>NZ_JBHSJM010000001.1:0-3613989 GCF_042652385.1 Rubritalea spongiae
CCTGAGTAGTTTCCGGTGTAGTGGGCCGTAACTTATGGTCATCGATCTCATAGGACGGTTTCGATAATTTCGTCCATGAAGTCGCGATCGTGAGAAATCACGAGGAGTGCACCTGGATAGTTTCTTGAGGTAGCGTTTGGAGCCAGATGAGTGAGATAAGGTCGAGGTGGTTAGTCGGCTCATCGAGCATCAGAAGGTCTGGCTCTTGGACGAGAAGACGAGCGAGGTTCGCACGCATGATCCAACCACCAGAGAAGGTATTGGCCGGCTCATTGACTTGTTCCTGCTTAAATCCAAGACCGGCGAGGATCTTTTTCGCTTTAGGTTCGAGTGAATAGCCATTGTTAGCATCGAAGGTGTCCTGTGCTTCTGCGTATTTGGGGTCGCTCTCTTTGCCAGCGGCTTCGAATTCACGCATCGTTTTAATAGCAGCGGCCATTTCAGGGGTGATGCCGATGGCGAGCTCGAGGATTGTTTCTTGGCCAGGATCGCCAGCTTCCTGAGCTAGGTAGCCAGTGATCGCATACTCATCGATGTCGGCTTCGCCTGCGTCCGATTCTTCTTGTCCAAGAATGATGCGGAAGAGTGTGGATTTACCAGCGCCATTAGGACCAACGAGGGCGACTCGCTCCCCCCAGTTGATGGTCATTTTGGCTTCTTCAAAAAGAGTTCTCCCTCCGATGGTTTTGGTGAGGTTGCGGATCGTTAACATGGGTGACACTTGCCGTGGATTAGGGAGTTTTTCAACCACAATTTAGGTATTCTCTGAGCGTTAAAACTGTTTTAGCCAAGCTGTGAGGTATGTGCAGAAGTCTAGGATTTCATTTTCTCTGTGATTGCTGAGCTGTTAGCTAGTTGCTAGAAGGCTTGCAGATGTCAAACAGTGCATTAATTCAATGGCTCACAGCATGCTACAGAGAAGATCGTGTGCGAGCTGGTGTGCGTGATTTTTATGGGGCAGTCAAATACCGTAGGATGACTCAAGGAGAGGAAAAGTTACTTACTGGAATCCTTCCTGAAATCCTTTTGCCGCCCAAGTACGGTAGTGATTTAGCAGCCTATAGCACGATGCACAAACGAGAACGCGAGTTACTTTACGGCGTTTTATTCGTCTGTGGTAAGACCGAAGAAGGGATTCATCGGTCGCCGCTGGTGTTGTTCAATGCGAAGATAACGGAGGACGGGGATGATTATTTCCCTTTGCGGGTTCAGATGAAAGGGGCTCGACTGAATCAAGCTGCACTTGATGTGTTACAGGCTCCCAAAGAGTTCGAACAAGTCTTGAGAGAAATTTTAGTTGGTGAGGGGTTGAGTGAAGCGATGGTAGGGGAAATCCGTAGGGAGATGGCAGTGTATTGTCCTCATGTGCATTGTAAAGCTTGCTCAAATGGCCCTATTTAGAGGCTTCTGGTACAGTAGAGGACGCAGGAAAGCAGAGAGAGGTGTCCGTGCTTTCCGCTGCTGGTATAGCAAATGTGGAGCGGCAGGTTTCCACCAGGGGGTTATTAGAGGAGCTGAAGGAGCTCGGCGAAATGGATGTTTCTGACCATAGTAATGCCTTAGCACATGTATTAGGTGAAGTGACAGCGGGGAAGTCCATCAAAGAGCAAGATGTGCATTTCATTCCAGCTACGTTAAGTTCTCAGCAAGAAAGGGTGCTTAAGTCAGCACGGGTGCAGCCATTGACAGTATGCCATGGACCACCTGGAACAGGGAAGTCATACACTGTAGCGGCTATCGCTTTAGATCATGTCATACGTGGTGAGAGTGTCTTAGTCACTTCGCGTGGGGATCATGCGGTGAATGTGCTGCACAAGAAAATCGATAGCATGTTAGGCTCAGTGCATGCGACTGTGCGAGCTGGGAGAAGCGAGCATCTGAAGAATCTTAAATGTTTGCTGAAGAGCATTCTTGCGGGAGCTAATGAGTTTGTGGTCGACGGCCGGTATCCTTACATGTTCTGTATAAAAGAATCGAAGAACAAGTGGACTCGATTCGTGATGCAGAGTGCGCCTTAGAAGGGGAATTTGAAAAATCAATGGAAAGAGCCGGTGCCCACTTGGACCCATCCCCCAGTTTGGTGCGCAAGGTGCGACGAGTGTGGGATGGTTACGCGATCAATCGTCGGCCACTACTCAGTGAGATGCGAGAGACGTATATGCAGCTTCAGCGCGAGCGTGAGTTGGCTGTGAGGCACTACATTAAGCTCAAATTACAATGTCAGATCACAAAAGTGTTAGATGACGCGCTTTCACGTAAAGAGCTTCAAAAAATGTGGGAAGGGGTGCGGAAACGTAGAGGGAGCGATCAGCAGGCGATTTTAAAGGCGCTTGATTATTCAGTACTTTTGAAAGCATTGCCAGTTTGGCTCACGAGTACTGAGGATATGCATAGGGTGTTACCTCTGAAAAAAGAAATGTTTGATGTGTTGGTCATTGACGAGGCTAGTCAATGTGATTTGGCGAGTATTCTACCAGCTCTGCAAAGGGCTAAGAGGGTTGTGGTGGTCGGAGATACGAAGCAATTGCGCCATGTCAGTTTTCTCTCGAAGCATACAATGTCGACTGCAGCCAAAGAGTTTTCTGTATCTGAAGAAGTCATCGAGAAGTACCATTATCGCAATCGCAGTTTAATGGATGTGGCTATTGATTTAGTACATGACCAAAGGCAAACTGGATTTCTGAATGAACATTTCCGTTCTCAATACGGGATTATTTCCTACAGTAATAGGCGCTTTTATGGGGAGAGCTTACAGATCATGCGTGAGCGTCCTTGGCAGCAGAAAGATGCTGAAGATGCAGCTTTGAAAGCAGTTTTTGTTGATGGTGGGCGACGTGATGATCGTGGGGTAAATCAGCTGGAAATTGATGCCATTATCAGCGTTTTGCATGATCTCCTGAAAAAATATCCGAAAAATAAAACTTCCGAGTATCGGGGTGCTTTCACCATTTAGAGCGCAGGTCGATGCTTTGACGCGCTCGGTGTTTGAAGAATTTCGCGGATCTCAATTGCGAAGACTTCGAGTCGAAGCCCAACTTCTGATTGGGACTGCTCATAGCTTTCAGGGCGAAGAACGCTGGTTGATGCTCATTTCGATGGCTATCGACAACAGCTATCATGCTGCCAGCTTAAGGTTCCTAGAGCGTGAAGATGTGTTTAATGTTGCTATCACACGAGCGAAGGACAGGCAATATGTGTTTCATTCGCTAGATTCCAATAAGCTCAAGCCTGATTCTATGCTGTCTGAATATCTCATGCATATTGATACGGAGAATGAGAGCTATGCCATTGATTCTGTTGAAAGGGATCGATTTGCCAATGAGGTTGTTCATGAGCTATGTAACAAGAACGATCAAGTGAGTGTTGGGGGGCGTGTCGCTGGTGTGCCGATTGATATCGTGATTCAGCGTGATGATCTGGTACTGGCGGTTGATTTGATAGGGTATCCAGGTGATATGCAAGTTGCTGTGCACACAAAGAAGGCTCTTATGCTCAGCCGTGCTGGACTGGATTTGATTCCACTTGGTTATTATGAATGGGAAATGCGTCGCGACGACTGTGTTACCATGCTCAACTTGCTCCTACGACATGAAATAGAGAAGACTCCTGAGGTTAAGGAATCGATAGAGAATAGTAGGTCATTGGAAATGTATTCTTATGTGAAACGCAATCAGCTGCGTTACTTTGGAGAGAGGATGTGAGCTTCACTGCTGGATTTCGCTATTTGTTGAGATTTTTGTATTTTGGCTAGAAGTCTTGGAACGAAGTAGTTGCGTGCTTTTAGGGGTGTGTGTGATTAAAAAAAATGCAGCGTTTTCTTGACGGCATGGGGGGATTGTGGTTTTCTCCGCCCGCCGCAGCACACAACGTGTTCTAAAAGCACCCGTAGCTCAATTGGATAGAGCATCTGACTACGAATCAGAAGGTTAGGGGTTCGACTCCCTTCGGGTGTATTTCTCTCTGAGAAGTTCACCGCTTTGGCAAATTAGCAACTTAAAAGCACCTGTAGCTCAATTGGATAGAGCATCTGACTACGAATCAGAAGGTTAGGGGTTCGACTCCCTTCAGGTGTATTTGCTAAATATCGAGCGAAGCCTTTACAGCTTCGCTTTTTTTATGCCTTCACTGTGAGCCGGAGGAATGGCGGAGGGAAGTACACTCTGTTTAATCAATGCGATCTTTAAGCTCTGGCAAAAATGCATTTAAAGCCTTTGTCTTCGGCCAGTAAGCGGTGGGATCTGAATTCCTGGCGGATGAGCTCTTCGTAGGGAAGGTGGAGATTGGCTACGAGGTAGAGTGAACCACCGGGTTTAAGGATGCGTGCAGCTTCACGAATGAAGGTTTTGCCGAGTTCGAAACTCTGGTCCTGTGCCTCGTGAAAGGGCGGGTTCATGATGACCCAGTCAAATTTGCGGACGTGGTGCGTGCCAGCAGTGACGTCAGCCCATTGGTAGAGGGCGTTGTCGTGGCCTGCTAGGTTTTGTTGGGCGCAATCGAGAGCGCGTTTGTCGAGCTCGTAAAGTACGATTTCTCGGATGCGATTACGTGGGGTATCGAGGACTGTTTTGCTTAAAAAGCCGTAGGCAGCACCGAGGTCTGCGCCTGAGCCGTAGAAGGATTCTTTCTTGAGAATGTCGGCGAGTAGGAGCGAACCCGTGTCGACTTTTTCCGAAGAGAAGATACCGGGTGTGGTGCGGAAGTTGGTGCCATTGATTGCTTTAACGCGACCGAGGCTCGCCCATTTGCGTGCAAGCTGAGCGTCGAACTCGGAGCTGGTATCGAAGATGCGGCATTTTGATTTGCTACAGGTCTCGACTTCGCTAAACAGTTTAGAGATGTCTTTTTTGAGACGTGATGCGCCCATGCGATTAGGAATGACTGACATCCAGCGGCCATTTGGCTTGAGTTGCTGACTAAATTTGCCGATTTGAGCGAGGTTCTCAGTCGCGAACTTGGTCGAGAAATGGATGATTGTGTCGTACTTTTCTGAAGTTTCTTGGACAGGTGTGATGCCTTTTTGAGTCCAGAGGGAATTCTCGTTGGCGATGTAGCTGATGACGTTAATATCAGAGCCTTCGATAGAATTTAGCCAAGGACCGGGAGCTCCCTGAACGACAAGAATTTTACCAGTGGGATTTGGGATTTCTTCTTGTTGGAAGTAGAAGTTGAGCGCGCTGGCTGAGAGTTGAGTCGCTTGGGTCATAGAATCTGCGTTTCCATAGTGAGATGGGGGTGAAATGGCGAGTGCTTTTATTCAAATCGCGCAGCGGTGAGTAGCCAGCGGTTGTTAGTGTAATTATATTCGAAGACTCCTTTAAGTGGTGCTGATTGCTTAGGTTTTCCTTTTAACTTCGCCTCAAGATTGAAGGCAACACTGACTGAGGCAGATGAATTATCGTGCTCGAGCACGTCGATTTGTTCCTCGCTTACGGTGATCCATTCAGCTAGTTCGGTGAGGTAGAGGAGGGCTGACTTTGCTCGGTCTTCTGGGAGCGTGATAGCTTCATTAGTGGAGGCGGTGGGAAAAGGTCGATTCCATTTGTGGGTAGACCACGGTGATATTCTCGTCGATGAGGTCGCGCAGGTTTTCAGCTTTGAAGGCGCGTTCGATGCGTCCAGTGCCCTGTTCCATGCGGACACAATCGATGATATCCGCGCTGCGGCGCTTGAGAACCTGGTTCGCGGAAAACCACCAAAATAGGAAGCCTAGGACAAGTACGAGAGGAACGAGGATGGAGATGAGTTTTTGCTTCATGAAATTGTAATGATGAGTGTGGGGATTACTTTGCACGCGGGTGTGCCTTGTCATAGGAATCTTTCATCCGTTTGGTGCTGACGTGGATGTAGATCTGGGTGGTAGAGAGAGAAGCGTGGCCGAGGAGTTCCTGAACGGATCGGAGATCAGCGCCGTTGTCTAAGAGGTGAGTGGCGAAGGAGTGGCGTAACTTGTGAGGAGTGATATTAAAAGGGATGCTGGTCATGCGCAGGTATTTCTTTAGCATGGTACCGATTGAGGTGGTGGAGATTTGGCGTCGGCTTTTATTGATGAATAAGGGGCCTTGGTTGACGCTGGCTGCAAGTCGGTATTTTTGGACAGCAGTGAGAGCGTGGTTACCGATGGGGACGATGCGTTCTTTTGAGCCTTTTCCCATGACGCGAGAGATCCCTTGCGCGTGGTCGATGTCCTCAACTTTGAGCTCGGCGAGTTCTGAGAGGCGGAGCCCAGTGGAGTAGAAGAGCTCTAAGATGGCAGAGTCCCGGAGAGGGAGCCATTCGGGCGCTTGTTTGGAGAGTTCAGCCTTGAGAGGCGCTTCGAGTAATTCGACGACTTGGCTTTGATTGAGGATGGTGGGGAGCTTTCGCTCTTGCTTGGGCAGCTGGATGTCAGCAAGGGAGATTTTGGAAGTCCGTGGCGGTGGACGAGGTATTTAAAAAATGAGCGCAGAGCGGAGAAGCGGAGGCGGATGGTTGATCTCGCCATTTCTAACTGCATGCAGTAGTAGAGGTAGCTGCGGAAATGGTCAGGAGTGCATTGCTTCCAGCCAGGGAAAAGCGTTTTTTCCATGTAGCTCTGGAAGGCAGCGAGTGCTTGGCTGTAATTGCGTAGAGTACGCTCGGAAGCTGATTTTTCGACGCGCTGAAACTGGATGAAGGAATCGTTCAGTTGGTCGTCGGTCATATCTTTACATGGAGGCAGTGTTCTAGACGCTGCATTTTGGACAGGTTCCGAAGAATTCTAACTCGTGGTAGAGACCAGTAAAACCTGATTTCTGAGCGATTTCTTTTTCAAGAGCGTGGACTGGGCACTGAGCGTTGATGGCTTCGATTTTTCCACAATCGGTACAAATCAGGAAGTCTTGGTGTCTTCCTGTAAGCAACAAGGTGAAGTAGGCAGCACGTTCATGGAGGCCAAGGCGGCGAACAATACCTTTGTCGGTGAGTCGCTGGAGGAGTCGGAATACCGTAGCGCGATCGCACTGAGTGTTGAGGTTGTCGTGCTCAGAGAGCTCTGCAAGTGTCATTGGACGAGGGGACGCGAGCAAGGTGTCGATCAGTAACTCTAGCGCTTTAGTGCGGCGGAGACCTGCGGCCTTACATTGGGCGATAATACTGACTGTGCTGTGGCTCATTACATTTGACTTTGCAACTTATGTGCAGTGAGTGCAAGCGAGTTTACTTGAGATTAACTTGCTCGAGTGCCAGTTTTTGAGTGGAAGTGGCTTGTGCTTGGAAGAGTACAAGGGAAGTGGCTTGTGCGGCGCGAATGTCAGCTTCTGGATAGTCGTGGACGATGCGCATGCGCTCGAGCACCCAATTGCGCCTTTGAAGTGCGCCTTCAGGGTTTTTCCGAGGGTTGAGTCGTGATGGAGCTTGGGGGAGGCCTGCTAATAGAGCGGCTTCTGCGAGGGTAAGTTGATGGACTTCTTTATTGAAGTAATGTTTGGCGGCGTGAGCGGGGCCACGAGTGCGATTGCCGTATTCGAGGAGGCTAAAGTAGCTGAGGAGAATGGCGTCTTTGCTGTGGCGCATTTCAAGATTACGCGCGGCGAGTGCCTCGCAAATTTTTGTTTCGAGGGTTCGCGGTGGTGTGCCTTCTAGCAGCTTGACAGTTTGCTGGGTGATGGTGGAAGCACCACTTACAAAGCGTTGGGCCTCGAGGGCATCTTTGATTGCGCGAGCGTTGGCGCAGATGTCGATTCCTCCGTGGTGATAGAAGCGTTTGTCCTCAGCTGCGAGAGTGGCATCAACAAGGAGAGTGGAGAGGTGCTGTTCAGCTGAGTGGAGTGGTTGGGCTGATTCGACAGTTGGTTCTGGAAGTATTGGGGCATTGATCGAATGGGGGAGTATGTACCAGCAATAGAGTGATACTGCTGCGAGTGCTCCCAGACATTTGATGAATCGTGTTCCTGTGGTCGCCGAGTGGCCAAGGATCGCACGATTTTCAGAATGGAGACTGATGAGCACGAGGGTTTTGTATTATAGCGGGAATTTGTGTGGTGTCAGTCAATAAAGGTTATAATTTAGACATTTTTTGTCGTTTGGAAGTGTTTGTGGCGTTTCATCAGGAGTATAGCAAAGATGATGCCAATGATGAAATAGAGAGTGATTCCAGTCTTTGTCCCGCTAATGAAGGCTTGATTGTGCTGGCTTAATGTGTGGCTGGCCATGACGTAGCCGGGGGAGAAATTCATAGCTAATGGTGAGAAACCGTAGAGGAAATTGGCAAAACTTTCTAAGATGCTCCAAGCATTTAACAATAGACCTGTGGCTAGGGGGAGCACCCAGGCGAAGCCAGCGACTATGCCTGTAAGCTGACGCCCGAGGTGTTCAAGTACGATGGCATGGGTGAGTAGTGGCATCATAGCGACTACGAGCAGTAAAGGTTTAGCGGCGGTCCATGCATCTACAGATGTGAGGGCTAAGATGGTGGAGCTTTGTTGCATATGTTGGGCGTAAATCATCCACGCGATAGTGGTGATGATGGCTATACTGAGGCTGGTTGGGAATCCGGTGCCAGAATCAGCAAGTATGTTTTTCAAGAAATTGCGTGAGCGGTTAGGATTTCTAAGGCCGGCGAGGTAGTAAAATTTGTTCGGGGTGTAGATGTATTGAAGCAAGATCGCGGATGCGAAACCGATGATTCCGTAGAGTGATAGAATGGTGGCGGCGATAAGTTCTTTATTGGTCGATAGAGCTTCTCTGGCAATCATGGCAGCAGGGCTGACGCCTTTGATCTCGATTTCGAAGATTGAGCCGTTAGCTGTATTTGCCCAAATGCTTCCTAGGATAATTATGTGAAGGAGCAGGGTGATAGTGATGCACTGGAGTTTGCTTAGAAGGTGCGCCTCCTCGTTTCTCCAGCGTCGAAGCAACAGGCTGTAAAAGACCCAACTGAGAAGGCCTTGAATAAAAATACAGTATATAGTGTGGCTGATTTCCCAAGTGAAGAAGAGGCTGAGTGGGTTTCTGTGATGCGCCAGTCTGTAAGTTTCTGGGCTGCTGAGAAAATGGTGGGACGGATGGTAAGGTATTCGAAAATGACAAAACCGAAATTAGAGAGCTGAGGGAGAGCAAAGTAGAGTAAGGCGACGAGACCTTGGGAAATGAGGGCAGAGAATTTTTTCCCCATGGTGAGTCCGACCGACATCGCTAACAGATAGAACATAAGGGTCGAAGTTAGGAGGACGGTGTAGATGGGGCCCCACACGTGTAGAGGAATGTGGCCTGAGCTGATGACTAAAATGCTGGCGGGTAGAGTGACTAGAAAATGATAAAATTGGCGAACGGGGAGACCGGAGAGGTAGCCTATGATCTTTGTCGCGGGGCTGAGTGGGGTGAGTCGCTGGTAGGTGAGTACGCCGTCTATAGATTCACGCGCCATGCCTGCGGCGACTTCACCGGTGCCGACGAAGTTGAGAATAAAGAGCTGTAGAAAGACGATGAGGGCAAAGGGGAAGATGGCGGTATCTACCATGTTGTCCTGTTGCGCGTGAGTGAGTGTGATGCCTAGTGAGATGAGGTAGAAGAACATGGAGCTACCGCCATAGAGGAGAAATCCGGTAATGAGCGATGGCAGGCGAAGACGCGATTGACGATAGCGGTGGAAAATGGGGTTCTTCCACACTTGCCAAAATTGGGGTAGCGCATCGAGGGTGTTGGATTGTGCTTTGAAGGGCATGATGAGGTTGGCTTAGTGACCGTCGTATTCGAGATCGAGTAGGATTTCTTCGAGACTGCGTTGCTGTTCAGCGATTCTGCTGACGAGGTAACCCTGAGAGATCATGTCGTGGATGAACAATGAGAGCTCGCAGCTGTTGCCGTCGAAGTGAAATGAGTAGTTGAGGATGTCTTGCCCTTGGACGCTGGAGACTTTTGGGTTGCTGTCTAAGAATCTGATCCAATTTTGGCTGGGAGCTTCGGCCAGGCGGATACGTATTTCTGGGAGTAATCCAGTCATTCGGTGAAGCACCTCATCGACATTTCCTGAATCAAGCAGTTTGCCTTTGTGAAGCACGCCAATCATATCACACATTTCCGTAAGCTCTGGCAGGATGTGCGAGCTAATGAGTACTGTGGATCCCTGGCGGCATATACCGCGGAGGACATTTCTTAATTTCACTCGAGATTTAATGTCCATGCCGCTCGCTGGTTCATCGAGAATCAAGAGCTGTGGCTTGTGCAGTAGGGTTTTCGCTAGGACGAGACGTTGCATCATGCCCCGTGATAGAGCTGTACACATCGCGTTCTTTTCACTGAGGAGGTCGACTTGTTCAAGACATTCACGGATGCGCTCGGTTTTCATTTTTCCAGAGAGCCCGTGGGCACCGGCGAACATTTCGAGAAACTCCCAGACTTTTAAATCTGAGGCAACGGGTGCCATGTCTGGCATGTATCCGATGTTCGCCAGAGCGAGACGTTGGTGGGTAGCGATGTTGTAGCCATTAAGAATAATGTGCCCATGTGTGGGCGTGAGGAGTGAGGCGAGAGCTTTGAACGTAGAGGTTTTTCCCGCGCCATTTGGTCCGACTAGTCCGTAGATGGTGCCCACCGGAATTTCCAAGTTCATTCCATCGACGGCTAGATGAGACCCATAATCAATTCGTAAATCGTGGACTTCGACCGAGGGCGATTTCGCGGTAGATTTTTCTTCGACACTATCTGTGAGGGTGGATGACATGAATAAGCATCTCTAACACAGATTCAGAAAATGTGTTAGGGGAAAATGGAGATGAGCTTCAGAGCGTGATGAATTTCGGTTGCAGATCATTTTAGAGCTGCGTAGGTCTTGGCTATGAAGAAGCAGCTCACACAGTGGATCGAGAAGGATAAACAATTTTGTTGGCATCCATTTACGAGGCAAGGCGAGTGGACAGCTGAGGAGCATGAGCCATTAATGTTAGTGCGTGGTGAGGGAGTGTGGTTAGAAGATGGGGAAGGTAACAGCTATATCGACGGGAATGCATCGATCTGGACGAATATTCATGGCCATGCACATCCGGTTCTGAATGCTGTGCTCGAAGAGCAGTTGGATCGAGTCGCGCATACCTCATTTTTAGGATATGGGCATCCGCTTGCGGGAGAGCTTGCTGAGAAATTGGCAAGTTTCTTTCCAGGAACGAGTCTGCAGCGCACGTTTTTTTCGGACAATGGCTCCACTGCGATCGAGTGTGCTCTGAAGATGGCCATTCAGTACAGGCTGCAATCGGGTGAACCTGAACGCACGGAGTTTGTCGCATTTGTCGATTGTTACCACGGTGACACGATGGGTGCTGCGTCGTTAGGTGGGGTAGATGCGTTCTTTTCGCGATTCCGTAAGTTCGGGTTTCCTGTACGTTTTGTGAGTTCGGTGGATGAATTGAGAAAGTTAGACAGGCTTGATAGGGTGGCGGGAGTAGTGATCGAACCGCTGGTTCAAGGGGTAAATCAGGTACATCTGTGGCCACAGGGGATGTTAGCTGAATTGCGTGAATTTACCGAAGCGCAAGGTATTCATTTAATTCTCGATGAAGTAATGACGGGTTTTGGTCGGACAGGGAGTATGTTTGCGTGTCAACAAGAAGAGGTGGTTCCGGATTTTCTCTGTTTGGCAAAGGGGTTGACTGGTGGTTATTTGCCATTGGCTGCGACATTGACGCGGGAGGAGATTTATGAAGCTTTCTTAGGAGGTGCTGAGAATGCATTTTATTACGGACACAGCTATACGGCTAATCCGTTAGGTTGCGCTGCTGCTTTGGCGAGTTTCCAAATTTTCGAGGACGAATCGACTCTTGAGAGAGTGGCGGAGTTAATTCCGCACTTGAGTGAAGGCTTGGAGAAGCTTGCTGGGGGTCATGTTCATGTCTGGCAAGTACGACAATGTGGCATGGTGGTTGGGATTGAGTTGCGCGGAGCGAGCGGGGAGCGATTTGAACGCTCGGAGAGGATCGGTGAGAAGGTGTGTTTAGCTGCTCGCAAATGGGGGCTGCTCACACGTCCGGTACTCGACACCATTGTACTGCTGCCTCCTTTGAGCATATCATTCGAAGAAATTGACCAATGCTTGGATGCTTATTGCTCAAGCAATTACTGAAGTTTTGCATAAATAAGAGGATTTATCAGCAATTGAATTGTTGACAGTATGAGGGCGAGAGGTTACGAACTGCCCGCACTTCGAGGGTTTCTCTCAAGTGCACAACATCTAGCGATGGCGGAGTGCCCAAGTGGTCTAAGGGACCGGTTTGCAAAACCGATATTCGCGGGTTCGAATCCCGCCTCCGCCTCCATTTTTTTGAAGAAGGGTAGCCGATTTGGCTGCCTTTTTTGTTGGGTGAGCCAGTCGACCATGGTCTTGGGGAGTTGTTTATGGTGTGATTGTTGTTTATGGGCATAAAAAAGCTCAGAAGTGTGAGTTCTGAGCTTCTTTGGGTGTGCTATTGAGGGCTCTGGCTAAAAGCAAGAGCTGCTGAACTTAGAGAGTGTGGTTTATCGGAGTGTTTTTCTGCGTCGGTGTAGGGTTAGGGTTGTGAGGCCTATGCCTAAGAGGCAGCTTGAAGAGGGTTCGGGAACGCTTGCGAATGTGACTTCTGTGAGCATGGTCCACTGGTGGTTTCGGGTGAATGAGACGTGTAATTCGTCAGTAGTGACGTTCAGGTTGTCTATGGTGACAGGAAGCATATAGCCCGATCCAGCAGGGTTGGTTACTGTAGTTGTTTTGGTGAATGATGAATTAGCGTCTGATACAGTAATGGTGTTAGGGAGGCCAACGCCAGCAGCATTATCACTATCAGCAACCCAGATGGTGACGCTTCCGAAGGTGTAGTCTTGGTCAAAGAAGAACTCAATAGAGCCATTAGTGTTAAGCCAGCCAACAAAAGGAGGCGTGTCGCCGGAGCGGATCGTAGTGTCATGTCCCCAGGTTGGGACATCGGCTACACCGTCTGTGAGCTCACCACCGCTATCGGGGTAGGATGAGGTAGGGGAAACTCCATAGCTGTAAGAATCGACTAGTATGGCCGCACTGGCTGTTGTGGCTAGTGAGAGGGATGTAAAAAATGACGTAGTTAATAACGTCTGATACCAATTAATTTTCATTTTTTAAGGGGGTGATATACACGTGATTGTGATTCATTTTTACTACAATCAACTTGTGTTTTAGATAGCGTTAAGTGTGTTAGGTACGCAAGTCAAAAGCTTGCTTAGTCGAGAAGGTGAAATCTTATGAAAGTCCATGCTGGACGTGGCGTGGAAATCTGGCATAGCTAAATCGCTTCAAGAAAATTTGAGGCACTGAAACCTTTTGTTTTAAGAAAGAAAATTTATGGATATCCAAATTGCAACACTCTGCGACTTCGCAGCTGACTACAATGGTAAGATGGTGATTAACGGCACCTTTGACACACTTGCAGCCCCAAAAATGCCAGTGACACACCCACATTGCTGCCTTGCGATGCGTCTCTGCATCACTCCGGAAGACAGTGGTCAGCGTAAGTTTAGCGTGAACATCATCGATGCCGACGGTAGCTCACTCGACGATAAGATGCCAATTGTTGCTGATATGCCAATCGAGCTTCCTGACCAGGTTCCATTCATGACTCGTAACCTCATCCTTAATCTTCAAGGGCTTTCATTCCCAGAGGATGGTATTTATTCCATCGATATCAGCGTGGATGATGAGTTAATCACCCGCATTCCGCTTCGTATTGTTGAGCACAACCCAGAAGCTCAGCAGGGAGAATAATTCAAAGAAATTCGTTACCTGTGACAGATTCCCCCATTATGTACCGTTCGGTTCTCATCACTGGCGCTTCTGCTGGATTAGGTGAGGAGTTTGCGAGGCAGCTCGCAGGTAACTGTGATCAGATGATTCTGATCGCACGCCGTGAAGATCGTTTGCTTTCGCTAGCGAGTGATCTGAAAGAGGCGTTTCCCCATTTAGATGTGTTGCACTTCGCGGTTGATTTGATCGACCGTGAGGAGCGCACAAAATTTATTCAGCTTTTAGCTGATCACGGAGCAAAGCCTGACTTGATTATTAACAATGCAGGGATGGGTGATTACGGTGAATTTGCTCACGCCGAGTGGGAGAAGCTGGAGCAGATGTTAGAGCTTAACATCAATGCGCTAACGCAGCTCACTCATGCGCTCTTGCCTAGCATGATGCAGCGTAATTTCGGTGATATTATCAATGTGAGTTCGCTTGCGAGTGTGTTACCGATTCCTGATTTTGCGGTGTACGCGGCAACGAAGGCTTACGTGAGTAGCTTTTCTGAAGCCATTCGTATGGAGCTGAAAGAAAGTAATATCAATGTGTTGGCGCTCTGCCCTGGGCCTGTGCACACAGAGTTCGGAAAAGTGGCAATGCGTGGTGAGGAGAAGAACAAGATCCCTGGGAGCGAGTTTTTCTACACAGATAAAGTGCAGGTTGTCGCGGAGGCTCTGGAAGGGCTGCAAAAGCAAAAAGCTCGAGTTTATCCAGGTTGGAAAATTGGTTTAGCTGCTTTAGCTATTTCTGCGATTCCATTAGTAGGGCTTCGATTGATTATGGGGACACGACCACGTCGTGAAGGCTAGGTTTTTCTAGCAGTTAGAGGGGGAATTGATCAATTTTCACAAAATATTTTGATACTGGCATCATCAATGCTTGCATGCTGGTAGGACTTGCAGCAATTTAGCCGCCCCGAGGAAATGATTCCTCGGTCTCAGATTTACTATGTCACAGCAGAATTACATTCCTGATGATGCTCCATTCACTGTCGAACAACGTCAGTGGCTCAATAACTTGGTGTCTAATTTCATCAATGACCTTACCAGCGGCCGTGGACTAGACGGTCAAAGTGCTGGCCCAGCAGTTCCTGTTACGATCCTCGTAGGTTCTCAAACAGGTAACTCCGAAGCGCTCGGTAAGAAGCTATCGAAAGCGATGGCGAAGATGAATTTTAACCCAGAGCTCAATGATCTTGGATCTTATGAAATGGAGAAGCTCCCTAGTGAGCAAAACGTTCTCATTATCACTTCCACGTACGGCGACGGTGAACCACCGGACAACGCAGCAGATTTCCACGAGTGGATCCTCAGTGATGCCGCCCTAGTTTAGAGGGGGTGAATTTCTCGGTTCTAGCACTTGGAGATACTGAATATCCAGACTTCTGTAAGTGTGGTATCGAATTTGATACCCGCTTTGAGCAACTCGGTGCGACACGCATCTTCCCACGTGTGGATTGTGATGTGGACTTTGATGAGCCGTATGAAGAGTGGAAGAAGGGGGTGCTTGATGCACTTGGTGCTTCTGCAGCTCCAGCGGCAACCGCATCTGAAGATTTTTCAGAAGATGGGTATAGCAAGAAGAATCCATTCCCAGCACCCATTCTAAAAAATGTGAATCTCAATGCGGATGGATCTCCGCGTGAGACTCACCACATTGAATTTTCACTGGAAGGTTCAGGGCTTGAGTATGAAGTGGGGGATGCGCTTGGCGTATATCCGCAGAATGATGAAGCCATGGTGGATGAGATTCTCAGTAATATGAACTTCAAACCGACTGAGGAAGTACCGCTTCCTGGTGGCGGTGAAGGTACATTGCGCGAGGCTCTGATTTATAGCTATGATATTCGCAATTTGAATAAGACCTTTATTCAGAATTGGCAGCAACGTAGCGGTTCTCCATTCCTTCGCTCATTAGTAGAAGGCGATGACAAGGCTGCGTTTGATGATTTCTGCTGGGGGCGTGAATTGATCGACCTCATTACCGACCATCCGGCTGATTTTGAGGATGCTGAAGAATTTGTAGGTTCACTGAAGAAGCTTCAGCCGAGACTCTATTCGATCTCATCGAGCCCGAAAGCGCATCCGAATGAAGTGCATCTTACTGTTGGAATCGTAAGATACCACAGCAAGCACCGCGATCGTGCAGGTGTGTGCTCTTCCTTCCTTTCAGATCGTTCAGAAGGAGTGAATCCGGGAGTATTCTTCATTCAAACAATGCATTCCGTTTGCCTGAGAATGGTGACACCAGTGATCATGGTGGGACCGGGAACAGGCATCGCACCGTTCCGTGCATTTCTAGAAGAGCGTAAAGCTACGGAAGCTAAGGGTGGCAACTGGTTATTCTTCGGTAACCCACACGAAGCTGAAGACTTCCTTTATAAAGAGGAGCTTGATCAAATGGCTAGTGACGGTGTTCTCACAAAACTAAGCACAGCTTTCTCACGTGATCAGAAAGAGAAAATCTACGTCCAGAATCGCATGATCGAAGCTGGAGCAGAGCTCTGGAAATGGCTCAACGAAGATAAGGCTGCATTTTACGTCTGTGGTGATGCATCACGTATGGCGAAGGATGTGGATGCTGCGCTTCATACGATAGCTCAAGAGCACGGTGGTCTTAGCGAAGATGAAGCTGCGGCTTTCATCAAGACTCTCAAGAAAGAGAAACGTTACTGTCGCGACGTTTATTAGACGATAGGGTGATTAAAATTTTTCAACCCACACTTCATCTGAGGTGTGGGTTTTTTCTTTCCCGAGGCTCTTGGCAGAATGCTGGGTCTATGCTTTTTTCTTATAGATCGTTTTCACCTCAACATTTGTAGGGCTCCTCTAGTTTTCATTGCTATGTCTCGTTTTTTCTTACCGCTAGCACTGCTAGTTTTTTGTATTCTGCCTGTGATTAGTCATGCTGATTCTATGCGAGTATGGACGAGTACTTCTGGTACTAGCATCCAGGCTGAATTGGTCGAATCAGATTGGGACAAAGTTGTGTTGTTACGTGAGAACGGTTCGGAGCTGAGGATTAAGATGAATCAGCTTTCGCCGGCTGATCAGGATTTCTTACTCAAGTACATTGAGGAAAAGAATAAGGGAGAAACGGGTATTTCCGAGATTAATGCTGTGGCGGGCAAGGTACGCCAAAATGTGCGCTGTGGCGATGATTCGCGCTGGGGATATCATCTTTATTTGCCAAAAAAGTTTCATAGAGGTAGAGAGTGGGCTGTTTGTTTTGTGATGGCTTCTGGTGGAGGGAAATCATTCAAACCGATGCAGAAGTATCTCAGTGCAGCTGATCGATTAGGGTGTGTTATTGCCTTATCTATAGAATCTAAAAATGGCTTTGCCGACTCAGACATAGCAATGGCAGCAATGGCTGATGATGTTTTTGAACGCATTCCGGTGATAGAGGGCATGGCGTTTTCTTCAGGGATGTCGGGCGGATCGCGCATGGCCTATCTTCTAGCTGAGAGAGATAAGAGGATTGCAGGTGTTCTGGCCTGTGGGTCTGGGAGTGGTGTTTACCTCAAGGAGAAGGATTTCAGAGATGCGAAGCTTCGAAGCTCAACCTATGTGTACAGCCTTATTGGAACTAATGATTTTAACAGGACAGGAGCTTCGAAAAGTCATGATGGGTTTTCGAAAGAGTGTCGTCTCCGTTTCTTTAAAGGATTTCATGACTGGGCTGGTGCTCCTTTGATAGAGCAAGGCTTGTCCAGAGTTTATGGTGCTGCTCTCGAGGGTTATAATGGTATAGATTCGCAAATGTTAGAATTGGATTATGTGAAATCAGTGAGTGCTCTGATTAAGGGATTGAATGAGAAAGCGCCATGGGAGGCATATTATCTGAGTTCGTATTTAGATGATCAGAATTTACTCACTTCTGAACTTGAGGTAGTGCATGAGATTCTTGAAAAGGATGAACGTGTGCATCTAGCACTCGAAGCTGAGAATGATATTAGGAAGTTCACGAAAAAGTATTTAGTGCCAGTGGGATTCTACGTGGAGGATGTGCAGCCTAATGTTCGGCGTGAAGTGGAGGCAAACAAACTCGCAGGTAAGTATGACTCAATCCCACACGGTGAAATGATCCGTCTTTTAGGGAAAGCTTCTCGACCTCCAAAGAAAAAATAACATTTTCTAGCAGGATTTAGTGGCGGCCTAAATGAATACGATCTAGAGTTATTTCTATGAGTGAACGCAATCATAGAGATGTACCGCAGGAGAAGGATTTTACGGGGGGGATGATCCACTCGGCATCCTGTTCCTATGTGGGAACGACTGGCGAGAAGAAGCTGGATGATCGAATCATGGAGATTTCACAGCAGATGGACCGTGATGGGAACTTCTGTTTACTGGCGGAAATGCTAACAACTGCAGTTCGGGTATCGCGTAGCTCAGTAAGCCAAGCCGATTTTAAATTAATGAATCGCGCGTTGAAAGAGATGCGCATTTCCTCTGAGGTATTTTACCCCTATCGCCATTTGAAGAAGGTTGGGATTTTTGGTTCTGCGCGGACTAAGCCGGAGGAGGTTGAATACATCACTACTGTGAAGTTTGCGCAGCGGATGAAAGAAGAGGGTTTTATGACGATTACTGGAGCCGGCCCAGGGATTATGGCGGCAGGTAATGAAGGTGCTGGGCGAGATTTCAGTTTTGGACTCAATATTTCCTTGCCGTTTGAGTCCTCTGCAAACCCATTTATTTCTAAAGATGAGAAGTTAATAGACTATAATTACTTCTTCACTAGGAAGTTGTCTTTTGTCAAAGAAGCTGATGCGGCCGTTGCTTTGCCAGGTGGTTTTGGCACAATGGATGAGATTTTCGAGGCTCTGACCTTGATTCAGACGGGAAAGGCCTTGATCTATCCGCTCGTCTTGTTGGATGCCCCAGGTGGTAAATATTGGAAGTTTTGGAACCAATTCATCGAAGAGCATCTCATGCGTTTAGGGCTGATTTCCGAGTCCGACTTTTCTCTATTCAAGGTGACCGATGACATCGAAGTGGCGGTGAAAGAGATTGTGGATTTCTACAAGAATTTCCACTCGTACCGCTATGTTGGAGATAAGTTAGTGATTCGCTTGCAAGACGCAATTGACCCTAAAGATTTTGAGAAGTTGAAGAAAGATTTTGCGGATATAGTGAAGACGGGAGAAATGCTTCAGTGCGGTCCATTGAAAGAGGAAATGAATGAAGTGGAGCTAGCTGAAATGCCAAGAATCACATTCAGACATGGTCGTAATGACTTCGGGCGTCTCAGACAATTTATCGATGCGATCAATAAGGCAAAGATAGCAACTACGTTAAGCAATCTGGAGGATAAGTTATAAGCGACGGCTTTGATGAGTGTGAGAAAATCTAGAATGTTTCGAGTTCAGCGCGGTAATCTAGGTACGTAGGGCTCAATGGTGCTGATTTCGTTAACCAATGAGGTCGTGGATCGAGAGCTTGATTGAGGCGAGAGTCTTGGCTTCTTGTTGAGAGTGGGTGATATGAAGCGTGGTTATTTTTTCACGTTCGATCGAGGACTTAATGCAATCGAGAGTTTCGGCATGGGTGGTTTCGTCAAGACCGGTGAGGGCTTCGTCGAGACAGAGTAATCTGGGGCGAGTGGCGAGGGCGCGGCCGAGGGCCACACGTTTGGATTCCCCACCGGAGAGCATGTTCGGTTTACGATCGAGTAGGTTTAAGATGCCGAGTTCTGTCGCGAGTTGTTCTACGCGTTGTTGAATTTGCGCGGTTTCCCATTTTTGGAGACCGGGGCCGAAGGCTAGGTGTTCGTGCACGGTGAGGTGAGGAAAGAGGGCGTTGTCTTGGGGGACGAGAGCGACATTGCGATCACAGGGGCGCAACTGGGTGATGTCGTGATTATCTAATAAGATTTCTCCTTCATGTACTTTACGCAGTCCGCAAATGGCTTCCATGATGGTGGTTTTCCCAGATCCTGAAGGACCCATGAGAGAAAGGCATTGGGCATCAGGGATTTCGAAGCTAATGGAGTTGAGTTGGAAATTACCTGAGCTGATAGAAATGTTGGAGACGGACAGCAATGTTTAATGTTGAGTGTTAAATGTTGAATTGAGACGCCTGCGGCGTTGGGTGTGTGGTGCCATATAGAATTGATAAATGGTGCAAAATTCTTTGTGTGGACTCAGGAAGTTGTGTTTTATGTGTCTGACTAATGGAGTTTTTATTGATGTTTGGCTGTTGTGTTTATGATTTCTCATTTGTCACTTTCGGTCCCCGACTAGGCGGATAGTGAGGATGGTGGCGATGGCTAGGGTGATGAGAATGAGTGAGACGGCTGCGGCTCCACCGAGATTGCCTATGTTGACTTCGAGGAAGACGGAGGTGGCAAGGACTTCGGTGCGGCCACGAGTGGCGCCGGCGAAGACCAGAATGGGGCCAAATTCGCCGAGTGCGCGGGCCCAAGCGAGGACTCCAGCGGCGAGCACACCGCGACCAGCTTGAGGGAGTGCGACGCGCCAGAAAGCTTGGGCGCGATTGCAGCCAAGGGTGAGGGCGACCATTTCCGCACGGGGGGATAGCTGTTCAAAGGTGTTTTTCATGCTGCGGATAGCGAAGGCGGCCGAGATAGTGAATTGGGCGATGATGATGGCTGGGATGTGGAAAGTGACTTCGAGGCCGCGCTGGTTGAGCCATTTTTCAAGTGAACTTTGTTCAGTGGGGAAGGCGTTGAAAAGAATGAGCAGGCTGAGGCCGACGACGAGCGGTGGGAGGATGATGGGGATGTCGAGGATCGTGTCGAGCAAGGTGTGTCCACGAAATCGGAAGCGGGAGAGGGTGTAACCGATGGGGACCGCGAAGATGAGGGCGAGGATGGCGGATATCGTGCAGGTGAGGAAGGTGAGAGTGAGGGATTGCTGGATTGATTCACTGCCCACCGCCGCGAGGAGGTCGGCCCAGGTAATGTAGCTAGCGCTGGCAGCGACAAGAAGGATGATGACTGCCGCGTAAAGTGCTGTGAAGCCATAGAGTGTCGTGTAGAACGGTAGGTCAGATGATGGCTTAGTTGGTAGCGTGGCGTGCATTGGTGAATCGGAAGATTAGCGAAGCGCTGGGGAGTGTCTAGTGCTGTCTTAGTCGTAGCGCTCCTGTTTGTGTGGAGGGACAATGACCTTGAGTTGCGATGGGGGGAGCGGCCTATGGAGGTACTATCTCATTCGTATTTTCTCTTTGCCTTACTGAACTATCTCGTAGTGGTGCTTTTTGAAGATGGTTTGACTGCTGGCGTGAGTGGTGAGGAAGGTGATAAATTTTTGAGCGAGTGGTTTGCTGTTGGAGGATTTGAGGATGGATATGGCGGCGAATTGTGGAGGAGAGTTCAGGATGGAAGTGTCGATGGTTTTGATGTTTGGGAATTGTTGTGCAGTATTTTTCCATGCGATGGTGGCATCGGCTGAGCGGAGTGCGACGTCTTCGATGACTCCATTGACGGTGGGTTTGTAGACGATGATGTTTGGTTGGATCGTATCCCAGAGTTGGTGTCGCTGGAGGAGGTTCTTTGTGTATCTGCCGATGGCAGCGGAGTCTTCGGCAAAAGAGATTTTGATGTTGGGTTTGCTGAGGTCGCTTAGGGAATGGATCGATTGGTTAGATTGGTGGACAACGATTACGGCTTGTTGCGCAACTACTGAAGTGGCGCTGCCGGTGAGGTAGTTCCCAGCTTGGTTGATGTAGGATTGGTTTGCTGGAAGGTAGAGATCACCGCGGCCTAATTGAAGCTGGCTGAGTAGTGCTCCTGAACCATTGTAGATGACTTGAATACTGGTTCCTGTTTGTTGTTCGTATTCTTCAACAATTGCATTGATCGGAGCTTGGAGACCTGCTGCGCAGTAGAGTGTGAGGGTGGTTTTCGAGTTCGTGGAGTCACGTAGTGCGAGTAGGGCGAGGCAGACGACTAGTACAGCTAGTAAAGTGAGTAAGAGCGTGCGAGGGCGGTTCATGAACTGAGTGGCAGGGTGAGTGTGGCGATGGCACCGCCCGATGGGTGATTTTCTAAGGTGATTTCTCCCGAGTGGAGTTCGGCTACTTCTTTTACAAAGACCAGCCCGAGTCCACTGCCTTTTTCGTTTTCTCGAAGCGAGAAGAAGTGCTCGAAGGCGCGTTCTTTTACGAATACAGCCAGACCGGGTCCTTGGTCAAGCAAGGTGATTTTTGCTTGATTTCCTGAGGTTTCGGCGCTGAGAGTTATGGTGCCATTTTGGGGTGAGAACTCGATGGCATTTTCTAGCAGGTTTGCAATGGCTGTTTCTAACATCATTTCATCGCCCATAATTTCGAGTTCCGGTGGACAATTGATTTCTAGATTTAGTTTCTTAGCTTCGAATCGAGCGCGCGTGAGTTTGTGTAATTGAGTAAAGAGGGGGGCGATGCGAATAGGGTGGAGCTGGTGGAGCTCGTCCTCGGCTTCCAAACGTGAGAGTTTGAGGAGGCCGTCGATAATTTCGGTCGAACGCTTGGTTTCTTTGCGAATGTTAGATAGAAATTTATTTCTTTGCTCCGCTGGCATGTCCTCCTCTAGCAGCTCTGCGGCTCCTTGGACGGCCGCAAGAGGGGATTTCAGCTCGTGGGTGAGCATCTGAGTGTAGTGCTCCATGTAACGGCGTCCATCGAGTGAAGCACGCATGTCACGGAGAGCGCGGCCGAGTGTGTTTGCTTCGCGACTTTTTCCGAGGTTTGGATAGCGTGGGCGTTCACCCCGGTTGATGGCACGGGCGTATTCTGTGAGTTTGCCGAGTGGGCGGAACAGCCAAATGAATACTGCGATGATAAAGAGAGCGATTCCGGATCCGATGACTGCGAGGGAGAGGAGGATGTTGCGGTGGCGTTTGGCGATGAAGGGGAGGACATCATTTTGAGGCTTGTAAAGTGAGAGTACGCCGAGAATTTTACCCTCTGCGTTTTTGATCGGGGAAGCGACGTAGAGGATAGAGCTTTTTGAGTCGTCATGGGTTTCGCGGGTGGAACGTGTGGCGTACTTGTCTTGGAGGGCAAGGTGGACATCGTTGAAATGAGAGAAATCTTTACCGATGCGGTTGGGTTTTCCTGAATCGAAGAGAATGATTCCATCTGCTCCAGTGAGGTAGAAGTTGAGACCAATTTTTGTTTTTTCAAATCCGTGAATTTCGGCCTTGAAGGTGTGCAGCTTCGCTTTAGAAAATGCTTTTTCGAGGCTGGAGTGATTGAGGGTATTGATCGATTCTAGGTGGGTTTCGACGTGAGCCGCGAAGAGATGGACAGCTTCAACGAGTACTTCTTCTGTGGCCTGAAAGGTTTGGTTTTCTAACTCATTGGTTAGGTTTTTATAGAGTGAGTAGAAACCGAAAAGAGTGACGGCGGCAACCAACACGGTGACAGAGCGCGTAATGCGGACAGGGGCGAAGGGATCAATTTTCATCTGGAAGATGGAAGCAATAGCCTAGACCGCGGCGGGTTTGGATGAGCTCACAGCAGAGTTCTGAGGCATCGCGCAGTTTGGCTCGGAGTGATTTGATATGGGCGTCGATGGTGCGATCCATGGCCGACCCAGGGTCTTCCCAAGCGTGTTCTAACAATTGGTCACGGGTAAAAGTGCGCCCAGGTTGGGACATGAAGGTGGAGAGGAGCTTGTATTCGTGAGCTGTGAGATCGAGCTCGGAGCCAGCACAAGTGATGCGCATTGCTGAAGGATCGTGATGAATGAGAGCTGTGTCTGCAGGAGATTGCGGAGTGGGAGATTGAGATCGGCGTAGGATGGCGCGAATTCTGGCAGCGAGCTCGCGAGGACTGAAGGGTTTGGTTACGTAATCGTCAGCACCGAGTTCGAGGCCGAGGACGTGATCGATTTCTGAGCTGCGAGCGGTGAGAAAGAGAATAGGTATGTTCGAAAATTGACGCACTTCCTTGCAGACATCGAAGCCGAGTATATCAGGCAGTCCGATGTCAAGCACGAGGAAATCGAATTCCTGTTGTTTCATGAGTGGGGCGACTTCACTTCCGGTGGCGAGGTGGGTGGTAGTGAAATTTTCGGTTTCCAAGGCGTAGATGAGATTTTCAGCGATGGAGTGTTCGTCTTCGACGATCAGAATGTGCGGGTTCTGCATGGTTGACGGGAAGGCTAGAGAGTTTTATGCGTCTTGCTAGCTAGATTTTGCATCTCTTACTTGAATTTCGCGGTGATCTATAGCCCTCTTGCTGCACTCATGGACGGTCAGCAACTTCAGATTACTTATCCATCTCTTCCTGTAAGTAAGGAGAGAGAGACGATTCTTGAGGCAATTCGCAAGAATCAAGTCACTGTAGTGGTGGGTGATACGGGCTCTGGAAAGACGACACAGTTGCCGAAAATGGCTGTGGAATATGCACAGGAATTGGCTCTAAAGGGGAGAGTGGGTTGTACGCAGCCGAGGCGATTAGCGGCGGCGAGTGTGGCGAAGCGAGTGGCAGAAGAAATGAAGGTACAACTCGGGAGCGAGGTTGGTTATCAAGTTCGATTTCAGGATAATACAAACAAGTCGACCAAGGTCAAATTTATGACAGACGGTATTTTGTTAGCTGAAACCCAAGGTGATACTGAGCTGTCGCAGTATTCGGTATTGATTATTGATGAAGCACATGAGCGGAGTTTGAATATCGATTTTTTGTTGGGGTATTTGAAGATTCTTCTAGAGCGTCGTCCAGATCTGAAAGTGTTGATTTCATCGGCAACTCTGGATGCTGGTGGGTTTGCTGATTTTTTCAATGGTGCTCCAGTGGTCCATGTGGAGGGACGTACTTTTCCTGTGGAGACGGAGTATCTGCCGCGCGAACAGAGTGAAGATATGGCACGACACGTGGCGCGTTCGATCGAGACTATTTCGAGAACTGATAGACAGGGAGATATCTTGGTCTTCTTGCCGGGTGAGCGTGAAATTCGCGAGTGCTTGGATGTGTTAGATGGTCGCCAGTGGGCTGGAACGGATATTTTACCCTTGTTTGCGCGATTGGGGCTGAAAGACCAACAAAAGGTGTTCAATCCTGATGGAGCGCGACGTCGTGTGGTGTTAGCAACGAACGTAGCGGAGACATCGCTGACGATTCCAGGGATTGTTTACGTGGTGGATACTGGCGTGGCGCGTGTGAGTAGGTGGAGTCCAGCGCAGCAGGTGCAGCGGCTGCAGATCGAAAAAACATCACAGGCGAGTGCGAATCAGCGTAAGGGGCGTTGTGGGCGCGTGAGTGAAGGTGTTTGTGTGCGTTTGTATGAGGAAGACGATTTTGATGCGCGGTCGGAGTTCACGGATCCTGAGATTCGGCGATCATCGCTGGCTGGGGTGATTTTGCGAATGAAGTCGCTGGGTTTGGCTGCGATCGAAGATTTTCCTTTTTTAGATCCACCGTCGAGCAAGCATATCAGCGAGGGTTATAAGACCTTGCGTGAGATCGGGGCGATTGATGGTGAGAATGAGCTGACTAAGATCGGGCGACAACTCGCGCGGATTCCGGTAGAGCCAAGGTTGGGTAAAATGCTGATCGAAGCGAAACATCGAGCTTGTCTGGATGCGATGTTAGTAATTGTTAGTGGTCTGAGCATCATGGATCCACGCGAGCGACCAGCGGAGAAAGCTAAGGAGGCAGACGCGGCTCACCAGAAATGGCAGGACGAGGATTCCGATTTCATGTCATTGGTGCATTTATGGTGTGAACTTCAACAATTTAAAGATGGTAGAAAGTGGCGGCAGAACCAGCTTCGCAAATTCTGTCGTCAGCGATTTTTAAATTTTCGTAGGGTGTTAGAATGGGGGAATTTGCATCATGAATTGGCGGTGTTAGGTCGGGAGGCATTTCGTTGGCGTACACATGTGATGCGTGAGGGCGAGAACCACTCGGTGGATTATGATGCGTTGCACAAAGCTTTGTTAGGTGGGATGCCTAGACAGGTGGGCTTGTTTGACAAAGAGAAACGCGTGTACAAAGGTGCGGGTGGGCGTGAGTTTGCCATTTTCCCAGGATCGGGTTTATTTGGCAAGAAGCGGCTAGATTGGATACTGGCATATGAAATGGTGGATACTACGCGCTTGTGGGCGAGACGTGTGGCGAAGCTGAATCCGCTTTGGTTAGAGGAAGTGGCTCTACAGCTCTGCCGTTATAGCTACCACAGCGCGAGTTGGGATAAGAAGCAGGGTGCGGTGTATGCCAAGGAAAGAGTGGTTTGCAGTGGCTTAACTATTGTCCTTGGCAGAAATGTGCATTTTGGAAAAATTGATCCCAAGGCGGCACGAGCGGTGTTTATTCGCGATGGCTTGTTAGGTGGGGGAATGAAGAAGAAGCCAGAGGTGTTAGAAAGGATCGAAGGATTCCGTGAGGAGGTGGCAGCGATGGAGGTAAAGCTTCGTCGTCGAGATGGGGTGTGGAGTGAAGAAACGGTGGTGGAGTATTTTGAAAAGGTGCTACCTGAGGACATGAGTACTGCGAAGCAATTTTGGCGGTGGATGACGAAGAATGCTTCGAAGTTAAAGCCTAAGATTGAAGATTTTGTATATGGAGATCTGCCTGACACTTCGCTGTATCCTGATGAACTCTACTACGGTGAGGACGACCTATCCTTTATATTATCGAGTGGCGCCGGGCGAGGTTGATGACGGTGTGACGGTAGGCGTGAGCATTGATTTACTTTCGACATTTCCGACATGGTTACCGGAGTGGGGGGTGATGGGGCAGTTAGAGGAACGCGTACTATTGTTGATCAAATCCTTACCAAAGAGCCAACGCATCGCGTGTAATCCTGCGGCACAAACGGCTGGTGTATTTGCCGAAGAATGGGAGCGGAGGACACCTCGGTATAGCTTGTATCAAGAATTGGCAGATTTTTTGACGGCTCATTCTGGAGTGCGAATAGATGCGGGAATGTTTCAGGTAGAAAAGCTGCCTGAGGAGTTACGGATGAAGGTGTGGGTGTATGATGAGGATGGTCAAGAGTTAGGAATGGGCTACAATGCAGCGGAGCTACAGGATGAGCTGAAAGGGCTGATGACGGAGCGATTCGAGGAAGAGACGGGGCGGAATTTGATTTTTCTGGGATGAAGGCATGGGAATGCGGGGATTTACCAGAGCGGGTGGAGTCTCCTAGAGGGGTAGGTTTTCCAGCCTTGGTTGATGATGGCGATGGAGTGAGTGTGAAGGTGTTTTCAGATCAAAAGGAAGCTGAGTTTTCGCATCTACAGGGCTGTATCCGTTTATTTCTTTTTCGTAATGCTGACCATGCGAAATACATTTCGAAGCAGATGCCATTGAGTCTGGAGGCGAAAATGTATCTACCGCATTTGGGGAAATCAGGGATGAGTCAAGCTACTTTGCTCAGAGCAATCGTGGCTGCTTGTTTCCAGAGTAAGTTACCGAGGTCGCAGGGAGAGTTTTTAAAATTAGCGGATGATGGCCGTGGGGAGCTTTATCTACATGCAGAGAAAATGTGCGAGTCTCTGGCTTCAGCGATTGGTGACTATCGTGTGATAGAGTCTTGGTTAGAAACGAATCGCAGCAACCCGAATTTTGAGGAGATTGCTGAGGACATTCAGGAACAAATTGACTGGCTATTTAGAGACGGCTTTGGAGTGGAAGCTGGTTGGCAGCAATTGCTTGATTATGAGCTGTTTTTCAAGGCAATGTTAGAGCGGACTCAACGACTTAAGGCGCACCCAGTGGTGAAGGATCTTGAGAAAATGGATAGAGTACTTGATCTTTATTTGCCGTGGATGGAGCAATGGAAAAATAGGAAGAGTGATAGGGGGCTAATCGAAGCAGGTTATTACCTGGAGATGCTGCGCGTTGTCTTGTTTGCTCCGAGTATCAATATGGCAGGAGCTTTGAGTGAGAAAAAACTTCGTGAATTGTTAGTGCAATTGGGAGTGGTGTTTAGTTAGGTTAAGTTAACATCGACAATTAGTGTAAACGCTGTGAATAGCGGTGAATTTTATATACGAAAAACGCTCAGAAGCGGTATGCCTCTGAGCGTCTTCATTGTCTTAGAAACCTGTGGGGAGGAATTTTAAAGAATTCCTAGTGGTGGATGTTAGGAATGTAGAGCTCTGAACCTTGTGCGAGAACTGTGCTTTTGGTGAGCTTGAGACCGTTCATTTCGTTGATCTGATCGACACTAGCTCCGTGGGCGGAAGCGAATTCTCCGAAGGTCATTTGACGCGTGACGGACACGGTGCGGACTTTCACTTGCTTTGGTTCGTAGGCTACGGGTTGAGTCTTTGGTTGTGGTGCAGGCTGCTTAGCTATTTCTTTTTTAGGAACAGGGCTAGATTTAGTGACTGGTGCTTTTTTAGGAGTTGCTTGCTGCTTGGCGAGGGCAGAAGGAGAGTTGCTGATAGAAGAGCTTGAGCCGCTAGAGAGTTTAATGTTTTGGCCGATCTGAATTTTGCTCGGGTTGAGGCCTTGGTTGAGCTCTAGTAGGTTCGCGACCGTCGTATCGTTTTCTCTGGCGATTTTGTAGAGACTATCACCTTTCTGAACTGTGTATGTTTTAGTCGTTGTCGCAGGCTTAGCGGCGACTTTGGGTTGTTTAAGCGGTGGAGCCACGGCGGGCAAGACTTCAGCTTTAGGTGGAGCAGACTCAATGGCGGACACTTTTGGAGTCGCGCCAGGAAGGTTGATGGTCTGGCCCACGCTAAGTCTGTTAGGGCTTACGCCTTTGTTAGCATTGAGAAGAGTGTTGAGAGAAATACCATTTTTCTTCGCGATTTTACTGAATGTATCGCCAGAGCGGATGGTGTAACTGCCTACAGTTTGTGGAGCAGTCTTTGAAGATTTAGCAGCCATTTGAGGTGCTGCGTTATTTTTTTCCAAGAGGGCATGGAGTTTATCGACCTCTTTTTCGAGCTCTTGGATAGTGAGTTCTTGGGCATTGCACTTAGCGCGAAGTGCTTCTGTGGATGTCGCAGCAGTAGCGAGCGGGCTCAATGAACCGATGAGAGTGGCAGTGATCAAGGTAGCGGGTTTCATGACGTGATGATACTTTATTAAAAATGTTATTTTGTAAAGATTGAAATTCAATAACTCTTACATACTTAGCGTTTAAATATCTATTTTAAAAGGAATTAGTGGATTAATAACTTGAGTTTTAGGGATGTTTTTAGGGTGAATACTTTGACTTTTAATGCCGCAGAAGAAGTATTTTAAAAACTTTTTTAAGAAAGGACACAAAAAAGCCCACCAAAGTGGGCGAAATAATAGAGTATCTAGAGTTCTAGACCTTACATGAGGGGGTAACTGTGCGTTTTGTTGGGCTTTGTGTGACGGAAATTATGGTTATTGGGACTTGTGATGGGTGATGTCTTGGCCATGGTGGGGGTATGGAAATCGTAAAAAGAACGTCTCAGGACTATACGGATATTGAAGAGATTTTGGGTGAAAATCCTGATGCTACTCAGCTAGAGATGTTGGCCGGGATTGACTGTGATGCTGAGGATATTGAGGCGCAGCGCCAAGCGGGAGAGGAGGATCCAATGGCCGCGATCGAATTGATTGCGCAGTGGAATCCGGATACGAAGGAAGGGATTCTGGATTGGTACTTTGCTCGCGAATCTACGATTGATGACGATGAGCCGGCAATTGAGCACGGTGGGCCGTTATTTGCTTTTCGTTTTACTTCAGATGAACCAGATCTTGAGATGTTAATTGAGAAAGCTGTGCCAGCGCTGAGCGAGGCGGTGGAGTGGGCAGAATTTACTCTGGACGAGGAAGAGTGATTAGCTGAATGGGGAAATATTGATTTTCGGAATAATCCATATTGCTCTCTGACAAAAATTATGCAGACTGCAGTTTAATTATGGCAAACGCAACAAATGTTCTAGCAAGTGGGATCGAAATTACTGGTTCTATTAAGTTTTCAAATGACATGATCATCGATGGTAAGATCGATGGTGAAATTACTTCTGATAAGGGTAAGGTTACAATTGGTGAAAACGCGCAGATCAAGGGCGATATCAAAGCTGGTGAAGTAAAACTTTACGGTAATGTTGAGGGTAGAATTCAGTCTGATCGTTGTGAGCTAAAGTCTAGTTCTAAGATCAATGGTGATATCAAGACGAAGATGTTCAGCGTAGAGGAAGGTGCTTCCCTTAAGGGTAGCACTGAAATCGGTGGATAATTTCGCGTCCCCATAAGTATTTTCCGAGACGTAGTTGGTTAACAGCTACGTCTTTTTTTTTTTTACAAGTTGATCATTTCTAGCTGAGTTGTTGCTTGGCACTCTGTGATGAAGCGTAAGCACAAGCTGTCGATTATAGTTCCTGTTTTTGGAGAGATTCCTCTGCATCCTGAGGTTGCGTTTGAGGAATTGAAAATGAAGGAAGGTCCATTGTGGGCACAGTTCTTTAAGTATGGACTTTGCGGTGTGCTATCGACAGTTATTTTAGTTTTGGTGATGCTCATGTTTCAGTTGTTTGCACCTGATTTTATGTCGAATGATTTGCCTGTGGAGGACCGTCAGGTGAACTTGAGAATTGCTCTATTTTCGGCGTTTGTACCAGCAAACCTGTTTGCATATTTTACTAATCGATGGTTGGTATTTACTCCTGGGAAGTATGGTTTTTGGCGTGAAATTGGAGTGTTTACCTTGATTTCGATTATTAGTTTTATAGGTGGTGAGGTAGGCAAGGTATGGATGGTGAACTGGGGGTTTGCTAATTGGGCAGCAGCAATGGCTTTTGCAGTGAGTTCTGCAATGGTGAATTTTGTAGCGAGAAAGTTCTTGGTCTTCGCACGTTAATTTGCCTAATAGCCCTTAGTTATGCCCACTTGTTCGATTGAAAAGCCACTAACAGTGGTGATCCCGGCTTATAATGAGGAGAAGACTGTCGCTCAGGTGATCGACGTTGTACTTGCGGTGCCGATTGTGGGTGAGGTTATAGTGGTGGATGATTGCTCTTCTGATAGAACTGCAGAGATAGTAGGTACGATAGCTGATAGTGAACCTATGGTGCGGCTACTCCGACATGAGGTGAATCAGGGGAAGGGCGCTGCACTACGTACTGGTTTTCAGGGGGCGACCCTGCCGTTTGTCATAGTTCAAGATGCTGATCAAGAATACGATCCGAATGAGTTTCCACTCGTGGTGATGCCATTGATCAATGGTGATTGTGATGTTTGTTATGGTTCTCGTTATTTACGAGATAATCCTCGGCGGGTTTTGCGCTTCTGGCATACAATGGGGAATCGTTTCCTAACAACGCTATCTAATATGGTTACTGATCTTTACGTAACGGATATGGAAACCTGCTATAAGGCATTTCGTCGCGAGGTGATTCAGAATATCAAGATTGAGGAAAATCGGTTTGGTTTTGAGCCTGAGGTAACGGCGAAAATTGCGCGACGGAGATTACGAGTGATGGAGGTGGCAGTTTCGTATTATCCACGTTCATTTGATGAAGGTAAACACATTGGTTGGAAAGATGGTGTGCGCGCGGTGTATTGTATTTTTAAGTATGGCATTTGGCGCCGGAATCAGAGTGTGATGATGCTTGAAAGTTCTGAGGCTTCATCGAATTCGTAAGCTTAATTGATTTGTTAGGTTTTTCTAAATCAGAAAATGGGGTATTCTGGGGAAGTATTTTCCTCGGCTTAGTATGGATTCTTTACCGACTCCTATTGAACGAGAGTTGGATTCTAGATGATGAGGCGACGCACTATCTTTTTTCAAAGAGTGTGTGGGTGAATGAAGATCAGTTATTCAATCAGTGGACGAGGCCTGGACGGAATTTGATACACTGTATAGTGGCTCCGTTTGGGCTTATGGCGACGCGCATATACACTTTGGTGTTGGCGTTTGTAGCTGTTTGGCTGACGGTGTTAGTGGGGCGAATATTGAAAGTGAGAGCGTTGTGGATAGTGCCTTTGATGTTGATTTTTCAATCGTGGTTTCCTGAGCTTTCGTATCCTGTGTTGACACAGACGCCGTTCATGTTGGTTTGGATCTTAGGGATTTGGCTCGCACTTAAACAGAGATACCATCTCGCAGCGTGGAGTTTTGGTTACTTATCGTTGATTAGGCACGAAGGGATTATACTGACAGCGTTGTGGGGGATTTGGTTGAGTTGCCAGCCAGGCGGCTTTTTACGCCATGTCTGGCAGTCGGTTCATTATAAGGGGGCAGTAGATGAACTCTGGCCGAGTCTGGGGCGTGATAGTTTGTATGGGCTAAGTACGTTGGCCCCAATATTGATATACAACGTGTTAGCGCTGAGTTTACATGGAAGTTTTCCATTTGCTGTGTATTTTGCGTCTGAGCCGACGACAATGTACGGTAGCGGTACGATATACCATTATGTGCCTTTGATAATGGCTGGAGTAGGCTATGTGACTTCAATTTTTGCGCTTTTCGGGATGTGGGGAATTCGGAAGAACTGGGCGCCGTGGAGTTTATTGTTGGTGACATATCTCAGTTATTTTACTTTGCATTCACTTGTATATTGGAGGGGAGCTTTTGCTTCTGGTGGTTATTACCATTTTTTGATGCCGATGGCTCCGTTTGTGGCATTGTTAGCAGCTGAAGGCTTTATTTCTGCGAGAGAGCATTTTAAGAAAAAGAAGCGGATGTTCACCATGATAACGGTGGCCATAGTAGGATTTCAAGGGATTCACATGAATCACCATCAGAATGTGTATCAAGACTGGCAAGGGATTCACCGAGGTGAGGCGAAATTTCGATATTCAGTATGTGCTTCTACGATTTCCAAAGGGGAGTACCATAATGCCATTGAAGAAGCCTTGGAGTGGATTGAACAGAAGTATCCGAGCGATCGCCCAATTGTAGGAAAGCACATTGCAGTGAAATTATTACTTGATCAATCAGCTAGCAAAGAGCTGCAAGAGCTTGAATTTTCACCGCTTTATAGAATGCCTGTGGGAACTTTGTATGTTTGGGATTCGAGTTATTGTGAACAAGAAAATCGCATTAAGTATGCCTCCTTTGTAGAGAGTCAAGATTGGCAGGCTGTAGAGTTTATTGAAAAAAAATATTCACCAAAGGAGGCTTCAAGTGAACGTGATAGCTATAGTGTGATCGTATTTGAGAAAGTCACGGCGAATGATACTTCAGATAAAGTTTATGATGAGTTAGGTGAGGCAGATAAGTACAATAGCATTTATAAATGACGTAAAGGACACCAACTAGGAACTTTACATGGAACTGCGCTGTGGGTTTAGAGTGAGAATTACCAGAGAGATGCGGAACTCAACCACGGTGAGTGGTTGGATGCAGCGTCTTGTTCGCTAAGTTAGTTTTACGACAAGTTCTATGCCATAGTAATGCCACTGCTGAGATTGTGAAAAGTATGAACTCTAGGACCCAAGAAGGAAGGAGCAGATCAATACTGTCTTGGTAAGTGAGAAGTTTATTTTCATTTGTATGGAGTGTATAAAGGCGTGTTTCTCCACTGAATAGGTGGAAGATATCTGTCGGCTTCGCAGAAATCCCTACTGATATAGGTTCACCTTTACGTATAGCGGTGTCTAATGCTGGGAAATTAGCGAGCTTTTCATTTAGTGAGAGCGTAATGTCGCCTATATTGAAGTATGTTCTTCGAGGTACTTGTGACGGGGTAAAGCCGTGGTTATTCGTGTTGTAGGAACTGTTGTAATCAACTCTTTTTATTCTAGTAGGGATTCCTAGGCCGTGTGGAAAAATTGACTATCTAATCCAATCCATTATGGATGCAAGACATATGAAGGATACGAAAGTCTCGCTCAATCTATCGTAGCGAGTGCCTATTCTTCTATAGCGCTTAATTCTAGCAAAGTAGTTCTCTACTACATGACGCCTTTTACCGACTTCTTTGATATAAAAGGGCTTCTTCTTTCGATTTTTTCGCCCAGGTATGAGTGCCACGCCTCCGAGCTTTTCAATATGCTCTCTCAAGGCGTCTGAATCGTAACCTTTGTCAGCAAGTACAATACAGTCGGCAAGTTCACCTAATAGCTCTTCAGCTGTTTTTATTTCAGCTTCATTGCCTGGGCGAAGGATTAGATCTAGCAACTTTCCATTACTATTTGTCATCGCATGTAGCTTGCTGTTTCGACCACCTTTTGTTTTCCCAAAGCATTGATCTTTAGAGGTGTCACATTGATAGCAAGCATCCTGGTGAACTTTAATGTGAGACCCATCAATGATTTTGAATTGATCCTCGTTTTTGAGTTTAGCTGTGGCCTCTAGTAACTCCTTGAAGACTCCTTTTTTAGACCAACGCAGATGAAACCGATAGACACTATTCCACTTTCCGTAGCGCTCAGGAAGCTGATTCCACTGGGCTCCTGTTACCAGTATCCACCAGATTCCGTTCAGAGTTCGGTCAAAATTAGCAGGTTTTCTGCCTTTTCCTGAACTGTTAGATTTTCTCTGCTGAGATTTAAGTTAATTTTTTTAGGTGCTCTTTGAGCACGTCCGGCATCGCTGTCGCAAATTTATTCATTTTCCAGCGGAAGAATGCCGGATTTCATTGATAAATCAACGATTAATCAATTTGTCCACACGGCCTAGAGTTATATTTAATCTCAGACCCTATGAACTTAATTTCGGCTTTTTGAGCAACTGTCTCTGATCCTTCAAGAGAGTTTAACTTGTGCTTGAGTGCGTCTAAAATTACTTCATGGCGAGTAATCTCCTCATGTAAGATTTGAGCTTCTGATTTCTCAGTGGCAAAGAGTGTTGCGCTAGAGAGTGTTAAAATAGTTAGGGCTTTGAGTGAAGTTTTCATATTTAGTAGAACGTAAAGCACACCAACCGCGACCGTTGGAGGCCAGTGTGAGATTATGGATGAAAGGTAGAATTACCAGAAATGGAGCGGAACTCAACCGCGGTAAGCGGTTGGGTACAGCGTCTTGTTCTGTAAGGCAATTTAGGGAAGTTGCAGCTTTGAATATTGTGATGATGCCGTGAAACCAAATTCGAGGAATGATCGAGAAATCTGTAAATTTCGAAGGCCAAATGGCAGAAATGTTCGAAACTGAAATCGGTAACTTCAATTAACCGGAACAATCAACAAAGTGCTTTGAAATCTGAAACTGAGGGAATGAGAAACCGTGTTTTCGCAGCTAACTAAAAGAGATCTTCACGAGTGATTACGCTTCAACGGAGAATTGAGATGAGCGACGAGCGGTGCATTCTATGCTGCGATCAGAATAGTTTTACGAATGGAGATCGAATCTGAAAGAAGCGGATAATTTAACAGAACGTAAAGCACACCAACCACGAACCTTGCCGAGAAACTGTGCTAAGGGTTTAAAGTGAGAATTATCAGAGAGGAGAGCGGAACTCAACCACGGTGAGTGGTTGGGTGCAGCGTCTTGTTCTGCAAAGGCAGTTTAAAAGGAGAGACTATGATAAATCAGAAGTCTTTGAGCCATGACCTTGGCTTCCTGTGCTGATGAAATACAGAGAGAATTACTATCTCATCATCTTCAACACTGTAAAATATGGAATAGGGGAAGCGTCTTAGAAGAAACCTGCGAATCTCCAAATCAACAGGACTCCAGGCTTGTGGCATCTCTAGTATAAGGTCAATAGCTCGATCGAACTCATCTAGAAATGTTGTGCCGAGACGTGAAGTATAGTCTTCATAAAACGCAACGGCCTCAGCGAGCTCAACAGCAGCTGATTCGATCAGGCGGTATTTATCCACTAGGAAAGGCTATTACGAAGTGAAGCTACAAATGAGGCGCCGTCAAATGAGCGCGTCTTACCAGATCTATATGCAGCAAGCCTATCTTTGGCTTCAGTAACATGCTCATCGAGATAAGAAATCTTCTTTGAGCTAAGGCTAGCTTGAAGATGATCAACGAGAACTGCGCGATCTGATTCAGATAGCTTCAGTGCTTGAGATTCGATTTGAGCTATATCCATGTATGCAACTTAGTGTTCACTTGAGTGTGATGCAAGGTGAAAGCTTCGCTTTTTTAGCAGAACGTAAAGCACACCAACCACGAACTTTGCCGTGGAACTGCGCTGTGGGTTTAAAGTGAGAATTATCAGAGAGGAGAGCGGAACTCAACCGCGGTGAGCGGTTGGGTGCAGCGTCTTGTTAGCCAAAGTCAGTTTTGTTTGGTAGGGCCTACATCCATGCCGTCATAGCTGCTAATATTATGCTTGTGAGCTAATTTGTAGAGTTCGTCATTACGCGCATCCAACGATGATGGAGAGTGTGTTTCAATCTTCTCTACGTGCAGATACCAGAGAGGGTTTTCATCTTCGCTATCTCTATCAGCTTGGTAAATATCAACAAATGTATAGCCTTGAGACTCCAGATCAGTCTTGATGTTCATGAATGATTCCGGATTAGAGTCAGTGAAAAAAGTATCCCCACAACATGGCGTTATCCATATCCCATTTTGAGGTCTTGCTGATATTCGTGAACATTGACTCTAGAGAATCAAGTGTGATGACTTTACCTGGAACTTCTGTCTTCATCTGCTGGTTGGATTGATTCGTATAGGATTCCTTACAAGATAGTAATGATAAAAAGCTGAGGATTACTATGCGCTTCATAATTTAGGCTAACGTAAAGCACACCAACCACGAACTCTACGTGAAGACTGTGCTGTGGGTTTAAAGTGAGAATTATCAGAGAAGAGAGCGGAACTCAACCACGGTGAGTGGTTGGGTGCAGCGTCTTGTTCTACAAAGGCGATTTTAAGGTGAGTGGTGAGGTGCTGCGAGTTACGTAAAGCTGTTTCATTGTGCTGGAGGGTTCACCTGAAACGATCGACCTCAGAAAGCAACATGCTAAGCCTGATTCTGAAAAATCATCGCTCATTTAGTTAGCAATGTGTTGAGACGAACTGAGGAAAAGCTGAGCATTCAGAAATCGCTTATCTGCAATTCGCGAATGTAGAGGAAATGTCTTAGGAAAAGAGAATGAGTGAAATCTAAAGGACCGCGCAACAATCAGAAATAAAAGGGCTGAATGTACTAAACGTGTGTGATTTAGCAAAAACAGCTCAAATTTAGTAGAACGTAAAGCACACCAACCGCGACCGTTGTGGGCCAGTGTGATATTTTGGGTGAAAGATAGAATTACCAGTAATGGAGCGGAACTCAACCGCGGTGAGTGGTTGGGTGCAGCGTCTTGTTCTGCAAGGCGATCCCTGCGGAAATGATAGAGTGACCAGTGAAGAATGAAAGCCGTGATGTTTCGTGCAACTTGCTGGAGGAGTAACCGAGAATGTTCGAACTCAGAAAGCAACAGGCTGAGCCTGATTCTGAGAAACCATCGCTCATTTAGCAAGCGACGTGCTGAGACGAAGTGAGTGAAATCTGAGAATTCAGAAAACGTGAGTCTGCGATTCGCGAATGTAGAGAAGATGTCTTCGAGAAATGAATGATTGAAGAAAGAGAAGACATCTAACCGAAGAGTAATAAAAGCATCGGATGTACTGAAAATGAGCGATTTATCATAAACTGCGCAAATTTAGCAGAACGTAAAGCACACCAACCACGAACTCTGCTGAGGAACTGCGCTATGGGTTTAAAGTGAGAATTACCAGAGAGGGGAGCGAAACTCAACCACGGTGAGTGGTTGGGTGCAGCGTCTTGTTCGGCAGAGCCAGTTTAAAAGGGTGGAGTTAGAGTTTGTTAGCCTGTGCCATAAACTCAGAAGTCTGATGATCAAAAGGACAACCAGAATGTTTGAGTGAATCAATAACCTTCGACTTATCTTCAAATGACTTATTCTGGTTCATCTTGAAGGAAGCTTGGATGTCAGTAGGCGTGATCTGAAAAACTACAAAACCAGAAAGAAGTTGAATGTATCTGTCGTCACTTCGATCTAAAGCCCAAGGATCTTCAGAACCTTCGTTATCTTGCACTAAGGCGTCGAGAAAATCTAGAACCTCGTCTTGAGAATCGATGATCTTGATGTCTCCAGTCACAGACACGGCACTGTAGTTCCATGTAGGAACGTTGAACTCGGACTCATAGTACTTCGGTGAGATGTATGAGTGCGGTCCTGAGAATACTACTTTAACTTTTGAGTTTTGAGTCCAGCTCTTCCATTGCGGGTTTGCTCGCGCAATGTGACCATAGATAGTCCCGTCAGCTTTTAGGTGAAGAGGAGTTTGTGTGTCGTGAATCACGTCACCATCCGTGGAGATGAGTAAACCAAATGCGTTCTCCTTAATGAAGGAGTTGATGGTGTTTTGGTCTTCAACTTTGAATCTAGGAGGAACGTACATAATTTAGCCGAACGTAAAGCACACCAACCACGAACTTCGCCGTGAAACTATGCTGTGGATTTAAAGTGAGAATTACCAGAGAGGGGAGCGGAACTCAACCACGGTGAGTGGTTGGGTGCAGCGTCTTGTTCTGCAGAGGCAATTTATAGGTTGTCTGCATAATAGTGTAGACTGTGTTCTTCTCCTTCAGACAAGAACCTCAAAACCTTGTTAATAGGCATATTCATAGCGGTACCGTTATCAGAGGATAATAAAGTTCTGGTCGTAAAACTATGAGGGATCTTTTCTTTATATTCAGGATTGCGATCCATGTACGATTCGTACGACTCCCAGAATAAGTTTGCGTCTGTGTTTCGCTTGATAACCTCTCCAGTGTAAGCGCCGCCCCATAATATGGTGTTTTCTAGTTCCTTATCTGCGTAATCAGATCTGTTTGTAAAGACGTGTAGGAGGTATTGATCTACGACTTGGAGACTGTCTTTGCTAAAGTCGAGCTTCTGTCGATCTAACATAGCTGCTGCTGCAATGTCTGTACCATTACTGATAGCCCCAATGAAAAGACCAGAGAATGAATGAAAAATGCTATTTAGTTCTTCATCAAAAGTGATTGTGATTTCTTTTGGAGTTGTAGCTTCTTGAGGAGCTTCTTCTTGATTCTCTGATTTACCAAAAAGGGAGCGAAGTTTGTTTATGCGTTTTTTCATGATTGTTGTATTTAGCAGAACGTAAAGCACACCAACCACGAACTTTACGTGGAAACTGTGCCTTGGGTTTAATGTGAGAATTACCAGAGCGGGGAGCGGAACTCAACCACGGTGAGTGGTTGGGTGCAGCGTCTTGTTCGGCAGAGGCAATTTTTCTTGGCGCTTAATTTTGTAGTTTGAATCGTAGTAGTCCTTGTAGATAAAGTCTTGGTCCTGATAAATGTGGTCGACTTCGATGTTCCTGATAACCTTGTTAATAGAGTTCCATGGCATAGTGCGTATCAGAAACCGGTTCTCGTCACCTTTAGTCTGAATCCCAGCTATAGCTGAGTACGTAATGCTAGAGAGTGAGTTCGTCGCTTGATCGGAAGCCGATGTAACTTTTAAAGGGGTTTTGGGGTTTGAATAGAAACCTGAGATAAAACCTTCGTCTTCAGACCCTATGGAATAAATCGAAATTCTACCGTCCTGGACTCTCACATAATGGTCGCTATCGTCTAAACTCTGAATCATGGAACCAGCGTGATAAATTCCTTCTACGTTCGATGGAATGAATAGCACTGAAGTACCGCAAAAAGCTATGATGGTAGCGATGAAATAGATCCTGCGTTTTTTATGAAGCGTGGACATTTTAGCCGAACGTAAAGCACACCAACCGCGACTATTGTGGGCCAGTGTGAGATTTTGGGTGAAAGATGGAATTATCAGAAATGGAGCGGAACTCAACCGCGGTGAGCGGTTGGGTGCAGCGTCTTGTTCTACAAAGGCGATTTTAAGGTGAGTGGTGAGGTGCTGCGAGTTACGGAAAGCTGTTTCATCGTGCTGGAGGATTCATCTGAAACGATCGACCTCAGAAAGCAACATGTTAAGCCTGATTCTGAAAAATCATCGTTCATTTAGTTAGCAATGTGTTGAGACGAACTTAGGAAAAGCTGAGCATTCAGAAATCGCTTATCTGCAATTCGCGAATGTAGAGAAAATGTCTTAGGACAAGAGAATGAGTGAAATCTAAAGGACCGCGCAACAATCAGAAATAAAAGGGCTGAATGTACTAAACGTGTGTGATTTAGCAAAAACAGCTCAAATTTAGTAGAACGTAAAGCACACCAACCACGAACTTTACGTGGAATCTGCACTGTGGGTTTAAAGTTAGAATTATCAGAGAGGAGAGCAGCGCGCAACCGCGGTCAGTGGTTGGGTGCAGCGTCTTGTTCGGCAAAGTCAATTTCTACGAGCTCCGTATGAAGGTCTCCTCTTGTCATGCCTGATCACAGTAATTCGAATGTAATCAGGAAACACTTTGAACAAAAAATGAATAGGGAAGTCTTTGAGGTTGGACCTCCTTAAACCTGCACCAATTAGGTCAAAATGGTGTCTCTCTGGATGACGACGAGCATATTCTAATGCCGCTGTCAGATCAGTCCAAAAACGATCACCTAAGCTAGGTGAAATATCCTCGTAATATGCAAGAAGCTCGCGAGCCTCTGAAGGAACACGAGGATGGTAGTTGAGGTCTCTCATGTTAACTGCGCCCGACTTGCTTCAGGAACTCTTCATGGGATAGAAGATCTACAGCGCCAGTGTTCATTTCTTCTTCTCTCCGAATGACTTCATCATCATCTGGACCTAATGGATGATGAGGGAGTTCATGAATAAGAAACGCCAAAAGGCCTTCTTTTTCCTCAAAGGTTAAGGAAGCAGCTTGTTTCTGAACATCTAGGAGGCTAACCATGGTTGAATTCTACTCGAAGCTTTGATTTACGCAAGAACTCCTTTATTTAGCCGAACGTAAAGCACACCAACCGCGACCGTTGGAGGCAAGTGTGAGATTTTGAGTGAAAGGTAGAATTACCAGAAATGGAGCGGAACTCAACCGCGGTAAGCGGTTGGGTGCAGCGTCTTGTTAGCTAGGGCGGTCCCTGTGGCCATAGTCGGTGTTATTTATCATATACATTGCCGTGACTAAGGGGTTTCAATAGACTCGCTGAGAACTGAGTATGAATGCTCGTCCATTTCAGCCCTGACTACAGAACAGTCATCTAGACCACTCTTTTTAAGAGCAATCTTCACGTATTCTTCTTCCAGAGGGCATCTGTAGCCCAATATGATGCGTTTAAGGAAGTCTTCTGGAATATCTAGGAAATAGTGGCCACCAGAGATTGTGCATGATGACAAATCGACATGTACTCTATATTCTTGTTCGTATGACCAACCTGTTGACTTCTGGTGAATCATTGCGTCTACAATGGGTCGCATATATACATCATCGTTGAGTTTATTAGTGTTAATGATAGGCCTGTTGTTTGTATATCTTATTTCTTTAACAGTATCATTAAGAATGTGATCGAACTCCAGTGCGACTCCATAATGATTGTTTGCATAGTGTGACCATAATACAGGTTCTTTGGCAGACTCACTCATGCAAATAATACCAAACTGACTATTTAAACTGTTAATGATTGAATCCATGATATGTGTGGCAATCTGACGATATTGAGGCATGACACCCTCGATGCCCGGTCGCCATTCGAATGGATCATTAAATTCAGTAATTCTACCAACACGGAGCTTACCAGACTCTATAGTCTTTAGTGCAGCGTCGGCTGTTAGATAACGATATAAGAGTTTTGAAGAGGGTGTCATTTTTTAGCTAACGTAAAGCACACCAACCGCGACCGTTGGAGGCCAGTGTGAGATTTTGGGTTGAAGGTTGAATTACCAGAAATGGAGCGGAACTCAACCGCGGTGAGCGGTTGGGTGCAGCGTCTTGTTCTGTAAGGCAATTTAGAGAAGCTGCAGCTTTGAATATTGTGATGATGCCGTGAACCAAATTTGAGGAATGATCGAGAAATCTGTAAATTTCGAAGGCCAAATGGCATAAATGGTCGAAACTGAAATCGGTAAATTTAACCAACAGGAACAATCAAATAAGTGCTTTGAAATCTAAAATCTGGAGAATTAGACACTGTGTTTTCACAGCCAACCAAAAGAGATCTTCGCGAGTGATTATACGTCAACGGAGAATTGAGATGAGCGACGAGCGGTGTTTCCTATGCTGCGATCAGAATAGTTTTACGAATGGATATCGAATCTGAAAGAAGCGTACAATTTAACAGAACGTAAAGCACACCAACCACGAACCTTGCCGAGGAACTGCGCTATGGGTTTAAAGTGAGAATTATCAGAGAGAGATGCGGAACTCAACCACGGTGAGTGGTTGGGTGCAGCGTCTTGTTAGGCAAAGGCAGTTTAACAATGGATGGAGTTGGGAGAGGAGCAGCTAAAGATTGTATGGTTGAATAGAATTAAGGAATACTGAAAAGTTTGTGAAGGCTTCGGTGAACTCCATGTATCCGCCATCCCATCTATATATCGGATCTTCTGCCTTACAGCCATCTTTGAAAACAAGATAGCCGAACCCTGAAGAAGCAAACGGATAATGACCATGATTGTGCATCTCTGAAATGAAGAATGGGTAATCATCAGCTACTGATTGCCAGCTAGGCAGTGGCAAAAAAATGTGCTCTTCGGGCCATTCTACATCAGGAACATCTGCTAAAAAAAATAAACCTGATATAGCGTGTTCCTTTAGAATTTGAGCATACCAAGAAGGGCAATGGATCAACTTATCGTTCTCATCCCAGTTTTCATCAATGACGGTAATATTGTAGTTTTCAGCATGTTGAATGCTCCCTCTATGTTCATCAGACATGAGTTTTTGAATGGTAGCCGTTATTTCTAGATTTATGTGTTCTGACATTTTTTATTTAGCCTAACGTAAAGCACACCAACCGCGAACTTTACGTGGAAACTGTGCTGTGGGTTTAAAGTTAGAATTACCAGAAAGGAAAGCGGAACTCAACCGCGGTGAGCGGTTGGGTGCAGCGTCTTGTTCTACAAAGGCGATTTTAAGGTGAGTGGTGAGGTGCTGCGAGTTACGGAAAGCTGTTTCATCGTGCTGGAGGATTCACATGAAACGGTCGACCTCAGAAAGCAACATGCTAAGCCTGATTCTGAAAAATTATCGCTCATTTAGTTAGCAATGTGCTGAGACGAACTTAGGAAAATCTGAGCATTCAGAAACCGCTTATCTGCAATTCGCGACTGTAGAGAAAATGTCTTAGGAAAAGAGAATGAGTGAAATCCAAAGGACCGCGCAACAATCAGAAATAAAAGGGCTGAATGTACTAAACGTGTGTGATTTAGCAAAAACAGCTCAAATTTAGTAGAACGTAAAGCACACCAACCGCGACCGTTGTGGGCCAGTGTGATATTTTGGGTGAAAGATAGAATTACCAGAAAGGAAAGCGGAACTCAACCGCGGTGAGCGGTTGGGTGCAGCGTCTTGTTAGACAAAGGCAATTTAGAGAAGTTGGTGTTGGGCAATAGACTTAAGCAACTCAGCAGATCCCACTGAATCGACAGTCTTATGAATCTCAATGTATGTAGATTCTTTAAAATCCTTAGAGACAGAAACATTGTGAATCATGTGTAATCTACTCAGAATATTGTCGATCCAGCGCCAATCATCATCAGTAATAGGATCAGGAGCTCCTGCGCGGGCAAAACCGTCAATATCCCCCCTGAATCTCTGATAGATCTTGATTTTCTCTACTGTGATCATTTCGACTGTTCTGGGATTGGAGGAAAGGTCTCTTTGTACACTTCTTCGTAAAACTCTGGAGCCATAAAAGACATGCAGCTAGCTTGAGTGAATATGATCAAGCTGGTGATGGTGATATATAGAGAGATCTTCATGAAAGTGGAACTAAGTGCAAACTCTGTGTTATTTAGTCTAGGCCGTGTGGACAAATTGATTAATCGTTGATTTATCAATGAAATCCGGCATTCTGCCGCTGGAAAATGAATAAATTTGCGACAGCGATGCCGGACGTGCTCAAAGAGCACCTAAAAAAATTAACTTAAATCTCAGCAGAGAAAATCTAACAGTTCAGGAAAAGGCAGAAAACCTGCTAATTTTGACCGAACTCTGAACGGAATCTGGTGGATACTGGTAACAGGAGCCCAGTGGAATCAGCTTCCTGAGCGCTACGGAAAGTGGAATAGTGTCTATCGATTTCATCTGCGTTGGTCTAAAAAAGGAGTCTTCAAGGAGTTACTAGAGGCCTCAGCTAAACTCAAAAACGAGGATCAATTCAAAATCATTGATGGGTCTCACATTAAAGTTCACCAAGATGCTTGCTATCAATGTGACACCTCTAAAGATCAATGCTTTGGGAAAACAAAGGGTGGTCGAAACAGTAAGCTACATGCGATGACAAATAGTAATGGAAATTTGCTAGATCTAATCCTTCGTCCAGGCAATGAAGCTGAAATAAAAACAGCTGAAGAGCTATTAGGTGAACTTGCCGACTGTATTGTACTTGCTGACAAAGGTTACGATTCAGACGCCTTGAGAGAGCATATTGAAAAGCTCGGAGGCGTGGCACTCATACCAGGGCGAAAAAATCGAAAGAAGAAGCCTTTTTATATCAAAGAAGTCGGTAAAAGGCGTCATGTAGTAGAGAACTACTTTGCTAGAATTAAGCGCTATAGAAGAATAGGCACTCGCTACGATAGATTGAGCGAGACTTTCGTATCCTTCATATGTCTTGCATCCATAATGGATTGGATTAGATAGTCAATTTGTCCACACGGCCTAACGTAAAGCACACCAACCACGAACTTTGCCGTGGAACTGCGCTGTGGGTTTAAAGTGAGAATTATCAGAGAGGAGAGCGGAACTCAACCGCGGTGAGCGGTTGGGTGCAGCGTCTTGTTAGCCAAAGTCAGTTTTGTTTGGTAGGGCCTACATCCATGCCGTCATAGCTGCTAATATTATGCTTGTGAGCTAATTTGTAGAGTTCGTCATTACGCGCATCCAACGATGATGGAGAGTGTGTTTCAATCTTCTCTACGTGCAGATACCAGAGAGGGTTTTCATCTTCGCTATCTCTATCAGCTTGGTAAATATCGACAAATGTATAGCCTTGAGACTCCAGATCAGTCTTGATGTTCATGAATGATTCCGGATTAGAGTCAGTGAAAAAGTATCCCCACAACATGGTGTTATCCATATCCCATTTTGAGGTCTTGCTGATATTCGTGAACATTGACTCTAGAGAATCAAGTGTGATGACTTTACCTGGAACTTCTGTCTTCATCTGCTGGTTGGATTGATTCGTATAGGATTCCTTACAAGATAGTAATGATAAAAAGCTGAGGATTACTATGCGCTTCATAATTTAGGCTAACGTAAAGCACACCAACCACGAACTATGCCGTGAACCTGTGCTGTGGGTTTAATGATAATTATCAGAGAGGAGAGCGGAACTCAACCACGGTGAGTGGTTGGGTGCAGCGTCTTGTTAGGCAAGTCAGTTTTTGAGTGATTCGGCAGCTCCTTCGGCGAGTTCTGAATAGTTAGCCTTGTATTCGTAAGAAACGTCTAATTCTTCTGATATCTTTTGGAATTCTCTGGAGACATCATCGTAACGTCCAGCTTGAAGAGCTTCCGCAGAGGTGTCGACTAGCTGCTTTGTGGCTCCACCGAAGTCGCTGTTATATTGTAACTTGGTGACGAATTCTGCCAAAAGAAACATGAGACATGCCCAAGCAAAAGTTAACACACCGAAAATGATCCTGAGCGATCGCTTTTTGAGCCAAGCTGTAGAGAATGTAAAAATTGCGAGTACTACGAAAAATAGAGCTATGATTATGTATGACATGTGTAATTTAGCCTAACGTAAAGCACACCAACCGCGACCGTTGGAGGCCAGTGTGAGATTTTGGGTGAAAGATGAAATTACCAGAAATGAAGCGGAACTCAACTGCGGTAAGCGGTTGGGTGCAGCGTCTTGTTCTCCAGAGACAATTTATGAGTTCGTTCTTTGGGAGTTTTTCCGCTGCTTATTGAAAGAAGCTTGCTCTTTTCTGAATCTCTTTAAAGCTAGTTTTTCATCGGCTTTGGCATAACCGAGAGCCTCAGATTCGAGTCTCTTAATATGAGGTAAATTTATGATCGACTGTATATGTTCCATAGGAGGTAGTTCAGAAAGCTTCTCATTCATAAACGCTTTCGATTCAGCATCTCCGTATATCCAGAGGCATATAGGGAATTCAGCTGAGTATTCAGCAATCGCAATAAGTTCTTCGATAGTAGTCGTAAGCTCTACTTGAGCTTCTGGTTCTTCTTCAGAAAGGGTGTTAAAGTGCCGGTAGAGCATCGATGCTAAATTATAGATATGAGATCTCAGTGTAGCAGAGTTCTCAGTGCATACTGCATCACGGCAATTGAAGAACCTGTAATGGAGCCAGAACCACGAATCCTCGAATAACAATCTTATGTCATCATTCTCGATCGCTTGGTCTAGGTGCATTGAGATGCCCTTAAACTCTCTGTACATGAAATGGAGTTTCGTCATTTTAGGAGAACGTAAAGCACACCAACCGCGACCGTTGTAGGCCAGTGTGAGATTTTGGGTTAAAGACAGAATTACCAGAAATGGAGCGGAACTCAACCGCGGTAAGCGGTTGGGTGCAGCGTCTTGTTATGCAGAGGCTATTTTAGTGCAGCTTTGATAGTGTCCAACGTATGAATCGATGACCAATAGACCTTATGATCATGATTATCATCTTTGACATGCTCTCCAATGTACCAAATACCTTCTGTATTATGGGCTGAATTAGGAATATGAGGGCACATAGAACCAGCTAGATCAGACCAGTTAAACTCTATCAGTTGCTGGGCGGAGGAGCCTTTCAGAATGTGGCTACTTGAAAAAGATACATGAAACTTTGCGACTATGCTCGGATATGGCTTACCATCTTTGATTGTAGCATGCAGAAAAAGATTCCGAGCCTCTTCTTCTGTAATTTCTTTACCGTCGTTGAAGTACTTCACAGAGTATTTAGAGGGTTTTCCAACGAGTACGAGAGAGGAAGCTGAAATAGCGTCAGTGAGATTTTGTGAATTCGGAGGGAGTGCAGGAACACCCGAGAATAGGCTGGGTGTCAGAGAGACTGTTAGTAGTAGAGAGAGGAATATTTTTAGCATAACGTAAAGCACACCAATCGCGACCGTTGGAGGCCAGTGTGAGATTTTGGGTGAAAGATAGAATTACCAGAAATGGAGCGGAACTCAACCGCGGTAAGCGGTTGGGTGCAGCGTCTTGTTCTCCAAAGTCAATTTAGTGTGAGTTCTGTGACTTAGTAAGATCCTTACTGAGAAAATGACGAAATGAAGGGAAAGCATAATACATAAGAGCAATGAGAAGAATGCCAGGAAACAAGACGCAAATAAAAACTGATGAAACAGTGTAGTTCCATCCAATGACTTCAAACCAGAGAAGAAAGTCGACTGAGCGATCGAATAGCCAATCTGAAAAGACTCTGAAATCGGGTATGAAAACAAGAGATGTACCAACAAGGACTAAAAATATGATCTTGAGTATGTGTTTACCTAAAATCTTATCAATTAGAGAAATGTAGACAAGTGGTGCGATGATGTAATACGCAATGATGTTGATTTCGTTGTAGGAAAAACCTGTGAGATCAGAGAGTGACTTCAGTATTTCGTATACAGCTTGAAAGACGCTATGCATTATTTAGGAGAACGTAAAGCACACCAACCGCGACCGTTGGAGGCCAGTGTGAGATTTTGGGTGAAAGGTAGAATTATCAGAAATGGAGTGGAACTCAACCGCGGTGAGCGGTTGGGTGCAGCGTCTTGTTATGCAAAGGCAATTTAGGTCATCTCAGAGGTCTCATAATTGATATGCCTTGAGACACCCTCGACATCTGGATATATGAAGTGTTCGGTAATGCCGTAGTCTGATAGTTGAAGTCTGATCTCACTCTTTAAACTGCTTGGAATGTGTAATTCGCAGAGATTTTTAATATCTGGAATATTCTCGTCTATCTGAGCTTCGATAGTCTCGTTTGGGGGAGAGTGTACTGTAAAAAGTCCTTTCTGATTCAGCATACGACCATCTAGAGCCTTTGTTATCAGTGCACATCCGTGAAGGTTTGATTGGTTGAGTTTAGCTGTGTCAATATCGACTACTTTTTTGGGGCTGTAGCAATATATAATTCCATTAGATTCTGGCTCTGCAGAAACTGCAAAATATGCTGCGACGAGAGGGTTAGCAGTCCAATCAAGTAGTCTTGTAGCAAGGCCGTGGTGTTGTGCATATGCTAGAGCTTCCCACTTGTTGTCAGTCTGAATTGATATATAGGGGAACGCCTCATCTTGCCATGCGTTAAAGCGCCCAAGGTCTTTATCTTCTGGTAGATAGAAATCAGTTCTTCCTGCTTTTGGTAAAAGTTTCCACTCTTCATTAGCTTGTCCGCGAAACCAATAACCAATGCCATTATGGTGACGTGTATATCTTAGAATTTTGTGAAAATGCTCTAAACTTTCTATGATGTATTTGTCGGGTTTCATTTTTAGCATAACGTAAAGCACACCAGCCACGAACTCTGCCGAGGAACTGTGCTATGGTTTTAAAGTTAAAATTATCAGAGAGGGGAGCGGAACTCAACCACGGTGAGTGGTTGGGTGCAGCGTCTTGTTCGCTAGAGACGTTTTTGACGAGCGAGATAGAGATATGAAAAAGGTATCTCGGTATATAGAAGTTTTATCGCGTCTTCTGAAAATGGGTTACAGCGAAATGGATGCTAAAAAGATTGCGAAGATTGAGTGTTTTCCCAAATGAGAATGCTTTGATCTGAAAGTTCTTCACCTCTAATGTCCTGCCATGATTTTGCCGCATTAATCCATGCCGTTCTGTTTGGCTCAATCTCAGGGATTTTGGAGTTAATTTCAGTTCTGGCATCCTTATCAAAATTAGATGAATCCACAATGGAGAGATGGAAATTGGTAATTTCTTCCCACTTTTTATCAGACGTCATCTCACTGAGTATATAGTCGATGAGTGATCTCATTGATAGCGCTCTTCCCACATGTTTTAGGTAGTGTAAATCTTCTGTTAGGTATTCATGAAGTTTAACATTAGAGCTGATGGATACATTATGAAGTCCAAGTTTAAGCATAATGTTGAGTGCCATGTTTGATTTAGCTGGTTCATTTACCGTGAACCACCAGTGGTGAATTATGTCTAAGGGGGTTGATTGACTTTTCATATTTAAGCGAACGTAAAGCACACCAACCACGAACCTTGCCGAGAAACTGTGCTAAGGGTTTAAAGTGAGAATTATCAGAGAGGAGAGCGGAACTCAACCACGGTGAGTGGTTGGGTGCAGCGTCTTGTTCTGCAAAGGCAGTTTAAAAGGAGAGACTATGATAAATCAGAAGTCTTTGAGCCATGACCTTGGCTTCCTGTGCTGATGAAATACAGAGAGAATTACTATCTCATCATCTTCAACACTGTAAAATATGGAATAGGGGAAGCGTCTTAGAAGAAACCTGCGAATCTCCAAATCAACAGGACTCCAGGCTTGTGGCATCTCTAGTATAAGGTCAATAGCTCGATCGAACTCATCTAGAAATGTTGTGCCGAGACGTGAAGTATAGTCTTCATAAAACGCAACGGCCTCAGCGAGCTCAACAGCAGCTGATTCGATCAGGCGGTATTTATCCACTAGGAAAGGCTATTACGAAGTGAAGCTACAAATGAGGCGCCGTCAAATGAGCGCGTCTTACCAGATCTATATGCAGCAAGCCTATCTTTGGCTTCAGTAACATGCTCATCGAGATAAGAAATCTTCTTTGAGCTAAGGCTAGCTTGAAGATGATCAACGAGAACTGCGCGATCTGATTCAGATAGCTTCAGTGCTTGAGATTCGATTTGAGCTATATCCATGTATGCAACTTAGTGTTCACTTGAGTATGACGCAAGGTGAAAGCTTCGCTTTTTTAGCAGAACGTAAAGCACACCAAACACGAACTTTGCCGAGGAACTGTGCTATGGGTTGAAAGTGAGAATTACCAGAAAGGAGAGCGGAACTCAACCGCGGTGAGTGGTTGGGTGCAGCGTCTTGTTCGCTAGAGTTAATTTTTGGGGTTATGTAATGCTTTGGTGTATGGATTATTGCCATTTTTAAAACGGTCACTTTCTAAAAATTTACGGTCTTCATCAGAAATAGGGAAGATGTTGGCCAATAAGTCTAACATACCTGAGTTTGTGCTAATATGACAGGTGTCATCAGGTATAACTATAATGAAGTTTTTATTTATGGGACATAATGTTCCATAATAAATGGGTTCTTCGTCTTTAATTATTTCAATTCCGTATACAGGAATGTAGTCACTTTGGGCGTTTTTCTCTATTTGTTCTTCAGAAAGTTGTTCTATAAATTCTTTCAGAAACTCTTTTTTTTGTTCCTTCGGAAGCTGAACAGAATCAGAAATTGGATATAAGTCCTTAACTATAAGATCTAGAAATACTTCATTCGGTTTTTCGACAACATCCATGAAGTTATGAGCAATGGGATTTTTATAGTCTAGTGAATGTAAGATAACCTTGTCTGCAGTGTTTATGAGTGTAATGAGTGACTTAAAATATGTATCCAATGCTACTGATCTATCAACTTTAGCTTGTTCCCTGAAAGAATGCGTTAGAGGAACCAGAACTCCATTAGGTTCCATAGGGTGGTGTTTATTCAAATCTGTAGCAATGATGTCTTCAGACTTATGTTCTTTATAGATTTGATTTGATTGAGCAGAAACTATCTCTGTCAAACAGATAGCTGTCACCAATGCGGTAGTTATTGATTTCATATTTAAGCGAACGTAAAGCACACCAGCCGCGACCGTTGGAGGCCAGTGTGAGATTTTGAGTTAATGTTAGAATTACCAGAAATGGAGCGGAACTCAACCGCGGTAAGCGGTTGGGTGCAGCGTCTTGTTAGGCAAGTCAGTTTTGTAAGGTGCGAGTCTCTACAAAGTTCCGAATTAGTTTAGTTTCATCTCTCTTCATCCAGAAAGCCAACAGTCCGAAAAGAGTGAATAAGACAACATTCTTAATGACAACTGATTCAGGGTTGATTCGTTCAAAAATTGAAAGAGTGACAGCGTAAACAGCACCGAAAGCTAAACACTGAAAAAGGACTTTTAAAGTGGCCCGTAAATCAAATTTAGGAAAATGGTCGATGTAGGATTCAGCCAATGAATAAGCGGAGTTTGAGTCTATCTCAGGAAACTCTTTGAGGATTCTTTTGTGCACGTTACTTATACGAGATGATCTGAACATGTTTTTATTTAGCCTAACGTAAAGCACACCAACCGCGACCGTTGGAGGCCAGTGTGAGATTTTGGATTAATGATGGAATTACCAGAAATGGAGCGAAACTCAACCGCGGTGAGCGGTTGGGTGCAGCGTCTTGTTAGCCAAGGGCAGTTTTGGTGGGTCGTGAAGGATGAGTATGTGGATAAAGATCTAATTCACTTTGAGGAACCTTATGGTGAATATGCCACTCTCATAATCGCTCATATCAATGTTCGAACCTCTTTTAGATAGCGGATCTTGGATGATGTAACCTTCGGAGTTTTTGCCGGTAATGAGCACCCAATGAAATATTACGTTCTTGTAGAGAACTTTAGCTATTACCGGATTACCTAGCTTTAGCTGCTGATCTATATCTTCATGTGAAGGGCTATCTTCTACTATGACGGAAAACTTTCCATCTGTTACTGATGAAATGGCACTCCATATTAAGAGGGCGTTTTCAGTGAAGCCTTGATGGGAAATTAGCTCATTATTTAGTTCCAAAGGTGTTATTTTATAGCCGTGGGCACTAAGTGACATAGCTGTGGAACAAACAGTGCAGCCATGCGAGGAGATGGTGTCATCAGTTCCTCCGAGACTTGTTGTCGCCCATAAATCATCATGTTGTCGATATAAGGGAGTCTCTATGAGTACATCAAAGACATCGCCTCCTGTAGTCGAAAGGCCTGTTTTCGTGTCTGGTGTAGAACTATATTTCACGATGTTTAGAGTGATGACTACAGAGAGTATCGCCAATAGGATTAGTAACCTCCATAGAGATGTTTTGCTCATTACTTTTTAGGCTAACGTAAAGCACACCAGCCACGAACTCTGCCGTGAACCTGTGCTGTGGGTTTAAAGTGAGAATTATCAGAAGGGTGAGCGGAACTCAACCACGGTGAGTGGTTGGGTGCAGCGTCTTGTTAGCTAAGGCAGTTTTGTGAGGTTCGCGATATAGTTTGCATCGTCGGTCGACTTAATAAAATCAGTGATCTTATCGAAATCGCTTTGTTCAAAGCCACGATAACCTAGAGCATAGTTTATTTTGGATGAACGGAGGTCTTCGTCAAATATGACAAATGATCTATACATGTTGATGCTGTACTCAGTGTACGTCTCAGTACAAATGCGTCCACAGGATTTACATTTAAAGTGGCGTATTGAATCTCCATGTCTCTGAATACCTTCGTCCATGGGAACGAAATCACCGTCACGTATCACATGTTGAATCAAAATCTCAGCGTCCCATAAAAGAGTTGGGGAAATACCGTAGTCTTCAAAGTTGAAGCTGATAATTTTCTGGAATCCTGGAACAGCGCATCTGCATTCGTTCTTAATCTCTTGGATTACTTCTTCAATGTAACGAGCTGGAGTAAAGGCTGACATATTTAAGCTAACGTAAAGCACACCAACCGCGAACTTTACGTGGAAACTGTGCTATGGGTTTAAAGTGAGAATTACCAGAAAGGAAAGCGGAACTCAATCGCGGTGAGCGGTTGGGTGCAGCGTCTTGTTAGTCAAGAGCAGTGAATCCGATATGCTTGTGTAACTCGTCCTTATCTAAATCCTTATCTAGTTTCTTGTAATACTTGGAATTGCGCTTCTGTCCTCGGTCAATGTACTCATCAAAAGAAACAGCTAAATAGTAGTATGGGTTGTCTTTGTACCCATTTTCAAGATTGTATTCTAAGACGACTGGATCTTCGTGAACTCTGTAATCAAGTACGAGATAGTCTCCGTTCCCTTCATGAGCAATAGGAATAACTTTCGGGTCTTTATCTCGAAAGGCTAAATCGTAGATTTCTAGAATGGTTGAAGAGATATATTCTATGTGACCTTCTTTAAGAGCTAAGAAGTCAAAACCAGATGGGCCCGAGTATGAATTCTCAACAAAGATTGAAGCTTCTTCTTCCATCGCCCATATTCGCTTAAGAGTATCGGGAAACTTGATGGATAAATTTTCTTCTAAGTCTTCTACGACCTTTGATTGTTCAGGGGTAAATCCTTCAAATGAAATCACCTTTTTGATGTCTTTATCCGTTATATTTATCTGGCGCTTGTTCATTTTAGACTAACGTAAAGCACACCAACCGCGACCGTTGTGGGCCAGTGTGAGATTTTGGGTTAAAGATAGAATTATCAGAAATGGAGCGGAACTCAACCGCGGTAAGCGGTTGGGTGCAGCGTCTTGTTCTGTAAGGCAATTTAGGGAAGTTGCAGCTTTGAATATTGTGATGATGTCGTGAAAGCAAATTCGAGAAATGATCGAGAACTCTGTAAATTTCGAAGGCCAAATGGCAGAAATGGTCGAAACTGAAATCGGTAAATTTAACCAACAGGAACAATCAAATAAGTGCTTTGAAATCTAAAATCTGGGGAATTAGACACTGTGTTTTCACAGCTGACCAAAAGAGATCTTCACGAGTGATTACGCGTCAACGGAGAATAGAGATGAGCAACGAGTGGTGTTTCCTATGCTGCGATCAGAATAGCTTTACGAATGGAGATCGAATCTGAAAGAAGCGTACAATTTAACAGAACGTAAAGCACACCAACCACTGACTTCCACCAGTGAATCTGTGCTATGGGTTTTAAAGTTTGAATAATCTGAGAGGAGAGCAGCGCGCAACCGCGGTCAGTGGTTGGGTGCAGCGTCTTGTTAGACCATTGGTGACGTTAGGAGTTTTTGTTAAGTCTTTAATAATCTTGTCAAGCCATCCCAAGAACCAATTTTCATCTCTCTAGTCATCGGGTCTGACATTCCCATCTCCTCAAGAGTGTTTTCCATTCGTCCACAATTACATGGCTGACAGGCGACAACCATATTATTTGGATAGCTGCTTCCACCTCTTGAATGTGGAAGAACGTGATCAAAAACCATATCCATTGCGAGTAATGCCGTATGACGATCTTTGTTAGCAGGTCCCCATCGCATTGCTTCGGGATATAATTCAACTAGAAACTTGCAGACCTCTCTCGGAATCACTGGAATACCACAGAATCGACAATAATACCCATCACGTTCAATTATCTCTCGCTTATGTGCAGCTCTAGGCATTCTCGGCTTGAGTCGTTCTTCTTTGGGGATAATTGGTAGTGGTTCATCTAATTCATAATGACGTCGGAAACTGTTTTTCCCCCATAGTCTCTCAGTCCAGTCATAGATTTCAGGGTAGTCTGCCAACTTTAGGAGATTATTAGCAGTGCGGGGATCTCCGCCAATATGTGCATCAACAGCTTTGCTAAGTAGCTCAGCAGCCTTGAATATCTCAGGAATTGGCTTTTCTAAGTAGTCTCGAAATATGGGGTGCTTTGACATGGTTGTCTATTTTAGTCTAACGTAAAGCACACCAGCCGCGAACTAACCGAGGAAACTGCGCTGTGGGTTTAAAGTAGGAATTATCAGTAATGTTAGTGGAACTCAACCGCGGTGAGCGGTTGGGTGCAGCGTCTTGTTCGACAAGAGCAGTTTTTAAGGTGTGCACAGGTAATTATCTACTAGCTCTTTTGGGTAGTATGGATGATCTCGGTAGATAGTATCGTCGATGTCAGTGACAGCGCTGACAGCAGCGGCTTCAAATGCCCAAGTGCCGAAATAAAAGTACTTTCCGTTATCCCAGCTCTTTGGGTAGGAAGACCATGCATGTTCTTTCGAGTTAGCAATATACCGATCCAGATACGATAGGATTTGTTTCTCTTCTGTATTGGCCTGACCCCGCGCTTTGGACAGATCTAAACTGTAGATTCAGTGAAGATGTTGTTTCTTATTAGGTTAGGGATTAGTTCGCGTACAGACGGAGTGGAGGGCGTAGCCCGTAACGGAGTCTGTACGCTGCGCGCGAACTCATTGGGTGTGAGATAAGCCAACGAGCTATGGATGCGTTCATCGTTATACTCTTTTCGCCATCCTTCTAGCAAAATTTTAGCTTCTGCTAGAGAGTAGAAGATTTCACGATTCAGGAACTCATCGCGTAGCTTGTCGTGAAAGCTCTCGATGTAGCACTGCTCCCATGGTGAACCTAGTGTAATGTAGTGTGTTTGGATGCCTTGCTCTTTGAGCCAGTCTCGAATTTTGTAGGCTATAAACTCTGGACCATTATCACTACGAATGAACCGAGGAGGCCCATGCTCAACAATGAGCTCTTCTAGAACTTCAATTACGTCTTCGGCTCGGTAGCTATGACGAGGATTCAAGCTATGACATTGACGAGTGTATTCATCTAACACGCTTAAAATGCGGAAGCTCGACCCATGCTCTGTTTGATCGTAAACAAAGTCCCAGCTCCAGACTTCATTTTTTGCACTGGCGCGGAGTCGTTTGGGTTCATTTTCATTTACTCGTCTACTCTTGCGCTGCTTCTTGCGTACTTGTAGGCCGTGACGGCGACGTATCGCCTGTACACGCTTAGAGTTGATTTTATGGCCTTCTCGGCGCATCAAAGCGGTAATGCGCCTGTAGCCATAACGAGGGTTATCCTTGCTGAGCCTCAGAACCTCTCGCTCAAGCTCTATACTCTCAGGGCTACGTTGACTAACCCAATAAAAGCTAGATCGCTGTAAGCCTATCGCTCTACACACTTCACTTACTTTCGCAAACCCAGACTCTACTAGTGTGCGAACCACCGTCTTCTTGGCTGCCACACTTACCACTTTTTTGAGTTCACTTCCTTGAGTATGTCGATCTGCATCGCCTGATCAGCTATGATGCGCTTCATCCGCGCATTTTCCTCTTCTAAGGCTTTAAGCTTTCGAGCCTCGTTTACATCCATATCCCCATATTTACTCTTCCATAGGGAAATTGTTTGAGGACTCACATTATGCTCGGCACAGATTTCTTTACGACTCTTACCAGCTCGCAATTCTTGCAGGATTCTGACTTTTTGCTCTTCGCTAAAACGGCTTCTTTTCATGTTTTTCGATTTGGTTATATCACCAAATCTACATTTATGAACTGCACAGTTCTACGGGGTCAGGCCAAATCCAACCATCATGATTGGAAATACAAGCTGTGATCTTCGCTTAATCTTCTGATGTGATGGAGACCTTTGATAAAATCGCTCACTAAAGTTGAGACAGTCTTTATCAGTGAGTGTGAAGTGAAGTTTCATTTAGGAGAACGTAAAGCACACCAACCACGAACTTTGCCGAGGAACTGTGCTGTGGGTTTAAAGTGAGAATTATCAGAAAGGTGAGCGGAACTCAACCACGGTGAGTGGTTGGGTGCAGCGTCTTGTTAGGCAAGTCAGTTTTGTTTGGTAGAAGGGTAAGGCTGTGGTGGAATAGGTGGTCTAACAGGAGATGATTCAAATTTCCCGACTTGTTTAGTAGTTACCGATTTAAGAACGCCATCTTTGAAGGTATAAATATCGACGAGTGGTGGCATGTATAAGTTTTGTCCTCTCCCGTACCTTCTATTCAAAACACCTGAAAACCATGAAGCAAAAAGCCTAGATTTTTCACCTAGAGGAATTGAAATGAGTTTGAGGTCACGAGTTCTCGTATCAAGAACTTCAAGCTTTGTTATATAGAGCTTTTTGTCTACAACCTCGAATTCAGCATAGAAACCATCCTTGTTGGCTGTAGAACCACCTCCTTGTGTATAGTGGTCTACCTGACTTTTTAGTTCGTCGTTGAGTTTGAAGTCTAAAACGTAGATAGTTTTTCCGTTGATTTTCAAAGGGTCAGCAATTTGCTTCGAACCATATGATGGGCATGGAAGACTAAATATTAGTATGATGAGGGGGATTTTCATTACGCAGTGTATTTTTAGCCTAACGTAAAGCACACCAACCGCGAACATTGCCGAGGAACTGCGCTATGGGTTTAGAGTGTGAATTACCAGAGAAAGACGCGGAACTCAACCGCGGTGAGCGGTTGGGTGCAGCGTCTTGTTCTACAGAGGCAATTTAGCGTGGTCGAGCTATTGCCCACTGGCCATTCTTCTTCTCGAAAAGAGTAGGAGCGGGAGTAACAAATGCAATAAGCTCATCTTTAGAATGCACCGAGACTGTTGTCGGCGTAATGTGCATCATGGATGTAACTTTTAGGTTGGAATAGCGCTTCGTGAAAATGTCTTCAATTGCCTTAGCATCTGCTGAGCTGACTTGTTTGCTAGCAGGTATCTTCATGCCACTGATTGTTTTGTAGGGAGATGAAGATGTAGTTTGTGAAGAGCATGAGCTCATGAATAGAGCAACAGGAATTGCTGTTAGTAGTATGTGTTTGTTCATAGAAGTGTGTAAATTTAGTAGAACGTAAAGCACACCAACTACGAACTCTGCCGTGAAACTGTGCTGTGGGTTTAAAGTGAGAATTACCAGAGAGGGGAGCGGAACTTAACCACGATGAGTGGTTGGGTGCAGCGTCTTGTTCGTCAAGTCAGTTTACGAGCTTCGATGTCTTCAAGACGTAGTAGCTTCTCAAATCTCATAACGTACACAATGTAAACAGTGTCGCTTTCAACTCTGTAAAATATGCGCAAAGGACTCACAATAAGGTGACGATATTCAGTGTCACTTAAATCGTGAGGTACAGGACACATCTCAGGAAAGGTCTCGAGTAAGCTAGCCTTCTCAAAAACTAGTTTAATGAGTTCTTTTGCGGCACGTTCATTATCCAGAGCTATGTGATCTGCAATTTGCTCTAGATCTTGGAGTGCAGGCTCAGCCCAAACTAATCTAGCCATCTGGACATTCTTTTTGACGCTTCATCATGTGGAACGACTCGACCATCTTTGATCGCCTTTTCTCCTTTGGCGATACCTTCAAGAAGGTGGATTCTAGCTTCCATAGATTCGTAGGTCTCTACATCAACTAAGTATGCGGCAGGTAATCCATGTTGAGTAATGAGTACAGGCTCATGCTCTTCAGATATCTGCGCAATGATGTCAGTAGCTTTTCTTTTTAAAGTGGTTACAAGTTCAGCTCTCATGTGGTGACACTAAAGTAGCACTTTTTGTTCTGCAAGTGGTAATTTAGACGAACGTAAAGCACACCAACCGCGAACTAACCGAGGAAACTGTGCTGTGGGTTTAAAGTTAGAATTACCAGAAAGGAAAGAGGAACTCAACCGCGGTGAGCGGTTGGGTGCAGCGTCTTGTTCGGCAAAGGCAATTTATGAGATTAACCGGTCGTAATCTGCATGACTGCCAATCCAGAACCAAGTCATGGAACCATCAACTCTGACACCTAGTGCTCGATACTTAATACCTGCACGGACAGACCAAAAGCGACCGACTTTCTTAAAATGCAATGAAGGGTGGAATGGATCTTTCTTCAATAACCCGAAGTTTTCATCGGCTACACTTTGAACCTTAGCTGGAAGCTTTTCGTATGCATTCCAGAACTTACTAGTAGCGTAATGATCCACTAGACTATAGCTTGCGTGTTTTTCCTGAACGGAATTCTGCAATAGCCTCATCGGCTAAACTATCTAATTTTCCACTACTAAGATCACGTTCAATTTGAGCGTCCCATTCAGCGGCTTCAAAGGTATGAAACCACTCACGGAATGCTGCCAAATCGTGTTTTCCAAGCTGTTCTACAGCCTCTTCAATAGCTTCAACTGTGCTCATACCAGAAAGCTACAATATTTACCTAGAACGTCAATATTTAGCCGAACGTAAAGCACACCAACCGCGAACTAACCGAGGAAACTGTACTGTGGGTTTAAAGTAGGAATTATCAGAAATGTTAGCGGAGCTCAACCGCGGTGAGCGGTTGGGTGCAGCGTCTTGTTCTGCAAGACTAATTCAGATGTTCTTACCGCACTTTGGACAGAACTTGTAGTCTTCTTTCAGTGAGGTTCCACAGTATGGACAAAAAGAGGTTCTATTAGCAGGTGGTACTCCAGAGCTGGTTCTTTTGGGTGATAATGGATCGGGTTCATCATTAGAGCGAGTGACCTCAAACGTGCTAAACCGATTTTTTGATGTAGCGTTGTAAAAATTAAAAATAGCGGAACCAATAGCAGCCATTATAAATATTACCCCGAAAGCTGTAAACATACTGGGAGCTCCCATTGATGTAGCTCCGATTGTCCAGAAGACTCCGAAGATAGCTGCAAAAATACTCATGAATCCGCCACCCATTGACGGGCCTCTACCTGGTTTAATGTTGTACATAGTTTTATTTAGCAGAACGTAAAGCACACCAGCCGCGACCGTTGGAGGCCAGTGTGAGATTTTGGTTATAAGGTAGAACTACCAGTAATGGAGCGGAACTCAACCGCGGTAAGCGGTTGGGTGCAGCGTCTTGTTCTGCAGAGTCAATTTATTAACGGGTCGATTTCTTCTAATCTTTTAGTTTTCTTCTTTAGATCGTATGCTCTGCGTTTCTCTCCAACTGGGCTTAACTGAATCTCAGATACTGCAGGACTATGAATTAAGAGAGAACCTGATTCAGTTACTCCGCAAGGCATAGCTCCATCTCTGTAGATGTCTAAAACATCTTTCCAAAAACCAGTTACTTCTCCGTGTTTGGCTTCGGATTTAATAATGGAAGATAAGTCCCAAAGTATTTGGTCAATGAAATCTCCGTAAGATCTATAATCCCATATATAACGCCAGATATCTATGAGTTCACTAGCGTGTTGATAGATGTAGTAGTCTGCAGCCTCAGATGGTTCTACATAAAGTTTGGAACACTGCATCTCGAAGAAGTCGTTATAAACCTGATAAGGAGATTCCACTAATTGTGATGACTGTAACTCTTCGGCTAGACTAGCATCTGTGACGACTTCAAAATCTGAATGTAGGTATTTATCTGATGAGAAAAGCGTTTGATCATGGAGGAATGACCGTATTTCTTCTAAGGCTTTCATAATTTAGCAGAACGTAAAGCACACCAGCCACGAACTTTACCGTGAACCTGTGCTGAGTGTTTAAAGTGAGAATTACCCGAGAGGTGAGCGGAACTCAACCACGGTGAGTGGTTGGGTGCAGCGTCTTGTTCTACCAAGGCGATTTAAGGAGCTTAGATTGATGTTAGAGTAGGTTTAGATCGTGGAATGTTTTGTTGAAATCCCTACTTTGTTTTTGACTGTCGGGTGAGTCGTACTCCGCTTGCCAAAGTACATCTCTCCAGTCTTTACGAGCTTGTTGAATGTAGAGTTCGAGTTTTTTGAAATCGCCATCAGCTAAATAGATTATAGATCTAAGCAACCGATTAGAAATCAGACCTTTAGTTTGAGCGTCGAGTTCCTTTAGTCGTTCATGAACGGTCGGGGCATCGGATTTAAAGTCATGTTCAATTTTCTGAAATACGTCTAGAGGCATGATTAATTTAGTAGAACGTAAAGCACACCAACCACGAACTTTGCCGAGGAACTGTGCTGTGGGTTTAAAGTGAGAATTACCAGAGAGGGGAGCGGAACTCAACCACGGTGAGTGGTTGGGTGCAGCGTCTTGTTAGGCAAGTCAGTTTTAGGGCTTAGTGTCTTAGTAATCGAGAATGGTTACAAACTCACGGCGAAGTTCCAGAGTGTGAGTTTCATATAGTTTGTTATCTAGGTAAATGTTGAGAGTGTAATCTGTAGATTTGAGGTTCTTGGGTTTGGTCGATACTAATACGCTTTTATAGCTCTTGCTTGGGTCGACTGTCGGATAGGGCGGAAAGCTATCAAGTACACTAATTGCTTCAGCAGAACGTTTGTGGAGTAACTCAAAGCTCAGCTGAGAAATTGGTGTATTCTGTAGGTCTTCGGGAAGTGTTACTGACAGCTCGTTCTTTCGTGATGCCATCACTGAACTGCTGGACTCACCGTTCTTATTAGACAATGTGAACGTGGCATATTCGCATGAACTAATGAGTAATAGCTGTAGAATGACTAAAATTCTAATCATTGGCTTAACGATGGGTGGGATATTCATATTTAGCCTAACGTAAAGCACACCAACCGCGACCGTTGGAGGCCAGTGTGAGGTTTTGAGTTAAAGATAGAATTACCAGAAATGGAGCGGAACTCAACCGCGGTAAGCGGTTGGGTGCAGCGTCTTGTTCTGCAGAGGCAATTTTATGGGGTGGAGATAGGATTTGAGGAATGTCTAATCATGAAAGTAGCATGACCAGCATCTTCAAGCTCTATAAAGCCCATTCTTGTGTAGAGGTTTCGTGCGGGGTTGGACTTTAGGACTCTGAGTCTAACAGGAATGCTTTGTTCATCAGCTTCCGCAAGTACATTGGCGATTAGTGAACTTCCAATGCCCATATTCTGGAACTCCTGTGAAATCTGAATGTCGCCTAGATAAATGTGATCTGTATGATGCTGGACTTTGAGCATGCCGATGTCCTGATCTTCAAATGTGATAATCTCAACTTCATGAGGATCAAAATGCTTTCTGAACACAGTGCGATCCCACTTCATGGAGACTTCGTAATATGGGCGCATCAAGTTTTCATAGAATGGCTCTAACCAATCTAAGTCAGATAACGTGGCTGGTCTCGTGGAGGTGTTCATATTTAGCAGAACGTAAAGCACACCAACCGCGAACTAACCGAGGAAACTGTGCTGTGGATTTAAAGTAGGAATTATCAGAAATGTTAGCGGAACTCAACCGCGGTAAGCGGTTGGGTGCAGCGTCTTGTTCTGTAAGGCAATTTAGGGAAGTTGCAGTTTTGAATATTGTGATGATACCGTGAAAGCAAATTCGAGAAATGATCGAGAAACCTGTAATCTTTGAAGGCCAAATGGCAGAAATGTTCGAAACTGAAATCGGTAACTTCAACCAATCGAAACAATCAAAAAAGTGCTTTAAAATCTGAAATTGTGGGAATGAGAAACCGTGTTTAGCAGCTAACTAAAAGAGATCTTCACGAGTGATTACGCGTCAACGGAGAATTGAGATGAGCGACGAGCGGTGCATTCTATGCTGCGATCAGAATAGTTTTACGAATGGAGATCGAATCTGAAAGAAGCGGACAATTTAACAGAACGTAAAGCACACCAACCGCGAACTCTGCCGAGGAACTGTGCTATGGGTTTAAAGTGAGAATTATCAGAGAGGAGAGCGGAACTCAACCACGGTGAGTGGTTGGGTGCAGCGTCTTGTTCTACAGAGTCAATTTATGGAGTTCTGGTTTGGTGCTGCGTCAAGTAATTCCATCATCTGGAGACGAACTAGGTGAAGCCCTGAATTCTGAATATGGTCATCTGCGAAGCACTGAGACGAAATCAGCTAGAACTATTAATTAAGAAAGCGAAGTACTGCGATTCGCGAATGTACAAAAACTATCTGAGGCGTTTGGAAGTTCGAAGCTGATGTCCAATCGCCTGTTGATATGATGATTAATTTATCTAGCAACATTCCAATTACCAAAGGAACGACCTAATTTAGTAGAACGTAAAGCACACCAACCGCGACTGTTGGAGGCCAGTGTGAGATTTTGGGTGAAAGGTGGAATTATCAGAAATAGAGCGGAACTCAACCGCGGTAAGCGGTTGGGTGCAGCGTCTTGTTCGATAAGGTCAGTTTAGGGTATCTCCAATGAGGTCTGATGCGTATTCTATGATATCTTCATCGCTACAGTCTTTGAGAATGGTACGTAGCTGTTCGGTCCAGAATACTTTAATCGAATCATCTTCAGTAGTATTGATGATTCCCTCAACGATACAGATCATAGAAATATTTGGTGATCTTCGTAATGAGTCTAATATTACCGCAGATTCTAGTTTTGCATCCCATGCAATGTGAATGAGAGACTGGTCTTCATGGTCTGGGAAGCGTTCGAAAAATCTAATAATTGCAGGAACTATAAGATGTGAACCTTCTGAGTCTTCATCAAAGCCTTCAAGAGCTTCGAACACCTGACCTTCGATAGTTAAATGTTTATCGTCACATGAGGCGGAATCAAGTGCCTCTATAACTTGCTGAACTGTCTTTTGCGATACTGGTGGAGAAGGTGTGGTTAAGAACGAGTAGCCAATTCTGTAGCAATCTAGATTAGGAAGCCAAACTAGTTCTAAAGAGAGCTTCTTTGTTTGGTTAGTTGTATCTACTACCCCTGAAACTTTGAATCTTGGCGGCTCTAATAGGGTTATCTCTAAATCGAATGATGATACGTGTTCAATGCCTTGATCGATAAGGTATTCTGATATCTTTATGATCGCCTTTTTGTATGACGGAGCTTCATCTGACCATAGAGCAATAAATTGTTCGCGAGGCAGAGTTTTTTCTAAAAGCGTTATCATTTTAATCGAACGTAAAGCACACCAACCGCGACCGTTGGAGGCCAGTGTGAGATTTTAAGTGAGAGGTAGAATTACCAGAAATGGAGCGGAACTCAACCGCGATAAGCGGTTGGGTGCAGCGTCTTGTTCTGCCAGACGGTGAAAACCAGAGAACCTTGTTTGTGAGTGAAGTGTAAAGTGCCAAAACCCTGTGCTTCAATAGCGGAAGGATGAAAGCTCTGAATGTCTGCCAAATAGAAAAAATCTGTGATGCCCATATGCTAGAAGTACCAGAAATATCCGAGTAGAGATGTATGCTAGTAATGACGAGAACCTACTAATCAGCATCACACTACACGACAATTTTTTTGGGAAAAGCTCCATTATCAATCCATCCTAAAAACTGATTCCACAGTTGCTCTAAGCGTTTGGGGTGATTGAGCATTTCAATCACATGCTCGAGGCCAGCCCTGAAGTAACTCTTGCGTTTTATATAAGCAGGCAGGGTTTTGTTATGCTTCAAAATGACTCCCCAACTAAAACAGAAGAAGAAGCTTAGGGTGACCACGGCTACTAGTGTGTCGACTCTTTTTGCTTCCCTTAGATGAGTGTCTTCTATGTTGAGCCCTTTCTTTTTGAAGTGACCAAAGAGTACTTCAATACCCCAGCGACGCTGATAGGCGTTCAGAGCTTTCTTACTTTTGAAACGGTTACTCACGACGTAAAGCGTTTGGGTACGTTGTGTTCGAACTTCTTTTTTACCAAAATAGAGATTCATTCCCCAGATACTTTGGCGTTCTACCCGCGAGCGTTTACACTCCATAGCGAGTAGATCACCAACAATGGTATTTGCTTTGATTCGCAACACAAAAGTAACTTCCTTCTTGTCTAACCAAGCAAGCCACCTCTTCCCGTGGAATTCGCGATCCATAGCAATGAAGTAAATGTCCTTGGCAGGCAGAACTTCGAGAAGTTTACTCATTAGCCCAATGCGTAGCTTTGTGTTGGAGTTCCCTCGTTTGGAAGTCTGTGGTAAGGTTTGCCAAACGAGAGGAACAGCTATTTTTCCCACAATCACTCCGATAGTTAGGATGTTGATGTGAGTTTTACCGAACTGCCAATTGGTTCGATCAATACTCAAAATATAGCCATCCTTAGGTTTAGGGATTTTTCCCAAAATGAGTTGCGTGATAGCGAGCATGGGCAGTTCCCATGTGGCAAAGAACCTTTGGAACCGACGGTAACGACTACTTTGTGAGCACTCCATTTGGCTATCCGTGGCCAGCTTCACCAAATTGACAGATCGAGACTTTGTGATCGCAAAAATAATGTCAGCGAGACACTTGAGACGTGAAAGATTCCCTCCAACCTGCTGTCTCAGAGTTGTTAGTATAGAAATGTGTAAAGACATGCCTATTTTGCGGCATGGCACTTGTAGTCAAGGTTTTATCTAACAAGCAGTTGTGATTTTTTGTCGTGTAGTGTGAATCAGCATAATCCAAAGAGGATGAATAACTACTCCAATACGCTTATCCACAGCAGTCAGCGAGAAAGAGTGATGTTTCTGTTCCAGGCATAGAAACTGAGATAATGTCTCTGGATTTAGGGGAATAATCAAAAAACAGCGTAATCAGAAATAATGTCTATCAGATCTAAAAACTGAATTTTTAGCAGAACGTAAAGCACACCAACCGCGACCGTTGTGGGCCAGTGTGAGATTTTGGGTGAAAGGTGGAATTATCAGAAATGGAGCGGAACTCAACCGCGGTAAGCGGTTGGGTGCAGCGTCTTGTTATGCAAGGCGATTTTTTAGGTTAAGGATTGCATCAGAAGGATAATCCCATGACCAATTTATCTGGTCTTGATCGAGATCAAAGAAGGGTTTGATAGTAATGATAGCCTCTATGATTGACCGAATCAATTTATCTGTAGGGGCATCCAATGAAGCTAGTAATGTGTCATTGTGATCCGTGATAATTAGAGTACAATTTGATGTGTTATTAGTGAATTTCCATACCAGATAATTAGGCTCTAAAGACCAGTCTACAGAAGCATCTATAGATCCTGATAGTATGGAATTTAGAGCTTTGCATAATCCGTAAAGCGAATCACAAGGAACATCTGATGCATCGAATCTAAATTCATCCACAGTAATGGTCATCCAACCATGTGAAGGTTGACCAAATATGATACGGGGTGGATCTGATTTATTTAGCATAACGTAAAGCACACCAACCGCGAACTAAACGAGGAAACTGTGCTGTGGGTTTAAAGTGAGAATTACCAGAAAGGAAAGCGGAACTCAACCGCGGTGAGCGGTTGGGTGCAGCGTCTTGTTCTGTAAGGCAATTTAGGGAAGTTGCAGCTTTGAATATTGTGATGATGTCGTGAAACCAAATTCGAGAAATGATCGAGAACTCTGTAAACTTCGAAGGCCAAATGGCAGAAATGTTCGAAACTGAAATCGGTAACTTCAACCAACAGGAACAATCAAATAAGTGCTTTGAAATCTAAAATCTGGGGAATTAGACACTGTGTTTTCACAGCCAACCAAAAGAGATCTTCACGAGTGATTACGCTTCAACTGAGAATTGAGATGAGCGATGAGCGGTGTTTTCTATGCTGCGATCAGAATAGCTATACGAATGGAGATCGAATCTGAAAGAAGCGCACAATTTAACAGAACGTAAAGCACACCAACCGCGACCGTTGGAGGCCAGTGTGAGATTTTGGGTTAAAGATAGAAGTATCAAAAATGGAGCGGAACTCAACCGCGGTAAGCGGTTGGGTGCAGCGTCTTGTTAGGCAAGTCAATTTCATAGCGCTAGTTCCAGTCGAGAAGCCACCTAAATGGAGATCTACCAACTGTCGAAATAAGTACGAGTGAGATTACAGTTAGACCAACCCAGAGAGAAAGTACTCTTGTGATGTGTTGAGAGCCTGTGAGTGAATATCGGAAATACCAAAAGGATGAGAGGTTTATTATGGATACGATGAGAGCTGTGGATACAGGCAGTATGGAGAACATCATAAACGCTAAGAAGAAAGATAATGCTACTAGTAAGAATATCTCTAGAATGAGAATTCGCCATTTAAGTAGCGGTATGTATTCGTCGTTCATGTGGGAGTGAGCGTGTATATTTAGCCTAACGCAAAGCACACCAACCACTCACTCAACCTGTGAATGTGTGGTGCGCGTAAATAGAAAGAAATTATATGAAACTAATTGGAAACGTAACAGCGGTGAGTGGTTGGGTGCAGCGTCTTGTTCTGCAAGGTGATTTTATGGAGTGGTTTAGATGGCAGCCATTTATTGTGGGTTTCCTCACTACATTCATCCTTATTCGGATGTTGCTATTTATTAGCCGCCCCCAACCTCGCGCCGCGAAGCCATTCCAGTATTCCGGATATTATTCTCGCGGCGTTGCATATCCTTATCGTGAGCTTTCTGAGCAGCGAAAAGATTCATCTCGTGCTTCCTCTGCTTCTCATTTTCTTTCGCGGTCTTGTATTGCTGGTACCACGCAACTCCAAAAGCGCCAAGTAGAGCGATAACGGCGCCAATGAATCCAGATAGTAAGTTATTTATGTCTATAGTCATCTTTAATTTGGTAGAACGTAAAGCACACCAACCACGAACTTTACGTGGAAACTGTGCTGTGGGTTTAAAGTAAGAATTACCAGAAAGGAGAGCGGAACTCAACCGCGGTGAGTGGTTGGGTGCAGCGTCTTGTTCTGCAATTTTATTTACGCTAGAAGTCAGAAGTTTGCTTGAGACGAAGATGGCGAACTATTGGAGTCTTCTAGGTGTTCTCCGTTTCTTTTTTTGTGGTTTACGACTTCAGCAGTAATGAACCAAGTAATCCCACCGAGAATGGTAGCCAACACAAAGTGGCGGACAGTGATGTCAGTGGCTTTACTGGTGCCAATAAATTCGACTTTTCCTAACCTTCTAGCCCAATGAAAGAGTATGTGCATAAATTTACTTATTGGATATGAAGCAATCAGGAGACCAATACCTAGATAATGTAAAAAAAACCACTCTTCAACGGGACTCATTTCGATGTGTTAGTTTGAGGTGAATAATTAATGCAGGTTTCATTTAGGAGAACGTAAAGCACACCAACCGCGAACTATACGAGGAATGTGTGCTATGGGTTTAAAGTGAGAATTATCAGAAAGGAAAGCGGAACTCAACCGCGGTGAGCGGTTGGGTGCAGCGTCTTGTTCTGCAAGGCGATCCCTGCGGAAATGATAGAGTGACCAGTGAAGAAGGAAAGTCGTGATGTTTCGTGCAACCTGCTGGAGGAGTAACCGAGAATGTTCGAACTCAGAAAGCAACATGCTGAGCCTGATTTTGAGAAACCATCGTTCATTTAGCAAGCGACGTGCTGAGACGAAGTGAGTGAAATCTGAGCATTCATAAAACGTGAGTCTGCGATTCGCGAATGTAGAGAAAATGTCTTCGAGAACTGAACGATCTGAGAAAGGGAAAGTAGCTGACTGAAGTGTAGTAAATTCTCTGGATGTTCTGAAAATGAGCGATTTATCATAAACTGCGCAAATTTAGCAGAACGTGAAGCACACCAACCACGAACTTTACGTGGAAACTGTGCTGTGGGTTTAAAGTGAGAATTATCAGAAAGGTGAGCGGAACTCAACCGCGGTGAGTGGTTGGGTGCAGCGTCTTGTTCTGCAGAGTCAATTTTTTAACGGATCGTTGATGGGACTGCTTACGTATAGCTTCATTAGATCTTCGTTCCACTTGTGAAGAAATAGTTCCTGTTTACCCGCTTCATCCACATAGAGTATTTGTTTTTTAGATAGATGTTTTGTGCTGTAGATTAGACCAACAGAATTACCATTTGAGTTAGTTATGAAATTTGTATCGGGCTCACTTAAAGTGTAGTGCAGGCAAATCTCGATGATGTCGTCTTTTTCTGAAACTTTGGCATCTGATAGCCATGTAGCGCTGTCTCCTGTGAATACTTCTATGTAGAGATTAGTGTCGTCTTTTTGGTAGGCTTTGATGATAGAGAAGTCTTCATATTTGTAAGTGGGTTTGAGCCATGTACCACACCCTACGATAGAGAGAATGCATAGTAGTATGAGGAAACGTTTCATATTTAGCAGAACGTAAAGCACACCAACCGCGAACTAACCGAGGAACCTGTGCTGTGGGTTTAAAGTGTGAATTATCAGAAAGGAAAGCGGAACTCAACCGCGGTGAGCGGTTGGGTGCAGCGTCTTGTTATGCAAAGGCAGTTTTATTCGGTGCGCATCGATTTTTCATGAGCTTTCATGTCGACAACAACGATCGTGACAAGGCTCTCATGTACTGATCCGTGAAGTTCTACTTTGTCAGAGTTAGTGAAGATTGTCGCCCCAATGGTAAAGTCAGGAAGATCTGGATGAGAAAAGGCAATAATATGATTAATGTCTGGGTTGTTATTTATGATCTTCTGTTGTTCGACTTGCTCAATAGCTGCGTTCTCGAGTGGCCACCCATCACCAAGAAACTTTGTTAGATCTGTAATGAGTTTATCCAGTGTTTTATTTGTATGATAGTGGTAATTAGTGACGATCTTCCCGCCAGATTTAGCTTCAAAGGTGTCATTGGGTAATGCTTTGGAGAAGTCAGGAAGTGACTTGTCATTAGCAAAAAGAAATGAGTATGATGCCCAGAGTAGGAGTGTCGTTTTTTTTAGCATAACGTAAAGCACACCAACCGCGAACTAAACGAGGAAACTGCGCTATGGGTTTAAAGTGAGAATTACCAGAGAGAGACGCGGAACTCAACCGCGGTGAGCGGTTGGGTGCAGCGTCTTGTTCTGTAAGGCAATTTAGGGAAGTTGCAGCTTTGAATATTGTAATGATGCCGTGAAAGCAAATTCGAGAAATGATCGAGAAATCTGTAAATTTCGAAGGCCAAATGGCAGAAATGTTCGAAACTGAAATCGGTAACTTCAACCAATAGGAACAATCAAAAAAGTGCTTTAAAATCTGAAACCGTGGGAATGAGAAACCGTGTTTAGCAGCCGACCAAAAGAGATCTTCACAAGTGATTACGCTTCAACGGAGAATTGAGATGAGCGACGAGCGGTGTTTTCTATGCTGCGATCAGAATAGCTATACGAATGGAGATCGAATCTGAAAGAAGCGCATAATTTAACAGAACGTAAAGCACACCAACCACGAACTTTGCCGAGGAACTGTGCTATGGGTTTAAAGTAAGAATTACCAGAAAGGAGAGCGGAACTCAACCGCGGTGAGTGGTTGGGTGCAGCGTCTTGTTCTGCAAGGCGATCCCTGCGGAAATGATAGAGTGACCAGTGAAGAATGAAAGCCGTGATGTTTCGTGTAACTTGCTGGAGGAGTAACCGAGAATGTTCGAACTCAGAAAGCAACAGGCTGAGCCTGATTCTGAGAAACCATCGCTCATTTAGCAAGCGACGTGCTGAGACGAAGTGAGTGAAATCTGAGAATTCAGAAAACGTGAGTCTGCGATTCGCGAATGTAGAGAAGATGTCTTCGAGAAATGAATGATCGAAGAAAGAGAAGACATCTAACCGAAGAGTAATAAAAGCATCGGATGTACTGAAAATGAGCGATTTATCATAAACTGCGCAAATTTAGCAGAACGTAAAGCACACCAACCACGAACTTTACGTGGAAACTGCGCTGTGGGTTTAAAGTTAGAATTAGCAGAGAGGAAAGCGGAACTCAACCACGGTGAGTGGTTGGGTGCAGCGTCTTGTTCGCTAAGGCAGTTTTTGAGTGATGAGGATGGATTAGCCTTTAGTTAATTCAATGGAAGAGACTACACCATCTTTGAATTGGATATACCAGTTAGAGTTTCCTATCCAATAGAGTTCTGAGGTGTCTGACTTCAAGTAGTCTCTGTACATTTGCTGAGCATCATTGGACTCTTCATAAGGTCTTGGCCTGACCCCGTAGAACTGTGCAGTTCATAAATGTAGATTTGGTGATATAACCAAATCGAAAAACATGAAAAGAAGCCGTTTTAGCGAAGAGCAAAAAGTCAGAATCCTGCAAGAATTGCGAGCTGGTAAGAGTCGTAAAGAAATCTGTGCCGAGCATAATGTGAGTCCTCAAACAATTTCCCTATGGAAGAGTAAATATGGGGATATGGATGTAAACGAGGCTCGAAAGCTTAAAGCCTTAGAAGAGGAAAATGCGCGGATGAAGCGCATCATAGCTGATCAGGCGATGCAGATCGACATACTCAAGGAAGTGAACTCAAAAAAGTGGTAAGTGTGGCAGCCAAGAAGACGGTGGTTCGCACACTAGTAGAGTCTGGGTTTGCGAAAGTAAGTGAAGTGTGTAGAGCGATAGGCTTACAGCGATCTAGCTTTTATTGGGTTAGTCAACGTAGCCCTGAGAGTATAGAGCTTGAGCGAGAGGTTCTGAGGCTCAGCAAGGATAACCCTCGTTATGGCTACAGGCGCATTACCGCTTTGATGCGCCGAGAAGGCCATAAAATCAACTCTAAGCGTGTACAGGCGATACGTCGCCGTCACGGCCTACAAGTACGCAAGAAGCAGCGCAAGAGTAGACGAGTAAATGAAAATGAACCCAAACGACTCCGCGCCAGTGCAAAAAATGAAGTCTGGAGCTGGGACTTTGTTTACGATCAAACAGAGCATGGGTCGAGCTTCCGCATTTTAAGCGTGTTAGATGAATACACTCGTCAATGTCATAGCTTGAATCCTCGTCATAGCTACCGAGCCGAAGACGTAATTGAAGTTCTAGAAGAGCTCATTGTTGAGCATGGGCCTCCTCGGTTCATTCGTAGTGATAATGGTCCAGAGTTTATAGCCTACAAAATTCGAGACTGGCTCAAAGAGCAAGGCATCCAAACACACTACATTACACTAGGTTCACCATGGGAGCAGTGCTACATCGAGAGCTTTCACGACAAGCTACGCGATGAGTTCCTGAATCGTGAAATCTTCTACTCTCTAGCAGAAGCTAAAATTTTGCTAGAAGGATGGCGAAAAGAGTATAACGATGAACGCATCCATAGCTCGTTGGCTTATCTCACACCCAATGAGTTCGCGCGCAGCGTACAGACTCCGTTACGGGCTACGCCCTCCACTCCGTCTGTACGCGAACTAATCCCTAACCTAATAAGAAACAACATCTTCACTGAATCTACAGTTTAGATCTGTCCAAAGCGCGGGGTCAGGCCAGTCTTAGATCAGGAAAAAGTGTGCTAACTTCGTCAAAGGTCATACCAAGGAGGTCTGATCTTAGGTCGACATCTACGTTCAAAAACACAACGTAATTTGGATCATAGTGGGATAACCCGTGTTTCCATAGATTGTATTTTATATTGAAGTGATGGCTATCTTCAGCCTTAAACCAAAGAAAGAAGGTGGGGCATAACAGGATACTCAGTAGGATGGCTGAAAGTACAAATGTCTTCTTTTTTCTAGAAGCTGTCATATTTAAGCGAACGTAAAGCACACCAACCGCGAACTATACGAGGAATGTGTGCTATGGGTTTAAAGATTGAATTATCAGAAAGGAAAGCGGAACTCAACCGCGGTGAGCGGTTGGGTGCAGCGTCTTGTTCTCCAAAGTCGATTAATTGGACCCAGTTAGTGTGTTTGTAATTGATTTGATTAGGCTGTCTTCAATATCGCCAACCTTAACAGTCGCTCCATACATGCCACCCCAGGCAAAAGTTTTATTTACTAGGAATGCTCCAGTGTTCCCTAGGTTATCCATATGGGTTACTTTTGATTTAATCTTGATTTGACCTAATCCAGCTAACATAGATCTAGCGAATGCGTTACCTTTATCGAACTCAGTGATCTGGACGGTTGTCTTGAAGGATTTTGGGTCTCTATTAGTTGGGTATTTGGATTTCTGCTTATTGAGTTGGTGTTCAAGTTTATCCGTAAATCTATTCTTGTCATAGTTAAGCAATTCAACGTCAGATGCAGTTGTGATTTTAATATCTACTGTATCTTTTTTTGTAACTAGTAGGACTGGTTCTAATTTATCTGTAACCTTGGCACTAGGAGTAGTTCCTGCGCAACTAATTAAGGAGCCTGAGATGGCCTGACCCCGCGCTTTGGACAGATCTAAACTGTAGATTCAGTGAAGATGTTGTTTCTTATTAGGTTAGGGATTAGTTCGCGTACAGACGGAGTGGAGGGCGTAGCCCGTAACGGAGTCTGTACGCTGCGCGCGAACTCATTGGGTGTGAGATAAGCCAACGAGCTATGGATGCGTTCATCGTTATACTCTTTTCGCCATCCTTCTAGCAAAATTTTAGCTTCTGCTAGAGAGTAGAAGATTTCACGATTCAGGAACTCATCGCGTAGCTTGTCGTGAAAGCTCTCGATGTAGCACTGCTCCCATGGTGAACCTAGTGTAATGTAGTGTGTTTGGATGCCTTGCTCTTTGAGCCAGTCTCGAATTTTGTAGGCTATAAACTCTGGACCATTATCACTACGAATGAACCGAGGAGGCCCATGCTCAACAATGAGCTCTTCTAGAACTTCAATTACGTCTTCGGCTCGGTAGCTATGACGAGGATTCAAGCTATGACATTGACGAGTGTATTCATCTAACACGCTTAAAATGCGGAAGCTCGACCCATGCTCTGTTTGATCGTAAACAAAGTCCCAGCTCCAGACTTCATTTTTTGCACTGGCGCGGAGTCGTTTGGGTTCATTTTCATTTACTCGTCTACTCTTGCGCTGCTTCTTGCGTACTTGTAGGCCGTGACGGCGACGTATCGCCTGTACACGCTTAGAGTTGATTTTATGGCCTTCTCGGCGCATCAAAGCGGTAATGCGCCTGTAGCCATAACGAGGGTTATCCTTGCTGAGCCTCAGAACCTCTCGCTCAAGCTCTATACTCTCAGGGCTACGTTGACTAACCCAATAAAAGCTAGATCGCTGTAAGCCTATCGCTCTACACACTTCACTTACTTTCGCAAACCCAGACTCTACTAGTGTGCGAACCACCGTCTTCTTGGCTGCCACACTTACCACTTTTTTGAGTTCACTTCCTTGAGTATGTCGATCTGCATCGCCTGATCAGCTATGATGCGCTTCATCCGCGCATTTTCCTCTTCTAAGGCTTTAAGCTTTCGAGCCTCGTTTACATCCATATCCCCATATTTACTCTTCCATAGGGAAATTGTTTGAGGACTCACATTATGCTCGGCACAGATTTCTTTACGACTCTTACCAGCTCGCAATTCTTGCAGGATTCTGACTTTTTGCTCTTCGCTAAAACGGCTTCTTTTCATGTTTTTCGATTTGGTTATATCACCAAATCTACATTTATGAACTGCACAGTTCTACGGGGTCAGGCCAAGTACATCAAAGACATCGCCTCCTGTAGTCGAAAGGCCTGTTTTCGTGTCTGGTGTAGAACTATATTTCACGATGTTTAGAGTGATGACTACAGAGAGTATCGCCAATAGGATTAGTAACCTCCATAGAGATGTTTTGCTCATTACTTTTTAGGCTAACGTAAAGCACACCAATCACCGAACTCTCAGCGTGCTTTAGTTTTGGGTTGATGTTCGAATGTTGAATATAGCTCGCTACTCGACGGTGAGGGGATTGGGTGCAGCGTCTTGTTCTACAGAATCGATTTTGTATTTGAACCATACGGATTGATGTCTTGTGGTTCCTGAGGAATCTTTAAATAACTGTAAGCTGACGAGCTCAAATCCATCACGGATATATTTAATGCCGAGACTTTTGAAGTCGTCAGCGTTGCGTCCACTACGAACCCAATATCTAGCAACATCATCTGGCTTTTTTCGTATAGCGTACCTGTACTGGGATAAACCTTTGAAATCGCGACCTTCTGATCGGTAAATCCAGTTTTTTGAGTGATCGAAATCGTCCATGAACTTCTGTATTTCAGGGAAATTCATCCATTCGGTGTATTCACTATCAGAAAAATCACCATATTTGCTCTCAGAGTAATATTGATCGTTAGCATCAACCTTGCAGCAAGATTGGGCTTCGTCTGTTGAACAGCAGTTATGTGCTGTAGTAGGGGATTCAGGCTTCTCGCAAGATGTGATTACGGCTGTTAGTCCCGAGGCTATAAGAAGGTTTTGTAGTAGTTTCATTTAGTAGAACGTAAAGCACACCAGCCACGAACTCTACGTGGAAACTGTGCTGTGGGTTTAAAGTGAGAATTACCAGAAAGGGGAGCGAAACTCAACCGCGGTGAGTGGTTGGGTGCAGCGTCTTGTTCGGCAAGGTCAATGCTGAGTTCGTGGTTTGGTGTTGCGACTTGAGTTTCATCATCTGGAGACGAACTATGTGAAGCATCGTAATCTTATAACGCTGATCTGCGAAGCACTGAGACGAACTATGAGAAAGCGTGTAATTTAGAAAACGGAAATCTGCGAAGGATGGAGACGAACTATCTGAAAGCGCCGAATCCAGAACCGCGATTCGCGAATGTACTAGAATGATCTGAGTAGTTTGGAAGCTCGAAGCTGATGTATGATCGACGCCGAAATTAACGACTGTTGATTTTCTGAAGCTTAGTGGCTTAGAAGGCAAATGGCTAATTTAGCCGAACGTAAAGCACACCAACCACGAACTTTGCCGTGAAACTGTGCTGTGGGTTTAAAGTGAGAATTACCAGAAAGGGGAGCGGAACTCAACCGCGGTGAGTGGTTGGGTGCAGCGTCTTGTTCTGCAAGTCGATCCCTGCGGATATGATAGAGTGACCAGTGAAGAATGAAAGCCGTGATGTTTCGTGTAACTTGCTGGAGGAGTAACCGAGAATGTTCGAACTCAGAAAGCAACATGCTGAGCCTGATTCTGAAAAACCATCGCTCATTTAGCAAGCGAGGTGTTGAGACGAACTAAGGGAAAGCTGAGCATTTAGAAAACGTGAGTCTGCGATTCGCGAATGTAGAGAAAATGTCTTCGAGAAATGAATGGTTGGAGAAAGGAAAAGTAGCTGACCGAAGTGTAGTGAATTATCTGGATGTACTGAAAATGAGCGATTTATCATAAACTTCTCAAATTTAGCCGAACGTAAAGCACACCAACCACGAACTTTGCCGTGAAACTGTGCTGTGGGTTTAAAGTGAGAATTACCAGAAAGGGGAGCGGAACTCAACCGCGGTGAGTGGTTGGGTGCAGCGTCTTGTTCTGCAAGTCGATCCCTGCGGATATGATAGAGTGACCAGTGAAGAATGAAAGCCGTGATGTTTCGTGTAACTTGCTGGAGGAGTAACCGAGAATGTTCGAACTCAGAAAGCAACATGCTGAGCCTGATTCTGAAAAACCATCGCTCATTTAGCAAGCGAGGTGTTGAGACGAACTAAGGGAAAGCTGAGCATTTAGAAAACGTGAGTCTGCGATTCGCGAATGTAGAGAAAATGTCTTCGAGAAATGAATGGTTGGAGAAAGGAAAAGTAGCTGACCGAAGTGTAGTGAATTATCTGGATGTACTGAAAATGAGCGATTTATCATAAACTTCTCAAATTTAGCCGAACGTAAAGCACACCAACCACGAACTTTGCCGTGAAACTGTGCTGTGGGTTTAAAGTGAGAATTACCAGAAAGGGGAGCGGAACTCAACCGCGGTGAGTGGTTGGGTGCAGCGTCTTGTTCTGCAAGTCGATCCCTGCGGATATGATAGAGTGACCAGTGAAGAATGAAAGCCGTGATGTTTCGTGTAACTTGCTGGAGGAGTAACCGAGAATGTTCGAACTCAGAAAGCAACATGCTGAGCCTGATTCTGAAAAACCATCGCTCATTTAGCAAGCGAGGTGTTGAGACGAACTAAGGGAAAGCTGAGCATTTAGAAAACGTGAGTCTGCGATTCGCGAATGTAGAGAAAATGTCTTCGAGAAATGAATGGTTGGAGAAAGGAAAAGTAGCTGACCGAAGTGTAGTGAATTATCTGGATGTACTGAAAATGAGCGATTTATCATAAACTTCTCAAATTTAGCCGAACGTAAAGCACACCAACCACGAACTTTGCCGTGAAACTGTGCTGTGGGTTTAAAGTGAGAATTACCAGAAAGGGGAGCGGAACTCAACCGCGGTGAGTGGTTGGGTGCAGCGTCTTGTTCTGCAAGTCGATCCCTGCGGATATGATAGAGTGACCAGTGAAGAATGAAAGCCGTGATGTTTCGTGTAACTTGCTGGAGGAGTAACCGAGAATGTTCGAACCCAGAAAGCAACATGCTGAGCCTGATTCTGAAAAACCATCGCTCATTTAGCAAGCGAGGTGTTGAGACGAACTAAGGGAAAGCTGAGCATTTAGAAAACGTGAGTCTGCGATTCGCGAATGTAGAGAAAATGTCTTCGAGAAATGAATGGTTGGAGAAAGGAAAAGTAGCTGACCGAAGTGTAGTGAATTATCTGGATGTACTGAAAATGAGCGATTTATCATAAACTTCTCAAATTTAGCAGAACGTAAAGCACACCAACCACGAACTTTGCCGAGGAACTACGCTATGTGTTTAAAGTGAGAATTATCGGAGAGGAGAGCGGAACTCAACCACGGTGAGTGGTTGGGTGCAGCGTCTTGTTATACAAAGGCAGTTTATGGAGTGTGATCAAGCGTGTTGATGAACTGTTGAAGCCTCATAGGGATACTAACAATAAATAGTGTACCCAGTGTAACAACCACAGAATTAACAAGGAATACGATCTTTTGACGTAATGAATACTTGGATCCAGAGAGAAATACACTGATAGCCAAACCAACAATAATTAGTAGAGAAGTAGTAGAAAGGTATACACCAACAGAAGGAATCCAGGGGGACATACTCCAATCAAATATTCTTTCACCACCATTCCAATACGAGACGGCCAAAAATGCATTCCAAAGAATCTGTGAAACACCGCTGAGAATAACCACCATCATAAGCCCCACGTTTTCAGTAATAGGCTCAATTCTGGAGTAGCTGGCGAAGAAAAGTATCTGAACCGTCGTAATCCACAAAAGTAAGTGAACTAGTGAATCTACGAAGTCGCTCATATTTAGTATAACGTAAAGCACACCAACCGCGAACTAACCGAGGAAACTGTGCTGTGGGTTTAAAGTAGGAATTATCAGAAATGTTAGCGGAACTCAACCGCGGTGAGCGGTTGGGTGCAGCGTCTTGTTAGCCAAAATCAATTTGTGAGTAGTCGGACTTCGTATTCGATGTTCTTAAGTTTGTCAGACTCACCAGCTGTAATTGTGTAAACTCCATCAACAACTTTCTCTCTAGTAAAAGGAGCTTTACTACGCTCATAGAAAAAATAGCTAGAGACAGCAGAGCTATCAGTGCCGATTAGTCTGAGCTCACACTGTTTTAGTTCTTTGTTGTTCTGAGTTGTGTAGCGGATGAGAGTGACTTTAGAGTGCTTTCCAGGAAGCTTTAAAATGTTTTTGTTACCTGTGCTAGAGGTGATTTCTAGTTCACATACTTGTGGGTGATTTAGTGTGATTTGTGTTTTACGGATGTCTAGCTTGTCTGGTGTTAGTTCAAGCATAACAGCGACGTCTGATGCTGTGACTTCCTGAGTTGTCATTTCCGTAGCAGTTGCGGAAATCGTAAGAAGTAGGGGTATTAGGTATTTCATATGGTTGTGTTTTTAGGCTAACGTAAAGCACACCAACCGCGACTATTGTGGGCCAGTGTGAGATTTTGGGTGAAAGATGGAATTATCAGAAATGGAGCGGAACTCAACCGCGGTGAGCGGTTGGGTGCAGCGTCTTGTTCTACAAAGGCGATTTTAAGGTGAGTGGTGAGGTGCTGCGAGTTACGGAAAGCTGTTTCATCGTGCTGGAGGATTCATCTGAAACGATCGACCTCAGAAAGCAACATGTTAAGCCTGATTCTGAAAAATCATCGTTCATTTAGTTAGCAATGTGTTGAGACGAACTTAGGAAAAGCTGAGCATTCAGAAATCGCTTATCTGCAATTCGCGAATGTAGAGAAAATGTCTTAGGACAAGAGAATGAGTGAAATCTAAAGGACCGCGCAACAATCAGAAATAAAAGGGCTGAATGTACTAAACGTGTGTGATTTAGCAAAAACAGCTCAAATTTAGTAGAACGTAAAGCACACCAACCACGAACTCTACGTGAAGACTGTGCTGTGGGTTTAAAGTGAGAATTATCAGAGAAGAGAGCGGAACTCAACCACGGTGAGTGGTTGGGTGCAGCGTCTTGTTCTACAGATTTGGTTTTGGGTTGTTTATGGGTTGTGGAGTTAGAATCGTAGCCGTTCTTGGTCAGCCTGAGAAAGCAGAAGTCAGAAGGAGGAAAATACTAGTTCAATGAATCTAGATGGATTGAAGCTGAGGTTGCAAAGCAAATGTGAGGCATGTTCCTAGAAAGCAGAGGATTGTGATTAGAGAAGTCTGGACCGAGATCTTGAAGCGGAAGAATTTGCGATAGGGGAGCTGTAGAAAAATCTTTGATAGTTCTTACACTGAGTGATTTAGCATGCACTAGCCTATTTAGTAGAACGTAAAGCACACCAACCGCGACCGTTGGAAGGTCAGTGTGAGATTTTTGAGTGAAAGATAGAATTACCAGAAATGGAGCGGAACTCAACCGCGGTAAGCGGTTGGGTGCAGCGTCTTGTTAGTCAAGACCAGTCCAAGCGGTCTAGGTGCCTATGATTACATGATAAGTGGGTCGTGTGAGATGAGCTCACTTAATCAACCTCACCTAAGAGCTCTCGCATTGTTTGATCTGATAGAGTTGAAATGTTACTTGATCCTTGTTTCTGATGTCCAGTCATAGTGTTCTTCGAAACAAGCTGCAATAACCCCATAAACAATGCGACAGTTGGCTTTTCTTCTGCAACTTTGCGCCAAGATTCAAAATCTTCCTGTGAGTCACAAAAATAACAGACGTGTTTGTACCAGCTCTTTCTCTGGTCTTTATTCATTTGTGAGATGTATGACTCAAATGTAAAATTTATGTTCTCAACCTTATGGACTAGTTGGTTTCTGAGTTCAGAGTACCTCCTTATGTAATTATACTCTTTATCCTCAAGAATCTCTAGATCTCTGGCTAGCTTGATCTTACCTGCACGACTGTCAGATAGAGGGAGTAGCTCAATTACTTTCTTAATCCTTGAATCACCTAACTGCTTAACAAGAAGCTCTGTGAGGGAAGCCTCGATTAGAGCGTGTGACTTTATCACAAATGACCAATCATCTTCGTCTAAAAGAGAAAGTAAGAATTCTGAATCATCTCTGATTTCATCTAGTAGCTCATTCTTGAGGGAGTCTAGTAACGTATTAGCGTCGTTTTTTCTGAGGTACATGTATTTAGACTAACGTAAAGCACACCAGCCGCGAACTCGACCAGAAAGCTTTTGTATGGGTTTAAAGTGAGAATTATCAGAAAGGAAAGCTGCACTCAACCGCGGTGAGCGGTTGGGTGCAGCGTCTTGTTCGCTAGGTTAATTTATGGTGTAGGGTGAAGATGACCGCTGCCCTCTACAGAGGTTAAGCTTCCTTGCATGAAGTTTACTGAATCACCTTGTATAGAAATCGTTACTGAATCACCTTTTTTGAGTCCTTTAGCCAATTGAGTACTTTCTTGCCAAAATTTGGTGTATTCATTTCGCACTTTTTTCCAGTTTGCTTGTTCTTCATCGGTAAGGTTGCCAGAAAGCTTCAAAGAGTACGGTGTGATCGTAAATTTAACCGATCGACCATCAGCCGTATATTGAGCAGCAGGTTTTCCCATGATGGTGCTATTAGAGTTTTTCTTTTCCTTAGAGGTAACCATAAAGGATGTAAAAAGAGCGTCTCCAATGATCGTGATCTCATTCTCTGTTAGGGATATTTTACGAATATTAGAAATCTCCACAGTAGAAGCCATCTTAGCTTGGAGAGGAAGAATTAGGATTAGTGTTGATACAATTGTGGTTAGTAGTTTCATTTTGGGTTTATTTTTGGGGTTTTTAGCGAACGTAAAGCACACCAACCACGAACTCTGTCGTGAAACTGTGCTGTGGGTTTAAAGTGAGAATTACCAGAGAGGAGAGCGGAACTCAACCGCGGTGAGTGGTTGGGTGCAGCGTCTTGTTATGCAAAGTCAATTTTTGATGAATGTGAGATCTCTGGAGACTTCAAGATTATGTATCGTAAATCTAGAATTGTCGGAGGAAAGTTGTGTTCTGAAAGTGCTTTTTTGTGGCTTAGTGCCAGGAGAAGGATCTATTATGTCCAGTGAATTATAACCGATTAATGTTACATTCTGACCTTCAATATTGTATGTCAGTGATGTGAGCCAATGAGCTTGAGAAAAGTCAATGTGTTCAAGAAATACATGGCATGCCTTATCGTCGAACTTAAGGATAAGTTTTGAATTCATACCTTGTTTTTGGAATGGTTCCGAATCCCATAATGTTCCGGATATATCTAGCTTTCTGGAATCACTTGAATGCTTACACGTGGTCAAAAATAACGCCATGACAACCAGAGATATGTTCGTAAACCATTTCATTTTTAGCATAACGTAAAGCACACCAACCGCGACCGTTGGAGGCCAGTGTGAGATTGTGGGTTGAAGGTAGAATTACCAGAAATGGAGCGGAACTCAACCGCGGTAAGCGGTTGGGTGCAGCGTCTTGTTAGGCCAGCCGATCCCTAGTGTTTGATTTGGAAACTAAAATGATGCCAAGAATGATCATGAGAGATGCGTAAATGTATAGCTGCGTGTAGTCGTGTAATCGCTCAGCTAATTGAGAAAGAGCAAGGTTTGCGACCTCTCTTGAAATCAGCTCACCTTGGGGAAGGTTTTGTTTGAGGTGTATACTAGTTGTCTTAAAGAAAGTGGATGTCTGGAACGCCAATAATACAACGAAGCTGCCACCGATGACTACCAGCGTATTCCCAATAGATTTAAGCAAATTGATATTTCGATCTTTCTTCATGAATAATGCGCGAGCTATTTAGCCTAACGTAAAGCACACCAACCACTCACTAAGCCAGTAACCTATGCAATGAGCATGAAGCACAAACATAAAGCAAAGGGCGAAAAAACGTAACCGCGGTGAGTGGTTGGGTGCAGCGTCTTGTTCTGTAAGGCAATTTAGGGAAGTTGCAGCTTTGAATATTATGATGATGCCGTGAAACCAAATTCGAGAAATGATCGAGCAATCTGTAAATTTCGAAGGCCAAATGGCAGAAATGTTCGAAACTGCAATCGGTAACTTCAATCAACCGGAACAATCAAAAAAGTGCTTTGAAATCTGAAACTGTGGGAATGAGAAACCGTGTTTTCGCAGTCGACCAAAAGAGATCTTCACGAGTGATTACGCATCAACGGAGAATTGAGATGAGCGACGAGCGGTGTTTTCTATGCTGCGATCAGAATAGTTTTACGAATGGAGATCGAATCTGAAAGAAGCGTACAATTTAACAGAACGTAAAGCACACCAACCACGAACTTTGCCGTGAAACTGTGCTATGAGTTTAAAGTGAGAATTATCAGAAAGGAGAGCGGAACTCAACCACGGTGAGTGGTTGGGTGCAGCGTCTTGTTCTGCAAGGCGATCCCTGCGGAAATGATAGAGTGACCAGTGAAGAATGAAAGCCGTGATGTTTCGTGCAACTTGCTGGAGGAGTAACCGAGAATGTTCGCACTCAGAAAGCAACAGGCTGAGCCTGATTCTGGGAAACCAGCGCTCATTTAGCAAGCGACGTGCTGAGACGAAGTGAGTGAAATCTGAGAATTCAGAAACCGCTCATCTGCGATTCGCGAATGTAGAGAAGATGTCCTCGATAAATGAACGATTGAAGAAAGGGAAGGCATCTAACCGAAGAGTAATAAAGGCATCGGATGTACTGAAAATGAGCGATTTATCATAAACTGCGCAAATTTAGCAGAACGTAAAGCACACCAACCGCGAACTAACCGAGGAAACTGTGCTGTGGATTTAAAGTAGGAATTATCAGAAATGTTAGCGGAACTCAACCGCGGTGAGCGGTTGGGTGCAGCGTCTTGTTCTACAAAGTCAATTTAGAGTGAGTGGTGAGGTGCTGCGACCTACGTAAAGCTGTTTCATCGTGCTGGTGGAGAAACCGAAAATGTTCGAACCCAAAAAGCAAAATGATGAGACGAACTCAGAAAAAGCACTGAAATCAGAAACCGGAGATCTGCGATTCGCGAATGTAGTGAAATGATCTTCTCTAGTTCGTCTGTGTGAAGATGGTGTGATGTGTGACCGAGAATAGAAACTGCTGATTTCCAATAATCTTCTGATTTAGTCAGCAACTAGCCAATTTAGTAGAACGTAAAGCACACCAGCCGAGTACCCAGCCAGAAAGCTTCTGATTTTGTTTAGAGTTAGAATGTAGTGAAAGGAGAGCGGAACTCAACCGCGGTACGAGGTTGGGTGCAGCGTCTTGTTATCCAAGTCGATTTTAGGGTTCGCCGTAGATTTGTTCTTCCATGTCGTCATCACAAGACCAACCATTCGGGAGCCATTCTTGAGGGTTTGTTGCTGCTGCGATGAAGCCCTGATAGTCTTCTCGTTTCATGATCATTGCGTGAAAGAGATCTGTGGTCCAATCTCTACAGTAGACGTTGTCATGGCATAACCCATCGGGATAGCCGTGTTCTTCTGCCATCTGTACTGTGTTATCGGATGGAATTCCTAACAGGTCGAGAGCTGTATCAAGTAATGCGTAGTTCTCGATAAGGTGTGAATTGATCTCAATAGAAGCATCGCTAAACCTTTCCGCATCAAGAGCAGCATTGCGTTGTAGTTTAAGCAAATAAATGACCAATTCTGTGATTGAGCTAGGTGTGAGATTATTTACAGCATTGAGCCACTTCGGATCACTAGGGTGAGGGATTCTGTTCATATTTAGGATAACGTAAAGCACACCAACCGCGACTGTTGGTGGCCAGTGTGAGATTTCGAGTTAAAGGTAGAATTACCAGAAATGGGGCGGAACTCAACCGCGGTAAGCGGTTGGGTGCAGCGTCTTGTTAGGCAAGTCAGTTTATCGAGTGTAATGATCGATCCATGCTTTAGGAGAGTTACCAAGATCTAACTTAGTTTCAGACCTCAAATGATCGATGATAATCTTAATTGTGTTGGCTCTAGCTCGCTCCACTAAAATATCTAGGGATGATCCAAGCTCTTGTTTACTCCCAGAAGGGTAATAGGAAATCACATATTCGAGGCACTTTATAGCTTCTTGTGGAGAACCCTGCATCGCTTGGTTCGCAGCTTCATCAAAAATGAGTGTCTGATCATCTGCAAACTTAACTCTTAATGAAAGAATTGAGTAATTGTATAACGTGTAGCAACAAAACAAAAGGAGGGAGAACGCTGCGATACAGAGAAAAACTTTTAGGGATTTAGACATGTGTAATTTAGCCTAACATAAAGCACACCAACCACTGACTTCAATCAGTGAATCTGTGCTATGGGTTTTAAAGTTTGAATAATCTGAGAGGAAAGCAGCGCGCAACCGCGGTCAGTGGTTGGGTGCAGCGTCTTGTTCTGTAAGGCAATTTAGGGAAGTTGTAGCTTTGGATATTGTGATGATGCCGTGAAAGCAAATTCGAGAAATGATCGGGAAATCTGTAAATTTCGAAGGCCAAATGGCAGAAATGTTCGAAACTGAAATCGGTAACTTCAATCAATCGGAACAATCAAAAAAGTGCTTTAAAATCTGAAACCGTGGGAATGAGAAACCGTGTTTAGCAGCCGTCCAACAGAGATCTTCACGAGTGATTACGCTTCAACGGAGAATTGAGATGAGCGACGAGCGGTGTTTTCTATGCTGCGATCAGAATGGCTATACGAATGGAGATCGAATCTGAAAGAAGCGCACAATTTAACAGAACGTAAAGCACACCAACCGCGAACTGAATGAGGAATGTGTGCTATGGGTTTAGAGTGAGAATTACCAGACAGAGACGCGGAACTCAACCGCGGCGAGCGGTTGGGTGCAGCGTCTTGTTCTGCAAAAGCAGTTTAGTGGGTGTCGACGACTTTGATTCCGGCAGCTTTGTGTCGAGCCCAAGGATCAGATCCATCCCAATTACTAGGCATCTTAGAGCTGAGACCTAGACTGTTGAGTTTGTAGTCTTCAGCTTTCGTGACGACTACTCCAATACAAAACTGTTCAAGGAGCTGATAAATACTGTCAGGTGACTTATCATCTAAACTACGTAAACGTTCGCGCACGATTTTTCGTGGTACTATATGTTCGTGAACGAGTCCTTTGTTCTCAAGCCCTGAATCAAGAGCTTCTTGTGACCAAAATCTACACCCTTTGTGTTTCCCGTTAAACTCGGACCAAACCCAAAAGATCTGGTCTATGACTGCTAATTTAGTTCCGATGTGAAGATTGGGATCTTGCATTACATAGGAAAGATCTTTGCAGATTTCTTGTTTGGTTCTGAAGCGTTCGTTTTTTTCTGATATACGAGCCATGAGTGTTGAGGTGTTAAATTTAGCAGAACGTAAAGCACACCAACCGCGAACTAACCGAGAAAACTGTGCTGTGGGTTTAAAGTGAGAATTACCAGAAATGTAAGCGGAACTCAACCGCGGTGAGCGGTTGGGTGCAGCGTCTTGTTATCCAAGTTAATCTCGGTGTCTCGGGTCTACTAATTTGGCTCCTTCATCTGGTGTTAAGAGTTCTCCTTCTGGGGTGAGATAAACAGTCCTTCCCGACTTCATAATAATCACCAGCACTTTTAATTCACCGTCGGCATTATATGTTTTACCCATGACGTTCTTTCCGTCGGCATCATAGACGGGGATATCAGTTTGCACTAATTTCTTATTGGATTCTTTGTAGATGTCATATCTGACAACCTTTCCACCATCTCCTATAGTGTATTTACCTCTGTATGAGATTGTTCCGTCATCCTCTTTTAATAGATAGTCAGCTCGACTTTTAAGGGGGGTGAAATCAGGTAAGTCAGATACAGCTTCCTCAGCTTTCAGTGTTAGTGAGAATGCGGTCAATAGTACGATGTATTTTAGTGTTTTCATTTTAGGATAACGTGAAGCACAGCCGTGGATGCCCAAGGCGTGCATTGAGTTTAGATTTAAGGTAGAAGCGCATAATGAGGCTCGCATGTCAACGGGGCATCCATCGGGTGCAGCGTCTTGTTGTACAAGGTTATCCCAATCATTAGGCTGTATTGTATTCTGTGCCTTGAGCAACGTTTAATGCCTTTGTTTCAAGACGCTGAGGATGGGCGTTAACGCGATGATGACCTGTAAGCATCGCACAAGAAGAACCAGCAGAGCTGAGCAGTGAACGAACTGACTAGATTATAGAGGTGCTGGTTCTAGAAAGTGTGGCAGAACACGGAGCGTGTCCTAACACTCTGAGTGTATTCACTCGAAGAAGTCGGCTTCTTCAGATGAAGAAACTCAGAGGGTAGCATAAAAGTCAGTGTTCATCCAGACATTCTAACCAACAAAACACCTGAGAATAGCTTGTTAGGTAAATAGTCCTCGAAGCTGAATAATTTGGTACAACGTAAAGCACACCAACCACGAACTCTGCCGTGAAACTGTGCTTGTGGGTTTAAAGTGAGAATTATCAGAAATGTAAGCGGAACTCAACCACGGTGAGTGGTTGGGTGCAGCGTCTTGTTCGACAGAGACAGTTTGACAGCGTCATGTTTAATGTGAAGACCTGTAATACGAAATAGCTGTAGATAGTGTTAAAAAGTGTTCGGAATATGAACTTACGAGTTACCGTAGTGATCCCACATATTCATCTCGCCAGTCTGTCTCACAGAAAGCAAGTGCTGACCAACTTCTTCAGGTATGCCAGAAACCTCTAAGGCGTGATCAATGTGTTCTCTATTAATAGTCATAGGTTTACCAAAACTCTCAAACTGATCTTCAAATATACGATCTATTTCAGCTTCAAACTTCACAATACCAATGATATATGGGTCATCAGTAAGCAAATGCTTAGGAGATAGAGTGTATCCTCTCTTTTTAGCAACATGAGGATCGGGTAAGAAAAGTACACGCCGTGGCTGATGGTCGTGGGGTGTAATGTCTAACTTCTTCTTTTGGAATCTGTCCATCCAGATGGCATGAGCTTCTCCTTCAATATAACGGTTCTCGTACTCATTAAATATCCACCCAGATATCATCGATCCTCCATGCTTTTCTATATGTCGTTCAACGTTAACAAAGCAGCGCTTTCTGTCAGATGTTCGTAATGGTGCACACTCTACAGATAACAACTTCTTAGCGGAGAAATTGCGCACAAATCCTTCTAAAATCTTGGTGCGTTTCTCAATAATGCGGTGACGGACAGGAGTTTTGAAAACACTTTGATATGAGGTATGCATGGTAATTTAGTCGAACGTAAAGCACACCAACCACGAACTCTGCCGAGGAACTGCGCTATGTGTTGAAAGTTAGAATTATCAGAGAGGGGAGCGGAACTCAACCACGGTGAGTGGTTGGGTGCAGCGTCTTGTTCTGTAAGGCAATTTAGGGAAGTTGCAGCTTTGAATATTGTGATGATGCCGTGAACCAAATTTGAGGAATGATCGAGAAATCTGTAAATTTCGAAGGCCAAATGGCAGAAATGGTCGAAACTGAAATCGGTAAATTCAACCAACAGGAACAATCAAATAAGTGCTTTGAAATCTAAAATCTGGGGAGTTAGATACTGTGTTTTCACAGCTGATCAAAAGAGATCTTCACGAGTGATTACGCTTCAACGAAGAATTGAGATGAGCGACGAGCGGTGTTTTCTATGCTGTGCTCAGAATAGCTATACGAATGGAGATCGAATCTGAAAGAAGCGCACAATTTAACAGAACGTAAAGCACACCAACCGCGACCGTTGGAGGCCAGTGTGAGATTTTAAGTGAAAGGTCGAATCATCAGAAATGGAGCGGAACTCAACCGCGGTAAGCGGTTGGGTGCAGCGTCTTGTTATACAAAGGCAATTTCTAGATCTTCGACTCTGGAATAAAGATTCTGTCCTTATGTTTTAGTTGAGGGAGACTCTTAAGGTTTTCGTGGATGTCTTTGGTGCTTACCTTAATTGTTTTGACTGTGCCGTCAGCTTCTTCTCTAACGATTAGAGCGTACTTTACAGCGATAGATGAACGTCCGCCAGCTGCTGCTAGAGCTTCGAACAGAGTAGACCAAGAAGGAATCTCATAAATACCAGGTGAGTTTACAGATCCTGCAATAACGACAGTTACTGGAGACGGTTTCTCATTAGTTTCAGCGATGGCTGAAGATGCGATAGATGCTGCGAATAGAGCTAGTAGTAGGGTTTTCATAGAATGGGTAAATTTAGTATAACGTAAAGCACACCAACCGCGACCGTTGGAGGCCAGTGTGAGATTTTGAGTTAAAGGTAGAATTACCAGAAATGGAGCGGAACTCAACCGCGGTAAGCGGTTGGGTGCAGCGTCTTGTTCTACAGAGGCAATTTATCGGCTCCAGTTCTTCTTCATGATGTCGAGCTTGAGATTGATGAAACCCAACTCCTTACATAAATCTAAAGTAGGCTTGAAGTCATCACTCTTAGAGCCTTGTGCTGGACGAAGAATGATTTGTGTTTCTCTGTCTAATGTTTGAAGAGTCTTCGAAAGGTCATCGAATGAAATCTCATTAGAGTTATATTTAATCTCAGACCCTATGAACTTAATTTCGGCTTTTTGAGCAACTGTCTCTGATCCTTCAAGAGAGTTTAACTTGTGCTTGAGTGCGTCTAAAATTACTTCATGGCGAGTAATCTCCTCATGTAAGATTTGAGCTTCTGATTTCTCAGTGGCAAAGAGTGTTGCGCTAGAGAGTGTTAAAATAGTTAGGGCTTTGAGTGAAGTTTTCATATTTAGTAGAACGTAAAGCACACCAACCACGAACTTTACGTGGAAACTGTGCTGTGGGTTTAAAGTGAGAATTACCAGAGAGAGACGCGGAACTCAACCACGGTGAGTGGTTGGGTGCAGCGTCTTGTTAGACAAGGGCAATTTCTAGCGCGTGAGTATCTGAATCCGATGAATGATGTGAATCTACAAAACCGAACTTTTTGTAGAACTTAAGAGCCCTAGTGTTGCCTTTGGTGACTTCCGCTAAGATCTTGGAGTATCTGTGCTCCTCTGCCCAACTAAGTGCATATTGGAGAATATCTTTAGCTGTGTTTGAACCTCGAGCTTCTGGAGAAACCCACATCTGAAAAAGCTGACCAATCGAAGAACCTTCTTCTTCACGATAGATGGCAGCCATACCAGAAATACTAGGTTCGTTAATGAGAAAGATGGCTTTGTCTGAACCTTCCGCAGCTGCGTCGCTCTGATCCTGCCAACTTTGATCACTACGAAGAACCGCGTCTTCATAAGTTGCTCCAAAAGCTGAAGGTGAGTCTTTTAGAGCTTTCAATCGAAGTGTTTTATAGAGTTGGCTTTCACCTTTGGAGACACGTTTAATCATGGGTTATTTAGTCTAACGTAAAGCACACCAACCACGAACTTTGCCGTGAACCTGTGCTATGAGTTTAAAGTGAGAATTATCAGAGAGGAGAGCGGAACTCAACCACGGTGAGTGGTTGGGTGCAGCGTCTTGTTCTACAGAGGCAATTTATGGAGTGGCGTGAAACCATTGAAGGAAATCTGTAAGTTTATCCTTATGGATGTCATTGACGATACATTGTGCTGTCTGCTCATCAAATCCAAGAGCTTTGAGGTGTGATATGGCGATAGCTTGATCTTCATCCACTTCCGAAATCAAAACCTTTGCGAGCTGTTCAATATCTAAACCATAGTGAGACAGAGTTTTACGTATGGCATCTCTATACTGATTGCTGATTTTTGCGTTTTTCTCAGCATGATAGTAGTAAAGTATGAGACTGAATATCAGAGCTTCTTGGGTTCGTGCCACTTTTAGTTCTGGGTCATCTTCATCTTGAGATAATCCAGTGAATGTTAGTGTAAAGTATCGTGATAAAGTAGTCTCTTCAGACGCCTCCATAGCGCTTAGATTAGTCGGCAAAAACTGTGAGCCAACTAATGTGATTGCGGAAAGTGCTGAGATCGCAGGATGCTTCATATTTAGTAGAACGTAAAGCACACCAACCGCGAACTAATCGAGGAAACTGTGCTGTGGGTTTAAAGTAGGAATTATCAGAAAGGAAAGCGGAACTCAACCGCGGTGAGCGGTTGGGTGCAGCGTCTTGTTCTGTAAGGCAATTTAGGGAAGTTGCAGCTATGAATGTTGTGATGATGCTGTGAAATCAAATTCGAGAAATGATCGAGAAATCTGTAAATTTCGAAGGCCAAATGGCAGAAATGTTCGAAACTGAAATTGGTAACTTCAATCAACCGGAACAATCAAAGAAGTGCTTTAAAATCTAAAACTTTGGGAATGAGACACTGTGTTTTCACAGCTGACCAAAAGAGATCTTCACGAGTGATTACGCGTCAACGGAGAATTGAGATGAGCGACGAGTGGTGTTTCCTATGCTGCGATCAGAATTGCTTTACGAATGAAGATCGAATCTGAAAGAAGCGTACAATTTAACAGAACGTAAAGCACACCAACCGCGAACTTAGCCGAGGAACTGCGCTATGGGTTTTAAAGTTTGAATTATCAGAGAAAGACGCGGAACTCAACCGCGGTGAGCGGTTGGGTGCAGCGTCTTGTTCTACCAAGGCAATTTTAGAGTGAGTGGTGAGGTGCTGCGAGTTACGAAAAGTCTGCTTCACCGTGCTGGAGGCTACACCTGAAACGATCGGCCTGAGAAAGCAACATGCCGAGAATGATTCAGAGAAAACATCGTTCATTTAGAAAGCAACAGTCTGAGCATCATTCTGAGAAACCATGGCTCATTTAGTGAGAAATATGCTGAGACGAACTTAGGGTAATCTGAGCATTCAGAAAACGTGAGTCCGCAATTCGCGAATGTAGAGAAAATGTCTTAGGAAGAGAGAATGAGTGAATTACGAATGATGTCGAAACAATCTGAAATAAATGAGCTGAATGAACTGAGCGCGTGTGATTCTGCAAGGACAGCTCAAATTTAGTAGAACGTAAAGCACACCAACCGCGAACTAATCGAGGAAACTATGCTGTGGGTTTAAAGTAGAAATTATCAGAAATGTAAGCGGAACTCAACCGCGGTGAGCGGTTGGGTGCAGCGTCTTGTTCTGTAAGGCAATTTAGGGAAGTTGCAGCTTTGAATATTGTGATGATGTCGTGAAACCAAATTTGAGGAATGATCGAGAAATCTGTAAATTGCGAAGGCCAAATGGCAGAAATGTTCGAAACTGAAATCGGTAACTTCAACCAATCGGAACAATCAAAAAAGTGCTTTAAAATCTGAAACCGTGGGAATGAGACACTGTGTTTAGCAGCCGACCAAAAGAGATCTTCACGAGTGATTACGCGTCAACGGAGAATTGAGATGAGCGACGAGCGGTGTTTTCTATGCTGCGATCAGAATAGCTTTACGAATGGAGATTGAATCTGAAAGAAGCGCACAATTTAACAGAACGTAAAGCACACCAGCCGCGACCGTTGGAGGCCTGTGTGAGATTTTGGGTGAAAGATAGAATTACCAGGAATGGAGCGGAACTCAACCGCGGTAAGCGGTTGGGTGCAGCGTCTTGTTCTACAAAGTCAATGATTTGGTCTTTTGAGCTGGCCTAGCCCAAACATTTTGAATTTCTTTGTTAGTCCATTTAGTGGGGTTCACTGTAAGAATACTATACTTAGACATCTTCATGCCTTCTTCAGTAGTGAGATTAGGAAAACCTCCAGAAACCTGATGTAAGTCTATGTAAATACGTGACAATCCACGATCTAGAGTGATTTTCTCAACTCCCTCTGCTAGATCATCCTCTATAAGCAGAATATATATACTTGGGCCAGGTGCCTTTGTAAGGCTTTCCAAGGCTGCTTCCAGAGTTTCATTCTTAGGAACGGCCTCACGAAAAGAATCAATGTTGTAACTCCAAATTACAGAGCTAGTATCTTGAATAGATCTAGAAGTCACAACACTACCATATTTTAGGAAATCTATATTCATGGTAGTCGTAGTCGGTTTAACGACTTGATCGTCTTCGGCAACTGGATGAGCGTAGGAAAGTGAGGTTGTTAGCACTATGGCGAAAATTGATAGGAGGTTGTATCGAGTTTTCATTTTAGTAGAACGTAAAGCACACCAGCCGCGACCGTTGTGGGCCAGTGCGAGATTTTGGGTTAAAGGTAGAATTACCAGAAATGGAGCGAAACTCAACCGCGGTGAGCGGTTGGGTGCAGCGTCTTGTTAGCTAAGCTAGTTTTCTTCGAGTATGACGAGTGGAGTGGCTAATAAAAACCTATCATCTCCAACTGTACGAAACCCCTTAAGTAAAGCTCTGACCTTGGGTCTAAAATTACTTCCCAAAGTGTGTGGATGCTTTGTTAGGCTGTGTAAATTGAAGCGGAAAAATGAATCTTCTGCGAGAAGTCTGATAAATTTGTCATCCTGGCTTATACTGTATACCCAAACCTCATCAGTAAGCTTACTGTTATGTTTATGTGAACGCCCAGTAAGAGAAAACGTGCCTGAAACCCAAAATAATGAGGGAAGCTCAGCATCAGGGTCTATCTGAATATCTTCTATGTCGTTTAGCTCTGAGCTTATCTCCCAGAATGCGGTCTCTGGAGAATGCTCGAATACTAGAGATTCTTGATTCCCAACTGAGACTTTGGCCAAACCTATTGATGCATCACCATTGGTTTGAGAGGATCTTGTGACTCGTGATGGGATAGGACGATTCTTACGAGCCTCGTACTCGCGTGCGATGAACCAAGGGTCTATGTAATATATATTTTCGTGGGAGGTGTTCATTTTTTAAGCTAACGTAAAGCACACCAACCGCGACCGTTGGTGGCCAGTGTGAGATTTTGAGTGGAAGATAGAATTACCAGAAATGGAGCGGAACTCAACCGCGGTAAGCGGTTGGGTGCAGCGTCTTGTTAGGCAAGTCAGTTTTTGAGGAGTCTGTGACAGTTACTGAATGATAGTTATGGTCTAAATAAGACAGTCTTCTGAGGAGTGTTAATCCAGTACGGACAGTAAATTAGAGTGAAGATTAGGGATGAAAGGGAGTATGTGTGTTGCACTGTATCGAAGCTATAAAGTCCAGAGTGGAGTAGACTCTGAGAGAAAAATAGTCCTAACCAATAGACTAGTAATAGTGTCACAGCATGTTTCATACGCCAGATCACTTGAAAACGTATGCTGTATAGAATGAGTAGAGTTACTAGTAGACTAGTGAACCATGAGAGTTCGTTGACGAACCATCTATGTTCATGTCTTTGAGGGGTGGATGTGAAGAATATCGAGGATGCTTGAATTAGTATCGTCCAACACCATGAAATCCATATGATGCCTTTAACTATAGCATTAGCTGTAGATGTCTTCATTTTAGCCTAACGTAAAGCACACCAACCGCGATCGTTGTGGGCCAGTGTGAGATTTTGGGTGAAAGATAGAATTACCAGAAATGAAGCGGAACTCAACCGCGGTGAGCGGTTGGGTGCAGCGTCTTGTTAGCCAGAGGCAATTTCTAGCGCCTGCCTACGACTTTGAGTTCTAGAGCCTGATCATACACATGTCCTGAATGTAGAGTTAGGTTTTCCATGCCTGCGATGGTCATAAAACCGCCATCTTGTGATTTAGTAATCGGAACGTAATCAGAGAAACTGCCCATGCCTCCATATACGGAACGAATTCTGGTAGAAAGTACGTTCAAGTGGTCCTGAGTAAAATCTGATAGTAGTTTTTCAGCTTCCAGTTGAGATCGTCGAAAATGTGCTGTCCACTGACAGTCAGTATCTAGAGCAAGGATCTTATTAAGTTCACATAAGGATTCGATGAGTAACTGAAGCTGACCGAGTCTAATTTCTTGGGTTATAGGAACGCTCATATTTAGGCTAACGTAAAGCACACCAACCACGAACTTTACGTGGGAACTGAGCTGTGGGTTTAAGGTGAGAATTATCAGATAGGGGAGCGGAACTCAACCACGGTGAGTGGTTGGGTGCAGCGTCTTGTTCTGCAAGGCAATTTCTTAGTTCTTTGAAGGCAGAAGGGAGCTAATGAGCAGGAAAATACAGCAAGCTGGAAGAACGCTTAAAGCAACTGTTTGGATAAGTGATAGAAATCCGATGCTTCCGAAAATCTTATTAGCAAATTGGCTAGTGATAAGAAGTTGAGCGAGAAATAGAAAAAATCCTAACCTGAAGAATGTAAGATTTGTAAGCTTAGAGTGAAAGATTGCACCTATGAAAAATGCGGCAAAAAGAGTGGTGATAAATAGTTGATGCATATGAAGTGTCTTTGAGAGATGAATGGTTGTTAAAAAGAATGGCGGCTAAACAAAGTGTAGTAAAAGTACTGGATGTACTGGAAATGAGTGATTTATCATAACCTTCTCAAATTTAGCAGAACGTAAAGCACACCAACCACGAACTTTGCCGTGAAACTGTGCTGTGGGTTTAAAGTGAGAATTACCAGAAAGGGGAGCGGAACTCAACCGCGGTGAGTGGTTGGGTGCAGCGTCTTGTTCTGCAAGTCGATCCCTGCGGATATGATAGAGTGACCAGTGAAGAATGAAAGCCGTGATGTTTCGTGTAACTTGCTGGAGGAGTAACCGAGAATGTTCGAACCCAGAAAGCAACATGCTGAGCCTGATTCTGAAAAACCATCGCTCATTTAGCAAGCGAGGTGTTGAGACGAACTAAGGGAAAGCTGAGCATTTAGAAAACGTGAGTCTGCGATTCGCGAATGTAGAGAAAATGTCTTCGAGAAATGAATGGTTGGAGAAAGGAAAAGTAGCTGACCGAAGTGTAGTGAATTATCTGGATGTACTGAAAATGAGCGATTTATCATAAACTTCTCAAATTTAGCAGAACGTAAAGCACACCAACCACGAACTTTACGTGGAAACTGCGCTGTGGGTTTAATGTGAGAATTATCAGAGAGGAGAGCGGAACTCAACCACGGTGAGTGGTTGGGTGCAGCGTCTTGTTCTCCAGAGCCAATTTAGACGAATACCATTAATGGTAGTATCTGAATAGCAGGCCCTTGAACTTCGACATCACCAAACTGCATATTCATGTTATTGGACTGTTCTATGTCACGAAATATCTCTGAAAGGTTAGAGGGCTCCATCATAGAGAGACCGTAATTCTCAAAAGGGCTCATCGTTTGATCAGCATCTATAGATCTAGTGATCTTCCCAATAACTCTGACTGTATTATTGTGAAGCTCACTTAGTGTAAGATCTCGGAGATTCTCACTCCTTAGGGTGACTACAGCCGTCAAGTCTTCAGGTGTGCTGCAGTTGAGAATCACGTTTGATAATGGGGTTCTACTACGGTCATCATGTAAAGCTTTACGTATATCACCAACATCCTTCTTGGTCTGATTGAGACTGGTCTTACCAGCCATCGAGCTCATGTTTATAATTGCGTCAATCGCATCAATCATAGCATCAATGGCGTTCTTACTTAGCTGTCCTGAAAGCTCAACTAGAGAACCATGTTCAATGTCCTTTAAATCAGATGTTGATGTTGGCTTAACAAGTGAGCCCTCGTTTCTGGTCAACGCGTCATAGAGCAGAATTGCTATTGATGATTCGGTGTGGGCTCTTTGTTCTCTACGTGTTTCGTTCAATGCGGATTCTTTATTTGAATCAGCTTGGGCTTCGATACTGGCATCAAATAGTGACTCGAATAATGAGCTGAGTCCAAACGTCCCTTTGATGGTAGACTTTGAGGATTTCTTAGCATCTTCTGTCTTGGTGACTTCTGTATCGAATGCAATACCACCTTCAATAGCAGCTGCGAAAGACACCATCATCGGAACGTCTAGGTAAATAGGGTGGATGAGTTTCATTTTTAGGAGAACGTAAAGCACACCAACCACGAACTTTATGTGGGAACTGCGCTGTGGGTTTAAAGTGAGAATTATCAGAGAGGAGAGCGGAACTCAACCACGGTGAGTGGTTGGGTGCAGCGTCTTGTTCTACAGAGTCAATTTAGAGTGAGTGGAGAGGTGCTGCGAGTTACGGAAAGCTGTTTCATCGTGCTGGAGGATTCATCTGAAACGATCGACCTCAGAAAGCAACAAGCTGAGCCTGATTCTGAAAAATTATCGCTCATTTAGTTAGCAATGTGTTGAGACGAACTTAGGAAAAGCTGAGCATTTAGAAACCGCTTATCTGCAATTCGCGACTGTAGAGAAAATGTCTTAGGAAAAGAGAATGAGTGAAATCCAAAGGACCGCGCAACAATCAGAAATAAAAGAGCTGAATATACTGAACGTGTGTGATTTAGCAAAAACAGCTCAAATTTAGTAGAACGTAAAGCACACCAACCGCGACTATTGTGGGCCAGTGTGAGATTTTGGGTGAAAGATGGAATTATCAGAAATGGAGCGGAACTCAACCGCGGTGAGCGGTTGGGTGCAGCGTCTTGTTCTACAAAGGCGATTTTAAGGTGAGTGGTGAGGTGCTGCGAGTTACGGAAAGCTGTTTCATCGTGCTGGAGGATTCATCTGAAACGATCGACCTCAGAAAGCAACATGTTAAGCCTGATTCTGAAAAATCATCGTTCATTTAGTTAGCAATGTGTTGAGACGAACTTAGGAAAAGCTGAGCATTCAGAAATCGCTTATCTGCAATTCGCGAATGTAGAGAAAATGTCTTAGGACAAGAGAATGAGTGAAATCTAAAGGACCGCGCAACAATCAGAAATAAAAGGGCTGAATGTACTAAACGTGTGTGATTTAGCAAAAACAGCTCAAATTTAGTAGAACGTAAAGCACACCAACCACGAACTTTGCCGAGGAACTACGCTATGTGTTTAAAGTGAGAATTATCGGAGAGGAGAGCGGAACTCAACCGCGGTGAGTGGTTGGGTGCAGCGTCTTGTTATACAAAGGCAGTTTATGGAGTGTGATCAAGCGTGTTGATGAACTGTTGAAGCCTCATAGGGATACTAACAACAAATAGTGTACCCAGTGTAACAACCACAGAATTAACAAGGAATACGATCTTTTGACGTAATGAATACTTGGATCCAGAGAGAAATACACTGATAGCTAAACCAACAATAATTAGTAGAGAAGTAGTAGAAAGGTATACACCAACAGAAGGAATCCAGGGGGACATACTCCAATCAAATATTCTTTCACCACCATTCCAATACGAGACGGCCAAAAATGCATTCCAAAGAATCTGTGAAACACCGCTGAGAATAACCACCATCATAAGCCCCACGTTTTCAGTAATAGGCTCAATTCTGGAGTAGCTGGCGAAGAAAAGTATCTGAACCGTCGTAATCCACAAAAGTAAGTGAACTAGTGAATCTACGAAGTCGCTCATATTTAGTATAACGTAAAGCACACCAGCCGCGAACTCGACCAGAAAGCTTTTGTGTGGGTTTAAAGTTTGAATTATCAGAGAGGAAAGCGGAACTCAACCGCGGTGAGCGGTTGGGTGCAGCGTCTTGTTAGGCAAGTCGATCTCTTAATCCTGTTTGGTCATAAACCGTTGTTGTTATCGATACCAGACGACTGTAATACCATGGATGCTTGAGTGGAATGTTTGAATCTGAACTATTTCAATCTGAGAATTTTGATTAATCCAAGCTTCAGCTTTTGCATGTGACTTTTCGATCAAACCATAATCGAAGTTGACGTTGCCTAATCTTATTTTCATAGCCTCCTTGAAAACCGCACGCTGTATAGGTTTTGCAGATGGTTGAGTTATGTTCTGAGGTAGAGGTGGCGGAGTCTTCATGAAGTAAGAATGATCGCCCAAAGATAAAACTTACATTACAAAATTTGAGCTGTTTTATTTAGCCTAACGTAAAGCACACCAACCACGAACTTTACGTGATAACTGTGCTGTGAGTTTAAAGTGAGAATTATCAGAGAGAGACGCGGAACTCAACCGCGGTGAGCGGTTGGGTGCAGCGTCTTGTTCTGTAAGGCAATTTAGGGAAGTTGCAGCTATGAATGTTGTGATGATGCTGTGAAATCAAATTCGAGAAATGATCGAGAAATCTGTAAATTTCGAAGGCCAAATGGCAGAAATGTTCGAAACTGAAATTGGTAACTTCAATCAACCGGAACAATCAAAGAAGTGCTTTAAAATCTAAAACTTTGGGAATGAGACACTGTGTTTTCACAGCCGACCAAAAGAGATCTTCACGAGTGATTACGCGTCAACGGAGAATTGAGATGAGCGACGAGTGGTGTTTCCTATGCTGCGATCAGAATTGCTTTACGAATGGAGATCGAATCTGAAAGAAGCGTACAATTTAACAGAACGTAAAGCACACCAACCGCGAACTGAACGAGGTTTGTGCGCTATGGGTTTAAAGTTGGAATTACCAGAGAAAGACGCGGAACTCAACCGCGGTGAGCGGTTGGGTGCAGCGTCTTGTTCGGCAAAGGCAATTTATGAGATTAACCGGTCGTAATCTGCATGACTGCCAATCCAGAACCAAGTCATGGAACCATCAACTCTGACACCTAGTGCTCGATACTTAATACCTGCACGGACAGACCAAAAGCGACCGACTTTCTTAAAATGCAATGAAGGGTGGAACGGATCTTTCTTCAATAACTCGAAGTTTTCATCGGCTACACTTTGAACCTTAGCTGGAAGCTTTTCGTATGCATTCCAGAACTTACTAGTAGCGTAATGATCCACTAGACTATAGCTGGCGTGTTTTTCCTGAACGGAATTCTGCAATAGCCTCATCGGCTAAACTATCTAATTTTCCACTACTAAGATCACGTTCAATTTGAGCGTCCCATTCAGCGGCTTCAAAGGTATGAAACCACTCACGGAATGCTGCCAAATCGTGTTTTCCAAGCTGTTCTACAGCCTCTTCAATAGCTTCAACTGTGCTCATACCAGAAAGCTACAATATTTACCTAGAACGTCAATATTTAGCCGAACGTAAAGCACACCAACCGCGACCGTTGGAGGCCAGTGTGAGATTTTGGGTGAAAGATGAAATTACCAGAAATGAAGCGGAACTCAACTGCGGTAAGCGGTTGGGTGCAGCGTCTTGTTCTCCAGAGACAATTTATGAGTTCGTTCTTTGGGAGTTTTTCCGCTGCTTATTGAAAGAAGCTTGCTCTTTTCTGAATCTCTTTAAAGCTAGTTTTTCATCGGCTTTGGCATAACCGAGAGCCTCAGATTCGAGTCTCTTAATATGAGGTAAATTTATGATCGACTGTATATGTTCCATAGGAGGTAGTTCAGAAAGCTTCTCATTCATAAACGCTTTCGATTCAGCATCTCCGTATATCCAGAGGCATATAGGGAATTCAGCTGAGTATTCAGCAATCGCAATAAGTTCTTCGATAGTAGTCGTAAGCTCTACTTGAGCTTCTGGTTCTTCTTCAGAAAGGGTGTTAAAGTGCCGGTAGAGCATCGATGCTAAATTATAGATATGAGATCTCAGTGTAGCAGAGTTCTCAGTGCATACTGCATCACGGCAATTGAAGAACCTGTAATGGAGCCAGAACCACGAATCCTCGAATAACAATCTTATGTCATCATTCTCGATCGCTTGGTCTAGGTGCATTGAGATGCCCTTAAACTCTCTGTACATGAAATGGAGTTTCGTCATTTTAGGAGAACGTAAAGCACACCAACCACGAACTTTGCCGTGAAACTGTGCTATGAGTTTAAAGTGAGAATTATCAGAAAGGAGAGCGGAACTCAACCACGGTGAGTGGTTGGGTGCAGCGTCTTGTTCTGCAAGGCGATCCCTGCGGAAATGATAGAGTGACCAGTGAAGAATGAAAGCCGTGATGTTTCGTGCAACTTGCTGGAGGAGTAACCGAGAATGTTCGCACTCAGAAAGCAACAGGCTGAGCCTGATTCTGGGAAACCAGCGCTCATTTAGCAAGCGACGTGCTGAGACGAAGTGAGTGAAATCTGAGAATTCAGAAACCGCTCATCTGCGATTCGCGAATGTAGAGAAGATGTCCTCGATAAATGAACGATTGAAGAAAGGGAAGGCATCTAACCGAAGAGTAATAAAGGCATCGGATGTACTGAAAATGAGCGATTTATCATAAACTGCGCAAATTTAGCAGAACGTAAAGCACACCAACCGCGAACTTAGCCGAGGAACTGCGCTATGGGTTTAATGTTTGAATTACCAGAGAAAGACGCGGAACTCAACCGCGGTGAGCGGTTGGGTGCAGCGTCTTGTTCTGTAAGGCAATTTAGGGAAGTTGCAGTTTTGAATATTGTGATGATACCGTGAAAGCAAATTCGAGAAATGATCGAGAAACCTGTAATCTTTGAAGGCCAAATGGCAGAAATGTTCGAAACTGAAATCGGTAACTTCAACCAATTGGAGCAATCAAAAAAGTGCTTTAAAATCTGAAACCGTGGGAATGAGAAACCGTGTTTAGCAGCCGACCAAAAGAGATCTTCACGAGTGATTACGCTTCAACGGAGAATTGAGATGAGCGACGAGCGGTGTTTCCTATGCTGCGATCAGAATAGCTATACGAATGGAGATCGAATCTGAAAGAAGCGCACAATTTAACAGAACGTAAAGCACACCAACCGCGAACTAATCGAGGAAACTGTGCTGTGGGTTTAAAGTAGGAATTATCAGAAATGTTAGCGGAACTCAACCGCGGTGAGCGGTTGGGTGCAGCGTCTTGTTCTGTAAGGCAATTTAGGGAAGTTGCAGCTTTGAATATTGTGATGATGCCGTGAAAGCAAATTCGAGAAATGATCGAGAACTCTGTAAATTTCGAAGGCCAAATGACAGAAATGTTCGAAACTGAAATCGGCAAATTAAACCAACAGGAACAATCAAAGAAGTGCTTTGAAATCTAAAATCTGGGGAATTAGAGACTGTGTTTTTACAGCCAACCAAAAGAGATCTTCACGAGTGATTACGCTTCAACGGAGAATAGAGATGAGCGACGAGCGGTGTTTCCTATGCTGCGATCAGAATAGCTTTACGAATGAAGATCGAATCTGCAAGAAGCGCACAATTTAACAGAACGTAAAGCACACCAACCACGAACGTTACGTGAATACTGTGCTATGAGTTTGAAGTGAGAATTACCAGAGAGGAGAGCGGAACTCAACCACGGTGAGTGGTTGGGTGCAGCGTCTTGTTAGCCAAGTCAGTTTTGAGAGCTGTCGGATTGTTCATTGAGCTTAAGTTCGATGGTTTGACCACCTGGTGTTCTCATCTCGATCGTATCACCTAAAGGCTCGGATGTTAGTTCATCGTAAGCAACAGGAATCACCACAACGAGAAGAAGATAGATACCAACAACTTTGAGGGCTGCTTTAAGAGAGAATCTGCAATACTTGATCAGACAAAGAATAATGATCGGTATGTCAATATGAGCAGCCCAATCACCAATCAGAAAGTGTGCGACCAGAGATAGAATCGTAGCTCCCAAGCAAATGAAGAGGATCTTGTAGATGTCATCATCACCTTCGTGTTTAAAAAATATGCGGATAATTGCCCATAGAATGAGACCGCTTATTGCTGCTCCTATCATGTGTGAAATGTGGTTTTATTTAGGCTAACGTAAAGCACACCAACCGCGAACTTTACGTGGAAACTGTGCTGTGGGTTTAAAGTAGGAATTATCAGAAATGTAAGCGGAACTCAACCGCGGTGAGCGGTTGGGTGCAGCGTCTTGTTAGACAAGGCAATTAAGTAAGATCTGAGTGATGGGGAATGAATGAAAAGCTGCGAAATTAGTGTCTGTGAATCTATGCTCAAGTTACTGCATGAGAGCTAATTAAAGTGTGAGACTCCAACAGTCGAAGCCTGAAATCTGTGAAGTAGAGAAATCTCTGTAACCTTTGTGCGTCTGCATAAAATGAGCGAACGACTTCGACATCTAAATAAATCATCTCGAATTTTATGGAGCGAAGTTCTTGAGGCAACGAGCATCATCGAAAACAAAAAGCGTGGAAGTCGAGAAAGCCAAACGATCGTAAAAAAGAAAGAGTAAGTAGAAATTTAGAATTCAGAAAGGGCGTCGCAATTTAGTCTAACGTAAAGCACACCAACCACGAACTCTGCCGTGAAACTGCGCTATGGATTTAAAGCGAGAATTACCAGAGAGGAGAGTCGCACGCAATCACGGTGAGTGGTTGGGTGCAGCGTCTTGTTCTGCAGAGGCAATTTCTGGGATGGAGAAGCTGTCTAACTTGCAATCATGTCTGAACCCTAAATCACACATCTCACTTACCCACGAACTAAGGTTAGGGCCTGATAATTCTATTGGAGTACTCTTGCCTTTAACTAAAAAGAGGTCAGATCCTTCTAGTATGCCAAACTCACTGTCATAGTCTAATGCTATCAAAGATTCAGATAATTCATGGGCTTGTAAATCTGTGTTAGTTAGAAAAAAGTATTCTAGTTCAACAGATTCCCCTATGTGATAACCGTGACTTTTTAGGGTTGGTATTGAGTTTGCCGCCGTAGCTGTGATTGTGGCTTTATGGCTCAAATGTTCCTCTTGGGTAAGAAATATAGTTGGAGGGACAGTCTTATGCTCGGTCTCTCTATTTGGAGGTACTTCATTGAGCTTTTTTCCAAAAATGGATGCAAAGAAATTCATTAGGATCGTGTTAATTTAGCAGAACGTAAAGCACACCAACCGCGAACTAAACGAGGAAACTGCGCTATGGGTTTAAAGTGAGAATTACCAGAGAGAGACGCGGAACTCAACCGCGGTGAGCGGTTGGGTGCAGCGTCTTGTTCTGTAAGGCAATTTAGGGAAGTTGCAGCTTTGAATATTGTAATGATGCCGTGAAAGCAAATTCGAGAAATGATCGAGAAATCTGTAAATTTCGAAGGCCAAATGGCAGAAATGTTCGAAACTGAAATCGGTAACTTCAACCAATAGGAACAATCAAAAAAGTGCTTTAAAATCTGAAACCGTGGGAATGAGAAACCGTGTTTAGCAGCCGACCAAAAGAGATCTTCACAAGTGATTACGCTTCAACGGAGAATTGAGATGAGCGACGAGCGGTGTTTTCTATGCTGCGATCAGAATAGCTATACGAATGGAGATCGAATCTGAAAGAAGCGCATAATTTAACAGAACGTAAAGCACACCAACCACGAACCTTGCCGAGAAACTGTGCTAAGGGTTTAAAGTGAGAATTATCAGAGAGGAGAGCGGAACTCAACCACGGTGAGTGGTTGGGTGCAGCGTCTTGTTCTGCAAAGGCAGTTTAAAAGGAGAGACTATGATAAATCAGAAGTCTTTGAGCCATGACCTTGGCTTCCTGTGCTGATGAAATACAGAGAGAATTACTATCTCATCATCTTCAACACTGTAAAATATGGAATAGGGGAAGCGTCTTAGAAGAAACCTGCGAATCTCCAAATCAACAGGACTCCAGGCTTGTGGCATCTCTAGTATAAGGTCAATAGCTCGATCGAACTCATCTAGAAATGTTGTGCCGAGACGTGAAGTATAGTCTTCATAAAACGCAACGGCCTCAGCGAGCTCAACAGCAGCTGATTCGATCAGGCGGTATTTATCCACTAGGAAAGGCTATTACGAAGTGAAGCTACAAATGAGGCGCCGTCAAATGAGCGCGTCTTACCAGATCTATATGCAGCAAGCCTATCTTTGGCTTCAGTAACATGCTCATCGAGATAAGAAATCTTCTTTGAGCTAAGGCTAGCTTGAAGATGATCAACGAGAACTGCGCGATCTGATTCAGATAGCTTCAGTGCTTGAGATTCGATTTGAGCTATATCCATGTATGCAACTTAGTGTTCACTTGAGTATGATGCAAGGTGAAAGCTTCGCTTTTTTAGCAGAACGTAAAGCACACCAGCCGCGAACTCGACCAGAAAGCTTTTGTGTGGGTTTAAAAGTGAGAATTATCAGAAAGGAAAGCGAAACTCAACCGCGGTGAGCGGTTGGGTGCAGCGTCTTGTTCGCTAGGTTAGTTTTACGACAATTTCTATGCCATAATAATGCCACTGCTGAGATTGTGAAAAGTATGAACTCTAGGATCCAAGAAGGAAGGAGCAGGTCAATACTGTCTTGGTAAGTGAGAAGTTTATTTCCATTTGTATCGAGTGTATAAAGGCGTGTTTCTCCACTGAATAGGTGGAAAATATCTATCGGCTTAGCAGAAATCCCTACTGATATAGGTTCACCTTTACGTATAGCGGCGTCTAATGCTGGGAAATTAGCGAGCTTTTCATTTAGTGAGAGCGTAATGTCTCCTATATTGAAGTGTGTTTTTCGAGGTACTTGTGACGGGGTAAAGCCGTGGTTATTCGTGTTGTAGGAACTGTTGTAATCAACTCTTTTTATTCTAGTAGGGATTCCTGAGGTTTTAGTTAGGTCCGCTTCTCTGGGAGGAGATAAAAATATAGATATTAAAAAACCAAGAAGAGCAATAAGTAGAAGAACTAAGCTAACTATTTGTGATCTCTGTGGATCAAATAATGTAGGTTTAGTGTTTTTCATTTAAGCGAACGTAAAGCACACCAACCACGAACTCTGCCGAGGAACTGCGCTATGGGTTTAGAGTGAGAATTACCAGAAAGGAGAGCGGAACTCAACCGCGGTGAGTGGTTGGGTGCAGCGTCTTGTTCTGCAGAGGCAATTTATAGGTTGTCTGCGTAATATCGAAGACTATGTTCTTCTCCTTCAGATAGAAACCTCAAAACCTTATTAACAGGCATGGTCATAGCTGTACCGTTATCAGATGATAATAAAGTTCTAGTGGTAAGAGTATGAGGGATCTTTTCTTTATATTCAGGATTGCGTTCCATGTATGATTCGTACGACTCCCAGAATAAGTTTGCATCTGTGTTCCGCTTAATAACTTCTCCTGTGTATGCTCCACCCCATAATATGGTGTTTTCTAGTTCTTTATCTGCAAAATCAGATCTGTTGGAGAAAACGTGTAATAGATATTGGTCTACGACTTGGAGGCTGTCTTTACTGAAGTCTAGTTTCTGTCTATCTAACACAGTCGGAGCTGCAATGTCTGAATCATCACTAATAGCTCCAATGAAAAGTCCAGAGAATGAATGGAAAATGTTATTTAGTTCTTCATCAAAAGTGATCGTGATTTCTTTTGGTGTTGAAGTTTCTTGAGGTGCTTCTTCTTTGTTTTCGGATTTACCAAAAAGGGAACGAAGTTTGTTTATTCTTTTTTTCATGATGATGGTTGTATTTAGCAGAACGTAAAGCACACCAACCACTGACTTCCACCAGTGAATCTGTGCTATGGGTTTTAAAGTTTGAATAATCTGAGAGGAAAGCAGCGCGCAACCGCGGTCAGTGGTTGGGTGCAGCGTCTTGTTATACAAAGGCAATTTCAAGAGATGCGTGAGTGGTGTGACTACTTGTAGTGCTTGGTCGCAGTATCTTTTTCACCGAATATTTTGCCGTGTTTCCAGATGCTCATGGACCATGAAAAGCGTGAGACATCTACTGATGGTTCTAGGAATGTTGCGCCTTTATCGATATACGAATCCTTCTTAAAGTTATTGGGGGCAATTATTTGGTATGTGCCATTTGGATTACCGAAAGTAGCTAGGCAGTATCGTTTTTCACCATCAATTTCTTGGAGAATGATTGTGTCCCAACCCCAACCAGGCTGTATGCCGATAACCTTAGCTTTGAATGGCTGATCTGGTGTGATTCGACCGTTAATCCAGAGATCCTCCCCCTGTAGAGACGTAAAAGTAATTAGAAAAAATGTAAGCAGTACCTTAAGCATTTCAATTTAGTATAACGTAAAGCACACCAGCCGCGAACTCGACCAGAAAGCTTATGAATGGGTTTGAAGTGAGAATTATCAGAAAGGAAAGCGGAACTCAACCGCGGTGAGCGGTTGGGTGCAGCGTCTTGTTAGCTCAGTTAGTTTCGTCCGGATTCATGTGTGCCTCTAACAATGGTGTAAGTTCATCAAATTCTGCAATGTACTTGTTCATAGCTTCTTCAAGGATCTTTTTTGCTTCATCATCAAGCTTTGCTTTCTGTTGATCAAACTCATCAGAAAAAATCTTGTCCAAAGGATGTGGATCTTTATTCATCTCTTTTGTTAGTCTGATTCTATCTTCATTTGATGGAGTCTTCATTTGACTCAACTTATTGACTGTAAGTTTGGTCTCTTTACTGAGTTTCTCTAGATTTTCAGCAGCAATAGTTGCGCTATCAGAGTCTTTTACAGAGATACAAATCGAGGAAAATTGTTCCATACTCTTCCAAATAGCTTTTGCTATGTAGTTGTGGTCGATGACTTCAACTGAGGGCGGTGCTTGTTCTTCGGAAAAAACAGAGCAGGTTGAAGTGATTAGCAAAGCTGGGATCACGTATAAATGTTTCATATTTAAGCTAACGTAAAGCACACCAGCCGCGAACTCGACCAGAAAGCTTTTGTATGGGTTTAAAGTAAGAATTATCAGAGAGGAAAGCGGAACTCAACCGCGGTGAGCGGTTGGGTGCAGCGTCTTGTTCTGCAAAGTCAGTTTGTTGCTGAAGAACTTCGAAAGTATCTGAGCCATGGCATGAGCTAAAGAGCAGATCGAGATAAGCTGGATATGTTTATGGGAAATCATCGGGTTGAGTTACAGAATCATGTATGCAGTGGATCGGACAATCATCAATGGCTGCTTTCATCTGACGATGTTCAGTGTCACTACTTGGTTGTAAACAGACATAAGCTTCGCCTTTAGTTTCATCATAAGCAAAGTTCTTTGGAGCAGCTTCGAGACATAGCTCACAATAGATGCAGGATTCGTCCACAAAGTACCTACCTAGAACGTTCTTTTTTACTATCTGGAATGCTTTCTCCATAGACGTGTCAATTTAGCAGAACGTAAAGCACACCAACCACGAACGTTACGTGAATACTGTGCTATGAGTTTGAAGTGAGAATTACCAGAGAGGAGAGCGGAACTCAACCACGGTGAGTGGTTGGGTGCAGCGTCTTGTTCGACAGAGGCAGTTTTTGGGGGTAGAGGTTTCAATAGCTATCAAATAGATGGCAGATATAATTCAGGATGCTTTTGAACATCTCGTGCCATAGCGTCATAAATATCATTATCTGTCTCTAGAAGCTCTTCGAAGGGGGAATCTAGAACATCAACTTGTGACCAGATTTCATCAAAAAGATGCTCCCCAATATCTTCGCCCTTATTTTCTCTTTGGTTTAGTTGAGTTATAGCTCTAGACCACTCTTCTGATTTAGGAAGGAGCTGTTGAATAAAATCAGCGATCTTATGGCATTCATATATTCTACAAGATTCGATTACTTTTTTTAGTTCCCATTGCTTGTGTTCAACTTCGTCATCTTCACATAGCAAAACATGTTGCATTCCTCCGTTTTCCCACATGCCAATGAAGGTATCTAGCACATACCATTGAAGTGTGCGAACAGATGGATGTAAGTCGGCAGCATTCTTTAGTTGTTGATCATATGTTTCCCCAGGTGAGCACTCGATTAGTGTGTTAACTATAGTTGGCAAAATGTCATTGTCACAAATATTATCTATACTCTGTATTTGGGCTATCGAGGGTAGGTTCATGAGGTGTATATTTTAGTCGAACGTAAAGCACACCAGCCGCGACCGTTGGTGGCCAGTGTGAGAATTTGGATGAAAGATAGAATTACCAGAAATGGAGCGGAACTCAACCGCGGTAAGCGGTTGGGTGCAGCGTCTTGTTAGGCAGAGGCAGTTTAGTTGAATTTTGATGGCAGGTGAGTGAATCATATACTGAAGATAGCTGTCGTGAGTATGTAAACTAACACCATACTTATGAGGTTAAGTATGATCACGCAGCCAAATATTTGGTCATCTGTTTTCTTGAAGTGTTGTCCTATGCGTATGCTAGCTATAGCGAAAATTGGTGTTAATAAGAGAGGCCATGTACACCAGCTAAGAATCCAGAAAATATCAGTTAGAGTAGGTGATGAGAGGTTTGTGTAGCAGCAAATCAATCCAGTAATTAATGGGACAGTCAAAGATAGGCCAACGCTTTTTAGCCAGATGTGAGATTTCTTCTGCATGCTTTTGATTTAGCCTAACGTAAAGCACACCAGCCACTGACCTTGCCGAGAACTGTTGTGCGTTGTGTGATTGAGATTGAATTACCAGTTAAGTGAGCTGCGCTCAACCACGGTCAGTGGTTGGGTGCAGCGTCTTGTTAGCTAAGGCAGTTTAGATGGGGTCGGCTAGCTATCTTGGTAATCTACGGTCAACATGTGCGACGCTGTAGAAGGGTGTAATACTGTACCTCTTAATCTTGTAGCTGAAGCTTTGCCTTGTTCAGAAAACTCAAGTAAACGTGATTTGAGGTTTGCAACACGGCTAGGCTTGATTGTGAGCCTCAACAGTGTTCCTTGATGGTGGAATCTGTAATCAATCTTTTTACCGTCTTCTAGGAGAACACCTGCTGAATTACTACCAATAAAGAAGTCTCCCCCCATTCGGCAGATCCTGTTAGTCATGTACAATCCGTATCCAGAGTTCTTCCAGTCATCTGTGCGTGTATTGATCTTACTGCCTTTGAAGGCTGTGCCTGAGACACCCGGCATAAGAGAAATATTGATCGCTTCTCTGTCTGTGGAGGGGTCGACAAATGGATTCATAGCGAATGAAGGAAGAATGCCTCTACCTTTATCAAGTATGACAACTTCAACACGATCCATTCTGGGGTAGAGCTGAGCGCAAAATCTAACACAATCTGAATGACTGTGTTCAACAGCATTCCTCAGAATCTCTCTTATCGCATATGCCAAAGTATCGTGAAGATCACCATCAACTTCTTGTGTTAGGACTGCTGTGATTTGCTGACTTTTTTCTTCGACGATTTGGCCAATAGCGTCGCCAGTTTGTGCGGACTCTCTCCTAATAGCATTAGCATCTAAAATGGTGATAGGGATATAACGATTAGCTCCATTTGCTGCTCCTGGATCATTACCGTGATCAAGATCGAAGATCTTGAAAAATCCCATATGAGCAGCATAGGTTAAATGCGCAAAATTTTCCGCGGAAGGCTCGTGATCTGGACATCTCGCACACAAATCTTCAATGCACGATGATATGTAGACTAAGCCCGTAGGGCCAATATATCTCAGATTTTTGAAATCAAAGTGATAATATTGGTTTGACTCTAGTTCCGACAAATAAATGCCGAAATCTATGGCTCCTTGTAAGTTTAAGCGTGAGGGAAATGTTATGAGTGTCATAGTTAAGCTAACGTAAAGCACACCAACCACGAACTCTACGTGAAGACTGTGCTGTGGGTTTAAAGTGAGAATTATCAGAGAAGAGAGCGGAACTCAACCACTGTGAGTGGTTGGGTGCAGCGTCTTGTTAGGCAAGGCGATTTTGAGTGAGCCGTGCTGGTGTTGCACATGAATGAGGCAGGTAGAATCAATAGAGAAATGACCAGTAAAAGTTTTCATCAACCTTCTTATCTGTATCTGAGAGTATGATTTTTCTGTCTCTAGTGATCTTGTCCCAAGTTATAAATGCTCTACGAAAATCCTTCTGCTGTAATAGCGAAATGATCAGATTTCTGTTTTCATCATCGGAGTCTATAATTCTAGCAACCAACTGCTCGAACTCAGTTATAACTTGGTCTTTGGATGAGCACATATGTTTTAGCCTAACGTAAAGCACACCAACCACGAACTCTGCCGAGGAACTGTGCTATGGGGTCAAAGTGAGAATTACCAGAAAGGTGAGCGGAACTCAACCACGGTGAGTGGTTGGGTGCAGCGTCTTGTTAGGCAAGTCAGTTTTGTTTGGTAGAAGGGTGGGGCTGTGGTGGAATAGGTGGTCTAACAGGAGATGATTCAAATTTCCCGATTTGTTTAGTAGTTACCGATTTAAGAACGCCATCTTTGAAGGTATAAATATCGACGAGTGGTGGCATGTATAAGTTTTGTCCTCTCCCGTACCTTCTATTCAAAACACCTGAAAACCATGAAGCAAAAAGCCTAGATTTTTCACCTAGAGGAATTGAAATGAGTTTGAGGTCACGAGTTCTCGTATCAAGAACTTCAAGCTTTGTTATATAGAGCTTTTTGTCTACAACCTCGAATTCAGCATAGAAACCATCCTTGTTGGCTGTAGAACCACCTCCTTGTGTATAGTGGTCTACCTGACTTTTTAGTTCGTCGTTGAGTTTGAAGTCTAAAACGTAGATAGTTTTTCCGTTGATTTTCAAAGGGTCAGCAATTTGCTTCGAACCATATGATGGGCATGGAAGACTAAATATTAGTATGATGAGGGGGATTTTCATTACGTAGTGTATTTTTAGCCTAACGTAAAGCACACCAACCGCGACCATTGTGGGCCAGTGTGAGGTTTTGGGTTGAAGCTAGAATTACCAGAAATGGAGCGGAACTCAACCGCGGTAAGCGGTTGGGTGCAGCGTCTTGTTAGGCAAGTCAATTTTGGAATATTAGACTCCGTATCATGTCTCTAACTGGTCTTCTTCCTCTTCCTTCTCGATGAGGTGCTTGTTGCTTTCGGCAATATTCTTTATAGCAAGCCGAAGAAGATAGAGACCAAGTAGAGCGAGCCCTAAATTATTCGAGATTGTGAAAACTATAGCGCAAAGAATGGCATATAAAATGTGCCTGATCATTCTTAGTTCATGAAGAGTCTTCACCTGATTGGTGTTTTGAGGATCTGAGTTTTGTTTCATGTTTGGGTTAATTTAGCCTAACGTAAAGCACACCAACCACGAACTTTGCCGTGAAACTGTGCTGTGGGTTTAAAGTGAGAATTACCAGAAAGGGGAGCGGAACTCAACCGCGGTGAGTGGTTGGGTGCAGCGTCTTGTTCTGCAAGTCGATCCCTGCGGATATGATAGAGTGACCAGTGAAGAATGAAAGCCGTGATGTTTCGTGTAACTTGCTGGAGGAGTAACCGAGAATGTTCGAACCCAGAAAGCAACATGCTGAGCCTGATTCTGAAAAACCATCGCTCATTTAGCAAGCGAGGTGTTGAGACGAACTAAGGGAAAGCTGAGCATTTAGAAAACGTGAGTCTGCGATTCGCGAATGTAGAGAAAATGTCTTCGAGAAATGAATGGTTGGAGAAAGGAAAAGTAGCTGACCGAAGTGTAGTGAATTATCTGGATGTACTGAAAATGAGCGATTTATCATAAACTTCTCAAATTTAGCAGAACGTAAAGCACACCAACCACGAACTCTGCCGAGGATCTGCGCTATGGGTTTAATGTGAGAATTATCAGAGAGAGACGCGGAACTCAACCACGGTGAGTGGTTGGGTGCAGCGTCTTGTTAGGCAAGTCAGTTTTTGAGTGATTTGTATCGGTCGTAGGTTTTAGCAGCATCTGTATCAGATATAGATGTGCCTTTGATTTTTAGCCTTAGTGAGCCAGGCCAAATGATGAACCAAAATAATGAGAATAAAAATGGGAAGAATAGAATTAGCAGGAAATGTCTGAGAAAACTTTCATCTATCTTCCGACATTCATATCGAACTCTGAACATGACGCTGATCGTAAATATCAAAAATAATGTCGATGCAAGCATCTCATTAACAGAAAGGAGCTGTTGTAGAATGTAGTACGAGATCATGTCAAATTTAGCCTAACGTAAAGCACACCAACCGCGAACTTTGGGGGGCAGTGTGAGATTTTGGGTTGAAGGTAGAATTACCAGAAATGAAGCGGAACTCAACCGCGGTAAGCGGTTGGGTGCAGCGTCTTGTTCGGCAGAGTCAGTTTATGAGGGATAGGGAAGTGGTGATAGATGTAATGAGCTGCAAATCCCTCTTGGTTGGAATCAGGTGAATATAGCATGGAGAACCTGAACTGTTCTTAAAGTAGAGTCGTTTGATTCGAGTCTCATCTTTACCTAGGAAGTGCGCCTCAATAGCAGGGATGCCAGATGGTAGGTCTATAGCTTTAGTGTAACCAGTGAACTTTATAGCTCCTTTCATCTGAGAACTGTGATTAGTGAATGCCTTAGTGAGATCCTCGTCTTCTTTAGTGTTAGGAATCGTAGCAATGTTGATTATGCCACTTTCACCTTGGAACCATGGGAAATGGTAGTTCACAGCTTCAGTTTCACCAGCAAGGATAATCTTCATTCCTTTAGGTGGAGCTAGCTTAATGCCTAAACTTCGGATAGCTACAGCTTCTCCAGTAGTTGTTCCGCTCTGTGGACGAGCATAGAGAGAGCAAGAAATCAGTGAAAAGATTAGGAGTAGTTTGAGCATGTCAATTTAGCCGAACGTAAAGCACACCAACCACGAACTTTGCCGTGGAACTGCGCTGTGGGTTTAAAGTGAGAATTATCAGAGAGGAGAGCGGAACTCAACCACGGTGAGTGGTTGGGTGCAGCGTCTTGTTCTACAGAGGCAATTTATTCGAGTGTGAATTGATGTTTGGGGAAGACCGATGATATGAAACTAGGTATATCTTCGACTTCTGTTTCTGTGAAATTAAACTCTATGCGACCATTCTTGTTTTTAAAGTTAACTTCTATTACAGCGTCTTCATCTGGTAACTGACTATTAGGTTTAAAATCTCTTGTAGTACATAGTTTGATATAATCTGTGACCTCAGAAACCAGATATTTATCGTCAACCTGTTTCTCAAAAATGTCTTTACCTGAGATTTTCATTTTTGATTTAGCCGGTCTACGTTGATTAGGAACACGTGTTTTAAGTTCTAATTCAATTTCTCCTAGCTGATCGATAGGCAGCAACTTCTTTGTTTGTGTAATTTCTTTCTGAGGACTAGCGTCCTTACCCATAATAGCTATGTATATTGGCTTAGGAAGCTCTGATAGGCTTTCGATAGCTACACGAATCTCTAATTCATGAGCGCTTCCCATATCAAGTTCAGCTCCAAAATAGTATTTAGGTGAATTACATTCTTGATGGATGCGGGAAATCCCAAATTCAGCAGCTAAAGTGAGGAGTTCCTTATTTTGTTTAGGAGGTAATTCAATGTGCTTAATTTGCTGTGGTTGATCTATCGGCATAATTGCAAGGACCAGAGGATCTTTGGCATATAGAAATGACGATAGTGCTAAGAATAATACGTGTATGGTTTTCATTTTTAGTAGAACGTAAAGCACACCAACCACGAACTTTACGTGGGAACTGCGCTCTGGGTTTAAAGTTAGAATTACCCTAAAGGAGAGCGCAACTCAACCGCGGTGAGTGGTTGGGTGCAGCGTCTTGTTCTGTAAGGCAATTTAGGGAAGTTGCAGTTTTGAATATTGTGATGATGCCGTGAAACCAAATTTGAGGAATGATCGAGAAATCTGTAAATTTCGAAGGCCAAATGGCAGAAATGTTCGAAACTGAAATCGGTAACTTCAACCAATCGGAACAATCAAAAAAGTGCTTTAAAATCTGAAACCGTGGGAATGAGAAACCGTGTTTAGCAGCCGACCAAAAGAGATCTTCACGAGTGATTACGCTTCAACGGAGAATTGAGATGAGCGACGAGCGGTGTTTTCTATGCTGCGATCAGAATAGCTATACGAATGGAGATCGAATCTGAAAGAAGCGCACAATTTAACAGAACGCAAAGCACACCAACCACGAACTCTGCCGAGGAACTGCGCTATGGGTTTAGAGTGAGAATTACCAGAAAGGAGAGCGGAACTCAACCACGGTGAGTGGTTGGGTGCAGCGTCTTGTTATGCACGGACAATTTTTGCAGCTACTTTGCAGATTTCGTCGTCTACGGCTTGTCGGTGCTGCATAGTTTTGCCGAGAATTTCTGCATGCTGTGGATGACGACTAGCATCCGCGCCAGCTGGGCTTTCACGATCAACGATGAATGTGTCTACGTAGAAGTTATGAAGAGCTATAAGTTGGTTATTGTATTCGTGAACTGATCGAGAGAGTTCCGGAAAGTAAATATTAGACACTACCACAGCCTTACGAACCTCAGGGCAGATACTTAAATCTGCTAGATCCATTAAATTTTGAACTGATGATAAGTCTGAAATCCATTCTAAAGATTCGCCTATTAGGTGTCCTAACTCTTCAAGTTTCTCTCTGTAGAGCTTCTTCTGTTCCTTCTTCATCTGAAGATTATGGAGGACGAGATTACTTAAAACGACAATCAGACCTCCGAATAAAGCAGATAAAGCTGGTATCAGAGAGATTAGAACGGGCTGAGGGATATTTAGCATAACGTGAAGCACAGCCGTGGATGCCCAAGGCGTGCATTGAGTTTAGATTTAAGGTAGAAGCGCATAATGAGGCTCGCATGTCAACGGGGCATCCATCGGGTGCAGCGTCTTGTTGTACAAGGTTATCCCAATCATTAGGCTGTATTGTATTCTGTGCCTTGAGCAACGTTTAATGCCTTTGTTTCAAGACGCTGAGGATGGGCGTTAACGCGATGATGACCTGTAAGCATCGCACAAGAAGAACCAGCAGAGCTGAGCAGTGAACGAACTGACTAGATTATAGAGGTGCTGGTTCTAGAAAGTGTGGCAGAACACGGAGCGTGTCCTAACCTCTGAGTGTATTCACTCGAAGAAGTCGGCTTCTTCAGATGAAGAAACTCAGAGGGTAGCATAAAAGTCAGTGTTCATCCAGACATTCTAACCAACAAAACACCTGAGAATAGCTTGTTAGGTAAATAGTCCTCGAAGCTGAATAATTTGGTACAACGTAAAGCACACCAACCGCGACCGTTGGAGGCCAGTGTGAGATTGTGGGTTGAAGGTAGAATTACCAGAAATGGAGCGGAACTCAACCGCGGTAAGCGGTTGGGTGCAGCGTCTTGTTAGGCCAGCCGATCCCTAGTGTTTGATTTGGAAACTAAAATGATGCCAAGAATGATCATGAGAGATGCGTAAATGTATAGCTGCGTGTAGTCGTGTAATCGCTCAGCTAATTGAGAAAGAGCAAGGTTTGCGACCTCTCTTGAAATCAGCTCACCTTGGGGAAGGTTTTGTTTGAGGTGTATACTAGTTGTCTTAAAGAAAGTGGATGTCTGGAACGCCAATAATACAACGAAGCTGCCACCGATGACTACCAGCGTATTCCCAATAGATTTAAGCAAATTGATATTTCGATCTTTCTTCATGAATAATGCGCGAGCTATTTAGCCTAACGTGAAGCACAGCCGTGGATGCCCAAGGCGTGCATTGAGTTTAGATTTAAGGTAGAAGCGCATAATGAGGCTCGCATGTCAACGGGGCATCCATCGGGTGCAGCGTCTTGTTGTACAAGGTTATCCCAATCATTAGGCTGTATTGTATTCTGTGCCTTGAGCAACGTTTAATGCCTTTGTTTCAAGACGCTGAGGATGGGCGTTAACGCGATGATGACCTGTAAGCATCGCACAAGAAGAACCAGCAGAGCTGAGCAGTGAACGAACTGACTAGATTATAGAGGTGCTGGTTCTAGAAAGTGTGGCAGAACACGGAGCGTGTCCTAACACTCTGAGTGTATTCACTCGAAGAAGTCGGCTTCTTCAGATGAAGAAACTCAGAGGGTAGCATAAAAGTCAGTGTTCATCCAGACATTCTAACCAACAAAACACCTGAGAATAGCTTGTTAGGTAAATAGTCCTCGAAGCTGAATAATTTGGTACAACAGTATTAGATCACTTGCGGAGGATTGTGGATATCTGATTGTTGATGGTTTTGAAAGGTTAAGTAGATGCTGTGGATTGGTTTGAAATAGGGGGTTTTTTTGTGGGAGAGTAAGGGGTGTGTAGGTATATCATGGAGAGTTGTTTGCTTATTGATAGCGGTTTATTTGGAATGATTGATCTTTAGTGTGTGGATTGGATATTTTTCTAAATTTACCCTTGTAAAGGGTTGAGTTGGAATTGCACTTAGTGTTAATATGTTCACATGAGTAATATTCCATTTAATGATAAAAGGGGTAATCGGGTGGGTGTTGATTTAAGTGAGGCGGTAGATAGAGAGGATAAGTATAAGGAGGCGCATGGGGAGTGGTGTGATGATTTGGAGGCGTCGAGGGATTTGAATCCGAAGGATAAGCGTGGGTATGCATTTATTTTACGATGGTATGAGGGGTGGAGGCTTGGAAATAATTTAGAGAGTTCGGTGGCGAGTGCGAGAGCTTTTTGGAGAGCTGAGGTGATGGAAAAGCCAAGGGAGACATGGCAGCTGGATGAGTGGGCTGCTGGGATGCGGTGGTATAAGCGTTGGCTTGAGCTCTGCATGCAAGAGTATGGATATGTGCCTAAGAGCCTAGAGGAAAAGGTGAGACGTGCAGTGATTAGTACTGGTAAGAGGCGAGGTTTGTCACCTAGGACGATTAAATGCTATGCTAATTGGGCTGGGAGGTACGCTGGATGGGTGGGTGAACGTAAGAGGGTCCTTGATCCAGTAATGGCTCGTAAGTGGTTGACTCGTTTAGTTGAGAAGGAAAAGGTTAGTTATTCTACTCAGAAGCAGGGGCTAAATTCGTTGGCTTTTTTATTTAAAGATGTGGCTGGCTGGAATGAGGTGGATCTGGGGGTGCATTTTAGAAAGAGAAGTTCGCATATTCCTACGGTGTTGACTGTTGATGAGGTGAAAAGGGTATTTGCGCGTATGGAAGGAAAATATCGATTGGCTGCTGAGTTACAGTATGGTGCTGGATTGCGCTTGAAAGAGTTATTGGGGTTACGGGTTAAGGATGTTGATTTGGAGAGAAAAACGGTGACGGTTCGCCAGGGTAAAGGGCGGAAAGATAGGGTGACGGTTTTACCTGATAATTTGGTGGAGAGGTTGAGGGCTCAGCTAGATGAGGCGCGCTTGGTTTATAATGCTGACAGGGAACGAAATGCTGAGGGGGTACATTTGCCTGATGCTTTAGCGCGTAAGATGCCTATGGCTGGCCAGAGTTGGTTATGGTTTTGGATTTTTCCAGCAATTCGTGAAACTCGTGATCCGATTAGTGGGGTTACTCGGAGGCACCATATGCATGAGGCTGGTTATTCAAAATGTATGAAAAAGGCAGCAGCTACAGCGGGTATTGATAAACGGATGACTACGCATGTGTTACGCCACAGTTTTGCAACTCATTTACTGGAAGGCGGTACGGATTTGCGTACGATTCAGGATCTGCTTGGGCATGACAATATTACTACGACGGAGATTTATACGCATGTTGTAAAAAATGTTGGCGGCAGTGGTGTGAAGAGTCCTTTGGATGGGTTTTAAAGTTAGATGGTAGGTGGAAGGGACGCTACCGCCCTTGGTCGATCTGTTTAAGTGCAGAAACCATTGGGCATTGACACGGTGCTGCAGAAAACGAGCACAACAGTTTGATCTAAGATTAGTGAGGGGTTGTTTGCCAATATAAATTGTTGAGAAATTTGTAGTGGTTTTCGTGGTGTTTTGAATTTTAATGTGTTCTGTAAAAATGTTGAGTCATCTTTGTATTACTCTGTGGGGGATGGGCGAGTTGTATCGCATAGCTGGTGGTCGTGGGTCTCAGTCAATTAGCGGCTTCTTATTTTGTGTCTATGGTTTGGCTTCACTTGCTCCATAGGCTGGGTATGCGTTTCGTTTGTGGTGGGAGATTGTTTTGTTATTTTGGGTGTATTCTGGATTTGCAGTTGGTTGGGGTTTGGGTATTGTAGGTGGACGATGTGGGAATTGATTAACCAAGGTGGATCACTGGTCTGGGTATTACTGGCGCTTACTTTTGTGGCGACGGTTGTGGTGCTGGAGCGCATTTTATTTTTTCAGAGGAATCGGATTCATGTAGGGAATTTGATTTTAGGTTTGGCGAATCATGTGCGTAAGAAAGCATATGGAGAGGCCTTACACGAGGCTGCGCGGGCTCCGGGGCCGGTGGCTCGAGTGGCGCATGCGACGCTGATGCGTCATCACTTACCTAGGACGGATTTGCGTGATATTGCGCGTGAGGCTGGGCAGCTGGAGGTGCCTCGGATTGAGAAGAATTTGAGGGCGCTTTATGCGGTGGCTTTGATTGCTCCTTTGGTGGGAATGCTGGGTACGGTGTTGGGATTGATTGAGACTTTTGGTGGGATGCAGGAGCGCTCCGGGTTTTCATCGGCCAAGATGATTAATGATGGTGTGCATGAGTGTTTGATAACGACCGCGCTGGGGTTGATGGTGGCGGTTCCGTGTTATTTATTTTACATGTATTTTTTGGGGAGAGTGAAGCGGATGGTGCACAGTATCGAGCGTGCGGGCATAGAGATGGTGAATGTGATTTGTGATTCTCGGGAAGCGACGAGTGATATTGTTTCGTTTGGAGATAAGGCGAAGGAGGCTCGTGGTGAGCGGGCTGATTCTGAGAGCGTGAATCGATAATTATTAATGAAGCTTGAGCTAACATTGCCAGAGAAGCCTGGTGTTTTGCACGGTTTGGCGCTGATTGATTTATTGGCGTTGGTGATGCTTTTTCCTCTGTTGACGAGTTCTTTGGCTCCGCAGGCGGGTGCTGAGGTGGAGCTGCCTGAGACGAATTTCAGGCTGCAGCGGGTGTCGAATCCGATTGTGGTGAGTATCACCGGCGGTGCTGATCCGCAGTTTTGGGTAGGTAAGGAGCGGGTGGAGCGAGACGGCTTGCTGGATGCTGTGAAGTTGAGGGCTGAGGGTTGGAAGTCAGGAGGTGCTGCTGCGGTTCTTTTGAAGGTGGATAAGACAGCGCAGAGTTATGGGATGGATGTTTGTTATGAGTTGCTACGTGAGGGTTATCGCACCTTATGGGGGGCTAAACTGGCGCAAGATTAATGTTGTTTTCTCATAAGAAGAAGCTTCAGCGGGATCGAGATGCGGGCTTAGTGTTTACTTGGCGTGGGAGTCTTGGGGGGAATAGAGGTGGTTTGTTGATGGCATTTCTAATGACATTAGGATTGTTTGGGATGGCGTTTTGGGTAGTGAGCTTGGATTTACCATCGGCGCGCCCTGAGTCGCGGCAGGCTGCTAAAATTTTATTGTTAGAAAATGTTTCTCCTGAGATGGCGCTTTGGATTGATCAGCATTCGCCATTTCCTAGTCGTTGGGACCCGCAGTTTGATGAGGGGCACCAGCTACGTGTTGATGATGCTCTGGAGAGGGTTTATCAGGAGGTGAGTGTGCCACGTAGTCCGTGGAGGGAGATGCCAGTGGTGGCTGGGGGTGGAGTGACGAGCCCCCGATTGATAGTGGATGGTGAGGTTGATTTGGGTGCATTGCCTATGGTGGATTCTGTTAAGGCGAAGCCGATGGTGTTGGAGCTGGATGTGAAATTACAGGGGGTCGGGTCGATTAAGGAGAGGATACCTCAGGAGCTATTAAGTTTTGATATGGTAATTCCTCGGCAGGCGTATGGGATGACTCGGAGGTTTGCCTTGAGTTTACGTGAGGATGGAAGCGTGCTGACTTGTACGCCAGTGAACTGGGAGGTGAGTGAGTTTGATAGGGAATTAGAGAACTGGGTAAGGATGCAAAGTTATCAAGCTGTAGAGGATGGTGCTGGAGTGGAATTAGGAGAAGTGAGCGTGAATGTGGAGGTGAAGGCACATGTTGGAAATTAGTTTTGAGGATATGGCGATTTCGGTGTTGGCGCTGGCGATGCTAATGGTGGGGTTTTTGTTGTTGGGTAGGAGATCGACCATGAAAAAGCGGGAGCGCAGGGCGGAGAGGGAGATTTTATGCTGTGATGTATGTGGGCATCTTTATAAGGATGTAGGGGGAGAGAGCATTGTCGCTTGCCCGCAATGTGGAAGGTTGAATGAGCGCGGTAGAGATAGAGGTTTAGGCTAGTGAGAAGTGAGAAGTGAGAAGTGAGAAGTGAGAAGTGAGAAGTGAGAAGTGAGAAGTGAGAAGTGAGAAGTGAGAAGTGAGAAGGATGAGACTTGCACATGTGGCTAAGGGGTGAATAATCCTTGAAATCAAATTTTTATGAACGAACGCAGAGTAGTTATTACTGGTATCGGAACCGTTAGCCCGCTGGGTAACGATCTCAACTCCACTTGGGAAGGCCTGAAGGCTGGTAAGAGTGGTATTGATTACATCACGCAGTTGGACACTACAGACTATCCGGTTAAGATTGGTGGTGAGGTGAAGGATTTCGATCCAAAGCCATTTTTTAGTGACCCGAAGGACGCCCGACGTGCAGATCGTTACACTCAGCTAGCGATGGCTGCGTCTAAGATGGCGATGGAGGATTCTGGCATGGATCCTGATGGTGTGGATAAGACCCGCGTGGGTGTGATGGTTGGTTCTGGGATCGGTGGTCTTGGGACTCTTGAGCGCGAGCACGAAAAGTTGATTGCTCGTGGTCCTAGTCGGGTGTCTCCTTTCGTGATTCCGATGATGATTTCGAACATCGCGTCTGGAATGATCTCGATGGAGTATGGTTTTGGTGGACCTAATATGGTGATTGTGACCGCTTGTGCGACATCGAACCACAATATTGGTGAAGCATGGAGGATGATTAAATTTGGCGATGCTGATGCATTTATCGCAGGCGGTGCTGAGGCGACTATGTTGCCGATGGGCTTAGGCGGTTTTGCAAACATGAAGGCATTATCTACACGGAATGATGATCCACAGGGGGCGTCTCGTCCGTTTGATGTGGGTCGTGATGGTTTCGTGATGGGTGAAGGTGCTGGAGTGGTGATTCTTGAGGAGCTTGAGCATGCGAAAGCGCGTGGGGCAAAAATTTATGGTGAGCTTGCTGGCTATGGGGTTTCCGCAGATGCGTATCATTTGTCTGCTCCTTCTCCGGACGGTTCTGGTCCATGTCGTGCAATGCACATGGCATTGAAGCATGCGGGGATGAATGCTGAGGAGGTTGATTACGTGAATGCTCACGGGACATCGACTCCGCTGGGTGATATTTCTGAAACAACTGCTATCAAGTTAGCATTTGGTGATCACGCTAAGGATAAGCTGGTAGTGAGTTCTACTAAGTCGATGACAGGTCACTTATTAGGAGCTGCTGGTGGTATTGAGCTGACAGCGTGTTTGATGGCAATGAGAGATGGTGTGGTAGCTCCAACCATAAACTTGCAAGATCAAGATCCTGAGTGTGATCTCGATTATTGTGCGAATGAAGCACGTGAGATGGAGGTGAATGCTGCGCTTTCTAACTCGTTTGGCTTTGGAGGTCACAATGCGACGATTTTGGTGAAGAAGTTTAAGTAGAGTCGTTTGTATTTTTTTATTTTAGCCCGTTCGGCCTTTTGAGGTTGGCGGGCTTTTTTATGTAGTCGTTGGTTTAGTAGTAGTTTTACTGATTCATCGGCAAAGCCTACAGCGTTATTTTAATCTATAGCTATAGTCTCAAGGTTTCTCCTTCAGCTCAGCGCTTGAGCTGGGGCAGTTGAGGCTTTCAAGGCTCAGGTGTTGTCGAGCGATAGGATGTTTGTTTTCAAGTTGGCTAGTGTTGATTCTTAGTTTGGACCTTTTGCAGTGTTGTATGTGGTAAGGATAACGGTGAAATTAATTACCAGTTAACTCATTTTCTATAAACATGTAGTGATTGTTTTTATTGTTAATATAGAGTTTCTCTAGATTCTTGCTTTACCAAGATTCATCTTTTCCTGTAGGATCTAATGATTCTATTTTAGAGAACTTGAAAACGTACATGACTACAGGAATAAGTTGGGATGAGAGGAGGGCTACAGCTGTTAAGTTGTATGCGGATAGTAATTATGCTGCAGCAGCAGATTGTATATGGGAGGGTGGTGAAATTCCTTTTCGGAGTGGTGATGTGGCATTTTGTGTGAAAGTCCTTTCTCGGGGACGAAAGGAGGATGCGATGCGAGTTCTACGTGAATCTATGAAACGCAGTTCTGGAATCGCGGAGGAGAGTTTGGCGCTGGCGAGTGCTTTTTATCAAGAGGGTATGCCGTTGCTTGCTGCACGCTTTTATGGTGCTGCGCTGAGTGTCGATAGCATGTATTTTGAGAATCAGTTCGAGAAGGAATCGCTTTGGTTAGATGATTTTAAAGTATTGCTAGGAGCGTGGGAGGAATCTGATCAACGTCCTATGCCGGGGCCTGAGACACCGATTGAGAATTTCTTAGGAAAGGCGAAGACGTTTATGGAGTACACGCAACGGATCACCGAGGTTGCGCCATCGGTTGTGAAGGCTAGTAGTGAGGATATTTCGGTGGCTCCTAGTGAGGATGAGGCGGCGGTTGCCCCTAAATTTAATTTTCCGAAGTAAGAAATAAAGCGAGAGTAAGATGAGCGAAGATTCAGAAGAGCGAATTTCACCAGAGACGAAGATGTATCTCAATTTGGTTGAGGGAGATCCTGATAATTGGGTGTTGCGTAAGGAGGCTGCGTTAAAGCTCTACAGTGAAGGGAAGTTCACGATGGCAGCAGATATGGTATGGAATACTTCAGAGATTCCATCGACAGACATGGATGTGGCGTTTGCTGTGAAAATGCTGTCGCGAGCGAAGCCTAACAGGAGTATACGATTGGTGTATGAATTATTACGTCAGAATTCAGGGAAGGCTGAACAGGCGATAGCGATGGCGAATGTTTTTAATTTAATAGGATATCCGATGTTGGCGTCTCGTTGTTACGGAGCTGCTGTTAGTTTGAATGCAGAGCTTTTTGATATAGGGTTTGAGGGTGATTCCTTTTGGTGTGATGAGCAGAGGGTTTTAGAGAAAAAGCAGCAAGAAGCGGGGATTGCGAAGCATATGCATTTTGCTTTGCAGGGGAGAGAATTACAGGGCGAGCCAATTCGGTTTGAGGATTTGGAGCAAGAAGTGGATCAAGAATCCTTTAAGAATGCATCAGAGGCTGCGGCGCTCGGTGATGTGACTGACTTGGTACCTGCGTTTGAGAAATTGCAGGTGGTGATGCAGCCAGACTTAAGCAAGAATGTGAATCGAAAGGTGGTGCCTATTCAACCAGAAGCAAAAACTCCATCTGGCGGTGACCATGCAGCCTTGTATGCCGACAGGGTGGGAGTTGCTCCGCAGGTTGTGGGTTCCACTCAATCAACAGAAGCTCAGGATTTAACTCGACCCAAAATGAATATTCCTCAAGACGGAGTGGCGGCGGGAGGAGCGCTAAAAAAAGCTGTGCCGCCGGTTCCAAACCAAACGCCACCAAAGGTCTCACCTACGAGAGATGAGGAAACGTATCAAAAGTTGAAGGATGTTCCGGTGCCTGTTTTGAGAATTAATAAGCAAAAGGAGTCTCGTGAGTAATGATGGGGGGTAAAGTGAAAATTAGGCGCAACATTTTATGGATGAATGTAGTGCTGTGTGTTCTTTAAGCTGGAGTTTTGTCAGGGCTAGCTAGTCTGCTTACTTGGTTCCTTTTTTCTCTCGCATGGTCAGAAGCTTCGCCCTCCAAGGCCATTTGAGCAATCTAATCACTCAAATGGCGTTCTGTAAAATAATTAGGATTTAGAGCTTCACGTGCTATTTTCTGCTTTGAAGCTAAATGCTTACGAGTAAGCTTTGTTAAAGCAGAAGATGCTGCAGTTTTTTGATTATTATATGAATATTTCTCGCCAGATTTCGTCCAATTTTTTGATGGGGGACGTGACGAGTGAAGCTGCCGGCAACGGTGGCGCTGGTGACGGCCCTAGTGATCAAGAATTGGTGAGACGGGCGCAGGCTGGAAATTATGAAGCCTTTGACCGCTTAGTGACTCGCCATAGAGGAAAGGTCTACGCGATGATAGTGAATATGGTACATAACGATGCGGATGCTTGGGATTATTCTCAGGATGCTTTTGTGAAGGCGTGGAAGGCATTACCCAAATTTGAGAATCGTGCGGCCTTTTCCACGTGGATGTTCCGTATCGCTCATAATGTGGTCTATGATGCTATGCGCCGGAAGAAGATGCAGTCTGAAGGAGAGCTCGATGATTCATTACTCAATGCTGAGAGTATCGATAGTTCAGCGCGTACGGCCCCACGGAATCCGGCGCGGCCAGATGAGGAAATGGATAGGCACGAACGGCGTGACGAGATCGATAAAGCATTAAAGCAGTTGAGTCCCGAACACCGAGAAGTGATTATTCTGAGAGAGGTACAAGGATTAGATTATGCAGAGATTGCAGAAGTCATGCAGTCTACAAAAGGAACGGTGATGAGCCGTTTGTTTTACGCACGAAAAAAATTACAAACATTGCTAAAACCATGAATAAACCCGAGAAAGCAACCATTCAATCATGGCTTAATGGAGAGCTCGAAGGCGATGCTCTGCGCGAGATGGAAGCCTGGGCAGAAGAACATGCTGAGGAGTTAGAAGCAGAAATGGGCTGGCAGTCGTTGGCGCAAGAAATAGCGGAGTTGATTCCAGCTAATGAAGCACCACCACATGCTGACTTCTTTAATGAACAGGTAAAGCACCACTCTTTAGAAACTGAGTACGACGTGTCGAAGCAGTCTACTCCTGTGAGCTTTTGGCAGAGATTAAATTGGCTGCTTGCGCCAGCAGCTCTCGCTGGGGTGGCTTTAGGTTTTTACTTAGGCGCCCGTGTCAAAGCCCTTGATCCAGCGATGGTACAATTGTTACAACCAGAAGAGGTGTATACACCGGTGATGGGAGTAACTTCTGAAGTGGTCGATTCTGATGCCGCTACGGTGATCGTTTTAGAGGGGCTCGATGATATCCCGGAATCCATCGATATAGTAATGGGTGATTCTAGTTATGGGGTTTCACCGATGCTGCTTGCTAAAGCTGAGGGCAATGCACCTATTTTCTAGATCTGTTATGAAATTTTTTCTCATTCTCTTTAGTGTTTTTGGTCTTCTCCAGTTTTGCTGGGCGAATGATTTGGGGAAGGAGTCGATCGGGCGGATGGAGGTTCATGTTTACTACGCGACCAATGGAGATCCGGGACTAGCAGGATCTAAAGCGAAGAAAGTAGAAGCGGAAGTGGTGGAACAATTGTCGAGTTTGCGCGATAAAAAATACACAAGTTATCTATTGCTAGGTTCTGATAGGCAGCCAGTGTTTCGTAGTTATGAGAATTGGTTAGCGCCACTTAAGCCATCGGAGGAACTACTGATTAGTTTTGAGCCACGAGGTGCAGCCCAAGGAGAGATGCTGAAGCTCGATTTGGAACTTTGGCAGAGTAAGAAAAAGATTATGAAGGCTGGGCCGACTCTACAGAAAGGGAAGCCGCTCTATATATTTGGGCCGAAATGGCGTGACGGTAGGTTGATTTTATCTATTCAATTAGTGGAACTCATTCAGTAATTTATGCAATATTTGATCTCATCGCTGGCAGTCTCGGTTCTCTGTGTACACAGCCTTTATGCCGAGCTCGTTTTTAGCCAGACAGAGGAAAAGGTCGATGCAGCGGCTGATGCAAAGGAGGTAAATGTTGAGTTTCCTTTTGAGAATAAGGGTGATGAGCCAGTGGTTGTTCAGCGCTTTGATGCACCGTGTAGCTGTATGTATGCTCATTTGGAGGGGGGGAAGAAGCAGCAGGATGGATCGATATTGATAGCTCCTGATGAGAAAGGTGTGTTCAAGGGGCGTTTTGAATTAGGAAATTTTAAAGGGACGGTGGAGAAGAAGATCGTGATCTGGATGGATCAGGATCCAGATGATAAGCCATCTATCTCGCTGAACACTCAGGTAACAATTCCGTATTTAATCGCTGCGTTTCCTCAGTCGTTGATGTGGCAGGTGGGGGAGAACGCTGTGGAGAAAATAATCGAGGTGAAGGTGGATCACACTGAGCCGATCAAAGTGATCAAGCATACGAGCTCTAGTTCGAACTTTAGTTATACGTTTACCATTAAAGAAGAGGGGAAATTATACGAGTTGAAGGTGAAACCGAAGTCGACCGAGAAGGTGACTTTTGCTGCGATTCGTTTAACGACCGATAGTGCGAATCCACGCTATAAGACAGTGCAGACATTTATGACTGTGAAGCCTGAGAAGAAGTGATGCGTTGGGTCTACGAAAGCTTAGCGTTGGTCTTGATTTCGGCTGTGGCTGCAGGGGGGATTTACCTGTTAGTGGGCGCCCCAGACCACTCAGTGCCGTGTGTGCAGGCTGAATTAAAAGCGGATCAGGTGTGTTTAGAAACGGTTATGTCTGAATGGAACGGAGATGTTCTCTGGGTAGATGCTCGGTCTGATAGAGAGTACAGGAAAGGACATTTGCCTGAGGCTCTATTAATTTCTGAAACGGACGCAGAAAATCAGATTGCTGTCCCAGAAACGATGGAGCGCATTGGTATGGCTGGAGTGGAGGGGCGCAAGCTCGTCGTATATTGTGGGACGGACGCCTGTGGCAGCAGTGAGTTAGTGGCTGAAAAGATTAGAACTACTGGCTTTCACTCTGAGGTGTATGTATTGTTTGGCGGATGGAAAGCTGTGATGGCTAGCGGTGTTTCTGTGGTTACTCCGTGATCTGATAGATATTTCCCAAATGTGAGATGAGATAAACCTCTCCTTGTGGGTCTTTTCCGAATGCGCAGAGTTGTTGAATGGGTTTTCCGTTTTGGCTAAAGTCAGCTTGGTGATGTTGGAGATCTTTAAGAGTGTTGATAGCAAGCTCACCACTCCAAATGTGAGGTTTTACATGATCTGCAAAAAGGTAGCGTCCTTTGAGCGATTTGACTGAGCCATTGTAGACGTACCCACCAGTCACGCTGAAGCCGCCGCTGGGTGTGGTGTCATGCTTATATTCGTAGACAGGCATAATCATGTGGCCTTGGTTGGACTTTTCCTCTTTGTCATTTTTGGTTCGCTTCGAGCCTTCATATTGGGGCCATCCGAAGTTTGCTCCAAAAAGTTGTTTACGCTCTACATTGTTGATTTCTTCCAACGCGTTTTGCCCAACATCGGCAATAATGAGTCGGTCGTGATGCCATGAACAGCGCCATGGGTTGCGTAGACCGTAAGACAAGATTTCAGGCCTGATCGACTTGTCTTTGCCGAATGGTTTTAGGAAATCTTTAACATTATTTTTGGAAAAGGGATTGTCCTTCGGGATCGTGTATCCCTTGTTAGGGCTGACATCGATACGCAGGAGTTTTCCTAAAAATGTAGTTAGATCCTGAGCTCGCTTTTTAGGGTCGTTGGCTCGGCCGCCGTCGCCAAGGGCAATATAGAGCATCTTATCAGGACCGAAGCCGATCCAGCCGCCGTTGTGGTTTTTGAAGTCTTGATCCTGTTTTAATAAAATTTCTTCCTGTTCGTGGGCCTTGGTGGGGGAAGCCATGGTGAAGCGGGAGACTCGGGTGTCACCATCTTGGTTGGTATAATAAATGTAGAAGCGTTTATCAGATTGATAATTCGGAGAAAAGGCCAAGCCTAACAGACCTTGTTCATTCATCTTGATCTCGATTTGATCCGAGATGTCTAGAGCTGGTTGTGCTAGGAGAGTTTTGTTTTTCCGGTCGTATACTCGGATGCGTCCTTCTTTTTCGAGTATATATAGATAGTCGTTAGATGCTGCGGGAGCGGTGAGGAAGGTAGGATGTTCTAGGTCTTGAATGAGTAGTTCCGCTTTAGGGGCGGCATTAGACAGAGCCGATGCTATTGTATAAACGGATAAAAGCGTTAGAGGAGTTTTCATGCCTTGCATTATTCTATACGAGAGCAGGCTGAAAAGATTATTCCTCTAAATAGCTCTGAAGTGCAGTTCTTAAATCTGTGCGGGCACGGAAGAGGTGACTTTTTACTGCGGAAACGGAACAACCAATGACGTTTGCGATTTCTTCGTATGGCATGTTTTCGTAACGACGTAGGATGACGGCTAAGCGCTGCTTCTCAGGTAAGCCATTTATCGCTTGGTCCACTGCAACTTGGAGTTCGCTTTGCAGGGTTTCGGCATCTGGCGATTTTGAGGAATCATCAGCAAACTGTTGGAAGCTTTCGTCCTCTCGCTCATCCAGTGAATGGGTCTTTCGACGCGCGCGTTTTTTGCTTTCATTAAAGACCAAGTTACGCGTGATGGTGAAGAGATAGGTGGTAAATTTTGCTTTTTGTTTGTAGCGTTTGGCTGATTTCCAGAGGCGTAGGAAGACTTGTTGTGCAATATCTGGCGCGTCTGATGCATTTCCTAACATTTTGGCAACTGTGCCAATGATCATGTCTTGGTGACGTTCTACGAGCTGCTGAAATGCAGCATGATCACCTTCCTTAACGCGCATCATCAAGGCGACATCGATTGCGTCGTCTGAGTCGTGAGAAGAAGTGTCAGTCATTGTTAGGGCTATGCTCGCAGTATTGGCCATAATGCTATAGGTGGGATGAAACCTAGCATCAATGGATAAGTTGCAAAAAGGTGGAAAAACGTTTAGCGGATGAAGCGCTGACGTAAGTTCTTAAGCAGCGAATTGATTTCTTGAGCTTCAGCAAGAAGGTTGGTGAGTTGTTCCGCGTTTAGGTTTGGTTGCTTTAGAGCTGTTCGGATGGCTGCTTCGCGCTGCTGTAGTTGTTTGCTGATAAGCATGCTGGAGGTTTCTTCTGCGGCTTTAATAGGATTGTCCGGAAGGTTTTCTGCGAAGTTGCGCTGGAGTGCTTTCTGGTCGGCTGGGGGGAGGGTCATGAGAAAGCTCTGAATGGAAGAGGCTTGTGCTGGGTTTGGCTTACGCGAAAGGATTTGGCTAAGGATGTGTCCTCCAGTGGTGACTGAGAGAGGATCGTGGAGGGATTCAATTTGTTCGCAGAGCCAATCTTGGGCTTCTAGAGAGCTGAGAGCAAGGAAGCAAAGATAAGCTACTGTTCCATCCATGGGGGTAGGTTCGATCATTTCTGGGACTACTTCATTTGGGTCGCGATAATTGTTAGGCCTGCTTTCATCAAAGCGTTTTTTCTTGGCAGCTTTGACAATCATAGATCGGAACTCTTGATCGCTAATGCCGAGTCTGGCGGCTACTTTTGAGACGATAGAATCTTGAGCAATTTTGTCTGTGACAGAGACAGCTAAGACCGCGAGGTCGTTGGCTAGTTTGGAGCGATTTCTAATGTCAGAGAGATCTGAGTGTGCAGATTCGTAATCCAATGTGTAGTCAAAGAATTCTTGTGCGTCATGGAGAAGTTTTTTAAAGGCGTCAACTCCGTGGGCTTGGATGAATGAATCGGGATCTTCACCCTGAGGCATGGTGACACAGCGTACGTGGATTTGCTCAGCAGCTAGTACTTTAAATGCTCGGGTCGCGGCCTTGTAACCGGCAGCGTCTGCATCGTAGCAGAGTACGGCATTCTGGGTGTATCGCTTTAGAATTTTTGCATGTTTTTCTGTAGTTCCAGTTCCTAATGCTGCTGCGACATTGGGGATACCTTGTTCTGAGAGGGCAATCACATCAATTTGTCCTTCACAAAGCAGAACAAATTTTTCGGTAGAGATGGCTCTTCGAGCTTTGTCTAATCCGTAGAGAGTTTTTGATTTATCAAATAACTGGGTTTCACGCGTGTTGATGTATTTACCACTTTTTGGGTCATTGATTAGCTGGCGTGCGGAGAAACCGATAATGTCTCCGTAGTCGTTGTGAATGGGGAAAAGAAGGCGATTTTTCCAGTTTACATAAATACCAGATTTTGGGTTATCTGCATATTTAAGGTTACAGATGCCTGAGTCTATTAATTCACGACCCGAGTAGCCATTTTCTTTGGCCCATTGGAGGAAAATCTGGGTGTCCTCTGGCATCCATCCGAGTAGCCAACGCTCTGCAATTTGAGCATTTAAACCACGTTTCTTAAGATAGTCCCGAGCGATCTGTGCTTCTGGAGATTTTCTTACGAGTTGGTGGAAAAACTGAGCGGATTGGTTGTGGAGCTGGACGAGACGAGACTTGGAACGGCGTCGTTTTTCGGCCTGAGGGTCGTAGACATCTTCAATGATGGGGACACCGGCGCGATCCGCTAGTTTTTTGACGGCATCGACGAAAGGGAGGTTTTCGTATTTTTGGACAAAACCGATGGCTGAGCCGCCTTCTCCACAACCGAAGCAGTAGAAGAACTGGCGTGCGGGGTTGACATTGAATGATGGTGTTTTTTCGTTATGAAATGGGCAGTTAGCTTTGAAAGTGCCACCAGCACGCTTGAGGGGAATGTAGCTGGAGATCACATCGACGATGTCGGTCTGATCTAAAATGGCTTGAATGGTTTCCTCTGGAATGCGTCCCACGTGTGCTGTTGTGCACGGGAGTGGGGAACTGATCAATCTCGAAAACGTGCGAGCAGGCGATCTCTATCATTTTGCTTTCTAATAATAGATATGAGCGATCATTTCGGTTGCGGGGATAAAATTCATGGGCATAATCCCGCCAGTTATTACTCACAGATTTTCTATGGAGAACGTTATTATCATCGGAACAGGCCCTGCTGGATACACAGCAGCTATTTACACTGCACGCGCAGACCTCAGCCCTCTCATTCTTACAGGCTCACAACCTGGCGGTCAGCTTACTACCACCACTGATGTGGAGAACTTCCCAGGTTTTCCCGATGGAGTGATGGGACCAGAGCTTATGCAGAAAATGCAGCAACAGGCTGAGAAGTTCGGTGCACGCGTTCAGAACAGCGTAGAAGTGACCAATGTTGAAAAGAATGGCTCAGGTTCTTTTACAGTGCATGCCAAGGAGGTATTCGGTTCTGAAACAATGAGCTGGGAATCCAAAACTGTAATCATTGCATCTGGTGCTTCAGCTCGTTACCTCGGAATAGAGGGCGAAATGGATTTAGTAAAGGGAGGCGCAGGACTCACAGCATGTGCTACCTGTGATGGTGCCTTCTACCGTGATGTTCCCGTGGCGGTTATCGGTGGTGGTGACACTGCTGCTGAAGAAGCGACTTTCCTCACTAAATTTGCAAGTAAAGTCTATCTCGTACACCGTCGCGATGAACTTAGAGCTTCCAAGGTTATGGCGCAACGCGCACTGGATCACCCGAAGATCGAGCCAGTGTGGAATTCTCAAGTCACAGAGTACCTTCTCGATGACAATGGTCGCATTCGTGGAGTTCAATTAGAGAACACAGTGGATGGAACAAATTTAGAACTGGCAGTAGAAGGTGTATTTATGGCGATTGGTCATAACCCTAACAGCAATTTCCTCAGCGATGAGTTGGTGGATAAAGACGAGAGTGGTTACGTTCTTCAAATTCCAGGGAAAACAGCCACGAAGACTCCAGGCCTGTTTGCGGCGGGTGATATTTCAGACACTGTGTATCGCCAAGGAATCACTGCTGCTGGCCAGGGCTGTGCAGCGGCGATTGAAGCTGAACATTACATCGCTGGCCTATAATAGACTAGTTCGATAGGCTCCGAATTTTTTAAAGTGCGGTTACTTAGGTGACCGTGCTTTTTTATTTAGTAGCTGATACAGCCTTGCTAATTGTTAGATGACTGGTGTAGTTTCCTATGCATGCTTGTGCGTTTGTTTTCTGCAGCTTTGAGTGGTGTTGAGTCCACTGAGGTGGAAGTGGAGGTGAATAATGTTCACCGAGAAAAGTTTAGTATGCAGATTGTTGGTCTACCTGATGCAGCTGTACGAGAGAGTTCGCAGAGAGTACTGAGTGCCATCGGTAACAGCGCTCTTAGTTTTGCAAATGGTATTAATACGGTGAATTTAGCTCCAGCTGATTTACGAAAGGAAGGGCCGAGTTTTGATCTTCCCATAGCGCTAGGAATGACTGCATGTGGAATGGAGAAAGATATTCCGTTTTTTGATCAGTACACGATCGTCGGAGAGCTAGGTTTGGATGGAGCAGTTCGTCCGGTGAAAGGAGTGATAGCCATTGCGTTAGAAGCGAGAAGGCGCGGCAGGTCTAGGCTCATCGTTCCAGTAGCTAATGCTGAGGAAGCTGCTGTTGTGGATGGAATAGATGTGTATGGCGTTACTAGTCTCAATGAAGCTTGGCTTCTTGTGTCGGGAGAGTTAGTGGCAAGCCCGATAGAAATTGATAAGCAATCGTTATTTCATAATCAACACGAGGATTCTGCTGATTTATCCGATGTCAAAGGTCAACATCAGGTCAAGCGAGCCTTGGAAGTCGCGGCGGCTGGGAATCATAACTTGCTAATGATTGGGCCACCAGGAACTGGTAAATCTATGATCGCCAAGCGTGTGCCCAGTATCCTTCCTCCTATGGATTTAGATGAAGCGATAGAAACAACTAAGATTCATTCAGTTTCAGGAAATTTAAATGGGGCGTTTAGAGTGGATCGACCCTTTCGAGCACCACATCACACCATTTCAGACGCGGGACTGTTAGGAGGTGGAACGAATCCTGGGCCTGGAGAGATTAGCTTAGCACATAATGGTGTCTTATTTTTAGATGAGCTCCCAGAATTTAAGCGCCAAACCCTAGAAGTACTTAGACAGCCTTTAGAAGATCGAGATGTGTGTATCTCCAGAGCAGCTGGCACTGTAACATTTCCGTGTAATTGTATGTTAGTCGTAGCTCTTAACCCATGTCCTTGTGGTTATTATGGGGATCCGAAACGCGAATGCCGCTGCTCTCCTGTACAGATTGAACGTTATAGAAAAAGGATTAGCGGGCCTTTGTTAGATCGAGTAGATATTCATGTGGAAGTTCCTTTAGTAGAGTATAAAGAGTTACGGGGTAGTAGTACAGGTGAGCAATCAGAAGCCGTACGTAAGAGGGTGGTCGAAGCGAGGAGAATTCAATCGAAACGTTATAAACAGGTTCGAAACGCGCGAACCAATGCAGATATGCCAAGTGGCCTTATTGAGGTGCATTGTCTGCTTGATAATGAGTCTGCAAAGTATTTGGAAATGGCCATGCAAGAGCTAAATTTTTCGGCAAGAGCATACAATCGAATCCTAAAAGTCGCGCGTACCCTTGCTGATCTCGAGATGAAGGAGAATATTGAAATCCATCATATCATGGAATCAGTGCAATATAGGGCTTTAGATCGGAAGCTGCAGTTATAATTTTCCTGTTTTTTGTATATCTTTAAACAGTTTTGTGTTTTTTATATAAAGTTAGTTGCCTACCTATAATGATTTATAATGGATAATAATGCTACAAGGATTTTGGACCACTGTCTTGATTGGCTAAAGGAATGTATTGATACACGAGTGAAGTACTATTTTGAGCTGGTGGAAGATAGTTGTGTGTTGCCGTCATTAGATCTCTCAGGAAATGAAAATTCTGGATTGAGAGAATGGATGAGGAGGTATGAGTTGAATCAGGATGAGTGCTTTATAGTAATGCTGAGCATAGCTCCGATGATTCGTCCTGAGATCTTGGATGTTTTATTTACAGAAAATAAGAACACAGGGAAACGCTATACGGAATTTGGAGGAAGTCCCGAGAATAGTCAATTAGGAGGCTTCGTGCCTACCATTCAGACGGCATTGTTTTTATTGGCTGGGGGAGATTTAGGGCGTCGTCTCGCGGTGATGAGAATTTTTCGACCAACTCACTTCTTGTTCAAAAATAGAATATTGGAAGGACCTGAGAAAGGAGAAGCTGTTATATCGTTACAGACTGCGCTCAAGTTTACTTCGGAAGCATTATATGAGCTTTTATGGCAGGAAGAGTATCATCCAGATTTACGTGCAGACTTTCCAGCGAAGCGTGTGATGACTCGCCTGAGTTGGGATGATTTGGTATTGAGTCCTAGTGTTAAATCACAGGTGATGGAGATACGTACTTGGATGCAGCATGAGGAGAAGATTACTGAGGAATGGGGGATGAAAAAGTTTTTAAAATCTGGTTACAGAGCGCTATTTCATGGGCCTCCTGGGACGGGGAAAACGCTAACAGCTGGATTGATTGGGAATGCCTTAGGTCGTGATGTGTACCGAATCGACTTATCGATGATAGTGAGTAAGTACATTGGCGAGACTGAGAAGAACTTGGCGGGGTTATTTGACCAAGCTGAAAACAAAAACTGGGTTCTTTTTTTTGATGAGGCAGATGCCTTATTTGGTAAAAGGACTCAAACTCAATCATCTAATGACCGATTTGCTAATCAAGAGGTATCGTACTTGCTTCAGCGTGTGGAAGATTTTCCAGGATTAGTAATTTTAGCATCTAACTTTAAGGGGAATATGGATCCTGCGTTTATGCGCCGTTTCCAGTCATTGATTTATTTTCCTGTACCGAAACCTGAACAGCGGCTCAGACTATGGGAAAGTTCTCTAAAACAGTGCCTTAAGATCGCTGACGATGTGGATTTGGAAGCGATCTCCCGACGTTATGAATTAGCTGGTGGAGAGATAGTCAACGTTGTTCGCAGTGTTGCTATTATGGTTGCTGCTCGCTCTGATGTGGAAGTGAGGGCCAAGGATGTCGATGTTGCAGTTCGGAAGGAGTTACAGAAAGATGGTAGGGTGGTTAGCTAGTAATAGAGCTGCTACTTGCTTATGAATGGTTTATTGCTTTGGCGCCCATGATGTCGGCTTCCCGCTCTAGGCTTGGGCTGTCATTGATTACCGCTCCATTGCTGTGGAGTGTCGGTTTCACGCGGTTCTGTTTTTGCTGAACCGTATGCCAAGCCTCATGGGGTAGATGCTTCTCCTGCCCTGGTGCGATATGAATCTGTGTGCCTTGCGCGTAGGCATGCGCATTGAGCTGCGCTGGTTTACTCGAATTATAGTGCACGCGCACGTCCGACATATCGTGCCCAGAGAGTGACTCGATACCTGATTTGAGCTTGTCCGGCATTCCAGTTTGGTTCGGGGCGCTTTGCTTTTGCGCGACGGCTGCTTGAGTAGCTACTGAGCGGTTGTCGGTTAGGGCTTGGAGCTGTGCCGTACGTTGATCAGTGATCCCAAAGTTCTCTAACACTGCAGATGGGTGAGCACTGAGCTGGATTGACTCAGAGGCAGCGGTTCTCGCGTGTTTTTGATAGGGTTCACTCATTAACATCAAGGGCATTATTCAAACTCTTGAAGAATCGTGCAAATACTTTCTAACAAAAACATTGTATTGTTAATTCTATTTATTTGACTTCTGTTAGGTTACTTAGGAGTGTGAAATCTGTTAGATGAGTCTGTTTAGTATATTTCCGAAGAAGCGCCTAGTTCGTTCAGTGATTAAGATGAGTGAGATCATCGTCGACTGGATCGAGGGCTATGTGGTGCTTGAGGAGAAGGCTCTTGCAGCGGTAGGGGGAATTTCTCAGGATGTGGCTAAGCTTGGATCGGAAACTCACAAGGTAGGAGGCGATGTCTCTAGCGAGGCTGGCAAGGTGAGGTCAGAACTACAGAAGGTCACGGGCAAGGTCAGTGCTGCGGAGAGTGCGGTGTCCGACTTCCTTCCAAAGCAGCCCAACAAGGCACTCAACGACGTCACCGAGCTCGCCGATAAGGTCAGCAGCTTTGCTAAGGAGGTGAGTACGAGGGGTTCAGAGAGCGATCAGAAGAGCTGGCCAACAAATGAGTCAACAAGCACTTCAGAACCTACGCAGGCTGCGCCTGAAGCAAAGCAGACTGCAAGTACTGATAGCAATCCCGCAAAAGCGTCTGGGCCTGCGCACCCAGACCTTAGTGCCTCGAAAAAGCATGAGCGAGCCCAGCAACGCCCAGTCAAGGATCCACAGCACCAAGACCTGAGCAGTGACTCCTCGCCAGCCGCAACCCAGAAGTCCGTGCTCACCACCGTGGGTGGCGTCACCGTTTACCAGACCGCACCCTTCGATGCGGTGATCTACCAAAGCGGGCTCAATGTGGATGCCGATGGTTCACCCTTCGCCTATCACCCGAAACCTGACAGCGATAAAGGGCTTGATTATCTCGGGAATGCCGGAACTCCAGGCAACTGGTGGGGGATTGCCACAGAGAATGGCCAAGGCTCTGGTACGCCGGTGATCCAAGGCTCGAACGATCCAGCTCCAGGGTACTATGTTTCGACCACCTCACTCGAGGATCCGAACTACCCGCCTACTAGTCCTCAGGCCTACGTCAATGCCTCTGAAATACCCTTTATTGTCCTGCCATTGCAGCATAACAACTTTGGCGGCGCGATGGGCGACCTGGGCGCTGTGGTAAATCTCGACAATGGCAAGGTAGTCTACGTCATCGCCGCGGATGAAGGCCCACCTAACAGCCTCGGCGAAGGCTCCGTGGCGCTCGCCAAGGCGCTCGGTGTCAATGACAGCCCGAAAGACGGCGGAACCTCTAGCGGCATCGCCTATTGCTTCTTCCCGGGCAGTGGCAACCACCGCCCACAATCGCTAGATGCCATCAACCAAACCGGCGCGCAGCTTTTCAGCAAGTTTGGTGGTGTGGCTAACCTTAAGAAACTCCTCAATGGCAGCTGATACATTTACCCTAAATCATACTCAGAGGAGTTCTAGGGCGCATACACAACGCGGCTAGAATACACATTATCAATCTAACAAAATATATTATGAGCATAACCTCAAACGAAGAAATCACTATCAGTTCGAACTTTTTTATGTGCAACGGCGAGCGCTGGTCACCTAAAGGGGTCTGTTATCAGCCAACGGACGGAGTAGACCCTATTTCTGATACGCAGGAGAATATCAGTGTGATTACAAAATTAGTAGATCCCAGCACTGATTACGGTTTTGTGGCAATGGGAATTAATGCTATTCGCGTGTATCAGGTCGACCCTAGTCAAAGTCATAGCAAGGTGATGAAACTGCTAGCAGATGCAGGGATATACGTGCTGGTGGGATGTGTGAATAGCAGCGTGACAGTTCTCAGTGGGCTGGCGGCTTATAACCAGCGCTTGCAGGCGATAGCCGATGAGTTTTGCCAGTACTCCAATGTGATGGGATTTAGCATCGGCAACGAGACGATTGGTTCAGCCGGGCAGCTTCCGGGTTACGGGGTGCCGAATAGAATTCGTGCTGGAGCCAAAGCTCTGAAAGCCTATATGGCCAGCCAGAACTATAGAGCAGTTCCTGTATCAGCCGCATTGCGTGACGACCCTCAATATACTATTCCTGCCGCCTTGGCCTACATGTGTGGTGATGCCAGTGAACGCCTCGACTTTGTAGGGTATAACTGTGAGCGCTGGGCTGGCGGTCCGACATCCGCTAAAGTCGATGCGTATTATAAGCTTGCTCAGGCATTTGTTGGAAAGAACCCTGTGCCGATAGTGTTTACTGAATTTGGTTCAAATCCTGTTGATTTTAATCCCAGAGACTGGGACCAAGTGCCTTACCTCTATGGGGTGAAAGAGGTGAAGCCAACATCAGGTTCTGGAAGCATGAACATGGCGGATGTTGTTTCCGGTGGCTTTGCTTTTCGTTATTACAATAGAACGGCTGGATGGGGGATGCTCAAACCTGATGGTACGCTGATATCAGGGAGTGGTGGTGATAAGCTGGGGCCAGCCTATAAGGCTGTCACCTCACTTACTGGTACAGCAAATAGTTTAGGTACGGTAGCCTGTGACCCAACAAATCCCTATGTAATCGGTTGGGGACCCACTATTTCAGTGAACGTGAGCAATGCGATATCTCCCGCGACACAGGTGGCGTGGAGCTTCACGACTGATGCGACCATTTTAGATAGTACCGTTTGGCATACGCTCTTGACGATGGATCCAGGCGATCCAGTGACAAGCGTGCAAGTACCGACCAAAGCAACCTTTGTAAGTCTCTCATATCAAGATACCGCAGATCCTACTCAGTGGTATGGAGGTTGCAGCATTTCGATGTCGTCCATCTCAGCTGGCTCAACGATACAAGGTGAATGGGTCGCACCGAATGGCACTGGTACCTGTAGTATTGGTTAGGTGATTGATGATGGATAGATGTATACCTGTTTATACTTAGATATTTGATGCTGAATATGTTTCATGTAAATCGTACTGCCTCCTTCGGCGTTGCCAATTGCTTCTTCCCCAGCAGCAAGCATCGCCGGCAATCGCTCGATGCCATCAAGCAAACCGGCGCGCAACTCTTCAGCAAGTTTGGTGGAGTAGAGAATTTGAAGAAACTTTTAGCTGAGGTATAGTGGCATGCATGAGAAGTTAGAGAAGAATCAAAGTAACCAATATTCCCCTTCGGTGACTCAGCTGAAGGGGCTTGGAAGGCCGATTTTTATCAATAATCGCTCCACATCTGTCACCCAGCAAAAACTACAAGATGTATCAAACCGTCAAGTGATTCAGCAAAAAGCATTAGCTAAAAAAAAGCTAAATGTTGTGGGGGAATCTCATCCAGAATCTAAACCGCGCAGGGCAAAAGAGGAAGCATATACAAAGGCGATGTTAGGAAAAGATGCGATATACAAAACCGAGAGTCAGTTTAGGACGAGCGCCTGGGCATTTCAAGATGACCGATATGGAGATCCTATGCTACTGCGAGCGGAGATGCTGCTAGCCATGATCAAAGATCATGGCATTTCCAAGCTTGAGGATTCGAAGTGGGATGGACAAAAAAATGAAATGATCTCAATCCTCGATGAGGCTGCGCGGGCATTATTCTATGCATTACACGAGACAGCCGAACAAAAGCAGGCAATGAAGGCTGAGACTGCATACGAGGCGCTTAAGAAATTAGCCAAAGAGATCCCAACTCATGACTTAGGGTATTTCATTACTGAATTTCATAAAGTAACCAAACTTTATGCAAAAGACGTGTTAGGGAAAAGTGACATTAGATCTGAAGCTACGGTGAATGAGTTGAGATCTTCAGCAATGCAGGGTGCGGCTGCAGACAATGCAGACAGGTGGACTGGTGAGCAAATGGGTGTTTGGAAAGTGGGCAATGACCATATTTCCGAAATTAAAGCTGAGAAGAAAAACAATAAATACGAATTGATGGGTAAAAGTGAATTCAACGATGACTTTCTCCCATGGTTGGCTAAAAATCCATAATTGATGCGTTTGTTTAGCATGGAATTTGAATGCACTTTGAGAGGATGAATATGACGGATGATCTAGTATGGCGAATGGCGGTAGGAGAAAATAAGAAACGAGACAGATGTACGACCGAGTAGCGAAGCAATCAGATAATAAAAAGGGAGCGATCCTAGGACCAATTGCTCAGAAAAAGCCTGATGGTAATCAGAGTCTTGTTTTTTTGGATAATCGGCCAGAAGCTGTTGTCCAAAGCAAGTTGCCAGCCTCGCCTTCTGTCTTAGCTCCGATTCAACAAGTCTCCCAATGCCAAGCTATAATTAACAATCGGTCATCGCAACAAATTGCGGATCAAATCAATCCAGTCTCTGGTCATGGCGAGACATTGCAGCTGAAAGGCACTCATCTACTCACAGCCACGGCGATGAAGAGTCGAGCAAGTGCCAATTTGTTTACAAGTGATGAGTACGATAGGGTCTTGAATGAGACCATTGCTTACTATTCTGCAGGTCAAACTCCCAATAATAACTATGGAATGCAGTTGCGTCGCCTCGGCATGATTCGCTCCGCAATCCAAGCATGGGAAGCAACAAATGGGGCGCTGAATCAAGCGATTGAGAAAGGCTTTTTTGGGCATTCCTCCACTGACAAACGTCGACTAGTATTGAGAGATCTGCTTGCTTCTATTCCAGTGGAAGAGGTTCTCGTTAAGCAACAAGGGAAACAATCCGCAAATCAAGAGCAAGCAGCTGATCGACAATTTCTGAAGAGTTCCATAGAGGCTGGTGAGAAATCATTAGATACAAGGCTACGGAATTCATGTGAGTGGATTCAGACGACAAATAAAACAAAAATTTACCCGGTAACCTCGACTGGTGATTCCTATGAACGACTGCATTTGGCTGCTATGAATCCATCTCGTGATCGAGCCTTCTTCCCAGCAGCTATGGCGGGGGCTGCTGGAGACATCAAGAGTCCAGCAGTGAGTTACAATTCGCATGACCTGACAAATCAAACCAATGTGACACTCAAAGCTGGGGGGGCTCGCACGGGAGGGTGGCAGACGGACGGTCATGTAGCGATCACGAACGTCAGGCTGAAGTCTCAAAAAGAAGTGCAAGAAGTACTTGTCCATGAAGTCCAACACGACGCTGACAAGCACAATGGTAGAGACAACTACAGGCCGTATCGGGATGCGGGGGAAGTCCTCGATGCCACTGGCAGTGTATTGGAACATAACGGTTCCATGAGCCACCCTGATATCCATATGACGCAGCATGGTATCGATTGGGCAGCATACGGAATTACAGTCTTACCTAACGGGAAACCTAGGCAATCAACGACAGAAGATATGCAAAGGTTACAGCAGATGAGCCAAAGAATAAGGCCAGCAAAACAGGGCATAGTATTAGCAAAAGAGAAGTTGCTTGCTTCTCAGGCAGAAAGAGATCTTGAGCGTTATAAAACTGAGTATAGAGCCTACTCTTACCAAGAAGGTGCTGGTGGTGGGACCTACTCTGCATTGAGTAATTCTCATCAAAATCAAGTGTTTGAAGGAAAGCACTTTTCTCCCAGACAGCTTGCCATCTTCAAGCACATTTACGCAGAATACCCCCACACAGAGAGCAATTGGGATCGCAATCCCATGTTGGCGGATGGAGTCACAAGCTTTCGTGATGCAGTGGCGCATTATTGGAATCCCGACACTGAGGGGTTTAATAAGTTAAATTCGTTAAGAATTGATGATGTCTATAACGCATTAGATGGGATCGGGGTCAAAGCAGTTCCTACCCAGATTGAGACCTATCATGGTGTAGATGCAGCACCAGTGGAGGCGGGCAATAAAGTAGCGGATAAAGAAGACCCCAGCGTGGTGAATCTACTGAAGTTGATCCACAAGCTTCGTGTGAGTGAATGTGAGTATATCCTCAACCAATCTCATACTTGGCCTGATAAACTGAGTCGACATCTAGCTGGTGAGGCTCGCATCGCTGTTGACTCAGCAATGCATGGGAAAATTGCATATGATCAACGCATGAAACATGACGCACACAAAGCAAGGACAATCAATTTCTGGGGCAAGTGAATCATGAAAACCCAGAATATCACAAGTATTCACGCTGTGGATAAAGAGATGGTACTGCAGCTGATTGCGGCTAGTATCGAAGCCTGTAATGCCTTTGACCGTGAGAACCCACGCGTCTGTCAGATCGATAAAATCACGCCGCCAGCAGGCTCCGAGTATGTGGATTACTGAGTCCCACGTTAAAAATAGCATTTTTCAAGCGCATTGAAGCTCCGGTCTGTGGCCGGAGCTTTTTTGTGGAAAGATTGTACTGAGGATTTTGAGCAAAAAAGTGGCGAACCACTTGAGCAGAAGGCGCATATTGTGGCCTGCGCCACACAGGACTGCATTGATCTTATCTCCATCCTTGCCGTGGAGATAATTGCGTCCTAGGTGACCGTCGGTTTTCATGTGTCCGATGACTGGCTCGACCGCGGAGCGGCGCCAAAGTTCTCTTTTGATCTCGGGGGTCACGCCACGGATTTGTCCGCTGCGAAAGACTGCGCGCTTGTCTGGGTAGTCGTGGCCGACATAGCCTTTATCCACGTAGATTCGTTCGGGTTTGATGCCGCTGATGGCTCGGGTTGCCTGAATGACCCGATTAAGAGTATGGCCGTCGTAAGGTCGGCCTTCGATGGCTTCGCTGTGCAGGACGAACAGACCGCCTGCAGAGCGTTCCATCGGTGTGGTCACCGAAACTTTGATGCCAAATTCGTAGGGTTTGTGCGCCTTGCCTTTGGCGATGCATTCAACCTCCGGTGCGTGCCAGCTGTAGATCTTCACCTTGTCGCGCGGCTTCTGCGTGCGGATGAGGAAGGCTTTGTAAAATGGCAGGCGAAAGGTCTCTTCGAGGTCCGCGTTGCCATTGATTTTGCGGGAGATGTCGCGCTCCACGCGGCCAAGGCGTCCCTTGAGTTTTTTGAGAGTCTTACGCATGCGTTTGAACTGTTTGGCATGGGCGTAGCGACCAGCCATGATGGCGAGTCGCTTGGCTTCCTTCGCGTAAGATTGGCGCAGTTTGATGCCGTGGAGTTTTGCCATTTTGACAAGCTCTGTGAGTCCGCGCAAAGCGAGCTTGGCATCGGTGGGATGGGTGACGTTCTTGGGCTGGACGGTGGTGTCGACGATGACCTTGCTCAGGCTTTCAATGTCCAGGGCTCCTGTTTGATGCGCAACTCGTAGCAGTTCACTGATGAGGGTTTCGAGTTTCTTATCACCGATGCGTTTGCGCCAATGGGTCATGGAGCTGCGCTCGATCGGGAAGCGGTGCTGGAAATATTTTTCACCACAAAAGAGTTGGAAGTAGGGATTCTCTTTCCACTGTCGGCAGACTTCTTCGTCGGAAAGAGCCTTGGCATGTTTGAGTAGATGCAGGCCAACCATGAGTCGGGTGGGAATGGCGGCGCGCCCCGTGGTCGAGTACAATTCGCAGAGTTGTCCGTCGATCCAGTCCCAGTCGATTTTCGCTGCTAAGACGACGAGCTCGTGGGTCGGGTCAAGAATATCGATGAGCAGAGGTTGGAACAGGTGGGCGGTTTCAGGTTGATTGGAATGCTTTGGTGGGCGCATACTGTTAGAAAAATCTACAAGGTTTACGCGCTGAGAAGGCGATTTCTTGTAGATCATTTAAAGAAAAAAGCGTGCTGGATAAGAGCACGCTTAGGATTGAATGATTTTAACGGGGGACTACTGAACTGGCTATGATTCCATTGACGGAAACTTGGAGGCTAGGGCGTCGGTGTCTCGTTCAGATTATCAGTTTAAATCCACTCCACTCGAATGGCTTCGTGCATCCAGGGGAGGTGGATTTTTGAGATGGCCCAGGGAAGGCTTTCTAGTAGCATGTCGTAGGGGCCGGAGTCGACGTGGAGGCTCCAGCCGTCTTCTTGTTCATAGCGCAGGGAGCCGCTGCGTTTGACGAAGGTTTGAATGAGGCCTTCGTGGGAGGTATCTCCAATGGTGCTCCAGTGGTGGATGACGGCTGTTTTGAGGCCAGCGACGAGCTCGGGCCAAGAGGGATCGGGCTCGACTGAGCGAGGGAGTGGTTGCTCGAGTGGGAGGTTACAAATGATGCGGTTGAGCAGGAGCTCAGGCTCATTAGCCTTGTACTCGCTGGTGATTACATGCTGCAGTAGGAAGACGGCTTGGATAGCGTGGTCGGAGGTAGGAAAGGCACGGTGTTCCAATAAGCCAGCGCGGTCGATGAGCATCTCGATGTAGGGTGCGAAGAGTGCTAGACCCGCATTCTCAATGAGCCAGACGTCGCGTTCTATCTCGGTTACTACAGGAGCTGGTGTTCCTTCCTTTTGTGACTCTCTCTGCAGCATGTTAGGTTCTGCTGGAATCTGTTTGAAATGCGTCGGTATCGAGCCTGGGAGGTTTGGTAGGGAAATAGCTCGGTCTGGTAGTAAGTTACAGGCTACTCGATGCAGTTGGCGGAGAGTACATGGATTTTCGAAGCTTGGTGAGATTTCTTGGATTGTCTGCCAATGTTGCTCGATCCAATCATGACTCTCTCCTCCTCGTAGTTGAGCTGCATGGCCGATCAGATTAGTGCTGATTTTTTGTAGGGACTCCTGCAAAAGGCTCAAGGTGAGTGGCGAAAAGTCGACGTGTCGTTTTTCTGTGCTGGTGGCGATGAGGATGCGCTGCAAGTCACGTACTAGCGCTTTTTGTTCATTGCTTAGTTGATGGATTTTGGTGAGTGCTTTGACCGTTTCTATGCTGTGTAGAGATTCGGGGGTTGTCTCAATCCATATTTGTAGCTCTTGTCGCGCTTTATCGAAATTTTTCCATTTGGGGAGCTTTGTTTGATATTTGTTAGCTTCGAGCTCTGCGTAGAGCCATAGATCGAGCTCTGCATTACCTGCTTTAGGGCGAGACAGCTCTACTTTAAGGAGCTTTGGTATAATCACATCGAGCTCTTGGCCGAGAAGGTTGAAGTAATGTGTTAGTACTATTCTTAGCTCGGCATCTGGCTTCTCGATCACCGCTCTTAGGGCGAGGTGGCTGAGTTCTTGCTTACTGCGTATGGGGAGGACGTGGGTTAGGCGCTGAATAGCTGCTTGGAAAAGTGGCTGCAGTTTCGGTGCCAGTAAGTTGAGTATGTCCATCTGGCATCGCGTGTTGAGGATGCGACTTTGCTGCAGGAAGCTTGCAGCTTCTTGGAAGAGTTGTTGGCGCGCTAGATGTGTTTCTGCGTAATTCAAGGAATGAATGGCTACAGTGAGTTTCCGCTCATCAATCGTAATCAACTCGGTCTGGGTGAGGCATAGAATGGTGACTAGCTCAGGGGAGTGGGGAGAGGTTAGACTGTCTCCTAATTTTTTGGAGAATGGCTTTTTTATTTTCCCCGCAAAGTATTCGAGTAGGATAAATAACTCGCTGTTGTTAGAGATTAGCTGCTTTTCTTGATTTCTTAATACTAGTAGCTGTTCGGAGTAGTTAGTGAGGGATGTACCCTCTACATCGGCGAGAGCCTGCACAATGAGGTGTGTTAGTGACTCACAGTGGTGGGTGCTGCGGCGCTTGGCGTTGAGTGCGAGCAACAAGGTGTATGAGAGGATGGCATCGAGTTGCTTTTTATTATCTATTCCCGGCAAGTTGTTTGCTAATTGCAGGGCTGCTAATTGGTCTAAGATCGCATGCATCCGAATAGTTAGATGTGGATAGATGGTGGCGATATAGTCTCTAACGAGTGCTAGCGGTACAGTTTTGAGGCTTTGCTCAGAATGATTGCCACTGAGGATAGCATCACCCAGATGTTGGATCACAGCCATTGGGTCATCTTCCCAGAGTTTTTCTAGCATCTGAGCCCAGAGCTCTACCATGGCGGGGGTGTCGCTTGGAGATTCGTTCGGCTGCGAACGTAACGGTGGCTGTGTCGAGTCGACAGCTTCGATACTTCCTTCTGGGTAACTACTTACGGCTTTACTTACAGTCTCGGCGGCTTGTGAAGATGGGGGGGAATTAGGCGTATCGATGTCGGATGTTATTTGAACTAATCGCTTTCGGTAGGACTCATTATCGCTGAGTTGCTCTGCGAGTGATTCGACTAACTGCGCATGCGAGGGAGTAGGGAAAGATGTTCTAATAGAATCTATCAGGCAATGCAGTGTGCTGTTAAGGAAATCGGTTTCAGAAAGTATTGTTTTGTTAAAATCTGAATTGAGCGCTTGCTTCCATGGAGTATAGAGGTTGGTGAGTTGCTGGGAGGGGGCGAGTAAGTCGATGAGCTTGGAGGCAAGTGGCTTTGGGAATTTTACCAGCCGCCATGCCTTGCTTCGGAACCAGTATTTGTGGATGTGTTCTTTCAGTTGTCTTGGCGCTTGTAGTAGTGCCTGTTCTGTGTGGCTAGCCAACGTCCCATGATCTATGGACTTACCTTGTTCAAGAGTTTCGATTAGTTGATCCAAGGCTAGCAAGGGGTCTCTCTGAGTCTGTGTAGTTTGTTTTGGATTGGTTGAAACTGCATGCGGATCGAGTTGATGGTCGATCCAAGGGCGGATCGATTTTTGCCAGGTAGCATTGCTGACAGGAAGAAGCTTTTGTGTCTCGGTGAGTACTTCCTGCCACTGTTGCTTTTGAGTGGAGCGCTGCTTGATTGGTTGATAGAACATCGCTTTCATCAGCGCATGGTAGAGCTTACTGGCGGGGATTTTAGCAGGGGAGCTCTTGTTTTGCTTTAAAGACCAGAGTTGGGGGAGGTATTTTTGATAGAATTCGATGTTTGGAGGTGATAGCGAGCTGAGAATAGTGATTTGTGTGGCTATAGGCGCGTTGAGAAAAGCGTTCCAAGTGGGGGCATGCTGGAGGGCGTGCCTCAGATGCTCGACTTCCAATGATGTAAGAATCTGTTTTAATTGGCTTTCAGGAGCTTGTTCTTCTATAGCCCTCTGCAAGGATGAACTTGCTGCTGGCGCAGAGGGCTCCACTTGGGAACTGATGGCGGTGTGTAATGTACGTAGAGGCTCGGGTAGATTATGCTCCGTGATGAAGCGGAGTATCGCGTCTAGCGAGATGCCGTGAGCTGTGGCGATCTCTTGATAGAGGCCAATGATGTTCTCTGCCGTGTTTGGTCTTTCTACTAGGATTTTTTTATAACTTCGAAGTGAAGTTTGCACCTTTTCCTGTAGCAGAGGGCTGTTCTCTAGTGTTAGTGTCTTGAATAATTGATCTAGTTGCTGGAGCAGGCGCTTTTGATATGGTGAGTTTGGTGTTACTATACTTTTGGTAGATATAGATTCTTCTATGTAGGATTTTTCTTGGGTGAAACTGGAGTCTTCTACACATAGTTCAGGTTGACGGCTGAGCCATTCTTCCACTTGTTCGACTAGGTCGGGTGGGAATGCGTATTCTTTGTATTCGAGGGATCGGGATACTGATTGAATCAACGTTTTACGATCAATCGAATGATGACTGGGGAAAGCATCGAGTAAGGCATGGAGATGGTAGTGGCTAGTGCCGGTTTCCAAGATTCTCAGAATACTCAAGCTCCATAGACTGTGTCGGGCACTTCTGAGGTGTGATTCATGGCTTTTGAAGCCGTCTTGGATTAACTCTAGGGTCGTTAGTGTTTGTTGAATGAGCGAGTGCGATTGGCTGGCGGATATCTGGCGAATAATTTCTTCTAGTGCTTGTTGTGGTAGGCGTTCGACTATCGCGTGGCGCCGGCTGGCTGAACTTAGGTGGAGGGCGAGTAACTGACGTATACTTTGTTTTGAATACGTCTGTGCTGCAGCGGCAATTAAGGTTTTTAGTTGGCTAGGGTAGATACTTTGAGGTGGGTCCCATAGAAAATCACGGAGTTTCTCCAGAGCGTCTGGTAGAGGTGTCTCTAGCTGGAGTTCGAGTTCATCAATCATGTGCTGATGCTGTGGGCTGCTCGATTGGCGGCGTGCGCGTTTATAGAATTTTTCTCTTTGCTTCGGGGTTAGAGCCTGCGTGAAGCGCGTGCGCACTTTCTGATGTTGCAGGTTCTCATTTAAATACTCGAGCAAGGCGGTAGGCGCATCGTTCATAGCATCAAGAATCCACTCTCCAAGTGAATGCAGATGCGCGTTAGGCGCCCACCAAGGGGTTGCGGCATTTTCTATCAGATAGATAGCTGTGCGTAATGTCTGGGAAGGAGCAGCCCTAGAGGGGGGAACTGACTGCACTTGTATTGATTGACGGAGTTGGGCACGAATAGCCTGAACTGCGCGTTCGGGGAGCTCGTGTTCTAGTTGGTTGATGTCGATACTGCCGAGGTCGACTTCAAGTGTATCGAGGGTGCAAGCATGCCCTTGACTCGCCTCGCTGAGTAGCTGGCTGAGTTGCGGGTGTAGCTGATCTTGAAAGCTGCGGCTTACTATATTTTGCAGTTCATGAGTGTCGATACCGTCTGGGGTTTCGAGTATGAATCGAAAGCTTTCAATACGGTGGTGTTCATCCATGGTTCTGGCGCGCTGTTTCTTCGAGAATCAGATCTATGATGGGACGCCCAGAAGCAGACAATAACTTAGGGTCTACATCGGGAGTCTGATAGAGTGTGAGCCATGTTTCATGAAGTGAGAGGAATTTTTGGAACCAAGGGAGGTTGACCCAGAGGATGTTAAGGTAAATCGAACTGGGAGCCTCTCTCTGGATGAGAGATGTGAGGGTTTGCCGGAAGTTAGTATCACGGAATTGTATTGGCCACTGAGGCAGGAGGACGGTTGCGACGGAGGAATAAGGATCTTGTTGGAGGAAGCTAGGGAGTCCTTGTGACGATGTGGGGTTAAGTGTAGTTCCCCATGCTAATTGTTTGTGACTTTGTTGAGACGCTGCGTAGGCCAACCATGAGTGGATTATGTTTTCTGCGTCATCGGATGAGTCGTAACTGTTTGTGCTAGATAAGGAAACGCGGTGATTTTTCTCTCCATAACTGATAGTGATTTGGATTAATCCTGTATTTGAGTCAGGAGCAGTGATGGAGAAGTTGATCCAAGTTGGACTATCAGGTTTGTCTTCTAGTAATTCAGTCGCAAATGGGGGGAGGCAGGCGGTTTGGTAGTATTTGTTAGATCCATTTTTTAAAATGGAGTACGTAAGGAAATCTCTGTCTCCAATGGACAATTGTTGGATGTCGTCCAGGCTATTCGGGTGCTCACTCTTAGCCCATTGAGATCCTTGTTCATCTTGGAGAAAGATGAACTGTTTTGCATCACTATGCGATGGGCGTAGTAGGCAATGTTCGATGATCGTAACTTGACGGCTGATGGCATCGTATTTCCGGAAGAGTTGGGTGAGTGACTCGATTACTGGAGCCGCGTTATCTTCATTGGCAAAAGTTTGGTTGAGTTGGCATGGATTTAAGAAGGAGCCATCAGGGAGGGAACCCGCCAGGATGAGTCGATGGGTTTGCTGCACGAGAAAGATGACTTGAAGGATGATGTCCTTTTTATCCGCATCGGCTACTTGATCACTATTCCAGTAGGGTTCAAGTGACTTTTTAAGGTTCTCGAGCTGTGACTTCACATGCTGTAGCTGAAGCGAGGAAAGATTGAGCGTGCATCGGCTAGAATCATTGTAGACACGGAAAATGAAACTGTCTTGATACAGTAATACGAGGATGCTGTTAGGTGTTGGTGTGTCTTCTAGCAGACTAGTAAGGTCTTGGTTCACTTTCAGCTTTTTTGCTATCAATGTGAATCCTAACCATTGCTGTTGCTCTTCTTTACTGAGGGGGAGGTTTCTACGGTCTAATCGGTAGTTTTTCTTGTCGACCGCGACAGGGAGCATGGTGTTGAAGTCCACTGGCTGTGACTGGCAATTCGTGATGGAGTAGTGCGGCATCCAAGCATTGAGCAAGGGCATGTCCTTGAGATCAGCTTGATTGAACATGCCGAGGAAGAGCCGGTGCTGTTCATTTAAGGGGGGGAAGCCGCAGAGTGTATTGATGGTGTTTGCTAGGCCCGATAGGTGTAACGATGTTTGAGAGTGTTTGTAGTTTTGTGCTGTGCCCCGTCTTGAGCTTAGACTTGGGTAGTCTGCAAGGAACTGTTGTTTGATATCTATTCCTGTCTGCTGCTGGTTAGGGGTGTGGTATATTGTGTTCAAGTCGCTGCTTAAGCCTCTACCAAGGCGTCTAAGAAGAAGTTCTAGAAATTGATTTCGACGCAGTTGAAAGTCCTGCTCAGTTTCCATGATCTCGCGAGTGTCAGCTGCGTAGGTGTCGGGGTCGACAAGATCATTGAGTTGATCGACTACTTTTTCTAGGCCTTGGAAGAAACGTGTCGAGGTGACATCTGGCGACCAAGAGTATAGCTGACCAAGGCATGAGAGTTGGGTGAAGTAATTTGCTAAAATTTGGTCAAAAATGAGCAGGTAGGCTTGGAACTGTCTAATTTCGGCAATGCGTGTACGTGAAGGTTCTGGGTCGCTAGGGCCATAGGGCTGGAGCTCATAGATTTTTGGGAAGTCATTTTGGATGCTGGTGTAGTGGGCCGTGTCTCGGAAGTGACCAGAAGGAATTTCGAGGTCGCGTGTGCGAGGGCTGAGTTTCGCTGCAGGTTGGCTGTAAATAAGGGTGTCAAAGGCATATTGTAGTTGTTCCTCGGACAGCTTGAGATTGCATTTATTCTGAGAAAGTGGGCCAAGTACAGGTAGTTTTGTGAGGGGGACGACTGCTGCATCTGTCCATTCAGAGGCACCAGGTGTTCTACCAGTTGGACTAAAAGCGAAAAGCAGTTCATTGATATGCAGTACACTAGGGAGCTGTCTGATCGCACTACATAGTTCACTGGCTATGAGGTAGGGGCTGCGGTTATCTAGTTTATTAACATCAATGAAGCCGTGTTGAAGATTAGGACCATTAAATACCTCATTGGTATCTTGATCCTGTAAGTCCATCATTTGCTCTAAACTGAGAAACTGAATAGCGGATGACAGTGATTGTTTGAGAGTAAAAAGCACATTGGCAATGGTGCTTTCTGGGTCAGCTTCAGGGCTGCATTGGATATCGAGATTGAAGAGTACAGGAAGGGGTTCCAGCAGCGTAATCTGGTTGATATCTCTTCCGAGTGGTCGGTGTTCGAGGTAGATATCTTGCGCAGCGCTAAGAGTTGCTTGATGAGCCTCGGCTGAGGTGCGGATGCTTTCAATTGAGGAGCGCAGAGTGATTGGAAGCCAATGATCATCGGGAAGTCGGTTGCCAAAGAATAGGTTTTCTAGCAACGCGTAGAGCTGTTGTAATCTTTTTTCGCGAGAGCCGCCATCGATCCCTTGTGGTAGAGTGAAGCTGGCAAGTTTACTGGATAATTCAGGTAGTTGCTCGGGTAGAACGTGGAAGTAGGCATCGAGGGCTACCCGCAGGTCGGCTGCATCCCGCGGTGGTAGCCCCCAGAGGTTTACTAGGAGAGTAATTAAGTTTCGGGGGATGGGGATGCTTTTTCCCTCAGGAATCTGCTGAAGAGTCTGTAAATCAATTTTTAATTGGGCGATCTCTACGGGACTAAGCTCCGTTCGCATCTTCTGGTAGTGGGAGAGTCGTTTCTGTAAGTTTTCACTCGGGCATAGAGTGATATTGACGAGTCCCTTTATTGAGGAGTCTTGAGATGTACATGGGTCAACCCAGGCATTAGCAATTCCTGGTATGTCGATGAGTGATTTTTGGAAATCATGGATCGTGACAGGGCTCGTGCTGAGGATTTCCGAGGCTGTATAAAACTGATCGGGAAAGTAATTCGCTTGGTCATCCTGAGTAGGTCCGATGGTTAAGATGTCTTCGATAGGAAACTGAGAACGATAAGAAAGATCGGTGGCGACAAGTGTGAGGATCTCAAGGAGTGTGATTCCTGGATCGTGTTCGTTATAATCAGTCCACTGCTGAGACCCTGACTCAATGATAGTGTCCAAGCCTAATTGTTTAAGAATACGAAAATTGAGCTCCTCGGGGAGTTGGTCTGGCCCAGTGATGTTGGAAGATGTGTCTGTGGTGGCCATTTTATGAGGATGCTCCTATGAAGATGGTGTTACCCAAAGAGTTGTCGAGGGGGTGCGAAGGCTTGGTGGTTGTGACTTTTACTGCAGAGCGATTCGATGGAAGGATCGTTTTGTTGGGCTTTGTTTCACCAATGGTCAGTTTGTGTTGATTGACTGAGCTGATGATACCCCAGTCATTTGGAGCTACAATTTTTTGGCTTCCTTTAACGATTAATGGCTCGGACTCGTCTCCCTCAGCCGTCTTGGCTAAGCACAAGGCGATTGATTGAACAGATTGAATGTATTCTTGGGATTGGATGATCTGTAATAAGGTATCGCGAGTGGTGGAGGTTTCGAAGGGATTGATTGTGGAACCCGTTGTGCTCCATGGAGCAATGATCTCGATAAGTAGCTGATTGAGAATTTTTAAATAGTGGCTAGGGTCGTAGCCTTGATTGAAACTTAGGGATGCTTTTACGACCAAGAATAGATAATCTGGGTTCGTGACAGTTAGGTCGAGGAAGGCATCAGTGCGCATCGCTAGAAATTTCTGAGTATTAATGATGCAAGAGTGCTCAGCTAGAGGGTAAAGAGGAGCTTGCTGAGTGTCGATTTTAGGAAAGATGACGAGTGTTGTTGCTCCAGGTGTCGTGGAGTTATAGTTTGAACCAATTTTGGTATTATTGAGACAGAGGCAGGCACGGATATTTGGGAATTGCTGGAGAGTGAGATGTTCGAGATCCCAACTGGTAATTCCACGGTCTTTGTGGCGCATACGTTCTGCAACGCGCGCTAGGAACTGTGGAATGCTCTCGGCGGGGATACCACCGCTGGAGGCAAGAGGTTGGATAGTTTTAGTGACACCCGAGATGGGGGATTCGGGTTTGTTGATAGTACCTGCTGGAAGTGGGGCATCGAAGTGAGTGGTGAGATCGGCCCCGCTCGAGTAGATCACTTGTGTAGATTGAGAGAGTATGTTTAAGGTTTGGCAAGCTGCGCTGGCGTATTCGGTCACACTGAGACGTAGCCAAGTCAACGTAGGATTTTTTTCGAAAAGGGGAGTATTGCTAGTGGGGGAGTCTAGGAGGGTTACGGAGAGTACCCCAGACTTGATGAAACCAGCGGTGCCATCTTGCCATTGAGTCTCAGGGAGTGTTTGCCATCCATTTAAGGTGAGATAGGAAAGCTCTGGGCTGGTAGCTGGTAGTTTGCGATTGCCCGTAGCTTCATCTAACTCGAAAAGTAAGGTGATCGTCTGTGGGGCCTCTACATTTTCCAGTCCAATGTAGAGATAGGCTTGTGCGTCGAATGAAGCAAATAATGGGATGCTATCAGTAGGAATGCTAGGATCTGTGAAGGGGGCGTCGCAGCCAAATGGCTGTAGCTGGTAGAAGGTGATGTTAGAATCTGAGGGGGCGGATAATTTGAGTCTCTGATGGCTTCCATAGTTGCTGAGGATAGATTTAATTTTAGGTACCCAAGGAAGCGGTGGAGGCGGCATGGGTTTGAAAACCTCGTTGGGATCAACCACCGGCGTGATTTGTTGTGTTGGCTTTTCCTCGTCTGAGCTCGTGAGGTGGTGGAGTTCCTTGCCTGCGAAGCTACCGAGTGTCTTGACTAATTCTCCTTGAGGTGTTGCTGCAGTGAGTTTTTCTGCAATTCCAATACCGTCAATTGCCGCATCGACGAGACCGTTTTCTAAGCTTTTTGCGATGCTGTGGATGAATGATGGACTTTTCGTTTTAGGAGGAGGTGTAGGTTTGTCTTTCTTTTCTTTTTTATCGGCTGTTTCCTCAGCTTTCGATTTAACAGCTTGGAGTTCGAGTTCGTTCTGCCAGACTTTAATTAAGGCATCTTGGTCTTTTTTACATAGAGCTCGGAAGGCAACCAGATCTACCATGCGCGTCATGTTCGCTCCGTTGACTGCAGCTAATACTTCAGGGTAAAGGCTAGCACCAAAGGCATATTCTGGTTGCTGCAAGGTGAAGCGGAGGAAGCCACTCTGACTTTTGTCGCTCCATGTTTGTTTACTAGAAAAATTAATTGGAGACTGGGTGTTTGAGCTTTGATTGAGCCCCTTGGGATCGATGACGAGCAAAGTGCTCGGTAGCAAGGGGCCTACATTCAGTGGTGACATCAGTGGTAGCGCTGGGAGTTGCGGCATAGGGATGTAGTGACTGCACGTGAGGGGCGTAGGTGTTTCGCTACTGGTTGATGTGGGTGCACTTGGCTTTTTAAGCGGTGGGCGCTCGGGTTCAAAGTTGGTATGATCCTGATAGAGTGTACTGCTCGTGAAAGGAAGCTGTAACCACGCGAAGATTGAGCTGGTGTTTTCCTTGCTCGACGAATTTGCTGTGTCTTGGTCAGTGATTTGAAGGGGGAATGCACTGAGTGGGCTCCAGGCTCCTTGAGAGAGGATATCAATTGACCAAGTAAAGCTAGCATTGGTGTAGCAGGTGCCGCTAGGTCCAAAGCGGTTATAGAGATCATAAGGCTCGGCAAAACCAACAGCAGCTTTTGGCAGATTGAACCATTCGATTTCTTGGCATAGGTAGTCGAGCTTCTTGCAGAATGCTTCGTTGTTGCCAAGGTAGAACTCTGACTCTTGAATCGCCTGTTCTCCGAAGGGGGCGAATGGTTTTTTCGGGTTGAGAGCAGAGATTTGATTTTGTACGGTGAAGTTACGTGTGCCAGCGGTGTCACCTAACAACTCGACTCCAGTGAGCTCTAACGGTACAAGTAATGGGTATGGGTTTAGTGTGGTTGTATCATCGTTGACATCAACTAAGTTCATTGACTGGTTGATGATGAATTGAAGAGCTGGGTCACTGGCGCCGAGGTTTCCCCCGCAGCTTTTCGCATCCCAAGCTGCTGGCGCGACTGATTGTGTATCAATCGCTATGTCACAGAGTATGCCGTTCACACTTGGGTTGTTATCTGAGGCGTTCTTCTCTGGGAGTTGATAAGTCCATTTGATGGTGCAGTTGCTTGGGGCAGTCCAACCTTTTGTCGTACTGTATTGGACTTGAAAGGCTGCTTCTAAGAAAGTGTCGAGTGTCTGCCAGTTGAGATCTGTTGGGAAAATGGATGGAGCATCGGGTGCGACTGGTTGTGCAGCGTTAGGGAGAGACTGTGTTGTATTAGTGTTCGTTGCTGGAGTATCCTCACTGGGGGGAGTGAGAGGCGCTGAGGATTTGTTACTAGTATTTGTTGAGTTTTCACTCTGATCGTTGTTGTCCCAGTAACGGAGGCGTTTGTTAAGGTCGAGCAAGGCGCTGACCATTGGGTCAGTGGGGGGAGCTGAGGTTCCAGTATTTTGATCAGTCTGTACGGATGGTGCTACTTCTTGCTGCTTTGTTTGATGAAGAGCTTTTTCGAGCTTTGGTAGGTCACTGACAGCTTGCTGCCCAAGTATTTTGAGCAAGGATGCATTCTGTAGTGCTTGTGCGATGTGATCTTGTTGGTTCTGCAGTTTATCGGTATTGTTATCGATTAAGGTGCTGAGTTTAGTCGTCTGCTGGAGGTGACTTTGATTGATGGTTGTGATCCTTTGTTGGAGGTCGGTAATCTTTCCGTGCAGCCCTTTAATTTGTTGTTGCTGTTTTTTAGAAGCGAGGGGGGTAACGAAATTAAGAACCTTGTCAGTCAGTCCGAGGATCGAGGAACATCGTTTGTTAAGATTTTGTGGTGTATGATGTGATTCAAGGTGTTTGAGTAGCGGCTTGTCTGCATCATTTTTGAGGTCGCCGAAGAGCTCATTGACTTGGCTCCATCCTTTATGGGCTAGAACGAGGGTGTTGATTGTGTCATCGAGCGCCTCACTATGTTTCGGAATGAACTGTTCTAACTCGTGAACTCCTGAAGTCATAGTACTTGAGAGTTTTGACTTCGCTACATTTTCGACTTTGCTTTCTATCGAGCTGACTAGTGATGAGTTAGCTGATTCTTGGCCGCTGTGGTCGACATCTTTATTTGGTTTGGGTGGTTCTGTATGCTGGACGTTTGATTCTACTTTTTCGAAGAGTCCCTTAGGCTTCTCAGTGGGTGCAGCCGTTTTATCTGAGGGTGCAGCCGTAGCATTGGTTGGGCTTTCTTGCTTGAGTATTTGCAGGAAGGGCACCATTTCTGAGAGTAATTGCCACTTCTGCTGGGTCAAGTTGCTAGGTGTTACTGATAGGGCATGAGCGGAGGCGTTGATGAGTTGGGTTTCTAGCGCTTCGATCTGTTTGTGGATTTGTAGCAGCCATTGCTGACTGAAGATGGAATGCGTAACAGCCTTGGTACGGTCTAGACCTTCCATTAACTGAAGTTCTAGCTCTTTGAGTTGTCCTGTATGGCTTTCGTCGCCAAGTTTCTGAAGTTCATTTTGGATTTCAGAATTGATGGTTGCCTGTGTTTTTTTCAGAGTGCTTTTACTCTTTTTTTGCAAGTCTTTGAAGAAGTCAGTGACTTGGAAAGCTGAAGTTAAACCCTTGCCCGGAGAACCACCAGAGACTTCTTCCGCGAGAGTGTCGAGACTGTCGCTGACTTCTGTGAGCTTATTAGCGAGGTCAGCATGATCGGTCATGTCTGCAAGTGTCTTCAGTTTATCCAATGCGTCAGCTTTTGGGCTGAGCGCCTTGCTTAATGTCTTTTGGAGGTTTTTGACAAAGCTCGCGTGAGGGAGGTTTTGCGTAGACTTGGCGTGATGTGTGAGATTTGACGCGTGGTGATTATTAAGTAGCTGGTACTTAATTCGAAAAATTACGTATTCGATACAGGCGTCCAACCAATCATCGAGAGGAAGAGGCTGTCGCTTGTTGATACTGGCAATTGTGTTTGCACAGTCTTGAAAAGCAGCTCTGAAGCTGATCTCTAGGGTGTCAAATTCTTGCTCTAATTGCGGAAACTTAAGAGATTTGGTGGGATCCTCTGTCTTTTTCTTCGCACTTTGGTTGGAGGAATTAGGCGCATTTTGTGGCTTTTGAGGATGAAATAAATGCTCGATCTTGCGGAGAAAGTTATACTTGGGCTTACTTTCTGGGGATGGAGTGGCTGGGGAAGCGTCAGAAGCGGGCTCTTGGGGAGACGGTGTCTTATCTTCTTGGAGATCGAGTTGCTCGATCATTTCCTTTCGAAGCTCTTGTGCTTGTTTGTACTTTTGGGTCCAAGTGTTCAGCTGTGTTTGCTCTGTGTCACTGAGTTTAGGAACTTTAAGCTCGGGTAGTTCCAACGATTTTATTGCGGTGGCAAGTGCTGAGATATCTTGGTCTTTGGTGAAGAGCGAGCAACGGATACGGCGTTGTCCATCCGACATGTAGAGGTCGGGAGATGCGAGTGCGAAGCCTAGGTTTGCGGGGTTGTTGACGAGGTTATTAGGTGGCTGCTGGGCTGTGAGTCCGAAGCTTGCCCAAGAGGCTGGTTTTTTTGTAATTTTAGCTCCTAGTCCATCGGACGAATTTGCTACAGGATTTGCAGTTACTATACCTTTGACCGCTTCTTTGAGTGAAGTGCTTTTGGTGCCATTGTAGACGCTGTGGAAGGCCTTTGGCTGGACTTGATTAAGAGAGAGGTCTTTGAGCGTTTTATAGAGGATAGGTGTACCAAGGCTGCTAGTTCCAGCAAGGAAAGAGGTGCCAGCTGGGATGAATGGACTGGCGTTTTTTGCTATTTGAAAGGTGAGGAAAGTCGTGTCGGGAGTGTAGCTGAGTGGATGCTGTTGGAGTACTTTACTTAGGTAGAAATCTAATTGTTTAGCGGGAAGCGCGTTGAGTTGCTCACGTGCTGGTCCGATGAGTGCGTAGAACCCAAGGATCAATGCAACTTGTGGGCTGTGGTTTGGGGTTTTGATTGACTCCGTTAGAAATTCAGTGGAGGCATCTAGTACCTGAGTGATGGTAGTAAGTAAGGAATGGAGTAATTGCTCGTAGTAAATCCAAAAGCTTTCGATGGTTGTTGGGCTACCGCTTCCTGGATAGTTTTGTTTGGGTGTGCTTAGATTGAGTAAGGGGGTGAAGAGTGCCACCACGTATTCAGTTTCTAGAGATACATTGTTCCCAGCTAATTTATTCGGCATTGTGTCAAGGACATTGCAGAGAACGTCATAACTCTGTAGAATAGATCCAAATCCACCGTGGAGATTACTCTGGGTGCGCTCTAGAAAGAATGCATTGAGGCTAGGGTCAGAGTTGTTGGCGTGAGTAAGTCTTTCGTACCACCGGCCTAGTGTTTGTGCTTCGGTAAGAAGAAGCTCGTAGTAATTGATGAGAAGTTGCTCTTGTTCAGGGTAACTAGAGGTTTCAAGAAAGCGCTGCTTGAGCTCTCTCATTGTTTTTCGCACCGGAGCTACTTGGTAACGACCTATATCTGCGAGTATAAAGCTTACATCGGATTGAAAAAAAGATTGCCAGTGTCCCTCGATATTTCCTTGTTCGTTCCAGTAGAGAAGGACTTTAGCAAAGTCCTGAACAAAGTTTAGAAATTGGGCATCAGAGCTGTCTACTACGTTCGGAGTCACCAGCATATCTTGTGCAGATAGGCGAGCTGATTGGGTGGTTCCGGTTGGGCGATTGAGCATAGTAGAGAGTGGGAGCCATCGTGGGTTTTTGGGCTAGGGCTTGGCTGGTATCAGCGTTCCTTCAGCAGCATAGAAGGGGAAGACCATGTTACGGCGGTTATTTGTTTTTTCCTCGAGCCATTCTAGATGGATGCTGAGTTTTCCATCGATAGTGTCGGAGGTGTCGATCACTAGTTTCTGGATGATGATGCGTGGTTCATAGAGGATGATAGCGCGCTCGATTTGGTTCTTTAAGGTGGCGGCTGTGGCTGAGTTGACTGGTCGATAGATTAGGGAGGATAGATCACATCCGTATTCTTGAACTAGTAGGCGTTCACCTCTCTGGGTGCCAAAGAGCACATTGAGACTTTGGGCGATGTTCTCAGCTCCTGTGACCATCACCGAGGACTTGGCGTATCGGGAGAAGCGAGGAGGGAAAGCCCAACTTGTTCCTATGATATTGTCTTCTGCTGTACTCATGCTCCAATCATCACGTTTGGTACTCCCATCACGATCGTGCCGCCATGTTCTGTCTCACTTCCTAAGTATGCCGCTGGAGCGCCGCCTATCATGACTGTGGCAGAACCGGTAACAATACTATCTGGAGGGCCCACGCAGAGAGCCATGTCACCAACTCGTGCTGCTGGCATTCCACAAATTAGCACCGTAGGAGCTCCAGGTCCTAACACTGGCCCGCCCACATGGGGGATGGGTGGTATGCCTGGTGTTACCTGAGGACATACATGCATGCTGGTAAGTGTGGCTGCTGGAGGCATTGTTAGTGTTTGTTAGAAGTTGTTAGTTGATATTGATCATGCCCCCTTCGAGAGTCAAGATAGCATCGGCGGAGACTTGAGCTTCTGGTGCAGAGACGTTGAAGGAGGCATTGCCAGTGAGAGTGACATCGAGCCCGGTGAGACTCATTGAGCCATCTGCTGTAATTTGTGCCTCACCTTCGTAACTAGCGCTGAGGCTAGCGGCTTGGGTTTTAAGTTCACCTGTTGCATTGAGCGTGATATCACTGGCGCTTTTGATTTCGATTCCACTCGAACTCATGGTGATTTTATTATTATTTTGATCTTCGATGGTGATCGATTGATCCTGGTCGCTGAGGATGCATTGGTTGTTTCCAGGGGTTTTGAGGGTAATCACTTTATTTTTATCATCCATCTCGATGGTAAGTTTTTCTTTAGTGACGATGGTTTTAATAGGATTGTCTTCAGCTGGTTGAGTGGGTGGGGAGTTTTGACTGCTGTATAAACTACCCAGAATGACTGGGAATCGTGGGTCCTCATTGAGGAATGCGACGACGACTTCATCTCCAATTTCGGGCATAAAAAAGAATCCTGCACCATTGGAGGCGTAGGGTTGAGCCCAACGAGCCCAGAGCTCGCCGGACTGTGAGTCGGCGGTCATGCTCTGTACGGTGACTTGAATACGGATTTGGTCATCTGGGTCTTGAGTGATTGCTTTTACTGTGGCGTTTTGCAGACCACGGATGCCGGGGAGGAGCCCCGCAGCAGGCTGATAGCTAGGTTCGAATTCTTCGGTAAACGATCGGGGATTGAGTCCGGTACTTATGCTGGTCCACCAATTGCCGCCTTCAATAGTATGTTCGACAGCGGAGACGTAGGCGTCGCCATTGAAGCGGTCACCCAGTCCTTTGAGAGTAATCACGGTATTGGGTTTGATAGAGGCGGTCCCGAATGATTTGACCGTGCCGCGGATTTTAGACAGGCGTGATTTGAGGAATTTTCCATTGGCCCAGTTAGTGAGCGACTGGTTTTCTAGGTTTGATGTGGTAACTAGGTTTACTTTCTTGGGTGAGAGAATTTCGGAGAGAGTGTCGCCACTTATGTTGCCTTGGTCTGGTTCACTTGGTGCGCTAGCATTGGCACTGACCATTTGTTGGGTGGTATAGTCCCAACACTGTGCTGTAACAGATTCTAATTGGTGGGTCGCACTGAGTGTACTATCGATTGAAACAATATCCTGCCCATAGGTAAGGGTGAGCACTGAGCTGCCAATTTCTGGAGTGGTGACGGTGAGTTTGTTATCGTCAGTTACTACTACCATACTATTGACCTCTGCTCGGGTGAGGAGAAAATCCCAGTCGGTACAGCAATACTGGACTAATTGTTCGAGTTCAGGGGTGGTTGATTTTACTGATGCTGTGACACTATTGCGCGAGGCAAGCGTGCTCATGACATCGCTATCACTCTGTTTAGTGAAGGCGCCACTTTTGCGGCCGAGAGTCATTTTTAGTGCTTCATTACGGCATTCGACCACTAGCTCAGAACCGCGGAGCTGCGTGGCATTGATTGACTGCGCGGTGATGATTCCCTTGAAGATAGTTTTGGTTTGTGTTCCAAAACCAGCTTGGACTTCGATCTTGTTGCCTGGCTTAAAGGTGCTACCGCTACTTATTTCGAAGGTAGATTTGGCTGTGTCGCCGTCAATGATCACGAGCTTCGCTGAAGCAATGCGATTTAGGGATGACTGTACGAACACTTCCTTTATCTGTATGTTATCGTCGATGGGAGAGTCGTTCACCAAGATCTTGGTGGTCACGATTTCATTATTTTGGGAAGTCATGGTTATTTGTTCGTGAGTGGGGGGAAGACGAGTTGTAGTCCGACTTTATTTCCACGTAGGTGGTTGAGATTATTGGCTGATGCTACTTGAACGAAATAGTTCTCACCGCCGTAGATTTGCTGGCATAAGTGTTGCATACTTTCCTGAGCTTTGAGCGTCTTGATGTGGGTCATGTCGGGCGATGACTTCTTCGCTTGAAGCAAGGACTCCTGGGTGGAGGAGGCGGTTTTGAAGGTTACATCTACCTCAGCACGTACGGGAGTCCCATCGGGCTTGAAGATATTATAGTTTACCTTCATGTCGGCGAGGATGCCCTTGAAAGTAAAGTCTGACCAGACGAGCTCTAGTGGTGGAGGACTGTGGATGTTGCCAGAATAATCTGAAGTAACCTTGAGGAAGGCATCGATTTGTTCTGGAACTGATTTTCCTTTGAGACTGGCTGGAGGAGAGGCGATGATGCCTGTGCCATCGAAGATTAGAGTGAGCTTACACTCTTCAGATGGAATATTTTGAAAGCGAGGTTCTGAACCTGGGCTGCCGAGTGCTTGTTCCTCAGCATAATTAATGCTTTGGTTCGTGTCGTAATTTGACGGGTTTACTAAGACTTCGAACTGTCCGGTGGAGTCGGTATAGTTGTAGTCTTTGTAGGCAGTGATGGTGAGTTTTTCGGGCATGACTGCTATCGTTCAAAACGATCTAGCCCAGATTGGCGTTGGACTATTTCCTTGGCTTGTTTGATTTCATCCGTGCAGATTTTACGAATAAGTCGCTTCATCTCAGGTGTGATTAGAGTGGGAGCTGTGTTGAAGCTGTTCGGCTTTTGGCTTTGAGTTACTTCGGCTCGAATAATGACTTCTCTGATTTCTACAGGCATGGAGTGGAGATTTTGAGGGACTAGGTTTTGAATTTGGTCGTGATTCGGTCGAAAGCTAGTTCGAAGGTTTCGATAGCTACCTTGCCGTTTTCTGAGTTGAGGTCGTCTACCGACCATGACACGGGCCAAACATTATAAGCAGTCCAAGTAATAACGGGGTTCTGATTTTCGTCTAGCAGGATTATTGTTACTGTAATGGGGGTAAACTCAAAATTGTAGATCGCTTGAGTGACCCAGTGCCTGAGAGAAGAACCAACCATGACCCCTCTAGAGAGTTTTATATTATCGAAGGTTGAGGGTGTAGGTAGCTTAAAATATGGGTTCGCCCCTCCACCAGATTTAACCTTTTGTGATCCCAGTTTAGCCTTGAGGCCTGAGACTTGTTGGAATCCACCCTCGGCCATGATACCTCCGCCATTAAATTTCACATCGAAATGGAAATTGACAGCGGGGTACATGGATCTGGCTGACGATTGGTCAGGCAAAGCTGTTTGAATTAAGGGTTATTTTTATTGGCAATTTCCATGGTTTCGAAGGCCACGTCTAATTGGTCAATGGCTGCTGAACTATCATCGGACTTCATTCCTGTGCTCGTAATTTTTGTTGGCCACGCATTACGCAGAGTCCAAGTCATGGTGGGCTTACCAGCCTCATTCAGGAGGCTGATGGTGACGGTGACTCGAGCCACAGTATTGAGTTTGATTTTGGAGAACCATTGCCAGAAGGTGTTGTCTCCTACGAATACGCCGCGTTTCATGGTGACGTTGTTCACCTTGCCTAATCCTGGCATTTTGATCGGATAGAACACTGGGCTGTTTCCGTGGCGATATTCAATGATTTGAGCCTCGTTATCTAGTCCGCTGATTTCTGAGAAGTTGATTTCAGTAGAGCCCCACTTCACCTGGAAGTAGAACTGAGGCATTGGCCATATCGCATTTTCTTTGCTGCCGTCTTTGTTAGCCATAATAGGTTATTTGAGAGTTAAGTTTATAGGTTGTTTTTTCTTTGAACTCTTAGCTCTTGGCCATTTCTTGTTCATAGGTGATGATGATGAATTCGGCAGGGTGTACTACGGCGACCTTAACTTCGACGCGCATGATGCCTTCTAGAATGTCTATTGGAGTCATTGTGCTTCCAAGGCCAACTGAGACAGAGTAGGCGTCCTCAGGTGAGGCTCCTTGGAGGCAGCCAGCGCTCCAGAGATTGTGAAGGAAGTTTGCTATCATTCCTTCTACAGTCTTCCATGTTGATGCATTATTGAGAGCAAAGACGAACTGGAAGGCTGCGTTTGCGACGGACTGTTCAATCATGATCATGGTGCGGCGGATACTGACGTAACGCCAGTCTAGGCTGTTTCCGTCAAGTGTACGAGCACCCCAAATGATGGCGGGTCCACGTCCTGTGAAGGCGCGAATAGCATTGATGGATTTACCTGCAATCACGTCTACATTTAGGCTGGCCTGTTCGTCATTATTGATCGATACGGATGGTTGGTTGACTGAGTTGATGTTGATATTGGCTGGGGAGACCCAGACTCCTTGGCTGTCATCGACCATAGTCATTACGCCAGCGAGCGCTGGACCTGGAGGTAGTAGCGAGGCTTCTTTTGCTATACCAGCCATGAGGTTTTTATAGTCGGCGTTTTGATTCTCGAAGGATGCATTGTACTGCGAGAGCAATGTGTTTGCGAGTGTGGTCACCTGACTGATGGCGTTACTCATCGCTGTGTAAACCTTCTGGATTTGCGCGTTGATAATGCTGTACTGAGCTGCGGCTGTGGTGGCAGAGCTAGGGTATGGATTTGTTGTCCCTATTTGTGGAGGCTGAGAAGCCGGGGTGGTGGCGGAACACAATTTAGTGAGTGTGTTATTTGTAATGATTCCGAGACCTTTTTTGCCGTCTGATAAGGTGAAGTTGGCGTCGTACGCACCTAGGGTACAGAAGAGTCCCATGAGGTAACCTGTTGGCTTCATCATTGCGTTGATTCCGTTGATGAGGTCTGCGGAAGTGATGCTTACTGCTGGATAAGGTAGTTGTTTATTCGCTCCGAGCTGAGTGAGTGTGAATGCCATCGAGTAGATGACGTTGAGTTGCCATCTGAGGTTGGTAGCAAAGTCGGTAGGGGTTGGTGGAGTGGCTGCACTGAAGGCTACTGTCCAGCTGGGATAGGAAACCACACCTGATGCGGCTTTAGCAGGTACTGAAGTAGGTGGGGTTGTATTGCCAAAATTATAAGGCGCAGGGATGGTGAGTTGTTCGACATTGCTTAGATCTTCCGTCATGGAGGCTAAGTTATTCAATGGTTGAGCACCTGGAAAAATGTCGCTTAATGGAGTAGCATCTGGGTTGCCCTTGCTTTGATCTACATTGGCATAAGTGACTTGATTGGCATCTACGATCGTAGTGTCGAGGAATGGGTAATAGGATATTCCATAACTCATATTGTTATTGCCTATCATGTTGCGGAAATTATCAATGACGCCAGCATCAGCATTCGTTTCAAAACCATCGTAGATATCAATGATTGCCACACGGTCTTTAAGTTCACCACATTGCATGAGAACTTGTTCCTGTACCGTGTAGTAGTCGGATTGTCCCAAAAGCAGTGAATCTGGAGTGAGGATCATTGTTGGTTTTGGGTCTTGAATACGGGGAAGTAGTTCCAGCCCTGCTAGGAAATCCTCTTTTTCAGGTTCGGTCGGCGTTACAGTAGGTGCTCCACCTGTGAGACTTGGGACTGTCGAGAAGTAGGTGCCAACTGATGTGATGTAACAAGGACCACCTCCATTTTGGTAGAATAATTGTAGACAATGGTAGAGGTAGAAAGCATTGCCTGGGCTGGCTGTCCCAACTTTGTAGTAATTGTCGTTAATCTCGAAGTCGTATCCAGCCGGAGCGACACCTGGCGTTGGCGAGTCGAGCTTTGTAATAGGGTACTGAAATGGTGGTGGACCTCCAAAGTGCTGGTTGTACTCAGCCATGGACTGAATCAAAAGTGGCTCGGTGAGTGGCTTGCCATTTTTAGTAGCGAACTCAGTGTAGCCGATAAAGGCAGGGATGGCTGTAGGCACTTCAGCCACTGCTGGTGGGAAAGCACTTTTTTCAACCGTATAGACCCCTGGGGTCATAGGATTATTTGCATTCATCATAGAATTAACCTGAATTTGAGTTTGATCAATCAATGCGAGTCTCTGGGTGGGTTTTGTTTAAACCGGTTTAGGCGAATGACAGGCTCATGAGAGCCTGTCATGTGCTTGGCTCGTCATTGTAACTGGCTTTAGCCGGCGTATGAGGCGCCTTGTTGCGCTGCATTGTATTTGTTTTGCGCTTCGTCCATCGCTGTCTTCTTGTTCTCGACGGCGATGTTGAGGGCCTTGACGCGCTCGTTGATCATATCGAGTTGGGCTTTAAGCTGAATCGTTTGGTGCTTGGCGAGTGATGTTTCTTTCACCAGACGATTGTGCAGGCTGAGGAGTTGCTTAGAGAAAGAGCTAAAGCTACTTAGGTACGATGTTGTACGTGAATAGATACTCTGGTTTGTGATATAGGCTTGGAAGGCTGCTTTACATGCATCTTGGCCGGCTGATACAGCCGCTGATCCTGATGCTTGAGCTGAACCAATGGCATTGGTTACGGAATTAGTCCACGGTTGGGATACATTTGATGGAGGGGGATTGTCGGAATGTTTGCTGTCGTTGAACTTTTGATTGTCCGCATTGATCACTGTATTAGCTGCATTTACTCGACCAATACCTTGATGCACAAGGAAGCTGAGTGATTCGTATGCATGTGTGGACATGTCTTTAGCGTGACCCACCATCTCTGCGACAGCAGCTTGCTGGCCGGCGAAGAATATGAGTACCTTCTCAACATCCTTTTGCGCTTGTTTAGCGTCTTTTAGATTAGATTGAAGGCGTTCGAAGAGTGCTTCTGCGTTTGCGTGTTTGGTGGTGTAATCTTTTTGCTGAGCTACATATTTACCTAGGATGGTATTCTGCGAGTTGTAGTTGTTGGTAGCAGTTTGTAGTTCTTGGTAGAGACTGTTGATGTATTGCTGTGCTTTGGTGCCCGCCATGGAATCATTAATGGCTGGCTTTTTGGGAGATGTTGAAGCTGTTGCTGACATAATATCTTAAAATGTTAGAGTTTTTTTGTGGGTTTAGCTGTTGGTTGAAAGGGTGGCCATTGAATCAGCTTCATAAGACACATTTCCTGTTTCCATGATAGAGGTTAGACCAGCAAGAGCACTGCTGTAGGCAGTACTGAGTGCTTCATCGATCAAGTATGTTTCCTTCGATGCTGTGTATGTGCTGAGTGCATCAAAGTATTCTCCAGAGAGCTTGTCGTATGAGGACTGCGCTGTTTTGAAGAGTTGCTCCGCATTGGTGCGGAGGCTATTGAGCGCGGCCTCTGCACTGGTCCTATCCTGTAGGAATTCGTCATTGAGATTGCTACTGAAGCCAGCTGCGTCTGCAGCGAGACGTACTGCGTCGTATTCAGCAGTGAGGATAAGGGCTTCTTTGTTCGAGCTGCTTCCGTAGACAGCATCTGCAATGTCGTCCAAGCTTGCAGCCCACTCGGCTTCGGTACCGGTGCTCTTATTCCCCTTAAAGTAGATATCGAGTTGTTGGGTGCTGCGTCCAGATTCGGCGTTTGTTATGCTACCTGCGTCTTCATAGCTTTGGCTGAGAGCGTGTAGGTCGTCAGCGTAGTTTTTGTAACTGACAGATGCAGCAGTGATGGCTTGAGCTGCAGCAATAGATTCGGAGCTGTTTGCTGGTACGTCTTCGTCGTAGTGTTTATCAAGTTGCTCTAGTAATGTGGAGGTGTAGTTACTGATGCGGTTGATGAGTTGATAGTCGTAGGAGGTGGAGATCATCTGTCCCTGGATTCCTTGTTCGGAAAGACCTATGAAAACGGAGTTTACCGCCTTATCCACGATTTTTTTGGTTTCATCGAGTAGTGCTGAGGTGAGTGCCTTGGAGACGCTTTCAAGTTGTTTGCTGAGATTTGGGTCGGCAATGACTTCAGCCACGTAGTTTTGTTGACCTGGCTTAAGGTTGTTGATCACGCCTTGAGCAAGAGTCTGCAGGTTGGCGGTGCCAGCTACGGTATTGATGGTGTGACGGAGGCCGGTGCCGTCAGATGACTTGATCTTCTTAGTCTCTGATTTCTTGGCTTCATTTAGGTTCTTTGCTTTGTCAGGATCATCCTTAGTCTCTTTTTTGTTTGCCTCTGGATTGGTGTCTTCAAGAGTGGTGGTACTAGTGGTGAGCTCAGGGCTATTGAGAAGCGCGTCTACGAGATTGTCCTGGAATGTTTCGTAGAAGGAAATTTTATCTGGGATAGGGAATAGCTGCATGACCTCGTCGATGAGGCCAGATTTGAGCATGTCTTCCTGAGCTTGCGTCACGACCTTCTTAGAAGCGAGGGTAGTGATTGTGTTCTCAACCCAGTTGGTGATTTCTGTCTCGTCGGTGATCGGCTCGTTTGGATTGAGAGGATTACGAGGAAGAGTCTTGTAGTTGGTTTGGAGAGCGCTAAGAATTTGATTGAGTTTTGCTTGCTTCGCTGCTTCAGAGGCTGCTGGGCTGCCTACCAATGCTGATTCAACGATGGCCCAGAAGTCGCCGTCCCAAGATGGTTCACCTTTGGCTTGTGGGAAGGCCTTGAGGAATGGATTGTTGCTGGTTTTGGAGTAGTTGGTGAGCGCTTGAGTAACGAGCTTATAGTTATTGTCTTGAGGTGCTGTGGTGGGAGCAGGATTTGGTAGGGCTTTGAGCGCTTTGCTTGCAGCCTTTAGGATGCGATTTTGAAAGTAGCTCAGTTCGCTTGGGGAAAGTGCAGTAAAAGCTTCTTGAGCATTACTGTCCTGGATACTGTCCTTGATCAGAGCATTCGTGTTTGCTGTGATGGTGCTCATATCGAGCGATTTGGCATCAGAATTCGATGACCAAAGATTCATGAGGTAAACCTCTACCTGACCAATTGCAGTCTCTAGGTAGCCAGTGGTGGAACCTCCAGATACTTCGAGTGCGGTGATGGTACGCCAGTAGTCAGTTTCTGACTGAAGATTCGCGTAGAGAGTATTTGCGGTCATGGCGTTGATGCGTAGGATCATCGCGTTAGCCAAGTTGGTCTGCACGTCTTCTGGGATAGTGCCTGAGAGCGAAATGATAGTGTCGGCTACCCATTGCATCGCTCGCGTGTCGTCCTTGAATGTCAACTTGCCGCCTTGAACGAGATTTTTGGATTGTGCCTGCTGTTGGAATGCTTCTTTAATCGCGATTTCAAGTTGCTGCTCGGCAATCGCCATTTCATCACTCTGCGCTGTTGGTGCGCTAAGGACGTCTTGAATGATAGGAGTAAATTCCTTTTTGTAGGACGCACGTTTTGGATTGGCTGTACTACCTTCCCAAGTAGGGGCGTTGAAGCGAGGTGATGGACCAGCGAACTGAGTAGTCGCGTTGCTGAGGTTTGTTTCAGCTGTTAGGAAAGCGGTGAGGGCAGCATCTTCAGATGCAAGCTCGGCATTCTGCTGTTTGCCGAGGTCGTCGATTACAGAAAAGAGATCTGTTGTAACTGGTAACATGGCGGTGTTTCCCGCCGAGATAGCATCTTGATCGTTTGGCTTGTCGCTTTGCGTCGTGGGTTTGTTTGGCATGACTAAATAAGTGTTTTTTACTGGAAATACATAGTATCTTGTTTCGCATAATTCTAACAATTATCTAACAATCTAACTATTAGTTGTAGATCTCTATCATTGAGTGTCACTTCGTCAATTTTATTTAAAATTATTTTTTATTGTTGATTTTTAGATGATTAAAGATCTATCAATTGTTTTGTTAGTTGATTTGTGTTTGATTTTTTCTGACAGATTAAATCCGTTTATGATTATGAATATTGATTCTAGCTCACCCGTAAACATTGATCACTCAACAGATGGAGACGAGGTGGGTCTCATTGCAGATGAGTTAATTTCATTTTTGGTTATCTTACCTGTTATTACCGTGCAGGACCAGATGCAGGAGGGGGCTCTGTCAGGGAGATGGCAGAGAGTGTTGAATCCTACCGCTGTCGTCTGCGCGGAGCATTTGAGGGAGCATGAAGAACACAGGGCGAAGATTAGTTGCACAAAGCTATCCTCCAATGATTTGGATGTTTTTATAGAGAAGGCAGCGAAGCATTGCGGAGTATTTGAGAAAGAAGTGAATGAAGAGCTGGTTATTGACTGGGCTATTTCTGCCTATCTTGAGTGGACGGTAAGAATCGAAATCCATGAGTCATCTCAGTACGGTGAGCTACAAATTGAGTTGCATCAAAGAATGGGACGCATACTTGGGACGCAACGGTCACATTTGAGTGAGAGCGAGCCGCTTGGCCCAAACGATGAACAATGGGATGCAAAGTGGTGTGCGTATGTGGCTGGTGTGCAGCATCGGTATAGTGAAAAGTTGCCTGCTTTGGGATATAGTTTGGAGCAAGTCTATCAAGATGTACGAGCAGTCTATTTGGGCGAGGATGAAGAACTAGGTGAGGGAGAGACAGCCAAGCGTGTGGGGGTAAAACTATGCGAGTACATGCATGAATGGTCCATAGACAGGGAAGCTAAGCATCACAAATTAGCTGTGATTGGAGATCGGGGTGTGGGTAAATCGACTTTTAGTACTGTGTTTGTGGCAAGGCATGCAATGGAGCTTCGCAAGCAGGGGCTTGTAGTAATCAATCTTCCAGTGGATCGACTTAAGCTGAGTCACTCTGTAGAAGCTGGTTTGAGTTCCTATTGCTTAAACCACCTTCGGTTTGAGTTCAGTCCAGTGGACATTTCTTTTCTCAAAAAACATCGTGTTTTGCTCTTATTAGATCGAGTGCAGCACCTTGATGATAAGCCTTGCACGGATAGGATGGGAGGAAATGATTTTGTTCAGCAGGCTTGTTTGATGTCAGACCGTTTAAATACTCAGCTTGGTAGTAGTCGGATACATCTGGCCTTCGTAGGTATGCCTAGTATTGCCAAGAGTCATGCTGAAGCGTTTCGGGGGGAGGCTTTACTCGAAATTTTGCCATTCTCACAAGCTGGCGAATGGAAGAGATGGTGGCCAAGTGAGACACAAGGTGGTTTTTCGGATGTCGACCAGAATGAACAATGGTGGGATAAATGGAGTGATGTTACTGGAAACTCATTATCTGACCCTCGACAGCTCATTCATGCTCCTGGGGCGGATCCGCTTACCTGTCGGCCATTTTTTAACAATCTGATCGCATTTGCCTATGGAGTTTCAGGACTGAGCCAAAGTAAGGTATCTAGTCTGAAAGATCTTTATGAGCATGTTTTCATATTTTTGATGCGGAAGTTTGGTGGTCATCAACGTGCATTGGAGGATGAGAGTATGCTATGCTTGGAGGAATTGGCTATATGGAAATGGCATGGAACTCAATGGGAATGTGACGGTAAAGAGTTGTGTACTTTACTTAATAATTCAGAGTTATTGGTTGATGTGCTCGGTGGGGAGGTGGATTTCAACTTTGCTGAGAATATAGCGGAGATGGCGCGCACGTTTTTTAAAGAAGATGGCCTGTTAGAGTTGTCTGGTGGCATTCAGAAATTCCTCATGTGGGATTACTTGATAGCCAGAAGGATGTTAAGAGTGGCGGAAATGTTAGTTCATTTTGAGGCTGGGGTTGCGGTGGAGAAAAAACTTCACATTTGGACTGCATTGACAGCTTTTTCATCTCTTACGGAAAGTACTTTTTTCTTTTTAAAATGCCTCCTGAGAGAGAAATTAGAGAGCTTTTCTGAGAAGCAGCAAAGTCAATGGCAGGAGGTGTTTGCTGATATGTTTGAACATGCTGTGAGGTATGATGTGCCTATTCAGAAGGTCATGGGGCATAGGCGATATAAAGAGCTCTGCACTGGAGTATGTAATTCTGAGACATCCCTAGCGATTGTTTTGGGCGCTATTGCAGAGGTGACTCAGCGTGTTTCCGATGTAGGATGGGATAAAGATGATCCGCAGGAACTTGGTTCGTGGTTGATGCGCATGAATGGGCAAAGGGTGGACTATGTGTCGTCGTCACTGGCTTATGGAGTTTCACAGCTATTACCTACGCCTCTGCTCCTGCGTTCTTTGAATTATCTAAACTTCGCAGGTCAAACGTTGACGGTTCAGAATCTTTCATCAGCGAATCTTCGCGGTGCTGTATTGAGTCATACTCGTATGAGCCGTTCGAGTTTTAGATACGCTATCATGGAGGGTGCTCAGATGGATCACAGTGTGATGAGTCAAGTGACGATGAACCACGCACGCATGAATAACGCTAATCTGGACCATTGCGATTTATCTGAGGCTCGTATGCAAAAGTGCTCGATGCGCGGAGCGAGCTTTATTAGAGCTAAGTTGGCGAATGCTGATCTTAGCGAAACCTGTGCAGATTCATGTGTGTTTTCATGGGCTGATCTCAGCAATGCATTGCTACTCAATACGAGTATGAATCAAGCCCGTTTGAATGGAGCCGTGATGAGTGGCTGTAGCGTAAGAGAGTCGCGGCTCATGGATTGTTCATTAGACGAAGTGCTAGCGGAGCAAGTGAGTTTTCATCAATGTGAGCTTAGCGGATCTAGCATGGTGAACGCGGCAATGAATAATGCGATATTTATAGACACACGCATGGAGAATGTGGGGATGTACCGGGCAGAGTTGAAGGATGCTCGTTTTCAGAAATGCCTGATGGATGGAGTAAATCTAGAAAAGTCATTGATGCGGGGTGCAAGTATCCAAGAATGTGAAATCCAAGGAGCTAGCCTGAACGGTGTAGATTTTAGTAATGCCACTATTTCAGAATCTACTAATCTTCATGCTGCGAGTCTCAATGATTCAGATCTTTGTGGTACACTCTTTGATAAGGTGAATTTAGAGCATGTGAGTTTTGAAAATGTGACAATTGATGAAAATACCAAGTGGGTTGATTGCAACTTGAGCTCGGTGGATTTCAACGGTGTGCATTTAGACGGAGTGGTGATGTATGGGAACACGCTTGAGCGATCGAATTTTATCGCAGCTAGCTTATGTAAGGCTGATTTGAGCAATGCCCATATGGAGCGTGCTTTGATGGACAGATGCCAAGCTGTCGGCATTCAATTGAAAGGTGCAAAGCTTAGAGCAGTGAGTTTGTTCCAGGCGAATCTTAGAGAGGCGAATCTTAGTGGGGCTAGCTTGCGCGGCTGTAATTTGCATGGTGCCAGCCTAGATGCTTCGAACATGCAGGGCGCCGACTTGCAGGGGGCTTCTTTGTTTGGGGCGAGTCTCGTAGGGGCCGATTTGCGAGGAGCTGATCTGGCTGGAGCTAATCTTTTCGGTGCGAATTTTGAGGGAGTGAAAGTAAACATGAATCAACTAACTGACGAGCAACGTAGTCAAATCCGAGGCACACCCGAGTGGGTGTATCATAATGAAGCCATTAATGCTGTGTTCCGCCGAGGAGACTGCTCGCTCGACGCCATGGAAATAGTGGAGAATAGAGAGAAAAGTGTAGTGATTGATGGAAATCTCATCGAAGTTATTGAAGAAACTGAGTTAATTTCTTCTAAAGTAAAGCAGGAGGACGCGGCACGATGATTGGCGATTTACTAGCATACGTTTCAGATGACTTGAATCGCTACATTTGTAAGAATCAAGGGCTCTCGCAGGACGAACAGAAGGTGTTGTTGTCCTATGTGGTCGATCAAGATGGTTCGATTGCAACAAATGAACAGAATGTAGTTTTGGTGACTTTGGTGGATCTAGCGCTTGATCCATTGGCTTATTCACAGCGGGTGCATTCAGTTTCTGGCGGCGCATTAACACAAGAAATTCAATATAACTCGCTCCATGTAAATTTGATGGTGCTATTTTCTGCATACTTTAAAGGTGATCGCGCGAAGGATGCGCTAAATTATCTCACCTTAATCATACAGTTTTTTCAATCAAAGGCGTCATATACGCGTGCGAACTCTCCGAATTTACCCAATGGAGTGGAGCGTTTGGAGTTCAGTATGGAACCATTAGACTTTAATGCTCAGAATCATATGTGGGGGATTTTAGGTGCGAAGTATATGCCATCAGTCGTTTATAAAGTAAGGATGATTTCGTTTCAAGATGACGAGACTCTCGATGATGAATTGATTCGTACTGTAGATGTAGTGACTTAAATGAGGAGATGATCTATTCTGCGAATATAGGACTAGAGGTTCGATTCCCTCATGCGTATTTTGAATCGGAATATGTGGAAGATATGGAGGTAGAACCAACGGAATCCACTAGCTCTTTTTTCCGTTCTGGGATGTTAGAGATCCGCAAGGGATCAGGGGGCTTTATAGTGATAGAGAGGGTTTCGAATGGAAGTCAACTAGACCTCCAGATGGCTGGAGCTGGGACGCTTGCTTTTGTTTTGAGATATCCTGGATCGTTGTTGGCAAAGGTTTCAGAGCTGCCAGAACGAAGTTCACTAGTACTCTACGCTAATAATTTGGATCAAGATAACACAGATGAAAGACTGGGGGGCTGGAGTGTTTTGCCGTGTCGTTCTAAGCATTGGTCTTATCATCTTGATGAAGCTCTTACTGGGCTTAATGTCGGAGGGACTGAGTATATTGAGCGACTAAATAATGGAGGAGGGATCTTAGTCCGGTATCAGTTGATTCGTCCAAATGGTGAAGTTGTGTTTGATAGTATAGAAAACCAACTACTCACAAAGATTGACTTAACTCTCGCTGGTTTGAGTGAGGGGATGTACGAGCTGGTGATAACTCTTGATTCTGGGATGTCTCTGCCCTCTTTCCGGTTTGTGTATGCGCCAAGTTTAAGTTGGAGGCCAGGTGTGGGAGTTTATGAATGGTTTAATAGAGATCAATCAGAGCAGAAATCTCCCAGAGCTGCTGAGAGATACGAAGTGGCTTTTAAAGAACGAGAAAGCTATTGGCGTTATTTTTTAATGACTAATTCCTTGTTAAATACGCATCAGTACAAATTAGAGTGTGAGAGTTTGAATGGCGTAGACGTGCAGTTTGGCCCAGCCTGTCTTTCGCTAGATCCTCATAGGAGATCAGCAATTATGTTTAGATCAAAAAAGCTGTTGCCGATGAGACAGAGTCCTAGTGGAAAAGTTATTCTAGAAATAGCTGGAGATGTTTGGGGGCAATTACCATATGCTCAAACAGAGGTTCGGTTAGAAAAAAAATTAGGAAAATTAATCCCAGTTTCCGACATATACGTTCAAGTATGACTTAAATCGTTGTTTGGGTTACTCTGCTGTTGTTCTGCTTGAAAATGAGTGATATTTGACTGATGTTTCTGATAGAGTTCAATGATCGATATGCAAATGTAAGGGAATTGGAGGAAGTCGAGCTGGATTACAAATTCCCGCTTGAATCAGTTTTTGTTTACAGATGAGCGTTTTATTTTGTACTACGCTCCAAGATGGCAGCGAAAAAATGTGGATATTATGTAGGGTTAACGACACTAGTATTGTGTACGTATACATATGGAGTTGGGTTTGGCTTCGAATATCAGTCCACAGAAATGTCAGCTCGAGGTAACACTGGAGTTGCGCATACAGAACATGCAGCGGCAGCACATTATAATCCAGGAGCTTTGAGTTTTCTCGATGCTTCTCGGTTCGAGTTTAATGTGGTTAGCATTCACAGTGAATCTCATTACGACACGGGATCAGCATCCTACAGCACTGATGATGATATGCAGTTTTCAGGCTCTGCATTTTTCGCAATGCCGTTTGAATGGCTTGATCGGGACTGGGCGGTTGCGATTTCGGTGACCCGCCCGTACGGGCAATCGATTGATTGGCCTTCTGATATTTTTGCACGAAATTCAGGTTATTCTGGTGAGTTAGATTTTCCGCAATTTGGGCTATCTTTATCTCACCGATTTAATGACAGCCTAGGAATAGGAGGGACGCTAAATTATTCACCGAGTACGCTTAAGACATCGAGTGGGGTGGTTCTGCCATCGGATAGTTTAAGCTTTGAAGGGGAGGACGATTCCTTTTCTGCGAATTTTGGAATTTTGTATCAACCTCAGGATGAGCTGCGGATAGGTGTTTCTTATAGGACGGGGTTTGAAGTGGATTATGAGGGTGACTACAAGTACGTGAGTAATTTAGCAGGTGTCCCTAACTCATCTTCTGAAGGTGAATTAGGGTTTTCCATGCCATCGCACGTGATTGTAGGTTTTGAGTATGATCTCACATCGCAGTGGACGGTGGCAGCGCAAAGTCAGTGGACTGAGTGGAGTGTGGTGGATGCTTTTCACTACGATGCTGGAGCTGGAGCGGAAAAGAATCCCGCGCAATGGAATGATAGTTGGATGCACAGTCTCGGAGCGACATATTCCTATAATTCAGCTTTAGACCTACACTTTGGGTACATGTATGCAGAAAGTATTGTTAATGATAAATATAAGACGCTCGTGTACAGTGACTTTGTCCAACATTTCCTCTCCTGTGGTGTCAGCTACGGTATAGAACAGTGGGAAGTACACACGGCCGCTGTGTACGTCATCACGGAGGATAGATCTGTGAGTGGTTCTGTTTATGGCGCGGATGGTGATTACAGTGGTGAAGGATTTTTCATCAATTTAGGAGTCGCGCGAACTTTTTAGGCAATGCAGGGATTTTCAGTCATCAAGGAGCGAATTCTTTTTGAGATTTTCAAGAAGAAGCTTGTTGATGATAATGGTGAGCTAGATCATTTTGCTGAATGGGTAAAACTTTTTGACGCATTAGGTATTCATGGAATTTTGTTCGATTTACATGCACCGAAAATCGTACTAGTGAATTCCACTTTTGCTGAAATAATAGGGCTTTCAGGCAATATCGTTAGTGTAGAGGAGCAATATGCTGGTTACATGGCGTTTGATCCAGCCAGCGCAATGAATTTTAGTGTAGTTCATGAGGCACATCTTGGTGGCAGGTCTGATGATCAAGTAGGGCATTATACAGTATTAGGTACAGATGGTTCCGCAGTTGAGTATAATAGCTTTTCGTTTGTTATTCCGCCTGCAGAAGGTGAACCTCAGCGTTACACTATCCACCTCTTATGTGCACCACACCGCATGAAATTGGTGCGGGCGTATTCGGTGTTCGATTTTTTTCATTTAACTGCTCGTCAACAAGAAGTACTTCACCTTCTATTGAATGGATATAACAAGCATAGTATCTCAGAGGAACTCGGGATTTCTATTAGGACCGCTGAAAAACATATTGCTACAATCATCGATTTGGCAGAAGTAGAGAGTCCTATTGCACTTATTAACCTTGTCGTCTCATGAAATCATTAAAATCTACTCTCAATGACTGTATCGAAGATTTAAAAGATTACGATTTCAGTAAGGAGTCTTTTTGCGGCGACACTTTGACTGAGAAAATGAATGAGTACCCATTCATGCTCACTTTACACGGGATGGATCGTTATAGGCTCACTGTTTTCATTAATGATCAGATGCGTGAATTTTATGGGTTGGGCGAGAATGATCAATCTCACCAAAACATGTTCTTCTATCTTAAGACCTTTCACCCATCAAAATACCATGTACTCGTCCAGTGCTATCAGTTTTTTAATCGAAACTCTTTAGGTTTTTTTGAACAAGACTATTTATTAAAAAACAGTAAAGGACTCTATGAACAAGTTTATGGGGTGAGTAAAACTTTGGCTTGGGACGATCAAGGAATGCCGAGCTATGCTCTATCTCTAACTTGCCCAAGTAGAGACTATAGTTTGTTCTCAGCTTTACAGATTTTTAATCTTCACAATTTAAGTGGTCGTGAAAGTGAGTGCCTTCCATTGCTCGTAAAGGGACTCACCAATGGACAGATCGCTTCTGAAATGGATGTAAGTGAACGCACCGTCGAAAAGCATATTTCTAACATTCTTTCTCATGCGAATGTTCCAAATAGAAACAGCTTTTTTCAGGCACTACATAGTGCGTTGTGAGTATTTTGAATAGATTCCGAGCCTAAAAAAAGGTTAGCAGAGTAGGAAAAGAGGAAGATTGGGTAGATCTCCCCATAGATGAACTGTCGTTTAATCACTATACATAGAAGTGAAAGCTAAAGAAACCTTAGCATCTCAAACGAGGAGCTGGTTGACCAACCCATTCACTACTATGATTCAAGACATTCAAATAGGCAGTTCTACCCAAGTAATAAATAGAGGGAGCTCTCGCGAACCAAAAGCAACACATGGTTTCAAAACAAGAACTCTGAAATCCATTACTCAAAACAAGAAATCTCAGGATGGGAGTATTGCTAAAATTACAAACGCGGATCAATTAAGCTTGTTGAAATTGTTCGGAGGAATTGCGAGTTCACAAGAGACATTATCAGAAAAAAAACAAAGCGCGCTGAATCAAGTCGCTGAGTTGATAGGTTCTGATGCTTGGTTCTGGTGTAGAGTTAGTGAAGAGTTTATAGTAGCAGGATCTGAGCAGACTAACTATGTCGGAGGTGGTGAATTAGGCCAATATATTCAAGAGATGCTGAAATCTCACATTTTCCAAGTTTACAGAGCTCAAGAAGTGGGAAGCCAAAGAACTATGGTCATCAATGACGGTGGACCTTTTTCTTGTATTTATTCACTGCGCAAAATGGAAGATGGGAACACGAGTTTATTCGTTTCATTTCGAACAGAGCATAATACCAGTTTCACTGAGAGTGAGACCCATTTTTTAGATTTATCGTTAGGTTATCTCCCATTCATTCATGATTATGTACACGATGCAAAAAAAATGGCATTAACTCCCAAAATGAAATTGGTACTTAAATTTTTGAAAGAAGGCCATTCTAGGAAGATGATTGCAGCTCAGTTAGGCATCAGTGTGAATACAGTGTCAGCCTATGTCCGTGATATTTATAGAGAGTATGATGTTCATTCACATGCTGAATTAATTAAATATTTTCACGACGCAGACTAAGTGCAACGTCGCTAGCACTCAGTGTAGCGATTTGAATTCTTGTAGCTAGTGGTGTTGGGAGGTAGAATGTGGATATGAAAGTCTTCGTTCTATCAGTCGTCATCTGCACTCTTGTTAGTTGCTCGAATACGACGGAATTGGAGCCAGATTCTCTTGTCGCTGCAACTCAACTGGCGGAAGAGAAAAAAGTGGAGCAGAAGGATGAGGTTGCTTACTTTGATAAAAGCTTAATTACCGGTGTAGAGGTTGAGAATGTTTTTGAACTTCGAGAGACTGGAAAAGTCTATTTAATCGATACTCGCTCATCGTTATTTTTCAATAGAGGACACATTGCGGGTGCTATGAACATTCCATTGAAGCACTTCGATAAAATATACTCTGAGAAAGCAAGTGAGATTAAGCAGGCCTTGGCTAATGACAAGGTAGTCGTAATTTATTGCGCTAGTGCGGAATGTCCAGATTCCTATGAGATGGCGACGCGATTCGCGAAGAAGGGCATAGCTACCAGTGTTTTCAAAGGTGGGTGGCAGCAGTGGCAACAGACTGGTTTAGAGTGATGTTGACTCATTATGCTGAGACTGCGGCTGGCTTAGCGCACCAACTTAGAGATGCACATATCGATCACGATGCATTTGAAATGTTGTTGCGACCATGTACACTAGAGCGTTGTTCTGCCACGTGCTGCTATGATGGTGTGTACTTGTCTGAGGAGGAGGCTCGGGGCGTCGAATGGCTGGTTGATAAGGAACGAGGTCGATTTGTAGAATACGGGCTGAAGTTGCCTCAGAAAGTGGTGGAAACTGTTCGCAATGGAATGTCTCAGAAGACGGCTGTGAGAGTGGCCGAACCCGATGAACTTGCGTGTGATTTTCCCAACCATTTTAATAAAACACGTTGTGTATTTCTGGACTCTCTTGGCCGTTGCGGAATTCAGAGTCTTTGTATGGAAGACGGCCTAGGAGAGTGGTATTTAAAACCGTTGACGTGTTGGATTCATCCAGTAGTCATTCTGCCTGCTGGGCGTCAGCGAACTCGGCCGGTGATCACTCTAGTCAATGCCGTAAACGACCCACAGAAAAAAGACGATTATCCAGGTTTCGCCTCGTGCACACATTGTGGCCGGGAGGACGCTGGGGGGCAAGTAGCGTGGAAGGTGTTAGAAAAAGAGTTACGAGCTCTGGGCGAGCTAGCTGGTAGGGATATCTATGGAGAGTTGAGCGCGCCAACAATTGATTATTGATAAATGCGAGTGACGCGAGGAGTGATACCGGTGAGTACCTCCCATGGAATCATTCTCGCTTTTTTTGCAATTTCTGAGACGAGAATTTGCTTACCGAAGAGTTCGACCTCGTCCCCAGGTTCACAAACTGGCAGCTTACTCACATCGACCATAATCTGATCCATGGTGACACGTCCTAGCAATGGACAGCGCTTTCCGCGAATGAGCACTTCGGCATTATTGCCTGATAGAGCACGCGGTAAACCATCGCCATATCCAGCACCAATAGTGGCGACGCGTGTGTCTTGTTTTAGAATAGTTTCTCGGCCGTAGGAAATTCCATGTCCAGCTGGGAGGGTACGAACTAAGGATACACGGGATTTGAGCTGCATAACGGGCTGGAGTAGCTCTTGGTATCTAGCAATGGGGGAAATGCCGTACAGCATGAGCCCTGGTCGGACGAGGTTGGTTACCTTCGATTGATAATCCAGCAGACCTGCAGAATTTGAAAGATGTAAGTATTCTAATTTACAATTTGATACAGCTGATTCGAATTGGCTGAATTGTCGGAGAGTAAACTCGCGGTCTTCATCGGCGCTAGGTAAATGGGAGCCAATTCCTGCTAAATGGAGATTAGGAAGTGCTTGGATTTGATCGATAGCCGAGTGGAGAGCACTTGGTAGAAAACCACCGCGTCCCATGCCGGTATCAAATGTAATGTGCACTACAAGTTTTTCGCATCCTCTATTCAGGCTGTTAAAGTGTTGGGCTTCTTCGAGTGTTGAGATTGAGGCAACCCAGCGCTGTTCGACGATTTCTTGGCGTTCCTCAGGAAAGGTTGGGCCGAGTAGGTAAATCGGGGTTTGGATCTTCGCGTTCTTGAGTTTCCTGGCTTCAATGACACTGGCGACTCCGAAGTAGGCGAGATGTTCTGAATCGAGTGCCTTGGCGATTTGTTCGATGCCATGGCCATAGGCTCCAGCCTTGAGGACGGCCATTACTTGTTGTTCTGAATGTTGGCGCACAAAGCTGAGATTATGTTTCAGAGCGCTGAGGTTAATTTCAGCCCAAGTACGTGGTGGTGATATAGTTTCAGTCTTCAATCTGGTTTGCATTGAAAATGGCAGGGGAGGTTCTGAAAAGGGCAATGTCATAGATTTTGAGTTTTCTTGCCTAAGAGGGGCTATAACGGGTAATGATAGAGCATGCAGGATTACGAGAAGTTAGGGTCATTTTATTTAGGTCGCGAGTATGACCTAGGAGAGAAGCAACTGCAGGATGAGTTAGTTCTCTATGATTCTAAGGATTTGGTCACTCACGGTGTTGTGTTAGGTATGACGGGCTCAGGGAAAACGGGCTTGTGCCTGAGCCTGCTTGAAGAAGCGGCAATGGATAATATTCCAGCGATTGTGATCGATCCCAAAGGGGATATTGCAAACTTGATGCTCACTTTCCCTGAATTTGAGGGAAGCGATTTCCGGCCGTGGGTGAATGAAAGTGATGCTTTGAAGAAAGGCATGGATCCTGATGACTATGCTGAGAAAACAGCAAAAATGTGGGAGAAAGGTGTAAGTGAGTGGGGGCAATCATCGGAGCGAGTGAAGACATTTAAGGAGAATGTAGATATTAATATTTTTACGCCCGGAAGCAGGGCAGGTGTTCCAGTTTCAATCTTGGGAGCGATGGAGGCTCCTCCATTTGAAGTACTCGATGATGCGGAATTGCTAGGTGATTACATTGAGAGTTCGGTGAGTTCACTCTTATCTTTGGTCGGCCATCAAGAAGACCAGCGACAAAGTCATGAGGCTGTGTTGTTAGGAACTATTTTTAATCATTATTGGCAGAAAGGAAAGGATCTGAGCATTGAGTCGTTAATTCATGCGATCCAGCAGCCGCCTTTTGATAAGGTTGGAGTGATCGATCTAGAATCGTACTATCCGCAGAATAAGCGGCAAGATTTAGCGATTCAGTTCAATAACCTCCTCGCGTCACCGGGTTTTAGTACATGGATGGAGGGGCCTAGTTTAGATATTCAGAAATTTTTGTATCAAGACAATGGTAAGGCTCGGATTTCCATTTTTTCTATTGCGCATTTAAGTGATAGCGAGCGGATGTTTTTTGTAAGCACCTTGCTCAATAGGATGCTGGCGTGGATGCGGATGCAGAATGGGACGACTAGTTTGCGAGCATTGCTTTATATGGATGAGATTTATGGTTACCTGCCGCCGACTGCAAATCCTGCGAGTAAAAAACCATTGATGACGATCTTAAAACAAGGTCGTGCATTTGGGCTTGGCGCTTTGCTGGCGACACAAAACCCAGTGGATCTGGATTACAAGGCACTATCTAACATTGGTACTTGGTGGCTAGGCAGATTGCAAACCGAGCGCGACAAAATGCGGGTGTTAGATGGCTTGCAAGGTGCTGCGGCCGGGCAGGAGGGTGGATTTGATAGAAAGTCGATGGAGGTGTTGCTAGCTGGCTTGGGTAGTCGGGTTTTCTTGATGAACAATGTGCACGAAGACCACCCGGTAGTCTTCCATGTGCGTTGGGTCATGAGTTATCTTTGCGGCCCACTGACTAAGCGACAGATTAAGACGTTAATGAACCCCAAACGCGATGCGTGGCTCGAGGATGGAGTTGCTGAAAGTACTAATCCGATGGTAATGGGGTCGTCCACGGGTGACAATTCAGTGAAAACACGGCCGGTGGTAGGTAATGGGGTCGAGGAATACTTCGCTCCAGCAGCAGGTGAAGTATATCAGCCCACGCTATTGCGAGAAGCTACCGTGTATTTTAGTAACGCAAAAACAGGGGTGGAAGGCTCGCGTGTTGTTAGATTTGTCAATCCAATCGAGGAAAAGGGCATTGATTGGGATACCCATTTGAAATGCCCTGGCGATCTAGACGGTCTCGCTAACGATCCTGAAGAAGGTGTAAGTTTTGCTGATTTGCCGGGTTATGCCATGCATTCAAAGAATTACAAAGCCGTGGAGAAAGAGTTTGTTGATTGGATTTATCGCAATGAACGGGTGGAAGTCTTTTATGCGCCACTAGTGAAAGAGTATTCGAAACTTGGAGAGAGTGAAGGGTCGTTCCGTGCTAGGATTGGACAAAGTGTGCGTGAAGAAAGAGATATAGCGGTCGATAAAATGCGTGATAAAATGCGGAGTAAGCTGAGGACGAAGGAAGGCCAACTGCAGCGTGCTTTAGCAGCGGTAGAACGAGAAAAGTCTCAGGCCCAAAGTGCTCAGATTAGTGCTGGGGCATCTGTGCTGAGTACTATTTTTGGAACCTTATTAGGTTCACGCAAACTCGGAAGTACCGCTGTGCGTAGAGGCACTAGTGCGGCGCGTTCGGCGTCACGTGCACTTCAGCAAAGACGTGATGTCGAACTAGCAGAGGGTAAGGTGGAAGATTTACGCCGACTCATTGAAGAAATGGAAAATGAACTTGCTGAGGATGTTGCGGAGCTAGCTGAACGTTTTGATCCTGCAGCGTTAGAGTTGGAAGAAGTACAAGTAAAACCGTATAAGAAGGATATTACTGTGCAAGCGGTTGGGATTTTATGGATGGCATCGTGATCGGGTGTTAGGAATCTTTTGAACTTCTGGGTTGTTTCTCGGGCGGCTCTTGGCATTTTTCTCGGGATGCCAAAGATTTCGATATTACCGGATGTTCTCGCCAGCCAAGTTGCAGCAGGCGAAGTAGTGGAGCGTCCGGCCAGTGTCGTCAAAGAAATGGTGGAGAACTCGCTTGATGCGGGGGCGAAGCATATTGAGGTGGAAATCCAGAAAGGTGGAGCGAGTCTCATTAAAATCACCGATGACGGATCAGGGATGGGCAGGGAAGATGCATTGATGTGTCTGGAGCGTCATGCAACGAGTAAGCTAAAGGATGCGTCCCAGCTTTCGGCTATTACTACGATGGGGTTTCGCGGTGAAGCGGTTCCGAGTATTGCGTCGGTTTCTAAATTTCGCTTGAGCACGCGTGAACACGATGCGGTGGAAGGAACGGAAATTATCGTTGAGGGTGGTATCGTCAAAGACGTCAAAGCTGCTGGACTTCAAGCGGGTGCAATATTTGAAATCAGGCAGTTATTTTTCAATGTTCCTGCTCGTCGTAAGTTTATGCGGGCGGAATCGACCGAGAGTGCGCATGTCGAGCATCAGGTGAAATTGCATGCTCTGGCGTGGCCAGAAGTGCGTTTCACGATGAAAAAAGATGGCCGAACTCTGTTTGATCTTGCGGGAGTACGTGACAAGCGCATGCGTATCGCTGGTCTTGCTGGAGCTGAGGCTGGGAGAGCACTGGTTGAAGTTCCCCTCACTGAAGAATCAGGAATGGAAGTGCATGGATATGTGTTGCCTCCAGAGTTTGCTCGCAAAGGCAAGCGCCAGCAATTTGTTTTTCTTAATGGCAGACCGATTGAAGATCCAGCCATTAGTAGGGCGCTTAAAGATGGTTTCAAAGGGGCCGTCTCTGATGGGCTCAATCCTTCAGCTTGGCTCTGGATTGAAATGGATCCGAAGCTTGTAGATGTAAATGTACATCCAGCAAAAAAAGAGGTACGTTTTCACAAACCACTGGAAGTGCGTCATTTGGTTTTTACTGCAGTTGAAGATGCCCTATCGGTGAAAAAAGAAAAGACGCAGGAACTGCGTGGTGTGCCGAAAATTGTTTCGCGAAAAGATGGTTCATCGGCGCCAGTACGTAAGCCTTTTGAAAAGGCGGAGGAAGTCTCAAGCCAAAGGGTTGAGAAAGTTAGCTCAGTCACAGAGCTTAAGCCAAGTGTGCCTACACAAACCGCAGTGAAGCCAGCTGCGGCATTCCATGCTCCTGAAAAGCAGGAAGAGCTTGAGATGGAAAAGAAAGAAAAAGACACTCCTAAATTTCAAATTCTAGCTACGCTACATGATCGATACCTATTGATGCAGGGTGAGGATGGATTGGTTTTGTTGGAGCCGAAAGCGGCTCGTGAACGCATTGTTTACGAAGCCTTTTTAGAAGGAGGAGGGGAGGCCGTAGAATCGCAAGGGTTGTTAGTACCAGAACTGATCGAGCTTGATGCTCGGGATCTCGATGTAGTGCTTACAAATATGGAAAATTTCACAGAAGCAGGGATTTCGATCGAGCCCTTTGGCGGATCGACATTACAAGTTCGGAGTATGCCAGCCGTACTTGCAGAAAAGGATCCACGTGCTTTTGTCATTAAACTCATCGATGAACTTGTTGAAACAGTGGGTGCAAAACGAGGCAAGCAATTGGCTTTTGAGATCTTCGCTGAAAAACTGGCAAAGCGTGCAGCGTGGAATGAAGTTTGCAAACTCAGTGGAGCTGAGCACTTGTTAGCCGCACTCTTTAAATGTGATTTACCTTACTGCGCTCCAGACGGTCGACCCAGTTTAATCCAGATTTCACTTAAAGAGCTCGAGCGGAAATTTAGTTAGAATTCTGATCGGAATTACACTCGTCCTTTTTAATATGGGTAAGTATACGAAGGCATGGCAATTGAACGTCAAGAAATCAAGCAGCGCATGAGCCGCATTGTTAAGCACAATGGCACTATTTATTTATGCGGTCAGGTGTGCGCGGATGCGACAAAGGGGATAGAGGAGCAAACGCAGACCATGCTCGATAAGGTGGATGCCTTGTTAGAGCAAGCGGGTTCGGATCGCGAGCATATGCTTTCGGCAACGGTTTATCTGCGCGACATGAAAGACTTTGCAGCGATGAATGCTGTATGGGACGCTTGGGTTCCTGAAGGGCACGCACCTGCTAGAGCTTGCGTCGAAGCTCGAATGGCTCGACCGGAGTTGCTGGTAGAAGTATCGGTTGTTGCCGCTGAAAAAGCGTAGACTATCGCCAACTAACAGAAGTTTATAAAAGCGCTCTGGGAAGCTCCCAGCGAGCGCTTTTACGTGTCGATCTGGTGCTATATGGCGCACAAAATAACTCTATGCTTGCTGCGGCATAGGTTACTTCTATATATGACAACCTGCTAATTTTGCGTTGCACATTATACATGACATGCAATTGGCTTCTTAGATCTCATAAGTGGAGAAGGCATTAGAGTAACTATAAATGAGCGGGCACCTATCAATCACTGAATTATTTACACGAACTGTCCATGCAACGCTCCTGTTATTTCACTCTTCTTATTACTTCGATATTTTCCACTCATAGCTTGCTGGCTAAAGATTTTCATGTGTCACCGGGGTTGAATTCGCAAACCGCCGATGGAAGCGCGGAGCACCCCTATCCTACGATCCCAGCAGCCATAGATGCGGTGAGAGAATTGCGTCAGTCTGGTTACTCCAAGCCAGTGACAGTGTATTTACGAGAGGGAAGACATCAGCTTAATGAGACATTAGTGTTAGGTTTAGATGATGGGGCTCAAGCCGAGGTGGTGGAGAAAGAACTTCCGAAGTATGGAGCAGGTGAGATAGCTCCAGCTTGGCTAACATTTGAGGCATACCCTGGTGAGAAACCAGTAGTGAGTGGAGGTGTGCCAGTGAGTGGGTGGAAATTGTTAGAAGACGTTCCAGCTGATTTACCTAAAGAAGCGCATGGAAAGGTTTGGGTGGCAGACATGCCTGAGGGAATGGAGCGGTTTTACACTTTGTATGATGAAAAGGGACGTCTGAAACGTGCGCGCAATTCTGGCTTTGCTTACACCAAAGTTGGTAATAAGCGGACGCTGCATTTTCCTGAAGGAGCTCTGAAAAATTGGGCCAACCTAAAAGATGTTGAAATTCAGGTACGACCTGGCCGTGCGTGGACGATTAATATGCTGCCCTTAGAGACTGTCGATATAGCCAATGGAGTCGCGACGACTGGCGCTTCTGCGACGTATGAAATGGGCCCCTTGCCTGGATATTTACATAAAGATGGTGAGTCAGTAGTTTGGGTGGAGAATATTTTAGAAGCTTTGGATGAAGAGGGTAAATGGGTAGTGAATACCAAGACGCGTAAAATTTACCTGTGGCCAAGAGATGTCGTGGCAGGCGCCGCTCCCGAAGAAATTTTGGCTCCATCCACGACAGAACTGATACGAGTTGAAGGAGGAATTGATTACGATGGTCCAGTCGATACACCAGTAAGAGGTATTGCCTTTTCCGGGCTGACCTTTTCGCATGCTGACCGCTGGGCGTGGCAAGGTGATGAGGATCGAGTTGGCTGGGGACTTCAGCACGATTGGGAAATGTTTGATCGGCCGACTGCGCTTTTACGTTTTCGTGGAGCTGAGGAATGTGTGGTCAGTGATTGTGTATTCACCGCTTCAGGGGGCACTGGAGTGCGCCTAGATCTCCACGCTCAGAGAAATCGTGTGGTCGATTCAGAATTTTATCATCTTGGGGAAGCTGGGATTTTATTGGCTGGATATGGGCCAGGCTTAAAAGATGTGAATCATCATAATGATATCGAGAATAACCATATCCATCACTTTAGTGAAATCACTTGGCATTCTCCTGGTTTATGGGCTTGGCAAAGTGGACATAACAAAATGGTGCACAATGAACTCCATCACAGTGGTTACGCTGCTGTTTGTATCACCACAAGAGTGGAGCCAAATAGGAGTCTCAATGGAGAAGGTGGCCGGACGATCCGTCACAATGAGATTGATGAAGGCCTTAAGTCACTCGGTCGTGGTGGTTATGAGAACTGGAAAGTGCGTGAGAAATACAATCACGCTCGGCATAATTTGTTAGAATATAACGATATTTCACATTGTGTCCAGTTGCTCTCTGACGGCAATGGAATCTATGTTTCGGGGACGGGGACTGGAAATATCATCCGTTATAACTACTTGCATGATAATTTGGCCGAGCATTTCCCCGCACCGATTCGTTGTGATGATGATCAGCATGAGACGCTAATTTATGGTAATATTCTTTATCGTAATGGAGGTTTCTCTGCTGGGATTGCAACAAAGGGGGTGAACGACATTATTAATAATTTCATCGTTGAACCTCAGAGAGTCCCTAGAAGTGGCTACATTAGCTACGAGTGGGTGCCAGTGGCAGGTTCTAAAGTGTATCATAACATTATTGTGTCGCATCCAGATGGTGGAGTTGCTCACAATGAACGTCCACGAGGCGAGGATAACCGCGGGAATCCGTTCCCAAAACTGGTGGATACTGAAATGGATTCGAACCTTTATTTTCATCCGCAAGACCCAAAATGGATGGATAAGCATTTCGAGAAGATGCGTGCTGTCGGGAATGAAAAAGAGAGTTTAGTTGGTGACCCGATGTTTGTCGATCCAGCGGGTGGAGACTTCAGCTTTCGTTCGGGGAGTCCAGCCATACAACTTGGCATTGAGCCACTGAATATTTCAAAAATGGGCCGGCGAAAGAAAAACTCTGCAGCGCAGTAAGTATAGAATTAGCTCTAATTTTCACACATCATACCAATGAAATCTATTTTCCACACAATCGCTCTATTCTGTCTGGTAGCGCTTCCAAGTTATGGTGCAAAGCCGAAGCAAGCTAACGTCATTATTGTGATCACTGATGATCAAGGTCACGGCGACTTGGGCTCTCGGGGGAATCCGTACATTAAAACGCCAAACTTAGACAAACTCCATAGTGAGTCGCTGCGCTTTACTAATTTTCATGTGTCAACAACCTGTGCACCAAGCCGTGGCTCGTTGATGACGGGGCGCCATTGTAATCGTTTGAATGTATATCATACAATTACGGGTCGTTCCTTGCTCTTCGAAGATGAAGTCGTACTCCCTGAGGTGTTTGCGGCAAATGGTTATGCAACTGGGATGTTTGGCAAATGGCATTTAGGCGATAATTATCCATTTCGTCCGATGGATAGAGGATTCCATGAAGTCGTGCGCCATGGCGGCGGTGGAATCGGCCAAGGTCCAGACTATTGGGGGAATGATTACTTTGATGATAGTTATTGGCACAATGGGGAGATGAAAGCATATGAAGGATACTGTACGGATGTGTTCTTTGATGAAGCGATGCGCTTTATTGAAGAGAATAAGGAGAAACCATTTTTCTGCTATGTATCGACCAATGCCCCACACGCTCCGCTGAATGTGCCGCAGAAGTATTATGACATCTATAAGGATGTTCCTGAGCTAGACGACAAAGTGAAGCGTTTTTACGGGATGATCACTAATATCGATGACAACATGAAGCGCCTAGAGGATAAGTTAGAAGAGCTGGGCCTACGTGAGAACACCATTCTCATCTTCATGACTGACAATGGAGGAACATGGGGTCGTCCTGCATATACTGGTGGTTTAAAGGCTGGGAAGGGAAGTCCCTATGAGGGAGGACACCGCGTGCCGTTTTTTGTGCGATGGCCAGAGGGAGGAATCGGAGGTGGCCGTGATGACGATCGCTTCGTGGCTCATGTCGATGTATTACCAACTTTTGTAGACCTGTTAGATTTCAAATTTACTGAGCGTAAGCCTCTCGATGGAATTAGTTTTAAGAGCTTATTGTTAGGCGAACAGGTCGAATGGCCGAATCGCATTTTCTACATGGACACCCAGCGTTTGCAAAATCTGGTGAAATATAAGGACTACGCGGTGATGGATCAGGATTGGCGTTTAGTTAATGGCAAGGAGCTATATAATGTGACTGAAGACCTAGAGCAGAAGAATAACGTGATCAGCCAGTATCCTGAAGTAGCAGCACGTCTAGCAGAAGGGTACGAGACATGGTGGAAGTCGATTATAGATGAAGGTGTTAATGAGCGCTACGCTTACATCAAAGTGGGTTCTCCGCATGAAAATCCGAGTCGGATCAATGCGCATGACATGCTCACAGGTAAACATGGTGGGGCATGGAGCCAAAATGGAGCAGTGATTGCTTCGCAAGCAACTGGGCGCTGGAAAATTGAATTTGTCGAAGATGGCAAATACAGCATCACTTTGAGACGTTTCCCGCGTGAAAGCGGCTTGGCCATCAATGAAACATTTCTAGGTCAGGAGAAGAAACCAGAGCTGCATCGACTGCTTGGAGCTAGTACGAAATCAGATTTCACCGAAGCTTACTTATATGTGGCGGGGATTGAGGGGAAAAAGAAAATTTCTGCTGACCAAGACGAAGTGACTTTTGAAGGTCGCGTGGCTGCTGGGAAGTACGATATGGAAGCTCAGTTGATCGACAAGGACGGCAGAGTTTATCCAGCGTACTATGTGTACATTGAGAAACTTTAATCTCTTTAGTTTTCTGAAGGCCCTTCATGTCTCCAGAAAAGGGGGCGTTGCAAAAAATGGTTTAACGCAGCACTTTGTAGAAAAAAAAGCGCCTTGGAAAATCCAATGCGCTTTTGCTTAAAAAGTTAGACTCTTACTCTGCTGGAACGTATGAAAAACCAGACTTCTTGATAGCTTCTTCGACTTGGGCGTTAGTGGTACCTTCACTGAGAGTGAGGTCTACGTCACCTGTCCTGTGTTCGATGTTGTTGATTTCAACTCCATCGACGGAAGCGAGAGTCTTTCTGAGTTTCACCGAGCAGCCTTGGCAAGTCATTCCCGCTACAGTGTAGTGGACTTTCTTGGCTGCTGGGGCCTCAGAACTTAGCTCTTTTTTTCTTTGTCACACTTGCTGTCACAATCTTTCTTTTTGTCACAGTCTTTTTTCTTGTCACACTTGGAAGAACAACACTCTTTTTTGGCTGGAGTTGCTGCTTCTTCTGCTTGTGCTGTTGCGCCAAACATTGCTGCTGCTGCGAAGAGGATAAGTGATAATTTCATAGGTCGGATTAGTTTTAGTTTCTTGATTAATGATGATCCTGAATTAGTCAGTGATCATTCATAAGACGCGGCAGTTTGGCTTTTATTCCGAAAATTTCCATAAAAAATTCATAAAGAAATAAAGGCATTGATAGAATCGATTGTTCATCTGCGATTCGTCGGTTAGAGTTTACGTAAATGAGCAGCAGAAAATCCAGCAAGGTAATAGATACCTTAGGCGTCTTACGCACGCCCATGCCTTGGCATAAACCTTCTAAAACTGAAGGGGGAGATGAACTCGTCATTCTCATGCACGGATTATGGAGGAGCTACAGAGCGATGGACCCTATCGTGAAAGCTGTCACCCAAAATGGATACAGTGCACTTAATATTCCATACCCATCTTATAAAGAGAGTTTGGAAGAAATGGTCATGAGGTTACACAGAACGATCGAGGTGGAACGCGAACATTATTCAAAGATTCATTTTGTGACGCATTCTCTTGGGGGAGTCATTGTGAGGAATTATCTGCATAACTACGACCACACGGACTCTTCGCGTGTTGTGATGTTGGCTCCGCCCCTACGTGGTAGCAAGATTGTGGATTGGTTGCAGGGAGCTAAGTTAAACTTTGTTTTGGGGCCAGCAGGCTCTTTTTTATCTACAGAGTCCATGGCGAGAGAACCAGATTTTCTACCTACTCAGATAGAAACTGCCGTCATCATGGGGAATCGGGTGCGGATTCCCTTATTACACAAAATAATCGACGATGAATCTGACGGAATTGTTAGCGTCGAGTCTGGGAAAGCCGGTGGAGTGAAAGAGTTTAAAGTGATAAGCGCAGATCATACTTTAATTACTCTACATGAAGAGGTGTTAGCAGGAGTGCCGAGATTTTTGAAGACTGGGAGCCTTCAGCCTTGAGTGTTAGAGAGGCCGTGTTTTTTGTCACGGAGTTCACGCAAGTATTCCATGTATCGGCGTTTCGCTAAAAGGTCTCGGTCCATGGCGGGGTTCACGAAGGGGTTGTTATCGCCGAATTTGGCCCATGGACCCATTGGGACTTGTGCGAAATCGACAAACCGCCAGTGAACTTTATCTCCTGATTTTAGGCCTAAGAAATCACGAACAGCGGGAGAGACATCGATCCCTGCATTCTTGTTCTTGGTATTCTTCGGACGAGCATTGCCGAAAACATAACGCCAGTCGTCTGTAGTAAAAGGACCGCAGTCTTCCCATTGTGCGTAACAGACTTTGTTGCCGTAGACAATCTGTAGCCAACGACCTTTCAGCACCGTTTTTCCGGGTCTTGGATTGTATTTATTAAACCAAGGAATGACACGTGAGGCTTCAGGCTTATGCCGGCGCCAATCGATCCGGTCATTGTAGGGAAGGGCGATGTAGAATGGGTTTTGCTTCGGACGAAACGCTTTTGGTCTGTAGCCGTACGTGCGTGCAGCAGGATCTGGATTATCGAACCCGCCGTAGCTTTTTTCCCATTTAGTATCCCAAGAGCTCGCGTGGTTGGGTGTTGGGTTTTTGGCAGTTGGTTCTTCACCGATCCAAAAAATGGTTGCCGTGATGTTTTTCTTCCAAGGGTAACTGATGCGCTCAAAAGGATCTTGTCTGGCCGTAGGAGAGCTCAAACTCTGCGCATGCGCGACTGTAGTCAGCAAGGTGAAACTAAGAGTGATGAGTGACTTGATAAGCATAATAATAGTTCGGAAGGTAATGATGCTCAGTAAATTAAGGGTTCCATTTCTGCAGATCAACCTAATTTCTTAAGAGAATAGTTGGAATGGATTAGACAATCTATTTTTTATTAATTTCTGCAAGGCTGATCTTTTTTAACGATTCGTGGATAGATTCGATTGATGGGCTTGAGTCGATGACACGTGCGTAGGTTTCGTCTTTTACAGAAAGAAAAACGTCGCGACAGAACTGGAGAGCATCGCGTTGTTCGAATTCATTGGCTTGGTCGCCACGTGCTCCAATACGGGTGAGAGCTGCTTCTACATCTAGATCGAGGATAAAGAGGATATCAGGGGCGGGGGCGAAGGACTCATTGATTGCTCGGAGTTCTTCGACGTCAAAGCCATTAGCTCCTTGATAGGCCATGGTGGAGAAATAGTAACGGTCAAGCACTACATGGCAGCCTCGTTTGAGCGCTGGAGTGATGACGTCGCTGACATGTTGGCGGCGGTCTTTATGGAATAGTTCGAGCTCTTCGTCGGGAGCGAGTCTGCCTTCCGTCATGGAAGCCCGGAGGATTTTACCGAAGGGGCCGTCGGACGGCTCGCGGTCGAGTAGTACGTCTTCACCAATAGAGCGAAGATGTTCCGCGAGCATTTTGGCTTGAGAGGATTTCCCAGTCCCATCGATCCCTTCGATGACGATGAGTAGGCCACGCTTCTTTTGATCTTCCATTAGGTGTTAGTAGCAATTGCTAGAACGACCGCAAACAAAAATGCCGCCATTTCGTGGTAGAAATGACGGCGGTGGAGGGGGAAGCTCAGCGTTATGCTTTCTCCGCGCGTAAGTTGGCTACGGAATAAGCAGGGTCATCAGGAAGTACTTCAATGTCTACCAGGGTTCCCGCGCGTTTGATCATTTGGCGACAATCGGGTGAGAGATGGCGCAGACGTAGTTTCTTGCCAGCTTTGCGGTAGCGTTCAGACATGGCGTGGATTGCTTCGATGCCAGAATGATCGCTGATGCGTGCTTTTTCGAAATCAATGACGATGGTTTTCTTGTCACTTTTTGCTTGGAAATTATCGGAAAAATCGCTGACCGAAGCGAAATAGATCATGCCTTCAACAGCGTAGACGCGTTCATCTTCGGTTTCTTTCACGACTTCTACCATGACGTGCTGCGAGCTTTTCACTGCAAAAACGAGAGCTGAGAGGAGGATGCCTACCAGAACACCAATAGCTAAGTTGTGTGTGATAACTGTGACTGCAGTCACTACGGCAATCACGAGAATGTCAGCATTCGGCACCTTGCCGAAGGTTTTAAAGGTAGACCATTCGAAGGTGGCGATAACGATCATGAACATCACTCCAACCAGTGCAGCGATAGGGATATTTAGAATGAGCGGCGAGGCAAAGAGTACGAAGATGGCAAGGGAGAGAGCTCCGACAATGCCTGAGGTTCTTCCACGACCGCCGGACTTCATGTTGAGAAGTGATTGTCCAATTGTAGCACAACCACCCATGCCGCCGAAAAGACCTGATGCTATATTGGCTGCACCTTGTGCGAGACACTCACGGTTAGATTTGCCGCGGCTTTCGGTGATTTCATCAATGAGCTGGAGTGTGAGCAAGGATTCAATGAGACCAACGAGAGCGATGCTAATTGAGATCGGGAGGATGGCTTTAAAGAATGCCCAGTCCCAAGTGATTCCAGATAAGTCAGCTGGGTTAGGGAAGCTTGTGGGAATGGTAGAAGAGCCTGTGCGCTCCATCAAGACGTCTCCTACGGTACGGCCGTCGATGCCAGGAATGAAGTAGGCTGCTAGTCCAACACCTGCGATGGCTATAAGCGAAGGCGGGACTGCTTTAGTTAGCTTTGGCAGGAATATGATGATACCCATGGTTGCTAGTATAAGCCCAAGCATCATATAGAGAGGTGTCCCAGTAAGCCAATTGTCTTGGCCATCGACAAAAAATGTCAGTTGTCCTAGGGCGATCATAATAGCAAGACCGTTGACAAAGCCCATCATGACGGGATGGGGGACGAGCCGAATCAGGCGCCCCATTTTTAATAGTCCCATAATGGCTTGGATTACCCCTGCGAGCATGAGTGAGACGAAGAGATATTTGTAGGCCATAGCTTCCCCACCAGTAGCTTCCCCGAGCTGAAATGCTTTTGCTGCTACTGTAGCGATAGCACCAGTAGCTCCACAGATCATTCCTGGGCGTCCACCAAATGCGGCAGTGATGAAGCCGACGAAAACAGCAGACCAGATCCCGACATCGGGACGTACACCAGCGATGAAAGAGAAGGCGATAGCCTCAGGGACCAAAACGAGCGAAACAGTGAGACCTGACAGGAAGTCGTTTTTGAGTGTGCCTCGCTTTTTTTGAAATTTAAACATAGTAGAATTAGTTGCTTGGCCGTGAACTACTGGGGAATGCCAGCACACGCAACTCTGAACTGATAGCATTTCTATCTGAGGATTAAGAACGGAAGGTAAATCTTGAGATGATCTGAGTACTTAGGGTTAACTACTTGCTAAGCTTAGCGAAGGATTTAAGCGTTTATTCTTTGATAGAAAACTAAGTTTCAGCTTGCCATTTACACACGGCAGCAGTAACAAATCCCCGCTGCCTCTGCCTCCACTGCGGGGGTGGCACTTTTTTCATAATGCGCTCCCTTAGCTCAGCTGGATAGAGCACCGGATTTCTAATCCGTAGGTCACAGGTTCGAATCCTGTAGGGAGTGCCATTATAAGTAAATTTATTTGGGGTCTTGAATAAGGACAGGAGGGTTTGGAAAGGGTGAAGGATGGCGAAGGATGCCGAAAAAGCCCTAAGCTGGGGCGATGGGGGAGATTCTAGGCCGAAAACTGTGGCTGAATCGATTTTGGAAAGATCTGGCCTAAAAGGGGGATTTGGACAGAGGTTTTGGAAACTTTAGGGAGTTTTTGAGTGGGCTGCAATGGATTTGCAGATGTGCTGCATGAGGTGTGCCTCGGGCGGATGTCGGAGGTGATCATGCTGTGTGGCGGGCGTGGTAGCGTTTGCGGATGGCTGTGACGCGTTTGGCGAGTTCTTGGGTGGCGTGGTCGAGTTTGGCCATGACCATTTCGAGTTCGGCGATGGTGCAGTTTGTGATGTGTTTGTATCCTGGTGTGCCTTGGGCGGAGATGATGAGTCCGTCGCTCTGGTTGGCGAGTGAGCGGATGGTGCGGGAGTGGAGTCCGAGAGCGGTGGTGATGGCGCTTGAACTTTGCCAGTCGGCCTTACCTTTGAGCCAGGATACGAGGGTGTTGAGCTGCTGGGTTTTGGTGGCGCGTTGGGCGAGGCTGAATTTGAGTTCTTGTTGTTCCATGGGAGGTGGTTGTTTTTATTTGAGGGCTGCTTTGCGAATGCGTTCTTTGAGTGTGATGAGGAGTTGTTGGAGTTGTTTGGTGGTGAGGGTGTTTAGGTGTTTGAGGTTTGGGTTGGCGAATTTGTTGCGGGCGATGGCGATGACGTAGCCGAGTTTGAATTGTGTTTGTTCGGCGAGTGCTTGGTGGATGAGGTGGAGCTTGCGTTGGCGCTCTTCTGGGGTGTCGAGTGGGTCGGAGTGGTCGGTTGCTGGCTGGGAGCGGAGGTGGTCTGTGAATGCTTTGTCGTCGAGGCCGAGGATGGAGTTGAAGTGGGCGCGTAGTGGGAGAAAGTCTTTTTGTACGCATTTGGTGAGGGAGGATTCTCCGGTGGCTTCGGCTTGTTCGCGTCTGCGCCAGTTGGCGAATTGTTTTGATTTGGTGTCGCCTGGTGCGTCGATGAGGTCGAGGTCGTAGAGTTTGTCGAAGCCTTGGCGCGCGAGTTGGGAGAGCATGGCTTTTTGCTTTTTGCTGAGTGGGTGATAGGCGGAGGACATGGGGATTGAGTGTTGAATGTTGAGTTTTAAATGTTGAATGGATCGGGAAGATTGAGAGAAGAAAGCCCCGGCTTGCGGGGCTAGTTGTGTGTTAAGATTCGGTGATGTGTGGGGGTGCGTTTTTGCTCTGTGAGCATTGGCATTGTCCAGTACGTGGACCTGTTTCTGTGGTTAGTAATCCACCGCAGCTTTCGCATTGAGGAATAGTTGGTTTGCCTGCCATAGATCTTAAAAAATTCCATGTGTTGGCTTGTCCTCTGGCAGAATTGCCAGGCTTAATAGTGATGTTCTTGCTCATGACTTAGAGGGCGGAGAATTGGAGGGAGATATCTTGCCATTTGCCATCGCCTGAGCGGCGGTAGAGGCGGCAGTAGAGGGCTGATCCTGTGACGTGCTGACACTCGTCTAGTTTGTCGAATTCGTTGATGAGTTCTGTGTCTCCAAGGTCGCGTACTTGGCGTCTGGCTTTAGCTAAAAGTTTAGGGTCGTATTCCATCTTGGAGTTCTTAACGAGAAGTCCGTCGAGGATGGAATACATAGCCTTATTGCGTTCACTGAATTTGGCCTTAAAGATATCGCGAATCGCATTGATATGGACAATGGCTTCAGGGGTGAACTCGAAGCGCTCTTGGCGATCGATTACGACCTTAATGGTGTCGGCTTCATTCTTCAGGGTGAAGCTCTTGGTTGGCTTTGGTTCTTTGCCGGCGATTTCGTACATTCGCTCGTAGAGTTCGTTGGCTGAGGAACAGGTGGCCTCTTTCAATGATTTGAGGAGCTTATGGAGTTCGTCGAACTTCTGAGCAGTGGTTTCGCAGAACACTTCTTTGTTCTTACGATATTGTTTTTTTACTTCGGCTGCTTTGGACTCTTTGGCCTTACGCTTTTGCTCCAGAGCGGCGGTGAGCTGCTCTTCGGTTAGATCATTAAGATTGATTTTCGACATGGTTTTTGAGTGTTGAGTTAGTTGCTAGTTACTTGGGAATGGGTTGCCATTCGGTGATGTTTAGTTTGTGGTTTAGGAGGATATCGTCTGCGTCGTACCAGGCGTTTGTGACTTTGTCGTAGTATGCGATTAGTGGTTGTTTGTTTTCGGTTCTAGCTAGGACGGTGAGGAAGTTTTTTGGGAGGAGTTCGGAGGTTTTACGCCAGCCTTTTTTAGGGGTTGGTTTGGGTGGGGTTGATTGAGCCATGATTAGTGCCAGGAGATGATGATGGTGTGGATGTTTAGAGTGTGGTCGAGTTCGCCGGTGGGTGTGGTGTTGGGGTCTGGTAGTCGTTCGTAGCGGGTGTGGTAGCCGAGTGTTTTGAGGTGTTTAAGGAGGTCGTGGATGAGTTCGTTTGAGAGGTTTAGGAAGGCGTCGCTGCGTGGGATGGAGGTGTGGGAGCTACCATGTTCGGCGGCGTCTTGAATGATCTGGAATAGTTCTTCGAGGGGCTGTTTGAGCTTTTCGAAGGTGCGGGATTTTTGGGTGGTTTGTCTTGCTTTGGCTGCGTTCATGGTTGTGGTGTTTTTGAGTGGATTATTTGTCCTTCTTTCTGCCGAGGCGGGTGAGGGCGTTTTGGGTGGTTAGAAAGTGGTCCCAAGTGAGGGCTTTTTCCTGTTTGTGGGCGAGGCGGGATGCCGCCTGAAGAGTTTTAACGAACTTGCCGAGACCGTGGTAGTGGACGATGTCTTTGACGGCTGATGCAGCCTTGCCTGTGGGGAGTCCGAGGTCGTAGAACTCGAAGAACTTTTCGAGATCGGCTGGGAGAGGTTTATCTTCGAGCTGGATGTGGGCGGTTCCTCGGTTGAGGAGCTGTGCGAGCATCTTCTTGTGTTCACCGCTCATGAACTCGTCTCGGAGTACGTTTGTGCCGCAAAGAATGAGGCCACACTTGGAGCGATCATAGAGTTCGCGGATGAACTCTAGCGCCTTTACTGCTGCGCCTTTTTGGTAGGTGGAAAAGACCAGATGAAGTTCATCGATAATGAGAGTATTGGAGTCATCAAGTGCGCGGAGAATGCGCTCGCGGATCTTGGTGTAGCAGGAGTTGGGGGAGATTCCCATGGCTTTGGCAATTTCTTGGACAACCATGAGGATTCCAGAGGCGGCAGGGATGCGGACATAGATGGTCTGGCCGTGGTTGTTGCGGCGCTGGTATTCTTCGAGTGCTTCGGTTTTGCCGATCTGGTTTTCGCCCCAAAGGAATACGACGGACTGAGAAGCAATGGCGAAGTCGCACGCTTCAAAGATGCGCTTGGTGAGCGAGGTTTCGATGAAGTCTGGTCGCTCGATGGATTGGCGTTTTTCGTAGAGCGAGCGGAACTGGGTTATAGCCTTGATGATTGAGTCGAGCTTGGCTTCGTAAGTCCCTTTGAAAACCTTGTGGAGAACGGTGGGCGAGTAGCTGATGCGCTCTGCAGTTTGCTTGAGCGTCCATTGGGACTGCTTGGCAAGCTGGAAGAGCCAGCGGATTTCTTTTTTCTCGGTGTCGCTGAGGTCGCGGGTGGCCTTGACGATCATTTCGTAGGAGAACTGGAGGTATTGATTGGATGCTTCCAGTTTGTTTTCTTTCTTGTCGTTGTTGTCTTTATCTTTGCTCATGGCTTTTTGGGAAATTTAAGTTAGGTCGGAGAGTGAGATGTCATCGTCTGATGCCATTGGCGCAGGTGTCTCAGTGCGCTCGGAAATGGCGCTGAAGGTTTCGTGGACTTCGTGTTCATCGAGGGCGTTTGCTCGGCGGGTGTTAGACCCTATTCTGCCACCTTCGGAGCGACGTTCGTGTGCAGTGACTAGCTCTCCATTAGCCACTCGGCGATTATGTTCGCGGCGCTCTTGGATTTCCTGAGCATCGGGTGCGTGGCGATTGCGGAGTGATGTGAGTAGTTGTGCTTTACGTTCGGCGGCTTTACCGAAGGATGCTTGCAGGGCGGTTGTATCTGCGCTGCAGACGCGTTGCTGGCGTGGTGCAATACCGAGGCAGCGGAAGTTCATGTCGCAGATGAAGAGCTGGTCTGGTGCGAATGGGTTGGCGTAGACCTGGTATTCTTTCCCGTGTTCGAGTTCTTGGAAGTTGCCTTCTGTGGTGCGAATGCGGGTGGAGTAGTTGAGTGGCTCGGCATCGACAGCGGAGTCTGTGAATGTGATGTATGAGCTGGTGATCTTCCGTTTTTTTGCGAGGTCTTTGCCGAGGATATCGCAGATGAGGTAGGGTTTGACCGGTTGGATCTGGTCGAGTCCAGATTCCCAGACTTCGGCAGGTGAGAGCTTGCGGGTGCGTGTCCACTTTTCTGGTTCTTGGCGCGCTGCTGAGGATATGAGTCCGAAGGTTTCGTCTGGGATTTGTTCGAGCTGCAGCCATTGTTCGGAGCCGGGCATGAGGGTGTACTCGGTCTGGACGAATCCGCATTTGTGCCAGCCTTCTAGGTTGTGGTCTGTGCGACCGTTGATAGCGTCTGCGTAGAGGTCATTGAGGAGGGGGAGGAACTGTGAGTGAAAGTCGATGACGGGGTGCTTGAGGAGTGCTGCGCGTTCGGCTGGGAGGTTTTTTATGACCTTGAGGAGTTGTTCTTGCTCACGGGTGATGCCGTGGGTCATTTCTGGTTCATTGCGGTCGTGTCCGGTCTGGCCGATGAGCATTCCGAGTTCGTTGTGGATGAGGTTGTGTAGTGATTCGAGTGAGGCTTTATGTCTGGGGTTGCCGCCGCCACGTCCAGCGTAGTGGCCGAGGACGGCTTGCTGCTTGCCAGAGATGCCTGAGAAGGAGAGCTGTATGAGGGGGGAACCATCTGGGCGGGTGCCATAGTCTTCGATGATTCTGGCGACTTCTCCTGAGACGGTCATGGTTCCGTTCTCGAGGACGAGTGTGGTGCCGAGCTGGTGGTTGATGCCGTGGTCCCAGAGGACACCGGCTACGAAGAGGCGGGCTTCAGCTTCGGTGATGTTTTGTTTGCCTTTTCCGCCGTCTTTACGGAGGCGAGGTTTGGCGGCGTAGGCGAAGCGGCATCCTGAGAGGACGTCGAGGGCTCCGAGTTCGATGACGCGGGTGAGTTCTGAGCCGCAGCGGACGTAGTTGTCATGCCATACGTCATCGAACTGGTAGAATGCACCGGGCCAGAGTCCTACGCGGGTGGAGTAGACCATGGGCATGTATTTGGCAGCGGCTTTGATGCCGTGACGCATGGCGGTGAGTTCGAGTTTATTGGGTGAGATGCGGTTGAGATTACGATAGCTCCAGCCCTGTGGGAGGGATGGCCAGTCTGGTAGGTCTGTATAGCCAGGTATTTCTTCTTTGTTACGCCACATGCGGATGAGGTGGCGGTAAGCGGCCTTGGTGGAGCGCTGGTTACGCTCGCAGAGGAGTTTCCAGAACTGCTGGAATTCTGGGTTCTTAGTGCGGCATGTGGTAGGGGTGTGAGCACTTTTTCTGGAGTCGATGAGACAGCGCCAGTCGTTTGTTTTCTTAATGGCGTAGTATTTGGTTTTGACTGTAGAGGGGGTGACGCCAACGGAGCGGGCGACAGTGGCAAACCATTGGGTGATCGGCTTAGTGATGGGGTGGGATTCAAACGCTCTGAGCCATGCGCGTACGCCGTCACGCTGCTCCATAGTGAGCTGGGCAAAGTCTGGGCTGTTTGGTTCTGGAGTCGTTAGAAACATGGGTTGTGTGGTTAGTTGATATTTAATTCTTCGCGGAGTTGTCTGCGGACGCGGCGTGCGGTTTCGAGGGCTTGTTCTTTAGTGGTGTGGTAGATATTGCCTTGGCTGTTGTTGATGGGGATGCCTGCTAGGTAGGCGACATGGAATGTGTGGAAGTCACCATCGCGATAGAGTGTACGAGTTCTGGTGGAGACGCGTTTGCTTCTCGCCATGCGGTACTTACGTTCCAGAGGAGTGAGCGTGGAGATAGAGTGCATTATTTTAGGAATGGTTTAAGGATGTCTCGGTAGGCTTGAAGTGCCTGATCGAGCTGCTCTAGTTCGGTGCGTTCGAGGTAGGTGTGTTTGTTGAGTTTAAGGAAGTCATCGAGTGGTTTGAGTGTGGGGATGATGGCGGCTTTGGCGTCTTGGCGTTCTAGGTCTATGTCTGGCGCTGTGGGCTCTGAGGCTTGTTGGTTGTCGCTCTTTGCAGTGGAGCCTTTGGTGTTGCGGTTTTCGTGGATGGTGACTCGCTGTGGGGTCTTGATGACTTCGAGCTCTAAATAGAGTTGGCGAAGGCTTCCGAATCCTTGCAGTGCGTTTGCGAGGTTGGAGCAGGTGTCTTGCAAGTCCTGCTTGTTCATCTTTGAGGGCTGTTCATTTGGAATGAGTTCAGGGTTTATTCCGTCAATGAGCCCTTCACGAGCGCATTTGATGACTTTGATGTATTTGGTAACGGTCTTGTGAGAGTATTCACAGTTTTCAGAGACCCATTGCTTCCAGTTGATTTTTGGTGAACCATTACGTGATTGTGGTTCACCTTTTTGTTTTAGCTCTTTCTGGATGTGGTCGAGTTCAAGTCCGCAGAGTATGGTTGCGACTAGACTCACAACCTTTGCTTGCTCTTGAATTTTCTCTCCTTTGGTAGCGAGGTTGTGGAAGTGGTTGTGGGCGGCTTCGGTGGGGAGCTTGTGGAGTTCAGACTCGATATTGAGAGCGAGTTCGCTGGGGTTTGGTAGTGTGATGGTTTTTGGCATTGTTTTAATGTGCGTGTTGAACGATCTGCTAGATTCGGTTGTCTCTTTTCCAGTTGTTGCGATGTTGTTGGGCGCGGCGTTGTTCTGCATCTTTTCGGATGAGGTAGATGGAGTGGGCGCACCAGCCGAGTGAGAGGAAGAGCACCCAGGCGATGTGGAGGATGAGGTGGGCGTTTAGGTGTTCGGCTGGGAGGGTGCTGAAGGTTTTTGCTAGGAAGTGCTCTCCGATGAAGTAGGCGGCGAGGAGGATGACGAGTTCGATGTAGATTTTGAGGTGCATGGTAGTTTTCAGTTGGCAGTTTTTTGTGGGGTTTGTTTGCGTTTGCGGAAGCTGGAGACGATGGCTTGTCGGCGGGCTTCTTGGCCGGTTGGGAGGCCACGGCTTTTGAGGAAGTTGTCGCAGGCTCGGCTGACGTCTGAGGAGAGTCGGCGGGAGTCGAATGTGTGGTCGGAGTCGGTGGTTTGGATGGCTGGGGTGTTCATTTGTGTTTAGTTGAAGTGGTTGTTAGGGGGTGATGTCTTGGGGGAGTCTGTGTTTGAGTTTGGCTAGGGCGCACTGCTGGCGCTCGTGTATGGCTGAGGTGGAGCAGCCACAGAGGTCTGCGAGTTCGGCGACAGTCCAGCCACCTGGCTTCTGCGTCTCCATGGAGGAGAGGATGGCCATGACGGCGTCGATTCGCCGGCTGGTGGGGAGATGCTCAAGTGGGTGTGGGTCGGACATTTTAGAAAGTGGGCAGTTTTCAGACCAACGCGATGAAGCGCTGGGGGGAGTGGGCTAGTTTTCTAGGAGTTGGTTGAGTTTGAGCTGTGATTGTTGGTAGCTGAGGAGAGCTTCTGAGGTCTGTTTTGCTTGTTCCCATATTTTAGATCCTTCAGGGAAAAGGTTCATGATGCCTTGTTGGATCATGATGCGTTTAGCTACTGGCATAGTTTCAGCTGCTTCTAGTGCGGTGATGGCTACTAACTGTGCTGCTTCTAAAGCTAAGGAGTTATCGGAGTTCATAGTTCTAAGGCTTCTCGGATACGGAGGGTAATTGCTGGGTATGTGTTGTGGTTGATGGATAGGTTGGTTGCTGTGAGTGAGGCTTTGACGCGTTTTGCGAGATCGGACTGAGTCCAGCCGCGTACGGCGAGCTGAATACGAACCTCTTTAGGATTGAGTTCAGTAACGGGATTAGGGGCGGTTTTTTCTTGTGCAGCGTGAGACATCTGATTAACTGAATAAAACTTTGTTAAGTAGAAATTAAACAAAACGTCTAACTCTGCAAGCAAAAATGTTAAACAATTAGACAAAATTTAGACAAAATTTAGACAAATGAATAGTAAGCAGCCACTTAAAGAACGCATCTTTTCTGTCAAAGGGAGGCTACAAATACGAAACAAAGAGGAGCTAGCTAAGCGTTTAGGCTGCTCTAGGCCTATGCTTTACCTGTACGAAACGGGACAGAACGAACCTCCTACTGAGTTTTTGAGGAAACTAGCGGAGTTAGAGGCAGAGGCTGGAGTTAGACAAACGACAAGTGGTGATGTTAAGCTGCTTAACAGTGCTGCGAATTTGTCTAATCAGTCAGCGCCTATGATAAGTGATGAGGGCGGGTTTTACAGAACGTCTACGAGCTGCAAGGTGATTCCGATCGTTGGTTGGGCGCATGCTGGGAATCCGTTTAACTATGAAGAACTGCCGGAGAGCTGGCGGGAGGAGATTTCGACGCACTGCCGCGACAACAATGCGTATGCGGTACGGATCGAGGGAGACTCGATGGAACCGAGGTTCTATGATGATGACATTTTGGTAGTTATGCCAAGTGAGGCACCGCACTCAGGCTGCTTTGCTGTGTGCAAGTTTGCCGATGGTGGTGTGTCATTTCGACGGGTAGAGATCGAATTAGATACAGTACGATTAATACCGCTGAATGTTCGTTACCAGATTACGGAGCATGCGAAGGAAGATTTTGAATGGATATACCCTGTGTTCGAGAGACGGACACTTTTATGGAAAGCTTAACCCCCTAGAAAAAATGAAAATTAAAGTATTATTGTTGTGTGTGAGTGCTGTCATGAACCTCTTGTGTTCGGCCGATGAAGTGACTGAGACGCATGCAAAAGTCGTTAAAGATATGGCTGAGCTAGTAACTCCCATGACAGAACGTTGGAAGAAAATGGAGATCGCCTTGCAGCAGGTAGAAACCCTTGATCTTGAATCTATTTTTGGTGAAGAAGAGTCTTCTGTGCTAGCTAGGAAAGCTTTTGAGTCGCGTCTTAGATTGGCTCGAACTCGCTTACTGATCATGCATAGTTTAGGGTCAGCCATACAGGCTTATGGTCTAGTTATGGATGATCCACGTAGGTATAACACAGCAAAAGTATTGATAGACGAGGTGCTGGAGATGCATGACGAAAACATTATGTCGCTGCTCTCTGCTAATCATTTAGAACGAGCTTATAGAGTAAACTATGAGCATGCTGACTCTGAATATGTGAAGACCTTACAGTATGCAGAAGCTCGCTTCGATGAGGTGTTAGAGGGGTTTGAGGAGATAGAGCCTCCGATGATAGAGCTGCTTAAAGCCGCGAATCAATAGAGGGGGAGACTTCCCCGAAAAGATAAATTTATGAAAAAAATGAAAAACACATTACCATTATTCCTTGCTGCATGTGTGACTGCAGTAGGGGCTATTGTTGGTACTGAGAATGTAACGGCGGCACATATTGAACCGCGTGAACATGTGATTTATGCTGAAGAGAAGACTCACTGGATCACTAACTCAAGTGGAATTAGGCATAACAAAAGTTGCAGATACTATAGAAATTCAAAAGGTAGAGCATGCACTAAGAACGAAGGACGTGCCTGCAAGAAGTGTGGTGGTTAGGGTTGTTCTTGTTCTGCTGGGGCTCAGTTCTTTAGTGGGGGCTGGGAAACGGCAGCAGTATGAAGCTTGGTATCAAGCGAAGGCGGCAGCGGAGCTAGGCGGCAAGACGGAGGTTTCCGTTGTGAATGGTCGTGTGGACATTCTAACGGACACACATGCCATCGAGGTGGAGTTTGCTGATAAGTGGAAAGAAGCGATAGGCCAGGCTTTATGGTACTCGATGCAGACTAACAAGAAGGCTGGAATAGTCCTTATTCTTGAAGACTCGGAGAAGGATTACATGCATGCTGTAAGGTTAGAGTCTGCTATCAAACACGCTAAGTTAGATATGAAAGTGTGGCTATGGCCGAATGATTTCACCCCTCAACAGGACAATGAGTAAAGAAATTCCACCACCGCCAGATAAATGGAAGAATACGACTGAGTATGTGCGCTGGTTGATGGAGTGGTATTGGCCGGGGCAGTAACGCTGATAGTTGAAGTTATGAAGTTGACGAAGCGTCAGCAAAAGAGGTTAGAGATTTTGGGTGATTTCAGAGCTGGTCGTATCACGCATGACGAGGCGCTGAAGTTGCTGCAAAAAACTGGGATTTCCAAGGTGGATGCTGAGCACCATTTGTTTATTCAGGCTGGCGGCCGCGACTTGGTGGAGGAGTGAGAGGAGGATGATTCCCCCCCCTCAACAGGGGGTTGACTGATAGAGGGGGAATTTAGTTAGATGTTAGATGTCCGCAAGGACACCAACAAAATACAAAACACACATGAGGGGCGGCTGTATGGCCGCTCCTCTTTGGGTTTAAGCTGACGGGCTTAATCCATTTTTCAGTTGTGCTGAATGTGTAAGCTGTGAATGATTTATGAATCCTTCCCGCAACCCCGAAGGTGTGAAGTTTTTATGAGTGATACAGAACAGAATGATGGAACAAACTCGTCAGACAGCCTTCAGGTTATTTTGGAGAGAGCAATGGAAGGCCACTTAAAAGGTGAAAAACTGGCAGATATAGATGCTCTTTTGGCTGATATCGAGAACCTTGAATATAAGATCCACATTAAGGGCGATCAATGGGATGGTTATGTTACCACCACTACTGCAAATTTTGTGCGTCTGGCTGAGAAGAAGCTGAAGGACGTCCTCATTGACTCAGGTGTTGATAAAGATTGGCTAGAAAAGAAACAGCTGGTAAAAATTCGAGTGAAAGACGGAAGCGCCGATTGGGCTGCTCCTGTAACCGAGTTAGTAAATGCATGTAAAGGTATGACATATGAACAGCTATTAGTGATTATAGGAGGGTATGTGGTGATTTGTGGCATAAACAAGGTCTCAGCTTATAAAGAAAAGATAGGGCTCGCGAAGGTTCAGGCAAATGAACGTCTCGAACTTGCGCAGATTGAGAAGAAAGGAAATGCTGATCTGGTGGAAGCTATTGGAACCGTTTTAGAGAATAACGAGAGACCTTTAGAAGCCCCTATGCGGGGTGTGCAACAAGCGATGGATAAAGGTGACACTATCGAACTTCCCGATGGGGAAGAGTACACCAAGCGCCAACTAGCTGGTCGCTTTGTCAAGCAGGATGTGAGTAAAATGGAAGATTACCACATTGATGCCCACTATGTGATTGAAGATTACAAAACTCCAGAAGGTCAACCCGACCAATGGAAAGTCGAGTTGAAGTATGGTCATGATGTGCGATTTACGGCTAAGCTTAAATTAGATATTAAGGACGATAAACTTTTAGGCGAGGCTTACGCACAAGCGAGAGCTGAAGGAAAAGCTGTGGTAGATATAGATCTGCAAGTGACTGCGGAGGTGAACTCACGAAGAATCCGGAATGCTGAAGTTGTTGGTGTTGGTAAGCCTAGAGATAATGCCCGTACTCCAGCTGAGGCGTTACTTCAGGCACAAAGAAAAGCGGATATAGAGCATACGGAGCTAGAGCAAGAAGAGGTAAATGAGTGAAGACATTTAAAAATTTAAATATCGAAGTGATGAAATAGAGAAGGGCAGCTTATGGCTGCCCTTTATTGTTTCTTATGGAGGACTGCTTATTAGAAGGTTCCTGCAGATCCGTTTGAACCAGTAGTTTGCGTAATGCGTTCCCAATCGGTATTGCAATCTTCTTCGCTTGGATAACGAAAAATCCTGTGTAGATTTTTGACCGCTCTTTCAGATGATGCTATAGAAGGCCAATAAACTACGATTTCTTTATCTTCTTTTTTTATACGACAGGCATTAGCGAGATTGATGAGCTCGCCTTGAAGGTTTATGTATTTCATAGGTGATTAATAATGAGTAAATAGGATGTTACGTCAACTCTGCTGATTTTGTGCATATGTGGGATTATCAGTTTCAGTAGAAACTACCGCAGGTTTTGTTATAGTGCGCTGGAAAGCTGCCGATTATCATTTGAGTGAATTGGCTATAGAGGGTTCACTCTCACAAACCAATAATGTTGGACACTTTGAATGAATTGCGCTGCGTTATACTCTACACGACCACGGTTCATTCTATTAGTGATGTTCGGCCAAGGGTCTCGGACGATGAGAGAGCGAACTTGATTACCCTGCGGGGTTTGCATGTATGTAGCGGCTGTGAGTACGACTGCATGACCACCACCTTGGTGCCTGTAAGCTAATAATATAGGCCGACCATGTGCTAATTCTTTTAATATGATATTGTGATTAGGTATCCCATGACCAAACACTGCACTGACAGCGTAACGCTTACCCATATTGTCTACATTCCAATTATTGAGGTTTGCGGTCATATTTTCGAAACTCCCACCCCAATTGGGTAGTTGACCGTTAGGGTGCACACCGTAAGTGCGCTGAACTATTTGTTCCTGATTGATGGCGACACCATAATAATTCAAAATCATTTGAATAGATGTAGCCCAACACCATTGGGTATTTCTTTGAGAGGAAGCAATCCATTGCATTTGATGGCTAGGAATTCCAACAGATTGAATAGGAGGAGACTTAGGGTAATGGTAGTACTGAGCTTGAGTGTTTCCTGTACTTAGTATCGCCATAAAAATGGCTAAATAGATATATTTCATGAGGGGTAAGGGGTTTTTTACTATTAGTATCATAGTGGATCTCACATTTTTAGTCTCCCCCCCTAAATAGGGGAGGAGGTGAACGACTTATAGTTTAAGAAAAAACTGCCGCATATTTTTGTGGGGTTGGTTATAGTGGTGGTATGAGCCGCCAATTGATGCTTTGGGAGACTGAGGTTGTACCGACTGGGAATGGTCGGGCGCAGGTGGTGGCTAAGAAGCCGTTGCTGGAGGGCGGTGTGGATGAGGCACGGCGGGTGTTAGGTGGGCTGGATGCAGTGACGCGAGATGATATTTATCGCTTGATTCGACGTGGTTATATCCGCGCGTGGAAGAAGATGCCAGGGGTGCAGCGTCGGGATGGCCGGGCGAGTAATTGTAAGCTTGTGGTGGATATTGAGAGTGTGCTGATGCACCGGCAGCGGATGCAAGAGGAGTGCATGGCTCCTGCAGAGCGGATGGAAAATTGTTCGCTGTTTTAGAGTACTAGAAGTGCTTAGTTGGACGTGTTCAGTTTTCAGAGCTTGTACGGTGAAAAGAGTTAATTAATCGACCATGTCTTGAAAGACGAAGTCGTTGAGGTCAATAATACGCGCAGTACCGTGATCTGAATAACATGAAACAAATTTGCTCATAATTATTTCATGATAATTTAGAAGAGAAAATGGAGAGTTGGGGGCAAACAAGGAAGTCACGAGAGAGCTATCCATGTGCTCAAGGTCTCCCCACTTATGCTTTCTCCCAGCGACCTCTGTCGTGACTGTATGTCTAGTGGTGTTGATCTCAGGTGTGATGAGTTGACGACTGTTAAAGTCAGTCAATAACCGCGGGTGTTCTTTGAACATTGATTTTAGGTCCTTTGTGACAAAGTCGACCATCTGAAGGCCTTCACACTGACTTGACGTAAGTGTGTTACTATAGCCAAGGTAGACTTTACGTTGATGCATAACCTTTTCTACCTGCATAGTGCGTTTTACGATTTCCCCAAACACTATATGATCTTCTTGTTCATTCCGAGGGTCGTAGCGAATTGAAAAAGTGTGACCACTATTACCACAAAAACCTAAGAGAATCCCAGCTACCGTCTGTGCGATTTGGCCGATCATGTAGCTCTCAGCAACAGCACTTTTTCTTTGAGCTAGAATGTCTAGGCGTGCGGCTTTGATATTTTCATCCGTATATAGTTCCTCTGAAATTTGCTGATCAGTAGCTTTACTGTCACGTAGAGTAAAGTTACAGAATCCCTTGGTTGACGTATAAAATCCTCCTACATATGCGTCATTGGTTATTGCCCAGTCTAGTAAGTTTTTAGCTGCTTCATTGCGCTGCTGAATGGTTAAATTCCGAAGTGCGGAGGATTTAAGCTCTTTTCGCCTCTGGTGCGCTGGTCGCTGAAGTAGGTTTTCGAGTTTCTCTTTGTATTCCTTGAATACTTTGGAAAACTCACGGAGCTTCGATTCTGGGAGTATAAAGATACCCATGCAAAAGTATCCGTCGTTTTTCTTTAGGTCAAAAAATGAGTCAAAAGACTCATCAAGGAATGCTATCATTTTCATAATTTGTGGGGGCGCAGTTGTTGTGCGACATTTGAATAACAGACTAATCTAGAGATTTTCACCATTACAAAGATGAGAAACTTCTCCCACATGATACGACGATTATAGATCGAGTTTTTCCTTTGCATTGGTTGCGAAGAATTCGCTTTTCTCGATGCCGATGAATTTTCGGTTGAGGTTTTTGCATGCTTGGCCGGTGGAGCCGGAGCCCATGAATGGGTCGACGACAGTGTGACCTTTGTCAGTGACCATGGTGATGAGGTCTTCTAGGAGGGCGACGGGTTTTTCGGTGGGGTGTTGTTTGTTTTTCGGGGTGACGCGTTTGTGTGGGAGGACGTTGTGCTTGGTGCGGTCGTAGAAGGTGGCTTTTCCTTTGATGAAGTGGAGGATGACTTCGTGGCGAGGGCGGAAGCCGTTTCCGAGGCCGCCATTGAGTTTATCCCAGATGATCATATTGCGGTACATCATGCCGCTGGATTCAAGGGCGGGGGCGAGGAGCGGTACCATCCGCCAGTCGCAGAAGACGAGGGCTGAGGTGTTTGGTTTGAGGATGCGTTCTGCCTGGATCATCATTTCGCGCAGCATCCAGATGAGACCTGCGGTGGTCATGTTGTCGTTCTGGAACCAGCCGAGGCGCTGGAGGGTGTCCGATGAACTGGTGATGCCTTGTGTCTTAGCGGCCATTTTTCCTGCTTCGGTAAAGCCGCCTGAGCAGTAGGGCGGGTCGGTGATGAGGGCGTCTACGGATTCGCTAGGGATGTTTTGGAGGGCAGTGAGGCAGTCGTTGATGTGAATTTTAAAGTCCATGGGGAGTAGCTAAAGAGGCAGAAAGCCTCTTCGACGAGTAGGTTTGTAGGGTGGGTGTGGTAGGTGTGGCAGGTGTGGAGAAGCCCTAGCGGGTAGTGTGCTTAACTGACGTCATCTCCGAGAGCTGAAGTCAGAGAAGCCAGTGTTCAGTTGGCAGTTTTCAGATGAATCAGCGCCTGCGGCGGAAATTCAGAATACGAGAATAAAAAAATTACGATCATGAATACGAAGAAGTTTTGGCAAAGTAAGACCCTCTGGGTGCAGGCGATTTCAGTGATTTCCCTATTGTTTCCAGTGGTGCAGGAGTGGCTGGCTGAGAATCCGGTGGAGGTGGTGACAGTGTTTGCAGCGATCAATACGCTGGTGCGGTTTGTGACGAGTGGGAAGATTGAGACTTTTGTAGGTGATAGGAGTGATAAGGTTCCGATGTTGCTCATCGGTATGTGTATGGCGGTAGCCTTCGGGGGTTTGCTGCCGTCATGCGCTTCACGCCTACCAGATGGGTCTCGTGTGGAGGTGAGTATTCCGATTCCTGGAGTGGAGGGAGTGGGTGCGGATCTGGAGTGTGATGATGATGGGTGTTCCTTCTCGGTGGAGGCAGCAGGCAAGTAGCCTGGGAGTTTAAGGGGTGGAGCTGAGACGCGATTTCGAAACCAGTGCGGAAGCCCCGCGATTTTAACGGCGAAGGAGTTTTTATGAATTTAAGGAATCGGATACAACGGATACAGGATGCTGTGGGGGTGGTGCCTGATGGCATAGTGGGACCGAGGACTGTGGCGGCGTTAGAGCTCGCTGTCTTACCCGCCAAGATAGGGGATAGTGAGGTGCCGAGGGATGGAGTCGATAAGCGGACAGCGAAGAATATTGCGACGTTGGTGAGTCGTGCTCGTGAACCGTTTGAGAGGTTTGCCAGGTTAGCGAAGGCTACGGCGGCGACGATGGGGTGTGACTATATAGCTATCTGTGGGACGCGGTCCTGGCATGCGCAGGATGAGCTTTATGCGCAGGGACGGACGAAGCCAGGTGCGCGGGTGACGAATGCGCGGGCTGGGTATTCCTGGCATAATTTTGGTGTTGCGCTGGATTTCGGGGTGTTCCGGGATGGGGCGTATTTAGATAGTGATGCTCCAGAGCTTGCACGGCGGGTGCATATCGCCTGCGCGAAGCATGCAGAGGTGTGTGGGCTGGAGTGGGGTGGTGACTGGAAGTCGTTCCAGGATATTCCGCATTATCAACTGAAGGTGTCAGAGTCGCTGGCTACGGCGCGGGTGCTTTACCAGGAGGGTAAGTGGTCATGAGTGGTGGAGCGGAGGTATTTGAGGAGAACTTCGACTACACGGGGGAGAGCTTGTTTTTGAATGCGTGTCTGGCTGAGGATGTTTGTCGGTATGTACGGGATCTGAGTGAGGATGCGTTGGCAGAGCTGGGACGGTTTATCCAGGGGCATGCTGAGCAGAAGAGTGAGGGGATAGCTGGGCTGGTCTACAGCTGCGCGCTTGTTGAGCTGGGTGAGCGTGCGCTGGAGCTGGTGGATGCGCCGGTGGTGGACGAGCGAGAGGCGTTAGAGCGAGCGGAAGGATTTGATGAGGCGATGGGTGGTTCTTTGATCGATGGAAATGGAGGTGGAGCGTGATTTTGCAAAATGCTTCATATTTGGCGAATTTCGCGTTTGCGGGAATTTCTGCTTCGATTGGTGGTGAATCTTACTCAAGCGATTTTGCAAGCGGAATGCAGGCGGGGTTTGGGCAATTTATAGTTGGTCTCCAGTATTCAGTGGGGAGTTTTCAGTTTTCAGAGGTTTTGGCATCGGATTATGGCGATGTGAGTGGGGTGCAATTTGCGGCGTTTGTGAGCTGCCTGGTGGCGGTGATGGGTGCGCTGTTGTTAGGCACGAAGCTGAAGAAGGAATGGTTTCCGGCGAAGGATGAGGGGAAGGCGGTGAAGCTGTCCCCGCTGCCGCTGCCGGTGGAGATTACGCGGCAGATGGCGACGAAGGAGGAGCTACGGGAGGCTGAGGCGGATATTGAGAAGCGGTTTGATCGCTTAGAGGAGACTCAGGAGCAGCAGCGTGTGGCTGCGCGGATGGCGATCAGAAATGTGCACAAGCGGATCGATAAGGTGGTGGAGAATACGAGTGAGATTAAGGGCGAGCTGAAGCAGGTGAATGAGAATCTAGGTCGATTGGTCGAACGCAGTATGAAGTGAGATTTTATGAACGCAGAGAGAACAATTCTGAGAGTGTTAGATGAGGCGAAGCCACGGCTGCTGAATGTGGGTACGCTGTGGAGTGACGTGCATCTGGAGGATGACCGAGTGAGTTATTCGGTGTTCCGGAAGTCTCTGCAGAAGCTGGAGGAGAAGGAACAGGTGGTGGTAGTGCCAGGGGAAGATCGCGATAAGGCGAAGATTACTCAGGCGGGTGAGGCGCGTCTGGCGGAGTAGTAGGACTGGGGGAAAAGTTTAAAGGATAAAGATGAATGAGCAGGAAACCACGCAGCGATTCAAAGCTGGACAATTTACCGGAGAGCCGAGTGTTAGAACTCAGAGATGGCTTGTTAGGCGGTTGGCGTTACGAGGATGCACTGAGCTGGTTAGAGACCGAGTGCGATGTGTCATCGTCTATGGCTGCCTTATCTGGTTTTTTCAAACGTCACTGCAAGCCGGTGCTGAAGCAGCGGAGGCAACTGGCGGCGCTGAAGGCAGAGGTGTTAGTAGAGGAGGCTGGGAAGACGGACTGGGATGCTGCGATTTTGGAGGATGTGAAGCAGATGGTGTTCGAGTTCATGCAGGACCCGAATGCGGATTTCGAGAAGACAGAGAAGTTACTGAGGTTAGTGCTGAAGAGTCGCGACCAGGATATGACGGAGCGGCGGGTGAAGTTACTAGAGGCAGCAGCACGGAAGGCCGAGGAGGCGGAGGCTGTGACTGGGGATGGGAAGCTGAGCGCGGAGGAGAAGGATGCGCGGATGCGCGAGATTTTTGGGCTGGGGTAGAGAGTGGAACTATGAAGACGCCGTTAGAATTACTTTTGCCATACCAAGGGAGCTGGGTTGCGGACAATGCGCGCTTCAAGGCTGGGATCTGGTCGCGTCAGGTCGGTAAGGACTTTTCCTCTAATGCGGAGATTGTGGTCGACTGCATGTCTAATCCTAAGACGACATGGATGATAGCTGCGCCATCTGAGCGTCAGGCGGTGGAGTCACTGGGCAAGTCTCGTGAGTGGTCAGAGGCGTTTCAGTTTGCGATCGAGAATGAGGTGGAGGAGCGCGCGTTCGAGGGGGCGCTATTAAAGAGCGCTGAGATTCACTATCCGAACGGCAGCCGGATTATTGCGGTGCCAGGTAAGCCGGATACGGTGCGCGGGTTCTCTGCGAATATTCTGCTGACTGAGTTTGCGTTCTTCGAGGATCCAGATGCGACATGGAAGGCTATCTTGCCGTCGATCACGAATCCGCTGCGCGGTGGTGAAAAGAAGGCTCGCTTGATTTCTACGCCGAACGGCAAGGGAGGTAGAGGGAAGCGTTTTTACGAGATTGTTAGAGATAACCTTTTAGAGCCGAAGCAAGGTCGCAAGACCAAGTGGAGCGTGCACAAGGTAACGATCGAAGACGCGGTGCGCTATGGTCTACCAGTCGACATTGACGAGCTGCGTGACGGCATCGATGACCCGATCGCATGGGCTCAGGAGTTTGAGTGTGAGTTTATCGATAGCTCTAACGTCCTCCTACCTTATGACCTGATAGAAACGGCTGAGAGTTTCGAGGCGACTGAGAGCCGCGACTCTAGCTGGTGGGATATGGCTGGCAGAGCTGGCGGTGAGATTTTCCTCGGCATTGACTTTGGCCGCATCAGTGATCCGACTGTATGCTGGACGCTGGAAAAAGTTGGTGACGTGTTATGGACACGCGAGGTGCTGGTCTTGAAGGGGATGTCGACTGTGGATCAGTTCGCGCTGCTCACATCGCGCTTCAAGGCGTGCCGCAAGGCGGTGTTAGATTACACTGGTGGTGGTATTGGTCTCGGTGATTTGGCGGTGGATAGTTTCGGTGAATGGAAACCACAAGACCACAAGCTGAACGGCAAGGTGGAGCTGGCGAATTTTACGGCGAACCTCAAGGCAGAGATTTTCCCACGCCTGCGCAGAGCCTTTGAGGCTCCCTGCTCGGTGCGGATTCCGGTGAGCGTGCCGATCCGTGAAGATTTGCATGCGATGGAGCAGGTGGTGCGTGGTGGGAGCTATAGCTATGTGGCTCCGAGAACGGCTGAAGGTCACTCGGATCGATGCACGGCGCTAGCGCTGGCCGTGAGAGCGGCGGACTGTCCGAGTGCGATCGTGATGCCGAGAGCTGCTGGAGCGCGTAGACGCATGGGTAGAAACTCTAACAGGGGGCTCGTCGGATAGTATGTTTGGTTTTGAGATTCGTCGAAAGAGCGGAGGCGCGAAGCAGGGTTTTATGAATCGGGCAGTGCGTGCGGTGCACTCGCTGAGCTATAAGGCGCACATTGCGAGGGCGAATGCGTGGAGGAGCCAGTATAATCCGCTGAGGGGGCTAACGATTGCGCGGGCGGTGTCTCATTTGGAGGCAGGTGAGCGCGGTGCGTATGCGGAGCTGCAGTGGCTGTATAGGTACATCGAGAAGCGTGATGCTGTGCTGGGGTCTTTGGTAGACCGCAGATTGGCGGCGATTGAGAAGCTGGGCTGGGATATTAAGGTGCGTGAGGAGCTGGATGACAGTCAGCAGCAGAGGGCGGAGGAGCAGCGGAAGGCGCTGAAGGCAGCGTATGGGAGGATTGAGAATTTTTCTGATGCGCTGGGTGATTTAGCGCATGCGAGTTTCCGTGGGTACGCTCATTTGCAGAAGATCGCGAAGGACGGGAAGATAGTGGGGCTGGATCATGTGGAGCAGTGGCACTGGGTGCGCGAGGGTCTGTATGGGGAGTGGAAGTTTAATGAGGATGCGACGTTTGGTACAACGCAGGGTGAAGCTATCGATGAGAGTGAGTTTATCATCCGCGAGGTAGAGCGACCGATCAATGAGGTGGCGGTGATTAGTTTTATACGGAAGAGTTTATCGCAGAAGGACTGGGATGCCTTTGTGGAGGTGTATGGGGTGCCGGCGATCTTTATCACTCTACCGACTGGAATTAACCCAGATGATTTGGAGGAGTATCAAGAGGTGGCGGAAGCGATCATAGGGAATATGCGCGGGACGCTGCCTGGTGGGAGTGAGATCAAGACGGTGGACAATGGCGCACGCGGGGTGAATCCGTTCCGCGATCACCTAAAGTACCAGGATGAGATGTTAGTCTTACGTGGCACTGGTGGGAAGCTGACGATGCTGAATGAGGCGACGGGTATTGGCGGGAGCCAGGGCGATGTGCATCAGGATGTTTTTGACGAGATCGCGAAGGCTGAGGGGATAAAGATAGCGCAGTTAGTGCGTGCGTCTCTGGATGCTGAACTACTGCTGCAGGAAGGATACGGAGATGAGGAGAGTCTGGTGTATTTTGATCTGGGAGTGGATGAGGCGACAGATGCAGGTGAGTTCATCGATGGTGTGGTGAAGCTACAGAGCGCTGGCAAGGTGGTGGATGATGCACAGATCGAGGAGGAGACTGGGTATAAGCTTGCGATGGCGACGGCGACGCCAGGAGAAAGGGAAAAGGATAAAGGTGAAAGTGACGAATTGCAGCCTTCGGCTGGGATTAAGAATAGGCGTGTGGGTGATAGGTTAGGTGAGGCTGCGATGGCTGCGATGCATGCGGCGATGGCGGCGGATAATGAGGATCTTTACGAGCGTCTAGCAGGGGCGCTGCAAAGCGAGAGCGCGGAACAAATGGTCGCCGCTCTGAAGGAATTTTCTGCCGAGCTCCCCGAGTGGGTATCGGCAACGGCGCAGCAGGAGGCTGTGTGGGAGCAGGTGCTGAGTGATGCATACGAAGAAGGAGCAAAAGAATGAGAGCATTGATTTTAAATAGAGGCGGCGGTGAGCTGCCGGAGGATAACTGGTATCAGATAGAGGTGACGGGTGAGCATCCGGCTGGAGCTGGGCGCGTGCAGGTAATCGATGCTGAGGCGGTGGGGACGATAGTGGCGCAGTTTAACCGCCGTGCTGAAGGTGGCTGGGCTGGGATGCTGATAGATGCCGATCACTTGAGTCATGACCTGGATCAGAAGACTGAGGCGTATGGCTGGCTGCAGGAGCTGCGGGAGAGGAATGGACAGATCGAGGGACGCATAGAGTGGACGGATATCGGCGAGGCGGCGATCCGTAACAAGCGGTATAAATTTTTTAGCACGGAGTACGATGCGCAGGATCTGGAAGTGATCGAAAAAGGTAAGGTGCGGCCAGTGTGTCTGAGCGGTCTGGCTCTGACGAATAGGCCTAACAACAAGGGTGGGCGACCTATTTCTAATCGGGACGCTGAAGGTGACGAATTTGACGATAAATCAACTAACAATGATATGAAAACACTAGCTGAAAAACTGGGACTAGCTCCCGAAGCGACAGAGGATGAGATCCTCGCAAAAGTAGGGAAACTCCAGGCGCGAGTTTCTGAGTTGGAAAACAAAGAGGCAGATGCAGAGGCTGAGGAGATTCTCAATCGCCATGCGAAGAAGTTTCCTGCGGGTCAACGTGAGAACTGGAAGAAGCAACTACTGGCGAACCGTGAGGGGACTGAGGAGCTTCTGGCGGGATTGGCCGAGCCTGAGAAGAAGCCAGACACGACGCCTATCAAGAACCGAGTCACATCACCGGAGCCGGTGAGTGATGGTGGTGGGAAGAGTGATGGTGTCGCTGAAAAAGAAGCGCGCCAGATCCGCAACCGTGCACAGGAGCTGAAGAATCAGAATCCGAATCGAGACTACGGAGAATGCTGGGACCAGGCAGAAGGTGAAATTTCAAAATCCTAACATTCAGGAGATAACGCAGACAAAGACATTTTAACCAAATAGTACTATGGGAAATACACAACATGATACACGCAGGGGTAAGCTGCCGTTCGTAGCGAACGAAGATCTTACTGGTAAAGCGGGCTTCCTTGCGAAGGTAGTCAGTAATGCTGGGGTGCCGGAATCATCTCTTCCGACCGCCAATGACGACTCGACTCTCTACCTAGTGGAAGAGGAAGCGATTCAGGGCGCGATTGCTGGTCTCAAGCCGCTTTCCCCTGAAGAGAATGCAATGGTCTGGGCGAAAGGCTCAGGCAGCGCCGGCGATGTGCTAGTCTTGGCTGATGTTGGCACTGCCGCCGATAGGGGCAAGGTTCGTACTCTTCCCGCAGGTGCAGGCGACTACTTCAGTCCTGGTATCGCAGAGGAAGACTTCGAAGACGGACAGCTGGTTCGCTTCCGTCCGTTCCCGCGTCCAGTCACCGTTTCGTAATCATCGCTGAATTTTAATAACAAACGAAAGGAACCAAATATATGTCAAAAGACTTAGTTCAATTGTCGGGCGAACCTAAGATTCGCGAGTATGCACAAGGCCGCGCGCGTGATGCCGTAGGCGAGATCGCGGAGTTTATCGCTCCTACGGTAGAGACAGCGACTCATACTGGAAAGTTTTCCAAGTATGATGACTCTAACCGCTTCAAGATTCCGGAGACTCTGCGTGAGCTGGGAGGCGAGGCGACTCAGCTTCAGTTCCGTAAGACGGATGAGAAGTTTGACGCGAAGCCGCATGCGCTCGACTGCCCGCTAGACAACATCGAGATCGATGAGGCTGATGGTGAGGACTTACTTAAAGAGAACGCGGATGAGTCCGCAGCTCTGGCTGGTATGTCGCACGAGTTGCGCGTGATCGAGACGGCTCTGGCAAACGCGCCAGTGGATGCGACGAAGGGTACCTGGTCTGATCCTGCTGTGAATCCAGTGAAGGAGCTTAATCAGCTGATTTCGCAGGTGTATTTAGCTGCGGGTGGGCATCCTAGCATTGAGGTAGGTATCGTGATCGATCCTACATCGCTCATCGCGTTCTTCTCTAATCCGAACACAAAGGGCTATTTCCCTGGCGCTGAGTCGATCGCACCGAACTTGGACAACATGCGTCAGCTTCTCATTGGCAAGACCGCGGCCAAGACATCATGGCTCGCAGTGGATACTGCAGCACGTGGTAAGTCTGAGAGCATGGCGTTCGCAATGGTTAATAAAGTGCTCATTTTTGCTCGTTCGACTAAGCCGACTCGCCGTGATCCGAGCTTCATGAAGACGTTCCGTCCACGTGGTCGCTGGATGGTGCCAGGTGTTTACGAAAAGGTAGATGGCCGTGGCAAGGTGACGAAGATGGATTGGTCAGAAGATGTGCAGGTTTCCAACCTCGCCGCAGCGAAGCAGATCGCTATCGACTAACAAATCATGACGGCGCGCTAACAGGCACTACAACGCCTGCCGTCATCTATAGTAAGGCCATTTTGTTCGGCCTCTGCTCCTTGCTCTGCGGGGGGCAGCACTGAGCAAAATAACAACTATCTAACAATGGACGCCTCGGAGATGCGTCCCTACCTAATGCAATGTGGAGAGAACTAACAGATGAAGATGTGCTGAATGGGCTGAATGCGGCTGAGCTGGTTGCGTACAGGCGGATACAGGCGAATGAGGATGGTTCTGACGGGGACGTGCTGCCGGAGATCATGGAGGCTGTGGTGATGGAGTGCAGGGGGCGGATAGCGGCGTGTTCGAAGAATAAGCTGGCAGATAGGGCGACGCTGCCGGTGGCGCTGGTGCGTTACCGGCTGCTGACGCGGCTAGGGCTGAGCGTGAAGAGCGCGCGAGAGGTGGAGTACAAAGATGCGCGGTCATTTCTGAGCGATGTGAGCCGCTGCATGGTGGCGATCCCTGCGCCGAGTGGGGCGGATGATACAGCGCAATGGTATCCGAGGCCTACGCACACGAAGCGGCCTCAACAATTTAATAGAGCAAGTCAAGATGGAATCTAAGGCCGCAGTTTTCGGTGTGCAGTGTTCAGTTTTCAGAACCAGCACGATGAAACTCTAATCAAATCTAACCCAAACTAACGAAACAGAATTAGGAATGCCACTAAGGGAATCCAGTATAGAGATGATCGACCAGGCACTGCAGGGTGCGCTGGGGCGTGATGTGCTGCCGAGTGCTCTGAGTAGTGCTGAGCTGCGTGATCTGCTGGAGAAAGAGCTGCGTGAGAGGTCTGTATTTATTGCGCGCACGACGAAGGCCGAGTATCTGCAGGGGCTGCGCAGTGCGATTGAACGGGCGCTGCAGGGTGGGTATAATAATGACTTGCCGAGGCTGAAGCAGGAGCTGCGTGGGATGTTGACTCGGCTGAAGTACACGCCTGAGAATGGATTTCCCGGTGATGAGACGCTGGGGATACCACCAGCTGAGGCTGGGAGCCTAAGAGATCTGAGCTCAGATAAGCGGCTGAATTTGATTTTAGAGACTGAGATTAAGAAGCACCGAGGGGCGGCACAGAAGGCGCGTGGGAACAGCGAGGCTGGGCTGCGCGGGTATCCTGCATGGGAGCTGGTGCGGGTGCAGAGCAGACGTGAGCCGAGGGGGATGCCAGGGACTGGGACACTGGGCTGGCAGAGACGTTGGTTCGAGGTAGGTGGCCCTACGAATAGTACGGGTCGATTGATCGCGCTGAAGACTGATCCTGTGTGGAAGAAGCTGGGGAGTAGTAGTTATTTTGATGATGCGCTGGATACTGAGCATCCGCCATTTGCGTTTAATAGTGGGATGGGCTGGCGCGCGGTGAGTGCGAGTGAGCTAGAGGATCTGGGCATAGAGTGGGAGGGGCAGAAGCCGTCTGCGGATGCGCTGCTGCCAGTGGCGGAGAAGCGGCTGGATGGGATGGATGATGATTTAGCGACGAGCTTGTTAGGGAAGATCAAGGCGAAGCGTGAGGGGAAGAGTAAGTCTGCGCGCTATGAGAGTCTGCTGCAGCGAGAGCTGGCGGCGGCTAAGGAAGGAGGGGTGGTATGAGTCTGAGGCTGCATATTACGGTGGATGATACGGCGCGTGAGACACTGCAGTATCTCCGGGAGAAGCTGGGTGATCTGAGTGAGGTAAATGCACGGATAGCGGTTGCGGAGGAGAATCTGTTTCGCGATTACATCCGTGGCTATGCGGTGAATAAGCATGCTACGGCGCGGCGGCTGGGTGCACAGCCTACGGGGTTTTATGAGCGGGCGGCGGAGAGTGCCGAGGGGACGTCTACGGCGTTTGGCGTGACGGTGAGTGTAGCTCCGAGAGAGGCATTTGCACGGGCATTTAAGCAGGTGGAGATCACGCCGAGGGCTGGTAAGAAGTGGTTGACGATACCGGCGGTGGCAGCGGCGTATGGGCGACGGGCGGGTGAGGTGACGGATCTGCAGTTCGTGCCACTGGGGGCTGAGACTGCTGCGCTGATGCGGCGCGATAAAGCGAGTGGCGTGGATACGGTGTTTTACTGGCTGAAGAAGAAGGTAGTACAGGAACAGCAGCGTGAGTTGTTACCGAGTGATGCAGCGGTGGGCGAGGTGGCAGGTGAGGCTGCTGAGGATGTGTTTATCGAATTGATAGCTGAGGGAGGTGTGGTGTGAGCAGAGCAGGAGATTTAAGGGATGCGCTGAAGGCGAGCATCGTGGCTGCGAATATAGGACTGACTGCGGATGACATTATCATCGCGCGGCAGGGGGATATTTTTAGGGAGATAGAGGATACGGTTTCTCGCTCAGAGAATGGGATCTGTCTGCATATTTTATCACCGAAGAAGCGGAACCTGGCACCGATGGCGGAGCGGCCGAGGTGGGAAACTGAGCTGGTGCTGCGGCTGTGGGTGCAGCCTCTGTACCATGAGGGGCAGAAGCCGGAGGAGGAGATCATGGAGGATCTGGAGAACCATCTGAGTCAGTTAGTGCTGAATACGGCGGAGCCTAGAGCACTGCAGGCAGCGGCGGCGATAGAGGTGCAGAGCAGCTATGACGTGGCTGACGCGGACTACAACGTGCACGAGGTGCAGGTCAAAACAATCATTCAAAATTAACCAAGCAAAGCAATGAGCGAAGAAAAAACAGCCGCTAAGCCGGCAAGCAATAAGACGGCTGCAGAGTCTAAGACTGCAGAGAAGCGTGTGGCGCGTGTGCGGGCGCTAGTGACTCCAGTGCCAGTGCCAGGCGGGAAGATCGCCAAGGGTGCGATCGCAGATCCTGTGCCGCTGGTGGATGCAGAGTACAAGGCAGCTCAAGGGCTGGTGGAGATTCTGGAAGTGAGGGAGAAGTAGGAATTAAGAATTAGGAATTAGGAATTTAACGTTATGAATTTAGTAGATATTTTACCAGGTAGTCAGATTTCCATCGCGCGGGAGGGAGAGACGATTGATGCGATCACGGTGGCTGTGGATGCGTTTCCGGATACGGATCCGTCGACTAATTACACGAATCTGGGGACTGTGGAGCAGTTCGAGCCGACGAAGAGCGAGACGGTGATCAAGCGCCGCGCGAGCCGCGATGGTGCTGCGTACCGTACTCGCAAGACAGTACGGACGAATAAGGAACTGGTGTGGAACTTTACGCTGCAGGAATGGAGTGAGCTTACCTTAGTGGAGCTGCTGTTGGATTCTAACACTCCGGTGGCTGGGGACTTTGTACCAGGTGATCGGACGGATCCAGTGCGGTGTGTGCTGCGGGTGGAGAATTTTAACACAATCACGGGTAATAAGATCCTGGACATGTTTGTGTGGGCGGAGCTGAGCGTGGGTACGTATCAGTTTAAAGAGGGTGTGGATCCCTATGCGCTGCAAGTGGAGGTCCTGGATAGTGAGCTGAACTCAGGCATTGTGACGAATCTCTAGTAGCTGAGCGGTTATGGATATCTTCGAGTCGATAGTGCAGATAGTGCATGATCCGGATGGGCAGAATACGCTGCTGGTGGATTATGGCGATGCGCTGGTGGATGATGGCATGGAGCGTAGCGGCGGGCAGATTGTCCGCATAGCTGAGTTTATCAATGCGGTAGGTATCCATACCTTTGCTCGCGGGCAGGAACGCCACGAGCTGGAGTTTACGCTGGTGGAGACGGAGGTGACGACTGATGCGGCGGTGGCGGCGGGGATGAATCATCCGCTGGTGTTGCCAAGGCACAGTGCTCCGCTACTGATAGCGACGGAGAGCGGGTGGAACTGGCAGATAGCGAGCACGACGGTGGAGAGCTGGCCAGCGAGATGGAGTGATGTGATGAGCTACCGCACCGTGACGCTGGTGGGTGGTGCGCTGACAGTGACGGCGACACCTGGTGACGGGAACCAATATGTGCGGCCAGATGGGTTTTCTACCTACCTGAGACCTGCATGAATTAAGATTTAAGATTTAGGAGATGGCAGATTTTACAGTAAGCGCATTTATTGATGCATTGATGGTGAGTCAATCGACTGCGCAAGGTCGCGCAGCGCTGGAGGCGCTGGGGGTGGCGGATCTAGTGGATGATCTGACGACTGGTGGCTCAAATAAGGCGCTGACGGCTGAGCAGGGGAAGGTGCTGAAGGCGCTCGTGGATGAGCTAAAATCGTGGGCTGATAGTACGAGCAAGGTTTTATATGACGAGCAATTACCTGCAGTCGTAGGACAACATAAAAAAATCTCCTTAAACTTTAGGCACAGGTGGTCCAATAGCTACATGTGTACGTATTATGTTTCGATTTACTCTAGGGAAGCCCAAGGAGGTGGAAGGAAATATGGCACGTTTAAGGTAGTAGCTAGGACTTACTATGGTGGCAGTATAGCGTATGACGTGACTCCGCTGAGTGAGTGTTCTGGTATCGGCACTACTACTGAAACGACAACTGTAGATCCATCAGATAGTGATTTCAGGCTAAGCTCTCTAGTCTTCCATTACACAAGGAGTGGGGAAAATCCTGGCGCGTCTGATACAGTGCAAATTGTGGTTAGGGAAATGCGAGGAGATTCTAGTTATCCCGCATTCCATGAGTGTGATGTTGTTGTAGAAGATGAAGATCATGCTGATTTTGTAGGATTAAACAACCCCGGTTCAGAGCAGCACCTTCTGCATTTTCAACCTTACCTTAACTTAGATTCTAACGGTGCAGTTCAAGATGATGTGGAGCTGGCTAGTGAGAGTACGTCTACTGGGAATGACCTGAGTAATCCTGATCATATTATTAATGTGGGACAGGCGGATGGGAGGTATCGCAAAGTTGATCTTAGTCTAGCTGGTTGGACTTATACAGAAGCTAGCAACCCCCAAGCTCTCGATCTATCTTCTTTAGGTTTAGCTTTCAATACGCCAGCGCATGGAGTGTTGCTTGAGTTAGAGGTTTTCGGTGGGCGCAGTATTTCAGCAGGACTTGGTCGCTACTGGAAACGTAAATATCTCGTGCAGTTTAGAGGTCACTCCACCACCTCTGAAATCGAATATCTTGAGATGGCGTCTTTTGACGGCAGCTTTCATTCAGGAACAGAACTCCCGACCGTGACCCTAACTGCTGATGGATCTGATTTGATGATTGATATAGTCGATTCGGCAGGTGGGTATGATGGCGGGGATGTATATCGCTGTGAAGCCTTTGTGAAAGATCTGAGACCTTAAAATTATGAGCACACTAACAATTACACCGGAACAGAAGATCGCGAGGTCGCACCAGAAGTTTGCGCAGGCGAATCAGCGAGAAGCGTATCTGCTGGAGCAGTCTTATAAAGATTTTTGGGGAGGTGACAAGGCACAGCGGCTGGCGATGGCGGCGGGGCTGAATGCGCATGCGCTGAACCAGGGGACAACGGCTGAGGCTGTCTTTGCTGAGCATGCACTACGCTGGGCGCAGCTGGTGGCGAGGGATCCATCCTTTGCATCTCGTGTTCCAGTTCCACCCGTGGATATGAGTGCTGTTTATGACGGTGGGGGGATGATCGATTTGACACTTTTCGAAGCGGCGCTGGATGCGCTGGAGGAATAAAATTTAACCAATAGAAATTAAAGAAATGGGTAGATATAATCAGACAATTCAGGCGGCCGATCTCGATGGCGGGAACTGGGAGTTGCCAATTCCGGTGGAGAGCTTCGAGCTGGGAATGACGCTTTTCGGCGACGCTGGTGGCGGCACATTCACGCTGGAGGATAGTGACGGCGATGTGCTGGAGACGCTGACGCCGCCGTACCAGGGCGGGAAGATGCCAGTGGACACCATTGTGTATGCGCGGCTGACTGGTGCGACGAATCCCGACCTGCGGTTCAAGGCGGTGACGTTCTAACCTAATCTAACGAAATCGAGCGATGTTGAATAGACAGAGGCCGTTTGTGAGACAAGAGGGACTGGGCTTTGACCTGAGTTTGCCCAGTGGGTTCGGGCTGGGACTGGGAGGGGATGTGGATCCAATTTTGGCTTACGATCTGAGTCTCTACCTTAACGGCTCGCGTGGCAAATTCACAGCAGGTGACGTGCCCGCGAATGGTGGGCAGGTGGCGACCTGGGTAGATTTATTGGGCAGTGGAGACAACGCGACTCAAACGGTAGGTGCTAACCAGCCGCTAGACGAGGGGGATAGTCTTTATTTCAATGGTGCGGGTGATCATATGGATCTGTCGCTATCCAATGGGGTTTCATTCACGTACATGGTCGATGTAGAGATTTTAGATGCTACGGCTATTCGCTATTTTGGCCGAGTATATACTGCTGGAGGGCATTTCAGGTTGGGATGGAACGCAGGGAACCTTTATTGTTATGATTCTCTCGGAGAACTGACTGGTCACATGGGGGCTGCTATACCGCTAAACGAGCGAGCTGTGGTCGGCTGTACCTATGATGCAGAGGATAATTTATTTACGTGGTATAAAAATGGAGTGGCATATAACACAATCACACCAAGCTCGACCTTAGGTATCTACGATTCTGCAATGTTGTCGTCATCCTCTACTGACCCTGAAAACAAACAGTATAACGTTTTGTCAGCTAGTCGTGCGCTAACCGCTGCTGAAATGCTGGAAATATCTAACCTCTTACTGCCATGAGTAATCGTTATAAGAAGAGGTACTTTAAAGTAGCAGTTGCTGTATACAATGCGATGCGCCAAGTAGCGGACAATCACCGTAACCTACCCATTGTTGGTGAGGTCGCGACCACTGAAACAGCGCTACCTGTGGCTGAGGATCAGCCTGTAGCGAATGATGGTAGTGGTATGCTAGTCGTAGCTCTCGCTCACAACGATGTGAAGCCGGCAGATGAGGTGGAGATGGCTCCTCATATAGCAGCTGGATATATTGTCGAGCTAACCAAGGCTGAGTACGAGTCGCTGCTGCCGGAGGAGGAGATTTAACTGAGGAAGGAAGAGTATGGCGGATAAGAAGGTAGAGTTTCATATAGATACCTCTGCGAATACGCAGGGGGTGGAGGCAGCGAGTGCGAGTTTTGATCAGCTGGATCAGAATCTGGATCAGATCGTGTCAGAGATGCAGCGGTTGGGAACGGAGTTCGAGCAAGCTGTGAGTGAGGGGGATGCCGAGGCGGCGAAGGAAAGGTTCGTGCGGCTGAAGATAGAGGCTGAGAAGCTGAAGGAGGTAATGGTGGAACTGGGAGATGAGGGGGCCGAGGGGCTGGGGGAGATGATCGACAAGCTGGAAGAGGCGGAGGAACAGATAGAAGGTCTGGCGCAGGAAGCTAAGCAGGCAGATGATGCGGCGCAGGAGTTTGTGGAAGCGGCGAGTGCGGCGTCTCGAGAGGCTGCGGAGCAGGCTGATGCTACGCTGAGGGCGGCGGATGCAGCGGTGGAGTATGAACGGTCTGTGGAGCGCCGGGCTGATCTGGAGAAGGCGTGGGCTGATCAGATGGGGCGCAGTAATTCTGCACTGGATCTGCAGCAGCGGAAGCTGGAACAACAAGCAAGCGCTACGCGTGAATACATCACCGCAAAGGCGGAATTGCTGAAGGCGCAGATAGATAATAATGAGACAGATCCTGCGGTGGCGGCGGAGCAAAAGGCTCTGATAGATGAGATGCTGCAGCGTAGATTGGCTGGAATAGATCAGGCTCTGGCGGAGAGTACACTGAAGATCAACGAGAAGAGACGAGGTGTACTGGGCCGAGCTGATGACCAAAAGCTGGCAGAGCTGAATAGGGCGAGTGGGCTGGATGGACTGATACTGGGGGATGAGGATAGGGCTGCGAAGGAGGCGAGGCTGGCTGAACTAAATGCCGAGGTGAGCCGAACGAATGCGGAGCTGGTGAAGGCTGAGGAGGCACTGAGTAGTGCGCGGAGAAATAATGACCGCAGAGAAGCTGCAGAGGCTCTGCGTGCGGCTCAAAAAGCGGCTGAGGCTGCACAGGCGAATAGGGGATCTACGGAGGCGAGAACGATAGAGAACCAGCTGGAGCGGGACACGGCAGCGAGGGGTGATTTCGCTAACAGAAGTGAGTATGAAAACTATGTAGAAAAGCTGCGCAGTGATATCGCTGCGGGTCGGGCAGAGCTGCAACAGCTAAGGGATGAGGCTGGTCTACAAGAGTCTCAGCTGACTTCTAATCAAATAGTGGAAGAGATTCGTCAGCAGACGGCGTCTGAGCGAGAGAAAACTCGCCGACGTGGGGTGGTACAACTGGAGCTAAATACCGCGCGCAGCAAGCGAGATGGATTAGGTAATGAAATAAGTGGTAAAGCTGAGGCTGTAGAGGTGGGTAACAAAGCGGGTCAGAAGATAGTGGATGAGATCGCTAAGGCGTTTGAGGATGGTGCGGTGTCAGCTGCTGAGCAGCCTGCGCTGAGTGCTGCAGTAAGTAAGCTTATGGGGAGTAGTGCGGCACGCGATGATGCGGCGCTACAAATGTTGCAGAGCTTAATCAGGCAATGGCAGAACACGGAGAAGAAACTGCAGTCGCTAGAGTTAAAGGTAAAAAATAGTCGTTAAAATGAGTTGGACGATCAATGGAGTGAGTTTGGAAGAGCTGGGTGTGGAGGTGGGGCGGGTGGTTTATCGCCAGCAAAATGCGAGTGAGATGGTGCTGACGGTAGTGTCTGATAGCATGACCGAGAGTGCGCCGCTGAGTGTGGGGCAGAATGTAGTTTTACGGCACAATGGTAGTGCTAAATTTACCGGTGTGGTTCGCAAGGTTCCTCGCCGGGCGAGTGGTAATGATACGGGTCTGAGCATTCTGTGTACGGATGCGTGGGGTGACTTAGAGAGGCTAGTGTACCAGGTGAAGCGAGCATATGTGGCCTCGGTAGAAGAGAGTGAGGAAGATGAGGATACTGAGCTGGAGTATGCCGATAGATGGTCTGGTACGGTTCACTGGATGGAGGATGTGCCGCTGGGTACTCGCATAGGAAATGTTGCAGCATTCGCTGCGGAAAGCGGAGTGAATATGACGGTGGGTAATATAGCTGCCGGCATAGGGTGGTACCGCTCTGGCTACAAGGATATGACCTGTGCTCAGCTGATAAGAGGCATGCTGGCTCTGATGCCCGAGCACACGGCGTACATTGATCCTAGTGGTGCATTTCAGCTGGTGGAACGAGCGACGATGCCGAGTGTGAGTTACGACATAGGATCGGCTTCTGTGGTGCTGAATGCAGACGTGGAAGATAACGCCAATGAGTTAGTAAGCTCGGTGGTGATAGCATACGAGAAACCGATCTCAATAGACTCAGATCCATACACCCGAATCGTGGAAGATATAGCTGGTTCGTCAGCTCCAGCTGTAGGTCTGATGAAGGACTCAGTGGCTCTTCAGGGAGGAGTGTATCAGACTGAGTACGCGCCGGTGACAACGGCGGACATTCCGGACGAAAATGCCAATGATGAGGAGGTGGTGGAGTTCTGGACAAGTCGCTCGTCTGAGCTGCAGACGATAGTGTCGAGACACGGCGAAGATTTTCTTAATTTACTGCGTGTGGCGGATGTAGATGTGCCGACTGAGAACGTAGAAAAATGGAAGCGAGAGCTGGTCGATCAACCGCAACGTCCGGACCCAATCAACCCTCATTCAGATCCTATAGAACAGAGCGAGGAAGTCGGGGATTATCCTCGTTATATCGTGGAAGGTAGTTTGCCGTATTGGGCAAAAAAACGCTATGCCTTAGTGGCGTGCAGCTCCACTTTAGCCATTGCGAAAACTGACTACGATCTTCTTCCTGATGGCTCTCTGAAAAAGATGCTGGAAGAGGTATTCAGTCTCCCAAAAACGTTCAATAGCACAGAGTATCTTACAGCGAATTTCGCAGCCCAGATCATGGGGACGAATGCCCGCACGAAAAACTATAAACGGGTGGTGACGAGCGATCCTGGTGAGGAGCCTCCGATGGGAATAGCAGCTGGTTTATTGAGCCAGCTGAGCGTGGTGCGTTACTCAGGATCGGTGACTCTCCTACAAGACGATGCCACCCTAAATGTGCATCCTGGCTACAAGGTGAACTTAACGAATGGACTGACTGAGTGGGCAAGTATGGGAGAGAGTGTTTCGGAAGTGTATTGTGACATAGCGGAGGGCGAAACGACGGTGAGTTTCGGGCCGAGTGAGGCGCTGGGAGCGGCGGATATGGTGGAGCGGCTACGCGCGGCTCGCTCCAATGCATTTTACTACAAAATTCAAAGTGGTGAGGATGAGATCGAGGAAGGCATCGGCGGTGGTGTGGCATCTGCGGTTCTGAACTTTAGCCGAGTGGGTGGCGGTAGTGGTGGATCCACTAGTGAGTGTATTCTGGGAGACATGCTGGTGGATGCGGATAATAGTACCGAGTCGGTGACGAAGTATAAAATCCGCAGTGGGTATTTGTACGGCGCTGGGTCGACGGAGTTCCTGGAAAAAGATAACCTCACTCCTGTCCACGAGGATAAGGTGTGGGTGCAGGTAGATATCACGATAGACGAAGTGGACGGGGTGCTGATGAATACATTCAGTGTGGACGATGTGGAGATCTACCAAGGTGCGACTCTCCCCGATGATACGGATTTTACTCCGGTGCTAAAGACGGGATCGATTCACATAGAGCTGGGTCACTGGGTGGACGAGAATGACGGAGAAGGAGACCCGCTATTCCGCTTCGAGCATGCTGGGTGTGGGGCTATTTATTTAGCGGTCTGTTCGAGTGGCGCGACCGCGCACGTGAAGTTCGTAAGGTGAGGTGCGATGGGGAATTTTATAGACAATGAAAAAGGGGCGTGGATGGAGTGCTGTGAGATAGGCGCTCCAAGCTTGGGGTTTATATTTCAAGAAGAAGTAGTGGCAGGCGAGGTGGATGTGGTGAGAGGTTTTCAAAACCAGCACTTGTACATGAAGTGTGTGGTGGGGCTGAGTTATTCAGATGTGGAAGATTCCGAGGAAAGCAATAGCTGCGGACCTACTCGCGTCACAGATACCAATATTACGGCGAACTACAATAGTACCACAGAATCAGAGCCGACGTTTGGCACAGTGGGGAAGGATTTCGATGGTTCAGAGGGTGATGCAGATGGATCGTTTAGTATGAGTTCTAATCATTACAGCGATTTTACTCATACCACCTACTATTTTAGTACTTGCGAGGTAAATACTCATAATGAGTATGAGTATAGGGGTTCAAATTCTGATAGCGGGGTGCTGAGTGCTTTCGATATTCAGAGCTATTATTATGCGGGATGTAATGTGGATTTGAATGGCAGCTTTTGGGATCATTGGGATTATAGATTTAATGATTTCGACGTAAGTGCTGATGATTACAAAGCTGCGGACGGCAGTGATGAGTCAGGGGGTATTACTTTGAGCGAGGTGGTGGACGATTCTACTCTGGAGGCAGTGTTCTCGCTAGATCCAGAGTGGGATGCCCTGAGTTCGGTTTCTTTATCCAATAAGGTTGCATTCTTCTACGGAGTGTCGGCCAGTGAGGACGCTTATACCGGTGACCTATATAGCGTGAGACTGGATAAGTACCGTGTTCTTCTAGGGTATGAGCGGGATGTTCTCTCTGGTTTCAAGAACTCATGGTTTGAGGTGGAGTATGGATTTTACAAAAATTATGAGAACGCTGGAACTTGGGTGGAGGTGGATAGACAAATAGTGGAGTGGTCTGGTACGGGAGTTGAGACGGAGACTGATGCTAGCAACTACTTAGAGATTAACCTTCCAGTGGATGAAGTGACGGACGCTAGTGAGGTGCGATCGTACACGGCACGAAGTGCGGATCGCTACGATTTTAGAATCTTACGCTACCGTCCATATCATGGTGCGCCTTGGATTGACCTAAATGATGCACTAGTGTAGTAGAGTATTTGCAGGGGGGCTGCAGGGTAGTTTTCCAAAACCTCTGTCCCATTTTCTAAAGTAGGATGGCCGGCTACAGTCTACACCAAATTTTGCGGAGAGGCATGTTTTTTAGTTTATTGTGTTGGCTAGCCGCATTGAGCGATCACGCGTAATCTGTAGTTTTCGAAGCTTCTAAATCCGTATGCTCGTCGTTGGACGTGTTTGAGGGTTGGAGAGGTATTGAATAATTCACGTAGAGTTCGCTTTTGTTTAGAGCTGAGACGTTCAGGACGTATGCGCATAGCAGCTAGACCACCTCGATAGCTTTTTAACTGTGGGTGAAGTATGTTTCGAGTTTAGATTTGCTACGCCCCTCCACCACTGTGGTTCTTCAGATCACAGAGCGTGGTACTAAAGCGCTGAGCTTTGTGCAAGATGTGTTCATCGATGCCAAGAACCTGAGGGCTGCACTCTAAGAGGCGTTCTTTGGCTTTAAGAGCTGAGAACTGAGTGTAAATCCTACTTACGGCAGCCTGTCCTATTCATTTAGTTTTGGCTAATGTTTTAGAACACAAGCCTTGATCATGAAACTTGTAAATGGAGCGTCGCAGCGGCTCGAGCTGAGACTGCAGCTTTACCTGAATGGTGTATGTATGATTATGTTGGACTTGAAGGGGGGTAACCCTTCAGACCTATATTTAGCTTATTAAGCATAGGGGGCATGTTGGCTGATTTGCCTCATGTCCCCAATCTTTAATGAAGAGCCTCTATTTTAAGTCTAAAATAACAAATGTAACCAGCTATTATTGAATGAGTTGTTTCTTGTTAGGTGTAATTGAGTAACAGGATTTCCATTGGAATAGTGGGAGAATCGTGCTAGTAAGCGGAGCAACAGGCGATGGCGCCTGGATAAATAAAAAAGCTGAAAGAGCTTTTATAGACGAGGAACCGCGAGACGGAAGCTCGTCATAGGATACCTATAAATGAAGAAAAAACGGATCGTTATTAAAGTCGGCAGTGGAGTTATTACTGAAGCAAACCATATCGCTAAAGAGCGTATGCTCAACTTAGTTTCACTGATTGCAGAGTTTAAAAAGACACATGAGGTGATTCTTGTGACTTCTGGTGCAGTCTCAGCTGGTTACACCGCCTTGCAGTTGGATCGTAAGAGAGACATCAGTAAGAAGGTTTTGGCATCCGTAGGACAACCAATCCTCATGAGTAACTACAAGAGGATGTTTGATATTTTCGACATCAGCATTTCACAGATTCTTCTCACAGAGGAAGATTTCGATTCCAGAGTGCATACTGTTATTTTCCAACAGATTATTGAGACAACTTTGGCAAACGGAATTCTCCCGATTGTAAACGAGAATGATATTTCAACGACGGAAGACCAGCTTTTCGGTGACAACGACCAACTTTCCTCGCACATCACGCATTACACTAACTCAGATTTGTTAGTACTGCTTAGTGATATTGATGGGTATTATGACGACAACCCGTCAAAGAACCCTAAAGCTAAGATCATCAAGGATGTGCATTCGATCGACCCAGACAAACTTACTGAAGAACATACTCCTAACAATAAGTTTGCGACAGGTGGCATCGTAACAAAACTTAAGGCGGCTCAATACTTGATGAACAGGAATCGTCAGATGTTCCTTTGTAGTGGTTACGACCTCACAACGATTCACCAATTTGTGTTAGAAGGCGTTCACGAAAAAGGAAGTTTGTTTAGTCGAAAAGTAGAAACTCGCTAAACGTTTTTTCTTAACTTTAGATCCACCTCCGAGAGCATCTGTAACATTTGCTCTGCGGAGGTGTTTTTATATACTGGGGGGGCGCTGCTATATTCTACGGTTCACCTCCAAGCTCTATTGAGATGATGGGATAAGTGGGGCAATTTGAGTTAGTCGGCACAGCTGATTTTGATTGCCACACAGACTAATTTGGTAATGTTTTGTTAGGCATGGAAGAGGTGAGTGATGAGCAATTAAGGCTAACAGAAAAACTCATAGAAATTATGCAGTCTGGCAAAAACCGTCAAGAAGCTGAAGGTCTCTATACACGCTCGGCACATTCTAAGACAGTAGGGTTAATGACGGCAGAGTTTCGGGTTGAGCCTAATCTCCCAGAAGAATGCCGTATCGGTGTGTTTGCTAAACCACGGATTTACAAAGCTTTCGTGCGCGCCTCACATTCCAGCCCGAGCCCACAGGCGGATAAGAAGAAAGACGCTCGAGGTATGGCGATTAAACTGCTTGGTGTTGATGGTGAGAGGTTTGTGAAATTTAATAAAGAACTGGCGACGCAGGACTTCATCTTGATTTCTTGGCCGGCGTTTTTCTTCGCTAACTTGAAATGCTTTGTTCCAGCTGCGAAGCTGTTTATTGAGAAGAGGATGTTTGCTGTTTTGTGGCTCCTGCTTAAGACTGGCCAATACAAGACAATTTCGTACGTGGCTCAATCTTTCAAAAATTAGACGAGTTTGTTAGATATTCAATACTGGAGTATGACGCCCTATAAGCTCGGGGATCAGTATGTAAAATACACGCTTATTCCGACTTCAGCAAGGAAGAGCAACAAGCCCAAGCCGCTGACAGATTCTTATTTGTCTCAGAATATACAAAGCCATCTGAAGGCCGGTGAAGCGAGCTTTGATTTTTGCGTGCAGTTTTTTAAGAACGATAAAACGACTTCTCTGAAGGACAATATGCAAATTTGGAAAGAGTCAGACAGTCCATACATTAAAGTGGCTACGCTCACACTTCCAAAGCAAGCTGTGGGAACGCAGGAGCGCTTTGAGTTCGGAGAGAATTTGTCGTACTCGCCGGCGCATTGTCTCAATGTTCATCAACCGATTGGCGAGATTAACTATGCCCGCTTGAGAGCTTATGAGGCGATGTCTCAATTTCGCCATGGTATGAACGAAGTCCCTATTAATGAACCGAGTGAGGAAGACTTCTCACGGTTACTTTAATGTCTTATAAGCTAAGTCTTGCCCCTATTGACGAACAAACTCCTAGGCTGATTCAACGATGCTCACATGAGCCACGAAGACTCTCAAGAGATTTTTATAGCACTAATCCTGCAGAGCTTTTGGAGGTCCGATGATTTCGCGGAGAAGAATCGCCTTGCGCAAAGAGTTCTTTTTTTGAAGTTCCGCGCGGAGTCCGGTGACGGGCCGATTCTTTTTGAAGTCATTATTGGGGCTAGGAAAATCGACATTGTAGGCTGCGCGCTCTTTTTTAAGCCGCAGGCGCTCGATCTCCTGCTGCATGTGTTGTGGTGAACCTTGCGGGGGAGTTGAGCTGTCCGTTTTCTTAGAAGGTGATGCTGATTGCGAGGATTGAGTTGGAAGAGGCGGAGGAGAGTAGCTGCTCTCCTCGATGAGAGGAGGCTGTTGATGTGACTGTGATTGACGTTGTCTAATCTCGTCACGGTATTGATCGTAGAGATCTTCTAGATCATTAGATTCAGATTCTTGACTTTTGCCTTTTTGAACGATGTTTTCGTAGAGCCACTTGAGGAAGCTGAAGATAGCAATAACTAGGAATAGGATTCCCTGAACTGGAAATCCATCATCCTGTGCAAGTAGTTCGTAAAAAGGCATATTAGTTGAGTCGGTTAGACTTATTCTTCGCCGTCGGAGAGAGAATCACGCATTTTTGTATCAGAGTTGATATTCTGGTACTTCGCGTAGTCCATGACACCTAGGTTGCCGTTGCGAAATGCTTCAGCAATAGCCATCGGGATTTGCGCTTCAGCTTCGACGACTTTCGCTTTCATTTCTTGCGTGCGAGCTGACATCTCTTGTTCTTCGGCCACTGCGGCTGCGCGACGTACTTCAGCTTTCGCTTGGGCGATCTGCTTGTCGGCTTCAGCTTGTTCTGCTTGGAGCCGTGCACCAATGTTGTCGGCGACATCGATGTCAGCAATATCAATGGAGAGAATTTCAAATGCAGTAGAGGAATCGACTCCCTTAGAGAGAACTAATTTAGAAATGGAGTCGGGGTTTTCGAGAACGGCTTTATAGGATTCAGCTGAACCCACGGAAGTTACGATACCTTCGCCGACACGGGCAATGATGGTTTCTTCTGTAGCACCGCCCACAAAGCCGTCGAGGTTGGTTCTCACTGTGACACGCGCTCTAGCGTTCACTGCGATACCGTCTTTAGCGACTGCGGTGATCTTGTTGATTCCATTGGTCGGAGTAGGGCAATCAATCACTTTCGGATTGATGGAAGTGCGGACCGCTTCGAGTACTGTCTTACCGGTATCTTTGGTTGCGAGGTCGATTGCGCAAGCACGTTCGAAGGGGAGGCTGATCCCAGCTTTGTCTGCGGCAATCAGTGAGAGGACGACGTCTGCGACGTCACCACCTGCAAGGTAGTGCGCTTCCAATAAATCAGTACTGTAGTTTAAGCCAGCTTTGACAGCTGTAATGCGGCTATCGACAATGAGTGGGAAGGGAACTTTTCTGAGCCACATTCCGATTAGTGCTCCAAATGCGACGGGTGCTTGTGAGAGGCGAGCGCGCAGCCAAGTCTTGAAGAACTTGAGAATGAGGTAAAAGAAAATGAGGCCAAAGAGGAGAAGTACACCCGCGATGATGAGTGTGACGAAGCTTGGGCCCTCTATCGAGGTTTGAGCAAGTGATTGAGTAAACATGAAGAGTGTTGGTTAGATTTTTATTGGATGTTTAGGAAATTGAGAACGTCAGGAAGCGTTTTGGTGTTGATGACATCGTTTTTAGTGAGCCAGCCTTTGCGAGCTAATCTAACACCGAAGGCCAAGAATTGTAATTGTTCTACTCTGTGAGCGTCTGGATTGATAGCACATTTCACACCTTTGTCTTTTGCTTTGTGCCAATGGCGCCAATCCATGTCGAGTCTACGCGGATTACAATTGAGTTCAATAATCGTTCCTGTTTCTGCAGCACAGTCGATAATCTTATCCACATTGACAGCGTAGGCCTCTCTACGAAGGAGCAGTCGTCCCGTGAGATGCCCTAACATGGTAACATGCGGGTTCTCCATTGCCTTGATGATACGTGCGGTCATTTCCTTTTCAGGAAGTGTGAAAGCGTTGTGGACTGAAGCGACGACGTAGTCTAACTGTGAGAGAATGTCGTCACTGAAATCCAGTGAGCCGTCTTTCAAAATATCGACTTCTGAGCCAGCGAGGAGGCGGAAGCTGCCGTCCCATTGTTGGTTGAGTTTTTTAATTTCCTCAATTTGCTTTAGCAAGCGCTCTGGATAGAGGCCGTTTGCTTGGAATGAAGCTTTCGAGTGGTCTGCAATACCTAGATACTCGAGTCCTAAGTCGATAGCGGCTTCGGCCATTTCTTCGAGACTATTGCGACCATCGGATGCTGTTGTGTGGTTATGAAAGGTTCCGCGTAGGTTTTCGAGTTCTACAAGGCGTGGAATCTGACCATTTTCTGCGGCTTCGAACTCACCACGGTTTTCGCGCAACTCGGGCGGGATGAAGTCTAGTTGAAGTGCTTTGTAGATATCCGATTCATCATTGATAGGCGGAGGTTCTTCGGCGCCTTCTTTGACTGTGAAATCGTATTCATTAAGCGACCAACCACGCTTGAGCGCACGTTGGCGCAGGACGACATTGTGTTCTTTGCTGCCGCTAAAATATTGTAGGGCGAAAGGGAAAGCTTTGTTAGAAACTGCTCGCAAGTCCGCTTGCAGGCCATTTTCGAGTCGAATCGATGCCTTGGTGTCACCGCAAGCAATGATCTCTTCTACTTCGTCGAGCTCTGAGAAATACTTGGTGAGTTCCGCAGGTCTGTCCGTGGCGACTAGAATGTCGATGTCGTGTAGGATTTCTTTCGAGCGTCGGTAGGATCCAGCGTGGCAACAACGTAGCGTTGCTGGGTGATTCCTAACGGATTCTAGCAGCACTTCAGCCATGACTGCGACGTCGCCGAGACGGAAGTGCGAGGCAAATTTTTCGCGCAACTCAATAGCAGCGAGGAGTTTCTCGACAGTCTTCGTGCCAAAGCCACGAAGTTCGCTGATGGAGCCAGTTTCGCAGGCTTCTTTTAGGGAAGTGATGGAGTCGATGTCGAGTTTGTCGTAGAGGGCTTTGATTTTCTTCGGCCCCAGCCCTTGGATGTCGAATAGCTCGAAAAGAGTGGGTGGAAACTCAGCTCTTAAATTTTCGTAAAATTCAAGTTTACCCGTCGTAGCGAGTTCATGAATTTTCTCCTGCAGCGCCTTTCCGATGCCAGCGATGTTCTCTAACTGATCATTCTTGGCGAGCTGGACAATATCTTCATCGTGTGAACGTACGATCTCTGCACCATTTTTGTAGGCGCGAGTCTTAAAAACATTTTCGCCCTTCAGCTCGAGCAGAAGGGCGATGTTGTCTAGCACGTCTGCGATGTCTTCGCGTGTCATGTGTGCTGAGTTTTGAATAAGGTGATTTAACTGAGGCCTGGGATGTTGAGACCGCCTGTGAGTTTGGACATTTCGCCAGTGGCCATTTCCTTGCCTTTGGTGATGGCTTCTTGGACACCTTTGAGGACGAGTTCTTGAAGGAATTCTACATCTTCAGGATCGACGATGGATGGGTCGATTTTGATGTCTTTTACTTCGCCAGCTCCGGTAGCGACGACTGTGACTTTACCACCTCCGACAGATGCTTCGACAGTTTGGTTAGCGAGTTCTTCTTGTGCTTTCTGCATCCCAGCTTGCATTTGCTGGGCCTGTTTCATGAGTTTGTTAATATCCATAATGAAAAATGTATTTGAGTTGGTTAAGCGGGTTTAAGAGTAGCTTCGAAAATTTCTAAGGCGCTCACAATGAGAGGATCTTTATAAAATTCTTCTTCATCGAATTCAGGAGGCGACTCGTCGTCCTCTGCTTTAGCTTCTTTTTTTGTTTCAGTTTTTGGGAGCGCTTCAGATTTCTGAGCGGTTGGATCGATGATTGGTGGAGCCTCTGATTGCTCTGGGGCCGTCTCAATGAGGCTGTCTAGGCCAGAAATGGTGTCGGATACGCTGCGTTTTTCTAGCGGCGGTGGAGAGGTCTGTTGCGCTGGCTGAGTACTGGCGGAAACTGGTGGTTCTTGAACGAGTTCAGCTTGTGGCTCCGCAATTTCTACTTTTTCTTCAGCATGTGGAGCGACTGGTTCAGGTTGCTCTATGACCGGCTCTGGTTTAGCTTCAGGCTCTTTGCCCGGTTCGACTTCTGGCGCTGGAGCAGTTTCTTTGTTAGTAACTTCTTCGGAAGCAGGGACCTCCGTGGGAAGCTGCTCGGGGCTGAGTGTGCCTGCACCGGCGAGTGCTGAGATGACATCACTAATGCGCGCGTCATTGAGTGACTGAATGGATTTGATGATACCAATTTCGAAATGGAGCTTTCTGTTACTTGCCCATTTCATGCGAGCTTCAGTGTCGGCGAAGATGTCAACGAGGTTGAGTAAACGGTCAGTTTGAACACCTTTACTAACATCGGTGAGTGTTTCCCAAAGGTTTTGCGGGATTCCGTCGCTACCAGCTTGTGGATCTACTTTTGCTACCAGCAATGCGCGAAGGCAGCTGATGGTATCGTCTAACAATTGGCTGAGCTCCTTGCCAGCTTTCGCTTGCTCGTTGAGAATGTTTAAGGCGGCAGAGGTCTCTTTCTTGAGGATACTCTGTGTGAGTCCTGCGACAGTTTCGCGAGAAGTGAAGCCGAAGACGTCTAAAACATCGGGTTCAGTGACGTGATTGCCGCAAAATGCAACGAGTTGGTCGAGCATCGATTGGGCATCGCGCATGCCGCCATCGGCACCTTTTGCGACAGCCCAGGCAGCGGCAGGATCTAGAGTGACGCCTTCGTTAGTTGCGATGTAGGCGAGGTGGTCAGCGATGGTTTGAGTGCTGATAGGGCGCAGATCAAAGCGCTGACAGCGGGAAATAATAGTCGGGAGGATCTTGTTAGGTTCAGTGGTCGCGAAGATAAATTTCACATGCTCGGGTGGTTCCTCAAGGGTTTTAAGCAGAGCATTGAACGCTGCAGTGGTGAGCATGTGAACCTCATCAATGTAGTAAATCTTGTAACGACAGCGAGAGGGGGCGAAACGGACATTGTCACGCAGATCACGGACTTGCTCTACACCATTGTTAGAGGCACCATCGATTTCAAGGACGTCGAGTGATCGGCCTTCGGCAATTTCTTGAGCGATGTCTGAATCGGGATCGAAGTCGATGCTGGGTCCGTCTGGGGCATTAAGCGCCTTTGATAGGATACGGGCAGTGGATGTTTTTCCTGTGCCTCGTGGCCCGACAAAGAGGTAGGCGTGAGCGAGTCGATTTTGGTCGATTGCATTGCGCAGGGTTTGGATCACGTGATCCTGGCCAAGGACGTCGTTGAATGTCTTAGGGCGATACTTTCTAGCGAATACCTGATAACTCACAGCTGTGAGACTAGACGTGGAATCTAAAATGCCAATGGAAAAATCGGTGAAAAAAGGGCAACAAAAAAGGCGCACAATGTACGCCTTTAAGAGAATGGGTGTTAGCTGAGATGTTTACTGATCAGCTGGAGGGCATTTTCAGAAGTGACACCGTGAAGTTCCCGTAGAATCGGGACTTTGCCGTGTTCGACAAACTTATCCGGCCAGCCGATGCGTTCGACTTTGGTGTTGATATCTGCGTCAGCGAGCAACTCGATGATGCTTGCACCAAATCCGTTAGGGAGAACATGATCTTCGAAGGTGCAGACGATCTTACATTTCGCTGCTTGCTCGGTAATGAGTTTTGCGTCGAGAGGCTTGATCCAGCGAGGGTTGATGAGAGTAACGGAGTATCCTTGGGACTCGAGCGCGTCTTTTACTTCTTCAGCCATTTCGAAGAGATGACCGAGACCGATGAGGCAGACATCTGAACCTTCTTGCACGAGTTCTGCTTCGCCGATGGTGAGAAGCTTTGGTTCAGCCTTAGGTGAAGCACCGGTGCCAGCACCACGCGGATAGCGGATAGCTGTTGGACCATCGTCGTAATTTGCCATGGTCCACAGCATGTCGACGAATTCTTCTTCGTCTTTTGGCTGCATATGGATGATGTCAGGCACGACGCGAAGGTAGCCGATATCGAAAAGTCCGTGGTGGGTCGGACCATCGTCACCAGACAATCCTGCGCGATCCATGCAGAGTCTCACAGGGAGGTTTTGAAGCGCGATGTCATGAATGATCATGTCATAAGCGCGCTGCATGAAGGTGGAATAGATGGTGAGGAATGGACGGAAGCCTTCACAGGCTTGGCCGCAGGCGAACAGAGCTGCGTGCTCCTCAGCGATACCAACATCGAAATAGCGCTCGTTCACTTCTTTTTTGAAGATGTCGAGTTTAGTACCACCAGGCATAGCTGCGGTGATAGCGGTGATCTTTTCGTCTTTCTTGGCGAAGTTTGTGAGTGTTCGGCCGAAGATTTCTGAATAGGTAGGCAGGTCTGAGGCGGCAGTGGATCCGTCTTCAACTTTGTAGGCTCCAAGTCCATGAAATTTTCCTGGATTACTGAGAGCAGGTTTGTAGCCTCGACCTTTTTCAGTGATAATGTGAAGGACGACTGGTTCCTCTTGAGCTTTCAAATATTCGAAAGTGTCAATGAGGGTTTCAATGTTGTGACCATCGATCGGACCAAAGTAGCGGATACCGAACTTTTCAAAGAGAACGCTAGGGGCGAGTAAGTTTTTGGCGCCTTGCTCAAGCTTGTGTGCGAGTTTGCGAGCGCTCATGCCGCCAATTTTCTCAAGGATGTCTGCCGTTTTGCTACGGACGGATGAATAGGTGGAGCTCGTTTGAAGACTATTGAAATGACGAGCGAGGGCTCCAACATTTCTGTCAATCGACCACTCATTGTCATTGAGAACGACGATGAATTTTTTTGTAGCGTCTGAAATGTTGTTCAGCGCCTCGAGTGTGGTCCCGCAGGTGAAAGCTGCGTCACCAGCGACGGCGACAACTTCATTATCTCTGCCTGCTAAATCACGCGCAGCAGCCATTCCTAGTGCAGCGGAAACAGCGGTGCCTGCATGTCCTGCCCCGTAGCAATCGTGTTCGGATTCGGTGCGCAGTAGAAACCCGTTCAATCCCTCATACGTACGGATCGTGTGAATATCCTTCGCACGGCCGGTGAGCATTTTATGGACGTACCCTTGGTGAGAGACATCGAAAGTAAACTTGTCAGTAGGTGAGTTAAAAACGTAGTGAAGAGCGATCGATAGCTCGACAACACCTAAGTTGGGCCCCAAGTGACCACCAGTGACAGATAGACGTGAGATTAGGACATCACGAATCTCCTGAGCCAATTCAGGTAAATCTGTACGATGCAGTTTCTTGAGGTCACCAGGTTCGTTGATGGTGGAGAGGAGGCGCGGGAGCGGCTCGGAGATGTTAGAAGAGTCTGATTTCATCGTCGTCTGAGGATGATGGAGTGCTGTTTGCTGAACGCTGGTTAGATGCGTCGGCGCCCTTGGTGTCACCTTTTTTGATAGTTTCAAGTCGCTTTTTAGCAACTGAGAGCGCGGATTCGCATTCTTTTAAAAGCTTAGCGCCACGTTCATAGTGACTAATGAGCTCTTCGAGAGGGAGTTGGTCCGACTCCATTTGTTCGACGATGGAGTCGAGTTCCTCCATTGAGGCTTCAAAGTTGTGTGGTTTTTTAGGCATGAAATGTGTGAGGATTTAACGAGTGTGGTATGGATGTCACCTTAATCTTGCGTTGTGTAATAAACGCTAGGCTCTAGTAAACCTGAGAGGTAGACTGGTTTTGGATAGCGACCAGTTTGTGGATTAATTAGGGCGTTTATCTCTGTGTTGTTTTGGTAAAGGTAGCTATTCGAGTTAGTAAAAAAGCTAAACCACACCGAGTAGGAAAGAGGCGTGAGGTCACGCTGATTAATCCATGTGCTGCGGATGTCTGCACCACGGTAGCTCATACTTGATGCATGGATGCCGGAGATCGGATTGGCTAATTGAGCGAGCTCTTCTACTTTTTCGAGATTGGCGTAGCTGGTCGGCGTCCAGATAGCGTGACGGTTAGCATACCAAGCGACTGCCCATGGTTGATCAGAGACAATAATGTCGGTCTCGTCCGTATTCTCTGCTAGAGTTTTATTAAGGCTAAAGGCGTGAATGCCTGCGACTGAAGCATTGCGCACGCTGGCTTTATCAAGGTTTTTAACCGTTAGAATCATTGGCGCTGCAGTAACTAGAATGATTACTACGAAGTGGAGATTACCAAGAAGCCCTGGCTGTTTACTTAACTCGCAACGCGACCAGATGATGCTCATCATTGCAACAGCGTAGGCCATCATTAATGGAGCAAAGAGCATGTGCAGCTGGTTGGCATCAATCGCATTATTGCGCAAGCCGTAGATGGCCATACCGATCGCGGCAAAGATCCACATTACTAGAATATTCCAACGGAAGAGGGAGATGCTAGAACGCCGAAATGGGTGCAGCAAGGCGATAAAGAAAGCTGGAGCAATGATTAGTCCGCCCAAGTAATTGTGAATATTCGAAGCTTGTAGCAGTGCTTCATTGGCAGTGGTGCCGAGTAAGCCTTTCACGTTGAAACCAGGAGTTTCCATAATACGGAAGACAGATTCTGTGCCGTGAATAGCGTGGAATGCAGTTCCTAACAATTGACCGGTGTGTTTGTAGTAAAAGATGAGTGGGCCACAAATGAATATACTGATGATAGCCAATAAGGCTACAGCGATGACTCCGCGCGGTCTAAAATAGAAAGTGGCAAAAATGAAGTAACCAATGAAGATCCATAGTGTCATCCAATGAGTTAACGCTAACAGACCGAAGAAAAATCCGGAAAGTAGCGCAGGAACGAGAGGTGAACGCTCAGCTTCTTGTGCTTCGACAGCTCTCCACGATAGATACATCGCTGTGGAAAACAGAGTGAGCATCAACATTTGCGGGAGGCCGCTATGAGTGACCTGCCACATGTACTCGGAAAAGAGCATGATGATAGCCACTACAGAGGCGACCTTCTTGTCAAAGATTCTGCTGATCAATAAGTAATTTACTCCGATGGATATGATGAAAAACGTGGCGCAAGTCATAGCAATGACTTGATCTAAAAAGTAGAATCCATCGTCTGCTTGCATGAGGTAATTTGTAGGGTCGTCGCCACCCACCATTTTCAATATTCCAGCGTAGACAAGAATATTGAGTGGAGAATGGTAGGTCTCAAACATGTGCTCCAGGTTGACTTCCTTTTGATTATCAATGAGCTGCTGAATAGCGAGTGGCCGAACAAACTGGGTCGTTAGGCCATTTCCTTTGGCAACTTCTCGAGCGACTTGCGCTTGATCAATGCCGCCAGAGTGGGTGAGCCCTTTGAAGTTGAAGGTAGTGTTGAGCAGGAAAATGCCGATCAAGAGAACTGCGAAAATGGAGCGCCTAAAAAAGGTTCCTGAATCAAATTGGCTGGATGATGGAGTCATTCTAGAGGGTGTTATTAGATACCTAAATCTTTGAGTTTTCTTTGAAGAGTACGACGGCTGATGCCGAGCAATTCAGCTGCCGCTGTACGATTATTATTCGTGTGAGCGAGTGCTTGTCGGATTGTCACACTTTCCAGAGCATGCAAGTTGAATTCTTGGGGTGGCGCAAGGGTGTTTTCTTCAGAAGGGTTAAATTCATCAGAAGAGTTCCTCGAAGGTTGGGCTTCTAGGTGAAGTAATGATGCGCCAGATTGCACGTTAAGAGGGAGTTGTGCCGCCTCTATTTGGTCGCCATTGCACATCACGACACCGTGTTCGACTGCGGTGCGGAGTTCGCGCACATTGCCCGGCCAATTGTAATTCTGGATGAGCTGTAAAGCATTTTCAGAGAATGAGTTGATCTGCTTGTTGTTTTCTTTTGAGAATTCCTTGAGGAAGGAATGAGCGAGCAAGATAATGTCTTCTTTTCGTTCGCGCAGCGGAGGGATAGTGACTTTAACGACATTGAGCCGGAAGAAGAGGTCTTCTCGGAAGTCTCCCTTGGAGACCATTTTTGCTAAATTTTTATTAGTGGCGGTAATGACGCGCACATCGATTTTTATCGGGATGTTTGATCCCACTCGCTCGAGAGTGCGCTCGGAAAGAACGCGCAGGAGCTTCACTTGAGTGGTCTGGTCGATCTCACCGATTTCATCGAGGAAAATCGTGCCGCCATTCGCTTGCTCGAAGCGCCCGATTCTACGCTGAGTCGCGCCTGTGAATGCTCCTTTTTCATGGCCAAAAAGCTCACTTTCTAGCAGTTGAGGTGAAAGGGCTGCGCAGTTGACGGTGATAATTTTTTCCTTAGGACGCCCACTAAGGCTATGGATCGCGCCGGCGACTAGCTCTTTACCGGTGCCTGATTCACCTTCGACAAGAACCGTGGCTTTGGTCGGTGCAATCTGAGTGATCATACTGTGAATTTGCGCCATTGCTGGCGATTTTCCGATGAGGCGCTCGAGCCCGTGTGATTGTTTGCTTACTTTTTGACGCAGCTCTTGGTTTTCGCTCTCTAGCTTTTTATTACTAGCTTCTAGCGTTTTATTTCTGAGCGCACGTTTGATGAGCAATTCCACCTCATCTAAGTTGAGAGGCTTGGTGACGAAATGCCAAGCTCCACGGCGCATTGCTTCTACTGCAGTGTCGACGGAGCCGTAGGCTGTCATCATGATAGCAATTGGCGGATTACTCAGCTTGAGTGCCTTTTCAAGTAAATCCATGCCGCTGTCGCCGCCCATCCTGAGATCTGTAAGGAGCACATCAATCTTCTCAGATTTGAGAACATTCATAGCTTCCCGGATATCCGATGCGACGTAGCAATCAAATGAATCTTCCAGTGCCATGCGCAAGCCATCGCGGGTGGATTTTTCGTCATCTACAATGAGAACAGTGGGCTCCATAAGTTAACTTTCAATTTCGATTGTGGGTGATGCGACGGGGAGCAGCTTTAGTTGATTCTCGTTGCGCGGGAAGTGAATGGTCACTGTGGTGCCTTCACCGACTTCGCTTTGCACCTCGAGCTCGCCACCGTGCTCACGAATAATTCTCCTCACAACGATCAAACCGAGACCTGTGCCAGATTTTTTAGTGGTTCGGTAGGGTTCATAAAGTGAGCCCATGTCTTCCGGTGAAATCCCTGAGCCATTGTCGCTGATGCTCAGGGTGACTTCGTTTTCATCAACGTCTGAATGAATGAGGATGGTGCCGCCAGATGCAGGAAGTGATTGCGCAGCATTTCTGATGAGATTGTATAGAGCTTGCTGAATCTGAGTGGAATCAAGCTCCAAGAGAGGAGTGCTTTCTGCTAGCCCAAGAATGATTTTCGCGTGCTTGCTTTCAAGCTCCGCTTTGAGTGTGTTGAGCGTGGTGGCTAACGCATCGTGAAGGTGTACCTTACTTCGCTCTGGGGCAGTGGGGCGCACTGCGTGTAGGAATTGTTTGAGAATGGAGTCGAGCCTGTGAATTTCACCTTGAGCAGTGGCTAATAAGGCGCCGAGTTCATCTTGATCTCCTTTTGGTAGTTTGCGCAATTTCCGCTGCATTAACTGGAGATGAATATCTAAAGAATTAAGTGGATTACCAATTTCGTGAGCGACGCCAGCGGCTAATAAGGTGAGAGCATTGAGCTTTTCACTCTCTAGCATTTCCTCGGCTTCTTTTTTTGATTTGGTAATGTCTCTAACGAGCATCACATAGCCTAAATGTTCATCGTTTTTGGCGATGTAACCATTTAATGGTGATATGTAAAAATTGAGTGTAAGGTGTTCAGGGTAAAACACCTCCATATCTCTATTTGTGGTGCTTTCAGGCTTTGCTACAGCACTCCAGTCGAATCCTCGTATTGCGGAGTTAATGTGTTGCCCAAGCGCCTGATTGGTGAGGCCAAACATCTCTTGGACTGCTCTATTGGCAAAGGTAATGACGCCTTCTGGCGAGAGAATAAGGACACCTTCGCGCAGAGCTTCGAAGACATTTTCTAAGAAGCCTTTTTCTCGTACTAGGCGACTCACGAGATTTTGCACCTCGCTAGGAGAAAATCGATCGAGTCGTTTGATGAGCTTGTCGAGGAAGCCGTCTTTCATGTAAGCTTAGCTGAAATGGAGGTTATCATTGTATTATGCACTTTTCCGACGAGGGAATGTGCGCGACAGATTGGCACACAGTTAGTGGAAAAGCAACTCGTTGCTTGCATGAATCTATTACCCAAGATGGAATCAATTTACCAATGGGGTGGTGAAGTACAGCAAGACGAGGAGTACCTAGCGATTATGAAAACCTCTCGGAGACGCTACGATCAACTAGAGGCAGTATTAAAAGAGTTACACCCATACGAAAATGCTGAAATCATTTACACTGGTGTCGACGGTGGTGCGGAAGCCTACCTCAACTGGGTGCGAGATATCACCGAGGGGAACCATTAATAGAGTGTTTGCTTCGGTTCTTCGAGAGCTGTATTTTGAGGAGTATCTGGGCGTTCATGCATAATTTCGAAGTCGCCTTCTTCGCAACAACGCACAAAACCTTCAGCGTAACCTTTGAGTTGATCCCAAACTTGTCGAATTTCTTCAGCTTCATCGCTGGTAATTGAGTTATCGAGCGCGGCAGTGGAAATACGTGTCAGAAGGTTTGAAAACTGGCCTACGATAGCATTCGTAGCAGGTAGGTATTGGAATCCTTTCTGGCAATGACTCTCAGGGTTGCGCACAAAATACCCCCCGCAGCGTTCAGCCAGATGCTCGATGATGCCTTGGTGTTGGGTGAGCTCGTAAATATTAACGACGCGATCGATCGGGTTTCGACTCCCCGATCCAGTATCGGATTGATCCTGAGACCATTTATAAACGAGGGAGAGGGAGACACCTAGTTCAGAAGCAACGACCTTCGGAGAGGTCTCTTTAAAGGCATTTCGCAAAATTTCGTAAGATTCCATAGGAGGTAAATAGGTAGATGGTGTAAAAATATCAAGATTGTACTTTTTGTTAGTCGAGGGTGGACGAGCAAGAATGCATGTGTGATGCTGGATTCATCAGCATTCTATGAAGACTATCCACGTAGCCGCAGGTAGCGTTAACCAAACTCCGCTCGACTGGGAGGGGAACCTCAGTCGCATTCTAGCCATTATTGATCAAGCAAAGTCTGAGGGTGTTCAGATCCTTTGTTTGCCTGAGCTTTCACTTACTGGTTACGGCTGTGAGGATGCCTTTTTAATGCCGAACACTGCCGAGCGCGCTGAATGGATGTTGGGTGAACTTGCTAAGTATGCGAATGATATCATCCTCAGCGTTGGACTTCCTTGGCGCCACCACCACACATTATTTAACACCGCGGCAGTCATCGTGGATGGTGAAGTGGTTGGGCTTGTCGGGAAGCAACACCTTGCGGGCGATGGTTTACACTATGAACCGCGCTGGTTCTCAGAATGGCCGCAAGGTGAAGTAGTTACTACTCGCTGCCTTGGAAAAGAAATCCCGATGGGGGATCTAATGTTCGATATTGGCGGAGTGAGATTTGGTTTTGAAATTTGTGAAGATGCGTGGTCAGCGACACGACCTGGCTCGAAACTAGCAGCATATGGTATCGACTTTTTATTCAATCCAAGTGCGAGCCATTTCGCATTTGGCAAACAAAAATTGCGGGAACGCTTTATCAACGAAGGCGCAAGATCATGTGGTTGCGTCTACCTCTACGCTAACTTGTTAGGAAACGAGTCGGGCAGAGTCGTGTTTGATGGTGGACCGCTCATCTCAAATTGTGGCGATCTGGTGGCTAGTGGAAAGAGATTTAGCTTCAAGGATCACGTACTCTCCTCAGCTCATGTCGATATCGAGTTAAATCGCTCAAGGGTGGCTAGCACAGCTAGTCGCAGAGTAGAAGTGAAGCCGCATCCCGGATTGGTGACTGTGAAATGGGAAGTTGCATTGAGCGATAGAGCTCCTACAAGTCTCGCCCAACATTGCACTTACTCTAAAGAAGAAGAATTTACACACACATTAGGACTCGCTCTCTTTGATTATATGCGGAAGAGCTATTCTCGCGGCTTTGTGGTTTCACTCAGCGGTGGGGCTGACTCGTCCGCTGTGAGCTGTTTAGTATTTATAGCGATTCAACTTGCGGTGAAAGAGTTAGGCGAAAGTGGTGTGCGCGATCGCCTAGCGTACATGGCGCTTCCTGCTGAGTCAGCAGAATGGATGAAAGTTATCTTAGCCTGCGTTTACCAAGCCTCAGAAAATAGCGGCGACGCGACTGAGCAAAGCGCCCAAAAGTTGGCTGTCGCTATAGGCGCTGAATACCAATCGTGGTCAATCGGAAAGCTAGTGGATGGCTACACACAAATGGTCAGTGGCGGATTGGGTCGACAACTCACTTGGGAGTCTGACGACATTCCTCTGCAAAATATTCAAGCGCGAGTAAGAGCTCCTGGGATTTGGATGTTAGCGAATGTGCGCAATGCACTTTTGTTGGCAACGAGTAATCGTTCTGAAGCAGCAGTGGGTTACGCTACTATGGATGGCGATACCTCTGGTGGTTTAAGTCCAGTGGGGGGGATTGATAAAGCATTTCTCCGTGAGTGGCTAGTGTGGTTAGAGGCTGTTGGGAGCGACGAAGTGGGAACCATCCCAGCTTTGCATTACGTCAATAGTCTACAACCAACAGCTGAACTCAGACCGAGCGATCAAGGGCAAACAGATGAATCTGATCTCATGCCATATCCAGTATTAGAAGCGATCGAGAAAGCGACAATTCGAGATAAACGCTCCCCTAAAGACACCCTGACTTTAATTGCTGATGAATTTGGTGAGAGATATAGTTATTCACAACTAAAGGCTTGGGTGGTCAAGTTTTTCAGATTGTGGTGCCGCAACCAATGGAAGCGTGAACGCTATGCGCCATCTTTCCACGTGGATGACAAAAATCTAGATCCGAAGACTTGGTGCCGGTTTCCGATTTTATCTGGAGGGTTCGCAGCTGAGCTCCGAGAGCTCGAAGAATCTTAAAATCGGCGCAGCTCAGTGTCCTTGCAGTACTTCTCGTCACGTTCAGGATAGTCGAGAGTGTAGTGAATTCCTCGCGACTCCTTTCTCCGTATTGCACAATCCACAACGAGTGCCGCCACGGTGACGAGGTTTCGAAGCTCGAGAATGTCAGAGTTCACTTTGAAGCCCCAATAGAATTCTCGTACCTCTTTACGTAAATTGCGCAAGCGGTGTGCAGCTCTGAGGAGACGATTATCAGTTCTGACAATTGAGACGTAATTCCACATTAATCGGCGAATCTCATCCCAGTTGTGTGAAATTAGTACTTGTTCATCAATGCGCGTCGCATCTCCGATGTGCCATTCTGGGATTTTTGGAGAAGACGGGGACGGGCTAGATGGGGGGTAACTTTTCATCATCGCATCAAGCGCTCGACGAGCCACCACATTACCTTCGAGAAGAGAGTTAGATGCGAGGCGATTAGCTCCATGGAGACCAGTGCAGGCTACTTCACCTACTGCGAAGAGTCCGCGGATGGTGGTTTTGCCATTGGCGTCTGTATTGACACCACCACATTGGTAGTGCGCAGCAGGAACGACGGGGATCGGTTCTTTCTCACAATCCAAACCAAAGCCTAACAGTGTTCGATAGATGTTAGGAAATCTCTCCTTCATGAACCCTTTTGGTTTGTGTGTGACATCGAGATAGACGCAGCTCGCGCCAGTCTTTTTGATTTCGTGGTCAATCGCTCGGGCCACGATGTCACGCGGCGCTAGCGAGCCACGAGGATCATGATCCAGAGTAAATTCCTCTCCTTTGGCATTTATCAGCTTTCCGCCTTCGCCACGGACAGCTTCGGACACTAAGAATGAACGTGCCTTAGCTCCACGCGCTGCAGGGTTATAGAAACAAGTTGGGTGGAATTGAACAAACTCCATATTAGAGATTGTTGCTCCAGCTCTCCAGGCCATTGCTAGTCCGTCACCAGTTGAACTGTCGGGATTTGTTGTGTAGAGGTACACTTTGCCGCAGCCGCCAGTAGCGAGAACAATTCTATCAGAGTGGAAAATTTCAACTTCATCGGACTGTTCGTCGAGGACGTAGGCGCCGAGAACGCGATCTTCTGTTACGACACCCAGCTTCCCTGTAGTAATGATATCGATGGCAAATCGGTGCTCCAGAAAAGTAATATTCGGATGTTCTTTCGCTTTTTGAATGAGAGCTGAAGCTATGGCGTGGCCCGTGGTATCTTTGGAATGAAGGACGCGACGCTTGGAATGGCCGCCTTCGTTTCCCAAGGCGAATCGGTCGTCATCATCAGGTTCCTTATCGAAGACTACGCCTAGGCTGACGAGCTCCTTAATCGTTTCATCACCTTCTTCAATGATCGCTCGCACGACACCTTCATCACAAAGGCCTGCGCCTGCATCGATGGTATCTTTTATGTGTGTTTCATAGTTATCACCATCCGAGCGAAGCGGGGGATTAAGGACTGCTGAGATTCCACCCTGAGCCCAAGCAGTGTTAGAGTCTATCGCTTCACCTTTAGTGAGAATAACAACGGTGCCGTGTTCGGCAGCTCTGAGGGCGAATGATAAGCCAGCGATACCTGAGCCAATTACAAGAAAGTCTGATTGCATAGCTATTCTCTAATAGTTTGGGTTGAGTTCGACATTGTCGATAAGTCTAACATCATCGAAAAATACTGCGATAGCTATAATGGACTTGTGGTTGAGTAAGTCTACGGCCTGCAGCGTGGCTGCATCTACGCATTCTATGTAATCGATTTTCGCAAGTGGTGCGTTTTGGGAAATGTGTTCACGCACGTGCTTAAGCAGGGTTGCGACATCTTTCTGACCGCGTTCAAGAAGCTCACAGGCGGATTTAAGAGCTTTATGTAAAACTGGTGCTTGTGTTCTAGCTTTAACGGATAGCCTTACGTTTCTTGACGATAGAGCGAGGCCATCTTGCTCTCTGACAGTGTCAACACCATGAATTACTGTCTGAAAATTAAGATCGCGCACCATACGGTTAATAATTGCGAGTTGCTGGTAGTCTTTTTTTCCAAAGACTGCATCGATAGGAGAAAACAGGTTAAAAAGTTTAGCGACAACGGTGCAAACTCCATCAAAATGGCCGGGGCGAGCCGCGCCACAAAGTTGTGCTGAGAGCGAACTCTCGTTTATGGTTATCGAGCGATTACCTGCATAAAGGCTCTCAGTAGAAGGAGTATATAGCAAATCAACTCCCTCCGTCTCGCAGATGGAAATATCGTTCGCGAGCTTGTTGGGGTAATTTTCTAGGTCGTTAAGGTTATTAAACTGAATTGGGTTTACGAAAATCGACACCGCAACACAGCCATTGGGACCCGCTATATCTCTCGCTTTTCTAATAAGCGCCACATGTCCTTGATGGAGAGCTCCCATCGTGGGAACGAGTACGGGCGGGAAGGGGAACCTTTTCTTAGCTAACAGAAGCTCTGTTACTGTGTTTGCAATTTCCATAATGCTGGTGGCGGGAAGGTGGAGGCTGGGTGGAGAAGAATAAAGTAAAAAAAGAATCGGGATGATCGTTGACGAGACAGGGAAAGGTGTTCACATTTTTGCCAAGCGTTAAACATACTATCCGTTTTATATGAAAAAAATTCTTAAATCCTTCCTCGTTGTAGCAGCAACCATGATCGGCCTCTCTTCAGTAAATGCTGAAGATCTCAAGATCGCATCTGTAAATGTGCAAAAACTCTTCAATGAGTACCACATGACGAAGAAGGTCCAAGCTCAGGTTAAAGTCGACCAAGAGCGTATCCAGAAAGACAATGCGAGCCGCCTTGAGCACATCCGTGGTCTACAAACTGAAATCGAAAAACTCAGCAAGCAGCGCAGTGATGCTACTATCAGTGACAAGAAGCGCCTTGAACTTGAGCGTGAGATTAAGCTTAAAGTTTCTGAAGGAAATGCAGCTGACAACGAGCGCCGTCAGTGGCTTCAGCGCCAGAACAAAGCTCTCGGTGAGCAAGTTTCCGAAGAGCAACGTGCAATCATCGAAAAAATCCAAGAGAAGATCGCAGATTACGCTCGCGAGCAAGATCTTGACCTAGTGATCGACAAGTCAGCACGCAGCGCATCCCGCACTGAAGTCTTTGCTTTCACTAAAGATAAGTTCGACGTCACTCCTGTTCTCCTTGAGGGACTCAACGCTGATGCTCCTGCAGAAGAAGAGAAAAAAGAAGAAGCTGCTAGCGAGTAGTTTTTTTAAGTTTTAAATTTACTAAGCGCCCCCTTGGAGACGAGGTGGGCGCTTTCTTTGTGTTGGGGGAGAGATAATTCTTTTCAAGACTGATGCTTAGGGCTAGAAATGAGGTACAATGCAATTTCTGCTAGAACATTGGCGAGATGGAGTTGAGATATTAATTCTTTGGATTGGTATTTATCAACTGTATCGCACTTTCCGCGCAACTCGTGGAGCCTCTATATTGGTGGGGATAGTAATGATTCTCGCCATTGTTACCTCCTTGGCATTTTTATTCCAACTCAAGGTTATTGCATGGATTTTGACTCGCGCTGGATTATTTGGTGTATTTGCATTGGTGATTATTTTCCAACCTGAGTTGCGCAGCGCGCTCGCAAAATTGGGCAGCAGCAAGTTTTTTACTTTTACAAAGAACCAACAACTTGAATTTACGGGGATGCTCGCCGACTCGGCCATCCAATTATCTAAACACCGGATTGGTGCTCTTTTTGCGCTCGAGCGCGACATCAGTCTGCAGGATCATTTGGAAACTGGTGTTCCACTTGATGCTGAGTTCTCACCTGAGTTGGCGCAGAGTATTTTTTACCCGAAAGCAGCATTGCACGATGGCGGGATGATTTTAGCTCAAAACAGAGTTGCTGCAGCTGGTTGTGTATTCCCAGTTAGTCAGCGTGAAATGAGCGATCGCACACTCGGTTTGCGACATAGAGCCGCGATTGGACTTACCGAGGAAACAGATGCGGTGTGTGTGGTGGTGAGTGAGGAAACTGGCTCCATTTCCATTGCTGAAAATGGAAAGCTGACACGCAATCTTACCGACACAGAATTTCGAGAGATGTTAGAAGGCATCTTTTTGCCGGAACAAAAACAAAACGACGACGATGCTGAAGAAACATTGGATAGCAAAGATAACCGCATTGATTCTAGCGATCGTGATTTGGTTTCTGATTAGTGGAGAGATTGAGAGTTTCAGTTTCCAGAATCGAGAAGGTTCTGAGGAAGTGGAGCCGGCAGAATAGTCGTCGAATAATTGCGAGCTAGGCTTGCAAGTCATGTGTTTTTGCTCCAGAGCATTTTTCCCAAGACATGAGCAAAGGACTATTCATCACGGGCACAGATACGGATTGCGGCAAGACGTATATCACATCGTTGATTATTCGAGCATTACGTGCTGAAAGAGTCGATGCGATTGGCTACAAGCCAATCTGCTGTGGTGATAGAAATGATGCCATGGAGTTAGTTGACGCTGCGGACGACACAGTTACGGCAGATCAGATTAATCCTGTTTGGCTAAGAACTCCGGCAGCACCACACGTAGCTGCAATGTTTGAAAACCAAGAGATTGATACAGAGCTGCTGGTTCGACACAACAAGCAACTCAAGCAGCACCACCAAGCGGTGATTACTGAAGGAGCGGGAGGCCTGCTAGTTCCTGTAGCGGGTAAATCCTACATGATTGCGGAAATGGCAATAGATATTGGCGATCCCGTCGTTCTGGTGGTTGGCAACAAACTCGGGGCTCTCAATCACACCTTGCTCACAGTAGAGGCCATGCGGTCTCGCGGCATTGAACCTGCTGGTCTCATTTTCAACAATTTAGTGGAAGAGCTCGACACGGCGACAATCACTAACAAAGGAATTGTCGAAGACATGTGCGGTGTTGAGGTGATCACCGATGTGATCCGCGAGCAGCGAGAGATCGAAGCTTGGCCATTTCTTGAGCTTTTAGGTTTGTAAGCTGAATTGATAGAATTAGTTTGGTGTCATGATCGACATGTTAGTCAACCTTTACGAACTTCCTGACTCCTCTGAGCTCTATCAAAGGCTGGAGGAACAAGGAATCATACTGCGTAGAGCGAATGCTTATGAACGTCACATTGTGGCTGATTGGGTTGGCGCGCATTTTTCTCCCAAGTGGGTGAGCGAGGTGAAGGTGGCATTTAGTCGTCAGCCTATCACTTGCTTCATTGCTACTCGCGAAAAAGAGGTGTTGGGGTTTGCTTGTATTGAGACCACGGCGAAAGGTTTTTACGGCCCTACTGGGGTGGGAGAAGATGCTAGAGGCACAGGCATTGGCAAGGCTTTGCTGTTCCGTTCAATGGAAGCATTGAAAGATAACGGTTACGTTTACGGTGTGATAGGCGGTGTTGGCCCACGCGAATTTTACCAAAAGACCATTGGGGCCATAGAAATTCCTAACAGTGACCCAGGGATCTATCGTGACATTCTTCCAGACTAACGAAAATTACTATGCAAGATCCTAATTTTGTAAAAGATGCCTTCAGCAAGATCGCTGACCGCTACGTTGTGACTAATCATGTGCTTAGTTTGGGGACAGATATTCTCTGGCGTAAGAAGGTAGGGTGCATCGTCAAAAAATGGGCGCCGAATGACATCTTAGATGTCGCCACTGGCACTGGTGATTTAGCTCTGGAGCTTCAAAAAGTGTGCCCAGATGCAAATTTGATAGCATCTGATTTTTGTCCAGAAATGCTAGCACATGCTGCTAAACGAGGCGTGAAGCAAACTCAGGTGGTAGACGCTATGAATATGCCATTTGAGGATAATACCTGCGATGTGCTGACCGTGGCTTTTGGCTTGAGGAATATGGCGAATTACGCAGGTGCACTTACGGAAATGAGACGAGTGATTCGCGAGGGCGGCCACTTGTTGGTGCTCGATTTTTCCACGCCACAGGGAATTTTAGGCAAGCCCTATAATTTCTATCTCAATCAGGTTTTACCTAAGATTGCAGGCGTGCTTACAGGTGAAGAAGGGGCATACAGCTACCTAGCTGGATCGATTGGTGATTTCCCAAGTGGTGAAGCTATGTGCAAGCTCATCGCTGATCAAGGATACCGAGATATATCCTGTATACCACTCAGTGGCGGCATTGCTTCGATCTATATTGCTACAGCATAGTGCTTAGCGCACTATTCTTGTAGTTGAATGCGGATTATGCCGCTTGATAGCCTTCGCATTTATTTGTGTAATTAGTAAGAATCAGCGTTGGCAAATCTGTTCTGATTGGTTAACCAGAGCGCGTCATGTCCGTTGATCCATTACTTCAAATACTCAGTCAGAAAGCACGCTATTCTCACCAAGAACTCGCAGAAGCGCTCAAAATGGATGCCGATGCGGTTGCTGCAAAAATTTCTGATTACGAGGATGATGGTACAATTTTAGGTTACCATGCTGTCATCAATGGCGATCAAGCTGGCGATACTAATGTTTCTGCATTTATCGAAGTAAAACTAACACCAGAACGCGGTGGTGGATTTGATAGGCTAGCCATGCGTATTGCTCGATTCGAGCAAGTGGAGGCGTGTTATCTAGCGAGCGGCGGCTACGACCTTCTAGTCATTGTGCAAGGACCAAGCTTGCGTGAGGTCGCGAGCTTTGTGAGTGAAAAACTTAGCACGATCGATGGTGTCCTCTCCACGGCGACACATTTCAAACTAAAATCGTATAAAGAATACGGGTTCATTTTTGAACAGGAAGAGACGGAAGGTCGTCTCGCTGTTTCTCCATAATTTTAAAAGTGAGTTTTCACGATGGATTATACTAACAAAATCGCCCGTCAAGTTGGCGAAGTTCCTCGCTCGGGGATCCGAGATTTCTTTGAACTCGTACAAGGTCGACCAGATGTCATTTCTCTAGGTGTTGGCGAACCAGATTTCGCGACACCATGGAATATCCGTGAAGCTGCTATTTATTCACTCGAAAAAGGCAATACCAGTTACACTTCAAACTTAGGTTTACTTCAATTACGTAAGCTGATTTCTGAGTATGTTGGTGGCTTTTTTAAGGTAGATTATGAGGCCTCTAACGAGGTGTTGATCACTGTTGGTGTGAGTGAAGCGATCGACTTAGCACTGCGCGCATTGCTCAATCCAGGCGATGAAGTGATCTTCCACGAACCATGTTACGTTTCCTACAGCCCGAGCATTACCATGGCTTACGGAGATGCTGTACCTGTCGAAACTTTCAAGCAGGATAACTTTTCCTTAAAGGCGTCGACTCTTGAAAAAGTCATTACTTCTAAGAGCAGAGTGCTGATGCTTAACTTCCCGACGAACCCAACCGGAGCAACTATAGGGAAAGAAGATTTAGAAGAAATCGCCGAACTTTGTATCAAGCATGATCTGATGGTGATTTCTGATGAAATCTACAGTGAGCTTCGTTACGAGAAAGCCGATCATATTTCGATCGCTAGTTTACCAGGAATGAAAGAGCGTACGATTCTTCTCCATGGTTTCTCAAAAGCCTTTGCGATGACTGGCTTCCGTCTTGGTTATGCTTGTGCACCTCAGCCGATCATTGAAGCGATGATGAAGATTCACCAATATTCAATGCTCTGCGCGCCAATCACCTCACAGGCTGCGGCGATCGAAGCTTTACAAAATGGTGCTGAGTCAGTTGAAAAGATGAAGGCAAGCTACCATCAGCGTCGTGACTACATGGTGAAGCGTCTCAATGAAATGGGCCTACCGTGTCACACACCTGGGGGAGCGTTTTATGTATTCCCAGAGATATCACATCTAGGCCTGAGCAGTAAGGAATTTGCCTTGAGATTGCTCGATGCTAAGGACGTGGCAGCTGTACCAGGTGATGCCTTTGGGAAGTGCGGTGAAGGTTTCTTACGATGCTGCTACGCTACTTCGATGGATGAAATAGTAGTTGCTATGGATCGCATGGAAGCTTTTGTTAGTGATCTGCAAAGCTCCTAACAATGACACTCCATTCTATCCGCGAGAGTAAGACGTACGCGCACGTAGTGCCGTTTGCGGCGTTTTTAATCCTCAACCTGCTGATGCAGGTCGCCAACGAGTCTGGCCTCGAGTGGGCGCATCCAGACGCGCCATGGTGGCGCGAGTGGCCTGAGCAGTGGATGTACCCACTGCAGACAATATTGATCGCTGGGTTATTGGGATTCTTTTGGAAACACTACGATTTCAAGCCAGCTCGCGGATTGCTATTGGCGACAGTGTTAGGAATTGTTGGGATTGGACTTTGGATTTTACCGACACATTTATTCGATGTGTTAGGCTACACTGAGGACAATGTCGGGTTCCTTGAGCACCTCGGGCTCATGCCGCGGCGTGATGGATTTAACCCTAGCGAGTTAGAAGTAGAGTTCGGCGCCATTGGTGTTTGGACTTCTACCATATTTCGCTTTCTAAGAGCTGTGGTTATCGTATCATTGGTAGAGGAAATTTTCTGGCGAGGTTTCCTAATGCGATTCATTATAGACCCAGATGGCAATTACTGGAAAAAGCCATTTGGTGAATTCCATTGGAAATCTTATTTGATTGTGACGGCCTGCTTTATGGGGATTCACGCTCCAGTCGATTATGTCGGTGCATTCTTTTTTGGCTCTCTCATGTATTTCCTCGCAGTGAAAACTAAGAGTCTTACTGCATGCGTACTTATGCATGCAGTCGCAAATTTGATCATGGGGATGTACGCTCTCCAATTTGGTAAATACGGACTCTGGTAAATTGTTAGATCATATGCATGATTATTAGACACACATGAAGATAGGTATCGCGCAAATCAATTCGGATGTTGGAGATTTCCCCAAGAACGCAAAACGCATTATGCAAGCCTATCGAGCTTGTGTGGATGCAGGCGCAGATATTGTAGTCACACCTGAGCTCTCGCTTGTCGGTTATCCACCGCGAGACTTAGTGACAAAAACTACATTCGTAGAAAAGTGTCTCCAGGCGCTGGACTATCTAGCTGACGAAACTGGAGATGTGCCATTAATCGTGGGTTATATTGATTACCACGATTTTGTACAACCTGGAAAACCGTTTCGCAATGCAGCAGCATTTCTCCACCAAGGGAGAATAAGACGCAAAGTTTGGAAAACATTATTGCCTTCGTACGACATGTTCGATGAGCATAAACATTTTGAACCGGCTGACCATTGTAAGCCATTTGTGTACAATGGAGTAAAAATAGGAATTACTATTGGCGAAGATATCTGGCTAGATGATTTTATTCGTCGCCCGTTATATCACAGGGATCCAGCAAGTGAGCTGGTTGAGAGCGGGGCTGATCTGTTAATCAATATCAGTGCTGCACCTTTTTATAAGGGGAGTCCAATGAAGCGATCTAACTTGTTGGAGGTTTTGGCTTGTGGGGCTAAGACGCCCATTATCTATTGCAATGCAGTTGGCATGAATGAACAGTTAGTTTTCGATGGCAACTCGTTAATCCTCGATGAAAGTGGAAACGAAATCGCCAACCTCCCAGGTTTCAAGGCCTGTTATAAAGTTGTAGATCTCGACACGAAAGGTAATGGTGCACCAAAACCTCGCAGTAAAGACATCAAAGACATTAACGATGCTCTGGAGTTAGGGATTAAGGATTACGTAAAGAAAACGGGATTTTCCTCAGCATGCATGATTCTGAAGGGGGATATCGAATCCTCTGTGGTAGCATGTCTAGCGGTGAAAGCTTTGGGAAAGGAATCAGTAAAGGCTTTAGTTATAGCTGAACACGATGGTGATATAAGTAAGTCCGAACAGCGTGCCGTAGAATTAGCGGAAACGCTTGGCATCGAGTTTAAGCGGGTTTCCACTGATCTTATAAAACAATCTGCAGATCGCGCTATAAGTGAAATCATGGAAGACTCGAGCCATCCACTTGTAGATGAGGGATTAGCGTCTCGCATTCGATCAATGCTGCTGATGGCGTATGCTCGAGAAAACCATTTTCTGATGCTTTCATCCGCAAATAGATCTGACCTCAGCATTGGTCATGAAGTGGTAGGTGGTGACTCATCAAATGGTCTTGGAGTGTTAGGAGATGTTCCTAAAATTTTCGTCCACAAACTGGCGAACTATCTCAACATTGAGAACGAATTCATACCTAAAGAATTCATCGCTGAACAAGAAGAACTCTCGAGAAAAGCACACAAACATGGTAAGGAAGTAGCGCCTCCCTATATTTTATTAGATCTCATCTTAGAGCTCTATATTGACTACCAACAATCTGGGGAAGATATCATCAATGGCCATGGGTACGATGAGCCCACAGTGCGATGGATTCAGAGGAAAGTAGACTTAAACGAGTGGAAGAGACAGCAGGCAGCTCCAACTATTAGAGTGACGTCCAAGGCTTTCGGTATGAGCCGAAGGATGCCGATGATTCAGAGCTTTGTAGACTAAATTGCTAAACTCATGTTAGTTTCCCTTTTGAGATGCTAGTCGTCGCCAGAATACATCCTCGAGGGAAAGCTTTATTGCGTTTCCTTGCTTTTCTTCTCTTGCTCATTTTGAGTGGAGTGGGCTGCTTTCTTTATTTGAAAAATGCGGAGATTGAGCGTCTGAAAGCATCAAAGCAAGAGCGTCTTGAGGCAGCTGATAGGCAGCTTAGCCGAGACGTGCAGCAGGCGATTGAGTTAGCTAACGAAGCGCTCGAACAGAGTGAGTTCGATGCAGCAAAAAAACAGATTCGCAGAGCATCGTTGCTAGATGTGTATGCAAAACATTCTGAAGAGCTTGTTCAGGTGATTGCTAGATATCACAAGTTAGAACGAAATGCCGAACGAGCTAAAGTGTTAGAAGTTTTCGAGACGAAGCTTCACAAAAAACAATTTGATCTTGCCGAGAAAATAATCGAGCAAGGCGATTCATTGTTCGGCCGAAGTGAGATTGCTGGATTGAAAGAAAAGGTGGAGAAAGCAAAAGAGCGTATCCTCATAGACCTTTCAGCAAAGTTCACGAAGTCATTGTCTGAGTGGGATATAGAATCCGCTGAGTCATATCTTTCCCAGATGAAAGTGTATGCTGAATCTGAAGCGATAAACGCACAGCTAAAGTCTCTGAATTTAAAAAAGGCGATCGACCATGAGGCGCGCGAAATAGCCAAGCAAATTAGCGCATTTGATCACGGTCGCTTCTCAACCGAGTTGAACACTCGCCTCGCCAGTGCGCTCCCTAAGTATCCAGACCATCCTTCATTGATCGCATTGAAAAAGAAACTCGAAGCATACCTAGAGACGATAGCTGTGCCAGGCGACTTCGCCGACCTTGAAGAAGCCTTGCTCGTGGCTCCTCAAAAAAGTCATATCCGTCTAGGTAAGGGAGTTTTCTTCCTTCAATCCATCATTGACAAGGAGTTAACGATTACAGGCGCTGGACCTGACCTAACAATCATTGAAGGGCAAACCTTGGCGACACCCTTGCTTCAAATCAAGCACACTCAAGGGACATTCATCATGGAGGATCTGCAATTGCGTGGTTTGAGCACTAGTCAGGATCAAACTCAATCATTGGTTCATATTAACGCTGCATCAGTGGTGTTTAGAAATGTTAGGGTGACCAACTCCTCCGGTCACGGGATCGAAGTGAAGAAGGGAAGCGTAGTTATAGAGAATTCTCAAATTCAACGTAACTCAAGCGATGGAATCGCCATCCACGGTGAGCAATCTCAAGTAAACATCACTGGTAGCCAGCTCAATCTCAATGGAGGGTGCGGCGCCGAGGTGTGGCAGGGAGCCTCTTTAAACGCGAGTAAGTGCAGCATTCAAAATAACGCTAAGGCAGGCGCTGTCGTGGTTGATGCCAATAGTCGCTTACTCATACGAGATTCCTCAATCTCATTCAACACCCACTCTGGGGTGTATGTGAGTAAAGGTGCATCGGCCGAACTCAACACATGTGACATCTCAAAAAATGCTCATTCAGGCATATTTGCACAATGGCCAGAAACTCGGTTAAACATCGGCAATTCACAAATCCACAACAATGAGGAATATGGTCTTTTGCATGACCCTAAGACTCAAATACGGATCAATGGTACGGATTTTAGCGAAAATTTCATGGGGGAGAAACTGCTTCGCAAAATGCGTTAAGGCTTCTTACTCGCTCTCTTTTACGTTTGAGCGATTCCTGATTTGACAGTTCACCTCGAGCTAGATTCTATCTCGCTCCATGGCAACAGGCTTTTCTTTTTCTAGTCTCAATGATGGACAACGCGCAGCAGTAGATGCGATTGATGGCCCTGTATTGATTCTTGCAGGTGCTGGGACTGGGAAAACGCGGACTGTGACTTGTCGCATCGCTCACATGTTGCAAAAGGGAATTCAGCCCGAAAACATTCTAGCGGTGACTTTCACAAATAAGTCAGCAGTCGAGATGAATGAGCGTGTCGCTGGCATGGTGTCCAAAAAAGCAGCCGATGCGATGACCGTCTGTACATTCCACTCACTCTGCGTCCGCATTCTACGAGAGGGCATTGAGAAGCTTGGGTATAAAAAGAATTTCACGATCTACTCAGGCCAAGACCAGGTGGGTATGATCAAACAACTTATCGTGCGCAAAGGCGGGAAGGATCTCAATATCGAAGCGAACCAAGTCATCAGCCTCATTTCAAACAACAAAAACGCCGGCATTCCTGCAGAAGATCAAGCCGACGACCTCGTTGCAGAAATTGCCAAGGCGTACAACAACGAGCTGCGCGCGCAGAATGCGGTTGATTTCGATGATTTGCTCCTGCTCGCGGAAAAGCTCTTACGTGAGCACGCGGATATCCGTGAACAAATTCGCAAAAAGTACACTCACGTCACTGTGGACGAATTTCAAGACACCAATGGTTTACAGATGAAGTTGCTACAGCAGCTCGTAGGAGAACCCTACAATGTCTGTGTGGTCGGGGATGATGACCAATCGATCTACGGTTGGCGTGGAGCGGATGTGACCAACATCTTGCAGTTCGAGCGATTCTTCCCCAACCCGAAAATCATTCTTTTGGAGGTTAATTACCGTTCATCAGCAGCTGTGTTAAATACAGCTAACTCTTTGATTAAGCACAACTACGGTCGCCGAGAAAAGGAACTCAAACCTCACAAAGAAGGTGGTAAGCCATTGCGACTCATCACCATGCCTGGAGATGAGGAGGAAGCACAATTTATTGCCGAGGAAATCCATGAACGGAATGCTGTAGAAAAAATTCCGTGGGAAGATTTCGCGATTTTATTCCGCACCAACGGACAGAGTCGCAACTTAGAATCTGCAATGCGTGAAATGAAAATCCCATATCGCATGGTGGGTGCGCAAAGCTTCTTCGATCGCAAGGAAGTACGCGACTGCATCGCCTACCTGCAGGTGCTGAATAGCCCTATTTCTGACGTACCACTTTTACGTATCCTTAATGCGCCACCGCGTGGAATAGGGCAGGGATCAACCTTGTTAATTACAGAAGCGAGCCGTGAACGTGAATGCAGCATCTGGGAGGCGATGGGCGTTGAGGATGTGCTGAATCAGCTCAGTACAAAAGTGAAGAACTCGGTGAACACTTTTGTCGAACTCGTGCTCAAATACCACGAGCGCATTCTCAAAAACGAAGAGCCGATGGGAGATGTCTTTAAAGAATTTCTAGAAGAAGTCGGTTATGAGGAATGGATGCGCCGCCACTGCAAAACGGACAATGAAAAGCAACAGCGCGCAGAAGGGATTCACGACCTTCTATCCGACCTCAACTTTGCTTCGTCAAAAAATAAAACTTTGCAGAAGTTTCTCGACCACATGGCCTTGCAGTCAGACAAGGATGATGACATCGAGAAGCAAAAGGGCGTGTGCATGATCACGCTGCACGCATCGAAAGGGCTCGAATTTCCAATCGTTTACCTCGTTGGACTCGAAAATGGCATTTTACCTCACAAACGGAGTTTAGAAGAGGGGACAACTGATGAAGAGCGTCGCCTCCTCTACGTAGGCATCACTCGCGCTCAGGACGAATTCACCATGAGCTACTGCGCTTGGCGCACTAAGTATGGCGAAAAAGCGAGCTGTGAGCCGAGCCTGTTTCTTAAAGAAATTTCATTTGAGGACATTATCGAAGAGGATTACGACGACATCATGGGAGCAGAAGCGACAGAAGAGGAGACCGAAAGCTTCTTCGATGGACTGAAGAGCTTGCTCGAGTAATTAGACAAAGGTGTCACAATTTGCGAGAATTCCGCTTGCTCTAGAGACGACAATCCCTAGGATGCCGCGCCTATGGCAACAGAGAGCAATAGTAAACGCCCGGCAATCCTCATCCTCGGAGCTCCAGGATCAGGGAAAGGCACCCAAGGCAAAGCGCTGGGCATGGTTCCACGCTTCTTCCACTGCGCCTGCGGTGACGTCTTTCGTTCACTCGACACCCGCACTGAACTCGGGAAAAAATTTGTAGAATACTCCAGTAAAGGTCAGCTCGTGCCTGACGAACTCACTATTCAGCTCTGGGAAGCTCAAATTGAAAACTGGAAAGAGGGCAACGTCTACTTCCCAGAAACTGACATTCTTATTCTCGATGGTATTCCACGCAATGTAAAACAAGCTGAGATCCTCAGCGACTACATCGATGTTCATCATATTTTCCATCTTTCTTGCCCAGACCGCAGCGAGCTTGCTCGCCGCATGCAAAAGCGGGCACTCCGTGAGAACCGTATCGACGATGCTTCTGAGTCTGTGATTGAAGATCGCATCCGCACCTACGAAGCGGAGACCAAGCCGATCCTTGAGTTTTACCCAGATGAAATTCGCACTGACATCGATGCGACTCAGCAGCCAATCAAGGTCATGCACGACATCATTAGTAAAATCGTTTCCCTTCCTTTCTACGAGGAAATGAACAAGGTTTCTATCTAAGCAGATCACACGATTTCTTTTGAAAAGGGCTGCCGCGGCAGCTCTTTTTTTGTATAAACAATCAACACATTTTTTATGTCTAGCAAACGCATAGTTTACATGGCGACAGGGGATATTGCTATCCCAGCCTTCGAAGCACTCATCGCCGATTCCAACTACGATACGGTCGCACTGATCACTCAGCCCGATAAACCAGTAGGCCGAAAGCAAGTTCTCACGCCACCACGCATTAAAACAGTAGCGCAAGAGGCAGATATTCCTGTCTTTCAACCAATCAAAGTTAAAGCAGAGGACGAACTACAAATTCTACGTGATCTTAATCCCGATGTTATCGTGGTGATGGCTTACGGGCAGATTTTGCCTAAGGTATTGTTAGAAATCCCTACTGTAGCAATCATTAACTTACACGCGAGCCTTCTGCCAAAACACCGTGGAGCCTCCTGCATTCAAGCTGCGATTGATCAAGGTGACGCAGAATCGGGGATGACAGTGATGCATGTCACCGAAGGGCTTGATGAGGGTGATGTAATTCTTCGCAAACCGTTCAAACTTACTCCGCAGATTACAGGTGGTGAGTTGCACGACATCCTTATGAACGACGGGCCAGAGTGTCTACTCAAAGCCCTACAAATGCTTTTTGATGGAACCGCAGTACGTCAACCTCAAGATGACAAACTCTCTAACTACGCTCCTAAATTGATGCGTAACGATGGTGAAATCGATTGGAGTCAACCTGCTGAAATCATCGAGCGACGGATTCGCGCTTACGATCCATGGCCAGGAACCTTAACTTATTTTATAGATACGAAAGGAAAAACGAAGCGCCTCAAAATCTTCCCTCAATGCGAAATCTTGTACGATGTCGATGCAGAAGATGGAGAAGTGGTGAGCGTTGATGATGGCCTTATTATCGCCTGCGAAACAGGTGGATTGCGCATTACAGAGTTGCAGCCCGATGGGAAACGCAGGATGGCAGCGAAAGATTTTCTCGTTAGCGGACAAATTGCAGTTGGAGACAAACTTGGAGCACAATAGAAATACGCTATGAAGGATTTAGAATCAGGACTGAAAGAGCAAGTTGTCGAGCTCTGTAACAAGGCGCTCGAAGCGCAGGAAGAAGAACGTTTTCACGCTTCAAATCGCGATCTTCTTAATGTTTACGAACTCCTTCCTGAACCGAAAGAAGAATGGAAAGCCTACATATGGCTAATTTCTAACATCGGCGACAATTATTTCGAACAAGACGAGTTTGAGCTAGCTCTTGAGAAATTCGATGAAGTTTTCAATCGTGACTCGTCGTCTATTGACAACGCCTACCTCTGTTTGCGCCGAGGTCAATGCGCGCTCGAACTCACCAAACAAGAACTTGCACAAACGATGTTATCGAAAGCCCTCGAGCTAGAAGGTAAAGAATTGTTTGAGGACGAGCATTCCAAGTACTTGAAGTTCCTCAAGCAAGCTGCAGAGTAGAACCCGATGGCACGCGAATACAAACTCAAGTCCCGCCAGAAGGACGGCACAGCTTCAGGTATCGATTATCAAGCCGAGCTGAACGACCAGCAATACGCTGCAGTTACTTCGCGTCCAGGCCATGCTCTGGTTATTGCTGGAGCTGGGAGCGGTAAGACTCGCACGCTGACCTACCGTGTTGCCTTTTTATTAGATCAAGGGGTCGCAGCTAAAAACATTTTACTCCTCACTTTCACGAACAAAGCTTCTCGGGAAATGGTGGAGCGTGTCACCGAACTCATTCCTCACGACACTAGTGAGCTGTGGGGCGGAACATTCCACTCGATCTGCAACCGTATTCTCCGTCGCCACGCCGACGAGTTAGGTTTTACTCGCAGCTTTTCTATCCTCGATACAGATGATCAGAAATCGTTGCTCAAAGCGTTAATCGCTGAGGCGAAAATTGATACGAAAAATCGCCGTTTCCCTAAACCCGACGTTCTTCTCACCATTTTCAGTCTCTCGGAGAACACTAAGAGTTCGGTGCGCGATATTATTCAAGAATCCTATCCTTACTTTGAAGAATGGGAGGAAGAGATCAAGCAGCTGCAACGTTCTTACGTGAAGAAGAAGCTCGATACTAACAGCATGGATTTCGATGATCTTCTCGGCCTCACACTCAAGTTGCTGAAAAAGGACGAAGACCTGCGCGAGCTTTATCAGCGCAAGTTCCGTTATGTGTTAGTGGACGAATATCAAGACACGAACAGTATTCAGTGTGAGTTAATCGATATTCTAGTAGGCCCAAAAAACAGTTTAATGGTGGTGGGAGACGATGCGCAATCGATCTATTCGTGGCGAGGAGCTGACATGAATAACATTCTCAGCTTTCACGCGCGCTATCCCGATGCCAATGTTTACAAAATCGAGACGAATTACCGCAGTCGTCCGGAAATCTTAGAACTCTCCAATGCTGCGATTAAAGCCAATGGGAGTCAAATTCCCAAGGAACTGCGTGCTTCACGCGACAAGGGGAGTATGGTGCCAGCAGTGATTCCACTGACTGACCCTAGAGCACAGGCAGACTTCGTCACGCAGCGAATCGAGGATTTGATAGGCGAGGGAATGGACCTCAACGAGATCGCTGTGCTGTACCGTGCGCACTATCAAAGTATGGAAATTCAAATGGAGCTGACTTCGCGCGATATTCCATTTCAGATTACCTCTGGCTTGCGGTTTTTCGAGCAAGCGCACATCAAAGATGTCTCAGCATTTATCCGTTTTGCAGTGAATCGCAGAGACGAAATTTCCTTCAAGCGGATGGCTAATATGCTGCCAGGCATCGGCCCTAAAAGTGCAGACAACCTCTGGAAAGCTTGGTTAGAGTGTCCTGTGAGTCAGCACGAAGATCCACCGTTGGCATTTTCTGAATACCTCAGCGAATTTAAAGTGCCGAAGAAGGCTGCAGCGCATTGGGAGCAATTGTGTTACACACTCGACGAACTCGTTACCCGAGAAGGTTTTCAAGCTCCTTCTGAAATGATCCTCAGCATTAGCGAAGGAGTTTACGATGACTACATGCGTGAGAGTTTTGATAACTACGAACAGCGCAAACAAGATATCCAGCAACTCATGCAGTATGCGCAAGGCTACACAGATGTGAATGAATTTCTCGCGCAGCTTTCCTTGATGAGTTCCGCTGATGGTGATCCGAAAGCGAAGCAAGAAGAGAAATCCGAAGAAGCCGTCACGCTCAGTTCAATTCACCAAGCAAAAGGGCTCGAGTGGAAAGTCGTCTTCTTGGTATGGCTCGCCGATGGAATGTTTCCCAATCAACGCATTCTTGAAACTGAGGACGCACAGCAGTTAGAGGAAGAGCGCCGTTTGTTCTACGTAGCTCTGACAAGGGCAAAAGATGAGCTTTATTTAACTTATCCGACAACCAACCCACGAAGCTATACTGGTGAGTACATGCAGACAGCTTCTCGCTTTTTTGAGGATTTCGATCAAAGCCTCGTAGAAGAGTGGCAGATCGAAAGTACTGGCTGGTAGACGTGGTTATATTTTCATAGTTAGAATGAAGTATATCTCGTGATTTACCCTTGATGAAATAGCACAGCCAGCTAAGTAGTTGGCGTGTCGATAATCACTGCCCCCCATGAGCACGCTTAAGAGCCAAGGGAACATTAAAAGCAGAATTATGATTGAAGAAAATTACCAGATTGAGGAGATGGTTGAACAAGCTCCTTTTTATGTAGTGTATGAAGCGCTGGATAAACGATCTGGAGAAAAGTGTCTCATCAAAAGGTATCTTGTCGATGACTCATCGGAGATTGGTCAAATCGAAGGATGGAAAGATCAATTCACTGAGCTTTTAGAACAATTTAAGGCGTTCAAAATTGCGAGTGTCCGTAATATAATCGACGGAGGTTTAGATTCTAATGACGGGAAAGCATGTTCTATATTTGAATGGTTAAATGCAACTTCTTTAGTCCAAATACAAGCCGACCATCCGAGTCTAGGTTTAGAAAATTTCACGCAAATGGCTCAATCCATTTTAAAAGGATTAGTTGAACTCCACGCGAGAGGCGTTTTACAAGCTCGGCTCACTCCAGAAACAATTCTTTACACAGAAACAGAAGGAAAGTCGCCTTGGGTTATTTTATGGGATCCGATAAGAGCGCTGCGCTGCAAACATGGAGTGAATCGCTTTGAGAACGACTACTACACAGCTCCAGAACTCATCAATGGGGATATAGCAACAGCTCAGTCTGACCTTTATGCTCTCGGGAAGGTTCTTGAGAATGTAGCCTGTGAATACACTGACGATTCAAGACTTCAAGCTTGGCATACACGATTGGTAAACGCTGATGCTCACCAACGCTATAGCAGTGCTCAAGAGGCTTTAAATGCTCTTAGGGAAGCGATAGCATCTGACAACAATGATTCTACTGTTGCGCAAGATGAATCTACAGTTGATCAACCTACGCCGATTTTCGCTGGAATTGCGACTGACTTACTACAGGACGAAGATATCGGGCAGGTACCAGAAGCCGCTGTCGGAGCTGTGCAATTAGAAGACCAAAAGAAGTCTCCCGTGTTGGTCGTGCTTGTTCTATTCATACTCGTGCTAGGAGCTGGTGCCTATTACCTTTCGCGTGACAACTCTAACGACGATCCAGGTTTTAAAGTTTTGACGGAAGAGCCTATTGAGAAAAAGTCACCGAAGAAACAAGCGCATCAAGCAGTAGCAACCTCCGTTACTCAAGCTGCTCTAGTCGATTCTGCAGCTGATGTTATTCTTACCTGCAAAGACACTAAAGCGGCCCACCAGCACCTTGGTGAAGTAATCGGCCTCAAGGGTAAGTTAAAGGACATCATCCTCGCGAATGGTGATATCTATGTTCTCACCTGCACACCAGCAAGCGCGCGTCGAGGAACGATCTGCGCGACAGCTAACCCCAGCACCTTTTTTCCCGATCTAAACCTTAAACAACTTAGGAGTGAACTACTAGGAAAGCAGATAATCGCTACTGGACCACTCAAGAAGAACCCCAGCACATATAGTATCCACCTTGCGGATGCTAGCGCAGTTCACATTCTCGAATAGGGAAACCAGCAGCGGCTAACCCTCGGGGTATTGAGAACAGTATTCCATTAAACAGATGCTAGTTGCGGTGGCCACATTATAGCTAAAAGGGAGGCCCCAAATGGGGATTTCAACGACAGCGTCTAACAAATCTAGGCACTCTTGCGACAAGCCTTCGCGCTCAGAGCCAATCACCAGAACGCATTTGCGTGGAAATGAATATTCACGGAGTGAGCATGAATTGGTCGTTTGCTCAAGACCGACTAATGTATAACCCTCGGTTTTGAGCTTTTTGAGTGCTGGCACGAGGCTACGTTTGACGGTGAGTTTTACATTTTCAGCACCATCACGCGCAATTTTTGGATTCACCTTCGCTGTTCCCGTAGCGATCACTTCGGTCACTCCACAACAACCGGCAGTGCGGAGTATCGTAGAAAGATTCACATTACTACGAAGAGGGGAGCAGGCTACGATAAGCTGACGTTGCTGCGTGAGTGTACTTGGCGGTTTGTAACGCACATGCTCAAACTTAGGCGACTCACTCACTCACACCGCCCACTAATAGAGGGCGCGAAGCACAAAGGTTTAAATAAAACATAGCGCGAAGCTAGAACGATCCCATAAGCAAACAAGGGAAATCGTTTCTCAGCAGACTAAAGCGCCTCGTAACTTCTAACCCCTTGCTTGATCAGAGTCGTTTCAATATATCCAGCCGCCTTCGCCACCTTTTTCGCTTTTTCAAAATCTCTAGCAACTTCATCGGGATGGTGAGCGTCTGAGGAGATCACGAGGTCAATCCCGCCATCGCGTGCTAGTTCGAGAAATTCACTGTGAGGATATTGTTCTGCACATGGCTTGTGCCAGCCAGCAGTATTCAGCTCAATAATAGCGCCAGACGTAGCAATCGCATCGATAGCCGGTTCGTAAAAACGGCATAGATCTCCAGCAGGTTTGTGGCCAAACTTTTTGATGAGATCGGAGTGCCCGAGAATGTCGAACAATCCGCTATCCGCCATCTCTATGTATGTCTGCCAGTATGTCTCCCAAACCTGGTCGATGTCAGCCTCTGCCCATCTCGAGCCGACCCATTTAGGATTATCGAAATCCCACTTATCGTTGATGTAGTGTACGGAGCCGATCAAGTAATCCCATTGATGACGATTTCTGAGTTCAGTTATCCAGCTTTCGCAGCCAGCAAGCCAGTCGCATTCCATTCCTACACGGACGGAAAGCTTATCACTAGCATGAGATTTCGCTCGCTCCACCCATTCAAAATACTCAGGTAATTGCGAATCGAGCATTCTCCAGTCATCGAAAAAACCTTCACCTACTGGAGCGTGGTCGGCAATTCCGTATTCGGTAAGGCCCGCTGCGATAGCGGCATCGATATACTGTTCTGGGATTCCTTCTGCATGCATGCAGAGTGGTGTGTGGGTGTGGTAATCAGCTGGCATTGCTTTGATAATAGTAATCTTTATCCTTAGCGGCTCGGGGCAAGCTCGAAACTAAACCCCTTAAAATGATCAGTTTCTGGGATGCTGGGTAATACTGGGTGATCTAGATTCTGATGATATGAGCGTAGTAGTCGAAGACTACACTTCGCGTCAACCGATGCTTGAACTACATTGTGAAGAAATGCATCACGTGAGATATGATGGGAATCACAAAAAGTCGACAGGACGCCATCGCGATTGAGTAGCTGCAAGCAGCGTTGGTGTAGTTCCCGATAATTTCGAAGTGCTTCGTTCAGCGTCTTTTTATTTTTTATAAGAAAGGACGGATTTAGGATAATGCTATCGTATTTCTCATCGTGATGTTTGAGGAAATCAAAGGGGTTATGTCTGAGAGCATCAACTTTCACATCATTGAGCTCAGCATTGCGAGTTACCGCATTAATCGCATCTATTGAGGCATCAACGGCAGTCACTTGAATCGCTCCAGCTACGGCGGATGACAGAGATAACACTCCATGCCCACAGAACACTTCGAGCACTCGTTTATCCTTCATGAGGGGAGCAAGGTCCTTGGACGTATGTATTCTATCGACGGGCAGCAGAGGCGACTGTTGATTGAAAACGTCTATCTCTACCAACAGCCCATTCAGATTAAGCTGAAATGGCTCAGTGAGTTGCCCATGAAGCACCGTAATTTCGGGTTCAACCCCTTCATCTACCAATAGCGGCGAGTCATTTCGCAAAACGATTGATCGTGGACTCAGCAGTTTAAGGAGAGCAGCAACAATGAGATCCCTCTGCATAACCATAGCGGGAGTTAGTAGTTGCAGCACGAGGTGTTCATTATAGCAATCGACAATGAGCCCCGGTAAGCCATCCGACTCGGCGTCGATAAGCCGGCATATGTTTAAATCGATTGACTTGCTATGTCGCTGACGCAACTCAATAGCTTGCTGAGCGCGACGCTCGAAAAATTCAAGATCCAGCTTTTGCTTTCGTCGTGAAATGCGACGCGCAACTACCTGCGAGTTCGGATTAAAAATGGCAGTGCCGAGGGGGCGATCGCGGAAATCTTTAAGTTGGATAAGGTCGCCAGCCTGTGGATCTCCCAAGGTTTTTTGAATCTCAGATGCGTACACCCATTCATGACCATGAAAAATGCGGGAACGAGGTTTGATAATGAGACCAGCCATAATGTTATTGATAGTAAATAAGTTGAATTCCCAAAGTGAGAAGATACTCCAAAGGGTGATATATACAGCACAGAGCTACTCACAGGAGCCACGACGGTCAATACCTGAAGCTTTCCATTGGTGAGCAATTTTCGTCTTGCTAGACCTGCTTCGGAAAGCTTAAATATATCTTACATCTATTATGGGACAGCAATTCAACAAAGTAATCAAACGTCGTCGTCGCAAGCAGTACCTTCGTCGAAAAAAGGCAAATGCAGCGGCAGCAGCCAAAGCTCCAGTAAAAAAAATCTCTAAACCATCAAAGGAAGAGGAAGCTAAGCCTGCAGCTAAGAAAACAGCGAAAAAAGCAGCTAAAAAAACTACTGCTAAAAAGGCTGCAAAAAAAACAACAGCTAAAAAAACTACTGCTAAAAAGGCTGCAAAAAAAACTGAAGAGTAAACATACTTACTCAATTAATTTGATAGAAAAGGCCGATTCAGGAAACACTGACTCGGCCTTTTCTTATTCCCGTCTTGCCAAATAGTCATTTGAAAGAGACGGCAATCTGGAGTAAAGCTTGATCAATAGTTAATGAAGCCCATCTACCATCTGAAACTCCTATTCATGTGCGCGAGTGTGAGTCATGTAATGTTGGCAGCAGACCTTGCTGACAGCACAACTGAGCAAGATGATTCTACTTATAGCAGTTTGATCGAAGAACTCGGATCCGAGAGCTTCAGTGAGCGAGAAAATGCCACTAGTACTATTTGGGGCTTAGGTTCGGTGATGTTACCTTACTTAAAATCGGCGAGCGACTCAGACGATCCGGAGCTCGCTTCACGCTCATCAATGCTTATCCAGAATATCGAAGCTGGCATTTTCCCGACCACTAACAAAGAGGTTCTCAAAGCGATTGCTGAATACAACAACACGCACACAGTTCACACAAAACTTGAGGCGCTAGAGTCGCTGGTAGGGTTGCAGGCGCATAAGCAAGCTCTCTATTTACTTCGCAACGAAAAGGACGACAAAATGCGCGAGCAACTCGCGAGAGAGCGCAGTATAAGACAACTCGCTCTATCAGCAGCTCACGCAGAGGCCGCAGACGGACGAATCGAAGAAGCAATTTCCATTTTACGACTGGCTCCTTATGAGAACTTCAACCTCCGAGCCCTAGCCCATTTATTAAAACAGAACGGCCAACTGGAAGAAGAGATCTCCAAGATAGAGCAACTTGAAATGAATGGTGAGCGCCAGCAATGGATGCTTCATCTGCTCCAAAGCAAAGGTGACCTAGCGCTGATTAAAGAATTTGCCGAAGATCAACACCTAGACTCCGTCCTTAGCGTCATCGCAATGATCGAAGGGAATCCTCATTTGGTGTTGAATGAGTTGATTGATGGCAGTCATGAAGAGCTTCACAGCGATGCGCTGAAAGTCCTCAAAAATACCTATCAGAAGAACTCCACGCGAAGTGCCATTCAATTTTCTGAGAAACTCAGTGAGTCTCGCGATGAGAATTTAGTCCTCTACCAGAGCGCTCTCGCGATGCTACTTGGTCAGCGAGATACTGGAGAAGTGCTCTTAGAAAAAGCGAGCAAGCCACTAGCGAGCGCTTATTATCAAAGCCTTGAATCATCAATCCAAGAACTCCGCCTTTTTGGCTGCCCTGATCCGAAACTCGATTATCAATCATTTGAAAAGTGGGTCCGTCAGCAAATAGCACACGAACTCGATTTAGATAAAAATCATCTAGATAACGCATCTAAGAACAAGGTCGAAGATCTTGCAAAATTCTACCATCAACGGGGAAAAATAAAGGAAGCTCGTTTTATTTATAAGGAATACCTCAGCGCCCTCAAAAAAGTAGATGAAGAGCAGTGGCGAGATGTACTAGCAAGTATGCCACAAGACGACATGGCGGGGCTCATGCTCAGTTTTATAGAAGAGGATGCTCCCAATGATGAGGAAACCGTCCAGCTGGCAAGCCGGATCTTTGGAGAATCACCGGATATAGACACAATTTGGAATTTATTAGGAAGGTTAGATCAAGAGGTACATACACGATTTGAAAATCTATGCCACCTGATGGCAATCCCACAGAGTTCTGACCGAGGTGAAGAAATCGAAGCGAAACTGGTCGCACTCGTTGAAGACTTAGATCAAGAGAAACGCATCGAAGGCTTAGAGAGTTTAATTTATTGTGCAGAAAAGAGAGGCGACTATGCTGGCGTGCTCGCTTATGCAAAAACACTCACGGAGTTGGTTCCAGACGTTTCTCGTTATACAGAAAAATATAGAGAAGCTGCCGTGCTTCAAATGCACTGGAAGGAGATCATCCAGTCCTATGACCTCCAGCCTACTTTCTACGAACGTAATGCTGTCCACCTCACGCGCTACGCAGCTGCGCACAGAAAGCTTGGCAATGAAGCACGATATCAGGAACTCATGGGGCGAGCGCAAACACTTAGTTTAGGACTCTCTAAAACACTCAACAGCATGGCTGTGATTCTTCATGAGTCTGGCTACCAAGACGAGGCTCTCGAAATTTGGATGCATAATCTAGCAAGTTATAATGCCTCTAATTGGGAGTTCTACATGACGCTCAATCACATCAACAACGTTTCTCATCAGCTCATTAATCGAAAACAATGGAAAACGGCATCCGCGCTCGCTATCGTTGAAGCTGCGATCTACATGGACCCTAACGCTCATCCATTAACTTCAGCGGTCCAGCCGCTACGCCTTGGATTTAATGCGAACTTCACCTACGGGATGGCATTGTTAGAAAATGGTAGACGTCAGCAAGGGATAGAGTTTTTAAATTATGCGCATAATTCGTTAGTAGGCGATGGTCTTCTCGCTAATCACTTTTTCCCTAGTCTGCTACAAGTTGATCTAAAAAAAGAACGCAATGAATGGTTCGAGCTTTCTTGGCAAAAATTAGAAGAGGAAATTCAGCGCTACCCAAAGGCACACAATACGCACAACACCATCGCTTGGCTCGGCTCAAGATCCGTTGCTAAGTTAGATGCGTCCAAACGCCATTCAGAAATCGCCTTGCGTATTCAGCCCGATCAGCCAGCTTACCTAGACACATTAGCTGAAGTATATTTTGCCATGGGCGATAGAGAATCTGCGATACATACGAGTCATAAAGCACTCAACTCTTTGACCACAAAAGCTGGGGAGCACAAACGAATGTCGAGTTCACAGCATCAATACGCTGTCATTTCCTCTATGTTCTGGGATCTCACTCACCAACATGCACGCTTCGAGCATAGCCCGCTTCCAGCGAGTTTGATTAAAAATTAATTCCTATGTGGAGATTATTGATTCTAGCCTCCTTGATCCCTTTCATCATTGGAGGCGTTTTCGCCAATATATTTGGGCTCCGCATTCTTTTAAATGAACAAAAAGTCAGTGCATCTGTCAGAGAAATACTTAAAAAGCTCTCATGCGATTTAGGCCGAAAAGATGTCATCATCACCTTCAGCGGCAAGAGGGGCGCGATTCATCCCCAAAAAAAGACCCTTCAACTTCCAGCGCATTATGAGGAGAGTCAACTCGCGTCGCACCACGCTCGAGCGATCGTCAATCTCGGGCTTATCTTACTTCACGAAAATCATAGCGGACCAATCGGTTGGAGACTTAAAATGCTCAAACTCGGTCACACGGCGCCACTTTTCATCATTTTAATCATCAGCTTTAGTTGTCTCTTAGGGAAGCTTCCTCTCATAATTGGCATCTGCCTATTAGCCTTCAGTCTAGGATTAAGCACTGTCATGCTCTGGCTCAGTATGTCAGTGGAAAAAGAAGCGGCCCACCTAATGGTGAGCCGCATAGAAAAGTCTAGACCTCTACCGCGTTTAACAGAGGAGGAAGCTTTAGTGAGTTCTGTGCAAGCCGTGCCATGGGCACGACTTATTCCAGGAACCTTTTTGAAGTTAGTGCTTAAAGACTAGCAATCTCAGTAGCGAGAATGTCGTCTACAGTTTGGCGTGGACGAATCACTTTTGTCGATGTGCCATCGATCAACACTTCTGCAGGAAGTCCGCGCGTATTGTAGTTAGACGCCATTACGAATCCGTAGGCACCAGAGCTGAGCAAGGCCACAAATTCACCTTCCGCGAAATCCGGGAGATCGCGGTTTTGGCAGAAGAAATCGCCAGTTTCACAGATCGGACCTACCACGTCCATAGTGATGTGTGGAGTTTCTTTTGTGGGCTCGGCGACGGGCAAGATCTCATGGTGACCCTCGTAAAGAGCTGGACGAATGAGATCATTCATGCCGGCATCCACCACCTTGAATGTCTTGGCCGAACCTTTCTTTTCGTAAAGACATTCAGTAAGCATCACGCCAGCGTTACCAGCGATGTAACGACCTGGTTCAACTAAGATTTTAAGCCCTAAATCTTTGAGAAACGGAATCACGCCATCAGCGTATTTCTCAGGAGTTAGTGGGCGAGCTTCTTCTGTGTGACTATCCCACCAGTCTTGAGAACCCGATGCGAGGGCAGGGGAATAGACAATGCCTACCCCTCCACCGATAGAGAAGAACTCGATCCCGTAAAGCTCTTTCAATTTAGCAGCGAGTGGTGCCACTTTTTCTGCCGCTTCAATGAATGGCTTCACATCTGTAAGTTGTGAACCAATGTGCATCTGCAATCCGCGGAGTGTGATGTTTTCAAGTTTGGATGCGCGATCATAGGCATCTTCAATGTATTCGAAATCGACACCGAACTTATTCTCAGATTTACCAGTGGAAATATACTTGTGCGTTTTCGCGTCTACATTCGGGTTCACGCGAATTGCCACAGGCGCTTTCTTACCAAGGTCACCAGCTACTTTATCGATGAAAGCCACTTCAGCTTCAGATTCAGCATTGAAGCAGTAAATGCCTTGTTCGATTGCGTATTCGATTTCAGCACGAGTCTTACCAACACCTGCAAATGTACATTTTCCAGCATCGCCTCCAGCTGCGATCACGCGCTTGAGCTCACCAGCTGATACAATGTCAAAACCGGAACCAAGGTCAGCGAGAAGTTTAAGAACAGAAAGGTTAGAGTTAGCTTTTACTGCGTACTCGATTCCGTGGTCGAGCTCAGCTAGAGCCTGATCTAGACGCGTATAGTTGTTGCGAAGTGTTTCTGCGCTGTAAACGTATGTTGGAGTGCCAAATTCCTCTGCCACTTTCTGCAAGTCAACATCTTCACAGTAGAGAGATCCATTTTTATATTCGAAGGAGTGCATAAGTATTAGTTAGTTGTGTTTGAAATTTTTATATCTTGATAGCTGCCTAGAATTTTAATCATTGAGCAATGTTTCTTAAGTTCTTCCAGAGCCTTGACGACATTGACATCCTCAGCGTGAGCGGAGACATCGACGTAGAAATAGTATTCCCATTCGCGTTGCTTCGATGGGCGTGACTCGATTTTTGACATGTTGATCGACTGAGCCTCAAAAGTTTGCAGCGCTTTAACTAAGGAACCTGGTTCATCTTTTACTGAAAAGAGCAGGGAAGTGCGGTCGTCGCCAGTAGGTGGGCAAGTTTTTTCACCGATCACCAAGAAGCGAGTCGTGTTGTTCGAATTATCCTGAACCCCCGACTCTAACATCGTTAAGCCGTACATTTCAGCAGCGAGCGGGCCGCCCATTGCTGCAGCTCCTTCACCAGCTTTTTCCTTAGCGATACATGCCGCTTTAGTCGTGGAAGAAACTTCAACTTGATCAGCATGTGGCAAGTTCTCAAGGATCCAGTTCTTGCATTGACCGAATACCTGCGGGTGCGAGTAGAGAGTTTTAATAGCGTCGCGATCAATGTCAGCCATCAAACCATTTTCGATCCGCATAAGAATCTGAGCGCAAATTTTCAATGGAGAGTCGACAAATAAATCAAGCGTGTGAGAAACGGCGCCTTCCGTAGAGTTTTCTATCGGCACCACACCGTAACTTGCATCACCGTGGTTCACGCATTCGAAAACGTCAGAGAAATTGGCCTGTGGTAAATACTCCACACTGTGACCAAATTTAGAGATAGCAGCTTGATGCGTCCACGTGCCTTCAGGTCCTAGATAGGCAATCTTTAAATCGTCTTCAAGAGCGAGCGCTGCTGACATGATTTCACGATAAATAGCTCTGATTGATTTTTCAGAAATGACGCCGTCACTCATGGAAGAGAGTTTCCGCAATAAGGATTCTTCACGCTCAGGAGCGTAAATCTGTAAACCTTCTTTTTTCTTAATTTCGCCAACGATGTGCACACAGTCGGCGCGATCATTGAGCAGCTGGACAAGCTTGCTCAGTTTCGATTCGTTAGTGATGCCTAAACCCGCTGAAATAATTTCACGGTAAATAAAGAATATCGAATCTTCAGGTATGCGGCCATCACTGATGCTGTTGAGCTTGGAGCGTACTTCTGATTCTACGAACGCAGCGTGATCACTAGGATTGTTAGCTTGCTCGTTCAGTATTTGAATGAGCTGAGAATCAATCGCATCGATTTTTTTTCGTATATCGTTGAGTGGCACGTGTAGAATGAAGTTGGGTTGGAGAAGACGCCGGTTGCGTGTACGCAAATTCAATAAATCTGCACGCTCATGCAAGCAAGCCTTCAGTGACTCACAAAAACATTTTAAGCCAACAAAAGCACCAAAGCTTCATAATCCGAGCAGAACCTCCATATTACCCACTTCTAATAACTTAACACAATGTATGTAATGCGGAATTTAAAAGTGTAGCGTGGAGCCCTGCTTGAACTTGACGCGCCTGAGTATCCGTAAAGGATGTGGGGATGCATTCACTTTCAGCAAAGGCTCTCGTAGTTGTCTCGTCTGTTTTCATGAGCGTAGGTCTAACTAACTGCGCAAGCACGTCGGCGAGCTCAGGATCTAGCGGCAGCCTCGGCGGTCGTGACATTAGCCCCGAGCAACGCCAGCTTGAAATCCTCACGGAACCCACTGGAGACTTTTATTACGGCAGACGTTACTTCGTCTCGAAAACTCGTTTTTGGGGATATGTACGAAAACCTCGTCAGCCTTGGTCGGAGGCAAAGCTGGTGATGATGAATGAATCCGTACGGCCCCAGCCAGATAGACTCCCTGAAAGCGGCCCATCAAATGCTCGCCATGGTTACGATCAAAACTATGATTATAAAATCACCGGCTCCTACACAGGACGCAAAGTGTACGATCCTGCGAGCAATCTCTTTCTCCCTGAGTTTAAAGCATCAGGATATCAAGTGCTAGACCGCCAACCAGGTTGGCTATTTTCTCCCAAAGATACCTACGACCCTCACAAGATTACACTCGTGAATAAGCATGTAGGATTGCCGACGCGCTGAGCATTCACTCAAAGCCCCTTCTCAACCTCCATCCAATCTCCACTCGGGATTTTTTGGAGGTTTTTTGCGTCTGCGATAAATTCATAAATCCAGACTTCATGCTGCGCACCGCCTGAATCAGTAACCATTCTGCGAAGACGCCGATACTCGGAGCCTTCGTACGCATCGAGATCATCCATCAGCTTACGAGGTACTTCATACACTTCACCAATCACCGGTGATGCCCCATTAAGCACCAAACCTGGATACCAGCTCACTTGATAAAGTTCACCAGCAACCATTGCCTTACAAAGGAAGTTCGCTTTTGCCATACGATGTGCATTCGAAGCCCCTTTTCTCAAAGAGCCATACACGAATACACGCTCAAATTTCGCCATAAATAAAACTACTTAAAGTTCATGAAAATGACACTCAACTGGCTAATTTACAGAATGATAGACGCTAGTTAGATTCACTTTCTTCCAATTCGTCATCTAACCCGTCTTGATGATTAGTGCCGTGTAGATGATACGCCACATTCTCGTTGAGATGTTCACGTAGCTCATCTAGACCTTCTTCCTTTTCAGCCGAAACTGGAATGATTTTCACCTTAGGGAAGCGCATCTTGAAATCCGCAAGATTTTCCTCAGCCCCCTCAAGATCCATTTTATTAGCTACTACAATCCATGGGAACTTCGCTAGTTCCTCATCGTACATTTTCACTTCTGTACGTAAGGTTTGAAGATCTTCGATTGGGTCTCGACCATCGAAACCAGCCATGTCGACTACGAAAAGTAATAGATGACAACGTGTGATATGACGTAAAAATTCGTGACCTAAGCCGCGGTTCTCGTGGGCTCCTTCAATGAGTCCGGGGATGTCAGCCACAGTGCAGCGACGGAAACCAGGGAACTCGACTACACCGACAGTTGGTTGAAGTGTGGTAAATGGGTAGTTGCCAACCTTTGGTGCAGCTGCTGAAAGTTTGCCCACCAATGTGGATTTCCCTGCATTAGGGAATCCCACCATTCCAGCGTCGGCAATTCGACGTAATTCAAAATAGTAGACTCCCTCATCACCTTCGGTTCCGAGCGTGTGCTCTTCTGGTGCGCGGTTAGTCGATGACTTATAATGCCAGTTCCCCTTTCCGCCAGTTCCTCCCCTACATAGCACAAATGTTTCACCGGGAGTGGTAAGATCGGCCACAGGTTCGAGATCGATCCCCTCCTCGCGCTCCATCTCCACAGCATCCTTAATAGAAAGCGCTGGGCTTTTGTAAATCACGGTCCCAGGAGGAACCCGAGCGATTACCTTTTTGCCATTTTTACCATGCTTACGTGCCCCTGCGCCGTGTGCTCCACCTTTAGCAACCAGCTTAGGGTCGTAGAAAAACTCACGTAGATTGTCGGTATTGGGACTACACTCGATGATGATATCACCACCGTCACCACCGTCACCACCATCAGGGCCACCCTTAGGAAGGTATTTTTCACGGCGAAAGTGCACGACTCCGTTACCACCGTCACCGGCTTTACAGTATACTCGGATATTATCGACAAACATGGCTTTGTTTTAGTTCAGTAAAAGTGTGGAAAATTTCTGGGCGGAGCGACTTCTTAACAGTAAATCTTATTTCAGCAACCAACAATCGGTGAGAAATCCCGCTTTTTTCGCCTAGAGTATATGATTATCAAGCAATTTCATCAGATTTAACTTGGCAAAGCACCCACTTCTGTGCAAGTTTCGCGCACCCGCCGACCTGGACTCTCTGGGAAAGCGTTTATCAAATAAACATTTATTATTATGGTAGCACTAAGACTAAATCGCCAAGGCACGAAAGATCGTCCTTACTACAAGATCGTAGCCGTTGACAGCCGCAAGCGTCGTGATGGCCGTTACATCGAGCAAATCGGAGCGTACAACCCGATGCAAGAAGGTACTAACTTCACTATCGACATTGAAAAGGCTGACGCCTGGATCGCTAATGGAGCGCAACCTTCTGACACAGTTCGTGACATCATCAAGAAGGCTAAGAAAGCAGCTCTCGAAGCTTAATTTTTAGTTAGAAGATTTTTTGAAAGGCCGTCCATTCAATTGGGCGGCCTTTTTGTTTGTTAACGGTGAGCTCAGTCTCTAGCTAATATATTCAAGCCTATAACTAGACACCCATATCATGCACTCTCTCTTTTCAGCCAGCCAGTTTCGATCCACTGAAAAAAATTGGGAGCTTCACTATTTTGAGGAAACAGATTCGACCAACCAGCAAGCCAAGGAGTATATATTAAAAAATCCCCCATCCTCCCCATGCGTATTCCTAGCGGAGCAACAGTCAAGCGGACGCGGTAGACGTGCAAACTCATGGGAGAGTGAAGCAGGAAAAGATCTACTAATGACAGCTGTAATCGAGACCGAGCTCCCGCTATCCGAGGTGCATAAAGTAGCTACAAGTGTGGCGCTGGCACTGGCCAATGTAATGCAGTCATACAAGCTCATGCCACAGGTGAAATTTCCAAACGACATCTATATAGATGGACTCAAAGTGGCTGGAATTCTCATTGAGCAAATCAAAGGATTTACGCTGATCGGAATTGGTATCAACGTAAATTCGACACCTGTACTCGAGACTGCAACCTCAATATTTTCCCAGCTCGATTATGAAATTTCTCGCGAAGAGCTACTTTCAACTATCTTGAATCAACTCGTTCAGAAAGTGAGCCTATGCCAGCATCACTATCAAAGTATCATAGAGGGTATTGCTCCCCTAGACTTGTTTTATAATCGAGAGCTCCAATACACTATGGACTCAAAGGTTTTTCGAGGTATAGGAAAAGGCTTAAGCAAGAATGGCTACTTACTCATTGATCATGGCACTGGAGCTATCGAAGTCGATTCAGGCCATGACTTTAGACTAATCGTCTGACTTTTTTAGTACGGGCACCATTAATACGGTTCCGAAGTTATTAATTGAATTCATGCATCTTGGGAGTGATTCAAAAGCGCATTTGGCACGGTCAATGCTTTTGTACTCATTAACTGATCTCATTTGGATACGTCAGTAAAATGATGTGAAGGTCAGTATTAATAAACTCGCGTTAAATAATACCCACACCATGAAACTCATTTCTAACTTTAAGAAATCACTTGCCACGCTCGCCCTCCTCGCATCGACCACCTTCGGTCAAGCCGAAGCCTTAAAAATTGCATACTCAGACTGGCCTGGTTGGGTGGCCTGGGAAATTGCTATCGAAAAAGGATGGTTTGAAAAAGCCGGAGTCGACGTTGAATTTCTCTGGTTTGATTATGTAGCATCAATGGATGCATATGCGGCAGGTAAAGTAGATGCAGTGTGTATGACCAATGGTGACGCCTTGGTTACTGGCGCGACAGGTAAGCCATCAGTCGGTATTATCATTAACGATTATTCTAACGGCAATGACATGATCGTTGCTAAGCCTGGCATCACATCAGTGAAGGAGCTCAAAGGAAAAAAAGTGGGTGTTGAAGAAGGATTTGTCTGCCACTTACTCTTACTTAAAGCTCTGGAGGACAACGGTCTCGAGCCTGATGATGTAGAAATCGTAAATACACCGACTGATAAGACTGCGGAAGTTCTCAAGTCTGGTGCCGTAGATGCGATTGGTGCATGGCAACCTAACTCCGGTAACGCTCTCAAAGCAGTAAATGGCTCCACTGCTGTATACACATCTAAGAACGCACCTGGTATCATCTATGACCTACTTAGTGTTGATGCAGAAAGTCTTGCTACCCGAAAAGATGAATGGGCCAAAGTGGTCAAAGTTTGGTATCAAGTCGTGGATTATCTCCATGATGAAGATAACATGGATGAAGCGCTGAAAATCCTTGCGGCACGCGTAGATGTCAAACCAGAGGAATACGAACCATTCTTTAAGGGTACTTATATCCTCAGTCTTGATGAAGCACTCGCTAAATGGGAAAAAAGCGAAGGTTTAGAGTCGGTCTACGGATCAACCAAATTTGTCGATAGCTTCAATGTGAAGTTCGAAGTGTACGAGAAGCCTTTAGAAATCGAAAACTACCTCGATCCTTCCCTAACGAAAGCTCTCAAAAAATAATTTTCCATACTGAGAGGCCTCATCGTTCCCCTCGGCGACAGAGGCCTTTTTTGTAAAAATGAAAGTATTACCAATTGATTAAATAATATTATTATGAGTGCTGCGAATACAACTAAGCACAAGCGGACAGAAGCTTGGTTTAGAATTGCCAAGCCCCTGAACAAGCGTCGCGCAGCATCGCTGAGTGCCCTCTCATTTATCCTGCCACTACTTATATGGTGCATTGTAAGCTACACTCCTTTCATTTGGCATCCTGATGTTAAGTTAGATCTTGGTGGAGTCTTTGGATCCACGGTCTACACTGCAGGTGATCATGTGCGCAAAGATTATTTACCTGATCTTGTTGCAATCACCAAGGAACAGAATCAGCTAATTCTTGATGAACGGGCCGCTGGAGAAACAGGTGGTTCAAAAAGAGAAAACCTCAAAATAGTACGACGCCTCTCAGATATTCTAGTGAAAAATGGGCTTATTTCTGACGAGCAGTCTGATTCAGACGACTTGATTTATGAAGCTTGGGGTAAAGTTGCTGCCGATCCATCTATCCTAGGAAAAAGGCCACTTACTCAGGAAAATATTGAGATTATCAAACAGAACTGGGCTATTCTCTCCTCTTACTCTCCTACTTACGAGAAAAGTAAGTTCCCTAAGCAACCTTTACTGAATCTACTTCCTCAAGGGAGACCTGCAAATCCAGTATTCTTACCAGCTCCACATGAGGTATTAGAAACAGGGATCCGCGATTGGGAGGCTGAGCCTACTGGTGATAAGCCAAGCATGTTCGACCGTTATCTCACTTCTCTACAAACAGTACTGTTAGGTTTTCTGATGGCTGCTTTGATTGCAATTCCGCTTGGCGTGATCGCCGGCACCTATGATGTCTTCGCCAAACTTTTTGAACCATTCTGGGACTTCTTCCGCTATATGCCAGCGCCGGCCTTCGGAACTCTCTTAGTCGCTATTCTAGGTGCACACCAATCTCCTAAAGTAGCTCTTATCTTCATTGGAACCTTTCCTCATCTGCTGTTAATGCTCACAAAAACAGTACGCATGGTGGATCTTCCCTTGTTAGAAGCTGCACAGACATTAGGTGCTAAGAACAAAGGGCTGCTCACTCGTGTTGTCGTTCCTGCAAGTCTCCCATCTATCTACAACGATCTTCGCATCGCCCTAGGCTGGGCATGGACATGGCTAGTCATTGCAGAACTCATTGGTGTTAAAACAGGGCTCACGGAAGTTATCGACACTCAAGGCGTTAGAAGGAATTTTGATCGCGTCTACCCAGTCATCATCTTAATTGGAATCACAGGTTTCATTACTGATCAAATTTTAGCCTACCTCAAAACTAAGTTGTTCCCTTGGCAATCAAACGAAAAATAACAGCTCTTAATCCAATCTCCATTTCTCGATATGAACACCATTAAACTTCCCGATTACCGTCTCCAATCAGCAGATGTTAAACAACGCTTCGACAAACTTAAGCAACGCCCCATCGAGCTTTCTGTTGAGGGATTAGGAAAAGTATTTCGCGGCAAAAAAGATGTAGAGTCACTAAGAGACATCAACCTTGAAGTGCACAATCGGGAATTTCTCATTGTCTTGGGAGCCTCAGGTTGTGGGAAATCCACGTTGATGCGTATCCTCGCTGGTTTCGAAACCCCGAGCTCCGGCGTGGCGAAACTTCAAGGGAACGAAATCCACGGGGCTGGGCCAGACCGAGGCATGGTGTTTCAGAGCTACACTCTCTTCCCGTGGCTTACGGCCAAACAAAATGTGATGTTTGGATTAGAAATGACTGTCGGTAAGGGCGCGGAAACTGAATCTGAAGCCCTTCAATGGCTTTCTTTTGTTGGTTTAGAACGCTTTGCCGATTCTTACCCTCACCAACTTTCAGGTGGTATGAAACAGAGAGTCGCAATCGCTCGAGCCCTCGCCAATAAACCTCGAATCTTGCTCATGGATGAACCATTTGGTGCACTTGATGCTCAATCGAGAGCGCAAATGCAAAGCCTTCTCCTTCAGATTTGGAGCAAGGTCGACATCACTATCATCTTCATCACCCATGATCTAGATGAAGCCGTTTACCTTTCGGATAGGATTTTAGTGCTCGAACCTAACCCGGGAAGAATTGCTGAATTGATCGAAAACCCAGTCGCACGCCCTCGCTCCTTAGATCAATTCCTGCAACCAGAATTCTTAGCGGTAAAGAAACGTTTAGAAAAACTTATCCACCCACGGATGGATGAAGAACAAGCCCCTGTTTTCAAAATGACGAAGAAAGGAGATGAAGTTGAATAACCAAATTATGGAACGGAAGAAGCTAAAGAAAGAAAAGGTCAAACGCATTAGTGTGTCCCTCAGTCCAGAGGTCTACCAAGATCTTGATAAGTACACTCAAACAAAAGGGTTTCAAAGTCGGTCGCAGGCAATATCCGAAATGATTAATCAAAGCCTGATTGCTAGTTGTAACCACTATGGAGACGACACCGTCGCGGGCACGATCACCTTGGTCTACGATGAGTCTCGTATAGGTCTCTTGGAGAATATTTCTAAAATCCAGCGAGAATACATTGATGAAGTAATCAGCTCGCAACATGTCCTATTAGAAGACGACAACACAATGGAAGTACTTTTGGTTCAAGGACCTGCTTCAAAATTGCGAGCCATATGTGACCGTCTCACGTCCTGCAAAGGTGTACGTACCGGCAACTTGGCACTCACCTCAATCATTATGCCCCCGATCCACCCACGTTCAAATAATTCATCAAGTATTTAAAACCATGTCAAAATCAGCACTTTACCAATGGACACTACAGCCTTCTGGCATGTGGTCACAACGTATCAAACGCGGCAAAACCCTGCGGATAACAGATCTAGAAGGAGGCGCAAATGTCGGAGTACTGCTCTACAACGCGGATCAAATGTTAGAGCGCTACAACATGCCTGACACACTAAAAGGTCAGTACATTTTCTACCTCACTCATCCCTACTGTTTACACTCAGACATGGGACACATTTTAGCAAGTATTACAGCTGATACAGTGGGTTGGCACGACACTGTCTGTGGTTGTTCTAACCAACAATTAATAGAGGAAAAGTATGGCGTAAAAACCTACCAAGAAGCAGGCAATGACTTTTACCGTGACGGTCATGAGAACTTCCTCATCGAGCTAAGTAAATGGGGGCTCGGCATCAGAGATATGGTACCCAACATCAATCTATTCAGCAAAGTCACTCCTGATGAATTAGGAAACCTCAACTTCGTCGAGGGAAACTCAAAAGCTGGGGATTACATCGAGCTGCGCTTTGAAATGGATACCTTAGTCGTACTCAACAGCTGCCCTCACCCTTTAGATAATTCATCAAACTATCAGGCAAAGAAAGTTTCATTAGAAGTCTTCAATGCTGATCCTGTGGCTGATGACGATGCTTGTAAAAACTCACGCCCCGAAAATATACGGGCTTTTAAGAATACTGAGAACTACTACCTGCTAAACTCCTAACCTAGGCATTCAAATGATCGAATCTAACAAAGATATAAATAAGGCATTTTACAGAAAAGTCATCCTAGCCGGAGATCACTGGATGCATAAAATCAAGAAGGGACAAACCTTTCGCATTCTTGATCTAGAAGGAAATCAAGCTGCAGACACGCTCTTTTACTGCGCGAAAGACACCTCTGACAGATACAGTGCAAGCGACACGATTCAACGTCAGAAAAACCTCTATATCACAGCGGGGACTATACTATACAGTAATCAAGGAAATGCGCTTCTCAAGGTCACTGCAGACACCTGTGGCCGGCACGATACTCTTGGCGGTGCTTGTTCCCGTGAGTCTAACGTCATGCGCTATGCATTTGAAAAAGAGCACATGCACGCATGTCGTGATAGTTTTATTTGCGGTCTCAATGGCTGGGGACACGAGATGGGCAAGCGCGACATCACGTGCAATATCAACTTCTTCATGAATGTGCCTGTCACTTCTGAAGGGAAACTTAGCTTTGCTGATGGAATCTCAGCTCCTGGTCGATACGTCGAAATGGTGGCAGAGAAGGATGTGATCGCCCTCATTTCTAACTGCCCGCAACTCAACAATCCTTGTAACGCATACAACCCAACACCTGTTGAAGTTTTCATCTGGGAATAAACCATGCAAAAGAAAGTTCTCATCGCCAACCGTGGTGCCATTAGCTGTAGAATCCAACGCACGCTTCGCAAACTTGGAATCCGCTCCGTAGCTCTCTATTCAGATGCTGACAAGCACTCCCCTCACGTGCTCGAGGCCGACGAAGCAATCCATCTTCCGGGTAACGCCCCTCAACAAACATATCTCAATGCCGAGCATATCATTAAAGAAGCTGTCAAACTTCAAGTGGATGCCATCCACCCCGGATATGGATTTTTAAGTGAAAATGCTAGTTTCGCTCAACAATGTATTGATCATGGCATCGAATTCCTAGGTCCGACTCCTGATCAACTGGAAACTTGTGGTCTTAAGCACCTATGTAGAGACATCGCACGCAAACACGGTGTGCCATTATTGGAAGGTAGTGATCTTTTATTCACTGACGAGGAGGCTATTTCTGTTGCAGAGCGAATTGGTTATCCAGTCATCATTAAATCCTCTGCTGGTGGTGGTGGAATTGGTATGCAAGTTGCCTATGATTCGCATGAGGTTGCTGAAAAATTCGCTCAAGTCGTACGTCTATCCGATTCTAACTTCTCTGATTCCAGCGTCTTCATAGAAAAATATATTGAGCGTGCGAGACACATTGAAGTTCAGGTCTTTGGTGATGGTGAAGGAAATATTCTTACGCTCGGTGAACGCGACTGTTCAACTCAACGACGCAACCAAAAAGTCATTGAAGAAGCTCCTGCTCCAGGTCTCAGTGACGATGAACGTGCAGCATTATTTGACGCGGCTTCTCAGATAGCGAAATCCGTGCGCTATCGCTCAGCTGGAACCGTGGAATTTCTTTGGGATGACATTGATCGGACCTTTTACTTCCTAGAAGTAAATGCGCGTCTGCAAGTCGAGCACGGCGTCACGGAGGAAGTATGGGGTATCGATCTTGTTGAATGGATGGTGAAGCTAGGTTTTGACGACATGCCACCGCTTTCATCATTGCATCTTAAACCGTCGGGTCACGCTATGCAGGTGCGAGTCTACGCAGAAGATCCTAAAAAGGATTTTCAACCTAGCACAGGATTCATAAATCTCTTCGTTGCTCCGAAAGATGCTCGCTGCGACACTTGGTTAACTTCAGGCACAGAAGTCTCACCATTCTATGACCCTATGCTCGCCAAGATCATTGTCTATAAAGACAATAGAGAAGAAGCTCGCAAGGCATTATTAGGCGCCGTCACGGAGACTGAGATCTTCGGCATCGAGTCCAATTTACGTTTTTTACAAGCTACGCTCCAATCCGAAGCATTCATCAAGGGTATAGTACACACCCGTTTTCTGAATGACTTCACCTATGAAGATAGACGTATAGAAATCCTCCAACCTGGTCTCGAAACAACAATCCAAGATTACCCCGGTCGCATAGGTATGTGGGATGTGGGTGTACCCCCCTCAGGACCATTTGATTCACTCAATTTCCGCTTAGCTAATATCCTATTAGGAAATTCCCCTACCGAAGCGGGACTAGAATGCTCAGTGAAAGGTGCCACTTTGCGCTTCGGCTGCGATACCACAATTTGCATAGCGGGTGCTGATATGTCGCCTCATCTCAATGGGCAGAATGTATTCACCAACACGATCCTCGAAGTGAAGCAAGGAGACGTACTCAAGCTAGGCCTATCGCAAGGTGCTGGACAGCGTTGCTATCTAGCATTCCAAGGCGGGCTTGATGCTGCTGACTATCTAGGCAGTAAATCCACCTTCCGTCTCGGGAAGTTTGGTGGACACGCTGGCCGTCCATTGCAAACTGGTGACATTCTTCAAATTAAGCCGACTGAAAAAACGACCAGTCATGCTCTTGTCGATAAAACCCAATTCCCAACGCTATCCAATGAATGGCAAATCCATGTGATTTATGGGCCACATGCCGCACCCGAATTCTTTACACAGTCCGACATTGATAGCTTCTTTTCAAGCGACTGGGAGGTGCACTACAACTCTGATAGAACTGGGATTCGACTCATTGGTCCCAAACCTGAATGGGCTCGTTCAGACGGTGGCGAAGCTGGACTTCATCCATCGAATATTCATGACAATGCCTACACAATAGGCTCGATCGATTTCACCGGTGATATGCCAATCATCCTCGGCCCCGACGGCCCAAGTCTCGGTGGTTTCGTCTGCCCAGCAGTAGTAGCAAAGGCTGACCTCTGGAAAATTGGCCAACTTAAAGCAGGAGATAAAATTCGTTTTATCAACATCTCAAATACTACAGCAGAACAATTATTAGCAGCACAAGAGCAACAGCTGTGCTCAATAATGGAGGATGTTACTGCAAGCATCAAACAGCCTTTCACCACAACTCAGCCTTCTGAACCTCTAACAAATCCTATCATCAAGCAGAGCAATTCAGTAGACTGTCCACAAACTACCTACCGCCAAAGTGGTGATGGAGTTGTGTTAATCGAGTTTGGTGAAATGGAGCTCGATCTTGATTTAAGGTTTCGAGCTCAAGCACTCTACCAAGCACTGAGTGATTCACCTTTTGATGGTTTGTTAGAATTAGTTCCAGGGATTCGTTCACTCCAAGTCCAATTCGATCCACTCATTGTCAGCCTCAATGATGTCTTTGATGAAATCGCTAAAAAGGAGACAGCTCTGCCTCCAGTGAGCGAAATGGAATTCCCTAGCAGAATTGTCCACCTTCCCCTCTCATGGGATGATCCTAGCACCCAACTCGCGATTGAAAAATATATGCAGATCGTCCGATCCGATGCTCCATGGTGCCCATCAAACATCGAATTCATCAGACGAATCAACGGTCTAAACTCGATCGAGGATGTGAAAAAAATCGTCTTTGATGCAAACTATTTTGTCCTAGGTCTCGGAGATGTTTATCTCGGCGCACCTGTAGCCACTCCGCTAGATCCAAGGCATCGATTAGTCACGACTAAGTACAACCCAGCGAGGACGTGGACACCTGAAAATGCGGTAGGTATCGGCGGTGCATATATGTGCATCTACGGTATGGAAGGCCCCGGTGGGTACCAGTTCGTTGGTCGCACATTGCCGATTTGGAATCGTTACCACAAGACAGAGCAATTCTTGCAGCCTTGGTTACTGCGCTTTTTTGATCAGATTAAATGGCACCCCGTCTCTGAATCTGAATTGCTAGAAATGCGTGAGCAGTTTCTCACAGGACAGTACAAGGTGAAGATAGAGGAAACCACATTTAAAGTTTCCGACTATCATGACTTCCTCAAAACAAATGAGGATGACATCCAACAGTTCAGATCAGTCCAACAAGAAGCATTTGAACAAGAGAGGCTCGACTGGAAACGCACCGGAGCGATGAACTTCTCTGCAGTAGACTCTGAGCTTATGACTGAGAAAGACACTATCGAGATCCCAGATTCTGACGAAGCAGTCTACGCCCCTATCGTTGGTAGTTTATGGAAGGTTCTCGTAAAAGAAGGTTCTGAAGTAGAAGAAGATGAAACACTCATGATCATTGAAAGCATGAAAACGGAGTTCCCCGTCACCGCCCCCTGTAAAGGCAGAGTAACAGGTATCTTTTCAGAAGAAGGAGCCTCAGTGAAAGCTGGAGACATACTTGCCTCAATCCAAAACTAACTACGCGATTTTTCAAAAATTACTAACGCATTCTTTCAATGACCACCCTGCCCGACCTAACAATCTCTTCACTGTCCACAGCCTACCAAGCCGGGGAACTCACACCTTCATCGCTAGTTAAACTACTGCATGCAAAGCTAACAGCTCTCGAACCATCTGCTGTCTGGATTCATCTTCTTTCGGAGTCAGAATTACTCGATTATGCAAGAGAACTAGAAACGAAAGATCCAGCTGATTTACCACTGTATGGAGTACCCTTTGCGATCAAAGACAACATTGACCTAGCTGATGCACCAACTACCGCTGCCTGTCCTGATTTCAAATACTTCGCAAAAGAATCTGCGTTTGTGGTAGAGCAACTCATTGCCGCCGGCGCGATTCCCATAGGTAAAACAAACCTCGACCAGTTTGCCACTGGCCTCGTCGGTGTTCGTTCTCCCTACGGAGTGCCTGAAAACGCCTGTGTACCTGAGTATATCCCCGGAGGTTCTAGTTCAGGGTCCGCTATTGCTGTCGCAAAAGGTTTAGTGAGTTTTTCCTTAGGTACTGACACAGCTGGCTCCGGCAGAGTTCCTGCATCATTGAATAATATTGTAGGCCATAAACCAACTAAAGGACTATTGAGCTGCACTGGGGTCATTCCTGCTTGTAAGTCTCTAGACTGTGTGTCGATATTTGCCAACAACGCTGTAGACGCACAAAAAGTCTATGATGTGGCATCGAAGTTCGACCCGGCAGACCCTTATGCTGTAGAGAATAAGCTGCTACCCGAAGCTGCACCACTAGGTGCGCTAGGATCCACTTTTCGCTTTGGAGTTCCCCATGCATCACAGTTGGACTTTTTTGGTAACGAAGAGGCTGAGTTGCTATTTTTTAATACAGTGAGGAAATTGGAAGCTATGGGTGGCGAAAAGCACACCATAGATTTCTCTCCATTTCTCGACGCTGCCCTCTTACTTTATGAAGGTCCATGGGTAGCTGAACGTTATGTCGCGATAGAAGATATTATACAGAAGAACCCTGAAATTTTGCACCCAGTCACTCGGTCTATCATTGCTGGTGGGGAGAACCTTACAGCAGCAGATGCCTTTAAGGCTGAATACAAGTTAAAGTCTCTCAAACGAATTGCTGATGAGACTATTGCAAGGGTCGACTTCATACTTACACCGACCATTGGCACATGTTACACCAGAGAAGAAGTAGAAGCTAATCCCGTCGAACTCAATTCGAACTTAGGCTATTATACGAACTTCATGAATCTGCTAGATTTTTCGGCCACTGCGTTCCCAGCAGGTTTCTATAAAAATAAAATGCCATTTGGTGTGACTGCTTTTGCGCCTGCATTCCACGATGCAAAATTATTAGACCTCGCCACTAAATTCATGGAAGATGCCCCTTGTATTTCACATGACTGCTCTGAGGTTCCAGCTGGATGGAATCCAATCGTCGTATGTGGTGCGCATCTCGAAGGTTTGGCACTTAATTGGCAACTCACGACACGTAATGCTAAGCTATGGAAAAAGACGCAGACTGCACCTTTGTATCAGTTCTTTGCCTTGCCCCCAGTCGGTGACAACATCCCTCCTCGCCCAGGTGTTTTGAGACTTGCTGAAGACAATGAAGATGCCATCGCCATTGAAGTAGAAGTATGGTTAATTCCTACAGATAAATTTGGATCCTTTGTCGCCAATATTCCTGCGCCATTAGGGATTGGGAAAGTTAAACTTAAAGATGGTAAGGACTACCCAGGTTTTATCTGTGAGCCTTATGTGCTAAAAGATCCCATAAATGGTGCTAAGAATATCTCGCATCTCGCCGACTGGAGGAAATTTATAAGCTGAAATCAACAACGGTGAAATAAGCTTTCAGATCTCTTTACTCCTTCGGCGTATTTAATTTGTCCAGAGCTTTAGAGATCTCGGAAGCCACTTGAGCTGCCAGCTGTTCAGAACCAGCTTTAGAGAAATGAACATCACCTGGCTTCGAGAATAATGAGGGGCCGAAACTCGCTGTGAGCGCGTGGAGGTCATTGATAGTCACCTCATGTTTATCCATCACTTGCTTAGCTGCGGCATTATATTTCACATCATCGCCCACAAACCTTCCAGCTTCACCCTCGGGAACTCGAGTAGTACTCGCCCAAATCAAAATCGCTCCCGTTTTCTCTAAACGCTCAACTAACTGTTCCAGATTCTCTTGATACTTCTCAACTGGCACGGAAACGGTGCCGTTGATTTTGTCACGCTTCCCGTACACCTTAGCATCAGGGTGTCTGTAGCATAAATCATGCAGTCCCCAGTTAAAATGGATCACGTCCCACTTCTTATCGCCGAGCCACTTATCGAGATCCTTGAGTCCCCTCTCTGTATCACCACAGTTAACTCTAGCTTTGTTGGTCGGGCGGCTCACGTTAGCTTTTCCATCCAATAGTTCGACCACAGTAGGTGTGTAGCCAATTGAAATCGAATCGCCTAACAAAAGTACGTTTGGTAGCGCAGCATCTTCTTTTTTATTTTTCTGAAGAGATTCCAGATCGTCTTTCGGAGTATAGAATTCACTGCTTGCGACTAATGCAGAGAGTAAAAAGAGAGGGATCGTGATGAGTTTGCGAAAAGCTTTCATTAAAATAACTAATGGAGTTGGAGATCTGCAATGCGGTCATAATCTAAGATCGCATGGACTTTCATAGACATAGAGCTAAAGTTTCATAAATTCGAGCGTCTTTTTTTCCATCCACGGATAAAAAGGATTCCACTTCTGACGCAACATCTCCCCTGGACTGATGAGCAAGGTGCCTCGCTCACCTCGAAGGGCTCGATTCCCAAGAGTGGCAGCCTTTTTACTCCCTCCACTGCCATAGAGCGGATCGGATTCTGGAAATGGGAGGGCAATGTGAGAAAGCGAGAAAATATCTTGTGGCCAGTCAATCCCTATCGGAGTACTCGTGATTTCTGACTGTCCCGCATCGCGATGCTTGAGTAGCACTTCAGATGAGACAGCATTTTCTTCTCGTGCATTAGTCACCACACTCAACGCGAAGGAATGCTCAGAACCTTTTAATAAAGGAGTAAACTCAGCGGCGGGATCTTTCGTAAGTAAATGTTCAATCCCTTTTCGTCGGTTAATATCGAAAAGGACGAGTTCATGCCCTTTTTCGGGAAGTCGCGAAAATAAGCGGGATACCAGAGTCGGCGCAGTGACCGTGGCGTCAACTGCGGACTGAAATGCGAGCACGCGTGGGAAGGCACCAAGTCCCCTATCACCTTCCATTTTTGAAATACGTTTCTCAATTTCGTGCGTAATGCGGTGAGCTTGATCACCCGCATTGACCGCGAATGACGAATACTTGTAGGGGTCGTATTCTAGCTTGATAGAGTTCCAAGCAAGCTTGTCTAAACCTAGCCAATGCCCCATTCGCCCTTGCCATACAGCCAAGGACGCAGCCTTACTCACTCCTATTTCGGGTGAGAGCAGGATAATTCCGTCGGGAATTGGGAGTGCAGGTTCATTGATCGATTCTAAGGAATAGATCACCGAGAGTGCACCGCCATTCGAATATCCGACCAGATAAAACGGTTTGTCGCCAATCTCCTGTTTCAAATGCTTTGCCGCGAGACGTACAGCTGCAGCCCAGTCCTTCCATTTCACATCGACTAGCCCACACGGAGCGGTCCCGTGACCAGGAATCCTTAATCCTATAACGTTGGCACCTGATTGATAGAATTTATCTGCAAAATGACGAAGGCTATAGGGTGAATCTGAGAGACCATGGAGCAATAGGACTCCAGCACTTGGCTCATTTTGCTCCATGATAAAGGTCCTGTTCCAATTCGTTGTCATACTCGTGGGATCCATCATGCTCCCCTTGTGGAACCGATTAATCGAAGTGGCGTCGCCAGCAGGAGTCTTCTCATAAACCTCCTTTTCCAGTTGCTCAAAAAGCCGATCTTCAAGTGCGAGGTATTCAGAAAAATCCTGCAAGTCCATCGACTCGCGGTATTCAGTATCAAGATCAACCTCATGCCAAATATCAAGGTCAGCTCGCTGCTCTAACACATAGACAACAATCGAGACTATGGAAACAAACGTGACTAACAAACCATAGCCGATACAGCGATATAGAATAGTTAGAGTGTGTTTAGCGACCTTTTTCATGGATATGACAGTGTGTTCGTCTGGGCTCGAAAAGCAATCCTCTATGCTGTCAATAGAGGCAACATAACAATCGATATATTCGATTTTCTAAAGGTCGTTACAACTTTTTAGTTTAGGTCCTTCACTCGCTTTCCTGTGGCATCGATGATATTACTGGTCATGAACACGTAATAATTAACTCCATCGCGACTGTGTGAATAGCGTGCTGTCGTATTTCCATCCCTAGTCCTGCTAAGATACTTGTAATCGTAATAATGGACCTTTTTCAGAACCCCTTCACGTTGGCCGATAAATATTTCTCGATTTAAAGTGATATCAAAACCACAGAGTTCTCCGTAGAGATGCATCCGCAACCCAGTCCATTGCTTTTTCTTGGTAATTATTCCAGATTCGAACTCATCTATAATTTCAAGTTGTGCAAGCTCTTGATTCCTGGAAATAGTGCTCGGAGCAGTCATTATGCTGGCCCCTTTAATTTGACATATACTGCGCATAATCATCTGTGTTTGCCCATCATTAAGAAATAGCATTTTGTCTCCGACTAGAGTATCAGCAAGTACGTCTAGTGTATTGGGTAATCCAACATACTTCGTGGCTACCCGTATTTGTTTAGGCTTCCTCTTTTGCAAAATACTGGAAATCTTTTGGAGCTTCGCAATCGAAAGAGGGCTACCACTGACACTCAGCGTGCACTTTTTTGAGGAATATGCATACTGAGTATCTTCTTCCAAATCCAGCAAAGCTGTTAGTTTTTTGAGTGAATTTTCCTCGGCATCCTTTGTCTCCCCTGCTTCCGCAAATGGTGCCAACTCCAAGATCTGAGCCCAATCAGGTGGAAGCGTTATCTCAGCTTGAGTAATAGCGCTATCGGGAGCTAAGAATTTTGACTCAATTGTATTGCTAGCTGGTGTATACTGGAGCTCACACCCGTAATAGGTTGCGACGAGTTTATTCAACTCTGCAAATGTTCCGCTGAGTGTTACATTGAGCGTTCTGCTCTTGGTGCTTACCCCTGTGTATTGAATCTTGAGGGGCTGCTGTTTGGTGAGTACACACGTCTTTTTATATTCCGAGTAAATAACACTGAGAGCCTGAGCAAGTGTGCCCTGATTCAAATGAATATCAGACAGGTGGAACTTATCTAGCTCTTGGAAAGTATGTGTGCTCTGTTCTTTGATAAGAGCCTTTCCTATATACGAAAGATTGGCGTGAGGGGCTGAAACTTGCGTTGCTGCATGGATATTGGTGGAAGTGAGGATCAACGCAAGTGTTTTGAACATAACACAGTATAAGGGATTTTGGATCATGATTTTTCATTTAAAGCATAATCCCTTTCAAGCTGTAAGTCTTAAATGATTGTAGGGCTAAGCATATAGGAAAGTTTAAGATCCTATACCCTGCATGTGAGGTTCAGCAATTTTTTTCAACCATTCTTTTATCAATAAAGTTGCTTCTTTATTAAGGCCATGGCCTGCAGTTTTTACAGCCTGCTGCGTAACATTGACTCTCGACTCATCCATCGCTTCAGCTACCCCAATAGTGAAATCCTTAAACTCACTTTTTTCTCCCCAACCAACCCAAACTTGATATTCCTTCCCTCGAGCCGCTTTGAAGTTTCTAGAAATTGATCCACCTCCTTCCCAAAGAGCAAATGCATTGAAGTAATCTAAATAGCAGTCCCAATCCATAGCTATTGCCGAGCCTATAATATGTGCTCCATTACTGCTCCCCACAATTACTCGATGCGTCTGCGATAGATTTGGGACTAATTTACGAAGCCTTTCTAACATGACACTGTGGTATGCCTCGATAAGCTCCATATTCTTTTCTGAATTTCCTAGGGGGCCATCTTTATCTATTTCAGAGGTATAAGGTAGCGAGACTAGAATATACCCCATAGACCCAGCAATTGTTTTAGCCTGTTTAAGGCTTTCGCTCCCAGTCCCCCCGTTAAGAAATACTAAAAGTGGTGTTGCTTCGGGATAACTATAGTTTGGCGGGAGAGAAATTGTAAAACCTGCAGGCTTATTGGTGTAGGTTTGAGCAAGATTCGGCATTTCGACTCTAAACGTTGCACTTGGCTTGATACGTGGATCTAGCTCATTAGGAGCTGGCATACCTTTACTTGTATAAACCCATTTTTGGAAATACTGTTGGTCGTCTTCTGTGAAAATAGCAGAATCAAACGTGTAGTTCTTTTTGCCCTGCACAGCTAAAACAACTTGCTTCCCATCATAAGAAACAACGTGAGCTTCAATACTTTTATTATCTGACGATCTTGTAAATGAACGAACCTCGTCGTCTGGAGCGCCAATGGCATGTAAGCCTAAAGAAAGCGTAAGGATGACCTCCCTATAGAATAATTGCATGAATAGTGAGTTTTCTTGAGTGACAATAATTTAGATAGCAATGTGAATTTTATTCTTAGCGCACACGAAGAACAAAATTCACCGACTCGAAAACCGTTAGAGAGTTTAAACGCTCATGACAAAACAAAAGAACGATTTCATCAAAAATGAATAAAACCATTCCGTTTTGATGCGCCAACAGCGAATATACCAATGCCACTATTTTCTACTATAAGCATACATTTACAGCGCAGAACTTATAACTCGGCTGGCGTGAGTATGGATCGAAGGAGCCCATGGTGAGCTTGTTCATTTTTGCGTAATGCATTGGCATGAAGAGTTGGCCAGGGTACACGCTCGGAGTGACACTTGCGGTTACTTCCACTTCTGCGCGACGCGACTTCACCACGATCTTGCTGTTAGGCTCGATCTTGAGACGTTGCGCATCCTTGGGATTTATTTCGACGTAAATCTCTGCAGGATGCAGCTTGCGTAGCACTTCAGACTTCTTGGTGCGAGTCTCGGTATGCCATTGTGCTGAACTTCCACGACCTGTAAGCAGTACAAAGGGAAATTCATCGTCAGTTGGTTCGGCCACTGGTGTGGGTTCACTGAACAAGAACTTTGCTTTTTGATCAGGGTGGAAAAACTTACCATCACTGAAGAGCCGGCGCTCGTTGTCATTTTCTAAACCCTCCACCTCATCAGGGGGGCATGGCCATTGGATTCCTCCACAGTCGTCGATCATACGATAATCGTTAATGCCTGAAAAGTCGCATGGTTGACCTTCACTGAGAGAAGCCATTAGTTTAAATGCATTTTCAGGATTCGTCCATCGACGAAACATGTCGTCGCAACCCCAATAACGGGCCACGAGCCGAAAAATGTTAAAATCAGACAATGCCTGGCCAGGCGCGATCGCCACCTTTTTGACAGGGCCTATACGTCGTTCAGAATTGATGAATACTCCATCTTTTTCTGCCCATGCAGCAGCAGGTAGGAGTAAGTCTGCGTGAGCCACTGTCTCGGTCATGGAATACATGTCTTGTACCACGAGGAAATCGAGTTTCTCCATCGCTTGCTTAAAGCGGTCTTGATGAATCCATGAGTGCGCACCATTAGTGGCGATAACCCACAGGGCTTTAATCTTACCTTCGAAAATACCATCAATGATTTGATCGTAGGCCCAGCTGGCTTGTGTCGGTATGCACGACTCGTCGATCTCGAGGATGTCGGCAACTTTCTGACGGTGCTGTGGATTTGCGAAATCGTGACCTCCAAGTAGATTGGTGGTGTTACTGAACAGCCGCGACCCCATTGCATTGCACTGACCGGTGATCGAGTTCGCACCAGTACCTGGACGACCTATGTTACCAGTCATCAGTGCTAGATTGATGAGTGCCTGAGCTGTGCGCGTCCCTTCGTGACCTTGGTTGACCCCCATCGTCCACCAGAAAGAAACGCGTTTCCCTTGGTGGATCGTTTTGGCGAGATGCAGAAGTTGTTCCTCAGAAATGCCACTTTCTTTACTGACCATTTCAGGGGTAAATTTGGAGATGTGCTCGCGGAAAGCGTCGAAGTCGTTGGTGTGCTCAGCGATGTAACTGTCGTCGACCCAGCCTTTTGAGATGAGGACATTGGCCAGTCCGTAGAAAAAGACGAGGTCAGACTTCGGAGCGATTGGATAATGCTGTGTAGCGGCCACTGCAGTCTCGGTCTTACGTGGATCGATAACGATGATTTCTGGATTGTGCTGATTACGCTCGATGCGCTGCCACATGATCGGGTGTGCAATACAGAGGTTTGAGCCGACGAGCACGATGGTGTCGGATTCCTCAAAATCTTGGTAGGTATATGGTGGAGCATCAAAGCCGAAGCTTTGTTTGTAAGCAGCTACAGCGGTCGCCATACACTGGCGGGTGTTGCCATCGCCATGAAGGATTCCCATACCAAACTTGGTGAGAGCACCGAGAAATGCCATTTCTTCAGTGACGATCTGACCAGTACTAAGGAAGGCGACGGACTCTGGGCCGTGCGCTTCTTGCACCATTTTAAGCTTCTCACAAAATTGGATCATCGCTTCGTCCCAATCGACAGCTTCCAGATCGCCGCCGCGTTTGCGACGGATCATAGGAGTAGTCGCGCGATCGCTAGCCTCTAGAGGTGTTAGCGCCTCCCACCCTTTTGGGCACGCCATCCCCATGTTTACCGGGTATTGGGTCGACGGAGTGAGCGATACGGCCTGGCCATCTTTAAGATGCACATTTAGACCGCATCCTGTGGAGCAAAAGCCACACACCACATTGGTCGTAGAATCTGGCACTAGATTGGCGGGGACTTGACCTAAGCCAAACTTCCCTGGTGAACGTAAAAGTTCTGCAGTTTTCGGCCCCTCCCACTGACGAATTGGCGGGACCACTTTCTGGAGTTGTTTTGGAAGTGTGAGCATATTAATGGGCTTTATTAAGTTCACCAGGCATTTTGAGGGTCACCACGGCTTGGAAGAAAATACTGCGCTCTATCCACTCACCTACCAGAACCAAAGGTAGACAGAGCAGGCCAGCTAATGGGAAACTGAGGCTAATGATTAGACTTAGAACTGCCAGAGCAATGAAGATTCCACGCACTCTGAGCGTGCTCGTTAGAGATTTGAGCTGAATCAATGCGCTCTTCTTAGCATAGCTCCAATCTTTTTCTTGCGCTGGCTTGAGTAAGGAGAACTCAATGGCCGTTTTTAGGAAAAGAGCCATTAAGAGTCCTACTATAGCAGAGAGACCAACAGAGTCATTCAATATAGATTGAGCTGAAACAAGTCCTGCAAACCCGCCAAGCAGCGCTGTACCAAAGAAACGTGCAAAAGTTTTCGGCATGCTCCAGAAGGCACGCTTGGTATCCACATAAACCATTACTGAGCAAAAGACACTGAGCAGACCGAGGATAGCTGCCGAGGCTCCGACTCCAGTCGTAATAATCGATGGTATTTCAAATGTGAGAAGCTCAGGAAGGAATCCCTGTGCGACAGGATACCAGAGTAGAGCAGCATAACCAATGAGCGCTGGCATCCAGGCGCTAAAGATGAGGATCTCGCGGCTGAGCCATGAAGTCTTCAACCCGAGGAAGACTCGCCATGCACCGAGTGGGCTACCGAGGTGGAGCAAGCTTGAAACCAGTCCAACATTTCCTAACACAACGGCGAGAGCGGAGAGCGCGAGCGCAACTTTTTGGAATGCATCAGCAGCGAAAGTCTGGCCGACAAAGCATGTGATCGATGCACCAACAGCTACCTGCGTAAGCATCAACATCCACACAAGCGGTATGTGATTATGCGCTGGCGTTAGATCCTTATCATCTGCTGGAAGCATGTTTGTATCAAGCTTACGCTTGCTACGGAAATTGGTAGTCGGGAGTGTGTAATCTGAGCGGAATGCTCCAGCAACCATGCTGCCGCCTTTCATCGATTTCTCTCGCGATACCGCGACATTGATCACCTGTATAGAAATCGCACCGTTCGGACAAGATTGCACACAAGCTGGCGCCTCCCCTTCAGCAAGTCGTTCATGACACATGTCGCACTTACGCACAATCCCGAGATCGTCATCGTATTTAGGAACATCGTATGGACACTTGAGTGAGCAATACTGGCAACCGATACATTGGTCATCCAAATGCTTCACAACTCCAGTGTCTTCCATTTTCTCGTAGGCCCCAACTGGACAGCCACTTAAGCAACCTGGATCTATGCAATGATGACAAGCGGTGGTGACAGTCTGTTGTTCGGCAACGCCATCGACTTCACCGCGAATGGTCCCAACGTCACGCCATGATTCTTTTTCTTTAAGTCCATTGAGACTATGGCAAGCAACCACGCAGGCCTTACAACCAGTGCACTTATCCATATCGACTTCGAAAGCATATTGCTCGCCAGTTGATGGTTTGCGGATAGGAATCAGGTCTTTGTAGTATTTCGACTGGATGGGAGTACTTTCCGCCTCATGCTTTTGACTGAAACGTTCGACAGCTGACAAGCTGCGTTGCTCAGTCAACAACTGATCAATCAAGGTCACCTCTGTGGCCGCATTAGAAAGTTCAGTTATTTTCGATGAGTCTACGCGATCTAAAATCGGCATCCCCTTGTTCATCCCTGTCATACGCCATCAATTAAGCAATATGCGTGCCATGCACCCGCTAGGTCATGAATGAAACCGCAATATAAAGATGATCTATATTCATCATTTAAGAAGCAAAACAAGAATGAGAGCAATGAAAAGCACTGTAGAAATAGCCTGCCAAAACTTCTCAGGATTACGTTCCATCAGCGGCATGTGACGAGATTCCACATACAGCGGATTTGGCTCTTTTAAGTCGCTCACAAATTCACTCATACTGGTGTAACGAGAGTTGGCATTTATACTCAAAGCCCGCTTTAAAGCGCCGTCGATCCAGACCGGGACCATCGGCTGATACTTATAAGCGGGTATGTATTCCAAATGACTAAAGTCTTGGTAGGTCTGCGCCTTTGTCCACTTATCTCCGTAAGGGCATTTTCCACCAGTCAACAAATGATAGGCGATCATGGCGATAGAAAATTGATCAGACCTCACACCGATTGAAGAATCGATTTCAAGCCTGTACTCAGGTGCTGAAAAATCGATCGTTCCGAGCGCAGTCGGCTGTTCAACTCCTTGCCCCTTTCCGTGGATGCTTTCGATTTTACAGGATCCATAATCGATAACAACTGGTCGATCACCCTCAGCCAGCATGATATTATCGAGCTTTAAATCCTGGTGAATCGTTTCTTTTCTATGCAGCGCTCGCACTCCTGAAACAATTTGCTCTACAATGCGAACCACCCTCAAAGTATCCACATCACCTTTGCTCTTATCCATCCATTCAGCTAAGGTCTGCCCCTTCACTTCCTCCATCAAGTAATAGAGAAAGGTCGGTTTCTTTTCTCGCTCAATGAGTTTAATGAGATTTTTATGATCCACTCTTCGTCCGATCCATTCCTCTGCGATGAATCGATCAATGTACTGTGGATCATCTTGAAAATTGGGCGATGGGGTCTTCATCACGAACACCTCCTTAGTGACACTATCACGCACCCGATAGACTTGGCTACGTCTACTTTCAAACATCACCATCTCCACCTCTAACCCATCAACACTCATCCCTGGATAGAGTATTGGCGGGAAAGGACGCTCGCGAAGATAGCGCTCTAGCTCCTCTTGATGAGCCTCGGGTAAACTATCAATCCGCACTAACTGACAAGAAAGATTATCATTACTACCTGAAAGTAGCGCAGATTCGACAATCGAATTAGCTGCAGAATCAAGTGAATCGTGCAGACTAACCATTTCTAACATTTGCTTGTCGCGCAACCACTCGTGCACACCATCAGAACTCAGCAAATAAAGATCTCCAACTTCGATACTGCATTCCTTGAAATCAACTTTTGCATTTAAGTTTAAGCCCATGGCTCGGCCTAAATACGTAGTGTCTTTCGAAATTTGAACGCTATGATCGTTGGTGAGTTGCTCGATCTCACCTCCTCGAATTCGATAAATTCGAGTGTCACCAATATGGAAAATATGTGCCGTATTTGAGGTGAAAATGATCGAACTGTGAGTCGATAAATATCCTTTTTCATCAGATAACCCTTCACTGTGTCCTTGACTGTAGAGCCAACGGTTTAAGGCGGTAAGGATTCGATGCCCCGAGGTCTTCACTGACCAGGTATCTGGAGTGCAGTAGTAATCAGAAAGAAAACTCTGCACGCACATCTTCGCCGCTAATTTACCCCCACTCGCAGCACTCACGCCGTCCGCGATTACGGCGGCGATACCTTTAGTAAATAAAGAATCTGTATCAGGGATGCGTACTCCGATACAGTCTTCGTTTTGCTCTTTTACTCCCGCACGGGAGCATTGTCCCACTGAGACAGTAAGTGTCTGCTCAGTGGGTAATGTAGTGATCATAGTGGTTATTAAGAGACTTCGATCAACTCCACTGAACCGTCTGGCATGACTTCAGCGGTGTGACCGGCAGGCTCATCTAAGAAGTAGGTTGCGATGAAGCCAATTGAGCTAGATGCTGCGATGATCATGAAGAAGGTCGAGGCATCTACAAAGGAGAAAATCGTAAGAAATACCACTGCTCCCACATTCCCGTAGGCGCCAGCCATTCCAGCAATTTGCCCAGTCATGCGGCGCTGCACAAGTGGCACCATTGCAAAGACTGCGCCTTCTCCAGATTGAACGAAGAACGAGCAACACATAGTAGCAATCACTGCGAGAGGAATTGCCCATGTGCTATCGATGTGACTCATCACGAAGTAACCAATCGCCAGCCCCACCATGAAAATCATCATCGATTTGCGTCGTCCAAACTTATCAGAAATGAGCCCCCCTGCTGGACGAGCCACTAAGTTCATGAATGCAAACCCAGAAGCGAGCAAACCCGCAGTTACTGGAGAGAGATCAAACGTCTCCATGAAAAAGAATGGCAACATCGATACGACCGCTAATTCAGACCCGAATGTCACAAAGTAGTTGAGATCAAGAATAGCAACTTGCTTAAACTTATAGCGGAACATCTCTGGCACTCCACCCTCCTTGAGCATGGTTTTGTTGACTCGATAAATCTGACTCACCTGGAAGGCGAAGAGTCCAACCAAACCTACGTATATGATGTTCGCCGTCGTTTGCGTCAACAACCCTACAGAGATCAGCTTCCACGCTAAAACTCCTAGCGCGATGTACATTGGAATGGTCATTAAAATGAGGAAATAGTAATCGCGAGGCGTACTGACCTCCATACCACCACTCTTTTTTGGCTTGAAATATGTGGAACCTTTTGGCGTGTCACGAGCGACAATATAGAAAAAGATACCATAGCAGAAAGCTATCACCGCAGTACAATAAAGAGCGTACCTCCAGCCGTTTTCACCGCCGAAAATAGTCACCAATGTAGGTAGTGTCATTGCTGCTGCAGCTGAACCAAAATTTCCCCAGCCGCCGTAAATCCCTTCAGCCAAGCCAACTTGGCGCGCAGGAAACCACTCACCCACTAGGCGAATACCGATCACAAAACCTGCACCGACGAAGCCCATCGCGAATCGCGCGAGAGCTAATTGCTCATAAGTTTGCGCAGAAGCAAATAAGGCACAAAGCACGCCCGCAGTGACAAGAAGGGTGGAAAATGTTTTCCTCGGTCCTAGTTTATCAACTAACATCCCTACGATGACTCGGGAAGGTATCGTCAGCGCCACGTTCACAATAAGAAGCGCTTTCCACTGAGCTTTGGTGAGATTAAATGCCTCTGAAATGACCGCGCCAAGTGGAGCGTGGTTAAACCAGACGACAAAAGTAATAAAGAATGCCACCCAAGAGACGTGCAATGTACGTATACTTGGATTCTTTAGATTGAGTACGTTTAACTTATCATTGGTGTTCACGCTAGTCATGAAAGCAATGCATGTGCCAAGACATTACGCGAAAAAATAGCGACAATCATGGATAGCATGATTGTCGCTCATGATTTGATGTACTCGAATTACGCGACCACTCCCATGGCTTTATCTGCCAGATCTTGGATCTGCTCTTTATTTCGGAATCCCATAGTCTCCCCAGAGAAAACACGAGTCTCACCTTTGATGTGTGAACGTTGCTCAAGAAAAGCCAAAAGATGCTCGCGATACTCGAAGAATTTAGGATCACTGAAGATCTCTTCTCGATTCCTCGGACGAGGGAAATCAATTTCCAAGATCTCACCGAGCCCAGCCTTAGGCCCATTCGACATCATAACGCAGCGATCCGCCATAAAAACAGCCTCATCGACATCGTGGGTCACAATCATCGCGGTCAGTTTTTCACGCTCGAGGATATCGATAATCACATCTTGAAGCTCCATCCGGGTTAATGAATCGAGTCTCCCGAAGGGCTCATCGAGCAAGAGGACTTTTGGCTGCAGAGCGATCGCTCTCGCAATGCCAACACGTTGCTGCATTCCTCCCGATAGCTCTTTTGGGTATTTCTTCATAGAATCACCAAGACCTACAACCGAAAGCGAATGCTCTACGATTTGCTTCTGTGTCGCTTTATCGACATGAGGGTACACATTTTTCACTCCTAACATTACATTGCCATACGCTGTCAGCCACGGCATCAAACAAGGTGCTTGAAAGACCACAGAACGATCAGGGCCTGGCCCGTCGATTTCTTTATTTCCAACAATGATACCACCGCCTGAAATCTCATTCAGTCCAGCCAACATTGTAAGCACAGTGGATTTACCACAGCCAGAGTGACCAATCAGCGAAATAAACTCCCCCTCTCTGATATTTAGATTAAAATCCTCAACGACGCGGAATGGATCCCCATATGGATTCGGGTATTCCTTGATGAGATTGGAGATTTCTACAAATTTTGAATTCTCAGACATGTTAAGCTACGTTGTTGGAGTTTTTATTAGATACAGGATTCTGTTTGAATGTCGGAGCTAGTGAAGGTGGAGAAAAACTCTTCGGAGTCACCTTCGGCATAGGAATAATATCAGCACTGAGCTTCTTGCTCTCCTTGTTGAGCCCCATCATAAATGCTGTAATCTCAGACTTGAGACGCATGAACTCGGGGTGATCATTTAATGTGTGCCGATCTCGAGGGCGCTCCATATTCACCTTAAACTCCTCAGACAGCGTCGCGCCAGGCCCCATGGTCAAAGGCACAATGCGGTCAGCCATCAACACAGCCTCGTCGACGTCATTGGTGATCATCACTACAGTTCTCTTATCTTTCTCCCAAATATTAAGAATCTGATCCTGCAATTCGGAACGCGTCAGAGCATCGAGTGCTGAAAGCGGCTCATCGAGAAGGAGCACTTCTGGATCGAGTGAGAGCGTGCGCGCAAGTGAGGCTCGCTGACGCATACCTCCGGACAACTCGTGCGGCTTTTTATCAAAAGCATGGTCGAGTTTTACCATTTTCACGTAGTGCCGTGCGCGCTCCTCGAGATCACTCTTGGAGAGTCGCGGATCCACAGCATTGATCGCAAGTTTCACATTTTCAACCACGCTCAACCAAGGCAGTAAGGAGTAGTTTTGGAACATGAGACCGAGATCCGGACCAGGCTCCTTAATACTCTCACCCTTGAACCGCACCTCACCTGTCGTTGGTTTTTGCAAACCTGCCAGCAAACTCATCAAAGTACTTTTACCAGCCCCCGAAAAACCAATGACAGCCACAAACTCATTTTCTTCGACTTGCAGATTGAGATCCGTAAGCACATCAGTCCTGTTGGATGGCGGCCCAAAACTAACTGAAGCATTATCTATTTCTAAAATTGCCATAATCGTAATTGAGGTAGAAATTTAAACGCTTACTGCCCCGTCGAATGTGACCATTCGTTGGAAGACGATCATGATTCGGTCGAGAATGAGTCCAATGATTCCGACGAGGAATACCACCACCATCATCTTAGCGAGCGAATCAGAAGCACCATTATTGAACTGATCCCAAACAAACTTACCGATACCTTCTGAGGATGAGAGAAGTTCTGCAGCAATCAACACCATCCAGCCGACACCAAGTGAAATGCGCAGACCTGCGAAGATTAATGGAAGCGCAGATGGAATAACGATCTTAAAGAGGCGTGCGAAGAAGCCAAGCTTGAGTACGCGAGCCACATTCATATGATCTTTATCAATCGAAGCCACTCCAAGCGCCGTGTTTGCTAAAGTCGCCCATAGTGAACAGAGTGCTACAGTTACCGCGGACGCAATAAATGCTGGGTTAATTTTATACTCACCAATGATCGGCAAATCCCAAAGGAATTCCATCAGTGGATTGTTGTCTGGATCAGGAATGAGGCCTGAAACAATGATTAAAGCGATTGGAAGCCACACGATCGGTGATACCGGCTTGAAAATCGCAATGAAGGGAGTCATTGCCGCCATGAAGGTCGAGTTGAGACCACAGAGAATTCCGATAGGAACTGCAATTGCTGTGCCGATAATGAACCCTGTAAACACGCAGAAAATGGAACGCTTTACCTGATACCAAATCGTTGCAGGTTTCGCATACTCTGATTCTTCAGCCTTTTTCAATCGTGACTCAGCTTTAGCGATCGAGCGCGCTTTATCATACGCCTCCTTACCTGAAAGCGTGAGAAACTCGGTATTGCTCTCACTAATTTTACCACTCGCCTCTTCAATCTCAATTGCCTTATTGCGATCACTGAGCAACTCGATCTGCTTCTTAAGAAATTGCGCCTCTTCTGCCGCGAGTGTCTGAGCAAGCAATGCATCAGCTACTTTTGGAGACTTCAGGTCGCGAATCTTGCTAATTTCCTTCTTCAGAACACTTAAGTGCTCTTTTTCAGATTCATATTGCTCTTCCGCAGCCTTCACCTCCTCGAGGTAAGCTGTATACGCAGCTTGATTACCTTGAGTTAAAGTATCAGCTTTCGCGATCAGAGCTTCTTTGCGCGCATTTGCAGCCGCCTTATACTCAGCTTTCTTGGCATCGTATTCAGCATCGAGTGGATCGATCAACTTCTTCGTCTTTTCAGTAACAGCCGCCTTAGCCTCATCGACCGCTTGATTAGAAGTGATAACGCGCTTTTCAACTTCTACAAGCTGCGCTCGCGCTTGCTGAAGCATTGTCTCTCGCTCTTCACCAGTGAGCTCATAGGCTTTCATCTTAAGGTTTTCACGCTCAGCTTGCTTATCAATAGCGTTGTATCCAATCCAGGTTTGCGCCGGGTTGGGCAAAGTGCCAGATTTGGTCTGAATCCCCCCTGAGGTGATATGCCAGAGGAAAAGGAAGGCGAGCACTGCTGCAAGCGGTATAAGAATCCATTGCCCAATCTTCTGCATTTGGACTTTAGGTTCTTCACCATAGCAAAGCCTCACTATAGGAGCTAAAAAAGTAAGACCGCTAAGATCGATAGCTTTGAGAAGTGTGTATTTTAATTGTTTTAGGAATTTCATATCATACGTAGAAATAATCTTGGTACACTCTCAGCAGTCGCTAGACCATTGATCATTAGATGCATTCATCTTTCCAGTGAACTCCACTGCTACATCTAATAATAAAGTAAAAAGGCTACCCACTTCTGGGTAGCCTTAATATTACACTATGAATACAGTTTATATGATCACTCTGAATCTTTATTACCTATCTTGTGACTATTGAGATACTTGATTGGCTCTTTACCATTGTACTCAATTCCATCAATAAAGTCGGTCGTTGGCGCCTTAAACCCATCAGTATCCCAAGGAATCTCAGATTTATCGATATTACCCTCTTCAACCAACATCTTGGCCGCCTCTAGGTAAACACTTGGCATGTAAACGCTCTTCGCTGTTTCGAAATACCAATCTTTTGACTTAGGTTCTGAAATTTGCCCCCAGCGACGCATCTGGGTAAGAAACCAAATACCATCAGAATACCATGGATAGGTTGCAAACTCTTTATAGAACACATTGAAATCTGGCATCTCACGCTTGTCAGTCTTCTGAAAGAAGAAGTAACCAGTCATTGAGTTCTTGATAACATCGTAATCAGCACCCACGTAGTTCGAACGAGAAAGAATACGTGCAGCTTCTTCGCGATTCACGAGTTTGCCACTTTCATCTGTTGCATCGAGCCATTTACCAGCACGAATCAAAGCCTTAGTAACCGCGATGTTCGTCTTTGGATTCTCATCAGCCCATGCTTTCGAAACGCCAAACACCTTCTCTGGGTTATTTTTCCAGATATCGTAATTCGTTGTCACAGGAACACCAATCCCCTTTGCAACAGCTTGCTGATTCCAGGGTTCACCGACACAGTAGCCTTGAATATTGCCTGATTCGAGCGTGGCCGGCATCATCGGTGGTGGTGTTACTGATAACTCAACTTGAGCATCGGTGCGTCCTCCCACATCGGACTTGGTATACATCCCTGGATGAATATCTGCCGCAGCAAGCCAGTAGCGTAACTCATAGTTGTGAGTAGATGTTGGGAACACCATACCCATTTGTAACTTTTCACCTTCATCTAACTTTTCCACCACAATCGGCTTTAAAGAATCCGCTGTAATAGGATGCGGCGGTGTGTCTGAGTCTAACTTAGGATCATTTTCCTGCATCTGAGACCAGATGTTATTGGAAACGGTAATACCATTACCATTGAGATCCATGGTGAAGGATGTGACGATGTGCGCCTTGGTGCCAAAACCAATTGTCGCTGCAATCGGTTGACCTGACAACATATGAGCACCATCTAGATCACCTGAAATCACATTATCTAACAAAGTTTTCCAGTTTGGCTGAGCCACTACATCTACTTGTAGTCCCTCATCGTCAAAAAAACCTTTCTCCTTCGCTATAACAATAGGAGCACAGTCAGTCAGCTTGATAAAACCAAACTTCAGTGAGTCTTTTTCTACATCGAGTTGCTCGGCATAAACTACAGGTACTACCATCACGCCTGCGATACTCACAAGCGTACTAATTTTTTTAATGAACGGGTTCGTTTTCATAATTTTGGAACATCTGCCACTCAGCACTACCCGTGCCAAACCAAGCTCCCACAATGATTCAGGATACATCAAAAAAATGAATGCGATTCATTCACTCGAATGGTACGCATTCTGCTTTCTAAGCCATATAAGAGCTCACTAGGCCACCATCTAGAACTCCACATTTTATTTCACACACCCATGAACTTACCTGAAATCAGACAGCTCAAGATCTTCATCGCTCTTGAGGAGACGAGGTCATTCACTGCAGCGGCTAACAAGAACTTTATTACACAGTCAGCGGTATCCCACTCTATAAAGTCACTAGAAAAGCAACTCGACTGCAGCCTTATCGAGCGCATGGGAAAACGCATCACACTTACCCCATACGGAGAAGTTTTTCTCCATCACGCCAAACGTGTGATTGCTGAACTGGAATCTTCACTCACTAAAATTGAAACACTAAAGCATTGGGGCTATTCCTCTATACGTGTAGGTGCCTCTGATACAATCTGCCAATACATCCTCCCTGCCGTCCTCAGAGAGTTTGCTAAAAAGCACCCAAAATGTGAAGTCACTGTCGACCTCGGCGACACTATGGCTATGCAAAAGAAGCTTGCCCACGGACAACTAGATCTCGCTATAGGTATTCACCTAGCTCCAAGCGACAACAACTTCATCTTCACCCCACTCACCGAAGACACCCTCTGCTTTGTCACCTCACCAGATCACGACTGGGTGCAACGTCAAACCAACCGAGGCGGCTCCCTCACCGACGTTCGACTTATCGCCTATGGCGCAGAAAGTGAAACCATGCGCCTGATCACGAAACATTTTAGTGAAAACGTAGTAAAATACCGCCACCCACTCTCGCTCGGAAATATGGAAGCTATTAAAGAAATGACCAAAATCGGTCTCGGAGTTGGCATCATTCCCCCGTGGGTTGCTAAAAAAGAATTCGAAAAAGGTGAACTCATAGCCCACACCATCTCCTCCCCTCCTCCGCGACGCAATTGGGGAGTATTCTCCAATAGCGGAAAAACATTCTCACTTCCTGAGGAAGAATTTATCGGCCTCTGCCGCGATCAAATGGATCAGGCAATTCATACTGGAAAGAAGCTAGAAGAAATCGGAGCTTAATCTTAAAGCAATTCTCCGAATATTTAAGAAGCTCCGCTTGTTATAAGTGGAGCTTTTTTAGTATAATGAACGATCCTAATGTGAATTCAATATAACACTAATAATGAATCTCATTAATATGACAAATTATTTCTACTAACTCCCCACCCTAACATCTTGGCACATCCACTGCTGATCTCCCTGTCGATATGAATAAAAATACATTGTTGCCATTATTGGCGCTCACACAAACAGCAGTCTTTGCAGGTGAAGTCCCAGTCGTTGAACAACCCAAAGAAGATTGGTTTAAATTCTCAGTTGATGCGCGAGCTCGCATTGAGCAACGCAACGTAGGCGGCGGCCCAAATAGCGAAAACTCTTGGGCCGGCACATTCCGCATTCGCCCAGGATTCTACCTTGGTAAAGCAGAAGGCTTTGCTGGTTTTGTCGAAACTGAGCACACACTCGCATTCATAGACGATTACCAAGTAGGCACCCCGCAATCCGCCAACTTCTCCCCTTATGAAGCAAACAATACCGCCATTGGGGACCCAGAAAACAACGAACTCAATCAACTATACGGCCAATACAAAGGACACGGTGCGCTCGCTCGAGTCGGTCGTCAGCGCCTCATCTATGATAATGCCGCATTTATCGGTAATGTCGGTTGGCGCCAAAATGAACAAACGCTCGACGCAGCACACCTGATGTATGGCAATGATGACTTCACTCTCAAGTATGCTTACTCTAATAGAGTGAACCGCATTTTTGGCACAGACGCTCAAGATGCCGTCAAAGCTTTAGAAGGTGACGCACACTTACTTAATGGCGCATATAACTTCGGGGAACACTCCCTACACGGTTATGTGTATCTCATGGACTTTGCCGAGCAGCAATTCGCTCGCGCTAGCAACAATACCTATGGTGGATTCTTTGATTTTGGCCTTAACGGTGGCAAACTCCACACGGAATTCGCCTACCAAACAGAAGCTGGCGAACAAGATGACTATGAATCCGTCTACTACCATGTCTTCTACGGCAGCGAGGTAAACAGTATAAGCTACAACTTCGGAGTTGAACGCCTTGGCGAAAGCTTCGTAACCCCACTCGCTACAGTTCATGCCTTTAACGGATTTGCAGATGTCTTCATCAACGATCGATTGGGCTTGACCGCAACAGGAGCTCAATGGAACGGCCTCACCGACTTTTATGCTTCTGTAGGAACTAAGATCCCAGGCGGCATTGCTCTTAAAGGCTTTGCTCACGGTATGTGGGACGATGAAATGGATCAATTTTACGGCTTCGAACTCGACGCAGTTGCCGTGAAAAGCTTCGCTGAAGACTTCAAAGCAATTGCTAAATACGCATACTACTTTGCAGATGGCGGATCCGACTTTGCTCGCTTCAATGAAGATGTCGCTCAGTTCTCTGTAGAGCTGAATTACAGCTTCTAAAAACTCTTCGTAGTTTAATTATTCAAACACAATTCACCCAGTTGATGAATCCCATTCATTGGCTGGGTGTTTTTGTGGCACGCGACATGCTGAGTACTGGGCAGCAATAAATCATTTTAGCAATAGTTATGAAAGAGAGAATAGTAGTCGTTGGTAACGGCATGGTTGGTTACAAATTCTGTGAACGCCTTGTCGAAAAAGACGTCGATAAAAAATTTCAAATCGTCACATTCTGTGAGGAACCTCGCCCAGCATACGATCGCGTTCACTTGTCCGAGTATTTTGCAGGCAAGACTGCCGAAGACCTCAGCATGACTCATTTCGAGTGGTACGAAGAAAATGGTGTTGAACTTCACATCGGAGATAAAGTTACTCAAATCGACAAAGACGCGAAACGCGTCATCACCTCTTCGGGTAAAGTCGTTGAATACGACAAACTCGTCATGGCCACAGGATCCGCTCCTTTTGTGCCACCAGTTCCAGGTATCGAAAAGAAAGGCGTCTTCGTCTACCGTACTATCGAAGATCTAGATTCCATGAAGGAATACGCGGCAAATGCAAAAACCTGCGCCGTCATCGGTGGTGGCCTTCTAGGTCTAGAAGCAGCTAAAGCAGCGCAAGACCTCGGCCTTCGCACTCACGTCGTGGAGTTTGCTCCACGCCTTATGCCGAGACAGCTCGACGAAGCAGCTGGTGTTCTTCTGAAAGATATCATCGAAGACCGTGGCATTAAGGTTCACCTATCAAAATCAACTTCAAATGTCGCAGGTGATGACTCCGTCAAAGGAATGGAATTTGCCGATGGTTCTGAACTCAATGTCGACATGATCATCGTCTCCGCAGGTATCCGTCCACGTGACGAACTCGCTCGTGATGCAGGCATCACCGTCGGTCCACGTGGTGGTATCGAAGTCGACAGCTACCTACTTACTAGTGATCCAAACATTTTTGCCATTGGCGAATGTGCCCTCTACGAAGGCATGATCTACGGCCTCGTTGCTCCAGGTTACCAAATGGCCGACGCAGTCAGCGATCTTCTCATGGGTACTGAAGCTACCTTCACTGGCGCAGATATGTCCACTAAGCTCAAGCTCATCGGAACCGATGTTGCTAGCTTCGGCGCAATTGAAATCCCAGAAGGCTCAGATGCTCGTGAAATTGTTATTAACGACACCCACAACAAACTCTTTAAAAAGCTCGTCGTCTCTAACGATGGGAAGAAACTTCTCGGCGGCATCCTCGTAGGTGACGCCAGCGCCTATGGTTCCCTCCATCAGATGTACATGAATGACATGGACATCAAGGGTGACCCGATGCAACTCATCCTACCAGCTTCCGATGGTGAACCAGTAGGTGTCGGCGTGGGTGACCTTCCTGATTCTGCACAAATCTGCTCCTGTGAAGCTGTCACCAAGGGGCAAATCTGCAACGCAATTGAAGATGGCTGTACATCTGTCGGAGAAATAAAAGCCTGCACGAAGGCTGGCACCGGTTGTGGTGGCTGTGTGCCGCTGATGACCGACCTATTTAAATCCAAGATGAAGGAGATGGGAGCCGAAGTGAATGACCACCTCTGTGAGCACTTTGAAATGTCACGCCAAGACATGTATCAAATTGTCCGTGCAACCGGCATCCAGAATTTTAATGAGCTTCTGGCCAAGCACGGTAAAGGTATGGGCTGCGAAATTTGTAAACCTGCGGCTGCATCCATTTTCGCCTCTTGCTGGAATGATCCAATTCTAACCAATGCTCACCTTCAAGACACTAACGATGCCTTTCTAGCAAACATCCAGCAGGACGGCACCTACTCTGTCATCCCCCGTATCCCAGGTGGTGAAATCACCCCTGATGGTCTCATCGTGATTGGTGAAGTTGCCAAGAAGTACAATCTTTACATGAAACTCACAGGTGGTCAGCGTATTGATCTTTTGGGAGCTCGCGCTCACCAACTTCCAGCCATCTGGAAAGACCTTATCGATGCTGGTTTCGAATCTGGACACGCCTACGGCAAAGCTCTTCGTACAGTGAAATCCTGTGTTGGCTCTACATGGTGCCGTTTCGGTGTTCAAGACTCCACCACCCTCGCTATCGATATAGAAAAACGTTACCGCGGCATCCGTTCTCCGCATAAGCTGAAGTCAGCAGTTTCTGGTTGTACCCGTGAATGCGCTGAAGCTCGGTCTAAGGATTTTGGTATCATTGCTACAGAAAAAGGCTGGAATCTTTACGTCTGCGGCAATGGTGGTATCACACCACGTCACGCAGACCTCTTCGCGACCGATCTCGATCGCGAAACACTCATCAAGTACATCGACCGATTCCTCATGTACTACATAAAAACAGCGGACAGACTCGAGCGTACTTCCACCTGGATGACCAAACTCGAAGGAGGTCTCGAACACCTCCAAGATGTAGTCATCAATGACTCACTCGGCATCTGTGATGAGCTCGAAGCTCAAATGGCTCACCTCATCGACACCTACGAATGTGAATGGAAAAACGCCATAAACGATCCTGAGAAGATGAAGCGCTTCAAGCACTTCCAGAACTCAGACGATGTCGATGAAACTGTCCAATTTGTAGACCTCCGTGGTCAGATCTGCCCAGCTCGCCTCAATGAGTCTGACGAAAAAGAATCCGACGAACTCGCTAACGCATAAACCCAACAACACTACCAAATTATGATTCAAGAACTCACATGGACAAAAATTGGACCCACTTCTAACTTTCCTGAACATCTAGGAAGTTGTGTAAAAGTTAATGGTACGCAAATCGCCATCTTTAACATACCTACCGAACAAAAATGGTATGCAGTACAGAATTTCAACCCACAAAACCAAAGAATGGTGCTTTCACGTGGACTTACTGGTGATGCAGATGGTGAGCCAATAGTCATCTGCCCACTTCACAAGTACCGCTATTCATTAATCTCCGGCGAATGCCTTACTGATAGCGCCTATAAATTAGACACCTACCCTATTAGGGAGGAAGAAGGTGAGCTCCTTGTTGGAACTCCAGCCTAACTTCGAATTTTCCCTGTTTGCCTAAAGATTCGTCTAGTAGCGTCAGCTGCTAGGCGATTTTTTGTTTATAAAGCTTGATGAATGATTATCTCCAAGATTTCGCTCTAAATATCCCTGTAATTAACCTTTTTCACGGGAGCACTCGCTTGCTGCTTTTTCTGTAGCTGTTCAATCTGATCCCTCAGATGCGCAGCGCGTTCAAACTCTAACTTCCCAGCAGCTTCACGCATCTCTTCCTGTAACTCAGCAATTAGTTCCAAAACATTGTACGTCATCTCATCTTCAGCAACCATGGCCTGATTGAGATTCTTACTTTCTTTCTCCACAGCATAGTGCTCTTGCAGGCTTTTCTGCACGGCGCGTATTACACTCTTAGGAGTAATCCCATGCTCCTTATTATAGGAAATCTGAATTTCTCTTCTGTACTTCGTGATATCTAACAATTGCTGTATCGAGTCCGTAACCTTGTCACAGAACAAGACGCACTCGCCATTCACGTGACGCGCAGCCCTCCCTGCCGTCTGCACCAAACTCGTCTCATTGCGCAAAAAGCCTTCTTTATCTGCATCTAAAATGCACACCAAAGACACCTCAGGTAGATCCAAGCCTTCCCGCAATAAGTTGATCCCGATCAACACATCAAACTCAGCTGCCCGCAAGGCTCGCAAAATTTCCACCCGTTCAATCGCATCAATATCGGCATGTAGGTAACGCGCCTTCAACCCGACCTTTTCCAAGTAATCAGCCAGATCCTCTGCCGTCTTCTTAGTAAGCGTTGTCACTAACACCCGCTCATGTTTCTTCACCCTGTCGTGGCATAGCTCGATCGTTTTATCAATCTGCCCCTCCAAGGGTAAAATAGTTAGAACCGGATCCAACAAACCAGTCGGACGAATAATCTGTTCGGCGATCAAACTCGCCCCACGCGTCCCCACATCAAACTCCTCAACCGTTTCACTAGATGGGCTCGGTGAAACTTGCTTGCGCAGCATCTTAATCGCTTGATTCGCCGACAGTTCACCCCGTTTCCAAGGTACATACGTCTTATTCTCTGGGCGCGAATTCATCATTTCAAATGGGCCAGGTGTCGCTGAAATATAAACCCGCTGTGCCGTCATTTCCATGAATTCATTAAAACGAAGCGGACGGTTATCGAGTGCACTCGGCAACCTAAACCCATGATTCACCAACACTGTCTTACGGCTCTTATCACCCTCAAACATTCCTCCCACTTGCGGAATCGTCGCGTGACTCTCATCGACTAACAACAAATAATCTTCGGGGAAGAAATCCAATAAAGTATAAGGCCTAGCACCCTTTTCCCTGCCAGTAATGTGACGTGAGTAATTCTCAATTCCTTGGCAGAACCCCATCTCCTGCATCATCTCGATGTCATACTCGGTTCGCATGCGAATACGTTGCGCTTCGATCAATTTCCCCTCCGCTTCAAACGCCTCGACCGTTGCCTTCATTTCCTTGCGAATCTCTTGAATCGCCTTCTTCAGCTTCGGACTAGAAGTCACGAATTGCTTCGCTGGATAAAAAAGATAATGTGGCATCGAACAACGCTTCTTGCCACTCGTCGCATCGACTTCAGAAATACGATCAACCTCATCGCCAAAAAATTCCACACGAATCGCCGTGTCCTCTAAATAGGCTGGCCGCACCTCCACCACATCGCCCCTCACTCTAAAATGACCACGCTGAAATGCCACGTCATTGCGTTCGAATAAAAGTTCCACTAACTTTTCCAAAAAAGCATCACGTCCAAGCTCCATGCCTTCCTGAATCGTCAGCATCATTTCCTTATAGTCGTCTGGCGACCCCAAACCGTAAATGCAACTCACCGATGCGATCACGATCACATCATCACGCGTCAGCAAGCTCCCCATCGTGCTCAAGCGCAGCCGCTCGATCTCGTCATTCACCGCCGAGTCTTTTTCGATATAAGTATCCGATGCCGGAATGTAGGCCTCAGGTTGATAGTAATCGAAGTAAGACACGAAGTACTCAACCGCATTGTTGGGGAAAAAGGTTTTGAACTCCGAGTAAAGCTGAGCCGCCAAGGTCTTGTTATGACTCATGATCAAAGTCGGCTTACCCACCTCTTTGATGATGTTCGCCATCGTAAATGTCTTTCCCGAACCAGTCACCCCGAGCACTGACTGATGCCTATTCCCAGCGCGCAAGGATTTGACCATTTTATCAATTGCTTGCTGCTGATCACCTTGCGGCGTATAATCACTGGCTAAATCAAACATCTCCCCACCAGACTAACGCAGTTCTTAGAATCGGCAATCCTGCCTATGAAGAAAAACAATCCCCATCGCCTTCACTCTGAAACGACGATTTTTGTTTTAAATCACTTTCTTTTTCCAACTACCTGCCCAATGGTTTCCCTATCAAAAGTATGAGCGCACTCACTTTCAGTCCTATCGAAGAAATTATCGAAGACATCGCCGCTGGTAAGATCATTATCTGTGCCGATGACCCAACCCGTGAAAATGAGGCCGACCTCATTTGCGCTGGTTCGCTAGTCACAAAAGAAGTAGTCGCGTTCATGGCGACTCACGGTCGCGGCCTCATCTGCGCACCAATTTCTGAAGATCAAGCGGAACAACTCGATCTCCCTCAAATGAGTCGACGCAACACCGAAGCACTTAAAACTGCATTCACCGTTTCTGTCGATGCAGCTCAAGGCATCACCACCGGCATCTCCGCCGCTGATCGAGCTGCAGCTCTAAAAATCCTAGCTGATCCTAACAGCACTCCTGAAATGCTGGTCAAGCCAGGTCACGTTTTCCCATTGGCTGCTGTCAAAGGTGGAGTTCTCCGCAGAACCGGTCATACCGAAGCCGCAGTCGACCTCGCGCGCCTCGCTGGACTAGAACCAGCCGGTGTCATCTGTGAAATCATGAACGAAGATGGTGACATGGCACGCGTTGGCAACCTTGGTGAATACCAGCAGCAACATGGGCTCAAAGCCTGCACCATTGCTCAGCTTGTCGAATATCGCCGTAAATCAGAGAAGCTAGTTCACTGCACCGAGGTTATTAAGCTGCCAACCGACTTCGGTGAATTTGATTGCCACCTCTACGAAATCGATACCGACGACTCACACCACTTAGCGCTCGTTAAAGGTGAAATTGATTCTTCTAAGCCAGTCATAGTTCGCGTTCACTCTGAGTGCCTTACTGGCGACGTATTCATGTCGCGTCGCTGCGATTGCGGTGGGCAGCTCCACCAAGCGCTCGAACACATTTCTAATGAAGGCGGTGTCCTGCTCTACCTTCGCCAAGAAGGTCGCGGCATCGGACTTCCCGCAAAAATCCATGCCTACAAACTTCAAGAGCAAGGTTACGATACCGTCGAAGCCAACGAGAAACTCGGATACGGCGCAGACCTTCGCGATTACGGCATGGGTGCACAAATTCTTCACGACCTCGGCGTACGCCAAATTCGTCTTCTTACGAACAACCCCAAAAAAATGGTCGGACTCCAAGGCTATGGACTCGAAATCGTCGAGCAACTTCCTATTCGCCAATGCTCAAACGAGCACAACGAAAAGTATCTCCAAACTAAAAAAGACCGCATGGACCACATGCTTTAATTTTTCATTTAACTAAAATCGATTAACTGAACCGTGCCTAAAAAAGCCAAACCAGCGTGGGAGAAACCCATGCCAAAATCCCAGTTCGACTTCATGCGTGAAGTCCTCGCCGCCCCATCACCCATCGGACTCGAAGCCTCGATGTCCTACGGCATTCTCAAGCCAGCCTTTGAGAAATTCATTCCAAAAGACTGGGCAATCCACCAATTTAAAGGAAATGCAGGCCTCGTCGTCGACACCCATCCGGGCTGCGATGACATGACCAGCGTAATGATCATCGGCCACGCTGATAAGATTCGTCTTCAGGTCCGCAAGATCGATTCCGATGGAAAAATCTGGGTCAACTCCGACTCATTCCTCCCCTGCACCTTGATTGGCCACGAAGTCACTCTCTTCTGCCAGAACCCAAAACAACCGAGCGAATACCGCAGCATCGAAGGAGGCACCATCGAAGCTCTCGGCGCCATTCACTTCTCCGAACCATCACAGCGCACCGGCCAAAAAGGTTTGAAGCCAGAGATGATTTACCTCGAACTACAAATGTATGGCGAGGATCCAAAAAAGAAAATCGAAGAACTCGGCATTCGCGCCGGTGACCCGATTATACTCAAGCGCCCTATCAAGAAAGGTTTCTCAGAAAACTCATTCTATGGCGCCTATCTCGACAATGGGCTCGGCTGTTTCGTGGTGACTGAAATCGCAAAGATTCTTGCGAAATCAGCTCTGAAAAATATCCGCGTTCTCTACACCATCGCAACCCACGAAGAAATTGGTCGCTTCGGTGCCACTGCCATCGCAGGCGAAATGCATCCAGACATCCTGATCGGTTCAGATGTCAACCATGACTACGATGCAGCCCCAGGAATTGGTTCAAAACGCATGAACTCACTCGCCATGAGTAAAGGTTTCACCATTACTAAAGGAGCCGTCACCAGTGAACACCTCAACACCATCATTGAAGAGGCATGCATGAAAGAAGGTATCCCTTACCAAATGGACTTCGCTGGTCGTGACACAGGAACCGACGCCATGGCAGCTGCCCTCGCTGGCTTTGATTGCGCAGCAACCTCTATCGGCTTCCCAATCCGTAACATGCACACCATTTCCGAAACTGGTCACACCGGTGACGTTCTAGCAGCGATCCACGGCATGGTAGCCACCCTTCGTTCGATGGATAAAATGAATAAAGGTAAAGGCCTCAACCGTGACGACCTCAAAAACGGTCATCCAAGACTCGATCAAGCTAAAACACTCTAAAGCAGTTTTTAAACACATCTTTTCAAAAGGGTGCCATCTCGGCGCCCTTTTTTGTTTCCCGCAACTCACCAGCAACAGCTGTAATATCCATTGGAGCAGTGTGTGACAAAACTTCACGTCAAAATGACTCACAGTGAGTCAATATATCCAAATGTTGAGTGATTTCACCACATTCTCAATGTTGCAAAAAACACTTCTAAACACTTATAGTAAAGTAAATATACATAAAAAACACCCATTGGCACACAAGCTGCAATTATGGATACAACCATAACAAAAAGAAAAATACTATGAGAACATTTTCACCCAATACCACACGCAGCCTGCTTGACGAATTTAACACCTTATTCGACAGCGCACTGCGTCCACAAGCAAGTCACCAGCTCTTTTCAACTGACTCAGGCTGGCTTATCCGCATCGACCTTCCAGGTTTCGACAAAGAAGACATCAGCCTCAATTATGAAGACAAATCACTCATCTTAAAAGCCGAGCAAAGTGCCGAGCAAGAACCTCAGCGCCCAGCTCTCTCACGTCGCTACGCACTAGGCGAAGAAGTCGACGTCGACAGCATCACGGCCAAGCTAGAACTCGGCGTACTCGATATCACCCTTCCTAAAAAAGAAGAGCAGGAAGAAAGCGTGAAAACTATCGAGATTCAATAACACCAAGATAGAAAGACCATTTACCATGACAAACACAGCTGAAATTTCCAAAGGATACACCCAAGCCCCTAAATACAGCACCATCACCCACGACGAAGGAGTACATATCCACATTGATTTACCTGGTGTGGCAAAAGAAGCCGTATCCATCACTTCTGAAAAGCAACAACTCAAAATCGTTGCCAAGCGTGAGAACGCTCAAGAAGAATCGTGGAGTTTGCTGAACCAAGTAGAGCGCCCAAGCAACTATGAGCTCGCGCTCAACGTCCACAGCGATCTCGATCTTGCCACCACCAGCGCACAGCTCAATAAAGGCGTTCTTAAAGTCAGCATCCTTAAACGAGAGGACAGCTTGCCTAAAAAAATCAACATCGCTGACTAGGTCGTGTGGTGAAGCAATTTGCCCACATGGCCTAAGCGACACCCACTCAATTTCAACATATCATTTTCATTGTGTAGATAGTAGGTCTCCCATGCCCTCTCGGGGGTGTGGGAGTTTTTCTTTTTCATAAAAGCTAAAATGAGTTGCCACTTGTCACTCGCGCGCTAAAAAGCGCTCCCCCCCCTCGCATGTGTAAATGACACATCAGTAGACCCACCTTACACAGTGAAGTGCCATCCTTTGAACACTTTGCTCATAACTTAATAGAAACGAATCCATGGACACCGTAGAAGATTTCACAAAAGTAGAATCGATTTTCATCCGCGAACGCAACGCGCTGATGGTACGTGGTCAATTTGCGCCGGTTTACACCGACTACTACATCCATCTCATGGATTCCAAACTGCGCCATAAGGAACAGCTCGACACCATTCTCAAGGAGCAACTCGCATTCCTGACACTCCACCTCGTCGCACGCCCGTGGGCTGAAACCATTGCCTGGACTGTCAATCTACGCGCACCACGTGTGAATTTTTTCGTCACTGGAAACTCGATTCACGAAAGTATCACTGGCCACCTTTTTACCGAAGGTGTGAGAGAAGCCGACCGCAATCTGCTCTACAGCCAGACTGTGGTCGAAGGCAAGGAAGCCCGACGATCCACCATCGAGCTCGAGGACAACGATCCTAAACACTGGATTGAAAGCTATTACGCTCAAAGTGAACAACGCCCTGCGCGCGCCTTCCGTCTCCCCGATGAAAACTTCGTGCTCATCGCTGCTCAACCAGACTGCGACCTCGAATGGCTTGAAAACCTCAGCGACAAAGACGTCGAAAAGATCATGGACGTGGAACAAACCAAAGTACTAGAAACACGAAAGTTTCGCTTCCACTGTGGTTGTTCCCCAGAAAAGTTCCTTCCTTCGCTTGCTCAATACAAAGACAAACCTGAAGAACTCTTTCAAGACGACGACGCACTCGAGATCACCTGCCCCCGCTGTGGCGGCAAGCATATCATCACCCCTGATATGCTCTAACACAGAGTCCTGCTCAGTGTTATTTGAAATTGGCAACATTCAGTTTTTAGCCTGAGTGGCTTGCTACGTATCGGATAGATGTTAGAAACCAATCTAACTGCTCCACTTTTCAATTACTCAACTTTCTATTTAAAAATGTCTACACACGACACATTCACTCAATACGTACTTCCTACTTATGGAAGATTCCCCATCGTTCCTGAAAAAGCTAAAGGCTCCTACCTCTGGGATGACCAAGGCAAAAAGTATCTCGATTTCTGTACCGGAATCGCAGTTTGCTCGATTGGCCATTGCCACCCAAAACTTGTTTCCGCCATTCAAGACCAAGCAGCCAAGCTCATGCATTGCTCGAATCTATACGAGATTCCACAACAAGCCGAGCTCGCCAAAACCATCGTCGAAGACTTCGTCCAAACACCTGGCAAAGTCTTCTTCTCCAACTCAGGCGCAGAAGCCAATGAAGGTCTCATCAAACTCGCGAGAAAATTTGGCAATGCCAAGCCAGCGTCCAACGGCACACCGAGACACGAAGTCATCACCTTCAGAAATTCCTTCCACGGCAGAACCATGGGAACACTCACTGCCACAGGACAAGACTCTATTCAAAACGGCTTCGCCCCGATTCTTCCGGGAATCAACTACGCGATCTACAATGACCTCGATTCAGTCAAAGCTCAGATCACAGACAAAACTGCCGCTATTTTACTCGAACCCATCCAGGGAGAAGGTGGGATCTTTGCTGCAACTAAAGAATTCCTCAATGGGCTACAAGCCCTCTGTATCGACCACGACTTGCTTCTCATGCTCGACGAAGTCCAAGCCGGCTTCGGCAGACTCGGTCACGACATGGCATGGAGAGCTATTGCCCCCAATGTGAAGCCAGATGCAATCTCATGGGCAAAAGGCATGGGCGGAGGATTCCCCATCGGTGCCTTCTGGGTCAGCGATAGAGAAATTTCAAATGGCGTCACACTCAGCAGCCAACTCGGCCCTAGGACGCACGGCTCCACCTATGGCGGTAATCCACTCGGCTGCGCAGCCTCACTCGCCGTCCTAGCAGAAATCAAAAACTCCAAGCTCAACGACAACGTCCTCGCCAGAGAACAACAAATCAAAGAGGCCGTCGCCGAGTGGAACCACCCAGCAATCGCTGAATTCAGGGGCAAAGGCCTGATGTTAGGCTTCGCCCTTAACGCAGATACCATGACCACAGCCGAAGGCGTCACCCCCGCCCTAGCCCTCGTGCTCAAGCTGACCGAAAAAGGCCTCCTCACCGTCCCAGCCGGTGCCGAGACCCTCAGGTGGCTCCCCGCCCTCAACGTCACCGAAGCCGAAGTCGCCCAAGCTCTCGACCTCCTCAAACAAGCCCTCGACGAGCTCACCGCGTAACTTCTCTAGTTTATAATATTCAAATCACCCAAGCGCCTCAGCAGCACCATCTGCTCGAGGCGTTTTTTAGATTAAAGCCGAAACCTATTGCTCGTGACGCCCTCGGCTTGCATTTCTAGCAGATCTCCCTCAGCTTCGTAGAGCATATGGCAGGCCCTTCGCTCACCACTGGTCCACTTCCAGGACACATTCGCCGCATCGCTCTCCCCATGAGTGTTGGCTATTTCTTTAACACCATGTACAATGTGGTGGATTCTTTCTACGCGGGGCGCATCTCTACCGAGGCACTCGCCGCCATGGCGCTCTCTTTCCCCGTCTTCTTCATCATCATCGCCATCAGCGGCGGCCTCTCGCGTGGTTCTTCGGCATTGATTGCCAACGCGATTGGTTCAAAAGACAAAGAATCCGAGGTCGCGCTGTCCGCCCAAATTTTCTCCCTTGCCTGCATCAGCGCTGCCGTTGTGGCCGCCATTGGATTGAGCTTCTCCAGCCCCTTATTCCAGCTACTCGGCGCATCAGGAAATTACCTAGAACTTGCCACCCAGTACATCCGTCCGCTGTTCAGCGGCAGCTTGTTCTTCATGCTCTGTAGTATGATGAATGCGATCTTGCTAGCCCACGGCGATAGCAAAACCTACAGCCGCGTGCTGATTGTCGGTTTCTTTGCGAACCTCATTCTCGACCCGTGGTTCCTCTACGGAGGCTTTGGTCTTCCAGCTATGGGCATTCGTGGTATTGCCTGGGCCACCGTCTGTATCCAAGCACTCAGTGCCCTCTTCCTTTGTGCTGTGGTGGTCAAGCGCGGCCACGTCACCCTCCATTGCTTCCACCACCTGCTACCCAAGTGGAGCATATACACGCAGATTCTGCGCCAAGGTATTCCCACCGCATTCAACCTAATGTCGGTCGCCCTCGGCTTTTTTGTCACCACCTACTTCCTCAAATACTTTGATCACGCCGCAGTCGCAGCTTTCGGGGTTGGCACTCGTATCGAACAAATCGCCCTCCTCCCAGCGATCGGCATCGGTTCCGCCATTGTCTCGATTGTCGGACAAAACAATGGCGCAGGAGAACTCGAGCGAGTACACGACTGCGTCCGCCTCTGTTTGAAATACGGCCTCTACCTCATTATCACTGCCTCCCTATTACTCTTCGTTTGCGCAGAGCCACTAGTCTCACTATTCACTGAAGATCCGATCGTCAAAGGACTTGGAAAACAATACGTCCGCATCGTCGCCTGTATCCAATGGGCCTATGTGATCGGGTTTGTTTACATTGGTTTCCTACAGGCCATGAAACGCCCCATGTACGGCTTCATCGAAGCAGTCATCCGCAAACTCCTCCTACCCCTTATCGTCTTCAGCATCGCCGTCTACCACTTCGACATCCACCTTACCGGCTTCTGGATCTCCATGTGCGCCATTAACGTCGTCATGGCCTGCGTGACCATCACCTATGCAGAAAACGTGCTGAGGAAGTTGCGGTAGCTTCACCAACCGAACGAGACTCCTCAGCACCAGTGAAACCAGCCCAACAGGCTACGCCAGGCTTCATCGCCGCGCTTGGCCAGATAGTGACTAAGACCTATTAATACAGCGAGAAAGACGATCAGGGTTAATGGGCCTGATTCGAAGATCCACTTATAAATGGAAAAGAAGCTGAGCATACCAAAAACAAGGAAGGCACATACGAAGCGGATCCAGTATTCAGATCTATCCATCGGTGCCCCACTCATCTCACGAATCTCCTAAATCAAGCTCTTGATTCTTAGGAGCACGTACTACGCGATCGACGGCGTGTTTGGTCACGAGGTTTCCTCTTACCCCTCTCCCCTTCACTGCAATGTCCTCAAACTTGAATGGACGAGAAAGGTTTCGGAGGCGAAGTTGCGCCTTAAGATGCACAAGCACCATATTGTCGTTAGATTCCGCTTCCGTGTCGTGCACCGCAAAGTAGAGAATGCGGGTCCCCTTGGTTTCAGTTGCTAGGTCGTATTCTTTATCGCGCGTCACGCCGCCAATCTTGAAACGTTTTGCACGTACAGGTCCATCACGGCCCTCACGATAGATCAGTGAATATATCTTCTCTTCATCTTTGCGGAAAACAGCAATGTGCTGTGGGCGCTTACCTACGAAAAGCTTCTCAGCAATTTTCATCACCTTCATCTTCCCGTCAGTTCCAATCACGATGATGTCATCGAGCTCAGAACATTTTTCTAGAGCCTCCTCTTTCTTCAAGCCAAAGCCCGCAAACCCATTCTTGCGGTCGATGTAGAGGGTTTCATTGGCGACAACCACTTGCGTGCGATCTACTTTTTCAAAACTAGAAATCACGGTCTTGCGCTCACGCCCTTTGCCGTATTTCTTCTGAAGGTTCTTGAAATAAGAAATCGTATAACGCGTGAGGTTGCGAAGATTCTTTTCAACTTCATCAATACTCTCCTCAAGCGCTCTCAGTGCTTCATCTGCCTTCGCGCTATCGAATTTCGTCATGCGCAAGAATGGCAGCTTAGAAAGCTTCACGATGTCATCCTCGACCACCTCGCGCTGGAGCAATTTCTTAAACGGGGTCAGCCCCTTATCGATCACAGAAATCACCTCTTCCATGCTCGAACACTCCTTCATCTTAAGATAAATTTCATTTTCAATGAAGATCTTCTCGAGCGAGCTAAAGTGCCACTTATCATTCAGCTCGCCGAGGCGGATCTCTAACTCTTGTTGAAGAAGATCTTTTGTATGGAAAGCGCTGTACTTGAGAATGTCATTCACTCCCATAAACCTCGGTTTCCCATCGATAATCACACAACTGTTAGGAGAGATGCTCACTTCGCAATCCGTGAAAGCGTAGAGCGCGTCGCGTGCGATTTCAGGCTCTATACCCGCAGGAAGATGCACCAAAATCTCAGCATTAGCAGCGGTGTTATCCACCACCTTTGCAATCTTAATTTTCCCCTTTTCATTCGCTGCGACAATATTGTCCATCAAGCCACCAGTTGTCGTGCCAAAGGGGATTTCTGTAATGCGCAATAGCTTTTTACTGTCGATTTCAATCTGCGCGCGCACTCGCACCTTGCCACCGCGCAAACCTTCGCGGTAATCGCTAGCATCCATGATACCTGCAGTTTGAAAATCAGGTAAAATGTTAACATCTTCTTTGCGCAAAGCCGCAATACACGCTTCGATTAACTCATTGAAATTGTGCGGTAGAATCTTACACGCCAAACCGACGGCAATACCTTCCACCCCCTGCGCTAACAAGAGCGGAAATTTTACAGGAAGACAGACAGGCTCTTGATTTCGGCCATCGTAACTAGGCGTCCAGACCGTCGTTTTAGGGTTAAAAGTGATATCTTTAGCAAAGGATGTAAGCCGAGCTTCGATGTATCGAGGCGCGGCAGCTCGATCACCAGTAAGGACGTTCCCCCAGTTTCCTTGCGTATCAATGAGTAGATCCTTTTGACCAAGCCCCACCATAGCATCACCAATCGAGGCATCACCATGTGGGTGGTACTTCATGGTGTTCCCCACTACATTAGCCACCTTATTGTATCGGCCATCATCGAGTTCATTGAGCGAGTGAAGAATCCTCCTCTGTACAGGCTTCAAACCATCTTCCACATACGGCACGGCTCGCTCCAAGATCACGTAACTCGCGTAATCGAGGAAATAGTCCGAATACATGTCCCGCAAACTAGCTTCTGGTAATTCTTCGTGGCTCATAAATACTTAAGATAGTTTAATCTCACCAAGCGCAGCCCCAGCGTCAAGGGGATTCGACACTGTAACTAACTACAAGGAACGCACTGAAGCAACATCGGCCTCAATCTGCGCTTTCAGCTCTTCAACCGACTCAAACTTCTGCTCACGTCTAATAAATTTGAGGAATTTAGCCTCAATCACGCGGTCGTATAAATCTCCTTGAAAATCAAATACATGTACTTCTAGCAAGCGCCGTGCGTCCTCCGTTTCAACTGTAGGACGACGCCCTAAATTCCCGATTGCTTTGAAACATGCACCATCAATCACCACTTCTAATTCCCAGACTCCATCTGGTGGAAGCTGCTCATTGTGCGCTACGACATTAGCCGTAGGATAACCTAACTGCCGAGCAAGTTGTCTACCTCGTTCCACTGTGCCTTGCACCGTGTAGTCTCGTCCTAGCATCTCCTTTGCTCCTGCTAGGTTTCCATCACGTACAGCCTGGCGAATCCGTGTACTGCTTACGCGCTCTCCTTGCACCATTACAGGTGGTGCCGCATCTACAGTAAAACCTAACTCCTCTCCCCACTCTCTGAGCCTCTGTACATTGCCACCTCTGGCTTTACCGAAAATCCAATCCTCGCCGACCGCAACTCGTTTCAGCATCCCAGCCGACCCCGCAAGAGTTTCAATGAATTCGCGCGCTTCCCTCTGAGCAAAATCGAGTGTAAATTCCTGCACGCAGAGGAAATCCACACCGAGATCTTCTAACAATTCCGCCTTGTGTTCGATCGATGCCAAAATCCGCCGAGGAGCACGCTCGGGAGCGAGTACACGAATCGGATGCGGTTCAAATGTCACTACTCCAGCCTGACCGCCTTCAGCTCGCGCCCCTTCGACTGCTAGACGAATCACCTCTTGGTGCCCCACATGCACGCCATCAAACACCCCGAGAGCTAGGTGCAATGATGCGTGTAGGTTTGAAAGTTCAGCTGTTGAATGGAAAACCTGCATCGGAGTGAAACTAGAATAGAAAATCTAACACGCAAATAAACTTACTCAGCCAGCATCTTTGCGATCTCATCAAGCTTGATCATTTTTTCGATAATTTGCTCGCGGCTCGCGACTTTGAGATCTTCTGTTTTAATCGCACGACTGAGGTCAAACTTGCCCGAACGCGTACGACGCAGCGCAATCAAATGCGCGCCACAGCCAAGACGTTGGCCTATATCATGCGCGTAAGTTCTTACGTAAAAACCTTTGGTACAATTGACTGTAAATTCTACCTCCGGCAACTCCACACGGTGGATCTGATAGTCCATCACTTTCACTGCACGCGGCTTACGCTCCACAGTGATCCCCTTACGAGCCAATTTGTAGAGCGGCACACCATTCTTTTTAATTGCCGATACCATTGGTGGAATTTGCTCAAAATCCCCTACGAAATGATTGAACGCAGCATCGACCTCTTCATCACTTAGAGGTGGAACCTCCTTCACCTCTTCGATATCACTTTCTTTATCCTGAGAACCAGTGGTTTCACCGAGCTTTAGTGACCCATTGTACACCTTGTCCTCAGACATCAATCTGTCTTGTAACTTCGTAGCTTTACCAATCACTAGCATCATCACCCCCGTCGCCATCGGATCGAGCGTGCCACAGTGACCAATTTTCTTAAAATTGAGCTGACGGCGCGTTATCGCCACAAGGTCGTGCGAGGTCATCCCCGAGTCTTTATCGACCACGAGAACTCCACTGGGTACTTCTTCTAACATGCTATTACTATTCCGAATGAGTGGTCACCGAAGCAACCGTGATTAAAGGTATTTTATTACGAGAAAAAATGAACACCGAAACCTACAAGATCTCGGTGTTTAGAAAAACACTATTTATATACCCAGTTATGCACATGCATCGAGACGCTTACGTAGTTCAGCGAGAACTTGCTCGCGTACGCCTTCTAAAGTTCCTTCAGTGCGGATGCCTGCTGCTAGCGTGTGACCGCCGCCACCAAACATTTTAGCGACTTCACAGACATCCACTGCCTTGTTCTTAGAACGCATGCTGACGCGGATCTGACCGTCCTGCAGTTCCTCAAAGAAAACGGCGATCTCTACACCTTGAATCGCACGAATCATGTCGATTAAGCCTTCACTATCTTCAGGTTTGAGACCGAGCTCCTCTTGTGTCTTGTACACCAATCTCCAATCAGCCAAACGACCATCATCAGCCATTTCAAGGGTATTAAGGAGTCGGCGCGTGAGCTCCACACGACGATACGGATGACTATCATATGTTTTCGCATTGATCCCCCCGACATCGAGTCCGCGACGCACTAGATCAGCCGCCATTTCGTAAGTTTCCACCGTAGTACCACTGTACTGAAACGACCCTGTGTCCGTAGAAACGGCAACGTAAATCGAGTCACGTGTCACGTCTGATAGAGGAAGCCCTTCCGCAGTGATGAAATTGTAAAGGATTTGACCAGTCGCAGGTGAGCTTGAATCGATAAAATTAAGATCTCCATATCCTGGATTCGACTTATGATGATCCATGTTGATCCAAAGCTTTGCCTTAGATGCAGCCTTGAGAGCATTATCGCCAAGGCGTGGCTTAGTTGCACAGTCGAGAGCAATCGCTACTTCCACATCAAGCTCCTCACCCTGTGGCTGAACAATACGATCCGAATGTGGCAAGAAAGCGAGGTTCTCAGGGAGACCATCTTCGTTGATGTAATGGACTGTCTTACCCATTTCCTCAAGTGCATGTCCTAGAGCAAGCTGTGAACCAATGGCGTCACCATCTGGACGAACGTGACTCATGATAATAAAAGAATTGTGCTCACGAAGAGCTTGGGCGATTTCAGAGAATGTGGCGTTGCTCATAGAAAAATAAAATTCAGAGGTTTCAAGTGAGCGGATTCTCTCCAGCAATAGCCTTCACGCAAGCGAAACTACGAACAAATACACACTAGTCGTCTAAAAGCTGCTGAAGACGTTCACGCTCAGCCTTTTTCATTCCCGCTACGACTAACTGATAGGAATGTCGCACTAACTCGACCAGCAAAGCATCGGGAGCACCTCCATCTAACACCACGGTATTCCAGTGACGTTTATTCATGTGCCATCCAGGCTTTACCCATTCGTATTGATCTCGTAATTCCAGTGCCCGATCCGGGTCACATTTTAAATTAATGCGCGATGGCACATCGTCTGGTTGCGTCACCGCAAATATCTTCCCAGCCACTTTATACACCAAAGCATCGGGTCCGAAGGGTGTCGTCTCTTCCACTTCGGGTAATGCCATACAGTAATCTAGAATTTCTTTTAAGTCCACTCGTCACCATTAACACAATTCGCAGTCTCATCCCGCTACAAATTCAACACAGCATTCTTTCTTCTTGCGAGAACACTCACAACTTCCTTTCATGAACTACAAATCTCCACACATCTTGTAGTCGCATATGCGCGCATTTACTGTTAGAGGTTTCTACACATTTAAAAAACATGAAGAAAACACCACTATACCTCGCATTCGGTCTCGCAGCATCACCTGCTTTTGCTCAAGGAGTTGACAAATCTGCAGCCAACTACAAGGAAGGCCCGATCAGCGACTACACCACCCTCATCGACCAAGCTCTCAGCTCATCCGCAGCTCCAGAGCTCCCTGAAGACCTCAACAAAGAAGAACTCTACAAAGTACTAGGTCTTGGCTCCATTAAATCATACGCACAGTCATCCACACCAGATGGCACTGAGTGGATCAATAAAATCCATCTCGATAACGGAGGTAATCATGAAGGGGTGTTTAAACTCTTCACTACAAGTAAACACAAGGGTCTCTCCGTTGCTGACATTGCCCCCGCTGGAGCAGACCTCGCTGGCCAAGTAAACTTCAACCTCGCTACTCTGGAGCCAATGCTCAAAGATATCGCTAAACTCAGCGGAGCTGAAGACTTAGCAGAAGTAGAGGAAGGCATGGCTGAAGAAGTCCCGCAGCTAGGCATGACAGGTTCCGATCTCCTCAAAAAACTCGACCTCCGTCTCAACTTCGTCCTCGACCTCGATGAAGCACAAAAAATCCCGACCCCATTCGGCGAACTCGACAAACCAAACCTCACTATCCGTATCGACGGTCTCAGCTGGATCTGGGAGAAAGTAGGACCAATGGTAATCGGCGGTAGTGGTCTTCCATTTGCTAAAACAGACGAAGGCGAAACTAGCACATACTCACTCCCTCCAGAAATGGCAGCTCAGTTCATGGGTTACTCCCCAGTTCTGAAAGTCGACAAAGCCGGCGACTTCATCTGGCTCAGCTCTACTGGTGACTTTTTAACAAAATGCTCAAACGGTGAAGACACACTCGCCCAAAGCGATGCTTTCAAAGCGACGATGGAAGACCTTCCTTCTGACGGTCAAATCTTCGGCTACGCATCTAAAAGCTTCTATAACTTCTTCGACAAAACAATCGGTAGCCTTGAAGAACAGGGAATGCTAGAAGGAGCTGATGAAATGACTAAAAACCAGCTCAATACCGCTCGGAAGCACATGACTAAAGTCGAGCACGGTGCGGCCCAAATCCTCACCACTGACGACAGTGGCATCCTCTGGGCTGAGCGCGGCGTCCAAACTATCGAGCAACAAATGCTCGAAGCTAAAAAAGCTCTCGATGCGCAAGCAAAGGCTGACGCCGAAGAAGCTGCCGAGGAAGCAGCAGCTCCAGAAACTGGAGAATAAGCTCTCTGAAATCCACCAATTAAAAAAGAAAGCCTCAGCTGATACGTTCAACTGAGGCTTTTTTAGATTTTAGAAGAAGGGTAAATTAATACCATTTGAGTGGATAGATTGTCGGAATGGCGGTGTTAATTTGGCCTTCATCTCAAGGCATGACGAAGGATTGTAGCAGGCTACATGACTGAGGAAAAACGCAGAAATGAAGGCCGAAGTAATGCCGCTCTTTATTGTAATCAGCTCCGCTGACTAGCGTTCATATCAAAATCATCCATTCCGACAATATAGCCGGGAGAATGATATAATACCACTTCGCAATTCAAATGAGGCAAACGACAGTGCAATTTGTTATGAAAGCAGGAGCCGTCACCACCGTTTTCGCGTAGCGCATTTCTTCAAGCTACCCAAAAAGTCATTAGTCTTTTATGTGAAGAGAGGTCAACTGGTAAGTTGAAGTCCCTTTCTATTTGGTTTGTGATGAAGTGTGTTGAACAACGGAATCTGGCTTTTATACGCACTCTTATTGAAGCTCTACTTGGCTTACGGTGCAGGATTGGTTCCGTTTCGTTGTTTAAAGTTTCAGAACGCTGCTCTCTCATTTACACATTCATGCATGTTGACGATATGCCCGCAGTCGTTCTGGAAAATCGATTTGTGTTGTTCATTGAAACTTGTTTTCGATAGCTGTTAGGCTGTTTTTGCTTTTAATGCCACAAGTGGCTGATAATCGATCTGCTTTTGCCAGAGTGTAAGCATAACCACACTCAACTTGCGTGCTACAGCGACGATCGCTTTGCGTTTTGCGATTCGTCCACCACGCTCTGCGATTCGCATACCATGCCTCTTAAGGTCGCTATCAGGGCTGCTTTTGCGCATGATATACTGTGCACATTGAACCAGTAGTGTTCGCATCTGCCTGTTGCCCGCTTTACTTATGGAGAGCTGCTTATCGACATCTCCAGATTGGTCTCTTCGTGGAACGAGTCCTAAATAGGCAGCTACATCTCGTGAGTTTTTAAAACGAGATGCATCATCTATAGCCAGAACGAAGCTAACCGCTGATAGAGCTCCGACGCCAGGTATTTGCATCAAACGCTTTGCTTCAGGGTGCATTTCAAGCATTTCCTCTTTGAGGTAGCGATCGGATTCTTTGATTTGCTCAGTCATCGTTTCAATCACTACGAGTAGCGGTTCTACTAACTCAAGTTTAGTTGGATATGTGGCGAGTGCTTTTCTTGCATAGCCTGCAAAACTTGCTGAACTAGGGGACATCAGCCGTACCCCAAGGCTTTTAAGGCTAAACCTAACAGAGTTGATGAGATCAACACGTCGTTTTACCAAGGTGTCACGCATCGCGATACGTTGGCGGTTTTCGAGATTATCAACCGACCCGTGCTCTATAGGGTACAGCAAGCTTGTATCAACGCGCGCGATCTTGGCGAGCATTTGGGCATCTCGTTTATCACTTTTGCGTTCGTTGCAATAAATGGCGCGTAGTTTACGCGCATTGGCGACAATGACTCTATGACCTCGGTCTTTGAGATAGTTGCTAATCCATGGGCTGTGAGTTCCGACTTCCATAGCGATGAGTGCATTGGGGTAATTCGTGCAGAGTGTATCGAGTCCTGCGTAGCTATTAGGAATAGTTTTTTCGACAAGGGTATCTCCATTCTTGTCTAGTACACAGATTTGATGTTTTTTATCACTGAGGTCGACGCCGACTACTGTTGCTTGCTTTGTGTTATTTTCCATAATGCATGAGCTTACCAGCAACCATGGCGCGGCCTCACCTCTCTTCTCATCCTATCTCATTTGGTGTTAGCCTTCTTTTCAAGCAAGCTACTCCCAGTCATTTCCTCTGGTTGAGCAACACCTAACATGTCGAGAAGTGTTGGTGAAATGTCAGCCAGAATACCATCCTTCACATTCACTCCCTCATGGTCCTCTGCCACATAAATGGCATGCACGAGATTGGTCGTATGTGCGGTATGCGGTGAGCCATCTTCGTTAATCAACTTCTCACAGTTGCCGTGATCAGCAGTGATCAAAAGCTTACCACCGAGACGCAATGTCTCCTCCACGATTGCCTGCACTCCTTGGTCGATAGTCGTACACGCCTTCTTACAAGCTTCAACGATACCCGTGTGCCCCACCATGTCAGGATTAGCAAAGTTAAGAATTACAAGATCGTAATCCTTCAAGCGTTCTACCAGAGTTGCGGTCACCTCTGGTGCACTCATCTCTGGTTGGAGATCATAAGTCGCTACAGATGGAGATGCCACAATCTGGCGATCCTCATCCATAAATGGAGTCTCGGCACCACCATTAAAGAAATAAGTCACGTGTGGGTATTTCTCGGTTTCAGCAATCCGCAGCTGGCTCAGTCCCGCATCAGCCACCACTTCACCTAACACGTTCTTCATGCTACTCGATGGGTAAACCACATCACATTCGTAATTCTCATCGTACTCAGTGAGTGTGAGGAAATGCGGATTAGGATTCACTTCTTTATCAAAAGCGACGAAAGCCTTCCCATTGAGAAACGCATTACATAACTGCCGAGCGCGATCAGCACGGAAATTAAACCAGAATACCACATCTTCATCCGTGATCCGCTGTTCGTCTGCATCAGCTAAAATAATGGGCTTGATAAATTCATCAGTCTCACCCGCTTCGTATTCCGCAGCGAGCGCATCACTGGCTTTGCCGTCAAATTTCTTGCCACGACCCAGTACTAAGGCGTCCCAAGCGAGCTTATTGCGCTCCCAGCGAGTGTCGCGATCCATCGCATAATACCGACCAATCACAGTAACAATTTTCGCTCCAGTTCCTTCGATATCCGTCTCTAACTTTTTAAGGTAATCCACACCACCAGTCGGGGAGGTGTCACGACCGTCCGTGATCGCATGAATCGAAATATTTTTTACTCCAGCCTCAGCCGCTGCTTTCACAAATGCAGCAAGGTGATCTTGGTGACTGTGCACCCCTCCATCAGAAACCAAGCCCATGAAGTGGAGAGTGCCCCCTTTGGCTTTCTCAAATGCCTTCTTTAAATTTTCGATATTTGGCATCTCACCATCATCGATCGATTTATTAATGCGCGTGAGGCTCTGATAGACAATACGTCCAGCGCCGAGGTTGAGGTGTCCAACTTCGGAATTGCCCATTTGCCCGTCGGGAAGGCCTACATCCATCCCTGATGCGCTAACAAAACTCTTCGGGTATGTTTCTAATAATTGATCGTGAAATGGAGTATCTGCGAGGAGTGTGGAATTGCCGTCGCGTTCTGCAGTTTCTTGACCGCCGGGATTCACTCCCCAGCCATCGCGAATAATAAGTACTACTGGTTTCTTGGCCATATAGTTGGTTTATAAATTCAATTGATCACACTGGCAACTGGGAACTGAAAATCCCCCGTACTTGCTACTTGCCACCCGTAAGCAGCTACTCCAACCTTCCGCCATGTACGGCCAACTTCTCCTTCTCGGCATTAAAGGAACTGAACTCTCAAGCAATGAGAAACACTACCTCAGTCGTATCCAGCCAGGCGGTTTTGTCCTCTTCGGACGCAATGTCGAGAGCCCCGAACAAGTGCGCGCACTCACAGACTCCCTCAGAGACATTTGCGATGTCCCTCCCATTATCGCCATCGACCAAGAAGGAGGACGCGTTACCCGCACCAAAGAAATCGGCAACACCCCACCATCTGCAGAACAGCTCCGCATCGCAGGCAAACCAGAATCACTCGCGTGGCACGGTATCCAAACTGGCCAATTACTCTCTTTGTTGGGGATCAATATGAATCTCGCGCCAGTATTAGACATTGCTTACGAGTCCGATACCGACAATGCACTCCGCGGTCGTTGTTACGGGCGTGATGCTCAAGAAGTCATTAACAATGCCGGCGTCTACAACCGCAACTTGCGCCGAATGAAAACCCTCACATGTGGCAAGCACTTTCCCTCGTGTGGACTCGCCGATGTCGACCCGCACCACAAGCTCCCGACATCCCATAAGACCAAGGAAGAACTCCTAGCCAGCGACCTCCTGCCTTACACTGCACTATGGCCAGAGATGAACGGCATCCTCACCGCTCACACTCATTTCTCCGAACTCGACCCCGAAACCCCAGGCCTTCCCGCTTCACTTTCCTACAATGTAGTCACCCGTCTCCTACGCGAGCAACTTGGCTACAATGGCCTCATCATGACCGACGACCTCGACATGGGTGCTATCATCAACACCTACGGCCGCGGCACCGATGTCCAAATGGCAATCAAAGCGGGCAATGACATGGCGCTCATTTGCCATCAAACAGATACCGCCGAAAAAGCACTCGAAGCCCTCAATGAACTCTCCCTCTTCGATGTCCAAGCCTCACTCAAGCGTGTACGAAAAGTGAAGAAAAAGCTACCAAAGTTCCCCGCTTTCGACCAAAAACGCTGGGACAAAGTTGACGAGGAAATCATGGAACTCCGTATCGAAGTCCTCGGTGAAGAAGCCGCGCGCGGTGACCAAAACGATTCCATCGCCAACTCCCGCAGCCCTGTCGAAGACTATTAATTTTACATCACTAATTTTAAATTAACACCGTGAGTTCATCCCGCACATCTGGCTCCGTAGCCATGGACGACTACCTCGAACAGATCCTCAATCTGATCGAAGAAAAAGGCTACGCCCGCCCCATCGACATCTCTAAAAACCTCGGCATTTCCCAAGCTTCGGTCACTAACATGTTGCGTCGACTAGACACCGAGGGGCTCGTGAACCACGAAAAATACCGCGGCACCGTGCTCACCGAAAAAGGCCACACCATCGCCAATGCCATCATCGAGCGACACGACACTCTCACTGAGTTCCTCCGTCTCTTCGACATAGATGAAGAAACGATCTACGCTGATGTCGAGGGTATGGAGCACCACGTCTCCAAGGCCACACTCGGCGTCATCACTACTCTCGTCGCCGAACTCAAAAGCGACCCAAAGCTTCTCGCCAAACTAAAGGCGAAGATTTAAGCCAAAGCTATACACAAAGTCCCTTGCCTATCGAGGCTAACGGGTGTATGCAGCTCGAGCCCATCATTCTAATCCGGGCACACAGCTATGCTTAAATGGATTCTCCAAAAAATCGTCGGTAATAAGAATCAGCGCGAGATCAAGCGCATGAACCCGATCGTTGCCAAGATCAACGAAATCGAGGAAGCACTCCAGCAAGAGTCAGAAGCTACTGTCTTAGCGAAAGTTACTGCGTGGCAGCACCACCTCCATCGCTATCTTCCACTCGACGCTCCGACTAAGCGCACCATCGAATCCTTAGATCCTGAAGCTCTCGATTCACTCGCAGAAATCCTCGAAATTCGCTTCGCCGACCTGCGTGATGAATATCCATCGCTGCCAAAAGTAGAAGCATCCCCAGAATCGATTGAAGCCGCAAAAGCTGCTTTCGCTGAAATCGAAGGAGAATTCCCAGCAAAGCGCGACACCTACCTCAAACAAATCCTTCCAGAAGCCTACGCAGTAGTCAAAAATGGTGCTCGCCGCATGTGTGGCCGCACAATTAACCTCGGCGGCAGCGAAACGACCTGGAACATGGTTCACTTCGATGTCCAGCTCGTCGGTGGTATTGCTCTTCACAATGGCATGATTGCCGAAATGCAAACGGGTGAAGGTAAGACTCTCGTCGGAACTCTCCCAGTTTTCCTTAATGCTCTCACCGGTCTCGGTGTACACGTCGTCACAGTCAACGACTACCTCGCACAGCGTGACTCCGAATGGATGGGCGCACTCTACCAGTATCTCGGCCTCTCCGTTGGTTGTATCCAGAACCAGCAACCTCCACAGCTACGCGCCGCCCAGTACCAGTGTGACATCACTTACGGTACAAACTCCGAGTTTGGTTTCGACTACCTCCGTGACAACGGCATGTCTTCCTCCAAGGAAGAGCAAGTTCAGCACGGTCACTATTTCGCGATCATTGATGAGGTCGACTCCATTCTCATCGATGAAGCGCGTACCCCGCTCATCATTTCAGGTCCATCCACAGTTTCAAATTCAGAGCAATACAATGTCTATAAAGGCGGCATTGAAGCGCTCGTGAAAAAACAAAACGTTCTCTGTAACGAACTCGCTGAAGAAGCTAAAAAAGCTCTCGAAGCAGGTGATGAAGCAACCGCCGGCCGCGCACTCTTCAAAATCAAACTCGGCCAGCCACGCTCCAAGCAACTCGCTCGCTTCATGCAGGATCCTGACTCCCGCCGTCTCATCGAGAAGACTGAGTTAGAGATGTATCAGGACACGCAGAAGAAAGACCTCTACGCGATCAAAGAAGAACTCTTCTACACCATTGATGAAAAAGGCCACGATGCCGACCTCATGGACAATGGTCGCAACTTCCTTGATCCGAACGATGCAGAAGCCTTCGTTCTTCCAGATCTCGCGGAAGCCTACGCTGATATCGATGCCGACAGTTCCCTCAGTGATGATGAAAAAGCGGCGAAAAAAGAACACATTCAGAGTCGCCTCGATGAGCAGGCGCAGAAGATGCACTCTATTTCCCAACTTCTCAAAGCATACTGTATCTATGAAAAAGACGTAGAGTACGTGATCGAAGAAAACAAGGTAGTCATCGTCGATGAGCAAACTGGTCGTAAAATGGCAGGCCGCCGTTGGTCCGATGGTCTCCACCAAGCAATCGAAGCGAAAGAAGGTGTGACTATCGAACGTGAAACGCAGACCTACGCAACGATCACCATTCAGAATTACTTCCGTCTCTACGAAAAACTCGCAGGCATGACAGGCACTGCTGAAACAGACGCAGCGGAATTCCACGACATCTATCGTCTCGACGTTCTGCCAATCCCAACCAACCGCCCTAACACACGGGTTGATGACAACGATCAAGTTTTCAAAACACGCCGTGAAAAGTACAATGCGGTTGTTAAGAAAATAGCCGAAGCGCAAGAGCGCGGCCAACCAGTTCTCGTAGGCACGGCCTCTGTCGATGCTTCTGAAACGCTCTCACGCCTTCTCAAGCGCAACAAGATCAACCACAAGGTTCTCAACGCGAAATTCCACGAACAAGAAGCAGAAATCATCGCCAATGCCGGCCAGAAAGGAGCTGTCACAGTTTCCACTAACATGGCTGGTCGTGGTACCGACATCAAACTCGGTGAAGGCGTTGCCGAACTCGGTGGCCTCTACGTCATCGGCTGTGAGCGCTACCCGTCACGCCGTGTCGACCGCCAGCTTCGTGGACGTTGTGCGCGTCAGGGTGACCCAGGTCTTTCCCAGTTCTTTATCTCTTTCGAAGACGATCTCATGCGTAACTTCGCAGCCGCGGACCGCATGACCACCATGATGGAACGCTTTGGCATGGAAGAAGGTGAAGCACTCGAACACAAATGGCTCAACCGCTCCATCGAAACAGCTCAGAAACGCGTTGAACAACGCGACTACACATGGCGTAAACGCGTTCTCGACTTCGACGATGTGATGAACATGCAGCGCGAAGTCGTCTACGGCTACCGCAATGAAGTACTCTCATCCGAAGATCCTCGTGAACTTCTCAACGAAGTGATCGAAGAAATGATCCCTGCGACCATTTATGAATTCATGGAAGAGCGCGATGAAGGAGCCCCAGATTACACAGAGCTTCTCGGTTGGATTAACTCCACCTTCCCACTCGCGCTCAGCATGGAAGAAAGCGGCATCCAAGATCGCAATGCCGACGACAACGCTGAGTGGCTCATCGCTGAAGTCAAAAAAGCCTACGAACTTAAAGTCGCCGATCAACCTGCAGAATACCTTGATCACCTCGAGCGTCAGATCATCCTCACTGCAATCGACCGTCTCTGGCAGGAACACCTCTACAACATGGACGCCCTCCGCGAAGGTGTCCACCTCCGCGCCCAAGGGCAAAAAGACCCACTCGTCGAATACAAGAACGAAGCATACGCACTCTTCGAGTCCTTGATGGATTCTATTAAAGCAGATGCTCTCGGCAACCTCTTCCGCTCCACCCAGAGCCTCGATCAGTTTGAGCAACTCCTCCAGAGCCTACCTCAAGACCTCGATGGCCCAAGTAACCACCCGACGACTCCTGAGATCAACCTCGGCCAAGCAATGGCATCCCAACAAATCGCTCTTAAACCAATGAAAAGCGATAAACCTGTGAAAGTCACTCTCCCTAAACGCAAGCCGATCGAACTCAAAAACACCAAAAAGAAAGATTAATTAAATTCATTTTAAAACTGAGCGGGATTTGAAATTATTTTCCAATCCCGTTGTTTCCTTCTTTTCAAAAAGCTGAATATGGCATTTAAAAATGCCAGACCAGTAGGACTCTTTTAACTGCAGATTCTCAACTAAACACCAATGCTCGGCATCAAATACCGCGCATCTCTACACAGACATGGCCAACCTCAATCTCACACTCAAAGTCTGGCGTCAAAAAAACGCAAATGACCGTGGTACTATCGAAACCTACGAAGCGAAGGAAATCCCAGTAGAAGCTTCCTTCCTCGAAATGCTCGACATCGTTAACGAGCGCGTCATCAACGACGGTGGCAACCCAATCGTTTTCGACCACGATTGTCGTGAAGGAATTTGCGGCATGTGCTCACTTACCATCAATGGTATCCCGCATTCCAAGGAACAAGGCATCACCACTTGCCAGCTCCACATGCGTAAATTCAAAGATGGCGAGACCATCTGGATCGAACCATTCCGCGCTAAAGCATTCCCTGTAGTCAAAGATCTCATCACTGATCGTAGCTCTTTTGACCGCATCATGTCCGCTGGTGGCTTCATCGACGTCCGCACAGGTGCCGCACCTGATGCGAACTCCATGCCGATCGAGAAAAAACTTGCGGATGAGGCTTTCGACGCAGCTGCATGTATCGGCTGTGGTGCCTGTGTGGCAGCCTGTAAGAATGCTTCAGCCATGCTATTTGTTTCCGCGAAAGCAGCGCACCTCAACAAGCTTCCCCAAGGCCAACCAGAGAAGACCAAGCGTACTCTCGCAATGGTTCGCCAAATGGACGAAGAAGGTTTCGGCAACTGCACGAACCAATACGAATGTGAAGCTGTCTGTCCTAAAGAAATCAGCGTCGACAACATCGCTAAGCTTAACCGTGACTACCTCCTCGCTTCTGCCAAGGACGGTCTCGCGTAAACTGAATTCCATTCCATTTCTAAAACACCTTCCCGCTCCCAGCTGGAAGGTGTTTTTTATGCAAGATCAGACGATCTTGTCTCCTCATTAGCCTTGCCCCACTCCTAACATTATGCACAGTGGTTTGAGTGAACCTGCCTAACTCTATCACCGTTCTCCGCCTCTTCTTAACGGCGATCTTTATTGCAGCCGCTTCTTTTGACGTAGCTTGGGCTACCCACATCGCACTCTGGAGTTTCGTGATAGCAGCGATCTCGGATTGGCTCGATGGCTATCTCGCACGCAAGCTCAACCTCGTCACCGCACTCGGGAAATTGCTCGACCCACTTGCTGATAAAATCCTCGTCTCAGCCGGTTTCATTTTCCTCTCCGTCCAAGGCTACTGCCCAGTCTGGGTCACTTGTCTCATCATTGGTCGTGAGTTTATGGTCACTGGCTTGCGCCAAATTGCCGTAGAACAAGGCGTCGTCATCGCCGCTGACAAACTAGGGAAATGGAAAACCACCTTCCAGCTAATCTTCGTCATTGGCTGTCTCACCGACATCAGCTTCAGCCACCTAAATGCAGCCAACCCAGTCGTAGGACTCTTTGTTTGGTTAGCCGCTCCTGAGCATTATATCATCCCCACCACAATGTGGCTAGCAGCCGCGCTCACTCTCATTTCTGGCTACAATTACATTTATAACAATCGCCAGCTCCTTCAGCACTAGAAAAGAGCGAACAAGTGCGCTCCTTCCATCGCTATGACCACTCTCATTGCAAATGCGCACATCATCTCCCCAGATTTCGAACTCCAGCATGGAGCTATCGCTCTTGAGAACGGCTTCATTTCAGGTGTTTACCGCTCTGACCAGCCAATCCCACAGGCGGACAAACATTTCGATGCCCAAGGCCAATACGCCTTTCCTGGCTTCATCGACATCCACGCCCACGGTGCCGCTGGAGCTGACCTCTGCGATAATGACCTAGAATCCATCCGTCACATTGCCAAACAAAAGCTCGCCGAAGGTGTCACCACTTGGCTTCCCACCACGCTCACTCAACCTCAGCAAATCCTGCTAGAAATTGCTGACAAATGTAAGCAATATCGAGCAAAACAAGAGTTCGTAAAAACTCCAGGAATCCACCTTGAAGGCCCCTACATTAACTCCAACAAAGCTGGCGCCCAGAACCCTCAACACGTCCGTCAGGCCAGTATCGAAGAGCTTCATGCAATCCACGCAGTCACTCCCATTTGTCTTCTCTCCCTTGCCCCATGTCAGAGAAATGCCATCCAGCTCATCGCTGCTGCAGATCAGCTAGAAATTCTCACCTCTGCCGCACATACCGAAGCTGACTATACTCAGATAGCATCAGCGAAACGAGCGGGACTCAGCCAGCTCACCCATTTTGGCAACGCAATGACTGGGCTCCACCATCGCGAGATCGGCACAGTCGGTGCAGGACTCCTCGATGATGACCTCAGCCTAGAACTCATCTGTGACGGCATTCACCTCTCTCCCGAATTCATCCAGCTCGTTTTTAAACTCAAATCCATCGACCGTATCCAGCTGATTACCGATTCAATGGCTGGCTCTTGGCTCACCAATGGAAGCTGTTCGCTAGGAGGGCTCGACGTCATTGTAGAAAACAAAGTCGCAAGACTGAAAAAAAGCGGAGCCCTCGCCGGCTCCACACTCACCTACAATCAAGGCCTTAAACTAGCCGCGGAATACACCAAGCTCCCGCTCACTCAACTCGTCAAAACCACTTCTCTGAACCAAGCCCAAGCACTCGGTTTCTCACAGCACGGGAAAATTGAAAAAGGCTTCACCGCAGACATCGCCATCCTCGACACAAACCTACTGCCCACGGCCACCTTCGTTGATGGCCAACAACGTTTCTAACATAACATAATCACCATAGTCGATACTTCTATAAAAAATATCGATTTTTTAGACAGCACCTTCGCTGTTAGCCTGCACTCATCATGAAAGCAATATACGCCTCATTCCTCCTGACTCCCTGTCTCTCCTTAGCCCAAGCTTCCGACTTACAGTCCCAGTTAGAACAAGGAGCCTTCCCCCAAGCGATCGAACAATACGCTCAAACTTCCGACAATCAAAGCAAGTTCGTCAACGCTATTTGCCAGCTCGGATCGAGTATCGAAAACCTCCAACAACAACTCTACACCTACGGCTTTGGTGTAAACAGCCGCACCATAGGTCTTCGCAACCAAGCCCCCATTGCACAAAATCCGAACCCAGAAAAGATTGATTACACCAAATTCCGAACCATCATTGAACAGTTTCATAAGAACCTCCATGCGATAGAAAAAACGCTCACCACTCTAGGCGACGACGATTTCTATCTGCCGCTCGACCTCACCAAAGTACGTTTCGATGTCAACCAAGACGGCAAAAGAACAGAACTCGAGTCCTCCATGGCACTCTTCCTTCAAATCAATTCACGCCGCCCCGTTTCCCAACAACAAGCAGCAGAATTCGATCAATTCGACGGCACCATTGGTTTCGACCGCAGTGACCTCATTTGGTTAAAAGGCTACGTTCAGGTAAGCCTCGGCCTAAGCGATCTCGTCCTCGCTCACGACTTTGAACAAGCCTTCAACGCCATTTCGAACAATCTATTCCAAAAGCCAAAAAACACTCTAAATGCACTTGGTGCAAATGATGAAAACTACGGCGACATCGCCAACCTCATCGCAGCCCTCCATCTCGCAAAAATGCCAGTGAATGAGCCCGAACGCCTCGTACAATCGCGCCAGCATTTGCTCAATATGGTTACCCTCAGTAAAGCGATGTGGGAATCTGTCCTAGCTGAAACCGATGACCGTAAAGAATGGCTTCCATCACCCAAACAAAACTCAGTTACAGGTATCACAATCACTGCTGAAATGGTTAAAGACTGGCACCTCTTCCTCACCGAGTACGAAGCCATTCTCAACGGCGAAAAGCTCATTCCTCATTGGCGCTTTAAAGAAATGGGAATCAACCTCAAGCGCGTGTTCGAAGAAAGCAAAGAAACCGACGTCGTATTATGGATCACCGGCCACGCCGCGGTCCCCTACCTAGAAAAGGGCGAACGTACCAAGGACGACCTCTGGCGACAGCTCAACCAAACTTTCGAAGGAAACTTTTTAGGGCTCTCATTTTTCATCAACTAGCACCATTTGATCTGTACCAAGATTTGAGCGCTAAAAAATCTGACTTGCCGAAAGCTACCACCTACTTTATTGCTCTACCTATTGATGCGCTCTCTTCTTGCCATATTCACCCTCTGCTTCTTGGCTTCGCTCCAAGTCGCTAGTGCGTGTAATGGTCACGGTATCAGCCATCTACACGAAGAACATATCCACGTTGAAAAGTCGAATGATGGCGTCACCGATGTCATCATTCTAGTCAATGATCACCATCATCACCACGATAACTGCGACTGCATTTGTCACGACAGTGAGCCCGTAAAACTGAGCTCTCTACCCTCTCCCCGCATCGATATCGAAACTCCAGAGTTCGTCGAAGTCCTTCAATGGAGCCGGCTAGCCGACTTTGATGCCCGCTCTAACAAAGCTCCTCCCATTGCAACCAACATCTCTCTTCCCCCTCCTTCGGCTGCTGAACTCTGCTCACAGCACTGCCGTTTTCTTCTTTGATACTCCTACTTGAATAGGAGACCTGTACCGCATTCTTGATTTTGCGGCACCGTCTACACCAGCTCTCACCTCTTTTTCGTGAGAATCCCACAGCGGATCTGCCGTTATTCCCCCTTAGACAAACAATTTCTAACAATGCCATAAGTCGCATTGCATCAAAGATTATGAAAAATTTCACCATAGCCACGACACTCAGTGGCGCACTCGCACTAAGTGCCTGCAGTTCCACTCCAGAACTCATCATAGCCAAACCTGAAGCTGCTGACCTCAGTCTAAGCAAGGACAGTCCAGTCAACCAATCAGCCAAACTCAAGCTGTGCGATATCGCCACGCGCGTCAGCTCGAACAACCCGCAACTCCGCGCGGCAAGACTACGCATCCAAGAAGCGCAAGGCCAAGTCGTTCAAGCCGGTAGACTATCCAATCCTGAACTAGAATTTGATCTCAATAAAAATGTCAAAACCTCGGAAGGTGGACTCGAAGTCACATTCGCCCAACGCTTCCCCATCACCAATCGACTGCGACTAGAGAAACACATCTCAAGCCAGCAACTCGCCATCGCGAAAGAAGAAATCAAAGTCGCTCAACGAGCCCTGATTACTCAAGCGCAAATCCTTGCTGTCGAAATCATTCACAAGCGTCAAAGCGCGGCGTACCTCAAACAACAAAGCGCAATTCTCAACCAATTCGCCAAACACATTGAAGATTCAGTCCAGGAAGGAGTTCTCTCTTCACTCGATGCCAACCAAGCGAAGGTCGAAGCCGTCACCCTCGAATCTCAGCTCGATCGCGTACGCACCGAAGAGGATATTCTCCTCAATAAACTAAAAGCCTATATCGGCGTCGATCCAGCACGACCACTCCAACTTACCGGGAGCTTGCCAACACTCAAAATGCCCAGCGCGACACTCATCTTGGGCAATCGCCCAGAGTACCGTGCAAAACTCATTGAAATCAATCAATCCGAGCAACAAATCGCTCTCGCTAAAGCCAATCGCTACCAAGATGTCGAAGGTCGTATCTTCACCTCTGTCGATCGAGAAGAAGATGCCCCAGAAGGACTAGAAACGGAAGGCTCCGTCGGCGTCGGTGTCAGCGTTCCTCTGAATTTTTACAATAAAAACGAAGGAAACATTCAATCGGCCCGAGCTTCTGCCACGCGTATTGTGAAGGAAAAAGAAGCTCTCGCTCTCGTAATCCGACAAGAAGTCGCTACCCAACACGCTGAAATGCAAAGTTGGCTCAATCAAACGCAAAAGCTCAACAACAGACTTCTTCCCTTGGCTGATGACAATGCAGAGCAATTAGAAAAAGCCTACAGCAACGGCCAAGCTCCATTTACTTCCGTACTAAAAGCACGGAGCCAACAGCTCGCTCTGCAGTCGCAAAACCTCAGTAACCAGCAAGCATTCCATACTGCTCGTGTGCGTTATTTTGCCGCGATTGGCCTAGAGAAATCCAGCTTCTAACACGCTCCAACCATTTTATTTCAAAAGAATATGAAATCCATTTTTATGATCGTGAGCGCTGCATTGCTCACATTCACAAATGCTGAAGAAAGCATTGATGCCACCAACACTATCATCCTCTCCGAGCAAGGTGTCCAAAACCTCGGGGTGCAAACAGTGAAAAGTCAAAAGTCTTCATTCCAGCATACAGTCTTCGCTATTGGCCACATCCAACCCATCCCTAACAAACACGCCGTCATCAGCACGCGATTCTCAGGACGCGTTGTCCAAACACCGCCCATCGTCGGTGACATTGTCAAAAAAGGAGAAAGCGTACTGAAAGTCGAAAGCCGCCAACCTGGTTCCCCCCCTCCAGTAATCGACGTCGAAGCCCCGATGAGCGGCGTCATTACTGAAAGCCATGTCACCCTGGGTCAGCCAGTAGAGCCAGCACAGGAACTCATGGACATTGTAGATCTCAAGCAAGTTTGGGCAGTCGCCAGCGTTCCTGAAAGCCAAGCATCTAAACTCAAGCTCGGAGCCACCGCACACATCAAAGTCATCTCTCTCGGTGATGAAGCATTCGAAGGCAAGCTCATTCGCATGGGCTCAGAAGCCAATCACGAATCTGGCACCTTGGAAGCTATCTTCTTGTTAAAAAATCCAGAGCTCAAGCTCCGTCCTAACATGCGAACCGAGTTCTCGATCATTCTATCAAAACGCGACGATGTCATCTCTATCCCACGCGAAGCACTGCAAGGTGACTTAGCTGACCCATATGTCTTCGTGAAGCATTTTGATCTACCAAATGCCTTTGTGAAATGCCCCGTCGTTGTCGGCGAGCGCAATGACCGTTTTGTCGAAATCAAATCTGGTATCACCCGTTTTGATGAAGTCGTCACCCATGGAGCCTACTTTTTGGGATTCGCCCAAGGAGGAGGAATCTCGCTTAAAGAAGCTCTCGATGCTGCTCATGGACACGAGCACAACGAAGATGGTTCCGAGCTCACCGCCGCACAAAAAGCAGCGCGCGATGCCGAAGCCCAAGGACCGCAAAAAGAAGCAATCTGGAGTTCTCCTATCGTTCTCTTTCTGAGCATTTCCAATGCTGTCACTTTAGGACTGCTGCTCATCGTAACCCTCAAGAAGTCGGGCCATGTTGAATAAACTCATCAGCTTCTCGCTAGGGCATCGGGCGATCATTCTCGCTCTCGCCTTCCTAGTCCTAGCTCTCGGCTTTCAGAAGACGATCAACCTCCCTGTCGAGGTTCTTCCCGACCTCACAAAACCGACGGTAACCATTCTAACCGAAGCCGACGGACGTGCACCTGAAGAAGTCGAACAACGCATCAGCATGCCTCTCGAACGCGCTCTCATGGGCGTCAATGGTGTCACCCGAGTCCGTTCTACTTCCGACATAGCGCTTTCTCTCGTCTTCGTCGAGTTCGACTGGGACACCGACATCTATGCGGCACGCCAATTCGTTCAAGAACGACTGCAGTCAGTAGAACTCCCTGATGGCGTCATTCCCTACATGACACCAGTCGCATCTCTCATGGGTGAAATCATGTTAGTTGGCATCTCCTCAGAAGATGGAAGCACGCAGCCAAGCGACCTCCGCACCTATGCTGACTGGACCGTGCGCAGAAAGCTTCAGAGCCTACCTGGTGTCGCCGAAGTTCTCTCCATGGGCGGAGGAATCAAACAAGTACAGGTTTTACCAGATCCTAACAAACTGCTCAGCCACGGTGTCACATTTGAAGAACTCCGCGAAGCAGCAAGCCAGGCAGCAAGCACTTCTACTGGTGGATTTATTTCCTCCGAAGCGCAGGAAATCATGATCCGCAACCTCGCCATGACTACCGACCTAGAAGAACTCGGTAAGACAGTCATCAAGATGTTAGATGACCGACCTGTTACCATCAGCGATGTCGCTACCGTACAATGGGGTATCGAACCCATGCGTGGCGACGCCGCTGTCAATGGCCGCAAGGGAGTCATCATGAGCATCACAAAGTCGCCAGGCTACGACACGATCAAGCTTACCGAGCAAGTAGAAGCAACGCTTGAAGAACTCCAAGAACAAGCGCCATCTGGTGTGCATCTGGAACCTCTCTTTCGTCAGAAGAGCTTCATTGATCTCGCCATTGATAATCTAGTCGAAGCAATCCGCGATGGCTCCATCATGGTCGTCATCGTTCTCTTCATCTTCCTTTTCAATGTCCGTACAACATTAATCACCCTAACAGCCATCCCGCTTTCCTTCGCAATGACAGCAGTCATTTTCTCTATAATGGATTTGAGTGTGAATTCGATGACTCTGGGCGGTATTGCCGTAGCCATCGGTATTGTGGTCGATGACGCCATCGTCGATATTGAAAATGTATTCCGCCGTCTACGCGAAAACGCATCACTCAAAACACCACTGCCTCGCCTCGAAGTCATCGCGAAAGCCTCTGGCGAGGTGAGAAATTCGATCCTCTACGCCACGCTTTTCATCATCATGGTCTTCATTCCGCTACTCAGTCTGAGTGGTGTCGAGGGTAGGCTTTTCACTCCTATTGCCATCGCCACCATGGTCAGCATGGGAGCATCGTTTGTTGTCTCACTTACTGTGATTCCCGTGCTCTGCTCGCTTTTCCTCAAACCTAAAGCGGGAAAAAAACATACGGAAAGTTTCATCGTCCGAGGTATGCAATGGTTCTTTGAACGAACATTCCTCGCTCTCTCTCTCAGAGCTCCAGCCTTCGTGATCGCCGTTGCTATCATTCTCTTAGCAGCCACCGCCATGCTTTACACGAAACTCGGTAAAGAATTCCTCCCCGAGTTTAAGGAAGAAACCATCGTCGTCGCTATGACCGCCAGCCCTGGCACCTCATTGGAAAAAACTAGTCAAATTGCTGCCGTCGTCGACAAGCTATTGTTAGATATGCCCGATGTAAAATCGGTAGGACACCGTGTAGGTCGAGCAGAACGTGGTGACCACGTCGTGCCTGTGTCGACCGTTGAATTCGATATCGAGCTGCAAGAAAACGACACATCTCGAGAAGAAATTAACGCCGAGATCCGTCAACGCATCAGCAGCGAGAATCTTCCTGGAACCTTCAGCGTCATTTCTGGCCCACTGAAAGATCGCATCGGTCATATGCTCAGTGGTGTCTCGGCTAAAGTCGCTGTGAAAATCTTCGGCCCAGACCTAGAAACCCTGCGCCAGATTGGAACAGACATCCAAAAAGTGTGTGAAGATATCCCAGGATTGGAAGCCGCCAGTATCGAACAACAAGCTCCGATTCCCCAACTCCGCATCGAAGTCGACCGCGACCGAGCGCTCGCATACAACTTCCGACCAGCAGAAGTAAATCAAAAGCTCTCGACCCTATTAGGTGGCGCCACCGTCACTGAGCTTTTTGAAGGTGAACGTACAATAGATATGGTCATGCGTCTTCCTGCAGAATGGCGTGAAGATCCTGAAAAGCTCAAAGACCTCATGCTCACGAACCGTTCAGGTCAGCGCGTCCCGCTCAAGGCAATTGCTGAAATTCGCAACGCAAAAGGACCCAACGTCATCATGCGCGAGAATACCCAACGGCGCTTCGTAGTAAAAATTAACCCAACTGAGCGCGATCTGGAATCGATGATCACCAGCCTCCAACAGGGCATCGATGAAAAGGTCATGAACAAGGCTGCTTACAAAAACTACTGGGTCAGCATCGAAGGAGCATACCAAGCCCAACAAGATGCCTCCAAACGTATTTTCATCGCCTCAACCATTGTACTCTTAGTTGTAATCCTGCTGCTTTATACCTACTTCGGCAGCCTCAACTTTGCGATTCAAGTGATCTGCGATATCCCTCTCGCTTTGAGCGGAGGTATTGCCTTCACTTGGATGACTATCAACAATATTAGCATCGCCACACTCGTTGGCTTTATTGCCGTGGCTGGAATTGCTGCGAGAAATAGCATCATGCTGCTCTCGCACTACCTCCATCTGATGAAACACGAAGGAGAGAGCTTTGATCGAAAAATGATCATCCGTGGTACCAAAGAACGCCTCGTCCCAGTCCTCATGACCGCACTCTCTGCTGGTTTGGCTCTCATTCCTCTAGTTCTAGCAGGCGATCAGCCAGGTAAAGAAATTCTCCACCCTGTGGCCATCGTAATTACTGGCGGTTTGGTTTCTAGCACCTTGTTAGGACTCATCGTAAACCCCGCTGTCTTCTATCTCGTTGGTCGCAAAGCAGCAGAAAAAGCTCTAGCTAACAACTCCCCCGCTGTTGGCTAACCCAATAAACTAAAAACTATGAAATTAAAATACACACTAACACCACTGACAGTACTCAGTCTCGCACTCCTCACAGCATGCGGCGAGAAGCCAAGTACTCAAGTCGAAAAAGCGCCCGATGACCACGCCGGCCACGACCACGGCGACCATGAAGGACATGACCACGGCGATCACTCTGGGCACGACCACGTCAAGGCGGGACCGAACCAAGGACGTATGATCACAGAGCTAAGCCCACAGGCTGAGTTTCTCGTCCGCGATGACCGTAAGATTCAAATCAGCTTCTTCGATCAGGACATGAAACAAGTCGCTCCAGAAGAGCAAAATATCACTGTAGTTACAGGTGAGCGCAGGAACCCTACAGAGCTAAGTTTCAAACTAGAAGGCGACTCCCTAGTTTCCGATAAGCCACTACCAATGGGGAACAACTTCCCAACAATTGTAGCGATTAAACCATCAGCCGACTCCGAAGAAGTCGTAAGCAAGTTCACCCTAAACCTCAGTGGCTGCACATCCTGTGACAACAAGGAGTACGCCTGTGAATGTCATCACTAAGCCCCCCTTTTAATCAACCAATTAAAAAGCCGAGAGCCATCACAGGTCTCGGCTTTTTTATATTTTTCTATCGATATGGGAAAGTTACTTCCACTGCTGCATGTAACTCACAATGTCAGCGACATCTTGCGCACTGAGACCCAATTGCTCAGCTGAAAGCATTAGTGAGCGAGACATACTCTTACTAGATTTGACACGCTCGCGTGGAATCATTTGAACAACTCCGCCAGTCGACATCATCACTATTGGATTCCCCGGAGTTTCAAGTCCCTGAACCACCGTACCATCTTTCAAAGTGATTTCTTTGCCCTTGTAGCCATGAGATATATCTGCGGAAGGGTTCACGATACTTTTAATGATCGCTTCACGTGATTGCGTAGCTCCCCACCCTTGTAATGCTGGTCCATAGTCAGGGCCCGCCCCATTGATTTTGTGACACATGACACAGCGCTGGATGCTGACCGCACCTTTTTTAGGATCACCTTCAAGCTTAAGAATTTCATCCTCACTCGGAAACTTGCTGACTTTGGGTGGAGCTGGCACTCTGATAGAGTTGACTGTGATTTTTTCAGGATCGTAGATCCCTTTTTCTTTCAGTCCTTTTCTAACATTGAATTTAGACCACGGCCCAGTTCCTTGCCTGAGCAACCAATAAGCGGTGGAGTCCTTCACTATTGAATTCTCACCTGCTAGACTTAGCATTGCTTCTGCAGCAGACTTGTCATCTATGAATGCAAGTGACTCCACGGCAAAATCTCTTTGCTCTTGGGTCAACGACTTGCTGTTTGCACGCTTTTCTAAATCTTGCACTGCTGCAGCCGGCCATAAGCGCCAAGTAATCTTAGCAAAGGCCTCAGACCATTTTTCAGCATCCTCACCAGCCATCGCCTGCTTGAGTCCGAGCCAAATTGCATTCTCTTTGTTCTCAGAGCCAAGGCCGATCGACTCCAAATAGTTCTTATCCTCACCATCGTACGCTTTTGCCAACTCAACCATGATAGGCAGTGCCTCTTTCGCACTCACATGTCTCATAGAAAGAGCTATATCTCGGCGTACTGCGGCATTTGGGTCGTTAGCTAGTTGTTTAGCAAATGGTACAATATCAACATTCGTACGACGTAGAGCTCGGTAAGCAACCACACGCACATCTGGATCTTTGTCTGAAAGTAAGGTCACACATTTTGCCATTCCTTCTTCTCCCAAGTATGGAAGCAACCAAATAGCACGCGATGCTACATACTTATTAGAATCATCCAGAAGATTCAAAACAGCTGGAAGAGACTTCTCCTTGCCTTCGCGTAAACGGGTAAAACCAAGATGACGCACGTTGATTGCTGGCGATTTCAGAGCTGCAATTTGTCCTTCCGTGGTGCTCAGGTCGAACTCAGGAACCTCGGATTCAAACCCTTTTGGTGCAATGCGGTAAATAGCTCCAGAACAAGTAGTATCTAATGTGGAGTGGCCGCCCACTCGTCCATCATACCAATCACTTACATAAATAGCACCATCCGGACCGACTGATATATCAGAAGGTCTAAACAGCACTCCCTTATTTTCTGTATCACTTTGTTTCTTTAATTTTTTAGTCGTATCACCGCCGATGAATTGCTTCTTCACATTAGTAGTCAAAAAGTCGAGACGCTCTAACAGGAAATTGGCACCTTTCGCTTTTGGCTGATATCCAAAAATAGTGTTCCGTCCAGCTTCACAAGCCAAATACGACCCTTGCCATTTATCACCAAGAGCACCATTTTCGTAGAAAACATTACCAGTCGGTGAACCTAATCCATAGACGTCACCAGAATCAAAAGTACCTGGATCATCTTGGCGCCAATGTGCACGCTCAACAGTTTGCCCAGGGCGTCGCAAGGAATTCCACGAACGTTGTCCATCGCGTGAGAAAAATCCGGCACTGCCATATTCAAGCACATAAGAATTACGGCAGCTCATATAATCATCATTATCGTTTTGGAAAACATCCCCCATCGAATTAATCGATTGTTCATAGGAGTTGCGGAAACCATGTCCAATAATCTCAGCATTCGTTCCGTCAGGATTCATCCGCACCCCGAAGCCTGCAGTCCACAGAAATCCATCATCAGATTTTTTTCCACGAAGCTTATTATGGGCTACATAATACTTTCCACCACCACCTCGGTAGGAACCATTCATGTTAAATGTTTTCCCTGATTTATCTGTAAAAATCGCTCCGCAGTTTCCGTTATTGAAATACCACTTTCCATCTGGACCTGCAGTCACCGAGTGCAAGGAATGATCGTGCTGACGCGCATTGAAACCAGTCAATAAAACTTCTTTTTTGTCGACAGCTGGATCGTATTTCAAATTGCGATTCACATCAGTATAGACCAACAAGTTAGGAGGCTGTGAAACCACCACTTTGTTGTCGAAAACGGCAACACCCAGTGGTGATTCAAGATCCGTATCTTGAACAAAGGTGTGTGACTTGTCCGCCTTCCCATCACCTGTAGTATCTTCTAACACCACAATCCGATCCCCCTCTTTACGTCTCCCTGATTCACGACGGTAATTCACGCCTTCCGCAACCCAAATACGACCTTTGTGATCAATATCCATATTAGTTGGGTTAAACAACATAGGAGACTGAGCCCACAGGGTGACTTCTAAGTTTTCATCTTCAGGAATAGAGAAATAATCTAAAGATACCTTTTCTGGAGTTTCTTTGGGAGCCCAATCGCTCGTGTCCGTTGTGGTCTTTTTGCTCTCAGTTTCTTGCTTGGAATTTTTAGGATCTGCATGACCTAATGATGCGCCAGCCACAGCGGCCACGCCAACAGCGATTCGTATACGCTGGACTAGTTTTAGGATATAGATTTTGTACATAATAAAGCGAATAATCTGTGCTAGAGGCCTACAAAGCTCAGCTTCGCTCTTTGACCCTCATCGTCCACAGCTTGGTTTATTCACTTAGCTATTTCTCATCCCTCAAATTCCTGACATATTTTTTCAGAAATTTTTCTATCAGAACAATAAGGCGCATTCACTCACCAGTCACTGCTCCTTCGACATCCGGCAATACTCCTATACTAAGATGATCCAAGTACAGTGGATTATCGGACATATTGTCGATCGAGATTGCTAAATCTAACCCAGTAATATCCACTACCCCCTTTGTGGAATTCCTCCGATCGCTTATCGATGGAGCCATCATCAAGCTATCGCTCGGCAACGACAGAATCACTTCAAACTTTTCCCAAGTTTCACTGTCAATTTCGACCTTTTGTTCATCGGGCTTCACTTGCGCCATCGATGGGTAGGCGCTAACCACCACTCGTGATGAAATCCATAAACCCGCTGCTGACTCGGAGCTTTCTGGCATTGCCCAGCCCGAAATTTTCAACCTCAGCCCTTTTTTTGCAGTTAATGTCTCACCATCGTTAAACGCCAATCGCTGCGTGAGAAAACCTCCAGCTTTCATAAGTACTGCGTATTTCCCGTCACGGGCCATTTTCTGTCCAGAGGTAGCTCTTTCTACATCACAAACCATCACTTTGTTAGTCTGAAAATAGTCCTGCCAATCCAAAATCGTGTAAATGTATGGAGGGTTGTCTTTGTCGATAGGAAGCGCCTCGAACGAAGCATTTCTTAGCTCTAACTTAGCTGAGTGAGTGGAGGATTCATCATTGCGAATGATGTAAAAAACAACCGTAAGTATCACAACGACAATCGCAAGAGTAGCTAATCCATACGCGAATATCTGTTTAGGAGATTTCAATCCTGGCGGAAGCTCTAGGGGCGAATCAAACTTAGGGCTCCCCACTCGAACTACATTACTGACAGCTTTAGATACAGTCGCCAAACCGCTCTTTGTCTCCACCACTAAGTGTCTTTTTTGCAGAAGTTCCACGCGTACCGGAGCCATCAATTCTTCGACCTCAGCATGAAAGCGCATGCGCTCCGCACAATATCCTAAGGATTGTTCATCAGATTCCAAAATCGCTTCGAGTCGAACATTTTCCTCCTCACTCAAGCGACCATCGATGAATTTATCGACAAGCTCGCGAACCTCCACGCTCACTGGCAGATCTTCCTTACCCACTATGAATTCATCACTCATGATTACTAAAAGCTTTTATTTTTAGAGACGCAATCGCGCAGGATAGTTCGCAGCCTCTCTAATTGTTTATATATGGCCCCTACCGATCGATCCATTTTCTCAGCAAGCTCACCAATTGCTTTGCCCCCTTGCTGCACATAACGAGCATCAAGGATTTCCCTGTGCTTCGGACTCAGCTTCTCCATGCATAAATGTAAACTGTCGAGTCGGGCATCTCGTTCTAGCTCTATCGTCTTATCTGCTAGTCGTTCCATCAATGAATTCGATAGACGAACTTTTTTTGCAGGCTGATGCTTCTTCAACCAGCTCAGCGCTTTGAACTTTCCAGTAACAAAAATGAATTTCTGGAAACCGTCTAGATCCCATTGCTCATCCCATTTTTTCCAAACCACAAGACTGGCTTCTTGGATGCAATCTTCGATAGCAGCATCATTCGATGCCAGAAAAGCAGAGAGATAGGCTTTCAAGACTGGCCGTGTAACGATGTAGTATTCGGTAAAACGCCTCACCTTGTCATTCTCGCCAAGAGTTTCCAAGGATTGTTGGTCCAAATAGCTACTTAAGACTGTCGATAGTGATTCCAATCGATTTTGACTCTCACCGCTGTCCATCACTGTTACTACGCTCTCGATTAGTAATCTTTTCGAGCAAAAGCATAACTTGCGATGGCTAACAAAAGCACCTCAAACAACAGCGATGTACCTAAGAAATAAACCGGACTATACCTCTCTCGAGTACGTCTATCAGCACGTTGACTCTTATACTGGATTTCATTTTTCTCCACAGAAGAGAGTAAATCAACCTGCTCAAGAACCGATCCACTATCACGGAACTGCACCAACTGCTCGAGATACAAGGTGACATCACGCACCTTCGGTAAGGGCATGCTCAACTTCTTCACCAAGTCATAGTTCTTGGCTGCATCTGGGTCAACCTCTTGCCTTTCATCCAATCCTTTCACCTCCCCCGATTTCCAATCAATACTCATTTTTTCCTCCACCATCGCATAGGTATTTAGATAAAGAGTCTGCTCCGCAATCTGCATTCCCCACGCAATCACCCAAAAACAAATTGCACTCAACAAAGCAGCAAGGCTCGAACCCGTAAGCACACCGACCAAGACTTGCACACAATGCAGCAAGCTAAACACAAAGGTAATCACCGGAATTACCCAAAACACACTGAAATTCCAATATTCCAAGCGCAGCCCAATCGCTAAAAAAACAATGCCTGCAAAGATCGCAGTTTGGATAGCAACGAATAACAGACAGCCTAAATACTTTACTAGAAACAGCTTCATCCGCGATACCGGCTTCGACAGCGAAACCTCTATCGACCCCTGACGTAAAAACTCAGGAAACACTGACACTGTCGAAATTAACGCTAACAGAATAGCTCCACTTCCCAGCCAATAACGTGTCATGTAGGAGGTGAACAAGGTGACATAAAAATATTCACCCTCAGGCGTCCCCAGTCGCATCACTGGGTTCTCTATCAATTTTAAACCAAAGAAGAGCCCAACCCCATTAGCTTCGAGGCTGATCGACAAATACAGTAAAGCGAGTAAAGAAGACAGAACTACACTCACCCAAAACAAACGCCGAGCCAGTAGCATCCGAAATGAATCCATTAACAATGTAAGCACCTGAATCATTACTTTCTCCCTCCTTGCTGAGCGCCGTCTACAATTGATAAAAATAAATCTTCTAAGCTCTGCTTAGACTTCTTCACTTCATCGATCACTACCTGATGCGAGCGTAACAAATCTATGATTGGCTGAATGATTTCAGAATTATCCGTTGCAACTTCTAACAAGGGTTCAGAAACATGCACTTCACCCAGCTCAGATAATCGAGCCCTCAGCTCAGCTCCGAGATGTCCGTGGTAACTTACTTGGTAACTCGCCACCTCTGAAGTCAATTCCGCTAAGCGCCCTTGTTTCACTAATTCACCATGATTCAGGATAGCAACACTGTCGCAGACCATTTCAAGTTCACCTAACAAATGGCTATTCACAAAAACAGTTCGTCCTTGATCACGTAATGTTTGCAGCACACCTCGCATTTCTTTCCTGCCCTGCGGATCCACCCCATCAGTCGGCTCATCCAAAAAGATGAGCTCTGGATCATTCACTAAAGCTTGCGCCAATCCTATCCTCTGCTTCATCCCCTTCGAGTAGCTCTTCATCTTCTTATCAGCCCATTCCATCATCCCAACAAATCCTAACAATTCCTCTTCCCTCTTTTTACAGAATTTTTGGCAAATCCCAGAAAGCCCTGCCGAATAACGAATCACTTGCCTTCCGGTTAGATAATCAGGAAATCGTACATGCTCTGGCAAATACCCAACCTTAGCGAGTGTCTGTTTATCTCCAATGGGATGACCTAACATCACACCTCTGCAATGGCTTGGCTTAATGATCGTCAGCAATATTTTCAACAAGGTGCTTTTCCCGGCTCCATTCGGTCCGAGCAGGCCGAATATTTCACCGCGTGGAACTTGCAAGGATAGGCCCTTCAGCGCCTCAACACCTCCTCGATATTTCTTACGCACTTCAATTACATCTATCGCTGTCGGCCTAGCGCTCATCACTTATGCATAGAGGAAATATTGCAACTCATCCAAGCTTAAATAAAGACCACGCAGTTTATCTAACACGATGCGTGAAAACGCTATGACATTTACAAGCCAATTTCTAAACTCCACAATCTATTCGCTCAGATTCCTTAAGCAGCCACATCCCAGCTGCACCTCATTATAAACAAAAGGAATAGAACTACCCCATCGCCCTCACACCTAGAAACACACTCCGCCATTATGATGAAACCAAAATCCATCGCGATCCTCGCAGTCCTTGGAATCGCAGCCACTTTATTCTTTAACAAACAACAAGCCATGTCTGCCGATAAATCACCCGCAAAAATGCCAGAAATCCCTGAAGGTCACGAACAAATTAGCCTCGGAGCTGGCTGTTTCTGGTGTGTCGAAGCCGTCTACAACCGACTCGATGGAGTAAAATCCGCCGTCTCTGGTTATACGGGTGGACAGCTAGAAAACCCCACTTACACCGACATCTGCACTGGCACAACTGGTCACGCCGAAGTCGTCCATCTCGTCTACGACCCTGAAAAAGTCAGCACTAAAACGATCCTCGCGTGGTTCTGGAAAGCACATGACCCAACTACTCTTAACCGCCAAGGCAATGACATTGGCACCCAATACCGCTCAGCCATTTATTATTATACTGATGCCCAGAAAGCAGCCGCAGAAGCCTCACTCAAAGAAGCGCAAAAGGATTTCAAATCACCCATCGTGACTGAAATCACCAAAGCCAGTACCTTCTACCCAGCTGAAATCTATCACCAAGACTACTACCGCATTAACGGACAGAAAAATGGCTATTGCCGAGCTATAATCGCTCCTAAAATCAAAAAACTCGGGCTCGAAGACAAAGCCAAAGTCGCTGAGTAAACCCTCTCACTTCTTATAAAAAAAAGGCCACGAAGTTCATTCTCCGTGGCCTTTTTAAATTTGAGAAAGTGATTACTTGTTAGCTAATTTGCTCAACGCGCTTGAGGACTTCCTCATACGCTTCCATCACACCACCTAAGTCTTGACGGAAACGGTCTTTGTCGAGCTTCTTGCCTGTCTCAAGGTCCCAGAGGCGACATGTGTCAGGAGAAATCTCATCAGCGAGGACGATCTTCGCATCAGCATCCTTAGTACGTCCGAATTCAATCTTGAAATCAACGAGCTTGAGTCCTGCACGCTTGAAGAAGTCAATAAGCACTTCATTGATCACCAGAGCTTTTTCCTTGAGTTCAGCACACTCTTCTGGAGTTGCGAGTCCCATTTCTCGAGCATAGTCATCATTGATCAATGGATCTCCGAGTTCATCGCTCTTATAGGAAAATTCAACAATCGGCTGCTTAAATGCGGTGCCTTCTTCCACGCCAACACGCTTGCAGAATGAACCTGCAGCTACGTTGCGCACGATCACTTCAACAAGCAAAATGTCGACGCTCTTCACGAGGATGTTGGTATCATCGATAGATTCGACGATGTGTGTTTCAACTCCCTTAGCTTCGAGCATGCGATAGATCGCAAGAGTTATGGCGGTATTGAGGCGACCTTTATTTTCAAACTCAGCCTTTTTCTCCGCATTGAATGCAGTAGCTTCATCTTTGTACTCCATACGAAGTACGTTCGGGTCTTCTGTTGCGTAAAGACGCTTCGCTTTACCTTCGTAGAGTGGTTCCATGCCTATGCGTAAAAGGAGGACACGTTTTGGTCAAGCTATAGCAAAAGGATTTTTGCACTCTGACCACTAATACGCACCAGCAGAATATGTCAGTTCGTAACTGTGCGAGTAAATTTCAAATACGATTCCAAATGGATCTTCTACATAGACCATCCGATACGGCTTCTCACCTGGGTAATAATAACGGATCGGCATGCGCTGCTTACCACCGTGAGCCACAATTTTCTCGACCAGCCCTTCCACATCGGGGTCTTGCACACAGAAGTGAAACGTCCCTGTCTTATAGAACTCAAATTCTTTAGGCTTCTCGTTGTTTTTAAATTCGAACAGCTCCACCCCCATTTTGTCCCCAGTCGACATGTGGGCGATCTTAAAACTCCCCCAGCCTTTACCAAACACATCCTCGCACATCACTCCAATCGCGGTGTCTGGCTCTTCAATGATTTCAGTGGGCTCCATGATGACGTACCAGCCCATTACCTCTCGATAAAAACGCACAGCAGCTTCGAGATCAGGAACAGATAAACCAATGTGAGAAAGTGTTCTAGGATATGTTTTCATATTTAGCAGTATTCTAGCAGACTTTTGAGCAAAGTCGAATTGACGATGAAATAATGAGTGCCCCTTAAATATCTCAAAGATCGACAATGGCAAACTTGGTACCCTTTACCTTATTCCACACAGATTGTATGTAGACTGCATGACCACGCAGCATTCCATCCCTTATCTCTCAGAACAAGAGCTCTCCGCCTTGGACATTAGCACTGAGGATGCGATTTGCAGTATAGAAACCTTGATTGCAAATGTTGAAAATAAAACGGCTTGGAGCGCCCCGAAAACGGTCATCATGCCCGATGATGGACGCTACATGATGGCTGCCTTAGCTGCTACTGACGAACCATCCCTACTGGCTGTTAAGACACTTGTGCTCAATCCTCACAATCCTGAGAGAGGACTCCCACAAATCAACGGTCTAGTCACCATGCTCGATAGTCAGAGCGGTTTGCCCGTAGCCTTACTCGACGGAAACTGGATAACAGCGGTCCGTACCGCAGCCCTCAGCGCTACCGCAGCCAAACACATGGCGCGCAAGGATGCCTCAGTCATTGCTTTTGTCGGTTGTGGAGTGCAGGCCAAAAGCCACCTACACGCATTCACTGAATTATTCCCTATCAAAGAGGTGCGCATGTTTGGTCGTGGACAAGCAAACATCGACAAACTCTGCCAAGATGCCAAAAAACAAGCTTTGCCTACTGTCATCTGCAAAACAGCAAAGGAAGCTGTATCTAGCGCAGATATCGTGATCAGCTCAGTCACATACTCACCAACTCTCACGCCTTTTCTCGACGCCAACTGGCTCAAGCCCGGCTCATTTTCAGCAATTACCGATTTGGCGGCACCCTGGGAGAAGGAGAGTTTCGCAGCCTTCAATCAAGTCGTTATCGATGACCTAGAACAAGAAGCCGTTCAACCTAATAAACTCGCATCGTCCGAGTTGATCACGGGCGATTTATCAGAGCTAGTTCTACGAAAATGTTCAGGCCGAAAATGTGATAACGACCGCAATGCCTTCATCTTCCGAGGCCTAGCAATCGGTGACCTTGCTCTAACAGCCTTAGCCTACCAAAAATATTCGTTAGAGAAATCGTAAAACGATGCTCAAAGAACCTCATTAAAAGTCAGTATTCGGTTTGCGTTTACGAATACTCACTCGCCCGCCATTCGCCTTTCGCATTGGCTCGAATACCATATCCATGCCAACATTTTTCAGGTCACAAACCGCTTCCAGCAATTCACCAAGTCGACCTTTGGGAAAGCCCCGTTCCTTGAACCATGTGAGATACTCTGGCGGCAAATCCATAATCGGCACCCCGCGAGGCGGATAGCTCTTCGGTCCGAACTTCCCGAAAGGCATCCACGTCTGACCGATCTCTATCAGTAACTGCCGAAACTCTTCGCGATCAATCTCAGTGAATTCCATACAAGCATTCTAACTGCAAATTAAGAATCTCCAAGCGTCTTCAAGTACTCGATCAACGCCGCCTTATCTTCATCAGAGAAGTCCACCCCATATTCGTGGCCACCATTGATTGCTGGATGCTCTACACCATTCTCGTCAGTATACGCTTCGGCCTGAAGGAAATATGCTGGCACTTTTTTCCCTGTATTATTTGGATCCATTTCCTTGTCATCCATGTACCCAAGATTAACTACATCGTAATTTCGTGAACCTAGGTAATAGTTTTTTCGCTCAGATGCCGGATTAAGTAGATCTCTTATCGTTCTCACCGAACCATTGTGTAAGTAAGGTGGGCTCGCCCAGACTCCCTCTAGTGTGCGAGCATAATACCCAGTTTGATCTACGTACCATCTGCGATCTTTTGCTTCTTCTGGAATGCTATCGATATCGAAATTCTGTGCCTTAGCAGTATTCTCGGTAAGAGTTTTAGCGACTTCACCAAGTTTGACCAAATTTCGACGATAATTTTTCTCATTGAAGAATGCCCAACGCTTAGGATCAGTCTGAATGAGCTCAATCGGAAACTCACGCCCTTCAGGCTTAGTCTGGTGACAGGAATAACAGGACTCTCTAATGGTCTGCTTTTCTCCATTTCTGTCTGTATAATTAATTTCGATTTCTCTATGGAAGACTTCTTCTCCTTTTTTCGCTAGTTTCTCGTCGAAATACTGAGGAAAGTTTTTTGAGAAATTGGGAATATTTAATGAAGAAAAATAGTTTTCAGCCTGCATCAGTGCAGGAAGCTTCACCTCAGTCGCTTCTCCTCCCGCAGCCTCGTCATAATACTGGACCGAACCAATAGCCAACGCCTGAAGTAGATTCCTTTCCACCATGGTATTGGTATTCCCATCATAATGAAAATGATACACTCCAGGCTTAAATTCTTTTGAACGGTGATAGTGCGAAATAGAGAACAAGTTAGGAACCTTCACTGGTGCTGGTTTGTTCAACTGTAAAGCATCTGCTGGAGCCCCAGCCGATGACTGACCGTACATCAGTACACCATTGTGATCCTTGTTGTCGCAAAGTAGCTTGGTCAAGATGGACCAGGCATCATCTCGACCTGGGCCAAAGTCTCCAAGTCGATCTACAATACCAAGTATGTTGTTTCCGTATTCTAGCTGAAACTTCATCAGCTTTACTAATTCCACAATATCTTCCAACGCTCCGTGAGGTTTATCTCCTGATGTCTTGTTCATACCACTGGCACTACTTAGTGGGGCAGTGAAAAGCTTCTTATCCTCATCAATATATTTCTCCAAACGCACCTTTTGTTCTTCAAAGATTTCCTCAGCATCCAGCTCATAGGACTTCACTTCTCTCGCTTCATCCAACGCAGCATTAAGAGCCTTCGCTATAACAAATTCTTCAAGTTCCTCTGCTGCCATTCCAGCCACATCCTCAGGTTGCACAGATGATTTTTGACCAGACATTAATGACATCTTCCCGGCATCATCTTTGAGTACGTTCTCTTTCACTCGCTCCATCTTGGCAGCATCGTAAGGCTCACCAGTTACCCCACTTTTAATTACAATAGTCTTTTTCTGAATTGCTCTAATGAGGAAATCTAAGAGCTCTTCGTCACTATGTAATGTCGCCTCGATAGATTCTTTTACGTGCTTTGCCCAAGCCATCGTATGGAAATGGTTTGCAGCTCCATCAATGATATAGGCCTTATTATCTACACGAATTTTGCCAGTGTGACACACAGCACAGTTCATCGTGGTGTACTTCATACCTCCTACTTGCGTAGTAGACATACCAATGGGCATGGCCTCTGGATTTGCTTCTGAATTCTTAGTGATAAATCCATAATCCTGCATAGCGTTAACCAGAAGCTCATCTGACCCTTTACTTTTCATGGAAAGCAAAATGAATAGTGGCAGCTGCACTGCTCCTTGGTCCAGATGGTGGATCTTTTCATACCCTTCATTTTTCGCCAAAACTTCAGCATCTTCAGCTGCATCAATCACCACTGTGTCATCTCCCATAAACCATTGAATATAGGAAAAGACTGCCATTGCGACAGCAACACACGTCGCGAGAAACTTGAGGATTTTTTCTTTCATAGCCGTTTAATATGAGCTCTTCCAATAGCTGTTAGGTCTGTAATTGCAACCTAGAATGCTAAATATCAATAAAACAGAACTCATCTTTCTCATGAAGTCACTCAGCCACAATTAGTGTATTGAGCTTGAAACTTCCAGCTACCCAGTGCACCTGTCCTCTATGCTTCGCATCTGCTTCATCGGTGGCTATGCCATCTTCCTGATTCTTGTCATCGCTCTGATGGCAATCAAAGTGATCTCCGTGCTAGGACCTGGTGGTCTCGGTGACGTAGCTAAAGAATTAGCTGATTTGCTCTTCACTCCTGAGCGCATGACTTTCTGGGGAATTGTCATCAGTGGAGGTTTCGTCGCTTGGCTCATCGCATTGCTTAAAATTGCAAAAAATGCACCTACCTGGGAACGTAAGTGGGTTAAGACGCTAATCATCGGCTGCATCTTTATGAGCGGATTCTTCCTCGTCCTAGGAATCGTTGGCGCGAGCGTCTTTTTACTCGAAGGCTTCCCTGGTGAAGTCGCAGCCAAGATCGCCGGCTACATGAGCTCACCAGTCTTCATGGAACTCAGCTTTTTCATGATCGGGCTCACCCTGCTTTTCAGCTTCAACATCGTACGCCGTCTCTTTGAAGGTGAAGAGTTCGTCGAAATCGAAATCCCCAAGCATGTTCTCGAAGATCTCGAAAAAGACAAAGAGTCTTAGACTGCCACAGTCTCAGCTTTGCGCTCACCTAGTTTCTCGTTCAGGTAGAGCAAACCAGCTACATCACTACCGATGCGCTTTAGCGTGGTAATCACCTCTTCCACGCTTTTTTCTTCCTCTACCTGTTCGTCTAAGAACCATTGTAAGTGACTCTTCGTCGCGTGATCTTTATGACGCAGAGCGATCTCGTAGAGATTGTTGATAGACTGAGTGTTTTCTTGTTCCTGCGTCAGCGAAAACTCAAAAGCCTCGAGCGCCCCAGAAAATTGCGACCTCGGTTTTGCAATCGCTTCCAACTCCAGATGGCCACCGCGATCCATTAAATACGTCTGAAGTCGCTGCGCGTGCTCAAGTTCTTCTTGGTGCTGCAGAAGCATCCACTTAGCAAAACCTCCTAAGTTTTCTTCATCGAAATAAGCCGAAATCGCGAGATAGTTATACGCAGCAGAAAGCTCTTGATTGATCTGTGCGTTAAGGGCGTCTTGAAGTTCTGAATGGATCATTATTATTTTGAGGTTAACACCTCCACTCTAAACCATATCAACCACGGATGAAACTATTCATCTTCCTTTTTCTCATCGCTCGGTTTCTCCCTTGAACTTCCTCCGAAAAATCCGCCTAAGCCATTTTGTAGCAAATCAGTGCCAGACTTCACAGGATCAGTAAGTAGCTCATCTGAATCTAATAAATCCTTGCCGACCTCTAATACCGACCCATTCGTCCCCTTAAGAAGTTGGTTCACTTCACCTTCTTGAAGTTGCTTCAAAAACTTAGCCCGATCTTCAGCAGACCCGCCAAACTTGAGCATCATTTCTCCTCCAATCATTTCAAAAAGCCTTTCCCCTGCAGCTGCGACCATCCTATCGCTGAGATCTTCAGTCACATCATCCACAGTCCCGCCGATCCGCACTGTCGTCCAACTCATGCCTTCTTTACCCGGCAAAAATACTTTTTCTTCAGCCCCTGGAATATGACTCACAGTCCCTGGATTGAGTCCAACTTGGAATGTCCCAGCGATCTCTTGACCTTTGAAATCAAGATAGCCCTCTATCCGCATCAAGCCGTCACAGTGGAGGTAAATGTTACTCAAGCGGAATAAAGAACCCCGTCGAAACACATCACATCGAAATTCCGAAAAGCGTAGCGTCTTAAAATCTCGCACTGCCGTATACGCAGCAATCGTGTCCAACACTGGCAAGGCTGTCAGTTGACCATCACGAATAAGCACATTGCCACGCACATCCAAGTCGCCGCCCGCACTTGGCTGAGCGGAAAAGCTCGATTCTACATCGCCGCTCAGTCGCTGCTTCCAATCTTCATTAATGATATCCGCACATTTCAAGCCCGTCACATTTCCGTGCAGCTCATAATCAATACTGTCAGCTGAAAAATCCACCTCACCATCAAGTTCAAGCCTCCCGCTATCCATCACACTCAACTCAGCAAAATCCAACACCACGCGTTGATTCAGCATCCGCATTTTCATTCGTTCTAATTCTGCGTGCGTCAGGACAAATAACGGCAAATCGACACTTCCTCCCACGACTTCAGCGGAATATCCATATCCCTCTTTTTCTATGCTAACCGACGTCCCGGAAACACCAATATCTCCCAGCGTGGTCCCCACCTTGGCATCAGCACGCAGCACCTTTAAACCAGTCACTTCCGCTTTCTCTGGGAGTTGCTTCTCAATCCAGCTCTTTGGTTTTATCTCAGCATCAATCGTAGTGAATTTCTTTGTTAAATCCAATTCAATATCCGCAGTCTGCACCACCACATCCGACAATGTCCAAGCATCGCTTGTTAAAAAGTCACTGGCTACGTTGAGCTCGATCCCATTCGCCTGTACATTCTGCAGAGCTCCTTCACTACGGGCTGAAAACCCTTCATTTTCCATGTGCAACATACTCCACTGCATCTCACCTAACTGTGAACGAGCGCCAATCACCTCGCTGATCTTTACAGCAATCGTTTCTCTGAAGCGAGTACTGTGGAGATAATCAATAGCCGACTTGTATGCTAAACTAACAGCAACTAACAGAATCACACAGATAGCAATAAGCCATTTCATCAAAGAGCCTGATTTCCCTTTTCCCGTGGCTAAATTCCGTCGCTTTCTCCGTTGTGACATATTCGGGAAACTAGCTCATCACCGTGACAGCTCAAGATTTCTTCTCGCCAGAGTGAATTATTTAAGATTGTGTAACCATCATTGCTTTTCACCTTATAGCCCCAGTATCGTGCTAGAATTAAAAGATTTTTGTTTCACCATTGAGAAGGACGGTGAACCCGTCAACTTAGTCGACCGAGTTAACCTCAAAGTCCCTGCTGGCCACTTCATGGCAATCGTTGGACCTTCTGGTTGCGGCAAAACGACACTTCTTAATACCATCGCCGGACTCAACCACATGTCCGAAGGTTCCATCTATTGGGATGGCAGAAATCTCGAAGAAGAAGGCGATCTCGAACCAGCAGAACTTGGCTATGTCCCCCAGTTTTCGATCGCTTACGATGAACTCACCGTCGACGAATCAATCGAAGCAGTCACTCGCCTCCGCGTAAAAACACGCGACCTCGACGACCTCGATTTACGCATCGACCGCGTCCTCGAAGAAACCGGTCTTACCGAGATTGCTGACCGCCAAGTCAAAGTCCTTTCTGGCGGACAAAAACGCCGTCTAGGTCTAGCTATGGAGCTAGTCACCGACCCACAGCTCCTTCTCTGTGACGAAGTCACCTCTGGCCTCGACCCTCGATCTGAACGTGACATTGTCCGCCGCCTGCACGCTCTCTCAAGAAGGGACGGCCGCATCGTCCTCTCTGTCACCCACTCGCTCGCTCACCTCGAGCTCTATGACTCCATCCTCGTTCTTCACGAAGGTCGCGTCGCCTACCACGGAGTTCCCGAAGGGCTCACCCATTATTTTTCTGTAGCAGACACCGAAGAAATCTACCCACGTCTTGCCAAGCAACCTTCCGAAAAATGGCGTAAATCCTGGCTCAAGCACGGACCTACTTATTTCGACAAGATCATGCGCGAGCGCCAGAAGTTGATCGATGCCGGTACGCTAGCCCTTCCTCATTGTAAATTAATGCAAGAAACTCAGGAGGCGTCAGAAGACATCGAACTCGATGAAACAACGGAATTGATCGAAAACAAACCCGCAAAATCGAAACGCTCAAAACGCCGTAAAAGTAAAATCGCTGCAGCTCCCGAGGAATCAGACCTCATTCAAGAAGCTCCAGAGCCAATCGAGACTCCAGGGTTTTTCAGTCAATACGCCACCCTTCTCGGAAGACGCTGGAAAATATTTTTCCGCGACAGAGCTCAGGTCTTTCTCCAAATCGCCATCCTGCTCTGTTTCCCCTGCCTCGTTGCCCTCTTTGGGCCTCAAGGAAATGAAGCGCTGCGCATCTACCCTGACACCATAGAAATGACATCGCAGGATGCTGTGAGAAACCTTCAAGCCATCGGTGAAAACCGAGCAAAAGTCGGCGGAGCGGTCTCAGGGATTATCATGTTCCAAGTCGTCCTACTTTCCTTGATGGGTTCGAACAACGCTGCACGCGAAGTGGCGAGTGAACGCAAAATCTTCGAAAAGGAAAAATTCGGAGGCGTGCGACCACTCGCCTACCTCTTCAGCAAAATCACCTTCCTCTCCTGCATGATACTTGTTCAGTCAGTCTGGATGGCCATTTTTGTCGAGCAATTCTGGCCTTACCCAGAAGCCGCTGGTTCAACAGGATTTTTCGATCATCTCAACTTCCTCATTTTAGTGAATGCAGCCATGACTGCGATCTGCTTAGGCATTTCCTCACTCATGAAAACCTCCGAACAAGCTTCACTACTCTCGATCTACCTCGTTGGTTTCCAACTTCCACTCTCAGGTGCCGTCCTTGCCCTACCTGAGCTCGTTGGCCAAATCACTCGCCCATTCATTTCTGCCTATTGGGCATGGGCCGGTAGCATTGAGTCACTCGACAATCGCTACCAAGCAGCAGTCAAAACAGTCACTGAAACCCCACTCGAATCCTCCAGCACTATCTGTCTCTACGTGCTCGGCATCCAAATCGCGGTAGGTATCATCGCCTCATACATCGGCATCAAACGCCACCAGTGGGAACATTAAGTGTAACCATTACTTCTCCAATTCTTAGTAAACTTATAGCAACTCCTCATTATGTCTCGTAGATCTAGAAGAAAACGCAACAACTCAAATTCCAGCTCGATATTGATCGGCAGCATCGTCGCAATTATAGCCATCATATTTGGATATACTTTCCTCAACCAATCTGACACTCCAGCAGCCAAGGACTTCCCGCTAGAATCGTATATTCACAATGGCAACAGCTTGCGGGGCAGCGAATACAGCATCTCCGGAGAAATTATCGAAAATGCCCAACACGATCCGACTGTTGGCAAATTCGTCCTGATCAAAGTCGACACTAGTGACCAAAGCATTTCACCAGATTTACCCAACAGCGTCGGAATCCTCGTTCCAGCTGAAGTCGATGGTCCAAACCTCGAGACCAAGCAAAATTACAACTTCGTCGTCGATGTTCGTAAAGAAGGAGCTCTCGTCGCCACAAGCTACACCGCTAAATAATTTCTATTCCCGCAGTCTTAATGAAACACATTCTCACTATCGCCAGCCTTTGCTCACTACCACTCACCGCCCAAGTGCTCACCCCACCCAGCGCAACGAATGCAGTTACTGGTAACTCTGCGAGTAGCTCAAATAATAGCTCTTCCAATAACACCACAATCAACCGCCATCAGTCGAGCAGCCCATCAGTTCACGGCGAAGAAATCCCTCTCATCGATCCCACCCAGAAAACCATCACTTTCCAAGGCCGCAGTTACTCGCTGATGGACAACAACCTTGGCGGCCAATTCGAAGCCTATCTCGCCTCTACTGATTTTGAATCTCAAGCAGCTATCGAGTACCGTGAACGCATCGAGAAAATTCTCGAGTACCTCTCCCCGATCAATCCAGATGGCCAATCGCTTAAAGAAGCCTACACGCTCCTCGAAGCGGCTTCCGAATACCCTGGCGACGGCGGAATCTGCGACTCACTCGCCAACTCCATCTACTCCGCGCGCCTCGCCATCCTTGGAGTCGGCAACAAGAAAGAAGCCATCGAAAAACTCCAAACAGAAAGCCGGCGTATCATTCACAACGTCAATATTCTGGAGAAAAAAGGCGACCTCGGTGACGTCTCCATTAAGAAATCAGGCAAAACGACAACCACTACGAAATCCCAAGAAAGTGTGGAAATGTCGATGATGAAAAAACGTCTCGTCGAGATCGAAGCGATCAAGAAAAAGTACGAAGCTTCCGGCGTCATCAGCCTCACCCAATCTAAAGTACAGTATCAAGCGATGATGCTGCAGCTCTTCGTCCAGCGCCGCTTTGAACACGTCGTCATGGCCGCGCGTTTCTACAACCTTCTCTACAAAGATGGCGATCAAAAAATGAAACTCCAAAAAGGTTCTGACACTGAGAAATTCTTCAGCGAAAGCATGGGGGTCAACCCTACAGTCGCTGGCCTTGACGCTGCGGCAAATGAAGGAATTCGTAAGTCAAAAACTCTCATCGACGCCTTCCAGAACAACCTAGAAAGCAATCGTATCCACGCTGCTAGTGAGCGTCTTGTCGAAGCTTTTGCCATCGGTGAGTTCATGCCGGTTGTCCAAACTGTTCCTATAGGTCAAAAAGAACGCATTCAACAATACGTCCAAGATGGCCACGACCTCATCGAAGCCCTCTCTGCCAAAGAACTAGAGATTGCCACCCAGCTCAATGAGTCACTCAAAAAGCAAGCGAAGGACTACAACGGGTCGAAGGCCAATTCCTACATCGCTGCCCACAAACGCGCGTCTGATGGCTATGTTCGCGATGCCAAGTTCGCACTCTTTGAAAAAGACACGCAACGCGCAAAAATAGCCATCGAAAATGCAGTAAAACACTGGCCTAGCAACCCAACGATCAAAGACTTTAACGACAAACTTGATGCGCGTCTGATGCAGAGTGAAACTGCCGCAGACATGAGCTCAGAAACCGTTAAAGAATTTGACCGCCTTCTCGCCGACAAAAACTATCGAGCAATGGTCGAAGAACCACGTAAGTCGAAATTCGTGGTGATGCTCGGCCAGCAAAATGACGAGGCTCGGTTAAACCAGCTCGAAGAAATTGGCGACAGTATCATGGAGATCGAAAGCGCCTTGGCGAAATCCAATAGCCTGATCCAAGCTGGCCAACCCTACGCCGCTTGGGAAGCAATCTTCGACACCCAAAACAAGTACTACGACGACCCAAAAATTGCTAACGCCAAGGCGCAGCTCATCGGGCAAGTCGGCAACTTCACCAACGCACTAAGCAAAGCCCAAAAACTCGAAACAAGCAGCGGCACCCCACAGACAGGCTCAGCCCTCTCATGGTACATCAAAGCCCGCAGCATTTACCCACAAAGCCGCTTCGCCAAAGAAGGCATCGAGCGTATCGTCAACAAACAATTCGAAGCTTCCCAATAAAGAAGCCCACACAACAAACTCAGGACTATTCAGTCATTGAATGAAACAAAAAAGAGCGCCTCATGTACAGGCGCTCTTTTAAATGAGTTAGTTAGGAACTTCGCCCTTGTGGATAACCATTACATTTCGTATCCGCGGCCAGTCTTCCCTTCGAACCAGTTGATATACGCCGCATTAACTGTAGCCATACCACCAGCTGTCGGGAAATTGCCAGTGAAATACCAGTCCCCACAATCAGCTTTAATCGATGCGTGAAGATTTTCGATTGTCTGGAAAATGATTTCTACTTCACCGTCCCACTCAACATCTTCCGGATACACCAACTTACTGACTTCTGCAGAAATCTCCTCAACCGTAAAATCAGCATAAATGCGCTTCACTTGGTTGATGCGTTCTTCTTTCGGCTTTTTCAGTTCGGCAATACATGCTTCGTGTACTTCTTCGAAAATCGCTTCGTTACCCTTTTTCTTGTGCAATGAAACCGCAGCATTGAATGCAATAAACTTACCGAGCTCAGACATATCAATGCCGTAGCAATCTGGATAACGGATCTGTGGAGCCGTTGAACAAATCACAATCTTGCGTGGATTCGTACGAGAAAGTATCTTCAAGATCGATTTCTTCAAGGTCGTGCCTCGAACGATAGAATCGTCTAACATTACCAAGACGTCATCAGGCTTCACCACCCCATAGGCAATATCATACACGTGTGAAACCAACTGCGCTCTCCCCTTTTCCTGAGAAATGAAAGTTCGCATTTTGATGTCCTTTTGAGTCACCTTCTCCGAGCTAGGCCAATTCTTAAGAATGACATCGTCCAGCATGTCCTCATTCAGCGTCCCTGATTTAAGAGCCTCTAGGAGCTCAGAACGAACTTCTTGGCGACGGAACAAACGGAGACCATCCATCAATCCATAATAGGCAGTTTCAGCTGTATTTGGGATAAATGAGAAAACCGATTTATCGAAGTTACCATCAATCGACTGAACGACTTGATCGACAAGAGCCGCACCCATCGCCTTGCGTTCGCGATAAATGTCGGGATCATTTCCACGCGAGAAGTAAATGCGTTCGAACGAACAAGGCTTCAATTCTTCTTCCTTATGGAAACGCTCGTTACGCATTTCGCCGTGGTGAGAAACGATAGTACAAGTTCCTGGCTCGAGCTCATGAATTTCCTCTTTGTCAGCTTCAAAAACAGTCATCAATGGCACGCGCTCAGAGGAGAAAGCGATCACTTCGTCATCCATATAATAGGAACATGGACGGATCCCTCGCGGGTCCCGCATAACGAATAGATCACCATTACCTACGGCTCCACAGATAGCGTAACCGCCATCCCAGTTCTGCGCCGATTCAGAGATCACCTTGTACAAGTCAAGTTGGTCAGAAATATGATTCGGGATTTCTTTCCCATCGATTCCTTTGTCGCGCAGCTCATGATAAAGGTCAGTATGCGCCTCATCGAGATGGAAGCCTATTTCCTCAAGTACTGTCTGAGTATCAGTCCCAAACACTGGATGCTGGCCGCGCTCAATCATCGTGCGATTGAGTTCACCAGCATTGGTCATGTTGAAATTACCCTGCACCATCAGTGTGCGTGTAGGCCAGTTGCTGCGGCGGAGATACGGATGGCACGAGCCTTCATCAAATCTACCGGAAGTTCCGTAGCGCAAATGCCCCATGAGAATTTCACCAGCAAAGTCGTAATCAGCCTTAACGCTATCTGGACAGTTGGGATCTAAAAGACCCTTCCTCGCCAGTTTGTTGTAGGACTTAATCTCTTTACTGAAAATGTGAGATAAGGAATCGTTTTGCACGCTTCGACGACGGAAAATGTATGGCTGTCCGAGTGGGACATTTAATTTACATGAGCCGATGCCGACTCCGTCTTGCCCGCGATTGCGCTGTTTTTCCATCAAGAGGAAAAGCTTATTTAAGCCCCAGAGTGGAGTGCCGTATTTCTCCATGTAGTAGCTAATTGGCTTACGCAGGCGAACGACGGCTATGCCGCACTCATGTTTCAATGGGTCGCTCATAAATACTGTGTGATAGTGTGTTCGGTATGGAATAAAACACCCAGGAAATTGCCGTTTCCTGGGTGAGTGTGAGAGTACAGTGGCGCTTTATGCAGATTTTTCAACTACGCGCACGCCTTCTTGAGAAACGACCGTTCCGATGACCGTGCCGCCAGGGCCTGCATCGAGGATTTTATCTGCATCCTCAGCTGCTACGATGGTCACCCAGCCAATGCCCATGTTAAAGGTATGGAATTTATCGTCAGCATCTACGTATTCAAAAAGTTTACGCATTGGCTTGTTGTCCCAGAATGGAATTTCAAGATCGGCGCCGAGGCCTTGGAAGAGGCGTTCAATATTTTCTGGGAGTCCTCCACCAGTGATGTGTGCATACGCTTTTGGAGTTACGCCTGATTTGCGAACATCTGCCACCACATCGTGATAGAGACGCGTTGGAGCGAGAAGTTCTGTAAGTTCTTCTTCAGTAAAAAGGTCTGGATTCTCAGCAAGCACACGGCGGATAAGGCTCCAGCCATTGGCGTGAGGTCCATCAGATGGATAACCGACGAGCACGTCCCCTTCTTTTAGTTGAGTCGGGTCAATGAGATTTGGCTTCTCCGCTGCACCGATACAGAACCCTGCGAGCTCCACCACATCTTCAGGAACTATTCCTGGCATTTCAGCAGTCTCACCACCAGCGAGAATACAACCACAATCTTCAAGATAGTCACACATGCCAGCGATCAACTCAGTGATCATGGTTTTGTCGAGAGCTGCAATTCCTACGTAATCAAGGAACATCAGCGGATCACCACCCGTAGTGATGATGTCATTCACGCTCATTGCAACGAGATCTTTACCCGCAATGCCGTATTGCTTCTGATCGAGAAGAATATCGAGCTTAGTACCAACTCCGTCACAACCTGTCACAATAACTGGTTGCTTGTACTCACTTAGGTCAAAACAAGCTGCAAAGAGACCAAAGGCTCCATGAAGTTTGCGTTGCTGCTGAGTACGGCGAACGTGTGTCCCGATGTCGCCTACGAGCGCAGCTGCCTCGCGTGTGTCGACTCCTGATTCTTTGTAGGTAAGTTTGCCTGACATGATGTGGCTTTGTTGTAACACTCCGCCGACCAGTGGCAAGACCTTTGCTCAATGAATCGTGAATAAAAAACCGAGAGATCAAGTTGTTCACAAAATAGAAAATGCGCCACCCGAGTAATCGAGTGGCGCATGAGAAATTATGGTTCCTATTTACTAAATTCTAAATTTTAACCACTAATGACGGAAGTGACGGTGCCCTGTGAAGATCATTGCGATACCTGCCTTATCAGCCGCTGCAATCACCTCTTCATCACGGATCGAACCACCAGGTTGGATACAAGCAGTTGCGCCAGCTGCAATCGCTGCTTCAAGTCCATCTGCAAATGGCAACATCGCGTCTGAAGCCATTACAGCACCATCGAGCGAAAGTCCTGCTTCTTCAGCCTTCCAAACAGCGATGCGTGAAGAATCCACACGGCTCATCTGGCCAGCGCCAATACCGAGAGTACGATCTTCCTTAGCATAAACAATCGCATTGGATTTCACATGCTTCACGACTCTCCAAGCGAAACGCATAGCGCGCATTTCCTCTTCTGAAGGTGGGCGCTTAGTAACCACACGACCTTCAAGGTTATCGAGACCAAGTGTCGTATGATCGCGATCCATCACCATAATACCTCCAGGAGCGGAACGAACGAGTGGCTCTTTTTTAGCGACCGAGTACTCGTCAATGTTCATCTTGATCAAACGAAGGTTCTTCTTCTTCTGCAAAATAGCACGAGCTTCAGCGTCAAAGTCAGGCGCAATAATAACGTCCGTGAAAATTTCAGAGATGATGCGTGCAAGACCTTCAGTAAGCGAACGGTTTACTACAATCACCCCACCAAATGGAGCTTGCGTATCCGTCTCAAATGCTTTCTGCCATGCCACACGTAAATCGTCGTCATCCTGTCCAATACCACATGGATTCGTATGCTTGAGAATACCAACTGTTGGACGTGCAAAATCAAATATCAAATCAGCAGCCGCTTCGATATCGAGAATGTTTGTATAGGAGAGTTCCTTCCCTTGCAGCTGTGTAAAGCACTTATCGAAGTGTCCATACAGTCTCGCAGCTTGATGTGGATTATCGCCATAACGCAGTTCTCTTTCAAGCGGAAGTGTGATGCTGAGGTTCGCTGTCGTACCTTCTGCCGATTGGCTCAGGTAATTCGTGATCGCACCATCGTACTCAGAAGTACGCTTATACACTTTCACAGCAAGCTCTTCACGAAGCTTAAAGGTTGTGTCACCCTCGTGCTCATTCATCTCAGCAAGTACCCGATCGTAATCCTCTACATCAGTAACCACTGTCACACTCTTGTAGTTCTTCGCAGCAGAACGAAGCATAGAAGGACCACCGATATCGATGTTTTCAATCGCTTCAGCAAGAGTCACATCTTCCTTAGCAATGGTTGCTTCAAATGGGTAAAGGTTTACCACCACGATGTCGATTGGCGGGATGTCGTGTAATTTTGCCTGTTCAAGATGAGTCTCGTCATCGCGCTTGTGTAGAAGACCACCATGCACCTTCGGGTGAAGAGTTTTCACGCGACCTTCAAAAAGCTCAGGAGCGCCAGTAAATGTAGAAACGTCGATTACAGGAAGTCCTGCATCGCGGAGTGCTGCAGCAGTGCCGCCAGTGGAGAGAAGCTCGACACCAAAGTCGTGGAGCCCTTTCGCGAATTCGACCAAGCCGGCCTTGTCAGAAACGGAGAGTAACGCGCGTTGAATTGCCATAATGATATATTGTGATTATCAGCCCTTCTTCATCTGAAGAACGAGCCAGACCTCGTGCCTATAGCAGCCCTCCAAAGACGACAAGAGCAATGTTTACATCCTGCACAATTCTTACTGGTAAGAACCCGGAAAGTTCGGCAGTATATTACCATATGAGTCGAACGTTCAAAACTCTCCTAGCCAGTAGCCTGCTTTGCTTCAATGCTTACGCCCAAACGGAGGGAGAGGTCATCACCCCATTTGACCCATCAGAACTTCTTGAAGAACAGCCTCCTAACGTCATCCTCCTGATGACTGACGATCTAGGCTACGGAGATATTGGTTTCAAAGGGAACAAGTGGATCGACACCCCAAACTTCAACAAACTGGCCGAAGAATCTATCCGTTGGAAAACATTCTATGTCAGCCCAGTCGGCTCGCTCACTCGCGCATCAACCTTCACTGGCAGATACAACATACGTACCAAAGTCATCGACACCTCACTCGGCCGCTCAATGATGGCTAGCGATGAAATCACCCTCGCCGAAGCCCTCAGCGGCGCAGGTTACAAGACTGGCATCTTCGGCAAGTGGCATCTGGGCGACCACTTCCCCATGCGTCCTAGTGACCAAGGCTTCGACACCTCACTCGTATTCCGTGGAGGAGGCTTAGGCCAGCCCTCTGATCCTATCGAAAACCAAGGGCGCTACACCAACCCCATTCTTTTCAAAAATGACAGCGAAATTAGCACTGTCGGATATTCCACTAACGTCTTCTTCGACGCTGCTAAAAAGTTCATCGCTGAAGCCAACGAAAACCAGCAACCCTTCTTTGCAACTATCGCAGTAAATGTCCCTCATGCTCCCTATAGTGACGTACCAGAAAGCTTGCTGAAAAAGTACCAGGCCAAAGACCTTAGCGCGTGGAGCAAGGATACAGATAAAGACACGCTCGCACGCATTGCAGCCATGGTCGACAACCTCGACCAAAACCTTGGAGAACTCGATGCCTTCCTCAACTCCCAAAAACTCAACAACAACACCATTATTGTCTTCTGCAGCGATAATGGCCCTGACTCTCTACGCTTCAATAGAGAGCTCCGCGGAAAAAAAGGAGATATCTACGAAGGCGGAATTCGCTCCCCCTTCTGGATCAAGTGGCCTGAAAAATTTAAAAAAGGTAGAGAAGTCATCGATAATGTCGCTGGACACATTGATATCATGCCCACCATTCTTGATGCATGCGAATTAGGAACACCTGAAGCTTTCCAGTTCGATGGTCGCTCCCTCCTTCCACAAATCCTTGAACCTGGAAAAATTCTCCCTGAGCGACCACTCGTCATTCAGTGGCACAATGGCGCAACCCCCATCAAACACCACCATTTCATGGTCCGCCAAGGCAAATGGAAACTCCTCAACCCCTCAAACCCACAAGAGTCCCGCCTCGAATCACGTAACTTCGAACTCTACGACATCGATAATGACCCCGGTGAAACCACCAACCTTATCGAACAGCACGAAGACAAATCCGTCGAACTCCTCAATATCTATAACACTTGGCTCGACGACGTCACAGAAACACGTATTCGCGACCGCGGCACTCCCTATATCCTCGTGGATCGTGAAAACGAAAATCCACTCGTCCTCACTTGGCAAGATCGCATCTCTAAAGCATGGGGCTACCAAGAAGAAGGCTTCTGGAAAACACATTTCGAGCACTCCGGCCGCTGTGACATGCGTATAGAGTTCCCGCTCGACTTTGACCGTGACCTCACGGGCTGGACTGCTCGCCTCACTATCGGTCGCGAGATCTACACCCAAAAAGTCAACGAAAGCGCCCAAGGCATGACATTCACGGGTCTCAATTTCAACAAAGGCAAGCACCTCGTCAGAGCCGCATTCATCTCACCTGATCAATCAGAACTAGTAGGCGCCTACCAAGTACGACTCATCCACCGCTAAGCTACTCCTAGCCAAGCAATACCAACGAGCCTAGAAAATCGCCCTCCGAACGGAAAACATTTTTGTTCAAATCCTACTTGCTTACACCCAGCTCACATTCTAGCGTTCCCGCGCTATCAGCTATGTGCGCACGTGGCGGAATTGGTAGACGCGCTGTCTTCAGGCGGCAGTGCCCTAGGGCGTGGAGGTTCGACTCCTCTCGTGCGCACCATTGAACTTCATTGTTCACTCCGATCACACTTTCCCGTTTTTGACGCGCTAAAATTTCAAATAAAGCGCCACATAGCGAAATAGGTAACTTTCCTGAAAAAAATTATCGCGTGCACGCTTAATTAATTCGACAAGTATTGAATTGTATTTTTCGATAATCTAATCACGACAAGCTCCTATAAAACAATAGATTGGAAGATTCATCTAACAACAATAAAAGGATCTCATGAAATCTAAATAACTGTTTGTTAGACTCTTACACCCGTGACAAAGTTGACAAACAGTTAGAAATGGTATTTAATGTTAGAACCAAAGGAACCCCACCCGAATACCATCATGAAATCAAAAAAGAATCTCACACGTTTCACTTACGAGACCACAGCCTTCCAAGGCTGGAGACTTTGTCTCAGCCGCGCTGGCACCACATTCACCAAGTATTTCTCAGACAAGAAATACGGTGGACCACGTAAAGCCATGAAAGCTGCAGAAGACTGCCTCAAGGAACTAAAAGACCTTGTCGACAATTCACGCCGAGTAAATGGCAAACTAAGCCAAACAACACTCAAAAAAGCGAAGAAAATCACAGACGCAGCGTAAATCTACGTTGCTTCTACAAGTTCATAGCAAGGCCACGTAAGGACTCTCTCCTACGTGGCCTTCTTTGTGCCTCCCTCACGTCATATTGTAACGCACCACTGAATAAGCGACATATGCCAGAAGTAAGCACACCCCTTCCATACGGCTCAAACGCATGCGACTCCACATAAACAAAAAGATTGCCACAGTCGCTCCCAACATCACCATCTGATCCACCATCAGAATATCCCCCTTTGCCACAGGCTTCACAAGAGCAGTAATCCCGATGACTGCCAGGATATTAAAAATGCACGACCCCACAGCATTTCCTGTGATGATATCACCCTCACCTCTTTTTACCGCGACAATCGATGTTGCCAACTCAGGAAGTGAAGTTCCGAAGGCAAACAAGAACAGCGCGATAATGGAATCGTCTACTCCAATACGGCGTGCAGTGAAATCACCACCGACAACCAGCCATTCAGAGCCAAACTTCAGTACCGCGAGCCCCAATAAGATAAATCCAATATCCATGAAAATAGTGAGCGCGCCCGCCTTTTTGACTCTCTCAACATCCTCAGCGCTAAATTCCCCGAAATCGTTAGGCTTATGCTCCTTGCGCGACTGAATAATACTCACCACCACGTAAATCACCACCCCTGCGAACAACAGACCGCCCTCAAACCTTCCAATATCACCATTGTAGAGCATCACAATAAACGCAAGGGTGACTACGATCAAGATCGGCATCTCGCGACGAATAATTTGCCGATTAATAACAATCGGCTTCATCGCTGCGGACACGCCTAAAATGAGAGCAATATTACATATGTTCGAACCGATGATATTCCCCAGAGCCACGTCGGGCCGCCCACCAAGGTTCGCCTCGAGACAGACTAATAATTCAGGAGCACTCGTACCAAACGCCACCACTGTCAAGCCGACCACCAAGGGTGAAATCCCCACCCGCACCGCTATCTCAGAGGCGCCTTTCACCAGCCATTCGGCCCCATAATATAGAGCAACGAGCCCGATCAAAATCAACACAAGGTGAAATAGCAAGGAATCGGCAAACGAAGGAAACTGAGTATAAAGAAAATCCACGGCCGGATCTTGCTTGGGGCATTCTGCGAGTACAATTATAATTTCACTCAGAATTTCTCAAATTGTAGTTCTCATTCACAACACCCTTTGCTAGACCCAGCCGCATGAACCACAATATCACCGTTCTCGCTGGTGACGGCATTGGCCCAGAAGTCATGGAACAAGCACTCCTCGTGCTCGATGCCGCCTCTAAAAAATTTGGATTCTCCCTCGAAACCACAGAATGCCTCGTCGGCGGCGCAGCTATCGACGCCCACGGCACCCCACTTCCCCAAGCAACTGTAGAAGCCTCTGAAAAAGCTGACGCCATCCTCTTCGGCTCAGTTGGTGGTCCAAAATGGGAAAACCTCCCACCTGACGACCAACCAGAACGTGGCGCCCTCCTCCCACTGCGCAAACACTTCAATCTCTACGCAAATCTCCGCCCGGGCGTCTGTCTTCCAGCTCTCAAACACGCATCCCCAGTAAAGAACGAACTCATCCCTAATGGCTTTGATGTTCTCTGCGTACGCGAACTCACTGGCGGCATTTATTTCGGCACACCAAAAGGTCGCGATGACAATCAGGAAAACCCGACCGCACACGATACCATGGTCTACAGCAAAATGGAAATTGAGCGCATCTGCCGTGTCGCTTTCACCGCTGCCATGGCTCGCGACAAGCGCCTTCTCTCCGTTGATAAAGCAAACGTCCTCGCCTGCTCCATCCTTTGGCGCGAAGTCGTGACTGAAGTCGCTAAAGATTTCCCTGAGGTCGAACTTTCACACATGTACGTCGACAATGCAGCCATGCAGCTCATCAAGCAGCCATCTGACTTCGACGTCCTCGTCACAGGTAACCTCTTCGGCGATATCCTCTCCGATGAAATGGCGATGATCTCCGGTTCACTCGGCATGCTTCCATCTGCCTCACTCGGCAACAAAAAGGACAACGGCCTCTACTTCGGCATGTACGAACCATCTGGTGGCTCAGCACCAGACATTGCCGGTCAAGGCATTGCTAACCCAATTGCTCAAATCCTTTCCGCAAGCATGATGCTCAAGTACTCACTCGGTGAAAACGCTGCCGCTGATGCCATCGATGCTGCAGTAAACACTGCCATCGATAAAGGCCTTCGCACAGGCGACCTATATACTGGCGCCGAAGGTGAAACCAAAGTCGGCACAGCCGAAATGGGCGCCGCCATCATCGAAGCTCTCCAGAGCACATAGCGCTAAGTTTCTCAAACTATTTTCAAACGCTCAGAGCTTAAGCACTCTGGGCGTTTTTAGTTTCATCCTTCTGTTTATAACCAAGGACAAAATACGCTAGGCAAAGTAACACCACGGAAGAAAGGATAGACCAAAACAGAGTCCAACCCACCCACGTTTTCCCAGCCTCCGACCACGTAAAGAGCAAGCCACAACTCAGCGCTCCAGTCGTCTGTCCCACACTTCCTCCCATCAGCGCCAATAAAGCCTGCGCCTGTCCGCGCATATCCTCACTCACTCGCCGATTCACAAACACTTTTCCCGTCACCGAGAAGAATGCAAAGATCGGTCCGTGCAGCGCCACACCGACCCACATAATGTAGATCAAGCCCGTGTGCCCAGCGTAAGCGTACAAGCCGTAGCGAATTACCGCTAAACTCATTGAAATAATCACAAATGGTTTCACCCGTGCCCGAGCACCCATCCAGCTCAGCAATAACATCGCGCCGATCTCCATCATCTGCCCAAGCGCCATCTGCGCACTCGGCCCTGGCAGCCAAGTTGCGATAAAACTCTGCATCGCCACAGCATTCACCTCCAGTTCAGCCAGCTGCTTCAACAACTTCGGCGCGTACATGTAGTGCGCAGCAATCGGGATCGCAAAAACTAAGGCTGAAATATAGTACACGCGGAGAGACTTATTCGCAAACAACTGAAATGCCCGCAACCCCAGCGCATCCTGCCAAGTCTTCGCTTTTTGCCCTTTTGGCTTAGTCACTGGCAAAAGAAAACATAAGCCCCCCAAACCCAGCCGCACAAAGGCTCCAATCTTCCCAGCATTAGCAGAAGCATCCAGCGCCAACCAACTCACCAATACCCCCGCAGTCAACCACCCGATTGTCCCCCACAGGTGATACAGCGGAAACTTTTTCTGTGGATTGTCCGTATTCGCTAAGGCAATCGTCGTCAGCATCGGAATCATCGGCGCCGAGATCAATGCGTTACAGCCTTGAAAAAATACATACCACCATGGGTTCCAGCCCCACGAGAGAACCGAAAATTGCAACCACAAGAAGCCTGACCCGAAAATCGTCAAACAGCCAAGAAGCTTCTGCGCTTCGTATTTCCGGTCCGCCATCGAGGCAAACAACAAGGCCGAAAAAATAGCTACCACAGGACCAACAGCCGCCGCATAAGGAATCACCCACAATGCATCATAGCTTTCCAAAATGTTCGGAAGCGCAGGCGTCCACAAACCCGGTGGAATAAAAATCAAAAAGAACACCACCCCGATCCAGATGTTGCGCAGTGAGTTTGTTGATTTTGTTTCCAAAGCGCGTTAGTACTGTCAGCAGAATTTACATATTCAATCCCAATTCACGCACCCAAGCATTTTGAGCGAACCTCTCAACACTCAGCACAGCGCAGATCATATTCATCCGTGCCCATACCTGCCCGCTGTCACAGAAACTCTCCCGAGCACCCACACCCGACCATTCAGAGCCGAGTGCAGCCAGTCATTCTATAACGCTTGCCACGAACTTGCGCAGTCCCAATGGCTCCAAGCACGCCCCGCACAAGCCATCCTCCAGCTAGACAAGGCCATGATGGCGAAACTCCCTGCGGACACCCCCATCCTCAGCCAGCTCCCCATCCCATATCAGCCAATCCTCTGGATCATCGAACACTCTGCCGAAAACGCCTTCCTCGGCAACCCCGTCCGCCACTTCCAACACCTCGCCAGCAGAATGAACTGGAAACAGCCGCAGCCCGAACTCCGTATCGCCCGCGCATGGTGCTGCCTTCACCTTTGCGAAGCACGCTTCTCCACCGCACTCTACCCACGAGATTTCGTCCAAATCGAACGCGAACAACTCCACGTGCCAAGCTTCGACCAAGCACTTCAAATCTTAGAATCGACATCCCCGCACACCAACGAAGTCGACCTCGTCAAACAGCTTTGCCAATAATTTAACAAATCGTAAAAAAAGACAATCTGTCACGTTGACATTTCCAAAAGATTTAGCAGTATCCCCACGCACTAAGGAGAAGCCGGCGTGGCGGAATTGGTAGACGCGCTCGACTCAAAATCGAGTTCCTTGTGAGTGCCGGTTCGATCCCGGCCGCCGGTATTTTCTTCTCCTTTCATTTTTCCGCTTCGATTGTCACGAAGCTTCCCTCGCACAAATTTACGATTCCGCGAGCAGCCTTTTTACTCGCCCCTCACAGACGTCGTACTTCTCCCAATCCGCCCATTCTCCTTGCAACCAATCAATCGTGGTTGTCGTAATAAATTTTTGCGCGTGTTTCGGCAAATACTTCATCAAGGCATTCCTTCTATCAGGATCTAGCTCACCGAAGATATCATCTAATAAATACACAGGAACCCGCCCCGCGATCGATTGGATCGCTTCGCCTTGCGCTAATTTTAATGCCAAGGCAATCGTCCGTTGCTGTCCTTCACTTGCAAAATCCGCTGCCGGCATGCCGTTGATTGTGATCCTCACATCATCCCGATGCGGTCCCTCCAGTGTCTGGCGCTGTCTCCGCTCTGCTTCAGCTGTCGTAGCTAATGCTTCACGCATGTCTCCTCCACTTCCAGATTGGAATCGCAATTCCAGCTTTTCGTCCCTACCGCTGATTTCCTGCTGAGCAGTACTCGCCAGTGGTTCCAGCAGGCTCAGAGTCTGTGCTCGTACTTTTGTCAGATAATCACCATGTTCTATGAGAACTTCCGCATAGGCATTAAGCTCAGCATCGCTTGAAACCCTATCTTTCAGCAGCAAGTTGCGCGCCTTCAATGCCCTCCGATAGCGGGAAAGTGCCCGTCGGTATCCGCTATCGAGCTGCGAACAAATAAAGTCTAAATAATGCCTGCGCCCACCACCGCTACCTCGCACCAGATCTACATCTTCATTCCCCATCCAGACGATCAATCCACTTTGTTGCAGATAGAGATTCTGCGTTTCTAAGCTCTCCCCATCGATCTGTAACTGAGCCCCACCACGACCATAACGAAGCGTTAAATCCCGCTCCCAGCACTCACCAGCCAGTCCTAAACCTGCGGCTTCGAATCGCACTAGTGGACGCATCGTCTTCGCACGCGGTGACTGCAAACGTACCAAGACGCAGATCGCCTCTAAAATAGAAGTTTTCCCCTGCGCATTATCGCCAATAAAAATTCCGCCACATTCAGAAAACTCAAGACTGAGCTCTTCGAAGCAGCGGAAATCAATAAGCCGGAGACTTGTCAGCATCGGAAATTAAGCAGGATAAGCTGCCGCGATCTTATCAGCCCACTCTTTCGCTTTCTGCGCGTAACCCTTCTCCATCTCTTTGTACATAATTCCCCGTGAGACGTTGATTGTATCCGGAGCAGTACGCCCTTTACCTGCCATATTTTCTAAATCACCACCCTGAGCACCGAGCCCTGGAATCAACAGTGGAAAATCTTCGATACGGCTCAACACATCATCACTCGCATTGGTAAGCCCCACGACCATCCCAACATCCGACTTGCGTTGTTCTTCCTGAGCACGTTTGCAAATGTCCTGAACAAGTTCAAAAACATAGCGATCTCCCACCATTTGACGCTGAAAATCTGCACTCCCAGGATTCGAAGTCACCGCGAGAATGTAAATCGCTTTCCCTTCCCAATCAAGAAATGGCTCCATCGTATCATAACCTAAAAATGGATTCAGCGTCACTGCGTCAACATTCCAATTCTCAAAGTACGATCGCGCATAATACTTTTGCGTCTCTCCAATGTCAGAGCGCTTCGCATCTAAAATAATAGGCACCTCCTTCGGCATGTTGCCTAACATCTCCTCTAAAATCTCTAAACCTCGGAGACCCATCGCCTCGAAATACGCCATATTTGGCTTAAATGCCGCTGCATACTCCCACGTCTCATCGATCACTTTTTTCAGTAATTCTGGGATCGCTTCGATCCCACCAGAATCGTCAGGACGTGGGTCTAGGCCCACACAAAGACGTGAACCCGTAGCATTAATTCGTTGTGCAAGTTTCTCTGCGTAGCGCATGCCAGAAGTCTTTCTCTTAGCCCTCAAACTTACAAGAAGAATTCACTCCCCAACACCCAACAATCAAAAGCCTCACTTACATTTTCACTTGAGAATCATCCCGAATAGTTAGATGGTGAAGCCATGCAAGAAACCACGGAGCAAATTCGCAATTTCCTTCAATTCATCGCACTGCAATTCATCAGTCACCCTGAAGACGCGCAGCTCAAGGTGGCTGAAGTCAGCGAGGACCACATCAGATTCCGCTTGGTTCTCAATAAAGCCGACGTCGCCATCCTCATCGGTCGCAACGGATTCACCGCCAGCGCCATCCGCAACGTCCTCAAAGCCGCCGCCATCCGCGATGGCATCAACGCCACCCTCCAAATCGTCTCACACGATGAAGAACGCCAGCGACTCGCAGCCATCGAAGCCGGCCAAACATTTGACGACGAAATACCTGTCGAATCGACCGACGAAGCCGACGACGAAACCCTAGAAGAGAGCTCTTAGTGCCGAACCCGACGAGGCCGCATCACCATGCTCATCCTGCGTTGATCATAATACCGATCTAACCGACGTTTCTTTTCCTCGGCCACCGTCCGCGTCACCTCCCAGTTCTTATTGGGATGAAAATGCGCTCTATCGTAGGCTTCTACTCGGTGAGCATGCTGCATATCCATTCCGTGCCGATGCCTCTCCCCCTCACTATATTCTGAGACGGCCGAATTCGGCTCCCCGGGAAACTGGCTTGCACAACTACTCAGCAGGGCAACCCCACCAAGACTCACCCAATGCTTCAACATACTTCCATCCTAAAAAATAAGAGCAGCGAGTGAAACTACTTTTTCCAATTTGCCCTCACCTCTGGCAGCAGCATCAGTGAAGCAATCAGAATACAGTTTGCTCCGATCAGAGCCACCATTTCTGTGCCAAGTGACTTTGCGAGTGAAAAGGGCTATAATCACAGGGGCCCCGTTTTCTACTACGCAGTGATATCTCCCCCCCCTGTTTCAATAACTTCCTCTCGCTCTTTTTTTCTACCGCCATGGCTATTCTATTAGAAAGAAAGCGGTTATTACGATTTATGTATCAGTGGTAATCTCGTCCCAAGATTGCCCCATATACCCTATTAACCAATTGAGAGCAGCATGCCTCTCCCATACCACACCTCTCTCAAGTTCAGCAGGAAGTTCAAATGTCTTGTTCACCCTCTCCTCGGTCGTTGCCCAGTGAAGTCGATAAATTAGATCTTTGGCATCTAGCAGCTCAGTCTTTGACCTAGGCTTAGCCTTCTCAATAAGAGAATCCAGTGAATTGTCACGGATGATTCCCACTATCTTGGACACATCACAGATATTAGTTGGATATTCTAGATCATCAATGAGTCCCAACGCCCATAGTAACACCCATGCTCTCTCGTAACGCCATGAGAATTGAGTACGCTGTTGCTGATCACCCAAACCATTTTTGATGAAATCCGCCTCATCAGGGCTAAGCAAATCCTCTGCTTTATATTCGGTAACCAGCTGCGCCATCAGCTTAGCATCACCAGTTTCACCCCCTACTGCAGCCAGAGTACAAGCAACGAGACGCTCAGCTATTTCCTTGGTTGTCCGTGGTTTCATACTTTTTGAATCAGCCACTACAGGAAGGTGTTCTATAGTTGGAACTCCTTTCCCCTTTAGAAATGCGATGGACTTTTGCTTCCGCGCTAGAGCCTCTTCACTAGGAGCATCATGGGTTAGCTTTTCGATGTACTCTTTTCGAGATTCGATGCTGGAAGGGTCACTATCGCCAACTTCATCAGAATGAGCAAAGACAGAAGAAAAGGCAAAAAATACTGGAACAAGACGTTTCATAATAATCCACGCACGCTATTCTGATAAAAAAGCACGTAAAGAGCTAATACATCAATCACATCGGAGATCGGAATTCCTACCTTAAATCTCATCTAATTAAAAAATTCTTGCCCACCACCAGATACTTTTATCAAGTTCCTAATCGTTAGTCGCTGCTAGACTGGTCAGGAATTGCACTCTTTTTTTGCACAACTTTGGCATGGGCTCGACTTGTTTCATATGCTTTCCTGACATGAATCGTTAGTTAGATCTACCTATATAGACCGCTTAAATTTGCCACGCGAACATGTCAGAAAACCAAAAGAAGCAACTCGAATCCCAGCTCTGGAACATCGCCAACACCCTGCGTGGCAAAATGGGAGCCGATGAATTCCGCGACTACATCCTTGACTTCATCTTCTTCAATTGTCTCTCAGATAAGATTCATCTTTACGCTAATACACGATACAGCATTGGACAAGATACTCTTGAACTAGTTTGGGTTCTAATCCCATCTTTAAAAGACGAACAAGCCCAATTCCTCACCGAAATCGACACCAAAATCGAACAAGTCACCCACCAACTCACCCAAACCCAAACCTTCAAAAAAGGTCTGCTTCAGCAGATGTTTGTTTAATCTTTTTTATCTTTCCCTTAATGTCTCAAGATACACAAACACAATTTGTAGAACACGATAATAGCGCTGCTCCATTGGTTCTAATCTCATACTCTCACGATTCGGACGAGCATAAGAATTGGGTTAGAGAATTAGCTACTCGCCTGCGACAACTTGGGGTCGATGTACTACTAGATCAATGGGAACTTGGCTTAGGTGATGACATTCCAAAATTCATGGAGCGAGGAGTCAGCAATTCTAAACGCGTTCTGATGGTATGCACAGAAGCTTACAACAGAAAGGCTGATGACGGCAAAGGTGGAGTTGGCTACGAAGCTATGATTGTAACTGGCGAACTAGTTGCAGATTTAGGGACGCGCAAATTTATCCCTATCACTAGGCAATCGGCAGAGACAAAAGTGTTACCTAAGTGTCTGAGCACAAGATATTATATAGATTTTAGTAAAGACAATAGTTTCGAAGAAAAACTAGAAGAGCTTGCTCGTGAACTTCACAGTGCACAGGTATTCAAAAAACCAGAACTTGGCACAAACCCATTCACTACAAAATCAGATCAAGCGTCACCCTCAGTGGCTATATCTAACGAAGAGGTGTTAGATAATAATCACTCTCCACTAGAGACCTATGAGACAGCTTTAAATCTAGCAAAAAACAATGATTTTGCTGAATGGACTAAGTTTGTCCACAAGCATAAAAATGCAGCAGAAGTAGCTTTATGTGCATGGAGGAAAAATAATGAGGCTAATACGCCAAAAGTAAGCAAGGATTTACCAAGCTTCTTTTGTTCAGCCGTCGAAATTTACAATCACCTGTTCGCTATAATATTAGCGGCTATAGACTCAGATAACGAACGATTCAAAAACCAACTAAGTCTCATAGATTGGATAAGAGAACCGAAAGGATGGATCAGAAGTGGCTACACCATATGGGTAGATCTTCCAGACCTAGTACTTTCTACATTTCAAGCAATCATAGGCTCTTTCACATTACACCGTCAGCAACCAAAACTTGCATACAATCTAGCCACAACACAAATCTCGGAGAGATATCACTCTCACGAAAAAGACCACCTCTTCTTAAATTATAGAATCACTGGTTGGGTTGAATCACTCGGTGGTAATTGTAAAGAAACTGATACGTTCCTAAAAAAATACTTCAATTCACAATCTTGGCTTCAAACCATCTTTGGCGGCTCTGACCTGCTAATGGGCGCATATGGAGCATACTACTCTTTTCTTAACATCCTCGATTTTTTCTCAGCCTCAAAAGAAGGTTTACTAAAATCTGACAGAGATAGAGATAGTAAAAATAGAGACCTTCCAAGAACCCCTCTTTTCCCAGCAAAAATTGTGGATGAATACCAGCATGTAGCAACTTCTCTGATCGCAATTAATAATGAATTTCTTCATGAGATCATGGAACAGAACAACATTACCTCTAGTGATATGGAATCCGATTGGAAAAAATGGCTAAAGCATTGTTACCACTGGATACATCAAGTTTACACGCCGCACGCGAGAATGCTTTTACCACACGCCGATCTCCCCAAGCTACTCAAGCAATCCTCTGGAGATTTGAATATTTTATAAAGCATACATGTAACCTCACCCAATCGATGCCTCAATCCGAACAAACCCTCGAAAACACTCTCGTTGAGCAACTCATTTCCCTCGGCTATGAAAATGCCGATGTAGTCGACGAAGCGAGTCTGTTGGCGAACCTCAAGGCTCAGCTCGAAGCCTTCAATGGCGTCATACTCACTGAGTCAGAGTTCGGCAAGGTGATGAACCACCTCACCCGCTCGAATGCTGTCTTTGAAAAAGCCAAGGTCTTGCGAGATAAGATGGCGTTAGAGCGTGACTGCGTACGACCAGATGGGAGTGCAAGCCAATCTTCGGACACCACCTATCTCGACTTCCTCGACGACACCGACCTCCAGCGCAACCGCTTCCAAGTCACCCAGCAAGTGACCATGGAAGATTCCTACAAGATCCGCTACGACGTCACCGTCTAGGTCAACGGACTCACCCTCCTCAAAATCGAGCTCAAGCGCCGCCTCCTCGAATAATTCATTATTCATCAATCAGTATTCCACCGCCATCCCGAACTGCCAAACTATACGTCCTCTTTCTATATAGTGGGAAAGACCGTAAAGTGCCAATTGAATGCCGCGTGATGGATGAAACAATCTGGCTTACTCAGAAGCAGCTCTCAGAATCATTTGATGTTGGTGTCCCAGCGATTAACAAGCATCTCAAAAATATCTTCGAAACGGGCGAACTTGATGAACATTCAACCATTTCCAAATTGGAAATAGTTCGCCAAGAGGGAAACAGATCTGTCAGGCGCACTGCAGATTTCTACAATTTAGACGCCATCATACCCATCAGCTACCGCGTCAATAGCTATCAAGCTACACAGTTCCGTATTTGGGCCACGAAGGTACTCAAAGAGTTTCTCATCAAAGGCATGGCCGCATAATAGCGACAGCTATTTGAGCTCCCCCTAAAAAACGACCACGTCTTCACCCTACACTCTCTTATGCCAATTTGCCTTCAATTCAGGAAGCAGCATCAGTGATGCAATCAGAATACAGCTTGCTCCAATCAGCGCCACATTTCCCGGTCCTAAGGTCTTCGCCAATGAGAAAGCAAGGAAGGCTGCAATCATCCCTCGCACCCCTGTGAAAAACGTGTGTACGGACATATACTCAGACACCTTATCCGCCGGTGCAAACCTTGTAGTCCAAAGCGACCACAACACATTCCCACCACTCTTCCCCACACCGTGCAGCGCCATGCCGATGCACAGCCCCCAGAAGCTCGGCACTAAAAAATACACCAACAAACCAGCGAAAAAGAACACATTCACGATCACCCTTAGTCGGTAAAATTCCATCTTATCGTACACCATCCCCCAGCCGACTATGGATACGATGAAAATCAACATCGGTACTGTCGTCGTAATCAAACTCACCTTCTCCGCACCATAACCAAACCCATAGTCAGGGTTCGTGATATATTCGACAAAAAGGGCCATACAGAGCAAATTACCAAACCCTAAAATCATCCACGAGCTGATCAACTTCCGAAACACCTTATCTTCCTTTAAATGGCTAAATGAAGACAGCAGCGAGAGCTTTTGCGACTTTCTCAAGTACACTTTACCCATTCCCAGCGTAAACAATGCCTGTACCACATTCGCCACGCTAAACACCCAGAATAAAGGACTAAAACCCTCTCCTTGATTCAACAACCAAGCCCCTGCAAAAAAGCCAAAACCCGCTGCAGCTGCCGATCTCAACATTCCCACCATCGAAAACAGCCTCCCACGTACCCTGTCGGGATAATGCTGCCGGTAAATCTGAGCTTGGAGCGGCAACACCACCGTGTGCGACAAGGTCGCAAAAACGATGCTCACTACAAAAAGAAGTTCCTGCTGAGGAAATAGAGCAATGCAAGCATAGCCCAGAGCCGCTCCTATCCACCCAATCGCTGCAGCCACATTCGCCGACAATCCCATCCGACGCACCATTGCCACGGAAAACATACTCAAGAGCATGCCAAGTGCGGGCCCCGCGATGATGGCACTCTTAGAAAGTGTGCCCACATCCAGCAAACCCACCGCCACAAACATCGCAAAGGTAGAACTCACAGTCTCCGTAATCCCCATCGGCACAGCCCGAAGCAGATCTAGAGAGAACGTCCGTTTCCAATGCTCTTTCTCAGCACTCATAGACGCTGAGTTTGGGCTCTAGCAAACGCCGCTAACAGCCAGTGGAAAAAGACCGCCACTAAGATCGAGGACAGCCCGATGTGTAGCACCTGCACCACGGGTAAAATTCCCACTTGCGAGAGCACCAGACCAAGTACCATCTGCGCGATCACGATGCCGAGGACGACCTTTTCATGCCAGCCCGCGCCACCGATCCGGCAACTCCGAGCCACCCAGTAAAACATCAAAGTCGTCAATAACACAGCCCATGAAAAACTGCGGTGCACCAAATACATCCATGTCTGCTCGAGCTCGGCACTCCACTCGATCCGTGGAGCATCACCGTGGGACTTCTTCAAGGCATCAGTCATCTCACGCACCTGTGAACCCATCATACCCTCGCCGATGATGAAAATAAACGCCACTAGCCCATACCATTTCAAATTGCGCCCCAGCTGACTCGTTTGGATCCTCCAGCGTTCATCGTTAGCTAACCAAACAATCCCCACCTGCACACAGAGCAATAAAATTGCCAAAGCCATATGCGTAGTAATCGTTCCTGGCTGCAGCCCAGAATACACAATCCGCGCGCCCATCCACGCATTCAACCCCACTAAAAAAGTCGCTAAAACCGCCAACACTGGAATCAACGGTTTTTTCTTTAAATAACCAAACGACATCACCAGCGTCAGCAGTGTAAAAACGCCAATTGGCAAAGAGCAGAGACGATTCACAAACTCCGTCCACGTGTGCACTGGATTAAATTCCGCCAAAACATTCTCGCGCGTCACTTCACTTGGATCGCGTCCGTGACGAGCAGCCTTTTCTTGATAGCGCTCGATCGGTAAAGAGTCGGCATCAATCTGCTCGACAGAGGTCGGTGGAATATACTGACCCCAACATTTTGGCCAATCTGGACACCCCATCCCCGCACCCGTCGCTCGCACCACGGCGCCCACAAACATCAACAACAAAGTAAATATCAAGGCGGCGAGTGCCACTTTCTGAAAGGCCTTCATGCCCGTCCCATAGCCCAGCTTCCCTCTCCGCACAAGTGCCAGTTTATCATGATCCGCGCTTGCACCAACAGCTCAACCTAAGCAAGACTGCACCCGATGAACATTGTCTTTTTAGATGCCTCCACTTTACACAGCGGTGAACTCGACCTCAGCGTGCTCGAGCAATTCGGCACCCTCACTTGCTATCCCGCTTCCAGCGAAAGCGAAATCCCCGAACGCATCAAGTCTGCCGACATTGTCATTACCAATAAGGCTCTCATGACTGCCGCCAACATCGCTGCAGCTCCCCACCTCAAACTCATCGTCTCCTGCGCCACTGGAGTCAATCAGATCGACCTCCATGCCGCAAAATCCACAGGAGTCACCGTCAGCAATGTCGCGGGTTACAGCACTCCTTCCGTGGCCCAACACGTCTTCACCTACATCCTCAACTTCGCTACCCAGATCCCCCAGTTCAACGCCGAGAGCCGCGACTGGCCTAACTTCCCGATCTTCACCAGCCTCGCCCACCCCTGCTTTGATCTCGAAGGTAAAACACTCGGAATTATCGGCATGGGAGCCATTGGCGAAGCCGTAGCCAAGTTAGCGATCGCTTTCGGTATGCGCATTCTCGTTCTCGAACGCCAGGGCTCGCCAAACTCCACCCTGCCTGAGCTCCCGCGCCTCAGTGCCGAAGCCTTTTATTCGAACTGCGATTTTGTCTCACTCCATTGCCCGCTCACTCCTGACACAGAAAAATGCATCAATACTTCGGTGTTAGGAAAAATGAAATCCAGCGCCTACCTCATCAACACGGGACGCGGGCCATTGATCGATGAAGCTGCGCTCGCTCAAGCACTTTCTGAAGGCACCATAGCCGGAGCCGCAATCGATGTACTTTCCTCCGAACCACCAGCTACTGACAATCCACTCATCACCTGCGACCACCCACAGCTAGTCATCACTCCACACACCGCTTGGAGTACTATCGAAGCCCGCAAGCGTCTACTCGCAGGGGTCGTAAACAATATCGAGACATTTCTCGAAGGCGCACCAGCTAACAAAATCGTCTAACTCTCTAACCTAACAACTCATCATGGAAGAAACTGACCTCGTCACCTCACTCATCCCCGCTGTCCAAGAACAACTTAATTCAAAGGACACACCCTACGTCAAAAAAGCATACGACCGCATCCTCGAACTTGAAGATGTCGACGAAGAAGAAGCGCTAAAAATGATCGCTCTGTGTTTAGCAGACGAGTCGAACCGCATGTTCATCGACAAGCGCGACTTCGATGTCGAACGCTACCAGGAACTGCTCGACGCCCTTCCCGAACTCCCCGAAGGCTAAAAAATTAGATCTCCTGCTCGAGCGCCTTCAAACGCAAGAAAAGCTGCCCAGCCACTTTTTGCTGCGGCAGCAGCTCTTCACGGGCATCAGAAATGTGCCTCCGCATACTTTCAAACATTGGCGCATAACCTTGGTAATAGGCTCGAACACGATCGATGTAGCCATCACGCATCGACTTCCGCAATGCTGGAGCCGCGTCTTGCAGAGACTCCGCAAAAGAACATTTCATCAGCTTGGCGGTCTTATGCCCATAATACACTGAAACGAGTAAAATCGCTGCACCGATTCCCCCTAACACCATAGGAATAACCCCCATCGCTTCAGGCCCAGTAAAGCCCGTTAAGCCAGCGAGAAAGAGGAATAACAAACAGTACGTTAAAAGCTTCTTCATTACCCGATGCCTCTTCATTACCAAGACATCTAAAAACCTTCTCAACTTAAGGTGAAGTAAGGCCTGCTGCATCGCCTTGCGCATTCCTTCACAAAAAATTTCCTCCTGCACATCGAAACTCGCTTCATCGAACTCTTCCACCTTTACCCCCAAACGATCCTCAAGGTGAGGCTTCATTTCATACCATTTATTACGACACTGAATCCGCATCTTTTCCGCCTCATTGGCAGCGAAGGCTTCCGCATCCTTACTCACGCGTTCTATCATGTAGCCTTCCACCTTCATCGCCATGTCCCCTTTGCCAAATAATGCAATCTGACTAGAAATCATGTTCGTCCGCAAAGCAGTAAAGCGCATGATTCGCTTGATTTGACCTTGGAGTAACTGACCCATTTGCCCCATATTGGCACTTACCTCTTGCACCTCAGTGGCTCGCATCCGATCAATCTGAGCTTCGATCGATTGAAGATACTCCTGATCTCCAGCTAGCGTTCGTGAGCGATCATCGATGGTGCTCTCTGTTCGCGTCAAAAGTTCAAAGACTTTTTGATAAACCCCACGCAACTCTCTGCGACGGTCGAGACATCGATCTAAAGTGTAACTCACACGCGCTCTAATCTCATCAATCCCTTGTCCAGTCGTCGACGATGCAGCGAGCATAGGAATTTGCCCATTAACACGCTGCTTCACTAGATCGCTGATATGACCTAGCAACATCGGGATATCCGCTGCAGAACGGCGATCCGATTGGTGCAAAATGATCGCACATTTATGACGACAAAATTCATACGCATCTTCCACCATGTCCCATGTTTTTGCCAACCACGGATTCTCCGCAGGAAGTAGCCAGAAGACAAAATCCGCCCCTTCCAATAAATGCTCAACCGCTGCTTTCTCATCGGCCGATTCTACCGCTCGCACCTCTACAAATTCATAGCCCTTGAGCCGTGGCATGTACCGCTTCTCACAAACATCCTCTAATTTTTCGAAAACCCGATAACCAGCGTCACGTAAGATGCAAACATTCTGCTCTTGGTTCTCAAACTCGGAGAGCTCCATTTCCACAACCCGCTGCAGAAAGCTGGTCTTACCACAGTCCGCCCCAAAGACGACGAAGCGGAACGGTCGCAAAAGGCCTTTCTCAAGCTCTTCCTCACCATCCTCTAACTCCGTTTTCGAGCGCTTCGCAAGCGCCCGTGTGTAACGGAGAATTTCTATAAGCCCATCGCGGCTCTTGAGATATTCCTCCCCTAGCATTGTTGGCTTATCTCACGGCGACAGTTCCCTGAGCAGCGATCAATTGTGAAACTGTCACAAATTGATAACCTTTACGAAGGAGGGTATCTACCGTCTGCGGCATTGCAGACACTGAGCCAGCGTGAAGATCGTGCACTAACAAAATGGAACCATTGCGCGTCCCATTTATCAAACGGCTCGCCACCACACCAGATCCTGGCTTTTTCCAATCCAGAGGATCCACGTCCCACATAATAGTCGGATATCCATAATCGCGATAAATCCAGTTGCGCTGCGCGCTAGAAAGTGAGCCGTATGGCGGACGCATCGTCAGCGGCTGCACACCACATGCTTTAACAATCGCATCACGAGTTCGATCTAATTCACTCCGTACGTTACTGTCACCAAGATTCTTAAGATTCGGATGTGTCCACGTGTGATTCCCGATCTCGTGCCCCTCATCCACGATCCGCTTCACGATGTGCGGGTAGCGATCCACTAAATTACCGATCACATAAAATGTAGCCTTCACATTGCGGCGACGCAAAATGTCGAGCAAGCGCGGAGTGTTAACAGGATGAGGACCATCATCGAATGTGAGAGCGATGTATTTCTGCGAACGTGAGCCATGCGTAATCGTGACCGAGCTACTACCAGAAATGTCAGAAGGTAGACGGACATTCGGGTTTTGAGGAACCGGTCCACGCACACTAGAATTGCTATAACCACTATTCACACTCATTCCTGTAGCCGCCTCTGCTGGTTCACTGCTCACTTCATCTTTCGAAGCACAACTTACAATGCTGATTGATGCCACAAGGACGGAGAGGATTCGGGTGATTTTTTTGGCGGTGCGTTGCATAATAATCTACACCACAAATAGGTAAGAATAATGTGACTGTCACGCCCCAAGAATAAAAGATTACCACTATTCCTGGTAAAATTTAGGAACAAATCCCTCCGTGCTTCCTCACACTGATAACTTGAGAGCTTTCTTGACCCGCAGCGCCAGCTCTCTCATAGTCCTAACAAGTTCACTCTATGAAATCACTCCTTTCCATCATTCTAGTCGCACTAAGTTCCTTATTTTTAATTAGCTGCGGAAACCCCTATGATTCATACTACGGGAGTTCTTCAATCTACGGTGGCAGTTCCTATCTCTCTGGCTTTGAGCAAACCCAGCCAGGCCAAGCCCCACTCACTCATAATGGACAAGCTGCACCACGCGGATATTGGGATGACGAAGGCGTCACTGGCAGCCCGAAAATCCGCATTAACCTCCACGACCAACGCGCTTATTTCTACAAAGGCGGCACCCTCGTAGGCGTTGCACCTATTTCTACTGGTTCCGACGGACACGGCACTCCACGAGGCAGCTTTAAGGTAACCCAGAAATCTATCGACCACGCATCTAACCTCTACGGTGTTATTAAAGACAAAGCTACTGGCCAAACCATCGTCAGCGATGCAGACACCCGTAAACACAAGGCTGGTCCAGGTGAAGTATTCGTCCATGCGCCTATGCCCTACTTCATGCGCTTCAATGGTGCGATCGGCATGCACGCAGGATTCCTACCTGGCTATCCAGCCTCTCACGGTTGCGTGCGCCTCCCAGAAGAAATGGCCAAGCTCTTTTTCCACAATGCCTCAAATGGCACCCCAGTCATCGTAGATTAATGACTCTCCCCGACCCGACCTACACCAACGAGCTCGATCCACTTCAATGCCAGCAATTACTGGCTAGTGAAGTCCCACCTTTGCTTATCGATTGCCGCGAGCTCAACGAGTTCGCGTTCTGTAGGATCGATGGCTCCGCTCTAGTCCCTCTCTCCAACTTCACGGAAAAAGCCGAAGCTGAATTTCCAGAGAAAGACACACCGGCAATTATCTACTGCCACCACGGCGTCCGCTCACTCAATGCGGTCTTCTACCTGCGCGCGCAAGGCTTCACTCACACCTACTCCATGCGTGGAGGAATCGACCTCTGGTCACTTGAAATTGACCCATCCATTCCGAGGTACTAGCACTCACTAGCCGTGCAACGCCCTAGAGCTCCATGTAGCTTCACACTGCATTAATAAATAAACACTAACAACTCCAGTTTAGCGATTTATGTTTAATTTTAACGTGATTTGCATAAATTAAATTACACACCACAATTGCGCTAAATAACGCAGCTTGGCACGTAGAATTTCCCCTTATCCAGTAAATAAAAAACTCCACATGCCGCCTGTAATACCATTTGAGTGGATAGATTGTCGGAATGGCGGTGTTAATTTGGCCTTCATCTCAAGGCAAGACGAAGGATTGTAGCAGGCTACATGAATGAGGAAAAACGCAGAAATGAAGCCGAAGTAATGCCTCTCTTTATTGTAATCAGCTCCGCTGACTAGCGTTCATATCAAAATCATCCATTCCGACAATATAGCCGGGAGAATGGTATCACAGGCGGCACATGGAGTGGATAAATCTAGATCTTCTTAATTGCCAGACTTCTCTTTGCCAAGCTCACGTAGATAAGCAGCAATGTCTGCCACGTCTTGCGAACTCAAGCCTAACTGGCCGGCTGAAAGCATCAGTGAGCGTTCCATTTCCTCACGTTCCTTGATGCCTTTAGAATTCACTTCGACTTCTTTACCGCCCATCACGCGAACAACCAGCTGCTTAGCTTTACCACCACCTGATAAGCTTATGCCTTGGATCGTGTTGCCAGACTTCATTTTCACAATAGTCCCGTCAAAACCATGAGCCACACCTTCGCTTGGATTAATGATCGCGTCGGCAATCGCTTCCACTGAACGACCGATTCCCCATTCGGTAAGCGTCGGCCCGAACTCGACACCTTGCCCGTCGATCTGATGACACATCCAGCAACGAGTCACCGTTGCTTTGCCTTTTTCAGGGTCACCTGTGAGCTTCAAGACTTCTTCTACACTCGGCTCTGTAAGAGCTGGTCCATCAATGGGTACAATGTAATCTTCTTTATCTGAAAGCGCATTAAGCTTCTTATCAAACCCTTTCATTTTCCCTTTATAATTTTTCCACTTTCCAGAGCTGAGACTATGTAACCACCATTTAGCAAGCTCTGCAGTGTCTTTAGGGCCATTCTCGGCAATCTCTACCATCGCCAAAGCAGCTTGTTCAGAATCAATGTACCCAAGAGCTGTGAGCATCTCTTCACGTAACGGTGCGTCAATGGAGCCATCGATAGCTCGTGCTTTAAATGCGTCCACCGCCTCATCTGGATGCAACCTCCATGCTAGTCGCGCCATCGGAACTGACCACTTCACTGGCGATGCTGCATCAAATTGCTTAACCAGCGCTTGATAAAGCTCTACTTCTTTCCCTGTAGCGGCTGTTCCGATTGCTTCAAGATACCAGCGATCCTCGCCATCATACTGAACAGCAAGATCGTATATAATACTTCCAGCCTCTTCCCAGCTGCTATCTCTCAGTGCGAGAGCAACTTCTCTTCTTACAGCAATGGAATCATCCTTGGAAAAGTACTGAGCGAACTCCAAAACCTTGTGATCAATAAAACGTAATGCGCGGAAGCATACAATTTTCAGCTGTGGATCATTGGTGGATTGAAGGAAATTTTTCACTTCAGCAATCCCCTTGTCCCCCATCTGCGCAAGTAACCAAATCGCACGAGCCTTAAAGTAATCTGAATCCTCTCCAAGCAAAGTCTTCACAGCAGGAATACCAGCTTCACCCTGTGCCTTAAGCCTTGTGAACCCAAGATTCCGAACATTGATCGCTGGACTCTTCAGTGCTGTGATCTGCCCCTCAGTCGTAGTGAGATCAATTGCTGGAGTCTGTGGATTTTTACCTTTCGGCGCAATGCGATAGATCGCCCCCGCGAGCTTCTGGTCAGCCATCTTGTGACCACCTACACCTGGATCAAACCAATCTGCTACATAAATACATCCATCCGCTCCCACTGTGATATCAGCTGGTCGGAAATTATTTGGACTCACCTCGCTTTTGCCAGAAAGTGCAGACTCTTTGATTCCAAAGAAATTAGTCCGCTTGAGCTCGAACCCTGCGCCTTCTGGCTTTGGCTGATAACCAAACACAACATTACGCGCCGCTTCACCAGATAAGAGAAGCCCTTCCCATTTCTCACCCAAAGCTCCATTTTCATAGAAGGTGATCCCAGTAGGTGATCCGTTCCCGTAAATGTCACCTGCTGGAATCTTTCCAGGATCATCCTGACGCCAATGCGCTGAAGACATGCGCTGCCCTGGACGACGCTCACTCAACCAGGTGCGCGATCCGTCATCGGAAGCAAACCCTAAGTTTCCATATTCCATCAGCCATGTGACTCGGCACGCCGGTGGATCATCATTATCATTTTGAAACACATCACCAAATGAGGTCACCGTCTCTTCATAACTATTGCGCATGTTGTGACCGATCACTCTTAATCCAGTGCCGTCAGGGTTCATACGTAGAGCCACAGACCCCACATAGACATGTCCATCATCACTGACCAAACCCGCTTTCCCTCCTTGGTTCGGCCCCTTCTTAGTGACCGAAGGTGCTCCGCCTTTGTAAGAACTACCTACGCGAATCGTAAACCCGTCTTTATCCTTCACCACATGTGTCCCAGCATTACCTGAGTTGAAATACCATTGCCCACTGGGTCCCACAGTCACTGCATGAAGAGAATGATCGTGGTCAAAACCACCAAATCCAGTGAGAAGTTCTTCTTTCTTATCTACCTTAGGATCAAACACCGCATCCCTATTCACATCGTGATAGACAATGATCGAAGGAGGCTGAGAAACCACGACTTTATTATCGATAACTGCAATACCGAGAGGAGCAATCAACTGAGGATCTTGAACAAACACATGACTCTTATCCGCTGTTCCATCTTGGTCAGAATCTTCCAAGACCATGATGCGATCCCCCTTCTTAGCATATTCTGACGCAAATTTGTTACGAAACGCTCTATAAGCTCTTCCCTCATTCACCCAGATCCGTCCCTTATAATCCACATCCATATTAGTTGGGTTAAAAAACATCGGAGACTTCGCCCACAGCGTCACCTCTAAGTCATCAGGCAATTGAAAATCTTCTACAGCAACGTGGGGATATTTTTCAGCCACTGCTAATTGCAGCGAAGAAATGCATAAGAGAGCGGGACTAAATCTAAATAAACTAAGCTTCATAGGTGGTGCTTGAGGTGTTCTTGAACAGTAGAAATGTATATACTGCAGCAACAACCTTAATATTTCACGACATCTGCACAACCTACTTAATCGTGTAGTTCTGCGTCATCTTTGAATCTCTTCATTCCTCACTCTCTATAATTTCAGCCATTTTTTATAATTTTGTTAGACTCGAATCTATGCTGACCTCTATCAGATTTTGCAATGAGCGAGCCAGAGAAACACACCCAGCAACAATCGAGATTTATCCTCGGTCTCGTCATCTTCATTATGGGTGGTTGTGGGCTCGCCTACGAATACACTTTTTCGAAAATCGCAGCAGACCTCATAGGGAATTCTGTCCAACAATGGGCCATTGTGATCGCCGTCATGCTCTTCTGCATGGGGATGGGTGCTGAAATCCAAAAATGGATCAGCAATAAAAAGCTACTCAATAGCCTCATATACTCTCAGCTGCTACTAGCCACTCTTGGAGGCTTTGGACCGCTTCTCATGCTCCTAGCATTTTCCTACTTCCCCTACCATTTCGCGCTCGTCCAATACTCCCTCATCAGTGTCATCGGCATACTCATTGGCTTTGAGATCCCCCTCATCTCGCGACTCAACGAGGCGTATTCTGATAATATCAGAACCAATTTAGCGACAGTCCTAAAAATGGATTACATCGGAGCTCTCATTGGTGCTCTCCTCTGGGTTTTTCTTCTGCCAAAATTTTTCACCCTCCACGAAACCGCGTACATTCTCGCCTACATCAGTATTTTCACAGCCCTCCTCTGCTGGTTCTTTTTTAAAGCAAAATCGAACTACCTCCCACTCATCGTCTCGATAACCACCATCGCGATCATCACCACCGGCTTTCTCCGCTCGGATCAATGGTCGATCCACGCTGAACAAAACCTCTACCGAGACAGAGTCGTTTTCACCCACACAAGCCCCTATCAGCACATTGTGCTCACCGAGAGCCTCACTGGGAACCTTCGTTGCTTTATCAATGGCCACATCCAGTTTTCTGCAGACGATGAACACATCTACCACGAACAACTCGTACACCCGGCATTTCTCCTAAATAAAAATGCCAAACGTATCCTCATCCTCGGTGGAGGCGACGGCATGGCCGCTCGAGAGGTTCTTAAATACCCACAAGTCGAAGAGATAGTCCTCGTCGATCTCGACCCAGCAATGACTGAACTCGCCACAAACCACCCCATCTTGAGTACACTCAACAATAACAGCCTTAAAAATCAGCGACTCACTCAGCTTCCAGCAAAAGGAATCTCAGCATCACAAGAAACTGCACTCACCCAGCCCGCTCAGCGACGCATCAAACATGTCGATACATCTGCAGTAAAGCTCACCATCCGTAATATCGATGCCTCTAAGTACATCCGTACCGCCACGGGACAGTTTGATATTATCATTCTCGATTTCCCTGACCCATCTGGACCTGAACTCGCAAAACTCTATAGCCTGCACTTCTATGGCGAACTCAAAAATAAACTCGCTGCAGACGGGATTATCATCCAACAATCCACATCCCCATACCAAGCAAAAGAAGCCTTCCTCTGCATCGGCCGTACAATGGCAAAAGCTGGATTTAGCACCTTGCCCATCCACGATCATGTCCCATCATTCGGCGAATGGGGCTGGTGGATAGCCTCCCATTCCTCAATCTATTCACCAAATGCCCTTAAAGAAAGACTCCAACAAACTGAGAATATTTCTGTCCCTACAAAATACCTAACACCTGATAGAATGCGTGCAGCCACCTACTTTGGAAAAAACCAACTGCATTCAGAATTCAAAGACATCAACACACTTTCCAATTCAGCCGTCCTTCCTCACTACCTATCAGCTTGGAAAAACTAATCATCAAAAATCCTATGCTCCATTCTAGAATCATATGCTCATTACTCTGTCTGAGTTTCTGCACCACGCTCACTCAATGCAGCCGAACTGAGTACGTCACCACCATCGTTCAATCTGCTTCCGATGGACTCGATCTCAAGGCAGTTACCGATTTAGCAACAAAATCCAAATCTGCCGAAGAATTTGAAAAGAAACTCAATACCCCTAACAATAAAGTCAACAACCTCGACCTCAACGAGGATGACAAGGTCGACTTCATTAAAGTTACCGAAATCGTCACCGACTCTCAGCGCGCCTTATCTCTCACTACCGAAGTCGCTCCCGGTGAAGAACAAGAGCTTTGCACCATCCAATTCGAAAAAGACGGCGACGCGGCCAATGTTGAAACACGTGGCAACTCTCAAGTCTACGGCAACAACCACTACTATCACCACCACACCGGTATCGGCGAGATTCTCCTATGGAGCTACCTCTGGAACGCACACTCACCCTACCATTCATCATGGGGGTGGAACCGTTACCCTTCTTATCACAATAGTTATAGTCCTAGATCTTACGATCAGTACCGAGGCTTCCACAAAAATGCTTCCTACAGCAGTAACATCAAACAAAATAACTATTCCAGCATTAGCAAACCCGTGAAGTCTCCGAACTTCAACAAATCAGCACAAAGCATCAAAGCTCCGCTAAAAAATCCCACAACGAGCCAGCGCACCTTCCAAGCTCGAAACCCATCGCGCACCGTCCGTAGTGGAGGCTTCGGCTCAGCCCGCTCAGGATTTTCTTCCAGCTCTCGCTCAGGTTCCTCATTCGGAGGTGGCAAATAACCCTTACTCATTCACACGATGTTAGATAACTTTTCAGACCTCGCTCCAGTACTCGAATTACTCGACTGGAGAATCATCCTCTACCTCACACTCTCGTTGGTGATCCTTCTGATTGCCAAGCTCGTGAACCAAGCCCTCTCTGGCTACAAGCTCAATGAACAAATCACCCATATTGATAATAAAGCGATCGCCCTCTCATTTGCTGGCTTCGTCTTAGCTGTCGGCATCATCCTCAGTGGCGTTCTCAATTCACCAAGCTCCACGGACACTACGACACTAGTTGCAGACCTCACGAATACCGCGATCTGGGGAGCGATCGGCTGTGCCATGCTGCTCCTATCACGTTGGTTCAATGACAAATGTGTCTTGCCCCAATTTTCAACCAAACGCGAACTCGTTACCGATAAAAATGTCGGGGTAGGAGCCGTTCAAGCGGCAGTCTATTTAACCACAGCACTCATCATTCGCGCCAGTATTGCAGGAGAAGACATCTACACACTTCCTGTAGAAATCGGACTCTCCTTCCTTTGGTTTGCAATTTCGCAAACACTTATTTTCGCATTCAGCAAACTCTATTCCAGCTTCATCGATAAAACTCTCCACTCACAATTAGAACAAGACAATGCAGCTACTGGTGTAGCATTCGGTGGAGCGCTTTTCAGTTATGGACTATTGATCAGCTTCTACATTACTCGTTTTGATGGAATTCTTGGGCTCCTCATCTGGGCACTCGTTTCCGCCATACTTCTATGCATCACTCGCTTAGTTGTTGACAAAATGCTTCTCCCATCCTGTCACCTCAACAAAGAAATTGCTGATGACTCAAACTGGGGCGCTGCACTTATCGAGGTCGCCACAAGCGTCGGCGCTGCCCTCATCATCACCGGCTCATTTTCCTAAGTATCCAATAAAGTAAAATGGATTACCAACGCTACACAGCCAGCTACATTCTTCACCAAATGCTACGTCATGGCACCCGCTATGACATCATCGCTGCAGACGGTTCCGAAGACTTTCTTCCTATTCTTCAATGGCTACTCAGCAAAGGCTATGTCGAATTCGATAAGTCACACCACTACACGCTTAGCAAAAAAGGGAAGATAAAGGCAGAGGCCTTTATCCGACACTACCAAAGCTACCTCACCTACATAGATATTTTCGCACACGTCGACCTAGCTGAGGGGTCTTTTGCCCTTTCATCCTATCAGGACTTCGATTCCGAACTCGCATGGAAGCGTTTCCTTCTCGAAGACCGCTGGGAAGATATGCGCATTCCCATCATCAAACACCTCGGTGGTAATCCCGAAGAGCTCGTCTTTTATCAACAGGTTCAAGAAGAACAGCTCGATACCGACACCGCCGCCTGGCAGACCGAACTTATTTCAGGGGAAGCTTGGAAAGAAATCCGCAAGATCTGCGACTCCGCCATTCGAGCAGAACAACTCACCTTTGAAGACAATGGTTCTATCATCACAGGAGAAACAATCCTCGATGATATAGCCAATCAAGGATTCAGCCTACTGCGCGACCTCTACTCAGACGACATAGAAATCCTTTCTAACCTCAATGCTTGGTTCCCACAACATGCCACACATAACCCATCGCTCAAATCTCCCTGCTCTGACCAGCCGATTTGGCAAACCCCTTGGACCCTCTAACCGCTTATGTGGATCATCTATCTAAAGCGCTATTTTCAGCAAACTAATCACAGCCTTCCAGGCAAGCTCCTGCGAACATTTGCTGGTGCGCTCAGCCTAAACCTCGTTTTTGGCTTCGCATTTTACCTCGTTGAATCCCCTCACCAAGAAGGCCTCAGCCTGATCGATTCTGTCTGGTGGGCCATGGTCACCATGACTACCGTAGGTTACGGTGATTATTTCCCCGTCACTTTTATTGGCAGATTTTTCATTGCCTACCCCTGTTTTCTCTTAGGTATCGGACTCATCGGTTACCTCCTCGGCTCATTCGCAGAGAGCCTCATCAATATCACTGCTAAAAAACGAAAAGGACTCATCAATATCCATATGAAAGACCATATTATCGTATGCTACTGCCCCTCTGTCTCCAAAGTGCTTCATATCATCAATGAACTTAGAGCCACTCCAGAAGGTAGCACCCGGGGCATTATCGTGATCGACGATAAGCTCGAAGAAATACCAGAAGAGTTTTTAAAACATGATATCCGCTTCATTCACGGAGACCCAACAAATGAAGAAATTCTCAACAAAGCATCAATCAGAACAGCCAATGGCACGCTCATCTTGGCTAAAGATCCGAGTGACACATCCAGCGACCACAACTCCTTCACTATTGGTACCATTGTAGAAATGATCGAAGAAGAAATCGACCACTCTATCAGGACAGTCGTAGAAGTAGTAAGCCCTAGAAACCAAAAAATGTTCGAACGTTCCTCCGTCGATGGACTCGTCGTCGTAGAAGGAATGAGTGATAAAATGATGGTGCAGGAATACTGCCATCCAGGCATCCACCGCACCTTTGGTCAACTTCTTACAAATACGAGGGGCAGTCAATTTTACAGCTGTGAAACCATCCTGCACGACCGAGCAATCATCGAGCTCCAAAAAGCAGCACTCGACTACCAAGAAGATCTCCAAATTATTGGCATCCGCCGTGATTCTCAGCCGATTTTAAATCCTGACAAACAAATGCGCATCGAAAAAGGTGACCGCATCATCGTGCTCGCTAAGTCAAAAGACGAATTCGATCGCTTCCAACAAACCGTTCAATAATCTATGGATTCACCTCTCCACAGTAGCCACGGTGTCCACTACCTTTTAGAATGTTCAGGCTGTATGCCCGAACTCCTCGAGTCTGCACCCTTGCTTGAAAAAACGATGGAACAAGCCGCGCGATCCGCAGGAGCTACCGTGGTCAAAACAGTGATCCATGGATTCAACCCCATTGGACTCAGTGGAGTCGTCATTATTGCAGAAAGCCACATCGCCATCCATTGCTGGCCAGAGCAGGCCTATGCAGCCATCGACATCTTCACCTGCGGCGATGCCAAAATCGCTGAACGCATCTACCAAAACATCCTTACAGCATTCGAGCCACATTCACACTCCTGTCAAAAGCTCGAACGTAGGCCTCCAGCTGTAACAACCTAAACCTAATTCAGTACCGCTCTGGTCGTTGTCTTTTCTCATAATCGATACGATCTGCGAGATTACGCGCCTTCACCTTATGGTCACGCTTAGCGCGTCTTTCCACATTCATCTTACGCTTTTCCCTCCGTTTCTTGAGCTGAGCCACCTCATCTTCTAACTTGAGGTAACTCTCGTAGCGATCATGCGGAAGCTCTCCAGACTCCACCGCAACGCGAATAGCACAGCCTTTATCCGTTCCGTGCTTGCAATCGTGAAACTTACACTGTGCTGCGATCTCATCAATGTCGGCAAAACTTTCTCGCAGTGTCGTCTCATCCGTCCACATCTGCACCTCGCGGATGCCTGGGTTATCGATCAATATCCCACCTTCTTCTAACACCAGAAGTTCACGAGCTGTCGTCGTGTGCCGCCCTTTGCCAGTGAGTTCATTGACCTCACTCGTCCATTGCCATTCATCGCCTAACAGTTGATTCACAAGTGTAGACTTCCCAACTCCAGAAGATCCTACGATAGTGATGCTCACTCCTGGCGCCAAATACTTCTTAAGTACTTCCAAGCCTTCATTCTTCGCCGCACTGGTGATATACACATCCGCTTCAGCTGTTAATGCCTGAATTTCTTCCTTAGCTGATTGATTCAAATCATCAGGGAATAAATCACTCTTGTTCACCAACACCACTGCTTTGGCCTTACTCCGTTCAATCAACATGAAGTAACGTTCCATCCTCCGTGGATTAAAGTCTGAGCCAGCATCAGTCACCACCACCACCACAGACACATTCGCAGCCATCACCTGTTCCTCACTACTCTTCCCTGGGAGCTTTCTCGAAAAACAAGTCTGACGTGACAAGCGTGCGCGAATCACCGAATCTTCATCGTCGCCACCCACATCGAGTGCCACCCAATCTCCCACGGCGGGAAGTTCAGCATCGGATTCTGCATCATGGTAAACCTTTCCACTCATAATCACTTCAAGCTCTTTACCGCCTTCAAGAAGTGCTCCATAGGTGATCTTATTATCACGAATCAAACGTGCAGGCACCCAACCCTTTTTGATAAAAGGCTTAAATTCGGCCGCAAAGGCATCGTTCCATCCGAGATCTTCTAAGGTCATGTGCCGCCAGCCTAAACACGAAATTCTAATATTTCGACTGCTTTTAGAGAGAAACTAACGCTCTATCATCCCACGTAATTCTGCACGTATCACCTTGCCAAGTCTTGTTCGAGGAAATGAAGAAATAATACGAATCTCTTCTAAACTCTCAATTCCACTGAATTCTGGAACCACGACATCCTCAGAAGATTCTACAATGGGGAAAAGCTTAACACCACGTCGAGCATCCGGCTGAGTCAGCACCACGCATTCCTTACCAGTTGCCCTTTGAATGCGTTCCTCAATGAGAGTGAGATCGACTAGCTCACCTAACACCTTCACTAAAGAATCGATACGGCCTAGCATCCGTAATCTCCCATTTTCAATCCTTACTCGATCTTGCGTGAGGAACCATCCATCTCTTTTGGGGTCAACTCGCCGAAACCCCTCTTCTGTTTCCTCAATGTAAAAACTCATCCCCGCCTCACCTTTCCATTCTAACAAGCCATCCTCACCCACTCTCACCTGCCAGATATCCAGCACTTTCATTCCTTCCTCATCATCACCACCAGTAGCAATTTGCGATCCAGCCTCCGTCATCCCATAACTTCGTAAAATCGGCCACCCTAAACCTACAGCACGCTCATAGTAGCTATCTTCCAATTTTCCACCACCAACTATCACCGCTTTCACACTATCAGGAGCCACACACCTCGACTCCACTAAATCAACCACTTGAGTCGGCACCAAAGAAACATACTCAGCCCTTTGCAGAAACATAAAGCGCGAAAACGCAACCGCATCCCACTTCTCATGAAATACCTGACAATGCCCACCTGTCAAAAATGATCGTACCAACACCCCAAAGCCTCCCACATGAAAAATCGGCAAACACAACGCCCACTTCGCACCTGTCTCAATCTCTAAATGCCGATTTACCCCTCTAGCAGACGCTAATAAAGCAGATTTTGATAAAGCAACCCACTTCGCTTTACCACTCGATCCCGATGTCTGAAAATAGACATGATGACGAAAACTCTCATCCTCTTGCTGATCCAACCAGCCATTCAATCGCTCTGTATCACCCGCGTTAAAAGGATTGCACATTACACATAAATCCTCGGAATGCCAAAAAGCTGGTTCGAGATATGGACAGTGGCATTCCATCACTTTACTCGTTTCCAATCGAGTTCATCTAACAACGAATCAAACCCTAGCCCGACTCCATCAGCAGCATTCCACTTCGGCCCAATAGGCCCCAGAGCTTCAATAAAAGCATTCTCTTCGAACAGCCCTTGAGTCATAAGCCCACATTCTACCATCTCTAATTGCGAATATAACGCATTCGCAGTTCCAGCCATCCATGCTGCATAAGACTGCCCAACAGGATGATCCATATAACTCGTAAACACCCCCTTGAGACCTAAGCTTTGCGCGCGTTCGCAAACCTGAGTCACATCATCAACCGCAGGTTTAACCACAGCATATTGATACGAACTATCACACATTTCCACCCCCTTATCGATAGCAATGGGAACGCTGCACTTCTTCATATCGACCCTTCTATCACAAGGATCTTCCACAAAATCTATCTGCTCAACCAAGCTCGCTGATAAGGACAGCAAAAATGCCAAAAGCTTAGCTTCGTCTAGGCTTTGGTTAAAATCAAAACGCCAACGTAAATTCGGATGTCGCGCATGAAGCATCTCCAGCATTTCCAAATCAATATTTGGCCCAAGCTTCAACTTCACCACCTTGAATCCCTGCCGCACAGCTGCTTCAACTTGCTCTTCACCAACCGTAATCGTCGCGTGACTTTCAGGCACCGATAAACCATCGAACAAGCTCACTCCCTTATTCCGAGCCTCAGCATCAATCTGCGCGCAATGCATCGCATTCCTCAATAAAGGACTTCTAAAATCTTCTATCTGCAAACTTGCAATTAACTGATCTACCGAGGGATCACCGAGCTCTACCCATGGGTGCACGCAACCCACACCGTCGCCAATACGAAGCAAAATGCCGTCAAAGCTCCTGCGTTTCGATTGGCTATTGAGCAAACTCTTACTCTGCAAACTGTAGCGGTGCATGTAGATTGGATCGCTCATAAACATGAGATGTTAGATAACACAGACAACCGTCATAGAGACAGCAAAAAGCAGCAACTGCATCCCCGCCAATGCTAAATACTTATTGTACTTCGCACTCGGTGGCTCGACTTTGATCGATCGCCAAATCACTAAACCCATTCCCATGTAAACCAACGAACCTAATGCGAGAAGAGGGTAACCCATCATAAACCAAACGAGCGATAAAGCAAACGGACCGACGAGCTCCCATAAAATCACCCGCATTGCCCACTGCTCACCAAGCTTAACCGCCAAAGTATTTTTCCCATTGCCAGCATCCTCGACTCGATCCCGTAAATTATTTACCGAGATCAACACCGCACTCAGCAATCCAACCTGCAACCCTAACAACAAGCTTTCTTCCGGCCAACTCCCTAGCTGCACAAACACGGTCCCCATCACGGCGACCACGCCAAAGAAAAGTATCACAAACAACTCTCCAAGCCCCCGATACGCCAAAGGCACTGGTCCTCCCGTATAGCCATAACAAAGGTAGAGTGACGGCACACCTATCGCCACCATCGTCCATCCCCGAGCCTCAAAAAGAAACCAGCCGAACACAGCAGCAATGGCCAAACAACATACCGCCGCCCCGTACACTTGCCCACGCGTGAGCAAGCCACTCGCCGTCGCACGTACCGGACCTAAACGATGCTCTGTGTCAGCACCTTTGTCATTATCGATCGCATCATTAAAAAAGTTTGTCGCGATCTGAATCCACACAGCGCCCATCAATGTACACACCGCCAACCACCAATCAAAAACACCCTCTAATTTCCACGCCAACACACAACCCAGCCATACAGGTACAATTGCTGCAGGTAAAGTCTTCGGCCGTGCCGCAAGAATACAAGATTTTAGCGTGCTATTCATGGCAAATGCTTAAACCCTAGATTCACCTAGCGATACAGGATTTTCGTTCAAAAAGTCAGCCACCAGATCCGCGAATACTTCAGCCTGCTCCCACGGTACGCGATGCCCGCAATCCTTCACCACCTCCAGCCGAATAAGCGAATTTCGCTCAGCTGCCTTCTTCGCAACTTCCACGAACTTCCCATCTCTCTCTCCCACTACCCATAAAACAGGACACGTAATTTCACCGACCCTCTCCAACAAATCCTCCTGCTGTCCCACTGACCAATCCATAAATGAACGAGCCACCGCCTCACGTTGCACCTTCAACTTTCCTCTATCAGGCATAGCACTACCTTCTAGCACACCTTGGCTATTCCACTCAGCTAGAAATGCGTCCCATTCCCCCTTCAGTGCCTTCGCCGCCCAAGCTGCATCATGCGCTTGCCGAGGAATCCTATCCTCTTGAGCGAGTCCTGTATGAGCCGAAATAATCACCGCCTTACTCCATTTCCGAGGAGTATCTAACAATGCATGCAATGCCAATCTCCCCCCCATTGAGTAACCCAACAGCACAGCCTCCTTAGAGTGCACTTCCTTATTAAAAGCCGCCCCAAACTCGCCAATCGGCATAGGACAACACGCCAAAAACTTCCACAGATCCACCCGCGCCACACTTCGTCCCTCAATCTTCATCGCCTGAGCAAATTCCTTCCAATCAGCCGCCATCCCCACCGCCCCGTGTAGGGCATAAATCATCTCTTTTGTTCTCACTTCAAATGCATTAAGCTGAATACTATCACCTCGCAATTATATTGCTCAATCTTTCAACAAACATCAATGCAGTTATTTTCCCCTGAAACTAGATTCATATAACCTAAAATGTACTCACAATAGTACGAAGATAATCGTCGCACCACCTGCTAAACCTATTCAACAGCAAGTACTTTAGTGGAAACCAACAGCTTCATCCGTGCTCATCCTGAGATTCGTAGTATTTACCCAGAACGTCAACATACAGCAGAAAACTACCCCATCTAGCCGAACACCAAAAATTCAGGAAACTAAACAACATAATTTTAAATGATCGAGACTAATCATTATTCTTTCACCAAAACCAACTTTCTTGATTCTGCTTTCCATTTCCGTAGCATCTATGTCCCTACTTACCGATCTCTGACGGCCTTGTAAAAAACGATTGCTACTCCACTGACTCAAACACTCCACCACCGAGCAGTACGCCATTCTCGTAAAATGCACAGATCTGACCAGGTGTGAGTGCGCGCTGTGGACGGATAAATTCAACATCTAGCTTACCATCCTCACGTGGACTTACCCACACTGGCTCACCTTTGGCACGATAGCGTGGTTGAGCTTCGATCTTGCGACGAGCTGTCACAGGCTTGTTCACCCATGAAACAGTTCCCACCACCGATTTACTGGCGTAGAGCCCCGGAGTACTTTCCTCATTGTAACCGACAATAAGTTCATTCTTTTTAAGGTCTTTCCCTACTACCACGTACGCTACTCCGTCACGAGGCGATGCCACACCGTGCCCTTTTCGCTGGCCGAGCGTGTATAGGTGTAAGCCCTTATGACGGCCGAGACGCTTGCCTTCGGTATCGACAATATTCCCGGGACGATCCGGTACATAATGTCGTAAGAAATCGCTCATCTTCACATTGCCAATGAAACAAATCCCCTGACTGTCTTTTTTCTGAGCAGTCGGCAATTCAAAACGTTTCGCCACCTCGCGCACCTCAGGTTTCTGCATTTCTCCACATGGGAAAAGCGCATGCTTCGCTTGATGTTGCTCCATCAATGCTAGAAAATAAGACTGATCTTTATTCGTATCAGCCCCACGTAAAATATCGGCAGAACCATCCGCACGGTCGCGCTTGCGAGCGTAGTGACCAGTAGCCACATACTCAAATCCCTGCGAGAGTGCGTAATCAAGAAATACCCCAAATTTCATTTCACGATTACAATACACATCCGGGTTAGGCGTGATCCCACTGCGATATCCTTCGAGTAAATAATCGACAATTCGATCTTGGTATTGGTCTATCAAATCCACTACGCGAAATTCGATACCGAGCTTTTTCGCCACAGCATGCGCGTCATCGACATCATTCTCCCACGGACAATCTCCCGGGACATTATCAGTGTTGATCCAGTTTTTCATGTAAGCGCCAACCACTTCGTGCCCCTGCTCAACCATCAGAGCAGCAGCTACACTTGAGTCAACGCCCCCAGAGAGGCCTACCAAAATCTTTGCCATGCCGACCAGTAGAGTACATCCCGCAATCTTGCAACACGCGCTTAATTAAACTTGAAACTTCCTCCCAGCAAGCCCATCAAACGCACATGTCCAAGCCAAATACTGAAGCCACTGGAAAACCTACACCCATCGCAGGTTGTATCATCTTCATCGTGATTTTAGGCATGGTCTTCTTCTTAGCGGGCATCGGTTGGTATTCCTATCGCGAAAACAAAGCGGCGATCATCAGCATCTCTGAATTAGAAAAAGATGCACCAGTTCTGGCTTCCACAGCAGACACGGCAGCCACCACAGCTCTCGACAACAAGATAGACACATTTAGTAATGCTGTAAGAGCCGGCAAGCGTACTGAGGTCACCTTCAATGTCGAGGAGATGAACTTAGCCATCGCCCGTTATCCTAAACTTAAAGCTTTCCGCGACACGCTCAGTGTCACTGAAATCACTAAAACATCAATCATTTCAGACATCAGCTTCCCAGTCCGAGCCGGATTTGACGGGATTCGCTATGTCAATGCCACCATGACTGTCGACCCGATCATTGCGATGGGTTCAGTCTTCCCTATTGTCACAGACATCACCCCAGACAATGGTAATCCAGTTCCCGAAAAGTACACCAAAGAGCTACCAACCTTCCTCTTCTCTGAATACCGCAAAGATGAAGAACTCGCAGAAGTGTTTAACAAGCTCAGTAAAGTGACGCTCACAAATGGATCGATCACAATTCTCAGCGACCCAAAGATGCCAATCGAAGGAGCTATTCCTGAGAATGTGGACAGCGAGACGGATCGAGCCTTCGCACTATTCGGACTCATGGTATTCATGCTAGTGACCACCGTGATCTTCCTGCTCTGGGTGAAAAAGCGCAAACAAACTGCAGCAGAATAAGCCTACTAGAGCACAACCTTAGAAACCTATCAACAAGTAGGCTAGGCGTAGTTTTACACCTGTAAAACCCAACACTTCAGCATAGCTGAAATGCATAACCAGCCTACCGTGAAGCGAAACACGCTAACGATAGGCCATAAAAAATCTCCTAGCCCACCCAAGCCATTCTTAAGAGCTCTTGGAGTCGTTCTACTTCCGTCGCTGATGTCTTGATGATAAATCCTGCCTTGTGCGCGAAATGCACATCATCTTCGTTCTCACAACGTGTAAAATCAAAGCGTAAATCGTCATTATAACGAGTTAGGCCATAACCCGACCCACGACGGTCTGGGTACACCATCGCCACACAATCAGGCTCTTGGTTCTCGATATAACGTCCCATCCCTGCAGACGGTTCACTAGTCATCGGTTCAGTCCGCGGCATAAAAAGTACTTTGAATGTTCCGTCAATCTCCCAGACTTCACTCTGACGATCGATCTCCTCCATGCGCTCCCTCATGCCCTTAAGAAAGGTCACCATGTCTTCGCCGATCATCCGCATCACTTCATAAACCGGCTGTCCAGCTTCATGCCTTTCAGCCTTTGCAAAACGGCGAAGTAGCGTGATGTCAACTGGAGAATTAAGTTTCGCCATGGCTGAACGGTCAATTCCCAACCACGCTGCAGTTTTCACAGCCCCACGCGTATCTAGCCATTCAGAAGTCTCTAACCAATCACAGTATAAGCGTGCGTCTTCATACAAACCAAGGTGCATCAACACCAAGCTCAACGCACAAGTCGGCTCATAATCAGCAGGAAACTGATGATGGTCAAAATTCATCTTCTCCTCGTTATGCTCCCCACCTACGTCCAATACAGCAATCGCAGCATTCGCCACCTCTGCCTCAGTTGGCTCCTTGCGTACTACTGGCACTCCATAAGAATAAACCATCAAACAACTCGCTAAAAAGTCATCTTTATGAGCGCCGCCAGGATGTGTAATGATCTGTTCAATTTCCATGGCCGCAGCATCCCTCCGAATCAAAGAATGTCAACCTTACTGCCCGTTCATTTACTTCTCTTAACTTGCACAGAACCCTCTCCTATATACCTTAAATCATAACAATTATCTCTCCATCTTTCATACACTAACATTTCACCCAATGAGTACTTTCGGATTGCGATTCATAGCGGGACTAGTCGGTACCATTGTCTCCTACCTCCTGATTGTACTCATAGGTCTGCTCTTCTCCTCAGACGGAATCAATCTAGCCTATTGTAAAAATATGGCATTCTACTCACCAATCGGAGCCATCATCGGTTTGCTATTCCCTAAGCAAACGCTCAAGTGCTTCACCTACCTCTTTCAATTATAAATGAACTACCTCGCCCACGTCGCCCTCGCACATAATTCTGACGCCTCGCGTATTGGCAATTTCTTAGGCGACTTCGCCAAGGGCACCCATGAGTCATTGTTAGAAAAATGGCCAACCGAACTCGTGCAAGGTTTCATCATGCATCGAGCAATCGATTCCCTAACCGACAGCCACCCAACCTTTCGCGAAGCCAAACAACTCATCGATCCCAACCGCCGTCGACTCGCAGGCATCGCCATCGACATCATATACGACCACTTCCTCAGTCGCCACTGGAACTTATTCTACCAGCAAGAACGCTCTCTATTCATCAACCAATTCTACCAGAGCCTCGAACAACATCCCCAATGGTGGATCGGAGAATTCGCCCACGCCTACCCCTACCTCAAATCAGAAAATTGGTTAGAATGTTATGTAAGCAAAGACGGCATCAAACTCACCCTCGATCGTATCTCAAAGAGAAACCGCAAATGGACGCTCCCACTCGCTGAGTGCTACCAAGACTTCGAACGCCATTACTCTGAATTCGAAAAACTCTTCCTTATCCTCTATCCCGAACTAATCGAAAGAGCTCGAAATATCCTGTAAAGCCACACACGGTTAATTTTCCTTACCAGCCTCAAGAACCGCGACATACTTGTGCCATTTCTCCGCAAAATCATCCTCACTCTCACAAATCTTATTTACAGCTAGTTGCGACTCTTCACGCAAACCTGTTAGATAAGTATAACACGCCAGTTGCACCATGCGATCATACCGTAACTCTTCTGGAATTTTCGAATTTGGAAACAACTTGTGCAGCTCCCACATCGACTGCGGAGCCAACTTCGACCAGCCTAGCCTTGTCGGATCTTGATCTTCAAAGCTGACCAGCAATCCATTTTTTTCAGCTCCTAACACCTTATCAAAAATACGTCCGCCAAATTTGTTAACTACCACGAAACTCCCACTCTTCTCAGCAAATATCTCTGCGGTCGTATCATAAAGCTCTCCGGCATTACTGCTAAAAAACACCATAGCCTCCGCCCATTCCTTCTGTTTTTGATTAGGTGGATCGACCTTACTCAAACTCCGTGATGCATTCTTGAAAAAATACTGAGCCACAAATTTTTCAGCCGCATCCTTCGCCTCTATCCAAGATTTTCTTGCCTCCTCTTTCGCCACTTTTTTATCGAGTGACTCGCGCTTTTTCTCCTCCTCAATTTTACGCTTCTCTGCTTCTACCTGCAGTTTCCACTGAGCAATATTAAATGTGGCCCTTCCTGGCGTCTTAACCAAATGCTCCACTTCATTTAGCTCCACCATCACTTGATCTAGCTCAGCCGTCGTTATAGCAAATAAACCCTCAGGATACTTCTCTAACAAACGGTAATCAGCCAAGTATTGCTTCACTTCTCGAGTGTACATCTCGGAAGCCTCATTGGATTTTAACGAATCAAATGACTGGTGTGCTAATTCCCAACGTCCCTGATTCCACTCCTTAAGAGCAGAAGCAAACAGTATAGAAGCTTCCAAACTCGCCGATAAATTGGACGGGATTTTGACCGCTTCCAAGCCACCCAAGTTTTCTAACACCACTACCCATTCCTGCGTACTGCCATCGTCCTTACGAATCTTTGCAGCCACTTTGCTTAATGCTTCGCGAGCAGATCTCGAATCAGCATTGAGCCAAGCAGATGATGCCGATTGTAAACCGGCCCAAAATGCTGTCTCTACGGGCACCTCGTCTGTTAAAGCTAACTTTAAATAGCGTTGGTGTGCAGCCTGATACTCTTGTTCCTTGAATAAATTTTGCGCAACCTTCAACTCAGTCGCAATAAACACCCGCAGGGCTTGTTCTTTATCAGAAGTTGAATCTTCAGCAGAAACATCAAAAATTTCAACTTCGGGCTCCACCTCCACTGTATCTGGTCGTGTAAAATACCCTACTGCCGCAATCACCCCCATTGCACCAACAGCAATTGGCACAACTGGCAACTTCTTTCTACGACGTCGGCGAGTTGGCTGTTTGCTCTTTTTTTCAATCGGCTCGGGAATTACCCCTGTCCGGTAAAATGCATCTAACTGCTTCAAGACATCTAGCAATTCCTCATAACTCTGAAATCGTTCACTCGCCTCAAACGCCATCGCCTTATCGATAATCGCACACATGTACTTACTTACCCCATCAGCTTTGTTGGCGAGTTTAGGAACCGACGCCTTAATTTTAAGTAACTCAGAGGTCGATGTAGTGTCCGCAGTAAATGGAGGTTCACCAGTCAATGCGTGATACAAACTTGCAGCTAGAGCATACATATCACTACGTAAATCCTCTTCATGCAGCCGCAAAGTCTCAGGCGGCACGTAATACGGAGTCGCCCAGATCTCTTCCGCCAGCGCCTTCCCTCCAGATGTTACAAGAGCCAAGCCAAAATCCACAATCTTCGCCCGCCCATTAGTATCCAATAAAATATTACCAGGCTTCATATCGCGGTGAATCAAGCCAGCTTGATGCGCAGACTTCAGCCCCTCGACCACCTCAATCGCTAAGCGAGTCACCGCCTCTTCATCTAACTTACCCGACACCGCTAAGCGCTGCTCAAGCGACTCACCATCCACCAACTCCATCGCGATAAAATACCGGCCGTACGCTTGGCCAACCGTAAACACCCTCACCACATTCGGATGCGAAATGGCGGCGGTGATTTTTGCCTCTTTCTCAAACTCTTCAATCCTCTTGGCATCTGACGAATACGACTCGTTCAGCAACTTAATCGCCACTTTCCTCCCCAGAGTTTTATCCACCGCTTTGAAAACCAAACTCATCCCACCCACACCCTGCTTGGCCACTATTTCATAACCACCGACATCCGTCTTTACATGCACATTCTTATGGCACTCTGGGCACTGAACTTCCGTAAATGGAGCGAAGCTTGTCACGTCCATCGAATTCCCACATGCACGGCAATTCTCGATTTCTGCTGTTCGCTCATTTTCATCCATGAAGCGCAACCCTAGGTAAATTTCCTCCAGCTGCCACTGAAAAACTTTAGAAATAGAAAATTTTTTCTCGCTTAGCAGCCCACATCACAAAACGATCCCATCATGAAAATCACCGTGGATGACAATACAGGTAAGCGCATCGATGCCTTCCTCACGACCCAGCTTCCCGATCTCTCACGCGGCCGCATTCAGTCCTTACTCAAATCCGGCGACATCCTAGTCAATGGCGCTCAACAAAAAGCCAAGTACTCAGTCCAAGCTGGCGATATCATCACCATCGAAATCCCAGAACCCGAGCCAGAAGAAGCACAACCCGAAGACATTCCACTCTCCGTCATATACGAAGATGATGACCTCATCGTGATCAATAAAGATTCAGGCCTCGTCGTCCATCCAGCTGCTGGTAACCAAACAGGCACCCTCGTCAACGCTCTACTATTTCATTGCAAAGGGAAACTTGCGGATGAAGGCGGAGCTGAGCGACCAGGCATCGTCCACCGTCTCGACAAGGACACTTCCGGCTGCATGGTCGTCGCCAAAACAAATCTTGCCCATGTCGCTCTCGTGAATCAATTCAAAGAGCGTGAAACGAAAAAGCAATACCTCGCCGTCGTCGAAGGCAAACCCAATAAAGACGAAGACTCCATATACACCAACATCGGACGCCATCCCGTCAACCGACTAAAAATGGCAGTGGTAAATCCCGGCTCAGGAAAACCAGCAATCACTGATTACCAAAACCTCGGTCACGATGAAGCGACAAACAGCTCACTCATCCACTGTGATCTCCACACCGGGCGCACTCATCAAATTCGAGTCCACATGCTCCACCTCGGATGCCCCATTATCGGCGATCCCATCTACGCCAAAATCGCCCGTCAGAAAGCACAGCCGGGACGCCTCATGCTCCACGCTAGACGACTTAGCTTTAATCACCCACGTACATCTGAGCGCATGACATTTCGCGCCAACATCCCAGCAGAATTTGAAAACTGGACAAGCCAATTTCCACTTTCAGAAAGCGACTAATCTAATTAGTTAAAAATGGACTTCCACTCGCTAAGCGATTCTCCTACAAGACCCTGCAAACCGATGCGCAGAACTTTCCTCACCTACCTATCCTACCTTTTCCTCGTACTCGTCCCTCTCAGCGGCTTAGCTGAAGAGACCGAAATCGTGCGCCCAGGAACTATCCTACTCTCCGCATATCAAGCGATCAGCGAGGCAGAAAAATTCGAGCAACAAGATCAAGCCAAGGAAGCATGGAATAAATACCAACAAGCACTCCGCTACTACCAGTCACTTTCCGCCACACATCCCGCATGGAAACCACACATCGTCCAAGGGCGTATCCAATCGACAAGTGAAGCCATCAAACGCGTCGAACCAATGGCCCAAAAAGCCCTTCTCGCAGAACAATCTAAGCTCCAAGACTTCGTCGGCTCCGAAACATCCACCCTCCCATCGCCGAGCAACCCAATCAATCAGCTGCCGCCATCGGATCTCGAACAAATTACCAAGCTCAACAACCGCCTCAACGAGATGCAAGCCAATCTCGAAAAACTCAAAAACCAACACAACGCGGAAAAGCTAGAACTCCACCAGCAAATCTCAAAACTCCAAACCGAGCTGCGCAAACAACAACAAGGACTCGGTGCTGAAAGCACACAATCCCGCATGCTCAACGGCGAAATCGCTCGCCTCCAACAAGAACTGCGCCGCAGCCAACAACTCGGCCAAAACGACCAACAAAAGTTACTCGATACCATCGAAGAACTTCAGCGCACTCGCAATGCTCTCGCCACTGCTCCACTCCGAGCCGATGTAGAAAAGCTCCAAAAGGAGAAAGCTAAACAAGAGCAAGAACTCAGCTATCTAGCTAAAGCATACCAACGCAACAAAAAGCTGCTCGAGATCAAAACCCTCGAGAACCAGCAACTCCAAAAAGAAACCAAACTTGCTAAAGACCAACTCGCAGAAAAAACCAAACTCCTCGAACAGTCCGAAACTAACACCAAAGCGGTCGTTGCCACCATGCGTAACGAAATTCAAAATCTGAAATCAAAACTCGCGATTTCCGAGTCAAAACGCCGCGAGCAAGATGGAGAAATTAAAGCTCTTCTCGCCCGACTGTCACAGTCCGAAACCATCGAAAATGAACTTCGCGACGAACTCGCTAATATGACCGCAGAACGCGACCAACTCAGCCAGATGCTCAAACTCAGTGACGCCGATCGCGCCAAGGAGTTGATGAAAGAGAACTTGCGCCTCGGTAAAGAACTCAGCCTTGCAAAACGTAACCTCGAACAACTGCACGCAGATAAAAACGCAGCCCTCGACCGCGTCACCCAAGCCGAAACTGACGTCGCCATCGCCAAGCAACAACTCATATACAAACGGAAAGAAAACATCGAGTTCCGCAAGCGCATTTCAAACCTCGAAGCCACTCTAGCAAACACTCGTGAAAGCCTAAGCTCCATCTCCGATAAACCAGCAGTTGACGAAGCAGCACGCGAAGAAGCCGAACTCCTCAAGCAGACAGTTAAACGTCTCATGGCCCAAGCCAAACGCCGCCAACAAGCTGAGAAACTTCTCTGGAACGAATACCGACGCACTGCACTCATCGATCCAGATTTCGTCAACGAATACGAAAAACTCGCCAGCGAAGAAGTCGAACTCACCGAGCGTGAGCGCGACATGCTCACCGTCGCCCAGTCCCAAGGTGACCTCCACTTCGGCGGCAGTAATGTCGACCAACAATCCCACCAAATTGCTCAAGCAAAGGCTGACGAAAGAATCTCCACCTACCATTCCATCGCTAAACGCTGGATCGAAAAAGACAACCTTCCCGTCGCCAAAGAACTCTACGATGAAGCCTATGACTCCATTCCTGATTACAGCTTCCTAGTCAACCGAGGAGTAGTCAGACTCAAACTCGGTGAATACCAAGAAGCCGAAGAAATTTTCGAACTCGGCGCCACCCAACGCCCCCGCAACCCATATACTCATTTCATGTTAGGCATGTCGCGCTACTACCAGCAAAATGACGACCTCGCAGCCAAATCCATTGACCGAGCCATCGACCTCAAACCTGATCACAAAGAAGCCTTCCTCTACCGCAGCATCATTGAAGCTAGAAATGGCCGTAACCAAAACGCTCTCGAATTCCTCACCAACGCCATTGAACTCGACCCTGAATACGAAGAAGCATACTTCAACCTCGCTGTGCTTCACAAAATGATGGGAAACAACACTAAAGCTCAAAAAGCCTATAACGATGCACTCAAGGCCGGTCTCGCACCGAACTTAGAATTCGAACGCGAAATTGGTATCAACAAAGCAAGAAGCTAACAGAAATGCCAGCTTTAGGCCTTTTGAATAGAAAATGCTAAACAGAAAAACCTCAGCATCTCAAAAACAACCTACAAATCTGCACTTGTCCGATCTACAAAAGAGCCGACACCGCATCCTTTTCAGCATTCAGCTCAGCGACTGAAGCATCAATTTTCGCTCGCGAAAACGCATTAACTTGCACGCCCTCAACCACGCTCCAAGTCTCACCATCATCGGTGCGAATCGGCATCGAAGCGATTAATCCCTCATCAATGCCATAAGCCCCTGGTGAACAAACTGCCACGCTAAACCAATCACCCGCAGGCGTCGGAGTCGTTAGTCGTTTCACCGTATCCACCACCCCATTTGCCGCAGATGCAGCCGAAGATGCTCCTCTCGCTTTGATGATAGCAGAACCTCTTTGCTGAACCGCTGGAATAAACGTCTCTTTCAGCCAAGCTTCATCTCCAATCACTTCTGCAGCTGAAACGCCATTGATCTTGGCGCTGTAAAAATCAGGATACTGTGTCGAAGAATGATTTCCCCAAATACACATATTAGTAACCGCCGAACTGTGCACACCCGCCTTGACAGCCAACTGGCTCTTGGCACGATTTTCGTCTAACATTGTCATCGCAAAAAAACGTTCCTTCGGAACCCCGCTCGCATGATGCATCGCAATCAGACAGTTCGTGTTACAAGGGTTACCCACCACCAACACACGCACATCTTCCGCAGCAGAGCGACCAATCGCTTCTCCTTGTCCAGTGAAAATCTTACCATTGATTCCGAGTAAATCATTGCGCTCCATACCGTCTTTCCGAGGAACCGAGCCCACTAACAGAACCCAATTCGCCTCTTTAAAGCCTTCATCTAAATCCGCTGTCGTCACCACATCTTGCAACAACGGAAAGGCACAATCATCGAGTTCCATCACCACCCCTTCAAGTGCTGGCAATGCAGGTTCAATCTCAATCAGTCGAAGATTCACCGGCTGCTCAGGACCAAACATTGCCCCGGAAGCAATTCGAAAAAGTAATGCATATCCAATCTGGCCAGCAGCCCCAGTGACAGAAACAGTAATAGGAGTTTTCATATTCACATCTAACATAGACATCCACCAGCAGTCGTCAACTTCGCTCTCTCCGAAACATTGACTATTCACCACCGACTGCTACATCAAATTCCATGTACGACCTTATCACCATTGGCGGCGGTGCCGCTGGCTTTTTCGGCTCCATCACAGCCGCAGAAAACAGCGCGAGTAAAGTACTCATTCTAGAAAAATCTCCTAACGTATTGGGCAAGGTCAAAATCTCTGGCGGCGGGCGCTGTAACGTCACACATCACTGCTTCGACCCAAAGGAACTCAGCAAATTCTACCCGCGAGGAGAAAAGTCCCTGATTGGTCCCCTCCACCGCTGGAGCGCGAAAGATACTGTCGATTGGTTCCAGTCAAAAGGTGTGGAACTCAAGACAGAAGCCGATGGCCGAATGTTCCCAATCACCGACAACTCACAGACCATCATTGATTGCCTAATAAAAGCAGCACACGATGCTGGAGTTGAAATAGAAACCGCCTGTGGGGTCCAATCCGTCGAGGCTATAGAAAACCCTGATGACACGTACTTTATCGTCACTACCGACAATGGCGATGAACTACAAGCTCGTTGCGTCTTACTCGCCACCGGTGGAACCCGACTCACGGCAGGCGCAAAACTCGCAGAACAACTCGGTCATAATCTCGAACCCGCCGTACCCTCTCTTTTCACTTTTAAAATAGATCACCCACTTCTCACCGAGCTTCCTGGACTATCCGTGGCCGATACAGAAGTCGCAGTAGAACAAACCAAGCTCAAATCCTCTGGGCCACTCCTCATCACCCACTGGGGTGTCAGCGGCCCTGGTATTCTCCGACTATCAGCCTGGGGTGCTCGCATCCTAGCAGACTTAGATTATCAATTCACTCTCAGTATCAATTGGCTGCCTCAAACCAATGTCTCTGAACGTATAGCCCAACTCCGCAGCGACTGGGGTAAACGCCAACTCTCCACTCGCTGCCCGTTTGAAGAAATCCCCAAACGACTCTGGGCTAGGATGTTAGAGTTGGCAGAAGTCCCTAGCACTCAAACATGGGCGCAACTCTCAAAGGCTCACGCTCAAACTCTCAGTAACTTGCTCAACAATTGCCAATTACCCGTACTCGGCAAGAGCCTCAATAAAGACGAGTTTGTGACAGCTGGCGGAGTCAACCTCAAGGAGATCAACCTCAAGACCATGGAGAGTAAACGCACCCCAAATCTCTTTTTCGCCGGTGAAGTCATGAACATCGACGGCATCACAGGTGGTTTTAATTTTCAAAACGCCTGGATGAGCGGCCACCACGCTGGCACCACTATCGCCGAGCGTTCTTGGTAAATCCCCGATTCGTCGCAGCTCTGGTTAGCTTTCCGCTCACCAGAATTTTTTATTTTTCGATCAAAATTTAGTCCCACGTTAAAAATAGCATTTTTCAAGCGCATTGAAGCTCCGGTCTGTGGCCGGAGCTTTTTTGTGGAAAGATTGTACTGAGGATTTTGAGCAAAAAAGTGGCGAACCACTTGAGCAGAAGGCGCATATTGTGGCCTGCGCCACACAGGACTGCATTGATCTTATCTCCATCCTTGCCGTGGAGATAATTGCGTCCTAGGTGACCGTCGGTTTTCATGTGTCCGATGACTGGCTCGACCGCGGAGCGGCGCCAAAGTTCTCTTTTGATCTCGGGGGTCACGCCACGGATTTGTCCGCTGCGAAAGACTGCGCGCTTGTCTGGGTAGTCGTGGCCGACATAGCCTTTATCCACGTAGATTCGTTCGGGTTTGATGCCGCTGATGGCTCGGGTTGCCTGAATGACCCGATTAAGAGTATGGCCGTCGTAAGGTCGGCCTTCGATGGCTTCGCTGTGCAGGACGAACAGACCGCCTGCAGAGCGTTCCATCGGTGTGGTCACCGAAACTTTGATGCCAAATTCGTAGGGTTTGTGCGCCTTGCCTTTGGCGATGCATTCAACCTCCGGTGCGTGCCAGCTGTAGATCTTCACCTTGTCGCGCGGCTTCTGCGTGCGGATGAGGAAGGCTTTGTAAAATGGCAGGCGAAAGGTCTCTTCGAGGTCCGCGTTGCCATTGATTTTGCGGGAGATGTCGCGCTCCACGCGGCCAAGGCGTCCCTTGAGTTTTTTGAGAGTCTTACGCATGCGTTTGAACTGTTTGGCATGGGCGTAGCGACCAGCCATGATGGCGAGTCGCTTGGCTTCCTTCGCGTAAGATTGGCGCAGTTTGATGCCGTGGAGTTTTGCCATTTTGACAAGCTCTGTGAGTCCGCGCAAAGCGAGCTTGGCATCGGTGGGATGGGTGACGTTCTTGGGCTGGACGGTGGTGTCGACGATGACCTTGCTCAGGCTTTCAATGTCCAGGGCTCCTGTTTGATGCGCAACTCGTAGCAGTTCACTGATGAGGGTTTCGAGTTTCTTATCACCGATGCGTTTGCGCCAATGGGTCATGGAGCTGCGCTCGATCGGGAAGCGGTGCTGGAAATATTTTTCACCACAAAAGAGTTGGAAGTAGGGATTCTCTTTCCACTGTCGGCAGACTTCTTCGTCGGAAAGAGCCTTGGCATGTTTGAGTAGATGCAGGCCAACCATGAGTCGGGTGGGAATGGCGGCGCGCCCCGTGGTCGAGTACAATTCGCAGAGTTGTCCGTCGATCCAGTCCCAGTCGATTTTCGCTGCTAAGACGACGAGCTCGTGGGTCGGGTCAAGAATATCGATGAGCAGAGGTTGGAACAGGTGGGCGGTTTCAGGTTGATTGGAATGCTTTGGTGGGCGCATACTGTTAGAAAAATCTACAAGGTTTACGCGCTGAGAAGGCGATTTCTTGTAGATCATTTAAAGAAAAAAGCGTGCTGGATAAGAGCACGCTTAGGATTGAATGATTTTAACGGGGGACAATTTAATAAACCGCTAAACAACTAAAAAAGCCCGGAGCCGTTTGACGGGCCCAGGCTTTTGAGTGTGTTATGGATAAGAAAATTATTTCTGTTCCTCTTCTTCGCCGAACATGTCCCCACCGTGGTTGAGGATGAACTGGAGGTCTTCGACGCCGAGGTTACTTGCGAAGCCTTCATCTCCGAGGACATTTGTAACAAGAGCCGTCTTCTGATGCTGAAGCACACGAATCTTCTCTTCCACAGTGTCGCGAGTGAGCAAACGGTAGGCGATAACCTTGTTCTTCTGACCAATACGGTGCGTACGGTCAATCGCTTGGTTCTCAACGGCTGGGTTCCACCATGGATCGTAAAGAATAACGTAGGATGCTGAAGTCAAGTTTAGACCTGCACCACCCGCTTTGAGCGAGAGCATGAATACCGATGCATCCTTAGTTGTCTGGAAGCTCTCAATCACACCCTTACGGTCTTTCGTTTGACCGGTGAGGTAGTGATATGGACGACTCTCGGTTTCGAGACGTGCTTTGATAATATCAAGCATGGAAACAAACTGGGAGAATACCAAGACCTTGTGACCTTCTTCGCGAAGCTGATCAAGCAAGTAGAACAAGGCTGTCATCTTAGCACTCTCTTCTTTGAGATACTTCGGATCGATCAAGCCTGGGTGACAGCAAATCTGACGCAAGCGCATCAAACCTTGAAGAATCGCAAAGGAGTTCTTCTTCACAGCTTCGTCGGAATCGAGTCCGAGCAATGCTTTCTGAATGCGCTTGAGCTCAGCCTTATACATTTCAGACTGCACATCCTCCATGACTGCGAAGACTTCTTCTTCAGTACGAGGTGGAAGGTCTTTTGCAACCTGTAGCTTAGTACGACGAAGCAAGAATGGACGAAGTCTCGCAGCGAGACGTGTCTGCGAGGACGGATCCTTACGCTTGTCGAAACGCTTCTTGAAGTATGCACGTGACCCGAGAACACCCGGCATAGCGAATGCCATTAGTGACCACATATCCATCAAGCGGTTCTCAATAGGAGTACCAGTCAGGACCAAACGGTTCGCAGAATTAAGCTCACGAGCAGACTTGGCTGCCTTAGAATCAGGGTTCTTGATTTGCTGACCTTCATCGAGAATAACAGTGAGCCACTTGATCGTATTCAAGTCTTCACCACAGACGCGAAGCTGAGCGTAGTTGAGAACGACTAGATCGAGCTCGTTCTGCGCTTCATTTACATCCAGGTCGTCGCGAGTACGAAGTACTTTAACCTTAAGCTCAGCGGCGAACTTCTCAGCTTCTGTCGCCCAAACATCAAGAACAGACTTAGGACACACAACCAATGCTGGCCTCTTCTCACCTGCATCGAGTGCTTGCTGGCGCAACCAAAGAATATAGGTAATAGACTGGATCGTTTTACCAAGACCCATGTCATCCGCAAGAATACCACCGAAGCGGTTCGTCGCGAGGTAGGTAAGGAAACGGAAGCCATCCACTTGGTATGGACGCAATGTAGCGTTCAAGCCTTCTGGAACTGGTGTGTCGAGATTGACTTGAATGTCGTGTGCAGAATCCTTGATGCGCTTCCACGCCTTCGGATCGAACACTTCAGCCGCTTTCGGATCAGCAAGCTGTAGTGCGTGCATACGGTGGGTTTCACCGGACAGGTCAAACGGATCGAGCCCGAGACGAGTCACAGCTTCGTGCTGGTCAGCATCGAGCTTGATCTCAAGACGCATCCAACCACCGTTTTCCATGCGGACATAGCCACCACGTGCGGCAACCAATTGGCGAATCTGAGCTTTGGTAAGCTCCACACCTTCCACGTCGATCACGATTTTTAGGTCGAACCAATCGATGTCTTGGTTTACCACTTCGAAGCGAATAGCCGCAGTTACTGGATCGGCTAATAGAGTCTTCAGCTTGAAGTCCATCTCCACCTGCATTGCCTCAGGCAAATGCTGGGCCCACTCGGCAAATTTCTCTGGAAATTGCTTCGTCACGCGGGTCTTAAATTCTTCTAACTTCTCATCATAAGTAAGTCCCATTTCCTGCAATAATCCAGGAACTGGGTAGAGATCTTCACGAGCGAAACGTAACAGTTGCTTCCCTTTGACAGGCTTTTGCTCAACAAGTTCCCAACCTTCTTTGACAAGTTTCTCAGTACGACGCTCTTTCTTCTCATGAGCTAGTACATTAATCACTAAGTGTTCAGTCTCAGCAGCAGTGAGCCCCTGCTCAATACGCATTTCAAAACGTGGGAAAAGATCCAGATCGAGAACACGCTTCTTAAGTGACTCAGGAAGCTTTGCTCCTACTTTACGAAGAAACTCAACCCCCTCTAGTGAGTCAATCACCTGCTTAGGAATCATATAGCGTGGCATTACCTCCGTATCCTCTAACCAACGTGGTGGCCCTGGAAATACAGTCTCATCTGACTGATAGAGCTCTTCACGGCCTGGCAACAAACGCACTGAGTGAGAAACATTAATACCAGCCTTAGTTACAAGCTGAAGTGCGAAATTATCAGGGTGGTATGGATCATCTTCACACACCCACTTGAGCTCGTCTTTCACAACCTTGTAGTAATTCTCGTCAAGGTTGACGATGTACCCCTTAAGTGCCGGTTGACGGAACAAACGGTTCATGAAACGGCACGCAGGCTCGGTGTCGAGATCCATCGTTGCCGTAGATTCATCTTTGTAAAATGCCAAATAATGCTCCCAGATCACTTGACTCTGAGAATCCATACGTAAAGCAGCAGATGCAAATAGAGTCATCAAACGCTCAATGTCGTTTTTCTCCCTCAGCGCAAGCCACTCACCATCGTCCTCACGTACTTCGACCCGGGCTTCGTTCATGGTCGAAACGATACGGAACTCACATTTAATTGGTTTTTCCGCCGGCGGACGCTCGTTGACATCTTCGATACGGTCGTACCATTCAGCAATCTCGCGCTCCTTCTCCCAGTCCTTCATCTTCTTCTGCACAGCCTCGAGGTCTGTGACAGCATTCATGAATTCAGGGTAAGGAAGGCGCTTTTTATAAAATGCGTAGGCTAAGTAATTCCAAAACTCTAGAATATCACCTGGAGGCATTGGCCAGAGTTCCAAAGGATCATAAGTGACAATTTCCCAACGCGGATTCAAACGCACCATGTCGTGATCGTGGATTTCACCTTCTATCACATATCGGCGGTAGCGTTTCTCGACCTTGCTAACAAAATCTGCCTCTTTGTCGTCAAGCTCACGGTCGAGCTTTTCTTCAATCAAGTCGATAACTGGTGTATCATCAAACTCGTTAGGACTCTCAGGGAGGTCTTCACCGCGGTGCATCCGCTCCATCATTGTCGCATAGAGACACGCGCCAGCGATGATTTCGTCTTCTGCAGTACAACTACCAAACCAACGATTGCCCTGTAGGCGTAGGCTTGTGCGGAAAGTACCTGTCTTATCTTCCACTCTTCCCTGAATGAAAAGGTGGTTACCAAAAATCTGAGTGACTGCGCCTTCTTGCTGAAGGTCGTCGCCCCTATTGCGTGCTTCTTCTGGGAAGCTGTTTAGAAAGTTGAGTGTTGCTCTATCCGGATTCATATGAATGTTCGGTCAGTGTGAGGCCCCTAAAAAAGGGCACAAAATTCCGCGAGAGTGACATATCTTGTAACAAATGTGTCACGCTCACGAATCAGTGGAACGCGACTTTATAAGCCAAAACACGGTTCGCGCAAGAAAAAGCGTGTTCTAATTTCCTAACAAATCTGACACCTCTGTTTTGCCAGAACAACAGCTCAAAACATACTCAACAGTAGAGTTTTAATTCCTTAACAAATGTTAGATTACTCAATACCACCTTCAGATCCTCCAATGCCGCACTCAATGTATCCCTGAACTGATCTACTACCCTCTCTCAAAAAGCCACGACCCGCTGTCGATTCTCACCGATTCCTTCGATCCCAAATTCGACACTGTTCCCCACTTGTAAATAACGAGGCGGCTTAAAACCCATCCCCACACCGCCAGGAGTCCCTGTTGCTATTACATCTCCTGGCAGCAAAGTCATAAACCCAGAAATGTAACTCACCAGAGAATCTACACTAAACCGCATATCACCAGTCCAACCATTCTGCCTTAGTTCTCCATTCACCTTGCACCACAACCTCAGCGCGTTAGGATTTGGGACTTCATCCTTCGTTACCATACAAGGCCCCATCGGCGCAAAGGTATCGGCACTTTTCCCTTTCACCCACTGCCCGCTGCGCTCCTTTTGAAAAGAGCGTTCACTGTAATCACAAATAACAGAATACCCTGCAATGTATTCCCGCGCATCTTTCTGCTGAACGTAACTAGCAGTCCGGCCGATCACCACAGCCAACTCAACTTCATAGTCCAACTTCTCACTCCCCTTAGGAATTCTAACATCTTCATGTGGACTGCAATAAGCACTCGTCGCCTTCATAAACAATACAGGCTCCTCTGGCACTAAATGATCAAACTCCGCAACGTGATCCATATAGTTCTTCCCTACACAAATAATCTTAGACGGCCGCTTCACTGGAGCCCCCCTTCGCATTCCTTCGTCCACTAAAACTCCGCCAACACACCCATCCTCGATCCACTGAGCCAGTGATTCTAATCCCCCACAAGCGAAAAAACCCTCATCATAATCACGTACGACAGCGCTTGCATCCATTACCCGACCATCTTCGAGCACCACCCCAGGCTCTTCATATCCGACTTCACCAAACCTTACTAAACGCATCTTAGCAGCCTACAACATAATAAGTCTCGACACAATCGTGAAACATACTGGCGTATTTGTCACATTTTCGTCCAACGTCGTGCCCATTTTGTACAAAAATGATATGCGTCATTGAATCTCTCATGCACATCATTAATCATGTTAATATGCAATCTGAAGACGCGCCATTAACTCGTAAAGACCCTAAGACTTGGGCAGCTGGTGCCCCTGCCGTTATCTCATCTCTCAAACACGTCATGTCCACTGCCGGACCTGTCCGTGGTACTAAGGCCTTACTCGACCTTAACCAAATGGGAGGCTTCGATTGCCCATCATGCGCATGGCCAGATCCAGACGACCACCGTGCCATGACGGAATTCTGCGAAAATGGTGCCAAAGCCATCGCTTCAGAAGCAACATCAAAAATCGTCGACGAACGTTTTTTTGCAAAATATTCAATCGATGAATTAATGCAAAAAAGCGACTACTGGCACGACCAACAAGGTCGACTCACCAGCCCAATGATTCTTCGCGAAGGTGCGACCCACTACCAAGCGATCTCTTGGGAAGACGCCTTCACCTTGATGGCCGATGAACTTAAAGCTCTCGACCACCCAGACGAAGCTGTCTTCTACACCTCAGGCCGCACCTCTAACGAAGCAGCATTCCTCTACCAACTTTTCACCCGCCACTACGGCACCAATAATCTCCCTGACTGCTCAAACATGTGCCACGAATCCAGTGGTTCAGCTCTCGGACCTTCAGTAGGCGTTGGTAAAGGCACAGTCACACTCGATGACCTCCACACCGCTGACGTCATCATCTGCGTCGGCCAAAACCCAGGCACCAACCACCCGCGCATGCTCGCCTCACTCGAAAAATGCGTCAACAATGGTGGCGAGATCGTTGCCATTAACCCACTTCGCGAAGCTGGCCTGCTCGGATTTGCACACCCTCAACATCCAAAAGGCGCACTCAATATCGCGACTAATCTCGCAGACCAATACCTTCAAGTAAAAGTCAATGGGGACATGGCGATCTTCCGTGGAATTGCCAAAACTATTCTCGCCCGCGATAAAGCAGCGAACTCCTCAGTCATCGACCACGCCTTCATTGCCGAACACACCGAAGGCTTTGAAGCATACACCCAAGCATGCGCTAATACCACATGGGAACGCATCATCGAAGACTCAGGAATCAGTCGCGAAGAAATTGAAAAACTCGCTGACAAAATCATCGCTAAAGACCAAAAGCTCATCACTTGTTGGGCGATGGGTCTCACTCAGCACAAAAACGCTGTCGACACCATCCGCGAGGTCGTCAACGTTCACCTCATGATCGGTGCCATCGGCCGTGATGGTGCTGGACTCTGCCCAGTCCGTGGACACTCAAACGTGCAAGGTGACCGCACCATGGGCATCTATGAGAAGCTTCCGGAAGCCTTTCACCTCTCTCTTGAGAAAGTCTTCAAATTTAAATCACCACGCAAACACGGGTATGACGTAGTCGAAGCCATTCACGCCATGCATAAAGGTGAAGCAAAATTCTTCTTCGCCATGGGGGGCAACTTCCTCCAGGCGGCACCTGACACCGACTTCACCGCAGAAGCACTCCAGAAATGTAAGCTCACTGCCCACGTTGTCACTAAGCTTAACCGCTCACTACTCGTCACTGGAAAAACTGGCCTCATCCTCCCTTGTCTTGGCAGAACCGAGCTAGACCTCCAAAAAGAAGGCCCTCAGTTCATCACCTGTGAAAACTCTATGGGTATCGTCCATTCCTCCACCGGCCGCCTCACCCCTATCTCCAAACGCCTCATGTCTGAGGTCGCCATCGTCTCCAATCTCGCACACAAAGTCGTGGGCAATACCGAAACTGTCGACTGGCTCGCATTCGCTGACAACTACGACCTCATCCGCGACGCCATTGAAGCCACCATCCCCGGCTTTGACGATTTCAACATCAGAGTCCGTAAGCCAGCTGGCTTCTATCTCCCTAACAACGCCAAAGAACGCGTCTGGGACACTCCTAACAACAAAGCGAACTTCAGTAACCCAGAGCTCAGCATCTTCGAAAAGAAAGACCACAAACGTCTCATTCTGCAAACCTTGCGATCACACGATCAGTACAACACCACTATCTACGGCTTAGATGATCGCTACCGCGGTATCGGCAACGAGCGCATGATCATCTTCCTTAACCCAGACGACATGAAAGAGCGTGGAATCAAGCCTGTGCAGAAGGTCAAAATCACCAGCCACTGGGACGATGGCGAACGCCATGCCGAAGGCTTCCTCGCCATCCCTTACGAAATGCCTAGCGGAGCAGCAGCAGCATACTTCCCAGAAGCCAACGTGCTCGTACCAATCGACAGTACTGCAGACATTTCTAACACACCAACTTCCAAGGCTATCGAAATCAGCCTAGAAGTGATGTAGTCAGCTCAAAAATCACTCAATAAAAGCTCAGCTTGGCCACTCCAACGCTGAGCTTTTTTATATTACGTTCCTCCTAATTTTTAGCTCTCTAAAGCCTCTCGCATACCCAGCGGAATCACCGTCCCCTCACCAGACGAAGTCACAAAGACTGTCACCATCGTCCCCTCCGCCACAACCCTTTGCCCTGCGTAAACCTTAAAATTCCAAGACAGCGACTTCTCTCCCATTTTGACAATTTCTAACAGAATATCAGCTACATCACCAAATTTCAGAGGTGAGCGATAGTCGCATTTCACATGCACCTTTGGAAAACCTCCAACATTTGAAACCGGAGCTACTCCCGCAGAAAACATTGCCGCATGCTCCGCCTCCTCAATGAATCGTAATATATTACTAAAATGGACAATGCCTGCTAAATCGGTATCGGCAAAATTCACCCGACGCTCAAATACTGGGAAGCTCTTCATTGCCCTCACCATATTCCCCACTCACCACATAAAAAGCGAAATCTTAGCAACCTCGCTCTCCTAAATCACTAGTTTAGAAACAAACTACACATAACATCTATCCCCCCTTCATCACAGCTGCCAAAATGACCGATTTCAATATATACAAAAAACTGTGTAATATTTGCAAGATTCCTTACAATTACCGCTTACTAGACCCCAGAAACTAAGATACACACTCATTCATGAAATCTTTACTTAGCAGCATTTCCGTCATCGGAGGCTTAGTCCTCACTTGTAGCCCAAGCTTTGCTAATAACGCCGACAAAAAAACTGTCGAAAGCGAAGTCGATCAAAGTAACTACCCCGAATTTTCTTGGGATCACATCCCTCGCTATATGCACATTCGGAAAGCTACAAAATTTACCGATGAAGAAATCGCATTTATGGCGAAGTTTCCACTCGTCACCTTTGAAAAAGCAAATGGTCATACAACCTTCGGTACAGTAGAAGAAGGAACTTTAGACTCAGCTCGTCGTCTCAAAAAGGCCAACCCAGATGTAAAGACACTCTACTACCGCAATGTCATCGTCCACTATGGAGGCTATGCAGCTGATAAGGAATTGGCAGATATCCCCGGAGCTTTTTTATCAAGTAAAGATGGCAACACTAACCTCATCAGAAACAGAGTCGAAGCCTACGACCTTTCTGACCCAGCATTACGTGACTGGTGGGTTAAAGCCTGCAAAGCCATGACCACTGATCCTGCTATCGATGGAGTCTTCTTGGATGGAAACATTAAAGCGCTCGAACCCGGCTACCTCGCTCGCGATATCGGTAAGGACAAGAAAAAGCAAACCATGGACGGCTACCATTTGATGATGCAGCAAACACGTGAAGCGATTGGTTCAGACAAACTCATGATCGCGAATATTCTTCGTGCTCGTTTCGACAATGGTGGATTGGAATACCTCAATTACTTTGACGGCTCCTACTTAGAAGGATTTTTCCACAATGTCGGAAAAGTCAGCTATGAAGATTATGTCGTAAAAGGAATCGACGCCATGCAGCAAGCTGCTCGCCAAGGTAAAATCATCGCCTTCACTTCTGGGCTCAAGGGGCAGTCAAACTCAAGCCATATGGGCATCGATGAGGCCCATGGTTTCGTAGATACCTATGACGAAGCGCGCCAAGCACTCCAATATCCACTTGGTATCTTCCTGATTTGTGCAGAAAAATACAGCTACTTCCGCCCTCACGAAGGTTATTCGGCAAACGAAAACGACCATTGGATGCGTTGGTTCCCTGAATACGATCGTCCTCTCGGAGCACCGAAAGGCCCGGCAAAAAAAGATGGCTACCGCTACACCCGTGAGTTTGAACACGCCTCCGTAGCTTTAGACATTACAAAACGGGAAGCCAAAATCACCTGGCTAAAGCCAGCTTCAAAGCAGTAATAACTACTCCTTATTCTGCACTAAGCCCCTCAAACACGGCGAACTGAGTCCTATAGTTCAGCTAGTATTTGCTATGGTCTCTTACCATACTTATAAAAAACAGTCCATCGTCCTAAGTTGTTGGAGAGGTTCTTGACCACTCCTCCATCTAGGCGTAAAGAGGCTGCACTATGGCTGGATTTTTTAAGAAGATCATTAACAAGGTTCGTAACCGAGCTGAAGTAGACTGGGAAGAACTTGAAGCCGACCTTATTGGGGCCGACCTTGGAGCGCGCCTCACAATGACTATTGTTGATGAGCTTCAAGACCTTGGACGCAAAATCTCTGGAGACGATGTTGTAGACACAGCAAAAAAACATATTGCTCAGATTCTTCCAGAAGACCTTCCAGAACTCACCCCTAGAGAAGATGGCTTACCTCATGTCATTCTGATGGTTGGCGTCAATGGAACCGGCAAAACGACTTCCACTGCAAAACTTGCCCAACTTTTAAAAAATAAAGGCCACTCCGTAGTTGTCGCCGCTGCTGACACATTTCGCGCTGCCGCCGTTGAACAATTAGAAGTTTGGGCGCAACGTGTGGACATTCCCTTGGTAAAAGGAGCTCCCAATGCAGACCCTTCATCCGTCTGCTATAAGGCCCACCAAGAAGCTATCACTACTGGAGCTCAATTCCTCATTCTCGACACCGCCGGTCGTCTTCACACTCGTCATAACTTAATGAACGAGCTTCAAAAAATTGAACGCACAATTGGCAAGCAAGACCCGAGTGCTCCGCACACTAAAATGATCGTTGTCGATGCCACAACAGGAGGAAACGCGCTCCAACAAGCCAAGGAATTTAATAAATCAATCAAACTCGATAGCTTGATAGTCACTAAGTTAGACGGCTCGGGCAAAGGCGGAATTATTGTCTCCATCTATCAAGAATTAGGCATCTCGCCTTGCTTTATTGGAATGGGCGAAGAAGCTCACCAATTCAAGCCATTTAAAAAACAAGAATTTGTGGAAGAAATAATGTGATACACCCTCTCACAAAAACAAATCACTCAAGCTAATGCAGTATCTCATTAATACAGGAATTATCCTTTTTCTCATCGTCTGGTTCATACTAGGAGCTTGGTTGGTAGCGCGATACAGCGTTTTATTTGGACCTCATAAAGACGATCCTGCCGAAAGCGCCGGAGCACGCTCATTCGGTGTCGCACACATTATTGCTGTATGGATTGGCGGCGCAGGTCTAGGTATATACTTCCTGTTTCGCTAAACAGTGAGAGTCCGTCTTGATTAATTGTGGCTTTTCTTACGCTGCTCCGCAACCCACGCTTGATCTTCTGCTGAAAGCTTAGAAAGCGAGGTTTTAGATTTTTTCCCATCTGGCGTGATCAAGTAAAGTTCGCCATCGCGCAGAGCTCTGGGCTTAGCGAATACTTTACGACCTCGGTAATCATGCCAAACACGATAGCCTTTCCGTTCGTATTCTTGCCTCCATCTCTGGTAATCCTGCGCGGCATTGCGGTACCCAGAACGCAACCTACCAAAGTAAAACTCCGCACTTCCCGATTTATACCCTGTGTATTTGCCAAAACTTGTGCCACGCGGTGAGAGCATCACCACGACCGGAGCCCCTAGCACTTTATAACGCTCCTTTAAGTCGCGCACATATTGTCGCTTTCTCTCTTTAAGGTCTGAATTATCTTCAACGATGAAACTATCAATTCTAAGAAGAACCACTTTTTCATCTGCCCAATCCTTAAATTTTTTGTGATTAAAAACCTCATTCGCCAAGGCCTTAGTCGCTACATTTCTCTGGGAATCAGTAAACCACATTAATACAGGCTTCCCCTCCTCACGCGCCTCACGCATGGCCTTGATATAACTAACATGCCACGAATCTACATCTTTAGGCATATTCTCCCATAGATCATCCAGCTCCTCCATCGGAGCATCAGGATCTTCTGGAGCCCAGATAATATCCTCCTCACTTGGTAACGCCGCCATTGATGACGACACTTTGGGCTTCAAATCTGACAAGCTCTTCAATGTCCCTTGAGACTGCGTATGCTCTTCTTCCTCGCCGAGTGATTTGATTTTATCCTCAACTGATTTAGCCGAGTTAGCGAGCATGCCACAGCTCGATATAGAGAGCGGCAAGCTCATGAGACAAGCAAACTTGAGGAATTTCGTAGGTACGGCCATTAGTGATGGAATTAGCAAGTCCAGATATGACTGACAAGACAGCATTTCACCAGTCCTCAAATCATTCATAAATTATCCAAAGCCTCGCATTGCAAGGGGCTTTTTAAGCTCTATACTCAAAACATGTTTACAGGACTAGTAGAAACTACAGGCAAGATCGTTCAAATCGAAGCTCTGGGTGACCAATCTCGCTTTACCATTGAAATTCCCTTTGCTGAGGAACTCGAGCTAGGAGATTCTGTAGCAACAAACGGATGCTGCCTCACCGTCGCTGCATTTGCTGAAAAAGGAGTACAATTCGATCTGTTAGCTCAAACTCTCTCCGTCACCTCTCTAGGAGAACTTGAAGTAGGATCCATTGTAAACTTAGAACGAGCTCTACGCCCTAGTGATCGTCTTGGTGGTCACTTCGTCCAAGGCCATGTCGACGACACTGGCAGTATTGTAGATCTTTCCAAACACGGACAAGACCACAGGTTTGAAGTATCACTTCCAGCGAGTATTCATAAGTATTGTATCGCTAAAGGTTCACTATCCATTGATGGAATTTCTCTCACTATTGCTGAACTCACAGAAAATAGTGCCGTGTTCTGGATCACTCCACACACATTTGAGCACACACATCTAAGAGCTCGCAGCATAAACAGCAAAGTAAATCTCGAAGCCGATCTGTTAGCCAAATACACTGAGAAGCTCCTAGCCAATCGCTAGCTCACCTCCCCTTTCCGGCTAACTAACTCACTGTTAGATATAAATAACAATTCTTGACAGTTAACTCCTATGAAACTAGACAGCCTAAACGCTTCCAAAGCGCACACACACACCTTCCCCCGATGCATTCCCCCTTCAGCCCATCACAACTCTATTTTTTCGACTATCCCCTAGTAGATGCTAAGGCCATCGCAAATTCAGCACTAAGACTTCTATATTACGGAACAACTCATGGTGCATTTGGCGCAACCTCGATACCTGAAACGCGTTATTTAGAACATTTTGACGCATTCAAAATCACTCTGGAACATCTCTCTAATGACTCATTAAGTGAAGATTTTGAATACAATCTCGTATTTTTCACAAAACCTATTGCGATGGACATTTGGCTAATGAAAAATCGTGCAGAACTTTCTGAAATTAAAAAACTCACAAGAAGAGTCCATCTAGGAACTCAACCTAGTCTTCGTGCAAAGCGCTATAAAACTCCGTTCTGGATAAAATACACACGCCCCATTTACATGTCACTTTTTGATGTGAAAGTCGGAGATGACAATTATGTCCCTCCTGCCTTCACCCATCAATTCAACACCAAATACTCCGGCTTCGTTATGCGCACCCAAAAGGGCTACCCTCTCGTTCGCACAATGTTTGACGCCTATGGACTTACCATGGGAACCCGGCAAGAAGTCCACGACCGCTTAGACGGAGACTTGCAGGTTATGTCCTATCGCAAGAAAGCTTAAAACTCTCCATCCGCTTCCCATTGAGCCACAGACTTGGCAAAATAGGTGAGAATTAGATCTGCTCCAGCTCGCTTGATTGCGTAGAGGCTTTCTAACACCACAGCCTTTTCATCTAACCACCCAGCCTCAGCAGCCGATTTAATCATAAGGTATTCCCCACTCACCTGATAAGCAGCCACAGGTAATGAAGTCGTCTCACGCACTTTCGAAATAATATCCAGATAGGCTCCTGCTGGTTTCACCATCACCATGTCAGCACCTTCATCTTCATCGAGAACGACTTCACGCACCGCTTCACGCACATTGGCATAATCCATCTGATAGGTTTTTTTGTCTCCAGCTTTTGGAGCTGAATCTAATGCCCCACGGAATGGGCCATAATACGCAGAAGCGTACTTTGCGGTGTAGGAAAGAATCGAAACATCTTGGTGGCCCGCATCGTCAAGTGCTGTGCGTAATGCTTCAACACGGCCATCCATCATGTCACTGGGAGAAACAATATCCGCTCCAGCCTGCGCATGGCACACAGCTTGTTTACAAAGTACTTCGACTGTCTCATCATTAACAATCTCCAACTCACCATTAGTCTTTTGCCTAACAATTCCATCATGCCCATCAGAGTTGTATGGATCTAGAGCGACATCAGTAATGACGCAAAGCGTGGGATGCGCCTGCTTAAGCGCTTGAATAGCACGCGGAACTAGACCGTCAGGATTATAGCACTCGTCTGCAGAGGAGTTTTTTTTCTCCTCAGGAACAGCTGGGAAGATCACAACTGCCGGCACCCCGAGAGCGTGAGCCTCACCCGCTTCCTTTACAAGACCAGTAATCGACCAGCGCGTGCAGCCGGGCATGGATTCAATGGCTACATTTCCCTCGTCCTCATGGACAAACAGCGGGTAGATAAAATCTTTCGCGCTGAGTGATGTCTCGCGGACGAGATTGCGAATTGCGGGCGACTTGCGATTACGACGTGGTCTATGAAGCATAATGATTTCTTTCTTAAATTTTCTCTAAACTGTAGCCCTCCGAGCCGTCTTTCACAAGCCAGCCCAGCTCTTTAAGTCGGTCACGAAGTTCATCCGACTTCGCCCATTCTTTATCTGCACGGGCTTGCCAACGCTCTGCTGCGATCTCTTTGATTTCCTCAGGAGCGCCTTCCACCTTTTCTTCAACTATTACAGGAAGTTCAATTCCAAGTGCCTGAAGCATAAAGTGAAGCCCTTTCCATTGCGTTAATGGGTTCGCTTCATTCTGAGCTCTGCGTAAAGCGCCAAACATGGCACCAATTGCACGCTGAGTATTGAGGTCTTCATTCAGTCCCTCCCAAGCATTTTCAAACAGCCCTTTGTCTTCAAGACCAACAAGCTCCTCGTAACTCGGAGTATCATCCACTCCAGCTAATTCTGCAAGTGCACGTTCAGCTTTCAGCAGTTTATCCAAAGCCTCGCGTGCTGCGTGCAAGCTATCTAAAGTAAAGTTGAGTTGCTTCCGATAGTGTGCTCCGATCAGAGCAAAACGTACCTCATTGGCCTTCACCCCTTTTTCAATCAAGTCATCGAGTCGATAAAAATTGCCAAGTGACTTAGACATCTTTTTCCCTTCTACTAACAGATGGGTGATGTGAAACCAATGTGCTGCGAAATCACCACCACAAGCACACTTGCTCTGGGCTATTTCGTTTTCGTGGTGCGGAAACACCAAATCTTCCCCACCAGAATGTAAGTCGAAACTTTCACCAAGATATTCACGAATCATCGCCGAACACTCTAAATGCCAACCTGGGCGCCCCTCCCCCCAAGGACTCTCCCAATAATTCTCACCATCTTCCTCACGTCGCGCTTTCCAAAGCACAAAATCAGCAATGCTATCTTTCTCATACTCGTCAGAGTCATTCGCTCGTGTATCTTGAGTATGGCCAAGATCCAAATCTCGATTCTCTAAATGCGACAAGCTCCCATACTCGGGATAAGAACTAATTCGGAAATATACAGAGCCATCCTCAGCAGCGTAAGCGTGTCCTTTTTCTATAAGCTCTCCAATCATCTGAACCTGCTGCGGAATGTGCTCAACAGCACTCGGTTCAATATGGGGTTCCAAACAGTTAAGAGCAGTACAATCTGCATGAAACTTTTCCGTCCAGAATGCAGTAAATTCACGCAATGATTTCCCCGCAGATTGCGAATCACGAATCGTCTTATCGTCTACATCAGTGAGATTCCGCACATGCTTCGTTGGAGTGCCTCCAAGCTCCAGAGCTCTACGAAAGACATCTTGCACAACAAATGTTCTAAAATTCCCAATGTGCGCCGGCCCATAGACCGTAGGCCCACAACAATAAAATCCAAAACGTTCTCCATTCAATGGTGATAAATCGTGGACTTCTCGTGCAAGCGTATCAAAAAGGCGCATGCCCACGCAATAGACAGTCGCCCCTAAATTGAAAAGACTTTTGCGCTCTTTCTTCATCGCTCCATAGAACGAAACGGCACTTAACCACAGGCCATCAATTTCATATCAAATAGAATCCAATCGTACGTTGAAGCAATTTTTCCACACCGACTAAGCTCTAATTACTACATAAAACTCCTTCTTGAGTGAGGTAGACAGCACGTTAATTATATGTAGTATGCCATGTATTAGTACTTCTTACATTCTAATTATTTTTCACACATGCGTTCTCTCATACTAGTATCTAACAGATTACCTATTAAGTTAAACTCTAACGGATCACTCGAACGAACTACCGGAGGGCTCGCTTCAGCACTCGAAGGAGCTGGTCTGGATGATAATTACACATGGGTTGGCTGGGGCGGAAGCAGCCCGAGTAAAGGAACAAAGACAGACGAATTCTTAGAACAAATGAGAAAACTTGGAGTAGAGCCAGTTCTTCTAAGCGATGAAGAAGTTAATGGATACTACGAAGGTTACTCGAACTCCACCTTGTGGCCCTTACTTCATTACATGACTGAAAGGGCACGTTTCCAGCCAGAATGGATACGGTATTATAGGCAGGTTAATGAAAAGTTCGCAGACACCATTCTTAACATTGCAGCACCTGGAGCAACAATCTGGATTCATGACTACCACCTCATGCTCCTACCGAAAATCCTCCGCCAGCGCAGACCCGACTTAAAAATTGGATTCTTCCTTCACACCCCCTTCCCTTCCAGTGAGGTCTTTCGCGCACTGCCTGAGCGCGATGAACTTTTAAAAGGAATGCTAGGCTGTGACCTCATCGGCTTTCACACCTACAACTACCTCAGACACTTCATATCCTCACTCATTCGCATCCTAGGCCAAGAAGCTGATGTCGATGGCTTACAGTACCGTAACCGTAGAATTCAACTAGGTGTACACCCCATCGGCCACAATCATCACGGATTTAAAAAAGCAGCGAAATCTGATATTTTCCAACAAACTTACAAGACCCATCGTGAGCAGCTAGAAGATGACAAACTCATTCTTAGCGTAGAGCGCCTAGATTATACAAAAGGCGTTCCACAAAAACTAGACGCCATTAGACACTTTTTAGAAACCCACCCCGAACAAGCTAATAAAGTTTATTTTGTTCTCATCGCCGTTCCCTCTAGGCGCGGGGTCGAAGAATATGATAACCTCACAGAAGAAGTTCAATGCGCTGTGAGCTCTATCAATGGCACCTTTGGTGAAGTCGGGCACGCTCCTGTACAATTCCTTCACCGCAGCTTCGCCCTAGAAGAACTTGCGGCTCTGTACGCTCTCGCTGACGTTTGCATGGTGACCCCCACTGTCGATGGCATGAACTTAGTGGCAAAAGAATTTATTGACTGTAAGCGCGACAGCCATCGGGCTCGACCTGGAGCCCTCATTCTCAGCGAATTTGCTGGTGCCGCCCAGGAAATGTCTCACGCCTTACTTGTCAACCCACACGACACTGTCGGTGTGGCAAATACTATCCAAATCGCCTTAGATATGGAGCAAGAGGAAATGGAAGCGCGAGTCCAAGCCATGCAGAAAAGACTCGATCTCAACCACGCCGGAGCTTGGGCAAAGAGATATCTAACCGACTTAGAAAATGCTTCGCAAGAACTCCCTTGCAGCAATGAAGAACAACCATTGTTAGACATTAGCAAACAACTTCATCAAGAACTCAATAACGGCAAAAAGCTCGCCCTCTTCATCGATTACGATGGCACCTTGCGACCATTCACAGCAAAACCCGAAGACGCCACTCCTAATGAAGAGCTAAAAAATTTACTTCAACAATTAGGAGAACACCCACAAATTGAAGTAGCTATTGTCAGCGGTCGTCCCCGAGCATTTATGGAAAAGCATCTTGGAGATCTCCCACTTCACCTAGTTGCTGAACATGGATTTTATTGGAAACTCAGAGATATGGATGACTGGGAGCTACTTAATGAACATGTAGACACGACGTGGAAAGAAACTGTTCTCCCTCATTTGGAAGCAGCTACAGCCCTAACACCTGGCTCCGAAGTAGAAGAAAAAAACTCAGCACTGGTATGGCACTACCGTCAAGCCGACCCAGAATTTGCACTCTGGCGGGCTAAAGGATTACTCTCCGAACTCACTTCCACAACTGCCTCGCTCCCTGTCTCAGTCCACCATGGCCAAAAGATTATCGAAGTCGCTAGCCAGCTCGTTAACAAAGGCGTGGCTGTAGAGAGAATGCTGCAACTCTGGCACCCCAGAATCGCAGTGACTGCAGGCGATGATGTTACTGACGAAACTATGTTCGCATGTCCAACCTTTGAAAACTCAGTGCTTCATTCACTTAAAATTGGTGAAGGTGATACTAGAGCAAACCAACGAACTACTATCCAAGGTTTACGAAATCTGCTAGAATCTCTAGTTAGCGAGCGCCATACCCTCTAACCTTAACATTTCTTATCACATTCAGATGTCTCACAACGACTTGAACTACAATCACGGTATCATTGGCAATGGTCGCACCTGTGCCATTGTCGATGACGACTCTACTATCGTCTTCTCCTGTATGCCAGACTTCGACTCTGGAACAATTTTTGCCTCCATCCTTGATAAAAATAAAGGCGGAAAATTCAGAGTTAAAATGCCAAATGGTAAAGCCACGAAACAAGCTTACGAAAAAAATACAGGTATCCTCGTCACTACTTTTGAAGGCTCAACTGGCAGCTTCGAAGTAATAGACTTCATGCCACGCTACACCTGGGATGGACGTGCTGGAGCTAGAGACGATGTCTCAAGTGATATTATTCGCGTCCTCCGACCACTCTCTGGAACTCCAGAGGTAATCGTAGAATATGACCCGAAGTTAGATTATGCGAAATTCGATACTGAATCATTCGTATTCGGCCCAGGCCGCATCAAAAGTACAACTACTGGACGTGAACACGATAAAACAATCTACGAATCTTGTTACCTTTACTCAGACATCAACTCAGAGTGCATCCTTGAACAGCAGCCATTCAAGCTTGAGAAGCAACGCTTCTTGCTTCTCAGCTACCATGACAAAGTCATTCCACCTGACACTGAACGCGTTGAGCTAAAACTCCAAAGAACTCGCTCCTATTGGCTCTTGTGGACTGCTCGGACACATCGCTGCGAATGCTATGCTGAAGAGATCATCCGCAGCGCCATCACTCTGAAAATGCTTCAATTCGCTCCGACTGGTGCCGTGTTAGCTGCAGCCACCACTTCACTTCCCGAGACTATCGGCGAAGTCCGAAACTGGGATTACAGATTTTGTTGGATCCGTGATGGGTCAATGACAGTCGATATTCTCCATCGAATTGGACACCCAGCAATGGCTGAAAGTTTTATCAACTGGGTAATGCAAACCGTTCCCACCAAAGATGACTCCCTACAGATCATGTACGGTATCCGCGGAGAACGTAAACTCACCGAGGAAACCCTCGACCACTTCAGCGGTTACCACGATTCAGCTCCTGTTAGAATTGGTAATGCAGCCTACCATCAGAAACAACACGACATTTACGGCATTTTGATGGATCTTATTTATAAAGACCTGAAGCAACAAAAAATAGCTGATCGCCACCCCGCTCCAGAAGCTCTCGATAGAGTTTGGACACGCGTTAGATCTATCGTCAAAACTGTCGAAGAATTTTGGCAAGAACCCGACCGAGGCATTTGGGAAATTCGTGGAGAGGAACGCCACTTCGTATTTTCGAAAGTCCTATGTTGGGTAGCTGTTGATAGAGCTATCAAAGTAGCCGAAATCCTAAAGAAAAACAACTGGGCGGATAAACACAAACCACTGCGTGACCAGATCCATCACGATGTGTGCACCAAAGGATGGAACGAAGAAAAACAAGCTTTTACGCAAGCTTACGGCCGTAGTGATTTAGACTCCGCAAATTTGCTTATGGCTGATTATGGATTCCTTTCACCCACCGATTCTCGCTTTGTATCCACTGTCGAACAAAGCGAAAAAGAACTCTGTCGAGACGGCCTCATGTACCGTTATCGCAATCAAGATGACTTCGGTGAACCCTCCAGTGCATTTACTGTATGCTCTTTCTGGATGGTAAAAGCTCTAGCGAGATCAGGTAAAAGAAAAGAAGCTTATGAGAGATTCCAAACACTCTTATCCTACGCTAATCCAAAAGGCCTCTATGGAGAAGATCTAGACTTTGTCACAAAAAGACACCTTGGAAACTTCCCACAAGCCTACAGTCATCTAGCGTTAATCGACTGTGCTCTCGAATTGGCAGAAGATTGTCACGACTATCTGCTAGAAGAATAAGCATATACTCATGGCATCCGCTCACGAGAGAATCGAAACACACGCTCGCCTTCTTTGTGCAAATCTAACCTATCTCTTCCGTAAATTTCTAGATAGTAAGGGTCTTGCTCGAGCGCTCTATATTCTCGCAGCTGTTGATCATACTGTGCATTGATGGCTGCTTCATTTGCTTGCACTAAAGCCAGCTCCTCTTCTGCATTTTGTAACTTACGAAACTCTGGAAGACACTTTGCAATTACACCGCCACAGGCGATAATTAGCAGTAAATAAAAAGCAAAAACATTGAGACGTTTCAAGAAAAGTGTCCGCGACATCATGCGATCATCTGCATAAGATCGTCTGCGAATTCTCGATGTCTGTTTTCTTGCCATTTTCATGGAATTGTATTCTGTAATCTAAAGAGCTCTATCCGACTCTAATTAAACACAGAATTCCTCATGACCATTTTAGATCATGAGGAAAATTTGTTTCTAAGTTTTCTTAACAGAAACCCTTAGAGAGTGCCAGCATAGATTGCATTAGCACCAAGCTTTTCTTCAATACGAAGAAGTTGGTTGTACTTAGCAATCCTGTCTGAACGGCTCATTGAGCCAGTTTTGATCTGACCAGCGTTGGTCGCTACTGCAATATCAGCAATAGTATTATCTTCTGTTTCACCAGAGCGGTGAGAAATAACAGAATTATAACCATTCACTTTACCTAGCTCAATAGCGTCGAATGTCTCAGTAAGTGTACCGATTTGGTTCACCTTGATAAGGATGGAATTCGCAACTCCGAGGTCGATTCCCTTCTGGAGGAACTCAACATTAGTTACGAAAAGATCGTCACCTACCAGCTGTACCTTGTCACCAACTTTGTCAGTAAGCGCTTTCCAGCCGTCCCAGTCATTCTCATCACAACCGTCTTCGATTGAGTCAATTGGGTATTTTTCACAAAGTTCAGCAAGGAATGCAGCCTGCTCATCGGAGGTAAGTTTCTGACCACCTTCGCCTTCGAACTTCGCATAGTTGTAAACCCCATCTTCAAAGAATTCAGATGCCGCACAGTCGAGTGCAAATGTAACTTCTTCACCGAGCTTGTATCCGGCATTCTCAACAGCTTTAGAAACTGTATCGAGAGCATCGTAAGTACCATCAAATGTTGGAGCAAATCCACCTTCATCACCCACTGCAGTACTGAGACCGCGGTCGTGAAGCACTTTCTTAAGTGCGTGAAAAATCTCTGCACCCATGCGAACTGCATCTTTAAATGTTGGAGCTCCAACTGGGCGAATCATAAATTCCTGGAACGCGATCGGTGCATCCGAATGCGAGCCGCCATTGACGATGTTCATCATCGGCACTGGAAGTACTTTAGCGTTAGGTCCACCGAGGTATTTGAAGAGCGGAAGGTCACAAGATGCTGCCGCAGCGTGAGCTACTGCTAGTGATACACCAAGAATTGCGTTAGCACCGAGGTTGGTCTTGTTCTTGGTTCCGTCTAGCTCGAGCATCGTACGATCGATGAGTGCCTGATCTGTAGCGTCGAGACCAATAAGCTCAGGAGCGATTTTCTCGTTCACATTAGCTACTGCGTTCGCAACGCCTTTGCCGAGGTAACGGCTTTTATCTCCATCGCGAAGCTCGCAAGCTTCGTGTTCACCTGTGGATGCTCCACTAGGTACTGCTGCTCGGCCAAATGAACCGTCTGCGAGGGTAACATCAACTTCGACAGTTGGGTTACCACGGGAGTCAATGATTTCGCGTCCGCGTATATCTTCAATTGCTGTGAATTCCATTTTGTTAGTTCTGTTTTGAGCTCAGATGTGGTGAAGAGCTCATGTTGGTTTCTTGAGTTTATGTTCAAGAAAGGAACGCACTCTATGCATTCCTATAAAATTGTTAGCCTTTGTTGTATGCTTCGATCGAAGTGACTTTCATCTCTACATTCTGAACCTTCACGCTATCTCCGACTTTGAGTCCGAGCATGCTGTTACCTAGTTCTGAGAGATAGGAAATCACGTTATTGTCTGTATCGGAGTCCCAAGCACCGAGAACGGTGTATGTGACGGAATTCCCATCAGCATCTTCGAAAGCAATTACCGTACCGATATTAACCTCATCTGTATTTACATTACTAAAGTCAGTACCTTGAACTGAAGCCAATGCTGCTTCTGTATCTGCTTGACGACGCATGAGAACCTTTTGGTGATCCTTAGCCATGTGATATTCCGCATTCTCACGCAAGTCACCATAAGAACGTGCGATCTTGATGTCTTCGCGGTTCTGTGGAATTTGATTTGAGATGAGGTCTTCGAGATCTTCCTTGCGCTTCGCAATACTATCCCATGAGGAGATAACACTATCGGTTTTCTTCTCTGCACCATCGCTATTAACTAGCTCTTGGCTTTGTGGATTCGCTTTAATCACGCGAGCCATCAGAGATTTACGATCAAGCTCTGGGAAAATTTGTGATTGGTGAAGCTTACGTGCAAAGTTGCGCACTTCATTATTATCGGCACCTTCAAGTAAATCCGCAATAAGTCCGCGATCTTCCATGAAATAGGATTGAAGTCGGCTGCTCTTGCGAGGTCCGTCATCCATGACGTCGCGCTCAAGAAGGCTAAGAATAGCATTCCCTACTTCCACGTCGAAAACTGGCTCTGCGGATTTTTTGCGCTCGCGACATACCCATAGAAGAGAATCAGCTCCCAATGTACGGCCACCAATGTGTTTTCTTAAAAATTCAAATAGCTCAGAACTCTTACTTTCCTCGATAAGGAGTTTTGCAATTTCAGCAAGACCACGCGGTCCTACAGTGTCAAAAATAGCAAGTAGCTCTTTTACCCAAGCATCGCCATAAGCCGCTGGATAGGCTTCAAACACCATACGCTGACGCGCAGCTGGCAATGAGCCGAGTTCTTCACCAATTTTCGTGCCTTCGTTTGCAATAATATCAGAAACGCGGAGAGCCGAAGCATCGAGCTCAATGATATCCGATGCTGCCATCAATTCATCGCGCCCAACTAACAGATCGAGAGCCTGACCTAGATGCAGCTTCATCCCCTTACGTACAGATTCATCGATACTCTTATTGATCGCTTCTTGCGCTTCAGCATTGTCCTTAAAGTGTTTAAAATCCTTAATGATAGCCTCAAGCGCACGCGCTTTTGCTTTAAAATCACGGGCTGCTTCAAAGTCTTGAAGAAGTGAGTCAGCTGGAGAAATGTTTTCATCGCGGAGAACGAGTGGTTCCGTACGTTTCGTCGGGACGATAGCGGCGCGGCTTTCACGAAGAACTTTCTTCGCTCCGTCCCACCACTTTTTATAATTTTCTTCAGGAACGACTGAACCGATGAGTTCACGTTCTAACTGGTCGATTTTCATCGTACCTCCATTAGATTTCAGTGTTCTCCGAACAAGTTCAACAGGGTCAGAACTTGCAAGTTCACGAAGTTCATCCATCGCTTCTAACTTCTGTGCACGGAAGTGATCCGCATCCAGTTGTTCAGTCTTTGAAATGGCGAGTTGGAGCCCCATTGTGGCATCCTCATTCTTTTCAAAATTAATGGTAATCTTTCCGCCACGGATGTCCCAGTCGAGGACTTTTCCCGCTCCCCAGCTTTTGTGGAGACAATAATTGCCAGGTGCGAGTTGTGATAATCGTGTTCCGATTTCTTCAGAAATCCGACCAGCTTCTACGAGTGGTGCTACCTCAGGATGCATGTAGAGCAGCTTGCCCCTAGCTGGCTCGATTGGCAACCTTATACCTTAAAAATCTTTATTAAATTCGTCCATACTATTTTTCACTCCGTATTAATTCCTAACAATAACCACTTTCCCTCAGCAGCTAGTCGCACGAAAACAAAAAACGTCTCGAACCAATATGGCGCGAGACGTTTAGAGAGCTTACTGTTAGAAAATGGCTATTTCTCTTTTTGCTGAGATGGGTATTCCCATTTAGTTTCTGAGAGTTCCTTCAATTTACGTCTAAGGCGCGTCTTGGTAGTCGAACTAATACGATCGATGAAAAGGATCCCATTGAGATGATCGACCTCATGCTGAATCGCACGCGAACAAAGGCCATCGGTTTCAATTTCTAACACTGAACCGTCTAACTGAGGCAAGTGCGCCTTCACAATCGATTTGCGCTTCACTTTGGCACGAATCTCTTGAATCGAGAGACAACCCTCCATGTCAGTTTCCTGCGGGCCGGTAAATTCGAGCTCTGGATTGATGAAAATGAGAGGCATGTAGTCTTCCATTTTGGCATCTTCTCCATTCACCTTGAAGAAGCTCACACAGTCAGGGTCGTGTGATGTATCGACAATGGCCAAGCGAATGTCAGCACCCACTTGAGGAGCCGCTAAACCAACTCCTTCAGCATCCTTCATCGTCTCGATCATGTCCTGCACGAACTTTTCAAGCTCGGCATCGACCTTCTCGACGGGCTGGCATTTGTTACGGAGGACGGGTTCGCCGAATTGGACAATATCTAAAATCATGAGTCTGTTGTTTGCTTGGAATCGCGTACGCGGGTCGGCAAGTTAGCCTCAAAGCCAGCTTGGGTCAATGCCTCTGAGATCATAATCATTTGCTCGAGTCGCACCTGCTTATCCATCTCGAGTTCGAGCTTACGGTTCTCCTCTTTGATTGTTTTTAAATAGTCGACTAACATTTTCTCATGCACCTGTACACTATCGAGGGTGATGAGTCCTTCTTTATCAATCGCCAACACGGTGCGCACATCGACAACTTGCTCAGTAGGCATTTCCCCAACCACTGGCATCTCAATGTCTAAAATCGTGCGCTTCTGCTTCGGCTGCATCGTCACGATGAAGAAGATCAAAAGAATCACCAGAATATCGATCAATGAAACGATCGGTATCGCTGGAATGGGTTTTCTAGGGCGATAAAACTGCATAAAGGTATTCTTTTGAGTTATGCAGCCTTATCTTGCCTTTCAGTCACTGCATTGACCAAATCATCACAAGTCACTTCTAACTGAGAAGCGTAGGTCTCGATCTTGCGATTGAAAAAACTGTGGCCAATCACCGCAGGGACAGCGACCGCCAAACCTGCAATCGTCGTCGAAAGCGCTTCTGCCACACCTGCAGCCATGATGTTCATTTTTACATCTTCTAAAGAGCTAAGACCGTCAAACACCGTAGTGATACCACTTGCCGTACCTAACAGACCAAGTAGCGGAGAAACCACGATCACTACGTCGAGCACTTGAATCCCGCCTTGTAGTTTAACTATCTCCTCATGAGCCTTGGCTTGCACTGCATCTCGGATTTTCTGCCCACTACTTTGACTACGGTTCACCACAGTTTGTGACAAACGTGCTAAAACGGACTCCCCTTTGCTAGCTTCCAGCGCTAGTTGCTCAGCTGCCGTGTCATTCGAGTTCTGCACGAAATGGTTAATAGTCTGCTGCATACCGTTAGGTAGCACCTTCTTTCTCGACAGGCTCAATGCTTTAAAAATGATCACAGCCAGAGTGAGTATAGAACAAAACGTCAATGCGTACATAATGATGCCGCCTTTATCATAAAATTCAGCAATCTTTGCCATGCTAGAGGCTAATGCTGTTGCGAGGATAGTTAAATGCATAAGAAGGTTGTTTGTTAGAAATGAAAGTTAATGACCATGGAGATCGGATCGCCATTCAGATCGCGCTTGAGATCAGCTGGCATTTTAGGAATTTTTGCAGAGGTTATTGATTGAAATGTGATGCCAAACTGAATCTCCGATCCATTTTTTTTGTACACGTGGTAAGGGTCAATCTTCACTTTGCCATCGTCATACACATACCAACGAATACGAATACTCCCGGGGAGTACAAGATCGCGATGTTGTCCAAGTCTACGCGTCCACTCAGCCGCGATCGCATTCTGGACTTTCTGAGTATATTTACCCAAGGGAGTACCTTCCACATCGTTGGATGAAATACTTCCTCTACGCGTAATGGAACCGACCATCTCAGTCGCTTTTGATAAGGGCGTAAATCCAGATTCGGTGCTTTGGCTCGATGGTCGGGCTGTGTCTTTGCGTGGCTTCGCTTGATCTTCCGCCTTAGTGACTTCTTTATTTTCCTCTTGTCTGCCAGTCTTCGCTTTCCCCTTATCTGCTAGATCAATCTTATCATTGGTTTCTTTAGTCCGGACTTGTGAAGGCAACTTTTTAACAGTCTCCATGTAGTCCACTAAAGGAATATTCGAACCCGCTAGAGGCTTGCCTGCATCTGGAGCAGAAATGAGTCCATCACTTTTTTCCTGTGCCACTTCTATTTCCGCTTCGGGGCTAGGCGGTGAAGTCATCTCCTTTGGCATCGGCGGGATTTCTGGACTTCCAGGATTCTCATGCTCGATCGAGCCTTCCTTATATTCAGACGCCGTAGCATTCTCATACTCACGTTTCTCTCCTTTCACTGAAGCTCGTTCAGGTGCGTTAGCATCAGTATCCGCATTACTTTGAGCCAGTGTATCGCGGTTTCCATAAAATCGAGTGTTCTTTGGTTTCCCTTTAAGCTGGTTCTCCGCCGTACGCATAAACTGAGACTCAGACGGCTCAGGCTCCGGAGTTGGCTCTTCTACCTTAGTTTCAGGAATCGGCTCAGGCTTAACTTTAGGTTTCGGTGCTATGCGAAAACTTACGACAGTCTTCGCTTTATCTTTAACCTCTGCAGCTTGTTCGCTCTTTGGCTTCGGAAATAACCATTTGATGATCGCTTCTTGAGTCAAAGCTACAGCCAACAACAAGTGAATCATCACCGCTGCTACTACACCTATAAGCTTTTCCTTCGATTGCACCATCCCTTGTCAGAGTTACCAAAGTGTAGGAAATTCCTAAAAACGCAACCAGTTATTCACAAGCAACAGATCTGTCACCACTCTCTAATGAAAAGCGAATCCGCTATCCACCACAGCGCATTGCAGTGACACTTCGCTCCTGACTCACTAGGCCGGTATTTTTTTGGAATCCCAGCCATTTCAAAAAAAACGCTCTCCCTCTACTGAAGAGCAGTTTCCTTCCAGATCATTCGAACAGCATCAGGTCGCAAGCGTGCCGAAACAATCGCTTCCTCCAGTTGATCACGATGCTCCTCAAGCATAGCGATCTCTTCAGGGCTAATCTGTGGATTTTCTTGCGCTAGACTCTGTAATCTCACGATCTCAGCCTTCAGCTGCTTACGCATTTCACGTTTTGCTTTGGCAACGATTCCAACCATCTCTTTCTTTGCCAACTCTTCAAGCTGTTCGAGCATTTTAGGCAGAATAGTCGTTTTCACCACCGGCTTATCCAGCAATTTACGCACACCACCTTTACGAAGCTTCGCTTGCACTAGTGATTTATCATTACTCCAATCCTTTCCTTCATGGTCGACAGCTACTCGGATCGGAGTAGCTGGCAAAAACCGATCAATGTGCAAGTAACTCGGAGCAAGCGACTCGACTACAAAATAACTCTCGAGGAAAATCATTTTCTCCCCAGGTGCCTCCCACACCCCAAACGAAGAATTGCCAACTTCAGAACCGAGCATAATATCAAAACATGCTCGCGCGATTGGGTGATCTACACTCATGAATTGCAGATCCTCACGGCTAAGAGCCACTTTGCGATCGAAAGTGATACTCATCCCCTCATCAGGAATTTCAGGAAATGCATCCGTTGTGATCTTGCCCGGTTTTAGCAGATAGTTGCGATCATCCAAATCCTCCACTTCCACCCCGAACTGATCTAACATACGGAGTAAAAAGTCCTCGAAATGCTCATCTTTATCAGCTTTCTCAATTTCCTTAATCACTTGCTTTGCCAATTCAGGCTTATGAGAATTGAGCTCTAATAATCTATCATAACCTTCAGAAAGCTTTTCGCCAACAGAAGCTTTGATGCTTTGAGTATTCTGAATTAAATCTGCCAAAGCTGCTACATCGTACTCTTCAGTGAGGACGTAGAGCGCTTCGCTAGTCTGCTGGAAAACGTCTGTCACTCCATGCACATTTTGCTCAAAGGCGTTCAAGCCTTCGTGGTAATATTTCGCCCAAACTTCTTCAGCCGACTCTACCAAGTACGGCACGTAAATTTGAATCGTCTCCTTTTGGCCAATTCGATCAAGACGACCAATGCGCTGTTCCAGTAATTCTGGATCTTCTGGTAGATCAAATAAAATAAGGTGATGAGCGAACTGAAAATTGCGACCCTCGCTACCGATTTCAGAACACAACAAGAGCTGAGCACCATCTTTCTCTGCGAAATACGCGGCATTACGATCTCGTTGATTGAGACTGAGATCCTCATGGAAATGCGCTAGATTGATTTGAACTTGATCGAGTACACCTTCTGAAATTTCTTCTACCAATTCCTTGGTTTGACAAATCAACAAAACCTTCTCATCGCCTAACTTACCTAGCAAATTCACCAGCCATTCGATTTTCTCTTCTGTATTCTCACCAATAAGACCATTCAATTGGACCTTTCGTTCGGGAAACCCAGTAAGATTATCTCGTGTGTTTCTGAACATCACGCGGCCAGTTCCAAAACCATCTAACAATGCCTCGATGAGTCGTTCCTGGCTACCATTTTCTCCCTTGGCATAGGCCGTGGCTTCTTCCTGCACGCGCTCAGAATAGCTCTCTCCAAGCTGTACATTCTCACCTGCCTCAATCTGTTCAACAATCTGTGCCACTTCTCCGTACTTCTCAGATTCTGCAATAAAGGCGTCAAGATCACAAAAACGCTCAGGATCTAACAAACGAAGTCGAGCGAAATGCCCAACAACGCCGAGCTGCTGCGGAGTCGCAGTAAGAAGAAGTAAACTATCAACAATCCAAGCAAAGGATTCCACTAGAGCATATTCCCAGCTCATCTCCTCAGTGTTCCACTCCAGGTGGTGCGCTTCGTCGACAATCAATAAATCCCATCCCGCTTCACGCGCCTGTTCTGCTCGCTCTTCACTGTACGCCAAAAAGTCGACACTGGCGATGACCAGCTGGCTATCGAGAAATGGATTACACTCCGGATCATTCTCTTGTATGGCAGCGCAACGTTCCTCATCAAACAAGCTGAACATCATATGAAAACGACGCAACAACTCGACAAACCACTGGTTAATCAACGGCTCTGGCAATAAAATGAGCACGCGATCCGCTCTCCCAGTTAGGTGCAAGCGATGCATTATCATACACGCTTCAATCGTTTTGCCGAGCCCCACTTCATCCGCTAATAGCACCCGCGGCATAAGGCGCTTTGAAACCTCATTCACAATCGAGATCTGATGAGAAAGCAAGTCGGTCCGACCTCCGATGTAGCCACGCAATGACGACTTACGGATCTGATGTTGCCGATAGAGAGCTTCTGCTCTCAATCTGAACACAGTGTTGTCATCCACTTGTGCCCCAAACAAACGATCCTGAGGCTTATTGAAGCCCGTATTATCCGAGAGCATCGCCTCTGGAATCTCAGAATCTCCCTCACAGAGATAAGTCACAAGCCCAGCCGATTCCTTAATAGCATTCACGGTAAACTCTTCGTCTTCATGCGTCAGAATGACCTCACCTTTCTTGAAAATGACACGGCGTAATGGAGCGCTCTCGCGCGCATAACAACGCGTTTCCTCAGCCGCAGGGAATAGAATTTCTACAGTGGAGTGCTCCACTTTGAGAATCATTCCTAAGCCCATTTCTGGTTCGGAATCACTTACCCATCTTTGCCCAGGAATAATTTGTACTCTCTCCATAATCGCGGACGCGCAAGCTAACTGGCATCCTCACCTGTGCAACCATTTTTTGGTTTCAAAAATGCACGAACTTCTCTCAACTCTATAGCCATTTAACCCACAGATCTTTACACCATCACAAAAGAATAGCTACATACTCACCTGTATGTGTTCCACAAAGCTTGCCACTGTGGTCATAAACTGAGGAATCAATGCGAATACGCGCCTTGCCCTTTCGTTCCAGAATCTTCAGGAAACGTTGGTAATCCTTAGCTTCTGGCAAAGCACTGATTGCCACAAAGTCGGTCACTACTGGCTCTAGAAATTGAAATTGAGAACTCTGAATCACCAACTTATTTTTTAACCCCAGCTCACGCATTTTGATGAAGAGTAATGCCCAGCCGGAGAGAATGCCAATCGCCGACATGCTCCCCCCAAAGGCCGAATTCCGATGATTAATATTTGCCTCTAGCGAAGCGGTAACTTCCAACATTTCACCATCATACTTTCGCAATCTTGCATCTAAGTGCTCAGTAATTGGAATGTGCTCATACACATACTCCAGAACCTTATCTAACCGTATTTCACTCATCACTTAGTCCAGCTCAGTTGTAGAGCCAATGGTGCAATACCTAATCATACATACGGAATACGCCAAACAGATTTTCCTACATTTCCTCGCTCAAAAAAAATGACTGCACGCACAGCTAAAAATCAAGCACTCATGCAGTACGCAGCATAATGTTCACATTCTTTATGTTGCTCATCGTGTGGAAGCACATCTTCTAAGCGGCACACATTGAACATGCGGTGGACATCTTCAAAGCTTCTCTCACTGCGCATCAAGTAGCCAACAAACCTTTGGTTAAATAAATGGATGAACGAAGATGGAACATCCTTGCTAAAGGCTTGTTGTTTGTAATTGGCAAAATCAATATAACGATTTGAGGAAGTAAATAAATGGTGATCGTGTGGCGGATTGTTCGTTGCTTTTGTACTGAGCAGCACTCGTGTGGTGATCGCTCTTAAGTCCCGCCGTTTCTCGAACAACTTCATTTTCCACACTCGGTCGTTCCAGCTCTTCTCAAAAAACATCAAGGCGTAATCATGCACACCATCGTGGAATGCAGCGTATTCAGTGAGATCAATTTCAATACAGTAAACGTCTTTGATGCCATTCTCAGCGCAGCCAGAACACTCACACTCTTGGTAGAGAGTACGAAGACAGTGGCTGAGCGCGTTCTGCACATCCAAAAGAGACAGGTCGTAGAAATATTGCATAATCTTGTGTCTGATAAGTATACATATTTCTCTGAAATATGGGCAGAACTAAATGATACTAAATCCATTCACCCATTTCTAGACATCTAATGCAACAGTGCCGCCCCCACCACACCGGCCGATAACACAATCAACCAAGCAGGCGTTTTCCTAAACCCATGAAAATAGAAAAGCACCACAACGACCAATACGTTGATCGCGGTCATCTTCGTATCGGAGCCTAAGACATAAGTAAACATCTGTAGCAGAGCAGCGCCAAGTAATCCCACTACCGCAGCATTCGCCCCACTCACCGCCCCGCGAGCCCTTGGCATTCCCTTCAACCAATTCCACAGAGGCACTCCACAAGCTAATAAAAACATGCCGGGAGCAAATATCGCCACCGTTCCTATCAGTCCACCCAACCAAACATTTCCTCCAATTCCAGTGGCCGCTCCCAAATAAGAACCCAGAGTAAACATCGGCCCGGGTACCGCCTGGGCGGCTCCATATCCAGCAAGAAATTCATCCTGTGTCACCAAGCCCTCAGCCACATAACTCGATTCCAGCAATGGCAAAACAACGTGCCCCCCACCAAACACCAACGATCCAGCACGTAATAAACCAGCAGTAGCTTCAGCACCTCCCCCCATTTTTTGCATCACAGGAAGAACTGCTAAACTAGCAATGAAGAGCCCAAGTGCAACCACACTTAGGATCGGTAAACGTCCCCTTTTCTCAGCTAAATGCTCTTGATAATCCCGATAATCCGCAAAACACCACGCTCCCACCACACCGCCAATGAGGATCACCAATGGCTGCAACCATGCTTGATGAAAAATCACTAGAAGCAATAGAGACAACAAAGCGATCACATGATGCGTTGGCATCGTGCAGAGTTTCTTTTTCATGCCCATCACGGCGATGGCCACAATCGCCACAGCTGCCAGCTTCAGTCCGTGAATCCACCCCACACCTAACACATCTGAAATCGGTTGCAGCCCAATCGCTAACAAAATCATCAATACCGCTGAGGGTAAGGTAAACCCAATCCACGCAGCTAAAGCCCCAGACCAGCCACCTTTTTCGTAACCAATCGCCGCGCCAAATTGACTGCTCGCAGGCCCTGGCAAGAATTGGCATAATGCTAACAGCTCAGCAAATCGCTCTTCACTGATCCAGCCCTTTTTTACAACATAGGTCTCTCTAAAATACCCCAAATGTGCCACGGGACCGCCAAATGAAGTCAGTCCAAGCTTGAGTGCAGTCCAGAAGCAGGTAAAAAATTGCATGCCTTCCCATAGAAGTACGATGGAAACTCCGCAAACAAAAATCTGTCTCATTGGCGGCACATTCGACCCCATCCATCTTGGCCACACCTACATCGCACTTCAGGCTAAGCTCTCACTTTCCCTCGACAAAGTCATTTTTCTACCCTGCAGACAATCGCCTCATAAGTTAGACATCGAAACCGCTTCTGATGCTCACCGTCTTAAAATGTGTAAACTAGCCACTGCCGAACTTCCATGGGCAGAAGTAAGCGACTACGATCTCACCGCTCCGACTCTATCCTACTCGTGGCGCACGGCTGAGCATTTTAAAGCACTCTATCCAGATGCAGAACTATTCTGGCTCATGGGAACCGATCAATGGAATGCCCTACCGCGCTGGAACCGTGCTGAACATTTTGCACAACTACTTCAGATCATCGTCTTCCATCGCACCGAGCCTCTACTATCACTCGACGGCTTCCAATCTCTGCCCCTCTCCGGCCAACACCCAGCCTCAGCCACTGCTGTTAGAAACGATGCTCAGAAAAATCGCCCCATGCGCTGGCTTCACCCTAAAGTCGCCAACTATATCAAAGAAAATAAGCTCTATACAAAGTAGCTTCTTGATTTCACACAAATTCAGCCTCTAATAAACGAAACTAAATTCCTAAAGAATGAAAAAAATTGCTATCACAACAGCATTACTCCTGAGCTACCCACTACTTTTCGCACAAGACACCACTTCAGTTGAAGGAATTGGTTCCTCTCCAGAACTCGGAAAAGCTGCTGACGCACCGAGTGATAAAGCACAAGTCGACTCACGCTACCAAGAAGTCATTGACGCCTTCAGTAACTTGCCAGAAGAGACACGTGTCGAATTCCTTAAAAAGCGTAACGAAGCAAGCGTACTTTTCCAAAATAAACGTATTTTTGAAGCCCTTGAAGCTTCACGCGAGCTTATCGAAATCTTCCCTGACGACCCTCAAACCATAAACCTCCGTGGAGCGTGTTACGTAGAACTTCGCGATTTTGGTAAAGCTACTGAACAATTCGAACTCTCGAAAGCTATCACCGGCCCATCATTCAACGTCATGTTCAACATCGCCGAAGTTGCGTTTGTTGCCGAGAAATGGAAAGAGTCCCTCCAAGGATTTAAAGACACTCTCGAGCTTGCTCCGGAAAACGCCACGCAAATGCGACGCCTCGTAGAATTTAAAATTATGCTCTGTGAGATTGCTCTCGGCAAAGACTCCTCACTTTCTGAAGAAGAGCGCAAGCAACACACCGCTACGGCCAAGGAAATGTCTCAGCGCTACGACTATACGGACGATTCCCCGTATTACTACTATGCTAATGCTGCGATTAACTATGCTGAAGACAACGACACTGAAGGCCTAAACTGGCTTAATAAAGGACGCCGCGTCTACTCCGCAAACGCTCAGCAGCTTGCCTCTTGGGAAGACACCATGACCGAATACGGCTACATTAAAAGTTACTACGGTAACGACAAGGCCCATAAAGAAGACGAGCTCAGCGAATAAAATTTTTCATCACTCAAAAAAAAGGCCGCACCGGAAGTCCGATGCGGCCTTTTGCTTTCAAAGGTATTACGCTTTACTGAATACCACCTTGTTAGAACTATCTAACTCTGCAGTGATCGTATCACCTTCAGCGAATTTTCCATCGAGCACGTCCAAACTCAGAGGATCTAACAAATACTTCTGAATTGCACGCTTGAGTGGTCGAGCCCCATAAGTCGGATCGTAGCCCTGCTCAGCTATGTAATCCCTCACGGCATTGCTTAACTCCAGCTTGAGCCCTTGTTTACCTAGACGTTCACAAACCCGATCTAACTGAAGACCAATGATGCTGCCGAGTTCCTCTTTATCAAGTCGATCAAAGATGATCGTCTCATCGATCCGGTTGAGAAATTCAGGCCTAAAATGCGCACGAAGAGCTTCGTTCACTTTTGCCTCACGCTGCTCAGCATTGCTTTCATCCATGATATACTGACTTCCGATATTCGATGTCATAATTAACACCGTATTGCGAAAATCAACGGTACGACCTTGGCCATCTGTAATCCGACCATCATCTAAGACCTGAAGCAGAACATTGAAGACATCTGGATGAGCTTTCTCAACCTCGTCGAACAGCACCACACTGTATGGTTTACGACGCACGTGTTCAGAAAGCTGTCCACCTTCATCATAACCCACATATCCTGGAGGCGCTCCAATCAAGCGAGATACGGCATGTTTCTCCATGTACTCAGACATATCGATACGTACCATCGCCTGTTCGTCATCAAACAGAAACTCCGCTAGAGCCTTAGACAACTCTGTCTTACCTACACCTGTTGGCCCGAGGAATAAGAAGGAACCGATCGGGCGATCTTCATCTTGCAAACCAGCACGCGCTCGACGAACAGCGTTCGAAACCGCATCGATTGCTTGCCTTTGTCCGATCACGCGCTTTCCTAGACGAGATTCCATTTTGACTAATTTAGAACGCTCACCTTCCTGTAGTCGACTCACCGGAATACCTGTCCAGCTTGCCACCACACGTGAAATGTCTTCCTCGCTCACTTCCTCATTGAGTATGCGACCAGTCTTCTGAATGTCATCGAGCTTAAGCTTCGCCTCTTCAGCTTCTTTTTCAGCATCTGGGATCTGACCGTAAGTGATTTCAGAAGCTTTACTGAGATCTCCGTCACGTTTTGCTTGTTCGGCCTCTGTCTTGAGAGCCTCGATACGCTCTTGCGCATTGTTCACAATATCAATGACCTCCTTTTCATTACGCCATTGAGCCATGAGTCCATCAGACTTCTCTTTTAGGTTCGCCATTTCTTCCTTCACCTTGTCGAGGCGCTTTGCACTCGCTGCGTCCGACTCTTTCTCAAGTGCCTGACGCTCCATCTCTAACTGCATGACTTGACGTTCGATTTGGTCAATTTCTGTAGGCACAGAATCGAGCTCTATCTTCAAACGAGAGGCAGCCTCATCGACTAAGTCGACTGCTTTATCCGGCAAGAAACGGTCGGAAATGTACCGATCACTCAAGGACGCCGCTGCAACGATCGCGCTATCCTTGATCCTCACCCCGTGGTGAACTTCATAGCGTTCCTTCAAACCACGCAGAATCGCAATAGTGTCTTCGACGCTAGGCTCACCCACTTTCACAGGCTGGAAACGACGCTCAAGAGCAGCATCCTTTTCGATGTATTTTTTGTATTCGTCGAGAGTCGTCGCACCAATCGTTCTTAACTCACCACGCGCGAGTTGAGGCTTGAGCAGATTTGACGCATCTACCGCACCTTCACTTCCACCAGCTCCAACAATTGTATGTAGCTCATCAATAAAGAGAATGATTTCCCCTTCTGATTCGCTCACTTCTTTCAAAAATGCTTTTAAGCGATCTTCGAATTCTCCACGGTACTTCGCGCCAGCAACCATTGCCCCAATATCCATTGAAATGAGGCGCTTCCCTTGCATCGAAGTAGGAACGTCCCCACTTACAATGCGTCGTGCGAGCCCTTCTACGATCGCAGTCTTACCAACACCAGGATCACCGATCAACACAGGGTTGTTTTTAGTCCTGCGGCTTAGTACCTGCATAACCCGACGAATCTCATCGTCACGCCCAATCACAGGATCAATCTTTCCTGCACGCGCACGTGCTGTTAAGTCAGTACCATATTTCTCAAGTGACTGATATTTCCCCTCGGGGTCTTCATCCGTCACTTTCTGGTTACCACGAACCGCTTTGAGGGCTTTCTCTAACGCTTCTAAGGTGAGCCCAGCGCCCTCAAGAATTTTCCCAGCTGGGCTTTTTGATTTTAAAGCTCCGATTAAGAAATGCTCCACACTCAAGTAGTCATCTCCCATTTTTTCGCGAGCTTGCTCCGCTTCATCCAAAGTCTCTCTCAAACCATAACTTGGCTGTGGTTGACCAGAACTTCCCTTCACACTTGTCTCAGAGGCCAAGGCGCTCACCACGCTTGCCTTTAACTTAACGAGGTCGATGCCCGCACTCTCTAAAATCGGGACAACGATACCTCCTTCTTGCTGGAGTAGCTCCAACAAAACATGCGTGTCCTTTAACTCAGGATTCCCCGAGCGAGTCGCCGTTTGTTGTGCTTGCTGCAGTGCTTCCTGCAGCTTGATTGTCATTTTATTCATAATTAAAATTTTTTAAGCTTCGTAGAGCCATTTTTCTCTTTCTTGGACTTTTTGTAACATAGCAACTAATTGACAACAACTTAATTTTATACATTTTTTTACTATGTTACAAAAGTGCACAAAACGAATGAAACCATTTCATCTAGTCATTTACACTAAATGAACAGGATGTGAAAGAGGAGAATCGTCACAAATCATCGATTACTTTTCACACCACAACTACAAAAATCCAGCGCTTGATAAGGAAACCAATCGCAAGGTTATGGCGGTTAAACATCGCCTGAAAAACAAGGGTGTAATGCACAATACATCAAAAGGAGCTATGAAGAACCACAACCACCAAACAATAGCCGCAAACTCATGCATCCAATTCTACAGAGCAGCTCCCCTTATCAAACACATCAGAAAAGCGCTGAAGGCAACAAGCGAATCACCAAGACTTAGCCAGAGACTCTACTGCGTTGAGATATTTCTCTAGAGAATCAGAAGGTTGTAACTCCTGTGCCGCGATCAATTGCTGGAGCGCTGACTTATAGCGCTTCTGTGTGACGAGCACTTTAGCTGACTCCACTAATGCGCGATACTGAACTGCGGGAATTTTCTCAGCTCGCTCATAAAGAAGCGCAGCGTGTTCATAATCTTTCTCACCAGCTTTGACTCCAGCGAGCATCAGCAAAGCTTCGCCATCTAAAGGATCGCTTTCTAACACTTTTTCTAGAAGTTCAACAGCACCCTCTTCACCTTTTTGAATCAACACAAATGCCTTGATACGATTCTCCGTATTCTGATCTTTGGAATTCTTGTCCACAGCAGAAACGACCTCTAACAACTCCCCAGCGTATTCCCACTCGGCAATCGTGACCACCTCATTAATAGTTCTCAAAAAACTAGCGACAGATTCAGCACTGAGAGACTTCTGAAGCTCTGCAATCACGGGCTTCGCCATGCGCAAATCTTCATCGCGAAGATACAGACTCGCCAGCAAGGAAAGATTGCGCCCTTCTAACAAACCCTGTTTCCTCAAAAGCTCGAGTCCAGCAATCGCGTCTTCTTCAAGCTCTAATTTAAGCTGAATATTCACCAGCAATAACTGATAACTTGTTTCAGTCGGTCTAGCTTCAACCACTTCTTTCAAAAGCGCTAAAGCCTCTTCATCATCTCCCACTTCTCCAAGACATTGAGCCAGCCCCGCTTTCCAATCGATCACATCAGGCTCAGTCAGCTGAGCCATCTTATAAGCCTGTAGTGCGGAGGCGTATTGTTCATTCTGCAAATAACAATACCCTAACAAGCCCAAGGTCGAACCATCGAGCTCACCCAACTTCACCGCTTCACGCAGTGCCTTTTCCGCTTCATCGTACTCGCTTAACTGGATATACGCGGTGCCAAGGTTTTTAAAAGCACGACGAAATGAAGGGAATCTCTCGAGTGCCAACTTATAGCTTTTAATCGCCTCTTCTGACTTACCAAGCTCTAGCTCGATATTACCTCGGTTATAGAGCAAAGCCGCAGAACTTTTAGTGAGCGAGCTATTTACTAACAGCGATAAGGCTGATTCACGCAACCCTTTCTTCATCCGCTCTTGCACCTGTACAAGCATAGCGCGCTGTTCCGAGCTCACTGTTGGCTCGATCCGTGCATTGATTTTATAACTTCCATTAAATGAAGAAACGAAGCTCGGATCATTCCAGTATTCCTTAGACACGGGTAATGGTTCGCCAGCAAATGCAGCTGGAGCGATGCCTGCGATGGCAGTCAAATAACAAATACTTTCTTTAAAAGTAGGGATCATGGTTTCTGTAAAATTAAGTTCCAAGCATACGCAACCTTCACGCTTTTCCCTTTATATTTAGGGATCGAGAACCGGCAGCCATGCACAAGATTCGAGAGCATCGATTTAAACGCTGGATGAGAAACTGATTGCACTCTGAGTAACTTCACCGAACCGTCAGTTCCGATCTCAACAATCACTTTCGCGCGCACTTGATTGTCTCTCACTGAACTCGGCCAACGGAAGCGTCCAAGGCGTACCACTCGCGGTGTCGAATCTAAGTCGTCCACTCCAATAGAAGTCTTTGTTTTTTGAGGCTTTGCTTTGGGTGTAGACTTCGCCCTAGTCACTTTAGGTTTTGGCTTCGCCTTCACTGGCGACGGCAACTCGGCTGGTGTTAAATCTTCTGCAAACAAATCCACTTCCACATCCGGAGATACCGGCTGATCCGCACTCGGTAGAGCCAAGGTCTCGATAGACAAATTAGGTCTTAAATCTGCAAACGATGGCGGCGGAGGAGCTGTTTCAGTCAACTCCTGATTGGGTTCCACCTCTGGCGGCTCTGGCGGTGGAGTTAAACTTATTGGCTGAATCTCCATCAACTCTAACTCATCTACCGGCTCTTCAACTTTCATAAGGCGCGTTGCTCCTAGTCCAACGACTAACAGAGCCGTGAACGCAGTACCGAATAGGATGTTCTTCAAATTCATTACTTTGCAGTCGCGCTATAAATCGATGTTGCTCCGCCGAGCTGAGCAGCATCTGTTACTTTCATGATAAGACCATGCGTCGCCTCTACGTCACCTTGAATAATCACTGGCATTTCTGGATCATCTCCAAGCATCGATGTCACAATCCCAGTCACACCTTCCACCCCGATATTGCGCCCACCATAGTAGACTTCACCATCACGGGTAACTGCCAAAAAGATCGACTCTTTCTCTAACTGCTCAGCTGAGCTCGCCTGCGGTTTGTTAATTTCGACTCCTGGATCATCAATAAACACCGTCGTCACCACAAAGAAAATCAACAGGATAAAGACAATATCGATCAACGGAGACATATTGATCTCACTCGATTGTTCATCAGTCTGAGTAAATCCACGAAAACGTCTCATACAGTCTCCTTTCTATGCGCAACCGCGAGATCCGCATGTAAATTTTCTTCTAACAATGCATGTACAGCACTGACTCTGCTCTTCAGTAAAGCAAACATGAAGGCCGCCGGCAGAGCTACCAGCAAACCCGCTTGCGTTGTGACCAGTGCTTCCGAAATTCCAGAAGCAATTTTCTGCATTGGGTCCGCTTGACTCGCTGAAGCCATATTCTCAAACGTCGCCAGCATCCCTGACACCGTTCCTAACAAACCACCAAGCGTGCAAACACCGATCATCACTCCAATCACAGGAATGCGACGATCAACCCAAGCTAACTTATCCAGCTGGAAAATTGTATATTCATTCATCAAAAATCGCTTCGAATCATCTTCTCCACTGACACCCTCGCGAATGAGATCACATAACGGAGCCGCCGCTCTCCACGTTGCCAACAGCATCGTGTACAGCCACACACCCACTGCGAGTATGATCCATAGAACGACCCCGCCTTGATCTAACAAAGTTTGGCATTCTTGCAATATGGAGTGCATTAACTGCATTAGTTCAGTTTTCTAAGTCCGTTCACGAATGTCAGTCCGAGCTTCTCAGTATTCTGCACCACACCGTTACTTTTACGAGAAAGCATCGTGTGTAAAATAAGCGCAGGAATCGCGACAATCAAACCAAAGAGCGTGGTGATCAGCGCTTCTGAAATACCTCCTGCCATCGGCTTGACGTCTCCAGTACCAGTCACTGTAATCACGTTAAACATCCGAATCATTCCAGACACAGTGCCCAGCAGACCAAGAAGCGGCGCGGTAGCAGCTGTCACGGCAATAAATGGCAACCATTTCTGCAAGCGTGACTGCACGCCGATCAATTGCTCATAAATGACTTCTTCCACCACATCAGCTCCAGCCGAGGTATAGGCTAGGGCGTTTGACAACACTTCACCAACAGGATGCTTAGCCTGTTTAGCCAATTGCTCAGCTTCTTCAGTCTTTCCAGCACGTACTGCTGTCAAAATCTCAGCAACCCAACCATTTTTCGGATCTTTAATCTTACTCAGCTGAATCAACTTCATCACCCCACAGAGGGCAGAAACAAACGCAATCGAAAGGATCACCCAGAGCCAAGTTCCACCTTTCTCAAAAATCCGGCCAGAATCCCCTTGGATCTGATCAATCGCCCGCGCTTTCCCTCCCGTAACATCAACATTGAGCTCTACGAGCTCTCCCTTGAATAATTTCTGAACCTTGCCAGCCTCTTTTTCAATCAAGCGAGCTCGAGACGCACCATTCTCAGTATAGACCACGCCGGCTGTAGAGCCACCTTCTTGTTGGAACCAGGAAGCCGGCCCAACATTGAGAACCTCCCCTGTTAAAATCACCTGATCGCTCGAGACCACTTTAGCACTTCGACGTTCACCGCCTAACACCGACTCTAAGCGATCCAATGCACTATCGACGACTCCAGCTTGATCAATCAATGAAGACTCAGTCTCAATCGCCAGATCAATAGATTCTTGATATGCCTCTTCTTGTCCTAGCTGCAGCTGGTTTTCTAACTGAACCGCAAAGTCACGATACAAGCCACGCATGTAGTGAAAGTCTTTTTCAAACTTGGCTTTCTTCACCTCGAGATCATAGAGCAATTCTTTGCGTCCTTCTGAACTCAAGCGCGCAATGTCTCGCTTGCGACGCAACTCAAGCAATTGCTTCTCAAGCTTAGCCACCTTTTCACCGAGAGCTACACGCTCTTCAGTACGCTCTTCACGTTGTTGTGCAAGACGCTCAAGAGCTCTATCTATGTCCTCCTGCAGATCTTCCGCAGAAAGTTGGATGACATGCTCATTCTTCTCCTCAGCCTGTAAACTAACAGCGAGCCCAAATAGTAATAGTAGAACACTTAGTTTCATTTTGATTCCACTGGTAAAGTAATTAGTTCAGGACGTGCGGTCTTTTGATACACAGCAATTGCCTTAGAGATACTCGCTTTCGAATTAGGCACTTCCTGCCATTTCCATGAGCCCTTCTCTGGCCTGCCAATACCAGCTTTCTCTCCACTGACGTAAAATGCTTGCCCCAGCCCCAAGTAGAGAACACGCAACTGGCGGGTAGTCCCCTCAACTTCTTCTTCAAGGTCAGTATAGGTAATCGTTCTATTAAACTGCCCCGCAGATTTCAGAGCATCTAACAAAGCAATAGAACGCTCGCGCAAGGTACTCTCAGTATCCTCCACGATAGAAACCTCACGCTTAATCTGATCCTGCAGAGGTTGCGGAAAACGCTGAGATAGCTCCACGAAACGCTTCGCGTGCTTCAAACACTGCAACTCCAAGACCTCGCGTTGCTTCTGATAAGCTGCAGTTTGCTGCTTCAGTTGCTCCGACTTATCATCAAGCTCACTCGTCGAGTCACCCGCAGCTTCGAGCTCTTCGTTGATTAACTCAACCTCAGTCTGATACAGCTCGAGTAAATCTAACATTGCTGCCTGCTGACGCTCCCAATTATTTTGCTCCTCAGTTATCAGCTTTTCGACCTGTACCCACTCGCCCACCATCGCTCTCGCGTCTGCTGGACTCAGCACTTTCTCTGGCTCGGCGGCTTGACTTAGCCCAATGCTAAGCCCCGTTGCTATAAGAAAGCTACGATACTTTCCTCGTTGCGTTCTTGCGATGTCTAAACTTGAAATCATTGGCTCAATTGCTCCCCCGCTGGTACAAGCTGATCCCTACGAAAGCAAGAGTTATTGAGAATAATTCTCAATAGTATTTTCATCGCGCTTCCTGCTTGCCACGGGGCTCACTTTGCCCACTCTAATCATAGCGATGGAGAGCGACCCAAATACATTCGATTTCTACACCACAGACCCAGTTCAACATGCCTATAGTTTCATCACTGACAGCCTGAAATACCCACACGCTGACACGCGCCAAATTGCCAAAAAAGCATTAGAAATTAGTAACAAATGCCTAGAGGCTTGGCTTCTCTTAGCACAATCCTACCAGAAGTTCCCGCAAGCCAGAACTACCTATCTGAAAGGAATTGAAGTCGCTCGAGAACAAGACACCACGTCTACCCTTCTCCAGCTGCTCTACGGGCTCGGCGAACTTTACTACCGCCACGGCCACCCCGAGAGCGCCATAGAAACTATCCTTGAACTCTTGCCGCTCGATGAATCTGACCCTTGTAACGCCAGGGAAATCCTCACTCTCAGCTACCTCCAACAAGAAGATTTTATCAAAGCTCACGCCTGCGCCACACATTCGAGCTATGACGACTCACTCTCTAGCAGAGTCGCGCAAGCCTACATCGCCTTCCGCACAGAAATCCCATGGTGGACTCCTGACCAAATGGATCAGCTCGACGATGAACTACTTGGCCGCACGACTTGGCAATGGATGCATGAACAATGCAATAGTCTCAAACGCCTCTACCGCCAGATCAATCACGCCAATCCTTTCTTTGCCGCATTCATGCTCAACCCTCACGCCCAGAGCATCGAAACGCCCACCACCATTGAGTCGAAGCATGCTAGCGAAGCTCTCCATGTGACTAAACTCCACCACGACCTTTGGCACAACCAAGAACTCCCAATTAAGCTGCTAGAAGAATTCCCGTGGACTAACCCCACAAAATCTCAAATCAAAGCCGCAGACAAACCAATCTTATTAGAGACAATCCAACAACTCGAAAAACATAGAGACGCACAACGCTCAGCCGCAGAAAAGGACTACCTACAAAACCGAGACCTTTATTAAAGCAGCAATCTAACTCGCTTCATTCTGCAGCTCCATAGGCTTGGCTGATCTCCGCTGTAGAGCCTTTAACACCACGCCATCTGCCGGCCCAAACAACCAAGCTAAAATGAACAAGCCGAGACCAGCAACCACCACAGCTGCAGCTTGGCTTCCATCGGTCCAGACGTGGATGTAAATTCCCGCCACTGATGAAATCAAGGCATGCAGCCCAGCAATCAAAAGCATTTTCTTCAAGCTATGCGTACATAAATAAGCAGTCGCTGCCGGCAGAATTAATAAAGCAATCACTAAAATTGCCCCCACCGCTTGAAAAGCCGCCACCACAACAACAGACAAAAACGCCATCAACGCGTAGTGCACCACACCCGGCTTGTAACCAAATGACGCAGCAAGCCCCGCATCAAATGAGCTCAACATTAGTACCCTGTAGAACAGCACAACCACGCACAAAGTCGCAATCGCCACCACAAACATCGTCACAACTGGACTAGGAACCTCCAAACCTAACACCCCCACCGTGTCATAATGCAAAATATCTCCCAAGGCGCCTTCTAGCACACATTGTTGATCCAAGTGGACTTTATCAAGAAATAGCGCCATCAAGACTACACCAAGAGCGAACAAGGAAGTGAAAGCTATACCAATTGCGGAATCTTGCTTAATCCGAGTACGTTGGTGAATTTGCTCAATCAACACAGTCACTAACAATCCAGCCAGTGCAGCCCCTATCAGTAACCACGGCGAGGCTAGATCCCCAACAAACAAAAACGCGATGACAATTCCAGGCAACACGCTGTGACTAATCGCGTCACCTACTAAGGACATTCGTCTCAGCACTAAAAAAGTACCCAGCTGAGAACATGGCAATGCCACAAAAAAGCACATGAGAGTCAGCCACACTGCTCCCATCCCAAAATACGCCCATGGCATTTCCCAGATACTCACGCTTATTCCTGTTTCTTATTTTTAGCAGTGGGTGGCCCCATCTTCTTAGCAAACTTCGAGAGAACGTTCTGCATCAATCCCGCCTTCTTTTGTGAGCTAGCTTTCTCGTCCACACTAATACGCACACGAACTGTTTTTATCTGGGGTTTTTCGTCCATAGTAATTATTTACTAGCTCTATAGCCTGTTTCTTCCATTTTTCCAATGCTCGATTCCATCGAACGTGTCACAGATGGTATCGGCTTACCGTGTGGATCGAATTCTGGAAAATCCAAATCGCGCTCCAGTCGCCGTACAGCATCAGCTCCTAAGATGTGCTCGATCTTTTCAGCATCATCGTGAACGTGATCAGCCTCATAGTTCGCCAAATCCGTCAAATATAGCTCCCACAGTCGGTGATTCCTCACAATCTCAGCCGCTCTGCGCCAGCCTGCTGGGGTCAGATAAATTGCAGATTTCCCCTCTTCATAAGTAGCCTCATTAGATTCGACGAGCATCTCTGCTTGCTTCATGGCCTCCTCCATCGTCACCCGCCGAATGACAGCCAGTTCTTTTAGACTTACTCCTGCATGAGTAAAGTCATCATCCTCTAACATCTTATAGATTGCTTTGAGAATATTCTCTCTCTCCACCCGCTTACGCTGCTGTATATGTCGCATCAACTTCGCCAGCACCCCGTGCTGTGGCGCCACAAAATACACCACCCCAAAAGTGAACGCTCCCATCAGTGAAATCACTGGCCCAGGAGGCATCCCACTCAGTTTACTCGAAATTAACCCACCAGAAACGCATGCAAAGCAGCCAAACCCGACAGCATAAAGCATCATCCGATGCATTCTATCACTTAACAAATACGCAGTAGCTGCCGGCGTGATTAACATCGCAGACACCAACACCACCCCCACGGCCTGCAAGGCCACCACCACTGTAAATGTTAGCAATCCAAAAAAGATAAAATTCAACACCTTCACAGGGTACCCCAAACCAACGGCAAAGCCCTCATCAAAACTCAACACTTGAAACGGACGAACCAAAGCAAAAACCGACAGCACAACCACAAAAGTCACTCCTCCCATTAGAGAAAGATCTAACGCAGAGATCACCGCCAAATCGCCAAACAAGAAATCCTTCACCCCACTCTGCTGGTCCGTTGAATTCCATAAAATACCAATTGCAAAAAAGGAGGCTAATACAATACCCAAAGCCGCATCAGCTTTCAGTCGTGTAGACTTTTCGATCGCCCGCACCATCATCACACCCAGTAAACCAGCCAGCAGTGCACACCCGAAAATCACAAAGATATTTCTATCCTCACTCCACATAAACCCCGCGACCACACCAGGAAACACCGCATGTGACAGCGCGTCACCAACGAGAGCTACCCTGCGTACCACCACATAGCTGCCTAACAAGCCACACGATATCCCGACCAACAACGCAGCCAACAGTGCCGACTGAACAACACTGAGACTCGCTAACATATCTGGCAAGATCGTGAGCATCCTCTATTTCGTATGTTTCGCAGCAGGAACTTGCGCGGCGCGCTCAGCCATTTCAGAAAGCACCGTCAACTTACCACCATATGTCTTGTGCAATAACTCCGGTGTGAAAATTTCCTCAGTCTTACCAAACGCAACAAGCCGCATATTCAACAGCATAAGCATATCAAAATACTGCTGGGCCGACTGCAAATCGTGGTGAACTACCAATACCGTCTTCCCCTTCTCGCGCATTTCCTGCAGCAGCGAAATGATCGCTCGCTCTGTCGCTGCATCCACACCAGCAAAGGGCTCATCCATGAAGTAAAGGTCACTATCTTGAGCGAGAGCTCGCGCTAAAAAGACCCGTTGCTGTTGCCCCCCACTGAGGTTGCCAATCTGGCGATTCGCATACGGCAGCATACCCACCTTATCCAGCGCCTCACTGGCAATCATCCTCTCCTTCTTGCCCACACGCTTGAAGAGACCTAACTTCCCATAAGTCCCCATTAATGCAACATCCATGACCGTCACCGGAAAATCCCAGTCCACACTCTCACGCTGTGGCACATAACCGACTCGATGCAGCATCTCTTTCAATGGCTTTCCAAATACTTTCACCCATCCACCAGAACTAGGAACCACGCCCATAATCGATTTAATAAATGTCGACTTCCCTGCTCCATTAGGACCGATTATACCTACGAGATTTCCCTCAGGCACAGCCAAGTCCACCCCATAAAGCACCGGGCGTTTATGGTAAGTAACAGTGAGATCGTGTGTCTCAAGCGCTGGAATGGACATGGTCTTTAACTGCGTTAAAAAGTAGTGAGTAGCAAGCCGTTAGTCAGACGAATCTTCCAAGACCAACCTTACCACTCAATACTCTGTTTTATTAGAATTTAACAGTAAAACCCGTGAAGGCGTTGAGATCAGTTGCCGCATCGTTCAATCCAACAACAGCACCTAGGTCGAGCTGGAAAAACTCAGTCACCCCATAAGTAAGCCCACCACTTGCGTGCGCCTGATACTCACTCCCAGTGATCCCAAGGTATTCTACATACATGCCCCATGCATCAGTAAGCGCATATCCAAGCACAGCGGTGTGAAGCAAATTAGAATCATATCCATCTTTGTCTTCATTATACACATATTCCCACTCGAGTTGGCAGCCGAAGCCCCACTTCTCATTGATCTCGTAGGCATAGGGCAAAATGAAGCCACCTTCCCACTCGTCATTCGAAAGTGATCCACCGATTGGAGCCTTCACATAAGGAAAAAGAGCTAGAGCTGACTGACCACCATCATTTCCCCAAAGATTATACTTCACACGGATAGTCAGATCACTAGCGCCATCTTCGATCACACCATCATTATTTTCCTCAATATACGGAGCAAATACGAACTGAATGTCCATGCTGTCTGTCACCCCATATTTCAAATTAGTTTCAGCCCAGGTCCAGGACTGAAAGTCGAAATCCTTGGTATAATCAACAGCACTGGTTTCAATCTGCCAATGGCCCTTGTCCACCGTGATCGGACTCTCTGTCGCATCAGGTCGATCCGCAGCCAAGTCACGCAATCCAGCAAATTCATCCACTACCACCAATGGCTCATTCCCTGCAAACGCACTCACAGTGCTGCCCAACAACATGTATGTTACTACATTTTTCATAAAATAATTTAAAACTAAAATTCCTTACTTAAGACCATCAACGATCGTGTTGATATTGTGCTTCTGCATTCCGATGTAAGTACCTCGATCATACGACTCCCCGTGCAATTCCACCACATCACCAGGCTCACCCATCGCATCAGAAAATAACTCTTCATGACTGAGTTTTACACCCGCCTTACTAGCTACCGTCTCGATCCCCTTCTTGTTCACACTCGACTCAGGGAAAATCATTTTCAGCTTACGTTCCTTGATGAAGGAAATGAGATCCTCCACATCCTTCACCCCTGAAACATTTTCCGTAGAAAGCCCCTGTAAACCTTTTACCTCAAAGTCATAGGCCTCAGCAAAGTAGAAAAAAGCATCGTGACTCGTCACTAGCACGCGCTGATCATCTGCCACCTCAGCAATACGATTTTTTGACCATTCCTTTAATTTTAACAACTCAACACGATAGCTCTCGCCACGTTCTTTAAATTCAGCAGAAAACTCAGGTGACTCTTTTGCCAGCCCCTCAACAACTACATCAATCGTCTTCGCCCACAACTCAGGGTCTCCCCAGACGTGTGGGTCAGCATAACTAGCAAATTCCTCTTCTGGTTGAACCAGCTCCTCTTTGCTCATGTTTTTGGTAACTGCGTAGACATCATCACCTTTCGCAGCACGCTTCTCCAAGCCCTCTTGCACATGACCTTCTAGATGGAGACCTGAATAGAAAATCACATCCGCAGTATTCATCGCCGCTACATCACTAGCTGTCTGCTCATAACTATGCGGATCCACTCCTGACTTCATCATTCCGATGACTTCTACCTTATCTCCACCTATCACCTGAACGAGATCAGTCACCATAGTCGAGGTTGCCACTACATTGATTTTAGCTTCATCCTGCCAAATGCTAACCTGCTTATTACAGCTGTTTAGCCCTACTATTCCCAACGCAACTGCGCCCGTCATAAAGAATCTTCTCTTCATGCCGCTCGGAATACACTTCGCCATGACTAGCGTCAACAATTAAAATTAGCTTGGGCTAATTTTATTCCCTTAGAAAAACCTTTTACACCTAGAGAGACAATTATAACGTTCACCCAGACGCAAAAAAGACGTCCCAAACAGAACGCCTTTTGCTTAAAATCTGATAATTGAATACCCTTAGACAGTCATCACGTCAGCTTCTTTAGCGGCTGTCGCTTCGTCTACCGCTTTCACATACTTATTCGTGATTTCCTGCACTTCCGCTTCAAAGTCACGAAGGCTGTCTTCAGTAAGAACATTCTCATTCTTCATCTTCTTACCTTTGTCCATACCCTCTTTACGGCAAGTACGAAGACGTACTTTGGTATCCTCAGAGATTGTCTTCACACGCTTCACCATTTCTTGGCGACGTTCTTCAGTAAGCTCAGGAATTGGTAAACGGAGAGCCTTCCCTTCATTCACAGGGTTGAAACCTAGTTGAGCCTCACGAATGCCACGGTCAATATCGTCAACCGTAGTCGCGTCATATGGCTGAATCATGATTTGGCGTGGCTCAGGAGTCGTGATGACAGCGAGTTCACGAAGCTTCATTTTACTACCGTAGGACTTCACATCGATAGTGACATTTTCCACGAGAGCTGGTGATGCTTTACCTGTACGAACGCCACCAAATTCGACGCCCATGTGTTCGATAGCGGCTTCCATCGCCATCTCGATTTCTTCAAGAACAGTTGTTGGTTCCATAGTAGATAGTAGTGTTTATTAAATTAAGAGTGTTAGTCTTCGTTAGTCACGATTGTTCCAATGGGCTCCCCTGTGATCGCCTTGGTAATATTCCCATGCTCGTTGAGGTCAAATACGATGATTGGAATGTTATTGTCCATGCACAGTGAGAATGCTGTAGAATCCATCACAGCTAGTTGATCGGAGAGGCAACGGCGAAAGGAAATTTGCTCGTAGCGCACTGCATCTGGCACCTTCTTAGGATCTGCATTGTAGACACCATCAACCATCGTTGCTTTAAGAATAGCACATGCTCCCATTTCACTTGCGCGCAATGCAGAAGTCGTATCAGTAGAGAAAAACGGGCTCCCCGTACCAGCAGCAAAAATAACTACACGCCCATCCGAAAGATGGCGCGACGCCTTGCGGCGAATAAATGGCTCAGCGACATTTTTCATCTCGATCGCAGACTGTACTACACATGGCACACCTTCTACTTCAAGCGCACTCTGAACAGCCAGCGCATTCATCACTGTTGCCATCATACCAACATAATCTGCTGTCGCTCTATCCATGCCACGCGCACTTGCGCTCGCACCACGCCAGAAGTTTCCACCACCTACAACGATAGCAATTTCAACTCCAGCCGCATGAGCTTCTTTGATCTCTAATGCTATCCTACCGACAATCTCAGGGGAAATATTATCTTGGCTACCAACCTCACGGAGAGCTTCTCCGCTCAACTTCAGGACTACACGTTTAAAGGATCGTTTATTTTCACTCATGGCTCAGCTGTTCCTTAAAAAACAAATTGCCCCCGAGCATGCAACTCCTATTCATTGTATTCACTGAAAAAACAGCGCATATAGAAGTCTCTCACCCTGCTATTATGACAGGTAAATTTTTAACTAACTTACGGTCAGTGATAAAAAACTGTATCACCCACGTACACTATCTCATGCTACGCAGCTCTCTTATTTGGATTCTGACCCTGTCATTCTTGGCAGCAGATGAGATGGCGGCAAACATTCGCCCATTTTTGGAAAACCATTGCTATGAATGCCATGACGATGGCATGGCTAAAGCAGATCTAAACCTCCTCGATCTCGATTATGCACCACACGACCCTGAGAACTTCGCCATGTGGGAGCGAATCTTTCGTAAAGTGCATTCTGGTGTCATGCCTCCCAAGGAAAATCCAGCACCAGACTCAGGCGAACTTCATACATTTCTAAAAAACATTGCGCGTCCATTGCATCAAGTCGATCGCTCACTAATTGAAAAAGAAGGCCGCGTACAAGCTAGGCGCCTCACACGCGAAGAATATGAATACAGCTTACACGACCTTCTCGGAGTAGGAGTCAAACTCAGTGACAATCTCACTGCCGACTCCGAAAACGGCTTCACAAATAGCGCCAAGCATCAACAACTCAGCCACTTTCACCTCTCAAACTACCTCGCTGTCGCGGACATGGCTCTAGATGAAGCCTTCGAGCGCATACTCGTGAAAGAACCCAAATTTGAGAAACATTTTGGTATTAAAGAACTCACCTCAGGTCTGGGAAAAGGAAACTATCGGGGCCCTGAACATCAAGGAGACAGCGTCGTGTCGTGGTCCATGCGTGTTCAATTCTACGGGCGTTTACCAAAATTGAGAGTTCCTGAAGACGGTTGGTACGACATCACCTTTCATTCCGTTTCAGGAATCAACCGAGGTTCGGATGGTGTCACATGGGGCTTACTAACCACAGGATCAGGCAACTCTGGTGAACCTCTTCAATATCCAGTCGGAGTCATTGAAGGGGCGAAATCTCCCTCTACCCAAACATTCCGCGCATGGGTGCGTAAGAATCATTGTCTCATCATGAAACCTGCAGAAGCGGGTGCGAAAACCGCAAAATCTAATATCGTAGGCAAGAACGGAGGAACCGTCATTTTTAAAGACCGAGACATGAAAGCCGAAGGCTGCCACGGGATTCGCTTTACAAGCGTTACAATCAAACGTGTCCACCCGAATGGCAACCGATCAAAAGTCATGGAAAATCTCTTCCCAGGGCTCAGTGAACAAGAAATACATAAAGGCCCATCCAATCCTAAATCTGAAGCACGCCGCATACTCTCACACTTCGCCTACCGAGCATTCCGCAGACCCGTAGATTCTACCACACTTGCACCCTACCAACAACTCGTCAGCAAGGCTCTCGATCAAGGCACCCCCTTCCCAACAGCCATGCGCCAAGGTTTCCACGCCATCTTATGCTCACCGAACTTTCTCACTTTCCATGAGAAACCTGGAAAACTCGATGACTATGCCATTGCTTCACGCTTGAGTTATATGCTGTGGAAATCTGTGCCAGATACGAAGCTTCTCAGCCTCGCTGAATCCGGCTCGTTGAATAAACCAACTGAAATCACTCAACAAATCGATAGACTCCTCGCTTCTCCAAAGTCACAACGTTTCATTCAATCATTCACTGACCAATGGCTGGAGCTGCGCAAAATAGATGACACCCAACCCGATACGAAACGTTTCAGAACCTACGACCCCACACTCCGACTTTCCATCCTAGCGGAAACCAAAGCCTTCGTCTCCGAACTCATCAGAAGCGACCATTCTATCAACAACCTGCTTCGATCCGATTTCGCATTTCTCAACACACGACTTCAAACCCATTACAAGTTCGGCGAAGTCAATGTACGCCCTGGAAAAGGCTTACAAAAAGTCGCTATCCCGGCAGATGGACGCTCTGGCCTGTTAACTCAAGCAGCCATCCTGAAAGTCACCGCTGACGGCTCAGTCACCTCACCTGTCCTACGCGGAGTTTTCGTCAATGAGCGCCTGCTAGGGACCCACATCGACCCGCCACCCCCCAACATACCAGCAATCGAACCTGACACCCGCGGCGCCGTTTCGATACGTGACCAACTCGCTAAACACAGCGATTCGAAATCCTGCATCTCCTGCCACCTCCAGATCGACCCACCTGGCTTTGCTCTCGAAGAATTTGACCCCATTGGCAATTATCGTAAGTTCTATGGGAAATATGGAAAGTCAGCCAAAGTTGACCCGTCCGGACGCACGCCTGAAGGTGAAGCATTTAAAAACTATAACGAGTGGAGAAACATCCAACTCGCACGCCCCCAGGAACTTGCCGAATCCTTTGTTGAACAAATTCTGCGCTACGCAACAGGAGGAGAAATCCGCTTCAGTGACACCCCAGTCGTGAAAAAAATAGCCAGTGATGCTCGTAGCAATCAGTACGGCGTGAGAACACTCATCAACAACACCCTTACCAGTAGCCTCTTCCTCGAAAAATAAACCTAACTCCCTATGTACATTTCTACTAGTAAACCACTCTCTCGCAGAACTGTTCTGAAACACGCAGGTATCGCTCTCACCCTCCCCATGCTCGACGCCATGGTTCCCGCATTTGCCGCTGGTCCCACCCCAGCTGCACCCAAACGTTTTGTAGGAATATCCTTAGCCCTAGGTCTACATAACCCTTTACTTATTCCCGAGGGAACTGGCCGCGATTATCAACCGTCACATTACCTCAAAGACATCCAAGATCTACGTGAAGACTTCACGGTCATTTCAGGCACCTCGCACCCAGATGTTCAAGGTGGCCACGCCGCTGAAGCCTCTATTTTCTCTGCCTGCCCGATGAAGCGAGGCTCTGTGACTAATAACACAATTTCTATTGATCAATTAATGGCGAAACATCTCGGTCACCACACGCGCTTCCCTTCGCTTGTTCTCAATACCAACAACTCACGCTCGCCCTCCTACACCGAAAATGGATCGATGATCCCCGCTATTTCAGATGCTCGAAAACTATTCGCTCAGCTCTTCATCGAAGACACTCCATCGGCAAAAAAACGCCAAGAAATGATCAACGCCCAAGGGAAATCGATTCTAGATATTATCAGAAGCGAAACCAAATCCCTCAGCCGCCAGTTAGGCCCAGGAGACCGCGACAAAATGGATGAATGGCTCACTTCTGTGCGTGAACTCGAAACCAGACTCGAATCCAATGAAGTATGGCTCGACCGAGCCAAACCTAACGTAAACGCAAAACCTAATCTTGCTGAAAACAACAATGCCCCCGATCAAATGCGTGCCATGCTAGACGTGGTCGCACTCGCTTTGCAGACGGATTCTACCCGCTTCATAACTCTCCATTGCACCGGCAATAATGTCAGAGCTCTGGAGGGCGTCGAGGAAAGCTATCACGCTCTTTCTCATCATGGAAAAAATCCCGAGAAACTCGAACAGCTCTCGATCGTTGAAAAAACAACAATTGATAATTGGGGTAACTTTCTACGCCAACTCAAAAAACATGACATACTCGATGACACGATGAGCTTGCTCACCTCAAATTTGGGTAACGCATCCTCACATGACAACCGCAACATGCCTGTTCTTTTTGCCGGCGGTGGCTTCAAACACGGCCAACACTTAGCCTTCTCAAGCACCAAAAACTATCCGCTGCCAAACCTTTATCTCAGTATGCTGCAGAACATTGGACTCGAAAGAGAATCCTTTGCTACTTCGACTGGCACGATGAATGGTTTAAACTTTGGATAGTCGCCTATTCGCCAGTTCCAGGACCAATATCAAACTGCGTTTCCAACTTAAGTAAAGAAGAGCCCTTTTCTGCGCCCACTACTTTTACTATGCAGCGCAGAGGGTTGTCTAACTGAGTCTTCGCATTGAATACAGCAGTTTTCCGGACGGCTTCTATCCCCATGGAAATAACCGTTTCTAAGTCGACCCCGAGATCTTTCTCCGATTGGGCTTTCGATACGTCAAACTGAATGAGTAAGCCCTCATCTTCTAACAGAGCGCGCAGGCTTACATTGGAAATCGCTAGCAAGTTTACATGTGGTTCAGAATAATTCTTCGCCGAACTTGCCAATGGATAATCTAACGCAATAGCTGTCACCAAATCCTCAGGAATAGCCCCAGAAAGCACCACTGGTCTCGGCATAATCACCACTCCAGGCTGATTACTTTCCACTCCAACAACACCATATACGTCTGTCCCTTTAAGACTCAATGGTTGCCAAATCTGATACACAGACTTAGTCGAGGCTAACAGTGATATGCTAAGTGAAAGTAAAATAAATAAAGTCTTCATAAATTTAATCAGATAAATGGATACGTTTGGCGATGTAATCCTTTGCAACATTAATGAACTCGTTGGCAATAGGCTTCGGTGCCCCTTGATAAATAGCACCTACTACCAGCGGGTCAAATCCATCTAAGGGAATCACGTCCACACCTTCTACTGGACTCACTCCCGGAATACCTACGCCAACTCCAGCACCAAACCCACGGCTCACATAGCGCTGGATAACATCCAGAGCATTTACTTCCATGCTCGGTAACCAATCAACATCCATCGCTTCTATGCCATTTTGAAAAATTTGACTCAAAGCCTCGTTTTCAGGAAGCCCAACAAGCGGCAACTTCGCTTCAAACCCCACACCGTCTTGCTTCTTACGAATGAGCTCTTCCAGTTTAGTCACCTTACATGAACTCGGAACTAATAAAACCAAGGGAATCTCCATCAGCTTCTCCGAGCGCAATCCCTCGTCGAGCTTCCCGTGAAGTACCGTCAAGGCGATGTCAGATTGTTGGTTCGTGAGTTGAGAATACACTTCAGCCGGCTCTACATCACGTAAAGTTAAACGAAGCTCTGGAATCTTTAATTTTAATTGCTCCAAGACCTCTGGTAAGTGATTTCCTAACACCGACGCCGATGCCGCAATGCGAAGATGTTTTCCATCCTCCCCTTTTAACCTCTCCTCTATATCTGGTAAGCCCGTGAAAAATGGATAAGCGAAATCGTAAAGCATTTCGCCTGCAGGAGTCAGCGCGAAGGGTCGACGATTAAATAACTTTACTCCGAGCTCTTCTTCGAGCTGTAAAATCTGTCCACTCACTGCGGGCTGTTGGATCCCGTATGGCATTTTCCTCACAGCTGCAGTAATCCCTTCGTATTTGGCAACGAAGTAAAATAGCTCAAGGTGATGCACATTCATGGTTCAGACAACTAGCAAGCTTGCTTCTTCAGCGACAGCTTTATCTTTACACACTTTCTAACTCTTTGTTAGCTCTTGATTAAGATACTTATGATTGTTCAACCCAAAAGACAAAGAATCGCAGGCGTTGTAGCATTCACACTCCTCTACCAATGTGGCTTAGCAATATTAGCGGTAATCCAGCACAACTACGAGTTTCTCTACTACAGTGCGATCCAACTATTCTTTGTCGCACTCCTTTGCATTGCCCATAAACGCATCCACTACAGCATTAGCCTGCTATGGCTACTCAGCTTATGGGGGCTTCTCCACCTCGCCAGTGGCATCTTCTTCGTTCCTGAATCTTGGGGTGAAACTGGAGAACCTAAAGCGCTACAGAATTTTAGAATCATCTCCCAGCTACGATACCAGCACCTAGAACACTTTTGCGGTTTCTTCCTAGTTACTTGGGTCAGTTGGCAAACACTTTGCTCTATTATTCACACTCGCTACCAACGAAGACTAATGCCAACCTTCGGGCTTTTATTGCTCTGCGCTACATCGTCCATGGGCTACGGAGCATTCAACGAATTAGCTGAATTCCTAGCGACAAAAATTATGGAAGATACGCTGAAAACTGGTTACCAAGATACCTCTTGGGACATGGTCGCAAATACAGCGGGTGTCTTTTTCGCTTCCATTACCATCAAATTACGTAATCTCTAAGCCATATGGCCAAAGGATACGACACCAACCAAGCTCGCTTACAAGCTCTCTCACTCTTCGGAAAAGACCTCGCACGCCGCGCGAAGTCCAAATGCGAGCTCAGTGGTCAGTCTGGTGTACCGCTCAAGATTTACGAGATTGAACCAGTTCCTAGCCAGCCCGATTACGATAAATGCTTACTCGTCTCCGAGTTAGTACTAGAGCAACTCAAGCGCCCAAAAACAATTCAAGCCAATCAATGGCGAGGTGTCCTCGCTGAACTCATTTGGAGTGAATTACAACCTCAACAAGTCATGGCTTATCGCTTGCTCAAACACATCGCTCAAGCAGAAGCCTGGGCGCAGGACGTCCTTGCTGATGCCTACCTCGATGAGGAACTTCTCCAATGGGCAGAGAAAGCACCTCTCACATAAAGTTTTATTGACCAGGCTTAACTGTACCGAGCTTTTCCACGAGTAACATCAGAGCGGCGCCCGCAATGATGACGACTAGTGCCACCGCGAAACTACCGTCGAGCTCAGGAAAGTAACTCGCATAGCTGAGAATTTTCTCCTCATCACCCTTGATAATCACTTCATCTGGTCGCTTCCAAGGCCAAATGATTGCCAACGATCCCGCGACGAACCCAGTAATTACCGCTACCGCATTGTCATGGTAACGCTTGAATAACCAGCTCAAGAAATGCGACAGAGCAATCAAGCCAACAACTGCCCCCACTCCAACAGGAATAATGATAGGGAGCGATTCCTCAAAATTACCCTTACTCAATTTGTTCACTGAGTTAATCATGATCAGCTGATAGTTGCCCAACAAAAGCAGTACAAAAGATCCAGAAACACCTGGGATAATCATGCTACACATCGCCACTACTCCACAGAGCATGAGATAGAACAAATTGGTATTCTCACTCGCAGCTGGCGCAAATGCCATACTCAAGGCCATCGCTAAACCAATGATTAGAGAGACAAACCGTGAGGCCGACCATTGCTTCACCATCTTCCCAACCGATGGAATCGACGCGAGAATCAAACCAAAGAAAAGTGCCGCCACATAAACAGGATATTTTTCAAATCCAATTTCCAACAACTTAGCGAGAGTCAGCACACTACAAACCACTCCTGCACCAAGGCTCGCTAAGAACCAAAAGTCCACATGCTGGATAAACTCTCTAACCTTCCCGCTGAACAAAAGCTTGATCGCTTGTAGATCAAAAGATTTCAGAGCATTGATAAGACGCTCATAAATGCCGGTAATAAATGCGACAGTTCCACCTGATACACCTGGAACGACATTCGCCGCGCCCATCGCAAAGCCTTTAAAGAAGACGCCTAGTAAGTTCATTGTTGGAGTGACTCTAGCGCTAGAAACAAAAACAGCGCAACCAAATAGGTTACGCTGTTGTGAAGTTTTACATACTCAGTGAGCTTACATCTCAAGCATCATGCGAGTAGGATTCTCAAGGCACTCCTTGATACGAATCAAGAAAGTAACCGCTTCCTTACCATCGACCAGACGGTGATCGTAACTCAAAGCGAGATACATCATCGGGCGAATCTCAACCTTGCCATCCACAGCCACTGGGCGTTGTTGGATAGTATGCATGCCGAGGATTCCTGACTGCGGAGCATTGAGGATCGGAGTAGAAAGAAGCGAACCGTAGACACCACCATTAGAGATAGTGAATCCACCACCCTGGAGGTCTGACATCTCGATTTTTCCTTCGCGTGCCTTTTCCGCGTAGTCGAGGATTTCTTTTTCAATATCAGCAAAACCCTTCTTGTCACAGTCGCGAAGAACTGGAACCACAAGACCTTTCTCTGTGCCAATCGCACAACCGATATCAATAAAGTTGTTCTGCACGATGTCTGTACCGTCAATGTGACCATTGATTGCAGGAACATCTTTGAGAGCCTGAGAAACAGCTTTCACGAAGATTGACATGAAGCCGAGCTTGCAACCGTGCTTTTTGACGAAATCTTCCTGAACTTCCTTGCGGAGCTTCATAATAGCAGACATATCCACTTCATTGAATGTCGAAAGAATCGCAGCAGTCTGTTGCGCGTTCACAAGATGCGTAGCGATTTTGCGGCGAAGCATGGACATTTTCTTGCGAGTTGTACGACCTTCCTCAACGGCGGCTCCAGCTTTCTCACCGGCTGGAGCTGGCTTAGAAAGGTCTGGCTTGGTAGCAGGCGCTGGTGCAGCTGGCTTAGATGGAGCTGCTGGCGCAGGCTTAGACTCAGTTTTTGGCGCTGGGATAGATTCTTGCTTAGGAGCTTCAGACTTCGTTGGTGCGGCTCCGCCTACAGTGATTTTTGCAATCAGCGTACCGATCTCAACCTCTTCACCTTCAGCAGTGATGATCTCGATAGTTCCCGCTGTTTCCGCTTCGAGCTCTGTAGAAACTTTATCAGTTTCGAGAGTTACGAGGATATCGCCCTTAGCGACACTATCACCATTAGAAACATGCCAGTTCGCGACGTTTGCTGAGGTGACTGATTCACCTGCTGCAGGTACCAGAACGTCTACGACTTCAGCTCCACCGCTTGACGCTGGCGCAGACTCAGTTTTCGGCTCAGCTGACTCTTCAGTCGCAACTTCTGGCTCGGATGTTTTTTCTTCAGCTGCTGCCGGTGCTGCGTCTGCGGCATCGATCTTAGCAACTACGGTTCCGATCGCTACTTCTTCACCTTCTTGAACAAGGATCTGAATGGTGCCGGATTCTTCAGCTTCGAGCTCTGAGGAAACTTTGTCAGTTTCGATCGTGAGGAGAACGTCACCTTTGGAGACGCTTGCCCCGTCAGCTACGTGCCACTGGGCTACGTTCGCTGAAGTGACGGACTCACCTGCGTTTGGGATTGTTACTTCAAATGACATGTGTCTGTGTGGGTAAAATGATAAGTTAGAATATATTAGACATTAAATGCTTGGTCGAGGAGCGACTTCTGCTCCTTCTTGTGCATTGCTTTAGAACCTGTAGCCGGACTTGATGCAGCCTTGCGACCAGCATAGCGGATGCGCGTATCAAATGTTTCCATCAATAGCGGATTAATGAAGCTCCATGCACCCATGTTCTTAGGTTCTTCCTGACACCACACATACTTGGCAGCATTCGGGAACTGGCTAGAAAGCGCTTTAACCATTTCTTCGTGGTATGGATAAAGTTGCTCAACGCGAAGAATCGCTGTGTCTTCAATGCCATTTTCAGCGCGGTGCTGTACCAGATCATAGTAAACTTTGCCTGAACAAAAGACGATGCGATCCACCTTCTCGGGATTTTCAAACTCCTTGTCGTCGGGAAGAATTTCTTGGAAACAAGTACCTGCTACAAAATCATCAATATCAGAAACTGCTTCAGCACGTGAAAGTAAACTCTTCGGAGTCATCACAATCAATGGCTTGCGGAAATCACGCTTCTTCTGGCGACGCAGCGCGTGGAAGTAGTTTGCGGGTGTCGTGAAATTACCTACCTGGATGTTGTCCTCAGCACAAAGCTGAAGGAAACGCTCAAGACGCGCACTGGAGTGCTCAGGGCCCATGCCTTCATAGCCGTGAGGAAGAAGCATGACCAGTGAACTCGGTGTCTGCCATTTGGACTCAGCAGAGGCGATGAATTGGTCAATAATCACCTGCGCTCCATTAGAGAAATCACCGAACTGCGCTTCCCAAAGAGTAAGCATCGTCGGGTAACCCAGCGAATAACCGTAATCGAAACCTAAAACCGCAAACTCAGAAAGCAGTGAGTTGTATACACAGAACTTAGCTTGATCGTCAGAAAGGTTTCTGAGCGGGAAGTAACGCTCACGTGTCTTGTTATCGTAGAATACAGCGTGACGTTGTGAGAATGTACCTCGACGGCAATCCTGACCCGATAAGCGAACTGCGTTGCCTTCCATTAGAAGACCACCGAAAGCGAGCGACTCAGCAAAAGCCCAATCGATTCCTTTTCCAGCTTCCAGCGCATCTCTACGGCGAGGCACAAAGCGCTTCGCCAATGTCGGGTGAAGGTTAAATCCTTCTGGCACACTCGTGAGAGTCTCACCGATGTGTTTAATTTGCTCTAACGGAAGACCTGTGTCAACTGGTGCATGAGAATATGGCGGCTGCGGCTCTGCAGTTGAGCCAGAGAACACTGAGCGATCACCCTGTTTCTCCATTTCACGCATCGTCTGATAACCTTCTTCAAGCTTATCCCAGATCGATGATTGAATACCATCAGCCACATCTTGAGATAACGTGCCCGTCTCCACCAGCTCAGCCTTGTAGGCTTGGCCGAGAGTCTTCTTCTTAGCAATCTTGCCGTAAATGTGCGGAGCGGTGAATGCCGCTTGATCAGTCTCGTTGTGACCCTGACGACGATAACAGTACATGTCGATCACCACGTCGCGTCCAAACTTCTGACGGAATTCCAAAGCGAAAAGAGCAGCCCATACCAGCTCCTTCGGATCTTCACCATTCACATGAAGAATCGGAGCTTCGATCATTTTGGCCACATCCGTAGCATACGCAGATGAACGCGCATCCTCAGGCATCGTTGTGAAACCAATCTGGTTGTTTACAATCAAGTGAACAGTACCTCCAGTACGGTAACCTGGAAGCTGAGAAAGGTTCAGAACCTCAGCCACGGATCCCTGACCAGCAAACGCTGCATCACCGTGAATGAGAATTGGAAGAACTTGCTTGCGATCAGTTTCAACACCATCGTCACCAATGATACGCTGACGCGCACGAGCCTTACCTTCGGTCACTGCATTCACAGCTTCGAGGTGTGATGGGTTTGCCGCGAGACTCAGACGAACTTCACCATCTTCTAGTTCACGCACCTTTTCGTAACCGAGGTGGTACTTCACATCACCGTCACCCGCGACGATCGCAGGAACATAGTCAGGTGTAAATTCGTAAAGAATCGTCGTAAGTGACTTCTGCAAAAAGTTGCGAAGAACATTGAGTCGGCCACGGTGAGCCATCCCAATTTCGATTTCCTTCACATCACTAGATGGGCATTTCTCAAGGATTGCATTGAGAAGCACCATCAAGCCTTCACCACCTTCGAGCGAGAATCGTTTCTCACCAAGGAACTTCTTACCTAAGAAAGATTCAAAAAGCTCTGACTCAAGAATCCACTTGAGAGCTTTAGCCGCATCAAAATTTGCCTGAGAATTATCAGAAAAACGGTTTTCAATACGTGTACGGATCCAATTGCGCACTTCAGTATTGTGGATGTGCATGAACTCGAAACCGATCTTGCTAGAGTAACACTCTTCAAGACCTTCGATCATTTCACCAAGCTTCATCTTCTGACCACCGCGGAAGAACTGTGTAGAAGCCTCGCGACCGAGATCTGCTTCGCTAATACCAAACTGTGAAAGCTCAAGGCGTGGATTGCGCGGAGCTGAATCCTGCAATGGATTAATCTGCGCCTGTGTGTGACCGAGAGTTCGGTAATTATAGACAAGTGATACACATTTACCACGGAAGTTGAGAGAATGTTCGTCAACGGCTGGTGACTCAGCGGGCACAGATGCCGCACCGCTGCTTGCGCTAGCCCCCTTTTTCTTAGATTGTGCATTCCCTAGCTCAAAACCTTCAAAGAAGGCTGACCAATTTTCTTCTACAGAACGCGGGTCGTCACACCACTGTTCGTATTTTTCGTCGAGCAGGTCTGCATTCAGGCGGGCAGAAACGGATGATTTCATTTTGGTGGATTAAATAGCTGTATACTTGACGCGTGACATGCATTTATTGCTAAGTCAGCGCAACAGGCATCTACTTAGAAGTTCAACTACTCCGAGTCAATCGTACATCTGACAAATTCACCACGAATCTAATGACTCATTCATTAAACTAATCAATTTTATTCATTATGATCGAAGTTCAAAACCTCACTAAGCGCTACGGTAGATTCAAAGCCGTCGATAATATCAGTTTTGAGGTTGGCAACGGCCAAGTCGTCGGCTTCCTCGGTCCAAACGGAGCTGGCAAAACCACCACCCTCCGCATGCTCACTGGTTTCCTGCCTCCTACATCCGGAAAAGCAACCATTAATGGTTTTGATATCTTTAAGGATTCTATCAAAGCGCGCCGCTCCATTGGCTACATGCCTGAAAATGTCCCTCTCTACGATGACGTCCGCGTCCGCGAATACCTCCGATTCCGCGCCCATCTCAAAGGGCTCCGTGGTCGCGATGCTCGAAACCATGTAGGCGAAGCTCTCGAAATGTGCGGACTCCAACACATGCGCCGTCGCATGATTAAAACCCTCTCCAAAGGCTACCGCCAACGCGTTGGACTCGCCGATGCCCTCATCAACCAACCTCCCCTACTCGTATTAGACGAGCCGACCAATGGACTCGACCCTAACCAAATCCGTTCTATCAGAAAATTAATTAAACGACTCGGCGAGAAGCACACCATCCTCGTCTCAACTCACATCCTCAGCGAAGTTGAAATGGTCGCCGACCACGTCGTCATCGTTGATTCAGGAAAAATCAAAGCCTCGGACACACCTGAAAACCTCATCCATAACATGCGCGCCGCCGGTCGCATCGAACTCGAAATTCAAGCCGATGCCGATGTGGTCCAATCCACTATCGAGCGCATGGACAATGTCAAAAAAGTCATTCCCGAAAGCAGCGAAGAAGATTGGAACACCTTCTCCGTCCTCTGCGACTCAGGAACCGACTCACGCGAAAAAATTGCCAACATGGCCACTCAACATGGTTGGCCAATCCGCACCCTCCACCGACACAAGTCCACACTCGAAGAAGTCTTTGTCGAGCTAACTCGCCAAGACTAACTAAAAAAGCGCACTCCAAACTGAAGTGCGCTTTTCAAATTTTCTACCAAAAACGAGCTACTCGCTCTCGGTCTCTTCAACTTTTTTCTTCAGAGAACGAAAATCGGACATGAGCTTTGGCAATCGCGCCAACGCTGCAATGCTCCGAAGTTGATCTTTTGCTGGTCGTGCAGGATTCCCCCAATAAATCTGGTCTCCCTCAAGATCTTTCATCACCCCTGTGCGAGCCATCAATGTAGCTTTATCAGCGATATGAAGATGCCCTGCTATCCCTACTTGAGCGGCCACTGTCACGTAGTTGCCCAAACTTGAACTTCCTGCGACGCCTGTCAGAGCGATCACCAAACAATGCTTACCTATAACTACATTGTGGCCAATCTGAACTAAATTATCGATCTTAGTTCCTTCGCCAATCACTGTCTTTCCGAAGCGCGCTCTATCAATCGTCGTATTTGCACCAACCTCCACATCATTCTCCAAGACAACAATTCCCACCTGATCCACTTTCTGGTGCGCTCCATCCACAAATTCATAACCATAGCCATCCGAACCAATCACTGAACCAGGCTGCATGATCACCCGATCACCTAATTCACAATACTCGCGTATAGTCGCATTCGAGTAAATTAAACAATCTTTTCCGATTTTTGCATACTCCCCGATCACCGCTCCTGCTTGAATTTCAGTGCCATCTCCGATTACTGCTCCAGACTCCACTACCACATTCGCTTTGATCGACACCTTCTCAGGATTGTACCTCACATCCTCAGCCACGTAAGCTGTTGGGTGCACCCCCGGCTTGAACGACCGCATCTTAGCTGAAAGCTTTTTCACTACTAATCCAAAAGCGTAGGAAGGATTTTCAACTTCCACATACACTGGACCTTCCGGAAACTCCTTCACCTTAGAAGGCACCAGAACTAAGCCTGCATTTGTTCTCAAATAATCATCATAATACTTCTCATTGCCAAGAAAGGAAACATCGTTCGCAGTCGCTTCATTTAGCGCAGCTAAACCTCTGTAGCCATTTTTTGACTCTCCCGCTACTACACGGCCACCTGTTAGTTTGGTTACTTCCTCGAGTGATAATTCCACGCCCACAACCTGCATCATGGAACCCAGCTTGTCATGAAAAATGATCCCACACTCCTAACAAACCTCTGACATCCAATTTATTACTTGGCAAATGGTGACGATATTGCCATATATACAACGCTTTAATATTAAGCACACCTACTACCGATCCGACAGGGGACTTGATTCATTCGAATGAAGTCCCCTGTCAACTTTTAGAGATTTTCAAAAAATTTCTAAATTTCACTCTTCAAACTTCTCTTTTCCACTGCATATTTCCCCCATGCCAGCAGTAAACTTCAAACGCGGAAACGAAAAACTCATCAAGGTTCTCGATGGCGCATCCGACCATCTAAGCAACCTTCTCGAGAAACAAGGCCGTGCAGATGGAGCTCTACGCATCGCAGTCGTCGGAGGTGGCTGTTCTGGCCTTCAATATAAAATGGATCTTGTCGATGGCCCACGCGATCGCGACATTCTCGTTCACAGCAATGCCGTCAATGTCGTCATCGACCCCAAGAGCGCTCTCTTCGTCGCAGGCAGTGAACTCGACTTCTCCGATGACCTCCAACAAGGCGGCTTTAAAGTCACCAATCCAAATGCCCAAGTCACCTGCTCCTGCGGAGAAAGCTTCGCTGCATAATTTTCACTCGTACTCATCTCCAACCTAAGTTAATCAAACAACTGAACACCTTATGAAACTACTCCTTTCTTTCTCCATCACGGCATTCGCACTGCTTTCCTTAAACTCATGCACTAATACCCCTAATAGCGGTGACGCAGCCTCCGCTAATCCGAAATACCCCGACGCCTACCCTGTTGCTGGGGATCCTAACAAAGTAGTCAGTCCTTACAGACCTTATAATGTAATCAACGTCAAAGGCATTTGCCAGGGTCACTTTGTACGCGACATGTCTACTGCGAAAAAAGGTGCCGATGGCAAACCTGATCCAGCAACAGCGAAAATATTCCGCGTCCCCGCTCCGACCAAAAGTGCTGAGTAGAGTTTCTACTTACTTAAACATATTCCCTGAAGCAGGTGCCTGCGCTTCCTCGATGCGCTGCACCTTTAACACCGGATAAGTCACCCCTTCGATGTGCTCATAGCTCATCACCCCCCCTACTTTTACCCACGTATTCGCGGGATAACTTGGGAGTTCCCCTTCAAACTCGATCGACATCGGAATCGTTTTCATATCCGCTGCACAGCAGGTCATGAATAAGCGATAAAGACGCATCCGATTTCCATTCGGATTACGATTCGTCTCATCTCTCAAGAAACCTTCAGTTTCAAACGGCAAATCCGAAAACACTCGCTCGAGCTCAGAATCACCCGCGGAATAAAATAGCTCTAACAAGTTGAGCTGATAATAACCATCAGCTGACTTCTGCCGCGTTTCATCCAATGTCTCCTTAGTAAATGGAGGCAAGTCCGCCAAAAAGCGCATCGAAGCGGGATCGAGATCTTGTGCTGACTGCTTTGCTATGTGCGCCTCATCAATCTCATGCGTCGTCCAAGACAAACTCGCGAGCAATGGCACTAAGATAATCAAAATTGCCATAAACGGATTCAAGTCACTTTCCTCGTGATCATGTCCGCCCTCATGTTCATGACCACATTCATGGTCGTGACCACAACTCGCCTCAACCCGAAACGTGATCAAATTAAACAAGGCAACAACACTACACGCCAAACCTCCCACCAGCAGAGTAGACTGAAACTTAGGCGCTAAATACGCATCCAAATGCGGGCTTTGATAAAAATAAAGCATCACCACGCCCCAGGTCAAAATACATAGAGCAAACACAATACGCTGCAGATAAATCATCATTGTGCCCCCCCTTCCAATTGCATCTCAAACTGCCTACACCACTCAAATAATGTCTCAGACTCGCCCCAGGCGATACAAATCCCTCCAACTATCACGAACAATCCTACACAAAATACCGCCAAAAACTTTTTCCGCATCACCGTCTGATAGAGAAACAGCAACTTCACATCCATCATCGGACCAAACACCATAAACGCCATCTTTGATGCATAACTAAAGGTTCCCAACGAAGCCGCTAAAAATGCATCGGACGTACTACAGACACTCAACACAAACGCTAACACCATCAACAAAGCCGTCCCCTTAATGGTATCCGCCGCAAAGCTATTGATCGTCTCGAAATATCCCACTTGCATGATATTGAAGAGAGTTGTTAGACAAACACCAATAGTGAAGTACACCGCGACATCTACGAAGTCTTTCATTCCCGAACGCATTGCAGCAACTAACTTATTGGCCGATGCTCCATGGTCTCCATGTGAATGATCGTGACCACACTCCTTATGGTCGTGATGCTCATGCCCGCAGCACTCACTCTTCTCGTGATTGTGCTCACATTTTTTCTCTGCTTGAGCTTCCGCCTTTCCACTCACTTTTGCGAGCAAGGACTTCCGTAACACCTTTTCAATCGGCACATACATCAGAACTACTCCCACAACCACTGCCACCAAGTAACCAATCCCAATCCGCGAAAGCGTCACATACAAAGCCTGCTGCTCGTTAAAAGCACTCCATGTACTTAAAATCGTCACCGGGTTCACAATCGGAGCCGCTAACATATACGTAAAAGCACAAGAAACCGGTAAACCCTTTGCTACTAAACGCCGGATCACTGGCACCACAGCACATTCACACACCGGTAAAATCAAACCTAACAAACCACAGGTCAGAACCGCAGGCAATTTCCTCTTCGGTAAGAACCTCTCAACCATTCCCGAAGGCATATACACATCGATAAATCCACTCACTAAGGTCCCCAGCAAAATAAACGGAGCACCTTCCATAAGCAAACTGAGAAAGAAATAGGCGAAGGTACTGTGAGAAAAAGAATCCATGAATTGTGCTACCGCTATACTTAGAGAGCTGAACTATCAGACGTCAAATGCCGAGTTCAACATTGCTCATAAACTTATTCCCTAATTACTCACCACTTATTCACAAAATTACAAAATTCACACTAAAACAAAATTTCATAAACTTCCACTCAACTGGTGATTGCTTCTCACTCATTTTTCTCTCATCCTCCCGTTCCGAATCTCAAGACTCCATCTCTTGAAACTACCAACTTGAAACTTCAGAAACTTGCCTGAATGTAAGCCTCTGTCTCAACACTCATGTCCACCGAAGCACCATACAAAAAAGGTCCAGAACTACAAAATGGCCCACCTCAAAGTGACGAAGAAAAACTCGCTCAACGTTCTCTGCCAAATGCGCTAGGACCCGAAAAATCGCTACTCTCTTCCATGCTTCAAGACCCTTCGGAGTACGTCATGCGCTCCGAGGAACTCGGCCTCACCCCAGAACACTTTTACCATCCCTCTCACCAGACTCTCTATCGAGTCATCAAAGAAATCTCTGACGGCTCAGCCGAAATCGAGCTCGTATCACTCACTCAAAAGCTGATGGATCGAGGTGTCCTCGACAAGATCGGCGGCCCATCCGCCCTCACCGAGATCTACACCTACGCTCCCACCGCAGCTCACTTTGATCACCACCTTACCATCGTTAAGGACAAGTTCATCCTGCGAAACATCATCTCCTCCTGTACCGATGCGATCACGCGTTCTTTCGAGGACCAAGAAGAAGTGGCTGGTCTTCTCGATGAGGTAGAACAAAAAATCTTCGCCATCCGCGAAGGTGCAGAAATCGAACAAGCACCCACAGTCAAAGAAGACGTCCGTAAGGTCATCGAAGACTTTGAAAAATACCTCGCTGGTGGCGGCGCTCCCATGGGAATAAAGTCAGGTTACAGCCAACTCGACACCATGTGTAATGGCCTCAAGCCTGGTGAAATGTTCGTCATCGCCGCCCGTCCATCCATGGGTAAGACATCCTTCGTGATGAACATCGTCGAGCACATCTGTCTCGATGCCAAACTTCCTTCCATGTTCTTCTCCTGTGAGATGACCTCCCAGCAGATTGTCCAACGTCTGCTCTTCGCTCGCGCTCGCTACGCCATTACCAATCTCCGAAACGGCTTCACCCCCACCAAGGCCGATCTCGTAAAAATTAAAAATGCAGCCCAAGAAATCGCGGAGTCAAAGCTCTTCATCGATGACACTGCAGGCATCTCCATCTCTGAACTCCGCGCTAAAGCCCGCCGTAAGAAGAAAGAAGAAGACATCCAAGTAATTGCGATCGATTACCTTCAGCTAATGAAGTCAACTTCCAAGCAAGCTCAAGGCTCTCGTGAACGTGAAATCGCAGAGATCTCGGCCGGCCTCAAAGCGCTCGCAAAAGAACTTTCCATTCCCGTCATCGTACTCGCCCAGCTCAACCGTGGTCCTGAAAACCGTGGTGGCACACCTCGTATGTCTGACCTTCGTGAATCGGGATCCATCGAACAGGACGCTGATATGATCGGTCTCCTCTTCCGTACCGCATACTACGCGGAAGACCAAGACGCACGTGACGAACAAGACGGCATCGCCGAACTCAACCTCGCCAAAAACCGTAACGGACCTACCGGCTCCATCCCGCTCACCTTCATCAAAGAGCTCATGCGCTTTGAAACCAGTGACCGTCGCGCAGAACCAGAATAATCACACTCAGATCACTCCTCCCGCCCACTACTAGGAAGCTATTGCTTATACCACTTCGCGATTCCAAAGAGACACATGACGGTGCCATTTGTTAAGAAATCAAAGCTCGATGAAGAAGCGATGCAGGCATCGTGACTGAAGAAAAACGCAGATTTATCAACAAAGTGCCCGACGCTACTTTTTTTTCGTGTAGCACAATTCTTCAAGCCTCCAAAAAATCATTTGTCTCTTTTGGAATGCTATTTGGTATTAACTCTCCATGGGTGCAGTAGCTCGTGCTTACCGTGGCGATCCTCTACCGAGTAGGCGCAAGCTGCCACTCCGCAGATATAAACAGCTGGGACAATAACCAAAGCGAGACCAAAAGTCGCTAAGGCCAACCACGCCGTGACGAAAGCCACAAACAGGTTGCCCAATATCAATATCCCAAAACCGGCCAAGTAATTGTGTTTATATAAATGACCGAGTCCTGGGATGACACTGAGAAAGGCTGCTAATTTGTCGCGGTCCGCGCGATTCCATGCTTCGTTGATTTCATTGAGGGTATTCATCGTTCTAAGGGGCTAATTCTCCACTCATCACTCTACCACAGCGATTCACACATTTCGAGGCTACATAACAAAAAGGCTACACATCTCATACCTACGAAACACATAGCCTAAAGCTTATTAATGGGACTTTCTCGCCAACTTATTGCCGGCACGACCTCTTAAAAACGCTTAATATTCCTTCAGTGGACGATACTCACCGGCAGTTGGAGTTTTTAAACTCACCACCACGATCGCCAACCAAGCGAAAATGAAGCCTGGAATAATCTCGTAAATGCCAGGACCGCCGAGGAATGAATCTCCCCAGCCAAGACCGATCCATCCGATCACAGTCACCGCTCCTGTCAGCATCCCAGCAATCGCTCCAGCGCCTGACATTTTCTTCCATGTCAGCGACAAAATAATCATCGGACCAAAGGCTGCTCCAAATCCTGCCCATGCGTTAGAAACTAGTCCTAACACCTGCGCATTCGGATCGTTCGCCATCAGTGCAGCAATCACTCCAACTAACAACACACTCACGCGACCCACCGTCACGAGCTGTTTATTACTCGCCTCCTTATTCAAAAATAGACGGTAAAAGTCCTCCGTTAGAGACGATGAAGAAACCAGCAGCTGACTAGAAATTGTCGACATAATCGCCGCCAACAATGCTGCATAGAGGAAACCAGTCACCAGCGGGTGAAACAGCAACTCAGCTAGTACAATAAAGATCGTTTCAGGATCCTCAATGGCGATCCCATTGCGCTCAATATACGCGCGTCCAAAGATCCCCAAACCAACGGCTCCGAGCACCGAAATGGCCATCCAGCTCATCCCGATGTTTCGCGCTTTAGCCACATCCGCTACCGAACGCACCGCCATGAATCGCACAATGATATGTGGCTGACCAAAGTAACCCAAGCCCCACGCTAATGCCGATACCAACCCGGCAATCGTGATCCCCTCAAACAACGACAAATACGTCGGATCAATCTCCTGCAAGCGCTCACCCGCAGTCGCCACACCTTCTCCCTGACCCGTAGTCAAAATCACCACAGGCATGATCACCAGTGCCAACATCATGATGCAGCCCTGCACAAAGTCCGTTAGGCTGACCGCTAAAAAACCACCAATCACTGTATAAGTCAGCACAATCGCCAAGGTGAACCACACCCCAAAAATATAATCACTCATCCCCCCAATATTAATTAAGTCGCCAAACGCACTGGCAAACAACTTGCCCCCAGCCACCAATCCTGACGCCGTGTAGACAATAAAAAACACCACCACGATCACCGCCGAAACCATTCTCAAAGCCATCGCCCGCGAAGGAAAACGCTTCGCTAAAAATTCAGGAATCGTCAGCGCATTATCATAGCGTTCGGTCTGCTCCCGCAAACGCGGCGCCACCACCACCCAGTTAATCAAAGCTCCAACAAATAAACCAATCCCAATCCACGCTTCGACCATTCCCGCAGCGTACAGCGCCCCAGGCAAGCCCATCAACAGCCAGCCAGACATGTCGGAAGCACCCGCTGACAATGCAGCCACAGCAGGATGCAAATTCCGCCCACCCAGCATGTACTCCTCAGAACTTGAGGTCGATTTCTTCGCCGCGTACACGCCGATCAAAATCATCAATCCAAAATACAAAATTAAACTAATCCAAATACCAATGTCCATGTGTCTATTACTTCCTAAAATACGTTAAATGAGCACCCACCCTCACACACGCCCCGATCCCACTTCAAGAGTCGAATCATTTTTTCCTCCCCACACCCAATCCCATCTTAAATTCTAAACCTTCACCCCCCGCCAATGCTCTTGCGAAGCAAGTGCTAGTCTGAAAAAATTGGGTAGGTTGCCACATCAAAATAAGATAAAGCAACCAATGAAAAGACGTAAATTTAGTGCCCATCTTAAGAGTAAAGTAGCTATCGAGGTACTGCGTGGGCAGCTGACGATTCATGAAATAGCAAAGAAGTGTCAGGTTCATACTACTCAGGTGACTGATTGGAAAAAAGCACTGATAGGAGGGGCTTGAGAAGTGTTCGAGCCGAGCAAACCCACTCTCGAAATCTCCGAACGCCCAGTTCATTTGTCACTCCGTCATAGCCGACATGTCGTCAAGCTACCTTTCCTCTCCTCAATCCCCCACTATAAAACGCCTCTCTAGCAGCCAGCACCGCTGGCTCAACTGCTCTACTGATCAATAAAGAAGCTCAAATTTTCTAGCTCCATCGCTAGATCCACACGGGTCACCACCACGTTTTCTGGAACTTGAAGAATGGTTGGTGAGAAATTAAGAATCCCCTGAACCCCTGCCTCAACGAGTGTATTTGCCACTCCTTGTCCGAACTCAGCAGGTACACAGAGAATCGCCATGCGCACGTGATTCTCTTTAATAAAATTAACCATCTCCGTATCAGGATACACGGGAACTGGCACACGTGAGGTATCGATCGCTTCCGCCTTCTTATCAAAGGCTCCAAGTACCTCGAAACCTTCTTTTAAGAAACCTTCGTAGCGCAGCAAGGCGCGCCCCAAGTTCCCAGCACCTACTAGAATCACTGGCTGTAGCGTTGCACGCCCTAATACCTCGCGGAAGGTTTTCAGTAAAACCTCTACCGGGTAGCCCAATCCGCGCGTTCCAAATTGGCCAAAATATCCTAAATCCTTCCGCAGCTGAGCAGGTTTCACCCCTGCAGCTGAGGCAAGTGCAGACGAACTCACGGTCTCGATCCCCTTTTCGCTCAGGCGTCGAAGGCATCGACTGTAAATCGATATGCGATAAATCGCCTTTCTAGGAATCTCCACTTTATCCACGGTCATTATTTTTATGCTATGACTGATATCAACATCAAGCCATTAGCACCATTCATCTAGCAAATCTCATGCCACTATAGTGACTCGTTAATCAGATTGGTAATCTCAAGCGCCACGTCTAAGGCTGCCGCTCCGTGCTGACCTGTCACTGCAGGTGTTTCCCCCTTGGCCGAACAATCAATAAATGCCGCGAGTTCAAGCTTCAACGGTTCATCTTTCTCAACTTCCACTTGGCTTTTCTGAATCGTCATCCCCTCTTTCCAATACATCTCGCCACTCTGCTCTTGGTAATCGAGCGATAAATAACAATCCCCTTGGAACACCCGCAATTTGCGCATTTTCTCAGGTGAAATCCGGCTCGCAGTCACATTCGCCACACAACCATTTTCAAAACGAATCCGTGCATTTGCTATGTCTTCGCGTTGAGTCAACACATTCACCCCCACTGCATCAATGCTAGCCACTGGACTCTTCACCAAATGTAAAATAATTTCAAGATCGTGAATCATCACATCTAACACCACCCCAATATCCATACTCCTGTTAGGAAATGGCGAGAGACGATGCGCTTCGATAAATTTCGGCTCGGTCAAGCGCTCCTCGAGTGAACGCATCACTGGGTTAAAACGCTCAATGTGACCGACTTGGAGAATACGATCCTTCTGGTGCGATGTTTCAATCAATGCTCGCGCATCGTCGAGGCTATTGGCGATAGGTTTTTCCATCAGCACATCACAGCCCAGATCCATCAGCGTGCACCCCACTTCTCTGTGAACCACTGTCGGTACTGCCACGCTCACTGCTTGGCACAAATCCGCTAACTCCTCGAGTGAAGATACCGCTTGCCCACCAAACTCCTCAGCGACAGCACGTGCCCGCTCAATGTCTTGATCGTAAATCGCTGTGAGTTCTGCATTTTCTAACAAAGAATAACAACGAGCATGATTACGCCCCATTGAACCTGTACCAGCGACTCCAGCCTTAATTTTCATGGCCCAGCTTTTAAAGAATCTAGAAGAAGCAAGCAAGACCTTAGCCAAGCTAATCGAATAGGAAACTCACTAAAGGCTCTCACCATCGAGCGCCACAATAGTAATTTCGTAGCTATTGCACAGCTCGATCACCTCGTCCATGCCAAGAATCAAAGTCTTATGAGCTTCACAAGCGATCACATTCACCCCTGCTTGATGACAGGCTTCGATTGTTAGAGCTCCGAGACAAGGAACATCAAAACGGAAATCCTGATTCGGTTTGGAAACCTTTGCCAAAGTGCAACTCTTACCACGCCCCAGCTCGCCACCACGCTTGATACAATCATTAGTTCCCTCAAATGCTTCCACCGCCAGCACCGTCCCATGACGTACAACCACACTCTGACCTATGTCTAAACGACTGGTCTCCTTCGCGATCCTAAAACCATACTCCGCGTCCTCGATCGCACGTTGCTTGAGCTTTGGCCCACACACATGCCCTGGCTCAGGTAGAATTTCTTCAAGATGGGTCGTCGCATCAATCAATGTAATCCCATCCTTCTCTAACTCCTCAGCTATTGCCCCAAAAAGTGTCTCGGCATTGCGCTCTTTCACTCGAGCTAACAGCATCAAAGTCCGCATATCTGGACGTAGATCAAACAGATTTCGAGGCGCGATCTGACCCACCATGATCGCTTCCGTCACACCCTCTTTTTTGAAAAATTTAATCAGCTTCCCGAGCTGGCCCACACGAAACCAATCCATCGCATCGACCAACTGAGCGACATCCTCTTTCGTCTCTCCATGAAAACCAGCGGCCACTAGCTTGACGCCAGCTACCTTCTTCCTAGCTGCCGCTATAAATGTTTCAGGGTAAATTCCATTCCCTGCAATGATTCCAATGGTTCTCTCGCTCATCTTCCTCGAATTCAAAACCACCTGCCTCATTCATTCAATCCTCGAGATGCTAAAAAAGCCTCTGGCTAGCATAACAGCCAGAGGCTAACTCACACACAGAATAACATCTGTTAATCAAAGAGCGAATAAACCATGCCCATCTGAAAACGAAACATGTCATCACTATTTCTCCCACTCGCACCTTCCTTGTAGCCATATAATCCCTCAAAACCTAACGACCATCGATCGCCAAGCTGCCAGATCACATTGGCTGCACCGTAATTACTGTACGAATAAAAATCTGGGTCCATACCCGATGCTGGATCGAGGTTCGCGTGACCATACACCAAATTGGTTCTGAAGCGGTCATCCCAATGGTGCGTCCACGCTCCCATCAAGCTCCAATAAGGCAAGGCCTCGAAACTACCATCAGCTGCGAAACCTCCGTCACTATTGAGAAAGCTCGTATCGTTACCCATTCCACCGACACCTTCGCCTATCACCCCTAGGAATTGGATAGAATCCGCTTCGCCTAAATTCAAATTAAAACCCGCATTGAGCCCCCAACCAAAATCACGATGATCCATTCCCGACACATCACGTGCGCCGATTTCTCGCAAAATACTACTCAACTGAAGGTGCCCCCACTTCTCGTCTTCCCATCGCGTGTTAAATGCAAAATCAGGGAGCCGAGCAAGTCGCTGGTCAGCATCAACAAAAAAATCAGGCTTCTCTACCCCTACAGTCGCATTCCAGTTTTCATTAATTGCATGGGTAAACTGCGCCACTGGCCGACGCGCAAAGATCACCGCATTTGGCCCTTCGTAATCCACCGTATCAGGCCACACATCACCATTCTCCCAAGCACTCGTGGTAAAACCAACTTTCAACCCGAAGTATTGGCCGTAGATATGTTGCAGTCGATAGCGCATGTCCTTGTCGTCATCGCCAAAGAAATCGTTCTGATAATAAAAACGTAAGTTGCCAGGCTCCGAAGGTGCACGCACGTCTGCAATCAACTGCGTACCATTCGCATTCATATTAAACTGCCCACTACCGCCGAAATTGGCATCGCCACGCAATGGGAACTTCGCTGGAATAAAGCGCGAAGGCGCTCCCGTGTACCTATTGTCATAGGTCATATCCACTCTAGGTTTCGCATTTAGCTTTATCACCATCGGCGTGTTAGGCACCGAGAAAAACCCAGTATACGCTGGGTCTAAGGTGTAATCCAGCGGACGAGTCATCGCTGCCTGCTGATCATTCAATGTCCGTCGATACGTCACCTTAGCCTTCTTACCTAACAATTGCGGAGGAATCGTTTGTTCCTTTTCTTGCACTGTTGACTCAGACTTCAGCACCGGCTGTAGGGGCCGCACTGCCACTGCGGGGGCTTGAGTTGGCGGCGATTTCGCCTCAGCGAGCTCCGCCACCCGTTGCTTCTGCTTCGCCTCTAACTCTGCAATGCGCTGCTGCATCTGCGCCATCATTTGCTGCATTTCTGCAGCAGACTTTTTAAGCTCAGCTATCTCTTGAGCGTCATCAGCCACAACCGTTACCGGTATGCACATGACACTCGCAAGCAAAGCACATTGTAAACTTGATGAAGAATAATTCATGATGGCTTCAGTTTATTTCCCTGGTCCAAACACACTCAAACCAAGCGTATCCACAATGTACTCAATTGCCTTCTGCGCACGGACACTGTTCCCTTGCTCATCCAGTGGTGGGGCAAAGCCAACTATCGCTAACTTGTTAGGAACCACAGCCACCACACCTCCACCGACACCAGTTTTCGCTGGAACTCCCGCATTCCAAGCCCAGCGCCCGGAACCATCATAGAAACCATTCATCATCATCACCGCCAAGACTTTTGGAACGTACTTCGCATCAATCACCTTCTCCTTCGTCACAGGATTCACCCCATTGTTCGCTAAGGTCCCACCCATCACAGCAAGCTGCTCAGCATTCACCCCTACAGAACATTGCTTAGTATACACATCGGTCACCATCAGCGGTTCGGCAAAGAGGTTGTTAGAATTGTACAGCACAGCCGCAATTCCCCGATTCCTAAAATTCGTTTCCGCTTCCGATTTATAAATGTCCGCCAGCACCTCCAGCTTGCTTCCCGCAAACTTCTCATAGATTTTGATAATTTTATCCCAGCGCTCCTCAGCAGTCTTAGCCTTAATCAAACTCACAGTCGCAATCGCCCCCGCATTAACAAATGGGTTATCCGCTCGCCCATCACCTTCCTCAATCGCCTGAATCGAATTAAATGCCTCACCCGTTGGCTCCACATTCACTTTGTCGTAAATCACCTGCTCACCAGATTCCTGCATCACCAATGACATAGTGAACACCTTCGAACACGACTGGATTGAAAATGACGTATCCACATCCCCCACCTTGATCACGTCGCCATTCTTCGTGACGATCACTACTCCGAACAACTCACTCGGAACTTCAGCCAATGCTGGAATATAATCCGCATTCTTCCCACCTTGGTCGTCTTTAAACTTAGCATGCGCCGCCTTCGCCACCTTTTCTAACGCCTCTACACTCGGTAGTTCGCCAGCTTGACTCAAACAACAGGCTGCTACGCCAATGGCAGCTCCAACTCCTCTTACATTGAATTTCATAGTGCTCACTAATGGATTTGTTAAATGCTCCACTACCAAATGTAATTGAAGCATCTAACACATTACTGAGAGCTACAGCTCTGACAAGAATATTCAATACCACTCAAAAAGCTCCTACTATTGGCCTTGCTTACGCACCAATACCACTAAGAAAAATGGCCCACCTAATAGCGCAGTCACAATTCCCACTGGCAGATCCGAGCCCGCGGTGAGCGAACGAGCCAAAGTATCACACCAGACCAAAAAAACTCCCCCAAGAAGTATTGAATAAAAGTACAGGCTCTGGTGCTTCACCCCGAACAGTTTGCGACACAAATGCGGAACTATGATTCCAACAAATCCAATCGGCCCACACACCGAAACCACTCCCGCTACCATCAGCGACACTGCAAAAAATAACCCACGCCGAACCACATCCACCTCCACGCCACGGCTTTTGGCTAACACATCACCGAGTACTAAATGATCTAACTCTTTTCTGTAACAGGCAATCACCATCGCTCCAGTCACCACAAACGGAAACACCGTCAGAACGCTCTCATAACTCGCATGCCCCAAACTCCCCATCCCCCAACGCACGAGACGATACATGCTCGTCGCATCACTAAAATGCTGCACCAGCATCGTCAAACTTGAGAAAAAGAAACCTAATATCACCCCACCTAACAGCAAGCTAGTCGATGCAAACCCTCCCACCAAACGAGACAAACCATAAACAATCCCAATCGATAAAAACGCGCCAACCATCCCAGCCAACGACAAACCTGAAATCCCTAACAAACTAAACTGTAACCCCAGCAAACTCACCAATGCCACGCAAAATGCCGAACCACTCGCCACCCCCAAGGTATACGGAGTCGCCAAAGCATTGCGAAACATCGCCTGGAACACCAAGCCTCCGAGCGACAATGCCGCACCGCAGATAAAGGCTAACAGCACCCTCGGAAGTCTCACTTCCCATAAAATCACACGACTCGTTTCCGCATCGCTCCATGGAGAAATCCAAGACTCCCCTGACAAAGGAGCGAAAACTAAACTCAACAACACCAATAACAATACACTCAAAGCTTTCACGTCTTCACCTCCCCATAACGCTTCTCCACCAATCCTCCTAAGCCGTGCCCAAATAGTTCCTCGGCAAGCTCCTGCTGCACGAACCCCTCCACATCCACATCATATTTGAGCGCTCCACCTGTAATGCACAATACGCGATTAAAATCCTCTAATAACCAATCCATGTCGTGGGTCACTGCGATTATCGTGATATTCTTAGGCAATTGACGAATCACTCGACGAATCTCTAACCGCTGCCCAGGATCGAGATGAGATAGCGGTTCATCTAACACTAACAAAGGTGCCTCCTGCGCCAACGCTGCTGCAATACATACCCTCTGTCGCTCTCCACCACTCAAACTAGCCACCGCCCTGTCTTTGAATTGCACCACATCCACCATCTCCATGGCACGCACCACAGCGTCATCATCCTCACCACCACCATGAGCATATCGCCCCATTGCCACAAATTCTAACACCGAGTACGGAATCTCTGTCGCCAACAACTGCGGCACATAAGCTACCAATTTAGCAAGTTCTCGCTGCGTCTTTCCTTTAATAGAATTGCCACGATACAGCACGTCACCCGCGCTCAGCTCATTTAAACCTAACAAAAGGTTCAGCAAAGTCGTCTTCCCCGCACCATTCGGTCCCACTACAGCACAATGCTCTCCTTCATTGACTAAAAAACTCACCCCCTGAAGCAAAGTCTTCGCCTTACCCACCGAGTAGCCCACATCAACGCACTCGAGCAATAGCTTTGATCGATCAGTCGATTGCATAAGCCTCCACTATTTCAGCAATTACTTGCAAAGTTACCACGAACCGAGGCCCTGGAATGAAATGCACATCATCACCTAACACATGCACCTGGCCTTCTTTCACAGCAGTCAGCTCCTCTAACTGCTGCCAATCATTCAAAATCCGCTCTTCCCCCAGACTCCGAAAGTCCGAGCTATTGAAAAGATCAATAATGATATCAGGATCCATCCGCAACAAGTGCTCCCTATTCAACTGAGGAAACGCCTCTCCTCCTTGATACGCATTTTCCACCCCAATCACTTTCAGCAATTCTTGATGGTAGCCCTTTGCTCCCGCTGCGGTCAGAGTCCCGATCAATCCATCACCCGCGCTTCTTCCGAGAGAAATCAACACCTTCAACTTTCCTTTACCATCACCCGCGTTTTCAGCCTCACTAATAGCTTGCTGAATGCTCTCAGTCACGATCTGGGCTTTCGCTTCCTTCTGAAATCTCTCCCCAAGAATCTTCACGGATTCCTGAATCCCTCCAATCGACATATGATCTACAGCCATATGTTGTACTCCTAATCCATCTAATTGCTTCGCCAAATCAGCTTGCTCCTTAAGTAATACAACCACCGTTGGCTCTAAGCCTAACAAACTCTCCAAATCTACATCCAAATATCCGCCAATCTTAGGAATTCCTTCTGCCGCTTTAGGGTAACGCATGTAACGCGAAACGCCCACCAGTTGATCTCCTAACCCCAGCTCAAATAACACCTCACCAGAGCTCGGAGCCATCGCGATGATCTGCTCATCCTCGACTCTCTCAACAGACTCCTCCTGAACATCCTTCGCTACGCGCTTAAACACCGCACTGCCCCAAAAAGCAACAAGCGTAACTGCCAGCACAACCACTATCTTCGTAAACTTCATGAATAGTGTAGACTAAGTTCAGAATGCAGCCACTTCACCGTCTCTAACATACTCGGCCCGTCTTGAATCATGTTATCACCAACCTCCACAGTCGACATCAACACTGGAAGCCCTTCGTTCCATGCTCGCTCTCTGACCAATGCCTTCCCATCCACTAAATACTCTGGCTCATGAAAGAACACATAAGCATCCACATTCTCCTTCGCTAAATCTACAAAATCATTTTCAAAATATCCTTCTGGGTGCTCACCATACACTAACTCCCCACCAGCTAGTTCAACAATATCTCTGATATAACTCAGCCCACCCACAGCCCTTCGATGTCTCCCCAACCACAACTCCACATACACCCGTGGACGCGACTCAAATTGGTGAATCGAACGCAGGAACTCAGCTTGTTTCCGCAGCTTTTGAGTCAATTCCCTCGCAGCCGCTAACTCATTCATCAAGCCACCTAACACATGGATATTTTCTAAAATACCTTCAAAGCTGCTAGGCAGAGAAAAGTTATAAATCGGCAAGCCCTGCTCCGCCAACCGCTTACTTAGTCGACGTTGAATACCTGTAGTAAGAAGCACTAAATCAGGTTTCAGTTCCTGGATCGCCTCCAAATCAGCCGTCATGTATTGTCCCACTACCGGCAGCTCAGAGGTATCGATATAGCGATGGCAATACTCAGACACCCCACACAAGCGCTCATGAAATCCCATCCTATCAATCGCCTCGGTCGCCGACGAAACCAAGGACACAATCCGCTCAGGCTTCTCCGGCAACTCGAACTTGTGCTCGAGGTATTCATTGTGAATCTTTCGCATACTTCCTCTTTCTATTGCCATACAACCAACAAAGCTGCACGACCGAAATCGTGCAGCTCATTAGCTAAGTAAAAAACTTCTAACTTAGAACGTGAGAGTCACTCCTCCGTAGAATCCACGACCACGGCCTTGAACAGCGTTCAGTTCGCCATAAATCCCACTGAAGTCGCCAAGGATATAATGTTCATCAAACAGGTTCTCGATACGCGCATGCAACTTTAGATTCTCCGTCACCTGATAGTTGGAATACAAATCGATGAGAAAGTAACTATCCAATGTATCGACCGCTTGATCACTGGAAGTACGCTGATCCACCCAAGTAGCCACCAAACCCGCATTAATATCAGAAGTGATCGCTGTATCTATACCCGCTGCAGCTGTCTGCTGAGGGATGATCGCATCGAGTGTATTCTGGTAATACGTATAAGAAGCAAAAACAACCGAACGAATTTCCTCAATGTCAGCATCTATCCCAAGCTCAAGACCATTGGTCTTTGTCTTGCCCTCTGCATTTCCGTACACAGCTGCAAATGTGCTTGGATCAAATCCTTGGAACTCAATGAAGTCTTCAATGTCATTTTCAAACCACGTCACAGACACACGCGTATCGCCGATCTCTTGTTCAACTCCAAAATCCCAGTTCAATGACGATTCAGCATCCAGATCGTTACCATCTAACTCACCAAATGTTGGAGCGCGAAAGCCTTTGCCGACATTTGCTTTAATCGCTGTGTCAGTGAGCACATTATAACTTGCTCCAGCATTCCAAGTCCACACATCACCGAAGTCATCGTGATCGTCCCAACCAAGTGTCCCATTGAGCTGCAGGCTATCAATAACCTGCCAACTATGATTCACATAAACACCAAAAGTATCACGCTCAGCAGCTTCTTGGTAAGTACTCTCATACTCAGAATTTTCAAAATAACTTCCAACGACTGTTGTGTGACCTTCAGACCAGACATACTCATTATCCCAATAAATAGAATAACGCTCGGTGTTAGAATCAAAGTTAGATTCTGAATACGTACCAAGTGGCAAGTAAGTCATCCAATCATAATCTTCGCTGTAACCTCTACTCTCAAAATCTTCTTTGCTAAAACCCAAAGTCACACGTGTGTTCCAGGCTTCAGAAATTTGATTTTCGTAAAAAAGAGTAGCAAAAATTCTATTGTACTCACTTACTTGAGGAGTGTTCGCTACGGGATTTCCACGTTCAGGAGTTTCGGAATCAGCATCTCCACCACGTAGCGTCAAACCAACAGAGGAATCAGAGTCGATCGCGTAATCGAAGCGTGAATAATACGTAAGCTGAGTGAAATCATTACCATCTACTATCGCGTTCGAATCATTCTGAGTGTCCTCAGCAGTCAAACCCACGTTATAAGAAAGGCCTCCGACCTGCCCTTGTGAACTAAGATTTCCCAACCAGCTGTTAAAAGATCCATACTCAGCTGTTAAAGAGTGCATAGGTTTACCCTCACCTTTTGCTGTATTAAGAGCTACAACACCACCAATAGCGCCAGCGCCGTATACTGAACTTGCTGCACCCTTTAGCACTTCGATGTTAGAAAGTCCGTAAAGGTTCGAACTACCAAGGAATTTGGCAAAGGTACTAGTTGAGTCACTCACCCGCACACCGTCTAAGCGCATCTGCGACTTGTTAGTAGTCATACCACGAATAAAAAGCGAGCCAGCTTGACCTCGTTGACCTGCTGTCGAGGTAGCAATCACCCCAGGAACTCTATACCCAATCGCATCTTGCACCGAAACTTTACCTTCATTCAAGAGCGCATCAGCATCGAGCACAGCAACGCTGCTTGAGACATCACTTAAATCCTTCTCAAACTTAGTCGCGATCACAGTTGTCTCATCTAATTTAGCGACAACTTCTTCTTTCACTTCTTCTGCAGAAGCGACGACTTGGCTAGCCACAACGAGGCCAGCCACCACCTTCGTGCTCAAATTTGAGCTGTGTGTATGTAATGATTTCATAGTTCTCACCTTGTAATCCGCAAGGGTGTGAAGTTGGTATCCATGGCTGGTAACCTGGCTTAACTAACAGCTGTTAGTATTACAGTGGCGGTACCGCTTCGGAATAGCTACGTGAGCATCACCGAATTCCCCATCTATTTCCTGCCCGTGCTACGGGCTTCCATGAATTGCCGCTAAGTCAACGCCTAGCCGCTGCGCGCTTCTACCGAGCAATTATTCAATTGCAACCAAAATGTCGCACCATCACAGGCTGAACCCATTCACCACTCAACATTCTCACCCACCAAGGTAAGACATCTCCTTCTTCGCTATCGGCGCCATGCCCTCACTGCGAAGTTCTGAATAGCGATCATCTCGCTTACCCCACAAGCTCTGAACTCGCGCCTGCAAAGCCTCATTCCCTTCACCATTGCGTAGCGGAGTTTTAATGTCGTAACCATCCGCAGCGAACAGACAAGTGTACAAGTGCCCCTGCGCAGAAATACGAATCCGATTACATTCACGACAAAATGGCTTGCTTACCGAACTGATAAATCCGACCTCGAATCCATCCAGACCTTTCACGTGGAAACGCTTGGCAGTCTCACCTAATTTAGCATTTTCCACCTCCACTAAATCAAACTCTCCCCGCAGTAGCTCTAACACCTTGTACGATGGCACTACCTGCTCATGTTTCCAACCATTGCTATTCCCTGTGTCCATGTACTCAATGTAGCGAATCGGTACACCGCGCTCAGCTGCGAACCTCGCTAATGGCAGAAGTTCAGATTCATTTACGCCCTTCTGCACCACTGCGTTCACCTTCACGCCGAGACCTGCCTCCAATGCAGCATCAATTCCATCCACCACCTTCTGCGCTTTCGCACCGACACCATTCATTTTTCCAAAAATCGCATCGTCCAGCGCATCCAGCGATACCGTCACTCGGTGCAAGCCCGCCGCTCTCAACTTCTCCGCATTGCGCGCCAAAAGTGACGCATTCGTCGTCATCGCTATATCCTCCACTCCATCGATCGATGCCAGCTTCTCTACTAAGACATCGAGATCGCGTCTCAAAAGCGGTTCACCGCCAGTCAAACGAATCTTGCGCACTCCCATTTCTACAAAAATGCGTGCCAGCGTCTCGATCTCACCAAAGCGCAAAATCTCATCACGCGGCAAGAATTGATAATCCGGCCCGAAAATTTCCGCCGGCATACAGTAGCGACACCTGAAATTACAACGGTCTGTCACCGAGATCCGTAGATCGCGGAGTGGTCGTTGCAGGGTGTCAGTCAGATTCATGGTCGGCAAGCTAGCGAGGCTTTTTCAGCTGACAATTGAAAAAAGCGTATTTTCCTGTTGTCGCTCATCGAGATGCAGTTTTCTGTGTCAGAGAAATGCCATCTCTCGTTCAGCCATTATCCGCTTTTGATTCTATTTCTGCAAGCCTTCCGCTGATCCAGAGCGAAGCTGTCGATCTCAATGCCGCTTTTGGCCGCATTCTGAGAGCTCCTATTTGTGCCGACCGACCAGTTCCTCCATTTGATCGAGCGATGATGGACGGGATCGCCATCGACTCCACCGCGAAGCTTAAGCAATGGAAAATTGCAGGCATCCAAGCTGCAGGCGAACCAGCTGCTCAACTCACAGCCACTGACCAATGCTTCGAAATCATGACCGGAGCCATCCTGCCAGCTGGCTGCGACTGCGTCATTCCCATTGAAGCGATCGAAATCGCTCAAGGACAAGCGAAGCTTAAATGCGAAGAGACATATAACCGTGGTAACTTTATCCACACCACTGCCTCTGACCATCAGCCAGGCAGTGTCCTTGTCGATTCAGGAAGCCTCCTCCGCGCACCAGAACTCTCGATAGCTGCCAGCTGTGGCGCCACTCAAGTGCAAGTATCCCTGCTCCCGCGCATCACTCTCATCACCTCTGGCGATGAAGTTGTCCCTCCGAATCAAACTCCACTGGATTATCAAATTCGCGCCAGCCACCCGACGGCAATCCGCTCCATCATAATCTCAAACCAACTCGGCACTCTCAACCATCTCCACATCGCCGATGACGAGGATGCGACTCGCCAAGCGATCACTCAGGCACTCGATTCTTCAGACGCCGTCATTCTCACCGGTGGTGTATCCAAAGGAAAATTCGACTACATCGCCCCGATTCTTAGAGAACTAGCTGGCGCGCCTCTCTTCCACGGAGTCAGCCAGCGCCCAGGCAAACCACTCGGGTACTTCTTCAGAGACATCCCAATCTTCGCTCTTCCAGGCAACCCTCTCTCAGTCATGGCCTGCATGGCCCGCTACGTAGTGCCCGCTCTGAGACAAATGCTAGGAGCCCCATCCGAAATCTGCGAACTCCCACTCGCAGCCGAAAGCAAAACCTTACCTCATCTCACCCACCTGCTTGCCGCGAAAATCGAAAATGGCCAAATCCATCCCTCAGCTCCGAATAATTCCGGCGACTACTCCGCGCTTCTCGCTTGTCAGGGAGTAGTGGAAATGCACCCTGCAGAAACACCACTTGCTGCAGGTTCTCGCTGCAAGTTCTACCCATGGTAAACTCATAATCATGTTCAAGATCACGGAAACCACTATCGACCACGCAGCCCTGCGCGAACGCACACTCGATCCCACTGCTGGCGGCTTCGTCAGCTTCGAAGGGTGGGTGCGCAACCATCACGAAGGCAAATCCGTCGAATCCCTAGAATACTCCGCCTACGTCAGCCTCGCTGAAAAGGAGGGAACCCGCGTCATTGAAGAGGCGATGGAAAAATTCTCAATTGTCTCCGCGAACTGTGAGCACCGTATCGGTCACCTCGCTATCGGCGACATGGCTGTCTGTGTCTCCGTTTCAGCCGCCCACCGCGATGCCGCGTTCGAAGCTGCACGCTACATTATCGACCAAACCAAATCTAGAGTCCCTATCTGGAAAAAAGAGCATTATGTTGATGGCTCCACCGCTTGGCCTTATTGCGCGAAATGCGCCGAAGGCATAAAACACAGCCACGACTAAGGAGCCTTCTAAGAATCTAAACAAACGCTAAACGGTATCCGCCCTTTCCACAACAAAGCCTCTATCACGAACTCACATTCGCAAAACATAAAAGATTCGTGAAAAAACGATAAGCACGCTTCCCCTGAACTACAAACCCGTACTCTATTAAGAGTGAAAACCACCCCAATCCTCGTTTTTCCTTTTACAAAGGTAAAATTCCGATTACTCACGCCCATATGTCTTTCAAAGATCTCGGACTCTCAGAGCCTATCGTTCAAGCCGTTAGCGAAGCTGGCTATGAAAACCCTACACCTATCCAAGCGCAGGCCATCCCTCTCGTGTTAGAAGGCCGCGATGTAGTAGGCGCTTCGCAAACAGGAACGGGAAAGACTGCAGCCTTCGCGCTCCCATCACTTTCTAAAATACAACCACTCGGCAAACCACAAATTCTCGTACTCGAACCGACTCGCGAACTTGCTCACCAAGTAGCTGAACAATTCGAAGCCTACGGCAAGCACACGGGCTGTAAAGTCGCCCTCCTCTACGGTGGTGTTGGCTACGGAGAACAGACCGAAAAACTCGCAAAAGCAGACGTCATCGTCGCCACTCCTGGTCGTCTCGTCGACCACTTCTATCGCGGAACCATGCGTTTCTCCGATGTAAAAATCCTCATCCTCGATGAAGTAGACCGTATGCTCGACATGGGATTCCTCCCAATCGTTAGAAAAATCGTCAACCTCTGCCCGTGGAAAGCCGAGCTTAACAAACCACGCGAAGAACGCGAAGAAAAGTACAAGCTCAAGGAACTCCCTGACCGCCAGACTCTCTTCTTCTCCGCTACCATGCCTCCAGCGATCAAGGGATTTGCCGACTTCTGCTTAGACAACCCTGCTGAAATCCAAATCGCTCGCCGCGAGGTAGCGTCTACCATCAAGCACGCTTTCTATCCAGTTTCCATGGACCAGCGCGATGATTTACTCGTCGAGCTTCTCAACCGCACCGACACCCAGTCCGTCATGGTCTTTACCCGCACGCGTAAAGAAGCCGACTCCGTCTGTAGCCTACTCAATGAAAAGACTGAGGCAAAAGTCATCGCCATGCACTCAGACATTGGTCAGAAAGACCGCATGAAAGCGCTAGCGGGCTTCAAAGACGGCACCTACGACATCCTTGTCGCTACAGACGTTGCTGCACGAGGCATCGACATCTCCTCCGTTTCTCACGTCATCAACTACCGCGTCCCAGAAAACTCTGAAGACTACGTTCACCGCATCGGCCGTACCGGTCGCGCAGAATCTGAAGGCGATGCCTTCACCATTCTCACCGCAGACGAACTCGAGTTCGCTGACTCCGTCGAAAACTTCATCGGCAAAAAAATCGAGCGCAAGAAGTTAGAAAACTTCGACTACATTTACACCGCTCTGCTCGACGACAAACCGGCCAAGCCAGTACGCAAAAAGCGTCCACCAGCACCGCGCCGTCGCCGCCGCTAGACCACCTAGCCAAGCATTACTAACAGATCTCAATTTTGTACTACCCTATTGGTCTATGCACCAATAGGGTCTTTTTTATGTTACGCAAAAAGTGGCAAAAACTCATCTTTACCATCTTCACCCTTCTTCTACTTGGCGGAGTAGCCACTTGGACTTGGTTAAACCATCAACTCACTGAAGCTCAAACAAAGTGGGAAAATGTACAACAACGCGCAGTGCAAGCAGCTGTATACACTGACCTCGATACCTTCCTCGACGAATCCACTGGTGAGTCACCGCGCTTCTTAGACAACTTTGAAAGCATTAATCAGCTGCTCGTAGAGCATGAAATGTCGTACGATCCGTTCACTCTTCCCAAGCTTCATTCTATACCAAGCATCGATGGTTCAAAGTCACCTTCTGAAATTGCTGAAGATCTTAAAAGTGCACTCATTACACCACCTGAGGGTGATAATGCTCAGAACATCTACCGCGCTATCTTAGACTCACTCGCTGACACTGAAGATGACCTCCTCGCCTGGACAACTGCCATAAAAAACGCAAAAGGCTTATCGAAAACCGCCTTTAAAGAAAATAGCTTCATCTACCCAATCGCCGCTTTTCGCTCAGCCCACCACCTACTCCAACTCAGAGCCTATTGTCACTGGAAACTAGGAAACTACGAACTCTCAGACCTAGAAACTATAGATCAGCAACGAGAGCTTCTCTACAAATATGGTAAATCACTTCTATCAGAAACTGTAGCTATAGCCATAGACCTCACCTTTGAAAACACCCGTCTCGCCTTGATAAAGGACGACTCCATCCCGCTGGATAAAGCGAAATCACTGATGACTTTCTATCGTCCACTTGCAGCCTCAGAAAACCTTCAAAAGGCCATGCAGACTGAATTGTTACTTCAAATCGAATATTTTAATGCACTTATCGAAGACAGACCACATCCCTTTTTAGAATGCTCCGATCTGATGACCTACTTACCTATGGCTCTCAAAGCACGCATCCGCGCAGAAATGGTAGACTTTCAATTAAATAACTACTTCGATAAAGACTTTGTTACCAATCTAGGGAAGCTAAAACAATCTGCCGAAGAATTTGAACAAAACATTCACAATAAAGAGTATTCTTTTTTTACCACTCTTTTTCTCGATACGTTTCTCATCGGCGTAGAATTCTACCATTCTGCAGCGCTCAAATCTCAAATGTCATTAGCTATTTCTAACCTAGAAGCCGCCTGCACCCTCTACAAAAGAGAACAGGGCACCTACCCTCCAAGCTTGTCAGAACTCACACCTCACTACATTTCTACTCTCCCTACTATTCCACACATCAATAGACCCTATTCGTATTTTAAGCAGAAGGCATCCATATCTATCCATGGAAAACTCCCTCTTAAGCATTACGATGACATTGAAGTCGCTACGACATTGCCTAACACCTAATTCTTAAAAGCTAAAACTTACTCATGCGCGTTCTCGCCATCGACCCCGCTGTCCGCAACACAGGCTACGCTGTAGTAGAGGGAGACCAACACAAACAACACGCTATCGACTATGGCGTCATCAGCATTCCAGCTAAAATCCCACAATCGGGCGCGCTCTCCGCTGTGCGCACGGGACTACAGAATCTCATCACCCAATACGAACCCGATGTCGTGGCTGTCGAAGCCATCATTTACGTCCAAAGCGTGCGCACCGCCATCAGTATGGGCGCAGCTCGTGCCGCCGCTCTCATCGCTGCTGCCGATTCAGGGCTAGAAATCTACGAGTACGCTCCCAAAAAAATTAAAAAAGCCGTCGTCGGAAATGGCAATGCCGATAAAGGCCAAGTCGCGTTCATGGTAAGAGCTCTGTTAGGATTAAGCGAAACTCCACCACACGATGCCGCAGACGCTATCGCCATCGCGGTCGCCCACCTCTCTGCCTCAGACCCGATCAAGGCATCTGTCCTCGATCAGAAACGCGTCTAGCCTGCAACGCCTGCACAGTTTCACTTTAGCCATGATCCCTACCCCTAACAATCGTCGCCACGACCTCGATGCTTTACGAGCCTGCGCCATGTTGTTAGGAATAGCCCTCCATGCTTCCATCTCGTACAATGGTCTCGGCTGGGCCATTGCCGACACCACTTCCTCAAAAGCTTTCGTTTGGCTCTTCGATGCCGTCCACGGTTTCCGCATGCAGCTTTTCTTTCTCGTCAGCGGCTTCTTCACCGCCATGCTTTTCCAAAAACGTGGGCTCAAAGCGCTGCTCCAGCACCGCTTCAAACGGATCTTTCTCCCACTACTCATCTTCACCCCCATATTCTCAGCTCTCACTGAGTGGGTCTTAGCCATCTACTGGCATCAACAAGATAGCGCACATCAGGCATGGCAACATTTCACCTTCCACCACCTTTGGTTCCTCTGGTTTCTTTGCATCTTCGTCCTCCTTTTCGCCCTCGCAACAAGACTTCCAAAACTCAAACTGAAGGCCAGCTACATCCAGAGCCCCACTTGCCTCCTCTGGCTCCTTCCTCTCACCCTCATCCCCCAAAGCTTTTTTCAGAAAGCCTACCCGCTCATCGGCCCGGAATCTTCAGTCGGACTCATTCCACAGATTGAAGTTCTCAGCTACTACGCCATTTTTTACGCATTCGGAATCACCCTCTACTACGCAGGCGACTCACTTGTCTCTCGCCATTGGAAATGGAAACTCGCGATTGCGCTCTTCCTTCTTTTTCCAGCCTCCTACTACACTGAAAAACTCTCATTCTCATACGCCCCCCATTTCTCTCACCTCTCAGATCTACTCCAAGTCAGCTACACTTGGCTCATGGTCTTTGGCTGCTTGGGGTTGTTTCAACACTATTTTCAGCACCCTTCTGCAAAAATGCGCAACCTCTCAGACGCCTCCTACTGGCTCTACCTAGCACACCTACCACTCGTATTCGCACTCCAACTCCTCATTCTCGATTGGCCAATGCATTGTTCAGTTAAATTCCTCATCGTTACCATCGCCAGCTTCATCATTCTCCTAGCAAGCTACCACTACGCTATTCGCTACACTTGGATCGGCTCACTGCTCAATGGAAAGATGACAAAATAGTCCTAAGTTTCGACTACGCAAATTGTGCAAACTAGTTAACAATTGCGCATGGAGAAAATCATCCAACAAATTCTATCCAAAGCTTTCCCTTCCACCGAAGCTGCAGCCTACGAAATCGCAGCTCTCAAGGCACAACTCGAGCTCCCAAAACCAGCCATCCACGTCATTTCAGATGTCCACGGCGAGGCTCGTAAGCTCCGCCACGTAATCAACAATGCTTCTGGCCACTTACGCCCAGTTGTCGCTGAACTTTTTAAAGGAAATACAGAGTCCGAAGAGTTCCAAGAATTCCTCCACCTCCTCTACTACCCCACAGAACTTCTTCAGAAAAAAACCGAACAATTCGATGGTGACGACGAAGCACGCTACCAATGGGTTCTCACCACTGTTCAACGCCAGTTTTCCATCGTTCGTACCGAGATCCACTCGAAACGCCGAAAAGACATCAAGCACTACACCCCAAAACAGTTCCGTGAAATCTACGAACTCTTGCTCAACTTCCCCGCTGGCGGTCACAACGAACATTTCCTAACAGCTTCTATCAGAGAGCTTGTGAATCGCAAAATGGACTTCAATCTCCTGCAGTCAGCCTCTCGCTTCATCCGCAACATTGCCGTCGATGAACTCGTCGTAGCTGGCGACCTTGGCGATCGTGGATCTCGTATCGACAAAGTCATCGACTACCTCATGCGCCAATCAAAAGTCAGCATCGTGTGGGGCAACCACGATGTCATCTGGATGGGTGCCTGCCTTGGCCACCAAGCCCTCATCGCCATCGTGCTCCGCGTCTCCCTACGCTATCGCCGCATGTACCAGTTAGAAGAAGGCTACGGCATTCTCACCAACTCACTCGAGCTGCTCGCGCGCAATATCTACAATGACGACCCCGCTGAATTCTTCAAACCAAAACGCGGGGGCGAACGCCACGAAATCGACATCGCGCGCATGCAGAAAGCGATTTCCATCATCCAGTTCAAACTCGAAGGCCAAATGATCGAGCGCCACCCCGAGTGGGAAATGGACGACCGCAACATCCTCAAACGCATCGACTATGATAAAGGAACCGTCGATATCGAAGGCACCATCTATCCACTCCGAGACACCTATTTCCCAACCATCGATCCAGCTGACCCGAACAAACTCTCAGCCGAAGAGCAACACTGCATGGACCGACTCGCAGAATCTTTCATCTCCTCATCTAAACTCTGGCAACACATGAAATGGATCGTCGAGCGTGGATCCATGGCAGAAGTACGTGACACCGCATGCATCTTCCACGCCTGCCTCGCACTCGATGAAAACGCCAACTACCAACCACTCGAAATCGATGGTGTAGAACACCGAGGTACCGAACAATTTAATGCTTTCAACAAGGTCATTAGACGTTCATTCCGCAAAGGGCACAAAGCAGATCAAAACGATAAAGATTGGTTCTACTACCTCTGGGCTGGCCCTAAGTCACCACTCTTCGGTAAAGACAAAATGGCGACCTTTGAGACTTACTTCATTGAAGACAAAGCCTCCCATAAAGAAACCAAAAACCAATGGTACACCTCTATCCATGAGGCTGAATTCTGCGATAAAATCTGCCGTGAAATGGGAGTCCCTGAAAATGGATTAATCGTCAACGGTCACGTTCCAGTCAAAGTCGACAAAGGCGAAGACCCCGTCAAACGCGGAGGCAATGCCGTCACCATTGATGGCGCATTTTCAGAAGCCTACGGCGACCGTGGTTACACGCTTATTCTCTCTGAAAATGGCGAATACCTCGCCGAGCACCACGGCTTTAAAGATCCAAGATCAGCAGTAAGAACAGGCGAAGACATCATCCCCACCGTCCGAAAAATCCGCAGCTACGAATCCGTCCGCCTCAACAAAGACACCGAAAAAGGCAAAGCGATTCGCCAACAAATCAAAGCCCTCGATGACCTCATCGAAGCCTACGAAGACGGCGAAATCAACGAAGAGTAAAACCTACTTTCCAATACAAAAACTCCCGAAAATCTCTCCGAGAATTTCTTCAGTATCTACCCGGCCTGCGATTTCACCAATGGAATCAAGGGCCTCGCGGAGATCAATGGCCGCGAATTCAACTCCCGTCTGAAGCTCAAGCGCTTCGCGTGCATTGTTGAGTGCTACTGTGGCTTTTTTCAAACAATCTTGGTGGCGCGCATTAATCGCCATCGCATGGCCACCCCAAGTCGATTCACTCAACAAGAGCTCATCCGAAATCGCATCGGCTAATCCGTCCAAGCCATTTTCCTGCTGACACGAAATCCGTACCCCACCAGAACCAGCCCAGACATCATCCTGACCGAGGTCAGTTTTGTTGATGATGAGAATATGGTGCCGCCCTTGGATTTGCTCCTCATTCAACAAGCGTTTCCCCGCTTTACTGCCATCAACCACTTCCAAAATGAGATCGGCCATTTCAATCTGCTTTTCCGAACGAACAATCCCCTGTTGCTCGATCTGATCCGATGACTCGCGAACTCCCGCAGTATCAATCAAACGTACAGGTATCCCTTTCACATTGATCACCTCTTCCACAGTGTCACGCGTCGTCCCTTCGACATCAGAAACAATCGCACGCTCATAACCTAACAGGCCATTGAGTAATGACGACTTACCGACGTTCGGTTCACCACAAATAACAGTGCGCACACCTTCGCGCAAGATACGCCCTTGCTCAGCCGTCGATAGCATCTTCTTGATACCTTCCTGAACTTCGTCAACACGTTTCAACATCGCAGCCCCCGTATCGGGATCAATGTCTTCTTCTGGGAAATCAATATACGCTTCGACGTGAGCTACCACGCCTAACAAGTTTTCTCGCAGCGCTTCCGATTGGTCGCCTAACTTCCCTTGAAGCTGCTCGTGAGCTGCACGCATCGCCATATCGGTCTGTGCCGAAATGAGATCCATGATCGCCTCAGCCTGCGTCAGATCGAGCTTGCCATTTTCAAATGCTCTGTGGCTGAACTCGCCTGGTTCAGCAGAGCGCGCACCGCATTCTAACAAACGCTCTAATACCCGGCGTGTCACCAGCACACCACCGTGACATGCGAACTCCACGACATCCTCACCCGTAAAACTACGCGGCCCTTTAAATACAGTTGCCAGCACCTCATCGAGCACCACGCCATCGGCATTCAGCACTTTTCCTAACACCGCATACCGCTCAGGTTGGCTTTCTAAGCCACTCTTACAGCGAAATGCTTTGGCCGAAATCTGAATAGCCTCTGGACCACTCACCCGGATCAGTGAAACAGCACCCACGCCAGGGGCTGTCGCTACGGCAGCAACTGTATCTCCAATGTTCATCTATTGAGCGAGTACTTGGTCGAGAACTTCAATACAGCGTGCATTTTCTTCAGGAGTTCCAACAGAAATGCGCAACCAACCTGGCAGCTTGTATCCACGCATCGCACGAACAATCACACCCTGCTTCAGCATCGCATCAAAAACTTTATCGCCATCACCCACTTCAACGAGGATGAAATTAGCCACTGATGGCACATAGTTCATGCCACGCTCTTGAAACGCTGCTTCATAAAATGCCAGTCCTTCGCTATTATTAGAAACTGTATTCTCAACGTGAGCTGTATCTTCAAGTGATGCCAGTGCAGCTCGCTGAGCCACTTCGTTGGTGTTAAATGGCTGGCGTGCTTTCTGTAAAATAGCTGCCACCTGTGGAGCTGCGAGACCGTAGCCGATACGGAGACCTGCGAGACCATACGCTTTAGAGAAAGTGCGTAAGACCACGACGTTGCGCCCTTCACGGACATATTTTAAAGTATCTGGAGCGTCTTGGAGGAATTCAAAATAAGCTTCATCAAACACCACCACCACATGCTCTGGCACACGTGCCATGAATCGCTCAATTTCCTCCTCCCCAACGATCGTCCCCGTTGGATTGTTAGGATTCGCGATAAATACCAAGCGAGTCTTCTCAGTGATCGCGTCAGCCATCGCATCGAGGTCGTGCACAAAGTTTGGATCTGGAACCTCCACATAACCTGCACCAAAGAGAGTAGCCATCAGCTTATAAACCACAAATGCATGCTCAGCCGCTATCAACTCCGCATCTGGGTTGAGAAAACAATGGCAAAGCAGCTCGATAATTTCGTTCGAGCCATTTCCTAATACTACATTTTCTAAACCGAGGTCGTATTTTTCAGCAAGTGCAGAGCGTAATTTATAGCCACCACCATCTGGATAGATATGCATCTCACTCGCAGCATTGCGGATCGCATCGAGAGCCATCGGCGCTGGACCGAGCGGATTCTCGTTCGATGCCACTTTGACAATATTCTCAGGATCAAGACCTAGCTCGCGGGCTGTCTCAGTGATCGGTTTCCCTGGCTCGTAAGCTACGAGGTCACAAACAAATTGGTTAGCAAATTGCTGAATGCTCATGGCGCGAATCTAGCCCTGCGCCCACAACAAGCAAGACTAAGCTTGCCCTTTCAAATGAGTTTTCACTATGCACTCGCCTTCTTCTCAGCGAGGCGCTTTTTCAGCTCAGGCCATTGCTCCCGACTCACGATATACCCCACACAGTTTTCACTACCGCAACGACACGGATGATCTTCATAACATTCTATATCGAACCCATAGTCAAAAGTCAGCTCTTCCCCCTTTTTAATATCGCGAAGTGCATAAATAAAGATCTGATCTTCCTCGATCCACGCTTCACAATTCGGATCACAAGAATGGTTAATCAAACGCGCATCATTCCACGGTACATTTCCATCAATGTCCCATTTCTTATCCAGCGTGAAAATATAAACAGCGGCATCCCCAGTTTCTTCAGCAACAGCAGCCTGATCCCAAGCACGCTTCTCACTCTCGTCCTTGTCGATATATTCCCCTATGTACTCAATAATTTGGGTTTCATTCTCAATATCTTGCGTCGCATAAACGCCTCGTCCATGAATTTCAGAATTGCGAACTTCACAAACTTCACTCTGCCCACGCTCATACATTTCCTTCATTAAGCGAGTTAACCGCGCCATCTCAGTGAGATGATCATATCGCTTCGTTTGCTTCTTACCTTTAGACATGAGATCTCAAATAAATTATTTAACTTCGATGTCGCGCTTCTCTGGAAGTTCCAGGTTCTTTGGAAGCAAGGGAAATAAACTTCTTAAATCCACAACCCGAATCGTCGCACCATCAATAAATGTCCATTGCTCACTGCCTTCACGCGCCACCGCCACTTGAAAGCTTTCGCGCATGAAACTACGCTTAGGTTGACCTTCTAGCATGAAACTCATTTTCATCCGAGTGGGGACAAACACTAAAACTTCGTAATGTAAATCCGCTGAAGTAGTAATCTGTTTCACCCCATCCTTCATTTTCGGATGCACATGGTATGCCTTTTGCGGCTCCAAAGCTTCAAAAGAATCGATCGTGATTCCCATCTCCTGCATTTGCGCACCAGCATTATTAAATGCTTCTAACATCTTTTGCTCACTTCCTAAACGCTTCGCCTGACGCTCCCTCCAACGCGGGTACATGTGTTCGACGGCATAACTAAAATTGGACTTCAATACTTCATTCCCCAAGGACTGCACCGCCGCTTTCACCGTCTGTTTCGCTTGCAGCTCGAGTGCCACTTCACCCCCAGTCACCTCTTGAGCAGATAAAGAAGAGGCCAAACATGTCAGTAGAAAGAGAATGCGTTTAATCATAGATTTCGCCCATAGTGATCCAATCTTACAGGCCATTCGTCAAGCCCAGGTGCCCAGAACTCCCTATTTTATTTAGATTTCTAAAGCGTGTAGCTAATTGCCGATTTTTCAAAAACAGCTTTGCAATCCTACTCACACTTTATCTATGCTGCCAGCCCATGGCAAAAAAGGCACTAGGTAAAGGACTCGGAGCGCTGATCAATAAACAGGAATCGCCATCCCCGATTGCTCAGAAATCCGCTCCTCCGAAGACGAAGAAAGACTCAGAACCAGGCACCCACGAAGGTGATGTCCGCATGGTTGATATAGAGTCCATCGTCCCTTCCCCCCTCCAGCCACGTAAACAATTTACGGATAGTATGCTTGATGACTTGATGGATTCAATCAAGCAACACGGCATCATCCAGCCACTCATTGTCCGCAAGATCGGTAAAAAACTTGAGCTCATTGCTGGCGAGCGCCGCTGGCGAGCATCTAAACGACTCAATCTCAAAGACGTGCCGGTCATCATTCGTGAGGTCATCGATCGTGACGTGCTCGAAATGGCACTCATCGAGAACCTCCAGCGCGAGGACCTAAACCCGATCGAAGAAGCAGCCGGCTATGTCCGTCTCTCTAAAGAATTCGGCCTAAAACAGGACAAGATCGCCCAACGCGTCGGTAAATCCCGCGCCAGTGTTGCCAATGCGATGCGCCTTCTAGATCTACCAGAGGTCATCCAAAACTTTCTTGCTGACACGCTCATTTCTGTGGGCCACGCAAAAGCCATTCTTGCAATCAAAGACCCGCAAGCACAACTCGAGATTGCAGATCTCATTATTGCCAAAAAGCTCACCGTCCGCGCCGCTGAAAAGCTCGCTCAAGAGTTCAATAATCCAAAGGAAGACACGAAACCGAGCAAACCTGCCGTCTCAGAGGCTGATCTCAAAATCATCACTAAAGTCGAAGGTCAGCTCGCTAAAGATTTCGGAACAAAGGTTAACCTTCACCACACTGGCAAAAAGGGACGTATCGAAATTGAATACACGGGCAATGCCGACCTCAACCGCATACTAGAACTCCTCGGAGTCTCTATCGGCGAAATCTAAAAAAGTGAGTGTCGTTCATGAAATCCTCACTATTCCTCGGCTTTTTACTTCTCACAGCTGGGCTCACTTCCTGCGATAAAAAAGGCCCAAGCCCAGCCAGCTCGTCCCCCCAGCCAGCGCTTAGCCTAGGAGACCAATCTGCGGCACAATCCATCGCCAGCAGCGCCTATAAGCACACGGAAAAAATCCTTAGCTTCGGCCACCGCCAACCTGAATCCGTAGGTCTCACACGCAGCAAGCGCTACGTGATCGAGCAACTCAAGCAAGCGGGATGGATCAGCATTGAACAAAAATTCACTGCTAAAACCCCAAAAGGCCCCATGACCTTTTCCAACATCATTGCCCGTTACTCACCCGACGGAAATAATACAGTGTGGAGCCGACCTCCAAAAGCCGTCATCGGCGCCCATATCGATAGCAAGATACTTCCTAATTTCCTAGGAGCCGATGATGCAGCCTCCTGCGTCGCCACTAACATCGCCCTCGCCCAGTATTTCCAAACCAAGCATCCTGAAGTTGCACGTGAACTAGAACTGGTCTTCTTCGATGGAGAAGAAGCTGTAGGCGAGAACATGGTCTATGGAAAAGACGGCCTATATGGCAGCATGTACTACTCCCGCACAGTTCAAAAAGCGGTTGCCCAGCAATCTGTCCCCTACAAACAGAAACCAAAATTCGGCATCGTGCTCGATATGATTGGTCACAAGAACTTGGATATTAAAATCCCAGCGGACACCCCAAGAAGACTCAAAAAAAGTTACGATCAAGCAAGAAAGAAGCTCAAACTCGAAAAGCATTTTTCCCACTCTAATGGTTCCTTCCTAGACGACCACGTCCCAATGAACGAAATCGCACGCATCCCCACCATCGACCTCATTGGCGACTTTTCTTCCAATAAATGGTGGCACACATCGGGCGACAACCTCGATCTCATTTCCCCAAAAAGCCTAGAAATGAGCATTCACCTCACTCTAGAAATTCTGGCTGATCAAATTTCCCATTAAGCTAACAGCTTTAGCCAACACGACTCCTGCATTTCAGGAGTAAGAAATGCAAGAAATCGAACACTTTTATATTGTCAATCTCTCCAATCCCCCCTACACAACGCGCACCGCAACGCGGAACACAGATGGCCCATTAGCTCAGTTGGTAGAGCAACGGATTGAAAATCCGTGTGTCCTTGGTTCGAATCCGAGATGGGCCACCACCTGTGAAACCGTTATTATGGCCCATTAGCTCAGTTGGTAGAGCAACGGATTGAAAATCCGTGTGTCCTTGGTTCGAATCCGAGATGGGCCACCATTCACCCGATATCTGATAGAGCAGGTATCGGGTGAATTGCTTCATACCCCTACGTCATTTCTTCCCGGCAACGATACTGTCGCTAAAAATTCATAGTTGGCAATTCAAGCATAAGCGTTAGATTACTCCTATGCACAAAGCAGCAGCTCTTTCCTTTGCCTCTATTGCCATCATTTCAGGAGGCCTTATTTCATGCGGTAACAATACCGATCAAGTTCAAGTTGCCACTGGCTCAGTCGCTGCAGAAAGCGCAGCCAAGACCGCACAGTCCTACTCAAAAGCACGTGCTTATGAAGCTCAAGGACGCTCTAAAAAAGCCGCTAAACTCTACGACAAAATTGCCTCGGACTACCCGATGTCTAAAGAAGCGCCAGATTCCAGATTGCGCGAAGCTCAAATTTACTATGAAACTGGTGAACTCATCGACTCTTTCGAAAAATACCAACTCTTCATCGAGCACTACACCAATCATTCCAAATATTCTGAAGCTATCGAACGCCAAGCCGAAGTCGCCAATGCCGCCTCGACAGGCAAAATTAAAAATAACTTCCTCGGTCTGAAATCTGAAATTGCCCGCTCAAAGGTTGAAACCATGTTCACTCAGGTCAGGGATAATGCCCCTTACGGTAAAACTGCTCCTATCGCCCAGTTCAGAATCGGCGAAATGTGGCAAAACGACGAAGACTACAACAAAGCAATTCAAGCATACGAAGACCTCTACGTAAAATACCCTAAACACAGCTTGGCTCCTGAAGCCATGTATAGAGTCGGAGACCTCCTCTTGAAACAATCGCAAGACGGTAACCGCAACCGCGGAAACCTCGATACAGCGGAAACCACCTTTACCGACCTCACACTACTTTACCCAAATTCAAAACAAGCGAAACTCGCCAAGCAACAGCTCAAAAATATCGCCCAGTCTGATATCAGCCGCAGCTTCAGCATTGCCGAATTTTACGAGCAAAAGAATCAAGACAAAGCAGCTCTCTTCTACTACAACGAAGTCATCTCTAAGACAAAGCCTGGTTCTGAAATTTACACCCGTGCTCAACAAAGAATTAGTGCTCTAAAAAACTAAATCGATGCTACTTCGTTCCCTACTTCTTTCCGCCCTAACCATCGTCTTGACTGCATGTACTGGGTATCAACTCGGAGATGTCAAACCTAGCAAGCTGAGTGGCGTGCACAATGTCTCAGTTCCCCTCTTCAAAAATAAAACCCAAGAACAACGCTTAGCTCCACTCGTCACCAATAGCATCGTAGATGAAATCACCCGAGATGGATCCTACACAATCTCATCAGACACACTTGCCGATGCCACCCTCAATGGCACCATCGAAACTGTCGAATATCGAGAAAGACGATCCGACCGATTCGATTCACTCCGCGCCTCCGAAATGTACATGCGACTCATCGTACACTGGAAACTAGTCGATTCACAAAACACCGTGCTGATGTCTGGAAATGAAACTGGTGTTTCTTACTTCACCGTCGAGTCTAATCAACAACTCTCCCGAGACAACGCCTTCCCGGATGCTGCTAAAAATGCCGCTGAAAAGATCGTGCAAAGTATCTCTAGCGGATTCTAGCCATGGTCTCATTCGTCCCTACCCCAATCGGCAACCGCGGTGACATCACCCTGCGTGCCATCGAAGTCCTCAAAGAAGCAGATCTGATCACCTGCGAGGACACACGCCATTCTCGCCCCTTACTCGAGCATCTCGGCGTGGCAAAACCAGTCATCGCCCTGCACGATCACAATGAGGCGAGAAAAACTCCTGAGCTCGTAGAAAAAGCTCAGCAGGGCACCAACATCGCTGTCATCACAGACGCTGGCATGCCTGCTATTTCCGATCCAGGCTATCGCCTCATGCAGGCCTGTATTGAAAATGACTTGGACTATACCGTCCTCCCTGGGCCGTCCGCTGTCCTCACAGCCCTCGTCGGCTCAGGATTCCCAATTCACGCATTTTTCTTTGGCGGATTTCTCTCCGTCAAAAAAGGCAAACGCACCAAATCCCTACTCGCCGCAGCCGAGTCTGAGCACACCTCGATCTTTTTCGAATCACCACACCGCCTCCTCTCAACACTCGAAATTCTCAACAATGAGATTCCCGACCACCAGGTCTGTGTCGCCCGTGAACTCACAAAAAAATTCGAGACCTACCACAGAGGCTCATCTAAAGAACTTTTTGAACACTTTTCGGCCCACAAACCTAAGGGCGAAATCGTCATCCTTCTTGCGCCGAAGCCGTAAGTTGTTAGTTTCCTTGAATGCTTAGCTTCTCAACATGCTGGAACAATTCCAGACACCAGTGCGGTGAAGAAATGATCGACGAAATCGTCGAACTCGGATTCTCAAATATTGAGCTAAGCCACGGCATGATGATTACCAAGCTTCCAGGCATCATGGAGGCATACAAAAAAGGTAAATTTAACTGCGTCGGCGTCCACAACTACTTCCCATCACCGGTGGAAGTCATGATCGACGCTCCCGACGCCTACGAGTACACCTCTCACCGCCCCTTCGATCGGAAACGCGCACTCGAACTCACTTACAAAACGCTCGAAATGGCCAACCAATTCGAAGCCGATTACATGGTGCTACACATGGGCTCCGTTCCCATGAACCCTAAGCGCTGGACCAATAAACTCACCAATTGGGTAAAAGACGAAAAAGACTCAGAAAAACGCTACACCCGAGTCAAAGAACGCTTTATCAAAAAACGAGCAAAAGTCGGCCAACTATACTACACTCGCGCCATCGAAGCCCTAGAAGAGATCGCCGAAAAAGCCGCTGAAGCTGGAGTCAAACTCGCCGTCGAATCTCGCAGTCGCTACGAAGACATGCCCACCGAAACCGAAATGATCGCTCTCCAAGAGCATTTCAAAGACAATCCATGGGTCGGTTACTGGCACGATTTCGGCCACGTCCAACTCAAACACAACATCCACTTGTTAGAGCACAAAGAATGGCTAGAGAAAATGGCACCCTACTTGTTAGGCGGTCACATCCACGATGTCTACCACCCCGAGCGCGACCACCGAGTCCCACTCACCGGCGAAATCGACTTCCCAGAGCTTCTCAAATTCTTTAAACCAGAAATGCCTCACACATGGGAACTCAGCCCGACGCGTAAACCGGAACAAATCAGTGAAATGCTTGTAAAATGGAAGCAACTTTTTTCTGAAACACTCTAAGCCGCCATGGCCAATTGGAAAAAAATCGTCTTTGGCGAGCTCAGCTGGAAGCGTCTCGCGAAATCAATCATCTCAGTCTATACCATCATAATGGTGGTAGCCGTGGCATTCGGCGACCACTTTATTTTCGTTCCCCCGGAACCAAGCTACTCCGAAAAATCACCCAATATATCAACTCTGCCCCTCACTCACAGCGAGGTAACAATCGCAGTTCTCTACCTGCCCGCAAAAAAGGAAATGCCCACCCTGCTCTGGTCCCACGGTAATGCCGAAGACCTTGGCTACGCGCGACCACTACTCGACGCATTCCACTCAAAAGGCTTTGGCATCCTAGCCTACGACTACCCAGGTTACGGAATCAGCACCGGAGAAAGTAGTGACCTCTCGGTCTACGACTCGATTGACTCAGTCTTTCATTACGCACTCAACCATCTCAAGCTCCCTCAAAATAAAATTATCGCGGTGGGTCAGTCAGTTGGCTCTGGTCCAGCCTGCTACCTCGCAGAAAACAAAGACCTAGCAGGTCTCGCACTCATCACCCCACTCACTTCTGTCTACAGAGTCGCCTTCAAATACCCCATTTTCCCACGCGACCGCTTTCCTAATATTAAGCGCATGCCTCAAATTTCTGAGCCACTAATGATCATTCACGGTGACCAAGACGAGGTCATCCCTCAAACACATGGTAAAGCGCTCGCTCAAGCTTATGTAGGCACACCCATTTTTTACGACCTATCTGGCAAAGGTCACAATGACATCGCTGGAACTACCTATCAGGAAATAGATAGCTACATTCAACTCTTCGTTGATTTCTCAAAAGATCTCTAAGCAGGGACGATCTCGATCGCAAAAAAGTCGCGCATCACTTGGCGATACACTTCTAACTTGAAATCAGGGAGCCAGTCTTCGTCAAACTCCTCGGGTCTCACCCAGTCAAAATCACTAAACTCTGGGTTGTTAATCCCTATCTCGATCTCAGGAGCATCATGGTGCAGCTTACATAAAAAGTAAGTCTGTCTCTGGCCATCGTACTTTTTCTTATCGCGAACCTTTGCCGGATAAAGGTACCGATACTCGCCTTTTTGATCCACAATGTCGTAGTGCTTTGACTTTAAACCAACTTCCTCCCACACCTCACGGTGTAATGCCTCCACAGCGCTCTCACCTTTATCCACTCCGCCTTGCGGAAATTGCCAGGCGCGAGCATTGTTTTTGCGCTCACAGATTAAAATCTCTCCATCAGCATTAAGAATGATGGCTGCTACGTTTGGGCGGTATTTTGGCATTGCGGTACTCTGTTAAAATCATGCACCACTTGTAAACGATGATTTTTAAAGAAATCTGTAACCTTTGTTGCCCAAACTCGAAGTACTCTATACACCACCTTCATCATGAAAACGTCACTAGCTCTACTCAGCTGCGCTTCTCTCATCGCCAGCGCACCTTCACTCTTCGCTCAAGATAATAACAATAATCAAAATGTCACCGACAGCACATCGACCCCTCGCTTCTGGGAAGCCGAACTCCCTGGTGGTTCTTATATGGTAGCACTCTCCCGCATCTCCTCTATCAGCATGCACAGCTACACCGTTAAAGGCGCTGTAGTCCATGAAGTCGATGTCGAAACAATGGGCGCAGCACTCACCCGCTTCTATGCGCTCGAAGCACTCGGCGAGGGAGGCACAAGTACAGCTAAAAATATCGCCAACCGAGCTAGAGAAATCGCTGGCCAAGTCGGAGATAAAGCCGGCATCGATGCTGACACCACCGTCCATAAAGAATACCCCGTCACGACCCACGCCAAAACCATCGAATTCCGAGTCGTCGACAAAGCCGACCTCAGTGAAATCTACAAATCCCTCAGTAAATCATGGAAAGACAATCGTGGCCGGAAAATCACGATCAAATAGCCACCCAGCTCCTCGTATCTGATTAGAACATCTCTAACTGCTTTTCATCTTCCTCATCAGCCAGCCGCACCCCCACCCCGAGCAAGCGCACAGCCTTTCCCTCTCCACGCTCGACTCCCTCATAAAGTAACGACTCGGCTAAACTTGGATCGATTGCTTTCGTTGCCCGTTCAATTGTCGTCCTGCTAAAATCTGCAAATTTGAGCTTCACGACTAAACTCTTAATCTCTCTATCAGAATAACGCTCCTGATATGATTCCTCGACCTCGCCTAACAATCTTTTCATCGAAGGCACCAGCGACAAGCCCTCCCTTACATCTTCCGCAAATGTCGTCTCCTTAGAAATCGATTTCCGCACCCGATGTACTTTCACCTCTCTCTGATCAATTCCTCGACAAAGTTCATAGAGCTCGATCCCCCACCTGCCGTACCTCCGGCTCATCGTGATCTTATCCAGCTTCTGCATATCCCCACAGGTCGAAATACCGTGACGTGCAAGCTTTTCCTGCATCTTCTTTCCCACTCCCCACAGCTTGGACACAGGAAGCTGCTGCATAAATTCCTCCACTTGCTCTGCTTCCACCACATGCTGGCCATTCGGCTTTTCCAAATCACTAGCCACTTTTGCGATCAATTTATTCGGTGCAATTCCCGCCGAGGCAGTCAGCCCAGTTTCCTCATAAATCTGCATCCGTATCTCTCTCGCTATCGCCGCAGGCTCAGATTGCCAATGCGACACATCAAGATAGGCCTCATCTAACGAAAGCGGTTCGATCTTCTCAGTAAACCTTCCAAAAATAGCCCGAATCTGCGCTGCAACACCTCGATACACCTCAAACCTTACTGGCACCAATATCAACTGAGGGCACAGCTCAAGCGCCTTAAACCCTGGCATTGCCGAGCGCACTCCATATTTTCTCGCCTCATAGCTCGCGGTACAAAGCACTCCTCTTCGACCACTTCCTCCCACTCCAATCGCTTTTCCGCGGAGCTCCGGATAATCACGTTGCTCAATCGCAGCATAGAAACAATCCATGTCGATATGTATGATTTTCCGATTTGCTCCATCCTCCTGCATCGCGTGCTTGCAGCAAAGCGCAGGCTAAGCTATTTGTCCACTCGATGAAAAAAATAGCACTCTTACTCCTAACCACAGCTGTCTCCCTCTTTACTGCATGTGCCCAGCAGGAATCTAAAGCTCCTGAAAAAGACATCCGCATCGTCATCAAAACTGACAAGGGCGATATCGATGCCACTATCTTCGCCTCGAAAACTCCAGTCACTGCCGCGAACTTTCTTAATCTCGCAAAGCGCGGTTATTACAACGGTGTGAAATTCCACCGCGTGATCCCTAACTTCATGGTTCAAGGTGGCGACCCAACCGAAACTGGACGCGGCGGCCCAGGTTACCGTTTTGAAGACGAATTCGTCAGTGGCCTCAAGCACAGTAAACCAGGTATCCTCTCCATGGCTAATGCTGGACCAGGAACCAACGGCTCCCAGTTTTTCATCACCCACAAACCGACCCCACATCTCGACCGTCGTCACACTGTCTTCGGCGAAGTCACCAAAGGTCAAGATGTCGTCAACAGCATCACCGGCAAACTCTCTGGTCCAGGTTGGAAAACCGATGGTGTCGGCAGCAAAATCATCTCCATTGAAATCCTCGACTCCACTGATGAACTATTCAAAGCACAAGCTGATCGCATCGCTGGCTGGAACACCATCCTCGACGAGCGCTTCCCAGTGAAAAAATAAGTTTAAACAGTCCTTTCTTCCTTTTTAAAATCACCATGCTCCATTTTGTGAGTATGGTGATTTTTTTATCTCACCGCCCAAATTTAAATCATTAATTAAATTCATCAACCACTTGAACTCCATGAATAGCTCGTAGATGACACGGGCATGAAACGTGCTAATGGCTCTGGTGATGGCAGCATTCACACAAGAACAAAAAGAGTACTTGGCTTCGAGGATTCAGGAAACCTATCCATTCTTGGCCCAAAATGCGGTAGGACAGTTCACCAATGATCCAGAAGAAGCCGTCTACGGAACTCCAATCGATGAGCTCAGCAAAGAGGAACTCGTCAAATACAAGCAACACGGCCTTGATTGCTGGGACACCATGCTCACCAATGCAGCAAAAAACATCTTCCCGAATGAAGATGATATGTTCCGTTATAAGTTCTACGGCATGTTCCATGTCAAACCCACTCAAGACTCCTTCATGCTTCGCTGCCGCATTCCTGGTGGTATCCTCAATTCTTTCCAATTTAAAGGACTCGCTGAAATCGCCGCCGACTGGGGCGGGAATTACACCGACATCACCACTCGCGGTAACATGCAGATCCGAGAAATCATGCCGAAAAATGTGGTGAACGTCCTCCAAAAACTCACTGACATCGGCCTCACCTCACGTGGTGCCGGTGCAGACAATGTGCGCAATGTCACAGCCACCCCCACTTCAGGATTCGACCCACAAGAACTTATCGACGTTGCGCCTCTCGCCAAGGCCATGCACCACTACATTCTCAACGACCGAGAACTCTACGGCCTTCCGAGAAAGTTTAATATCAGCTTCGATAGCGGCGGTCAGGTCTCTACCTGCGCTGACACCAATGACATCGGCTTCTACGCCATCCGTGCTGGCGCGGCTGCAGATGTCGAACCCGGCGTCTACTTCCGCGTCCAACTCTGCGGAATCACAGGTCACAAGCAGCTCGCTAGCGATTGTGGCCTCTTGGTGCATCCCGATGAAGCGGTCGCTGTCGCAGCTGCTATCCTCCGCGTATTCCTCGAACACGGCGACCGATCCAACCGCAAACGCGCGAGAATGAAATACCTCATCGATGACTGGGGGCACGGAAAATTCCTTGAGCACGTACAGGAAAAACTCGCTTTCGACCTACGCTTCGTCCCGCTAGAAAATTGTGAACCAATGCCCAAGAAAAACCGTCAGGGACACTTCGGCATTCATCCACAAAAGCAACAAGGCCTGAGCTACGTCGGCGTAGTCACTCCAGTCGGTCGCATGCTCCCTGAGCAAATGCACCAACTCGCAGCGCTCACTAATAGATTCGGCTCTGGCAACATGCGCCTCACAGCTTGGCAAAACCTCATCATCCCAGATATCCGCAACGAAGACATCCCCTCCTTCATCGCTCAGCTCAAAATCATTGGCTTCAATCACACCACCAGCAATGTCGCCGGAGGTCTCGTCGCCTGCACCGGTAATGTCGGTTGTAAATTTGCCGCTGCCAACACTAAAGCACACTCGCGCATTCTCACCGAGTACATCGAGCAACACCTCGAACTCGACACCCCGCTCAACATTCACCTAACTGGCTGCCCACACAGCTGCGCCCAACACTACGTCGGAGACATCGGCCTCCAAGGCGCTCAATGTAAAGTCGATGGCAAAAGCGTCGAAGGCTACCACATTGTCCTCGGTGGTGGTGTCGACGACAATGGAGCCATCGCACAAGACGTTTTCCAAGCCGTCCCATTCAGTGAAATCCCCGACCTCGTCGTCCAAATGCTCAAAACCTATTTAGCCAAACGCCAAGACAACGAAGACTTCGCCCACTTCACCCGCAGGCACGACACCGATCAGCTCCGCTCACTCTTTAAGCGCGAAATCGCAGCCTAACTCTTTCTTACACCGATGAAAAATATCATTCTTCCAGAAGACGCCCCATTCTCACCCGAGCAACGCGAGTGGCTCAATGGTTACCTCTCCGCCCTCTTAAGCCCCTACGCCGGCGAAGCCCCAACAAACGGACTCCCTATCTCCATCGCTTGGGGCTCGCAAACCGGAACCTCAGAAACTCTCGCCAAAAAATTCGCAAAACTTGCCAAGAAATCCGGCCTCACTCCAAGCATCATCAACCTCGCTGACCTCGATCAAAGTAAACTCCTCGAACTTGAACACCTCATCATCATCACCTCCACCTACGGAGAAGGTGAGCCACCAGACAATGCACAACAGTTCTATGAGTTCGTCCATAGTGACAAAGCTCCTAAACTTGAAAACCTTAAATACTCCGTGCTCTCGCTCGGTGATTCTTCCTACCCAGACTTCTGTAAATGCGGAATCGACTTCGACCTGCGCCTCAGCCAACTCGGAGCTCAACCACTCATCCCACGCGTCGACATGGATGTCGATTTCGATGACGACTACGCGCAATGGTCCAACGACCTGCTTGCCATCCTCGGCAGCGCAAGTGCTACTTCTGACGACGATGAAGAAGAAACTGGCTACACTAAGAAAAACCCTTTCACCGCGAACATCTTAAAATCCTACAACCTGAATGGAGAAGACAGTCAGCGTGAAACCACTCACGTAGAAATTTCACTCAAAGACTCCGACATCACTTACGAAGCTGGCGATGCCCTCGGCGTCTACCCGATCAATGACTCTGAGCTCGTCAGTGACATCATCGCCGCACTCGGCTTCAGCCCAGATACTGACATTTCAGGAAAAACTCTCAGCCAAACTCTGACTGAAGACTACGAAATTAGAAATATTTCTCCACCACTCGTCAAGGCATGGGCCGAATCCTCAGCTAGCGAGTCACTCGTCGCTCTCGTTTCTTCCGATGACCGCGCGCCACTAAATGACTACCTCTGGGGACGCGAAATCATCGATCTTATCAAGGAACACCCGATCGACTTCACCAATGCGAACGACTTCCTAAAAATGCTCAAGCCGCTCGCCGCTCGCCTCTACTCCATCGCATCCAGCCCAAAGGCACATGCCGATGAAGTCCACCTCACCGTTGGCGCCGTCACTTATGACTCGCTCGGCCGCAAACGCAAAGGTGTCTGTTCCACCTATTTCTCAGAGCGCTACGAACTCGCTAAACCACGCGTCTTCGTCCACGCCAACAAAGCTTTCCGCCCACCATCTGACGCCTCTGCTCCCATGATCATGGTTGGCCCGGGAACAGGAATCGCTCCATTCCGCGCCTTCCTCGAAGAACGTGAAGCCACCCAAGCCGACGGCAAAAACTGGCTCTTCTTCGGCAATCCACACGCCTCCATCGATTTCCTCTACCAAGACCAACTCTCGCAACTTCAAAAAGACGGATATCTCCACCAACTATGCACCGCATTCTCTCGCGACCAAGAAACCAAAGTCTACGTCCAAGACCGCATGATCGAACATGGTGAAGAACTCTGGAAATGGATCAATAACAACGGCCACTTCTACGTCTGCGGTGACGCCTCACGCATGGCGAAAGATGTCGACGAAGCACTCCTCCACGTCATCGAAACCCACGGCGAAATGACTCCAGAAGCCGCAGCCGAATACGTCAAACAAATGAAAGCCGACAAACGCTACTGCCGCGACGTCTATTAATATGACGAAACAATTCCCCCACTCATCCATTGCGCCTTGCGTCATCTCCGACTTAGGGCGCATTTTTTCTATCTAGTCATCCCACTAACGAACCAATTAAATAACATCCTGAGTCTCCACTAACAAAAAAATGCCTGAATACTGAAATCTCGAAGAATTTCGCATGACATTTGCTTTTGCTCTCCTAAACTCCAGCCCGTATGCCCATCTGGATACCACCCATAATCGCTTTTTTTCTCGGCTCCATCCCCTTCGGGCTACTGATCGCTAAATCTCAAGGAATTAACATCCGTGAGCACGGATCTGGCAACATAGGCGCCACCAATGTGCTGCGTGTCGTCGGTAAAAAATTTGGCATCACTTGCTTTGTACTCGATTTCATCAAAGGCCTCATCCCCGCTCTCATCGGCATTTCTCTCATCCAATACTTCGGACAGAGCCTGAGCATGACTATCCATGCCCTCTCTGGCCTCGCCACCACTCTTCCTGAAGATCAACGCGCCACAGCTCAAACACTGCAGCTCATCACCGGACTCTGCGCCATCCTCGGCCACAACTACTCACCTTGGGTTGGCTTTAAAGGCGGTAAAGGCATCGCCACTTCTGCTGGGGTCTTCTGCGCCTTCGCCCCATTCGCCATCCCCATTCTGATTCTAGTATGGTGCGCCTTTTTCTTCACCACACGCTACGTATCAGTAGCCAGCATTACCGCCTCCGCCGCTCTCCCACTCACCGTTCTCTGGGGCTCTTGGTACCATGGGAAAATTGCCAACGGCACTTGGAATAAACCGCTCTTCTTCTTTTCCCTCTTCATCGGAGCCATGGCCATTTGGAAACACCGTTCTAACATTCAGAAACTTCTGAACGGCACCGAAAACCGTTTCACTCCCAAAAAGAAATCTTAATTATGCAGTTTGAAAAATCACAAAACGCTGTTGTTTTCGGAGCTGGATCGTGGGGCACCGCTCTTGCGATGGTTCTGGCGGAGCATTTCAACAAGGTCACCCTCGTTGGCAGATGCGAAGATCAATGCGCGGAAATTAACGGACTGCATACGAATGCGAACTACCTTCCACTCGTCACCCTACCTGACAATATTGTCGGCTCTACCGACTACTCTGACGCACTAGACGCTAGCCTCATTTTATTTGTCCTACCCACTTCCGCTACCCGCGAAGCCGCTCAAGAACTCGCAGATACAGGAATCCCTTCCTCCATTCCCATTGTTTCTTGTTCCAAGGGCATCGAACGCGGAACCGGAAGTCGCATGAGCGAAATCATCGAAGAGCTCCTTCCCGAGAACCCAATCGCTGTGCACTCCGGCCCGACTCACGCAGAAGAAGTCTCCGCCCACCTCGCTTCATGCGCAGTCGTTGGCTCAACTCATTTAGCACTCGCCGCAGCTCTACAACAAGTATTTACCACTTCCTACTTCCGCACCTACACCAGCGACGATGTCGCCGGCATCGAACTCGGTGGAGCACTCAAAAATGTCTTCGCAATCGCAGCTGGCATCATCTCAGGAATCGGCCTAGGCGACAATGCCATCGCCGCAATGGTCACTCGCGGACTCGCCGAAATGACCCGCCTCGGCATTGCTCTCGGTGGTCGTCCAGAGACCTTCACTGGACTCTCCGGCGTCGGCGACCTCATGGTCACTTGCTATTCTCCACACTCACGTAACAACCGTGTCGGTCTCGCACTCGGCAGCGGCGAAACTCTAGAAGAAGTTACCGCGCGCTTGGGCATGGTTGCCGAAGGAGTTCCAAATACTCAATCGATCTACGAAGCAGCCCGAAAACACGACATCGAAACACCCATCATCGACGCCGTCTACCAAGTCCTCTACCAAGAAAAGCCCGCCAAAGAAGCTCTTGGTGAACTGCTTACGCGCGACTTAAAACCTGAAGTCGACTAAACAGCTCTATATTAACTCTCATTTACACAAGATTAGTCAGTTGACCCCGCTGATTTTCACGTCTATCACCAATAGCGATGAGCGAAAATGCATCTCAATATCCTGTAATGATTGCCGGCACCGGCAGCTATGTCCCGGAAAAGGTCATGACCAATGCCGATCTCGAAAAATTCGTCGATACTACAGATGAATGGATCACCAGCCGCACAGGAATCAAAGAACGTCGTATCGCTGCAGACGATGAATTCACTTCTCACCTAGCAACCAATGCTGCGAGAAAAGCACTCGAGCAATCTGGTATCAATGCTGCCGACCTTCAGCTCATCATCGTCGCTACTATTTCTCCTGACACCATCACGCCAGCAACTGCGTGTTATGTGCAACACAACTTAGGCGCCACCGGCGCAATAGCATTCGATATCTCAGCCGCTTGCTCAGGCTTCCTCTATGCCATGAAGATAGCGAAGCGCATGATTTCTGATGGCGCTTACGAAAATGCTCTGATCATTGGCGCTGAAAAACTTTCCTCCTTCGTCAACTGGGAAGACCGTAATACCTGCGTCCTCTTCGGTGACGGTGCAGGCGCAGCAGTACTTCGCAGATCCCAAGAAGGTGAAGGTCGCATCCTAGCCACCGAAATGGGCACCGACGGCGCTCAAACAGGCATTCTCAACATTCCAGGGGGAGGCTCAGCTTGCCCAACAACTCCTGAAAATGCAGCCGAGAAACTCGCTGCACTTCAAATGTCTGGCCGTGAAGTTTTCAAGCTCGCTGTCAACGCCATGAAAAAGGCGTCTGAAAAAGTCATCGAACGTGCAAACCTCACTCCCGATGACATCAAATTAGTCATCCCCCACCAGGCAAACCTGCGCATCATCGATGCCATCGCCGACCGCCTCGCAGTGCCTAATGAAAAAGTTTTCGTCAACCTCGACAAATACGGCAATACTTCTGCAGCAGCCGTAGCTATCGCGCTCGATGAAGCCCACCGCTCTGGCCGATTTGAACGTGGCGATAAAATCGTCCTCGTCGTCTTCGGTGCTGGTCTCACTTGGGCCGCCTCCGCTATCGAGTGGTAATACCATTTGTGTGGATAAATTGTCGGAATGGCGATGTTAATTTGGCCTTCATCTCAAGGCATGACGAAGGAATGTAGCAGGCTACATGACTGAGGAAAAACGCAGAAATGAAGCCGAAGCAATGCCGCTCTTGATTGTAATCAGCTCCACTTACTAGTCATATCAAACTCATCAAAATCATCCATTCCGACAATATAGCCGGGAGAATGGTATAAATCCTCTATTGCCAACACGCTCTAATCTCAGCATGGTACCGTCTATGCTGAGATTTTTTATGCTCCCATTGCTGGCCAGTTATTGCTGCGCAGAAATGGTCTACGTGCCTCACCGCTCAGCAAGCGCGGTAGACCAAACTCCCATCCACGAAAATGCCTGTGGTCCCGTCAGCTGGATCAACTCCTACCGCTTTAGCTCAGAAAACTGGCGAGCCATCACCTGCAGCCTCACTGGCTCAGACCAACAACAATTTGATTACCTCACCAAAAAGCACGCCTTTCAGTTCTCCAAGTACGCCTATTTACAAAGACGATGGAATGAAAATCACGGTATTCAGCCACGCGACTTGCTAGACGCCTGCAATGACTTCCATAAAGTTACCAAACTCCCACAACTCAACCTCGTCAGCCTCTTTCTTCAACCTAACGAAAGCTACCAACAACTACTAATAAGAACACAAACTGAAATGCTCAGTTCCCTCTCAAATGGTTTCCCTCCTATGCTCTACCTCACACGCTTTGAAAAACGTACTTCTTCCTCTGGTGGCCACCGCTGGACTATTCAGACCAGCCACTATGTCACCCTCTATGCAGTCGATGACAGTCCACCCGAAGAGACTCTCACTTTTAAATACATCGACCCAGTGGGAGCTCGCATTTGCAGCGGCTCAGTCAATGTCCCTGACAAAGAATTCTATGCAATCGATGTCAGCAATCTCACTGGCAAAGGTTATCTAAAAAACCCGAGCCTCGTTGCGAAATGCCCCGAGACTCAGATCGGTTCGCCGCATCAAAAGAGCGAACTCGTATTAGCGTTGATGCTCGTAGCTAACGACGAGCCAGAACTTTAAAAGTCTCCGTGCCACTGCAAGTAGACTGAGAGGAAGTTCACCCCCCCTGATAGGTCGCCAAATGCGGAGGAAGTACCATAAATGCCAGAACGGTGGTGAATGCCTGTACCCAACCACAGGCCATCTAAATCTCCATTGTTAAACACATCACCAATATTTAGATCCAGGCTCACATCGAGGTAGTTCAGCAACTGGCTTCTCTCATCGCCATCTTCTTCAAGTTCATTGTATTCGTAGTACGTCAAAGAATCCGCATAAGAAATACCTTCAGCGAGACCGAGTCGTAGTCTCCACGGAGTAGGAAATGTGTAGTAAGCCTTAAACGCGAGAACGAATTCAAATGAACTGTCCTGCACATCTGATGAGTAATTGTAAACTACACCTGGAGTCAGATACACCTGCCACGGAGCTCCAAACAAAGTATCAGAAAGCGGAAGCCCATAAAAAATAGACGTCATCATCACATCTGCCCCATCATCCGTTTCAAAATTTCCTAAAGGAATTTCTTGGAAGTCAGAAGCGGTGCCGAATCCCTGCGAAATTCTCCAATATGGCTTAGCTTTGAGATCTGACATGTGGTCTCTCTCTTCTTGGAAAAGTCCTAAGCCTACATACGCTTCCCACTCGAAATCGTCTTCTACCAATGGACTTGCTCCAGCTTCGCTACCGATCCAACCACCTTCGAGGCGGCCTTCAATAAACAAATCACTCCAAACGCGACGGCGAGCTTTCAAACGAGCACGAGCCTCCAGACTTGCATCAAGATCATATTGCTCCAGGCCGTAGTAGCGCGTGTTATAATCAGAACCAGTTGCCCGAAGTTCCAGCTCTGGGAAAAGTCTCCAAAGCCCCTTGCGGTAGTCGCCAGCCCAACGCACTTGTCCCTGAACATTGCCGTGCTGGTCGCTGAGAGCTTCTACTTGGATTTGTGAGTTTTCATCCAACTTCCAAAAAGCCTGCACACCCATGTCTGCACCACCCCCAGAAATTCCTGAATCATACTCCTCTGGAATATCGTAAAAACGGTAACGCGCGATCGCATTCAAACCGAGCTTCTCACCTTCCCAAAGTTTTAAACCACCATAGTCACCACGTAAAAAGAAGTGATCCCCTTCATAGTAAAAGAGAGGGAAAATGTCATAATTCCCTTTGTCATCGGCTTTAAATGGGAGCTGTGCATAACGCATCCCCATCAAAACTCCCCATTCAGGAATCGGGTCGGTCTCAATCTCAACTGGAACTTTTGAGTCTAACTGCTCAGTAGAGAGCTCTTTATCTCCTGCACAGAGAAACTGAGCGGCAGATAGAAATGTAAGTGTGTAGGCGCTGATTTTCACGAGCCGTGACCTAAGAGTTTCAGCGCCAAATAGTCAACGGCCGTTTTTCAACGAATTGCTAACATTTCACATTTTCGCCAAGTAAACCTTCTTAACTTCTTCCCCAATAATTCGAATTCCTTCTCTCACCACAGCCTCATCCATCGTAAATGTCACGCGGATACACTCATCACGGTGCTTCCAGTCAGACTCATTGAGCCCGAAGAAAAAATAACTCCCAGAAACGATTAATACTCCACGCGCTTTCAATCGCTCATAAAGCTCCTTCGAAGAAATCGGCATACCCTCGAACCAAATCCACAAAAATAATGCTCCCTCCGAGACGTGTACTCGATACGGTAAACTATCATCGAAAAACTCACGAACCCATCCCTGTGCCTGTCGTGACTTCTCAACATAAAATGGTTTCACCACCTCATTGCTCAACTCCAGCACCTCTCCACTCCGCACCAGCGGCTCCATAAGACACTGCCCAATATTACTATTGGCTAATCCTACAATGGCATTCATCGAAGCCACCGCCTCGGCAATCCGCTCCGGCGCTACAATGATACCAGTACGCGTGCCCGGGAGCCCAATCTTCGAAAGACTCATCGTAAGAATCGTATGCTCATTCCAAAGTGGTTTTGCATCGGCAAAAAAGATATTAGGAAATGGTGCCCCGTAGGCATTATCGATCATCAATGGGATTCCATTGGCTGCTGCGAGCTCAGACAATTTCTCCATTTCATGATCAGTCAAAACATTCCCGGAAGGATTCGTCGGTCTAGATACACAAATCGCAGCAATGCTTTCATCGATCTCTAATGCATCAAAATCCACTCTGTATTTAAATTGATGCCCACCTATCTTTTCGATTTTTGGCCGTACCGCTTTAAATAAATCATCCCCCACTGATTGATTCGCATAACCAATATATTCTGGCACAAGCGGAAGTAAAATTTTCTTCCGACTCCCACTTTTCGTACGTCCTGCCAATGCATTGAACAGAAAAAAGAAGGCAGTCTGACCACCAGCGGTTATCGCTATATTTTTTTCAGTTACCTCCCAGCCAAGCTTCTCAGAAAACATCCGAGCTAATGCTTGGATAAATTTGGGATTTCCCTTCGGCGGATCATAATTCCCAACCATCGCCTCAAATTCCCCAGGAATCTCCATCACTTCTACCATCCGGCGACGCCAAATCGCATTCATTTCAGGAATGCTACCCGGCTGTCCTCCTCCTAACATCTTGATATCGTCCCCACCACTAGCGAGAGCATTCCCAAGATCATGCATCAACTCTTCAATGCCACTTCCTTCACAAAGGTTGCTTCCAAATATAGAAAAATCAGTCATATCACTTGCAGCGTGAGCCTCACTCACGCCAGCCGATATACGAGGAGAAATGCTTTTATCCAACAGAAAAGTCCACTAGCTCGTGTCCACCTTTCTATCTTAGCTCCTACTCCGAGATCTCTTCCTCTACCAAATTAGTGACATCCTCGCTCATCTCAGCTACACCAGCATCGACCTCTTCCAACTCCTCCTGACTCACCACTACTCCCTCATTTATATCTAACTCTTCCGGTGCAGAATCCACATTTTCTATCTCTTCATTCACGACCACTTCCCCAGCTGGCATTGAATCGATTACCCCCTGTGGCACCACCATCATATCTGGTACATACCCAGCTGCATCACCATAGCTAACATGCAGGTATCTCCCTTGCGTCCCTATCACTTCTAAAACGGTGCCAGATTCTAACAACTTAGATGGTATCGCTCCGGATTTTGGATAACTCGAAAATAATGGAGTATTCACAGCCGCTACCTCCACCGTATCACCAGCGATAAATCCAGAACCCATCGGCTCCGCCGCCGGATCTGTTCGAGCAGCCCTTACATCAATCATCAGATCCAGTGGATTAACCTCGCTCGATTGCCCGATAGCATCATCTGAATTACTAACCGTACTACTACAACTGCCCAATACGGCAGCTCCACCCAACAAACAAAAAGCTTTCAGAGTTTTCATAACTCTAGAGTATCTCCCTTTGACTAGATCCGAGTCAATCATTTCTAACAGAAATTCACTGCGAATCACTTTCAACAACTCTCCTAGGAACCTTTCAACCGCCCCCCTATCGCCTAGCTTAAAGGAATCAGCTATCTAAACGTCCCTAAGCTGAATAAAGTCTCCCGCATTCTTCTTTCTCTAGATTCTCCACATTCAAGCCATTTAGGTTTGTTAAACATCCTCCCCCATTATCTCACCATAAAAAAAGCGCCGAAGTCTTTGTAAACCACGGCGCTTAACAAGTTTCTATGAGAAGAATAGATTAAATCCCTATTTCTTCACTATACATATCTACCTCAGCAGTAGGTAAACCACCATCTCTGATGCTTTCTAAGGTTTTACGATTTCCCCGACGCGTATTCGGTCCGGCGACTTTGCGTTTCACCACATCTGCCACTGTTGGAGCAATAGCGGCCACACCCAAACAAAAAAGCGATGCTGCTACTGGACGGCGTGCACCTCGATGCATCATATCTCCTAAGAAAATCCCAGCTGCCGCACCAATCAGTGCTGGAGCTGCCGCACAAGATTTGTCTGCCCACTTTCTAGAAGTTTCACAATGTCCGTAATCCATGCACTGATGCTAACCCAAATTCACGATAAAAAAAAAGCCCAAAGAACATGATTAGTACTTTTATTGGTCTTTGCCATGCCTACCCTCCTCCCCATGCCTCAGACATACGCATTAATTCTAGCAGGAGGAAGCGGAACTCGCTTCTGGCCACTCTCCCGAGACAAGAAACCTAAACAACTTCTTAACCTGCTAGGAGACACCACTCTTCTGAATCAAACCATCTCTCGTCTAGAAGGACTTATCCCTAAGGAAAATATCCTCATTCTCACCAATGAACTCCAGATCGATGAAGTCCGCCATGTTGCCAGCGAACTGCCAGCTGAAAATATTTTTGCCGAACCCGCCAAGCGCGACACCGCACCAGCTGTCGCTCTCGGTGTAGGCCTCATAGCTGCTAGAGACCCAGAAGCGATTATGATCGTACTCCCTGCAGATCAACTGATCAATGATATTGAGAGCTACCACAGTGTCCTAAGCGATGCCATCACCACCGCTCAGCACACTGAATCACTCATCACCGTCGGAATTAAACCAACATGGGCATGCCCTTCCTACGGTTACGTAGAGCGCGGTGCTCCTAGCCCACTCGCCCCAGCTGGCATTAAAAATATCCCTCATGAAGTCACTTGCTTTCGTGAAAAACCTGCGCCTGAGCTCGCAGAAAAATTTCTCAATAAAGGCAACTTCGCTTGGAATGCTGGCATGTTTATTTGGTCTATCCCGACTGTCATTAAGGAACTCAAACTTCACACCCCACAACTCGCCGAATTCATCGAAGAGCTCAAAGCTAGTGACGATCTAGCAAACACAGTTTCCGAGAAATTTAAAACACTCGCTCCTATTTCCATCGACTACGCTCTTATGGAAAAAGCTGCGCACGTGCTAAACATCGAAGCGTCATTCGATTGGGACGACGTAGGCTCCTGGATCTCTGTCTCAAAATATCTAGCAGATGCTCCTAACAAAAATAAAACAAACAGCCCACTCGAAGAGTTAGACAGCTCTAACAATATTGTCTTCACCGAATCTAAAAATACTCAAGTCGCGCTGTTAGGTGTAGACGACCTCATCGTCGTACAGACTGGGGACTCCATCCTCATTGCCAACCGCCACCAAGCAGACGACATCAAAAAACTCGTCAAAAAATTGCCGAAGGAACTGACCTAAAACTTCAGATTTGCTATCCACCTATCCTCTCTAAACGGCCAGCAACAAACTGGCCGTTTTTTATACACTTTATCCTCTAGGATGAAATTGCTGATGAATCTCTTTCAACCGCTTCTGTTCAACGTGAGTGTAGATCTGCGTCGTCGATATGTCTGAATGCCCAAGCATCTCCTGAATCACACGTAAGTCAGCACCATTCTCTAACAAATGAGTCGCAAAACTATGTCGCAACAAGTGTGGGTACAAATTACTCTCAATACCCGCTGCTACTGCACGCTGTTTCACTATCGAACGAATTCTGTCGGTGCTCAGCCCACCACCACGCACTGAAATAAAAATATGCGAGGAAGTCCTCGGCTTCACTAGTTCCTTGCGCTCGGAAACGAGATACAGCTCGATAGCCTTTTGCGCCGCCATCCCAACGGGCACAATTCGTGTCTTGCCCCCCTTACCTGTCACTCGTACCATCCCTTCTTGCTGATCATAATTTTCTAGATGCAGCTGGCAAATCTCTGACAATCGCAGACCCGATGCGTAAAAAAGCTCAAGGATCGCCTTATCACGTTTTCCTAACTTCTTAGTCGTATCAATGGATTCAATCAACTGCGTCAAAACTTCTAACGACATAGTATTCGGCAAGTGAGATTCCACCCTAGGAGCTAACAAGGGCTCAGCTGGATCGTGTACCAAAATCGAACGCGAAGCTAAATACCGAAAGAAAACCTTTAAGTGAACCACAAGTATCCGCAGCGATGAAGAAGCTAATCCCTCCTCCTTACGCACCTGCACGAAACTCGCTAACTCCTCAGTCCCTATATCTGAAAGCGGTAACTGCTTAGCCTCACTCCAGCATTTAAGACTTTCTAAACTTTGTCTAACTGAGTTCTGATAAGATACTGAGAGCCCCCGCTCGACTGCGAGGTACATGATAAAGCTCTCAATTTCTTGCTGCATTCCGCTAGGCGTTTACTGACAATTTAAGGGAATTTAGAATCTTGTCATGAATACCACCAAAGCCACCATTACTTAATACTGCAATCACATCCCCCTCTTTTACATTGTCGCTCACATGCTCAACAATTTCATCTACTGTCTCAAAAAACCACCCATCGGTACCTCTCGCATTCACATCATTAATCAGTGTCTGGGGCGATAAACGGTCAGCTTCCTCGACTTTGCTTGCATCTGGCACGCCAGCCACAATCGCCTTGTCAGCACGAGCAAGAGCACTCGCTAGTTCCTTCTGAAAAATATTTCTTCGGGTAGTGTTAGAACGCGGCTCAAAAATCACCCAGAGATCCTTCGGCGAGTATTTCTGACGCAACGCATCTACAGCCAAATTAATGGCCGTCGGATGATGCGCAAAATCATCAACCACTTTCACACCACGCTCTACACCGCGTAGCTGCTGACGACGAGCAATCCCCAAAAAGCCTAACAGCCCTTTGCGAATTTCATCTGCACTAAATCCTGAAAATAACGCCGAACAAACTGCCATCGCAGCATTGCGAACATTAAACTCACCAGACATTGGGATCGTATAGCGCTCACCATTCAGAGTGAAACTACTGTTCTCTCCCTCGTACTCAACTCCCTCAATCTTCACATCACAATCATCTGCGAAGCCCACCTTAGTAATCGGAGACGGAGCGCCATCAGCGACCTCCAGACAATTGGGATCATCCCCATTGATAAATGCCATGCCAGAGCGAGGAACAATGTTCAACAAACGACGGAAAGTAAGTTTAATATCTTCGATAGAATCGTAAATATCTGCGTGATCAAACTCGATATTATTCACCACCACTACTTCTGGTAGATAATGAAGAAATTTCGAACGCTTGTCGAAAAATGCCGTGTCGTATTCATCACCCTCGAGCACTACAAATTCGGAATCAGTAAAGCGCGCTCCCTCTCCCATATTAGTCGGAATACCACCAATCATGTGACTCGGATTTGCCCCAGCAGATTCTAACAACCATGTAAGAATCGAGCTAGTCGTCGTCTTCCCATGCGTTCCCGTCATCACTAAATTACGCTTCCCACGTAGGAAATGCTCTTTCAGAACTTCTGGCAAAGAAACATAGAGTAACTTGCGATCGAGCGCTGCTTCAGCCTCCTCATTGCCACGGCTAATCGCATTGCCTATAACAATCACATCCGTATCTTCAGGTATATTTCCAGCAGTAAAACCTGCAGTGATCTCGACTCCTTGCGATTCTAAAAATGTCGACATCGGTGGATACACATTTTCATCTGACCCCGTCACTCGGTAACCACGATTTTTCATCGCTGCTGCCACTGATCCCATCGCTGTGCCACAGACTCCCACGAAGTGGAAATTTTTCTTCTCACTCATATTCTCTATCTATCCTCTAAAATGTTGGAGCAGCGATTGTTCCGCTGTCTTTTTCCTGCTTACGGTTTGTAAGAATTCGATCCGCAATCTCTGTCACCATTTGTTCCAAAATCAATCGTAAATGGCTCCCCGCCCGATAATCTGCAGGTGCTATATTGCGAACCCGATCAGAGCGCGTGCTCAATTGGTAACATTTTTGGAAGCTCTTCCGTGACTGATCCTCTGGATTGTAAACTGCAATCGAATGTCCTCCATTGCGCTTCATCACGGTGAAACACGGCACATCCGTCGGCCCGTCGCCGATATAAACCATATTTGAAAACGGAATAGGCCGTAACTCCTTAGGCATGTGATCATTCACATCTTCATCGTGTCGCAATAAGCCTTTATTAATTCTAAAAAGGTACTGAGTCTTGGTCGTATGAGAAATGGCGCGCTTCGGAAAACTAATCACTCCACGTTCATCTTCACCATATTCGCAGCCATAAATTTCCTTAAAATATTTAGCCAGTGAACTACCATCCATCAAAGCCTTCAGACCAGAGGACACAATGTAATGTTCAATCTTGATCCCTGCTGAGCGATGAGCCTCATTCAGGCAAACAGCTTCGATCTCCTCAAACACCTCAGGCACTCCCGGGAAAAAACTTAAATTAGCACCGAGCTCACTCAAACGCGCATTCGACACGCCATCCATCGCTAAGTTATCCAATAAACATTTCAAATAGGCTAGCTCTCCATCCCACTTCTGCTCCTTCACTAAAGTATTACATTGATTCCAGAAAGATTCAGGGCGAATCCCAAATTCAGGAAACAAAACATCGTCCTGCATGTAACTTGGGCTTAGCGTGTGGTCGTAATCATAGACAAGCGCTATGGTGCTTTGGGGTATAGCCATATTTTCTACTAAATAAGTACTCGAAACTCGCTCTCTCTGGCAATCAAATAGAGCCGAACGACATAGATGTTATAAAACAAAAAGCCTAACAGCGTTAACTGCTAGGCCGTGTAGGCAAATTGATTTACTGTTCAATGTGGCTGACGCCTTATTCACTCTGCCATTCTCCGTACTTGCGGAATTTTTGGTAGCGAGCTTCTAACATATCCTCAGTGCTGAGAGCTTGCACTTCTTTTAAATGCTTCATCACCACTTCTTTAAAATTCGCAGCCGCAGCCGCGTGATCATGATGCGCACCTCCTTTTGGCTCCTGCACAACCTCATCAATCAAGTTGAGTTCAGCAAGGTCAGGCGCCGCAATCTTCATTGCTTCAGCGGCCTCAGGCGCATGCTTACGGTGCTTCCAGAGAATCGCGGCACAACCTTCAGGTGAAATCACCGAGTAATAAGCATTCTCCATCATTAAAACGCGATCAGCCACACCGATCCCCAGCGCACCACCAGAGCCTCCTTCACCTAACACACAGGCAATAATCGGCACTTTCAGCAGCGACATTTCACGAAGATTGAATGCAATAGCTTCAGCAATGTTGCGCTCTTCCGCTCCAATACCAGGGAAAGCACCCGGAGTATCAATCATACAGACCACCGGTAGCCCAAAACGCTCAGCTATCTTCATCAATCTCAAGGCCTTGCGATATCCTTCTGGATGCGCACTACCAAAGTTGCGTAAAAGGTTTTCTTTAGTGTCACGACCTTTTTGGTGCCCTATCACGACTACTCGCTGGTCGCCAATCATCGCAAAACCACCTGGCATAGAATGATCATCGCCGATATGGCGATCACCGTGAAGTTCACAAAAATCGTCAAACGCGTGAACCACGTAATCTAACATAAACGGACGGTTTGTATGTCTAGCGATCTGTACACGTTGCCACGGAGTAAGATTGTTGTAAATCTCATTCCTAGTCTCCTGGAGTTTCTGCTCCATCGAAGAAATCTGCTCGCTCATATCAATATCTTGCGAGTCAGATTTCGCCTTTAGTTTCTGAATCTCGGACTCGAGTTCAGCAATCGGTTGTTCAAATTCTAGCGGCTTGATGCTCATAAATTTTTGCTACCTTGTATGATTTCCTAGCGGAGGCAAAGTCTAATATCGGATTTCTACAGAATTCCCCGTCCTTAAAAGCAGAGAAATTTCCTCCATGTCCGAGTTATCCAAATAAAGTGCTTCGATATCCTCAGAAACCTTCTCTTTCATAGGTCGAATCTCTACCTGAGGACTCTTGATCACCACTACTTTTTCCGCACTTCTGTAGTCAGAATCGAGCAATTTCACCTTCCTCTCCCCCGATTGAGCCTCAATAGCTAACACACTTGTCTTAGCCACATCTTTCCCCTCAGGGAAATGAGCCGCCTTGATCTCGTACCCTTTAATGTAACGAGGGCCATCCCACAAACTCACCACATTCCGACGCATATCGATCACTAATCGAAAATCTAACTCCATCAACTTAAACTTGTCTCCAGGATGTAATCGATCGGTCCGCTGCATGTCATTAAGGAACATCACCAGATCTAACTTCGTGTTGTGGTCCCGCACGATCTTATAAAAAGAATCCCCACTTTTGACCGTGTAATCAATCAACTCAGCAAATTCTTTACCGCTAAACAGCCGATCCATATTCATCTCCCCCAGAATCCGTCTCGCCTCCGGAGCTGATACCGCTGTCGGATAATAAGTGTTCACATACTTGAGCTTCTCCTCCGCCGCCACATAATCCCCTTTTTCCAAAAGATCTCTCGCCGCTTCAAATGCGCGCTCCCCCGGTGTCACATCCGGAATGCTCTCAACCTCTAGTTTCGCTAGTAATGATTCAATCGCTTCTTTACTGTGATTCTTTGCCGGAATCACAGCCTCAAGCTTATTCGCAGGTGCTTGCTCGACCGCGTCGGAGAAAAAAGCTCTCCGGGCAATCACTAGGGTGCCAGCTAGCACTGATAGCACCAGTACTGCTGCTATAAATTTTATAAGGGTGGATACTCGCATCTGCTTACGCAGGCGACCTTACAGTAAGCCGCGACGTTTGAAATCAAATTGGTTAATTGATTGTGATTTTTCAATCATATCAATCGTGAACTTGAGCAAGCCAATCTCCCAAGCATCGTCCACACCTTCGACCACCGCCATCATTGGATCGTCCTCACGATACGCTTCTTCTAAAACTCGTTCTTTCACCATTTCCAAGTTGTCACTGATGATTTCCTCGTGCACTTGAGTGCGCTTAAATTGAAAGCCGTATTGGAAAAAAACCGGCTCTTGCCCATTTTTTTTCATCCAATCAAGTAACTCGCGCGCCTTTTCGTCAAAACCCTCAAGCTCCACAGAATTGTACGAGGCCGGCTTAATGATCTGCGGCTTCTGCGCCTCCACTTCACCTCTACGAACTCGCACTTTACCCACCGTATCCATCAACTCGCTAATAATGGTGAAACGAAAACGCGTCGCATTAAAGGTGTCAATACGGCGGTCTGGTTCGCGAAGAACCTTCGTTTGCTCCATAGCATATTGGATGGCGTCGATCTCTGGCTTCATAAAGTGTCTCGTTAAATGATACTAGTAGTGATTTAGCAATTCCCACACCAAGCTACCCGAACTCAGTAAGATTGCAAAAAATGAAAAAAAGAGCGCACTCACAATACATGAGGCGCCCTCTAAAGTAATCTCAATTTCAGGCTCTCGCCTGAGCGTGATTAGGAAACTTTCTCGATGTACGCGATAACGTCGCTCACAGCTGTAAGCTTCTCAGCCTCTTCGTCAGGCACTTCGATGCCAAACTCTTCTTCGAAAGCCATAACAAGCTCAACTGTGTCAAGGGAATCAGCGCCAAGATCGTCGATGAACTTGGACTCAGCTTTAACCTGATCTGGAGTTACGTTGAGTTGCTCAACGACGATATCTTTTACTTTTTGTTCGATTGAATCAGACATGGTAAATGGTTGTTTTAGGTTAGTTAATTATAATTAACTGATTTCTGTGAATACCTAGCACCTGCGGAATTGGCAATCACGAATTTGTCGCTTCCTTAGAATTTTTCTCTTCCCCGAGAACAGGCATTTTATCTTCCTCAGAGCTTTCCTCGTCCGCCTTCTCAAACTCAATCACTTCCCCCTTAAAACGCTCCATGATATATTCGTAAAGCCGTTCTGCCGGCTGACCGTCCTTTTCCTTGAACTGTCCATAGATCATTCCATCCACCTTCACCTTTTTCATCGCGCCCGATTCATCTTCATACTCGATCACAGCCATTCCCTTCACATCCCACTTCCGAGCATCGATTCTACGCATCGCAGAGTAGGGAACCTTCTTCCCTCCCGGAGCAATGTACGCAGTCTCTGTCACCATCATTTTCCGAGACAATGTCCGTAAAAATAAAAACAGCACCACCAAAACCAAGACTCCACAAATCCCCGCCATATAGAATTGCTCATTCAGCTTCCCTTGGTCGTAAATTTTCTCTGACGGCTCAAAGTCCCACCCCTTCTCTCCAGTATACGCACGCCAGATCGAGGACGCACCATCCGATGTATTCTTCAGCTTTTCAAAGCTTTCCGCACTCGCCAACACCGCAGGCCAAGTCTGCTCTCTATCAAAATCTGCAGGAAGTGGGCATTCCTCCTCAGGCAATGTCGGTATCTTCGCCGTACTAGCGAACTCATTCCACTCCGCAGCTCCCTCGAATTTATCAGCCTCTTGAGGAGCGATGCTAGTGAATAATTTGTGGAACACAAAATGTTCATTTTTCTCACGGTATCCGACAGTCCCATCGTGATAAAATAAATAGGCGAACACGCCAAACATCAACAGAATGAGTATCGCTCGGATTTTAATCCATTGAGTAGGCTTACAGACAATTACAGGGTTTTCAGACATCGAGGAGAGTTTGGTGCTTCAAACGAAGTTTTTGATTGAATGCAGATACACAATCAGCCCCGTGTAAAAAATCAACCAATATCGCTGGAACTTTTACCATTACTGTCTAACTATACACTATCATGAGTAAGGATACCATCACTCGTCTAACTACTATGGCTGCCTGCGGCGGTTGAGCTTCTAAGCTCGACCCAGCGTCACTCGCTCAGGTTCTGAGCGAGCTTCCTAGTATATCTGACCCCAACCTTCTTGTCGGCTCTGCGACCGCTGACGATGCCGGCGTGTACAAATTAGACGACCAGCGCGCCCTCGTTCAGACTCTCGACTTCTTCACCCCCATCGCAGACGACCCTTTCCTCTACGGCCAAATCGCCGCCGCTAACTCACTTTCTGATGTCTACGCCATGGGTGGCCGACCAATCACCGCCATGGCCATCGCCGGCATGCCTGCCGACAAGCTCAGCAACCACGAAATCGCAGAAATCTTTCGCGGCGGAGCCGAAATAGTCAAACGCGCCAACTGCGCGCTCGTCGGTGGCCACACCATTAAAAATCCAGAACCCATCTACGGGCTCTCAGTCACAGGCATCGTCCACCCCGATCGCTACCTAGCTAACGCGCACGCAAAGGACGGCGACATCCTCATCCTTACAAAACCCCTCGGCACCGGCATCATCGCCACCGCTAACAAAAAAGGCGCCTGCAGCCCCGAGCTCAATCAGCAAGCTATCGATGCCATGATCACCTTAAACACCGCTGGCGCCGACCTCGGTGAACAAGGTCTCGTCAATGCCTGCACTGACATCACCGGCTTCGGACTGCTCGGACACCTGCGTGAAATTGCCGATGGCTCAAAGCTAACAGCAACTCTCAACATCAAAGCCGTCCCTGTCATCAACAACGAAGTCTACTCACTCATCGACCGTTGTCTCGTACCAGGCGGCTCTATGAAAAATCTCGAAAACGTCGAACCCTTCGTGAAATTTGAGCCATCCGTCACCGGCGCTCAGAAACTTCTCCTTGCAGACGCCCAAACCTCAGGCGGCCTTCTTCTCTCCGTCTCCCCTGCTGACAAACAAGCCGTGCTAGACATTCTAGCAGAACATAACAGCCTCTGCGCCGCTGAAATAGGTACCATCATTGCCCGCCAAGACCACAGTATTCACTGTACCTAAGCCGCCTAATGACACTTTGAAACTTCATGAAAAAACTCCTCTCAGTCCTCGGCACACTCGCCAGCATCATCTACCTATTGAACCCAAGCGCCGGCTTTCTAGAAATCATCCCTGACAACATCCCCTTCTTCGGAAATGTCGACGAAGCCTCCATCACTCTACTTCTAGTCTACTGCCTCTCAAACCTAGGCATCAACCTCCCCTTCCTCAGCAAATCAAAGCCATCAAATAAATCCACCGGCTATAGTACTGACAACAAACAGAAGTGACACCCCCATGTTCTAGCATTGGCGGAGAGGCAAGGAATCGAACCAAGCCAGGACCATAACAGCCCTACAACGGTTTTGAAGACCGCGGCGACCACCAGGCACGCAACACTCTCCAATGCTTATTCTAAGAAGTTGTGCGACTCTAACACAGCATGCGAGTCACACAACTAAGAGTTTCTATTCACAGCTCTATTCCAGCTAAAGCTCCAAAAACACCATCATCTTAATTTCCGTTAGGCAAACCACAAGATGTTAAGCGGGCATCATCGTACTAGACGCGCAAATAAAAAGGCGCAACTCCGATGAGCTACGCCTTATCAAATTTTAATGTACTAACAGTTTAATCTTTATCCTGAAGTTCAGATGATTCTTGTGTAGTATCAGCCTCTGGAACCTTGGATTCGGTCTTTTGAGCAGCTTGCTCTAGCTTTTCAGTCTCCTTCTTTTCTTCACTAGGTTTATCCTGGCGTTGGCGACGTGGCTGAACTTGCTGTTTAGTTGCGGTACGGCGGCCTTGCTCTTCGAGGAAGATTTCAGCTAATCTGAAACTGCGCTTCGCAAGATCACGGCCTTCCTTATCACCGATCAAGGCCAGCCCCTCTTCATTGACTTCACCGATGAAAACTTTCCACGCTTTTTTACTCAGCTCTTTGCCATCGACTTGAACCTGCTGTTGTTGTGGTGGTTGCTGCGGCTCACCTTTATCGCGATTACGACGACCACGACGGTTACGCCCTTTATTTTGGCCGTTATTCTCTTGAGTAGAGTTTTCAGCTCTAGGCTCCTTATTGGATTCTCTAGCTTCGCTCTGTGGCTCGTTTGGTTTAACATTCTGATTGGAGCTCTCTTCCGCGGAGTTTTGTTGCTCCTCAGATTTCTGAGTGCGAACATCACGTACGCCTTGGACTGGCTCCTTACGATCCGACTTTTCAGACACTTCTGGAGTTGGTGAAGCTTCTACAGGTGCAGGTTCTGGATTTCTCTTTACTACTTTACGCGCTGTTTTTTTCTTAGGCGCTACTTCGGCGCTGCTCTCTTCTGGAGATGCTTCTACTTCAGCTTTGGGACTACGTTTACGCGCCGCTTTCTTAGTGGCAGTCTTTTTTGTGCTCATGTTATATGTTCCAAGCTCTGATTGTCGCAGACTTAGAAATAAATGGTTGGTCTAGGAAAGGTACTTAGCTAGGCGCAGAATGCAGGCTCGATAGCCTAAGTACCTTAATAGAATTTGCGAAATCTTCGCGCTCGCACCTAGCGAGCTCTAAACAAAAATTTCTGATAGTGAGAAACGCTATATAGGCCTATCTGTAAAGCTTATTAGCCTACTCAAACAAAAAAAAGCACTCACAGAATGAGTGCTTTCATAGTGATCTATAATCTCTTGGAATCTACCAATTCTTGATATCGTCCTCAGTATCAAACTCTAGGTCTGGACCTGCTGACCAAATATCAAAACCTCCTTCGACATTGTTGTTCAAATCTTCCCCATCGATATGAAATTTATAGCGGATCGGAGTTCGCCAAGGGTCGATGATTTCCAAGTCATCATTGAGGTACTTCCCTTTCCCTTGATAATTAGGGTCCATCTCAGGAAATGCTGGTTCAATCTCACCAGCATCATAACTACCATTAGCCTTAAAGTCCCCTGAGAGAAATGCATATAAGTTCTGACTCGAACCATCACTTCCATCACCGCTAGGATACTGGCTGTCTCCATCTAAGATACCACTAGCTTCTAAAGCGTCCAAGCTGTCGCCCGTAAAGCGCTCATTGACTCGATTCTCCAAACTTGTCGACAAGTTCTCAATCATTAACTCAGCTTGAGTCACACGCGCATTGCGGTTCACCAGCATATAAGTACCAAAGCCTATGCTCCCGAGTATCGCTAGAATCACCATCACAGCTAGCACTTCTACCATCGAGAAGCCTCTTACTCGCGCTTGTTGTTTTAAAATTTTCATAGTCTAAATTATCATAAATAAACATCCACACCAAATCATTAGCGTGGATGCTATATTAGAGGAAAACTAGTTCTAGCCTCCCATTGATTGAATCATCTTGATCAGCGGTAGGAACATCGCAAACACGATGGACCCCACGATACCAGCCAAGAATACAATCATTACAGGTTCGATGATAGACGTAAGCGCTGTTACAGAACTATCCACCTCATCATCGTAAACGTCTGCGATTTTCAAGAGCATATCAGGCAGTTGGCCAGTCTCCTCACCCACATCGACCATCGAAATGACCATTGGAGGAAATACTGGAGACGCTTGTAGAGGTGTCACGATAGACTCACCCTCTTTAACCGCATCATGAACCCTATCAATTGCCTCAGACACTACGACATTTCCTGCAGTCTCACGGGTAATGCCTAAAGCCTGTAGGATTGGAACACCGGAAGTAACAAGCGTACCTAAAGTACGACTAAATCTAGCAATGGCACTTTTGCGCTGAATGTCACCCAAAAGTGGCAACTTCAGCTTTATGGTATCAAGCGCTTTACGACCACCTTTTGTTTTGCCCCAGGATTGAATGCCAATAAAGATAAGTCCGGCGATAATGATTCCCCACACAGCAGTTGGTAAACCAGCTCTTACCGCCATCATGTTATCAGAAAAACCAAACACAATACGTGAGATCGCTGGTAGTTCAGCACCGGGTTGTCCCTCGAACATTTCCTTAAATTTAGGCACGATCACCAGCATCAAGAAAATCAAGATACCGACAGCAATGAACATCACGATCAAAGGATAGACCATTGCCGCTACGATCTTACTCTTTAACTTATCCGCTTTTTCTTGATACTCAGCAAGACGGGTAAGTACGACTTCAAGTACACCACCTAACTCACCAGCTTTCACCATGTTGACATAAAGCTTATTAAAAATCTTCGGGTGCTGGGCCAAACTTTCAGAAAATGTTGAACCGCCTTGAACTGAATCAGCAAGAGAACTCAAGGTGCCTTTCAAAACTGGATTCGGTTCCTGCTTAGCTAAAACAGTCAAACTCCGTAGCAATGGCAGCCCAGAATCGATCAAAGTCGCTAGCTGTCGCGTGAAAATCATTAGTACTTTTGATTTCACTTTGCCACCGACTTTCGACTTCACTGGCTTTTTCTTGCCTGCAGATTTAGAAGAGGCTTTCCCTTTAGGCGCTTTCACCTTTTTCGCTGCCGCTTTCGCTTTTCCAGCTTCCTCCACCTGAGTCGGGTAAAGCCCTTGGTTTCTCAATTGTTGCGCTGCCTCTGCTTGCCCAGCGGCCTCGATTACTCCCGTTTGAGGCTCGCCCTTGGCATCAAGAGCCGTATATTGAAATTTTGCCATGTGTAGTATGTGTTTTTTGAAATAGTGTTGGGTAATGTGTCGAGTTCCTCTGGCTATGAAAAGCCAAAAGAACAGATCTTTCTAGATTACTAAGTATACTTAAGAACTTCTTCGATCGTGGTGCGACCACTGTAGATGTTAGACAGACCATCTTCACGGAGTGTCCGCATACCTAGTTCAATAGCCTTTTGCTTAAGCACCACTGTCGGAGCACGCTCAGTGATTAACTCGCCAATGGGGTCTGTGATATCAAGCAATTCAAAGAGACCTTGACGTCCCTTGTAACCACTTCCGCCACAAGTATCGCAGCCACGTCCAGTGTAGAATTCTTTATCTCCTAGTTCATATGGAGAAACCCCCAATTGTGTAAGAATCGCCTCATTAGGATCATAAGGAGATCGGCAATCTGGACAGATCGTACGCACGAGACGCTGGGCGAGAACCCCTTCAAGAGACGCTGCTACCAAGAATGGCTCAACTCCCATATCAACTAGGCGAGTCACCGCACCCGGAGCATCGTTGGTGTGTAAGGTGCTCAACACTAAGTGACCCGTTAACGACGCCTGAATAGCGATCTGAGCAGTCTCCTTATCACGTATCTCACCAACCAGAATGCGGTCGGGATCCTGACGCAAGAACGCTCGTAAAATTCTCGCAAAATCTAAACCAATCGACTCATTCACCGGGACTTGAATAATTCCATCAATGTCATATTCCACCGGATCCTCAGCCGTGAGCAACTTCGCATCGATCGTATTAATCTTACGCAGAGCTGCATACAAGGTCGTTGTTTTACCAGCACCAGTAGGCCCAGTTACCACAAAAATTCCATTCGGCTTAAGAATTGTCTCTGAGATATATTCGTAGATTGGTTCGGGCAAACCAACTGACTCGAGATCAAGGTTCACACTTGAGCGATCAAGCACACGAAGTACCACACTCTCACCATGTTGAGTCGGCAAGGTAGACACACGCATGTCCACCTGACGCTCGCCAATTTGCTTAACAATACGTCCATCTTGCGGCACACGGGTTTCAGCAATGTTCATGTTAGACATCACCTTTACGCGTGAAATCACAGCCTTCGCTAAGTGAGCTGGCGGTGGTGACATTTCAAACAAACCTCCGTCCACACGATAGCGAATTTTAAAATCATTATCAAATGGCTCGAAATGAATATCTGAAGCTTTCTCTTTAATCGCTTGGAATAAAACCAAATCAACGTACCGAATAATTGGAGCCGAATTCGCCTCTGAAGCGACATCCTCAGTCCCATCAGCATTCAGTGTAGTATCTAACTCATTGAGTAAACTTGCTGCAGAATTACCTTCGCCGCCGTAATACTCGTCGATTTTTTCTTCGATTAAAAATTCAGGAGCAACTGCCACGATCACCTCTTTCCCTAGAGCAAAGCGAAGATCCTCCGCAGTTTGAGCATTGAGTGGGTCACTTAAAACGACATGCAACCCCTCTGGACCGACTCCCACTGGTAGAGCTCCATGCAAGCGAGCTGTCCCAGCCGGAATTTCAGCTAATAGCTCTGGCGACGGAACGAAACTCTGAAGATCTATAAGCTCAGCACTGAGCTCAGACGCAATCACTGGCCATACTTCATCTTTCGAGGAAATCACGTCAAAGTCAGCCAATGTCTCAGCCATGGTTTTCCCACTGGCTTCCATCGTCGCTTCAATGTCTTGGGCTAGGTACTTGTCTACCATGCCACGACCCATGAAAATTTCTAAAACTTGTTGGTTATCCATTTCTCTATAAATTTGTTATATTTCTTTCCACTCATTAACCAACATCGGACATTGTTACGCCGATCACTTCAGCAGCAGAGGTTAAGCCCGCTTGTACCTTCCGAATCCCATCCTCTCTCAAGGTGCGCATTCCTAGCTCTCTCGCTCGTTTCCTCAACTGTGGAGATGTGAGGTTCTCATTAATCATATGACGAACTTCATCGTCCACCTCTAGAATTTCAAAGATTCCCATACGTCCTTTATAGCCATTATTCCGACACTGATCACATCCCTGTGGTCCGAAAATCGTGCTATTAGCAGCCTGCATAGGATCGATATCTAACAAGCGCAGTTCGCGCTCATCCAGCGTTGCTGGAGCTTTACACACAGGACAAAGCTTACGTACTAGACGCTGAGCTATCACAGCCCGAACAGCTGAGGCTACGAGGAAACGCTTCACGCCAATATCAGCCAAACGTGCAACTGCACTCGGGGCATCGTTCGTGTGCAGTGTGGATAATACTAAGTGACCTGTGAGTGACGCGTTGATTGCAATGTTTGCAGTCTCAGCATCACGAATCTCACCCACCATGATGACGTTAGGAGCCTGACGTAGCATCGCTCTCAGCGCAGCTGCAAAAGTCATTCCAACATCCGTCTTCACCATAACCTGATTGATACCAGGCATTTCATATTCCACCGGATCTTCTACCGTGATGATCTTACGATCTGGCTTATTGATATAGTTCAAACAAGCGTAGAGAGTCGTCGTCTTACCAGAACCAGTCGGACCAGTTACCAAAATAATACCATCAGGGAATTTGATGTAGCGTCGGAAATCCTCTTGGTCATCCGACAAAAACCCTAATTCTCCCAAACCAAGAACCAAGGCCGATTTATCAAGAATACGCATAACGATACTCTCACCATGATTACTCGGTACACTAGAAACACGAAGATCGATATCTTTATTGCCAGCCTTGATCTGAATACGCCCATCTTGAGGTAAACGCTTCTCAGCAATACTCATAGTTCCGCTCATCACCTTTAAGCGAGCAATGATAGCTGGAAGCAACTTCTTCGGATGACTCGCCACTTCGATAAGCTTCCCATCCACCCGATAACGAATACGCAGTGACGCCTCCAAAGGCTCAATGTGAATATCACTTGCTCGCATACGCAAGGACTCACTTAAAATATCCTGCACCATCTTAATGATCGGTGCATCACTTGAATCAGCTTCGCCCTCCGAAATAGTAAAATCATCATCAGCACTGATTGCTCCTCCGTATGCTCTCTCAATCAATTGAGAAATAGCACTCGCGGCACCACAAACTGGATTGATTTCATGACCTAACACATGAGGCAGAGTGTCTAACACCTCAAAATTAAGAGGGTCAGCTAAGGCCACTGTCAATGCGTACCCATCATAGGAAACCGGCACGACATGAAAACGTCGGGCTACATCCTCTGAAACCGCTGCAAATAATTCGGTATCTACTGCAGCATTGTACAAATCAACATATTCCATACTGGAAGCCTGTGCACAGACTTGCGCAACTTGCTCCTCGGAAATAATTCTATCATTGATGAGTTTCTCAATGATACTCTCTGCTCCTGATAACTGAGTTCGCGCTTGCGCAATATCATCATGACCAATAAGGCCTGCCTCAGTAATCAGTTCTATCAAGTAATCTTCGTTTGAATACACGGATTTCTATTCTATCGGGTAAAGGGAAAGGTTTTTGGGTGTTAGACCAAGCTACACTGTAAAGGTGTAAATTGACCGGTTAGCACACTGTCCAACAGCACCTACCACGTCAAGTTATCAAACCAGTTTTCTTGACCAATACTTCACATTTCCATGCTTTGTATTCACATAGTCCATGCAACATATTAATAATCACCATGAATTCTGTTAGCCTTTTCAGTAGCCACTCACACAATCCTAGTTCATCGTCGCTTGGGCGACCATCCCCACTTTAAATTCCATGTCTGATATCTTCGCAATTAATTTTGGAACCTATGCAACCATCGTACTAGGCCTCGGCATTTTAGCTCAATGGCTAGCTTGGCGCTGCAAACTACCCTCTATTCTTCTCCTCCTCTTGTTTGGGTTTATCTCAGGACAAGTATTTGGAGTGAATATCGACACCTTCCTCCCTGGTGAGTCAGGTGAGTCCATCATCCTCTCACTTGTGGGCCTCTGCGTAGCGATCATCCTCTTTGAAGGTGGAATGACCCTGAAGTTTTCCGAACTGAAAGTAAGTGCTGCTCCAGTCCTACGACTCTGCACCATAGGAGTAGCCGTCTCCTTCGCTCTAACCACAGTCTTCGGCATTTATGTACTAGATTGGAATTGGCGCGTCGCTGCGATCCTAGGATCTATTCTAGTCGTCACAGGCCCTACTGTCATCGCCCCCCTATTGCGACATATTAAGCCGACTCGAAAAATGAGCTCCGTCGTGAAATGGGAAGGAATCGTCGTCGACCCAATTGGTGCAATCATGGCAGTGCTCGCCTTCCAAGCAGCACTCGCAGGCGATGCCGAAAAGGCCCAAATCACCATCCTTTACTCGCTCGGAGTTACCCTTCTGGTCGGCGTCGTACTCGCGTTCCTACTAGCCAAGGTCATTGAATTCCTTCTTAGCAAACACTTAATTCCCGACTTCCTCCACTCGGTATTTTTGCTCTCCATTGTAGCCATCGCATTTACTCTTTCAAATGCAGTGCAAAAAGAAGCAGGCTTATTAACTGTCACTGTACTAGGGATCGCATTAGCCAATCAGAAATCTGTCTCTGTTAAACACGTATTAGAGTTCAAGGAAACGCTCCGCACCTTGATTATATCTATTCTCTTCATCGTCCTCTCAGGAAGAGTTGAAGTGAGCAGTTTACAAGACGCCCTCATACCTGGACTTATCCTGCTCGTTTTCCTCATCGTCATCGTCAGGCCTGCATCCATCTTTATCGCGAACATTGGTTCGAAACAAATCGACAACCATGAAAAAACCTTCCTAGCAGCTCTCGCCCCTCGTGGAATTGTGGCTGCTGCGGTCACCGCCATTTTTGCACTCGAACTCGAACATGCGGCACACCAAATCCCTGGATTCCCCGTCGAAGTGGTTGATCAGGCCAAACTCATGGTGCCGACCGTTTTCATCGTCATTGTCGGAACAGTGACATTCTACGGTCTATTAGCTTCACCTTTAGCCAACAAACTCGGCATCGCCACGAAAAACCCTAGGGGAATTCTCTTTGCTGGGGCTGATGGCTGGATCAGAAAGGTTGCCAAGGCATTGCTCGACGATGGCCACGATGTGCTCCTTTTAGATACCAATTACTCTAACATTGCGGCCGCCTCTATGGATGGCATCCCCGCGAAACGCACTAACATTCTTTCTGAATACAGCATTGAAGAACTAGATTTTGCGGGCTTAGGCCAACTCGTCGCCGGCACTCACAACGATGAAGTCAACAGCCTCGCGGCCAGCGAATTCATGCATATTTTCGAAAGCGCAGACATTTGGCAAGTTGCCCCATTAGATGATAAAAACCATCACACTACCGCTGTCGCATCACATATCAGAGGACGTATTATCTTTGAAGGCAGACCGAACCATAAGGTTCTTTCCCGCCTGAGTGCCGATGGAATGGAAGTGAAAGCTACGACCCTCACTGAGCAATTCACCTACCAAGATTTCTTAATGACCCACCCGGGAGCCATCCTACTCTTTATCGACACACCTGACAGAGGCCTCATCCCAGCATTCGATGACATGAAAGAACCTGGCAACGAATGCACGCTCTACGCATTTATTCACCCCACAGTAGAAGGCTAATGTACCAGTCACTCGAAGCATCACTGCATGATTTATTCTGGGCTAGCGAAAGCCATGCTGATGAATCTCATTTGTTAGAAAACTTCCTCCAGCAGCAAACGGGACCAAGCCTAGAAATCGGCTGTGGTTCAGGGAGACTCATGCTTCCACTTTTAGAAAAAGGCTATCAAGTGGAAGGCGTAGAAATCGCCTCCGATATGGTTGAGCTACTGCATAAAAATGCGAAAGAGCGGGACGTCTCACCCCTAGTCCATCATTGTGCAATAGAAGAATTTCAGCCTACACAGACCTACTCATCTTTCGCCATCCCAGCATTCACGCTACAGCTTCTTTCTAGAGCCTCGGCCCGACAAGTGCTTAGAAAGCTCAGAGACATTAGCTCAGAACAGACGAAACTCTACCTTACGCTCTTCATTCCTTGGGCTGAAATATTAGACGAATTAGAGATTGATACATGGTATTTGGATAAAGAAACCCAGCTTGATTCGGGCCAAACGGCACGCTGTTTCACCAAGCACCAAATTGATCGCCTCCATCAGACTCTCTATCGAGAACATCGCTACGAACTTGCACAACAAACACACCTCTCAAGCCAGACTCTGCAGTGGTACTTCCTACCAGAACTTATCAACTTGTTAGAATCCTCTGGATGGACCTATCAAGAGTACGACGCGGACTTTCAAAAAGGAAATCACGACACAGACGCCAGTGTCATCACAGTTTACGCAACTGCTTCTTAAGTTCTTTTACGATTTCTTTAAGCTCTTGCTGATCCGCTCCCTGATCAAATCTGATAGATTGATGGTAAAGAACAGCACGCTCTACTAAGTCATCATCCACTCCATCTAACTGGGCCAGCTGACCCAACCACAAGCCGTATGGTTCGCCACGTTTGCGCGCACCTACATGCTTTTTAGCTATTTTCTCTAAGTCTAGCAACGGAGTTCTTATCACCTCCCCGCCCCAGCTTTTTGCATAAGCGACTTGCTCGCTCGACTTCGAACGATTCCGCCACAAGCGAATGACTATCCATAAGATAAGTAAGCCCGCCACCAAGCTTCCACGGAAAACCATCTTATCGGTATTCGCTGGATCTTGCCTCCATATGAAAAAGTCTTCTCGCATAAGACTTATTTGCTCACGTAGCCATTCCACCGAATCTAATTCAGCACTTTCACTCACTCCACGCCAGTCAGATGGTGTCGCATCGACAGTCACCCACTTCCCATGCACATAAGCACTCGTCCACGCGTGAGCGTTCGTCCCCCTAACATTCCAACAATCACGCCCCCGCTCTACTCCAGCGTAACCCACACAATACCTCGCCGGAATCCCTGCCTCACGCAGCAACAAAGTGGCAGCCGTTGCATAATATTCACAATGCCCCTTTTTTACTTCGTTCAGAAACCAATCTAACTTCGTCCGCGCTCCATCGTACCCTTTATTCTTAAATCGAGTCGCATACTCGAAATTATTCATAAAATACGACACTGTCCTCGAGATTACCTCCTCCGGACTCTCCGCATTATGCAGATCTAACTCATTCGCAAGCTCTTCAATCACTAAACGCTCATCAGCCGCAATCTCCAAATCAATTTGCTCATTCGGCGGAGCCTCTAACTCGCTGTATGACTTATCGAACCACAGCGTGTAATCGATCAACATATCTCTGTTTACCAGCCGCAGAGCTCCCACAGGGCTCACCTCTGCATACACACCAGGCCCTAATATGTCCGTTATTGCATAAAATCCACCCACCGTGGGCACCACTGCGCTCGACTGACTATGCTTCACCGTGCCGCGAATCTGAACCTCAAGAGCATCACCCTGCCTTACTAGTTCACGATCTTCTGGACGAAAATACGTCACATCGACCCCCGTTTTCCCAGCCACAATCTGCGGCTCACTCGATAGGTAAGCTTCATCCAGATGCTCAAAGCCACCCGCCTTATAGTCATAATCCCAACGCCCCCCATTGTAATTATTAAAGCTAGCCACTTTTAAATAATTCGGAGGTGCATCCGCCCACAAACGCCATTCTATTTTAGGACTCAAGTGCACATCCCCAAGATCTGATAAATGCGAATGCCAATCGTTCATAAATCCAGCACTCGGGCTGCGCAACATCCCCCAATCTAGTCTAGCCTTAGCCCACGCATACGTTGTGCTCATCGTCCGCTGCATCCCCCACGACAACAGCAACACCGCAGGAACCAACCATAGCGCCTTGCCCCAGCTAAGACCCCGCTGCCGAAGAACTGAAAAAAGAGCCAGCAGCATAAAACCACAAAGAACGTACCAGTAATAATCCGCATTCTCCTTCTCGCTACCAGCCGCCGCTAATACAGCAAACAGATAAGGATAACCCGAGTTCACCTGAATCGGATGCACCTCCTTCCCTTCACTCCGATCGATCGCCATCCTCCTTCTACTAAAATAGAAAAAAGCATTCAGGTTCATTTTATCCAATTTCCCATAGCGCTGCACAAACTCAATCGGGAACGCAATCAGTGGCAACCAGCGAATCACATTCAGTGTCCCCATCCTCCCCTCATCCTCAATCCAGCTCAATGCCACCCACAGCGCCATCAATAAAATCGAAAACTGAAACGCCTTTACATGCGCGTTTTCATCAAAATCCCACCGCACTTTTACCACCCTGTACGCCTCCAAAAAAAACGCTAACAACAAAGCCACGAAATAGTTCCCCGTGCTCACCCCCCAAAACAACACCGCCCCACCCGTCAACAAACAAGGTGGCTTAATAATTTTAGGATCAGACCGGAGCACCCAGTAAACCTGCCACAGACAAAATAAAACCTCAACACCTTCTGTATTGAGTGCACTTCTCACTTCTCCACATCCCCCCCTTGACCAAAGCTCAATCTCCCACTACTTAGCATGGCCATGAAATGGATCGCAACCATCTGGGGAATTCTTGGCGTCACGGCGTTCATTGGTACCGCGATTATTCGTCTCTACGAAAAAGCCGCTCTCGCCTTTTCCCCAGCATACGAACTCACCACCATGCATTGGATCATCATGGTCGCGTTCTCCATATTCATGCTCATCGCGGAAGGTTACCGAGGTTTTCAGAAAAAATTCTCACCCCGCACAGCAGCTCGCACCCACTACCTCTTTCAGCACTCCACTCCAAAGCGCCTGCTCCTCGCACCGCTCTTCTGCATGGGTTACTTCGATGCTACTAAAAAAACGCGAATCATCGCCATCAGCCTCACAGCTGGAATCATTTGCTTGATTCTACTCATGCGACTCGTCCCCATGCCGATGCGCGGCGTGCTCGATGTTGGAGTCGTTCTAGGTCTCAGCTACGGCCTACTCTCCTACTTCTGCTTCCTCGTGAAAGTTTTCACGAAAAAAGACCACGGTCATTCCCCTGAAATGCCGCAGTAAAAAGTGCCATTCTCTCTAACCCTAGACCCATCAAGAAACGATTGGGCCTATGCCGTGCAAAAACGCCACACTCTTCAGCGCCCTTATCACGCGTAGTCAACAACCTTTTATTACGCAATATATGTACCATTGCGCAATAATGACCACAGATACTTTTCCGTTGTGATACATTGATATTTATGTAATTAACTTCGTTCCTCCTCATATTCTTTGCCGTCTTACATATGAATATAAACTGGAAGCAACCACTCAAACCACTCACTCTAATTTGTCTAACCTTCTTATCTTCTTGCTCTAAACAAAACGAGAAAGCAGAAACTGAAATCGCGCCTGAATTAGACCCCGTATCCATCGTAGTCACTAACTTCGGACTTGGTACCATTGTCGACGAAATTATCGATGACAGGAAAATCCCTGTCTTTGATTTATTACCCGTTAATGAAAACCCGTCTGAATGGACTCCTTCGGAAAAAATGATCGATGTGATCAATCGTACGCGACCCTTGGTCTTTGTCGCCGGCGAAAATCCAGCTTGGATTGATTCCCTTTCCCAAGAAATTGAAGTCGTCAACCTCCTGCCTGCCGGCGCCGAACCGTTCCAAGTCGCAGCTAGCCCCAGCCAAGCTCTGGTCATCTTCGATGCTATGCAGGACGAGATCGAAGAAACATTTCCTGAGCAAACGATCAAATCTTCAGCCACATCCTTTCAGGAAAAGCTCAAATCCTATCAAGCAAAATGGAATGAACTTCCTGAGTTGGATGAAATGCCCGAGAATATCCAGCTAGGTGCATCTCGCCCAGCGGATACAGAACAGCTACTTCCCCTCATCGAGAGTAACTACCAGCTGCTCAAACAAGCGGCTGAATTCGATCTCAAAAAGATGACCTACGAGGGCGGCATCATCCCCATCCTCGAACGCAAATGCATGGAGTGCCATGATGAAACAACCGAAGAAGGAGACGTAAATTTTGAACTCTATCTCACACAGAGCTCCGCTTCCATGCACCCAGAACTCTGGGAAACCGTTTCTCAAGTCATCAAACTCGGCCAAATGCCACCACCAGACCATGAAGACCAGCTCACCGAAAATGAAATAGAGCGAATCCATGCATGGTCAAATAAGCTCACCGCCAAATGGGACGCAGGTGAAATGGGTGCCGACCCAGGCAAAACTACCATTCATCGACTCAATAAAAACGAGTACAACTACACCATTCGCGACCTCTTTAAACTAAATATCCGACCTGCCGATAACTTCCCTGAAGATGGAGGTGGCGAAGGAGGATTTGATAACAATGCCGACGCCCTCTACCTCCCACCTTTGCTGGTCGAAAACTATTTTAAATCTGCTAGCACCATCGTCGATACCATCTACGCGAACTCTGAAACTCGCTCACGCTACCTTTTCACAGGCCCGAGCCCTAAGCTCCCCTTAGAAAAAGCAGCGCAGACTATCCTCAAATATTGGAGCACTTATATTTACCGTAAGCCGGCTAACGAACAAGAACTCGCCCGCCTAGTCTCCTTATTTAAAGAAGAATACCCCAAGACGAAACGCTTTGACGAGGCCATGAAAATGCCTCTCTACGCCATGCTGATTTCGCCTAACTTTCTTTACAGATCAACTCTAACAGAGGCTCAAGACCAACCATACCCTATCGATGACTTCGAGCTCGCCAGCAAGCTCTCCTATTTCTTGTGGTCCTCCATGCCTGATCGCGAGCTCTTCCAACTCGCGTCCAAAGGTGAACTCTCAAACGAAGACGTTCTAGAAGCCCAAGTCAAACGCATGCTGCTCGATGAAAAAGCCAAAGCACTCGGTATGCATTTCGGCGGCCAATGGTTTGGCTGGGAACTCCTCAGATCCACCGCCAACCCTGATGTTGAGAAATTCCCAGAATTCACCTTCCAGCTCCGCGTCCTCCTCTATCAAGAATCGATGATGTTCTTTAATGAGCTCATCAAAGAAAATGGCAGCGCCTACCAGTTCCTTGATAGTAATTACGCCTATCTCAATGAAACGCTCGCCAAGTTTTATAAAATCCCGGGAGTCTCAGGGAACGAACTTCGCCGCGTGGAATTATCCGACAAAAACCGCGGCGGTGTCCTCGGCATGGGCAGCGTCTTAACAGCCACTTCTCTCTCTCTCAGAACCAGCCCCTCCATCCGTGGAGCCTTTGTCCTAAAAGACATGTTAGGAGTCAACCTGCCAGACGCGCCGATGAACATCCCTCAGCTCCCTGAAGATGACAGAGAGGTCGTAGGCTCGACATTCCGTGAAGTTCTCGACCAACACCGCAATGACCCTAACTGTAAAAACTGTCATGCCGAAATCGACCCAATCGGCTTCGGCTTAGAGTCATTCGACCCAATCGGCCGCTTCAGAACACACAATAATGGTGAACCAGTCGACATCGGCGGCACCCTTCCCGACGGCACAGAATTCACCACTCCATCGGATTTGAAAAACATACTGATAGAGCGCAAAGAGCAGTTCGCCCGCAACATGATCGAAAAAATGCTCTCCTACGCGCTGGGCCGAGACCTCACCCCATTTGACCGACCAGTCGTTAAAAAAATCACAGAAAAAGTCATCGCCGATGATGCGAAAATCCACACTGCATTTATCGAAATCGTAAAAAGCTATCCATTCCGAAACCGCCGTAGTGACGACTACGAACCCAAAACAACAGCACTAAACTAATATGAATTACATCAAACCCATGCGAATTTCTAGACGTCATATGCTCCGCGGTGTTGGAGCTACTATGGCCTTACCATTCTTAGAAGCAATGGGAGCGACGCCCCTCAAATCGCTCGCTGTTGGCCCAGAAGGTCAACCCATTCGTTATGCTGCTATTTTTATGCCAAATGGTGTGAATACGGCACAATTTACTCCCACAGGCTCCACCCTCGACACCTTACCGCCTATTCTCCAACCACTCGGTAGCTATGCCCAACACGTCAACGTCATCACTGGCCTCAAAAATGCCATGGGCGGTCACGCTGGCGGCACCTCTTCATTCCTCACTGGCCAAAGACCCAAAAAGGGCGAAAACCCAGCTGACGTCAATATCGGCAATGCCAGCATCGACCAGATTATCGGCTACGCTGAAAAAGACAGCACAGCCCTCCCGACGCTAGAATTGGCGATGCATACCCCGCGCCGTGGCACCTCTCCCAGTGGACTACCATGGGTCTATGGTAACTGCGTCTCCTGGAGAAATGCCACCACACCAGTGCCTCAGGAAGTCAACCCGATGCGCGCCTTCATGCGCCTCTTCGAAGACGCCAGACTCACTTCCAAACCGTCTAGAACCCGTAAAAAATCCTTCACCCCCACAAAAAGTGTGATCGACTCCGTCCTCGATGACGCCAAGCAACTCCAAAACCGACTTGGCCGAGATGACCAACAAAAATTAGACGAGTATCTCACCACTGTGCGCGACGTAGAAAATCGCATTCTGCGTCAAACCCAACCCAAAGGGCTCAAAATCACCGAAGAAATTCTCGCAGATATCCAGAATACTGAGAAAAAAGTGAAACGCTCTTCCGGCGGTGACGACCTATCAGTAATTCCCAAAATCCCTTTCCCAGAATACACGGAAATGATGATGGATATTATGGCGCTCGCCTTCTGGAGTAACTCGACCAGAGCATCCACCCTAATGTTAGGACACGGTGTCGATCGCCGAAATATGTCCTTCCTAGACGGTGTCGAAGGTGGTCATCACTCGATTTCTCACCATGGGAACAACCCTGAGAAACTGCAACAGCAGGCATTGATCAACACCTTCTACGTCTCCCAGTATACCTATTTCCTCGAACGCCTGCATTCCATGAAAGAAGGCAGCAATAGCGTCTTAGAAAACTCCATCGTCATGATGGGGTCTAGTATCAGTAATGGTCAAAATCACTCCCCTGGTAACGTTCCTATCATTCTTGGTGGTAACGCAGGTGGCAGAATTAAAACTAACAGACACATCAACGGTGCAGGCGCACCGATCGGCACACTCCATCGCTCGGTACTAGACACCTTAAACATCGACGACCAAATCAAAGGTAAAGGCGGAACCCTCCAAGGCATCTAATACCACTTCGCGATTCAAATGAGATAGGATGAGAAGAGAGGTGAGGCCGCGCCATGGTTGCTGGTAAGCTCATGCATTATGGAAAATAACACAAAGCAAGCAACAGTAGTCGGCGTCGACCTCAGTGATAAAAAACATCAAATCTGTGTACTAGACAAGAATGGAGATACCCTTGTCGAAAAAACTATTCCTAATAGCTACGCAGGACTCGATACACTCTGCACGAATTACCCCAATGCACTCATCGCTATGGAAGTCGGAACTCACAGCCCATGGATTAGCAACTATCTCAAAGACCGAGGTCATAGAGTCATTGTCGCCAATGCGCGTAAACTACGCGCCATTTATTGCAACGAACGCAAAAGTGATAAACGAGATGCCCAAATGCTCGCCAAGATCGCGCGCGTTGATACAAGCTTGCTGTACCCTATAGAGCACGGGTCGGTTGATAATCTCGAAAACCGCCAACGTATCGCGATGCGTGACACCTTGGTAAAACGACGTGTTGATCTCATCAACTCTGTTAGGTTTAGCCTTAAAAGCCTTGGGGTACGGCTGATGTCCCCTAGTTCAGCAAGTTTTGCAGGCTATGCAAGAAAAGCACTCGCCACATATCCAACTAAACTTGAGTTAGTAGAACCGCTACTCGTAGTGATTGAAACGATGACTGAGCAAATCAAAGAATCCGATCGCTACCTCAAAGAGGAAATGCTTGAAATGCACCCTGAAGCAAAGCGTTTGATGCAAATACCTGGCGTCGGAGCTCTATCAGCGGTTAGCTTCGTTCTGGCTATAGATGATGCATCTCGTTTTAAAAACTCACGAGATGTAGCTGCCTATTTAGGACTCGTTCCACGAAGAGACCAATCTGGAGATGTCGATAAGCAGCTCTCCATAAGTAAAGCGGGCAACAGGCAGATGCGAACACTACTGGTTCAATGTGCACAGTATATCATGCGCAAAAGCAGCCCTGATAGCGACCTTAAGAGGCATGGTATGCGAATCGCAGAGCGTGGTGGACGAATCGCAAAACGCAAAGCGATCGTCGCTGTAGCACGCAAGTTGAGTGTGGTTATGCTTACACTCTGGCAAAAGCAGATCGATTATCAGCCACTTGTGGCATTAAAAGCAAAAACAGCCTAACAGCTATCGAAAACAAGTTTCAATGAACAACACAAATCGATTTTCCAGAACGACTGCGGGCATATCGTCAACATGCATGAATGTGTAAATGAGAGAGCAGCGTTCTGAAACTTTAAACAACGAAACGGAACCAATCCTGCACCGTAAGCCAAGTAGAGCTTCAATAAGAGTGCGTATAAAAGCCAGATTCCGTTGTTCAACACACTTCATCACAAACCAAATAGAAAGGGACTTCAACTTACCAGTTGACCTCTCTTCACATAAAAGACGAATGACGGTGCAATTTGTTGGGAAATCAAGGCTCTATGAAGAAGCGATGCGAGCATCGTGACTGAAGAGAAACGCTGATTTATCAACAAAGTGCCCGAGACCACTTTTCTTTCGCGGAGCGCAACTCTTCAAGCCACAAAAAAATCATTCGTCTCTTTTTAGAGTGCGATTTGGTATAATACCATGTGGGTAGCCTGAGCCACCAAGAGCCACACAGCAAACTTCTAAGCCGCGATCACCCGGTCGCGGCTTTTTTTGTACCCCACCACCCTCCTCCTTACTCCTTCTAACTTTTTATATTGGCAAGCATCTCGCCATAACCTAACAGTTTTACAGCTCGACTCCTTAAGCTAAAAGAAACTAAAAATAGCTGTAACTACTACAGAATTTTTCCGTATTCTCATTCGGTGGTATTCATTCCACACCAGCTCAATCAGCGAGCGAACACTCATCTAGCACCTGCCAACAATCGTCATGCCAAGAATTATCATTACTGAACCAGGGAAATCCCCACTTCCGTATCGCATTAAGTTAGATCGTACAGAGACCACATTTGGACGTGGTGCTGATTGTAATATCATTCTCGAAGCTGGCTCCGCTTCTACTAATCACTGTGTGATGAAACGAGTAGAAGGTGGCTTCATCCTTGAAGACCTCGGTTCGACAAACGGCATTAAACTCGATGACACTCGCTACAAAATCATCGACCTCTTTGATGGTGAAATCGTCAAAATTGGCGGTGACATCGAAATGGAATACACCCTTTCAGACGAAGAGCTTGCCGAACTCAGCAATGAAGAATTTCAAAGCCACCAAGTGGTACAACTCCCCGACGCCCCAGTCACCCCACTGCCACATGAGCCAGTAGTCAAACAGCCTAGAGCTGAAACCATCGTAGAAGAATATTACGGTGACGAACATGAAGAAAAGAAAAGCTCGAACGTCGGAATAATCATCATCGTAGCAGTCGTCGCACTCGGTCTCGGCTACGGCCTGAACACCTTCATGACTGCCAAGTCTGCTGAAGAAGCGAAAGCTCCAGAACCAAGAGAAACACGCGCGGAACGACTTGAGCGACTGGAACGAGAAGAGCGCGCTAAAGCACAGGCTACTCCAGCCACCCCACCTGTCGCCCCATCTACTCCAGTTCCAGCTAACCCGCCAGCAGTAGCTCCTACTCCAGCACCTACTCCCCCTGCAGAAACACCGGCACAACCAGTGCCAGCTCCTAACAACACACCGGCACAACCAACAACTCCTGCAGCCCCAGCTCCTACGACTCCTCCAACAACCCCTCCCGCTCAGCCGGCAGCTCCGACGACACCTGCTGCCACTCCAACTCAACCGAGCATACCGACTACTCCAGCCTCCACACCGACAGAGGCGCCTAAAGCTCCCACCGAAGCTCCCGCCCCACCAAAGGAAGAACTAGCTAAGCCAGCTGAACCTAAAAAAGAAGTCAAAGAAGAAGAACTCTTCGACCCATTCAAAGGAACCATCGACCCATTCGGAAATAACTAAGGGCGTTTCAGCAACCAGCTCTCTGAGCCATAGCGCTCGGCAACTAACTCACAGACATCGTCTAGCAACTCTGCGGCGATGTCTTTTTTGTGCTCGCGATCAGCCAGATCACCTCTAAAGCTCTGCTGCCATTGCCTCACCTCCTGCACTCCTTGCACACTCCCTTGGTGGAGTAACCCATCGCGGGTACGCCTCTGCCCCGCCCCCGCAAGCTTCTTGCCTCCTGCATCCAGTATGTCAAACGCCACAGGCTTCTCGAAACACGCTCGCGACTCCCCCACCAAATCCTCTTCCACAATGGAGCAAGCGATCCCTACCTCTTGCAAGGAAGCAGCCAGTGCTCGGTGAATGGCAAAATAACTCGCACTCCCGCGCAGCTGCTCCACCACATGCCCTTTCGGAATCAATAAACTATAGGTCTGATCTACTCGGTGATCCACTATCCCACCACCCGTCCAGCGCCGCACATAGTGCAATCCATCCGCAGCAAATGCCCTCTGCGCATCGCTCAACTTCTCAAAATACCCCAAACTCACCGTCGGCTCACTCCATTGATAAAAACGCAACATCGGCCGCTCAGCTAATCCCTCTAATAAAAGCTGATCCACCGCCATGTTCTCTTCCCCGCTCCGTGCAACCGAATCGTAAATCACATCGATGTCAGAAAAAAGTGGCACCCCAACAGCTCTATGTGCACCAATACCATAGGTCAACTCAGATTCAGCCATCTGCCACAAACTAAGACTTGAATCCTCAGCTTATCAGCTCAAAGTCACACGCCGTGAACCATTCCGAAACAGACGACTTACGCATCAAAGCCATTTCACCACTCATTTCACCGGCGGTGCTGTCCTACTACCTTCCTATCACCGACGCTGCAGCCCAGACTGTCACAAAAGCGCGGAAGGAAGCCGAAGATATCCTTCTCGGCAATGACGACCGCGTCCTCGTAGTCGTCGGCCCATGCTCCATCCACGACCCTAGCGCCGCTATCGAATACGCTGAGCGCCTCAAGGAACTCGCTGAGCAATATAAGGACGACCTCTGCATCATTATGCGCGTCTACTTTGAAAAACCACGTACCACCGTCGGCTGGAAAGGTCTTATCAATGACCCGCACCTCGATGGCTCATTCGATATCAACCGCGGTCTCCGCATCGCTCGTGAGCTTCTACTCGAGCTCAACACCATGGGCATGCCGGCAGCTACAGAATTTCTAGACGCCATCTCCCCGCAGTACGTCGCAGACCTCATCTCTTGGGGCGCCATCGGAGCTCGCACCACCGAATCACAAGTCCACCGCGAACTCGCATCCGGACTCTCCATGCCGATCGGTTTCAAAAATGGTACCCGTGGCACCATCCAGATCGCACTCGATGCCATCCAGGCAGCCCAAGGCTCCCACCACTTCCTCTCCGTCACCAAGCAAGGCGTCTCCGCCATCGTCACCACCACTGGTAACAATGCTGGCCACATCATCCTGCGCGGCTCATCCGATGGACCGAACTACGAGAAAGAACACGTCGACGCCTGCGCTAAGCGCCTGATTGAGCGTGGACTCCCTGAGCAACTCATGGTCGATGCCTCACACGGCAATTCGAAAAAGGATTACCGCAATCAGCCAGCCGTCGTTGCTGACCTTTGCGAACAAATCAGCAATGGCTCCAAAGCCGTCGCTTCCGTCATGATCGAGTCCCACCTCATCGAAGGAGCCCAGAAACTTGGCGACGACCCGAGCAAACTCACCTACGGCCAGTCCATCACCGATCAATGCATCGGCTGGCAATCCACCGAGGAAGTCATCGACCAACTCGCCAAGGCTGTAAAAGCACGCCGCGCACTCTAGTTTTAAACAAACAAGAAATAACTATCTCAGCCGAGTAGGTCATTTTCCCACTCGGCTGTTTTTTTACCTAAATTTTTCTCCCAGCCACCAGAACCCCTACTTCAAAACATCCTTTTTGAAGAATCTCCACAGCCTGAACACCTTATAAATACTCAGAAAACACCTCACCACGAGACGCTTTCCCTCAAGCTCCCAAGCGACAAAAAAATCTCCCACTTTTATTAAGTTTTTTGTTGCATCTACTCCTCACTGAGCGTAATCATTCGCCCGCACCCGACGCCCACCAAGGCTAAGGAGCAACACAAACAGATAGGCCTATGGTGTAATGGTAACACTCCGGATTTTGATTCCGTCATTCCAGGTTCGAGTCCTGGTAGGCCTACCACTTCCAAACATAATGTCCAATTGCGACAGGGAGTGACTAACACCGACTGAGCCCTTGTTTTTCAAGGGCTTTTTCGTGTCTAGACCTCTCACATTTTCAGAGTCACTTGCGACACCATGCGACTCGTTTTGCCCCTCTTTGTCAGAAATCTGTGTCAATATATGTATCAATTTCCCAGAGGGAGCAGGAAGCTTTTCAACAGCATCCTGCAGAGGTAGTAAATTTTCATCAGTGTAAACGTTAGCTGTCAGCTTTGCATCACTGTGACGCATCAGAGACTGAGCCACACGCTGACTCACTCCGCTACTCGCGAGCATCGTACAAAATGTGTGACGAAGTGCGTGAAAGTCAGCGTAGCGCCCTAATTCGTCTTCATAAGGTATGCCACAACGCTTCAGATCGCCTTTAAGCACTGGAACGCTTGGAATCACATCAAACACTGTATCCGACAACTTGCAGCCCTTCTGCTGCAATTTATAGCCCTTCAGCGCATCTACCACTGAAGCATGTAGAGCCAAAGTTGCATCTTTTCCATTCTTGGTGGTCGCAGCACGAAGACGCACGCAGCCAACTTCAAGATCAAGATCTCTCCATTGCAACTCAGCTAGCTCAGATCTCCTAATGCCAGTATATGCTGCAACGAAGTAAACTAAGCCTCTGTATTCATCTACTTGAGTTAGAGCTTCTAATTCAACCAACGAAAGAGACCTTCTCTCACGTCTTTTTTTGGCATCAGGTTTCATCTTCTGAACTGAGTCCATTGGATTGAATGCGATTCGCTTATGCTTCACGTGCCATGACATGAACCCCGATAAGATAGACAGATAGTCATTCAGCGTTTTAGAGGATAAATGGCTACTCTCTCTTCTCCACCTCTCAAAACCTTCAGCAGTAACATCCGAAAGGCGAACCCAGTTCATTTTCTTGAACAGCTTAAGCATCCCTTTCTCACTGTTGTACACATAAGCTTTAGACCGATTCATAGCAGTCAGCTCGGCACAAAAATCTTTAACATGCTCAGTAAGAGGACGAGCTTGTTGCTCTATCACAACACGCGAAGGAACCATACCAGCTAACACTTTTTGCTCATACTCGAAAAGTTCACGCCCTTTGCTCTCAGCTACAGTTTTATCACTAGTCTTCAGCGACACCCACTTAGGTGCTGGCATCGGATCAAATCGATACCGAAGATAATAGCTAGAGGATAAAACCACCTTGCCTTTGATTCTTCTTTTTCTCTTCTCTACGCTGAAGATCATTTAGCACCCCTTTTCTACTATTTGTAAAACTTGACTCAACTTTAACTTCACTGACCCTCTAATCTTAATTTTTTCGATAGCTCCTGACGCTATAATTCTTTCAACAGTTCGCACCGAAGAACTCAAAATAGAGGCCGCCTCTTTCTTGGTAATTAATTTTCGGGTATCCATAGTTCTACACATTCATGTATTCGTCTTCTTCAGCGAAGATCATTGGCTTGATCTCTTTTTGAGCTTCAGTAGGAAGTTCATCCCACAGCTCCATCATACGGCACACTGCATCACCATCTCTCTCGTAGTAAGACACTGTTGGACTGTTTGCTGATTTAGCGCCCATTCCCTTCTCAGCTATTTCACGATATAGCATCTCAAGCGGACTCATTTCAGCTGGCATGTACTCCTCTTCAAATTGGAAGAGATAATCTTTTGTTGGAGTGTAGAATCTCGCCATATGATCGCCTGTTACAGATAAGTACTCAGCAATCTTTTTAAAGTGAGTCTCCTTATTGTTAAGAGCTCTAGAAACCGTAGAAGGGCTAATTCTCACTCCATAGTTCTTATCGAGGTAAGCGCTAATTTCACGAACGGACATCGTTCTAGCAGCTACTAGCATGTAGGGTACTAGTTCTGTAGTCTGTCCAATTTCCGGTAGTGAGGTTGTAAGTGCGTGTTTCACGAGGGAATTTCCAATATCTGATAGTTTTTTCATAATCGTTAGAGCGTCAATTAACGTCTTGATGAGACACACATACACGAAAAATATACATATGCGCAACAATAATGAATCAATTAATCAAAAATATGAAACACCTAGACACAAAAAAGCCCCTAATCAAAACATGAATAAAGGCGAAATAAACGCACCAGCTTACTTGTGGTGCTCTCTCAAGATCTAATCGGCATAACGCTCCTAGCAAGCTAGTCGCGGCCTTCGGCACTTATACAATTACCTCTTGAGCTGCGCTCCTCATCCAGCCAAGAGGTAGGTATAAATCTTCGATTTGAATCAAAAAATAGAAGACTCAAAAACGAGGACAGTTACGGTAGTAGTGTGAACTTAAATAGGGCAACTCTTTTAAGTGAAAAAAAAAGACTGCATACCCCATCTGTCCATAAACGAGCATAGATACCCATATAGTTTTATTGAGATATTAATAGGCCTATTCAACTCTCTTCCCTAATATCTATTCGAAACGCTTTACTGTCTAGATATCGGGATATATTACGTAATATGCCCCTTAGATATAAAACAACTTCGTGCTTTGTTTGGCGTAAATCGGACACTGTGTAGTTTCGACCGCATTCAGAAAATGAAACCAGTCCATGCGCTAAATCATTCCTGTGTCTCTTTACCTCATGTAACTTAACACCATTTTTTGCATTTTTATGCACAGTGCTAGAGAATCCATATGTTTCCGAAAAATCGCGAATCTTTCGACCATCAATATTCCCCCCCATAATAACGCCATTACCAAATTCGATTTCTACTATATCATTCGCTAGACTAGTCAAAGAGTTGAAAATTTGCTCTGCACTATTATTTTTGAACTTCTGATGCCCCTCTTGAATCCAGAGTTTTTTTATATGATCACTCGCCTCTGAATACATCATTTTTTCTGCTGAGATCGCATCGAATACTTCAACTAGAGACTGCCTCACCGAAGATTCCACCAGATTATATAAAAGAAGGAAAAGGTTAGACTTTAAAACTTTCACCAGAACTGGATCGACTTTCCTCAAAGTTCTCCCTCTCGCGGTTGCTACCGAAAGCTTTCCATTCTTTTCTTCAATTGCTTCAAGATGTCGAAAATAGATTTCTATTTCCTTGGCTCGTTTCTCAAAGTCTGCAGAGACTGTATTCATCATAAGCCCAACAAGGAATTGTAAACATACTCAATTCTGGCTTTGATAGCTTTAGGAGCATTCTGCCCCCCACCTGTAATTAATTCGAGGAATCTTTTGCTATTAAGCCAATCTACATTTTCAGGGCTCAATTTAGGATTTTCCCGTAAAGCGAGATTAACACCAACAGCAATAGCATCGAATCTAACTCTTGGCGTTTTATTTGAAGTTTTCCCCTTAGTGAAGGCTAACGGCATATGCTTATCTACAAACTCCAGCATGCGATCAAACTCAGAAAACATGAGTTTCTTATCAAATTTTTTATTTTTAGACTCCACGAATTCATTTAGAAAATCGTTCACCCCCGTCTTCACATTTTCATAATTTTCTGAATATGCAAAGAAACGAATTACGAGTTCTTGTGGTTCTCCCCTCATTGAGAGGCGCTCAGTAAACCTCGTATTGCGAATAAATAAAGGGTGTTTGGTGCAATCTCCGTATACAAAGTCAATGAACTTACCACCAAAAATCCCTTTTCGCTTTTCCATATCTTTGAGTAATTCACTACCTGTATTGATTCGCTCAAACATCATAAACCTAACATCTTCATCACTTTTATCCGATAGAGATATCATTCTAATAGTAGAGTTCTCTAGCTTACGCTGACGCCCCTTTGTCAATTGCCGATAAGTAAATCCATTAAGTTCTGTAAGGATCTCCAAACCTTTCAACACTAATTTATCCTGAAAAAAAGCAACAAGAGTTCGCAAACGCTGTGAGCCATCGACGATTTCTAACCGTCCATCGGTATCGGCTGTAAATATGTATGGAATAGGAAGCCCTAATATTACAGATTCAATAAATTTTGACTGACGCAACTCTCCCCAAACAAAATTTCTTTGATACTCAGGTATGAATATATCGTTATCACCATCTTCCTTGCCCTTGAGGTACTTGGAAATCAAAAGTTCTATAGTGAACTCTTTGATGTCGAAATCTACAATCTTCTGTTTCTCAATAATCTGAGATTCTGCATTTTCTATATTTATCATGCCTATGCTTCTTTAAGTAAATCAAGTTGACTTCCTCAAGTTAGATGTATGGAGAAGTATGTCGAATCATTTCAGACACTCTAGAATTAATCGATTTATTGATGCAATTTATCCAGTGCTGCCTCATGTGCTCTCTTCAAACGATCATTATGCAATTTTCTCCCCATGTAATTCATTACGATCGCAGCAGGTTCTTTCAGTCTATCCACGTAAGCAGCCGGTGGAAGTGTACACACTAATGAATTTCCATTACTCGGCTTTGTTGATGGCTTGCCTCTTCCCGCATTCCAGTTCCCTACTGTTGTCCATATCTCGCCTTGTTTTCTTGGCATCACGTCAGCATCCTTGAACTCTTTTCGTTGGGCTTTCAATTCACCAAGACATTGCACTAGATGAAGCCTGAACATTTGCTCGTAGAGCTCTTTTAGTTCGAACGCTTCAAGGCTTTCAACATCAGAGGGTTTCACCACGTACTTACACGCTTCTCTAGCTGAATGAATCTCTTTCGAGTCACTGAAATGATGCTTCCACCAGCCTCTAACACGCTTAAGCAGATAACTCCAATCCTCGGGCGGCAAGTAACGACTCAGCTTGATGATCGTGTGAGCATGCAGGTGAAAAGTCGCTTCCCCTGCTATCCGCTCTAGGCTTCCGAGTTCAGTAGAACGAAAGACAATCTGAACACCCGCGGCTTTCATGAAGGACTGATTATTCAACCTCGACAGTCGACGATGCAAAACCCCTATCTCTTCACGAACATTTTCAATCGAAGTCCTTTGCCCAGTAGTGAACACCCACATGCGGCAATGCTTATTCTTCCACATGAAATACTCTAGCTGCAGTAGCATCTTTCTCCGCTTTCTTGCAGCTACAGAGGGAAGAAAAACAATGTTTCGATAAGACGTGATCGGTTCTGCTATTCCAGTAATCAGACCAATGATGTGAAGCTTTGTGTCTTCAAAGGACTTCACCCCCACAGATTCTAACTTCTCACCAATGGATTTTGATTGAGCCTCAAGCAAAGTCCTTTGCGCTTGAGTCTTCTCATATTGCTCCAGATCGACTTCTTCACCTGACTCACGACGGCAGATTTCAAGGTATTCGCGCTCAGCCTGTGAGACGGTCGGCGCGGCGCGCTTAGCAGCGCATCCACATCCACCCGCCTCACGTGGCTTGAGCGTATAGACTTGTTTTCTGTGATTGTGAGTATTAGTCTGAAAACCTCTTAAATCTGTTTCAGATTGTTGGCTTTCTGGTGTTGGCGCATCAGGAAGCCTTTTTATTTTATCAGCTTCCACCCTCTCCCCTCCTCTCTATGGAGGTTTGAACAATCGCTAGAATTGCAGCCTTGGTGTCCTCACTAAGCGAAGACCAAGATTCGACCAGAAACGCCAATTCAGGACTCCCAGCGTCAGCAATCTGTATCAATATATGTGTCCACTCGCTTTCTGCAGACGATGAATCCTTTATTCCATCAGCGTCACAGGATGTACCCTTGCAGGTTCGAGTCCTGGTAGGCCTACCACTTCAATAAAAAAGCCGCTGATACACTTCAGCGGCTTTTTTGTATTTAAGAAATCTAGCCCGAAGGGATTATCCGGCTCAGGCCTTGATTTATTTGAGCGACTTTTTAAATCTATATCGACTCAAAGCACGTTCCCCTTGGATCAGAAGCAGACCTTGGTCTATTCCTGATTTCAAATCTCTGCTCGCTGTGGCGGTTGAGATGCTTTTGTGCAGAGCCATGTATTCTCTTCTGGAAAAATCTTTTGATTGTAAATGCTCTCTCGCTTGTTCGAGGCGACTATTCCCAGTGACTTTCTGGGGGCGAAACACATCCAAGAAGCCTTCCAGAGCTTTGAGAATCATATCCAGCGAAAACTCTATGAAAGCTGTCGACTCTCCTGCCTTATCACAAACCTCTAACACATCGTAATAATTTTGCTGGTGCTCTTTGATGATCGACTCCACAGGGATATATTCGAAAATGGGATGGTAGTGAAATAACAGAAGACTATGCCAAAAACGTCCGATCCTACCATTTCCATCTTGAAAAGGGTGAATGAACTCAAACTCATAGTGAAAGACGCACCCCTTAATCAGCGCGTGGTGATCACTTTTCAGGAAATCAAACAGATCGTTCACTAGAAATTCTACGCGGTCTGCCTGTGGAGCTATATGAGAAACCGCTCCCTCTTTTAAAATGCCCACATTGCTCGTTCTCCAGCTCCCAGCATTCGGAAGAATTTCTTTCATCATCATCCCATGAGCTTGCAGGAGATGATTCGGTGTATACGGATCAAAAGAAGACAGATGTTCATAAACCTCATTGGCATTGATGACCTCCAAAATATCATTCTTGGGAGCGATGACTCTCTTGCCATCCAATACGGCTGTGATCTGTTCCACATCTAACGAGTTTCCTTCAATAGCCAAACTACCCTGCAGGGTCTTCACCCGATTGGACTTTCTCAGCTGCGGCTGAGGTTTCGGTTGATCATGGCTTTCTACACGCCCAATCAGACGCTCAATCCGGCTTACCTGAGAAAGTATCTTTGGCGTAATGACAAACGGTGGATTCACGGAGCAATAGTATCACTTGATACTATCATTACAAAACTAATTTTTATATACCACTTCGCGATTCAAATGAGATAGGATGAGAAGAGAGGTGAGGCCGCGCCATGGTTGCTGGTAAGCTCATGCATTATGGAAAATAACACAAAGCAAGCAACAGTAGTCGGCGTCGCCCTCAGTGATAAAAAACATCAAATCTGTGTACTAGACAAGAATGGAGATACCCTTGTCGAAAAAACTATTCCTAATAGCTACGCAGGACTCGATACACTCTGCACGAATTACCCCAATGCACTCATCGCTATGGAAGTCGGAACTCACAGCCCATGGATTAGCAACTATCTCAAAGACCGAGGTCATAGAGTCATTGTCGCCAATGCGCGTAAACTACGCGCCATTTATTGCAACGAACGCAAAAGTGATAAACGAGATGCCCAAATGCTCGCCAAGATCGCGCGCGTTGATACAAGCTTGCTGTACCCTATAGAGCACGGGTCGGTTGATAATCTCGAAAACCGCCAACGTATCGCGATGCGTGACACCTTGGTAAAACGACGTGTTGATCTCATCAACTCTGTTAGGTTTAGCCTTAAAAGCCTTGGGGTACGGCTGATGTCCCCTAGTTCAGCAAGTTTTGCAGGCTATGCAAGAAAAGCACTCGCCACATATCCAACTAAACTTGAGTTAGTAGAACCGCTACTCGTAGTGATTGAAACGATGACTGAGCAAATCAAAGAATCCGATCGCTACCTCAAAGAGGAAATGCTTGAAATGCACCCTGAAGCAAAGCGTTTGATGCAAATACCTGGCGTCGGAGCTCTATCAGCGGTTAGCTTCGTTCTGGCTATAGATGATGCATCTCGTTTTAAAAACTCACGAGATGTAGCTGCCTATTTAGGACTCGTTCCACGAAGAGACCAATCTGGAGATGTCGATAAGCAGCTCTCCATAAGTAAAGCGGGCAACAGGCAGATGCGAACACTACTGGTTCAATGTGCACAGTATATCATGCGCAAAAGCAGCCCTGATAGCGACCTTAAGAGGCATGGTATGCGAATCGCAGAGCGTGGTGGACGAATCGCAAAACGCAAAGCGATCGTCGCTGTAGCACGCAAGTTGAGTGTGGTTATGCTTACACTCTGGCAAAAGCAGATCGATTATCAGCCACTTGTGGCATTAAAAGCAAAAACAGCCTAACAGCTATCGAAAACAAGTTTCAATGAACAACACAAATCGATTTTCCAGAACGACTGCGGGCATATCGTCAACATGCATGAATGTGTAAATGAGAGAGCAGCGTTCTGAAACTTTAAACAACGAAACGGAACCAATCCTGCACCGTAAGCCAAGTAGAGCTTCAATAAGAGTGCGTATAAAAGCCAGATTCCGTTGTTCAACACACTTCATCACAAACCAAATAGAAAGGGACTTCAACTTACCAGTTGACCTCTCTTCACATAAAAGACGAATGACGGTGCAATTTGTTGGGAAATCAAGGCTCTATGAAGAAGCGATGCGAGCATCGTGACTGAAGAGAAACGCTGATTTATCAACAAAGTGCCCGAGACCACTTTTCTTTCGCGGAGCGCAACTCTTCAAGCCTCCATAAAAATTATTCGTCTCATTTGGAGTGCTATTTGTATTTGACTAATCGATACAAAAACTCACCTCATAAAATCACATGATACTATCACTCTTTTTGAAATCAGAGAAGAGGAACGACAACCAAGCCACTCTCAGAGATAAAGCACACTCCTCAGTCAGCCCCGCCGATCAGACTTTTCGTCGGCGCAATTCTATCTAATATCCTGCGCTCAACCTCATGAACTCTCCCCCCAGATTTTCAAAGCCTACATCAATGGAGTACTAACCTTTCCACCACCATGCGCCCCTTGTTACCATGAACCGAGTTGACCGCTTAGTGGCCATCATTCTCCTCTTACAGAGCAAGAGGCAGATCACAGCAGAAGCCATTGCCCTGCACTTTGAAGTCAGCGTCCGCACCATCTACCGCGATATCACCGCCCTCGGTGAAGCCGGCGTGCCTGTCATTGCTGAAGTAGGCCGAGGCTACAGCCTCATGCACGGCTACCACCTGCCTCCCGTCATGTTCTCTCAGCAAGAAGCTATGGCCATCGCCACCGCCAGTGTACTGGTTCAGGGAATCACCGACCCCTCCGTCGTCGCCTCCATGCAAAGTGCCGTACTAAAAATTCAAGCCGTCCTCCCAAAAGAATTACTCGAATCGCTTGAAAAGCTCGAACAGCGCACCTCCTTCTTCCAGCACGATTCTCACTCAGCACCCCATCAAATCGATATTGCTTGTGTCCAGCAAGCCATGGTCGAACGAAAAATCATCCTCCTAGACTATCAAGACAGAATGGGCAACACCACATCCCGCCCTGTCGAACCACTAGAACTCGTCCACTACCAAAACCGCTGGCACCTCCTCTCGTGGTGCAAAATGCGCAATGACTTTAGAGACTTCCGCCTCGATCGAGTCACCGGCTACACCCTCACTGAGCAAAGCTACGAATACCGCGACCACCAAACTATCAGCGACTGCATCCAGTCGTGGATCGCCAATGAGCCTAAACAATGCGTCCAAGTCGCCTTCTCACGCTGGGCCCTCGACCGCGCGCAGCGCGAGTGGAGCTTTGGCATACGCACACTCAGTGAACAGGCGGACACAGTCATTGTCGAACTCGTCACTGGTGAACTCGAATGGCTTGCCAACTGGCTTCTCTCCTTTGGCACCGCTGTCCAAGTAATTAACTCTCCTGCGCTCCAAACAATCCTCGTCCAGCGAGCACAAGAACTCGCTACCCATCACACACCCTCATCATGAGAAAAATTTCCCGAACATTTTTTCAAGCCTACTGACATAGGGTTGTCACAACACTGTGTTGAACTCTGATTCGCCGCCACGAAAAGCGGAATCGATTATGAGCAAAGATATCAGAAACCAACACGGAGCCCCCTCATGGGCTGAACTCAATACCAATAACCCACAAGCCGCTGCCGACTTCTACAGCAAAGTCTTCGGCTGGACTTCCGAGCAAAACCCCATGCCCGATGGCTCAGGCACCTACACCTGCTTCACCAATAAAGAAGGGGAAAAAGTAGCAGGTGCCATGACCTGTGAAAAATCCCCCATCCAGTGGAGCGTCTACGTCACGGTCGACAATGTCGATGCCGCCGTCCGCGCCTGCACCGAAGCCGGTGGTGAAGTCCTCATGCAGGCCTTCGACTGCCCAGAAGTCGGCCGCATCGCCTACCTCAAAGACCCAGAAGGCGCCAGCTTCGTCGTCATCACCTACATCGAACCAATGTAGAAAACTACTGAGGCTAGTTTTTCACCGAGAAGCTAGCCTCCATCCACCATCAAAAAAGAGCAACCGTTTGGCTGCTCTCAACACATTTATCCTGAAAAAAACTTACTTAGCGATCAATTCTCTAAGACCGACGAATCCAGGGTTCTCTTCACCCTTCTCATTGAGAATACCGATTTTCTTAAAAACCTCGATATGCTCCTCAATGCTCATGTTACGAGCGCGCTCCTTCACAGCCTCTACAGCTTCCTCAAGAGTTATTTCACGCTTTTCTTCCATGAGGCTAAGATGGTCTAAAATAGCCAACGATGCAAGCCGTATTGCGAATCGCAATTTGTATATGCGATTTAGCCATAATGCCAGAACCCTCAAAAGCTGGTCTCCCTTCTGGGAACAAACCGCGCACACTATCATAGTGCTTTCCTTCGAGTTCTAGAAAATCCATCGCCCAATTGATCATCGTACAATCTAAATGACGCTTGAGGTTATCGGGGTCATCTTGAAACCCTTGCTGATTCATCGGTAAGTCCTTACCTGCAGATTTGTACAAATTTGAGAATACAGGATAAAGCTCAGTTAAACTGTGAATCGCAGCTTGATCAAAGAGATCAAAACAATGCCCAAGATTGATCACCGCTCCCACCACAGCAGAATCTTGAATCTTTCTACTCTTCTTAGCCCAATCCAAGGCTCTATTCGGTCCATGCTCCCAGAAGTAAATCCCCTTCCCTAACCAGTCGTAGTTATTCCACTTGGCTGTAAGTGTTCACCCTCATTCAGTACTTTGTCCGCAACTGAACGCTCACAACCATGATAGGCCAAAATGAGTCGGTGATTTTGAAACTTCTTTTCGTCCATTTCTAACAAAAAATCTAGCGTCCACTCATCCTACGCAACAACATAAAAATTCAACAGGTGTAAATCATTTACTCAAGTAGCCTTCTTGCGGTGCTCTCTCAAGAGCTAATCGGCATAACGCTCCAAGCAAGCTAGGAGCGGCCTTCGGCACATCTACGATTACCTCTTGAGCTGCGCTCCTCATCCAGCAAGAGGTTGGTAGATATCTTCGATTTTAGTCAAAAAGAGGAGGATCAAAAACAAAGAGGAGGATCAAAAACGGAACTATTACGATGGCAGTATAAGCTCACGTAAAGATCGCGGTCTGGAAAGGTCTATTTCCCACTTTACCTCAGAGCTATTCGTTTGTTAGATGTCGTTTCGTGGGTGAAAAATCGAAAACTAGCGGAGAAGATGGAGAAAAGTTGGCCAGCGACTTTTTTAACTTAATTGGATGGAACGCAAATAAAAAAGGCCTTTCAATCCCATGTTCTGATTCAAACCATCTTAATAAAGATGGCAATTCGAGGAAAACACACGGTGTTGATATTCTTTTCCCTGCTCAATCTTGGGAAAACCCTCAAGATTTTGTTCACCATTTGATCTCAGTAAAGCACACAATTAAGCCTTACGTCAAAAATCTGAGCTCTAAATTTAATGAGTTTAGCTCTGATATCCAAGAAGCTCTATCTTGCTATAAGAGAAGTAGTGTTTCGAGTAATTATTCAAAGGGAAAATCAAGAATAGAAAACATAAAATATGTGGGTATTCTTTTTTGGATTTCTGAGTATCTTTCTACCAAAGAATCCGTTCTAGAAGGAATTTCAAGCTCCAGATCTTTCTCTGACTCCAAGTTTGATGGATTTTATGTACTCGATAACAGAAGAGTTCATTTTATTAGAGATAGTATCAAATTTGCCAAGACTGATTACTCTAAAACAGAGTTTGTGAACATTAATGATTCAAGCAGTCTTGACCCCGCTGATTTCAACACTTCGTCAACAGTGATGCCAGCTGCTCTATTGGCATCAAATGTGATACCTTTTAAGTCAACTTGTCTAGGCCGTGTGGACAAATTGATTAATCGTTGATTTATCAATGAAATCCGGCATTCTGCCGCTGGAAAATGAATAAATTTGCGACAGCGATGCCGGACGTGCTCAAAGAGCACCTAAAAAAATTAACTTAAATCTCAGCAGAGAAAATCTAACAGTTCAGGAAAAGGCAGAAAACCTGCTAATTTTGACCGAACTCTGAACGGAATCTGGTGGATTCTGGTAACAGGAGCCCAGTGGAATCAGCTTCCTGAGCGCTACGGAAAGTGGAATAGTGTCTATCGATTTCATCTGCGTTGGTCTAAAAAAGGAGTCTTCAAGGAGTTACTAGAGGCCACAGCTAAACTCAAAAACGAGGATCAATTCAAAATCATTGATGGGTCTCACATTAAAGTTCACCAAGATGCTTGCTATCAATGTGACACCTCTAAAGATCAATGCTTTGGGAAAACAAAGGGTGGTCGAAACAGTAAGCTACATGCGATGACAAATAGTAATGGAAAGTTGCTAGATCTAATCCTTCGTCCAGGCAATGAAGCTGAAATAAAAACAGCTGAAGAGCTATTAGGTGAACTTGCCGACTGTATTGTACTTGCTGACAAAGGTTACGATTCAGATGCCTTGAGAGAGCATATTGAAAAGCTCGGAGGCGTGGCACTCATACCAGGGCGAAAAAATCGAAAGAAGAAGCCTTTTTATATCAAAGAAGTCGGTAAAAGGCGTCATGTAGTAGAGAACTACTTTGCTAGAATTAAGCGCTATAGAAGAATAGGCACTCGCTACGATAGATTGAGCGAGACTTTCGTATCCTTCATATGTCTTGCATCCATAATGGATTGGATTAGATAGTCAATTTGTCCACACGGCCTAGATGGCATGAAGCACCTTATTTTCACCTGCTCAGATCCTATATCTTCATCAAGCTTGCTTTTACTGATAGGACTAGCTGCTGCTATTTCGAAAGATTTGCCGCAGAGGTGTATTATTGCATTCCCCAATTACAATGAATTGCAGCACAAGGAGATAGTCGCAGAAGTGAAGATAAGATTTGATGATTCAGACTTCATGGAAAATATTGTAATTAAGAACCTAAATATATAATGACTTCTGGCCCCCGATTCCTTCCATACGGAGATAAGTTACGTCAGTTTCTTACACAACCATGCATTAGTGCTAGTGATTTAAATAAATTTGCTAAGAGAAAGGGGTATTTTAGTAGAGGTGAAAAACAAGATACAGTTCCTTTTATATGTGCTGCTATATTATCCCCGAGTGAATTCATAGAACTGTTCTCATTAGCTAGAGATAATGAAAATCGCGAAAAGCAGAACTCTCACCGTCGTTCTACGAATTCATTGACCATTGAAGAAATTTTAAATGTAGAAATTTCTAAAAATGATGTTCACTCTGATGAGTTTTCAAATTATAAAATACTGGGTATGCCTACACCTCAAATTTCAACTTGCGGTAAAAAAGTGGTATTAGAAGTTGAGATTGAAAGATCTGATTTACTATCTAATTGGACTGAGAACAAACAGATACATGAAGGGAAAGTAGAGTGGTCTATAGACTCCAATAACAATCAGTTAAATGTGACTGAGTCATATGGATCAAAAGAGGTACGCTCTGTTATAGGCAAGTATGCACGCCGATTCGAAAAGAAGCTCTTGGAGCTAGGAAAAATAGATAAAGAGAATGTCGCTGACCGCATATTCTTCGATTCGTTTTCTGATAACGAGACAAGAATTCGCTTCATGTTGGCATGTTTAAGTTCAAATTTATCTAAGGGTGTTGATTTTGAAGCCTTGATTGATGTGGACTTTATAGTTGATGCCACAGGCGACCTGCCCAAAGACTTTAACTGGGTAAAAGGAAATGTAAAAAAAATGGCTCTTAATGGTGACCATCTTGATGGGACTCAATTCTTTTCAAAAAGTGCTTATATGCAGTGTATTAAAGTGAACAGTTTGACTGCAAAATATAAAGTAATCTTAGGATTAGAGGAAGGTGTATGTAGAATAAATTTGAAATTCCCAACTCCTTTAAAAGCAGAAAAAAACGTAGATATGGAAGTTGAGGTGTCTTTGATAGGTTTTGAAGGCAAAGTTTCAAAGCCTGAGCTTTCAGCAGCCCGTAAATCTATTCTAGCAGGATTTGAAAAGAAAAAATTTGCTGCCCTAGCTGAATTCGAGAGTAAATTGAAAACAGCTACATAGGAAATTCTCATATCTTGGTTGATCTCTTTCTTATGGCTCAGATTGATCGTGAGTCATGATATTCATACACAAGCCGACTCTTATCGCTTCATCACAATAGTCGTAGGTTGCCTACCCCTTGAGAAGTAAGGATCCATCAATAGTGCCACACTTCAAAATCCCCTCTCATGGCTTATTTGAAACTCTCTTCCTTCTCACAGAAACACCTGCAGCAACATCCGCACGCCTGTGATCAACAGCACCACGGCGAAAACGCGCTTCAACTTCACCGCATCTAACTTGTGAGCGATCGCGACTCCCACTGGCGCGCAGAGCACGGTGAGCGGCATGATGCAGAGGAAGCCGAGTACATTAACTAAACCATAAGTCCCCGCAGGAGCATCCGCTGGAGTAGAACCGAACACCAACATCGTCAGCGCTGCCGGCAAGGAAATGATCAAACCAATCGCTGCCGCAGTGCCCACAGCTCGGTGTGCCGGATACGCATAAAGGGTGAGCAAGGGCACTGAGATCGTTCCCCCACCAATTCCGACCATCGAACTAAAGAACCCCACCGAGCTCCCCATCAGTGCCTGACCGAGCCTTCCCGGCAACCCGTCAAACAAAGCCGACTTGCCGGTCCGGAACAGCATATTCAGCGCCGACAAGGTAGCGATCACGCCGAACAACACCGTCAACCAGCTGCCATCCACCCGCGTCACCAACCAGCTCCCCACTAACACGCCAGCGAACACCCATCCGGCCCAGCGCTTCAACAGGCTGAAATCGACATTCCCCTTGCGCCAGTGCGAGCGAATCGAGCTGATCGAAGTCGGCACGATCGTCGCCAATGAAGTCGCAGTCGCCACCACCATCGCAGTCTCGGCAGATACGCCAAAGCTCTGAAAAAGGAAGAACAGCACCGGCACAATGACAATGCCGCCGCCCACTCCCAGCAGCCCAGCCAACACACCCGCAAAAACCCCAGTGGCGGCCAGTCCTAGAATAGTTGAAAGGTGGACTGTGATTAATTCAATGATCTCCATGAACGTTTTCTAAATAATATCCTTTAAGCTGCTCAGTTGATGTCATGGTGCTCCAGCTTATAGAAACTGACAAGGCGCGAACAAGCTAACTAATACCCAATCGCATTCCCAACGTGGTATAACGAGTAATTCTAACAAACTCAAATCTCTCTAGCTTCAAGATTTGTCCATACAGCCTAAGCTATGCGACTGCCATAGCCCCCCAGCTACGGCAGTCGCTCTTCCCCCTTAGGCAATTTCTCATGGGTGAAAATCAGGAACTAACAATCTAGCTTGGCGACGAGTTCTTTCCGCACAATCTCAGCGCCAGCACTCAGGGCATTGAGCTTTCCTCTGGCTAGCTCACGCGAAAGCGGAGCCATCCCACAGTTAGTGCATGGATAAAGCTTATCGGCATCCACATACTTCAGCGCTTCTCGCAGAGTGGCCGCGACTTCTTCCGGAGTCTCGATCTCGTTACTCGCCACATCGATGGCTCCAACCATCACTTTCTTGCCACGGATCAGCTCGATCAACTCAATTGGCACGTGCGAATTCTGGCATTCTAAGGAAATGATATCGATATTAGATTGCTGTAACTTAGGAAATACCTCCTCGTATTGGCGCCACTCTGAACCGAGCGTCTTCTTCCAGTCAGTATTCGCCTTAATGCCATAGCCATAACAAATATGCACCGCCGTTTCACATTGAAGTCCCTCAATCGCGCGCTCCAAACAAGCGATCCCCCACGCATTCACTTCTTCGAAAAAGACATTAAAAGCAGGCTCATCAAATTGGATAATATCCACCCCAGCTGCCTCTAACTCTTTCGCTTCTTGGTTGAGGATTTTCGCAAACTCCCATGCCAGCTTTTCACGACTTTTGTAATGTGCATTATATAGCGTGTCGACCATCGTCATCGGTCCCGGCAAGGCCCATTTGATCGGCTGATCAGTCTGCTCGCGCAGGAATTTCGCATCTTTAACAAACACCGAATGCGGACGACTAACGGGACCCACCACAGTCGGCACGCTTGCCTCATAGCGATCACGAATTTTAACCGTCTCACGCTTTTCGAAATCCACCCCATCGAGGTGTTCAATAAAAGTAGTCACGAAGTGCTGACGCGTCTGCTCACCGTCACTGACTATATCGATGCCCGCCCTTCTTTGCTCCTGCAGCGAAACGCGCAGCGCATCCGTTTTTCCATCGATGAGTTCCTGACCTTGCAGCTTCCAGGGTGACCAGAGCTGCTCAGGTTCTGCCAGCCATGATGGCTTCGGTAAGCTCCCCGCAGTGGATGTAGGTAATAATTGTTTCATAATGTCTTGGTGGTATCGATTCATTACACAGCGCAATTCGCTGACCATTGTTGCAAGATCGACTGGTAAGGTTTGATGAAATTTTCTTCAGCGAAGACGCCCTGCTTGACCGCTAACTGACTGCGTTCCTCTCGGTCGTAGACGATTTGTGTCAGTGAATGGTCGCTGTTCTTCAAATTCGGTTGGTAGAGATTTCCAGCCACTGCATTGGCATTGTAAATCTCTGGGCGATAGATCTTCTGAAACGTCTCCATCGTACTGATCGTCCCGATCAACTCGAGGTTGGTATAGTCACTGAGCAAGTCTCCAAAATGGTAAAAAGCCAATGGAGCCACACTGTGAGGTGGCAAAAAATAGCGCACCTCAAAACCCATTTTCTTAAAGTACTGCTCGGTCAATGAAGATTCATTTGCCTTGTATTCCACCCCGAGCACCGGGTGTTGATTTTCAGTACGCTGATAGATTTTGTTATCAGAGACACTCAAGCAGATGACTGGCGGCTTACTGAAATTCTCGCGGTAGGTCGCAGACTTCAGAAAATCTTTAAACAGCTTACCATGCAGGTCTCCAAAGTCCTCAGGGATGCTGAATTTCTTTTGATTCTTATTATGCTCCCGCAGCCGCACACTAAAATCATAGTCGCGGACGTAGGAGGAAAAATTATTGCCCACGATGCCATCGAGCTGCTGATCGTTTTTGCGATCATAGATCTTGGTCTTCAATATTTCAATCGAAGGGAAAGTCTCGCCATTGCCAGCGACATCGACATCCACTGAGATGATCTCGAGCTCCACTGCGTAGCGGTCACTTTTTGGGTTATCCCAATGTGCTAGCGCATTGAAACGACGATCCACCATCCGCAGCGCATTCCTCAAATTCTCCTGACGGCTCTCACCGCGCGCCAAGTTGGCAAAGTTGGTCGTCACCCGCGTGCTATCGGCTGGTTGATAATTTTCATCGAAGCGAATACGCTTTATAGAATAGTGGAACCCCTCACTCCTAGGTTTTAGGTATTCTGCTCTTGGCGATACAATCTGTTTCGTTTGCATGATTTGGACCGTATCAGAGTTGATCTATGAAAAAAAATGGTCATTAATCATCTATCCATGAAGCACATTCATGGATTATCCCGAGTAACCGATGAACTATTTAGAACGAATCCATCTCGAAATCATTCTCGCTGTTGAGAAAGAAGGAAGCATGACTGCTGCCGCAGAGTCTCTGCACCTCACTCAATCTGCCCTCAGTCATAGTATGTCCAAACTCGAAGACCAATTAGGAGTAAAACTCTGGCAGAGAAAAGGCAGACAACTCGTCCCGACTCAGGCGGGCCAACACCTACTCAATACAGCACGCCGCCTGATCCCACAATTCGTACGCACCGAAAGCCAGCTCATTCAGTTCAGCAAAGGCGAACGCGGGGTCTTGAAAATCGGGATGGAATGCCACCCCTGCTACCAATGGCTACAAAAAATGACCAACACCTACCTACAGGATTGGCCATCGGTTGACCTCGATGTCATTCAGAAATTCCAATTTGCCGGAATCGAAGCCCTGCTTACGCATGAAATTGATATCATCGTCACCCCTGACCCCGTGCGGAAACCAGAGCTCACCTTCATTCCAGTATTTGACTACGAACAAGTCCTCGTCGTCAGCGAAAATCACCCACTAAAAAACCATACGTATGTGGAGCCCGAAGAACTGAGCGAGGAAACTCTCTTCACCTACCCGGTCTGCTCAGATCGTTTAGACATTTTTTCTAACTTCCTCACTCCAGTTGGAAGAACCGTCAAGCACCAGAAAATCATCGAAACCACCGAAATCATGATTCAAATGGTCGCCTGCGGACGTGGCGTCACAGCACTACCGCGTTGGCTCGTCAACGAATACGCCGAACGCTACGCAATCTTCCCCGTCAAACTCGGCAAAAAAGGCGTGCACAAACAAATCCACCTCGGTGTCCGAGAAGAAGATGCCAACGTGGATTACATCCAAGCCTTCCTAGAAAAAGCTCAAACATCTGCCTAATGCAGCTCTCTAACGTTTTTACAAATAAGTTGCATTAGCAACTTTACTGCCATACCAATATCCATCGAAAACAACAAGGGAGAGAGATGGATCTGGAAAGAAAGAAATTACGTTTATTGTTAAAGGATTGTACCGACGGATTCTACCAACAGATGTTCTTTCTGGGTAAAGATGTCATCCACCCCGCTGGTAATCAATTACTCGAATATGGTTTCACCAAGTCACCATCAAAAGGACTCAAGGGAACCAGCTGCTACAGCTTGGAAACGGAAAACCACACCATCGAACTCTACGGCTCATGCGCCGCGATCTATACCAAGTCCTCCAAGACCGTCTTCATTCGCAAAAAGAACCGCTTTTATAAGTGGCTTCCCGCAGAAAAACTCATCGCCGGACAATGGACAGACGACGACTTAGAAACGCTCGCTCCTGCCGATTTACTCGACGCCATGACACCCCTGCTTAAGTGGTGGCTAGAATACGAAGCATGGATCGTAGAGCGCCTCGGCCAGCCATATCGCGAGCAATGCTACCAAGATTGGAAAAAGGTCAAATCACGCCCCGCTTGGCTCCCCCCAAGCCTAGCTACACAATGGGTCGAGGCACTTCTTGAAAAGAAAGCTCAGCATACGCGACCTAAATTATTTGCGATGGCCAGCTGAGCCATTTTTCACCACAAGAATACAAAATTTCAATAAAGTATTCCTGTTGAGGAATTAACAAAATCCGTCGCCACAGTAAAATATTCTTGGCCTAATTAAAGCAGACGCTATCGTCGCCACAAATGAACGGTAACATCACAAGATGTGCTGTGCATTCCTCCTCAGCTTTTCTCCCGGCGCTGCTGCCCAGCACTTTTATCCTCTTCTTCTGCAACGCGCTAGCCGTCGATACCAACGACAATGGCCTCAGTGATGTATGGGAACAATTGTATAATGCCAACTCGCTCGAATTACTCGAAGACGATGATGGCGATGGTTTTAAAAATATCGACGAGTGCATCGCGGGCACCGACCCATTCGATAACAGTGACCACCCTTTCATCAAACCTCTCATCGTTGCCCAAAACACCGATGAAATAGAACTCGCATTTCAAACCGTTAAGGGAAAGACCTACACCCTTTCGCATTCCAACAATCTCAGTGAATTCCAATCGATCAATAGCTGGTTCGGTGATGGTAATGAGCGCTCGCTACTCATCAAGCCAAGCGGTTTATCCTATAGCCTGAGCCCCATTCGTATCGACTTTTGGGCAGACGTATTAGGCTCATCGATCGATGAGCTCTATTCGCAAGCAGAGTTCCCTAGCCCACCCGACGGAAGCATCAGCACGACCTCTATCGAAGCCCCCAGATTCCAAGCGAGTGGCTACGGCGGACGACTCACGACATTTATCACCCCGCCTCAATCAGGCGACTACACACTTTACCTTTCCTCTGGTGGCCCAGCGGAATTGTATTTCAATGCTCTAAGCGAGGATGCTGTTCCTGTAAAAATTGCCGAAATTCTAGAGAGTCAATCAGACATTGAGCCCAATCAGTGGGACCTCTACCCCACCCAACGATCATCCACACTAAGTCTCACAGCTAACTCACCTTATCTCCTCGACCTGCGCTACCTTGCTACCGTCGCGGGCCAACACGTCCAAATTGCATGGAGCGGCCCCGGTCTCGAAGGCATTCAAGCCATCGATCGCAGCGCATTGGCCAAGGTGCCATTCCTCAGTGAAACCAGAGACGACTCCGTATTTTTAGAACATGATTACGACAGCGCAGGCCAGACTGGTCAACTCTGGGCGAATAGTGCGGGCATTGTAAATAATATCTCAGGCTTGAGTGGAAACGCCGAGCGCATCAATGCTGATCTGGGCACAAATGCCGAGGAGCGACTCAATTTCAGCTCTGGTGGTCATGACCACCTCTACGCCACTTGGTTGTTTAATATGAGCGCAGGTGCTCAAGACACATATCTCTTCTTCCAAAATGGCTCAATCAATAGCCAAGAAGGACCACGCATCGACATCGAAGATAATTCTGCAGGCACTATTGCTGTCGTGCGGGCGGGTGGTGCCGCGGGTAACGACACACAGATCGAGATCGAATTTGATAAGAGTTACCGGATCGAAATCGTAGCGACCCTCTCCAGCGATGGCTTCAACTACAACACCCCCACTGGCAATCACACAACACTGGAAGATACCTTTGATATTTATGTCAGTGACCCCGAAGGCAAACTTATTGGCTCAGCCACCGGCCTAGCCTTCCGTGACGGTCCTGGTGTGGTCGAAGCTCTCAGCAGTCTACGTATCCCTTATCCAAACACCCCTAACATCGCCTTCGATGACTGGCTCTTCACTGGCGGATTAATCACAGGTAAAGGCTATCTCATTCCGAACTATTTTGACTACGGCGATGAAGACTCCTCCCATTTCTTTAAACTCTCTGTCGAGGAATCAGATCAAGATGGTGATGGCATTCCAGACTGGGAAGAAATCCTTCTCGGAACCCATTACAACCTACTCTTCTTCGATCCTGAAACGAGCAATGGCATTGCTGATAATGAAACACTCACTAACCTGATAAATAATTCCCAGGATCAGCCTGAAATAGCACTTCAAGCGAGTGACACTGCTGCTTTTGAAAGTAATTTCCCCAACACGATTCCAGACGATGGTGAAATTACTATCACGCGTACCGGCTCGCTGACACCCCTAACAATTCAGCTTTGTGTCACCGCACTTGATACCACTGGCAGCGTTGCGACCGTTTGTGATGGCACCTGCTGTGCGCTCATTGGCAGTGCGGGAGATGAAGTTGCAGAACCAGAAGATTATATCCTTGTCGATCAAGATGGAAAAACGATTACTGACTCTGTGAGCTTTGCCTTTGGTGAAATGGAAAAGGTGCTCACAGTTGTTGCCGTCGATGACTCAATCAACGAATACCCAGAGACTCTGAACCTCGCCGTAGTTCCCTCTGCCAATGACAGCTACACCACCTCTGAGACACTCAACGGAGCTTCCATTCAGCTCTTCGACCTTCCAGACAACCCGGACAATCTCACCATATTCACGGGAACTTTCAGTCAAGATGGTGCCGCAGCAGTGACCACAAATGGCTCTGGCTATCTCACCGCCACACTCAATGGCCCGCGCACAGAGCTGCGAATCTGGAATGAATTTTCAGGGCTCACATCTGCCCAACAAGACTCTCACCTCCATAAGTCAAGCAGCGGCCCAAATCCTGGCGCTATCATCTACGAAATCACCGAAACACCCGGCGACGCCGAAAGTGACCCTCTGAATGGCCCTCTCACCAGTTACCCTTGGGACATTAGAGAATCTTCAGGAGCTGTCCCCACAGCGGGCGGGGCGGCCTCTAAACAAACCATCATCGACTCGCTGTTTGCTCAAAACAACGAAACTCCTCTCTACCTAAACGTCCATACCGTCGATAACCCCGCCGGTGAAATCTGGTCTTTTCTAGGCCTCTCGGGTGGTAGTTCCGTCGAGCCCGCAGCTCCTACACCCGCAGCACAGCCAGGTTCAACAGACTACCCGCAACTGACCGGTCAATTACTTGAAGCAGAAATCCGTCGATTTCTCAACCAAGCAACATTCGGAGCAACCGACGCCGAGGTAGAGGCGCTCACCCAAGTGATCGAACAAGCACGTATAGACGATCCTGACTACCACAGAAATGAAGCCTTCGCCGACTGGATCGACACCCAAATTGCCGACACCGACCAGACCTACCTTCTTGAATACACTCTCGCCTCTCATTACCAATTCATGACCTTGGCTAAGCTCTTCGACAGCACATCCAACCCAAGTATTGGCGAGTCAACCACCCCTGTGAAGCCAAGCCGCTGGCCTAGTATCAACCGCGACGATGAAAATCCTGAACATTGGTACCTCGATGACGTCTACCCAGTCGATCGTGCAGACTTTAACCTAGCGGGCACCAACAACCTGCGCACAGAACCAAACTACGTCCAGCGCAGACAGGCACATTGGCAACTCATGATCAATGCCCACGATCAACTGCGTCAAAAGATGGGTTATGCTCTGCAGCAAATCGTCGTCGTCAGTGACTCACTTACCTCCATCCGCGACACCCCCTACGGCAGTGCGAACTACCAAGACATGCTTAACACATACGCCTTTGAACATTACCGCGATGTTCTCGGCTTCGTCAATTGGAGCCCAGTGATGGGTAAATGGCTCTCAAGCCTGCAAAACCAAAAAGCTATCGATTTTGACGGCGACGGATTTTATGATGCCTATCCCGATGAAAACCTCGCCCGAGAAAACATGCAGCTTTTCTCAATTGGTCTTTTTGAAACTTGGCCAGATGGAAGCCTCAAGCTCAGTTCAGAAGGGCTCCCAAAAGCCTGTTACACAAATGATGACATCCGCGAGTTTGCGAAAATCCTAACAGGCCAAAGTTTTAGCCGCCACAATGGCTACTTCGACAGATGGGGCGGAAATCCATTCAGCGCAGACAATACTAATTTTGGTGCCAACCAAAGGTCCTTTGGAGTGCTAGGCCTAGCCTACCTCTACCCAATGAAGATGTTCGGTGAATACCACAGCCCCGGACCCAAGTCCTTCGCTGGAACCACCATCGATAACACTTCAATTATTGACCCAACACAACGAGGCATCGCTGACATCGAAGCCGCCATCGACTGGCTCGCAGGAAAACCCGATGATGGAAAACCTGATTATGACATGACCAACAGTCACGTCAGCACTCCAGCTTTCATCTCGCGCCGTCTTATCCAACGCTTCACGACATCGAACCCTTCCAAAGACTACCTGCACCGCGTGGCCTCTGTCTTTAAAGAAAGCGAAGGCGATTTGGGACTGACCGTCCGCGCCATTTTACTCGATCCCGAAGCGCGCAAACTCGACCTTGAAGATACCACCTTCGGTCTCAAAAAATCACCGCTGGAGGGCTACCTTCAACTCCTGCGCTCATTGGAAGCTCACACCTACACACCCATTACCAACCCAGCCAATGCGGCGCCATACGACGAGGCACCTGGCGACTTCAGTAATCCAGAGCTCTATTTAGACTCCTTCGGCTATCCATCCGACCAGATCGACAATCATACCCGCAATGTGAGATTCATGCCTCCAAGCGCATTAACCTCTGCTGGCAGCCGAGGCTTACAGATGAACCCCTTCAGCCAAGTCACGGTATTTAACTACTACCTTCCCGACTATTCTCCCAGCGGTGTCATCAACAATGCCGAACTCGTCTCCCCAGAAATGCAATTGGCAAACGAGCCAGACATCATTCGAAACATCAACTACTTCGAGGATATCATCCGCTCCACATACGGACCATTTGGCGATGAATTAGGTGGTACAGACGCGAACCAAATCGCTGCCTTTGGTGGCGTCGCTGAAGCTGTCAATAATGATGCTCAACAACTCTCTAGACAAGCATTAGCCGACGCATTCTATCCAGCTACTGAACCCGCTGACGCACTCACCACTATTGCCGACGGCTCCACCGAAACCATTAACGGCTCCAGCGTCTCGCCCCCCTACTGGCTCCGCCTCCAGCGCATTGGCGACACCTTCATCACTAGTGATTCAGTCGATGGCGTTAACTGGAATGTCATTTCTACCCAAGTCCTGCCCATGGCTTCTGAAGCCTACGTCGGCCTCGCGGTCACCAGCCATGACGACGGAATACATACAACCGCACAATTCAGTAACATCACTCTCAGTGGAGGCGTGAGTGACTGGCAGTTCCAAGACATCGGTTCAGTATCAGCCACAGGTTCAACCAACATGACAGCTGCCGACGCAATGACAATTCAAGCCTCAGGAAACGACATCTGGAGCAGCAATGACGAATTCCACTTCGCCTACCAATGGCTCGACGGCGATGGAGAAATCATCGCACGTGTCGACAGCCTACTCGAGACCCATCCTTGGGCAAAAGCTGGGCTCATGATTCGCGAAACCTTAGCTTCGAACTCTGCTAATGTCATGACGCTCATGAGTGCTTCCTACGGCACGCGCAGCCAAATCCGCAGAGTCTCCCGCGGGCGCAGCAGTGAGTCACTAGCCGACGAAGCTCTTCTTGATGCACTCGACCTGCGCCTGACCAATGGTCTCTTCAAAATGCGCTACCCATACGACCCCTCTGATGACGATGACCCAAACATCCATGGACTTGATGACTGGCTGAAAAATCCACGCGAGCTGATCATCGATGCGATCACCAACGCATACGGAGATCCTTATGATACATCCAATGATGAATCCGATAGACTCAACAAGCTTTCCGATGCGCTCTACCTGCTCACCTTCTCTCCCGAGTACCAAATTAAAAAATAATCACGAATATGCCTAAACATCTCGGAAATCTCTCACGTCGCGACTTCCTCAAGGCTGGCACTTGTGGAGCGATGAGCATCGGCCCTCTCATCAACACCATTGCCCAGCTCTCATTGATCAACTCAGCCTCAGCCAGCAGTCTCGGTGGCGCCACGCTCGTTGGAAATGACTACAAGGCTCTCGTTTGCGTATTTCTGCGCGGTGGCTGTGACATGAATAATGTCCTTATCCCTGTAGGATCTAACCCTCAGGCTGCATCCTATGCTGCGGATCGCGCAGCAGTTGCTATCCCTAACGGCATCGTGCACCCGATCTACAATCCTAGCGGACTCGACAACACACTGCCAATCTCCATCCCTAGCGGCGAAAACTTCGGACTGCATCCCTCCCTCACGAACCTAGCCAATATGTTCAACAGCAATGAAGCAAGTTTCATCTGTAATGTGGGAACCCTAGCAGAACCTACTCACCAAAATTCATACAGTACCAGTAGCCTCCCAAAGCAGCTTTTTTCCCACTCAGACCAAGTCACGCAGTGGATGTCTTCCATTGCCGACAAACCCTACACCTCAGGTTGGGGCGCTAGAGTAGCCGACCTCTACAACGACACTTGGAACCTCCAAAGCCAAACTTCCATGCTCATCACAGCAGCAGGAAACAATCAGTTCATGAATGGCAGCGCGGACACCTCCCAGTACTCAGTAACCTCTACTGGCGCGATCAGCCTCACAAGCTTCGGCACAAATTACGGTAATGCTCTCAACACTGATGGCAGCTACAAGTCAAACGCCACAGGTGAAAGGCTCAAAGCCCTCGAGCGTATTATGCAATACAGTCACGCTCACATTCTCGAAGAAGGCTACAGCGAAGTCGTCCGCAGTGCGCGCGAAAACGAGGCCATTATCGTTGAAGCCATCCAAGCCGAACAGGCACTTGGTATCGATTTCGATACGATATTCGCAAACCATGAAGCGGATGGCAACGTCGCTGAGGAATTTAAAGCCATCGCCCGACTGATCACTGGCCGCGAGTACTTGGGCAATAATCGCCAAATCTTTTTTGTCGATCTGGGCGGCTTCGACAACCACCAAGACATCAACAATGACCTTCCCGACCTCCTCATGCAACTTGACCGAGCCATCGGCGCATTCAATGCCTCGATGAAAGAGCTCGACGCAAAAGACGCCAACTTTAGCTACGACAAGGTGACCACCTTCCAAGCATCAGATTTTAACCGCACATGGACTCCAAATGGATCAGACATCGAATCAGCAGGCACAGATCACGCATGGGGCTCCCACACATTCGTCTTCGGAGGCGCAGTCAACGGCGGTGAACTCTATGGTAGTTTTCCAGAACTCACGATTGGCGGCATCGATGATGTCCCGAGAGGCTCACGCGGGCGCTGGATTCCCACTACCTCCGTCGACCAATTTTCATCAGTGTTAGCCAACTGGTTTGGTGTGCCGAATGGCAGTTCAGAGATGGCCACCATCTTTCCTAACCTGTACCGTTTCCAAGACCCATTTTCTGCCGAAACTAACCTCGGATTCTTATAGCTAATCTGTCCACCGCTAGATCGTTAGAAAATTTGCTAAATGAAAAAAACTTGGACAATCCTCACAGTCCTCCTGCTAGTCGTCAGTCTCATCACAGTCGACAGCATAAAAAATTCAAACGAGAGCAGCGATGCCCCTCACTCTGCATCAGACCATGTGCATCCTCTGACGACTCAAAGCTCAGCTGCAGCAACTCCTTCTACTGAACATGACTCGCGTCTGAGTCGTCTACCTGATGGAAAAGTTCAGTACACCCCAGCACTCGAAACTAGTCGCTCCTTTGCCAGTCACCCATCGCCTAGAAATGCCCTAACTGTCATTCAACAACTGCTGACACATTATCGCTTCGCCTATAAAGAAAACCCTGTGGGCGTAGAAAACTTCGAAATTACCGAACAATTATTAGGCAAGAACCCAAAAAAAATCGTTTTCATCGCCAGCGACAGCCCTGCCCTCCGCGGCAACGAATTGATAGACCAATGGGGAACTCCCTATTTCTTTCACGCCCTCTCAGGCCAACACATGGATATCCGTTCAGCCGGCCCAGACCAAACACTCTGGACCGAGGATGACATCTTTACCGATACGCCGACACAAAAATAGCAGCATCAACACCGTAACAGCAGGCAATAGACTCTGAGTTGAGCTATTTAAAATGGCCAATAGAAGCACTGAAGAACACCATAGCCCCTCACCATTTTAAGCTACCCAAATACTAGATTCACTCATTTGCTGTATTGCAGTCTATTTTCCTCATTCCATCTAGAAAATACTTGCACCTCCAGAGATCTGAATAGACTCTCCCCGCCATGGATTACGCCTCTCTCATCGAGAAACGACGCGAACGCTTCGCCGAAGTAGAAACACTCATCACCGACCCTGACCTTTTCTCTGATCAGAAAAAGGCCTCAGAGATTATGCGTGAGCACCGTCGTCTCAAAGAACTTCTCGAAATGTGGGAAACTCTTGAGAACGCGCGTACTAATCTCGTCGAGAACCGCGAACTCGCCAAAGAAGACGATCCAGAAATCGCCGAGCTCGCCGAGATGGAAATTCCAGAGCTCGAAGCCACCATCGAGGAACTTTCCGAAAAAGTGCAATACGCACTCCTCCCGCGCGATGAGACCGAAGACCGAGATGCCCTCATCGAAATCCGCGCAGGAGCAGGCGGTGATGAAGCATCGCTCTTCGCAGGCGAACTCATGCGAATGCTCGAGCGTCATTCCGAAAGCCGCGGCTGGAAAGTTGAGCACCTCGAATCCTCACCTTCAGAAGTCGGCGGATTCAAAGAAGTCGTTCTCAAAGTCACTGGCGAGGAAGTATTTCGCTACCTCAAATACGAATCTGGCGTCCACCGCGTCCAGCGCGTACCAGCGACAGAAACTCAGGGCCGCATCCACACTTCTACCTGTACAGTCGCCGTCCTGCCAGAAGCCGACGAAGTAGATTTAGAAATCAAAAAAGAAGACCTCAATATTCAAGCCACTCGTTCAGGTGGCTCCGGTGGTCAGCACGTCAACACCACTGACTCCTGCGTCCAAATCACACACTTACCAACTGGCCTTCAAGTCAGATGTCAAGACGGCCGTAGTCAGACGCAAAACCGTGAACTCGGTATGCAGATTCTCCGCGCAAAACTCTTCGAAGCCAAGGTCCGCGAGGAAGCTGAAAAATATTCAGCTCAGCGCAAATCACTGATCGGCTCAGGCGATCGCTCTGAAAAGATTCGCACCTACAACTTCCCGCAGTCACGCGTTACCGACCACCGCATAGGCTACACTTCACACAACATTGAAGGTATCATGTCAGGCGCAATCAACGAACTGACAGAAAACCTCATGAAAGCTGAAATGGAACACCGCCTCGCCGATGCGGGCCTCGAGTAATCACCACTAGCTCTAACGCTTTTTGAAAACGATTCTTGAGACACTCGACTCTGGCACCCAGTGGCTAGAGAAAAAAGGAGTAGAAGACGCACGCCGTAATATGCAGCTGCTGCTCTGCCACCAACTTGAATGCTCAAAAATCCAGCTCTACACCCGCTTCGACGAGCCACTCACGGATGAAGCTTTAGCTCCGCTGCGCGAAATGCTCAAACGCCGTGGCCAGCGCGAACCTCTCCAGCACATCCTCGGAACTGTCGAATTCTATCTGCGCGATTTTTACACCGACTCACGAGCACTCATCCCTCGCCCAGAAACCGAAGAACTTTGCGAAATCGTTCTCAAGCAACTACAGCCGTCAGCACCTAAAAAAGTACTCGATATGGGTACTGGCTCAGGTGTGATCGGACTCACCCTTGCACTCGAATACGGCGCTCAAACTCAGGTCACTCTAGCGGATACTTCCGCTGACGCCCTCGAACTTGCCGCCAAAAACACCACTGCTCTCGGCGTCGAAAACACCACCAGCGTACGCACCAACCTTTTCAGCGAAATTCAAGACCAACGCTACGATCTCATCGTAGCCAACCTCCCCTATGTTCCCGAACGCGACCGAGCTAGTCTTGCTGCCGAACTGGAGTACGATCCCGACCTTGCTCTCTTCTCAGGAGAAGACGGGCTGGACATCATCCGCGAATTCATTCAGAAATGCCCTTCGCATCTCGAAGATGGTGGCTGTGTCGCACTCGAAATTGGCATCCACCAACATCAGGAAGTAGAACAACTTCTAGCAGCTGCGGGATTCACTGACATCAACACCCTGCCAGACATCTCTGGCATCTATCGTTTCCCAACAGCACGTTGGAAAACCATCTAACAAGCTCTCAAACTTTACTCAGAAATGGATAAACTCATCGTACACGGCGGCCACAAACTTAGCGGCTCGGTAAACATCTCAGGCGCTAAGAATGCCTCACTTCCTATTCTAGCAGCCGCTCTTCTCACTGAAGAAGATGTTATCATCCGCCGCGTGCCAGACGTCTCGGACACGAACTACATGATCCAGATCCTTTCCGCGCTCGGAGCAGAAGTCGAACGTTCCAGTGGTACAGTCCGCGTCAACGCTAAGAACATCACCCACGAAGCCCCCTACGAACTCGTCCGCAAAATGCGTGCCTCCATCTGCGTCATGGGGCCACTCCTAGCACGCCTTGGAAAAGCCCGCGTATCTCTTCCCGGAGGCTGTGTTATCGGCGACCGCCCAGTAGATCTCCACCTCAAAGGACTCAAAGCCATTGGCACTGAAATCGACATGGCCGGCGGCAACATGGACATGACCACTCCAAATGGTCTCCATGGCGCGGAAGTCGATCTGCGAGGCAAAAATGGCCCAACAGTCCTCGGCACCGATAACCTTATGATGGCAGCAGTGCTTGCAAAAGGCACCACCATCATCGAATCTGCCGCCGCGGAACCCGAAGTCGTCGACCTCGCCAACTTCCTCATCAGCATGGGCGCTAAAATCACAGGCGCTGGCTCCAGCAAGATTGTCATCGAAGGAGTCGAAAAACTTCACGGCACCGAACACACCATCATCCCCGATCGCATCGAAGCTGGCACTTTCATGGTTGCTGGCGCAATGGCCGCAGGTAAAGAAGGCATCACGCTCCATCGCGTATGTAAGGAACATCTCGTTCCCGTCACCGAAAAACTCATTGAAGCCGGACACCACGTCAAATTTAACGACGCTGGATCTTCAGTAACTATTATTCCTGGCAAGCACCCACAAGGCGCAAAGATCGTCACAGCCCCTCACCCTGGTTTCCCAACCGACATGCAGGCGCAGTTCTCTTCACTCTTCGCTGTGACCAAAGGAATTTCAGTGATCAAGGACACTATCTTCCCACAACGCTTCATGCACTGTGCTGAAATGTCCCGCATGGGTGCCGACATCAAGGTCGACAATGGCACTGCAGTCATCGAAGGCGTTGACAAACTTTCCGCAGCCCCAGTGATGGCATCCGACCTTCGCGCCTCTGCCGCTCTCGTTCTCTCCGCCCTCACTGCAGAAGGATCCACCGAGATCAACCGCCTCTACCACATCGATCGTGGCTACGAACATATCGATGAAAAACTTCTCACACTAGGAGCCCAGCTTGAAAGGGTCCGTGAATAGTTACGCGCGAAACCAAGTCGCGTAGAGAGTTGACTGTAAACACGCTACAACAAACAAGATCAACTCTCGTTAGGAGTAAGAGAAGACGGCTTCGAGCCATCCCATAAATCCCTCTGATCTGGACGAACGAAATGCCTTGACGAATCACTATAGGTGAAGGAAGTTTCGTACCTCGTCTCGCGCACAAGCGTGTTGACAAATCTCTACGGGTGACTTGTGCACATGTCACTCCATCCAGCTCACCAATAGCTAACTATGGCATCTAAGAAAGTAGCGAAGACAACCGCAACCAAAGCAGCAGCTAAAAAAACTGCAGCTAAAAAGACTGCAGCTAAAAAAACTGCGGCGAAGAAGACAGCAGCAACAAAAACAGCAGCGAAGAAAACCGCCGCCAAAAAGACTGCGGCTAAGAAAACTTCGGTCAAGAAGACCACTGCTAAAAAAGCGGCTCCTAAGAAAGCCACTAGCAAAAAAGATGAGGCGAAGCCAAAGTCTAAGCTACAAGCACTTCTCGATGCTGAAGCTGAAGTTAAAGCAAAGCGTGCCAAGAAGACTCCTAAGAACCGTATCGACACTCCTGAAATCCAGGAAAAAGTACGTGAACTCATTAAACTCGCTAAAGAGCAAGAGTACCTCACATACGATGATATTAATGAGATCCTCCCTAATGACCTCGTTGAACCAGCTGACGTAGAAGCCATTCTCGAGCGCCTGCGCTCCATGGAATTCGACATCATCGATGCCTCAGAAGTTGACCGTTACCGCGACAAAAAGCGCGAAGGCGACTCCGATGACGAACCAAAAACCGAACAGAAACTCGACATTCTCGACGATCCAGTTCGCATGTACCTCAAGCAAATGGGTCAGGTTCCCCTTCTCACCCGTGAGCAAGAAGTGGAAATCTCCAAGCGTATTGAAGATGCAGAACTCACAGTTCAAAAATACCTTCACAAGTTTGGTTTCGTAGCAGACTCCTACCTCGAACTCGCTGACAAGCTCATGCGTGGTAAAGAGCGTTTCGACCGCGTAATTCTCGATAAAAAAATCGAATCCCGCGAGCGCTACATGAAGACACTTCCTAAGCTCTGCGATCAACTCCGTCAGTGCCACGAAGAAACTGATAGCATTTTCCGTAAGCTCAACGCCAAGAATCCTCGCGGCGTAACCAAGCTAGAAGCTGAACTCGAAAAACAACTTGCGATCATCACCAAGCTCTATCAGCGATTCTATTACAAACAGAAAGTCGTTGAAGATTTCTGCGAGGTTGTAGAAGACTACCAGAAGACATTCTGGAAATACACACGCAAGCTGCAAGCGCACCCTGACGAAAAAGAATTCGAAACCAAAATCCGTGAAGCTCAGCAGCACGCATGGTTTAACACCGAAGGCTTTACCCAGAACAACAAGGATCTCCGCCACTGGATGAAAATGGCATATAAGGCGAAAACAGAAATGGTCGAAGCCAACCTTCGTCTCGTTATCTCTATCGCTAAGAAGTACACCAACCGTGGACTCTCCTTCCTCGACCTTATTCAAGAAGGTAACATGGGCCTCATGAAGGCTGTTGAGAAATTTGAATACCGTCGCGGTTACAAGTTCTCTACTTACGCAACATGGTGGATCCGTCAGGCGATCACCCGCTCAATCGCGGACCAAGCCCGTACTATCCGTATTCCAGTGCACATGATCGAAACGATCAACAAGCTCATGCGCGTGCAGAAGCAGCTCGTACAAGAATACGGTCGTGAACCCACTCCAGACGAAATCGCGGAAGAAATTCACCTTCCTGTAGAGCGTGTGCGTGCCGTTCTAAAAATGGCACAACAGCCAATCTCACTTCAGGCTCCTGTTGGCGACTCTGATGACACCTCCTTCGGTGACTTCATCGAAGATAAAGCAGCAGAAAACCCGATGGAAGAAGCTGGCTTTGCCATGCTCAAGGAGAAGATCATCGATGTTCTCGACACTCTCACCGAGCGTGAGCGTGAAGTGCTCGAACAACGCTTCGGACTCAAAGACGGCTACAGCCGTACTCTTGAAGAAGTTGGCCGTCAGTTCCAGGTGACTCGTGAGCGTATCCGTCAGATCGAAGCGAAAGCGCTTCGTAAGATGCGTCACCCAACCCGTATCCGCAAACTGGAAGGCTTCATCGAACTTCCAAACATGTAAGTCAAAACCAGACTCACCCTTTCCAAAGCGCTTCGAGCAATCGAAGTGCTTTTTTATTGGAATCCAATAAAGCTCACCTGAAAATCTCACACATCTTAGATGCAGCCCAACTCTTCCCCCTTCCAGCTGCCTCAGTATTTAGTAGTTCAAACAGATTCCAACCTCTGCTGACAGCCCCCACATACAATATGTAAATCTGGTTTCCCCCAAACATTCATGAAACAGCTCGGACAAGAATACTTCACCCTGTTCGAGCGATTTTTCTTCACTCCCGCTTGGCGCAGCCTTGCTTCCTGCTCAAGCGCCTCAGCACTACGACTCACCAGCCCTTCCGTACTGCTCGATTCTAGCTGCACCACTATGCCTAACTTGCGTAGTTCACGCGTGCACTGGATGAATTTTCCCGCTTCATCGACATAGTCGTACATCGTTTGACCGACTTTGCTTCCACCAGGCTTCCCGGTAGACGAGGGTATTAACCCCACCTCAAGCATCTTGTTTGCCCACTCTTTATTGTGGTAACTTTTACGCGAAGGCTTTCCAAAATGAAACTGCCACTGGTGACACATTTCATGCACCAGCGCTTGCCAAATCTCCATATCAGGCAAATTTACATATGCGTCAGGGTTAATCGCTATTTCGTCCACCTCAGCTTGGTTCTTTCGATCCTTAAAGCTACCTTGCCGATACATCCCCACATTGTGCGACTTACGTTGCAAGGTAATTAACACCCCAGGAAGCTCTCCTCCAAACAGCTCCGTATTAAAAAAGTTATACGCCTTTTGAAACACTGCATACTCGGCACTCGTCACCTGCTCCATACTCAAAGCTTCTAGCGTATTTCATGTATTGTGCGATACAAAAAATGGCGAAGCCTAACAAGAGGCTCCGCCATTAGTAAAACTTAAGTTCCTAAATTTCGCTCAAGCGAAATTAGTCGATAAGCTCAGGCCAATCTTCTGTATGGAAGAACTCGCCTTCTGGCTTGTCGAGACGCTCGTATGTGTGCGCTCCAAAGAAGTCACGCTGTGCCTGGAGAAGGTTCGCAGGAACGCGCTCCGCACGGTAAGCATCGTAGTAAGAAAGTGAACCACCGAAGGATGGAACTGGGATACCGTTAGTCGCAGCGAGTGCCACCACTTCACGCCAATCTTGCTGACCAGAGTTAAGAATCTCTGTGAAGAATGGTGCGAGCATGAGGTTCGTAAGATCAGGTGTTTCTTCATACGCTTCAGTGATGCGGTTGAGGAAACGTGCACGGATGATGCAACCACCGCGCCAGATACGAGCGATCGCACCGAGGTCGAGGCCCCAGTTTTTCTCGCGACCAACCTTAGCGATAAGGTCGAGACCTTGAGCGTAAGAAACGATCTTAGATGCGTATAGTGCGTTGCGCACTTTAGAAACGAGCTCTTCTTTGCTCATTCCCTTGAGTTCGAAATTCCAGTTATCTGGTCCCTGAAGGATGCCAGAAGCAACTTTACGCTGATCGCGCATGGAAGAAAGGATACGCGCTTCAACAGAACCTGCGATGGTGGAGAATGGAACAGCTTGTTCCACTGAGCCCATTACTGTCCAGCGACCAGTTCCTTTTTGGCCAGCCTTATCGACGATGAGGTCAACGATGTCTTTGCCAGTCTCAGCATCCTTTTGCTTGAAGATGTTTGCTGTGATTTCGATGAGGTAGGACTCAAGGTCGCCTTCATTCCATTCTGCAAAGATCTCAGCGAGCTCTTCGTTAGAGAAGCCTGCTGCTTTGAAAATGTTATACGCCTCACAGATAAGCTGCATGTCGCCGTACTCGATACCGTTGTGCACCATTTTCACGAAGTGACCTGCGCCACCTTCGCCGATGTGTGTCACACAAGGAGTCCCATCAACTTTTGCTGAGATAGACTCAAAGATTGGCTTCATTACGGACCATGTGCTTGTTGGGCCACCAGGCATGATAGATGGGCCTTTAAGCGCACCTTCTTCACCACCGGAAACACCAGCACCGATGAAACGGAGACCTTTTTCAGAGAGAGCCTTCTCACGGCGCTCTGTGTCTGTGTAGAGAGTGTTACCACCATCAATGATGATGTCACCTTCATCGAGAAGAGGAACGAGAGAATCTATCACTGCGTCCACTGGACCACCAGCTTTCACCATAATTTGAATCTTACGTGGAGATGCGAGGCTATCAACAAACTCTTCAAGTGTGTGCGCTCCCACAAGCTTCTTGCCTGGGTTTGCTGCGATGAACTCATCTGTTACTGAGGTGGTACGGTTGTAGACAGAAACTTGGAAGCCGCGGCTCTCAACGTTGAGAACGAGGTTCTGTCCCATTACTGCTAGGCCAATTAGGCCGAAGTCACTTTTACTCATAAATTTTTAGTGGTGAAAATTTGGATCGGCATTATTCGCAGATCCCTAGCGAGTGCAACAGGAACTTGTGTAATAATTGCGACACTTCTTGTCACATTTTAAGACTCTAGTCTTTTACCAAGAAAAATGTCAAAATTTCAGCGCCTGCCACACACACGAACGCACCGTTTTGCGATCGACCTTCACCCTTTTCTCTAGGATTTCCCAATCGGCGTGATCCAGTAGATCGAGAGTCTTCTCCGCCAACATCGCTGGCAACACCGTCGCCACTCGCGCACGTTTTTGTTTCAGCGATGCGGAATACTCAAAACCCGATGCTACGTATTCCCGTGCTTTTTTGCGCCATTCCTCAGAGTTGCGCATAATTTCCTCCTTGTCGGTATGATCTAACACCGGCAGATAACAGCGTCCATTCTCGTAATCCTCAGGAATATCTCGTAAAATGTTAACCAATTGTAGCCCCATTCCGTAACGACGCCCCAATTCATTCATCTCCGTTTGTTCCTTTGCGGAGAAACGATGATACGCTTGAAAACCCACCTCAGTCCAGAACTCACCCACGCAACCCGCTACTTGATAACAATAGAGTTCCAGCTCCTGAGCTGAACCGATCTTGTGTCTTTTCTTCATTCCAAAATGCCGTATATCATGCATCTGACCCGCACAAATATGCTCAAGCACTACTGCAATCGCTTCCCACGCCCAGGACCGCGTCATATCATACCAAAGGTACACATCTCCCAGCCTTTCAAGTAAACGCTTTTCCTTACTATTCGTTTGATAACTAACAAAGCTGGTAGAAATCATTTCCAACAAGGCCTCGCGCTCCTTCTTGTCTCTGAGTGCTGGAGTAAATTTCATCAAACATGCCTCACGGAGCTTAGCTGGGACTTGCGCCGTGTCAGCAATCGTGTCAGAAGCACGTGCCAGAAGATAGCCAACACTGATCGGTTCACGCATCAATCTCGGCAAAAGACGAATACTCAGGTAAAAAGAACGCGACACGTCCTTCAGCACCTTTTTTCCTAACTCACTCTTATCCTGCACGCCTCTTCTCTAAGTCATCTACCACAGAGATAAAATAGAAATCTGTAACAATAGAGTCGCCATCTATGCGTAGCTAAAAAATCCGCAAATCACCACACACTTTCCCAACACCTTTGCAGCTCTATCTCCATATTCCATTCTGCCACCGCATTTGCCCCTATTGCTCATTTTACAAGCACACACCGGGCAATACCGACATGCGTGCGTTTATCGACGCTATTTTGTTAGAAGCCAAGCATCATGTCCAACAAACTGGTAAAAATAAACTCACCACACTCTACTGTGGCGGCGGTACTCCCTCCATGCTTTCCCCCACCCATCTCCGACTTTTATTCGATGGCCTCCATGACACCTTCGATTTTTCAGAAATCAAAGAACTCACTTTCGAAGCCAATCCTGCTACCTTCGAGCTCAAGAAGGCACAACTCTTCAAACAGCTAGGCATCTCCCGTATTTCCCTTGGGATTCAATCTTTTGATAATACTGTGCTAAAAACGCTCGGACGTGAACATAACCGAGTGGAAGCTATGGAGGCTGTCCCAATCCTGCGCGAAGCCGGCATTCCGCAGGTCAACATCGACCTTATGTTCTCTATCCCCGGTCAATCGTTAGAAAGCTGGCAAGACACACTCGATACCGCAGTGAGCCTCCAACCAGATCATATTTCTGCCTATAATCTCACCTACGAAGAAGACACCGCATTCATCGATAAGCTCACCGCTGGTGAATACATTGACGATCCCGAAACCAATGCCAAATTCTTCACAGCGGCTCACGAAACCCTCACTGCTGCAGACTTCGAACATTACGAAACCTCCAACTACGCCAAACGAGGTACCCGTTCCACCCACAATGCCTCCTACTGGAGCGGCGCTAACTACCTCGGACTAGGTCCCTCCGCAGTCTCCACTATTGGCACAACTCGCTGGAAGAACCTTCCAGACACCGCCAACTACATTAAACAGATCAGTCACGTCGGCCACGCTAAAACAGAAATCGAAGAACTCGATGCCGAGGCCCTCCACCTCGAACGCATCGCCCTCGAACTCCGCACCATTGACGGTCTCGATCTTAGCATCCTCACACTAGAAGAACGCCAACGCGCCCAATCCGTAATCGATGAACACATGGCCAGCATTCAAAACGGACGCATGATTCTTACCGAAAAAGGCATGCTTCTCGTCGATTCCATCGTCGAACATATCGTCTAACCGAACCGCTCTACATTCAGCCAAAAGCTATCACTCTCAAGATCTGATAACTCTCGTGAAACTATTGTCACGCTTCTGCACATTTATAGGTCGACAGCCCATTATTGCTGTGCTTCCCTACCTCCTTTCTCGCATTTGCCGACATGAAACATTTACTTTCCATAGAAGAACTCGACTCCATTCAGCTCAACGCTCTCATCGACTCCGCTGTCCAACTCAAAGCGGAACGAGGCAACCACACCGTCAGACCACTAGCTGGCCAAACGTGGGCGATGATCTTCACAAAATCTTCCACACGCACGCGCGTCTCATTTGAAGTCGGAGTTCGCGAACTTGGTGGCTCCATCATGTTCCTTTCCTCAAACGACATCCAACTCGGCCGAGGAGAACCAATCAAGGACACAGCCCGCGTACTCGGGAGAATGATCCACGGCTGCATTATCCGCACATTCGACCAACAAGATGTGATCGACTTTTCCGAATTTGGAAACATCCCGACTATCAACGCGCTCACCGATGCTGAGCACCCTTGCCAAATTCTCGCCGACCTACTCACAGTCAAAGAAAAGCTCGGCACTTGGGAAGGCAAGAAGTGCGTCTTTATTGGCGATGGCGATAACAACATGTCACGCTCGTGGATCTGGGCGGCTAAGTATCTCGGATTCGAACTCGTGGTAGCAGCTCCTGAAGCCTGCCTCCCCCCAAAGGCATTTATCGACAAAGTGAACGCCCCGAACGTCAGTTTCACTACCGACCCGCAAGAAGCTGTCAAAGGTGCCGACGTCGTGAACACTGACGTCTGGCTCTCCATGGGACAAGAAGACCAAGCGGAAAAAGAAGCGCTCTTCGGCGACTATCAAGTCAATGCTGAACTCCTCTCAGCAGCCGCGGAAAACCACATCGTGCTCCACTGTCTCCCAGCATATCGCGAAAAAGAAATCACCGAAGAAGTGTTAGAGCTCCACTCAGACACCATCTTCCAACAAGCAGAAAACCGACTTCACGCACAGAAAGCAGTACTCGCTGCCATCGCGATGTAAGCCGAGAAAATACTTATTTTTTATGCCCTGTTAGCCAAACCTAGCAGGGCATTTTTGTATTCAAAAGCGCCTTACTTCCAGAAACTCTCCACTTCTTCTGGATCAAGTTCATAAAACTCACCTGGTTCAAGGTCCCTGAGAGTCACGCACCCAATTTTCTCACGCTCAAGCTCAACCACCTTGTTTCCTACCGCACCAAACATGCGCTTCACTTGGTGGTACTTGCCTTCGGTAATGGTGAGACGTCCTTCGCGTTCACCTAACAACTCAAGCTTCGCTGGAAGTGTCTCTTTCAACTCGCCTCGCAACATCAAGCCCTTCGCGAAAATCTCCACGATCTCTTGATCAATTGGATCAGCTAAACTCACTCGGTAGACCTTTTCACATTCAAACTTTGGAGAAGTCACTCGATGACTCCATTTACCATCGCTAGTGAGCAGCACCAGACCTGTCGTATCCTTATCCAAGCGTCCAGCCACATGAAGCTCCTTGTGCGTAAAGCCATCCACAAGATCAATGACTGTGTCATCCTCTTCTTCATCACCTGTCGATGAAAGCACACCTTCAGGTTTGTAAAGTGCAATGTACACCTCGCCAGACTCAGCAATAAGACGACCATTGACGAAAATTTCATCCTCAGGCTTCACCTTGAAGCCCTGATCCTTCACCACCACACCATTCACTTTGGCACGGCCACTCTTGATGGCAGCTTTGGCCAAAGTTCGAGAGGCTTCAGAATGTGTGGCAATAAATTTATCAAGGCGCATGGCGAGAAAACTACGTTGCCCCACCTACAATTCAACACTCAACATCGAAAACTCAATATTCTCTAAATAGCCTCACCCCGCTGAGTCGCCTCATTCGGATTCGTGCGCCCTTCTCCACGACGTTTCCCAATTTCCTGCTGACGGCCACGGCGAGAGAGTTTCACGGGCTTGGTCTGATCTTCGGGTAAAATGTCATTCCGATGCACCCAAACACTTTGCACCAGGCCCAGCATGAACATACACATCACTAAAAAGGTCCCCGAATACGAAACCAATGGCAGTGGAATTCCTGTGATGGGCATCAAATGGATATGCATCCCGATGTTCTCAAAAATGTGAGCAAAGAACAAAGCCACCACCGAACACACCATCACCTGTCCCGACAGATCACGACTGTAGTAGGAAATGAACAACATCTGCACCAGCAGCACAACATACGCAGTTACTAATAAGAGACTCCCTCGGAATCCATGCTCCTCACCAATCACCGCAAAAATAAAATCGTTATGCGCCGTCTTCCATGGAATGTATTTTTTATCATGCAGTGAGCCCTTGTTCACATCGGCCATGTGCCCGACCCCTTTCCAGCCAGCCTTACCAACAGCCATGCCGATGTAATGAGGCGCATACGCATCCCCTTGAATATCAACCTCACGACCATTTTTCATGTCGAGATACAACTCAATCCGCGCTGTGCCACGCTCAGACTGCGTCGGTAACACAATGAAAAACAAGGGTGGAATCAGAGCCAATCCAGTCAAAACCATAAAGATCAAATAACGAAACGGCACCCCACCCGTCAGCATAATGACCCCAACCACTGGAAGCCAAACGAGCGCAGACCCCATATCTCCCATCTTTGCTACCATAGCAAAAGGTACAATCGACATCACCCCAATCACCCCGACCTTCACGATCGGCAGACCCAATAAAGGATGCAACCTTGGCATCCATTGTAACACAGCGGCCATAGCAATGAACCCAGCAACTACCATGAATTGGGCTGGCTGAAAATTCACGCCACCAAAACTGAGTTGGTGCACCTCATTGCCTATCACCATTGAAGCCCCCATTAAAGCAATACCCGCCACGTACATTGGCAGAGCCAAATACTTAATCCAGCGGTAATCCACCAGAGCCGTCACAAAATACACGACAGCTCCAATGATGGCCCACAGCTGTGTCCTACTAGAATAATATTCCCCACCTTGCGGCAAATGCCTCGCCGCACTTTCCACCACATAGGTACTGAAAATAATAAGCCCCAGCATTGTCAGCAAGAGAACCCAGTTTAGTCCCAAAAATTTCCTCAAGAGTGGCGTCATCGTCCCAAAATCTTACGCACGATAGACTCCCCCACTTGCATGGCAAGCCCCGTTTCCTATACTCCAGAAATGGAGGAAAACCCTTATGCGTCGCCAAATTCTCAAACCCAAGTCGATGCCACCAACACTCAAGCAAACGATAGCTCGGTACGCTTACGCAAAATAGTTTTCGCCTGGGAAAAGCTCCGACTCATTTATAATATTTGCCTCCTGCTCCCAGGTCTCGGCGTGCTCTTTCATGCCTCACAAAAATGGGGAGGCTCAGCAGCCAACATGCTTTCAGCTGTTCTTCCCTTCGCCATCATGGCCAACCTTTGTTTTTTTCTCGGGCCCCTTACCGAACTTTATGCCTCTGCAATCTGGCGACTCCAGAACTCTCAGCCCCTCCGCCTTTGGTGTTTCAGCCTAGGCTTACTGATCTCCCTACTTGTGATGCTCATAGCCTTTTGGGCGGTGTAATCAACACACTTCCCCGTTTACAAACACCTCCACAAAGTTACATTAGCCGTTCTACCAATCATGACTCAAACTTTTTGCACTCTGCTACTCATCTTCCTCTTCTCTAGCCTTTCCCAGGCACAGTTAGACGAGAGCAAAAAAGCGGTCGCTGACGCCACCCAAGAACCAGTCAAAATCAATACAGCAGAAGACCACTCCCTCGTCTCAGTTCTCGGCTACCACGATTTCTCCAGCACAAAGCAAGCAACCGAAATGTGTCTCCCCACAGATACTTTTCGCTCTCAAATGCAAGCACTCAAGGACTTAGAGCTTAAAGTCATCAGCCTCGGAGAATTTCTCGCATGGAAAAATGGAACCCTCAAACTTCCCGAACGTAGCGTCTTAATCACCATCGACGATGGCTGGAAGAGCGTTTACCACGAAGCGTATCCCGTCCTTAAAGAATTCGGCTACCCTTTCACCCTCTTCCTCTACCAAGATTTTGTAGGCCCTAAAAAACTCGCCCTCAACGAAGCTCTGATTAAAGAAATGATGGAAAACGGAGCGAGCATCGGCTCCCACTCCGTTAGCCACCCCTACCCGTCCACCATCAAGAAATACATCGAGCAAGGCGGCGATGCCTACCATGATTTCCTCACCACCGAATTTACCCAGTCCAAGGCCTACCTCGATAAAACATTCAAGATCGATATCACCACCTATGCTTATCCCGGCGGATTCCACACGCCTGAAATGTTCGAAGTCGCAACTACAGCTGGCTACGACCTCCTCTTTACCGTCATTCCAGGCAAGGTCTCAAAAAAATCATCTAATCTCACCCTCCCGCGTTACATCATATTAGGAACCCACGATTCGATTTTCGAAAATGCCACTAGCTTTCCCGCTACTGCAACCAGCGCGGCCAGTCTCGGTGCAAAAATCCAATCCACTCCTTATCCAGTCACCCCGCCAGCTGGAGCTACCATTGACGAACGCCTTCCCGAAATTTCTATCGACCTCAGTACCGTCGAGCAACTCGACCCCGAATCTGTCGTCATGCGCGTATCAGGCTTCGGCAAAGTCCCTCACACATATCAGCCTGAAAGCAAAAAATTCTCTTGGAAAGTCAACCGACGTCTGCGCAAACCTACCTGCGACATCACCGTTAGTTGGAAATTGCTGGACGCAGAAAGCTACGAAAAGCCAATGAGCTGGACCTTTGTCCTCAACCGACAGGCCGCCTATCTTCCAACCACCGCCCCATCACTACCTGAGCCAAAAACTCAATTCGAACTTCCAAATAGCTCGAACTAACAAATTTCATCACACTCTAAATATAACACCTAACACGCCTTAGAACTCATAACTCTAAGTTCCGACCACCATGTTCAACTCACTCTCAGACTCACTCGACAGCGCATTTAAAAACCTCCGCGGTCAGGGGAAAATTTCAGAAAAGAATATTAGCGATGCTCTACGCGAAGTTCGCCTCGCTCTCCTCGAAGCTGATGTAGACTTCACTGTTGCCAAAAAATTCATCGCCAACGTCAAGGAACAAGCACTCGGCGAAAAGGTAATGAAGTCGGTCAAGCCTAGTGAGCTTATCGTTAAAATTTTCCACGACGAGCTCACAGCTCTCCTCGGTGGTGATAACGAACCACTCGACCTCACACCGCCAGCGCGCATTATGATGGTCGGCCTCAATGGTGCTGGTAAAACTACAACCTCAGCCAAACTCGCTGCCCGCCTCAAAAAAGAAGGCCGTCGCCCACTTCTCGTAGCCTGTGACCTCTATCGCCCCGCTGCGATCGACCAGCTCGCTACACTCGCCAAACAAATCGACGTCCCAGTCTACACCCCTGACGCCTCCGAAACGGATCTCGTCAAAGTCGCTAAAGACTCTCTCAAATGGGCAGAAGGACAAAACGGCACCTTGATGATTTTCGATACCGCTGGTCGCCAAGAAATCGATGAAAAACTCATTGGCGAACTCAAGGAACTTCACAACTTTCTCGCGCCGAAAGAAACTCTCCTCGTCGCCGACGCCGCAACTGGTCAGCAAGCAGTCTCTGTAGCTAACCACTTCGACGAAGCAGTCGGCATCACAGGTATCGTTCTAACCAAACTCGACGGTGACGCCCGAGGTGGTGCCGCACTCTCGATGCGGACCATCACAGGCAAACCTATCAAATATGCGGGTGAAGGTGAAAAGATCGAAGACTTCACCGAGTTCCACCCAGAGCGTATGGCCGGCCGTATCCTCGACATGGGTGACGTCGTCTCCATGGTTGAACACGTCGCCGACAAGATCGACGAAAAAGAAGCCATGAAAGCTGCCGAGCGCATGCAATCCGGCAAGTTCGACTTCAATGACTTCCTCAGCCAGATGAAAATGATCCGCTCACTAGGACCTCTCGATGGCTTGCTCAACATGCTTCCAGGTATGAAGAAGCTCAAAAAACAGCTTCCTTCAGATGCTCTGAACACAGACAAAATGAAGCACATGGAAGCAATTGTTCTTTCCATGACTCCTAAGGAACGTGAGCGCCCAGAAATCATCAAAGGCACACGCCGTAAGCGTATCGCTATGGGCTCCGGAACTTCAGTGCTCGAAGTTAACCGCCTGCTCAAACAGTTTGGAGAAATGCGTAAAATGATGCGCTCCAAAGGCAAAATGAAGCAAATGATGAAACAAATGGGTGGCATGGAAGGCATGAATGACATGCTCGGCGGTGCCGGAGGCGGAAACGACCTCGATCTCTCCAAACTCGGCGACCTCAGCAAAAAGCTAGGCGGCGGTAAAAAAGGTGGATTCCCCTTCTAATACCATTTGAGTGGATAGATTGTCGAAATGACGGTGTTAATTTGGCCTTCATCTCAAGGCATGACGAAGGATTGTAGCAGGCTACATGACTGAGGAAAAACGCAGAAATGAAGACGAAGTAATGCCGCTCTTTATTGCAATCAGCTCCGCTGACTAGCGTTCATATCAAAATCATCCATTCCGACAATATAGCCGGGAGAATGGTATAACTTCTCCATCTAGCAGAAATCACACATCTACTAAGAGTCGCTTCCACGCGGCTCTTTTTTTTTTGACGAAAACCCGCCACTGGCGCAATAAACACCATCCAACATCCGCGCGATCGCGATTCCCCGCTTTCTTCAAAGTCACCAGACTTAGCACAGATGATCCTTTCGACATTTCTACTTTAGAGCACAGCTCTGTCTATTCACCTCCCCCGCAGAGGAGGCTAACAGACTTCAGTAAAACGACTATCGCAACTTAAAGTGGAACGAGCTTTGAACACCTCCATCCACTTGCTTTGTCTGGAGTGAAAGTGACTCTATTGACTCAGATGCTTCAATAAGGCCTTCGAGAACAGGCTGAGCTTCTTGGAAATTCGCATACTCAGTTTCATCCATAAAATCAGCACCATGCTTAGCAACCAACTCTAACCAGTTTGAACTAAGTTCACGCAGTGGATCAAAGTGAAATGCAAACTCCGCCATCGCTTCACCTTCTTCCTCCTTGGAAAACTGTGCAGCCAATTGATTCGCAAAATCTGATGACGACCCCATAATAAAAAGATCATCACTTACCGAAACACTCGGAGTACAATTCTGATGCGCAAACGGGATCTGGAATGTCCATGAGGTGAGTCCGTTAGACTCGCTCTTGAACGGACGCTGCATCGGAATCGGCGTCCCAGTCATTACTCCAGCCTGCTTCAGAAGACGCTCCGCAGTGCTATTGATTTTCTCCCAACTCGCCGCCAACTTGCTGCGGTCTTTGACCGTGCTAAGATAGCTCATACGCGGCAGTTTTCCGTTTTTCAACACATCTTCAGGAATCATAGGTGCTGTTGGCAACTCTCCGTTAATATCGATAACAACTGCGGATTCAGCTCCCAATCCATCATTCAAGTCATCGCGAAGAGCACTCCACAACTGCATCAAATCGTTCTTAAACATTCCATCGACCATACTGAAGCTCGCTGTGTACTCGGTCAGATCACTTTCCTCAAAATTTAAGCCACTCAGCTGCTTCACCATCTGGTAAACTGTACTTCCTAGCGAATCCACATACTCCAGCGCCAATTCCGCTTGGGCAGGATTATTCACCCAGTTCGCAGAGAAGAGAACACCATCGCCATCACCTACTTTAGAGAGCTTACGTTTCGCCTCGAGATCGAGTTCTGGATAATTTCCTGTGTAAAAACTTTCCGCCTTAATTCCTTCCTCATGAAAGACAGCCATCGTCGAAAGCCCAGCTTCATAGGTTTCATAATAAGCCTTTTCGCGATCAATCAGATCAGCCAATAATCCCTCTAACACGCGCGTATCACCAAAGGCATCAGTCTCTTTTAAACCATCAAGAACCCCCAATGCCATATCTTGCATCCCGGATTGATTATCAATAAACGACTCACCCAGAGCCTCCTCCATGAAAATCAAACTAATCAAATCCTTATCGCTATACTGTTGGACCGATGCCATCTCGTCGTGCGCGAGCACCGATTCCTCAGCTGACTCAGCAAATTTAAATTCTTCCTCAGCCGAACCGATGAAAAAGACGAGATAGTCTCCCTTCTCAGCTATCAATGCCACCACATCCTTCTCCTCTGCTGACTTTATAAATGAAGTGTAAGCATCCTCACTTAGGGTCGCACGCATCTCAGCACCTTCTTCTCCCTTTAGCATTTCGGCAAACTTCTCACCGCGGACAGCTAAGCCACTGTATACTTCAGACTCCACAGTCTCAAAAACCACTTCACCTTCAGACTGCATCTCTACCAACATCTGAGCACTCGACTTGATCTGATTTAGGTAAGCCTTACGCTTCTCCTCATCGCTCAGCTTAAACCCAAAATACATTGGCGGCATTGAGAATTGCTCAAACAGCTCCAGCATTCTCGGATCTTTCAGCCATTCATCAATGTAGTTCGTGTCGATGTCATAGCTTTCCTCATTACCTTCCCCTAGCGAAGCTCCTAACAATTCCACCATCGAACGCATTTGATGATAATTCGAGAGCGCTGACACCTCTAGTAAATGCCCAGTCTGATCTGGAGCTCCCGTACCCACAGCAAAAAATAATTCCTCACCAGCAACCTCCATAAACTTCGCAAAGTCTGGGTCTTCAAACAAATCGTCTAAACTCTCACCATCTTGCTCAGCCAATGTATTGAGATACTTCCCAACACTGGAATTACGGAGCTTCTCTAGAAGCCCTGCTCCATCGTATAATGTCCAAAATGCTGATGTATCTTTCGGTAAGTTGACGGCAAAACCAGCTTTCTCAGCTAGCTTCTTCAAATGATCCACCTTCTCTTCTTCGTGAACCTTCTCTTCCAGAACCTCTACTGCCTGCCCGACAACATCTCCGTCAACATGGTCGTTCGATTTTTTACAGGATGGAAGAAATGCCGCACTAGCGACTAATGGAAGTACGAAGTAATATGGTGATTTCATAGTCTATGCGCAGGCTAAGAAAATCTGCTAGACCATAGCAATTCTAAATTCCCAACTCATTTCAAAATGAATCAAATAAATTTTGAGCAGAGACGTACCGCAGACTAATCTAGAATACGTTACTCTTCAGACAAGACACACCTGCAAATGCATCATCCAAATAACGGATCCCATTGTATTCCATGCTACAAGAACTCTGGAGTCTTTTATTAAAACCTTTAGAACATTGAATAGTGTTGATCGAGCAGCACCCGCAAGAAGCTATGAACCTCTATCGGTTAGCATTCGTAGATTTTTGCGAGACATATAAAAGGGAGACCCTAAGACAGCGGTTAAAACGCCATCGCCAAGAGCCTCCCTTGACTATGAAAGAATCAATACATTTCTATCGGCGTCTCCGGGCAATGAGAGTAATTGCACCAAAACCAAGGAGGGCCATTGAACTAGGCTCCGGAACCGCCACTGTGCTATTGTCTAGATCAAATGAGAAATCAAGGAGACGGTACGTTTGTGTGCCCGCACCACCAATATTCGTGAGGTAGGCAGTTTGCACACCACCTAAGTCAATGTTCGTCCCTCTGGCCCCACTCCAAGCCACTGCTGATGCGCCTGTCCCAGTGTAACCCTGCTGGCCAGTTTCAGAGCCATAGGTTGTAATCTCATCAAAGCCATTAAAGGTAACATCGTTAGTATAACCTTCACCACGCGTATAGGTAGTGCTGTCGATACTGAAAATAAAGGTTTCTGTATCTGCCTGTGCCTTACCAATTCTGTTGACTGCAGCTGGATCTAGATTCGTTACATCAGTAACACCGAGTGTGAGTTCGTCAGTAACGGTCACTCCATAATCGCTTCCTGAGACAGCGGAGAGGCGCAATACGGCAGTAAATGTGTCGTCTACTAAGCCAAGTCCATCAAGATCTCCTGTTCCAGTGATCGTATAAAGAAGATCATTACCGTCAGCTACAGTACTCACCGTAAAGGGCGCCGAACCAGCCATCTGATCTCCGTCGTATAGAGTTAAGTTCTGTAGCACAGCAGCATGCATAGAAGTCATAGCGAGTGCTGACATTAATATAATAGTTGTTTTCATAGAGTTCGATTTTGTGTTAAGTGAGCCTTTGTCCCAAAGGGGGAAATAAACTCTCACTAAGATCCACATCCGTGATATCTCAGCATTGAAAACCTATCTACTTGTAGCTAAATGCTAAACCCCCATATTTCTGGGGGAGGTAATCTCAAGATACCTTCCCAAAAAGAAATCCGTGTTAAAGAATGGTAGAAAAATGCGACTTCCCCCGATAAACTAAAGCAATTTATCATGCCTAATACTTGCCAGTTGTGTATTCTCTTGAAATCGTAACTTTATGCCGGAATTACCCGAAGTCGAAACAACATGCCGAGGTATTCGCCCCCATATCGATGGTCAGACAATCAAGCGTATCGATGTACGAAACGGACAACTTCGTTGGCCGGTATCAGATGAAATCTATGCACTACGAGACACTGAAGTGGTATCCATTAAACGCAGAGCCAAATACATTTTAATTGAACTTGCGTCAGGTAACCATCTCCTGCTGCACCTTGGCATGTCAGGAAGCCTCCGCATTTCAGATCCTGCTGAAGAACTTCGCAAACACGATCACCTCATTTTTCATTTAAGTAATGGCTTAGAAATGCGCCTCCACGATCCACGCCGTTTTGGCTGCGCTCTATGGGTGGAGAACGCTGTTGACGACCACCCACTATTTTCCAAATTAGGGCCCGAGCCTCTGAGCGACGCGTTCACTCTCCCTCACTTCATCCAAACCTGTGCCAAACGCGACCGAGCAATCAAACTCCACATCATGGACAATGCCATCGTCGTTGGCGTCGGCAACATCTACGCCTGCGAATCACTCTTCATTGCCGGCACCCACCCCAAACGCTCCGCAAATAAAATCAGCAAAGCGCGCCTCACCAAACTTTACGATGCCATCCGCTTCGTTCTCGCTCGCTCGATTGAACAAGGCGGAACGACTCTAAAAGACTTCCTCCACAGCGATGGCCAACCTGGCTACTTCAAACAACAACTCGAAGTCTACGACCGCGAAGGTCAGAACTGCCGAAAATGCGACACTTCGATCAAACGCATCGTCCTCGGCCAGCGTTCCACATTCTATTGCCCCAAATGTCAGAGCTAAAACTTAAGAAATCTTAATAACCCATTCTACCCCAGACGCAACGAAGCTAGCAAACAACACAATACTTGGCGCCAAGCAACACAGCGAAGGTGATAAAGATGCTTTTGATCTAAAAACCCGCTTGACTCTTCATTACAAACCGCCTAATCACTCGCACCCCAAATCTGAACGAAACATTTTCCCATGGCTACAACAGAAGTTATTCTCCGTACAAAGATCGACAATCTCGGCGCTGAAGCCGACGTTGTAAAAGTAAAGGCTGGTTACGCACGTAACTTCCTCATTCCACAAGGCAAAGCATTTGAAGCTACTGAGGAAAATCTCCAGAACACTGAAGATCTCAAGAAAGCACGCGCTGAACGTGAAGCTGCAGAGCTCGCTGAAGCACAAGAAATCGCTGCTAAAATCAAGAAAGCTAAGATCTCCTTCGAACTCGAAGTAGGTGAAGGCGGCAAAGCATTCGGTTCTGTTACTACTCTCGACATTCAGAAGAAGCTCGAAGAAGCAGGTATCACACTTGACCGTAAAGCTCTCAAGCTTGACGGCCCTATCAAATCTGCTGGCACAACTAAGATTGATGTTAAGCTTGCTGGTGACACCACTGCAACTCTTACGGTAGTAGTTAACACACCATCTACTGAAGAAGCTTAATTTTTTCTTCAAATCATAATTTCTAAAAGGTTCAACCTAAATAAGGTTGGGCCTTTTTTATTGTTAGGAACAGACCTACACGAAGAAAATACTTCCATCTCAGTTTTTCCATCATATAAATAGGTTAATCTACAATTTGTATATTACATATGAGAAACTACCTATTCTTTAGTGCCCTTCCATTGGTTTGCTCAAACATAGCATATGCTGACTGGCGAGATGATATTAGTTGGGAAGAGCTGCAAGAATGGGCTACTCTAAATTCAGTAACACTACCGACCAGCACAGCTCTTACTGTAGGCATTTCTGAAGCCCAAACTAGAAAAGAAACATACCCAGGGTCAGGTGTTTACGATTACGGTTACGCTCCTGACCCCTCCTATAGCCAATTCAGTGATGAATCTATCACCGATGTTTCGAACATCCCCATGGATATCTATTCTAGCCACGCTAATGGGACTGCCTCCTATTTTTTTGGGAACACTACGAGTTTCATGCCTAGCATTGGACACGCAAACGTTTACGAGGCTGGTAATTTTGCATTTTCAAAACTCTTTTCTACTCCCACCAGCGGATGGTCAGAATCAGTAATGAGCCACGCATGGATTGGAAGCTCGGGAAGCGTAAACAACACGCGCTTTATCTCTGCGATGCTTGATCAAACTACAATCGATTCCTCAGTACTCCATATAGTTGGAATTAAGAACGGGGCTCAAAGTTTACAATCCGAACTTCTATGCCACAATTACAATAATCTCTCAGTAGGTCGAAGTGACGGCAATCACTCATACGGCTCAATTCCCAGCGGATATGAGGGAGCAGATCGCCAGAAGCCCGAACTCGTCTCCCCTTTAGGAACTACAAGCGCATCTACAGCAGCCATCGCCTCAATGGCAATATTCTTACGAGAGCACGCTAATACTCATTCTAGCTTAAATGCTAAACTTCCAGTAGTTCTGAAATCCTGCATATTAGCTGGTACTAATAAAGAGAAACTCACAGATTGGGAGAACTCCTCTAGCGAACCAATCGATGATACTTTTGGAGCAGGTGAAGCTGACATTTTAAGCAGTTTACGCATACTCAATGAATCCGAGTCTAGTACTGGTGCTGTAGGCCTCAGAGGTTGGGATTACGCCAGCATCCTCAACCAGGCTCAAGAATACACCATTACCATTCCCAGCTATGCAAGTTCTGCTAAAATTTGTGCTAACCTGAGCTGGAACAGAAATGCAAGCTACGGGAATTACAGTACATTAACAGATTATTCTCTCACTCTCAAAGACTCTTCCGACAACGTCATTTTCAACTCGGACAGTCCGGTCAATAACTTGGAGCATGTTTGGCAGACAGGTCTGCAACCAGGTACATATACCCTCGTCGTAAATAAAAGTAATGACACAAATCTAAGTACATTTTATGCCTTGGCTTGGCGTACCGAAGTTGAAACAAACAACGCTCACAGTACGCTAACCAAGACAGAAACGCTCAATCAAATAAGCTTCTCCAACTTGGCTCCTGAGCACTCCTACATTCTCGAACGCAACATTGATCAAACTACTTGGCAAGAAGTAAGCACACTCACTTCGACCGTCACCGGAACTCTCGACTACAACGATCCAAATACGAGCCTCGGCGACCAAGTCTTCTACCGTCTTCGTTATTTCACTCCCTAGCGCGCATCTATCCTTGCTCTTCCTAGCAACGAGCGGCACATTGCAGTCATGAGTATGAACGATCAACTTACTGCTGACATGAAAGACGCGATGAAGTCCAAGGACAAAATCGCCCTCTCCACCATCCGCGCCCTCAAGACTGCCATCAAAAATGCCGCTATAGAACAAGGTGGTGCCGATGCAGTTCTCGATGACGCCGCAGTCATGGGAATCATTCGCAAGCAAATCAAGCAACGCCAAGACTCCGTCGAACAATTTAACTCAGCAAACCGCCCTGAACTCGCCGACAACGAACTCGCAGAAATTGCAGTTCTCGAGAAATATCTTCCTGCAGCTATGAGCGACGACGATATCGCTACCGCTGTCGCTGAAGCAATTGCTGAAACCGGTGCCACTTCACGCGCTCAAATGGGCCAAGTCATGGGCGTACTGCAGAAAAAAACCGAAGGTCGCGCCGATGGTAAAACTCTCTCGCAAGCTGTAATGAAGGCACTTTCCTAAGCCTCTAGCTCTATCTCTTTAAAATGCTGTCCGCCATCATCGTCGCTGCAGGTTCGAGCAGACGCATGGGCTTTGATAAACTCATGGCTCCGCTTGCTGGAGATCCAGTACTAGAACACACCACCAACGCCTTTCTTCAGTCTCCTGATGTGGCTGAAGTAATCTTGGTCTGCCCAGAAGAACGCTTTAACCAGCTCGATCTTTTAGAAAATGGAACACTAATCAAGCGAGTTGATGGTGGATCTGATCGACACAACTCCGTCGCAAACGGACTTGCTACCCTCGATCAAGGATCAAGCTTTGTCGCTGTCCATGACGGGGCTCGCCCCCTCATTTCCCAAACGCAAATTCGAGCAACACTCGACGCAGCTGAAGAATATAAAGCAGCTACTTCCGCACGCCGAGTGACAGAAACTGTGAAGCGCGCAGATGCAAATCAATACATTTCAGAAGCGGTCGACCGCGAGAACCTCTGGCTCATGGAGACCCCACAGATTTTTGATAAACAACTTTTATTAAAAGCCTACCGAAATGTCGAAGAAACCAACACCCTCGTCACCGACGAAGTCTCCGCACTCCAACTCATTGGCATCAAAACCTACCTCGTACCAAATCCTACTCCCAACCTGAAAATCACCTTCCCCGAAGACCTCGCACTCGCAGAACTTCTCCTCAGCCACTAATGTCCTACCAGCTCACGAATCTCCGCGGCTTTCACATTGCAACTTGCGAAATGCAACACGTAGAAAGTGTCTCAGCCGGATTCTTTATTCCTATCGGCAGTCGCTTCGAAGAAGCTGCGATCAACGGCTCAGCTCATTTCGCTGAGCACATGATTTTTAAAGGTACAACAACTCGCAACGCCCTCGATATTGCCATCGAAATTGAAGGATCTGGTGGCGCCATTAATGCCTACACCACTGAGGACCAAACCTGTCTCGAAACCCGTGGCCCAGCGGAACTCTTTCCCCACTTTCTAGAGATCATGAGCGACATGCTCTGGAACTCAACCTTTCCCTTTGAAGAAGTCGAACGCGAACGCGAAGTCATCGCAGAAGAAATCGTGATGTACCAAGAGAACCCAAGCGATCATCTTCACGACCTTCTCTCCCTTGCTCTCTGGCCTGATCACCCACTCGGCAGACCAATCACTGGCTCCGAAGCCTCCATCCTCGGTATCAATGCTGAATCTCTCAAAGCATTCACCCAACAATGCTATAACTGTGAAGGCCTCACACTAGCAGTCGCAGGAAACATCTCTCACGAAGCGGTCGTCGCCTTAGCCGACACCTTGCTCCCCAAAAGCTCACAAGCAAAACTCCCTTTCAAACAGTACCTACACACACCCAGCGCTGGTTCTGTACCTTTTATTCACGACCGCCGCAACAATGAGCAATCACACCTCGCGCTAGCATTTCATACTTCTGGTCGCCACTCAGAAGAGCGCCACGTCTTACGCATGCTGAGCTTGCTGTTAGGTGAAACCATGAGTTCTCGCCTCTTCCAAGAACTCCGCGAAAAGCGCGGCCTGTGCTACCACATCTCTAGCGATTTCAGTCTCTACGAAGACACTGGCACCTTTGAAATCCACGCGGCGTTAGATAGTGATAGACTCAGAGAAAGCTTCAAAGCCATTCAAGAAGTCCTGCAAGAAGTGATAAAAAATGGCTTTAACGCAGATGAACTAGCCCAAGCGAAACGCTTCGCATCCGGCCAGGCCCGTATCGGCCTAGAAACTCCTCAAGCGCAAATGAGCTGGCTCGGCGACTCGCTCACCTCCTTCGGCTCCATTGTCGACCCCGACAAAGCACGTGAAATCCAAGACTCTGTCACGCTAGAACAATGCCACGCACTCGCTAAAAAAACATTTCAGTTAGAGAACCTCGCAATCTCCAGCATTGGACCTCATCGAGAAAAAGGCATGCAAGCCCTGATCGACGACTTCCAACTCGCTTGATCCACTAACTTTCTGGCAACTCCATCTGAAACTGAGGCAGCCTCGCGCAAAAAAGAACTCCCCCATCAGTCTTGCCGAATAAGGCGCCCGCAGCCTCAGCTCGCTGCGCAATGACGTGATAACTATTGTAGGTAAAATTCTCTCCAGGCTGGATAATTGGCATTTCACCTACCACTCCTTCGCCTTCGACCACCGTACATTCACCATCGGCCTCACGCACGATCCATTTGCGCCCACGAATTTGAATCTGCTCAGTCGATTCATTCTCCACCGTGATAAAATAGACAAATGCGTAGGGCTTCTCAGGTGGTGCATTGAGATTGGGAACATACATCACATTGTCCACCATCACCCGGACTCCTGGAATCTGTAAAAACTGAGGTTGCACAGCCACATGTTAGACATATTTTACGCCATCTAGCAATCATCAAGCTATTCACTCGGTTCTGAACAAAAACCCATGACAAATGCATTTCATTCGCTAAATAGAAGAAATGCGCACCGCAGTTTACGCTGGCTCTTTCGATCCACCAACCAATGGCCACCTTTGGATGATCCAACAAGGTCTCGAACTATTCGATCACCTCTACGTCGCCATTGGCTCGAACCCATCGAAAACCTATACCTTCTCCGTCGAAGACCGCATGGAAATGCTCAAGCAATCTCTCCCCAGCTGCGAGCGCCTCACAGTTAGCTATTTTGACAATCGCTACCTCGTAGACTACGCCAAAGAAGTGAATGCACAATACATACTCCGTGGCATCCGCTCCCCTGGTGACTACGAGTACGAACGTGTCATGCGCCACATCAATGGCGACATGGCTCCAGACATCACTACCACTATCCTCATGCCTCCGCGCGATATCGCCGAACTCTCATCGAGCATGATAAAAGGCCTCACTGGCCCGGACGGCTGGGAATCCATCATCCAGCGCTACGTCCCTGACCCAGTCATGCAGCGACTCATCAAGCAAACTGACCAATAGACAAATTGCGCAATCTCATTCGCTCTTATTAAAGTAATTCTGAAATTTTCTAAAAACACCAACGTAAACAAAAACTTAATGGATCACGAAGCACTCTCAGCAGAAGTTGAATCCCACTACCAATGGGTCGAAAGCCTTAAACTAGAAATGGGCCGCGTTCTCGTCGGCCAATCATCACTTGTCGATCGTCTCATCATTGGCCTCCTCACCAATGGTCACATCCTTCTAGAAGGTGTGCCTGGCCTCGCAAAAACTCTCGCTATCAAGTCGCTTGCCGGTTGTATGGAAGCCGATTTCGCCCGCCTTCAGTTCACGCCTGACCTCTTGCCCGCCGACCTTCTCGGCACCATGATTTACAGCCCTGAAAACGGAGAGTTTTCCGCCAAACTTGGCCCCATTTTCTCCAACCTGATTCTCGCAGATGAGATCAACCGTGCGCCTGCGAAAGTGCAATCAGCTCTTCTCGAAGCCATGCAAGAACGCCAAGTCACCATTGGCGACACCACATACCCACTCCCCGACCCATTCCTCGTTCTAGCAACTCAGAACCCAATCGACCAAGAAGGAACCTACACCCTTCCAGAAGCTCAGCTCGACCGATTCCTCGTCAAAGTCACCGTCGATTACCCATCAAAACAAGAAGAACTCACCATTCTCGACCGTATGGCTACCTCAGGAAAGATTTCCGAGACTAAGCCAGTGGTGAACACCGAAACCGTTTCCAAGTGCCGCAAGCTGGTGAACCAAATCTACATCGATCCAGCAGTACGCGAATACATCGTCGAGCTCGTCCACAATACTCGGAACCCGAGCAACATCGATCCCGCTCTAACTCCGCTGATCCGTGCCGGCGCCTCACCACGTGCTACTATCAATCTCGCTTTGGCAACCAAGGCCCGAGCCTTTACCCAAGGGCGTGCTTTCGTCACACCTCAAGACGTCAAAGATCTTGCTCCAGACGTTCTCCGCCATCGCATCCTTCCTAGTTACGAAGCGGAAGCAGAAGACATCAGCACAGACGTCATTGTAGAACGCATTCTTCAGAAAACCATCGTCCCTTAATGACTCAACGCGCAGTAAAATTCCTCTTACCTATCGCAGCCTGCATCAGTCTTGCAGCCTGTTCGCAGCTCGTAAAAACGCACAGCCAGAGCTCCGTCACAGTACAAACTCCCAGCAGCTGGAAAGAAGCTTCAAAAGGGCAAAATAAAAAAATATCTAGCGGTTGGCTCAATGACTTCAACTCGCCAGCCATGAACAAGCTGGTCAACGAAGCTCTCAACAACAACCCCAACATCAACGCCGCCGCTGCCAGGCTCCGCGCCGCCAAAGAAGGAACTATCAGCGCACAAGCCGCCATGCTCCCCACTGTCGGCGCCAACACTGGAACCTCACATTCACGTTTTGAAAATGGAGACTCGGCTAGCACCTCTGCCGAAAATTATAACCTGCGCTTAAACGCATCCTGGGAGCCAGATCTCTGGGGCCGCCTCCGCGATCTCCGCGATTCATCTCTCTCGGCCTATCAAGCCGATGTTCAGCAGTACAGAGGCGCACGACTTTCCCTCGCGGCCAACACTGCGAAAGCTTGGTGTAACCTCGTCACCGCCCAAAACCAAGTCGACCTCGCTAAAAACATCCTCGAAAGCTTCAACAAAAATAACGCAATCGTAGAGCGCAACTACAAAGCAGGCGTCCCCGGCACTCGGGCCATTGACGTCCAATTCAGCCGTAACAACGTCGCCTCAGCACAACGCACGCTAAAAAGTAGAACGCAAGATCGAGATGAAGCATCGCGCCAACTCGAACAACTACTCGGAAGATACCCTTCTGCTTCTATCATCGCCGCAGCTGAGCTACCAGATTTCAATGAAAACCCACCAGCCAGTATCCCCTCAGAACTTCTGATCAGACGCCCAGATCTCGCTGCAGCTCAATTACGCATCTATCAATCAGCCAAACAAGCGGATGCCGCACAAAAAAACTTACTACCCAGTATCAATCTAAGCGGCTCACTCAGTACCAACAACGCCCAAGTTGGCAACATTTTTGACCCTAACTTCTTAGCCTCAAATGTCGCAGCATCTCTCACCCAGAGCATCTACCGCGGGGGCGAACTTCAAGCCAATGTTCGAGCAGCACTCGATCGCAATAAAGCCGCAATCTACGACTTTAGTGACCAGGCCCTCACCGCATTTCGAGAAGTCGAAAATGCCCTAGCCGCTGACAAATCATTGGCAGAACAAGAAAAATTCCTTCTCGTCGAAGTGCGCCAAGCCCAACTCGCCGTCAAATCCTCCGAACTCGATTACTCAGAAGGGCTTGATTCCTCAGGAATCCTCGAAATCCTAGAAGCCCAACGCCGTGCTAATAACTCGCGCGCTCAGCTCATTTCACTCAAAAATCGACGCCTGCAGAACCGGATCGATCTCCACCTAGCTCTCGGTGGTGATTTCTACACCCCCGAGCCTAAAAGTTAGATTTTACCTGAGCTGAAGAAAATTCTTTTCATCCCAGCTCTTACTGCCAATCTCCTCGCACCGCATTATGTTCACGCCCAAATGGAAAAAAGAGGCCAAGCACCTCTATAAAGGTTCGAAAAAGTTTATCCACTATAAACGCGACCTGCTAGAGCAAGACCGTATCGAGGAAATCGAATCTCGCCGCGCTGACCTACAGAAAGCATGGAAATCTGGATCAAAAGAAGAAGCAAAAGAGGCGGGCAACCAACTTCAAGCATGCTGTGAACAGGCGCTCCCCCGTTATAAAGCTCCCGACGCTCTTGCAGAAAACGTAGAAGTTCTTTTCGTGGCCATCGTTATCGCCCTCGGACTCAGAGCATACTACCTTCAACCTTTCCGCATCCCCACAGGCTCCATGCGCCCATCGCTCAATGGCCTCATCGGCTACGTTGAGCCAAAAGAAAATTGGCCATCATTTCCTGTTAGAATGCTCCAAGAAGCTCTCTACGGACGTAGCTATTACAGCGTCACCGCTGAGCAAGATGGCGACCGAATCGTGAATATCAAACAAGGCCAATGGATGCACTTTTTCAGCCGTTGCTACATCACCTTCGAAAGTGGCCGAGTTGAAAGCGTTCCTGGCTCAGAATCTTCCTTCCTCGAAAGTATAAACTTCGAAAAAATACGCCAAGACTTTGGAGCTCCCATCGGCGCTGAAGCCCTTCCCTATGTTCGCTTCCCGAAAGACTACAAGATAGCTGAAGGCTACATGAACTCTGGAGACCTTGTTCTCGTCGACAAATTCTCCTACCACTTCCGCGCTCCTAAAGCTGGTGAAACTTTCGTTTTCGATACTCGCGAGATCAAACAAATCCGAAACCAACCAGGCTACGGTTCCCACTACATCAAACGCCTCATCGCTACCCCGGGTGACAAAGTCGAACTCATCGGCGGCACCCCTGATATCGACAATCAAAACCAAGCTATCCACCGCGATGCCATCCTTCACCTCAATGGGGAAAAAATGAAAGCTCCCGGAGTGCTCAAAGTAGAATCCAAACAAGATGGCTACTCTGGCTACATCTCAGGCTATCGCCTCCCTCAGGGACGTCCACTTCTCATGAAAGATAAACCATCATCAGGGAAATCGGAATACTGGGCGATGGGCGACAACTCACCGAACTCGTCGGACTCTCGCATGTGGGGAACTGTAAAAGAATTTAACCTCGTTGGCCCTGCCGCCTTTACCCTCTGGCCATTTGGCTCAGGCCACTGGGGCTTTATCGATTAGCCAGAGACGCACGAACAGGCTCCGCTCACGTACATACCTTTCCACACCGAACTTTATCATTCCTCAAATCGCCTAGCGGTTTGAGGTTCTTTCTAAAATGTCAGAAGCCGCAGAGATCACAAAGAGCTCTAAATCGAACCTCGCCTTCGCTTTTCTTTGTCTCCCACAAGAAAGACGTGAAGACATGATCACATTTTACGCCTTTTGCCGTGTCATTGATGACCTCGCAGATGAGCCTGACATTCCCATGGAACAGAAGCGTGCTGGTCTAGATTCATGGACCCAGTGCTTTCACCCCCACGGCAAACCTGAAGACCCGCTTCAAAAAGAAACTCTCAAACTGCGTGACCGTTACGGTATCGACAATCAGCTCTTCCTCGAGCTCATTGAAGGTTGCGAATCAGATCTCGACCCACATCGCAGATTCGGCAACTGGGAAGACCTAAAGCAATACACCTATCGAGTTGCAAGTATTGTCGGCCTCATCTCAATCAAAATTTTTGGCTGCACCAGCCCACAGTCTGAAAAATACGCTGTCGCTCTCGGCCACGCTCTCCAGCTCACTAACATACTGCGCGATGTCGGCGAAGACCTTGACGATCGCGTGCGTATCTACCTCCCTGAAAATGATATGGCCCGCTTCCAATACACCGAGCGCGACCTCATCGGCCGTGTCTACGATGGACGCTTCATCAACATGATGCACTACATCGCTGAGCGCGCTGAAAACTACTACCAGGAAGCCATCGCCAACGTTCCTGAATGCGACAAAAAAGCACTCCGTGCCGCAGAAGGAATGCGCCGAATCTATCACGGCATTCTACAAAAAATGCGTGCCGACGACTTTAAAGTTTTCGACCAGCGCTATTCACTATCCAAGTGGAAAAAACTCTACTACCTGACCGGAACACAGTTAGGCTTCTAACCCAGCACTCCTATTCGGTACACCACCAGTTCCCCACCTTTTTCTAAAGGCTGGACCTTGCGCTCAACACGCGTCCCTAACAGCTGCTCCATCATCCTCACTTCTTGGAGGATCGCTGAAGGATATTTATCAAAAATCTCCTGCATTGGATGATGGTATTCTTCAATTCTAAAGCCTCCATCGCGCGTATAATGGCATTGGCAAAAAACTCCCGATTTCTCGCGCAGCTCCACTAAACGAGTGGCCTTTTCTACCATCGACTTCCCACGACTCACGTGCGCGGCCCATTTCCTTTTTTGTTGTTCATAGTGATGAAACAGGATTTTCTCTGGCGCAGAATCGCCAAAAAAACGCTTAACCCCCTCCATCACATTCAATGATAGATCAACACCCGCTTGAGGAAACAAGCTCGAGCATTTCTCAGTAAGAATATAAAGCTTTTCTGGACGCCCGGCAGCCTTGCGCGGGACTCTCCAAGTCTTCAAAAAACCCAGCGCTTCTAACTTCTCACAATGCTGTTTAGCGCCCATATAGCTAAGCTCCACCGCTTTCGAAAGCTCTGTCACCGTCATGCCTTGAGATTTTTTCAAGGCTTCCATGATGTTGAGGACATGGGGTTTGGTGAGATCTCGAAACGCTTCTGAAAACATAACTGAGCCGAACTTGCTTTCTCCTATTAAAAATACCAACCAAAAAGATCGCCTAAAGCTATGAAAGGTTCACTTAGCTTCTCTTAAATAAAAGAACCATCCCCCTTTTGACATCTCTATATTTGTCCTTACAGTTGTCAGACAGATGAGCAGCTCAGACGAATATGATCAAGCGATGAAATTCCAATCCCACGCTCCTGGCTATTGGCCAGACGAAGCAATGGAAAAATGGAACGATCACAAATGGCAGCTACGCAAGCGTATTAATTCTCTCGAAGAACTTGAGAGTAAAATCGACCTCACTCGCGAAGAACGTTCCGGCATTCTTCTCTCAGGAAATAAGTTAGCCATGTCTATCACTCCACACTTCATGAACCTTGTGGATAAAGATGACCCTAACTGCCCTATCCGTCGGCAAATTATTCCCCGCATCGAAGAAACTTGGGAAGATCCAACCGAGCTGGCAGACCCCTGTGGCGAGGACTCCCACATGCCAGTTCCAGGTCTCGTCCACCGTTACCCCGATCGCGTTCTCTTTCTTGTCACTGACCGCTGCGCTTCTTACTGCCGTTACTGCACCCGCTCTCGAGTCGTCTCTGGCGTCGGAGAACAACAGCTAGAGACACAGTATGAAGCAGCCTTTGAATATTTAGAAAATACACCATCTGTTAGAGACGTGCTACTCTCTGGCGGTGACCCACTACTTTTCACTGACGCTAAACTCGACAGAATCCTCACTCGCCTACGTCAAATACCTCACATTCAATTTGTTCGAATTGGCTCACGCATCCCAGTTTTCTTACCTCAGCGCATCACACCTGAGCTCTGTGAAATGCTTAAAAAACACCATCCACTTTTCATTTCTATTCACAGCAATCACCCCAAAGAGCTCACCACAGAAGTTCAACAAGGGCTCATTCGACTCGCCGAAGCTGGTATCCCGCTCGGTAACCAATCTGTATTACTCAAAGGCGTGAATGACGATGTCATCACCCAGCGCGCACTCGTACATAAACTACTCATGTGTCGCGTGAAGCCATACTACCTCTACCAATGTGACCTAATCGAAGGCTCCTCTCATCTCCGTACTTCAGTCAGCAAGGGACTTGAAATTATCGAAGGCCTTCGCGGACACACATCAGGATACGCCATCCCCCAATACGTCATCGACGGCCCTGGTGGCGGCGGTAAGATCCCTGTAAATCCTAACTACGTCGTGCAACATACCGACAATCAAGTTGTTCTGCGAAACTACGAAGGGAAAGAATTTCTCTACCCTGAACCGAATAGTGCGCCCGCTTTTCTCGAATAACACGACACTTCTACATTCCCCTCTTCGACATGCTATTGTAAGCTACCTCTCTTACAAGCTATCAAAATGTCGAAATCTAACAATAAAAAGCTGTCAAAATCACAGTACAACGAAACCCTCAAAACGCTTCAAACTGAACTCGTCCACCTACAGCACTGGGTGGTTACCCAAGGTTTACGCGTAGTCATCATTTTTGAAGGACGCGATGCCGCTGGGAAAGGCGGAGTCATCAAACGCATCACCGAACGCGTAAGCCCACGCGTATTTCGTACCGTTGCCCTCCCTGCTCCCAATGATAGAGAAAAGTCACAAATCTATCTCCAACGCTACATCGCTCATCTCCCCGCTGCCGGAGAAGTTGTCCTCTTCGATCGCAGTTGGTATAATCGTGCTGGAGTCGAAAAAGTCATGGGCTTCTGCACAGCGAAAGAACATTCTGACTTCTTACGCACCGTTCCAGATTTTGAACGTAGCTTAGTCGATCAAGGTGTCATTCTCATCAAATATTGGCTTAATGTCAGTAACGAGAAACAAGAAAAACGCTTCCTTAAACGCATCCATGATCCCAGCCGCCGCTGGAAACTCAGCCCTATGGACTTGGAGTCCAGGCGCTCATGGTATGCCTATTCCCGCGCACGCGACCAAATGCTCGCCGCCACCGACACCCACTGGGCTCCTTGGCATCTGGTAAATTCTAATAACAAAAAGAAAGCCAGACTCAACTGTATCTCACACCTCTTAAATTCGATCCCTTATCAAAAGATCAAACAAGAAACGATTGTTCTACCTGAACCCGATCAAGAAGATGCCTACGATGTGGACGCTGCGATTAAAAATAGAAATTGGATCCCGGAGCGATTCTAACTCTTTGCTTAAGCACTAGCAAAGACTAGTGCTCCATAATCGTCTGAACCTTGTCTAGATAAGTATCGATGCTCTCATCTTTTGATTGCTCTCTTTCCATTGCTAGACGCTCTTTCAATCTCATGTAGCCAGAAAAATCACCAGTAACGCTGTGGGCACGCGTGATCTGGTACCAATCTAAATAATCGCGACATCGCTCATCTGCGACGAGAATATTTTGCCGCTGAACCGCCAACGCATTCAAGCGTTCTTCAATGTCATCGTTTTCACCGGCAACGATACTCCCCGAGATCGAAATGTACTCCAGCAACAATGGACGATAGATCGGATGACATCGATTACTTAACTGGATCACCCCTTGTCGCATTGCGTCCACCGCCAGCACCTTCTGCTTGGTAGTTAAACCAGTAAGTAATGCATAATCAGAGATGGGCACTAACTTCGAATTTCCCTCTTCATCAGAAATCGTAAAACGCAATAACTCTGTCAGCTTCTCATCACTTTCCTGCATTGTGAGACTCTCTGTCATTTTCGGTGCAGCCATTGATGCTATCTGCAAACTCCACATTTTATGGATTCCGTTTGCTCCAGTATTCACCAAGGGGAAATGTCTACGAATAAGTTCAGAGATGTCGCCTTCGAATAATGCTACGTCATCGATAAACTCGCGCATCCCTTCCTTGCCATTATCCTGATTCAACATTGAGAGCACCAAGGCGCATGATGAAGCTTTGAAAAAGGTATTATTCGTCGAGTCGAAATTTCGCACTTCCATGCCAGATGCACTAAGTGTCTGGTCTAATGTAAATAAATCAGGACGTTTCAATAAATGCTCATAAACCTGCCGTTTTGATGAGTCTTCTTTCCATTTAGAAGCTTCTAACAAGCCGATACTCAGCCAAGTCGGCACTGAAATCATCTGATCATCTTCCAGCGAATTTACTTCAGCTAAACCACGTCGGTACAGCAATACTTCAATGACTCCATGCGCCAACACATCGCGATCGACTTGCGTACGCGTGTTTACCAAAAGTTCAATAAATAAATCTGAACGCTCAAATGGCTTCACGCGTGGACGAACTTTTAGGCTGCCTGAAGAACTCGACAGTTCGATATAGATAGTACGGCCATCTTGGAAATCATCCTCTTCACCTAACAGCCCCCTTAAACTCTCAGCAATTTCATTAGCAATCGAGGACACGGCCATGCGCATTTGTGTGTTCTCCCCTTTTACCACAATCTTTCGAGATTTAATTTCAGAGGTATTTCTTTGAACTCCGGGAGTAAGATCTTCACCCACAACCTGAGCTCTAGACTGCGCGAACAAAATCCCCTGAAAGCAGCAGAGCATTCCTACAATGTAGATAAAAACGGTAGAACGCTTTTTCATGGCTGTTCAGAACCTAACGGTCGTGGGTCTAACTTAATCACTCCATCTTCAACCGTCACATAAGTCATCTGTCGGTATCCTAAATCAAGCTCCTCCGCAAAAAAATCGGCCAATACATCATAGCTCGGTTTCACCAAAATGACCAACATCCCAGGAGCTGGAGCACGCCCAAAGGAACCTCCAGGGAACTCGACCATAGTCTTCACCGCTCCATCCGAATCGAGTTCCGAATGTACTTTCAATTGCATAGTAACGGTTTGAGTAAAGGGTAAGAAGCCTAGCTTCTTCGATCCATCATCTTCTACATTACTTGGATAATCAAAAGTGCGCTCGATTGTTATCTCTATCAGGTTAGGCAAAAGGTCGACATACACGCCATTTATTTGTACAAAATCATCAACTATAGGAGACTGTGTCAATGTCAGTTTCTCTTCAATGTATTGATTCAATTCAGCCTCTGTGATTTCCACAGGATAACTCTCTTCCACCGCTTTCCTAAGGCGCTCCTTCAGATCAACAAACTGCGTTTCCTCAGACACTTGAGCTGAATCAACGGACTGTAAATTCCGCGGTATCCACGAGAGAACCGTATGCGTAGCCATACTCACTAGCGAAAGAACTATCAATATCCCTATGATAGTCTGAAGTACTGAAAACCCGCGTCGATACATGAGCGAACGCTAGTGAAATCCTCGCCGCTTGGCAAGGGAACGATTTTACTCTTTCACTCGAATCGATGTCCCACAAAACACGCAACGAAACCACCGAAAACAGATCAAGTGTATCGCTGTCGGCAACATGTGACCAAGACCGCGAATGTGATGCGCTTTATTGTGCTTAAGACAGGATTTAGGAACAAATTGACGCTGACGGCACACCGGGCAGGTCGTCTTTCTCGCAGAGCTCAGATAGAGCGAAATAGCAACTATCCACAGTGCTGGAGTAAGCAAGCCAAACATGTATGATTGCGGATTCAAAACGATGTACACTATTGGGGCTAACGAAAGAATAACCAGCAGGATAGTAGACACGAATGCATATGCTCCAAAGCTCGTACCAATCTGATCATTATGTAACACACCACGTACATAGTTTCGCGAATTCGGGTTCACTCCCTCATTCGTTTCAGGTTTTACAACTTTCGTCCGGTCTATCTCGCCATTCTTCTTTGGTAGCGCACTCACCGAAATCTTCTCTCTACGAGCTTCATCTATCGAACGAAGCTTCTCCTTTTCGATCTCCTCTTTTTGAAAATTCGATGTTCTTTCCACTAATGGTGGCGTATGATTCGGAAGTTCGGCCTTATTTTTAAGATCACTAGCCGGACGCGTATCCACTAGCCGAGGTAATTGCTCTACAGCAATCTGATGCCGTGCAATAAACTTCCTGGAAAGAGGTTGAGCTACTGGGAGTTCAGTCCCTTCCACATCTCGCGAAATTCCTTCTCTCTCCTCACTACTCGTTACGGCCTCCACTTGCTTAGCCTTCACAGACTCATCCCCGCCGCCGACCACCTGCCGCCGCCACGACTCAATGACTTCTAGCTCAGGAACACGTTCAACAATCGCTAACATCCCATTCGCTCGCTTTAGCTCATGATGCATCTCCTCAGCACTGACAGATTGAAATGCACTCACATCCAGATAGCCCGCAGCCTCTAACAGTTCGATTTGCGAAGTTGTAATTCCATTTATATCCATGAAGTGCTGATACTTTAATTTAGACAATAGTGACAAACGACAGTAGGTATGGATACGAAGAGGCCACTTGCACGACAAGCATGAAAGTGGCCACCATTAGAAAAACTTAATTTCCCTTAATAATTTTAAGCGAGAGCTGCACGCATCTCTTGAAGTTGTGCCAGCTTACCTTCCCACTCAGCTAGACGTTCGCGTTCTTTCGCGACGACTTCAGCTTTAGCACGATCGACAAAGTTTGGATTACTCAGCTTTTTGCCAGCTTTCTCCACCTCTTTCCCGACCTTTTCAATCTCCTTGTCGAGACGCGCTTTTTCAGCATCCATATCGATCAAACCTTCGAGTGGCATATACATTTCACCGAAGCCTGTGACCGCTGCAGGCGTACCTTGAGGTGCGTCGTATTCAGCTTGGAGATCGATTTGCTTAGCCCCTACTAAAGTAGCCAATGTATCACACTCAGCCGCAACCCAATTAGCAACCGGCTTACCTACAAACTTCACATCCTTACTGGCTGCTAAGTTGTACTCTGACTTTAGGTTCCTCAGCTTTCCAGCTGTTTCATACAAGGCATTCGCAATTTCTTGCCCCTTCTGAATTACATCATCAGGAAGCGCAGATAGAACAGGAGTCGTGTCTACCATCTTATTCATCAAGAACTCACCTTCAGCTAGATACCCCATCTTGGAACTGAGCTCCTCGGTGATATGTGGCATGAATGGATGTAAATATGCAAGGTAACGACTCATTACTAAATCGATCACTCCCAGAGTTTGCTGCTTCGCCGTTTCATCGCCAGAGCGGAAATCAAACTTCGCAGCTTCGAGGAATTTATCACAGTACTCAGTCCAGAAAAATTCGTAAAGGTGTTGGGTCAAGTCGTTGAAACGGTACTTGCCATACGCCACCTCTAAATCTGCTCCAAGCTTGTCGAGCTTCGCTAAAATATCAATCGAGTAACTCGGCAGGTCAGCAGAGATTTCTAACTCACTACCGTCGCTTTCCTGCATTTGGCGGAAACGACAAGCATTGTAGATTTTATTCGCGAAGTTACGACCTTCCTCCACCTGAGATTCATCGAACTTCACGTCCGCCCCAACTGGAGCAATCCGCATCAAGCCAAAGCGTAATCCATCAGCACCGTACTTATCCATCAGATCAATCGGATCTGGGGAATTGCCCAATGATTTACTCATCTTACGGCCTTGTAGATCACGGATGATCGATGTGAAAAATACATTCTTAAACGGCAGCTTTCCTTCGAAACGGTAACCAGCCATGATCATACGAGCGACCCAGAAGAAAATAATATCAGGCCCAGTCACGAGGTCTGTCGTAGGGTAAAACTTCGAACGAACCTCGTCGTTCATTGTAGCAAACGGCCAGAGCCATGAGCTGAACCAAGTGTCCATCACATCCTCGTCACGCTCCCACTCGCCTTCTGCTGGCGCGTCTGTACCCACATAAATATCACCCGACTCCAAATCAGCGATATCTAGGCTCTCCTTTTCGCGAAGCTCAAATGCTTTCTCTTTCCGATACCATACAGGAATCTGGTGTCCCCACCAAAGTTGACGACTAATACACCAATCTTGCAGGTTCCCCATCCAGTGCGCATAGGTCTTCTGCCAGCGCTCAGGACGGAAAGTAATCTCACCGTTCGCCACCGCATCGGTTGCTTCCTCTATTGCTGGGTATTTCAAAAACCACTGCATCGAAATGCGAGGTTCAATCACCACATCCGCACGCTCAGAGTAACCTACATTGTTTTCATATTCTTCGACCTTAATTAAAAGACCGCGCTCCTCGAGCATTGCAGCGGCTTTGCGGCGTGCTTCAAACCGATCCAGACCATCGAGCTCAGGAACATCCGGGCAATTCACGCGGCCATCTGGGTGAAGCACATCAATAATCTCAAGATTATGGCGTTCACCAATTTCAAAATCTGCTTTGTCGTGTGCTGGTGTGATTTTTAAACACCCAGTACCAAACTCTACATCCACGTGATCATCTGCGATCACTGGGATCTCAGCCTCCGGGAATGGCCGGCGAACCTTTTTACCTACCAAATGCTTAAAGCGTTCATCTTCTGGATTCACCGCAACTGCGATATCACCCATCAAAGTCTCTGGGCGTGTCGTGGAAATTTCTAAGAACTTTCCAGGCTCATCGACTAACTCATACTTCATGAAATAGAGCTTCGACTTTTTAGGTTTCATGATCACCTCCTCATCGGAAAGAGCCGTCAAGGAAACTGGACACCAGTTCACCATGCGCTTGCCACGATAAATCAGACCTTCATTGAAGAGATCAACAAAAACTTGAGAAACCTGCTGCGAGTAATCTTCATCCATCGTGAACCGCTCGCGATCCCAGTCACAGGAACAACCGAGACGCTTCAGCTGATTGATAATGATTCCACCGTGCTTCTCCTTCCAAGTCCAAACACGCTTAAGAAATTCTTCACGGCCGAGTTCGCGACGAGTCGTTCCTTCTTCTTCGCGCACTTGCTTCTCAACCTTTGTTTGAGTTGCAATACCTGCGTGATCAGTCCCCGGAAGCCAGAGAACTTCTTTCCCTTGCTGACGAGCACGGCGCGCTAAAATATCTTGAATCGAATTGTTCAAGACGTGCCCGAGGTGAAGGATTCCAGTGACATTGGGTGGTGGAATCACAATCGAATACGCATCCTTGTTAGACGCAGGATCTGCATGGAAACATTTGTTATCCAACCATTGTTGGTACCAGTTCTTTTCAACCTCTTGTGGTTCGTACGCTTTCGGAAGCTCGGACATGCCAGCTGCATAGCGGGTCAAGTGCACTGGGTCAAGAGTGTGGAAAGCTCAACTAAACAATAAAAAGGGTCCACCATGCAAGCTAGCTATGCCTCCAATGACTATTGACCAACTTGTCTACTCTCGCTAATAGCCAGTTAATGACCAGCGGCCAATATAATTTCGTGCGAGACCTCCTCTTCAAACTCGATGCCGAAGATGCGCACCACCTTTCCCTCGATCTCCTCCGTAAATCCGAATCCTCCGGAATTCTCAAACTTGTCGCAGGAAAATTACCCAAAGCACAACCCGTGGAATGCATGGGCCTCACCTTCCCCAACCCTGTCGGCCTCGCTGCCGGTCTTGATAAAGAAGGCTCTACCATCGATGCACTAGGGCGCCTAGGATTTGGCTCCGTTGAAATCGGCACTATCACTCCAAAGCCACAACCCGGAAACCCTAAGCCGCGCCTATTCCGCATCATCGAAGAAGAAGCCATCATCAATCGCATGGGATTCAATAACGTTGGTATCGAACAAGGAGTCGAAAATGTACGCTCAGCCAAAACCTTCCGTGGCATCGTGGGCTTCAATATTGGCAAAAACAAAGTCACTCCCAATGAACAAGCCGTCGACGATTATATTGCGGCACTCCGAGGCTGCTGGGGCATTGCAGACTACGTCACCGTCAACATCTCATCACCTAACACACCAGGACTCCGCGACCTTCAAGCGGCCGATGACACCGCTCGCCTGCTCGATGCTCTAAAGCAGGAGCAAGCTCAACTCATTGAACAAACTGGCATCCACATGCCTATCGCCCTCAAAGTAGCTCCCGACATGGGTGAAGCCCAAATTGCTGAACTTTCTAAAGTCTTTCTCGAAGGTGGACTCGACGGCCTAATCGCTACCAACACCACCATCAGCCGCGACCCTGTCATCGGCAAACCCTACGCACAACAAGCTGGTGGACTCTCCGGCAAACCAGTCACGCAGAAATCGACCGAAGTCATCCAAGCCTTCTACTCCCATCTCGGTGAACAAATTCCAATCATCGGCGTCGGAGGCATCATGACAGCAGACGACGCAATCGAAAAACTCGATGCCGGAGCTAAACTCATCCAGCTCTACACCGGCTTCATCTACCACGGCCCACCACTCATCCATTCTATCCTCAATAAACTTGCAGCCTGCTAATTCATTGTTAGAATGCTAAAAACCTCAGCAATAAATATAAACCATGAGAAAATTAATCACTATATCCGCAGCCATCGCTTCCGCCGCAGCATTCACCAGCTGCCAGCCACAAAATCACGCTCAATCTAACGCAGCAACAGGCGCAGCTCTCGGAGCTCTAGCAGGCGGCATTATTGGTCACCAATCCGGCAGCACTGCTGAAGGTGCAGCTATCGGAGCCGCAGTAGGTGGCGCAGGTGGCTACGCCGTTGGTAACGAAAAGGACAAGCAATACCGCTAGTCCCTCCGTTCCTCTATTTTTCAAAAGGCATCTCACCTCGAGATGCCTTTTTCATTTCCTCAGAAAAAATTCCTAGGGAATAACTTCCCCCTCCTAATGCCTCCTATGACCAACAAGCGAACGTCATTGCTTGCAGAAACCATCATTATTTTATGACTAAGCCATTGCTCATCGCACTCCTTTCGCTCGCTCTCGGGCTCCAATCCCAACTACTCGCACAGTTTGGAAAGCCAAAAACTCAAGCCGCAATTATCCCTGAATTCACCTCCGTCACCCCAGGACAAACATTTACAATTGCTCTCGAACTCACCCATGACAAAGGCTGGCATTCCTACTTCATTAACGACGGCATCGGCCATTCCATTATTCCCGAAGTCGAATGGAAACTCCCACAATCTTGGTCTGCAGGTGACCTTCAATTCCCAGCGCCACACGAATTCTCATTTGCTGGTGCGCAAGTCTACGGCTACGAAGGTACAAACTACTTCCTCACCTCCATCACCGTTCCCGAAAATGCCCCGGACGGTCCTGTCGAACTCGTCGCAGATAGCTCCTGGCAAGTCTGCGACGACTCCAGCTGTCTCCCTCCCAATGGCAAAGAACTCACCTTTTCCCTCACCATTGCCGACACTTCGGTAAAAAATGCAGAATACAACAAAGTCGGACAATACAAACTCGAGCACTTTCCTAGCAAAGAACTCCCAGTCAACCTCCAAGTTTCTGCTCAAGAAAACGACGAATGGATCACTTTAGCGATCACGGGAGACCTCCCAAAAGGAACTCTCTTCTTCGAATACGACAAACAAATCGACCTCCAAAGCCCGCGCCATAAAGAACACATTGACGGCACAACCCACTTCAAAGGCAAAAGAAACCAAGGCAATAAACTAGGCGGCGAAGCCGGCCCGGAACTAGAGAACCTACGCGGTATTCTCTATTCTCCTAATACATTCAAAGGCTCGGAGCACAAAGCATTCTGGATCGATGTCCCCTTTGGTGAAATTTCCAGCGCTACTACTCCAACGGTCTCCGCTGAATCACAACCCGTCAAACAACTTGATGAACCTGGCTCCGACATGGGCGTTCCAGTCGTCCTCGGCTCACTTCTTCTTGGTGGTCTCATTCTCAACCTCATGCCCTGCGTGTTCCCGGTGATCGGCCTCAAAATCATGGGCTTCGTCCAACAAGCCGGCGAAGATTCCGCAAAAATCAAACTCCACGGACTCGCGTTTACCGCTGGAGTCTTACTCAGTTTCTTAGCTCTAGCCGCTGCTCTCTACCCACTGAAAGCTACCACAACCTTGGGTGCGCAGCTGCAAGAACCATGGGTCGTCTTCATCCTCATGATCGTCATGCTCCTACTCGCTCTCAGCATGGCTGGTCTCTTCGAAATTGGCGCTCGCGCCACCAGCGTCGGCGGCAAGCTCACCCAAAAAGAAGGGGTGTCAGGCTCCTTCTTCTCAGGAGTTCTCGCAGTCGTCATCGCCACTCCTTGTTCAGCTCCATTCCTCGGGCCAGCAATCGGCGCCGCATGGAATTTCGAGGGTCCACTCTTTTTCCTCGCATTGCTAATGATGGGTATAGGCCTCGCACTCCCCTACATCACCCTTTCCTTCTTCCCGAGTTTGGTCAATAAACTCCCGCGTCCTGGCGCTTGGATGGAATCCTTCAAACAAGGTATGTCCTTTCTCCTTTTCGCTACCGTCGGATACCTCATCTGGATCTATAACGGTCAGATTGGCGATGTCGGTCAAAAGGGACTCGCTATCATGTTAGGTGCTACACTCATCGCCCTTTCCGCATGGATCTACGGTCGCTGGAATACGCCGGCGAAAAAGAAACAAACTCAGCTCACTGCTAAAGTGCTCGCTCTGCTTACCTTACTTGCAGGATTCTGGATGGCTATGCCACCAAAAGCCGAAGACCCAGAAGTTGCTGCCGCAGAAGCTGCAGTTCCTGAACTCGACTGGCAGAAATGGACTCCTGAGTTAGAAGCTGAACTACGCGCCGCTGGCACTCCTGTCTTTGTCGACTTCACAGCCAAATGGTGTCTCACCTGCCAAACCAATAAAGCCGCAGCCTACACCGCTGCCACCCGTAAATTCTTCCATGACAATGGTATCGTCACCCTCAAAGCGGACATGACGAAAAAGAACCCACAGGCCACTCAGGCTATTCACGCATTAGATCGCTCCGCCATACCAGTAAACGTTCTCTACGCGCCAAACGACGAGAACCCACACGTCACGCGCGAAGTCCTCACCCCCGATTACCTTACCGACTTCATCGGCAGCCGTCTTGATAAGTAGCGCCCTACTGCCACACCCATTCAATCGGGATCTCGATGTCTGGGTGTAGGCTTTTATGTACAGGGCAGGTCATCGCCGCATTAATAAAAATATCTTTCAACGGAGAATCTTCCTCAATAGGAATTTCAATTCTAACAGATAACTTTATGATTCGACGTGGCAAATCTGCTGACATTTCCTTCTGCACTGTCACCTTGAGTCCATCCATTGGGATGTCACGCCCTTGCGCTACTATACCAATGATTGTAAGCATACAATTCCCCAAGGCCGTCGCAACGAGGTCAGTTGGAGAAAAGCTTTCCCCTTTGCCATGATTATCTACAGGTGCATCTGTCTCTAATGTTTGACCAGATGGCCCGTGAGTCGATTTGCAGCGCAGCTGCCCTTCATAGGTAGTAGTAATTTCAACCATAGTTCTTATTCCGTTTTCTGTGACTCATCGACCAATATGACTCGAAATCCAAATTGGTTCGCACGCAGTGACTTGGAAATGAGAAACCTCGACCAAACACGCAAATGACTCTTTGAAAAGCTCGCCCAGCTACCACCTCGAACCACAGCCAAGTCTTGACCTTCATTGTACGGAGTCGACACCCACTCATATACATTTCCACAGAGATCATATAATCCGTCTTGGTTTGCTTGGAAACTCCCTACCGGTGCCGTCTTTTCGTAACCATCTTCATAGCCATCAATCGTACGGCTTTTGGAAACACCCACTGCAAGCGCAGCAGACTCATCAGCCAAGTTCGCCACCACATCCACAGGCGGGAAATCTCCATCCCAGAAATAAGCTTCCGCTAAATCAGGCGTGTTTTGAGCCTCTAAATCCCGATCTGATGGCGACGCCTCTGGATCTTCAAATAAACCCGCGAGCTCACTCCATTCGAGATCTGAAGGAATCTTATAACGATGTCCCTCGCTGATGCGTTCATCCGCTAATTCCCGTTTGGTCAACCACGCACAAAATGCCTCAGCATCCCCAAGGTTCACCCCTACAACTGGATGGTCCCCAGCCTGACTGTAGCCCGCACCTCTTGGTGGCTTATGCCCAGTCTCTTTCAAGAAAACGGCGTAATCATCTACCCGTGTCTCCCACGCTGCAGCCATGAACCCTTCACGGATAGGGACCAGCGGCATTCCCAAACTATTCTTCCATTGCTCACCAAAAATAAGTCCATCATTTGGTTTTAGTTCAGCAAACAATTCACGCTTCCCGCCTTCCCCGACTTTGTATGTCTTTTGAAACTTCTTGTAGCCTTCCGCGCGCAGCTCCACCTGAATCATCCCCGGCCGGATACGCTTCAACTCGATGGGAGTCGATCCCACCCAGCGCTTATTCACATATACGCGCGCCCCCTCTGGTTCACTCGTTAAAGCAACCGTCGAATAAGGAATATCCTTCACAATCATACGCATCGGCAACTTCTCCTCAGAATTTCCACTCCCAGTATAATTCGCCGCAAGTAGATCAGGATCTAACTCGTGAGTCATCATCTGGTGCTCGCCTAACAAGCCTTTCCTACGCGCCAAACGTTCGAGCCATTCAGCGTAACTCTCAGCCGTAGCTTCATTGGTCAGAACAATTTGAATACTCTCACCGCTCTCACTAAAAGGCGTATATTGATGAGGTGGAGATGTTTTGCTCATCCGCTTAAATTGTTCAAATGCGGAACGCCGCACAAAACCTGAAATGTGATATCCATCACGTGGTGAATAATTTTCCCCTAAGGGGTCAGTCCAAATTAGATTTTGCACCGGCGGGCGATATACACTCAGAGTTTCTTCAATCACTCTAATCTTAGCATCTGGCACAGTGTAGTTCTTCTCCAGAGTCTTGTAACCATCTAACTCAAAGCGATAAGTCACCACTTCTCCAGGTTCAAAATCGCGAAAATCCGTTGGCGTGCCCTCCTCCAATAATACCCCATTTTCGTACACTTTCGCATAAGGAGGATAAGTAACTACTTTTAGCGAACAAATCTCGTTCTCTGGCCTGTTAGAATTCTCAACAGCCTCCACCGACTCCACTACCTCGATCGCCAGCCTTGCCGCATTTTTTTTCTTTTGCACCGACAGCAAAAACTGCACTCCCCCAGCAAGTGCTGCCACTACCAAGCACGCTGCAATGCCTTTAGCAAAAATCTTTCCCCGCTTTTTGCGAACTTTCTTACCTTGCTGCAGGCGTTGAAATGTTTCAGCCAACTCAGGTGCAGTAGTTATCGTTCTCTTTGCCTGTTTCGGCTCACAGATATCACATATCACCTGATTCATCTCGAGCCACAACTTACGCTTTGACCCTTGCGGCAATTCATCAGGCAGCTCAGGGAATTGAAGACGATCCTTCCCCGTCACCATCTCGTAGAGTACCTTCCCTAAACTGTATAAATCAGCTTGCGAGGACCCAGGACCTTCTGGTGGAACAAATCCCTCCGTCCCTACAAAAGTCCGTTGATCTCTCACCGCGACCAAACCAATATCAGCAAGTTTCGCTTTCCCCCCAACAAAAATGACATTAGAGGGTTTCACATCGCGGTGTGCTAAATCGCGCTCGTGCAAGTACGCTAATGCATCAGATAGTCGAAAAGCGACATCGAGACAAAAATCTATATCTAAAGGCTCACCACCTGCAGTCACTAAGTCTGACCGCAAGGTTCGCGCTTCGTACTCCACCGGATTAATTTCCACTCCTGTATGAAAATCATCCCCAAGCTCCATCACATAGTAATAGAACTGTGATTGGCCCTCCTTACTGCGACCAACGTGTAAAATATTTACCAAGCCAGGATGATCCCTCGATATGGGTTCATATTTCAGAATCCCTTCAAATTCACGCTCGAACCCACGCTCATCATCAAAATCTTCTCGCCAGACTACTTTTACAGCGCGCCAAGCTCCAGTCACCCCTCGTGCTAGCCACACCTCTCCATAAGCTCCTCCGCCAATCTTGCGCAGAACCTCATGATCTGGAATGTGAACTTCTAATATGGGCTTACTCGTCATCGTCATCGAGCTTTGCCAGCTCTTTCTTTAACACAGCCCCGACGCGATGCTTTGCCAAATACACTTGAGCCATACTCACGCCGAGATGATCTTGCACTTTTTTCGCGTCCCACTGCTTGATCACATAATAATCAAAGATCTGATATTGCTTAGGAGACACTTGACTCTTCACCCGAGCCAAGGCCGCATCCGCTATATTTTTCTTCCACTCGACCTCCCATAAGCGATCTAACACCTCCCCATTGGGATCCTCGACCCGATCAATAATCGCAGTCTTCCGATCATCATCTCCCGCACCTCCAGACATCGCAGTGTCCTTCTTGCGTTTACGAAACTGATCATTGATCCGCCAACGCGTCATATTCATCAACCATGATTTAAACGACCCTTGCTTTGGGTCGTAGAGCTTTTTCTTAGACTGCTTCGCGATAGATAAAATTGTCTCTTGCACACAGTCGAATGCCTCCTCCGAGCGCAAACCACTCTTGATGGCAACAGAATAGATGAGCCTCCAATACGTCTGGTAAAATTCGTCCCAAGTCCGCTGATCTTCCCAGTTATCAAGACGCGCAATCAAGCTCTTGCGAGTTTTTGCGAAGCTTTGTTTCAATGCGTCATCACGCTCTTTGTCCTCGTCCGTATTATCCATCTGCTCGTTTGATAGCATATCAATTTTAGCTTGTCTGCTATCGTTCTTTAAAACGTAGGCTTTGAACCGCAACTGTCAATAAAGCCTAAATAAATTCCTCGATTGCATTGGCACTATTGACGCTATAAAAAATCACACAAGTTCACGGTACCCTATGTCTATTGCTCTCATTGCCTTTATTTTACTCTTTCTCATTTTTTTAGCTCTATGCCTAAAAATGCCCACAATAGCTAAAAACTGTAGTTTTATGTTATTAGGGACCCTTCTTACGCTAATTTTCACACAACAGAAAACAAACACCGATCCAGCTCAGAAAGTCACCACAATACCGTCAAACCCCTATCAGGTGAACATCAATGAGCTACAAATCGCCCATAAAAAAGCTACCGAACTGCTCGTTCAAAAAGAGCACGATATCAAGTTACTCCATCAGAAACTAGAAAACCTCTCATCAGCAGCAAAGTCTTCCCCTACTCCAGCCAAGTCTACAGATGTAAAAAAGCTAAATTCAGCTAAGCATTCACCACCAAAACTAAGTCAACTCTTTCTTAAAATGTTTAAGAAGGAGGAACCTGCTCTCCAAACAAATTTCACTTTCGAGCGAGAGAACTTCACGATTTCTTTGCCTAAAAACTCCACGCTCCCTATGCCGGAAAGCTTTGTCCCAGAAGGTGCGTGCTTCGCGATCCGCTTTAAACACAGCAACGTCTATTGCGTTATCACAGTGGAGGAAGACCCCCATCAAATTTTTAAAGACGGTTCTCAACTAAATGATCTAGTCATCTCTAACATCGAAGCTAACTCCACTAATTTTAAACTCTCTGCCCCCCATGAAATCCCCCACCCAGCTGGAACTATTTATTCGAGCACATGCAAAGTGAATTTAAATAACAATAAAATCACTTATCGCCCCAACAGCCTGATCTCAAATGGTCGAGCCTACCAAATCCTCCTATGGTCTACACATGCAGAGGAAAAGAAACTGCATGAAAAAAACAAAATGATCTTAGACTGTTTCACAATACTCGATCCTGAGAACCGAATTGAGCAATCATCCAGTCCGCCAACTAAACACCAAGACATTCAATTACCAGAACTTGGCATTTCGATTCAATTATCAAAATTAAATGCTTCACCCTATCTCACTCTTGACGATGACTACCCGAATGCGAGCGCTGGCTATCAAGGTGATGACAATGATGGCGGCGTAGTATTCTTAGCTGATGTTGAAGGGCTCAATTTATCGGATGAAACTATCATATACGGTTGTCTCAATATTGAAAAAATCCCTCCAAACCATGCATCACTAGAATACCTCGGGCAAAAAATCATCTCTCAGAATACAGTGAAGCAGTACAGCTTTACATACACTAGTAATGATGAGCTTTGGTATTGTAGGGTAGACATCTCCCAGCATCAGGGAAAAATTTGTGTGCATTCTGCATGGGCTCTCTCACCTAAAAAAATACCCCCTGCTGATAGCTTCTGGACTCACTTCAATTGGACTTCTGCAGACCTGACCAAAGAACTATCCTCGGAGACCAATAAGCAGATCGCACACAATATTAACCAAATCGGCCTCTACGCATATAAGGTGCAGCATTACCATGAAGCCGAAAAATGCTTTGCTGAAGCTCATCGACTGGTTCCCAAAGACTCAGTGTACGGCGCTAATTGGATTCGAAGCTTTACAGCCTCTGACAGATATTCAAGCGCACTATCAACAGCGAACACTGTAATAAAAACCTCCCCCAGTAATCTCGAAGTCCGCGCTCTCAAAGCTTACATTCTCGTGCAGCTAAACCAGACCGAAAAGGCTTTCAAGATCTATGAGGACTTATTCCTGTCGAAATATCAAGACGACGACGACCTTCTGGATTTTCTTAACGCCTTGCTCGATGCGCATGAGCACCAAAGAGGTGCCGACTTCATGAGACGATACACTAAGCTATATCCCTCACCGAAAATGAAACGATGGATGGCATCTATGCTTCGCTCAAATAAAGAATACCTAGAAGCCATTGAGATCCTTACACTGCTCATCAATGAATCTCCTAAAAATGAGCCAGCGATTGAACTACTCATCGAAGTACATGAGGAACAAGAACAATACGAACTAGCTATGCAATGGGTAAAAAAGCTGCAAAAGCTTACGCCCAATGCTATTGCGCCACAGCTTACTGAGGCAAGAATTCTACGATCAAAGGGCTCCCATCTCGAGGCATACAACTTGCTCTCAACTCTCAATCAAAAATACCCAGAAGATAGTAATGTACAAGAAATGTATAGCATCGCTTCTGCGCGATTGGGACTAGGTGACCACAGTTCACTGAGATCACAGATTACCCCCGTCGAAGTTGAAAATGAGCTACTTCAGCGGATTCGTGTGAATGCAAAAATAGCTCATCCAGATGAAGCGAACCATCCAGCACACTATATAAAAGCAATTAAAGCATTCGACTTCAATAAGAACGGGACACTCACCACCACATACTATTATACAGTAAAAGTAACCTCAAGTTCAGGTGTCGAGCATTTCAAGAACTGGCATTTCAACTTTGATCCAAGCTACGAAGAAATTTTTGTAAATACACATACAGTATATGCTGCCGATGGATCTATAGCCCATAAGGGTAAAGTGTCTGAATACTTCATAAGCGATGAAGAATCTAACATGGAAGACACAGCAAAGGAACTAACTATTCCAAACGTGGGCATAGAAATCGGTTCTACTATAGAATTAGTTCTATCCAAACGTACATTCTCTTCAGAAAAAGACCACTTCCCCTTCAAACAACTCTATTTGACGTCCTCTTACCCTCAACGTATTAATGCTATCACTATTAATAGTGGAGACTCTCATTTCCACAAAATCATCAAAAATGGAGTAAAGCATAGCTCTTCACAAAATGCCGAACACTTCTGGGTTTCTCATCCTAAAGTCTATCATTCAGAGGACTATATGCCCAACTCAGAAGAACTCTTCCCATTTATATACATTGGCTCAAATAGTCGCTCATGGAGTGATATCTCCAACGAGTACTATCAATATATTAAAGAGCGCTTTGAGGAAGACAAGCACCTCAATGAAGCGATAGATAACATCCTATCTCTACATTCAGATAAAAAAGAACAGGTCACCGCTTGTATACAATGGGTACAAGCACAGTGTAATTACCGGGCCATTGAATTCGGCCCTCGTGGGCGCATGCCAAAACCGGCCATCAAAACCTTCAAGGGAAAAGAAGGTGACTGCAAAGATATGAGCCTTCTACTTTGGCACATGCTTAAGCGTATCGGGCTCTCTCCATCTCTAGCCCTAGCGAATACCGACACTGAGATATGTCCTGAATTACCGGATGAAAATCAGTTCAATCATATCGTGCTCTATTGTCCAGAGTTGAACGACAACCCTGTTCTAGATCCCACACATGAACATCTGAACCTACTTGCATCACCTCCAAGTAATCTGCTCAACAACTACATTCTGCCTATTTCTAATACTCCGACAAAGCTTGTTGCTGTTAAGAGTACACCCGCAAGCATCAACGTGTACCAAATTATTCGCGAAGTGCGCGAAGAAAAAAACTCCATAGTCATCGAAGAGACACTGACATCTAAACATTTCGCTGCCGCATACTTGCGCAGTAGGTTCCAAGGTCAAAGCAAACGCAGAAAAAAAGAAACTCTGCACCGCTGGTTCAGTGATTTCTATCCGAGCATTCGTATTGAATCAGTCAAATTCGATGCAGGTCTTAATGATAACTATAAAGACCTCAACCTCACTATCCAATACCGCTATCCTACGAGCTCTCTAAATACCTTCATTCCTGTACCTTGGGAAAATTTCTACTTCGAGTGGTCACAAGCTAATGAACGGATAAACCCTCTTTTTAACCTTATTCCTGTGAAGATCCATTCCACTACAAATCGCCCGAGTCAACTACTCGACAGCCACTTTAGTAGTTCATTCACACTGAGCTCATTCAATAGTAATCCTTCATCATCTCATTACTCCAGTGTTCGTAAAAGTTTCCATGCTCCAGCCTCAGACTATGACACATTCCGAAAGGAGCTCTCTAATCTCATTCCAAAGATTCCAATTACCCAGCAGAAAACAAGTCCACCGCCAAGTAACTAACATAAAATTTTGAGTTTGCCACCTTCCTGAACTCTCTCTACTTTGCATCCAGCCTACCACCTATTTCGCAACGATTGATCATTTATGTTCAAGAATTTCCGTACATTCTTAATCATTATTCTCTTTGGATTGATAGCCCAGCCAGCCATGGCTTGGGAAGTCGTCAACGTGCGTGGACATCAGTACGTCACAGCCGGCAGTATCAAAAGTTTCTACAACTTCAGCAAACTTATTCGCTCAGGGAAAACGGCGATTCTTGAGAATGCGTCCGTGAAAATGAAGATCTCGGCAAATAGCCAAGAATGCTTGATGAATAGTGTGAAATTCATCCTCAGTTATCCCGTTGTCGAGCACTCTGGCCGGCTTCTTGTCTCTCGCATTGATCTTTCAAAACTCATCGATCCAGTTCTGCGCCCCACATACATAAGTAAAGGTGGGAGCTTCCGCACCGTCATCCTCGATCCCGGCCACGGCGGTAAAGACGCTGGAGCTGTCAACCAATACGGAACCGAATCTTATTATAACCTCAAAGTAGCCCGACTCGTACGCGATATCCTCCAACGCCAAGGTTACAACGTCATCATGACTCGCGATAGCGACCGCTATCTCTCACTCCAGCAACGCGTTAACTTCGCCAATCGCTACAAAGACGCAATCTTTATTTCAATTCACTTCAATGCTGGTGGACGTAGACAAGCACGTGGTATTGAGACATTCACACTCTCACCCGTCGGCGTCGCCCACTACGGCCGTAGTGTCAAAAGCTCGGACTACAACATGCGCCAAGGCAACCACCAAGACTCTGCCAATATCGCACTCGCCACCGCTATTCACGGACGCACACTCGAGCGCACACGCTCCGCAAGTATTCCCGACCGCGGCATCAAACGCGCTCGCTACAGCGTACTCACCAGCGTGCGCCATCCTGCAGTCCTTGTTGAAGGAGGCTTTATGAGTCATCCCACAGAAGCCCGGATCATTCACTCTGGTAGTTACCAACACAGTGTCGCCATGGGAATCGCCGAAGGTATTATCCGCTACCACCGCGCTCTCTCGTCACGCTAGTTTTAACTCTCTCATAAGCTCGTCTAACGGTAAACTCTCTAACTGAGTAGCGCCTAACATTAAGAGCTCAAAAACACCCTAGAACACTTGCAGTCTAGGTAAAGCTTGCTAACTTTCTAGAAACATTCATCCATAATTATGATCGAATCATCTAATCCATATGCGTCACCATATACCGTGGCTGCACAACCAGTCGATGCACGCTCAGCGTTTATCCGAAAAACCTACGCCCACCTCGGCGGAGCCATAGCTGTATTCGCTCTACTCGAATACTTCTTCCTGCAGTCACAAGCCATGCTCAACCTCGTCGCTCCAATGATGGGAAATTGGTGGCTTGTACTCATCGTCTTCATGGGTGTCTCATGGATTGCCTCAAAATGGGCAACTAGCAGCACCTCTCTCGGCATGCAATACGCAGGCCTAGCGCTCTACGTTGTCGCTGAAGCTATCATCTTTATTCCGATCCTCTATTTAGCCGTAGGAATGACCGGAAGTACTGTCGTCATCGGTCAAGCAGGCATCATCACAGTCGCCCTCTTCCTCGGCATTACTGCGGTCGCCTTCATTACTAAAAAGGACTTCTCCTTCCTCAACAGCTTCTTGATGATCGGTGGCTTTATCGCCCTTGGCCTCATCTTTGCTTCCATGATCTTCGGCTTTAATCTCGGTATCATATTCAGCGCTGCGATGGCCATCTTTGCTAGCGTCGCAATCCTTCGCGACACCAGCAACATCATCCACCACTACGGAACCAACCAATACGTTGCAGCCTCTCTCGGCCTCTTCGCATCTGTCGCCCTCCTCTTCTGGTACGTGCTGCAGATTCTTCTCTCACTATCAGGCCGTGACTAATTTCGCACCCTGAGATTACTATCAACAAAGCGTTTCGGGCTTTCCTCCGAAACGCTTTTTTCGTATCTAGCAGAAACACTATGGCAGCTAACAACTCACTTCCCGAGCACGTCGAAATTATCCAGAAGCTCATGCTCCGTGCTCCCCAGCACCGAGCCATTCTCATCCCCACCATGCTGCTCATAGGAATCGTCTCACTCACTTGGGGAATTAGCCTCACCATCACAACTGGCATCGAAACACCAATCAATAGCTACCCGATCACCACCGGCTTTTGGGTTTTCTCTTGGCTCATCGCAGCGATCACTCCCTTGCTCCTCAGTATTTTCCTTTCCTCCAAACAGGCAAAAAAAGACCAACACAAACTCGACACACCCCAGCTCCGGCACATCTTCCGTAGCCTCGCACCCGCCCTCATTTCTGGCTTCGTTTTTGGCATGATCGTTGGCTTTCACGACATTCGAAATCTCCCATTCACAGCCTCCATTTGGATCTCCAGCTACGGTGTCGCTCTGCTCGCGATTCGCATCTACTGCACCAAATCTGCACGCTTCCTAGGCATACTCATGCTCTCACTCGGACTCTCTTATTCTATTGTCGCCTACAGTAGTTTCGGCAGCATGCACCCTATCCATCTCGCAAACTTTTTCATGTGTGTCGCCTTCGGCATGTTCCACCTCATCGTCGCATCAGGCTCTATCCTCTTCGCGAAAGCCAACGCATGAGTCCCATCTTTAATCTAAAGGGCTCTCTGCCAATTTCGCCCGACGCGCATCCAAAGCGTCAAAAATTTTCTGAATCTGCGCCCCTCGGTACCCTTTCACAGTCAAATCATCAGTACCAATCAAATACCAACCATAACACGCTCGCGGAGCCATAATCACAATCCGCCGCTGTTCTTCTTCGATCTTAATCTCCAAACCTAACGCAATCGGGTAAATCCATTCGTCAAACTCAGCACCTTTCTTCATTCGAAACTTTGCCTTGTCTGGCAGCTGGAGATCTGCCCCCACATTCGGCTCCACATCATGCCGAGCCTCATACGCTAAATAGATTTTAACAGCACGCTCCAGAGCTTCCTTGTTCAAGGCATATACCGATTTTTCCTGTTCCTCAGCCAGACCGACACCACTCAGCAGCAAGCTGAAAATTAGCAAGAAACAACGCATACTCTAAGCATTACTAAATTCTAACAAATGCCACAACCCGTTTTTCACCCCATCAGCTAGCTCCAGAGAGCAGTCCTCTATCTCCAAATAGTCACAAATCCCACTTGCCCAAAGTCACTCCTTCCCCTAACCCCAAGTGACACAATCTCCACTTTCTCGAACTAACAATCACCCATCACAATGCATCGCGTTTTTGTCGAAAAACAGACCGAGTTTAACTCACCAGCCAAAGAGTTACTCCACGACCTCAGAGAAAATCTGAACCTTACTAATCTCGAAGCTGTCCGCGTCATCCAACGTTACGACATCGACGGTCTCAGCGATGACGATTTCGCCAAAGCTAGCCAACTGATCCTCTCCGAGCCACAGGTCGAAACCTCAAGCTCCGAGCTCAGCCTTGCTGACGACGAAGTAGCCTTTGCTGTCGAATACCTTCCAGGCCAGTTCGACCAACGCGCCGATTCAGCAGCACAATGTGTGACCATCCTCACCGAGAAAGAAGCTCCCATCGTCATCTCCGCACGAGTCATCGTCCTTAAAGGTGCGATTTCCGATGCTCAACTTTCCGCCATCAAAGACTACGTGATCAATGCAGTTGATTCTCGCGAAGCCTCCATGGAACAGCCTGAATCACTCGTCCAAGAAGTTACCACTCCTGCAGATGTCGAAATCCTCGAGTGGTTCTGCGATGCAACCGACGAGGAACTCACCATCAAGCGCAACGAACTCGGCCTCGCCATGAGCGCTCAGGACTTCATCTTCACTCAGCGCTATTTTCGCGATGAAGAACATCGGAACCCGAGTATCACTGAAATCAAGATGCTCGACACCTATTGGTCAGATCACTGCCGCCACACAACCTTCGCCACACGACTCAACGAAGTCGCTTTCGAAGACGGCACCGAGTACGTCAAGCAGGCCTATGTCCGCTACCAAGAAACTCGCGAAGATGTCTACGGCGAAAAAATCCATTCTCGCCCAGAGTGCCTCATGGACATCGCCCTTATGGGCATGAAAGAGCTCCGCAAAACTGGTGAGCTCGACAATGTCGAAGTTTCTGAAGAAATCAATGCAGCTTCTATCGTCATCCCTGTCGATGTCGACGGCGAAGAACAAGAATGGTTACTCATGTTCAAAAACGAGACTCACAACCATCCGACAGAAATTGAACCTTTCGGTGGTGCGGCGACCTGTCTCGGCGGCTGTATCCGCGACCCACTCTCTGGACGTTCCTACGTCTACCAAGCGATGCGTGTGACTGGTGCTGCGGACCCGCGTACTCCATTTTCCGACACCATGCCAGGCAAGCTTCCACAGCGCAAAATTTGTAAAGGAGCTGCGGATGGTTATTCCTCGTACGGCAACCAAATCGGGCTCGCAACCGGTCAAGTTGCCGAAGTCTACCACCCGAACTATGTCGCAAAGCGTATGGAAATCGGCGCAGTTGTTGCTGCAGCTCCTAAGGAAAATGTCTTCCGCGGCACTCCCGCAAATGGTGATGTCATCCTTCTCATCGGCGGACGCACAGGCCGCGATGGCGTAGGTGGCGCCACAGGTTCCTCAAAAGAACACACCGACACAGCACTCGACAATTCTGCTGAAGTCCAAAAAGGAAATGCTCCTACCGAGCGCAAGGTCCAACGCCTTTTCCGCAATCCAGAACTCGCCAAGAAAATCAAAATCTGTAACGACTTCGGTGCTGGTGGTGTCTCTGTTGCCATCGGTGAAATCGCACCATCACTCGAAATCGACCTCGATAAAGTTCTCAAGAAATACGACGGGCTCGACGGAACCGAGCTAGCTATTTCTGAATCACAAGAACGCATGGCAATCTGCGTCGATCCATCCACTATTGATTACTTCCTCGCTGAATGTGATAAGGAAAACCTCGAATGCGTTAAGGTTGCTGACGTCACAGACTCCGGCCGACTCGTCATCAACTGGCGCGGCAAAACGATTGTCGATTTCTCCCGCGCATTCCTCGACACAAACGGCGTCACTCTCGACGCCAATGTCGAAGTCAAAGCTCCGACGGAAGAAACTCCACTCGGCAAACCAATCGCTTCCGTAGCTGCAGCATCTAGTCTCAAAGAAAAATTCACCACTGCCCTCTCCGATCTCAATTCCTGTGGTCAAAAAGGTCTCGGTGAACAGTTCGACAGCTCAGTCGGTGCTGGCACTGTACTTCACCCATTCGGCGGCAAGCACCAGCTCACACCATCTGATGCCATGGTTGCAAAAATCCCTCTCATTTCAGGGAACACCACAACCTGCTCGTTCATGTCATGGGGCTTCAACCCGAACATTGCCACTTGGTCACCATACCACGGTGCGCTCTATGCGGTGACTGAATCTGTCTGTCGTATTGTTTCTGCAGGCGGTCACCTCTCCGATGTGCGCCTCACTCTTCAAGAATACTTTGAAAAGCTCGGCACCAATCCAGCGCGCTGGGGTAAACCATTCGCAGCTTTGCTCGGAGCATTCACAGCTCAAAATGAACTACGCCTCGGAGCGATCGGCGGGAAAGACTCAATGTCTGGCTCCTTCAATGACATCGACGTCCCTCCGACACTGGTTTCATTCGCCGTTGCACCCGGAAAAACCACTCTCGCACTCTCACCCGAGTTCAAAGAAGCTGGCAGCGACCTCTATCTCGTCACTACACCGCGCGATGAAAACCTGCTTCCCGACTTTGAAAAGCTCAAGGAAATTGCTGACCTTCTCTACGCAATCAATGTAGAAGGTAAAGTAAACGCTATGCACAGTCTCGCAGAAGGCGGCGTTGCTGTTGGTTTATCCAAGATGAGCTTCGGTAACAAACTTGGTGCTGAAATCGAACTCGCAGAAGACACGCTATTCAGTGAAGGCTACTTCAACTTCCTCATCGAAGTAAAAGCTGGCTCTGAAGTTCCATCCGCACTGAATGCGCAGAAGATAGGTCAAACTGTCGAAGCGCCAACTCTCATTGTAAATGGTGAAACTCTTGATATTGAAGAACTCCTCTCCGCATGGACAGGCTCACTCGAATCAACCTACCCATCCAATACAGAAGTTGCACACAACGAACTAGAAACCTTCTCATTCAACAGCGAAACTTCGAACAGTCGATCAGCCAATCTCGCTTCTACGGCAAAGCCAAAGGTCATCATTCCTTGCTTCCCTGGCACCAACTCTGAATACGATTCAGCCAAAATGTTCAACGAAGCTGGCGGCGATGCTCACATCGAAGTCTTCCGTAACCTTAGCCCTGCACACGTAGAAGAATCACTCGCAGCTCTCGCGAAACAAATCAACAAATCACAGATTCTAATGCTGCCCGGCGGCTTCTCAGCCGGTGACGAGCCAGACGGTTCAGGTAAGTTTATTGCCACGGTCCTTCGTAACCCTGTAGTTCGCGATGCGGTAATGGACCTCATCAAGAACCGCGACGGCCTCGTCCTCGGCATCTGTAATGGCTTCCAAGCACTCATCAAAACAGGCCTTGTCCCATACGGTGAAATCCGCGACCCGCAACCTGGTGCACCAACGCTCACCTTCAACGACATCGGCCGCCACATCGCTTGCTACGCCACCACGCGCATCGCTTCAAACATGTCTCCATGGTTGGCGAATACCGAAGTCGGCGACTTGCACAATGTGCCTTTCTCACACGGCGAAGGCAAGTTTTACGCCACTGAAGAAGAGATCAAGCAACTCGCTGCCAACGGTCAGATCGCAACTCAGTACACTGACCTAGAAGGTAATCCATCCATGGATATCCGCTACAATCCGAACGGCTCGCTCTACGCCATCGAAGGAATCACTTCCCCATGTGGTCGTGTGCTCGGTAAAATGGGCCACACTGAGCGCCGCGGTACAGATGTTGCCAAGAACATCCCTGGCGATAAACACCAACCACTCTTCAAAGCAGGTATCCAATACTTTGCTTAAAATAGGACTCGGAAATCCTCAACTCTTTCAACGCAAACAGCGACTCGAACCCGAGTCGCTGTTTTTTATACCAGCTTTGAACAAACTCTGCAGAAACAGCTAGCCGAAAAACCTGATTCCACACCAAGCTTCAGAGTTTTATTTCTTCTAAAATAGTCTCTTCCGTGTCGATCAGTCTAAAAGTGACATGAGGTGTGTTCTCGCTAAAACCGAATTCCAATTCACTGAATGCCCATGTGCCATTTCCTGGATAAGCAAAAAGCTGCTTGCTTAGATCAGATGCTTTCCCCCCGCCTGGTACACCACCTAAGGTTCCAACACCAAACTCTATGTACTCTTTCCCATTGGGCCGTTCAATCCTAAAGGCGTGCGCACCGTGTCTATCTCCTGAGAAAAGCAGTACCTTCTTATTTTGTAGCGTATCTAGAACTTTATAGAGCTCTTCTCGCCCTTCTTTATCCCAAGTTCCCCAGCTATCTTTTCCGTTAGAAATATAGTCCGTCCACATGGTTCCCCCGCTGAGAAGAATAAATGGTGAAGTCGATTCCTTCAGTGTTTTTTTCAGCCAGTCCGTTTGTTCTTCACCCAAAAATGAATGCAGTTTCCCACGCGCCTCATTCACGCGACATGATCTAGTATCTAACATGATAATTTGCGTGTCGCCAATAACAGTCTGAAAGTAGATCCCTTTCCGAGAAAGGTTCGATTCAGGATTATTCCACATCTTCTTCCAATTTTCACGCATTTGTTCAACAGGAATGGCGTTTTCAGGTTTCCTATAGTAGAGACCTCCTGTGTCATCTCCGTAAAAATCATGATCATCCCAAGAAGCGTAAGTCGGTACATTTGCTGAAAACTGTTGCCAAACTGGAGAGACATCGCGCAAGAGATTATCAATATTCCTCAGTGGAACCGTGCGTCGACCATCCACAGAGAGATCCCCCAGCAACATCATTGCAAGATTATCGCGCTTCTCTACTAGCTCGAGCAGCTCTGGCCGATGCAAACCAATTTTATGAAAGTCAGCTCCAACTGCGATTTTATAAGGTTTACTTGAGCCTGCAGTAGGTGGAGTAGTAAATGAACCCTCAGCGAGTACTTCTTTTTCTGCAGAAATAACACTATATGTGTAATCAGTGTTTGGGCTCAGCTTATCACATTTAATAAATGAAATGGTTTTAGGACGTGAACTGGAGTATGTTTTCTCTCCTTCCGCGTTTTTTACAATGACACTAAGTTCAGCCTTTTGAGGAGTTTGTATTCTAACAGTCACGCTTTCACTTGTCAGCCTACCTAACATTGCCTTTCCGATAGTTTTTATTCCAAATTTCTCACATACAGCGGGTAAATGGTGATGTGTTTCTCCACCTAAAATGGCATCTCTAGCCTCTGTATAGAAAGCTATCGTTTCAGCTGGTTGCTCATTGAACTGATTTAAAATTTTAAGATCAATAGCTAGTCTTCCATCGTGTGCTTCTTTAAGACTCACGAATTTAGGATTACTCTCATCTGCTGAAGAAAAGCTTAGACCAAGCAAAAAAAACGCTGCTGAAATTCTAGCAGTATTTTGAACGGTGTCTGCAGTTTTAGAAAAAATACACATAGCATCTGTATTAAGTCCACTTACAGCTCACGCAGCAAACTAATACACTTTCCTTAACACGACTAAGCTCTTTTCTGATTACGTCACAGCTCAGCATAATAGCTTTGAAGAATTGAATCATCCCAGCGAAACCTAATCCTTCGAACAACAGATTCCCCCATAGAAAAGTCTTGTAGAATCCAAACCTTCTTTTCTCGATAGCCCTTAAATAAAAAAAGCTCATGGCAAGAACACCAAGAGCTTTCTCTTTAAATAAGTTAAGGTCTCCTTATTTACCTTTAATGACCTGCTTTCGCTTACCGTCAGCTTCAACAATAGTGAATGCACCGCCAGTATTTTTCGCTAGAATAGTGAGCGCTCCTTGAGCCGATGGCTCCATCATCGCGATGGTATTAATCTTAGTTCCCAGCTCCTTCGCTTTTGCACTCATCTCATTAGCAACCTTATTTACGTCACCTCCGACACCGTCAGTCATGAAATAAATTACATCTGGTGCAGGCTCCATAGATAATGCCATTTCAAGAGGTACTTCCCATGCTGTACCGAAGATCAAAGGAGTGTTTTTTACGTGTTTGAGAGAGTTAGCAACATTATCACTGCTCGCTTTAAGCCATTGAGCACGTTTCATTGCGGAACGTGATCTCCAGTCATCTTCACCTGGACCGTAGTCATACTTTCTTCCACCATCAGCAGTAATAACACCAGCCTTACGACTTTTCACATCAAGCTTCTCACCTGCTACCCACGCTGGACCCGCAAAATAAATCATTTGATAATCCATACTAGATGGCAATTCCTTGATCGCTTTAGTAAGCTCTTTACGCATCAGCTCATCGCGACCCTTCCCCTTCATTGACATCGAATAGTCAATAACGTAAGCGATACGCTGAGCTTCCACTTTTTGTCCAAAGAAAGATGCCGCTGCCGCTCCAGCGCCTTCGCCCCAGCCTGCTCCGTCAAAACCTTCACCGAAATCATCTCCCGCACTAAAGTCGAGACTTGGTGCCTCCACATCAGAAACTGGGTTTGGTACCGAAACATTCGCGGACGAGCTAGAAGCAATCACACGAGCCATTGACATACTAGGAGCTGAAGGTGGCTTCACTACTTCATTCGTCACCTCTGGTTTATCAATAGTTTGAGTCTCTTCAATCGAAGGGTTATAAGAAATAATTTGCGGAGGATTCTTCACCTCCACAGTCATCGCTATTACAAAAAGAATTAAACCTAGCAAAAAGCAGGCAAGAATCGCAATAACGATGGATGATATACTCGAAACTCTCTTCTGCGCAGCAAGCGCAGCTTTAGCTTCTTCTGAAATTTGTGCGTGAATACTCATGGTGTGGATCAGTAGGTTTCTACTAGTCTTGCCATTATTCTACCTCCTGTCCATACGCAATTCATCATTTTTACCCCCCTATTTTTTGGGGTCACGTTCTCTTTCCACTACTTAAACGAAAAAGCCTGTGGCGAGAACACCACAGGCTTTTAAAAGAATAAAATAGAGATCGCGCCTAGCCTCCAGTCTTAGGATTGCGCTTTTTCGGCTTTTTCGCCTGCTTCATTTGATCAAATGGAGCCGTCGGCTGCTTAGGCCCGCCAGGTTGTTTACCCGATGCGATTTCTTGTTGTCGCTGCACCTCTTCCAATTTTTCAGCCATTTTCTCAAACAGACTCTTTTTACGTGGCTTACCATCATCGGTCTGCTCACCTTTTTCCTGAAGCTCTGGCTCAGGAAGGTTTTTCATAAGTAGCGTCTGAATGATGGACACCACGTTTTGAGTCGACCAATAAAGCGCGAGAGCGGCAGCGTAGTTATAACAGAAGAAGAAGAACATCAGCGGCATCAACATGAAGATACGACGCTGTAATTTATCTCCAGACTGCGGGGTCAAACGCATTTGGAACACCATTGTAATAGCCATGATTATTGGCAGTACATTGATCGGCACTCCGAAAATATCCCAAACCGTGTCAGGACGTGACAGGTCATCCACCCATAAGAAACTCGCTCCACGCATCTCGACAGCTGAGCCCAACATCTTGAAGACACCGAAGAAGATAGGAATCTGAATAAGCATTGGCAAACAGCCTCCCATCGGGTTCACCCCATAGGTCTTATACAGCTTCATAGTCTCCTGGTTGAGTTTCTGCGGGTTGTCCGCATACTTCTCGCGCATTTCTTTCATGATTGGCTGAAGCTTGCCCATCCGCTTCATCGTGCGGGTTGACTTATTGTGCAGCGGCCAAATAAGAATACGGATAAATACTGTCAGAAGAATTACCGAAACACCCCACGCCCAGCTCGCATCACCGAACCAGTCATGGATGATATTCAGTGACCAACTCATGAAATTCGCAAACGGAGAAAACCAGCCGTAGTTCATAATCGCGTCCGTATGCGGCCCAACCGCGGTGACGATGTCACGGCTCTTCGGTCCCATGTAAACTTCAAGTGAATAGTTTTGCTCACTATTCGCTTGAAGTAGTTGGTCTGGGAAATTGAGTCCCATTGTGAAAACCCAACGCTTGAGCATTTTCTCATCCTCCTGGATGTCACGCTCCTTACCTGTCGCCCATACTGAACTCACTTGAAAACCTTTCGGCATGAAGAAAGTTGTGAAGAACTGATTGTTCACACCCGCATATTCTAACGATGAAGGTAAAATCACTTCAACTGGTCGTGCTGAGCTAAACCAACCACCAGCAAATGGCTTGTGCTGGTCAAATTCAAATTCACCGTCGTGGTAGTAGAACCAGCCCGCCTTATCCTGCATTTCTTTACCGTGCAGAGGAGCAGCTGTTCCTGTGTACACGCCGTAGTCAGAAAGATTAACTGGCTCACCACTCACATTTTTAAAACTCAGATCTAACTGTAAACGATAGCCCTTAGCTTCATCGCCGGGAACTAATGTCCAGAGTTTCTTAACCTTGATACCATTACCAATTTCCCCCTCGAAAGTCACAGAATTCTCTGACTTGGCAGTCATTGCATAGCTACTGCCGTCGATTTTATTGTAGTCATCAGCAAGAGCTCCTACTGGATAGTGAGAAAGCTGATTAAGCTTAATGTGCCCATCACCGTAAATCGTCTTCTGCTCAGGAAACTCAGCAGTTTTCACACCACCACCAAAACTCGTGAAGGTGTAAATCACATCGACCTTATCTCCATCTTTTCCAATGAGTGTATGTGTCTGTTCCTCTGCTTTAGCTGGCAACTGCGGCTTATCAGTAATCAACTCAGGCTCTGGATCCTGCTCTGATTGCTCAACAAGCTCTTGTCCTTGCTGCTTTTCTAACTGGTCAGCATTCTGACTCGTGTAGTAAAAATTGGCCACTAGGCCTAATCCACAGAGAACGAGAATGATCCATGCTTTACGATCCATCATAGTTTTATATGTATATCTAGAAATTTATTTTTTGGGTGGAACTGGGTCATGCCCACAACCGCCCCACGGGTGACAACGACAAAGGCGGTGAATCCCTAGCCAACTGCCGCGCAGCGCTCCATGGGTATCTACCGCCTCATAAAAATAATGCGAGCAAGAAGGTGAAAATCGACACCCTCCATACGGGCCGCTCACTGCCCTTAAAATAGGATTCAGAAATTTCTGATATCCTCTTATTGCGAGTTGGATCAATGTGACTACTGGTCGCATCTCTACTCTACAGGTTTGATCAACCCTAACTTTCGCGCAAGCTTGAGCCATTCCTTTTCAAGTTCCTCGTAGCTCGCCTCAGTGGCTCGCCAACGAGCAATCGTTACAATGTAACAATCTTCCCTCAGCAACTCACCATGTTTCTGAATAATCGAACGAAATACGCGACGTAAGTAATTACGTTGATGGGCTTTCCCCACCTTCTTCGTGGTGATCAATCCGAGTTTAGTGTGCTTAAGCTCATCAGCTGGCAAGGCGCTGACAACAAGATAGCGCCCCGGACGCGACTCCCCTCGCTCTCTCACACGAGCAAATTCTACTCGGTGATTCATTGAGAACTTTCTAGGTAGGCGCATGGGGCGCTAATTCACCTGATATATAGTGACTAGAAGTAGACGCAAACCGCCTACTTCCAAGGATCATGCTATACTAGGTGTGTTGCTTGGTGTGACGCTTGAAGTGAAGCTCAGCACCTTTAGGAAGGAGACGCTTGCGGCCCTTTTGACGACGACGACGGATACAGTCGCGGCCTGCTTTAGTAGCCATGCGTGCGCGGAAACCGTGCTGACGCTTACGTACGCGCTTAGATGGTTGATAAGTTCTTTTGCTCATGATGATATTCCTAGTTGGAAGTTAGAAATTGATTCTCCCTCCACCTCCACTGAGTTGAGGTAGATGGATGGGCGGGCAAACTAAGTATTTCGGGACGCTTGTCAATACGTCATTCGTTTTCCTTCACATTTTTTTCTCGGATTTTTGTTTTTCGTAGCGATTCCCCGCACAGCCTGCTACTCTTCCGCATCAAAATGATGAGTGAGTCCAGCGAAACCAAGCAACACCTCTTAGGCGGCGATGTGCCAAAAGTAGAAACAGCCACTATTGAGGATCTTAATCAAATCACCGAACTCGTCATGGAATTGCTCGACGAACAAAGTGATTTCACACCGGACCGCGCCACCCAGGAACGAGGAATCCAGCTCATCCTAGAACAACCCAACCGTGGGCGCATCTTCGTCCTACGAAACGATCATCAAATCATCGGCGTCGTAAACCTCCTCTTCACTATTTCCACAGCAGAAGGAGGGATGGTCCTCTTATTAGAAGACTTCATCATCCACCCCACTCATCGAGGTCACGGCTATGGTGCCATTCTTTTCGAACACGTCGTCAAATTCGCTAAAACCAAGAACTTCTTGCGAATCACCCTCCTCACCGACAAATTCAGTCAAGCATCCCAAAAGTTCTTCCAGAACCAAGGATTTAAATATTCAGGAATGATTCCGATGCGACTCAATCTCAGCTAAATAGAACACAGTTCTATCGTCCAAGCATCCAGTTCGTTTCATCCACACTCATCTGCTGCGCTTCACCCTTTCCCTTGATCGGTGGCGAGACAAACGAATCTTGCTCCACTTGAGTAGCTGCATTGATCTGCTTTGACTGCTGGGTCCCACGGCTCACGGTTTGCGACCCACCATAGAACTGACCACTCTCATAGCCCTGACCAGCGGCATTCGCTACTTCCCCTTGTACTCTCGATTGCTGCTCTGCGAAGTGAGGCGTCTTTTGGTATTTACTACCATCACCACCATTATAGTAAGACCCAGCATCATACTCCTTGTTCTGGCTCCATCCCTTCTTACTATAGCTTTCCGTATAATAATTAGAACCTGATTGCTGACGAATATTTCCATAGTTCGCCTTGTGCTCAAAACTACTCCGCTTATTGCTATTAGTCTGCACAGACCCATCCTCTTTGATCTGATAAGAAACATCTGACATGTATTTATCGATCTCATTCGACTCTGCTTTTTCAACTGTCACCGTTCTTTTACTTGCGCAAGCAACTACACAAAAAGAAGTCATCAAGACATAAGAAACTGAAAGCCAATACTGCATGCGTCTGGGTGTACCCAAGGTCCTAGGCGAAATCAAGAACACAATCCCCCCGCTCTCACTACCTCAAGCTTCTCCAAATGATTCCCATCACCGCCGCCCACACACAGAAGACACTTCCAGAAACCCTCAATCCCATAGTGAAACTATTCCTTGATAAGCAAATGCCACAGAGAGACTCTAGTTGCAACAGCTTCTACAGCCTGCTAACATCAAAACATGAAAAATAAACAAGCTATTCTAACATTTTTACTCCTCGGGATCCCCTGCCTTTTCCTCTCAAGCTGCGCCACCGATGCCATCCAGCGACGCATTGACAAGAACCCTGAAATGTACTCCCGCCTGAACGCGGATGACAAACAACGCGTAAATTCTAAAAAAATCGCGCAAGGTATGAGCAAAGAAGCTGTATTCTTAGCCTTCGGTGGGCCCTCTAGATCCGCTAAAGGTTTGAAAAATGGCAAACACTATGAACGCTGGTACTACACTCGCCTGACCCCTGACTATGTTGGCGGTTACTACCCAGGCTATGGCCGCTACGGCCCACGAGGCTACTATGGTTACGGCGCAGGATTCAGCGCGTTCCCAGATTACACTCGTGAGCTCGAAGCCATTGTCGAATTTCGCAATAACAAAGTCTACGGTTGGGAAGACGTCCGCTAAAGTACGAGTGACAACATTGCCACTACAAATCTGCTAGTTTGCTGCTTGCGCTCCAGCCCAAGAACTCCTTAAAGTACACCTACATGAAATTGTTATTCACCTCACTCATAGCAGTTGCCAGCGCCTTCGCATTTTCATCATGCGCCACGACTGGCTCCGGCGACCTCGGCGCTTACGACAAATACGACCTCCCGGCTACTAAGCCTACCAACCCCAGTAATGTAAGAGTTAAAGTCTCAACCAATGCACAGATGTGCTACGTAATGGAAGGTAACAAGCCTCTCCTCGTTATGCCCGTCTCCGTCGGCACCAGTTCAACTCCTACCCCAAAAGGAAATTACACAATCTACAGCAAACAAGAATACCGCCGCGCAGCCACACATGGTTACTTTGATCTCGGTGGCGGCCGCTATAGTGGCGGATACCTCCGCAATAAACCTGCAGGTTCAAAATTCATCGGTACTCCAATGCCATACTGGTCTGAATTTAAATCCGGCTATGGTTTCCACACTGGCTGGATGAAAGACCGCCCGTGCACCCATGGTTGTATCCGTATGCACCACAATGTTGCGCCAAAATTCTTTGCTCTCATCAAAGAAGGCACGCCACTCAACATCGCGTACAGCCAACCTGAAGACAAAACCATCGGCCGTAACGTCCCACGCCCTCCAGACGCCACACCACTCCCAGACTTCCCAGTCAGTTACATGGTCACTAACAAAGTATACAAGCGTCACAAAACGCCGACATTTAACTAAACTTTCTTTCACATCGAATGCCCGCAGACAGACTCTGCGGGCATTTTTATTTCCCCCCATCTCCCTACCACTCATAAAAAAGTATTTGCCAAGCCTCTCACTTGCGTACAAGATCCCTATGTCGTCACGACAACGAAGTTGTATCTTCGGGATGTTCTTTAACGAGTTATTTTGTAACTCCCCCCATAACCCCATGGGAAACCCACTTTGAATGTCCTTATTGGTGCGAAGGCACACCCACGTGACACAATCCTAACTGACAGTATTTTCTATTGTTTTAAATACAGCACCCCTACACCTACACACAGGGTTCCTACACACATTGTTTTTCTAACAATGCCTATCCACAGCGGTAGCACACACTACTTTTCACCTACTGATCCAATATGAGCGAAGAAGCTTCTCAAACAGAAGAAAGCGCAGAAATCAAGGCACCTGCAAAAAAGGCAGCCAAGAAAGCAGCTAAAAAAACAGCCAAAAAGGCGACGAAGAAAACTGCTAAAAAAGCTACCGCAAAAAAAGCAGCGAAGAAGACTACTGTAAAAAAAACAGCAAAGAAGGCTAGCGCAAAAAAGGCAGCCAAAAAATCTGCACCTGATTCTACGAGCCAAACAGAAGCTCCTGCTAAAATCACTGATTCAGAACCAGCTCCAGCTCAAAAAACTGTTGAACCAGCTCCTGCAGCCAAAGAAGTACCCTCTTCTAACACAGCTGACATGGAAGAAAAAACAGCAGCAGCCCCCCCTCAAAAGGAACAAGATCGGCAAACATCCGAAAAGCCGCGTAGAAACAATCAACGTAAATCACGCAATGGCCGAGTCGAAGGTGGTGGCCGCGTCCAAAACCGAGACAACAACAATCGCGATAATCGCCGAGACAATAACAACCGCGATAACCGCCGTGGTGGCAAAAACAATCGTCGCAATAACAACAACCGTCGCGGCCCCAAAAAAGAACAACAAGAATCCAAACCTGTTGAACTTAAAGGCCCACCAGAAGCCGTTAGTGGCATCTTGGAACTGAGCCCCAAAGGCTTCGGCTTCCTTCGCGAGCTCTCATCAGACCTCGAACAATCCAACAACGACGTCTTCATCTCTCCTGACATCGTCAGAGTCAATGGTCTTCGCGTTGGTGTCTGGATTGAAGGCATCGCAATGCATGGCCCTCGCGGTCTCCAACTCTCAGAACTTAAAACCGTCAACGGCAAACCAGCCGACGAAGCCCGCAAGCTTCCACACTTTGACGAACTCAAAGCCGTCAATCCAGACAAGCGCATTCCTTTCGAAACCGAATCTGAACGCTTCACCACCCGCGTGCTAGACATCATGTCTCCAATCGGTCGCGGCCAACGTGGACTCATCGTTTCTCCACCTCGTTCAGGAAAAACCACCATGATGCTACACATGGCTGAAGCTGTACGAGAGAAATACAGTGAGGAAATGCACCTCATGGTCTTGCTCGTAGATGAACGCCCAGAAGAAGTCACCGAATTTAAAATGAGCCTTCCAGGAGCAGAAATTTACGCCAGCTCCAATGACTCTGGCGCGAAAAACCATTGCCGCGTCGCAGAACTCTGCATCGAACGCGCAAAACGACTCGTCGAAGCAGGTGAACACGTTTTCCTCATGATGGACTCCATCACCCGTCTAGCCCGCGCCTACAACAACGTCTTAGGCGGCAGCAAGATAGGCAAAGGCCGTGGTGTCCAATCGGGCGGCATCGTCTCAGGCGCTCTAGAAATGCCACGCCGCCTATTTGCAGCAGCACGCAACACACGCTCAGCTGGCTCTCTCACCATCGTCGCAACTGCACTCGTCCACACCAACTCACGTGCAGACGAAGCAATCTTCCAAGAATTTAAAGGCACTGGCAATATGGAACTCGTTCTCGATCGCCGCATAGCAGAACAATACATCTATCCAGCTGTCGACATTTTCAAATCAGGCACACGACGCGAAGAACTTCTGCTTCCCGAGCACATGCTTCACAAGATCCACCTCATCCGTAGAGGTCTCTCAGGAGCACGCCCTCACGAAGCCATGGAACGTCTCATATTCTTCCTTAAACGCTTCCACAACAACGCTCAAATGTTATTAGAAATCAAAGGATAACACTGATAGAGCCAAACAGAAGATGACAACAGTAAGTCTAACTAAGTTCTAGATCCTGTTCATTCTTTCTAAAAAATGAGAAATCAACCAGTCAGTACGCGATTCGCCCCTTCGCCTACTGGCTACCTGCACCTCGGCCATCTTTATGCCGCCCTGTTTGCTCGCGACCTCGCAGTGAAACATGGCGGCCGCTTTCTTCTACGCTTCGAAGACATCGATACTACACGCGTGCGTGACCATTTTTATGACGCAACAGAAGAAGATTTACACTTTGCAGGTATTGAATGGGAGGAAACGCCTCTGCGTCAAACCACTCGCTTTGAGCAATACGCAAACGCCTTAGAAAAACTCAAACAACTGGGCGTCGTTTACCCATGCTTTTGCACGCGTAAAGATATAGAACGTGAACTAAACAACCTCACACGTGCACCACACGGACCCGATGGGCCACTCTACCCAGGAACATGCAAACAGCTCAACACCAATCAGATTCAACAAAAACTCAAAGACCACAAAGTTCCCGCATGGCGCTTAGATGCGAGTAAAGCTCTCCAACTCACAGGAGAACTTACTTTTTACGACAGCATGCGTGGCACTATCTCAGTCAATCCACACCTCTTAGGTGACCTAGTTCTCGCTCGCAAAGACATTGGCACCTCCTACCACATTGCCGTAGTAGTGGATGATGCCTATCAGAATATTACTGACATCACTCGCGGCAAAGACTTACTGGAATCCACACACCTACACAGGATTCTCCAATACTTGCTAAGATTCCCGGAACCTCGCTACCACCACCATGATCTCGTCTGTGATTCTCATGGTGAACGGCTCGCCAAACGCGATGCTGCTCTCTCAATCCGTGAACTTAGAAATCAAGGCCGAACAGCTTTAGAACTGATTAACCTCTGCCAAGCTCATTTGAGCTAGCCGGCTAGAATTCTAAATTACCTAGTCTAAACCTAGACACATCTATATCTGTCCACACTCAAAGCGCTGATTCATATCAATCGCAGGATTATTCGATTTACCTCGAACCTTAGCAGGAACACCAGCCACAGTAACATGTGCTGGCACGTCATTAAGAACCACACTACCCGCTCCAACCTTGGCACATTTGCCAATTTCGACGCGACCTAAGATCTTCGCTCCCGCTCCAATCAAAACGCCAGTTCTGACAATTGGATGCCGATTGCCTGAGGTCTTACCTGTTCCACCTAAAGTCACCTCATGAAGCAAAGAAACATTATCTTCAACAATCGCGGTCTCTCCGATCACCACACTTGTGCCGTGATCTAACATAATTCCGCAACCGATCTGTGCCGCTGGATGAATATCAACTGAGAAAACCTCACTACAAATACTCTGAAAATACAGCGCCAAGCTCTTCCTATCAGCTTTCCAAAAATGATGTGCCACACGATAGGTAATCATTGCCATGAAACCTTTAAAAAAGAGAAAAGGCTCAAGCGGAGAATCACATGCTGCATCCCGATCCACAATTGCCATCATGTCATTCGCCACACTTCTAACGATTTCATCCTGAGACTCAAACACCTTACTCAAGATAGGCTCTAATTCTTCACGAGTCATATCCTCTCTAGCAAGTTTACGCGACATACGTGCAGCCAAAGCTTGCCCTAAATTCCCTCGATTTAAGATAGTATCGAAGATTAGTGATTTCAGCTGCGGCTCGCCATCAGCCACGAACTGTGCTTGCTCTCTTAATAAGATCCATGCCTCATCGACTGAAACATGAGTACTCTTGCAAAGATTATTAGGATTAGAGCTAGAATTTTCGGGCATGATATGATCTTGATTGGTGCGTGAGAGTTTCCCAGAAGTTAGAATACGCGTGCCGCGCGATGACGCAACTCGCAAAGCATGCTGACGGCAAGACCATTACCCGACTCGATGAAGTTGCAAAGCGCGAATCGGTGTCCGCAAACTTTCTTGTGCAAATCCTCAACGATCTCAGGAGATCAGGGCTCGTTACCAGCAAGCGCGGTAAACTTGGAGGATATTTACTATCTGGCAAGGCTGAAGATATATCTCTTTATGACATCGTCTTGGCAGTCGAGCCCACACTGCTTGAAGACACCACCACCAGCGAAGGCGAATCCGGCGCAGCCGTCAGAAAAACTTGGCAACTCACCAGTGCCGCACTCACCGAATCACTGACAAAAACAAAGCTCAGTTCGCTAGTGGAATCTGATGACGGACCTATGTTCTACATCTAATCGATCGGAATACCGTCGTACTCGACCATGGTCTGGCGAAAAGTAAAACTTCCCGACGTGTTGGCATTGGGTAACAATGCGAAGTTGACCCACTCAGAAACCATCCCCTTCTCAGTTTCAACACTGATCTTTGCAGCTACCACCACTTTGCCGTCCGCCTTCGGATACACTTGCAAAGTCGTCGGAATTTCAACCTCCGCCATCCACCGCGGCTGCATCTCATCTTCGATCTTCTCCTTCTTAAAACTAAAGCCGCGCTTCTTCTTAATTTCCTCGTAAGCAAATGGACGCTTCCCCCCTAGCATAAGCTGAGGCACATTCACCTTCCGGCTCGTTTTCTCTGTAGTGATCTGCACCGCATCCACCCTTAGATTTCTATGCACGGAGGGATCACCTTCCGCCACAAACTTCCAGTTAAATGGCCCATCGAAATTCGCAGTTCCTGCACGGTACACTAATTTCGACTTCTCAATCGCACCTTTGCCGTACAGCGGCTCAACCTCAGAATAAACCTCAGCTCCATTCACCCAAGCCACTGGCGATTTTTTCCAAGATGACTCAGGCTCCACAGCTTTCACCTCCTCTTTTTCACCCTCCGTGTTAGATGCACAATTTACCAACAAGGCGCATAGTAAAATCCCAATCCATTTCATAGCTCTATTCATTAACAAATCTCACGAAACTGCCAATAGCTGAATTGAGACTTGATTGCTACGCTCCATAGCTTCTATTCACCCCATGACTAACGGCCTAGGGATATTCATCATCATTTCACTCATCGTACTGTGGAACCTCGACCTCATTTCCACTCTACTTAACCTCAAGGCTCTCGACCCCAAACTACCCAAAGAGTTTAAAGGCATTTTCACCGAAGAAAAGTACGCCCAATCCCAAGCCTACACCCGCGTCACCTCGAAATTTGACATTTTCCAATCAACCTTCAACCTACTACTCACCCTCACCTTCTGGCTGGCCGGTGGTTTCGGATGGTTAGACACACTTGTTAGAGGATTCGGTTTTAACCTAATCTTCACTGGCCTCTGCTTCATGGGAATTCTTTTCTTAGGTCAAACACTCATCGGCATCCCATTCCAGATTTATTCGACCTTCGTCATTGAAGAAAAATTCGGCTTCAACAAAACCACAGCCAAAACCTTCATTATCGACCAGTTTAAAGGACTCATCCTCATGGCCATCATCGGAGCTCCCATCCTCGCGCTCATTCTCTGGATCTTCCAATCCATTGAAAATGCCTGGATCTGGGCCTGGCTCGCATTCACCATCATTCAACTCCTTCTCACCTACCTCGCCCCCACTTACCTCCTTCCACTCTTCAACAAATTTGAACCAATGGAAGACGGTGAGCTCAAAGACGAAATCAACGCGGTCGCCAAAAAATGTGAATTCCCACTCACCGAAATTCACATCATGGACGGCTCGAAACGCTCTACAAAATCAAACGCCTTCTTCACTGGTTTCGGCAAAAATAAAAAAATCGCCCTCTTCGACACCCTCATTGAAAAACATACCGTAAAAGGTCTCGTCGGTGTACTCGCTCACGAAATCGGACACTTCAAATGCAAACACATCATCCAGCGCATGGTGGTTGGCATCGTTCAGGGCGCCGTCCTTTTCTACCTCATCGGCGTCGTCACCGATCCTGCAAATCCAGTAGCTCAATCACTGTTCGAAGCATTTTACGTTGAAAAGGTCTCAGTCTACGCTGGCCTCATTTTCTTCTTCATTCTCTTTTCACCAGTCAATCGCATCCTCAGCTTACTCTCTAACATCACTAGCCGCAAACACGAGTTCGAGGCCGATGCCTACGCCGCCAATGCGCAGGGCACACCAGACCATTTGATCGATTCCCTCAAGCAACTCTCCGCCGACAATCTAGTGAATCTCACACCGCACCCGCTCCCAGTCTTCCTAGACTACTCGCATCCTCCAATGCTCAAACGCATCGAAGCACTGAGAAAACTCAAAATCTAGCGGCATAGCCTAGAGCCTCGGTTCCCCCCACCATTCAATTTCTTAAAAATAAAATTTCCAATCTCGGTCACTCCCCCCTATCGTCCCGCGCGTGGACAAATTGACCGAAATCATGAACTACAAACGGCAGGAAATCGAAGCCGTGATCCCGCGTATGCAGAAGCTTAAAGCTGCTGCTCTCGAACGCAATGAATTCCGAGGTTTTCGCAGCGCTCTCGATCGCGGCCCAGACCAGCTCAGTGTGATTGCCGAAGTCAAAAAAGCTTCACCATCTGCAGGCATTATCGATCCCAACTTTGACCCAGTGCGCCAAGCCCGCATGTACATCGACGGCGGAGCTTCCTGCATGTCCATTCTCACTGACGAAAAATATTTCAAAGGCCACCTTTCCTACCTCGCTAAGATCGCCCAAGAGTCCCCAATCCCTTGCCTGCGTAAGGACTTCATGGTGCACGAAGTACAAATCTATGAAGCCGTCATTTCAGGAGCAGACGCCATTTTGCTCATCGTTGCCGGCCTTACTGACGAAGAACTCAAAAAACTCTACGACATCGCTCGCACCTTCCAACTCGATGTCCTCGTCGAAGTCCACAACCTCCCAGAAATGGAACGTGCACTCGACCTCGGAGCCGACCTCATAGGCATCAACAACCGCAACCTCAAAACTTTCACCACCGACCTCGCTACCACCGAGCAGCTAGTCGATGAAGTCCCTGAAAATGTCATACTCATTTCCGAGTCAGGCATTAAGACTCCAGCTGATGGCCAACGCGTTCTCAACGCCGGAGCCAATGGCATTCTCGTAGGTGAATCTCTCATGCGCGCCAACAATCCAGCCGAAGGTATCCAGTCCTATCTCAATCTCGTTGCCTCCAATGACAACGATGTGATTGAAGCATAATTTATCGAGGTTATATTGCCTCTCCACCACATACCGCTAGCACCTTGTCTTTCGTCGACACATTCAACCAACTTCCAGAAAACAAATCTCCTCTCCTTAGGAAATTTGAACGACTCATTGCCCCAACATGCAATGAGCAGCTCGAAGCAATGGCAGCAGAAGCTCAGAAGCTTACACGTCGCCACTTCGGCAAAACCATGCGCTTATTCGCGCCACTTTACGTTTCTAACGAGTGCGTCAACAACTGTTCCTACTGTGGTTTCTCCAGAGACAACCCCATTCTCCGCACCACGCTCACAGTGGAGCAAGTCGTCACCGAAGCACGCCACCTCCACTCGCTCGGCTTCCGCAACATTCTCTTAGTCGCTGGCGAACACCCCAAATTTGTCTCCGACGGCTACCTCCAACAATGCATCGACGCGATTAAATCTTTCATCCCGACAGTCGCCATCGAAGTCGGCCCAATGGAAGACCACCAATACGCCGAAATCGTCAACCACGGCGGAGAAGGCCTCATCGTCTATCAGGAAAGTTACGTTCGTGAGGTCTATGCAAAACTCCACACTGCAGGACCTAAGAAAAATTTCAATTGGCGCCTCGAGTGCCCTGAACGCGCCTACGCTGGTGGTTTCCGCCGTATTGGTATCGGCGCCCTCTTCGGTCTCGCCCCATGGCGTCAAGAAGCTCTCGCGCTCGCCGCTCACCTCGAATACCTTTATAAACATTGTTGGAAAGCGAGCTTCAGCGTCGCCTTCCCACGCATGCGTCCCTACGCCGGTAACTACCAATACTCCCCAAATCCAGATCTCTTTTTAGACGATCGCACTTTCGTCCAGCTCACTACAGCTTTCCGCATCTGCTTCCCGCAAGTAAATATCGTCCTTTCCACCCGCGAGCCAGCAAACCTACGCGATGCCATGGTACCACTCGGCATCACTCACATGTCGGCAGGTTCACAGACTGAACCAGGCGGTTACACCGGCGCAGGTCACGACGACCTCCATCTCACAGTCAAAGGTCGCCGCGTGGAAATCGAAGAACGCAAACCCTGCCAAAAAGCCACCGAGCAGTTCACCATCGACGATAAACGCTCTCCGTCTCAAATCGCCTCCATGCTCCAAATAAAAGGATACGAAGCAGTTTGGAAAGATTGGGACGAAGCCATCCTCACCAAATAACATTCCCTTTATGTCAATAAAAGTAAATGGCAACGAACACCCTCTTCCCAATGAAACAACGATTCAAGGGTTACTCAGTGACCTTGGACTTGGTGACAAACCTGTGGTCGTTGAACATAATAAAATCGCTATTTTCCCTCGCGACTATATGACTACACAACTTTCTTCTGGTGACTCGATCGAAATAATCACCATTGCAGCTGGAGGCTAACTCCTCATTTTTAATTCTTAATTTACCACTTGTGACCACTAACGTCCGCCGCATCGCCTCCGAAGCTCTTGAAGAATGGGAAGAAGGCCACATCTACGCCGAAAGCCTTGTCGATAATGCAGCACGCGCATTCAACCTTTCCCGAGAAGACCGCAACCTTCTCAACGCTCTCATCATTGGCTGCATTCGCAACAAAAGCCTGCTCGATTTCTGGATCGGACAATTGCGTGAAGGCGAGATCGATCTCCAAGTCCGCTGCCACCTCCGCGTCGGTCTCTTCCAGCTTCTCATCATGGGCCTCCCTGATCACGCGGCAGTCAATGAAACCGTCAACTCAGCACGCAAAGGCATCCGTGGCTTAATCAACGCCCTACTCCGCCGCACCATCCGCGAACGCGAGGAACTCCAAGCCATGGTAGAAGAACTACCATTACCCATTCGCTATTCACACCCTGAGTGGCTTGTTGACCGATGGACAGAACAATACGGCGAACAAGCAACACTCCAATTGCTCCAATGGAACCAACAACCCTCCCAAACCACGTTCCGAATCAACCCTCTCAAACCGGAAACTCTCGAGCGCGTCACTAACTCAGAAAAAGCTACACCACTCGCAGACCACCCAGAGTTTTATAGCTCTAACGGCCTACCACCACGCGAATGGATCGATGAAGGTCTCATCTACATCCAAGACCCAGCAACCATGCATGCGGTCAACATACTCTCTCCTAAAGCTGGAGAACATGTGTTAGACGCCTGCGCGGCTCCTGGTGGAAAGTCCACTCAGATTGCAGCACTCATGGAGAACAAAGGCTCTCTCCTCTGCACCGATTCTAACGCCAAACGCCTCCCGCGTCTTCTGCGCAATCTCGGCCGTCTCGGTATCGAAATTGCGGAAACGGAAGCTTTCGACTGGAGCCATACCGCACCGGAAAAATGGCACAATTCCTTCGACGCTATCCTGCTCGACGTTCCATGCTCAAACACAGGAGTTCTCCGGAAACGCGTCGATGCCCGCTGGCGCATGACACCCGAAAGCATTTCGGAAGTAGCTTCACTACAAAAATCCATTCTCGGCAATGCAGCTAAATGCATTAAGGCCGGCGGCCGTCTCGTCTACTCGACCTGCTCCATCGACAAGGAAGAGAACTCTGAACTCATCCAAAACTTTCTCCAATCCCACCCAGAGCTCGAACTCGCAGCGGAAGAAATCATCCACCCCGCGAGCCACAAAACCGACGGCGCCTACGCGGCCCTGTTAGTCAAAAAAAGCTAATCTCCAGAAAACTCACACGAAAAGCTCATTTCGCAGTTGAAGCTTGAGAGATGAGCCCCTACAACCCCTTGCGGCTGACTGTGCACACAGAAACACAGCGCAATCTAACTGATAAAACGCCACAGATCATGATCGAAAACATGCGTAAATATACCGGCCTTATGGTCGTAGTCCTCATCCTGCTCGCTGCAGGTCTCATTATCACAATGAAGCCAGGTGGTTCTGGTGGAGGTGTTGGTAATGAATTCATGAATGTTGAGGGTGTCGCGCTCGATCGCAATGACTTCGCTAAACAAGGTGAAAACACAGTCGCAGCAGTCCAGCGTCTGGTTCAAATGCAGAATTTCAACGACTTCATCAAACTCCGTGAATTTGTTGGCAGTCTCATGGGCACTTCCGCTAGCGAAACACAGAATAACCTCGATTTCGTCACCAACCGCATTCTTCTCAAGCTAAAGGCTCAAGAGCTCGGACTCTACAGTTCAACTGAAGTCGCTTCCAAGTACATCAAAGAAAACATGTTCCAAGGCCGTGACGGAGCTTTCGACCCAGCAATGTACACAAATTACGTCGACTCTCTAGCCAACCTCGGTTTCAAAGAAAGCGACTTCCAAGAACTCATCGGTGAATACATCGTTTTTACCAAAGCTCGCGAACTCATCGGAGGCGGCATTGTTCCCTCCACCGAGCAAACTATCGCTCAAATGAAATCAGAAGCTCAAACCGTCGGCCTCAGCACCGTCAACTTCGAACTCGCTGACTTCGCTAAAGCGGTCAAACCAAGTGACGAAGAAATCAAATCCTACTGGGAAACCCACAAAGACAAGTACAAGACTGACGTTCAACTCAAAATCACCTACGTCCTCACACTCCTCGACGACTCAGATCAACCTCAGCGCCCAACCCCTGCTCCAGATGCTGACCCTAACGAAGTCAGCAAACAAAGCCTCGAATACCAAGAGAAGCTTGCCGACTGGGAAGAGCAACGTAAGAACCACACAAAGATCCTCACCAAACTTTTCTCTGAATTCGTAGATGTCACAGCAGACTCCGATGGCCTCAAATTCGATGAAGCTGCAGCAGCAGCAAAAGAGCAAGCTGGCGAAGATTTCACCATCGTCACTACAGAAGCGTTCAATATCGAAAATACACCAGCTGAGATCAATAACCTCACATTGAAACACTACCAGCCAGGAACACAGCTCTCTAGCTTCCTCTTCGATCCTAAAAACTACAATGCGGAAGACATCAACTACAACATGCACACCTTCTCCGTGGGTCGCGATGGCAACCTCGCAGTCCGTATCGATGAACGCATTGAACCAAAAGTAAAAGACTTCGAAGCAGCAAAAGACCTCGCCAAAGCAGACCTCATCGACGAACGCGCGCGTCAAGCGATGCACGATGCAGCGATCAAAGCACAAACTGAAATCGCCGAACTCTTAGAAAGTGGCAAGAGTTTCAACGAAGCCGCACAAGAAAAAGGCTTCAACTCCTCTACGCTAGCCCCCTTCACTGCAGCGGCTCCTCCTGCAGATATAAGCAATGCTGAAGACCTCTTCCGCATTGCTGCGGTGACCGCTCCAAAATCAATTGCTAAGCAACTCTCAGAAGCTGGCGACACCACATCGATCGTCTACGTCGATTCCCGCAGCTACGAAACAAGCCCAGAAGATGCGATTAAAGAGCAACAACTCATCGATAACACATCGACCCAATTGCAATACGTAGCCTTCAACGCTTGGCTTAGCAGTCTCAAAGACGACGCAGAGATCAAGCAACCACTTGTGCAATAAACCAACACAACCTAACAATCTCTAACTTTACTCAGCCCGCCACTCCAGCGGGCTGACTTGCGAACACCACCCATGTCAGAATCACTCCAAGACCTTTTCGATGACGCTAACGGCGACCTCGCCATCGGCGACTTCGAATCAGCCATCGTTGGCTACCGCAAATGCGTCGAGCTCGACCCAGAATTTTTTGATGGATGGCAAGCTCTCGGAATGGCTCTCATGAAAACTGGTGAAATCAAAGAAGCCATCGGCTGTGGTATCCAAGCCACAATGCTCCAGCCCAATGACCTCCTAGCCTGGACTGCCCTCTCGCAAATGTATGTCCAAGACGGACAAATTGCTGAAGCTGAACACGCAAAACAAAACGCCACCATCCTCGGCATCGGCGGCAAAGTCGACAAAACCCGCGACTAAGCGACCCACCTTTTTAATTTTATAAATCTCAAATTTCACATCTGAAATGTCCTACTACATCACTACTGCCATCGACTACACTAACGGCTCACCGCACATCGGCCACGCCTATGAAAAAGTATTAGCCGATGTCCTCAACCGCTACCACAAACAAAAAGGCGAGGATTCCTACCTCCTCACAGGTGTCGACCAGTATGGTCAGAAAGTGCAACAAACTGCCGAAAAAGAAGGCGTCAACCCAAACACCTACGTCAAACGCACTACCAAGAATTTCACCAATGCATGGGAGAAGTTAGGTGTAGAGTACGATGGCTGGGCTGAGACCACCAACCCGCTCCACAAAGACTGCGTTCAGCAAATCCTTCAGACACTCTTCGACAGTGGCCAAATCTACAAGAAGCAATACAAAGGCTTTTACTCGATTCGTCAGGAACAATTCCTCACTGAAAAAGAACGTAACGAAGATGGTGAATTTGGTCCTGAATGGGGACAAGTCGAAGAACGCGACGAGGAAAACTACTATTTCAAGCTCAGTGATCACGTGGAGTGGCTCCGCGGCTTTGTAGAATCTAACGAGTCATTTGTCATTCCATCCTTCCGCAAGGCCGATGTTCTCAATGCAATCGAGCGCGCAGAAGACACAGACCTATGTATCTCACGCCCGAAAGAGCGCCTCCGTTGGGGAATCGAACTGCCATTCGATCCAGAATTCGTCACCTACGTTTGGTTCGATGCCCTCATCAACTACATCTCCTTTGCTGGTTACAACAAAGCGGAAGGCAGTGACCTCCCCAATTTTGAGGAACTCTGGCCAGCAAACTTGCACATCATCGGTAAAGACATCCTCGTCCCCTCACACTCTATTTACTGGCCGTGTATGCTTAAAGCAATGGGCTTCAGCGATGAGCAAATGCCCACACTCCTCGTCCACGGCTGGTGGAATATCAAATCTGGTGACGGCTCTGAAAAAATGTCCAAATCTCTCGGCAATGTCATCGACCCTGTGGAACTCGTCGAACAATTCGGCCAAGACGCGATGCGCTACTACCTCGTGCGCGATATCCACACTGGCCGTGATTCCGATTACGACCACGAACGTCTCGTCATGCTCTTCAATACAGAGCTCGCCAACAATCTCGGCAACCTCTGTAACCGCGCACTCAACATGACCAAACGCTATTGTGGAGGAGTCACTCAGGAATTTGAATACGATCATGAATCACTCAAAGCTTTGAGAGACTCACTCCCAGGAACCGTAGAGTCTTACATTCAGCACATGGACAAACATAATGTCTCTTTCGCCCTCGATGGAGTCATTAAATTCATCAGCAGTGCCAATGCCCTCATCGACCTTCACGAACCATTCAAACTCGCAAAGGACCCAGCTAACCAAGACCAAGTCAACGCCATCCTCGCACACATTGTCGAAGTTGTCGCCATAGCTTCCGTCCTGCTTAAGCCTGTGATTCCAGGTGCTTGCGAACGCATCCAGACACAGCTCAAGGCTGAAAAACTGAGCGAAACCGCTCTCGACCAACTCCATTGGGGACTCATCCCCCTTGGACACGAAGTGGCTAAACCGAAACCAGTCTTCCCTCGTATTCAGTTAGAAAAACCTGAGTAAACTCCCTTCAACCCTCAAAGTGATGACATTCCTAGAAACTGCAATTAAAGCCGCTCAAGCAGCTGGAGAGCTCCTCATGGAACACTTCGGCAAGGAGCTTAATGTCGACGAAGCTAAGCACCACGACATTAAGCTTGCTCTCGATCGTGAGTCACAAGATCTAATTACAAGCATCTTGTTAGAACAGTTTCCTGATCACGCCATCTACGGTGAAGAAGGCCTCGCTGGCAACCAAGAATCAGACTACCAATGGATCGTCGACCCAATCGACGGCACTGTGAACTACTTCTACGGCATCCCACACTTCTGCATTTCTATTGCCCTTCGTCATAAAGAAGAACTCGTTATAGGTGTCATCCTCGATCCATCTCTTAATGAACTCTGGAGCGTTGAAAAAGGAGGCCCGGCTTTTCTTAATGGCAAAGAAATTTCAGTTTCACCGCGTACCACGATTGAAGAATCTATCCTTTTCTTCGGTTACGGAAAGACCGAGGAAGCGATGGAGAAAGGACATCAACGCTTCAAACGCGCCTCACTCCGCGCTCGTAAAATGCGCATGATGGGCTCCGCAGCACTCGGCATGGCATACATCGCAACTGGCCGACTCGACGCCTATGTCGAGTCGCGCATCTCACTCTGGGACATCGCAGCTGGCCAGCTCTTACTCGAAGCTGCTGGCGGTAAAACCGAACTCACTCCAGTCGAAGGAGAACCTGACGTTCTCAGCATCATCGCCACCAACGGAAAAATCCCCATCGAAGAAATTCTCTAAAATCACACCATGCAATTTTTAAATCACAGCATCGGCCGCTTCCGGCTCATTAGTATCCTCGAAGCCCTCTCTTACATCTACCTGCTTTTCTGCTCGATCTATCTCAAACGCATGCTCGGAGACGAAGAAGCGATTCGCATCCCCGGCATGATCCACGGCATCCTCTTCTGCATCTACTGCTTCTGTCTCTATCAGGCAATGGAGACCGCTAAATGGTCAGTCAAGCGAGCGGGATTAATTTTCCTCACCTCACTGATACCCATCGTTCCATTCTTCATCGAAGGCTGGCTCAAACGTGAACAAGAGAGAGTCCAAAATTCTAAAAAAGAGGCTTAATTAAAAGTAGCAACTCCCCCCAAATACTGTACCCTGTTTTCCTCACTAGCTTTTTGAGCTGACCAACTTCTAGTTTGCCGCTCGATACCATTGACTTTAATCATGTCTAACACACCCAACATTGACGTTCGCTTTTACGACTTCGTCCTACTCCAAGCCCAAAATGCGGGCCTCTTTCTTGGACAACTCCCAAATCCGTCAACTGGCGAAAAAAGCATCAACCTCAAAGCCGCCAAATCAGTTCTCGATTCCCTCGAAATGCTCACCGAAAAATCGAAAGGTAACCTCTCCGGTGAAGAAGTCGAGTTACTCAATAAAGCACTCACCAATATCCGAGCTCTCTACAAAAACGCCGAAGACCTCGGTTAATCCATCACACCTGACTACTGTCTTCTAAATTCTTTATCTAACACCATGAAACAACCATTTTACATCCTCGGACCCTGTGGCCTCGAAAGCGAAGAATTCGCTTGGGACATGGCACGCTCGCTCAAAGAAATCGCCGACCGCCTCGGTATCCAGTGGTACTTCAAAGCATCCTACGACAAAGCGAACCGCACCTCTGGTGACGCCTTCCGTGGCCCGGGCGTCCACGAAGGAACCCGTATTCTTGGAGAGATTTCAAAAGAACTCGGAGTGCCAGTCACTACTGACATTCATACACCTGAAGACGCTGCCATCGCAGCAGAATCTATCGACCTACTCCAAATTCCAGCCTTCCTCTGCCGTCAAACTGACTTGTTAGAAGCTTGTGCTAAGACTGGCCGCACTGTGAACGTCAAAAAAGGCCAATTTCTCGCTCCTTGGGACACCGTCAATATTGCGAAAAAAATGCAAGGCTTCGGCTGTGACGACTTCTACCTCACCGAACGTGGAGTTTCCTTTGGGTACAATAATCTCGTCGCTGATATGCGATCACTCTACTGGATGAAAGAAGAAGGTATCCGCGTGATTTTCGATGCCACTCACTCAGTCCAACGCCCAGGTGGTCTCGGTGGATCTACTGGTGGTGATGGAGTTTTAGCTCCAGTCCTCGCCCGCGCAGCTGTAGCAACAGGGGTAGACGGAGTCTTCATGGAAGTTCATTCCAACCCAGCCGAAGCTCTATCAGACGGCCCTAACCAAATTCCACTCTCTGAGATCGAAGCTGTTCTCAAACGTCTCATCGCTGTGCATGACGCAGCACATGGCTAAGGCCCTCCTGATACTATGCGGCTTTTACTCCTAACAACAGGCATGGCGTTATCTATCACGCCATGCCTGCTTGCGCAAAAAAAGTCACCCTCAGAGGCCATCCGTCAGGCCCTCCCCGTTGGCAGCAGCTTGCACAAAGTGAGAATTCCTCAGTTTGATGAAAACTACCGCAAGACCTCGATCCTCACAGCGCAACAAATTGACACTCTCGCTGACAACAAACTTAAAGGAACCCATGTTCATCTAGAACTCTTTGAGCACGGTGAGGAACAACTCAGTGCTCATTTCAACGCCGGCACATACTACGAAGGTCATGAAATCCTTCATTCTACTCAAAATATTGAGCTCTCAGGCGAAATATTTGATATTGCAGCTCAAGGAGTCATCCTCGATTGGAAAAAGCGATCAGGATTTTTGCTAGGAAAAACTCAAACCTTATTCTATCCTAAACGAAATACTAAGATGCGTTCTTCCAAGACTCAAATGAGCCCTATTGGCCCAAAAAAGCAAAAAAACACGTTAAGTAGCGCGAGCCAAAAAATCGCAGTCATTGGGAGCTCTATCCCAGCCCTACTTACAGCAGAAGAACTCCAAAATATTGATACACTTGCCAGACCCTCAACCGAGCAGGTGGCACAGGTGGATCAAAACACGGCTAAGGATGAAGCATCTTCCCAGTTAAAGATTCAAACCGCAGAGCAACAAAAAACAGCCCTAAAAGACAAAACATTTCCCATTGTTGATGAGCAAATAACCCCCACCGAAACTGCTAAACCTTTAACAAAACGTGAAAATCAAGTCCCTGTCTCGGTAGTTTCGGAGAAGGGCATGTATTTCGATGCCACTACTGGCACCGCTGTCTACCAAAATAACGTCGTCGTCACACATCCACAAGTCCACCTCACCTGTAGTGATGAACTTAAAATTTTCCTCAAAAAAGTCGAGACCCCTGCAGCGACCGAAACTTCAGAAGGTGGACTCGATAAATTTGAAGGCGTCGACCAAGCTATCGCTACAGGAAACGTCATTATTAAAGCCAAAGATAGCTCCGGGAAAATAATTACAACCAATTCAGAAATAGCAACCTATGATGGAGACACTGGCATCATCATTTTAAAAGGTGGTCGACCAACTGTTCAACAAGGCTCGCAAATAGCTCGCATTCTCTCAGATTCTGGGTATATTAAAATACTGCCTAACATGAGTGTCCGAATCGTCGGCAAACATGAGATTCAGGCAGACCTCAATGAACTACAAAAACAGTAGTAGCATTCGCAAAAACTAAAATGCCAAGCGCAACAATAACAGCTCCTAACACCCCTTCAGCAGAGTGTAATTCGCTCAGTAAACGAACTGGTAAACAGCTCTTACTTTGCGCGCAAGAACTCAAAAAATTGTACGGTGGTCGCGCTGTCGTAGACGGAGTCAGCATGAATGTCGCCGATGGCGAAATTGTCGGACTTCTCGGTCCTAACGGTGCCGGCAAAACCACCACATTTTACATGATTGCAGGACTCGTCCCACCTAATGCTGGCATCGTTTCATTCAGAGGCAAAAACATCACCACTCTCCCCATGCACAAACGCGCACGCATCGGTATGGGCTACCTCCCACAAGAAGAATCTATTTTCAGAAAACTTAGCGTCCAAGACAATCTCATCGCCGTTCTGGAAACCCGCAAAGACCTCAACAAAAAGCAGCGTAAAGAAAAAGCTGAGCAATTAATGGAACGCTTTCGCATCACGAAGCTACGCGACTCGATCGCACTCACCCTTTCTGGAGGTGAAAAACGCCGCCTCACAATCGCTCGCTGCCTCTGTAGCAGCCCCAAACTCCTCATGCTAGATGAACCCTTCGCTGGCGTGGACCCTAAAGCCGTGGAAGCTATCCACACCATTGTACGTGAACTCAGAGATAAAGATGGCCTCTCCATCCTCATCACTGATCACCACGTACGCGAAACTCTCAAAATCGTCGATCACGCCTATGTGATGGACGATGGTAAAGCCATCATCGAAGGCTCTGCCGACCAAATTGCGAACGACCCACTCGCTCGCAAACATTATCTCGGTGATGACTTCTCGCTCTAACAAAGAGAGATAATCTTCACCCCAACCTTTCTAACAACTTTTAACCCAAACCCAAACGAAAGGACAAAAACAAAGATGCAAACAGCAAACGTTGACCCACCGATCAATATCGTAGTACGTCACGAAACCATTACGGATGCCATCCGCGACTTCGTTAAGAAGAAAATTGGCACCCTGCATCTCGATTATCCGCGCATCATTGAAGCTCGCGCGGTACTCGATGTGAAAAAGAACCGACATAAGGCAGAAATCATTCTGTTCTGTGCGAATCACATCACGATCGACGCGTCTACAGAAGGACCCGACATGTATGCGGCCATCGATGAGACTATCTCTAAGATTGCCAGACGCATGCGTAAGCACAAGACACGCTTACTCAAGAAATACAGATCAAATCCTGAAGAGACGATCAGGCACCTCGACGAGCGAGTCTACGCTCAAGACGTGTTAGATACACACCCTGAGGAGTCTGAAACTGATCCTGAGCCGATGATCATTCACAGAGAACATCAAAAGCTCAAAAGGCTCTTCAAAGAAGAGGCTATCATGGAACTCGAACTTTCTGATAAACCATTCGTCGTCTATACCAACGCGAGGCGCGATGTTCTGCAAATTGTCTATCGCCGCAGTGATGGCGATTACGCGATCATCGAACCCTAATATCTGTATAATTTAAGCGACAAAAGTAAGCCCAGATCACAACAGCGATCTGGGCTTTTTATTGCTTTAAATCGATTCGCAATACCAATTCCCAATCTATGTCAGATCATTCACAAATAATTGATTGCAAATATACTATTTGGCACTTTGCTTGCTCTTAATCTGATAGAGCTCTCACGAGTATCAGCAACAACCAATCACCCTCTATGGCCAAGAAAACTGCAAAAAAAGCGACTGTCAAAAAGACAGCAAAGAAAGCAGCTAAAAAAACTGCGACAAAAGCGAGTAAAAAAGTAGCTCCTAAGAAAACCACTAAAAAATCTGCGAAAAAAGCGAGCAAGAAAGCTAAAGCCGCAGAACAGGAGTTAGATCTTACCCCGAAGCAAGCTCCCACCTACGACGAGCTCCAGCAAGCCGCTTATTTCAACTACATGGAACGCCTCAAAAAAGGTAAACCCGGCACCCCAGAGCTAGACTGGACCAAAGCCGAACAAGATCTTGCTTAAATGCATGAATCACTAAGTTCTTACTGGATTTCCCCAAGAGCCTCACAGCAGGCTCTTTTTTTATCTCCACTTCCCAAAAATTCACATAACTCATCCACCCAGAAGACGGTGGAAGAAATTTATTCCCTGCTCATAATGATGACTCTAATCATGAGCTTGTGAATTTTTTCACAATCTTCCTTGATAGAGCGACTATTTTTCTCCTTTGTAGTGGTTGGCGATACCCACTTCACATGACTTCATCAAAAACCACAACCTACGAAGCTCCAGACAACGCAAGCAAAACAGCCACAGCTGTCGCCGACTACCATGCGGAAGCCGACGACATCATGGGTGAAAAAATGGTCCTCAACATGGGTCCATCTCACCCTGCCACACATGGTGTGCTGCGTCTCATCCTTGAGCTCGATGGTGAAGTCATTACCAAAGCCACTCCTGACGTCGGCTTTCTTCATCGCGGTGATGAAAAAATTGCTGAAAACATGCAGTACAATCAGTTCATCCCCTATACTGATCGACTCGACTACCTAGCTCCACTTGCTAACAATGTAGCGTATGCGTGTGCTGTAGAGAAACTCATGGGCTGGGAACTCCCCCCTCGTGGTCAAGCTGTCCGTGTGCTCGCATGTGAACTCGCTCGTATCTCTGCGCACATGTTAGGCGTAGGTGTTTGCGCTATGGACGTAGGCGCAATGACCGTTTTCCTCTATACCTTCAACGAACGCGAAAAGATTTACAACCTTTGCGAACAACTCACAGGAGCAAGATTTACCACTTCGTACACTCGCGTCGGAGGACAACTCCGCGACCTTCCCGACGGGTTTGAAGCTCGAGTTCGTACATTCCTCGATGAATGCGAGGAACAAATCGATGAAATTTCCACATTGTTAGATAAGAATAAAATCTTCATGAAGCGGATGTGTGACGTTGGAGTCATCTCTCAAGAAGACGCTATTTCGTACGGCCTCACAGGACCAAATCTACGCGCCTCCGGAGTCCCTCGCGACCTTCGTAAAGATAATCCCTATCTCGGATACGAAAAATACGATTTCGATGTTCCAGTTGCTGATGAAGGTGATTGCTACGCGCGCTACCAGATACGTATGGAAGAGATGCGTCAATCGATTCGCATTATCCGTCAAGTACTCGACACTCTTCCTGATGGTCCAGTCAACATCGTCGACCCCAAGAGCACTCTTCCCGATAAGGAACGCGTACTGATGTCCATGGAAGAATTAATCCACCACTTTATTGTCACCACTCAGGGCATCGATGCTCCTGAAGGCGAAGTCTATTTTGGTCACGAAAACCCGAAAGGCGAACTCGGTTTTTACATTCACTCCAAAGGTGGAGGCGTGCCGCACCGCCTCAAAATTCGCTCCCCGTCCTTCATAAACCTCTCTATCTGCTCCGAGCTCCTAAAAGGAACAATGGTCTCCGATGTTCCAGCAATCCTTGGCTCACTCGATTTCGTGATGGGCGAATGTGACCGTTAGAATACTACAAATTTCAAATTGATTCATCCATGTCCCAAGACACTTTAGAGAAGGCTGTAGCCTCCGCACCATCTCCAGGTGAGAAACACTTCCCACCATTCGAAGCTACTTCTGAAATCGAAGCCCTCGCTGACGAGCGTATTACTCATTACCCTGTGAGCAAGCTTTCTGCCGTCCTTCCTCTACTCCACATTGTGCAGCATCATTTTGGCTTCATTTCTAAAGAAGCTATTAGTTGGGTGTCTAAGAAGTTAGAGATCGAACCGATCAAAGTCCTCTCGGTAGTCACTTTCTACCCAGGCTTCCGTCAGAGCGCACCGGGTAAATTCCATTACCGCATTTGCCGCACTCTTTCTTGCGCCATGGCAGGTTCACACGAACTAATGGATAAAATTTGTGAAATCACTAACATCGATCGATCTCAGCTTTCCCACCATCACCCAATAGTAGTTTCGCCCTGTGGCAACTACTCTGTAGAATTTGCCGAATGTCTAGCTTCCTGTGGCTCAGCGCCAGCTTGTCTAGTGAATGACGACTTCCACGACAATGTCTCGCCAGACCAAGCCCAAGCTTTGATTGATCAATATCCTGCTTAATAGACGAGCAACTCCCACTGACCTACTTTTCTCTGCACCACACCATGTCAGACATTAAATATCTTCCAGGCAAAGAGCCGCATCCAGCTGAGCATCGACTCATCTTCAAAAATATCGACCGTGAGGGCTGGGACACATCCATCGAAACCTATATGGCTGATGGTGGCTACGAGCAGCTGAAAAAAGCAGTAAAAATGGAGCCAGCCTCCATTACTGACGAAGTCAAAAAATCAGGGCTTCGCGGTCGTGGCGGTGCAGGTTTCCCAACAGGAGTAAAGTGGGGCTTCATCCCACCTAACAACACCAAACCAGTCTACCTCATCTGTAACTGCGATGAATCAGAACCTGGCACCTTCAAAGACCGCTACATCGTTCACCAAGACCCGCATCAACTTATCGAAGGCATGGTCATTTCGGCCTTCGCTGTCGGCGCCCACACAGCCTACCTCTACATGCGTGAGGAATTTCCGGAAGCTGCCCTCACCATGGAGAAAGCTATCGAAGAAGCTCGCGCCAAAGGTTTTGTTGGCAAAAATATTCTTGATACAGGTTTCGACCTAGAGATCTGGGTACACCGCGGAGCAGCAGCATACATCTGCGGCGAAGAAACTGGCCTCATCGAGTCCTTAGAAGGAAAGCGCCCCTACCCGCGTATCAAGCCCCCTTACTTCCCCGCAGCTCTCGGCCTCTACATGGCTCCGACTATCGTCAACAATGTAGAATCGCTCTGCCATGTAAAACACATCCTCGAAATGGGTGGTGACGAATACGCCAAACTCGGAGTCGAACGCAACACTGGCACACGCATTCTCTGTGTTTCTGGCGATGTAAAAAAACCTGGTTACTACGAAGTACAAGTCGGTAAGCTCACCATGGGCGAATTACTTAACGACATTTGCGGAGGACCAAAGAATGGAAAAAGTTTCAAAGCGGTAATCCCCGGTGGTTCCTCTTCGAAGATTCTACGCTGTGATGAAACCTTCAAAATAGGTAAAGGCGACGATGCAAAAGAAATTTCCTTCTGGGACATCCAAATGGATTTCGACACACTTGCAGCTTGCGGCTCCATGGCAGGTTCAGGTGGTGTTATTGTGTTAGATGATTCACGAAAAATGTCGTGGGTACTCAATAACATCAACCATTTCTACGCTCATGAGTCCTGTGGACAGTGCACTCCGTGCCGAGAAGGTAACGGCTGGATGAAAAAAATCTCTGACCGTATCGTCAACGGCCAAGCAGCACCTGAAGACATTCAAACCCTCGAAGACGTTGCCTACCAGATCGATGGAAAAACCGTCTGCGCCTTCGGAGAAGCATCCTCGTGGCCAGTCGAAGCCATCATCGCCAAATTCCGAGACGAACTCACCGCTGAGACATCTGAGGAAAACGAACACCTCAGCAAGGAGCAGCTCCAGCGTGAGATGTTTTTAAGTAAGTAAACGGCAGTAATTATAACCGATAACGACTATGTCAGAAACTGACACCATACCACTTCCAAAAGACATCGCTGCCGGAAAAGGCCTCGTAAATGTCCAGATCGACGGACATTGGATCCAAGTGCCTAAAGGAACACGCATGATCGAAGCCTGTAAAATGGCTGAAGCGCAAGTCCCACATTACTGCTATCACCCAAAACTGTCTTCTCCGGGTAACTGCCGCATGTGTCTCGTTCAAATGGGAATGCCCCCACGTCTCGCACCTGGGCAAGCTCCAGAATATAATGAACAAGGCTACCAAGACATCGGTTGGATACCTCGTCCTGTCATCGCCTGTGCGAACACTGTCGCAGAAAACATGGGTATTCGCACTCAGGGAGAGCTAGTTGAGAAAACACGTGAAGGAGTCATGGAATTTCTTCTGATCAATCACCCTCTAGATTGCCCGATCTGTGACCAAGCTGGTGAGTGCACACTTCAAGAGTTTTCAGTAGAACACGGCCGTGGTCAATCCCGCTTCGTCGAAGACAAAGTCAAGAAGCCAAAAAATGTAGACATTGGCCCACGCGTCAACCTCGATGACGAGCGCTGCATCATGTGCTCGCGCTGTATTCGCTTCATGGATGAAGTTGCAGACGATGCTGTACTTGGCTTCACTGAGCGCGGAACCCATACCACGCTCACCTGCCACCCTGACCGTAAGTTAGATTCTAACTATGGCATGAACACGATCGATCTCTGCCCTGTTGGAGCCCTCACTTCAAAAGATTTCCGCTTCCAAATGCGCGTCTGGTTCCTCAAAGAGACCAAATCAATCGACGTCAATTGCGCCACTGGATGTAACACCACTATCTGGACTCGAGGCAACGAAATCTACCGCGTCACTCCGCGTCTCAACAATGACGTTAACTCTGAGTGGATGCCAGACTCGCATCGACTCTCTTTCCATTCAGTTCAAGGTGACGACCGACTTACTGACCCTATGATTAAGGCTGAAGGCTCACACGAACTCACGACCTGGCCAACAGCCATAGAAGCCGCTACAGAAGCTCTCAAACAATTTGAAGCCTCAGAGATTGCGATCATCGCCTCTGCTCGCATGACGAACGAAGAGCTGTTCCTAACAAAAACATTAGCCGATGTGTTAGGAACTGACAATCTTACTGTTGTCGCGCGTAAAGGTGAATCTGATGGTAAACTCATATCTGCGGATAGAAATCCAAACACCAACGGAGCTAAACTCATCTTCGATCAAGAAGATCCATCCTCAAAACTAAGCTCCATCAAACAGGCTCTTCGTGGAGGGGCGATCAAAGCTGTGATTGCGCTGCAAGAGGACTTATTCGGCGATGCTGGCTTCAGCCACGACGAACTTGCTGCCGCTGAACTCATTATCAGCTCTAACATCAAAGCTAACCCCACTGCTTTCGCCAGTGACATTGTACTTCCTTCCTCATCATTTGCTGAAAAACGTGGGACTATGATCAATATCACTGGACGCCTCCAGCGACTCAATCAAGCAGTTCAAGCTCCTGGCAACGCGATGGATGACTGGGAAATCATTCGTGATCTCATCCTCAGTTATACAGGAGAGAAAAACGATATGTATATCTTGGAAGACATTATCAAAGTGCTCTCTCAAGCAATCCTAGCATTCGAGGATGTCACTTTATCCAAAATCGGTGACCTTGGCATTCCCCTCATTGAAACAGGCGCCTCAATTCCTCTACTAGAAAAAGAAAAACAACGCATCGAAAACCGCGAAATCGTCGGGTAAATCTTCTTTAAATAAATGGACTTTCTTACACTCACCCTCATCACCCTCGCTAAGATCATTGGGTTCACCTTTGTGCTCACCCTTCCGATCATTGCGTATTCGGTTTACGCTGAACGGCGTTTTTCAGCAATTATCCAAGACCGTGTGGGGCCAAACAGAACTGGCATCCCGCTCACTCTATTTGGTGGAAAGAAAGACATCCCACTTCAAGGCTTGCTGCAACCTCTTGCAGATGGTCTCAAGTTCATTCTCAAAGAAGATTTTACTCCCTCTCATGTAAATAAGTTTTTCTTCTGGATCGCTCCGGCACTGACCATGGTTCCGGCACTTCTTACTTTAGGAGTCATCCCCTTCGGTTCTACTCTATTTGGTGAAAAGCTAGTGATTGCCGACGTTTCTGTTGGGCCTCTCTTTATTTTCGCCATTGCCTCTCTTTCCGTTTACGGCATCACTTTCGCTGGCTGGGCTTCCAATAATAAATACTCATTCTTCGGTGGCGTTCGTTCCTGTGCTCAAATGATTTCCTACGAAATCGCCCTCGGCCTTTCCGTCATTCCAGTTCTCATGATCTTCGGTGAACTCAACCTCACTAAAATTGTCGAATGGCAAGCAGCACACGGCTGGCTCCTTTGCCCAATCACCTTTGACGATGGTTTCCAATTCGGACTCTATGAATTTGGCGGTCCACTTGGCGTACTCTTATTACTACCCCTCTTCCTATCTTTCTTCATCTTTACGGTCTCAATCTTTGCTGAAACCAACCGTATGCCCTTCGACCTTCCTGAATGTGAAACCGAGCTTGTTGGTGGTTACCACACAGAATATTCTTCCATGAAATTCGCGCTCTTCTTCCTTGGAGAATATGCAGCAATGATCGTCGGATCAGCACTCATCGTCACCCTCTTCTTCGGTGGCTGGTCACTCGGCTTTGGACTGGATGCATGGGCCTTCAATACCTTTGGCGACTGGGTCGGCCTCATCCATCTCGGAGCCTTCCTTACAAAGGTCGTTGCCTTCATTCTTTTTTTCATCCTCGTGCGTTGGACCGTTCCACGTTTCCGCTACGACCAACTCATGAAACTCGGCTGGGTAGTCTTCTTCGAACTCGCACTCATCAATATCCTTATCGTTGCAGTCATCATGGCAGCCCCATCAATGGCTAATAGAGGTGAATACCTTGGAATAGCAGCCCTCTCGATTGGAGTCATTGTTTTCTCTATCTTGATATTTCTCATCGCCAAGTCACTCGATAAAAAGCAAGCAGGCTAAGCTAACTTCTACATTCTAATTTCTAACTTTTAAAAAATGGCTGAAGTCAAAAAACTCAAACGCCCCGAACTCGACACGAGTGAAAAGCTCTACCTCTTTGCCCTCGCTAAGGGAGCAATGGTGACGCTGAAACACGCTTTCAAGTCACTGACAGGAAAGTCGCGAGGTGGTGATTCACTCAAGTCCTCTGGCTTGGGTATCACCATGCAGTACCCAGAGCAGAAATGGGATGACCAACTCCCGGAACATTATCGTGGAGCTCCAGCTTTAGTGACCGATGAACAGGATCGTGAGCGTTGCGTTTCTTGCCAACTTTGTGAATTTATTTGCCCACCAAAAGCGATCAAGATAACTCCAGGCGAAATCCCTGGCGATGATCCATGGGCCAAAGTAGAAAAACGTCCTAAAGAATTCGATATCGATATGATTCGCTGCATCTATTGCGGAATGTGTGAAGAAGTTTGCCCAGAACAAGCGATTTACCTCCGTAAAGATTACGCCATCACTGGCACTTCTCGTGATGAAATGGTGCACAATAAAAAGAAACTTTACGAGATTGGCGGCAAACGCATCGGTCTTGTGAACAAATGGAATGAACTTAAGTAGTCAATAATATGCCTTCAGTCTTATTTTACATCTTTGCGGCGATCATGGTCGCTGGCGGCATTGGAGTGGTCGCTCTCAAAAACCCAGTTTCATCTGCACTCGCGATGATAAGTTCATTCATAGGCCTTGCCGCCTTATTCGTCGGTCTTAACGCCTACTTCGTCGGCATTCTCCAAATTCTCGTTTATGCCGGAGCCGTGATGGTGCTTTTCCTTTTCATCATCATGCTTCTCGACCTAAAAAAAGAGGAAGGTAGAGAAATCCAAACTCCCGCTTTAGCTGCAGGTATCATCATTCCAACCTTGTTAGTACTCCAGCTCGTTGCCGTTTTTCAAACGAGTGAACTCGGAGACTTCACCCCAATCACAGCAGAAAGCCTCGCCCAAAGTGAACAAACTCTCGATGCCTCGATCCCCAAGGATAGCGGAATCCGTCAAGCTCTAGCAGCTAAAAACCCTGCAGAGCGCACACTACCAGATGTAAAACTAGTCGGCCACAAGCTCTTTACTGAATACAACTTCCCGCTACAAATCATCGGACTCCTTCTGTTAGTAGCCACGGTCGGATGTGTGTCTCTCTCTAAAAAGCTCAAAGCTAAATCCTAACTTTCTATGCCAACAGCATCTCTCACAGAATACCTCTTCGCATCGGGCCTGTTATTTTCAATAGGTTTAGCGGGAGTGATCATTCGACGCAATATCATCGTCATTTTCATGTGCCTCGAACTCATGCTCGCAGCGGCGTCTCTCACACTCGTCGCGTTTTCGAGAGCAGACCTTCAAGGCGGTATTCCTGATTATGACGGTCAGATGTTAGTTTTCTTCATCATCACTGTCGCCGCAGCCGAAGTCGCTGTTGGCCTCGCCATCATTGTCGCCCTCTACCGAGCAAGACAAACTGTCAACACTGACGAATTACGTAGTTTAAAGAATTAACAAATTGATGAACCAATCACTCTTACTTCTCATCCTACCGTTATTCTCTGCGGTGCTCATTCATTTTGTTCTCAAACAAAAGTTAGCGACTATTGCAGCCCTCATAGGTACGATCTCCACCTCCATCACTCTCGCCGTTTCAGTTTCACTACTGAACACCGAAGTCAGTGCTATTTCTTTCAATTGGATCAATGCTGGCAGCTTCAATATCGATATTGGTTTCCAATTTGATCAGCTTTCTAAAGGCATGATGATTGTCGTCACTGGGATTGGTTTCCTCGTGCACCTCTTTTCACTGGGCTATATGAAAGATGATGACTCCAAGGCTCGCTACTTTGGGAACTTATCACTGTTCATGTTTTCAATGACAGGTATCGTACTCGCGAACAATTTCGTGATGATGTTCATCTTCTGGGAGCTCGTGGGTTTATCCTCTTATCTCCTCATCGGTCATTGGTTTCAGAAAGACAGTGCTGCTGATGCTTCAAAAAAAGCTTTCCTCTCTAACCGCGTAGGCGACTTCGGCTTCCTTATCGGTATCCTCATGATCTGGGGAATTACTGGAACTTTTACATTCCAAGACATGCAGCAGTCCCCACTTACTGCTAGCACTCCATTTTTAGCCGCGGCAGTCTTACTCGTGTTCTGTGGTGCTATCGGTAAATCTGCCCAACTTCCACTCCACGTCTGGCTTCCCGATGCCATGGAAGGGCCGACTCCTGTGTCCGCACTCATTCACGCCGCTACCATGGTTGCAGCTGGGGTCTACATGATGGCGAGATTCTTTTTCTCGATCGGCTTCGAAGTTATCCCCGAATGCTCAGCGATGACCATCGCTTGGATTGGCGGCCTTACTTCACTGGCTGCCGCTCTAATGGCAACGCAACAGGACGACATCAAAAAGATTCTCGCCTACTCCACCCTTTCCCAACTTGGTTATATGGTCATGGCTGTCGGTTTAGTTGACCCAAATGCTGGCATGTTCCACCTCTATACCCACGCGTGGTTTAAAGCCCTGCTATTCCTAGGATCAGGCGCTGTCATCTACGCCTGCCATCATGAACAAAACATCTGGAAAATGGGTGGACTGTTTAAGAAAATGCCTATCACTGGCATCACTTTTGTCATCGGAACACTCTGCCTCACAGCTGTACCCATGAGTTCAGGATTTTTCTCCAAAGAAGCTATCCTCCACGCCGCATCTGGTAAAAGTGTCGTGCTTTTAAGCATTACTCTCATAGTGGCAGTATTAACTACATTCTACATGTTCCGTCTGCTCTTCATCGCCTTCTTTGGAGAAGCTAAAGATAAATACGCTGAACATGCAAAAGAGGTACCTCTAGTAATGGCACTACCATTGATTCTGTTAGCTTTAATGGCTCTCGCTTCTCCATGGTTAGGAAATCTCATCCCTGCTCTCGATGATTTCCACCCGCACACCAGTATTCATTTCGATGACCCAATCACTTGGCTCTCAATTGGGGCATTTGTTCTCGGACTCGTAGGTGCTCTACTTTTCTACAAAGGAAAAACTCAAGATCCACTGGCTTCAAATGGTCTCATGCTAGTCTTTCGGAACAAATTCTACATCGACGAATTCTATGCCAAACTCGTCAAAGTATTCCAAGACGTCCTCGCTTCAGTAGTACACTTTCTCGATGAATTTTTCATCAACGGAATGCTTGTAGGCGGCCTCACGCGGATTGCTCAAGGCATCGGAGATTATTTCCGCTACCGTATGCAGTCTGGCAATCTCCAGAACTACGCTTTGCTCTTAAGTGTCGGTGTGATCCTCGTCATCTATCTCACAGTTTTCCTCTAAGAACCATTTCCTACTATGCTTCTCGCTATCATTGTTCTCATCCCGCTCATCGCAGCCATTGCGGTTCTTCTCGGTAGTCCCGCTCGCCAAACAACTATTGTCGCTTCAGCGCTCAATCTACTGTTAGGTGCATATTCCGCCTTCTCGCTGTCGCATGGTGGTGAATCAGTTGCTCTAACTGTTCTCCATCAGCCAGAAATTGCTCTCAGCTTTGGACTCAATGGCTTGAGTGCCGTTATGCTACTTCTTTCCGTAATCGTCACCTTCGCCGCTAGCCTCAGTGGCTATGCTCCAGAAGGAAGAGACAAACTCTGGTTCTCTAGCATTTTATTTATTAGTGCCGGAGCAATTGGGGCATTCCTCTCTACCAATTTATTCTTTTTCTACGCTTTCCACGAACTCGCTCTGATTCCAACATTCCTGATGATTGGCATCCTCGGTCGCGGTGGAAATGAGCGAAAAGAAATCGCTTGGAAGACAACTATCTACCTAGCCTTTGGATCAATTGTTCTGCTCGCAGGTCTCTTACTCGCTGCTTCTCAGCTCGACACCTATGACATGAATAATCTTGGAGCGGCAGCGGAACATCAAAATGCCATTGCCCTCTTACTCATCATTGGCTTTGGCACACTGGTCTCACTCTTCCCTTTCCATTCATGGGCAGCACCAGCCTACGCTTCTGCTCCAGCTCCAGTCGCGATGCTCCACGCTGGTGTTCTTAAAAAGTTTGGACTTTACGGCCTTATCCAAGTGGGACTTCAGGTAGCACCGGACGGCATGCGCCACTGGCTCCCATTACTCATTGTACTTCTACTTTTCAATATCCTTTGGGTAGGTTTCATAACCATTAACCAAAAGCGTCTCGATACGATGTTAGGAAATTCTTCAGTCATGCACATGGGCTACATTTTCCTAGCAATCGCTGCAGCTATCGGAACAGACCCCGATATTTACACACCTGGAGGAACTAATTCTCTCGCTGTCCGAGCAGCTGGGCTGTTAATGTTCGCCCATGGTATTTCCATTGCACTTTCCTTCGCTCTCGCCGACCGAATCGAATCAAAAACAGGCACACTTGAACTGAATAAATTAGGGGGGCTTGGTAAAACGGCACCGAAACTCTGCTTCCTTTTTGGCCTCGCTATCATGGCCTCCATTGGCCTGCCTGGACTTGCCAACTTCGCCGGTGAAATCATGGTCTTTATTTCAGCTTTTGCAGGGTGGGATTCTACGCAAGAACTCGGTTCTGTGCAAATCGCTGCCATCATCGCCATCTGGGGAGTTGTTATCAGTGCTGTTTATGGACTTCGCGCATTTCGCCAAACCTTCCACGGTCCCCTCGAAGCCAAATGCGTATCAACTTCCGACATCACCATGATGGAAAAGATCCCCGCAGCCCTTTTGGCTATCACCCTGCTCATTGTCGGTATTTATCCGAACCTTTTACTCAACCTTCTTCCTTACTAACTGCTCATCCTAACAAGAGCTCACTTACTTCATCATGTTCGCCTATCTAGAATTCTTCATCGCAGGATTTGGTCTCATTCTCTTAATGTGGGAAGCTTTTGCTTCACCTAAGAAAAAGTCGACTCTCGCACTTATTGGCGCAGCAGGCTTGAGTATCGCGTTCCTAGCTCTCATCGTTGGCGCCTGTTGTTCTTGTAGCTATGACATTCCAAGTTGGATGAGCCGCTTTTACTCTAACGATGGTCACGCTCTCTTTTTCAAAGGCTTTGCGCTCGTTAGTACTATCGCAGTTCTCTTGATGAGTTACGACTTTGAGAAAGTGCTCAATAAATTCACAAGCCCAGACGCTTCAGACTCCAATGCCGGAGAATTTTACTGCCTTCCCATTTTTGCCTGCACTGGACTCATGTGGATGGCCTCCGCGACTGACCTCGTCTCAATTTTCGTAGCACTCGAACTTGTTACCATTTCCTTCTATGTCATGGTTGCTTTCATGCGTCGTAACGTCGGCTCGCTTGAAGCAGGGGTGAAATATCTGATTCTGGGAGCCCTCTCTACTGGTTTTCTCGTATATGGAATCGCATGGATCTATGGCGCTCTGGGCACCACCGACATCACCCGCTTTACTGACATACAATCATCGACAGCTCTACTCTTCGGCCTTGCTCTTGTGATTATTGCTCTCGCATTCAAAGTAGGCGCAGCTCCTATGCAACTTTGGATTCCCGACGTCTATCAAGGTGCGCCAACTCCTATCACAGCCTACCTTTCCGTTGCTTCAAAAGCGGCAGGCTTTGGCGTAGCGATCACCATCTTACGTCCCTTCTTAGAAGCTGAGGTGACACGCAGTTCCGTAGCGACGGTACTTGTGATACTCGCAGCCGCAACCCTCCTCTATGGGAATTTAGCGGCCCTCGCTCAGACGAATTTCAAACGTCTCCTCGCCTATTCATCAATCGCTCACGCGGGATTTATCCTGATTGGCATATCAACGAGCGCATTCGATTACGTGCTGTTCTACCTCGCGACTTATCTCATCATGACTTTCGCAGCCTTCTTCATACTTAGCATCGTTCGAAACTCAGAAGATTCAGACGAAATCTCAGCCCTCGATGGGTTGGGCAAGCGAAATCCACTACTCGCGGTAGCACTCACCATTATTATGGCTGCGATGGCTGGGGTTCCACTCACCGCAGGCTTTGTTGGCAAATTCTTCATGTTTGAAACCGCAGTTTCCAACATCGCCACTGTTCACTGGGTAACAGTAGTCATCGCATTTATCGGCGCAGCATGCGGCTTCTATTATTACTTCAAGATTATCCGTGCAATCTACTGGAATGACGCGACGAATGCTGAAACGATTCGCATTCCTCTCATTTCCAAATGTGCAATCGCGCTCCTCACCATTGCTCTGATCATCTTCGGAATCTATCCAGCGCCAATATTCTGCTGGATTTCCTAATCAATGGGACTCTCGCTTAAAGGTCACGAAGAGACCTTATATCTTTAGCTTCAGAAGAGAGAGCTCGAAGGCTAGTTGGAGCTTTCGGCTGTATTTTCTTTTCAGAAGGTTCTACCTTTTCCTCTTTTTCGAGAATGACCTCAACTGGTTCAACTACCACAGGGGATAGGGTTTCTTCCTGCTCCAGCACTTCTGCTAGATGCTGCTTTATAGGAACTGAATAAACTAATTGATTAGCAATCTCTGATTGTTTGTGTGCTCCGAAGCCCATAAGACATAAACCGATTCCTCCAGCAAAAACCATTAAAGTACATAAAGTCGAGCGAGTATTTGGTTTGCTAATTGCGTAGACGGCATCTGAGACAAAAGGCACCAACACTCCAAAACCCAGCCATTTCATACTAGACCGCATTTGGTAGAGACGAACACCCACAAAGCCAACAATAAATAAAACCAGCATGTATGCAGTTAGAGCTATATGCCACACCTCAGTATAGATTAGCCCAAAGATTAGAACTATGATTCCCGCTAGAAAAATAATCATCACCTCAGCACCAAACCAAGCGTAGCTGGCTCTAATCTGTTCCTCAAGCTCTTCCTTTATACGCTCTTCTCGCAAAGCTTGCTCTGCTTCTATCTTAGCCTGAGCCTCTCTCTCTAATCTTTCTTTTTCTTGGAAACCCACTTTAGTCTCCGCACAATTTGAAGCTGCCACCCAATCACCGATCATCGCATGCCATATGAGAGTTTCCTCTAACACTTTACCCTCTACACATAACTTCGTAAGCTGGACCAAACTCACAGGCCCTTTCACCTTATCTCCAATCGTGAAATACCACTCTGCATCTTTGGGTAGCTCAACCTCTTCTCCTAACTCCCCAATCACAGGCACAGGTTGTTTTTCAGTTTCTTCAGGCTTTGAGAATACTGATTTTTCTGCCACTTGAGCTGAATAGCTAAAGCTATTGCTCATGAAAATAGTCGTATTGCCACCCGACACTCTCTCTGAACTCTGAGCTAATGAATCAGTTGTTATCGGCCTAATCAGTCTACTGTTATTTTGTTCTAACTCTAGACTTGTAGATAAAGTGAACTCCTTTTCTTTAATTGGAGTCTCAATATCACGTAGTTCGTACATTAAGGACTTACAGCTCTCAGCACGATTCTTCTTTTTAGGTTGTAATAATTTATCAAGCCACAAGCAAAATTCATCAGAGAGATCATGCCGAACCTCCTGCAAAGGCTTGTATTCCCCCTTAATGTGAGAAGCCATTATCTGTACAGCATTGTCCCCTTGAAATGGATAGTCTCCTGTCAGCAGATAATAAAAAACACATCCTAGCGCATAAAGGTCGCTCTGTGGAGATGGCTGCTCACCACTAAACAATTCTGGTGCCATCACATATATCGACCCCATCAGTTTCCCCTTCCCCACGGACTCTTGCTCTTCTACCGGGTGGGACATTCCAAAGTCATACACCTTCACTTCATAGTGATCTTCGGAAGACATACAAAGCATGATATTTTCAGGCTTCATATCACAGTGAAGAACCCCAGCATTGTGAGATGCCGCAAGTGCTTGTAAGATTTGAATCGCTACATTCTTAAAGTCATTCGGCTGAAGCAAATGCCGCTTCATCAGTACATCAAGACTAACCCCATGAAGTAGCTCCATAACGATCTCATCGTACTCTTCATGACTCGTTATATCATAAATCGATACAATATTGGGGTGTTGCATCGAAGCTAGTACGCGTGCTTCCCTCAATAATTGCTCACGTAATGCATCCTCAGCCCCTCCTTTATCCAAACGTTTCAATGCTACATTTCTGTGCAGCATTGTATCGTGAGCCTTGTAGACTGAACCAAATCCCCCAGAGCCGAGTGATTTTGAAATCGTGTAACGTTCCCGTGTCATATGTGTGTGCCTTTGAGGGGGGAGAACTACTTGCAGATATAGCGCAGAAGCTTATAAAATCAAGGTTTAAGCAGACTTTGAGGAGACGATTGTTTGAAATAAAAAGGAATAAAAAAGCTGTTAGCTAACACTAACAGCTAATTGCCATAAGCTTATGAAGGTATAGCTTGTTAACTATCTTTCTTAATTCTTTCCTCTGGTGCATCTTTCCACATTAAAAGAGCTTTAAAGATATCTGAAACACCTTTTACCCGATGGGCGTCACGTTCTACCTCAAGAGCTGCTTTAGCCTCATCACCTTGTTCAGTTGGATGCATGGTATCTAATTTCGAGCGCAAGTCTTCATCTCCATAGAGTAAGCGCATTTTAGTCAACTGCGCGAATCTTCTAAGCTCATCAATTTTCTCTCTTAGAACAGCCCAATCCTCCATCTGATTAGGGTCTAATTTTTGTTCAAATTTCACATTGAGTTCTGAGATTGCTTCATCAAGATCTATCAATTGCTGCGCCCGTAAATCCGGGCAGCTCTCTAAATCTTCACGTAACTCATCAGCGACAGACTTAATTTGGGTTTTCATATATTTTTAACCTAACATATGATCTAGAAAACTTCACGTAAAATTTGCCATCAACCTATCGTGAGTATCATTCTGCAGAATCATGAGTCCCACTCATCACTACTTGTGTTTTTTTCACAAGCACGTCTTGAATAATTCTCAATTTATCCCTATCACGCGCGAAGTTCTCTCACACAGACACTAATACAATGAGCGCAACATCCTGTTCACTATGCCGTTTTTGGAGCTCCTCCATCGGCAAGAAATTCGTAGTGGCCATCACTGGTCTCGTCCTCGTCGGCTTCCTCGCTGGCCACCTCAGCGGTAACCTTCTAATGTACGTAGGTGCTGAAGCGTTCAATGAATACGCCTATTTCCTTCACCACATGCTCCACGGAGCTGGTGTCTGGATTGCCCGCATTGTGCTCCTTACTTCCCTAGTGTTACACGTTGTAGCGACCATTCAGCTCACTAAAGCAAACCGCACAGCGAAAGTTTCCCGCTATCAATGCGACGCCACAGTACAGGCATCTAAATCATCTCGCATGATGATTTGGTCAGGTCTTACTATTCTTGCCTTCGTAGTTTTTCACATTCTTCACTATACTGTACGTGTCGATAGCGACCTCGCAGCACTCGCCGACGCTGGCAACCAATACCAAATGGTTATAGTTGGTTTCCAAAACATCCTAGTGAGCGTCTTCTACATCATCGCTATCTCCCTTCTCTGCAGTCACCTCAGCCACGGCTTCTCCTCCATTTTTCAAACACTCGGTCTTCGTACTCAGAAAAATGCTGGTCTCATCGATGCCATCGCAAAAATCTACACTATTGTCATTTGGGTTGGCTTCGTTTCCATCCCGGTCGCAATTCTCTGCGGATTCATTAAATAATTTCTCAACGCACCTCAACTCTCACACATTTTAAGATTATGTCACTCGACGCAAATATTCCTGATGGTCCGCTTGAGCAAAAGTGGTCAAAGCACAAGATGGACTCCAAGCTCATCAACCCAGCGAACAAGCGTAAATTTACCGTTATCATGGTGGGTTCCGGTCTTGCTGGCGGTGCAGCTGCAGCCACCCTTTCTGAACTCGGTTACAACGTAAAATGCTTCTGCTACCAAGATTCCCCACGTCGCGCGCACTCGATTGCAGCACAAGGTGGTATCAATGCTGCTAAAAATTACCGAAACGACGGCGACTCAGTCTATCGTCTTTTCTACGACACCCTCAAAGGTGGTGACTTCCGTTCCCGTGAAGCAAACGTCTATCGTCTCGCAGAAGTTTCCTCAAACATCATCGACCAAGCAACCGCACAAGGTGTACCATTCGCTCGAGAATACGGCGGCCTCCTCGACAACCGTTCCTTCGGTGGTGCACAGGTATCACGTACCTTCTACGCACGTGGTCAAACTGGTCAGCAGCTGCTCATCGGTTGCTACCAAGCGCTCTCAAAAGAAATAGCCAAAGGCGGTGTTGAAATGTTCCCACGCACTGAAATGATGGAGCTCGTGATGGTCGACGGCCACGCGAAAGGCATCGTGGTGCGCGACATGACTACTGGCGAAATCACAACTCACGCAGCAGACGCAGTCTGTCTCGCTACTGGTGGTTACGGCAACGTATTCTTCCTCTCTACAAATGCCATGGGCTGTAACGTCATGGCTGCATACAAGGCACACAAAAAAGGCGCATACTTCGCCAACCCTTGTTACACTCAAATCCACCCAACATGTATTCCAGTTAGTGGCGAGTACCAGTCCAAGCTCACACTTATGTCTGAGTCTCTCCGTAACGATGGACGTATCTGGGTGCCTAAGACTATCGAAGACGCTAAAGCAATCCGCGAAGGCAAGAAGCAAGCCAGCGACATCCCTGAAGATGATCGCGATTACTTCCTAGAGCGTAAATACCCATCATTTGGTAACCTATGCCCACGCGATATTGCATCCCGTGCAGGTAAAGAAGTCTGTGACGAAGGCCGCGGCGTAGCTCCGACAGGACTTGGTGTATTTCTCGACTTCAAAGACGCTATCGCGCGCCTCGGCGAAGACACTGTACGTGCTCGCTACGGCAACCTCTTCCAAATGTACGAGAAGATCGCTGGTCAGGACCCGTACAAGCAACCAATGCAGATTTTCCCTGCTGTGCACTACACCATGGGTGGCCTCTGGGTTGACTACAACCTCATGTCCAACCTTCCTGGCCTACACGTCCTTGGTGAAGCAAACTTCTCTGACCACGGCGCCAACCGCCTTGGTGCATCTGCACTGATGCAAGGCCTCGCTGATGGATACTTCGTACTTCCGACAACTATCGCCAACTATCTCGCGACTCAAAAACCCGGCTCCGTCACCACCGACCGTCCAGAATTCGCAGAAGCGAAAAAAGAAGTCGAAGACCGTATCGAGCAACTCATGAACATCAAGGGTGAGCGCTCAGTAGACTCCTTCCACCGTGAACTCGGTAATGTCATGTGGGACTACTGTGGCATGGAACGACGCAAAGAAGGTCTCGAACACGCACTTGAGCGTATTCCGCAAATCCGCGACGAATTCTACAAAAACGTCCGCATTCCGGGTGACACTGACGAAATGAACCAAGAGCTTGAAAAAGCAGCACGTCTCGCTGACTACTTCGAATTCGCTGAACTCTTCTGTTACGATGCTCTCAACCGTGAAGAATCCTGTGGCGGTCATTTCCGTGGTGAGCACCAATTCACCGAAGATTCTCCAGAAGTACAAAGCGGCATGACTCAAGCCGGTGAAGCGCTCCGTCACGATGACAAGTTCTCCTACGTCTCCGCTTGGGAATACAAAGGATTCGGCGAGAAACCAGAACTTCATAAAGAAGACCTCAACTTCCAGTTCGTGAAGCCATCTGTACGTTCTTACCAGTAAGAATCATATTGCAAATCATTTACACCATCCCGCTCCGTTCATTCGGTGCGGGATTTTTTTATCTCGAAGTCTACAATTGACATAATTCCTGAACACAATGAATCCTAAGCTTATGCCATTTATACATCAATTTTGCATAACACTCATTGTTATGTGCTCCATAAGCTCAGCTAAAGACCTAAACCCTCCAGTTACATTTCACTGGAAAAGCCAAGATAATACTATCGATATAATAATCACTGAAGAAAACTTCACTAAGGAAAACCATACATACCTTAAACAAAATGGTAATCCAGTCTCACAGATCGACGGAATGCGTCCATGGGGAACTGAAGGAGTCCTACCAACAAGAGAACTTACTAAATTTCAGTTAACATGGGATGGTAAAAAAATGACAATCCCAAAGAACCTTTGGGCCGACTGCTTTAACCTCAATCTTTTCCCCTACTCTGAACCCGAGTTTCCCGAACCCGGCAATTACCCGTTTGTAAAACTAACAGAAGATAGACAATACATCATTTTCACTTTCCACGGAGCAGATGCCAGCTTCGCTTATGCAGTTACTTGGATTTTAGCCAAAGACGGGACGCATAGCCGTTGGATATCAGGAGCTTAATACATATAAAAAGTCTCCCTCTTGTTAAAATCATTTAATCCTAAGCGTGCTCTTATCCAGCGCGCTTTTTTCTTTAAATAATTTACAAGACATCGCCCTCTCAACGCCTAAACCTTACAGATTTCCCTAACAGCATTTGCCCACCAAAGCATTCCAATCAATCTAAAACTGCCCACCTGTAACAACCTCTGCTCTGACCCGAACCACACAAGTTCGTCGTCTTAGCAGCGAAAATCGACTGGAAACGGCTCGACGGAGAGCTCAGCGAATTGTACTCGACCACTGGGCGCACCGTTATTGCCACCTGCCTCATGATTGACCTGCATTTACTCAAACTCCGACGAAGAAGTCTACCGGCAGCGTAAAGAGTATCCCTACTTCCAACTCTATTTTGGTGAAAAATATTTCCATCACCGCTTACCGATTGAGTGCAGCTCTATGACCCATTGGCTCAAACGTATGCGCAATACTCACAAAAACTCAAGGGACGCCTTGTCCTCGGTTCCAGTGTCATGCTCCTCTTTCTCTAATGTGTTAGATTCCAAACGCAACCAGCGTTTGTAAATCGTTTATGATCAAACTCACGACCTATTTCGACTCTTCCTGATAGGGCTCGTCATTGTAGATTTTTAAAGTGTAAGAACCATCTTCCTGCTGCTCGACCATCCAAATCCCAGTATTGCTGATGCCTCTTCTTGCAGCGGCCCCTGTCGGTGCCTTTTTCAGAAACAACTTCATGAGAGAGACTCCGGAACTATTATGTCCTGCGAGCAAAATGGACTTATCGGTTCCTCCAAAGCGCTCTTCGATCATTTTAATCGCATGCAGAGAAACATGCTTCATGTAGGCAACCTGCTCATCCTCCGTACTTCCTTTAGGATACTTTTTATAATCATTCTCTGCTCCTGGTCGAATCACGAGATAAGCCTCTTCACCCTTTGTCAGTTCAATCGCCTCTCCTTTGTTGAGTATCTCTTCCTTCACTTCGGGAAGGTCATCGGAGAGAATCGTGAGCATCCCTTTACCCTCTCTCAATTCAGGCCAAACTTCCGCCTTTTGATTCGTCTCTAGCAGATAGGGTGCAATCGTATTATGCGCTCTCCACGCATTGCTCGTCGCCACGAAGTCGAAGTGATACTGCTTCAACTTCTCCGTAGCGCTTGCCACTTGGCTGAGTCCCTTTGGAGTGAACACATTTGGGTCTCCCACATAAGCCGGCCATTCAGATTCGGGAACACCTTTCTCTTCCCATGCTTTTTTAACATTGTGCCCACCTTCCGCGTGGCGAATATAATAAATTTTAAGGCCCGCGTTTGCCATATTCGCAAATACAGAAAAGAAGACTAGAGTCAGAATAGCTTTTAGATTCATCTATATAATCGATTATATTCTACGTTTTATCAAAAATATAATTCCCCAGCCAATACGAATACCGACTGGGGAACATAATGAAGAAAGTTGTTAGATCATTGAAGCTGCTAACTGCGGCGACGGCGTAAAGCCAAAGCCCCGAAACCTAATCCAAGAAGCGCTACACTGCTTGGCTCAGGCACTGCTACAGTTTCAAACTGTAGATCTAAATTTCTCAGACGCACCGGACCATCAGAGGCTGTAAAATAAAGTGACGCATTATCACCATTCGCTGAGAGGTCAGCACCGAATGTTGGATCACCTGTGATAGTAGTCGCACCAACTAAACTGAGATAGTAATCAACATCCCCAACAATTGCGCTAGAATAATGCGTTGGTCTAATATCTAGAAAGCCATTAAAAATTGCTTGATGATCCCCACCTTCTCCATCGGTGTAATTAACATTTGTCACTTCAAGAGCCAGAGTGTCACCACCTGCGAACGTGTTATTATGCCAATTGACATTATTCATGTTTGGTGTCGATGCCGTCCCGAGAGTCACATCGCCTCCTGAGTAGGTTGAACCGGTATAGGCTGTGTACACTAGATCAAACGCCAATGTATCGTCGAGCGTACCGCCATCGAGATCACCAGTTTGAGTGAAGCTAAGCGTAACTGTAGTGCCCGATGTTGCCGAAGTGATAGTGAAACCATTTTTCGAGGTAGCATCAGGTGCCAAATCTAGAATGCTAATAAGTGCCGCATTCGCTTGAGTGCCCGCTAGCGCGAGCACAGTACTTGCTGTGAGGAGAGTTTTAATAGATTTCATATGTTTGTGTTGTTGGGTCGTCCCATAAGATCTTCTAGTTGAAGATATAGGCCCCCGTTCTCTTATGGGGGGGATCGGTACGACACTATGACACATCGCAGGACTCCCGCCACCCCCCTATTTTCTGGGGGTCAATAAACCTAAGGGCATGAAACGCTCTCCTCAAACTCCACACAGACTCCTTTTTTTGAGAGGCGAAATTTTGTATCCATACACCCCTCTAAACAGACTGAACTCTTTCTCTGATCCCTCAAACTGACCCAAAGTAAACGCGCAAGAGGAGCTGCTGGGCGAGCATAGGATATTCAGAAAAAATCGTCTAACTGGAAAATCACTTCTCGAAATCTGCTATGCTCATCCAGCTTAGCTCCTTCCAATAGCCTGTATCATTGGGCTGTGTGGCCCCAGGAGTCGTCCGACCTTTGACCACAATATCAGTTATACTCTTCTGTAGCTGCTGCACCTTTTCAGGCTGCTGCTCAGCTAAGTTCTTCGTTTCCGCTGGATCGGCGGCTAAGTCGTACAACTCTGGCTTAAACTTTCCTTTCGGTAAAATGAGCTTCCAATTCCCATCCGTGATCGCATAGCGCCCATCACCAGATTCATTACTGCGATTTATCAACGGCAAGCGCTCATACTCAGTTTTCGGATCGCGCAACACTGCCGCGAAGCTCTGACTATCTTCCCCCGCACTGTCTGGCAATTGCTGCCCAATCAAGTCGGAAAATGTTGCCAACAAGTCAGTTTGACCAACCACTCCATTCCATGCGCGCCCCGGCTCAGCAATACCAGCAGGCCAACGCACCAAAAACGGAACACGATGCCCACCTTCATACACCGAGCGTTTCCCCATCCGGAAACCACCGCGACTATCGTGGCCAGTTTCTTTAAGACGTGAAGGCCACGACTTCTCAGGACCATTGTCGCTGGTGTACACAATCAAAGTATTTTCATCGAGCCCCTCAGCCTCCAGAAATTCCATAATACGCCCGACATGAAAATCGGTTTCGATCACAAACTCGCCGTAAGCACCCGCCTCACCCTGTCCCTGAAATTCAGGTAAGGGACAGACCGGATAATGCGGAGACGTATAGGGAAGATAAAGGAAAAATGGCTTACCCGACTTCGCATCGTCAGACTTTGTCGCCATCCATTCAATTGCCTTATCGGTAAAGCGCGTCAAACACTGGTTATCGATGAAATCCTCGGCGACCTCGAAATTCGTTTTAACGATGCGCGTCGGGTCTGTCGATTTTCCCGGCTCCGTTTCGTACGGGGGCATGATCCGGTAATCGAGATACAGCGGGTTCTTTTTCTTATTGGTATACAGGGTCGGCGGCACCTTCGCGTAGCGACCTTCAAACCATGCCAGCACTCCAAAATTAAGTGACGCCGGCACTCCATAGAAATAATCAAACCCTTTGTCCAAAGGCATATCCTTCACCGGTTGCGTCCAGTCTCTATCCTTCGGCGTACCTGGAAAATCCATTCCCAAGTGCCACTTGCCTACCATCCCCGTGTGATACCCATGCTCTTTGAGCAACGAAGCTAAGGTCATGCGCCCATCAGCGATCATACACTTCGCCTCGGCTCCGAGCACACCGCTCTTGCGCTCCGTGCGCCATGGGTAACGCCCCGTCAGCAAGCCATAACGCGACGGCGTACATACCGAATCTGGACTGTGACCATTAGTAAAAGCGATCCCCTCATGCACTAAGCGATCTAAGTTCGGAGTCTTAAATTTCGCATCTGGATTTAGCGCGCTCACATCGCCGTAACCCTGGTCGTCCGTGTAGATGACAATGATATTGGGTTTCGACTCAGCTCGACTGAGGCCAATACTCACGAGCGAAAACAAGGTTACAAAAGCTGAGCGAGAAAACGTTTGGCAAGATAGAAATTGTGGCAATTGCATAGATCATTCTAAGTACAAGTAAACACTGCCAAATGTTTCAGAAAAAGAGTAGAACATGCTCTAGTACTTATAAACTAAATGCATTTCTAAGACGCTCATCTCGACGCCTTCTCGGCCAACACCGCAGACTACGTCTCATCATCAAAAAGCCTCAGAGTATCACACTCTGAGGCTTTAAATTTCTAATCGAACTTCTCTTAGCTTACGCTTTCGCAGCTTCGTCCGATTGTGGTTTTGCCTTCACTGGCTTAAAGTCGAGCTGTTCTGCACCTCTCTTACAAGTCACCTTGACTGTATCCCCCTCTTTGACATCACCGCGAAGCAACGCCTCAGCAAGAGGATCTTCGAGGTAGCGCTCCACTGCACGGCGCATCGGACGTGCACCGTAATTCGGATCGTAGCCCTTTTCGGTAAGAAGGTTTCGAGCACTCTTCTCAAGCTTGATCTTGATACCGCGATCAGCAAGTCGCTCAAAGAGTTTCTTACACTCTAGATCTACAATCACATCGAGATCCTTCTTCTCAAGCATGTGGAATACTACAAGTTCATCGAGACGATTGAGAAATTCGGGTCTAAAGAACTGCTTAGAAGCTTCCATGATCTTCGATTTCATACCTTCAAAATCAGCCTCATCTTCACTCATCGCACCGAAGCCTAAAGCTGTCTGCTTCTTGACAGTAGAGGCTCCAGCATTAGAGGTGAGAATGATGATTGTATTACGGAAATCGATTTTACGACCAAGACTGTCTGTCACCGTGCCTTCTTCGAGAATTTGAAGAAGTAAATTCATCACATCAGGGTGAGCCTTCTCAACCTCATCAAAAAGAATCACTGAATACGGACGACGGCGCACCGCTTCAGTGAGCTGGCCACCTTCGTCATGGCCGACATAGCCTGGGGGCGAGCCGATCAATCGGCTCGTCGCAAATTTTTCCATGTATTCAGACATATCAATCTGAATAAGTGAATCTGGATCACCGAACATGAAATCAGCAAGATTACGAGCAAGGTAAGTTTTACCCACACCTGTAGGTCCTAAGAAAAGGAACGAGCCAATCGGACGGCGAGGATCTTTCAGATCTGCACGTGAACGGCGTAATGCTTTTGAAATAGCTTTAACTGCTGATTCTTGGCCGATCACACGACCTCCAAGCTGTTCTTCCATTTTTAGGAGTCGATCTGCTTCCTTTTGCTCCATACGCTGAAGAGGTACTCCAGTCCATTTCGAAAGAACTCCCATGATTTCCTCATCTCCGACAGGAACGATATTTTCTTCACTATCAGACTTCCATTGAGAAAGTGTGGTTTCAAGAGTCTCTTTCGCTTGTTTCTCTTCATCACGAAGAGCTGCAGCTTTTTCAAAATCTTGATCATTAATTGCTTCGACTTTGTCTTTGTTAATTTCGACAATCTTCTGCTCAAGCTCTTTGACTTCTGGCGGACGTGTCATCTGACCGATGCGAGCACGAGAACCAGCCTCATCTAACACATCGATCGCCTTGTCTGGAAGAAAACGACCAGTTAAATAGCGAGATGAAAGCTTCACTGCAGATTCAAGAGCCTCATCAGAATACTTTGCTTTATGATGAGTTTCATACTTTGAACGCAGTCCTTTGAGAATTTGAATCGCATCATCTATGGATGGCTCATCGACTTTGACCTGCTGAAAACGACGTTCGAGCGCACTGTCTTTTTCAATAAACTTACGATATTCATTCAAAGTAGTAGCACCGACTACTTGAAGTTCAGAACGACTCAATGCTGGTTTAATAATGTTAGAAGCATCCATTGCTCCTTCTGCTGAACCAGCTCCCACAATCGTGTGTATCTCGTCAATAAAGAGAATCACATTCTTCACTTTCTTGATTTCATCCATCACAGCCTTGATGCGCTCCTCAAACTGACCGCGGTACTTGGTACCTGCAACCATGAGAGCTAAATCAAGAGTGACCACACGCTTATCGCGAAGTAGTTCCGGAACATTTCCAGAAACAATCTCTTGGGCGAGACCTTCGACTATTGCAGTCTTACCAACACCAGCCTCACCTACGAGAACTGGGTTATTCTTGGTACGGCGGCAGAGAATCTGAATCACTCTCTCGATTTCCTCTTCCCGACCAATCACCGGATCGAGGTCACCTTCTTCCGCTTTTTTCGTCAAGTCCTGCCCAAAGGCCTTCAAGGCTGGCGTTTTGGTTTTCCCACCTTCAGTATTACCTTCATTTGATTCTTCTTCCCCTTCCTCGAAAACTTCGAAGATTTCCTCATCGTCGTCATCGGGATTAAAATTTGGATCGATCTCCGCAAGAACCTCCTGACGGGTGCGCTGAATATCTACATCGAGACTCTGAAGCACACGTGCAGCCACACCTTCACCTTCGCGGAGAAGTCCAAGAAGCAAATGCTCAGTTCCTACATAGGAATGGCTAAGTTGCTTCGCTTCCTTATTGGCGAGATTAAGCACTTTTTTAACTCTTGGTGTATAGGGGATCTGACTCGAAACATTTTGCTCGGGACCGGAGCCCACTTGCTTCTCTACTTCCTGACGTACGGCATCTAATTCCAAGCCCATTCGCTCCAGCACATTGACTGCAACGCCTTGTCCAAGCTTGATAAGCCCGAGTAATACGTGCTCCGTGCCGACATAGTTGTGGTTAAACCGATCTGCTTCCTTGCGCGCGAGGGCAAGGACTTGTTGTGCTCTTGGGGTAAAATTATTCATTCTCGAAATTTAAATTGCCAGTAGAGTCCTCCCCACCAGCTGAGTGATCATTACTAATAGATGTAGCAGGGGCATCGAGTGATTGCAACCTGCCGCGTAAGATTTCTGCTCGAATCTGATCCCGTTGGTTTGGATCTAGTTCAGTACCAGCATGTAACTGTAAGTGTGCAGGCTGAATATCCATCATCATAGAATCGCAAATCTGCATAACTCCATCAGAAAAATAGCCCATAGCTGCGCCCATTCGCAATAGCGAGATATGTGCAAATGCTTCTTTAGAATCGAACATTGTCGCATAGCTCAACATCCCATAAGCACGGCCAATCTTGTCTGAAAGCTGATTTGGCTCATCTTCAAGCATCTTTAGACGCGCATTTGTTTCATGGGTCTGGATCTGGTTTACTACACGTTCAAGACGCGAAATAATATCCTCCTCACTCTCACCCAATGTCGATTGATTGGAAATTTGAAAAAGGTGTCCGAGCGACTCAGTTCCCTCGCCAAAAATACCACGCACAGCCAAACCAATTTTATTCACAGCCTGTAGCACTTGACCTATTTGTTCAGTCAAAACTAATGCAGGCAGATGTAACATTGCCGATGCCCGCATTCCTGTTCCCAGATTCGTTGGACAAGCAGTAAGGTAACCGAGCTCAGAATCGAAAGCGAACTCTAGCTCCTGTTCGAGTTCATCATCCACTTTCCCTAGTAATTTGTGGGCACCTCTCAGATCGAGACCTGCACGAATCGACTGCATCCTCAAGTGATCTTCTTCATTGATCATTAAGGACAAGCGCTGACCTCGATCCACCACTGCAGCACTTCCCTGCCCTCGAGCAGCTTGTTCACGACTGATTAAATGGCGCTCAACGAGTACTTGTTTTTGAATCGCTTCTAGCTCTGAAAGTTCATGCGAAAAGCCGTTTTTCATGACCTTTAGAGCTTCTACTTTAGGTCGCATAAGTTCCAAAAGTTCAATGCGCTGAGCCTTAGTAGCCCAACCAGGAAAAGAAAGGTCATTAAGATTGCGCGCCAAGCGAATACGACTGGTAATCACCACTTCGTTATTGGCATTCTTACCTGTCATCCAGTCAGCTGGATGCTTCATCAATGTTGCAAATCGCATCATAACCTTATTCTAATTCTAGTTTTTTAATGCTATCTCTAATCTTCGCAGCCTCTTCAAATTTTTCATCATCGATGGCCTGCTGGAGCTCTTCCTTTAAGTTCTCCAGTTTCTGACGAGCTTCGATAGATTCAGCCATTCCAGATGGAACCTTGCCTTGATGTTTCACGCCTTGATGCATTTTCGCTAACACTGGCACAATTTCACCTCGAAATGCTGTGTAACATTGACTGCAGCCTAAGCGTCCCACCTTTCGGTAATCTTCAATTGTAAATCCACAGTGTGAGCACTGTTCTGCCACTTCTGCTACAGCCGACTGCTGTGCTTGTTGGGGAATCTCGTCCATAAGAATATCGACCATTGAAAATGCGCCTGGGTCGGTCAAACCACGTTCCTCTGCACAGCTTTCACAAAGGCAGATCTTCTTCTGTCCTCCCTGAACTGCTTGTGTGTAAAACACCGTTGCCTCGTTATTGCAAAGCTCGCACTTCATCTCAACTCCAGCCTAGGACGAGTTCGTAAAAGTCCCAGTTTTAAAATAGATTTTTTCTGTCTTACTCCGCAGGTACTGCTCGCCCAGGCTGAACAGGCACGGCCCGACTCGTTTCCTCCTCAATCAATGCTCTGCGATTTTCTTCCTCAATCACGGCACGAACTGGAGCCTCCTCCACCTTTTCCGCTGTGGGAATAATCGGCGGCCCCTGCGGCTTTACTAAAATGGGTTTCGGCGTTTCCTTCTCTTCCAATGACTCAGACGGTAATTGCTTCGCAGGTCGACTTTCCAAAAACATCTCCGAACTCGCCTCGGGTTCACCTTGACGCATTTTAATCACGACTCGGCGGTTCATCGCTTGTGCATCTTTATCACCACTTTCAACAATGGGTTGACGCTTTCCGTAGCCGATCACGATCAAGCGCTCAGGGTCGATCCTCATCGACTCCACCAACCAATTCTTAACCGCCTTAGCACGCTGAAGCGAAAGTTCACCATTCGGCACATCTCCCCCGATCGTATCCGTATGGCCTTCAATCCAACAATTCAGATTAGGATTCTTATCGATCAACAAAGCAACTTTGAGCAAACTATTACGGGCACTCTCACGCAACTCCGCCTTATTGAATTCAAATAGAAGATCCGAACCAATCATCCCTTTCGTATTCTGCAAAGCATTACCCGACATCTGAGCCATCGCTGACAAAGCCGTATAACTATCTAAAGCACCTTCGTCAGCCAATCCATTGGCCCCCTTCCTCTCAAGTTCCTCATTAAATTTATCTGGATCAAAAGCATCCACTTGTTGTTCACCTGGGTCAATCACCACCTGACCAGCAGCAGCTGGCTGGATCATAGCATCAGTGCGTCCAATATCGGGAATATCTTCAGAGAAATCCGGCCCCTCGATCGGCTCAAGGCTCTCAGCTAATGCCTCCCCCTTCATCGCTGGAACTTCCATTTCGATATCAAATGCCACATCTTTCACATCAGGTGACATATCAATCTCTACATCCTGAGGTAACTCCTCAAGGATTTCGATTTCATCTAAAAGATCACCCGCTACCTCTGGTGGCTCTGCGAGCTCTTCATGTTTCGCCTCAGGCAAAGATTCGCGAAACTCTACCTCACGAACGACGATTGGCTCAGTCTCTATTTCTAGAACATTCGCAATCGCAGCAAAACTGATAGACATATTTTTTAGTCCAAAAATCACCACCACATGCGCAAGCAAAGCTAGGACAATAGCCACCGTCACCAAGCGCCCCATATGCTCGGTTTTTGGCAGACTAAAGGTCGACCCCTGTCTGACGTTTTTCCAACTATATCCTCGATTCGCCATACTTGCTGTGCGTGCAACCTAAAGCATCTATACTTTAGTTCAACTCTTCAGATTACGCCCAGTTCACAACCGATCTATCGCACTAGCTACCTTTCACACATTCACAGATCTTATCGAAGACCTCTTCAGCATTGTGAATCTCGCCATGAGAACCGCGTGTTGCAAAAATTGGCTGCTCTTCTTCACACACATTGTCGCGACCATGTGATCCTTTCACTAAGCTCGCATCGAGTGGAATCACATCCAGTAGTCCTCGAAAACCTAGTTTCTTCTTCAATAAGAATTTCCCAATCTTTAACTTAGGATTGCTAATTTGCGGATCCAAAAAGAGCTCCACAGGGTCATATCCAGGCTTGCGGTGGATATCCACACAACGTGCGAAATCTGGCGCCAACGCATCATCCATCCAGTAATAATAAGTAAACCACGCATTCTCCTTGCTCACAGCAATGAAATCACCAGAGCGTTCCACACCTTTATCTGAAAACTCTGAACCGAAGCTCTCCTCTGCATTGCGTACTTCTTCTACCCCGTCGACAGCCTTAAGAACCGCGAGTACTTCCTCACGAATGCTTTGGTCATTCACATAAATGTGAGCCACTTGATGATCAGCCACAGCAAATACCTTCGACGCCCCACAGTCTAACATCTCAGTCCCCAGCTCGTCCTTGATGGTAATCCACCCCTTCTCTCTAAAAATACGGTTTAAATGAACTGGCTGATCCACTTTGGAAATCCCGTACTCAGACAATAAAACCACATCCACATCTCGCCCTTCAAAAAAATCAATTAAGTCACCAACCACTGTATCAATCTTCTCAATCTCCGCCCCCATTTCCTCAGCAACAGGACCGTATTTCTGTAAGCCGTAATCAAGATGTGGCAAATACACTAAACTCAATGTCGGCGCATGTTTTTGCTCCACCCATTTCGCCGAAGATGCAATCCACTCCGAGCTGGGAATGCCAGCATTTGGCCCCCAAAAAGTAGGAAATGGAAAGTCACCGAGATCTGCTTTAATCTCCTCACGCATCCCCATCGGTTGCGTATACACGTCAAAAACTTTTCGACCATCCGCTGGATACATAGGACGTGGCGTAATCGTCCAATCCGCAGTCGCATACATATTGTACCACCAAAATAATTTCGCGCAGGTGAAACCCGGCACTTCACGACGGAGCTTGTCCCAAATTTTCTCCCCCTGAACAATGTGATTACTCTGTTTCCAGAACTTCACTTCGGCAGCTTCACGATCGTACCAGCCATTCGCAACAATCCCGTGATCTCCTTCGCTCTTGCCTGTCACATAGCTCGACTGAGCTGTACATGTCACTGCCGGAAAAGCCGGCTTAAAACTGCTCATCTGGCCTTCACCCAGAAACGCATTGATCCTCGGAGTATGCGCTCCAAGCACAGACTTCGTCAGACCAACAACATTGAGAGCTACTACACGCTTCATACACATTTTCTAAGACACCTGCACTCGACTTTAAAGGTCAAACCCAGTTCCTTGAATCGCTTAGAATTTAGGCAAACACCTTAGCACGCTCCTCCGCAGTCTTCGCCGTACTGTAATCTTTCAACATCTGCATACAGTATTCTAACAAAGATTCATCCATATGATGTACATCCTCGCCCTTACCTACATCACGTAAGAGCAGAACTGTCAGCTCACCACCTAAATGTTCCCGAAATTCCTCCAAGCCATCAAAGACCATTCTACGTCCGTTGTCATGCTTGAGATCAAAACCTTCGTGATAAAGCGGTAGCTCTAATCCATCTAACAATGCTAGCACACGCTTCGCATCATTTTCAGAAAGCCTTCCTGTTCTCCACGAATATAAAGTATCCAAAGCCACGCCAATACTCACCGCCTGAGCATGCGTCAGCGCAAAGTCAGTCAATTGCTCCAACTTATGTGCAGCCCAATGGCCATAATCTAAAGGACGACTCGAACCGAGTTCAAAAGGATCACCACCCTGAGCAATATGTTCAGCATGTAAAATCGCAGACCTCTCCACAGCCTCTTCTAAAGCATGTGGTTTCAGCTTAGCTAACAACTGCACATTGTCTTCTAACCAATCAAAAAATGCTCCATCGCGAACCAGCGCAACCTTCACAGCCTCCACCAAACCATCACGACGCACATCCTCTGGCTGTGTGTGTAAAAAGGCAAAATCATTCACCACTGCATAGGGTACAGCAAAAGAACCTAACCAGTTTTTCTTCCCAAAAGCATTGATACCATTCTTCACCCCCACACCCGAATCATCCTGCGACAGCGTGGTCGTTGGGAAACGTACTAGACGCACACCTCTATGCGACGTAGCCGCGCCGAAGCCAACCACATCAAGGAATGCACCACCACCAATGGCAAAAATGTACGAATGACGATCAATCTTTTCCTCATTCACCGCATCCCAGACAGAATTTAACACCTTCTCATCGCGTTTACAAATCTCAGCACCAGGAGCCACCTGAATACGCTTTAGCTCCAGACCTGGAGTACTCGCGAAATACTCGTGCATCTCATTCTCCAGCTTAGGAAATGCCTCAGCCACGGAATCCTCCAAAAAAATCAACACCTTCGCACGACCATTCGTCTGCAATAAACGAGCAAGCATACGGTTCCCCTCATCGAAGGCATTTCGAGTGAAACGTATGCGATGCTGGTAGTTCAGCGAAATGGTATAATCGTGCTCAGTCATAAGGTGTAGCAATTAGCTAATACAAGAAACGCTAATACGCCACCGAATCTTAGCACTTTTTTGACGTTTTATGACAATTCAAACCTTCGTTTACTCCATACATAGCTTGCAATCTTCTGAATTCAACTCGAACGGCCATAGCACCTTCATCGGTCAAAATTTCAATGTTGGTAAGTTTTTTACAACTCACCCCCATTGAAATTTACTCATTCCGCTTGGCTATGATCTCGTGAAAATCTCAGAATAATGACAATAGTTATTTTCGTCGATCACGATAAAACGCACACGCCCTACCTCACTCGGGACTGGTGCTGACACCTTATATCCTTCCGCATCAATGCGCGCAGGAATTTTCACCTGATAGCTAATCTTAGGATCTCCTTCAGCATTATAATCTTTTTCCTTTTTGCCATGCTTCGCATCTACACCTTCATTTTGATAATAAAGAATATAGGCCTCAACAGCTTTTGGCTTCTGAGAATCCATTTGTAACTTCGCCTCATTGTCACCAAATGTAATTTTCTCAAGCTCCGCACCAGCTAACTTTGCGCCTTTAAAATTCGGATTTCTATGAGGCAGTTCAGCATTCGTTTTAACTAAATTTTGATTAAGTTCCTGCTTAAGCTCCTCCAGTACGCTTGCGAATTCTGGGTTACCGCTAAGGTCCTCCTGTTCCTCAAGGTCGACAAGCTCTCCATTTCTATACAAACGATACAACGAGTACTCTCCAGTCTGAAAATGACGATAGAGCTTAAAGTCGCCTTTTCTAATAGCTGCACGCTGTGAGTTATGAGGGAAATGCCAAAACAAACTTTCACGTGTCTGTCCCGCAGAATCTACCACCTTCGTACTCTTGCCCTCCAATACTGAGCTTATATCAAGCCCACTCAATTTCGCCGCAGCTTCTTTCGAAATAGAAGAATCGGTCAGCGTCATAATCGTTGGGAAAAAGTCTAACTGATTCACCATCGTACTCACCTCAGCCCCAGCAGGAATACCTGGGCCAGTCACAACTAATGGTACACGCACTCCTCCTTCATCAGTTCGCTTTTTCCCCCCCTTCAATGGATAGTTATCTGAGAGGATCTCGCGCCCTTTAATTTCAGCCCCACCATTGTCAGAGCTGAAAAAGATATACGTTGTCTCAACCAACTTCTTACCAGGATTCCTCGGATCGTCAGTCTTCTCTAAGAAATCCATCACACGTCCAAGACTCCAATCTACAGTAGTCACCATTGCTGCGAAATACGGATTTTGCTGTCCAGGTAGAGTCATAGCTCCAGGCTTAGGCGGAAAGGGTTGCCCCAGCTTATTACAATAATATTCTAATAACTCGCCATTCCGAGTGAGCATAGGCCAGTGCACCATCCAATGGCACATATTAAGAAAAAAGGGCTCATCCTTATTCTCATCCATAAACTTGATAGCCTCTGCTGTCAGCTCATCATAAGGATAAGAAATTCCTTCTGGAAAATCTTCAGACACAGGTGGATACTTCTCTTTACTCAACGGATATTGCCGATCATTTTCCGTCGCAAAATCCTTCGTCCGATCATCCATACCGCGATGAACCCCGCGAGTCTGATTTACAGACTCAAAACCATAGGCTGATGCGTTCAAACCTGCATGCCATTTTCCATAATGCCCAGTCTTGTAGCCATTATCACTTAAAGCATCAGCTAAAGTAAGATGACCGAGATCGAAATACGCTCCTAAAAAAGGTTCCTGGAATTCTTTATCTTTACTCTGTTTGGGTATACTAGCCGCCGTCACATGCGTATAACGCGTCTGGGCAGGATGTTGACCACTCAAAATAGCAGCCCTAGACGGCGCACAGGTTGGCGCAGGAGCATAACCCTGCGAAAAGTTCATTCCGCGCTCAGCTAATTTGATCAAATTAGGCGTTTCATAAGGACAAGGATCACCTAAATCATTTAACTTCTCAACATCCTGCCAGCCCAAATCATCCACATAAAAAATGATCACATTCGGCTTCGTTGCCGCGCCTGCCATTACCATTCCTACTAGCCAAGTGGCTCCTAATAATATTCCTTTTTTAAACATAATATTTTTTTCGCGTCATCTGTATATGCAAGCAAATATAAAACACCCCTTAACTGACAATTGTCTATCCCTATAATTTGGGATACCTGCAATACAAAAACACCTCTATCCTCTCGCCCTATTCTCGACAGCTGGAGTATCATGCTAAACCTGTACCGTATTTACTCGGCTACTTTTTATTGATTATCTTAGAACATAAAAATACAGCTTTACCTTTCCCCCATCAACGCTCTCATTCAACACGCAGCACCCTAGCGCACAAAAAACTCTGTCGCCATGCGCTAACTCGTTAGAGCTCGTCGGTAACGTCCCCAAAGTCACCAGACTTTGCTCAATAACATGCGACGGCATCCACTGTATCCAACCACAAAAAAGACCCGCACTTAGCGTTAGCTAAATGCGGGTCATATAACCTGGCGACGACCTACTCTCACAGGGCCTATCGCCCAACTACCATCGGCGCTAAAGTGTTTCACTTCCGGGTTCGGAACGGGACCGGGTGGTTCCACTTTGCTATGGTCACCAGAGGTCGGGCTGCTCCCTTAAGTTTGTCAGCTTGCTGTGTTCAGTTTTCAGACTGAGTCACTTGCCTGCGGCAAATTTCTTAAGTGTAGCACGACCTCTACCGGCCTTAGCTTATTAGCTTTGGTTGTGTGTAGATTGTCTACTTGGTTATTTAAAAGAGCTGCTTCATAGGAAGCGCTCTCTGACAACTGTATAGAGAAGACATAAAGTCTTTAACTGCCTGTAATGCGTTGATCACAGCTTTTTGCGTGTTTTGAATACTCTTGATTTGTTAAGCAAATTTAAAGCTTAAGGAATCAAGCCGAACGGATGATTAGTATTGGTGAGCTAAATACATTGCTGCACTTACACCCCCAACCTATCAACGTGGTGGTCTTCCACGATCCTTCAGGGAAAATTAATCTCGGGAGAAGCTTGGCGCTTAGATGCTTTCAGCGCTTATCTCGACCGCACTTAGCTACCCTGCGATGCTCTTGACAGAACAACAGGTACACCAGAGGTGCGTCAAACTCGGTCCTCTCGTACTAGAGTTTGAACCCCACAATTTTCCTACGCCCACAGAGGATAGAGGACCGAACTGTCTCGCGACGTTCTGAACCCAGCTCGCGTGCCGCTTTAATGGGCGAACAGCCCAACCCTTGGGACCTTCTCCAGCCCCAGGATGCGACGAGCCGACATCGAGGTGCCAAACCGCGCCGTCGATATGAACTCTTGGGCGCGATCAGCCTGTTATCCCTAGGGTACCTTTTATCCGTTGAGCGACGGCAATTCCACTTTCTACCGCCGGATCACTAAGGCCTACTTTCGTATCTGCTCGACTTGTTAGTCTCACAGTTAGGCTGGCTTATGCCTTTGCACTCAACACACAGTTGCCAACTGTGCTGAGCCAACCTTCGCGCTCCTCCGTTACTCTTTAGGAGGATACCGCCCCAGTAAAACTGACCGGCTGCCAGGGTCCCCCGGCCTGATTCAAGGCTCGAGGTTAGAACATTCAAAATTAAAGGGTGGTATCTCACTGATGACTCCATGATATCCTAAAACACCATTTCAACGTCTCCCACTTATGCTGAGCATTAAGATTAAATGAACACTAACAGCTTACAGTTAAGGTCCATAGGGTCTTTCCGTCCTTCTGCGGGTAGCCGGCATCTTCACCGGCGTTACAATTTCACTGAGCACCTAGTCGAGACAGCGCCCAACTCGTTGCACGATTCGTGCAGGTCGGAACTTACCCGACAAGGAATTTCGCTACCTTAGGACCGTTATAGTTACGGCCGACATTCACCAGGACTTGGACTCGAAGCTTCGCCTCAAGGGCTAACATCTCATCGTAATCTTTTGGCATTGGTCACGTGTCACATCGTATACGTCGACTTTCGTCTTAGCACAATGCTGTGTTTTTGCTAAACAGTCGGTTGGGCCATTTCACTGCGGCCCCCCTTTAACAGGGGGCACTCCTTATCCCGAAGTTACGGAGCCATTTTGCCGAGTTCCTTGACTAGGTTTCACTCTTGCGCCTTGGTATACTCTACCCACCCACCTGTGTCGGTTTGCGGTACGGGGTGCGTTTAATCGGGTTGGCTTTTCTTGGCACAACGTCCAGTAATGCGAATCGACCGTAGTCTCATCTCGGAATTCAATAACCTAGTTACTTTCTATCATGCGTCCCCTTCCCTTTGCACGTGCAGGAATATTAACCTGCTTTCCATCGCCTACGCCCTTCGGCCTCGGCTTAGGTCCCGACTAACCCTGGGATGACTAGCATTGCCCAGGAAACCTCGGGTTTACGGCGGAGCGGGATCTCACCGCTCTTATCGTTACTCATGTCTGCATACTCTCTTCTATAGTGTCCAGGTTCAGTCGCCATTCCCCTTCAACCTCTATAGAATGCTCCTCTACCACGCCGGGTCCCCGTAGGAACCCGACATCCAGAGCTTCGGTACTATACTTATCGCCAATCATTTTCGGCGCAGGATCTCTCGATGAGTAAGCTATTACGCACTTTTTAAATGGTGGCTGCTTCTAAGCCAACATCCTCACTGTCTATGAAATCCCACCTCCTTTCCACTTAGTATAGTTTAGGCACCTTAGCTGCTGATCTGGGCTGTTTCCCTTTCGACAATGAAGCTTATCCCCCACTGTCTCACTGCTGCGCTCTATTGAATGGTATTCGGAGTTTGATAGGGGTTGGTAGGCGGGTATGCCCCCTAGCCCTTTCAGTGCTCTACCCCCACTCATCAACACGCAACGCTGCACCTAAATGCATTTCGAGGAGAACCAGCTATCACGGGGTTTGATTAGCCTTTCACTCCGACCCACAGCTCATCCGAGAATTTTTCAACATTCACCGGTTCGGTCCTCCACTTAGTATCACCTAAGCTTCAACCTGGCCATGGGTAGGTCACCTCCGTTTCGGGTCTAGCACATGCAACTCATTGACGCCCTATTAGGACTTGGTTTCCCTACGCCTCCGATCCAGAAGATCTTAAGCTTGCCACATATACTAACTCGCAGACTCATTAAGCAAAAGGCACGCAGTCACTCCGAAGAGCTCCTACACCTTGTAGGCACATGGTTTCAGGTTCTATTTCACTCCCCTCACAGGGGTTCTTTTCACCTTTCCCTCACGGTACTGGTTCACTATCGGTCGCTAACGAGTATTTAGCCTTGGAGGGTGGTCCCCCCATCTTCACACACCGTTTCACGTGTGGTGTGCTACTTTCACCTAGCCAGATTAGATTTCGATTACGCGGGTTTCACGCTCTGTGCCGGAACTTTCCAATTCCTTCATCTATCTTCACTGGTCAACTAATGGTTAGGCTCTTCCGCGTTCGCTCGCCACTACTTACGGAATCTCATTTTGATTTCTTTTCCTCTGCTTACTAAGATGTTTCAATTCAGCAGGTATCGCGTATCCTTACCTATGTATTCAGTAAGGAACAATGTCATATTAATAACATTAGGTTACCCCATTCGGAAATCCCCGGGTCAATGGTTACTTGCACCTGACCGAGGCTTATCGCAGCTTATCACGTCCTTCATCGCCTGTTAGCACCAAGGCATCCACTATGTGCCCTTTCTAGCTTGATTCCTTATCTTTAAATCAAGTCGACAGCGTCCTCTTTGAAGTGTTGCTTACCCACTCCGGACTTTCTGTCTAAATTTGCCATATTCTACTAAAAATAAGCGTTAACTTATTTTTGGAAGTTTATATTTTTAGAGTATCCCAACTCGCAAAAAGCTTTCTCATTTGTGATTAATTGCATTTTTGCAGTTAGGAAAAACTTTCAATCTATTCTTTAGAATAAATTGTGTTTCTCTATACAGATGTCAAAGAACGCTGTCAGTCAGCGATGCTTTTCCACATTCTCATGGATTTGAAGAAAGACTCACTTTAAGAGTGAAATTTAGGAAGAATAGCTTGCATTCCCCTACGGTCACCCGCAGGCATTTTACAAGAAAAATGGTGGGCCAGACAGGACTTGAACCTGTGACCCCACGCTTATCAAGCGTGTGCTCTAACCAACTGAGCTACAGGCCCAAAATTGTGAAAATGGTGGAGGTTACCGGAGTCGAACCGATGACATTCTGCTTGCAAAGCAGACGCTCTACCAACTGAGCTAAACCCCCAGATCGAATTTAGAATTTCTTTCCAAATTTCACTCTTAAATATTTTGTTTCCTTCGTTGTGAAGAGAAAAAACTGAATTGTATGCTGCGGTTCGCATTGTCATTGCTGACTTTGCGGACGCTTAATTGTAACGTGCAGATCATTTCTTAACTGCAGGCAATTGATTAAGTTCATCCTAATCTTTAGCCTTCGACCTATGCCTTCCGGCATTTGCTCCATAGAAAGGAGGTGATCCAGCCGCAGGTTCCCCTACGGCTACCTTGTTACGACTTCATCCCAGTTACCAACTACACCTTAGGGCCCTGCCAATGTTGGCGCAGACACTTCGGGTGCGATCGGCTTCCATGATGTGACGGGCGGTGTGTACAAGACCCGGGAACGTATTCACGGCACCGTAGCTGATGTGCCATTACTAGCGATTCCAACTTCATGGAGGCGAGTTGCAGCCTCCAATCCGAACTGAGCCCAGTTTTGTAGATTTCCTCCACCTCGCGGTCTCGGTTCTCATTGTACTGGGCATTGTAGTACGTGTGCAGCCCTAGGCGTAAGGGCCATACTGACCTGACGTCATCCCCACCTTCCTCCCAGTTGATCTGGGCAGTCTGGCTAGAGTTCTCAACTTAATGTTAGTAACTAACCACAGGGGTTGCGCTCGTTGCCGGACTTAACCGAACATCTCACGACACGAGCTGACGACGGCCATGCAGCACCTGTGTAAGGTCCCCGAAGGGTCACAGCCTTTCAACTGCTTAGCAATACATGTCAAGCCTAGGTAAGGTTCTTCGCGTTGCATCGAATTAAGCCACATACTCCACCGCTTGTGCGGGTCCCCGTCAATTTCTTTGAGTTTTAGTCTTGCGACCGTACTCCCCAGGCGGTGCGCTTAACGCGTTAGCTCCGGCACAGATGGGGTCGAACCCACCTACACCAAGCGCACATCGTTTACTGCTAGGACTACAGGGGTATCTAATCCCTTTCGCTACCCTAGCCTTCGAGCCTCAGCGTCAGTAAATGTCCAGTAAGCTGCCTTCGCCGTTGGTCTTCCTCTCAATATCTACGCATTTCACTGCTACACTGAGAATTCCACTTACCCCTCCATTACTCTAGCGCGGCAGTATCGGATGCAGTTTCAAGGTTGAGCCTTGAGATTTCACATCTGACTTACCGCGCAGCCTACGCTCCCTTTACGCCCAGTGATTCCGAATAACGCTCGGGACCTTCGTATTACCGCGGCTGCTGGCACGAAGTTAGCCGTCCCTTCCTCTTAGCATACTATCAAACATACTAGCTATTAACTAATATGCCTTACTCTGCTATGACAGGAGTTTACGACCCTAGGGCCTTCATCCTCCACGCGGCGTTGCACCATCAGGGTTGCCCCCATTGTGAATGATTCTCGACTGCTGCCACCCGTAGGTGTCTGGACCGTGTCTCAGTTCCAGTGTTGCTGATCGTCCTCTCAGACCAACTACCCGTCGTCGCCTTGGTGAGCCTTTACCTCACCAACTAGCTGATAGGACGCGAGCCTATCTCAAAGCACTAGCCCGAAGGCCAGCTTTACTCCGAAGAGCACATGCGGTATTAAACCCAGTTTCCCAGGACTATCCCCCTCTTTGAGGCAAGTTGCTCACGCGTTACTAACCCGTCCGCCACTAAGAGATCATTAGTAAACTAAATCTCTCTTCGTTCGACTTGCATGTCTTATCCACGCCGCCAGCGTTCATTCTGAGCCAGAATCAAACTCTCCGTATATTTTTTACATCTTTCGATGGAGTGTCTTGCGACACTCACTTTAAAACGGTTGGCGTATATATTTGCGTTTAAAAATAAATACTAAATTGACAAGTGCGATTGAAAACCCGTTTAAGATCTCCAATCTTGCCTGCGTCAGATTTTCATCTACCGCAGCGCACAATTCAGTCTTTCCTCTTCCACTTAGTTAAACCTTCCAGAGCGAACTCTGCATTTTAACCAAGCCATGTAATGTGTAAAAGATCTCGTTCAGCAGGAACTACTTAACTTGTGAAACCGTGTTTCAAATCAACTTAGTTAATTCCTTGCTGCGCTCCCCTTAGTGGGTGAGGCGGGGCGCAATCTACATATTCCATGACTCCGCGCAAGCTCTTTTCGCATCTTTTTTTAAACTTTCTCCCACTCCCTCTCCGCAAGGCATTGATAGCACAATTACTTGCACCTCACATTTTCACATCAAAAAAAAACCGTCACTTCCAAAACAATAGAAAACTACGTCCCCAAAATGTAAAAATACTGAATAGATCACTCGATTCAGCCTCAAATTAAAAAGAGAATGTGCAACTTTCCCTGCATTCGCTACTTTCACTCAAGAAGAATGAAGAACCAACGCTCCATTTCACTAGGAACTTTCAGCGTACTTGCTGTTTGCGGCATGCTCTATGTCACCTACTCAGCACTTTTTCCCAATGATAGAAAGTCACCCCCCCAAACCAGTTCACAAAGCAACCAAAGCACTCCAAGTAAAAACCTGCCCCTCCCCAAAATCTCCCACCACACTAAAGCAGCCACACAACAAGCTAATAAGTATACGACCTCAAACCCCAAAATAGCGACACACGACAAAGAAGCTATTCTTCACTTCAAAGATCCCGAAGCTTATCACCATTTTCTAACACAACTAACTAATAAAGGACTGAAGCTCCTAGGAAGCTCAGATCGACTCCTCGCGGCAAGAATATCATTCGGAAACTTCTCACAATTAAACGATATTGAGAACGCGGACATCGCACCTAACTATCCAGTCTTCACCCCTACCCCACCTGATGTGAGCGCTCAGGATGGCGCCACTGCATTTGGCAATACAGCACTCCAAGCAATTGGCATTAATGAAGACAACTCAAACTGGGGAGAAGGAGTCACCGTTGCTGTGATTGACTCCGGAGTGAACAATCACCTTTCTCTACAAGACGGCGTTCAACAAATTGCCTTAACTGAGCTCAGCGATGAATCAGAACAACTAAGTCACGGAACCGCCGTCGCATCGATTATTGCAGGGAAACACCCACTCACACCCGGAGTTGCTCCCAGCGCAGAAATTCTCTCTATAAGAGTAACTGACGCATTTGGATCTTCGGATTCTTTCACTCTTGCTCAGGGAATACTTCAAGCTGCTGATGCAGGAGCGCAAATCATCAATATTTCCATGGGTTCTGAAGGAAATAGCTCGGTCGTAGCTGAAGCCGTTCGCTATGCCCAAGACTTAGGAGCCGTCATCGTTGCCTCATCAGGAAACGAAGGCCTATCTCAAGCCGTCTACCCTGCAGCATACGATGGCGTCATCTCTGTCGGAGCCATCGAAGCAAATGGCGATCATCTCGACTTTTCCAATAGCAGTCCCAACTTACAGATCACCGCACCTGGCTACCAAGTCAATGCAGCGTGGGGCGAAGACCTACTCACCGCATTTTCTGGCACATCAGCTAGCGCTCCATTCGTCAGCGGAGCAATTGCAGCCACAATGTCCAACAATGAAGGATATACAGCTCAGCAAGCAACCGAACTCTTATTTAATTACGTCAACGAAGCTGGCCCTGTAGGCGATGACCCGCAATACGGCAAAGGCACCCTAGATATAGGGCGCGTAATTGAAAGGAACACCCCAAACATAAACGACATCGCCGTCACCAGCCAACTACTCATCACAAACGACGCAGGAGATAACGAAATCACCATCATTTTCCAAAACCAAGGGACCTCTAATCTCTTCAACTCCCCCGCGCAAATCGTGACCCCAGCTGGAACCACTCAAATAAGCATCAATAGCCTGAGCCCTGGCCAAACATACTCCTACACGATACCCGCTCCTCCCCTCATTCAGAACCAAACACTCAGTGTCTATTCTTCAGTCAATACCTCCAGCACAGATGTCGACCCGCTCAACAATCGAAAAGAAAATCACTTTTCAGACTGACAGCAAATAAGTTAAGAGGCTATCCCAAGCGCATAGAATCCACTCTTGCTCGCAAGCATGTTAGGCTCTAGCTTCTTGCCATCAATCGCATCATGACTGAAGAAACTATCAAAAGCGCACTCGCCAAAGTCAAATACCCAGGATTTTCCCGTGACATCGTCGCCTTCGGACTTATTAAGGAAATCACCATCAAAGGTGTGGACGTGGAAGTAACCATCGGAGTTCAAACGAAAGACCCAAAAGTTCCAGAGACAATTTTTAAAGATTGCCAAGAAGAGCTGAATAAAATCGAAGGTATCGGAACCACACGCGTCAATGTAGATGTCAAAAATCCAGACGCCCAACAAACAGGTGGCGAAGATGCCCCTGCCCAAGGAAAAACCTCAATCCCTGGTGTGAAGAACATCATCGCTGTAGCCTCAGGCAAAGGTGGTGTGGGTAAATCAACAGTCTCAAGTAACCTCGCTATCGCTCTCGCAAAAACTGGAGCAAAAGTCGGCCTCTGCGATTGTGACCTCTACGGCCCATCAACAGCACAAATGTTTGGCACCAACCAGCAGCCATACGCAAACGAGCGCGATGAAATTATCCCAATCGAAGCACATGGCATCAAACTAATGTCCATGGGATTCTTATTAGACGATAACTCACCTGTCATCGTGCGTGGCCCACTCGCAACCCGCTACACCCAACAATTTCTTCGCCAAGTAGAATGGGGAGAGCTTGACTACCTCATCCTCGATCTTCCACCCGGCACTGGCGACATCCAACTTACCATTGTACAAACTGTCGCCTTGAGCGGCGCAGTCATTGTCACAACTCCACAAGAAGTAGCTCTCATCGATGCTCGAAAAGCGGTATCCATGTTCGCAAAGGTCAATGTCGACATTCTCGGCGTCGTCGAAAACATGTCATGGTTCGAGTGTGAACACGGTACTAAATACCACCTCTTCGGCGACGGTGGTGGCGTCAAAGAAGCAGAACGCCTCAAAGTGCCTCTGCTCGGCCAAATTCCAATCGACATCACAACCCGTCAATGTGCCGACGATGGCACCCCTGTTGCCACACTTTCAGAGACAGAATCTTCAGTCAGCGCCGCTTTCAAGGACACAGCAGAAAAAGTCATGGCGCGTGTACATCGATGAAGCCCCCCTTCCGCTAGCGTCAAAATAAAATCCAATCCAGCGTGGCGAAAGTAACAACAGAAGACGAGTCCTCAATCGAGGAAATCATGCGAAAAGTCCATCACCTTGAAGTCAAGGCAAGGAGGCTTTCACGGGAATCATTTTCAGGCGAATATCATGCCTCGTTCAAGGGGCAAGGCCTAGACTTTGAAGATTTCAGAGAATACCAACACGGCGATGAAATCCGCTTCATCGACTGGAATGTCACAGCACGAATGAACGCCCCGTTCATTCGCACCTTCAGAGAAGAACGCGAACTGAGTGTCCTTATCGCTGTCGACATCTCTGGTTCATTTGATTACGGTAGCAAACACTATTCCAAACGTGAAATCGCTGCTGAAATCGCCGCTGTATTAGCATTTTCTGCGCGCCACAACGGTGACAAAGTAGGTCTACTTCTCTTTGCAAAAGAACCCATTCTTTACCTTCCACCAGCTAAAGGTAGCAAGCATACCCTGCGTATGATCCGAGAAATCTTAGCCACCACACCAGAGAATAAACAAACAAACCTCGCTGGTGCCTGTGACTTCATCAACAAGACTCTCAAACAAAAATCTCTGATCTTTTTCATTTCAGACTTCATTGATAACGATTTCCATAAAAAGCTCGGCGCTCTGAGCCAAAAGCACGAAACCATCGCTCTGCGCGTATTCGATCCTTTCGAAGAAAACCTTCCTAACGTTGGTAAGGTGAATCTAACCGATCCAGAAACCGGTGAACAAAGCATCGTCAACACCGCAAATTCCAATGTGAGAATGGCCTACGAAAAACTCACAATTAGAAGACTAGAGGCACTGCAAAAAACATTCACGAAATATAAAATCGATCATGTGAATGCAGCTACTGACGCAGATTACTTGCCTCTTCTTCACCAACTCTTTAAAACTCGCTCTAGCAGACACGCCTAACAGAAGAATATGCCAGAATTTCACGATATCATTGAGACATCTGAAAAGGTACCACTTCTAGTGTGGTGGCAATGGGTCTTGCTCTCCCTCGCAGCACTTGCTGTCATTCTCCTTCTCATTTTCATCCTAAAAAAATCGCGCAAGAGTAATGCTCAAACGACAAGCAACCTAGAGTTAGCTCTCCAGAAAATTCAAGCTCTCGAACTCAAATCTACAGACAGTAACCGGCTCGCTACCGACCTATCAGTTATTGTGAGAGAATACCTACAAATGCAATTCGAAGATAGAGCACTGTTCGAGACAGATGAAGAATTCCACGAACGCTCTCATCACATAGAAGCCCTCCCTGAACAAGCCGCTGAAAAATTACGCCAATATCTCACTGGCCTTTCCCAGCATAAATACGCTCCGAGCCACAATCATCCTGCGGCTCTAGAAAGCTATGCCACGAAAGCAGCCGAACTACTTAAAGGAATTGACTCTACTATTCCTCGCCCACTCACTAGTGGTTAAATAACCTAACAATCAATACTATATCTACCTTCTTCCAAGACTATTCTTTTGCCCAGCCATGGTGGTTTCTACTACTATTGCTCTTGATTCCTTTATCACTGCTCAAAAAGCGCAAAGGCTCAGGCAGCAGTATTATCTTCTCGAGCCTCAGCACTCTATCTACTCTCGGTTCTCGTCCTAACAATCTAGCTGGAAGAGCTTCATTTGCACTCCTCTCCCTATTCATCATTTTTGCAGCGATCAGTCTTGCCCGACCGCAAAAGAAAAACAGTTATGAAGAACGCAAGGCCAGCGGAATCGATATCATCATCGCGATGGATATTTCCTATTCGATGGAAATCGCAGACTTCAACCTCGATGGCCGCAGAGTTCAGCGAGACTTGATGGCTCGTGAAGTAGTAAAAGAATTCATAAAACACCGCCCGAACGATCGCATCGGTCTCATCCCATTTGCTGGACAGCCCTACCAAGAATCCCCCATCACACTCGAACATCAATGGCTGTTAGAAAAAATCGATGATGTGAGGCCAAACGATGAACTCACCCAAGGCACAGCCATAGGCTCAGCCGTTTCAGCCTCTGCGATCCGTCTTGATAAACGCAAAGATACAAAATCTCGCATCATCGTCCTCATCACAGACGGCTCTAACAATTCAGGAAACATTTCTCCACTTCAAGCTGCAGAAGCTGCAAACCAGTTAGGCATAAAAGTCTATACAGTCGCCATTGGCACCACAGGCGGACGCCTTCATCGCCAAGCCGCTCCAGCCCAAGAATTTGACACGGAGACCTTGGAAAAAATTGCCAAAATCACTAATGCTCAATACTTCCGAGCAAAAACAACAGAACAGCTCGTTGAAGCATTTACAGTCATTGACGAGTTAGAAAAAACCGAACGCACCAAACAAGTCATCACAACCTACGCTGACTACCATCACTACTTCACCTTCGCCGCTGCCCTCAGCCTATTAAGCAGCCTCTTAGTTCTCACATTATACCAACCACCAGCACCTGAATAGTACATTGGAATTTCTTTCTCCATATTGGCTCTACGGCCTATTGCTCATTCCTGTTATCGGCTTGATAGCCATCAAGGTGCGCACATCACGCGACCGAGCATGGAAACAGATGGTGGCCCCACGTCTGCAGAGCAAACTCGTCCTGACTAGATCACTCACCGATCATTGGTTAAGCCTTGGCCTCGCCCTAACAGCTTTTGCTTTGACACTCCTCGCTCTTGCAAGACCTTACCAAGGAGAAACCACAACAGTCGCTAAGGTGACTAGCCGCAACATCCTCGTCGCGATTGACATTTCAAAATCAATGCTCTGCCAGGACGTCTCTCCAGATCGCCTAACAGCTTCAAAAGCTCTTGCACTACAGATGCTTGATCGCTTCCCAAATGACAAAATTGGAGTCCTTGCCTTCGCTGGAAGCAGTAAAGTCATCGCCCCACTAACCATTGATCACATCGCGGTCCACGACACTATTTCTCAGCTCGACACCAACAGCGTGCCAATTGATGGTTCGAATTTAGCTGCAGCGATTACCACCGGAGTCGACACCTTAAAAAAATCTGGAAATCGCGCAAACGCACTCCTCGTCTTCAGCGATGGTGAAGAGCACGACAGTGGAATCGATGAACCAATTGCTGCTGCGAAGGAAGCGGGCGTTCAAATCATCACAGTCGGCGTCGGCACCAGTACTGGAGGAGTGATCCCATCCAAAGATGCCGCTGAAGGAAAACACCGCAATCGCGAAGGCGAAGTCGTTCACACCAGACTCCACGAAGACCTCCTGCGTAAACTTGCTCTAGAAACTTCAGGAGCCTACACCCCAGTACTAAATCGCCCAGAAGCTGTCATCACAGCTACCATTGAAGAAATGGAAGACTTCGAGCAAGAAGGTAGAGAACAAATCGTCCCACATGAGCGCTACTATTGGTTTTTGATCCCAGCAGTGGTACTAGCCTTCGCTTCTGCACTTGTGAATACACGCTGGAAAAATCGTTCACCCATCACAGCGCTACTACTTCTCACATTTATCAGCTTTCCCGAACAAGCCTCAGCCGAATCATGGCTCGGCCAACAAAGTTATAAATACTTCAACAAACCATCTGACATTAAAAATGGTTTCCAAGCGCTTGCTGCAAAAGACTACGAACGCGCTATCAACCTACTCTCACGCGCCCAAGCTGCCAGTACAGGAGAAGCTAAAGCAAAACTCTCCTTAGCTCTCGGCCAAGCCTACTACCGACAAAGCCAATATGATAAAGCTGGTGATCACTTTAGTACAGCCATCCTGTCACAAGATCCAGGGACCCAAGCCACTGCATATTTCAATCTAGCAAATACGGTCTATCAAAATCAATGGTCTAAATTCGAAGGAATAGAAGACACTCCTCTCAAAGACTATTTACGCAGTAAAATTCAACCATCTGGGGAATCTAAAAGCCAGTGGAAAATTGAAGATTTAGATCGCTTCGAAGAAAGTTTCAACGGAGCACTCTCCACTTACAACAACGCACTTGCTCTCCAAACTTCTGACGCTTTCAGACAAAACAAATCGCTCACTGAACAACATATCAAAGCCATTCAAGAGCTCCGCAAAGAACTTCAACAACAGGAGGACCAACAACAAGACGGAGATCAGCAACAGGACGGCGACCAACAACAAGACGGAGATCAACAACAAGACGGAGATCAGCAACAGGACGGCGACCAACAACAAGACGGCGACCAGCAACAAGACGGCGATCAGCAACAGGACGGCGATCAGCAACAGGACGGCGATCAGCAACAGGACGGTGACCAGCAACAGGACGGTGACCAACAACAGGACGGTGACCAACAACAGGACGGTGACCAACAACAGGACGGCGATCAGCAACAGGACGGCGATCAGCAACAGGACGGCGATCAGCAACAGGACGGTGACCAACAACAGGACGGTGACCAACAACAGGACGGTGACCAACAACAGGACGGTGACCAACAACAGGACGGTGACCAACAACAGGACGGTGACCAACAACAGGACGGTGACCAACAACAGGACGGTGACCAACAACAGGACGGTGACCAACAACAGGACGGTGACCAACAACAGAACGGCGGCCAGTCACAAGGTGGTCAAGCTAGCCAACAGCAGCATTCCTCTGAACAAAATCAACACGGTTATACTCTAACAGAACAAGAAGCGCGTGAAATGTTAGAAAGACACGCCGATCTCCAACAAAGACCAAACACCGAGCAACGTAGACTCTGGCAAGGCAACAACCCTGAAATCGATTGGTAATTTCATGAGACACATCATTTCTATTCTTTTCATCCTAACAATCAGCTGTTTTGCACAAAGTTCAGCGAACTCACCAGTGATCACTAGCATCACTAGTACGAACCTCATCGTCGGTGAACTCGCTGCTTTTGACATCACCTATCGCGACACACGACCTGACAAATCGCCCCCAGAAGAAATTGCGATCGACGGCCTTCCCATCACCTTCCGCACCCATAATTATCAAAATATCAACGGCGAACGCTACTTCACCTATCGCTACATTATCAGCGCTAAAAATCCCGGCACCTACACCATCCCCTCACTCGTACTGCCCCACCAAGGGAAATCCGCCCAGAGTCTCGAAGTCACCATCACAGTGCACGAGCAAGACGTGTTAGACCGAGTCCGAGCTCCCTACCGCGACAATGACATCATTTGTTACTCCAAACTATTTCCAGCCAAAACCACCCTCTACGCTGGCGAAGCCACAGTCCTCGAATACAAAGTCTATCTACCAAGCAACAGCAACCCTCAGCGCTGGGGACTCCCACAACCTGAAGATGCAACCAACTGCACTGCGTGGCGCTTCGACCCACCTTCGGAGTCCAACAACATTGGTAACGTTGTCATTGATGGCGCCCAATATCTTGCAGCCACTTACACCACTGTCCTCTCCGCTCTCAAACCAGGCAAAGCGAGCTTCGGCCCCATTGAAACCGACCTCATCATCTCTCCCGCCACCGTCCGTTCACAATGGGGCTTCATGCGCAAATCTGTAGAACTTCCACTTCCCTACGACGCTACCGAGTTTCAAGTCATCGACTACCCCGAAACTCCACCAGCCGAATTCAATGGAGCAGTAGGAGACTTCAGCATTATAGCCAGACACCCAACTAAGGAGTCGATCAGCCTCAACGAATCTATCACCGCCAGCGTAAGCGTCACAGGTTCAGGAAATCTTTCGCAAATCACAGCCCCCATTCTCGAGGACACCGCTACTTGGAAAATAATCGATGTCTCTCGCGTTGAACAAGGCGACGAAAGAAAATCGCTTAATGGCACCGCCGAGTTCAACTACATCCTACAACCTCAGCGTGGAGCCGATGCCTTCCCGCGTTTCACCTTCTCCCATTTCAATCCTGCTACAAAAAAATTCTACATCGAAACCACAGAAACCGGTCCCCTTTCAGTAACAGTTCCAACAACCAGTGGAAACGCCATCATCACAGCCGCAGATGTGCCAGCTGCAGAAATGAACGACATCCTTAGCCCACTCTCTGAAATCGACCTCGGCTCTATCCCCAAAACGGCTACATCCACTATTCCTGTGTCGATTTGGCAAGTCATCCCAGCCTCTCTCCTAACATGGCTTTTGATTGTAGCCCTGAAGAAAAGATCTAACGCTCTCTCGCTTCAAAACACTGAAAAATCAATACGACTAGAAGCCTTCAAAAAGTTAGAAAATGCTCACAACAAGGAGTTTTTAAAAGACGCAGGCTCCTTCATCGAACGATGGTATAGAGAGGATCGACCTGCTGAAATCGACGCTATTCTCAAGCAACGCGACAACCAATGCTACCAACCCGAATCAGCGCAGGGGCCTACCGAAGACCAACGGAAAGACATCTTAGACACCCTCAAAAAATTCATACTCCTAGCCCTCTGTTTCACTCTAACAATCTCAGCTAGCTCCGACGCTGCTGACAGTTTTGAGCAGTGGCTCCAAGGAGACTACAAAGCAGCCCTAGCTTCTTATCAAAAACAACTAGCAGAACACCCGAATTCCGCAGATCTAGAATACAATGTAGGAAATTGTTATTATCGTCTCAATCAACCAGGCAAAGCAGCCCTCCACTTCGAACGCGCACTTTCTATCGAACCTCGTCACCCCGAAGCCACCAGAAACCTAGAATTCACGCAGAAAATGCAAGGCAGCATTCTTGCTCCAAAACTCAGTGGAATAGAACTCTGGGCGAGTAAATTCAGCGTCTCATTCTTCCTCCAAATTACCTTTGCTTTCCTCTGGATCACCCTGCTCTCCATCTTAGCGCTCAAAGTACTCCGAGTGAAAGCTGGTAAATTTGCTACTTTACTTAGTGCTACCGTCATCGCGCCGTGCATCGCAGCAGCAAGTTTCTACATCTGGTTTGTTCACCCTCAGCGCAATGCAGCGAACGAAGGCGAAGCAGCAATACTCACTCAGTTCTCCCCCGTCCTCACCGAACCGATCAAACTCAGTGGAAAAGAACTTGAGAAAAAAACACTTATAAAAGCCACACCAGCTTCCCCTTGCCGCATCATTGCCGAACGAGGCGAATGGTCATACGTGGCACTCGAAAACGATGTCAGAGGCTGGGTGCCAAATGACACAGTCGAAGCAATCCACCGCTAAAGCCGACTAAGCGCAAGCTCGGGATCCAGCTCAACCTCTCCTTCTAACACTGCAGCAAAATGCTCAGCCACACTTGGAGCGGTTATCACCCCTTTCGATCCAAGGCCGTTGAAAAAACCTAAGGCTTCGTTCTCTGGGTGAAAACCAATCACCGGCTGACTACGATGAATAATAGGCCGAACACCCACTTCATGCTCTACCGTTTTAAAAGCTAATGGAGTGAGATCTCTCACCTTTTTCTCAACAGCTTCTCGCCCTTCAATTGTCTGCTCTGACCTCAAATCATCCCACTCGTACGTAGCTCCTGCCCGCCATTCATTATTACCTAGTGGAACTAGCCAACCATTTCGATTAAGAATTCTATCAGAATCTAACTGCCCAACTTTTACTGTGAGCATTTCCCCCTTAGCACTGCGATGCGGCACATAAGAAAACGCTCCAGTTTTCAGTCCAGCGTAGCCCTGACATAAAATCACGCGCTGCGCCGAGTAATCTTTCCAAATCACTTTTCTCTCTTCATACACTAGATCATTTTCATCAAAATTAGCTTCAATAAATCGTGACTCTCGTTCCAGTTTCGCTCGCACCACCGCTAAATACTTGCGCGTATCGAGCCTCCCTCCCTGCGCCATTTCAAAGCCGCCAAAACTTCCGTGAACTTGCTCCTGACTAATCTCAGCCTTTTCCTCAGCAACCCACTCGGCTACCGTTTCCTTCTTTCGCTCAAACTTCGCAGCTTCCTTTTCATTAGAAAAAAGCCGTAACACGGGGTGTGGATAAAAAAGCTGACAGCCAGCCTCGCCTTCCAGAGCTCTGTAGTAGCACAAAGCCTCTGGTAAATATACTGCCTGGCGCCAAGCCGGATTCATCCCCTTCCCCGCAAGAGTGGTCACCAGTCCAGCCGCCACCCGAGTCGCCGCATCGGGATCATTTCTATCAATCACCAGCAACGACTTCCCCCGTTTAAGCAGAGCCATAGCCAGTGCCGACCCCGCCAAACCTTGACCGACGATGATGTAATCGACCTGCGTCATCGAAGATTACTCACCAGCCACAACTTGCTGACGAATCGCTTCATTCGGGTCGACGAAATCAGGATCGTAGCCCTTAGCATAATTGAAAAGGTGCTTGTGCATGTACTCAAAGTACGCCTCTTTTTGCTCGTCATTGAGCTTGTACCAAATAGTCACATTAAAGGCGCGATTCACCTTCTGCATCATTTTTAATGTCAACCGGCGCCCCTTGCGTGCACGCTGAATTTGCTTGTGAGTGAGCTGCTCAGTAGACACATCCACCATTTCATTATTACTCATTCCCCACGCATCCATCATTGCATCAAGTGGTTGCGTTCCTAAATCTCTTTCTTCCATGCCCATCACCTAGCCGCTCACCTCACAATTGAAAAGCCTAGAGTGATGCAGCACCACTTACTCAGTCACGAAATCCAATATTCCTCCAGCCATTCAGATAGAATTCTTCCGTGCATTTCGTAGAACTCAGCATTAGAATAACTCTATGCCGACAAAGAAAGATATCCTCGACCTCTACTTCATGCCCGCTCGGCGTGACCTCATCGAAATCGCGGCCTACCTCGACCGTCTCGATCGCCACGATGGTGAAGAAGATTTCCGCGTAGAAGGATTTCAAAAAGCCATCAAAGCTCTTCTCGAGCCAGGAGACAAAAGCCGTGCTGAAGCTGTACTTCTCGCCCTCTCCGACCAAAGCGAAACTCCCATCCCAGCCGCCACTATCCAAGGAGCCTTCGGCGCCCCCAGTACAGAAACAACTGACAAATAAATCTCTCACTTTTCTATGAAATACATCGAACCACACGGACACATGGTCAGCCGAACCACGGATGACTATCAGAAAATGGCTATGGCTGGCTGTGAAGCCATTTGCGAACCAGCATTCTGGGCAGGCTATGACCGCGCTTCCGTTCAAGGATTCTACGATTACTTCCGCCAACTCACCGAGTACGAACCAGCACGTGCTGCAAAATACGGCATCCCACACTTCTGCTGGCTCTGCATTAACCCAAAGGAATCCGAAGATGCTGGCTTTGCGCGCGAAGTACTTTCCATCATCCCCGACTTCATCGACAAACCCACCGTCCTTGGCATCGGAGAAATTGGTCTCAACAAAAACACCAAGAGCGAACTCGCCATCTTTGAAGAGCACGTCGAAATCGCCAAAAAATTCGACCAGCCCATCCTCATCCACACACCTCACCTCGAAGACAAACTCAAGGGAACCAAACTCATCATCGATGCGCTCAAAAATGCCAACCTCGACCACAGCCGAGTCGTCATCGATCACGTCGAAGAACACACTGCAGGCCTCGTCCTCGATAATGGTTTCTGGGCAGGTATGACACTCTATCCTGAGTCAAAATGCACCCCCGCTCGAGCGATCGACATCCTCGAAAACTTCGGCATGGAAAATATTTGGATGAACTCTGCATGTGACTGGGGACACTCCGATCCACTCGCAGTTGTAAAAACGGCCTTAGAAATGGGGAAACGCCACTACAATAAGGAAACTATCGAGCGTGTAGTCTACGGCAATCCGAAGTCTTTCCTCCAACAGTGTCCGAACTTTAACATCGATTAGGATAACTTTCCTAACTCACCTCCTTTGTCTTTTAGGTAAAACACAATACCTAACACGTAAAACGTACCTTTATGCACCTTTCTAACAATATCCACCTCTCCTACTGCACCAACATCCACCCAGCTGAAACTTGGCAAGAAACTTGGGACGTTCTCAAGAAACATACCATGCAAGTGCGTAATAATATTGAAAAAGTTAAAGGAACTAAGGAAGCCTTCGCTCTCGGTATGCGCCTCTCCGCCGTTGCCGCCTCAGAATTGTTAGAAAACGACAATCTCGACAATTTCAAAGCTTGGTTAGAAGAAGAAAACGCCTACGTATACACAATCAATGGCTTTCCCTACGGCGCATTCCACGGCACCCGAGTGAAAGAAAAAGTCTACCAACCAGATTGGTCTACAAACGAACGCCTCAGTTACACACTGAATCTGTTTAATATCATCGCCGAGCTCGCCCCAGCCGAATGTGGAGGTTCTGTCTCCACTCTTCCTGGATCGTTCAAAGAATTCGAAGCCGATGAAGAAACCATTTTTAATAAACTCTACGCCTGCGCTGAACACATCGCCCTGCTCGCTGAACAATACGATAAAGACCTCCACCTCGGTTTAGAACCAGAGCCACTTGGCCATTTTGAAAACACTGAAGAAACCCTTGCTTTCTTTGAACGCTTCCGCCAGTGGGCTTCCCTAAGAGACCTCGACTCGTCGATTATTAACAAACACATCGGCCTAAATTACGACACCTGCCACTTCGCCCTCGAATTCGAAGATTGTGCTAACTCACTCGATCAATTCGCCGAAGCGAATATCCGCATTTCAAAAATCCACCTCTCAAACGCACTTTCGATCGACGCCACTAGCAGCCAAGCGATCGACGCTATCAGCGCATTTGACGAACCTACCTATCTTCACCAAGTCATCATTAAGGAATCAGACGGCAACATCACCCGAATCAAAGACCTCCCAGAAGCACTTGAGCAACTCAACACTCAACACCCAACACTCAAGTCTCCCGCCCAAGCACGCATCCACTTCCACATCCCACTCTACGACGCCCCCGCTCCACCACTCGGATCCACTCGCGATCACGCGGAAGATGCATTAGCTTATCTCAAGAAGAAACCAGAGACCTGCCTGCATCTCGAAATGGAGACCTACACCTGGGGTGTCCTCCCTAATGAACTCCAACTTCCGATCGACGAGCAACTCACTCAAGAGTACCTCTGGACTCTTAAAAATTGGTAATACAAAGAAGATGCTTCCGGCCTCTTTTCTAAGTACACAAAGCTCTCTAACAGCTACTATAAGATCTCACGAATGCCTCAACAATCCAAGCTCTCCGCCATTCTCGCCACTGGCCGCATCTCAAATCTGCCAACCGTATGGTGTAATGTGCTAGTCGCATTTTTACTGATTCAGCTAGCAATACTCTATTTTCACGACCTCACGGATACGACTCTTTCCCTCCCGCTTTTTATCACCACCTGCATTGCCGCATCCTTCCTCTACGTCGGTGGCTGCTTACTAGGCGATGCTGTCGATGTCGAATTCGATCTCGCCCACAAGCCAGACCGCCCCATTCCTATGGGGATTCTCACAAGGAAATCCGTATACACTTGGGCATCCACACTTCTCAGCATTGGCATCTCACTCCCCTCAGCCTTCCTTTATTTCTCAACCAGCGAATTCCACCTCTACCCACTTATCACCACCCTCATCTTAGCTGGCGCGATTGTAGCCTACTCGCTGTGGCATAAGCGCTCTCCTTGGATTGGACTCCCACTGATTGGAGCGTGTCGACTATTTCTCATTCTCTTTGCAGCCTCCGTCGCCGCAGCACCTGTCAGCTACTGCGCACTCACATTGCCTACAGCCATTTTTGCAATAGCCGTAGGACTCTTCACCGTTTGTTTCGCCAGCGTAGCTCGCAGTGAATCCTCTCCTAGCCCGATCACTTGGCGGAAATTACTCATCGCTGTCATGCTCCTTCTTCCTTTCACCACAAAGATCTCAGAAGTAGTCATCTACGACCAACTCAGCTTCACAGCTCCAGAAGGTACCGCAATTATCCTCTACTGGATTTGGATGGTCACCGCCTTCGGTAAAATCAACACCAACAAGGGCCAGTTCGTCTCCATGTCCCTCGCTGGCTTCTGTTTACTAGACGCCTGCTTCGCCAGCTTCTTCGGTTGGCAGTGGCTACTCGTGTGCCTCATCCTCTTCATTTTCTCCCTCACACTCCAAAAATGGGCACCAGCTACTTAACAACTAGCGACTAAACCCTAAAAACTGGCAACTTATCGCAAATTGCTACTTGCAATCTAGGAAACTTGCCCCTAGCTTGCGCCCCCACCAACCAAGAAAACTTTTTATTATGTCAAAGCATTCAAGTCTCAAAGCAAAAGGCAGCGCAGCTGGTAAACGTTCTGTAATGAAGCGTTTCGAGCGCGTTAAAGCTCTTAAGGAATCCGGCAAATGGGAAGAGGGCCAGTCCCCAATCGGCCTTCCTAAGACCAAGGTGACTAAGTAATTTGTCCACCTAGAATTCTTTCTAACCCGCTGGGCTCTGCCTTGCGGGTTTTCTTGTCTCTAGCTCTTGCGTCAAATCATTCGTGATATCTGTGCAATCTATGATACATCACTAGCATCGCCAATTTCTGATTCCTACGAATCACCTGCGGCAAAAACAACCGCTAATTCACCCATAACTCTCGCGCCTACCGCGACAACAACATTCACATCATGACCGACCCCGAACAAGGCATTCGCCTCAACAAATATCTCGCTTCCTGTGGCGTAGGATCTCGTCGCAAATGCGATGAACTTATCAAAAAAGGCGATATCATCGTCAATGGCAAGATCTGCACTGACCTATCTACTCTCGTCACCGAAGACGACTTCGTAAAAATCGGGAACTCCAGAGTTCTCCCACGTGAAACCACCACCATCCTTTTGAACAAACCAAGAGGACTCGTTTGCACAAAAGACGATGAACTGGAGCGCGAAACCATTTACGAGCTTCTCCCGCCAAACATGCGTCACCTCAACCACGTTGGCCGCCTTGACCGTGACTCAGAAGGCCTACTCGTGATGACTAACGATGGCGACCTCGCCCAAGAACTCTCTCATCCCAAAAAGAAAATTGAGAAAGAGTACCTCGTCACTGTCAACCAAGCATTCAGCAACGACGTTCTCGACCAATTCCTCAAAGGCATCTGGACAGGCGAAGCCAAGGCTCACGCGAAAGCAGTCAAACGCCTCTCACCACGCCGTTTCCTAATCATCTTGGAAACTGGACTCAAGCGCCAAATCCGTATGATGTGTAAAGCGGCTCATCTCAATGTTGTAAAATTGACCCGTATCCGCATCGGTCTCGTTACTGGCGGAGGTCTCGAGCCCGGCCGCTACAGTGAACTCGACTCTCATGATCTCGAACTCCTTCAGCGTAACCCTAAACCTGATCGCGCCTACCGCACCCGAGCAGATGTCAAAAGCGCTTCCAAAACCGCCAAGAAAAAGACAGCTAGAAGGAGATCCCCAAAAACGACCCAACGTTCTAGCAAGTCATACAAAAAACGTCGATAGGATCTAACAAATTTCACCCCCCTGCCACTCATCAAAGCTCATCTGTCACTAGGTGAGCTTTTCTTATTCCAGCTGATAAAAATATCACCCTAGCAAAGCCCTGCATTTTATACACTTCCTTATTGTCATGCGCTTTCTTCAACTGCTAGTTTCCCTTCACTAGTATAGAATCTTTCCCACACTATTTTATGAGCAAAAAAGCATCCTTCGTCGAAATCGATGAAAACACGGAAATTAAACCCTCCAAAGCATTCTCAAAATATGCCCGAGTTTCCAGCATGGCGCAGTACAAACGCATGCACGCAGAGTCTATCGAGAAGCCACACCTCTTCTGGGCGCGCGAAGCCAAGGAGCTTAAATGGCAAAAAAAATGGGACAAGGTCCTCAATTGGGAAGCTCCCTACGCCGAGTGGTTCAAAGGTGGTAAACTCAACGTCTGTGAAAATGCCGTTGACCGTCACGTCGAAGAAGGGCGCGGAAACAAGGCTGCTATCATTTGGGAAGGTGAGCCTGGCGATAAACGCATCCTCACCTACCAACAACTCCAGCGCGAAGTCTGTCGCATGGCCAATGTGCTCACCAATCAAGGCGTCAAACCCAAAGACTGCGTACTCATTTACATGCCGATGGTTCCAGAGGCCACTATCGCTATGCTCGCCTGCGCGCGTATCGGTGCCGTCCACTCCATCGTCTTTGGTGGTTTCTCCTCCGAGTCTATCAAAGATCGACTCGAAGACTCCAAAGCTGTCGCTGTCATCACCGCTGATGGTTCATGGCGCAGAGGCAGTGTTGTCCCGCTCAAAGACAACATGGACGAAGCCCTCAAAGGCAACAAAGACGTCAAATCCGTCATCGTCCTCAAGCGTTGTGAAAATGACGTGAAAATGAAAAAAGGCCGCGACTTCTGGTGGCACAAACAAACCGCAAAAGTCCCCGCTAAGCACACACCAAAAGGCTTCAGCGCCGAGCACCCACTCTTCATTCTCTACACATCAGGATCTACTGGTAAACCAAAAGGAATTCTCCACACCTCTGGTGGCTACATGGTCGGCACCTATACCACCTGTAAATACATCTTCGACATGCAAGAAGATGACGTCTATTGGTGCACCGCTGATGTTGGCTGGATCACCGGCCACTCCTACATCACCTACGGCCCACTTCTCAATGGCGTCACACAGATTATGTACGAGGGCGGCCCGAACTACCCAGACTGGGGACGCTTCTGGAGCATCATCGAAGAATACGGAGTCACCATTTTCTACACAGCACCTACAGCCATCCGTGCATTTATCAAAGCGGGAGACGAATTTGTCGATAAATACGACCTCTCTTCTCTTCGTCTGTTAGGAACTGTAGGAGAACCGATCAACCCTGCAGCATGGGCATGGTACTATAATAAAATTGGCGGCGGCCGCTGCCCAATCGTCGACACTTGGTGGCAGACAGAAACTGGCGCCATCATGATCTCACCACTGCCTGGTTGCACACCAATTAAACCCGGCACCGCCACACTTCCATTCTTTGGGGTCGATGCCGCTATCCTCGATGAAGAAGGAAACGAATGTAAGCCCGACCAACCAGGCCGCCTCGTTATCCGCAAGCCATGGCCGTCTATGCTCCGCACTATCTACGGCGACAAAAAACGCTACAAAGACACCTACTGGAGCGATTACGATGGCATGTACACTGCCGGCGATGGCGCTAAAAAAGATAAAAAAGGCAACGTCTATATCATCGGCCGACTCGACGACGTTCTTAATGTCTCGGGCCACCGACTCGGCACAGCGGAAATTGAATCAGCTCTCGTTGCTCACCCAGCCGTCGCCGAGGCTGCAGTCATCGGCAAGCCACACGAAATCAAAGGAGAATCAATCGTCTGCTTCGTCACGCTCAAGGGCGATTATAAAGAAACTGATGAACTCAAAACCGAGCTACGAAACCACATTGGTAAAGTCATCGGAGCCATCGCGAAACCTGACGCCATCCACTTCGCCCCTGCTGGTCTGCCTAAGACCCGCTCAGGCAAAATCATGCGCCGTCTACTCAAGGAACTCGTCAACACAGGAAAAGTCACTGGCAACGTTACCACCCTCGAAGACTCGAAAGTGATCGATGCTCTCGAGAAGTCCTTGAAAGGCTAAAACCTTCTACTATTCTTCCAAGCGGAGGCCATCACGGTCTCCGCTTTTTTTATTTAACATAATGGCCACTCCACGCTACGTCATCGACCTCGCAGCTCTGCGCAATAATCTTAAAATCCTTACCGAGGTAAAACAGCAGGCCAACTGCAAAATTGTCCTCGCTCTCAAAGGCTACTCCCTCTGGAAAACCTTCCCACTCATCGCAAAGTACCTAGATGGCTGCTGCGCCAGTGGACTTTGGGAAGCACTCCTCTCCCACGAGGAAATGGCCAAGCACACTCTCACATATTCCCCCGCTTACAAAGAAGCCGAAATCTCAGAACTGCTAGAAATCTCAGACCACCTCGACTTCAACTCAGCAAGCCAATGGAACCGCTTTCGCGAAATGGTCACCACTCACCCGCGTTTCCAATCAGGAGAACTCCAATGCGGCATTCGCCTCAACCCAGAACACTCCACAGGCGACACCCCTATCTACGACCCCTGCGCCGCTGGTTCACGTCTCGGTGCCACAGCTGAATCCCTCCACAACGTCAACCTCACTGGCATCACGGGTTTCCATTTTCACACCCTCTGTGAACAAAATTCGAACGATCTAGAAACCACTCTCGAAGCACTCGATAACAAATTTGGCGAGCTGCTCCGCAAGCCAGAGATCACATGGCTCAATATGGGCGGAGGTCATTGGATCACTAAACCCGATTACGATCGCGATCGTCTTATCCGACTTATCCAACAAACCCGTGAGCGCTATAATTTAAAACAGATCTGGCTCGAACCCGGAGAAGCAATCGCCATCCACACAGGTGTCCTCGAAGCCTCAGTCGTCGATATTGTCGAGAATGCAGGGCAACAAATAGCCATTCTCGATGTCTCCGCCACTTGCCACATGCCCGATGTTTTAGAAATGCCTTACCGCCCAGACGTCTTTGGCCCAGATGGACAACTCGCAAGCGAACAAGGACCTCACCTCTACCGACTCGGCGGCCCAAGCTGCTTAGCCGGCGATGTCATTGGCGACTACGCATTCTCTAAAAAACTCAACATCGGGGACATTCTGACATTCGATGATATGGCGCATTATACCATGGTTAAAACCACCACCTTCAACGGCGTTCCCCACCCAGCCATCGCCCTCAAACACCAAGACGGCACCATCGAAACAATCCGAGAGTTCAGCTACGACGACTTCCGCAACCGCCTCGCCTAACCAACTAACAATTACATTTCATCATGACCGTCACCCAATCTTTCGTCGATCTCTCCACTGCCACTGGAACCATGCGCTGCAGCGTAGTGCGGCCCACACTCGAAGGCGCTTTTCCAACCGTCATTTTCTATTCGGAAATCTTCCAGATCACTACACCCATCGCACGCACCGCAGCCTATCTCGCTGGCCATGGCTACGTCGTAATCGTCCCCGAAGTCTTTCACGAACTCAACCCCATCGGCACCGTGCTCGCCTACGACGATGCGGGTAAAGACAAAGGTAATAAAGACAAATTCACCAAGCCACTCACTGATCACGACACCGATATTGAAGCCATCGTCAGCTGGCTAGACCAACAAAAATTCTGCAACGGCAGCCTTGGAAGCTTTGGCGTCTGCCTCGGCGGCCACCTCGCCTGCCGCTCCGCACTCAATCCACGTGTCCAAGCCGCAGCCTGCCTCTACGCCACAGACATCCATTCCTCCACCATGCCCGCAGGAACTAAACCCCAAACCATCAAACAACTCGCCAGCATCTCAGGCGAACTCATGTTCGTTTGGGGCCGACAAGACCCACACGTCCCCCTCGATGGACGTAAACTTCTCTACAGCACGCTCAACGATGTCGAAGCCAACTTCACCTGGCACGAATTCAACGGCCAACACGCCTTCATGCGCGACGAAGGCGAACGCTACGACCCCGAATTAGCCACCCTCTGCCACCGCCTCACCCTAGACCTCTTCCACCGCACTTTGAGGTAAGCCCCCTTGAGCCACAAATCCAACTCGAATCGTAATGAGTAGCAGGCGCTTCAATCTCCAAGCCAAATGGTTGAGCCACAGTCTCTACATTGGACCCAAATCCACCAACGTACAACAACACTATAAGCGTTGAGGAATAACAAACACACATGCCCCCCAACGCTCACTATCAATCCAGGTACTTTGGAAGTCTAACCCATACACCTCTTTCGCTCTCTTTCACAGTTAATCTCTGCGTACTTCTGTTTAATCTGTACCTTAAACACCCCACCAAACCCATGTCGTAATACATTGCGATATAAACACGAAAAACATAACCTAGTCGCAACTAATGACGACTTAACTATAAAACCAAATATAACTTATTGCATTTCGCCACTAATTACGACTTAATGAGAATATATCAAACAAGTCGCCAATAATGACGAATAAAAACACGCTCACCAACGAATCTCTACTTCGCGAGCTGGGAACCCGCGTCGAGCAGTTGCGGATTCGTAAAAACCTCACCCAAGCCCAGCTCGCCAAAGAAGCAGGCATTGGCAAGCGCACACTCGAACGATTCGAAAAAGGTGAAACCGTCCAGCTCACCACCTTCGTCGCTATCCTACGTGTGCTCGATCTTCTTAATCCCCTGCTGGATCTCATCCCAGATCAAAACCACAGCCCCATGCAGCAATTACTCCAAGAGAAAAAAATGCGTTACCGAGCGAGCCCCAAAGCAGGCAAAACAATCGATGAGACTTGGACTTGGAACGACTAGCCCCTAACAAGCCATGCTCGCACAAATCACACTCTGGGGCCGTACCATCGGCGCAGCCAGTCTCGACGACCAGCATGTCTGCCGATTCGAATACGATAGCTCCTTCACCCACAGCGGTATTGAGGTCTCGCCACTACGCATGCCGTTATCACCCGAAATATATGCATTTCCTAACCTCAACCACCAAACTTTCCACGGGTTGCCTGGCCTACTAGCTGATTCCTTACCGGACAAATTCGGCAACGCCCTCATCGATGCCTGGCTAGCCACTCAAGGCCGCCCCGCACAGAGCCTCAATGCCATCGAACGTCTCTGCTACACTGGCACCCGCGGCATGGGTGCCCTCGAGTTCGAACCATCCACCAATACCACGCCAAGCAAAACTGAAACCCTCGAAATCTCCCATCTTGTTGAACTTGCCAGCAGTGTCCTCAGCCACCGCAATCAACTTCACACCCACTTCGGAGAAGACGATGCCTCCGCCCTCACCGACATCCTCCGCGTCGGCACCTCCGCTGGCGGCGCACGTGCCAAAGCTGTTATCGCTTGGAATCCCACCAGCCACGAAGTCCGCTCAGGCCAAGCCGACACCGCCAACGGCTTCGAACACTGGTTGCTCAAATTCGATGGAGTTAACTCGAACAAAGACAAAGAACTGGACGACCCACAGGGCTACAGCGCACTCGAATACGCCTACCATCTGATGGCCACTCAGGCTGGTATCGACATGATGCCCTGCCGACTACTTGAAGAAAACGGCCGCCGCCACTTCATGACCCAGCGATTCGACCGCACCGCCGATGGAAAAAAACTTCACATGCAAAGCCTCTGCGCCCTAGCCCACTACGACTTTAACCTCGCCGGAGCCTATTCCTACGAACAAGCATTCCTAGCCATTCGCCAGCTTGGCCTCGGCATGGACAGCATCGAACAACAGTTCCGCCGCATGACCTTCAATATCGTCGCCCGTAACCAAGACGACCACGTCAAAAATATCGCCTTCTTAATGGATAAAACGGGTAAATGGTCGCTCTCACCAGCCTTCGATATCACCTACAGCTACAATCCCGACGGCCAATGGACCTATAGCCATCAAATGACTCTCAACGGCAAACGCAACGACTTCACCCTCGAAGACTTCATTACCTGCGGCAAAACCGTCGGTCTCAAACGCGGCCGTGCCAAAACCATCCTCAGCGAAGTCACCGACACCGTCAACCAATGGCAGCACTTCGCCGACCAAGCCGAAATTAATCAACACTGGACCACCGAAATCGCCAAAACCCATCGCCTCAAAATCCACTGACATCGACGATGTTAAAACGAGCTTCACAATAAAAGCTCAGTGGTGTTTTCTCTCCAGGCCCATTCGTTAGATTAAAAAAATTCGTGGTGCAAACATCCTGCTTGCCCCGTTTTCGAACCTTCGCGGTCCAAACAAGCTCTCACATCAAGGGCACGCCAAACTTCTTCATCACTAGATGTAACAAGACGAAGAGAATAATCGTTCCCACGCAGTATGCCCCCATCGTCCAGCCAAAATGAATTCCCTTCTTTAACATCCAAGGAATCACTAGGAACATCGGAAGTGTCGGTAACACATACCAAAAGGTATACCACGCATGGTTGCCGATCTTATCGACCTGAGTTTGGCCTTTGAGTTCCACAAACATCCAGATCATTGCCAAAGTCGTCACCAATGGTAACGAAGCGATCAGCGCTCCCACCTTATCGCTGCGTTTGGCAATTTCAGAAATGAGCACTACGAGTCCCGCAGTGATTAAGTATTTAAGAAAAATGGGCATAATAAATGTCGGATGATGGATGTTGAATTATCGATGGTATCAGTTAGAAAGACTGAGATCTTATTTTTCTCTATGAAATTCTTCAGCTTGCTCAGCCTAACTATTCTCTCCATCTGTTCCTGCACACACACTCAAGCAACTAGCCCCGTTCTTGTCAAAACGACAAGTACCTCAAATCTCAGCCAAGCAGAGAAAACAAAAATTGGTAAGAAAATTTGGCAAAACGAATGTGGAGGCACAGTCGACGGACTCACCACTTGGAACCAAGGCGAAGAATTCCCCTCCATGGGCATCGGCCACTTTATTTGGTACCCCAAAGGCTTCAACGGCCGTTGGACAGAATCCTTCCCAGATTTCATCGAATTCGCTCGAGCTTCTGGGAGCAGAGATATCCCACAATGGGTGCTCATCACCCCTGATTGCCCGTGGAACAATAAAACTGAATTTCAAGCAGCCTTCCGTGGCCCTGAACTCACCAGTCTGAGAAAATTCCTCGCGAACAATGTCACCTTACAAACGGAATTTATTATCAAAAAATCCCAAGCAGCACTCCCTAAGATGCTCCAAGCTGCTCCCGCGGCCGACCGCCAACGCATCCAGACAAACTACAATCTAGTCGCTACCACTACCAATGGCACCTACGCTCTTATTGACTACGTTAATTTTAAGGGCGAAGGCATCAATCCCCGCGAGCGCTACAATGGTCAAGGGTGGGGACTTCTCCAAGTTCTCTCTAACATGAGAGCAAGTTCAGGTGGACAAGACTCAGCACGCGCTTTTGCCAACAGCGCAAAGCGCACACTCGACCAGCGAATTGCCAACGCGCCAGCAGATCGCGGCGAGAGCCGTTGGCGTGCAGGATGGCATAACCGATGCGAAACCTATGCGAAAGCGTTTTAGGTTTTACGTTTAGACTTTTCCGCATAATAGTTCCGCGGCGTTCACCTAAAAGGTAACATCTAATCACGTAAAACGAATTAATGCACCCATACGAGACCATCCCACTCAATGTCGCAGGCTACATTGTCGCCGCTTGGCTGATCCTTTCTCACCTCTGGATGTTAGTAAAAACAGACAATGCCATAGAGTTTCTCAAAAAGTTCCCACGCAATGGCATGGCTGGCACTATTCTTATGGCTACAGGCATGCTCTGGTTCTGGCTTCTCGTCGTCCCATTCGATTCACCTATCGCCATGGATCTTGGTGAATTCAATGGCTCCAAGAACATTCTGTTAGCCGCTGTTCCAGTGGTGGCATTCCTCATGATTACCCACGTTCGAGAATTTCTCGCAGTCCGTGGACTCGGTGTCGTCTGCCTTATGGCCGCAGCTCCATTGTTAGCCGCTGCTTTCCAAGAGCCAGCGACAGGCAAAGTTCTCATTCCACTCTTCGCATACGGCATGTTAACCGCTGGTCTCTTTTTCGTCGGAATGCCCTACGTAATGCGCGATGCCATTAACTGGGCAACTGCATCTGCTGGCCGCTTCAAAGCTCTCGTGCTCGGAGGTCTCGCTTACGGCGTAGCTGTCCTCGCCTGCACTATTCTCTGGTACTAAAACCACATCAGCGCTCGCTCGTAGTCTTTATAGGCAAAATGCTTTATCTCAGCTGAGATGAAATGTTTGCCCAAGCTCTCTCCAAGAGTTCCGATTTTTGCATCTGTCACTAGAGCGACTTTTTCAATTTCCTCGTGATGATTTTTGACGAAGCATAAGTGCTTCATGAACGCATCCCAATCCTCCCAACCAGGAAAAAATTGGGTGTAAATGATCAAGCCGTGGAGCCGAAGGTGTTTCTCTAAGTAGTCATCCACACTCTCCGTAAGCACCTTAAAATCTGCTGCTGTTAGTTTAGACTTAGGTTCGACCTCTACCAAACCGCGATCTTCAAATATTTTATAAGTAAGCATAGCTCAAAACCTAACATCTATGCTTCGATACGCTAAGAAAAAACCTCATGAGCGCTGAGCCCATGAGGTTTTTAAATTTAAAAAAAATACTTTCTAGAACTACTTTTTCGCCCAGGAATCGCGGAGTCCCACAGTGCGATTGAAGACTGCCTTCTCACCAGAAATGTGTTCCTCACTGTCCGCACAGAAGTAACCCACGCGCTCAAATTGGAAAACGCTACCAGCTGGTGCCTCACCGAGACTTGGTTCAAGTTTCGCCCCAGATTTGAGTTCGAGACTTTCCTCATTGAAGCAGCTCATAAATCCACCTTCTTCGGCATCAGGGCTTTCAGCCGTGAATAAACGATCGTAGAGACGAATCTCAGCATCGACAGCGTGCTCAGCACTGACCCAATGGATCGCCGCTTTACACTTCACTCCTTCTGGAGGGCTTTGCCCAACAGTTCCGGGTAAAAATTCCACGTGCACAGCGATTACATTGCCCGCTTCGTCTTTCTCATGGCTCACATATTGGAGAATGTACCCACCGCGAAGACGCACTGCACGACCAGGCCCGAGACGGAAATACTTCTTCGGTGGATCTTCCATGAAGTCATCGCGCTCAATGTACACTTCCTTACCGAGCGCAACCTTGCGAGTCCCTGCTTCAGGATCTTCAGGATTGTTCTGACATTCCATTTCTTCCACAGAGCCTTCTGCCCAGTTATCAATCACCACCTTGAGAGGATCTAACACCGCCATCCGACGCTGTGCAATTTTGTTAAGATGCGCGCGTAACTCAAATTCTAATAAAGCCACATCAGTCGTCGCGTTGAACTTGGTCACACCGACTTTCTTAATAAAATTACGGATCGCTTCTGGCGTATAGCCACGGCGGCGCATTCCTGAAAGTGTCGGCAAGCGCGGATCGTTCCAGCCACTCACGATACCTTCTTCCACAAGCTGCAACAACTTGCGCTTACTCATCACCGTGTAAGTAAGGTTGAGTCTTGAAAATTCGATCTGACGTGGAGTCGAAGGCGTAGGGCAATTCGCAACTACCCAATCGTAAAGTGGTCTGTGGTCTTCAAATTCTAGCGAGCAAAGCGAATGCGTGACCTTTTCCTTTGCATCTTCAAGCGGATGCGCGAAATCGTACATCGGATAAATTTTCCACTTATCTCCCGTGTTGTGATGGTCGACATTGAGCACACGGTAAATCGCAGGGTCGCGCATGTTCATGTTAGGCGACGCCATATCGATCTTTGCACGCAGCACAGCACCACCAGCTTCGAAACCACCATCGCGCATTTTCTCAAACAAACTGAGGTTCTCCTCAGGAGTGGTATCACGATATGGAGAATCCGTCCCCGGCGTATTCACATTGCCACGAGCCTCACGCATTTCCTCCACAGTCTGTAGGTCTACGTAGGCTTTCCCTTCTTTGATCAGGCTCACCGCACAGTCGTACAGATAGTCAAAATAATCCGAAGCAAAGAACAAGTTCTCGCCCCAATCAAAACCTAACCACTCGACATCTTTCTTGATGCTCTCGACGTACTCCACATCTTCTTTGATAGGGTTCGTATCGTCGAAGCGGAGATGGCAGCGACTCCCTTGAGCTTGATTCTCTTGAGCAATTCCGAAGTTGATGCAGATCGCCTTGGCATGGCCGATGTGCAAGTATCCATTTGGCTCCGGTGGAAAGCGCGTGATAATTGCCGCATGTTTTCCACTGGAGAGATCTTCCGCGATAATCTCGCGGATAAAGTCTTTCTTATCTTCAGAATTACTCATAATTGCTGCCCGCTTCATGCTGCAAATTCATCGCCCTTGCAACTCCTATTCACGCTTCTTCTTTGCTCTTTTTTTAATCCCCTCTAAAGTTCTCTCCTAACAAATGGCAGCGCCCACCTCATTCACTAGCTTTGACACCACTCCCTTTGCTCTCTCTCAATGGGGAAATGCGCAGAAGCCTAAAATGATTCTCATCGGCATCCACGGGTTTTGTGGTGCATCTAACGACTTCACAGGCCTCGCCACCCAACTCACTTCTCAACTAGAAACTCTCTGTGTCTACGCCTACAATCTACGCGGTATGGGCCTCGACCCTGTCCCCTCTCGAATCGGCGACATTGACAATCCCGATTACTGGATACGCGACCTTCAATCCCTTGTACTCAGACTCAAACTCCAACACCCACAGAGTAAAATAATCTGCTGTGGCGAGTCACTCGGGGCACTCATTGCCCTCCACACCTGTGCATACTTTCAAAAAAAATTCCCTTGTGACGGCCTCGTTCTGCTTTCACCCGTTGTAAGTTTAGAACATCACATTTCTTCATTAAAGCTCACTATAGCTCACACCATAGCACGTATTTCGCCGACTGTACGCATCCCCATGCAGCGCTTGATAGGCGACCAAACAGTCAAAGTCACTCAGGCATCTGATAACCACCTCGCTCAATCGCAGACAAATCCGTGGCACGTCAGTAGCTTCACCCTCAGATCACTCTCAGCAATTGTCGGCTATATCCAATCCGCTTCCCAGTCCCTGCAACAACTCACAACGCCTAGTCTCATCATCTACGGTGGAAAAGACTTTTTTACCAGCCCTCGTGACGTTGAGACCTTCATAAAACACGCTCCAGACTCCGCCAAACCTGCCTCGCACTACTTTCCCGATGCCTATCATCTACTACTCTACGATACTCAAGCTTCTAAGATTTTCCAATTGATTGCCGACTGGCTGGAACTTTCCTATTGCCAGCCAGCTCGATTCTAGCAATCTTTTCTCAGCTATGAATCTGCGCCTACTCATCCTCATCCCCCTCATTGGTTCCCTCGTGAGCTGTGACGCTCTCAACGAGCCAGTCTATTACGATTCCCACGGGCAGGCAGCAGCTCAACCACAACTTGTGCAAGCCCCCGTGGCCCCAGATCAAGCTTCACCGGCGCCAGCACCTAGCTATAGTAATGCACCAGCGACACCTCCAGTGAAACGCGTCCATTCGTCGCATCAATCACCACCGAGCAGCCCATTCATGCAACCGGATGTCCTCGGGCTCCCTGCGCAAGAAGACCTCAAAGAAACCTCTTCCGCTACTCCTCGCAGCGACAGCTCCGGAGGACTCACCGTCCCTAGCCGTTAATTTCTAAAAGCTCAGTTGCCAATCCGAATCCCCCAGTTCCCCGAGCTTGAATAATAGCCGCGGATCCCGTAACTCGGTCTGCAATAACCATACAAACGGTAGGGCGCATAATGATAGCCCGATGCCCAACCGTAACTGTTATAATGGTACGGACTGGAATGATAAGGCTGGGCCGATCTCACATAAGGACGACGCGTGTCCCAAGTAAATCTCTCTAAAAAATATTCAGGCTTCCGTTGCCAATGTGGCTTCCATTCCTCTTTGGTCACGGATGCAGGAAGCACTCTCACAAGCTTTCCATCAGCATTATACCATTCTTCCTCCTTCGCTTGAGAAAAAATAACGAGGCCCAGAGTAATGCATGAAATTAAAACTTTCATTCCTCACCAAGTTACACCATTTCCTCTTCCAACAAAATCATTTTCCACCATGCGCCCACACAAGAAATTTGTCCCATTCCCATTCGAGTACCATCAGGAAATAGAACTCAATATCGAGTCGCTCTCCAATCTCGGTGTGGGCATCGCTAAAGTAGACATCCCTTCACAAGAAGATCCAAGCGAACTGAGCAAATGGGTCGTCTTCGTCCCCTTTTCCCTCCCCGGTGATAAAGTCCGTGCGCGCATTTTCCGCAATGACAACAATTGCTCGCAAGGCGATTTAGTCGAAGTCATCGAACCCTCACCTCACCGAATCGACCCCAAGTGCCCACTCTTCGGCGAATGCGGTGGCTGCCAATACCAACATCTCGAATACCAAACCCAGCTCGAGTGGAAAACCCAGCAAGTCGGCGAATTGCTCAAACACATGGCAAACATCAACCACGAGGTCAAGCCAGCCATCCCATCGCCGCGCCAGTGGAACTATCGCTCCAAGCTCACGCCACATTTCAACAAGCCAAAAAATGGCAAGATCGAAGCCATCGGATTCCTCCGCAACGGCCGCCGCAACTCTATCCTCGACGTTCCCCAGTGCCCAATCGCTATGGAGGAAATCAACGATGCCCTTCCGCATCTCCGCAAGGAGGCTCAGCTTAATGCCAAGCAATTCAAAAAAGGTGTCACCATGCTGATGCGCGTCACCGAAGGCCAAGTCGAAACCAACCACCGCTCCATCGCCACTGAACACGTCAGCGACCTCGCATTCAACTTCCTCGCGGGCGACTTCTTCCAGAACAACCCATTTATCCTTCCAGCCTTCACCGAGTACGTAGCCAAGCACGCTTCCATGCATAACGCGAAGTACCTCGTCGATGCCTATTGTGGTTCCGGCCTCTTCGCGCTCGCACTGGCTTCCTCATTTGACAAAGTAGCTGGTGTCGAAGTCTCCGAAACAGCTGCCGATTGGGCTCGCGCCAATGCACGCCAAAACAATATCGAAAACGCCACCTTCAAGGCCGCAAGCGCAGAAGCCATTTTCGCCGACATTGACTTCCCTGCCGACGAAACTGCTGTCGTCATCGATCCACCGCGCAAAGGCTGCAATGAAGAATTCCTCTCACAGCTCTTCGCCTTCGGCCCTTCCCGCTGCGTTTACGTCTCGTGTAACCCTTCCACCCAAATGCGCGATCTTCAGGAGTTCATTAAAGCCGGTTATGTGTTAGAAGAAGTCCAACCCTTCGACCTCTTTCCTCAAACTCGCCACCTCGAATGCGTCGCTGTACTCAAAAAGGGATAATCTGCTACCATAGCGCATGAACCTGAAAAAATTCCTCATCACAATGGGTATTCTCCTAATTCTAGGAGGCTTCATCAGTGATGCCATTCAGTTCATAAAGCTTTTTAAGAAAGACCCTAACGAAGTCATTTTTGAGGTTCCTGGGTCGGCTACCTTTAGTGCGCCTAAAGCTGGCAAATACACCTTGTGGCATCACTACGAAACACTGCACCAAGGTGAAATCATCAGAAATGAAGAACTGCTCCCAAACGGAACGCGCATCTCTATTTCTGACGAATCGGAAAATCCTATCCCGCTAACATCCGATATGAGTTCCAGCTCCTCCACTGGCAATTATTCAAAGGTAAGTATTGGCAGCATCACGCTCGATTCTCCCCAAACAATCAATATCCTAGTTTCTAGTGACAACGAAAAACGGATCTTGAGCATGTCTGAAAATAGCTTCCTAAAGCATTTCCTCACACTCTTCATCGTTACTTTTTTCACCTTTATCCCTGGCATTGGTCTAGTCATCTGGGGGATGTTAATCAAAAGCCCCAGCACACCACCGCCACTTCCACCTCAGTAACACTGAGTGTACTTCAACTACACAAACCCAACCCTCAAGCATCTTCATTAAGCAATGGACAACACTAAGATTAAAAACATTTTCTGGGACGTCGACGGAGTCTTAGCCGACCTCAATTTCGCTTACTATCACTTCCTAACAAACCACCCTAACTATCGCGATCAATACAAAGATCTCAAGTGGGAGCAACTTCCTGAAGTGTTGCCGATCATTCCTGAATACGGAGCATTGGAACTGAAAACACATCCAGAACTAGGTACCGAAATGGATAAAGATTTTTGTGCGGACCAGTCATACTTTAGAAATCGCCCACTCTATCCCAATGTCATTGAAGTCCTCAAAGAACTTAACGAGCGCGGCTATAGGCAATTCACAATGTCTGCCACTTTTGACGTCGAAGCGAAAACTGCCTACCTCAATGACATTCTCGCTCCTGTCACCGATTTCCTAATAATTGAATGCGTCCAACATGGAGCCTTCATGCACGACACCGCTAAAATCGATCGTCTCAAAGAATGTTACGAAAAGTATCAACTCGACCCAGCTGAGACCATCCTAGTCGATGACAGGATCTACAACCAATACGCAGCAATCGACTCCGGCGCCCATCCAGTCAGACTACGATGTGAGTTCACCAGCGACCTACCTGAAGAACTCGCTTGGATTCCCGAATTCGAAAATGTCGAAGCCGTAAAAAACTGGCTCCTGTCATCATAAATCCGACTCATTGCCGGTAGTACTTTATAAAGCTAATTTTGAGCGATTAGATTGGCAAAATAATATAACTCACTCACCACCAAACATCACAATTTGCGCATATAGTGCTGCGTTATATGGATAGTTGTTGATTCACATATGTATTCCTATTATTTGAAGTGACTCTTTTTCACGGAAAATAAGAAGAATTCATGCAAACCCTAACGAATCACTCAAGACCATCGGTCATGAAATCCCGAGCACCCTGGTATAGTGTGCTCCTTACCATGGCGATGTTTGTGACTTTCTCGCATGGTGCTGTCCTCCAGTTTCAAGCAGGTCTCACACCTGGAGCAGTCGTGCCAGAAAGCCCTGCGGATGACCCGAGCGCCAGCACTGCCAGTGGCACCGCGTATTTCACCCTCACTACAGGTGGAGCGAACGGCCCAAAGCTTAGCTATACAATTAGCCTCAACGCAGGACTCTACTTCGACACGACAATACCTAGAGCTAGCTCAACAGGCCCCGACGAGCTAGTCAGAGCCGTACACATTCATTTTGGCGCTACTGGCACTAACAGCATTCACGCTCTGAATATTTACGGAGTACCTCGCGAAGATGATGCTGAACTTACAGTTTCCCTAAACAACCTCAGCGGCATATGGGATGACAGCGATGAAAACTTTGGAGCGGATGGTGTCCGCGAAATGGGTGATAGCGTCGCCCTCTCCGATGCAATAACAGCACTGCAAAACGGAGAACTCTACGTTCAGGTCCACACCTTCGCTTACCGCCAAGGTGAACTTCGTGGGCAGATAATAGCAGTTCCTGAACCCAGTTCGGCCTGTTTCACCCTCTTTGGCTTCAGCGTCTTGCTCTTCAATCGCACACGAAAACGCTAACAGGCATTTTAAATGTATACCAGTTACTCCGAAGTCACCTAACAAATTACAGCTCAAAAAAAAATGAACGTCCAGCACCATAAGCCATTTCTCACCTTTGTGGCAGCTCTCTTTACCTCCATGTCTCTAGTTTTTGGCCATGGCTTTGAAGTCGTAGTTTTCACAAAAGCAGCTGGTTACAGCCACGCCTCTCGAGATGAAGGAGCTAATGCCATTGCCGCTCTCGGCGTCGATCATGACTTCGGAGTCACCATCACTGATGATGCCCAAACCCTCATCGACGCTCTCCCAAACACCCATGTAGTCGTTTTCATGAGTACCACGGGCGATGTCCTTACAGACACCCAACAAACGATTTTCCAAAGCTGGTACCAATCAGGAAAAGGCTTCGTCGGCGTCCATGCTGCCACTGATACCGAAGCGGATTGGGAATGGTATGTCGATATGGTGGGAGCGACATTCCAAAGCCATCCTCCGGGTACTCATGAAGCAACTGTCAAATTCTTGGACCAGGTTCACCCAATCACCAACGTCATCGATAGCTCCACCAACGAGCGCGTCTTAGAATGGGTCGTTACTGACGAATGGTACGACTTCGTAGCAAGCCCCCGTGGCAATGCCCATGTCCTCGCTGTCGTAGATGAAGAAACCTACACTGGTGGAGGCCATGGAGACGATCACCCGATCGCTTGGTGCCAAGAGTTTGATGGCGGCAGATCTGCATACCTAGCAAATGGCCACCCCGAAGAGATCTTTAGCAATGAAATCATGCTTGGCCTCATGAGTAATGCCATTGAGTGGGCTGCCGGTGAGCTCGGTGGAGACAGTGGCGCCACTGTTGATTCAAATTATGAAAAGGTGATTCTTGATGATCAGGTCTCACGCCCGATGGCTATAGACGTTGCAGAAGACGGTCGTGTGTTCCTCGTCGAACGCTTTGGAGCAGTCAAAGTGCATGACCAAAGTACTGGCATTACTTCTACCATCGGAACTCTCGATGCCTATACTGGAGGTGAATTCGGGGTTCTAGGCATCGCCCTCGCCCCTGATTTTTCCACAACCAACAATCTTTACATCAACTGGTCTCCTAACCCTGGCAGCGAAATCTATAACAGAGTTTCCCGCTTCACCCTAGACGCCAATGGTGACCTCGACCTCACCAGCGAAGTCGTCATCATACAAGTCTACTTAAATCGCCCCACTGAGACTAACAACAATGGCCATCACATCGGCGGTTGCTTGCGTTTCGACACTAATGGTAATCTCTACATCAGCGTTGGAGATAACACCGATGCTTATAATTGGAGCCCGCGCAATGAAGACAACATAGGCTTAGATTCACGAAAAGGTTCTCCCAATACCAATGACTTTAGAGGGAAAATCTTGCGCATCACCCCAAATGTCGGTGGAGGTCCTGTCGCACATCCAAATTACACCATCCCTGAAGGAAACCTCTTTTCTGTTGGCACCCCACTCGCCCGTCCTGAGATCTATGTGATGGGCTGTCGAAATAACTTCCGCTTCTGTATCGATCCCTATACCGACTGGCTTTACTTCGGTGATGTCGGACCTGATGCCAATAACATAAACAGTGGAGCGTATGGAGGCCCTCTAGGACACGATGAGTTTAACCAAGTGAAAGAGGCTGGTTGGTATGGATGGCCATACTATATTGCTGACAGTAAAGCTTACTATGACGGCAATGGAGACCCTTGGACAGTGGCTACAATGCAAGCCGACTTGGCGGACTATTTCGCTAATTCAAGTGGCTTCGCAGGAAGTCTAGCGGAAGCTGGTGACCCGACATTGCTGACTGAGCCAGAACCAGCATGGATTTGGTATACCGATAAGTCAGAAGACACTCTGGAACAATTTTCAGAACTTGGTGATATTAATCGCTCTGCTATGGCTGGCCAGGTTTACGCGCATCAGCCAGGTTATAATTTCCCTCAATACTATGACGGAAGCCTCTTCATCATGGAATTCATGCGCAACCTCATTTTGGAAGTAAAAACCAAACCTGATGGCTCAATCCATGAAATTACCCGTTTTGCGCCAAACATCACATTCAGTCGCCCTATTGATATGCAGTTCGGCCCTGATGGAGCCATGTACGTCATTGAATGGGGAAGCAGCTGGAGCTCGGGCACTTCATCAAACACAAAACTGATTAAGGTACAATATACTCGAGAGCAATCCACACCTATTGCAGTCGCCAGCACTGACGTCACAGAGGGAGCTCTTCCATTGACTGTCAATTTCAACTCGAGTGAGAGTTCGGACCCCGACAATACCGAGCTTACTTTTGCTTGGGACTTTGACGGTGATCAAGTAATCGATTCCACGGATGAAAATCCAAGCTATACTTATACGCAAGCTGGCGTTTACAACGCGATTTTGACAGTAACCGATGCCGACGGCCTCTTCTCCCGTTCTACTATCACTATCAACGTTGGCAATAACCGCCCAGTTCTTACAATGCTTGAGCCCACGGCCTACTCTTTCTTCGACTGGGGTGATACAGTAAACTTCGAATTTACTGTGGAAGACCCAGAAGACGGTACGAGTGCTGCTGGACAGATTACCGATGCTGATGTTTTGTTTGAAACTTCGCTCGGCCACGTTGATCACCTGCATAATTTCGGTCAATATAACCAGCTGAGTGGAGAAATCTTAATTGCCAGAGATGACAGCCATGGTTTTGACGATGACTTGAGTATTATCTTTGATGCAATCTACACAGATGCAGGTGCTACGGGCACTGAATCGCTCACAGGAATAGCAAGGGCTGGGATGTATCCCAAAATAACTATGGCCCAAGTTTTTAATGGTCAATCCGGTGTCTCCATAGCCCTGACTGATGATTCATTAGGAGGAGAAGTAGACATCGTGGACATTGACGATGGAGATTACATCTATTTTTCAGATCGTAATCTGAACGGCATTGAGGCCATTCGTCTCCGTGCGGCTTCTGACAGCGGCTGTACAGTAGAAGTGCGTGAAGGCTCGCCAACAGGAAACCTCATCGGTGAAATATCCGTCCCAGCTGGAGACGGCAGCACTTATCTCGATTACACAGGAGCTCTCAATGGTGTGACTCCCGGCGGCCAAGAAATCTATTTTATCTTTGTGAACCCTTCAGCAAGTGACTTGATAAAACTGAATTGGATCAACTTCCGTGGTACAGGAGCTACCGTGATTGCGGGAAGACCCTCAGTTGAATCCATCAACTTCATCGCTACAAACCAAGTTCAAATCACATTTGATCAGGAAATGGACTATGCCACTCTCGCAATGCTTTCCAACTATACATTTGGTGATAGCGTTACTGTGACACAGGCAACTCCTAGCTCTGATCAAGAATCAGTTATTCTGACTCTCGATGGTGCAGAAGAAAATCATTATTACAACTTAACCTTGTCTAACATTGAAGATCTTGCAGGAGACAGGATCGAAGATAACACGCAATTTACTGTCTTAAATTTCGTCACTGCTGAGCCCCTGTTCTACTTGGGCATCAATGCCGCTGGCCCGAGTTATACTGACTCTGAAGGCAATCTATACGTGACTGACACTGCTCAATCTAATGCTACTCTATTAGTAAATTTTGCAAGAAACACTTCATCGGCTGCTGCCGCTGTAGCTTCCGATTTCGCTGCAGCTGATTCTGGAGTATCTGCTAGTGCCCCAGTTAACATCATCACATCAGCCAACCCCTCCAATCAAGCTGTGACAGCTGAGGGCCTCTCAGGACTAAGCGTCTCTAACACTGGGGGAGCAGGAAGATACACGACCAACAAAGGCAACTATGTGGGAAATGCTATTGTCGATTCATATATCTACGATGGAGACGCATTTGGATCAACTTCAGATAGCCAACTTACCATTAACGGTCTCGATGCTATTGAGGATGGCGACGAAATCAAACTCACCCTCTGGGGCGTGGGTGACACTGACGACTCCGATGTCACCTTTCAAGTTGTCTACAATGGCTCAGTAGTAGGAACTCAGACGACTGACTACGAAGACTCCTCCTCGACCTCCGTCCAGTTTACCTTTGACAAAGTTGCAAATCAAAATTCTATCATCGTCAATTGGGGCTCTGGAGGCACCACCACAGGGGGCTTCAATGGCTTTGCTCTTACTGTTTGGAAAGAACCTTCAGGCTTCACGTTCTCCAGCAGTAGAACCGCCAGCCGAGAACTCGAAATTGCCAACACGAGTGACGATCTTCTCTATCTCAGCGAACGCTACACTTCAGGCACTAGTGATTTGAGCTATGCAATAGATGTTCCAAATGGCAGATACCAGGTACTACTGCGCTTCGCAGAAAGTTACGCAACTACTACTGACCAAAGACTCTTCAATGTCCAGATCGAAGGAGGCAGTGATCTCTTTTCAAATGATCTCGATCTCTTCGAGCAAGCTGGAAAAAATGTAGCTTTCGACTATTTGTCTGAAGAAGTTACCGTCAGCGACAGCACTCTCAACATCGATTTCCAGGATCGTGGAGTCAATAACCCCACCGTCAATGCGATCGGTATTTTCCAAATTGTTGGAAACTCCGAAGAACTACCAGACCCCTCATTTGCTAGTTATCTACGAGACTCAGGTTTATTAACTAGCGCAGCTTCAGACCTCGACGAGGACGGACTCTCAAGCTTGCTAGAGTATGCTCTTGGCGGAGATGACGATACTCATAATAGCAACCGTCAACCGTACTTAAGCATCAGTGGAGACGACTTCAGTTTCACCTTCGAACGTCCATCAAACCTTCCTGACATTCTCTACATCGTCGAAGCCTCAGATTCCTTAAACTCCAACACTTGGAAAGCCATTACCACTTCACAAAGTGTCACTACGCAAGTCAACGGCATGGAACGCGTATCCTTCACAAATCTCGAGACCGCTGCCACTGCTGCTGGATTTACGGAAGATAATTGCTTCTTCAGATTGCGAGTCGAACTGACTGAGCTAAGTGAATAATAGCATATAGACAGTTAGATTGATAGAATGCCACTTGACCCATAGGGGCAACATCTCCTGAAATGCCCCTATGAAAATTCTCTTCGTCTGTCTCGGAAATATCTGTCGTTCCCCCGCTGGTGAAAACATTTTTCGCCATACCGTTCAACAAGCCGACATCGCAGATCAATGGGAGATCGATTCTGCTGGAACAGAAGCTTGGCACACTGGCAAAGGCCCGGATCCGCGCATGACGAAAACTCTCCAGTCGCGAAGTATAGAAGTCACTGGAAAGGCACGCCAAATCCAAGCCCATGACCTAGAAGACTTCGACCTCATCCTCACTATGGACGACGAGAACTTTTCCAATGTCAGCAAACTAGATCCTCAAAAACTGTACGCCGATAAGATCAAAAAATTCACCAGCTTCTGTCGCCAACACTCCGAGACCGAAGTCCCAGATCCTTACTACGGAGGCCAAGACGGTTTCGAGCTCGTCGTAGACCTCCTCGAAGATGGCTGCAGCGCCATTATTGAGACATATTCACAATAATCAACTTGCGCCACCAAGTTTCCGCCACATTATTGTAGTTAATGCGCACGGTCTTTTTCTTCACCCTTCTCAACCTCGGACTCTTTGCTGATGTCCAGAAAGTACCTGAGGTGGTGCAAATTGATGAAACGCGTTACCGACTTGGAGCCATCGAAATTGATAGCGCAAAACGCACCATCACCTTCCCGGCTGAAGTCGAACAAACCGAAGTCCTTGTCGAATATCTGCTCGTCACAGCTCAAGGTAAAGTCCACGAGTCCGTCTTCATTACAGAAGTCGATGCTCTAGAACTGAACATAGCCATGAAACTTCTCGGATATAAAGAATCCAAAGAATTGATTCAAATTCTCGACGAAAACCACGAAGCGACGGGCGTCTATTTTAAAGCAAAAGATGAGCAAACTAAAAGGCTCTCCCGTCTCAGTATCTCCGTTTATTGGGAATTAGATGGTAAACAATATCACTACCACCCCCACCAACTCATTAATGTCGAATCCACAGCCTCGCATATGCCCAACGCTCCCTGGATTTACTCAGGATCTATGCTCAACAAAGGCAAACTCCAAGCCTCTCTCACCGGTGATATCATCGCCGTTTACACTGACCGGACAGCCCTTATCAACTACTCTGGTGAAGGTCGAGAAGACGATACGATCTGGCTCCCTAACAAAAAACTTTTGCCCCCACTCAGCACCCCTGTCACCATCACTCTCACACAGACTAACAAACCTAACTAACAACCATGAAATTAGTCACCCTGCTAACAGCAAGCGCCATAACAAGCTCCTTCACTCTCACTCAAGCAGCCGAAAACCCAAATGCGCCCTACCTCTCCCTCAAACACGAAATGGAACACGCCATCTCTAAAGGGAACCAGTTCTTAAAAACGACTCAAGCCCCTCAGGGGTTTTGGAAAGATGAGAAAACTCCAGCTTACACAGCCCTCGCCCTTACTGCGGCCAGACGCTCACCAAATAGTGAAGAAGCAGAGGCTACTCACATCAAAAAAGGCTACCAGTGGCTACTCGGCACCCAACACAAGGACGGGGGTATCTACGTCAAAGGCCTCGCAACCTACAATACCTCATGTGGCCTTATGGCTCTCGCCGCTTCTGGCGACCCAGCCCACCAAAACGCCATTCTCAAAGGCCGTAAATTCCTCATCAACCTCCAGCAGGACTGGGACTTCAAAGGAGAAACAGACAATGTCAACGATGGTGGTATCGGCTATGGCGGCAGCTACCCACATTCCGACATGTCGAACACCTACCTCGCAATCGAAGCGCTCAAACTCACCGAAGCCACCGCTAAAGATTCAGCAACACGCCAACCCACCCTCAACTGGGACGCGGCGGTCGACTTCATCTCGCGTTGTCAAAACCTCGAAAGCACGAATGATCAACCCGGCATTTCTAACGACGGTTCATTCGTTTACTTCCCCGGTAATTCAAAGGCAGGAACTCAAGTCGAAAAAGATGGTCGTGAAACTCTCCGCGGCTACGGCTCTATGTCCTACGCTGGTCTACTTTCCCTAATCTACGCTGACCTCAAACAAACTGATCCTCGCGTAGAAGCAGTGAAACATTGGCTCGACAACAACTACACAATCGCCGAAAACCCAGGTCTCGGAGAACAAGGGCTATACTACTATTACCAAGTAATGGCAAAGGCCCTTACCGCAGCGGGTGTCGACACCATCGTTACCGAAGACGGTATCAAACACGATTGGCGCAATGAGCTCGCGACAAAACTTCTCAGTAGCCAAAAGCCAGACGGTTCATGGGTAAACGAAAACTCCCGTTGGTGGGAAAATGAAGCGGAACTCGTCACCGCCTATGCGGTACTCACACTCGAGCAAATTTATTTCTCGATTCCTGAAATCCCACAGTCTTAACCACCAGCTAAGCACTCTTTCAAAATCCTAGAGACTACATCAGCTCTCTAGGATTTTTCTTTTTTATCCCATGACTTCGATCTTGATCAAACTGCCCTCCTTGCGCATCTTCCCGCCATGGCAACTGAACACATCGACGTCAACTACGTGGCTAATCTAGCACGTGTCGAGCTCACTACTGAAGAGGCTGAAACCTTCGGCAAACAACTCGACGAAATTCTTGGGTATATCGACAAGCTCTCCGAGCTCGACGTAGAAGGCATCGAGCCTACTGCTCACGCCTCACCAGTGTTCGACCGCATCCGAGAAGACGTAGCTAAACCAGGCCTCGAACGCGATGCATTCCTCGACAATGCTCCTGACACAGCAAATGACCAACTCCGCGTCCCTAAAGTCATCGAGTAGTTCTATCTCAGCTTATTGGTCTGCCAACTGCACACTACCAACTGAAAACTTTTACAATGCTTTCCACAGAATCTATCACTTCCCTGCGCGCCAAACTTACCGCAGGTGAAATCACACCCGTCGACATCATCGATGCACTCGAAACTGCCATCAAAGAAAAGGATGAAGCCATCGGCGGCTACCTTTCTTACGACTTCGATGCCGCGCGTGAAGAAGCAAAAAATGCGGATCTCAGCCTACCACTAGGTGGCATCCCAATCGCGATCAAAGACAACATCAACGTCAAAGGTCAACCACTCACCTGTGCATCTAAGTTCCTCGACGGCGCCTTCACCTCACCTTACGACGCCACAGTCATCACCAAACTCCGCGAAGCCGGCGCCATTCCATTTGGTCGCACCAACCTTGATGAGTTTGCCATGGGTTCCACTTGTGACAACTCAGCTCTCAAGCAAACCAACAACCCAGTCGACCTCAGTCGCGTACCTGGTGGTTCCTCCGGTGGTTCAGCTGCCGTCGTTGCTGCTGACACAGCTATTGCTGCGCTTGGCTCCGACACTGGCGGGTCGATTCGTCAGCCAGCATCACATTGTGGCGTAGTTGGACTCAAACCTTCCTACGGACGTGTTTCGCGCTACGGCCTGGTTGCTTTCGCCTCATCACTCGATCAGATCGGACCAATGACCAAATCTGTCGATGACGCCGCTCTCCTACTCAATGCTATCACCGGATATGATTCGGCTGACTCGACTTCGATTGATGGCGAAAATACAGATTTCACCGCCGACATCGATTCAGGTGTGGCAGGCATGAAACTCGGTATTCCGAAAGAATATTTCAGCGACGCCATCGATCCAGCAGTCAAAGCGATTTTCGATGAAACAGCTACCAAGCTCGAAGCCGCTGGTGCTGAGCTAGTTCCCGTTTCACTCCCTCACACCGAGTACGCCGTTGCGACCTACTACATCATCGCCCCAGCAGAAGCATCCTCGAACCTTTCTCGTTTCGATGGTATACGCTACGGGAATCGCGCTGAAAACCCAGAAAACCTCATCGACCTCTACCGTAAATCACGCGCACAAGGTTTCGGTGCAGAAGTAAAACGCCGCATTATCCTCGGCACTTACGTGCTCTCTTCTGGTTACTACGACGCCTATTACACAAAAGCGCAAAAAGTCCGCACGCTCATCCGCAAGGACTTCACAGACGCCTTTGAAACAGTCGATGCCATACTCTCACCAGTAGCTCCTACAGCAGCTCCGAAACACGGTGAAAATGCTGACGACCCACTGCAAGATTACCTTGCAGACATCTGTACCATCGCCGCGAACCTCGCCGGCATTCCAGGAATCTCAGTCCCAGCAGGCACTGTCGACTCAGACAACGGAAATAAACTCCCAGTCGGCCTACAAATCCTCGGCCCAGACCTCGGCGAATCCACCATTCTTAAAGTCGCAAAGACCGTAGAGAAGCTCTAAAGCTTCCATAAAATAGCTTTATCACGCTGCCAAAAGCTCCAACTCAAAAGTTGGAGCTTTTCGTTTTCTGTGAAGATACCCAGATTTTGCACATAAAAATGGCAACGCTTTTCAGATGCCGCTAATACCATTTGAGTGGATAGATTGTCGGAATAGCGGTGTTAATTTGGCCTTCATCTCAAGGCATGACGAAGGATTGTAGCAGGCTACATGACTGAGGAAAAACGCAGAAATGAAGCCGAAGTAATGCCGCTCTTTATTGTAATCAGCTCCGCTGACTAGCGTTCATATCAAAATCATCCATTCCGACAATATAGCCGGGAGAATGGTATAATCTCATTTTCTCGTATTTTTCAAAAAATAGCTCTGGCTCCCATCACATGCTGAAGCTCCATTTGCGAACACCCCCCTCAAGTTTATCTCTCTCCACGCAGTCGAACCGCGTTCTCATCTGTCTCCAAATAAAAAAGACCGCCAAACTCGAAAGTAAGGCGGTCGATTGTAAATGGTCGGGGAGACAGGATTCGAACCTGCGACATCCGGCTCCCAAAGCCGGCGCTCTACCAAGCTGAGCTACTCCCCGATCGAAGTATTGCACCTCGCAGTAAACTGCTGAAATCTTGGTTGCTCTCGCGGTGCGGCGGGAAATTGCACAATGCGCCCACCAAATGCAAGCTCTGTTTTGAAGATTTCTCAAAAACTTGGCTCTTCATCAAAGGTTGGGGATATGAGGCATGCCCCCTATGCTTAATAAGCTAAATATGGGTCTGAATGATTCCCCCCCTTCAAGTCCAACATAATCATACCTCCACCATTCAGGTAAAGCTGCAGTTTCAACTCGAGCCGCTGCGACGCTCCATTTACAAGTTTCATGATCAAGGCTTGTGTTCTAAAACATTAGCCAAAACTAAAGGCCTGGGACAGGCTACCATAAGTAGGATTTACGCGCAGTTCACAGTCCTCAAAGCCAAAGAACGCCTCTCAGAGTGCTGTCCTCAGGTTCTTGGCATCGATGAACCCACCTTGCACAAAGCTAAGCGCTTCAGCACCACGCTCTGCGACCTGAAGAACCACAAAATCTTTGATGTGGTGGAGGGGCGCAGCAACTCTGAACTCGAAACATACTTCACCCAGTAAAAGGCAGAGACAAGGTGCGCGTCGTCTGTATCGACCTATCCAGCCCTCAAACTCATCCATAAACACATGCACCAAATCAGAAGACTCATGAATCAAAAGGAACGCAATAAACAGCAATACAGAAAGCTAGCCCGAGTACTTGTCGGCCACATCCGCAAACTCAAGTACTCACATAGCAAACCCATGGAAACCTTAGCGAAGACACTTCAAGCATGGTTGGAAGCTATTGGCTGCATGTGGAGGTTCACCAAGAACAATGGAATCACAGAAGGCTTTCATAGAAAATGACACTCATCCAACGACGAGCATACGGATTTAGAAACTTCAAAAACTTCAAAAACTACAGATTACGCGTGATCGCTCAATGTGGCGAACCAACACAATAAACTAAAAACATGCCTCTCCCCAAACTTTGGTGTAGACCCAAGAATAAACCCTGTAGCTCAAAAAGAGCTACAGGGTTTTCCCTCATAAAAAAGTTACACCTCCCAATGTAACTTCCTAGAAAATGGTGGGCAGAGAAGGATTCGAACCTTCGTACACTTACGTGAGCAGATTTACAGTCTGCCGCCTTTAACCACTCGGCCATCTACCCATCGTAGAAAATTTCGAATCTTGCGATTCTGCGGTTAGCACCCCTTGCGAGGCGGGGGATTTCTAAGACGGTTCCCGACGATCTGCAAGTTAAAAACGTTACTTTTTTACAATTATTTTTATCTGCTATTGCGCCACTCACATTTCACCATGAAACTGCATCCAACAATGGAATTCACGCCAGAGATTCAAAAACGCAACATCCAGTTCATAGCCAAACGCTTAGGGTTTTCGGACTGTAGAATTGCTACGGTCAAACGCGCTTCTCACGCTGATCGATACCTAGAATGGGTCGAGCAAGGTTGTGCTGGAGAAATGGCTTGGCTTGAAAAAAATAAACACAAAAGAGTCCATCCTGGTGAAGTTTTAGAGGGTGCTCGCTCCATTGTCACCCTGGCTCTCAACTATTACCCAGGAAATCAAGCTGACTCAGACGACTATAAAATCGCCCGCTACGCTTGGAATGATGACTACCATGACATCATCGAAGATAAATTGCGCGACCTCGACATAGCCCTCTCGGACATGGGTGGCCGCCAACGCTACTATGTCGATACCGGCCCCGTGCTCGAACGCGATTTTGCCAATGATGCAGGCCTCGGCTGGAATGGGAAATCTACTGTCCAAATCCACAAAGAATTCGGCACCTGGTTCTTTCTTTGCGAACTCATTACCACTCTAGATCTCAAAGCTGACTCCCCCTTTGGTGACCATTGCGGCAAATGCACCCGCTGCATCGACCATTGTCCGACAAATGCCATCACTGGCCCACGTGAAATGGACGCACGCCGCTGTATCTCCTATCTCACCATCGAACACGGTACCAGCATCCCAGAAGAACTTCGTCCACTCATGGGCGACCGCATCTACGGCTGCGATGTCTGTCTCGAAGTCTGTCCGTGGAATCGTTTCGCAAAACTCAGCCAGGAAACCAAACTCCACGCTCGTAAAGAAATTTTTCAATATTCACTACGCGACTTCGCCAAAATGGACGTCGACACCTTCCGCAAGACATTCGCCAAGTCCCCCATCAAGCGGATCAAACACAACCGCTTCATCCGCAACGTATGCGTCGCTCTTGGAAATACAGGAACAAGTGAAGATCTGTCACTCCTAGATACTCTCGTAAAAGAAAATGACCCACTCATCGCAGAACACGCGGAGTGGGCCATTCAACAAATTAAACTCCGTTATCAGGTTTCTAATTCCTAATTCCCCAAATCTCCCATCGCCCACTGGATTCCATTCAAGTAAATGGACAGAACTTTCGGATTCCAGAAAATATGGTCATTGTGCCCGAGTGAACAATAGAACACACGGCCTTCGCCATATTCTCTCGTCCAGCTCACACCAAAATCGTTATCCTTACGCTTGATCCCTTTCACCTCCATCGTGGTGTTCTCTGTATCCAAACGAAGTAACATATTTACCTTTGAAGAATCATAAGGCTCCTTGTGCTGATAGATTTCTTCTTTAAAATTCAATGGCTCACCATCGGACATTGCTGCGAGAATCGGATTACCCTTCGCTGAATCATCAACCTTAATAGTCACATCCGTCGAACTCCTCCATGGATGACCATTAAAATACCCACCAATGATTTCGCCGTACTCGGGCCATTCATAAAAGGTATCTGTAGCTGCGTGAATACCGATAAATCCACCACCATTCTTAATGAAGTCAGCTAAGTTCTGCTGTAGCTCTTTTTCCTTTTCTAAGACTTCTTTCTTCTGCTCTGCATCGAGCAACTTGAACTTCACTCTGTGCGGTCGAAACACCTCACTCGTCGTGTTGTTGAAACAAATAGCGTCAAACTCAGAAATTTTATCTTTTTCAAAATTACTCAAATCATCGCTGACTACCGCCTCGTAGGCACCAGTTTTCTCACCCATCATCACCAATGCCTGCTTTCCAAGATCAATCGATTTATGACGATAGCCGTTCGTCACACTAAATACTAAAAGCTTTCGTTTTTGCTCAGGCTTAGTCACCTTCTTCGGAATAGATGCTTCGACCTTCGCCAAATTTTCAGCAGAGACCTGCTGCTGCTTCCCTCTTTTATTGGCAGCAATACCTACTGCGACCCCTAACCCTGTGAGAGCAACTAACAACGGAAGTGTGCGTGATTTCATGACTCGAATTACTACTACATTCCTCATCTAGCTACTAACAAAAAATGGCACACAGGACGAACCCTGTGTGCCATTTTGCGAAATGATATCGTTCTATGAATTAATGCGCGCGACAGAATTCTTCGAAACGTGTAATGCCTTCGTTAAGAACATCGAGAGTCGTACAATAGGAAATACGAATGCAGTTGTCGTTACCAAACGCGATACCTGGCACTGCCGCCACGCGGTAGCGATTGAGAAGTTTATCACAAAGATTCACAGACTTCATACCAAGCTGTTCACAATTGACGAAGAAGTAGAACGCACCCTCTGGCTCAACTACACTCACATTTGGAATCGCTTTGAGGCGAGCGAGCATGAATTGACGGCGAACATCGTATTCAGCACGAAGGTCTTCGACAAAAGTGCTATCCTGCTCGAGAGCAGCCAAACCGCCATACTGTGCAAAAGTACATGCGTTCGATGTTGTATGGCCTTGAATCTTGCTAATTGCTTGCGCCATTTCAGCAGGCGCTGCAATCCAACCAAGACGCCATCCAGTCATGGAGTAGGCCTTAGAAAAACCACCAACAGTGATAGTGAGATCGTAGAGTTCCTTAGAAAGGGAAGCGATAGAAACGTGCTTCGCCTCATTGTAGATAAGGTGCTCGTAGATCTCATCGGAAAGGATAGTGATATCTTCTAACAATGCCACTTCACCGAGCGCCTTAAGCTCCTCAGCAGTGTAGACAGCACCAGTTGGGTTACCTGGAGAGTTGATGATGATCATCTTTGTGAGACCAGTCATATTCTCTTCAAACTCATCAGGAGTAAGCTTCCAGCCATTCTCTTCCTTAGTCTCTACGATTACTGGAACACCACCTGCTAGACGAACCATCTCTGGGTAAGACACCCAGTAAGGTGCAGGAATAATCACTTCGTCACCTTCCTCGACCACGGCCATGATCGCATTCATGCAAGAGTGCTTAGCGCCGCTATTCACTACTACTTGACTCGCTTCGTAGTCCAAGCCATTTTCCTTCTTAAGCTTCTTAGAAATTGCTTCGCGCAATTCTGGAATACCCGCTGCTGGCGTGTACTTGGTTTTACCATCCTGAATCGCTTTAATAGCAGCTTCTTTAATGAAGTCAGGTGTGTCGAGATCTGGCTCTCCGCCGGCAAGTCCGTAGACTTCTTCACCCTTTGCCTTCATTGCCTTAGCTTGGTTAGTGATGCTAAGAGTCAGCGATGGGGTGACCTGAGTTACGCGTGATGATATGCTTTCCATGATTGACGATGTATTAAAATGTTCGCGCCCGAGAGGCGAAGTCAATCTTTGTCGGAAACCACTCCCCCTCTGGAGTCGAGGCATTTATTAAAGCATCCCACTTTTCATGCAAGAGAAATGCCAGTCTTGCTCACGAATTCTTTACTAGAGCTTACTCTTCATCAGAAAATGGCTGAACGGAAACCCGGTAAATCATCCAATCTCCCCCACTCCGAGTAGCTATTTTAAAACAACACACTCTCTGTGGGCTCTATTTATGTCCGCGAGCACTGACCCATTTACCCTTTCGGATCACTTTAGAAATTTGTATCCCTTCGGCTTCTGCAGCAGCCTTTGTTTCTTCCCATTGCTCATACAGAATACCTGAGACAACAAGATCTCCATCTTCTTTCAGCGCTTTCGCGATCACCCCAAAAGCTTGCTGCAAAATCGTAGAAAATAAGTTAGCTACCACTACATCCCACTGCTGAGGAGGATTCCATTGCAACACATCCTGTTCGAGAACCTTAATTCCATTCACTTTATTTAAGACAAGGTTCTGCTTGGACACTCGCACCGCCTGCGGATCAAAATCATGCGCTTCACAAGTACTCGCTCCCAATAAACGAGCGGCTATTGCCAATACAGCAGTCCCACAGCCTAGATCTAACATTTGCCAATCGGCGCCTCTGCGCTCACGAGAAATGTCTACAATCTGACGCAAACACGTAGAAGTCGTAGCGTGATCACCGGTACCAAATGCCATCTCAGCAGGCACTCGGACCACAGTTCTATCAGGATATTCATCCTGCAGCGCCTTCACTGCCTTCGCTTCACGGCTTCCAGTAATTAACAACGCATCGCGAATCTTCAATGGCGGACGCGCCACCTCAGAGATAGCCGCCCAGTTCTGATCTTTCACCGAACGAACCGATCCACCAAATTGCTCCTGAATCGCTTCCGCTTCTTTCTGCGTTTCACAGTAAACCTCCACACGAATCGACTTTCCCCCTTTGATCTCGTTAATCACGCTGTTAGGGTTCCCGTAAAAACGTTCTTCCCAAGCGTCGAGCCACTTCACAGATGATAATTTGGACCAATGCCACATAGCCAATCTCTAGATCACTAACAGCAGCGAAGCAAGAACATAGCAGATCGAATCACAAACACATAATAGCGCCATTAAGCTATAAGCTACCTACTCAATTTCAAAATGGTCGAGAAGACAATAGCATCACTGCTCCGTAACAGATCTGCTATTGGCAAAATGCCCGCCGCATTCTGAAGTATTCAAGAATGATGTACGCCACGCAGTCGAACTGAGTTCTCATCTCTTTCTCCACATAAAAAAGACCGCCAAACTCTAAAGTAAGGCGGTCTTTTTTAAATGGTCGGGGAGACAGGATTCGAACCTGCGACATCCGGCTCCCAAAGCCGGCGCTCTACCAAGCTGAGCTACTCCCCGATCGAAGTATTGCACCTCGCAGTAAACTGCTGAAATCTTGGTTGCTTTCGCGGTGCGGCGGGAAACTGCATCAATCGCTTTAAGATTACAAGCTCTCTTTTACAAAAAAATGAATTCTCTTAAATAACCTCACACTACACGACAATTTTTTTGGGAAAAGCTCCATTATCAATCCATCCTAAAAACTGATTCCACAGTTGCTCTAAGCGTTTGGGGTGATTGAGCATTTCAATCACATGCTCGAGGCCAGCCCTGAAGTAACTCTTGCGTTTTATATAAGCAGGCAGGGTTTTGTTATGCTTCAAAATGACTCCCCAACTAAAACAGAAGAAGAAGCTTAGGGTGACCACGGCTACTAGTGTGTCGACTCTTTTTGCTTCCCTTAGATGAGTGTCTTCTATGTTGAGCCCTTTCTTTTTGAAGTGACCAAAGAGTACTTCAATACCCCAGCGACGCTGATAGGCGTTCAGAGCTTTCTTACTTTTGAAACGGTTACTCACGACGTAAAGCGTTTGGGTACGTTGTGTTCGAACTTCTTTTTTACCAAAATAGAGATTCATTCCCCAGATACTTTGGCGTTCTACCCGCGAGCGTTTACACTCCATAGCGAGTAGATCACCAACAATGGTATTTGCTTTGATTCGCAACACAAAAGTAACTTCCTTCTTGTCTAACCAAGCAAGCCACCTCTTCCCGTGGAATTCGCGATCCATAGCAATGAAGTAAATGTCCTTGGCAGGCAGAACTTCGAGAAGTTTACTCATTAGCCCAATGCGTAGCTTTGTGTTGGAGTTCCCTCGTTTGGAAGTCTGTGGTAAGGTTTGCCAAACGAGAGGAACAGCTATTTTTCCCACAATCACTCCGATAGTTAGGATGTTGATGTGAGTTTTACCGAACTGCCAATTGGTTCGATCAATACTCAAAATATAGCCATCCTTAGGTTTAGGGATTTTTCCCAAAATGAGTTGCGTGATAGCGAGCATGGGCAGTTCCCATGTGGCAAAGAACCTTTGGAACCGACGGTAACGACTACTTTGTGAGCACTCCATTTGGCTATCCGTGGCCAGCTTCACCAAATTGACAGATCGAGACTTTGTGATCGCAAAAATAATGTCAGCGAGACACTTGAGACGTGAAAGATTCCCTCCAACCTGCTGTCTCAGAGTTGTTAGTATAGAAATGTGTAAAGACATGCCTATTTTGCGGCATGGCACTTGTAGTCAAGGTTTTATCTAACAAGCAGTTGTGATTTTTTGTCGTGTAGTGTGAAATAACCTACACATCATCTAAAGATTGTGCTCTTACACCATATTCATTCACAATCACTAACATCGGACGACAACAAACTTCACAATCATAGTCTAGGCCGTGTGGACAAATTGACTATCTAATCCAATCCATTATGGATGCAAGACATATGAAGGATACGAAAGTCTCGCTCAATCTATCGTAGCGAGTGCCTATTCTTCTATAGCGCTTAATTCTAGCAAAGTAGTTCTCTACTACATGACGCCTTTTACCGACTTCTTTGATATAAAAAGGCTTCTTCTTTCGATTTTTTCGCCCTGGTATGAGTGCCACGCCTCCGAGCTTTTCAATATGCTCTCTCAAGGCATCTGAATCGTAACCTTTGTCAGCAAGTACAATACAGTCGGCAAGTTCACCTAATAGCTCTTCAGCTGTTTTTATTTCAGCTTCATTGCCTGGACGAAGGATTAGATCTAGCAACTTTCCATTACTATTTGTCATCGCATGTAGCTTACTGTTTCGACCACCCTTTGTTTTCCCAAAGCATTGATCTTTAGAGGTGTCACATTGATAGCAAGCATCTTGGTGAACTTTAATGTGAGACCCATCAATGATTTTGAATTGATCCTCGTTTTTGAGTTTAGCTGTGGCCTCTAGTAACTCCTTGAAGACTCCTTTTTTAGACCAACGCAGATGAAATCGATAGACACTATTCCACTTTCCGTAGCGCTCAGGAAGCTGATTCCACTGGGCTCCTGTTACCAGAATCCACCAGATTCCGTTCAGAGTTCGGTCAAAATTAGCAGGTTTTCTGCCTTTTCCTGAACTGTTAGATTTTCTCTGCTGAGATTTAAGTTAATTTTTTTAGGTGCTCTTTGAGCACGTCCGGCATCGCTGTCGCAAATTTATTCATTTTCCAGCGGCAGAATGCCGGATTTCATTGATAAATCAACGATTAATCAATTTGTCCACACGGCCTAATGCAACCTCCTCTTCTCGATATTTATCAGGAAGTGCAATTTCAAAGTATTCAAAACAACTTGGGCATTGAATTTCACCAAATTCCATTCTCTACTCCTCTCAAATTAGTTCCTCCACAACAAGTTGAATCCACTCAACCAAGCTCAAGGTGTTTCATCAATTAAATCTAACTTTTAAGATTTTCTTATTATGCAGGATTTCTGCATTGCCTTGGCATGAGATTTACTAAAGTATCCAAGTGATCTGCACACAATCATGTCTGACGAACGTTACGAAATAAGAGGGAAAATTGGTCAAGGCGGCGTCGGTGCCGTGTACCGCGCATATGACACCCAACTGCGCCGCGAAGTTGCCATCAAACGAGTTTTAGCCGATGAAGGCTATGAAGACTCAGATGTAGCCACTCGCAACTTACTTAAAGAGGCAACCGCGCTCTCCTCAGTGCAGCACCCGCACATCTGTACTGTGTACGATGCAGGTATGGACAAAGAAGGCCCATACGTTGTCATGGAGCTCATCAACGGAAAGACCCTCGATGAGATGGTCGAACGCGGAACTCTCACTTATGATGATTTCCGTGAAGTCGCCATCCAGTCTCAAGAAGCAATGATTGCGGCACAGGACCTCGACCTTGTCCACCGTGATCTTAAACCGTCAAACGTCATGGTCTGTTGGCTCCCTTCTGGCAGATTCCAAGTCAAACTCGTAGATTTTGGTCTCGCTAAATTTTCAGCGAAACCCTCACTGCAGACTATCGATCACGGTGATGCCGTATTCGGTTCAATTTTCTTCATGGCTCCCGAGCAATTCGAACGCACACCGCTCGACCGCCGTACAGACATGTACTCACTCGGGGCCATGTATTATTATTCACTAGCAGGCACCTACCCGTTCAATGGTGATAGTGCTCCACAAGTAATGGCCAGCCACTTGCAGAACTCCGTGCAGCCACTCCACGAACTTCGCCCCGATCTTCCACAATGGGTCTGTGACTGGGTTATGTGGCATATCGCTCGCGACATGAATGACCGCCCAGAATCTGCGCGCGTTGCTCTAGAAAAATACCTTGCCGACGAAGCTGCTGCTACCCAAGGCGGAGCTGCAGCCTCACTCCGCACTGGTCCACAACTCATCATTCCAGCCACATCAGCACAAGCCAACAAGCCTGCTAGTGCCGTCGACTCAAAAACTTCACCTCAGAGCATTTCACCTCCAGGCGGAAATAAAACACTCACATCTTCTCAACCAGTTCGCCCAGCATCAGCAGTTACCGGAAGCACTGCAGTCCAACCTGCTAGACCACAAGTAACCCCCAATGCGAATGTCAGCACTGCCCCTACAAATACAGCACCCCAAACTACTCCAGAAGAGGAAATTGAAAATACACAAGACGCTCCAGCGGCACCTCCAACATCGCAAGGATTGAGCGGCTCGCAGAAGAAGATGCTTATCGGCGGCCTATCAGGCGCAGTTGCTATCCTCGTTGCCGTCCTTGTAGTTCAAAGTTCCTCTGGCAAGGAAGCTGAAGAATTCAACGACCTCGTCGGACAAGTCAGCGATCTCACAGCTAAGGATCTCCCTACTACCGAGAAACAATTCCAACTCTTAGTCGATTCACTCTCTGAGAGTGACATCAAGAATCGTAACGCAATATTCAGACGACTCTATCTAGCGAAAGCTGTTGGCAATTACTCGCCAGACGCCATCCTACTCGAACTCCTCCGTGCAAATACCCTCACTGGCGAAGACAAACAAAACCTCGTCATTTGTATCGGCAAACGTGGCGAACCAGAAGCTATGAAAGAGCTTCTTCAGTTCGCTGTCGATAATCCAGATGAACCATCAGCCCGATTCGCTCTCGAAGCTGCTAGTAAAAACGCTTCAGAATCTGACTTCGGAACCTTTATCAACATTCTCTCCGAAACCACTGATTCCACTATCAACCAAGCTGCCGAGCGCGCTCTGAAAAAGATTATTTCAAACAGTCGCCGCAAGAATACTCTAGCAGATCAGCTTATTGGTGCGTTCGACGCGAGTCTTGATAGTAATTACAAGCTCACCATGATCCGTCTGCTCGGAACCACTGGTAGCGATGCAGCTCTTAACAAGCTCACCAGCAATCTTAAGAGCCAACAATCCCAAGAACGTATTGCTGCAGCTACGGCATTTGCCGATTGGCCAAACGATGAGCCCTTTAATATTCTCATCGACGCCTATGAAGAAGAAGACAACTCCAGCGTGAAAGAACGCATTCTGAAATCTGCAACCGAGTTAATCAGCGCAGACCGTTTACATGACCCTAACGAAATTGAAAGTTACTGGGTCACTCTATCAGGCTACGCTAACACTGATTCACAGAAAAGCAGGATTATCACCGAAGCCGTACGCGCAAACCAAGCATGGTCTGTGATCATTCTCAACAGTTACCTAGACTCCAGCCACTCGAAACGCATTAGAGATCTGGCAGGGCGTGGTCTCAAAAAGCTCAAAAAATAGACACACTCCAACCAAACTTATTAACTTATCTGTGATTTTATAATTTTTACGATTGTCATCCCACTCAATCTCAGTCCACTATACAAACAACATGAGAAAAATCCTACTTTCCGCAACTGCTGTTCTCCTGTCCGTGACCTGCGCTCATGCAGATTTCCACGCACCTCCAGGCTCCAACTACACATCTGGCCGCAAACTCGGCCGTGCAATTTCTAACATCCTCTACGGAGTTGTTGAAATTCCTGAGCAAATCGTTCGCAAGAGCGACCAATACGGACGTAAAGCTGGTTACTCCTACGGCGTAGTCGATGGAACAAGCCGCGCATTTTCCCGTATCGGTTATGGCTTCTATGAACTCTTCACTTTCCGCTGCCCAACATTCCACGGAACATTCAAACAGCCATACATGAAGTGTGGACAAGACAACCGCATCGAAATGAACGTCCATGAAGGTCTTTCTGAGTTCCCACCTGAGCTTGGTTTCGAGACATACTTCAACCACTCACGTAGCCAGAGCTACTAAGGTCATATCGATCACCAACTTTTCAAAAAACGCTCAGCCTTCCAGCTGGGCGTTTTTTTATGCCTTTCTAGGAATACTTTGTAACTAAACCGCCTCTAATTTCTGCTAGACTCCGATAATAAAGGAGTCAGACTGAGAATCTTATAATATCATCAATGTACGACTTGAACTAACAGATCCAACTAACTCTATGAAAACAATCATTTCAAGCGCCCTCCTCGGTGGCGCAGCGCTCACACTTCTCAGCTCCTGCAACAAATCTACTGAAGAAACAGATGCAGCCATGTCACCGAATGCGGTATTACGTTTTTCAGCAATACCAGATGAAGACACCACTGCCCAAGACGCACGCTTTCAACCAGTCGCTGACTACCTCGCTAAGGAACTCGGCATTCAAGTTGAATTTGTAGCATCCCCTAACTACGGAGCTTCAGTTCAAAAGTTTGCAGGCGGTGACATCCAACTAGCATGGTTTGGCGGAGTCACAGGTGTCCAAGCTCGCCAACAAGTAGAAGGCGCTAAAGCGATTGTTGCAGGTGAAGCTGACCTCGCTTTTAAATCATACTTCATCGCAAACACATCCACAGGCCTCACGCGTAGCGAAGAATTCCCGATAGCGATCAAAGACCTTAAATTCACCTACGGCTCTCAGAACTCCACCTCGGGCTGTATCATGCCAACCCATTTCATCATGGAGTCATCAGGCCAGACTCCACAGGAATTCTTCACTCAAGAATTCGGATTCTCAGGATCACATGACAAAACTGCAGAACTCGTCAATGCTGGCACATTCCAAGTCGGCGCTCTCAACTTTAAAACCTACGAAAAGGGCATTGCGAGCGGTGCTATCGATGAAGCAAAATGTGTCGTAATCTGGGAAACTCCCACTTATGCAGATTACAACATGACTGCTCACCCAATTCTCGACGAACAGTTCGGCGAAGGCTTCATCGATAAACTCCAAACAGCACTCATTGAATGTGATGACGATGCCGCACTTGCTGCCCTCGGCCGTGAAAAGCTCGTAGCTGTCGAGAATTCCACATTTGACGGCATCGCTTCCGTCATGGAAAAAGTCGACTTTAAGAAGTAATTTCTTTCTAATACAACCAAGGGGCTACTCTGTCCCTTGGTTTTTTTGTCTCGATGATTCAGCTCACCAATGCCCACCTCAGTTTCGGCAGCACACACGTGCTCCTAGGCTGCGACCTTCAAATCAATAAAGGTGAAAAAGTGGCTCTCATTGGCCCATCTGGATCAGGAAAAAGCTCGCTACTCAAAACGATTGCCAGCGAATATCTACTAGATTCTGGCTCAGTCATATTAGAAAATTCAGAAACCTCCCAACTCAGCAGCAAGCAGCTTCAGCAACTCCGATGTGCAATAGCCTATATACCTCAAGACCTTGCTCTGGTTCCTAATATTAAAGTTAGTCAGAACGTTCTTCTAGGAAAAGTCGGAACTCGCAGCACCTGGCAAACACTACGCCACCAACTTCTCACCCCAAAAATCGAATTAGAAAAAATCCTCTCGATCCTCAAGGAAGTTGGAATTCCAGAAAAATTATTTCATCGCACCGATTCACTGTCGGGCGGCCAGCAACAACGCGTCGCCATCGCACGTGCACTCTATCAGCAAGCCTCAGTCATCCTAGCAGATGAACCAGTATCAGCTGTCGACCCATCACGCGCTCATTCGCTTCTGCAGTGCCTCACCTCTCTCGCAGAAAAAAACAAAGTCACCTTACTTTGCTCACTGCACAACCTGGAATATGCAAAACGCTTCTTCCCTAGGATTGTTGGTATGCGTAATGGGAAAATCCTATTCGACGGCAAATCAGAAGCCTTCACAGAACAGGATTTCAAGCAGCTCTATTCATTAGACAATGACTAGATCCCACTCCATACGCCAACCGCTATGGTCTTGGAGACGTGCGATTCTGCTCAGCACTCTGATTCTATTTCTTTATTGCCTCGCTCAACTGGGACTAGATTTCATCAAACTCCCACCGAGCGCCGACCCAATCTCAGCTGCTAAACATTTTCTATCAGCAGCATTTCAACCCGCTCTCAGCGACCAAAACCCCAGCTTGCCAGCTGATACACCTCCTTTCCTTCATAGGATCCTCGAAGGCATACTTACCACACTGCGCTATGCCTTTATAGCCATGTCCATCGCAGTCCCCGCAGGACTCACTCTTGGATTCTTTTGCTCAAGCGCGTGGTGGCCACTCAAACGTCAACGTTCACGTTCCTACCTCATTCCCCTTGTTAGAGGTTTTCTATTCGTACTGAAAACTAACATCAGAGCACTCATCACCTTCATGCGCTCGATCCATGAGCTGATCTGGGTTCTACTCTTCCTCGCATTTCTCGGGGACTCCCCCATTACTGCCTGTATCGCCCTCGCGCTGCCATTCACCGGAACATTGGCAAAAGTCTTCTCAGAACTCATCGATGAACAAGATGATTCTAACAGCAAACAGATCCGACTCACAGGTGGCAACAGCCTCCAAGCATTTTTTGGAGCACGCCTCCCACAGGCTCTCCCCGATCTCGTCACCTACACCATGTACCGCTTAGAATGCGCTATCCGCTCCTCAGCGGTGCTCGGATTCATCGGCATTGAAACCATCGGACTCAGCATCTACCAATCCTACGAAAATACCTATTACAATGAAGTCTGGACTGAACTCTACCTACTCGTTTTCACAGTCATGCTCTTCGACATTCTCGGCTCCTACGTAAGAAAACGTATCCAACGTGCTCCCATTTCAAATACCGCAGTAGAAAACCTAACGATTTCCTCACTCAAGCGCGCACGACCGAAATGGAAGAGCCTTCCCTACATTTTCTCAGCCTTGGCTATTGCTGTAATCCTCTCTTGGTTTTGCGGAGCTAACCTCGACCAATACCATTCTCACCTTAGTCGCTGGGACCGCACACAGGACTTTCTCACCCAGCTTATTCCATCCCCAGTCCAAGCTACAGGCCAATGGCCCGACGCTCTTCCGTGGCTAGAAAACCTGTGGAGTTCCAGCGGTGCTCTTGCACTCAAAAACACCCTCATCATTGCTACCACAGCACTCCTGCTCGCTGCAATATTTGGCTACACCCTCGTCCCATGGGCGAGCCGGAACATCTCTACAAGTATTCCATTCGGTATCAAAAAAGCACTAACCAACCCCGCTATCACACTCATGTGGAATGCCTGGGGCTTCACCATGCGGCTTCTTTTCCTCATCGCCCGCTCTATTCCAGAATACATTCTCGCCTTCCTACTCATCGGCATACTCGGCGCACACGCATGGCCACTGATCTTCGCACTCGCCATTCATAACTTTGGAATCCTCGGACGGCTCTGGGCTGAAGTCAGTGAAAACCACGATGAGCGCCCCGCCAAACAAATCATCGTCCGCGGCGGCTCTCGGATGCAGTCCTACCTCTGTGGCATTCTCCCCACTAGCTTCAACAGACAAATCCTTTTCATCTTTTATCGATGGGAAACCTGCGTGCGCGAGTCCACCATCCTCGGCATGCTCAGCCTCAGCTCACTCGGTTATTACATCAGCCAAGAAGCTGCATTTCTCCGCTACGACAGCATGCTGTTCTTCATTCTCTTAGGAACCATTGTGATTTTCCTCAGCGACATCCTCTCAGTCACCCTCAGAGCACAACTTAAGAAAGCATAAAAAACTCCAACCCAGCCTGCGCCAAGTTGGAGTATAAATTGTTCTAATAAGTCCCCCGTTAAAATCATTCAATCCTAAGCGTGCTCTTATCCAGCACGCTTTTTTCTTTAAATGATCTACAAGAAATCGCCTTCTCAGCGCGTAAACCTTCTAGATTTTTCTAACAGTATGCGCCCACCAAAGCATTCCAATCAACCTGAAACCGCCCACCTGTTCCAACCTCTGCTCATCGATATTCTTGACCCGACCCACGAGCTCGTCGTCTTAGCAGCGAAAATCGACTGGGACTGGCTCGACGGACAACTCTGCGAATTGTACTCGACCACGGGGCGCGCCGCCATTCCCACCCGACTCATGGTTGGCCTGCATCTACTCAAACATGCCAAGGCTCTCTCTGACGAAGAAGTCTGTCGACAGTGGAAAGAGAATCCCTACTTCCAACTCTTTTGTGGTGAAAAATATTTCCAGCACCGCTTCCCGATCGAGCGCAGCTCCATGACCCATTGGCGCAAACGCATCGGTGATAAGAAACTCGAAACCCTCATCAGTGAACTGCTACGAGTTGCGCATCAAACAGGAGCCCTGGACATTGAAAGCCTGAGCAAGGTCATCGTCGACACCACCGTCCAGCCCAAGAACGTCACTCATCCCACCGATGCCAAGCTCGCTTTGCGCGGACTCACAGAGCTTGTCAAAATGGCAAAACTCCACGGCATCAAACTGCGCCAATCTTACGCGAAGGAGGCCAAGCGACTCGCCATCATGGCTGGTCGCTACGCCCATGCCAAACAGTTCAAACGCATGCGTAAGACTCTCAAAAAACTCAAGGGACGTCTTGGCCGCGTGGAGCGCGACATCGCCCGCAAAATCAATGGCAACGCGGGCCTTGAAGAGACCTTTCGCCTACCATTTTACAAAGCCTTCCTCATCCGCACGCAGAAGCCGCGCGACAAGGTGAAGATCTACAGCTGGCACGCCCCGGAGGTTGAATGCATCGCCAAAGGCAAGGCGCACAAACCCTACGAATTTGGCATCAAAGTTTCGGTGATCACACCGATGGAACGCTCTGCAGGCGGGCTGTTCGTCCTGCACAGCGAAGCCATCGAAGGCCGGCCTTACGACGGCCATACCCTTAATCGGGTCATTCAGGCAACCCGAGCCATCAGCGGCATCAAACCCGAACGCATCTACGTGGATAAAGGCTATGTCGGTCACGACTACCCAGACAAGCGCGCAGTTTTTCGCAGCGGACAAATCCGTGGCGTGACCCCCGAGATCAAAAGAGAGCTTCGGCGACGCTCCGCGGTCGAACCAGTCATCGGACACATGAAAACCGACGGTCACCTAGGACGCAATTACCTCCACGGCAAGGATGGAGATAAGATCAATGCAGTTCTGTGTGGCGCAGGCCACAATATGCGCCTTCTGCTCAAGTGGTTCGCCACTTTTTTGCTCAAAATCCTCAGTACAATCTTTCCGCAAAAAAGCTCCAGCCACAGACCGGAGCTTCAATGCGCTTGAAAAATGCTATTTTTAACGTGGGACTAATAACAATTACTTACATCGTCATTCCTCCGTCACAGGCAACTACTTGACCAGTGATGTAACGAGCTTCTGGGCTCGCGAGGAAGAGTGTTAGGTTAGCAATATCTTCGGTCTCACCAAATTCTTTAAGCGGAATATTTGCGAGAATCCCTTCACGGAGCTTCTCATCTAATTCATCGGTCATATCAGTTGTAATGAAACCTGGAGCAATCGCATTACAGCAAACCTTACGACCTGAAAGTTCCTTGGCTACTGACTTAGTGAATCCAATCAAGCCAGCCTTAGATGCTGCGTAGTTTGCTTGTCCAGCATTTCCAATAAGACCAATCACAGAAGCTAGGTTGATGATACGCGGATCTTGCGCCTTCATCAGATTACGTTGAAATGCCTTCACCGTGTTGAACGCTCCCTTGAGATTTGTGTCGAGCACTGTATCCCAATCGGAATCCTTCATTCGCATCAGCAGTCCATCACGCGTTACGCCTGCATTGTTAACCAGAACATTAATCCCACCGAAGTCAGCAATGATCTGTTTGCCTAGAGCCTGTACAGCATCGTAGTCAGCTACATCTACTGCATAAGCTTTTGCCGATTCAGGAAATTCTTCGTTGATCGCGTCCGCTGCACCTTGGCAACTTCCCTCACTCCGGCTGATCACTGCTACCTTTGCTCCTTCCGATGCAAACGCGCGAGCGATCGCTTTACCAATACCACGGCCTGCGCCGGTCACTACTACTACTTTATCTTGAAAGCGTGCCATGCCTTTCTTTCCCATGGATATAGTAGACTGCCAAGCCAGAAGTGCAGCGCCCGGCTCACTCTAGTGAGCTAGAGCCTGTTTTGCCGCAGCTTGCGCTAAATCAGAGTTCTCTGAAAATGCGGTAAATGGATGCTCCTCAAGCTCGTCAGTAGCTTCACTGTTCTCCCGAGGCTCGATCTCAAGCCTACCAAGAAGGTCGTCATAATGCACAACCTCGAACTTGCCATCACTGTGTTCAAAAATACAACTCAAGGTCTCTACCCAGTCCCCGCTGTTAAGGTAATGCCTGTCACCTATCATTTTATCCGCAGGAGTGTGAATGTGACCACAAATGATCCCATGGCATTGCCGTAACACCGCCAGCTCCTGTAGCTTTTCTTCGTAACTATCCACAAAACTCACAGCAGACTTCACCTTCGCTTTCACCGCTTTGCTCAAAGAAAAATAATCCTTACCTCTCCATCTACGATAGTAGTTATAAAAACGATTCACTCGGAGTAAGAAGTCGTAACCGACAGCCCCCACATTCGCGACCCACTTGTGATTCGTCGAAACGCTGTCAAATCCATCACCGTGCACAACCAGGTAGCGTTCACCTCCAACAGCTTCGTGGACGCACTCTTTGACAATTTTGATACCACCTATTTCAAAAGGTAAAATCTTCTCCAAGAAGTCATCGTGATTTCCACGTATATAAATCACTTCCGTTCCCTCTTTCTCCATCTTTTTGAGAAGGCATCGCAACACCTTAGTATGCGACTTTTTCCACTTCGATCCACGACTCAGAGCCCAGCCGTCAATAATATCTCCGTTCAGATAAATGCGTTCACACTTTACCGCCTTAAGCACCTCGACCACCTCTCTAGCCTTACTATCCGAGGTTCCAAGATGGACGTCGGAAATAAACAAACTCCGAAGCTTCAGCTGGCAGCGTTTATTAACACGACGCTGAGTCACAGGCTGAGTCAAAATCATCTCCTCAAGGTGCCTCTCAAAATCAGAGGTCACTTTTTCCCAACTCTGCCCTTTAATCGAATCGATAGCCTTCTTTGCAATCCTCCCATCACCAACTACACTCAAAGACTGAACAGCCAACTCCTGAAACTCTTCGGCATCTCCAAAAGCCGCATGCAAACCATTCTCTCCATGTTCTATGTAAAGTGATGACGCCGCATAATTATAACTCACCGTCACCAAACCACTCGCCATACCTTCTAACAGCACATTGCCAAAAGTTTCTGTCTCGGATGGGAAAAGCAAAATATCTGCCGATGCATAGCAACGTGCAAGTTCCTCCCCCTGTTTCACTCCGACAAAGTGCACACCTTCGTGCTTCGCTTCCATCACCTCGCGCATTGGTCCATCGCCCACTACAACAACCTGTAACTTCGGTTCAACCAAGCTCATTTCTGCCACCAGCTGCATGGCAAAATCGAGGTTCTTCTCTGCAGCAAGACGCCCCACAATAATAACAACCGGCGAATCACCTTTCGCTCCCCATTCAGCACGTAGCTCTGCACTGCGCTTATCTGGATTGAACAAGTTTACATCAACCCCTCGGCCTAACAACTTCACATTGGAGAACCCTTCCTTCTCTAACATCTTCACAGCATCTTGCGATGGAGCCATCGTCATATGCGCCTTAGCATGGACATTCTTGAGATAGCTCATGGCTGGCTTCTCCATATTAGCAATTTTATACTTACTAAAATACTGATGGAAATTTGTGTGAAATCCCGCCGCCACAGGAATCCCCATTTCCTTCGCCGCCTTGATCGCCGAAACCCCAAGCGGGCTTTCAGTTGCCACATAAATTGCATCAGGACGCTTACGCTTCCAGCGTTTACGCAGTTTAATGGGACTTGGTAAACCAACTCGAACTTCTTTATAGCCAGGGAGACTCACAGCTTGTTTCACTGTCTGTCCTGATTCACATTGCTCTCCAGTGTGAATCACATGAACGTAGTGACCGCGCTCTTTCAAACATTGCGTAAGTCGTCCAAGTGTCATCGCAACACCGTTTATATCAGGAGGAAAAGTGTCGCTTACAAATTCAATTCTCATTAGCTCAAGGTTAAATCTCTTCCGCTTATACTCATTCAGCCATCCTCGCCTAGCCCCCTGCTGAAACTATTTCGACACACTCCATCCCCAGATAAACTGATAAGCTCTTGGTAATCATCTAAACTTGTCTTCACCAACACACGCGCCGATCCATCCACCATTGGATACAAAAAAAACACATTCTGTAAATTAGCCACCATTATTTTGGTATAGGCTCCATAGTATACGTTCTCTTAAACTTGGACGAAAAACGAACTATGAAACTGAAATCAATTTTCGCCGCCTTCATCGGCTCCGCAGCCTTGTGCCTCGCCGCAGAATCCAAACTCGTGGACATGAGCCCATCTGAAGACGCCATATCTCTCTTCGATGGAGAAACCCTCGATGGCTGGGTACTCACAAAAGCAGACAAACCATGGTGGTCGGTCCATGATGGAACGATCACTGGTGGTAGTCTTAAAAAGAATGTTCCATTCAATACTTGGCTCGTCTCTGAGAAACAATATGAGAACTTCGAACTCACCTTCAAAATCAAACTCGTCGACGGTGGCCCGCCAAATGACCTTCTCAAAAACTCTGGCGTTCAGGTGCGTAGCCACCACGCAGGAAAGCACGTCACAGGGTATCAGATCGATGCCGGCCCGACCCACCCGAAACAACAAATCAACGGTGGACTAGGATACTGGGGAAATATTTGGGATGAACACCGCAGAGGTGCACTTGTCACAGCACAAAATCAAGAATCACTCAAAGAAAGCGTCAAGCAGTTCGATGGCTGGAATTCCTACAAAATCATCTGCGACGGCAAAAATATAAAAACATGGATCAACGGCATCCTCGCCCACGATTACACAGAACCTGATGCAAAAATTCCAGCCAATGGAATCCTCGCCCTGCAAGCTCACAAAGGTGGCAAATTCCTAGTGCATTTCAAAGATCTGAAAATTAAAGAACTTGCAGCAACAGAAGGCTCCACTAAATGGGGAGATCCAGACATGAGCACTGGTAAAAAGAAAAAGAAACGCCCAGCGAAACGCGGCGCTGCCACCCAGTAAAGCTTTCAAAGTACGCACAATCATTCAAATAGCTCAGCGGCCTTGACGCCTGAGCTATTTTTGTCTGCCCATCATGTGTTTACTGATTTAAATCTTAGCTATGGATGCCACCAGACACACATTGATCCAGCGTCTTCAAGATCAAAAAGATGAACAAGCGTGGGAAACGTTCACCCAAACTTACGCCAGCTACATCGCTGTAGTCCTCGCAAAAGTAGGCATCCCAAAACACGACATCAACGACCTCAAACAAGATGTCTTGCTCAAACTTTGGCAGAAATTACCTGCATTTGATTACAACTCTCAAAAAGGAAAATTCCGCTCCTGGCTCTGGCTTATGATTCGAAACACCGCATTCAATCACCTTTCCTCACAACACAAACAACAAGAACGAGTCGAGCTCTACTTCACAAGCGACGATCAATCAAACAAAGAAATCTCACCTGAGTTAGAGAAACTCATGCAAGAGGAGTGGAAAGCATTCATCACTCTCCAGGCCATGACCGCACTACGCGGAAAGTTCGCCGAAAAAAATATCGAGATCTTCCGAGAATCCCTCAAAGGAACTCCTAGCGATGAACTCGCTGAGCGCTTCAACATTAAACGCAATACAGTCAATCGAGTCGTTAGCAGAATTAAAGAACGCCTCATCATTGAAGTCGCACGTTTGCGCCAAGATTTAGAATAAGGATGCAATCAGACGAGTCAGACGAGCTTTCCCGCGAATTCATCGACTTCTATGATGATGTAGATACCCCTATCGACCTACTTAGCGAAACTCGCTACATAGACAAAGAATTTATCGCGGAAGGTGCGATCAAAAATGTCTACAAGGTCTACGATACGCATTGCTCTCGTTCGGTAGCTCTCGCGCAAATTAAGGACGACATCTTCACCCTTGAACAAGCCGTCGACTTCGTCCGTGAAGTTCAAACCACTTCATTGTTAGAACACTCTAACATCATTAGAATTTACGACATCGGAATTACCGATGGCAAACCGTGGTTCACCATGGAGTTCCTGTCTGGACGAGATCTAGAAACCTATCTCAAGGACTACCCCACACTTTCACTATTTGAGCGTCTCGACATTTTCAGACAGCTTTGCGATGCCGTCGCCTACGCCCACGCCAACGACATTCTTCACCTCGACCTTAAACCTCAGAATGTAAATGTCGGGGAATACAAACAAATCAAACTCTGTGACTGGGGAATTTCTAGCAGCATTTCAGAACATTCTATAGCAGACCTCAACCGTGCTCAAACCACTCACGGATTTATCAAAGGCTCACCGGGCTACATGGCTCCAGAGCAAACGCAGCCAGATTATCAGAAACACCCCGCCGCCGATATATTTGGCCTCGGCGCTCTTCTCTATTTCCTGCTCACAGGCTCAAGCCCACTTCTAGGAGACACACCAGATGATCTCCTAAAAAACACTCAAGCGAATAATCTAAAGCCATTAAATCACCCATCGATACCCACCCGCCTCATCACAGTCCTAGAGAAAGCGCTCGATAAAAAAACCTCAAATAGATACAACTCAGCGATAGAACTAAAAACTGAGATTGAAAATTTCCAAAGCGGATATGCACTGGAGGCTGAGTCATCCTCCTTCCTCACCCAGCTTAAACTATTCATTCGTCGCAATAAGACTCCCTCACTCATCGTTGCGACTCTACTAGCCCTGCTTATTGGCTTCACCTGCTTCTACATCTCGGAAATTACGCGTGAAAAAAATAAAACGCAAGCGGCACTCACAGAAGTTGAACAGCAAAGGCTGCAAGCCGAAGAAGCCAAGTCGATTGCACAAACTGCACTCGAAGACTACCGCCAAGAACAACAAGCCCTCAATCAAGCAAATAGTGAACTAGCTGATCTCCTCATCGATGGGAATCTTTTAAACTTGCGAGCCTTCCAGTTCCAAAAAGCACTCCAAACAGCTCTCGCTTCACACCAAAAAAAGCCTACCGACCTTACTCGCATGCGAGTTGCCTTCTCGGCCTTCGCGCTCCAGAAATTTGACATCGCCGCAAAATATTCCAAAGACAGTACGCAAAAGAAACATCAAGCTATTCACCGGCTATCTCTAAAGTATGCAGATAAACAAACACCCTTGGATGTCTCAGACTGTATTGAAATCTATAACTCCATCAGTGAAAGCTTCTCGAACCTCCCTATTTACTTCCTAGATCAGTGCTCCCAAAACCTCTCTCCTAGGGATTTTTCCGAAGTTTTGGCCCATGTACTCAAGAAAATTAACAAAAGGAAATCAATCTACTTTGAATACGACCCAAAACTCAAAACGCTCGATCTCAGCAACAATGGGAACCTCAAAACCACGCTCCAACTCATTTGGAACCAACAGCGTAAATACGAATATAATCTCCTGAGCCTACTTCCGCTAAAGGAAATCACTATTGACGACACTCCCTTAAATCGCCGCCACAGCTACAGCGCCAACATGCCGAAGGACTTCAAGGTCAACTACCACAGAGCTCTACCAGCCAAATAGCTCTCCAACCTTTCAGTTTTCTTACACTTGCAGTTCCCGCCAAACCCATATAGGAAGCCCGCATGTCCAGCACACTTGGCCAAATTTTCAAAATTTCTACTTGGGGTGAATCTCACGGCGTCGGCGTCGGAGTCAATATCGACGGCTGCCCCCCACTTCTTGAAATCACTCAGGAAGAAATCCAAAAAGAACTAGACCGTCGCCGTCCAGGCCAGTCTGACATCGTGACTCCTCGAAAAGAAGGTGATGTCTGTGAAATTCTCTCCGGCGTCTTCGAAGGTAAAACCCTCGGTTCCCCTATTGGTATACTCGTTCGCAACAAGGACCAACGCCCATCTTCGTACACCGAAATGAAGGACAAGTACCGTCCATCTCACGCGGACTACACCTATGACGCCAAGTACGGCATTCGCGCATGGCATGGCGGTGGGCGCGCATCTGCTCGCGAAACAATCGGTCGAGTCGCAGCTGCAGCTGTCGCAAAAAAGGTCATCGACTCTATCTGCCCAGGTATCGAAGTCATCGCTTACGTAAAATCTATCAAACATCTCCAAGCTGAAGTCGACCCGAACACCGTCCAATTTGATGATGTCGAATCGAACATCGTGCGTACTGGAGACCCTAAAATGGTCGAGCCAATGATCGATCTGATCAAAGAAGTGCGTGGACAAGGTAATTCTGTCGGCGGTGTTGTTGAATGTGTCATTCGTAACTGTCCAGCAGGACTCGGTGCTCCAGTATTTGACAAACTTGAAGCGGAACTCGCTAAAGCAATGATGTCCATACCCGCCACTAAAGGCTTTGAAATAGGCTCAGGCTTCGAAGGAACTCAGCTCACTGGTGCAGAGCACAACGACCACTTCTACATGGAAGGTAAGAAAGTTCGCACCAAGACCAATAACTCTGGCGGTGTACAAGGCGGCATTTCTAACGGAGAAAACATCATCTTCCGCGTCGCATTCAAACCGACTGCCACCATCATGACTGAGCAGCCAACAGTCGATACCGATCACAAAGAAACAGAACTCAAAGGCCGCGGCCGCCACGATGCTTGCGTCCTTCCACGCGCCGTACCAATGGTCGAAGCCATGGCCTACCTCACTCTAGTAGACCACATCCTGCGCCAGCGCGCGCAGACTGGTACCGTCTAGTTACATCTATCTACATTAGGACTCAAACGCAGTCATAAACTCGGTTCGATAAAAAAGCCTCGCGCTCAGCCTCAGCCACGTCTGGTAATCACCTAGGATTCCTAATTTCAAACCACTTTCCCATTCTTTAACATCGACTCGGAAAGCAGACTCATATTTCATCAAACTTAATGAATTTTGGTGAAATCGGAGTCTCAGGCGTGATCCTTCTGGTGATCATCGCCTTCGCGGCTTTTGGTTTTGCCAAGGGCGCTCTCAAACTCCTGTACGGTTTCCTCTGCCTCATTGGCACACTCGCAGCTGCTTGGGCCGGTTATACCTTTGGCTATCCTGCACTACTCACAGAATGGCCTAGCATGCCTAAACACGGTGAATACGCCTGTGCTCTCGCCGCCGCCATACTCACTTTTATCCTGCTTAAAACAGTCACCGACTTCTTTGCTAACCCTTTCGAAAATGAGGAACAACGCTCAAAATCCTCTGGACTAACAGGGCTAATCACTGGCTTTGCCATGGGATTCGCCATCTGCCTGCTCTGTTTAAATAAACTTGTCGATAAGGGCACCCGCGCAGAAATCGACTACTGGATCGCTCAAGCTACTGAAGCAGCCCCCCAAGAACTCCCCAACCTCGCCAAACTCAAACACGATATCTTGCACTCCCCCGTCAGCAAGCAAGTCACCTCCCTCCTTTCGTTCAATAACGCCGCCAGCCAAAACCTCTCCAAGCTCGTCATCATGCAAGTCGCTGCCCCTGAAAAAATCCAGCAACTCAGCCAAGACCCAGCCATAGCTCTAACCCTCCAATCACCCAAGCTCAAAGCCTTCCTCCATTCTCCTGAAATCAAACAAAGTATCGAGAGTGGTGACACTGCTGCTGTAGCCACCCACCCTGATTTCATCGCTTTACTCAAAGATCCTGCTATGAATGATGCAATCGCTCAGATCGATATTGAACATGCGCTCAAGCTCCGCTAGACCATCTCCAACATCACGAAGGTGCTCACCCACCTCATTCCATTTTCCAACATACCATTTCCAGTCATGCCAAGAGAAGACTACATCGCAACCATCGGCCTCGAAGTTCACTGCCAAATCACCGCAGAGAGTAAAATGTTCTGTTCCTGCCGCGCAGGATACGGCCACGAGCCTAACACCAACGTCTGCCCGGTCTGCCTTGGTCTCCCAGGGGCTCTCCCAGTTCTCAACAAACACGCCATCGAACAAACCATCCTCGCCGGCATGCTGCTCAACTGCACCACTCCTGAAGTGTCCAAGTGGGACCGAAAGAACTACTTCTACCCGGACATGCCGAAGAACTATCAGCTCACCCAATTCGACCTTCCCCTCTGCGCTGGCGGCGGCGTCCCACTCTACGACCTCGCTTACCACAAAGACGCTCAGAAAAATATCCCGAACCCAGGCAAAGTCGTCAAAATGAACCGCATCCACCTCGAAGAAGATGTGGCCAAGTCAACTCACCTTTCTAACGCTTCTACCATCGACTACAACCGCGCCGGAACTCCTCTCATGGAGATCGTCACCGAGCCAGACATTGATTGCGCAGAAGAAGCCTACGCCTACCTCAAGTCACTCCAGCAGATACTCCAATACGGTAAAATCTCTGACGCCGATATGGAAAAGGGCCAAATGCGTTGCGACGTAAACATCTCCGTGCGCAAGAAAGGCACCGACGAACTCGGCACCAAACTCGAGATCAAAAACCTTAACTCAATTTCAGCTGTCCGTTCTTCCATTTATTACGAAATAGACCGTCAGATCGAAGAGCTCGATATGGGTATTGAACAGGTGCAAGCAACACTACGTTGGGATCCGAACACCGGCCAAACATCCGTCATGCGCATTAAGGAAGACTCTCACGATTATCGCTACTTCCCAGAGCCAGACCTTCTTCCAGTCAATACTGTGGAGCTCGTAGAAAAAATGAGACCTCACGTACCCGAGCTTCCTCACGAGAAACGCGACCGCTTTGTCGCCGACTACGGGGTTTCTGAATACGATGCCGGAGTCCTCACCAGTAACCAAGTCCTCGCAAACTACTTCGAAGCTGCAGCTAAAGGTTCTAAGTTTGGTAAAAAAATCGCCAACTGGATCATCAACACCGTTCTCGGCAAGCTCAACGAAACCTTCCTCACTATCGATGACAACCCACTCAAGCCCGAATCACTCGGTGAGCTCGTCGCTCTCATCGAAGCCGGAACCATTTCTAACAATCAGGCAAAAGAAGTCTTCAGCGTTCTCTGGGACGAGCCAGAGAAAAAAGCCGCTGAGGTCGCAAAAGCTCTAGGCTTCGAACCAGCAGACAACTCCGAGATCGAAGGTATCGTCGATGAACTCATCGCCGCGAACCCAGAGAAAGTAGCAGAAGTCAAAGGCGGTAACGCCAAAGCTGCCAACTGGTTCACTGGCCAAGTCATGAAAGCCTCCAAAGGAAAAGCGAACCCGAAAATGGCAACCGACCTCGTCCGCTCAAAACTCGGACTCTAATTTCACCATGTAAAAAGGCGTGCTCGCAAGGCGCGCCTTTTTTCTCTATCCTCATAACTCCTATGGCAAAAAAAACTCCTAACAGCCTGCTTGAGAAACTTTCGATCGTTGTGGCTGTCCTTCTTCTTGTTGCGATTGCTGCATTTTTCGTCAGCTACTTCTACAAGTCTTATGAGGTCACCCGCGAACCCAGTTACGCTGACAACCTTCCTGTGAAAGGAGAATTCGCGAGTATCGAAAAGATTGAAACCCACTGGAAGGAAGACCCCACCACAAGAACGATCTTCCCATACGTCACAATCACCCTCGCCTCCGACAGTACCTCAGGCTCACTCCGCGCTCTCTTTTGTAAAAATAAAAGCCTCAACGACCTCGACCAAACCGTCGTAGGCGACCCTCACACACTCAATTTCCAGCAAGGAAAATTCGACAACGGCACTAACACAACTACCATCAAGTGTTCCCAAGGACTTCCTGACCTAGCCAATTATTTAGGTTACAAAGACCAAGACACTTACCGCTGGACTATCCGCATCCGCGAATCTTCAGATGCCCAACAAGGCTCCACGTCATTCTCAGCATTAGCACATGCCCCCATCGAACCTAAACTTGTAGAAGAAGACGCTTAAGCTCGCAAGCTTCCAATCAGCGACCTCAACACCTCTCTGAGCGACGAACAACACACCTATTTTAGATCTAGTTCCATCTTACCCCATAGAACAAAGTGGCACAAATCCGTGCAATAGCGCAAAAACACTTATCCAACTAATGGCGTGTCGTATACAACTTAAAGTCATTCCTGGTTCTACGCGCAACGAAATCGTTGGCTGGCTAGAACAAGCCCTCAAGGTGAAGGTTCAAGCCGCGCCAGAGAAAGGAAAAGCGAATAAGGTGGTAGTCAAACTCTTATCCAAAGAACTTGGAATACCAGCTGGTCAAATCGAAATTATTGCAGGAACTCTCTCTCAGCGAAAAACAGTGGAAATCAAGGAGCATTCCATGACCGACATCCTAAACAAATTGCCTACCCAATAAAATTCTCTCACACCTTCTCGTACTAGAAGTGCCCTCAAGCAAGAAGACTTTCTGCCATCGCTCTCGCTTTCTCGCCATCGCCTCCGCCGAGCATCCGCACTAGTTCGTCGATCCGTTGCTCGCCTTTAACAGCTATCAGAGTCGAACGCGTCCGTCCTCCTTCAACTAATTTTTCAACCACGAAATGTTCCGCCGCTACCGCCGCAACTTGTGGGAAATGAGTGATCGAAATCACTTGGTGCTTCTCACCTAACACTGCCATTTTCTCCCCCACGGCACGCGCGATCTCTCCACCGACATTGGCATCGATTTCATCAAACACCATCAGCGGTGTCGCATCTTGATCTGCTAGAGCACTCTTCACCGCCAGCATCACCCGTGAAATCTCACCACTCGACGCCACCTGACGCAAGGGCTTAAGAGGCTCACCAGGATTCGGCCCAAACTGAAAATCGACTCCTTCTAAGCCATTCGCCCCTGCTTCACCATTCGGCACAATCGAGAGTTCAAACGATGCCTGCTTGAAGCCAAGTTCTTTAATGTGATGCGCAATCTCTTTCGCTAACTTAGGAGCAAACTTCTTTCGCTTCGCTCCCAACTTCGCGCCTGTCACTTGAAGCCTCTCACGAAGCTGCTCCACTTCTTGCTGCAATGCGCCAATCTTATCACCCCTGTTTTCAATCGTATCCAAGCGCTCACTCGCCTTCACATGATGCTCTAACACATCCTCGAGCGTCGGTCCGTACTTGCGTTTTAAAGTTTCAAAGGTGTTGATTCTATCTTCTAAAGCAGATGCTTCAGCAGAATCGATATCCAGTGATTCACTGTAATCCGCCATGCTGCGTTCAAGCTCCTGCAATTCAACAAGCGCCGAGTCTAAACCTCCTAATAGCTCGACCGATGCCGGATCGATCTGCTCCAGCTCGCGCGCAAGCTTTTGCACTTCCCCTAACCGTTCATTAACCTCGTGACCTAAGATTCCAGCAATCTGACCCGAACACGCAACCAAACGCGTACTATTCGACGCCCGCTTATAGCGCTCTTCTATTTCAGCTTCTTCCTCTGGTCGAATATCTGCCGCCTCGATTTCCTCCACTTGGTATCTCAATAAATCGATCTCCTGCTCGTTCGCCTGCTCGCTTTTCTGCAAACTCTCAAGCTCGAAAACTTTCTCACGCCACTCGCGATACACCTCTCGATACGCTGCTCTTTCTTTTTGAGCCACTGCGTAGGCATCTAACATCGCAAGCTGACGTTCCACTGAAAGAAGCGATTGATGATCGTGAGGACCATGCAGGTCCACTAAATGATCACCAAGATTCTTTAAAACGGACAAAGTCGCGGAACTATTGTTCACCCACTGCTTGTTAGAATTTTGCCCCATGACACGGCGCACGATGAGCTGCTTATCATCACATGGATCGATCCCTGCATCTTCCAGAATAGCATTGATCAGCGCCACATTCTCTAACTCAAAAACTGCCTCCACCGTGCAAGAACTCTCACCAGTACGAATCATCCCCTTGGTCGCACGCTCGCCTAACACTAACTTTAATGCCCCCACGATTACGGATTTACCTGCCCCCGTTTCACCAGTTACTCCAATAAGCCCCTTACCTAGCTGCCAGCTCAATTGATCAACCAATGCGAGATTTTTAATAGAGATATGTGTTAACATAGTGTGAAGATGACGCAGACTAGACCGCTAAAAATCACTTAGCAACTGCACATCTCCGAGAAATCACCCTTTTCAAAAAGCACTCCTGCCGCCTAAGCTCGATTGTATTGAAAATGACTCTCACCTTTCTCGGCACTTCCACCTCTGTAGGCATTCCTGTCATCGGCTGCAACTGCGCTAGCTGTCGTTCCAGCGATCCTAAAAACCAGCGCATGCGCGCCTCTGTCCACCTCCAAACAGACACCCACTCTATCCTTGTTGATTCCGGCCCAGACCTCCGCCAACAAGCGCTCCGACACGATCTAATCAAGGTCGACGCAGTACTCTACACCCACTGTCACCTCGACCACATCACCGGCTTTGACGAATTGCGCGCCTTCTGTTGGGGACGAGAAGAACCACTCCCCATGTACTCGAGCAAGGCCTGTCTCGATGAACTTGCTCGTATTTTCTCATGGGCCTTTTCTCCGAGCAATACTCACAAAGGCTACATCAAACCTAAAGCTCGCCCAGTCGGTGGCCCATTCTTCCTTGGAAATACAAAAGTAACTCCACTACCAGTCATGCACGCCTCAGTCGAAACGATCGGTTTCCGCTTTGACCAAGATGGCCAACCCAGCATCGCTTACATTCCCGATGCGAAAGAAATCCCCGAGCCAACCTTCGCTCTGTTAGAAGGCCTCGACCACTTCATCATCGATGCTCTCCGCCCAGCTCCCCACCCGACACACCTCTCGCTGCCAGAAGCGGTCGAAATATCTAACCGCATCCAGCCAAAGCAAACCTGGCTCACCCACATCTCACACGAAACAGACTATCGAGCAGAAGAAGCGAAACTCCCTGAAAATATTCGTTTCGCCTACGACACACTTCAGTTAGACTAACCCATCCGTCGTTCATGAAATTCCTAAACATCTTTATTCTATTTCTCTTCAGCGTGACTTGGCTTAATGCCAAACCCAGTATCGAGCCCAGCTCCATCGCTATTCTCTACAATAGCAACATGAAGGAGTCCTCTGAACTCGCCTTCTACTACGCCAAACAACGCAACATACCGCTATCTAACCTCGTTGGGCTCGACACGTCGAATGCAGCTCACATCTCACGCGAGCAATACAAAAAAACCATCGAAGGCCCGCTCCGCCGCCACTTCACGCACAATCGCTGGTGGAAACTCCAAAAGACCACTGACGGCTTCGTCATCCCGACCGATAACAAAATTCGCCTCCTCGTTTGCGTCTACGGTATTCCATTTGGTATCCAACAAGTCGCCATCCCAAAAGAGGAAAGCGACAAGCTCCACACCATCGAGCGTTCTAATAAAGCCTCTGTCGACAGCGAGCTCAATACATTCGGCATACAAAACCTTCCTCTCAGAGGCGCGGTTCCGAACCCCTACTTCAAACAAGAAAAAAACTTCTCAGACGACCCCAAAAACCTTCCCTATGTCATGGTTGGACGGATCGATGGCCCTTCGCCCGAGCTAGCCAAGCGCCTCATCGACGATGCCATCGCCACCGAAAAACAAGGTCTTTGGGGAATGTGTTATCTAGATATGGCGCTCAAAGGAGCGAACTACAAGGAAGGCGATGATTGGATAGAAAACATCTACAAGCTCAACTGGCAAAAAGGCATCCCCACCGTTATTGACCGTAACAAGCAAACCTACCTCACCAACTACCCGATGCGCGACGCCGCGCTCTACTACGGGTGGTACACCAGTCATAAAAACGGCCCCTTGCTCGACCCTGAATTTCGCTTCAAACGCGGGGCCGTCGCCATGCACCTCCATTCAGCCAGTGCAAGTAACCTACGCAACCCCGACACCCATTGGGTTGGCCCTATTCTCAATGCAGGCGCAGCCGCTACCATCGGCAATGTCTACGAGCCCTACCTTGCACTCACTCATCATTTTGACATCCTCAACGAGAGACTCATGAACGGCTACACCTTCATCGAAGCCGCCACCATGTCACTTCCTACCTTTTCATGGATGAATGTCTCTGTCGGCGACCCGCTTTATCGCCCCTTCAAGCACATCAGTAGCTCAGGAGAAGTTGTAGAAGAAGACAAAGCATACCGTGCCATGAGCCTCGCATTCCGTGCTTGGAAAAATGACGATGAAAAAATTGAAAGACGCCTCCAGTCAGCAGCCATCCAAAAAAATGATGCACGCTTCTACGAAGTGATCGGCCTGTGGAAGCTTTCACAAAACGATACTAAAGGAGCCCTTTCCTACTTCTATCCAGCCTTGAGCAAATACACGGATATCAGCGACAAAGTACGGGTCACCTTGCATCTTGCAAACCTCTTCCGCGGCGAAAAGCAAAAGGCACAAGCCATCGATGCGCTCGAAGCCATCCTTGCTGAAAACGATTCAGCTCCTGCCACCAAAGCAGCCTCAGCCATGTTAACCATCCTCAACCCACCACCACCACCTGCCGCCCAACCACGCCAAGACAGCGCAGATAAGTAGCCTCACTCCTTTCTCCTAATCCCTATGCAGAGCTACTCCCAACTCATACAAAACACTTTCCCACCGTACCTGACTGAAGAGGCTCCAACAGACCTTCCAGATGAACTTAGCCTGCAAGCACTGTGGTTCAATGGCCAATTTGGCCGCGAATTCACCACCACGGATCAACAAGCGGTGACCATCAAACAGTTCGGTTTCTGGAACCGCTCCGCTGGTCCAGACTTCCTTCATTGTTCCATAGAAATTAATGGTGAAATCCTCTCCGGCCCTATTGAACTAGACACTCACGCCAGTGATTGGATCACCCACGGCCACGACTCGAATCCAGCATTCAATGAGGTCATCCTCCATGTCGTTTTTCAAGACTCCGTCCCCCGTCAATTTTCACGCACAGAAAATCACCAAAATGTGCCGAAAGTGGTCATCCCCACTGAAATCATTAGCGAAGTCCTACAGTACCCGCGCCATGCCTCAGCCACAGCTCACATCGGTCGTTGCTACCAACCACTCAAAAATCTCTCAGAACCCGCCCTCGAATCATTGCTGAAAAATGCGGCCAAGCATCGTTGTCAGCTCAAAGCTAAACGTCTCCTCAAGATCCAAGAAGCTCACGGCACAGACCAAACACTCTGGATCGCGCTCGCAGAAACTCTTGGCTATCGTCCAAACAAAAGCGCTATGAGTCAACTCGCTCAGCGACTTCCCATTCATTACCTAAAACAACACACCTCTCTAAGCTCCGCACTCCTTTTCGGAACCGCTGGTTTTCTCCATCCAGAGATCCACAAAAATGCTCCAAAGGATTCTCAACAATGGTTAGAAGAACTGTGGCAAACCTGGTGGCAACACCGCCAACAACACGAACTCAGCCCCGAACGCTCCATCCAATGGACTCGCTCAGGAATCCGCCCCATCAACCACCCACAGCGCCGACTCGCAGCCCTCTCATGCGTCGCCCAGCACTGGCCTACATTCCGCAAATTCAGTTCACAAACCAACCACCTTCTCGACTGGCTCAAGCAACTCGAAAACCCGTTCTGGTCACACCACTACACCCTCACTTCCAAACGAAGTGAAAAAAAACTCTCCCTCATTGGCAAAGACCGCATCCGCGACCTCCTCATCAACCACATCCTCCCACTACGCATTGCAGAAGGTGATGAGCGAGCGTGGAACCAATACCTCAACTACCCAGCACCAGCTGTCAGCGAATCTGTCAACCGCGCCAGCACCCGCCTCTTCGGCCAACGCGATGATAAAAAGAAGTGGCTCCGCCACGCTTGGAAACACCAAGCACTACTCCAAATTTATCACGATTTCTGCCTCGAAGACCTCAGCGATTGTACGAACTGCCCATTTCCAGAACAGCTTCAACAATTGACTTAGCTGAATCCATTTCTTCCAAACCATTCAGCCATCACGCTTAATCTCTAGAAGATCAACTCTACCCTTCTAGATCCCCCACATCCACTGATCTGTTTCTTCAAGCTCTAGTAGCCCATATAAAAGACCAGTCCAAGCTCCGCTAGACAGTATACAAATGTGCTAAGTCAAGAACATGGATACACCTACGGTCAACTCCGTAGGTGTAACTCATCTAGCTATGTTAGCCTATGCAGACTTGAGCTGCTTCTTCTTAGCATTCTCGTACCAAGCGAAACTGATACCTAGCACGATGACTAGAACCTCTAGCGCGTAGAACGACCAGATTGCTTTTAGTCCATCACCAGCAGTAAAGCCGTAGTTGTGGAGACCGACGCTGAGGAAGTTCACATGCCACCACGAGAAGGTCACTAGGATCGAACCAAAGACTGCGCAGATGTGAATCCCCCACTCCTTGATATAGCCTGCCATACGAGCGTGGAGAATAATCAGAGTCCACAGCACAATAATAAGCGCTCCATTCTCTTTCGGATCCCATCCCCAAAAGCGCCCCCAAGAATCGTTCGCCCACACACCGCCGAGGATGGTTCCTACCAAACTGAAGAACAGCGTAAAACAGACACCGCCGTAAACGATACGAGTCATGAATCGGCGAAACGACTTGTCACCTTCATCAATATTGAAAATGCGAGCGAAGATGTACACGTGAGACAAACCTGCTGTAAGCAAACCTCCAGCATAACCAATGGTGATCGTAGTTACATGCGTCGCTAGCCAGAAGTTTGAACGTAACACCGCGATCAACGGATTCATCGGGTCGACACCTTTAGACTCCTCATACCACATCGCGAGGAACATTCCGAGAGCTGCGAGGAAGAAGGCTAAGCCCAAACAGACGCCGCGCTTAGTCACCCATTCGATAAATCCTAACACAATAATCGCGATGGCGGTGATAAACGGAATCGTGTCGTACAAATTCCCCACTGGTGGACGTCCCATTAAGATACTTCTATGAGTGATCCCAGCAACAACGAGTAGTGTTCCGATAATCAAAAGTACCCAGCCAATGCGATTACACACGCGCCCCCAGCGAGTCGCTGGAGAAATCCAACCAAAGGACACCACTAAAAATCCAAGTACAAATGGAGTTAGTGAACGATAGAAATAATCCATGCGGTAATACGCCATTTCTCCTTCTAGAGTGGCGCCTTCACCACGTTCCTCCATCAGATCATAAACTTTGGTTTTGTAGGCCTTGACCGCCTCCAGCAAGCCCTTTTGACCACCCTCTTCATAAGCCAATGCCAAACTCTCCATTTCGGTGAGGTACTCTAACTGATCCTCATCCGCGTCAGCCTTAAACTGCATATACTCCATCAGCCAGTTATTCCGCTTCGGCCATGTTGGGTTTTCTTTATCCAGAGATGGCATCATCGCGATTTCTGAATACACAGAGTCTCCCACACGAATGGCGATATTAGTAGCAACCGCCTTTAAGCCGTCAGCTCCATCTGGAGATTGCTGAGCACTACTTGCAAAAAGTGGAGCCAATTGACGCCAGCGCTTTACCCAAGAAGAAAATTTCTGCAATTCATCTGTCAGCGAGCTATCTTTATCCGCCATACGAGAGCGCACCGGAGAGAAGTGTGATGTTAGCTCGATGTAACTTCTGATGTTCGTATCTAAGCCTAGAAACTGTTCTTCAATAAGATCGAGCTCGATCTCATCCTGCTTTTTCTTAACAAGATCTGTGCGAACGCGATCGAATTCAGCGAGATAAGGCTGAAGATCCTTGAAACTATAGCGGTCACGACGCTTTTTGTTTGAATGATCGACACCGATCAAATCCAGTACATTGGCATCCTCCACTTGAAACACAGCCATTTCATTGGCCACCCCCTCGCGGAACATCGCGTCTAACATCCACTCCGTTGGCGTCAGCTTCACCTTGTCACCGTCAGTTTCAAAACGCACCTTGCGCTTACCGTTAATCGCTAAAAGCTCAAAGCCAGCCCAGGTCGACATCGGTTTCACGCGCCCACCGTCTTGCACCGGGAGCGAAGCAAATTCTTCAACGAGTTCCTCATCCCAAGGCTCGTACCCTTCCACCACATTTGGCGGGCCTTTAACGATCGAATCCTTTACCGTATTCATTAACAGTCCGACGACCACCAACAAGGCAAAGAAAAAACCTATCCAACGCCCTAACTTACTTTTGCTCATTTTTGCTCCTTGCTATGCTTGCGGAAACGAATCCGAAAAGTTTGATAATGAAATGCACGAAGAGTGCGACACCACAGACATAAATGGCATATTTAGGCCATTGGTCTGATGGGTTTGTCTTAATGGTAAACCCTGAGTACGTGACACCATCGCGCACGTCCCAAGTCGTTTGATAATATGTAAGCCCCTTGTATCGTAGCGGCTTATTCATCTCGATTTTAAACTTAATTGCGTCATCTCCATTTTGATCGAGTGCTGTTACGTCACTTTCGTAAGTCATCGCCAACCCTGTCCCCGGATGCTTTTCACCACGTGAGTCATCGAGGCGGATTTCAAATGGCTGTGGCCAGATTTCTCCGTGAAGTCGGAAGCCATAAACTTTCCCATCAATGGTTGCAGTCACATCGTGTCCCACCCCCTCGTAAAGTAATAATTGAGTTTGTTCACCACCCTGCTTTTCCTTGATAGTGACCACGCAAGCCGAAAGGTTTTTTTCCTCAAATCCAGTAGGTGTCTCAGCCATCGCGTAGTAGCCATCGATCACCATCGCCTCATCTGGCACCGAACCCTGCACTGGGTAGAGTTTCGCATGAATTAAGTAATCACTGACTACCAGATCGAAGGGCATATGGGGCAATAAGATTTCTCTGCTCTTGCCCACTTGACCGCGAACTCCAGCCAAGACATCCGAATTTAACACAGTAGGATTTTGTTTTTCCCCATCTTTAATTTCCGCCACCTCAATCGAGAGTTCAGTGAGACTATAGGCTGTATTGCCTGTATCACCGATTTCTAGCTCCATGTATGCTTCACGTGATTGGTGGTAGGTCATCGCTCCACCCACCATTAGCATTACCATACTAAAATGAGAAACTAGCACAGGAGCATGTTTCCAGCCCTTACGTATGCGCAGCACTCCACCGATGATGAGGTTTAAGGTAAATACCGCACAAACCCAATACCCCCCAGGTAAGAAAATAGGTAGATCATGACCATTCAAAGTAGGTCGCACAAAAAATGCATCGAAGCTGAAGTACTTGCGCAAGGTCCAGTAGAGTCCACCGGGACCCGTCTGTTCAAGCGTCGACAGCCATGTTAAAACCAGCAGCAAGGCCATGCAGACAATGGCTACATGAAAGCCGCCCAGAAAAGCGAACACTCGAGCGAGTGGATTGGTTGATTTTTTAGCCATCAGCTTATTTCCATTTTAAACTTTCACAGAAGGCGAAGAAATTTTCGCGCTGCGCTTTCACCTCTTCGGCACTTGCCACCATTTTCACAGTAATCAAATTGCCACGGGTCTGAACCATCAAACCTAATAAAGCAGCATCTTCTTTAGCAATTCCGCGCATTCCTTCGAATTTACCCTCTGCTTCAATCACTACACCTTCTTCATCGAAGGTCTCAAAAGTTTCCAGCTCGCCCACCACGATTTCTTTATCATCTCCAAATTGCTTCAACCAACGCTGCGCATTTTCTTTTATCCCCCCACTGGCAATCGATAAATATACCTCGCCATCCTCACCAAATTTACAGTTGTAATCACGAAACTTCGTACTCGGCACACGACGCCAATCAGCAGGCATGACCCCACCAATGTTGCCCTCATCATCATAATTTGAGATCTCCCGAGTCTCAGCAACCTCAATAGGTTGCGTACTTTCCTGACAGGAGGAAAATACAAGGAGCGAGGACATCCCCACGGCTATATTACGGATCTTCATGACTGGTTTGGCGATACTGTGTGAATGACCGACATGCAAGGGCAATCGGCCATTCTCACTATCACTTCTCTGCTCTTGTTCTTGCATTGCAATTCTTAAACTCTGCCCCACACTACGCGCCGTGGAACCCATTACTTTCTTAAATCGCTACACCAATAGCACCGAAACCGAACAGGTCTATGGAGAATCTTTCCTAAAATGGGCATACGCTAATCCTCTCGGAAAAATAGCCCTCCACAGCTTCGTCAAACGTCCATTCTTTTCCAAATGGTATGGCCAGCGCATGGACTCTCCCAAAACCAAGGAAAAGATAGCCCCTTTCATCGAGCAATACCAAATGAATGCCGATGAGTTCCTCGACAGCCCAGACAGCTACCAGCACTTCAACGATTTTTTCTACCGTAAACTCAAACCCGAAGCCCGCCCCATCGCCGACAGTGACCTCGTCTTCCCAGCCGATGGCCGCCATCTCGGATTTCAAAACGCAGAAAAGGTCTCAGGCGTCTTTATTAAAGGACAGCAATGGGATCTGCGCGCTCTGATCAACCACGACCGACTCTACGATCAATTTAAAAATGGCAGCCTTGTGCTCTCGCGTCTCTGCCCAGTAGACTACCACCGCTTCCATTTTCCATGCGATGGCACCCCAACAGAAGCCCGCCTCATCAATGGCCCGCTATTCTCAGTCTCACCCATCGCTCTCCGCCAAAACCTTTCCTACATGTGGCAGAACAAGCGCACCTGCACCATTCTAGAAACACCAAACTTGGGCCGCGTTCTCATTTTAGAAATCGGCGCTACCTGCGTAGGCTCCATCCATCAAACCTACCAAGCCCATTCTCCGGTATCTAAAGGCGATGAGAAAGGCTATTTCGCCTTCGGCGGCTCCTCCACCATCACCATTTTTCAAGAAGGCAAAGTCCAACTCGCCGACGACCTCCTCACCCACAGCTCCCAACAACAAGAACTCTACGCAAAAATGGGTGACGTGATGGGCACTTCTGTCTAAAAACAATCATCGCGACCACGCCATGCAATCCGACCTGCGACCTTTAGACTTTCGACACTTTGAGTGGCCAAAAACCCAGTCAAAAATCCAACTTAGCTTCCACAGCCGGCTCCAAATGCACCTTGCCCATCTTCTGCGATCCACCAGCTGCACTTTTTAAAATTGCTGAAGCATCATACTTTTTACCTGAACCACGGTAGTTAATCGTCATCTTAGCCTGATTCACCGTGTTAATTTCCGTATGAGCAGGAATCGTCTGCGGAGGAACCCAAACCGGTCTGAACACGTTAATTGGCTCAGCTTCTCCATTTGGCCCCTTCACCCACTCCACAGTTGGCACATCTTCATAGCGACCTGGAATTACTTTAGCCGGAAAATTACTTTCTTGGATAGTCTGAGTCACACTGGGCTCAGCCCCATAAAAATAAACATAGCCATCAAGCATGCTCCGCTCAGCAGCACGCACTTTACAAAAAAACGCACAACTACTCAGCGAAGGCTCATTATAGCCTGTAAACAAAATCTCCACCCGCCCATTATTTAACTGCCTCTCGCTATATCCACCCCATTTCCCTGAAGTACCAGACCACGGCTTTCTCGGAACTGCTGTCTGTGGCTGATAAAACCGCTGCGCAGGCGTACAGGACCAAAGTGCCGCACAGCCTACAACAACCGACAATTGAGCTCCAAAATTCACAAAGCATTTGTAGCATTCTTCCCCACACCGACAAGCCTATGAGCTTCGACGCTTGAAAAACCTCTACGAAGCTTTCGTTTTTCTCACTTTTTGCTGTAAAATCACACGAACTTGGCTTCTCTTTCGTCCACGAAGAAATCTGGAACTCGCTGGCATACTAGCGTTCATTCCATTCACCTCTGAGAACATCCACCATGTCTATCGAGCTCACACGCAACTTTTCGATCATCGCACACATCGACCACGGCAAAACCACGCTCTCTGATCGCCTCTTGGAATTCACCAAGACCATCACCGAACGCCAACAGCAAGATCAGTTACTCGATGCCATGGATCTCGAACGCGAACGCGGCATCACCATTAAGTCGCACCCAGTGAGCATGTACTACAAGGCGAAGGATGGTAAAACTTATCAGCTCAACCTGCTAGACACCCCTGGTCACGTCGATTTCTCCTATGAGGTTTCCCGTTCACTCGCAGCCTGCGAAGGCGCCATTCTCATCGTCGATGCAGCTCAAGGCGTCGAAGCTCAAACGCTAGCAAACCTCCATCTTGCCAACGACCAAGAACTCACCATCGTTCCCGTCATCAATAAGATTGATTTGCCATCAGCAGACCTACCTAAGGTTCATAAACAGCTCGAGGACATTATCTGTATCCCAGCAGAAGATGCGATCCCTGCATCTGCTAAGGCTGGTATTGGCATTGAAGACATTCTCGAAGCGATCGTCGAACGCATTCCAGCTCCGGAGCAGCCAAAAGATGATCACCTCAGAGCCTCCGTTTTTGACTCCATCTACGACAACTTCCGCGGAGTCGTTTCCTACGTGCGCGTCATGTCTGGCAGCATGAAACGCGGCACACGCATCAAATTCTTCCACACACCAAATACCTACGAGATCAAAGAAGTCGGAGTCTTCACTCCAGCCATGACTAAGCGCGATGAACTCGTTGCAGGCGATGTAGGCTACGTGATCGCCAATATGAAATCGGCACACGATGTTAAGATTGGTGACACCATGACAACTTCGGTTCAGCCGTGCCCAGAGCCACTCCCTGGCTTTAAGGAAATCCAACCAATGGTATTCTCAGGTATCTACCCCGTGGATAGCTCCGACTATGAATCTCTCAAAGTAGCCGTTGCCAAACTTCAGATCAACGATGCAGCATTCTCCTTCATGTCCGAATCCTCAGCCGCACTTGGTTTCGGATTCCGCTGTGGATTCCTCGGACTCCTCCACATGGAAATTATCCAAGAGCGACTCCGCCGTGAGTTCAACATGGACATCATCTCCACTTACCCATCGGTAATTTATGAGGTCACCCAAACCAATGGTGAAGAAGTCATCGTCGACAACCCATGCATGCTTCCCGAGGCTCAACAGATTCAGGAAATCCGCGAACCAATGGTGCGTGTCTACATCATGACTCCTGGTGACTACATCGGCGACCTCATGAAACTCATCATGGAGAAGCGTGGTGACATGGAGAACACCGAAACTATCGATGACCTGCGCGTCATGCTCACTTGCCGCATGCCACTTGCCGAAATTCTCGTCGACTTCAACGATCGCCTCAAATCCATGACCCGTGGTTATGGCTCGATGGATTATGAACACGATGGCTACCGCGCTGCGAAAATGGTCAAAATGGACATCATGATTGCTGGCGAGCCAGTGGATGCTTTCGCGACTATCGTTCACCGTGATAAAGCAGAAGGTTACGGCCGCAAGCTCTGTGAAAGACTCAAAACAGTGATTCCTCAGCAACTTTTCGTAGTAGCTATTCAAGCTGCGATCGGGGGAAAAATCATTGCCCGTGAATCCATTTCAGCAATGCGCAAAAACGTAACAGCCAAGTGTTACGGTGGTGACATCTCACGTAAGCGTAAACTCCTCGAGAAGCAGAAAAAAGGGAAAGCTAAGATGAAAGCCATCGGTAAAGTTAACATCCCACAAGACGCCTTCATCAGAGTTCTCAAGAACGACTAAACTTTTCTTCAATCGTAAAACCTCATACCTCAACCCTGTGAACAAAGTTCACCACATCGAACAAGTCCTCGCAGATTCTCTCGAGGACTTTTCCATTTCTCGCTCTGAGCGCAAGGAGCTCAAAATCCTTCTTGCTGAGATCCAAGGCAACGTCTCCGAACAAGCGAAGGTGCGCCAACTCGCCTTCCGACTCTGTACCAAATCGATCGGTGAAATTGGAGAAATGGCCGCTATGGACTGGCTCCAGTCGGTCATCAAATTACTCTATTCGAATGAAGCTGAAGTCAAATCTTCCGCCTATTTCTCCCCGGGTGAAGACTGCCTGCATCGCATCCAAACATTCATCCGTGAAGCTCAGCACTCGCTCGACATCTGCGTATTCACCATTACCGACAATCGCATAGTCGAAAAGATCATCGAAGCCCACGCACGCGGGGTGAAAATTCGCATCATTTCCGACAATGATAAATCCGAAGACCTCGGCTCCGACTTCGATTACTTGTTAGCAAATGACATTCATTGTCGAGCCGATAGAACCGATGCCCACATGCATCACAAGTTTGCCATAGCCGATGATAACAAACTCCTCAATGGTAGCTACAATTGGACGCGTTCCGCATCCACTGAGAACAACGAGAATATCACCGTGACCAATCACAAACCACTGGTGAAGCAATTTCAGAACGAGTTCTTAAAACTCTGGAACTCATTCGCCTGAGTGATCGAGCCACTATCAGAACCCGTAGTTTAGTAAATCTCAGCAAGCTCTGTCGTTTAAGACTTGGGGAACATGTGGCTCAACTTCGTAGTGTCTTCAGAAATTTTCTGACGCTTTTCTTCTGCCTCAGCGGACTGAATTACCGCATCCTTCAGAATCTGAGTTTCCGACCCTGCGATTCCCTTTTTGTCTTCCTTACTAATAGCCACGGCGATCCAGCGGAAATCAGCACTATTGTCCAAAGCTACTTTCACCAACATGGTGAGTGGTACAGCCAACAGCATTCCAATTGGTCCCCAAATCCAGCCCCAAAACAGGACTGAAACAACGACCACAAGAGTTGAAATACCAAAACGTCTACCTAACAAAGTTGGTTCCAAAAAGTTTCCTAACACCCCATTGATCACTAAATAACCACTCGCTACAATCAAGGCATGCTTCCAATCCCCATACACGAGCAAAGAAAATAGAACTGGAGGAATCCCCGCGATCACCGAGCCGACAGCAGGAATATAGTTCAAGGCAAAAGCCAAAATCCCCCACAACAATGGGAACTCCAGATCTAAAGCCCAACAAAGAATCCCAGCTAGAAAGCCAGTCATTAGAGAAATCAATGTCTTGATCCCGAGATAGCGCTGAATGTCTTTGGTCGCGCTCAACAAACGCTGAAGGTTCGGTCCTCTCGCCTCGCAGATTGCATTAAAGCGACGCCCAAACATCCGAGCCTCGCTCAGCATAAAGACAGTCAAGAACATCACCACGAAGGTTGTGCCTAGAAATGAAACCAGCTTACTTAAAAAATCAGTTCCCAGCTGTAATACTTTATTCACTGAAAGATACTGCAAGAGCTCATTGGTGAGAATTTCGATTCCCTTACGAGCACTTACATTTGGAGTTGGAACGGGTTCCTCGAGTACTGCGTTTTCACCAATTTCTAATTCCACATCTTCGCTAACAATTTCAGCTGTAGGTTTGTTAGCATTCTCAGCTCCAGATGCATTTTCCTCTTTCGAACCTTGGGTTAACATCCCCCATTGGTCCATAAAATCAGAAGTCGCATCAGCCGCTTGCTCAACCCGCTCTTTGGTAATGCCGTAATATTTCGACTCCCATTTCGACTGCAGCTCACTTACGAGCATGATACCCACCAGTATCACACCGGCGAGAAATGCAAAATCGACCAGCACAGTGATGAACACCGCGAGAGTGCGAGGAACTCTATGCTCCCGAAGCCAGTTGGTAATCGGAAAAGAAACTGTCGCAATAAAAAAAGCTAACAAGATAGGGACAACAAAGCCAGCGGATGCTTTCGCCCCAGCAATGACAAGCACAAGACTCGCTAACACAACGAGGATCTTCGCTGCTTGGACGCCTGTTTTTTTGGGTACTTGATTCATTCTCTAACTGTAGGGCGACTTCCGTTCTGTCCTAGATTGCAAAGCCTACGCTAAATTGACGCAAACAACAATCGATACATTCATCCTCTATCAAAAAAAGTCTACAGCGTAATCCGTACCAACCCCAAAACAAAAACACCCACCGCATGGTGAGTGTTTTGTAACATTTCTCTGCGGCTCTAAAAGCTAGGCAATATTAGTGAAAACGTTCTGTACATCTTCATCATCCTCGAGCTTATCAAGCATTTCTTCGATCTCAGTAAGTTGCTCTTCTGTGAATTCCGCTGAATTCGTTGCAATGCGTTCAGGAGCCGCCTTAGTGATCTCCAGTCCCATTTCTTCAACCGCTTTTGATAACGCACCGAAGCTAGTAAACTCACCGTAAACTACTACATCCTCACCGTGATCCTCAAGTTCTTCAAGACCGTGATCAATCAGCTCTAACTCAATTTCCTCAAGATCCTTGTCCTCTGGTTTTTTGAATTGCACGACCGACTTACGATCAAACATGAACTCGAGCCCGCCAGTCGGGAGCAATCCACCACCACTCTTATTAAAAATCGTACGGATGTTAGAAAATGTTCGGGTATTGTTATCCGTCGCACACTCCACCCAGATCAATACTCCGTGAGGACCTTTGCCCTCGTAGTTGATTTCAGTGTAGGCAACTGCATCTTTCGCCGTCGCGCGAGCGATCGCTTTATCGATGTTATCCTTAGGCATGTTCTCCGCTCTCGCTGTCGCAATCGCAGCACGAAGCTTGGCATTCACTTCAGGATCTTCACCACCCTCTTTCGCAGCCACAGTGATAGCCTTGCCTAATTTAGGGAAAAGTTTAGACATCTTGTCCCAACGTTTTTCCTTCGATGCTCTACGGTATTCAAATGCGCGTCCCATGGTGTTTTAGATATTAATTAAAATGGATAAAATTGTGTAAGCCATTGCTGGCGGTTTCAGCCCTAGATTTCAAGCGTATAAGCCAGAGAAATCTAAGCTCTCTGCACAAATAGCCGCTGCTCTTTCCTACGCAACCAATTCCCACCTGGTAAATTGACCTTCGCAGGAGCGCTGGAGTCACAGATTTCTAACCCACTCATCACGACCGAACGGCTCAATTCAGGCACTCCCTGAACCTTCAAATACTGAAACAATATCGATTGTTGAAGAGCGATGTGAGCCTCGCTCAGTGCTGGTAAAAACACCCTGCCCTGTGGATCGAGAAAACTCTCTAGCGACACTTCATTAGTAAAAAAGTCAGCCTGCTCCATGCTAGATTCAGCAGCGGTATTAATCTGCGGAACTACCTCACGCTTCATAATGTCAGTAAGCAATGGCATCACTTCCTTACGTAGTCTATTGCGCGCTGTAAACCCCTCGGCATTGCTCGCGTCTTCTCGATAAGCCAAACCATGTTCATTCACATAAGCGTCAATGTCTGATCTACGAATGGTTAACATTGGACGCAAGAACATCAGTGAGATTCCAGACACTTTCACAGCATTTTCAAAACGCATCCCCTTCAAGCCATTTGATCCTCTCAAAAGGTTGTAAAGCACAGTCTCCGCCTGATCGTCAGCATGATGCCCTAACAACACACCTGCCGCGTCATACTTCGCCATCGCCTGGGCGAAAACCTCGTGACGCGTCTCTCGCGCTGCGAGCTCTAACCCTTTCTGCTGAATACTCGCTAGCTGCTGTACATCGACAGACTCAGAATAGAAATCTACACCATGGTGTCTCGCCAACTGTTCCACAAATTTGGCATCCCCCGCAGATTCTTCCCCCCTCAATTGATGGTTCACATGAACCACCACTAAATTGCTAAAACCAGCTCTCACAAGTAGATCTAACAAACACACCGAATCCCTCCCACCAGAGACTCCAACTAACCAAGTCTGGTCAGCATCAATATGCGCTAGCTGGTCTTGTAGTAAATCGATCACGGATGATTAAAAGAATTTTAGAGAGCAGTGGAATGGCCACTGACGGGAAACTGCCAACTACAGCTGCTGCTGAAAACAAAAAAAGCGCTCTGGGCAACCCCAGAACGCTTTGTGATTGATTCTTCGGAGAAAGAATTAGTCTTCGGATGGGCTCCACTCTTCGCCGGAAGAGGCGAGGTTGAATGCCTGCTCGAGACCAACCATTTCACTGGAAGGCTTGAGTGTCTCGAAGGACTGGGACTCTTTCTTGAGTTCGTCTTCGGAGTACTCAACTGCCTTGATGGAAAGACCGATACGACGCTCGACTTTGTCCACCTTGATAACGCGTGCTTCGACGTCGTCACCAACTTTAAGTACGTCCTTGACGCGCTCAACGTGATCTTCAGAAAGCTGAGAGATGTGGATGAGGCCGTCAATGTCGTCTTGAAGGTTAACAAATGCACCGAAGGATGCGATCTTAGCAACTTGGCCTTTAACTAGATCACCAACCTTGAACTTGTCGTCAATGTCGGACCATGGATCGTTTTCAGCTTGCTTGACACCGAGGGAAACACGCTGGTTTTCCTTGTCGATGGAAAGAACCACAGCTTCCACTTCGTCGCCCTTCTTGAGAACTTCAGATGGGTGATTGATCTTACGTGTCCATGAAAGGTCGGATACGTGGATCATGCCGTCGATACCTTCTTCAAGACCTACGAATGCACCGTAAGTAGTGAGGTTACGCACAGCGCCTGTGATGCGCTGACCGATTGGGTAACGTGCTTCGATAGCATCCCATGGGTTCTCGTCGAGCTGACGTACACCGAGGGAAATCTTTTGCTCTTCGATAGAGATACCGAGAACAACTGCCTCGATTTCTTGACCGATTTCGAGAACATCGGATGGACGTGTGATACGCTTGACCCAAGAGAGTTCAGAAACGTGCACAAGACCTTCTACGCCGCGCTCAAGTTCGATGAATGCACCGTATGGAAGAAGTTTAGTAACCTTACCTTTAACATTCTGGCTGATTGGGTACTTAGCTTCGATGTCTGCCCATGGGTTATCTTGCATTTGCTTGATACCGAGGGAAACACGCTCCTTCTCACGATCAACGTCGAGGATCTGTACTTCGAGTGACTGACCGATGTGAAGCATCTCAGATGGGTGGGAAATGCGTCCCCAGCTCATGTCTGTGATGTGAAGTAGACCGTCCATACCTTGGAGGTCAACGAATGCACCGAAGTCAGTGATGTTCTTAACGAGACCTTCAACCTTGTCACCGATAGTAACTGTCTGAAGGAACTGCTGGCGCATTTCTGCACGCTCAGCTTCGATAACTTCACGGCGGGAAAGAACGATGTTCTTACGCTCGTCGTTCACCTTAACGATCTTGAATTCGAAAATCTTACCAACGTACTCAGAAAGATCTTTTGGTGGGATGATGTCGACTTGTGAACCAGGAAGGAATGCTTCCACGCCAACGTTAACCATGAGGCCACCTTTGACCACGCTCTTGACCTTGCCTTTGACAAGACCACCGTCTTCGTAAACTTTGACGATCTTCTCCCAGTTCTGCTTGTGTGCAGCCTTTTCTTTGGAGAGTACGACCATGCCGTTGTCATCCTCAAGCTTCATGAGGAGAACTTCTACACCATCACCTACTTCGATTTCTTCGTCTTCGAATTCAGCAGATGGGATAGCGCCTTCGGACTTGTAGCCGATGTCCACGAGAACAACTTGTGGACGGATATCGATGATAGTACCGTTAACGATGGTACCTTCTTTAAATTCACGGAACTTAGAATCAATAAGGTCCGAGAGTTCAGCATTAATGCTCATTTTTTGTTTTGTTTATGTTATTTGATTCATCATCGTCCAATTTTGCCCCAGAAAAACGAGTCGGAACCGGGGCTCCAACAACCGACTCGCCGGATGATGATGATCAGTGCCCTCACGAGGAGGGATGGGGAAAATAGAAATACCTCGCGCTATAGCAAGCAGAATAAACGCAATACTTGCCCAAAAAGGCTCTTTTTTTGACGATTTTTGCCCATTTATTTAATTTGAGCAAAATTCAGTCACTTCATCTCAACTTTAATATCAATCTCCAAGACTAATCCCAACCGCTCGAGCAGTCTTCACGACCTCGCCCTCGGCATCCACAGAACGCAGCTTATGCACCGCCGCTTCGATCGGTACCGAATCAACATGGTAGGCTTGATAACTCACCATGCGCCCAAAATTCTCTTCTCGAACCAGCTCCACCGCTTTCACCCCAAAACGAGCCCCTAAAATACGGTCCAGACTGGTCGGTTCACCACCACGCTGCAGATGCCCCAGCGTGCACGCTCGCATCTCTTTGCCCGTCATGTCGCCAATCCGTTTAGCAAGCACTTCGCCAATCCCCCCGAACCTTGGCCCATAGCCACCATCCTCCCTCGTAACCTGTTCACCATCTGGCATTTTACAACCTTCCGCCACAACAATCATAGTACTGTGATTACCATTCTTTTCTCTCTCGAGAACACACTCCGCAACCTTTTCTAAACTAAATTCAATCTCTGGGATCAAAATCACATTTGCCCCACCAGCGATCCCGCCCCACAGCGCAATCCATCCAGCCGAGCGACCCATCACCTCAACGACCATCACGCGCTTGTGACTCACCGCAGTGGTATGCAGCCTATCCAGCGCATCTACCACACAAGACACAGCGCTATCAAACCCGAAGGTCATCGCCGTCGCTTGTAAGTCATTATCAATTGTTTTCGGCACCCCTATCACTGGCACTCCAGCTCGAAATAAATGCAACGCCGTACCCAGCGAGCCATCGCCACCGACCACAATCAATGCTTCCACCCGTAAGCTCGCCAATGTCTGCTTAGTCATCTCAATCACACGCCCCGCAACCTCTTTAAGATTGCTCGTGCCCACCTTTGTTGCAAAAGCAGTTTTGTTAGTCGTCCCCAAAATAGTCCCGCCTAATTTCATAATACCCACAGTGTCTGCAGGATTCAAAAGAACATGCTCACCATCAGGTAACAACCCTTCAAACCCGTCGCGGAATCCTACCACTTCCCAGCCTAATTTAGAGGCAGCTCCCACCACCCCGTGGATCACTGCGTTGAGGCCTGGACAGTCTCCTCCGCTATTCAGAATTCCGATGCGCATGCGCGCACCATAGCAAACCCACCCCACTGTGCAAAAAAAATATGAAGCTCATCACAACTTCCTAAAAACACCTCTAAACTCGCTATTTTTCAGTACTTTTGAGGACTTTTCACCAAGTTATTCACAACACATTCCCAAACTCAACATTTCTCTTAAGCCATCTACCCTTTAGAATAAAAAAAGAGGAATCTGATTCATCCTAACAATATAAATCATTCTTGTGAATAAGCTGCGAACAGATATTCAACAAGCACGAACAACTACGCAACACATTGGTTTCAAGATAATTAAAACAACAACTTAAAACCTAAGGCGAATTAGCAAACATATACACAAGTCTCTTCAAACACAGTACAATCGGTGATTCCTAACAAATCCATCGATTTAAATCATCGCCCTATAGCCTCCTTAAGTTTAGGCCTTTTATCGACTTTTTAAGAGTCCATTCCCAAGTTATTCACAACGCTGTGGAAACTATTCCAAACTTATTCACAATGGACATTCTTCTGTATTTGTTCGGCTTTCTCTTGTCAGCAGATTCGCTATTCGTCAGTCTCCCATTTATGCAATCGATGCATTTTGACCAAGCCCTACGAAATATCCTCAAGCGTGACTCACGCTTCGCGCCTGATGCCTATGGCTTTCTCAAGCAAGCACTCGATTTCACCGTCACTGAGCACACCAAACATGACCCTGACATGTCTCATCATGTAACAGCCAAGGAGCTGCTTTTTGGCTTTCGGGATTTAGCATTAAAAGAATACGGTCCAATGGCTGCAACTCTGCTATCTGAATGGGGAATCGAAAACTGCAACCACGTCGGCGACATGGTCTTTCTTCTCATTGATGAAGGTATGTTTGGTAAACAAGACAGCGACCGCCGCGAAGACTTCAGTGAGGTTTTCGATTTCCACGAAGTCTTCGTCGCCCCCTATCTGCCGAAATCTACCGCTAGTTCTAGAAACTAAAAAGCCGACGGAGACCAAACTCCATCGGCTGAAATAACAAGCGAATTTACGCTCTAAATTCTATTTCTGTGCAGCAGGCTTTTTCTTAGCCTTTGCTTTTCTCTTAGGACGCTCAATCGGAGTTTCAGAACCGATCAATGAGTCGTAACTCGCAAGGTCTGCAGGCTTCACACCTTGTACACCGCCACCAGTAAAGAAAGTTGTCGGCTTGTAAGGCCCCACGAAGCTCACATCGCCATCAGCTTTGATTGAATCTTCAAGACCAACTGACCAGAAAATGCCGTTCACGATCATACGACGGTAGTTGTCATCAAGAATATCTTGAGATGCACCTTGAGTGGAGTGGAATGCACGGTTCATCTTACCGTCTTTACCAGCATAGCTGAATGTCCAAGTAGAAGCCATAGGCGGCATTTTAGGATCAGCTTCACCGTCTGGTTCCATTGAAGTCAATGGTTGAGAATTAGTCAACGGCTCCATTCTCTCGCGCACCACAGCTTCATAACCACCAGCATGACAGAAAGCATTATCTTCCACACCTCTCAGAATCACATGCTCCTTCTTCTCAGGAATAATCTGAATGCGCGTTCCCTGTACATGGTTCCTCCCGTAGTGACCTTCCCACGTATTTCCTAAATAAGTCTGGCCGAAACCACCTTCAAAACCTTCCGCCTTCGACTTAAAATCAAAATGAGAATACGCTTTTCCTTCTGGAATTTTGAAACCGTGAGAAGATGTACGAAGACCAACAATCGGGCCTCCCTTGTCTAAGTAATTAGCAATGTACTTCATCTGCTCGTCTGGCAGATCAAGAAAGCGAATAAAAAAGATAGCGCCATCGGCTGTTTCGAGAGCTTCTAGACCTTCGATGTTTGATTCACCTGGCTTGATGAAGCCTTCTTCATCAGTCCCGAAAAGAACGGTACACTTGAAGCCGTGATGTTTCGCCATGATGCGAGCGAGCGCTGGAAGCGTCTCTTCAGCGCGATATTCGTGGTCAGATGCGATAAAAACGAGATGCTTTCCTTCTCCAGCACCAGTTCCACCTTCATACACGATTTGGGCAGACAAAGTAGATGTGGCACACAGTGCCATCGTTGCGATTTTTTTGATCATAGTAATTTAACGGACGTAAACATAAAATTCCTACACATCCTGTAAAGTTTTATCCCTCGATGCTAACAAAAGTAAATTTCAGCAGACAGAAATGCGCACATTGTTTGAACAATTATTGTAATTTAAAAACAAACTATGCAGCATCCCTACATGGCAAACATCGGGACACCACTCACACAATCGGCAGTCAAAGTTTTACTCTGTGGCTCAGGTGAATTAGGCAAAGAAGTCGTTATCGAACTCCAGCGCCTCGGCGTCGAAGTCATCGCCTGTGACAGTAAAGAAAACTCCCCGGCCATGCAGGTTGCTCATCGCAGTTATACCTTTTCCATGCTCGATGGCCCAGAGCTGCGCCGCGTGATCGAACTCGAAAAACCACACTACATCGTCCCAGAAGTCGAAGCCATCGCCACCGACACCCTCGCAGAACTAGAGTCAGAAGGATTCCATGTCGTCCCGACAGCCAAGGCCACTCAACTCACCATGAACCGCGAAGGCATCCGCCGCCTCGCTGCTGAAGAACTCGGACTCACCACCTCAAATTACCAATTCGCTGGCACCAAAGAAGAATTTCTCGCCGCCGTGCAAGCCATCGGTATCCCATGCGTCTGTAAGCCAATCATGAGTTCCTCTGGCCACGGACAAAGCACGATCAAACAAGAATCCGACATCGAAGCTGCCTGGATCTACGCCCAAGAAGGCGGCCGCGCTGGCGAAGGTAAAGTCATTATCGAAGGCTTTGTCGACTTCGATTACGAAATCACTCTACTCACCGTCCGTCACATCGGTGGCACCTCATTCCTCGAACCAATCGGCCACCAGCAAGTCGATGGCGACTACCGCCAGTCCTGGCAACCTCAAGCAATGAGCGCTGCAGCTCTCCAGTCCGCTCAAGAAATGGCTGAAAAAGTCACTACCGCTCTCGGCGGCTACGGGCTTTTCGGTGTCGAATTTTTCGTCAAAGGCGATGAAGTCATCTTCTCCGAAGTTTCCCCACGCCCTCACGACACTGGTATGGTTACCCTAATTTCTCAAGACCTCTCAGAGTTCGCTCTCCACGCCCGCGCCATCCTCGGATTGCCTATTCCTGAAATTAGTTTCCGCGGACCATCCGCCTCCCACGCTATCGTTGTCGAAGGCACCTCGAGCAACGTTCAGTTCAGCAACCTCGAAAACGTCCTCGCAGAAGCCGGCACTGATCTCCGCCTCTTCGGCAAACAAGAGGTCAATGGACACCGCCGCATGGCTGTCATTCTCGCTCGAGATGAAAGTGTAGACGCCGCTCGAGCCAAAGCCGAGCGGGCCGCCGATAAATTAGAGATCTCTCTCTAGCCCCCTCTCCGCTGTTATTGTCTCGGCAGTTCCTTGATACGAATATTGCGGTAAAAGACCTCCGCCCATTCAGCTTGGAAACCAATGTGCCCTTCTTCCAAGGGCACAGTATCTCCGTCTTCATTTTTTTGAGTAAGATTGTAGGTCTTCAACACGACTTCACCATTAAGAATGAAAACGGCTTTCTCGCTACCATGGACTTGAATCTCCATTTCATTCCATTCTCCCTTTGGCTTCTCTGTACCTTTGCGAGCAAGCACGGACTTCCCTGTCACCTTCTCGCTACTTTCATCGTAGTATACCTGCCTAGGGTCCTCATATTTATCAGTGACTGGCGTGTCAGTACGTAAATCTTTCCCTAAGACAAAGAGATCACCCGTGTGGAAACGCCCCTCAGCTCTCTTCCCATTCGGCTTGTCACCGGGTGATTCACCGATCTGCATTTCCAAAGAAAGCGGCCATACCTTTGTCAAATCACCGTGCACATGAAACAGCAAGCCTGCATCCCGATCCCAATCCGTACGTGGGGCAAAGCGTTTCTCACCCCACTTGTACTCTAACTTCAAAATATAATGGCTGTAGGCTTTGTCCGTATTGAGTACATCCGTCTTTTCTTTAGAGTTAGCCTCGCTCTCAGCATAGACATGGATCGCCTTTTCTTCCTTATTCACAGAAAAGGGCCCGAAATCTCCTTCACCCGTACTACGAGCCGAACTCCACCCCTCTAATGTCTCACCATCAAACAATGCCACAAAACCTTCTTCGGCAAACAGAGGGGAGGTGAAACAGACCGCAACAGAAGAAATGATTGAAATAATTTTCATAACAGCTCACTACCCAATCTTCTTGTCCGACACCACAACGAATAGACCGTTCCACCTATTGCGCACCACAACACTGCGCGATCTGATCCATTTTTTCAGTTGCAAATCCGCCCTTCCTGTGCGACTTACTCCTTACTGCGACTGCTTCGGCAATCCGTAGAAACGATGGCTTAAACCGCGTTTAACAACGTGGGGGCGTTTTGGTTTCGACTGGATGTTGGAAGGACTTGCTGCATGTAGAGGTTGATCGGCTGGCCTCTTTAAAAGCCGTTCAAAACAAATAATTGCAGACTCTAACGAGCTCGCACTTGCTGCTTAATTGACAGCAACGCCGCCGCCCACACGTCATCTAAGGGCCGCCGCGACTACTAATGATGGCTAGCTTCAAGATCGGGTTTCCGGGTCAAACAAGCGAAACTTAACAGGAAAATCGGATTGAGACAGTGGCTGACGGACAAGCTCTTTCCTAAATAAATTCTGACAGCTAAACATGTAGACGCTTGCCTAAAAGGCATTTAGGACATGGGTTCAACTCCCATCGCCTCCACCAGCCTTCGCCAAGGCTCCGGCCCACAAGCCAGAGCTTTGACGAAGGCTGATTTGTTTACAGCTCAAACGCTCAACTCACCCACATTCTAGGCAGGGATGACTGTCCTCAGTCGTCCGGCTGGGTTGACAGCTCATCTCACCTTCAAAGCACAAACACAGCCATCAAACCACTTCACGAAAACCTCCCAATACTATGGCTCCGAAGATAACTGCTCAGCCTGACGACTGAGGACAGTCGTCCCTGCCAGCTAAAAGCTCAAAGCGCACACCACGGCAGGCTTATGCGCTGACACAAAAACTCGGCCTGGCGCTACTCCACCTCCACAACAGCACTTGAACTGGTGCACCCGACCTCATCTTTCAAGTTCACGTAGTAGGTCATCTACTTTAAGCGCGAGAGTTTAACACAGGCTTCTACATGACGTTTTTGAATAAAGGCTAAATCATGTCTACATACTGTTCCCACATAAATTTTTAACCATAAAACATCTAACTTTCGAGCGGCAGCGCCTGACTAATACCAATTTAATAGTTATATCGTCGGAATGATTCGCTGGCTGTAGCGTTTAGTTCAGAGAGTAGGTAACCTTTACCAATTAAGCTAACGACGCGATTGCTATCCTCCCAGTAGGGTTGGATTCTTTCGGTGATCGTGTCCTCCAAGGCTCTGAGGTCCGGCCAGTCAATATTGCAAATCCCATCTTTTATGATGTCCCATAGTTTTTCCGCTGGATTAAGTTCAGGACAGTAAGCTGGAAGGGTGATGATTTTAACGTTTGGAGGCAGTTCGCTGTCTGCATCGCGGTGATGAAAGCCTGCCCCGTCACCAATGACGACATGGACGTCATCTGGACTTGAGTTACTAATTTGTTGTAAGAAGCAGCTATCCCATTGTTTGTTAAGAGTTGGCGTGAAGAGGAATTCGCTGCTCGAAGATCCTCCGACTTCGAGAGCTCCATAAAGATAACCGTTTAGATATCGGCGGCGAGAGGGAGCGACCGCCCTCACACCTTTTAGGCACCACATTTTTCGAGTTAATGGATGAAGACCGTAGCGCATTTCATCGTAAACCCAAAGTCTCACATTCTTAGCTGGATCAATGTTTAGCGCCTCCATTTTATCGGCAAGAGTAACTCGAAACTTATCTTCAGCGGCTTGATCTTTTTTGGGGTTATACGGGCGGGTCGCTTTGAGCCGCCCTTCGCACTTTCCCAGATATTTATAGATTGTTGCTTCCTTTAAATCCCCAATGTCGAAGTTCTCTTTTAGCCAGTTCCAGGCATCACGCCCTGTTCGCCAGCGCCCTTTCTTGAGTTCTTCGATCATGGCAGCTTCCATTTCTGGAGTCAATCTGCTCTGAGGACCGTTGCCCTTGCGCTTATCGAGTAAACCTTCCAGACCTCCCGCTCTGAACTTGTTGATCCATACTTGGACGGTCGCTTGACTGCGTCCGAGTGTATCAGCTGTAGATTGAGTCGACTCACCAGCTAAAACTAATTTTAGAGCTATCATCCGCTCACGTTGCCAACCAGGCTTTTGATTTTTCAGTCTTTCGAGAAGCTTGGGAGATTCCCCTAACATGTCGATCTTCTTGCGTGTCCTTCCCATTCCTCAAAATGGCATATTTCTTAAAATCCGACAAGGTAACTATTTAAATGGTATAATATACTTAGATTCAACATCTTACAAAAAAATGAAGATTCTTTTACTCTCTAACAAATCAATTTTTTTTGAGGCCCAAGTGGTGACAATTGAGACAATTTAAATTAACCCCGCAACATTAACCTAACTACTTTATAATAAGCAACTTGAAACATTTTTAAACATTTAGAAGAACTGATTAACTTGGATCAACCTACAATATATGGCGTTGTGAATAATTTATGTATACCACATAGAAGAGGTGGTACTGAGAATGACTTTGACGAAGTTCAAGAATCCCCGCATAGTTTAAACATCCCGCAAGGGTTAAAAAGAAAACCGCCAGCGTTCGAGCGCTGACGGTGATCTAAACATGTTTTAGGACTTTTCGAACGACTAAAACAGCCGCAATAGGAAGAAGTCGGTGGATTGTAAACACGCTTTATGTGCCCGAGTATGTTTACAGTTCGCTTCTTCCCGGTCAATTAAAATCAAACAAGGAGGTTAGAAATGGCTCAACAGCTGAATCTATTCCCAGATGATCGGCCTGGTTTCAGGAAGGTCTTCCGTCGATGGAAGACTTGCCCTAAAACAGGGAGGCGCATCTACCCTCGCGGTAAATGCTTCGTCTTTTGGGTTCCGATCGATGAAGAACCAAAAGCTTAACTAGCGAGCTGAAAAGCTAGATTCTTAAGCCATCCGTAAGCACAGCGGGTGGCTTTTCTATCTACTTAAAACAATCAAGGTTAACAATACGGCTGCCCTCAACGAACTGGTCGCCGTCGATAACGAGCAATAGAAGGCTTTCACAATTGAAGCGGAGCTACTCGCTCTCCGCCTAGGTCAATGAATGGATGGTACTAATCCAACGGCATAAGCTCTGGAAGTAATACTACTCCACCTCCACAACAACGCTCGAACTGATACGGCCAGCCGCGTCTTTCAAGTTCACGTAATAGGTCATCGCGCTCTCTGGAAGGGTGGCACTAACACTATGCTTCTCAGCATTTACCTCCGCCTCTAGTTGCTTCCACGGGCCTGGTCGCGAGTGCTTCGCTTTCGGGGTATCAGCTGGTTTGCGATAAATGATTGGCTCGTCTAGATAATAGACCATCGCACTTTCGATCTGCTTCACTGATTCGTACGCCAACTCCATCGCTCTGCCGCTCGGTTGTTGAGTGATCTTAGTCAGTGCTGCAGCTTCGTTCCCTTTGAGATAGTAGTCAGCAAAAAAGTAAATCTCAGGCACTCGTCTAGGGTCCCAGCCAGCACCATGGCCGTGTGCCATGCCCGGATGAATACTGAGATACGCGTGATCGCTCGTGAGCTGGTAGCTCCGCGAGGTACAATTTACTGAGAAATGGCCATCAATGTCACTATTGACCCATAGTGTTGGCACCTTGCCCTCTGCAAAATGGCGTGCAGGATCCCAGAATTTTTGCGCATCGCCGCTGACACTTTGAAAGTGCCCATGCGATTCATAAAGGTAGCCACAGCCGTAAACTGGCATTGCACACTTGAAGCGCGTATCTACTCCAGAAACCAAACTGCTCAAAATACCACCCCAGGAAATTCCAGTCACACCTACCTTATCTGCATCCACTTCTGGAAGCGATGCCAACAATGTATGGGCAATCATAATATCAGACACCGCATGATACATCCATTGTTCTTTGATAGGTTTTTCTGCATCGTTAAAACGCCCGACACGTGAAGGCCCACTGTGAGGGTGGCTCAATCGCCCTCCACCAGTCTCAACAACCTTGGGAATGTGACCCTCTAGATCCATGGCGATCGCCGCATAGCCGCGGTCGTTCCAAATCTTCACCCACTTGTGAAAAGCAGTACCTCCCCCACCGTGCACCAGCACCATAGCCGGAACTGGCTTGTCACTTTTAGGTATTCCAAGATACGCAAAACTACGAGTCGGTTTCCCTTGGTAATCGATACAATCATAGAAAATGCCTTTCACCTCCCCTACGTCATAGGAGGGATGCGGATACACCTGTGGCACCTCGAGGACTTTTCCGTCGAGTTGCTCCATCAAAGGCTTATTCGCATCTGGCAACTCAGCCTGAGCATAGAGTAAGGAAGAGCATAAACTACCAATGAGGAAACCGGTGAGAATAGAGCTGCGTGTGAGAAATCTTTTAATTTGCATTTTCCTAACGTGTTAGATTATCGCGTCGATACATCGTTCTTTCTATTAGAGATTTAGAAATGTCTCCATTGGCACAAATCTATCAAGCTCTTTGATACGGATATTTCGATAGAATATTTCAGATGTCTCGGCTTGAAGACCGATAAGGCCTTCACTCGGGTTCAAGTCGACAGCGATATTCACCACCTCACCATTAAGTTTATGGATCGTGTATTGCTCTCCCATCACAATAATCTCACAGCGATTCCATTCGCCATTGAGTGCCTGAAAATTTCCGATCGGCTCCCCTGCGTGCTCCCAGCCCTTACCTTTCGCAGGCTTGCCTCCTTTTGATGGATGGAGAAAAGCGCTGCCCTCAGCATTGCAGATCCATTGATACTCTACGCCATTCGGGCGAATGAGATCCCCAGTATGATTACGCTTCTGAATATGGTCATAACGCACTTGGTATTCGATCCCAATTGGCCAGATCTTGTCGTCACTCACATGGTAATAACAACCGGCATCATACTGCCACCGTCCAAAGTTATTCGCGATGCGTGTCCCCCACTTGTATTCAAATTGGAAAATGTAGCGTGAGTATTCCTTCTCCGTGTACATCATCCCATGCGTGTCATTCTCACCGGTATCAACTTTATATTTTTTAGGAAATGCCTCCCCGAAAACACGCACTACCCCATTTTCTACAGAAAAAACTTTTTGAGCCATTTCCTCATCACCACTGCGGATTTTAAGATTCCAACCGTCTAGGTTTTTACCATTGAAGAGCGAGACAAAACCCTCCTCGCTTTTTTGATCCGTAGTCATTTCAGACAAACATTCTTCGACCGTCAGTGCAAATACTATGCATAGTATGGCTTTCATCATTTCGTATCTAACAGTCGGGTTTACGCTCTTATTATTTCTTCTTTTTCCTACTAGGCACCTCAGTGATTTCCTCAGCACGGAAACGCTCAGTGCTCAGTAGACCTCTGGGCAAGGTTCCTATCGTACTGTTCGGTACATATGACTTTCCCTTGAACTCTTTGGCGAACCTTTCTGACTGCGCCATCGTTGTCGGCACTGTAATTCCATCAGGCATCCAGTCACTCCCGGTCGACCAAGCCTCGCTGTTATAGTCGTAAGCACCTCTGAAACTATCAAGCCCTTTGACATGTTGGGCTTCTAACTTAGCAGTCGATGTTGCACCATTCTGCACCACTTTATCCACAGGCACCAGATCGAGTCCGTCTAAGTTTCCATTTTTGAAAATGCTATTTTTAAATCCAGTCAGATTCGCCTGAAGTGCTCCTCTATCTACTACTGCTAGAGATTTATTTTTTGCCCGCTCTGGGTGAAGTTTGCCTTCATTCTTTGACTGAGTGTAGGGGCCATCCTCACTCGGGCCGATTCTATCAACGAACTTGCTTACAAGATTGTTGAGTACATTCCAGTCTTCAATCGGCGGAAAGCTCGTATCATTACTCACGACCGCATCTCCAGTCCCCTTGCGTTTAGAAACGACATTGCGCGTCAGCATGCAAGGTTCATGGTTCATTACAGAGGTATTGTTGTAGATATTGAAGTTACCAAATCCTTCGATATTCATTCCACGCTTCGATGACCAAAACACATTATGATGCACTGTGAGTTTCTCACCAGCTTGATCTAAGCGGACTCCATTCCCTTTCACATTGTGCACCCAATTGTGATGAAATGAGGTCCAGTGCTGAGACAAGTTAGGCATGTACACCCCTGAAACATCACTATTAAAAATGCCCGCATTACAGATGTTGTTATATGAAATATCAGGCTCTCGGCCACGCGTGTCAGCCTCATCAAAAAACCCAAGTCTAATCGCATCTGAGCAATTGTTAAAAAAGGTATTCTGTGTGACCTTGAAAGTCCCCTTGGCATCAATATCAAGAGCAACACTCTGGAAGTTTGCGTGTCGGTTATTCTCTGCGAAAACTGAATTTTGCACAATCAAATCTGAGCCATTCAGTTTCAATCCGGAATTCTGTCCACCCGCAAACAGACATTGGTTGAATCCGATCATCGTCCCCTCGACATAGATCGGTTTGGCATTGCGTATCCCCACTGGATTATTCAGAAACAAAAGCTCTGCGCCAATATAAGTAAAACGCGCGTCATCAAAAATAATTTTCTGATTCTTAGAATTCTCCAACTTTACAGAGGTCGCAAAGAAGTCAATCCCTGAAATGCGCACATCTTTCAGCGCATCATCATTTAAAATCGAATAGTCAGCGGTCTTCACTAACACATCAGATGGATTCGGCTTCACTCCAGATGGAGCGTAAAAATACAATGTGCCATCTTTGGCAAACCACTCACCTTCGCTATCGAGCAAATCCAAGGCTCCTGCTAAGAAAAATTTAGCCCTCACATTCGGCTTCGATTTCCCCTTACTAATCGCCGCTGGAGATCCACGCCTTCCGTCCTCACTAGTGAAAAACACCGAATAGAAGTCGCTATCATCCCACACCAAGGTCTCACCATCGAATGATTTGATAGGACGGCTGTAGCAACTGTTCCCTTTCGAATAACGCAGGAAGCAATAACCTCCAACGAGGTCTAAACCCTTCATGTCAGCAAACGCTTCACAAGTGAGTTTTCCTGGACCAGAATCGTTCGCAGATTTCACCCACTTCTTGCTCGCATCCCAGTTCTCAGCCCATTGCATATTTGGCCAACGCGCCCAAGTCATTGGCACGTTCTTGTAGAACACCTGCTTTGGATCAAAGCCGATCGCCATTTTGAAAATGTTCCCCTCATGCCTCTGAAACTCTCCCGTCAATGGCTCGGCACCTGAGAAAATCACTTTCCTTGGGTTCTTTGCCTTGAGGGTAATCTCAGACTTCATTGTTAGAGTGCCTGTGTAGACTCCGTCCAGAAGGACGAGAGTATCTCCAGCATGCATCCTATCGACGGCGACCTGAACCGTCTTGATCGCTTCCTTTTCAGAAGCACCTGTGTGCGTATCTTCCCCGTCTGGTGACACATAATACGTTGCTGCAGAAGCAAGCCCACACAACATCAGTGACAATAAACTCAGCACTTTCATCGTCTTAGTAGAATAGTTTATTCAGAAGTCTGCTCTACCTCGAGATGAATAAATTTAGCATCCACATCAATCGGAAAGCGCGTCTTCACTGTTTCAAAACCGCCAACAGCGGAACCGACGAGCACGTCGTAAGGAGTTTCACCTGACGCAGCCTTCAAATCTTCAGTCACAACCACAGCGTAGTTCAACCCTAGTGCTTGATAGTCCGTGCGACGGTCGTACTCGTAAACAAAGTAAGCATCCCCCCCCTCTTCTTCCGTATAAGCAGCTTCCCTTGAGCCTGCATCGTACTGGGTTGGATCCATCCCCAAGGCAAACTCTAGAAGGTTCGAATAGCCATCGCCAGCCCCTCCATTTTCAGAATCAGCAGTAGCTGAAGCAGCGTCACCTGACAAGCCGTAGTGAGCCAGCCAGAGACCATAGCTCGATGCCTCCTCGCTGTAACCAGTGAGGACAATATTGTCCAAGCCCATAGTGCGTATGCCGAAATTGTGATTCTTATCACCATTCAAAGTCCAACGGAAAGTCACACTCGTATCATTCAGCCCAGACAAGCCATTCAATGCAATTGCTCCTGAGGCCGATTCGGGACTCTGATAATCGTCTTCTCCATCATGTGAAAACCCACCAGTGGTGACATTACCACTTGTTGCTCCAACCACAGTTTCGAAAGTCCAGTCCATCACACTCGTGCCAGTGGCAGAGGTGAAATAAGAGGTATCAAAGCTGAGGTGTGTCAGATCCACAATCACATCATCAGCTATCGTGAGCGTGAACTCGATCGTATTCGCCTCTGCTCGGTCACCTACAGCCGCTTCCACCGAATCTCCACCAATATTTCGAATCCGCCCATAGTGCGTGCTCGCATTGTCTCCATCTGACAGCTCAAGCGCACTCACCGACACTCCAGTCCCTAAAGTGTTGGAATCTGGTGCAGTATAGACCAGCGTGCTCCCTGCCCCTGAGATATTTCCCGGAGATTCGAAGCTATACCTAAGGCTTTTCACCACATCGATCGACACCGTGGCTATGCTGCTGTCATCCACCCCGTCATTGGCAAGATAGCTAAAGCTATCGGTTCCTTGATAACCAGCATTGGGGGTATAGATCAGATTGGCTCCACTGCCACTCAAGCTACCGTGTGCTGGCGGCGTGACAATGGTATAGCTCAGTGTGTCGTTATCGACATCGAATCCAACAAGGCTCAGCGCAGTAGCTGTATCGTACGGCACTTTGAGCTCAAATGATTCAACGACTGGCGCAGTATTTCTCTCGGGTGTGATATCAATCACAACACCAGCCAACGCAGGCCCTCTAACTACCGCCGCATCACGCGTTTGTCCTTCGATGGTAAAAGTCCCTACGAAGCCTTCTGACAAGGTGATATCAAAAAACACCATCCCCAAATCCGTCCCTAATCCACTGACAGAAGCAACTGCACCATTCGAACTAATACGGAAGGCTGCAGGATCCCAGCGACCGTCGGTATTCCCCTCATTCCCAGCCAACACGCCCAGGCGGAAAGACCTCGGCACTGTCGCATCGACAGTGAAGCTCAATAGTTCAGCCCATGCACCAGCGGTGTCATTCCTCTCATTTGAAAAACTAGTCACCGTCCAGTCCGCTACCACTTCGGCGATTGGTTCAGTCGGATTATCAAAATCTGCATAGGCGGCGTTGACCGCCACGGTTTCATGTTCATCCACCAGCGTCACCCATGAAGGCATACCATTTGAATTACTCGTTTTATCCACTCCATTGCCATAAAAGAAGTATCCTGCAGAACCGTAAGCATCATCACCATCGACATCCATGCTCTTACTCACGCCAGTCGAACGAAATCCTGTCACCTCAGATCCCTCCAAGTGATAGCCCGTCCCAGCAACAGCACTTACGATGTCTGGAACTGTGTACACCTTGATCGACACTGTCGCGACCTCACTATCCGTCGTTCCATCATTGGCGACATAGCTAAAGCTATCCGTCCCTTGGAATCCTAAATCGGGAGTGTAAACCACATTCGGTAATGTGCCGCTCAATTGCCCATGCTCGGGCTGTGTGACGATCAAATAGCTCAAGCTCTCGCCATCGCGATCCGTTGCACTCAGAGAGAAAGCCACTGGCTCGTCTTTCAACGTTTCATCATCATAAGAAACTGCAACTGGCACAGCATTCACTCTAATCGAAATCGTGGCCGTAGCACTATCCAGTAACCCATCATTCAGCTTAAAGGTAAAACTATCAGCTCCATAATAGCCCCAGTTCGGTTCATAGATCACCACATTATCACTTATGGACACAATGTTGCCATTCGCAGGCTGTGAAATAATGCGAGCGATCAAAGCATCTCCCTCACTATCAAGCCCCGTTAGAGGGATAGCCACAGTGTTTCTTTCATTCACAACGGTACTTGAAGAATAAGCGACTGGCGCTCCCACGCCTTGCCCGTCAGGCAATGCCATCTTCACCAATACCGTCTTCACCTCCGATGTCACCCCACCAGAAGTCATCGTGTAAGTGAAGCTATCTTCAGTAATCCCCGCATTGGGAGTGTAGCTCAGATCTGGAGCAGTCCCACTTAGAACCCCATTCGACGGATGCGTGAACGCGTAGGTCAGTCCACCTGAATCATCCCCCGGCAATGTAATCGTCGCTGGGTCATAGCTACTAAGAAGCACTGTGAAATCAGCCGCTTCTGCGGATGCGCTACTCGTAAGCTTCATCCCTACCTTACGGAAAGCACCCACACTATCGGTCACCTTGAATGCCACATTCCATACACCTTCCTCCGTCAGAGTGCCGTAGAGCAAGCCGTTCACCGACAAGCTCAAGCCTGTAGGCAAAGTAGTGTCTGGCAACACTTCCCAGTGGTACCCACCGGTTCCACCCGATGCGACTAACTGGTGGCTATAGCTTCCTGAAGGCGGACAATCTGGCAGTGATGCTGTATCAATCGACAAGTCACTATCTGGCACAAAGGCCGATGTCTCAGACATGTAGGCAAGCTCTTTAATGATGTCATGTCCCATCTCAACAGCGAGCTCTAGTTGACTCTGTGTCCAGCTCCCTCTCCTTATCGGTAAGGTCGTTGTGATTGGTAATTTTCTCGCTGTCGCCGATGCCACCATCATCGACGCATTCATATACACCAGCGGATCCGATGCATGCAGCGCATCATCCGCTGCGCTGAAATTTGGAATCGCTTCATTGAGCCGCCCCATGCCAATGGTCAACGGAATGGTCTTCCAACCTCTAAAATGATAATGCGACCACAGGTTCGCACAATCTTCACCATTCAATGCTGCTACAGTAGAAGCGGTGCCTGAGGAGCTATTGAAATCTTTGATCCAGTCAAAAACGAGTGGTGTAAGATTCGGCTGACTTTGATCAATGAGATCTTGAGCGAGCGTCCCCGGCGTGCTGCCAGATGCATAAAGAAACAGCCCTTTGTTAGCATTTGCTTCACTATTGAGGGCAGAAGTACGCAAAGAGGTATCCGATGATGTCCAAAACCGCTCATTATAAGTAATTTTCCCCCACTTTGTGCCAGCCGGCGTATAGGAAGCGCCTGAGATCAGGGTATTCAACCTGCTGAAGGTGAAATCGTGAGTACTCGTTCCTTTGTAATAATAGCGTATGGTATTCTCGAACAGTTCACTCGAAAGAGCCTTCTTACGGTAAACCACCGCCCCATCATTTTCATAACTCGTGGAATAATGCTCAGTCGTTTTATGCGTATCGACCATGTCAGCTCCGAGCGCTGTGAGCCTACTGATGTCTGCTGCTGACAAATTATCAGCAGGAGAAGTAATACCTGCGTGTTCAAAAGTCGGATAGTAATTGAGAGTCTCGGCTCTCACACCCGTGATCGTTCTAAGAATCGCACTGGCATTAATCATCGCTTGAGTCGTATACCCCGAAGCATAGTGTCGCCCTTGCACGCCCTCTTGGTCATAAGCGTAGCTTGCTGGAATCACTTCGATACCCGCTCCATTGGCTGCACGATAGCAATACTCACCGAGAGTCGTTGTATCAACATGGTCCGAGCGGTACATCATCAACATAGGTGTCCCCCCGCTCTTTAGTACTAATTTAGAAAGCTGGGTACAGGCCTCATACATCACCTCTGGATAAGCGTAGGCTTGTTCCGAATCGAAAAAAATCACGTATTTATACCCATCTCCAATCATGTCCCTAACAGAGGAAAACTGCGGGTCGTAGTAAACATCCGCGAGCGAGTTGGCTTGGGTTGCCCGATAGAAGTCAACTTCCAGCTCCGCGTAATCTTCGGTCAAATTCAACATCCCCTTCAAATATTCTGCCGCATACTGGATACCTCCATCGGTATAATTCCAGTAACTAAAATACGTCTCATCGCCATCGTTAGGAAACCCTCCATTGTCTGTGTTTAACTGCCCTGCATGCACCAATAAAATACTATTCGACTTATCTTGAGCCAAAGTCGGCAGCGCCAGCGCAATGGTAAACAAGCACAACACAAAAGTAACAAACAAGTCCCTGACCACCCATGCTGATCGAGGTATAAAGGAATAAGGTATATAGGTGTTCTCGTATCTCATAGGAAATGGAAGTATAGTTGAAGTCGCTCACCATGCGGAAACTCAGCAGCCTAAGAAACTTCAGTTTCCTAGGCTACGCAGATTCAACATCACTCATTCGATCGAGAATGCACTAAGACATTCCTACATCAAGGTGACAGAGAACATGCGGTATAGCAAAACCGACCTCCGTTGAACATTACGTAAACACGTTATATTTACATAACCAACTGATCTGCAACACAACTACCTTCTTCCAATCGACTACACCTTAGCTAACTCTTGGAGTAAGATCGCATTCATCGCGATGCCTCCTTCAAAATTCTCTACCCAGAAATTCTCATTCGGCGCGTGAATTTGACAATCCGGCAGCGCGAGACCAAGTAGCAAAGAGTCTGCCCCAAGTATGTCCTGCATATCCTTAATAATAGGAATACTTCCCCCTTCACGAATCAACACTGGCTGCTTACCAAACGCCTTCTCAAGAGCAATCTGCCCTGCCTTCCCAAAAGCACTGTGCGGATCGCTATAATAGGGTTTGCCATCGTGCCCGACTTCCACTTCCACCCTCACCCCAGCGGGAGCGTGCTTCTCGAGATGCGCCTGCACCTTCTTAGAAATATCTTTCGGATCTTGGTCAGGCACCAAACGGAATGAAAATTTGACCATCGCCTGCGCAGGCAACACGGTCTTCGACCCCTCACCCTGATACCCGCCTCCGATACCATTCACCTCGGCAGTGGGCCGCGCCCACAAACGCTCAGCGGAGCTATAACCAGGCTCACCAAACACTGCCGGCGCCCCCGTCTGCTCCATCATATCCTGATCACTCATCCCTGGCACCTGAGCCCACATTTCGCGCTCCCAGTTCTCCAGCGGTTTCACATCATCGTAAAATCCTTCAATCGCAATATTGCCTTCGTCATCGTGCAGACTCGCCACTAATCGCGCCACAGCAGTCGCAGGATTCGCCACAGCACCACCGTAAATCCCCGAATGCAAATCGCCTTTCGGTCCACGCACCGTCACCTCACAACAAGTGATCCCCCGTAAGCCGTAGCCCATAGTCGGCACACCACGCGCCACCATTCCCGTGTCAGAAACAGCAATCACATCGCACGCTAACATTTCCTTATTCGCTTCAATAAATGGTACTAAGCTCGGGCTCCCGATCTCTTCCTCACCTTCAAACAGGAAAATCAAATTCACTGGCAACTCGCCATGTTCCTTCAAGGTTTTCTCCACCCCAAGCACATGTGCCATCATTTGCCCTTTATTGTCCGTCGCACCGCGTGCCCAGATTCTGCCATCCTTCAGCACTGGCTCAAATGGCGGCGTATCCCAGAGCTCGAGCGGATCCACTGGCTGCACGTCGTAATGCCCATAGATCAATACCGTCTTGCGTCCCTCCTGATGCGCGTTCTTCGCCACCACCACAGGATGCCCCGGAGTCTCATGCAGCTTTGCCTCTAAGCCCATGCCCGTGAGTTTTTCCTGCAGCCATTGGCCACACGCTAGCACATCCCCTGCATGCTTTGAGTCAGTTGAAATACTTGGAAAACGTAAAAATGAAAAAAGATCATCGAGCTGAGATTGCATACCCCATTCATGCTACTGCCATCGCCATCCCGCAACTGAAAAGACACATTTCTAACTCCTTTTCTCAACCCAACGACACACCCGCTCCACAACCCACAGCGACCAACACATTGACGAAGAAAATGACACCCTCTCACAAGATAACAATCCCCTCGCCCATTTTCTCGCAAATGCGGATTGCAAATCCGTTTTTCCCCCGTAACCTCCGCGCTCTATGAGCGAGCAGAACACGCAGCCACAATCGACCGAAGCCGAACTCATCGCAGTTCGCACCGAGAAACTCGAAAAACTCCGCGAATTGGGTATCGACCCATTCGGCGGTAAATTTGATGTCACTACCACTCCGGGTGAACTCAAGGCAAACTTCGAGGACGGTAAACAGGTGACTATTGCTGGACGCCTCCTCGCCATCCGCGACATGGGCAAATCCGTCTTCGCCTCCGTCGGCGATGTCCACGGCCGCATCCAAATCTACCTCAACAAAAAAGGCCTCAGCGAAACCGAGTGGGCCGCATGGAAGCTCATGGACATGGGCGACTGGATCGGTGTCGAGGGTGAAACCTTCACGACCGGCAAAGGCGAACCATCAGTCAATGTCTCCAAGCTCACCGTTCTTTCCAAAGCGCTCCGCCCAATGCCAGACAAATGGCACGGCGTCAGCGATCGCGAAACCAAGTACCGCAAGCGCCACCTCGACCTCATGTCGAACCAAGCCAGCGCCGAGCTCTTTGTGAAACGTTCTCAGATGGTGGCTGAAATCCGTCACTTCCTCCACGAGCGTGGCTTCCTCGAAGTAGAAACTCCAATGCTCCACGACGTTGCCGGCGGTGCCGCAGCCAAGCCTTTCGAAACGCATCACAATGCGCTCGATATGCCACTCACCATGCGCATCGCGCCTGAGCTCCACCTCAAACGCCTCCTCTGCGGTGGCTTCACGAAAATTTTCGAACTCAACCGCAACTTCCGTAACGAAGGGATCTCCCGTCGTCACAACCCAGAGTTCACCATGCTCGAAGCGTACTGGGCATTCTCAGACTTCGAACAAATGGCCGACCTCGTCGAAGAAATGACCTGCCACCTCGCTGAAAAATTCTGTGGTGGACTTCAGATCGAACACAAAAACGAAGAAGGCGAAGTCGTTCGCACTATCAACCTCGAGCGCCCATGGAAGCGTGCACCTTACCACGACCTCATTAAAGAAGTCGCTGGCGATGACTGGTTCGAGCTCAGCGAAGAACAACACCGTGCGAAGTGCAAAGAGCTCGGCGTCGAAATCTCCGACAACATGGAAGACTACGAAATCACCCAGCAGGTTTTCGAAAAACTCGTTGAAGAGCACAGCTTCGACCCCTGCTTTGTCACCCACGTTGCCAAGGAACTCATCCCGCTCGCAAAGATCAACCCTGAGAATCCAGATGTCATCGACGTCTACGAACTCATCATCAACGGCCAGGAAATCTCTCCTGGTTACTCCGAGCTCAACGACCCCATCCTCCAGAAGCAGCGCTTCGCTGAACAAGCTGGTGGTGAAACGCAGAACATCGACCACGACTTCGTAGAAACCATGGAATCAGGCATGCCTCCAGCAGGCGGCATCGGCATCGGTATCGACCGTCTCATCATGATGCTCACCGGCGCCCCCACCATCCGCGACGTCGTCCTCTTCCCACAGCTAAAGAAGAAATAGCCACTTCTTCGCTTAGCATAGGCAGGGCTCGCCGAGCACGCTGCCTAGTTGAATATAATCACTTCAAAAATCCTCACCGCGCAAGTCGCCGTGAGGATTTTTTGTTTCCTCAAGGAATTTCCCCTTTCCTCATCTACAATCGCGTCTAGCGTAGGGCATGAGCTGCTGCGGCAACAAACCAGATCCTCAACACACAAAGTCTTCTGACACGCTGGATCTGATGCAAAAAGATTTCCGTAAACCTCCCAAAACTTCCTGCTGCAGTACTTCCCCAAAAAAATCTAAGAACGATGGCTCGTGCTGTGGCGGCAAAGGAAAAACCGACTGGCTACTCTGGGGCTCGCTCGTCGCCTGCGGTCTCTCAGTCATTGCCCATCTCTTCTTTTCCAATTCTCTCCCGCCGTCCCTCCACACCTTCGCCCACAGCACCTACGAACTCCTTCTAAAAATGTGGTGGGGCCTCGCCCTCGGTATCGTCGCTGTTGGCATGTTAGGAAATATTCCCCGCGCCTACATCCAGAGCATCCTTGGCAAAGGCGGCACCATGAATGGCATCCTTCGCGCCACTGGAGCGGGCCTGCTCTTAGACCTCTGTAATCACGGCATCCTGCTCGTCGCCATGAAACTCTACGAACGCGGGGCTAGCCTCGGCCAGACACTCGCCTTCCTCATCGCCAGCCCATGGAACTCACTTTCCCTCACCCTCATCCTAGTCGGACTCATTGGTTTCAAATGGACACTCGCATTCGTTCTCCTCTCTGGACTCATTGCCGTCACCACTGGCTACATCACCGACCAACTTGTCAAACACGGCAAACTTCCAGCCAATCCTCATGACACCCCCATCCCAGAAAATTTTCACTTCTGGCGCGATGCCAAACAAGCGATCCGCAACACAAAATTCGACGCAGCCTACGCCAAGAGCACCCTCAGCGAAGGCCTGCGCGGCTCCACCTCGATCATCCGCTGGATCCTCTTCGGCACAGTCCTTGCGGCTGGTATCCGCGCTTTCGTCGACCCCTCTATTTTTAATCAATGGTTTGGCCCCAGCATCCTTGGAGTCGGAATGACGCTGCTCGCCGCCACCATCATCGAAGTCTGTTCAGAAGGCTCCAGCCCCATCGCTGCCGACCTCGTCACCCGCGCCAATGCTCCCGGCAATGGCTTTGCCTTCCTCATGGCTGGTGCCGCCACCGATTACACCGAAATCATGGCGCTCCGCGAAACGACCAAAAGCTGGAAAACCACCTTCATCCTCCCCCTCCTCTCACTCCCCCAAGTCATCGTGATCGCGATCATTTTAAACCTATGGAGTCAATAGTGAAGCCATCAGCCTTCTATTGAAGAAAGTACGTATAAAAAGTTCCCGATGCAAAAAACGTTCCTTCCTCATGAGACCGTAACATCTCATTCCCACAATACGCAGCATCTTCTTCAGACAATATAGGAACTTTAGGAAACATCGCTAAAAATGCTTTCACGCTAGAAAGCCAATAATCACCTCTCCCACATTCAGAAATAACCTCAGCACTATGACTTTGAATCGAGAGTCCGGCCTGAGCAGCATAGCGAGGTAGCTGGCTGCACACATCCGCCTGCACAGCTATCGCTGAACTCAAGAGATGATCAATCCGCCGACGTTCTCCTGCATCAGCCAATCCATAAGTGGTTCCAGCGTGATCAGCATCAAACACCACGATGGTTCCACCTGGCACCAAAACACGTTTAGCCTCCGCCAACAAAGCCACCGGATCATCAACATGGCTGAGTAAAGTATGCATCACAACGATGTCAAAACTAGCATTAGCAAATGAAAGCCGTTCAGCCTCCACCTTCTTCCACTCTATGGAAGGGTCTTTCTCACGAGCCTTCTCTAACAAACATTCACTCACATCAGCCCCAGCCAGACGAACAGTCTCGGGCAATACATCCTTCATGCGTCGTAGAACCACCCCTGTTCCACAACCGACCTCTAACACACTACTTGGCTGCATTTGTGCAATCTCCTCTGTGTAGCGCACTATCATTCCAGAAAAATGCACATTTGTTCATCTTGCCTCCAATCGATCAGCCATTACCTCTATCGTCTCACAGCCTAACTGGTCGGGATCACTCCATGGATCTTGCATAACTTCAGTTTAATCTAACTCGATCAGAGAGCAACGGAGTATTTCCTCTATTACAAAGACAACTTAAATGTACGCTTTCCAATCGTCAGTCTCAGCCACTCGCTTCAGCTCGTTGGCTTTGCGCTCTAGGAAATGACGCATGTACTTCTCTAAGAAACATATTTCAACAAGTCTTCCGATCACCCCATAAGGTGCCTTAAAATAGAAAAAGTCCTCCATCACGACTCCCTTTGCCACTTTACGTAAAACGTGGCGGTGCTGCATCATAGCAAAGGCTCCCTGTATCATCACGTCATCGAAAAAGAAGGAATGCTTATCTAGAGCTGTAACTTTTACTGTCAGTCTCTGCCTAATCCCTAGATGTCGAGCCTCCCAAGTAAGTTGATCACCTAATTCAATGAGTCCACTCCTCCTCCCTTCAACCACACGTTCATGAGAACGATCGTTTGTGGCAATGTGTAGATCGACACTACGTGCCAAATCGAACACTCTTCGAATAGGCGCATCTATCTCTGTCCTGACATAGATCTCAGGCATCAATCTCCTCCTTCAACAATTTCTTTCGCACATTCAACACTGCCCATGCAGTATACAAGCCGTACATCCCAGTATAGAAAATTACTCCTACGTACCCTCCTGAAGTAAAGTCTCCATTTATTATAGCGATGGCGCATGGGACACTCGCCCCAAATAAAAAACCATAAACAAGAGCATCAGGGAGCTTCCACAGTTTAGAATATCTATCACCCCATTTACATAGGAACAACGGCATTCCAATAATGAGGTAGCAAGCAGAATGAACCATTACACTGTATACAACAGCGAAGAGAGCCATATGCCAACTAACCAAGAGTAGGAATATCCCAGTCAACAATGCGGGCGGAATCAAAACCCTTGGCAAGCTCCTCAGCCAAGCTGCTGCTGACTTTGTTAGGCCCAGCTCTTTATCAGTGACCATCAGCCCCTCCCATCCATTGCTCAATTGTTGGATACTCAAAGGTAAAACCTTCTTCTAACAACCTCGTCGGGATCACCCATCGGCTTTTTAAAATCAACTCGATCTCTGTGCGTCTAACAAACGCACCTAGTTCTAACATCCACCGATTTGATGCAATACCGAAACGCTTACCCACACTCTCTCGCACCAGTCGCATAAAGGCAGTATTCGTAACGGGGTGGGGAGCTGCCACGTTGTAGGTTCCGCTAGCACTGTCTTTCAGGGCGATCCATTCCACAGCACGCGCAAAGTCATTATCCGTGATCCAGCTCACACGCTGCGTCCCCTTACCCATCTTACCGCCTAAGTTGTACCGGGCTAAACCTTGAAGCACCGTCCAGACCGTCTCTGCCTCCTCACTGATAACTATCGCAGTGCGCAGCGCTACTTGCCGCACACCCTCGACATTTTGTTGCATGAAGGCCTTTTCCCAGGCCTTAGCCACTTCCACAGAAAACCCAGTTCCGATTTCCCCGTCAGCATCACCTTGGGGACGATCTTCTGCATGTCGATAAATCGTCGCCGTGCTGCTATTGATCCACACCTTTGGTGGATTTTTACATCCTCTTACTGCCTCTCCTAACAGATGAGTTGTTCCCACCCGTGAGTCCATAATCGCCTTCTTATTCCTCTCCCCGTAGCGACAGTTCACAGAACGGCCCGCTAGATTCACCAACACATCCACCCACTCCAGCGCCTCCGCCCACTCACCAAGCTGCTTTCCATCCCAATAGACAAAATCCACTCCATCGATCAGGTCGTAAGGTTCGCGTGCTATCCCCACCACATTCCAGCCTTGTTGCAGAAAATACCTAGAAAGCACTCTGCCTAAAAATCCATTCGCTGCTACTATCACTATCGTTTTCATGTTTTTCACTGATTAAAATTTAAGAACGTTACGGGCGGGTAAAATGACCTCCTCCACAAATGTCTCAGGGAAGAGCAAGGGCAAGCCCACCACCAAACTCACTCCACACAGCACAGCCATCCACAGACCTCCTTGCTTCTCTAGACTTGTTGCCACTCCCTGCAAGAGGAAGAACAAGGTAGGCATTCCATAACCAGCTTGCACAGGTACCGTGATTGCGAGTTCATGCAGCACTCCTGAAATGGCAAACACTCCAAACTGGGCCCCGCGCCTACCACACACAGCACGCAGCGGCCTTAGTACGGCCCGCGCCATCATCTGTGAATACGCTAAGTTCCAGCGTCTGCTCCAGAAATCAGCAAAACCACGCATCTCCAATGGATTTCTAAACAAGGCGCGTACTCCATAGCCTTGTTGCTTCCAAAAGGCCACTAACAGCCTCAGCGCTCCATAGTGAAACCCAACACTCATCGTGACAAATAGCAGCTGCAACTGCGTGCAATCGAAATACGCAAGTAGCGCAACACTTAGCACACCCACGAACAAACACCCCGCACCCCAGAAGCAATCATTTCTCCATTGCTTCTGACTACGCACACGCGTCCAAGGCGCAGGGTCCATCCCAAACCATAAGCATGCGAAGCAGCCCCACCTGCTCCAGCTTAGAATTTCTCCACCCGTGCGCCGCCACTCTGCATACACCACCCATTTCATCCCAGCCATCAATACACAGCACAAGGCCACCATCCTCAAAAATGCAGGAGTATTGAGCAACTGAAAATGTGCCCCAGCGTAACACAACAGAGGAATGCACCAGACCACCACGCGTGGCAAGACCACACGATCAAACACACACTTTGCAGCGATCAGCTGAAGCAAGAGCAGTGCCACAACAATCATAACAAATTCCTCCAGAACACCCACCCGTACACAACTGTGAGGTAAATAAAGAGCATCACTAACAGAGCCTCGGCTACCCCATTAAAACGGGTTTTCGGAATACAGCTCCGATCAAAGCAGAAGAACTGTAGACAAAGGCGGCCAAGCCACCAGCACCACATCAGACCACTTAGCAAGCTTGCCAACTGCCCACCATCGATCAAAGCATCTGCAGCGATCACACTCACTAAGCCAAAGAAGAAGTGGCAGCCCAATATGTAAACTGCGTAGGTCCAGAACAGTTGCTTCAGCAAGGTATTGCTCTGGGGCATATCAGCCTTCCAGTTGAGGCAGCGAGGAATGAACACACTCCCCGCCACCAAAACTAACTGCGCTGCACCTGCGAGCTGCACGAACAATTTCAGATCAAACATCCTTCTGTTCCCTTTCATTATCTATTGTCTGCGGGAGCGCACAGCCCTCAGCACAGTCGATCCCTGGCATCTGGTGCAGTTGCTCTGTCACCTGCTTCATCTTTCCACGGAAGAACACCTTGCTCAGTGTGATCCGATTTGCAGCTAACAGATGGCACAGCTTCTGCACCTGAGGAAGTAGCCGTGGATGGCTGAACTTCTCAGCCAGGCCACGGTACTTCACACAGCTCCAGAGACACCAGACCCAAGCTTCCGCAGCTCGGTAGATACCACCATTGGCAGTACGTACTACCATCTCGCGAGCCGGGTCTAAGCTATGGAGCTCAGGGAAATGCTGCTGTGCTTCCACGCCCTGATAAGGAAAGAACCGAATCTCATTCGCGCGCTCTTGAGCATTGATCCATTCATGAAAAGTGCAGCACATACCGCACTTTCCATCATAGTAGACTTCCACCCATTCTACCTCTTCATCTAATTTCATTTCCGAATTTTCAGTAAATATTGAAAGTTACACTCAAATAAAAAGCGCTATTTACCCGCAGCAGCAAGCTGAGTGATATGCGGAGCTCTACCCTTCTTGCGCATTTTATCAAAATTATACATGTTGAAGAAATGCATACCACCGAGCACAAGTGTTACGAAACCAAGCTTAGTCGCACAGTATTCGATCGCACCTACGAAACCCTCTGGTCTTTCTCCTGTCTTAAGAAACAGCAAAAAGAAGCCTACGTTGATAAGATAAAACCCTACTTTGAGTAGATGATTCACAGCGTCAGCGCGCTCCTCGTCACCACGAAATGCTTCTATCAGAAACACCCTACCATTTTGATGTAGTGTATTCGCCACCCACACCGTCAACCCGATACAGGCGATAATGTAGACAAAATACACAGCTATTTGTTCATTCATTTTATTTCTTTCTGTTACAGCTAGACTCCATGCCTAACTAGATTTTCTAAATATTCCCTCTATTCTGAAATTCTTACTTGCTCACTCCTAATAGCTTCGCTGCTAGCTTAAGAGCCGGCCCGTATTTCAATCGGCTAATCTTATCACCAGCATTACTGGCCAGCTGGGCGAACTCTTCGAGCTCTTTCATTTGATTGTGAAATGCCATCCCTTCAGCAGTCTTATCATCCTCAGTATTCTCCGCACATTCTTGTAGCAAAGTGAGTGCTGGATCGATCTCACGGCGCTGGCGTTCTTTCAGCACAAGCGTGAACATCTTCCACACATCCTTTTCCGCTTCGAAGAACTCCTTTCGCTCTCCCTTTTTTACAACGATCCGAATCAATCCCCAGCCAACCAGCTCCTTCAGATTTGTATGTGCATTGCCACGGCTAATCACTAACTCCTCCATCACCTCGTCGGTGCTCATTGGTTCAGGGCTCACCATCAACAAAGCATGCACCTGAGCCATTGTCCGGCTAATTCCCCAACTGCTCCCCAGTGCTCCCCACTGCGCAATAAACGCATCCTTTGATTCTTTGAATTGCTCACTCATGTTTATACTTTCAGTAATTAGTGAAAACAGCACTGAATGTAAAGATTTTTATTTTCAATAATTACTGAAACTACAATTAGAAAAGCTACAACACTATGAAGATCCGAGCACCGCAATGGGATACGGTGTGTCTAAAGTCCAAGGTCATACCAGCATCGCGTGGTCGTGATGTTTTCTAACTGAAAGCCATTGCTACTAAAACCTCATCATCATTCATGCGTTTTCCGAAATTTTAGCATCTTTCGATGCTACCCCCTCTCCCCCATAAAACAAAAAAGTGCGGCCCGTTTCCGAACCGCACTCTAAATTGAATCTATAGCTAAACTTAAGCAGTAAGCTCAGCTACTGGTGGAGCAAAGCTTGTGAGGTTGATTCCCTCAACAGCCGCCTTGTATTCCTCGATTGTTGGAATGCGCCCAAGAATCGCGGAGAGAACTACCAGCGGTGTAGAACCGAGCAGTGATTCACCCTTCTTACGGTCAGAGTCAGCCACCACGCGGCCTTGGAAGAGACGTGTAGATGTTGCCATCACGGTGTCCCCCTTTTCAGCCTTCTCCTGATTACCCATGCAGAGGTTACAACCTGGACGCTCGAGATACATCATGTTCTCGTACTCAGTACGCGCTGTGCTCTTTGGTGCATCGTCGTCGAATTCGAAACCTGAATACTTCTGGAGAATGTCCCAGTCACCTTCAGCCTTCAGCTCATCAATGATGTTATACGTCGGTGCTGCGACCACGAGTGGCGCATTGAACTTCACATCACCTTGCTGCGCTTCCAGATTCTTAAGCATCTGAGCAAGGATCTTCATGTCACCTTTGTGCACCATACAAGAACCTACGAAACCGAGATCCACGTGCTTCTCACCACCGTAGAAATCAAGATCGCGAATCGTGTCGTGCGTGTAGCGCTTAGAGACATCTTCGTTATTTACATCTGGATCAGCAATCATTGGCTGATTGATCACATCGAGATCAACAACCAACTCAGCAAAGTACTTCGCGTCAGTATCAGGAGCAAGTGGTGGTTTTTCACCAGACTTGATCTGCTCAATGCGTTTATTCGCCTTGTCGATGAGGCCCTGGAGCACTTTAAGATCATTGTCCATACCCTTATCGATCATGATCTGAATACGGCTCTTTGCGATTTCAAGTGACTCAATGAGTGTCTCGTCTTGAGAAATACAGATGGATGCTTTCGCCTTCATCTCTGCAGTCCAGTCAGTAAATGTAAATGCCTGATCAGCGAGCAGCGTGCCGATGTGTACCTCGATAATTCGACCTTGGAACACATTGTCACCACCAAACTGCTGCAACATCTGTAGCTGAGTTGCGTGCACTACATCACGGAAATCCATGTGCTTCTGCATTTCACCTTTGAAGGTCACCTTCACAGACTCAGGAATTGGCATGGTGGCTTCACCAGTTGCAAGCGCAAGCGCCACAGTTCCAGAGTCGGCACCGAAAGCTACACCTTTTGACATACGGGTATGAGAGTCACCACCGATGATGATGTCCCAGTCGTCCACAGTGAGGTCGTTGAGCACCTTATGAATCACGTCAGTCATCGCGTGATATTTACCCTTAGGGTCGCGCGCAGTGATGAGGCCAAACTTATGCATGAAACTCATCAACTTCGGAATGTTCGCCTGAGCCTTCTTGTCCCAAACAGAAGCCGTGTGGCAACCAGATTGGTAGGCAGCGTCAACGATCGGAGAAATCACAGTAGCAGCCATTGCCTCAAGTTCTTGAGAGGTCATCAGACCAGTCGTATCTTGAGAACCGACCACATTAACTTCCACACGCACGTCGGAACCTGCATGAAGTGGATCAGTACTCGCTACGCCAACAGCATTGCGATTGAAAATTTTCTCAACAGCCGTGAGCCCTTGTCCTGGCTTCGAAGTCTCCTTAGACGGAGCGTAAACCACTGGCATTTCTGTACCGAGTGTCTGAGCGGCAAAGGTTTGAAGCTTCTTACCGAAAACGATCGCATAAGAACCGCCAGCCTTCATGAACTCCATTTTTTGTGGAGTAAATGCAGAGGAAACGTCCACCAGCTCTTTGTCGCCGTTATAAAGCTTCTTCTTAACAGTATTGATTGTAAGAACAGTTCCAGTCGCTACAGAATAAGCTTCTTCTAGCACTGGCTCACCTTCTTCGTCCCGAATGACATTGCCATCGGCATCTGTCTTTCTCACCCAGTTCTTGAGATCGATACCGATACCGCCAGTAACACCGACAGTAGTAAGGAAGATTGGCGAAATACCATTAGTACCAGCTACTACTGGAGCAATGTTTACAAATGGAATGTACGGGCTCGCCTGATGGCCGGCCCACAGTGCCACGTTGTTAATGCCTGACATACGGGATGAGCCCACTCCCATGGTTCCCTTCTCAGCGATCAACATAACGCGTGCGCCGGGATTGTCAGCCTGGAGCTGAGAAATTTCAGCCTGTGCTTCTGGAGTAATCATGCACTTACCGTGAAGTTCACGGTCAGAACGTGAGTGCGCCTCACCACCAGGAGAAAGTAAATCTGTAGAAATATCACCCTCACCAGCGATGTAAGTGACCACTTTAATCTCTTCAGGCACATCAGGAAGCTTAGTAAAGAACTCAGCCTTCGCATAGCTCTCGAGAAGATCTTTTGCAATCTCATTGCCAGCCTTATAAGCTGCTTCAATGCGCTCCATATCCGCCTCGTACAAGAACACCTGAGTCTTCAAAACCTCAGCAGCCTGCTTCGCGACTAATACATCATTATCGAGCGCTAGGTCTAGAAGCACTCCGATCGATGGCCCACCCTTCATGTGAGCGAGCAGCTCAAATGCGAACTCCGGAGTGATCTCCTCCACTGCGGAAACGCCGAGGATGATGTCTTTTAAAAATTGGGCCTTCTCTCCAGCAGCGCTGGTTGTCCCTGGTAAAGTGTTATAAATAAAGAAATGGAGTGAATCCTTTCTGTGTTCGTTCTCCGTATCTTTAATTTGTGCTATGATCTCACTTAACAGCTCAGCGCTGTCAATTGGTTTAGGATGCAACCCTTGGTCCTTGCGATCCTCGATTTCGTTTAAGTAGTCTAAATACAAGCTCATGAATTCGCGGCAACTCTCTACCGATGCAAGCAAAACTCAAGAAAATTTTAAGCTCTCACCAGCCCACAAATTAGATCCATTCATACCACCCAGAAAAAAATACCATATTCCAGCCAACTAAGACTCAACATTGACGATTTAGCATTCGCCGCAGACTCGCCTTCCACCTTCCACCCAAGAAACCCCCAATGGATATTTGTGTTCTCATCCTTTCTCAGCTAATCTGATAGAAACCTAATAAAAATACCATGGCACTAGACACTCTCAGATCATTCATTACAGGCTCCGGAGCCGAAGGCCACTTCCACTCCCTCCCAGCTCTCGCTGAACAAGGCTTCCCTAACATTTCGCGCCTCCCAGTCTCCATCCGTATCGTCCTCGAATCCGTCCTGCGTAACTGCGACGGACGTAAAGTCACCGAAGAAGACGTCAAAAACCTCGCCAACTGGAACGCTCCATCTCCCGGCTCTTACGAAGTTCCCTTCACCGTAGGTCGCGTTGTCCTTCAGGATTTCACCGGCGTCCCTCTTGTCGTCGACCTTGCCGCCATGCGCAATGCTGCAGCCGATGCAGGCGCTGACCCAGCTCTCGTTGAACCACTTGTCCCCGTCGATCTGGTTATCGACCACTCCGTCCAAGTCGACTTCGCTGGCTCCCAGCAGGCGCTCAACCGCAACCTGCAAATCGAATTTATCCGCAACAAAGAGCGCTACCAATTCCTCAAATGGGGCCAACAAGCCTTCGATACCTTCAGCGTCGTCCCACCAGGCATCGGCATCGTCCACCAAGTCAATCTCGAGTACCTCGCTAAAGGAGTACTCGAAAATGAAGGAACTCACTATTTCGACACGCTCGTCGGCACCGACTCACACACTACAATGATCAATGGCCTTGGCGTCGTTGGCTGGGGAGTTGGAGGCATCGAAGCCGAAGCTGGCATGCTCGGCCAGCCCGTTACCTTCCTCGTTCCAGAAGTCGTCGGCGTCTACCTTCATGGAAAACTCAACGAAGGCGTCACCGCCACTGACCTCACACTCCGTATCACCGAAATCCTCCGCGCCCACGGCGTCGTTGGCAAGTTCGTCGAATTCTACGGTCCCGGCGCTGAAGCACTCTCACTCCCCGACCGCGCCACCATCGCCAACATGGCACCCGAATACGGCGCCACCATGGGCTTCTTCCCAGTCGATGAAGAATCTATAGCCTACCTGCGTGGCACTGGCCGCCCAGAAGAAGTCTGCGACACCGTCGAAAACTACTTCAAAGCACAAGAAATGTGGGGCATTCCAGACAAAGGTGACATCGATTACACCGACGACCTCAGCCTCGACCTCTCCACCATCGTCCCCGCCGTCTCGGGCCCCAAACGCCCTCAAGACCGTATCGACGTTCCTAAACTTGGAGTGAAATTCGAAGAACTCTTCACCGCCACCACCGCAGCAGGTGGTTTCGGCCGTAGTTCAGACTCGCGCGCTACCACCATCGATATCAATATGCCAGAGCCAGCAGGTGTCGCCATCGGCTCCTTACTAGACAACCCTACTCCTGGTGCCGAGCGCGACAAAGCGGAAATGACCAACAACCGCCCCGCTCCGGAAGAGGTAGATGCCTCAGAAGCATTTGAACCCATCGACACTCAACTCAAGCACGGCTCGGTGCTCATCGCCGCCATCACTTCCTGCACCAACACCTCTAACCCGAGCGTCATGCTCGCTGCGGGGCTCGTCGCAAAAAAAGCCAACGAACTCGGCCTCAAAATCGCCCCCTACGTCAAAACCTCACTCGGACCAGGTTCACGCGTCGTCACCGACTATCTCAATAAAACTGGCTTCCAACCCGAACTCGATAAACTCGGCTTCCAAACCGTCGGCTACGGCTGCACCACCTGTATCGGTAACTCCGGCCCGCTCCACCCAGCGATCGAAGAAGGCATCGCTAAAGGCGACCTCGTCTGCGCGTCTGTCCTCTCGGGCAACCGCAACTTCGAAGCCCGCGTCCACGGATCCATCCGCGCCAACTTCCTCATGTCGCCACCACTCGTCGTCGCCTACGCACTCGCGGGCCGCGTCGACCTAGACCTCACCAACGATCCCATCGGTACTGACAAAAATGGCGACCACGTCTATCTCAAAGACATCTGGCCAAGCATCGACGACCTCAAGGCTGTCATCGACTCTGCACTCGTTCCTGAAGTCTTCAACACCCTCTACAGCAACCTCGACACCGCTAACCAAAACTGGGTCGAAATCGAATCCGACACTGGCGACATCTATTCTTGGCAAGATGACTCGACCTACATCCAGAACCCGCCATTCTTCGATGGCTTCTCCCGCACTCCAGCGACCGAAGCCGTGGACATCGTCAATGCTCGCCCGCTCGGCATCTTTGCCGACTCCGTCACCACCGACCACATCTCGCCAGCAGGATCCATTGTTCCCTCATCGCCAGCAGGACAATACCTGCTCGCACACGGCGTCGAAAAAGCATCGTTCAACTCCTTCGGCTCACGCCGCGGCAATGATCGAGTAATGACCCGTGGCACCTTCGCCAATGTACGCATCAAAAACCTCATGTGCGACGGCACCGAAGGCGGCTACACCCAGTACTTCGGCCCCTCTGATGTCCCTGCCCCAGATAAAGAAATCGCAGCATTAGGCGATGGCAAACCTGCCTTCATTTACGATGCCGCCCAAGCCTACAAAGCAGACGGTACAGACCTCATCGTCATCGGTGGTGAAGACTACGGCATGGGATCCTCCCGCGACTGGGCCGCCAAAGGCACCCGCCTCCTCGGCGTCTCCGCCGTCATCACCAAATCCTTTGAGCGCATCCATCGCTCCAACCTCATCGGCATGGGCGTGCTGCCACTTAACTTTAAGGACAAAGCCGACTACGATAAAATAGTCAAACTCGCCGACGCCACCTTCAGCATCACTGGTCTAGCCGGCCCTCTCAAACCTGCACAAGATGCCACCCTCGTCGTCACCCCAGCCTCAGGCGACACCTTCGAGATCCCACTCATCGTCCGCATCGACACCCCCGCCGAAGCCGACTACTACCTCAACGGCGGCATTCTCCCCTACGTCCTCAACCAAATCCTCGACAACGCCAAATCCTAATCCCCCCATACGAAGGCTCTCACAAAACGACTGGACGATTCCCCTAATCGTCCAGCTGACAGTGCTGAGGCAAAACCCACCGCCTAAACATCTCGGACGCTCATCCTCGCAACAGGATAGGGACGGCCTTCCATACCGTCCAGCTGAACACGGAACAAAAAACGCATCCATCATCCCTTCCATAAACCCCATCAACTCGAACTTCCATCGGAACCACGTGTCGAAAGCCTAAGGTCCACAGCCACTCCACATCGCCTGGTCACGATCCACTTTTCTACCTCGGAGTCACCAGACTCCGCAAAAACTACCTCCAGACCTTCATCCCCCAGCGCCCCCCATCCCAAAAAGCCAAACGCATGCACATCGAATACACCCACTACCAAAGCCCCATCGGCACCCTACGTCTTCGAGCGCATGAAACAGGACTCGTCGCCGTCGACCACGCCAACCAACAAGCCCACACCGACCCGCAGTGGCAGAAAAATGCTAACCACCCCATCCTCAAACTAGCTACCCGCGAACTCCAATCCTACTTCGACGGCACACTCACCCACTTCCACACCCCACTCACCCCTACTGGTACTCCATTCCAACTCCGCGTCTGGAACGCCCTGCTCGAAATCCCCTACGGCCAAACCGCCAGCTACAGCGACATCGCACAAGAACTTAATAATCCCAAAGCCGTCCGAGCCATCGGCGCAGCCAATGGGCGTAATCCACTCTCCATCTTCATCCCCTGCCACCGCATCATCGGAAAAAATGGCTCCCTCACTGGCTACGCCGGAGGAACCACCAACAAAGAATTCCTCCTCCGACTAGAAAACAAACACCACTCCAGCCCCCTAGAACTATCCTAAAACCTCACGCTCCCTCAGCCCAACCACCAATTCTCCTCAATCACTCTAAGGCCTACGCATCACCTCATCCCAGGCAGGGATGGTTTTCCAAACAGTCCAGCTGAGCACGCACCTTCAAAGCCATTAAAACTCTTCTTTCTCGCAAAGCTCCGTCCCTCCCCCTGATTCTCCACTCAACCGAGACGCACCTCAAAAAGGAATGATTTCATTTAAAAACACCCCACGTGACACAATTCCAACTGCCTAACACATTCCTCAAATTCGGAATACCTACACCTTCCAATAATTAAGAAAGAGCTCTAACTCCTTACGACACTCAAAGCGCAACACTGAATCTTTACCTTGCACAAAACTATCTACCAAGGACTCGAGATCGGTGTAGAGAAAATAGACACCATGCCTACTTTCTAAGGCATCGACGATACTATCAACTCCATATTTATCTCTCACGCGTAGCAACTCAACACTTTGCTCAGGGCGATACAACGACGTTTCGTCAATGAATTCAACAGTATTACGTCTGTTCACTTGTTGAAGAGTCCCTAGCCTGTTCTCCAGTTGGCGATAAACCTCTAATTGATATTCAGCGTCCACTTCAGAATCGCAATCGATCAATTCATTAAGCGATGCCTCACCTCTACCCACCTCACGAAGCGCTCTTTCCCACTCTTCGATTCGTTCCTGCAAGAGTTCACTCATCAAATCAAGCTCTTCTAGCTTCAGCTCTAAATTAGCGGCTATTTTAGACATCACTCCAGTCTATCTAAGACCCAGCTAACGTCCACGGACTATAAGTATCATTTGTTCTATTTTGGAACAATCACAACTGGTATTTATGTTCTAAATTAGAACATGAATAGTGCGTCAAAAAACCTTTGCGGTTCTATCATCGCAAGGTTGAGAGCTCAGCAATCTCCCGAAATAACTCAAGAAGCTTTAGCCGCGAAAGTACAACGCCAAGGCGTAGAACTCGACCGTGTTGCTATCGCCAAAATTGAAACGCAAAAACGCCGAGTCTCAGACTTCGAAGTAGTCGCCATTGCAAAAGCCTTGAAGGTTTCTCCCCTCACTCTATTAGGTTGTGAATAGGTTCTATTACTCTGCCTCAATCGATGAGTTCCTATCGAGTTCAGAGGATGCCATTTTAGGAGAGTTAGCTGCGGCAAATACGTTCGAACTAACACTTGAACAAAGAACTGCATGGCAACATCAGATAACTAATCTACAGACAAGTTTAACCTCCGTGTCACAGGGACATATTCTTTTCGAATATACGATTCCCCGCATGGGTAAACGCTGCGATTGCGTCCTACTTATCAACAACCACATCATCATCTTAGAGTTCAAATGTGGTTCATCTAAGTATAACAATCAGGACAAAATTCAGACTATCGATTACGCTCTAGATCTCAAGAACTTCCATGGTGCCAGTCATGAAGCGCGTCTCATTCCTGTGCTCGTTGCCACTGAGTCCAGCCACTCTGACGAAATTCTTCTCAACTATTCAGAAGACAAAATCGCAGATTGCCTCTGCATAAACTCAAGTGGGCTTAAAGAGCTCATTGAAGCCGTATGTGCTGAGCCAAGCCCGCCTAACATTATCCACCCCTCAACCTGGATAAATGCGAAATACAAGCCCACACCTACCATTATTGAAGCAGCTCAAGTACTCTACCGTGAGCATCGAGTAGATGATATTTCGCGAAATGATGCTGAAGCTACCAACTTAGCCGCCACATCAAGTTTCATCGATAAAGTCATAGCCGATTCAAAAAAATATAAGCGAAAAGCAATCTGTTTTGTCACCGGTGTCCCTGGAGCTGGTAAAACTCTCGCAGGTCTTAATTTGGCGACTTCAAGACAACAGCATCATGCGAATGAGCATGCTGTATTTCTTTCAGGAAACGGACCACTTGTAGAGGTGCTTCAAACAGCACTCGCTCAAGATAAAAAGTCGAGAACTGGCGTACACCTCTCAACTGCTCGACGCGAAACATCTGCATTCATCCAGAATATTCACCATTTCAGAGATGACCATCTTACTAGGCCTGACGCACCTATTGAAAAAGTGGTAATTTTCGATGAAGCCCAACGAGCTTGGACTAAAGAGAAAGCTGCCAAATTTATGAAGGCGAAAAAGGGAGTTGAAGACTTTGACCAATCAGAGCCTAAGTTCCTACTAGATGTGATGGATCGCCATGAAGAATGGTGTGTCGTAGTTGCCTTAATTGGCGGCGGACAGGAAATTAATGATGGGGAGGCTGGTCTCCCCGAGTGGCTCGCCGCAGTTTCAGGTCTCGAGTCCGATTGGCAGACTCACTATTCGCCTGAACTAGATACTCCAGAGTACACACATTCAAACTCACTGACTACACTTCTTCCTAACAACTCAGAAGCAAACACTTCATTACATCTATCAGTATCGATGCGCTCTTTCCGAGCGGAGAGCCTCTCACTATTCATCAACAGAGTCATTTCTAACGATACCAAAAGCGCTCAATCGCTCATTGCTCAATTACAAGACAACTACCCGATATATATATAACAAGAGATATAGTTGCGGCTAAGAAATGGGTGACTCAGATGAAACGTGGTAGTGAACGTATCGGCCTAGTCGCCTCAGCCGGAGCCAAACGTCTCGTACCACATGGCATTCAAATGAAAGTTTCTGTGGAACCTGACAAATGGTTTCTAGGACCTGACCATGACATACGTTCTAGCAATTTCCTAGAATTGGCTGCGAGTCAGTTTGATATCCAAGGACTAGAAATTGACTGGGCAGTTGTCTGCTGGGATGGTGACCTCCGGCATATCGATAACGAATGGGAGCATCATAAGTTTAAAGGTAGTAGCTGGCAGCGAGTGAATAAACTCGAAGAACGACTCTATCTCAGAAACGCCTATCGGGTGCTACTAACAAGAGCCCGCCAAGGAATGGTCATCTTCGTGCCTGAGGGTTGTGAGACTGACGTAACGAGAAACCCCAATTTCTATGAGGGTACATACAACTACCTCAAGTCATGCGGTCTCAGAGATCTCAACTTATAATTTAATATGCTCCCTCCCACACTCTCCGCCATCGACATCACGACTCTATTCACCACCTTCCTCTCGAAATATTGGTGGATTCTTCTCATCATAATCGCGCTCAAAATCTTCCGCCTTCCCAGTGTCAAAGGCTGGTTCGGCGAACAATTAGTCAACCGAGCCCTCAAGCGGCTGCCAGCCACAGACTACCACCTTTTCCACGACTTCTACCTTCCCCGCCCCGATGGCAAGGGAACGACCCACATCGACCACCTCGTCGTCTCACGCTTCGGACTCTTTGTCATCGAAACCAAGAACTACCAAGGCTGGATCTTCGGTAGTGAAAAGCAACGCACGTGGACGCAACAAATCTACAAAAAGAAGCACAAATTTCAAAATCCACTCCACCAAAACCCACTCCACCAAAACGCCCTGCACATCAACGCCCTCATCCACTTCCTCCAGCTCGAAAAATCAGTCTTCCATAACCTCGTTTACTTCGTTGGCGACTGCACCCTCAAAACGAAATTACCTGAAAACGTCCTCACCCACGGTCTTCCCTCCTTCATCAAAGGGCATCAGAAGGAACTACTCACAGAATCTGAACTCACCCATTGCCTAGAGATTCTCAAGCAAACTGTCACAAACAAACCCCAAGCGGCTAAACAGCACGTTAAACAGCTCAAACAACGAAAAGCTGCGAGAGGGTTGAGGTCTATCTAAGGCCTAAGACCTCTCCACATCACGCGTGGTCGCGATCCTCTTTCCTAGACCAGAGTCACCATACTCCACAAAAGCGACCTCCGACACTCAATCATAGCTTTTCACTACCAAGACCCGCAATCAACCGGACAGTTGCGGAAAACCGTCCCTCCCACAACCCACGAAAAACTCACACCTTGACCGAGCAGGCTCACTCATGAGCAAACTCTCACCCTAGGTCACCGCAATCACAGGCTGGCACGATTATCTCTGATCATCCGAAAAAGCAACACTCCTCAAACCTTTCCAATCCTCACACATTGAACTTGCAAATCAACTCGGAACCCTTCCATATCCCGAGCCTGTAATAAAATATATGAAGGATATCTTTCGCGCATCTACTGACTGCGCATTCAACTTCGATAATCCACTTGATCAAATTGCCACTGCGCTTATTGATCCCGGTTATCTCTACCTCGAGGACGCCATCCAGCCATCCTTCATTCAGAACCTCACCGAACTACTTGAAGAAAAGGAGAGAGCCGATGCACTCACACGCGCCGGCATCGGTAAAGGACTCGCCCTCGAAGTCCGCTCAGAGATCCGCTCGGACTCCATCTTCTGGCTTGAACCCCAAGACCCGTCCCCTGTCGTCGTTGATTGGCTCGCTCTGATGGAGACAATCAGCCAGCACCTCAGACGCGCGCTCTTTCTCCCCCTTGAATCCTACGAAGGCCACCTAGCTCGCTACCCCGAAGGGGGATTCTACAAACCACACCTCGACCAACACCGCATTAGCCCTACTCGCCAAGTCACCATCATCGCCTACCTCAATCCCGATTGGTCTGACAACGATGGTGGCCAGCTCAGACTCTACACTGACCTCCAAAAAGGCATTCGTGGTCCCTCCATCGATTTTCTCCCCCACGCAGGATCTATCATCATCTTCCGCAGTGCTGACTTTTGGCACGAAGTGCTCCCCGCTGCGCGTCCGCGCATGAGCCTTACTGGCTGGCTCCGAGGCCGCGAAGATAATCCCCTCATCACAGTTCATTAAAAATTTTCCCACACGCGACTCTATACAAAATACATGCTAAGGCCGCACTCCTGCGTGCGGTCTTCCTTTCACCGTTTTTGCGATGCGTACACAACTCTGAGCCGTATACAGAAAACTGCTTGGCTGAAAAAAGGCGTGATTTTTTCTACAATCCCTGCCACCACAAGCACGTGAGCGCGAAACAAAACATCCTCGGAATCACTCGAGACGAACTTACAGAATTTTTCACAGAGCACGGAGGTTCCGCCTTTCATGCTAAGGAAGTCATGGAAGCAGTGTACCGAAATGATGTGCGCGATTTTTCAAAAATCCATTCTATCACCGAGCGCTACCGAGACCTCCTCACTGAACACTTCAACATCGACCTCCCACAGATTGTCAAAGTCCAAGGCTCGGAAGACACCACGCGGAAGTACCTTTTCCAGCTCTGTGATGGGCGCTACATCGAGTCCGTCCTCATCCCCGCTACTCCGCTCGAAGATGGAACGCGCTCTGAGCGCATGACCGTCTGTGTTTCTTCTCAAGTCGGCTGCGCGTATGGCTGTAAATTCTGTGCCTCTGGGCTCGATGGACTCACCCGCAATCTCACCACTGCTGAAATCATCAGCCAGCTCGTCGCCATTCGCGAGCACTCAGGTAAACACATCACCAATGTCGTTTTCATGGGCATGGGCGAACCCCTCGCCAATTTCAAAAACCTCAACCCAGCACTCGACATCATCACTGGCCACTGGGGGCTCCATCTCGCTCCACGCTCAGTCACCGTCTCCACCTCAGGTCTCGTCCCGATGATCCGCAAGCTCGCTGAGCGTGAAAACCAAGTCTCACTCGCCATCTCACTCCACGGTGCTACCAACGAAGTCCGCGACAAAATCATGCCAGTGAACTCGAAATGGCAGGTCGATGAACTCTTCGATGCCCTCCACTACTTCGCCAGTAAAAACAACCAACGCATCACCCTTGAATACATTCTCATCAAGGGAATCAACGACGAGCTCGAACAGGCAAAAATTCTAGCCGAAAAAGCGAAAAACCTCGGTGGTTTCGTTAACCTCATCCCCTACAACACCGTTGAAGGTCTCGAGTGGGAACGTCCATCAGACGAACACTGCAAGCGCTTCCGCGACAAAGTAAAGCAAGGAGGCGTCATGACCACCATGCGCCTCGAAAAAGGCCACGACATCGACGCAGCCTGCGGCCAGCTCCGTCTCAAAGAGATGAAAAAAGCAGCCGCAGAAGTGCAGGCCGCAAACTAGCGCCCCATCGCGACCACGCGATGCATGCTAAGACATTCGACCTTTCAGACCTTAGACACTTCGCGCGTACAGAAGAAGGTCTTCGCAAGCCACCCAACTGTCTCAAGTCGAAAAGTCCAAAGTCCTATCAGCAAAATCTGGTGGTTTCGCCCTCTGTTCATCGCGACCACGCGATGCATCCTAGGACATGCGACCTTTTGACCTTCGACACTCCGCAAACCAAAAACACCTCTCTCACGCCTCCATCGGCCGCGAGCTACTTACCGCGTACTCGGCCAACTGGGAGCACCTCTACATAGAAGGACTCCACTTCATCCTGCTCCGCTCCATCGATCGCTTTAAAAAGCTTAGAGAGGTGGATCTCGCTCGCTTCATCAGCTTCATAGCCAAATTTGCAGTCAAAGTCCACATAGTCGAAGCCTTCTGGCAACTTCTTGTTCCGCTCACGCTTGATGTACTTATTGATGGTACTTTTTGCAGCTTCGACCATACGTGCTGGCTTCTTTTTCTCATCAATGAGAGTAAATATTTTTTTCATAATCGTTTATTCGTTAGGGCAACCTCCCACCCGCTCAGAACAATCATGAGACCCAATGTGTATCGCCGTCGCGCAGCTCTACACGCAATTTTCAGATATGCAAAACAAAGTTCACGATGATGCGCTTGTAGTTCACTTATCCACCAACTTCCTCACAAAAAACGACCTGCTGTATATCTTCTATACAAGCAAGCCGTATGCTTCATTTCTGGTAAGTTCGAATGGCCAATAGCCACTCAGATTTCACTATTTTGTGATCGCTTGAATAGCGTCTGCAGTTTTCTTACCTTTCTTCACTTTTTTGCCTGTATCTCCAGCCTTTTCTTCAACTTCGTCTTTCACTTTTTTCTCAGCTTTATCGATATGTTCATCAGCCTTCTTTTCAGCTTTTTTCTGAGCTTTATCGACCTGATTGTCTGCGATTTTAGATACATCTGGAGTCTTTGGGATTTTTATAGCATCTGCGAACAATGATGATGTTGGAATAAAAAAAGATACGACACCTGCAGCAATTAAATGGGTTTTCATACAAGTTCAAACTATCTGTCAGATCGTTAGGGTCAAGCGACAACACTACCTGGTTCTATAAAGTGCCAGCTAACATTTAAGCAAAGTAAATATCTTCGACAAAACCCCTCATTTTTCTTAATAACGTGCCAATGTCTCAAAGTTTTGACCACACCCCGCGCCTCGCTGTTTTAATCGATGCGGACAACACGCCGCCCAAATCCATTCCCTTCATCATGGAAGAGATCGCTAAATTTGGCACCGCAAGCGTGCGCCGCATTTATGGCGACTGGAGCAGCAACCAACTCAGCGGCTGGAAAGACTCTCTGCTCGACCACTCGATTCAGCCGATCCAACAATTCGCCTACACTACTGGCAAAAATGCCACGGACATCGCCATGATCATCAATGCCATGGATCTGATGTACACTGGCCGCTTCGACGGGTTCTGTCTCGTCTCAAGCGATTCTGATTTCACCCCGCTGGCTGCACGCATCCGCGAACAATCACTCACAGTTTACGGCTTCGGTCAGAAAAAAACGCCAAAACCATTCGTCGAAACCTGCGACAAGTTCATCTATCTCGAACTCTTACAAGCCGACGAAAGCTCCAACTCTTCAGCCAAACCCGTCACCGATTCAAAGCTATTTAACTATTTTAAAGCAGCCATCGATGCCACTAGCGACGACTCCGGCTGGGCCTCGCTCGGTGGCGTAGGACAGCACATCAACAACGTCGCACCCGACTTCGACTCCCGCAGCTGGGGACACGCCAAACTCTCTGATCTCGCAAAAGCCATTCCAAAAATCGAAACGAAGCACAGTGAGAATCAATTCCGCATTCGCATTAAACCCAATAAGAAAAAAGCAGCTAAGAAAGTCGCTAAAACTGCGAAATAACTAAGAGGGTGATATAGGCATCACGAAAAAAGCGACTGTTCCAGCAGTCATCTTGACACACTGGAAAGTCGCTTAAATTACCGTTTCAGTTTGTTGGATTATTCAGTCTCTTGGCCTGCGTCTTTCCAACCTTTGATACCAGCACTCATGTGCTTCACGTTGGTGTAACCAAGCTTTTTAGCCGCTACTGCAGCTTTCTTCCATGCGCCACATTTAGGGCTACCACAGTATGCCACAATCAAGGCGTCCTTGTCTTTAGGAAGGGAAGCGGCCAAGTCATCCTTGATCGCTCCGTATTCTAGAGCGCCTGGTACATGACCAGATTCATAGGATTTCGCTCCGTTCGCGTCAATCACTGTGACAGTTCCTGCGTCCACTGCAGCTTTCAGTTCGTCAACTGTTACGTCTTCAAACTTTTTCTTGTCTCCCTTTTTCTCTGTTTTGGCAGGTTTCTCCATAGAACTGGATGCTTCGGCCAACACAAAAGATGTTGGGATGCTGAATGCTAGTGCTGTTACTAATAGTGTTTTTGTTTTCATAGCGGGATAACCTAACAGCCATTCTAGAATTCTGCAAGTCGCAGAAAGTTTATTCATAGATTTTTCCACATTGGGTTCCTGTATTAAATATATTCACCAATCTGTCCTTTCAATCATTGCCAAGCTCATCAAGACTAGGACATGGCTCTCATTATTGGTGACATCCACGGCTGCCTCTTCCAACTTAAAAACCTGCTCGACTTCGCCCAACCAAGTGCTGAGCAAACCATCGTCACACTTGGCGACTACATTGATCGCGGTGAAAACTCGAAGGGAGTTCTCGATTTCCTCATTCAGCTTAAAAACTCACACGAGCTGGTCCACCTAAAAGGCAACCACGATGCTTATTTAGAAAATGTCCAAGCTGACCCAGCTCTCTATAAATTTTGGCTCAAACCCGAACTTGGAGGACGAGCCACTTTAGCATCCTATCAAGATGATCTAGAAAATGTGCCTCGCAGCCATTGGGAATTCCTCGAAAATTCACCATTTTTCTACGAAACCGAAGATCTTATCTGCGTCCATGGAGGCCTTATCCCCTCACTCCCTATGGTCCAACAAAAAGCTGAAACCCTCATGAACCTGCGTTTCCACACGGCCAAAGCGCATCATTCTGGCAAACTCGTCGTGTGTGGTCACACACGACAAATAGATGGCAGCCCGAGACTGCACAACAACACCCTCTGCATCGATACAAATGTCTTCGATGGCGGATACCTCACCGCCTACGATAGCGAATCAAAAAAATTCTACCAAGTGAATGCCCATGGAGAACGCAAAAGCTTCTCCATCGAAGACATTCACTCAGAATAATCACTCTGCTTGCTCTAGTTCTAAAATCCTCTCTTGAGCTTGCTCGATAATCGCTCGTAAGCGCTGCACCTCCTCAGTATCAGCCGCACGTCCTAGTTGCGCTTGCCTTTGTAATTGCTGACGCTTTCTCTCCAGTTTATTGACTCCCGCTGTCATATCTGGCTGCTTTTTAAGCTGCTCAAACAGTTGAGATGGAGGGATAATATACGTCTTGATACGGCTAGCTCTAGCGACCACTACACCAACGAAATTTCCGTCAATGTCAAACACCGGCCCACCTGCATCAATCGCCCTTACTTGCATATCGCTTTGCAGAACTTCAGGAAACCCCTCGGCGACCTCGTTCACACTACCGCCCATTCGCTCCATCTGCTTCATCCGCTCTGGAGAAAATTGCTTCATTTCATCACGCCGCGCACCCAGAACTACCTCCGTCTCGTAATCCTTCTCAGCACGCTTAATTTCAAGCTTAGCAAGCTCACCAGGCTTCATTTGCTGCAGCACATTTCCTAATTCGTAGATTCCATCCACTTCAGTGCCATTTACCGTTTTGATTATGTCGCCACCTAACAACCCCGCTTGAGCTGCAGGTGCTCCGCGCTCCACTGACTCTAACCGAACACCTCCTCCTTGCACTGGATTAAAATCCATCCGGACGCCCAAGTAAGCCTTGTCAGTTTCACGTAAACTACGCGGAGCCACACTCACGACCCCAAAACCATGAGCCTCCTTCGCTGGCCCTACCGCAAAAACAAATTCACCGACTTTATCATCAGAAATTTTCTCAAAATCTACAGCTGGCAGCCCATCACCGTAATCAAGCAACGCTAAATCGTATTCTAAATACACGGACTTCACGTAAGCTTCGCGCTGGATACCATCGTATCCCACCACCCAGATATTGCTCCCTTTCGAAACGAGCTCACTCCATTTTGTGACCACTCCCATCTCAGTCACTGTACCTCTTGCAACCATCCGGCCTGAGCTGTACACATTGACGGCATGCTGTCCCGCACTCTTGGATAAAGGTGCGATCGCTTTAAAAAAGGCATCCGCCTGATCAATCAAGATACGCGTATCACTCTCACGGACGAATGGTAAACCCACCTTCGCCAAATCACGATTTTGCGCTTGAGCGCCCATAAAACTCAAAGCCAATACAGCTAAAGAAATCAATCCACGTTTCATACTTCTCTTAGGTCTCAATCTTTTATTGTTGGTTTAAATCTGCCAAGCGCATCAATGTCGCTACTACTTCCATCTCTGCCCCACTGCGTATGAGCGTTAACTTCACTTCCTGCCCAGGTCTAAAGCGATGCAATTCTAACACTAACTGTGTGCCATCTTTGACCGCGATATCATTAACCGCAGTGATGACGTCCCCCCTCTTTACCCCTGCTTCATGCGCAGGACTATTAGGTACCACTGAGCCCACTAACACGCCTCCAATCCTTGCTCGAGTAATCTCTACCCCTAGAATAGGAGAGTCGCTATTCGCAAATGGATTAGATGTGAGACTGCCCCACGTTTCACCTTCTAACAAGCGATCCCAATCCGCTCTCAATGCACTGATTCCAGCGTGATTATTGGCCTTATTATCCCAACCAATCGATGAATTAATGCCTACCAATTCTCCTTTGAGATCGAAAATGGGTCCACCTGAATCCCCGGCGATTAATGTACAATCACTCGTAAAATACCCACCGACATTGCGTGAAACCATTCGACCAAAGCGCACTGGCGGCTTGCGTAACGGATCGTGTCCCCCAGCGTGTCCCATAGCAACTAGGAAATCGCCAACGACTAGTTTGTCCGAATCTCCTAATTCTACAAATGGAAAACTCCCATCTTCGATGATCTGCAGCATGCCTGTATCCTTCGTTCGGTTCGAACCTAACACTTTAGCCACGGTCTCTTTCCCATCTGGAAAAATAACCACCATCGTTTCTGCACCTTGGCTCACATGAGCGGCTGTAAGAATTAAGCCTTTCTCATTGACCACTACACCACTCCCCCATGCTCCAGTTCGATCTGAAGTCAATGCAACAGTCGCGGGCTGCGTTTTCGACACGACGTCATAAACTTGTACCTGCAGCGCCTTGATGTCTCCGATGCTCTCAACCATCGGCGCTATAGACTGCGCTTGCACATGACTAGTTCCAAGCGTAGCCATCCCTGCGATAATCATCGTCCATTTTGAAAATACTCTCATTTTGCTCAAATATATAGCGCCACCATACGTCCATTTTTTTCATTGGGAAAATGAATTTTCAGTAGGACTCGCATGATTTTTAGCGTATCCATCTCACAGGTTGTCCTCAGCGACCACCTCCCGCACCACTATGGCAGCCAAAAAGAAAAAATCAGCAAAGCGCAAAACTACGAAAAAACGCGCCGCAAAAAAAACGCAGAACCGCAAGCGTCGTAGCCAGCGAAGCACCTTCTTTCGCCTGCTTTTCTGGCCAGTCACCATTGTCGACCTAGCGACTCAAAAATGGCACCCATTCTGGAACTGGTGTGCACGCTCTGTTGCGACTTGCTTTACCATTGGATTCGCACTTTTTGTAGCAGCTGCCAGCTTTTACTGGCTGCGCGCATCCACCTACGATTTAGATAAAATCACCGAAATGCCTGCCCGCTCCATCGTCTATGCAAACGATGGCGAAACCGAGATCGGCACCGTCCACGGCGACAACCGATTAATGCTCAAATTTAATCAAATAGCACCTTCCTTTAAACAAGCTCTCATCGCCCGTGAAGACGCTCGTTTCTACAAACATGGTGCTATCGATCCGCGTGGACTCGTCCGCGCATTTTCAAGATTTATAACCCGTGGAAAAAAAGAAGGCGCCTCCACCATCACCATGCAGCTCGCAGATAACTCATTCAGCTACGATGGGAAATCAATCGATGGCAAACTTCTGGAAATGGCCTTGGCGGTACGTATCGAAAATCGCTACTCCAAAGACGAAATTCTCGAGAATTACATGAACCGCATTTTCTGGGGTCACTCAATTCGAGGAATCGAGGCTGCCTCCAGGACCTACTTCGAAAAGCCCGCTTCACAACTCACACTCTCAGAGTCAGCACTGCTTGCTGGAATCATTCGTGGCCCTAACACCTTCTCACCTTTCGTCGATTTCGAAGCAGCACTCAACCAACGCGATGTCACTCTCAGCCGCATGGTCCACTACGACTTCATTACGCAGGCACAAGCAGAGGAGGCAAAAAAGGAAGAACTTCACATCAGGCCAAACGGACGACGCATCATCCACGACTCCTACGCTATGGATGCCATCCGACGCGACCTCGAAGTCATTCTCGAAAAGCACAATATCGAAATGGGCGGACTACACGTCATTACAACCATCGACCCAGCGCTCCAAAAGGCCGCTGAAGAATCGGTAGAAAAACGACTCAAAGCAGTAGAGTCGCGATCAGGATTTAATCATCAAACCCGCAACCAATTCCTGCAAATCCCTGCCAAAAAACGCAAAGCGCCCAACTACATACAAGGTGCAGTCGTGTGTATAGAAAATAAAAGTGGCGCTATCAGGGCCATTGTCGGCGGACGTAATGCCGATGAATCTAAATTCAACCGAGCACTCTACGGTCGCCGCCAAATCGGTTCCATCTTCAAACCTTTCGTCTACATGACTGCCTTTGATAAAGGCATGCAACCTGGCGCTTGGGTACGCGATAGCAGAATTCGCCCCGGAGAGATCAAAGGAGCCTATGGTAACTGGTCACCAGCGAACTCTGACCGAACCTACGAAAACATGATGACGGTGCGTGAAGCCCTCGCTCGCTCCCGTAATACAGCTTCGGTCCGCATCGGTGATTACGCAAAAATTGAAAACGTGTTAGAAACTGCTAGAAAAGTAGGCTTCGAACAAGAAATCCCCAAAACGCCAGCCACTTACCTCGGCGCCTTCGAAGCCACCCCGCAACAAGTAGCTCAAGCCTACAGCGCCTTTCCTAACGGTGGAGTCATCTACCGACCATTCATCATCGCCCAGATCACCGATGCCGACGGCAATGTCGTCTACCCCGGATCAGGAGCCATGCCCTACCAAGCTGCCAAGACTGGCTCAGCTTGGCTCGTATCTGACACCCTCGAAGAAGTAACCAAACGAGGAACCGCGGCGTCCTTGCGAAGCAGCCACGGTTTCGATGCTCCCTGTGGAGGCAAGACAGGAACCACTGACAACTATCGCGATGCCTGGTTCGCTGGCTACACCAGTAGCCTAACCTGCGCAGTCTGGGTAGGCATGGACGATAACAAACCAACTGTCCATCGTGGTTACGGCTCCACCCTAGCACTGCCCATCTGGGCAGATGTCATGAAATCAGCCAATCGCAGCCAATACCCAACCCACTCTCTCGAGCCAAATTTCCCGTTCAAAAAAATGCGCCTGTGCCGCTATACCTCCCAAGTAGCAACGAATGGCTGTGAACAGCAACGCACTGCATACACAGCAGAAGTACCAAGTGACTTGATTCCTAAGCATACTTGTGACAATCACCCCGTGCGAGCACAAGTGATAGATGAAGCTGCCCCACCTCGGGCCGTTCCTGCTCGTTAAATAACTGAGCAATCTCTCCCCATGAACTGGAAATCCGAGCAGAATTCAAAATCACCAATGACGAGTTGGATGCCCGAGTGGCTGCAGCTATGTGTTCGCGTTGCCATCCGCCTCTTCATTCTCGGCCTCATTATTTTTCTCCTCATCGCTGGTTATTACGGCTACCGCGCCCAACAGTTCAATTTGGACAAAGTCGCCGAGCAACAGCAGCAAAACGTGCTGCTAGATACCAGTGGGCTCCAACTACAGCTCACTAACGCAAAGTTCCAAGACTGCATCACCCAAGACGACCTGCCCCCGCACTTGATCGACGCGCTTATTGCCCGTGAAGACACGAATTTTCAAACCCACTGTGGTGTCGACTTTAAAGGGCTGATCCGAGCAACTCTGAGGAATATCAAAGACATGTCCTTTACCCAAGGAGCCTCAACCTTGAGCATGCAGCTCGCACGTAACACCTACGATATCCGAGCCAAATCAATCGATAGGAAATTATTAGAAATCGCTCTCACTCTTCGAATTGAGCAACACTACAACAAAGAACAAATCATGGCCTTCTACTTGAACCGCATTTACTTCGGTTCAGGCTGTTACGGGGTCGAGCAGGCTTCACAAAAATATTTTTCCAAACCCACGAAAGATCTCAATATCTCTGAATCTGCCACACTTGTTGGTATCATCCGCGGTCCACACATTTTTTCACCACTCCGCAATCTACCAGCGGCTCAGGAACAACGTGATCAAGTGCTCGATCGCATGGTCGATATCGGCCGGCTCAGCCCAGCCGAAGCGAAGCAAATAGAAGACACACCACTTACACTCCATCAATCCGACTCAGAAAGCGCCGACACAGTGCGATGTAATCCATACGCTATGAAAGCCCTGGATCGACACCTCCAAGAAATTCTCGCTGAAAAAGACGTCCGTGAAGGAGCACTGACTATCCAAACAACACTGAGCCAACAATCCATCGAAACAGCTCAACAAGACATCGACCAGCTTTTGTCAGAAAATGGTGACCAAGAACTTCAAGTTGCTTGTGTCATTCTCAACCACGCGACAGGCGCCATTCATTGCATTATTGGAGGAAAGTCATACACACACAGCCCCTTTAATCGCGCGCTCGATAGCAAGATCGACCTCGGTAACGCTTTTACCCCCTTTATTTACGCTGCTGCTCTCGAACGCTCCAAACCTCCCATCAAAGGTCAACCCGCTCAAACTGGGAAACAACTCGACCCAAACGACATGGTTGGCATCGCCAAACGCTTCGGCTTTAAAGGACCATTTAACAGCGAAGAAATTTTCTATGGCAGCGCCACTTGTACCCCTCTTGAACTCGCCACAGCCTATGCCACTCTCGCTAACGAAGGGAAACGTCCACACACCTACTACATTCAGGAAATCAAAAACCGCCAAGGCGAAAGCATCTTTAAAAACACCCCCTCACCAAAACCTGCAATTCAACCTGGCTCAGCAAAGGCAACACTCGACCTCCTCAACAATTTCCAAGGTATCACCAGCCACAGCACCACTGCTTTCGGCGGCAGAGCACTCTGGTCAATGGCTAAATCTGGTGACCTAACAGCTGTACTTTGGCTCGGCTATGACCAGCCAGAACCAGTGCCTAACAGCTCAGAGCTCATCAGAAAAATGCGCAAAATTACGCATTCATGGGTGAACTAAAAGTGCAAAACTTCTTCTAACTGTGCTCGAGAATTCGTTAACTTTAGATTCTCTAATACCGTAACACTGGCCTTTTTGACATGCCTCGGTGCATCACCCTCGACTAAGAGATGCTGCAGCAGAAAATAAAGGTCTGGATTGTGCCCAACTATCACTACGCGCTCAAAGCTCTCGTATGCTTTAAGTTCGCTCACAGCCTGTTCAGGACGCATACCACAGCGCAACCACTCCACTATGTGCGGACTTTCTAACTCTCCAGTTTCACACAGTTGCTGAGCTGTTTGCTCTGCGCGCAATACAGGACTTGTTAGAACTAACTCAGGTCTCCCCGTACTCTTCTTAAAATAATCACCAATCGCTGTAGCCTGCTTCCAGCCTTTCGCCGTTAAAGGTCGCGTATCACCCCATTTCACATCTCCGAAATCCTCTGCTTGCGCGTGCCGAATCACATAAAGTTTCATTCACTCTACATAACATTAAACACAAAAAATGCCGACCATGAACACTTCACAGCCGGCATTCATAAAATTCTTTTAAACGCTCTAGTTCGTCACACGCATAGGCATGATCACATAGAGAAAAGAGCCTTCGATACGAATCACGCCTGGGCTCATTTCATCAATCAAGTCGAGGTAGATTTCATCAGTGTCCAGATTCTTCAGAGGCGCCATGAGGAAGTCAGGATTGAAAGCAATTGCAAATTCAGCACCACCGTAAGTCACATCAATTTTTTCACTCGCTTCACCAATATCTTGAGAGTTAGCCATCACATCAATGCTGTTAGCTCCGAAGGCTAGCTTCACCGAGTTAGACTTGTCTGATGCGAGAAGTGACACACGGCGAACTGTTTCGAGGAATGCCTCACGGCTTACCTGAATGCGCTCAGAAGTATTGTTAGGAATCACCTGACGGTAGTTCGGATAGTTACCTTCAATCAATTTAGAAACGAGCAAGCTACCGTTGATTTCAAAAGCAACTTGACTATCGCTAAGACGAATAATCACATCGCCCTTATCTGTGAGGAGACGCTGTAGCTCTTGTACAGCCTTTGATGGAATAATGACATCAGCTTCATTACTCGCAGGAAACTCGAGATCATTTTCAACCATTGCTAGACGGCGGCCATCAGTCGCAACCAAAGTCACTTTCCCTTCTTTAAAGGATGTGAAAATACCATTGAGCACATAGCGAGTTTCATCAGTAGAAATAGCATAAGAAGTCTTCTTCAATGAGTCTAACAGCAGCTCTTGCGACATCTTGTATTCCTTAGCATCTTCAAATTTGGGAAGTGGCGGAAACTCATCTTCACCAAGACCAATTATTTTGAAGAAGGATGGACCAGACTTTATGCTCGCATAATTTTTACTATCGACGGAAATTTCCACATTCTCAGCTGGAAGCTCACGGATAATACTCACTAAACGTTTCGCTGGAAGAGTCGTCGCTCCCTCTTTTTCCACATCGGCCATCACCGAACCACTCACCCCAACATCGAGATCAGTAGTGGTAAGTTTCAGCTCGCTGCCAACTGCTTCAATAAGCACGTTAGATAGGATCGGAAGTGTGGTGCGGTTACTTACTACATGCTGCACCTGTTGCAGTGCATCGAGAAAGGATTGCTTGGAGATGGTAAACTTCATAAGAATAAGGCCGTTGTTAGTAATTTCTGTTACCAGAAGCGGTGATGTTCGGGATTAAATTGAACTTTCCCCCCACAAACGCAAGCCTTCTTTAGGGCCAGCTACCACTTTTGCTCTATATGGCTACTTTTGTACACAAAGGCACAATATATGGTATGCCTCGTTGCAGCCATTTTAACTTTGAGTTGCTAACAATAAAAAAGGCCCCCATTTCCGGGAGCCTAATCTATCAGATACTTTCTTAAAGATGATCTTAGCGCTGAAGCATGGCGTCTAACAAATCGACAGTATCTCTTACCATCGACTCTTTGCCCATACGGCTTTCCACTTTTTTCACTGCGTGAATCACAGTTCCATGGTCACGACCACCAAAGGCATCGCCAATCTCCATCAGTGACGACTGAGTCATCTTACGGCTAAGATACATCGCTACTTGTCTAGCAAAAGCAATGTTGGCAGGGCGACGTCGGCTACTCATATCAGCGAGACGGACATCGAAATGCTCAGAAACAATTTTCTGAATCGCGTCGATGCTCACTTGCTTGGCTCCTTCTTCGCGGAGGATATCTCGCAGTAGAGTTTCAGCTCGTTCAACAGTGATTGAAGACCCACCCAGTGACGCATAGGTCGCCAAGCGAACAAGTGCACCTTCGAGACGACGCACGTTACTACGGATACGTTCTGCCAAAAAGCGAATCACCTCATCTGAGAGTTTCACGTCCCAATCTTCCATCTTCTTCTGAAGAATCGCCACTCGTGTCTCCATCCGCGGTGATTGCATCTCCACAGTCAAACCACTTTCGAAACGAGAAATCAAACGCGGCTCAAACTTCTTAATCTCACAGGCCGGGCGATCACTCGTAAGTACAATCTGACTCTGAAGATCTAGCAGTGTATTAAATGTATGGAAGAACTCCTCTTGTGAACGTTCTTTCCCAGCAAGGAACTGAATGTCATCTATTAGCAACACGTCAGCCTTACGGTACTTGCGGCGGAACTTATCGAGATCCCCCTTCTTAACCGAATTAATAAATTCATTGGTGAACTTCTCACTCGTTAGATAAACTACCTTCGCCTCTGGATTGTCAGCGATCATACGGTTGCCCACCGCTTGCATCAAATGTGTCTTACCCAGTCCTGAGCCGCCATGAATGAACAAGGGGTTATAGGAAACTCCTGAACCTGACGCCACAGCCGTACATGCTGCATGCGCAAACTCACTGTTCTGTCCGACCACGAAACGCTTAAAGTTAAATAATGGATTTAGCCCCACGTTCTTCAGTTTCTTATCTAAGCTCATCTGCTCAGCAGCTGGGAGTACAGCTCTAGTTTCTGAGGAGTCTTCAGCAGAGTCATTCACCTCAGTGAACTCCTCTGATCCTGCTACCATCACCTTGGCGACGACTGAAGCATCTAATACTTTAGAAACTGCCGCCTGAAGCTCTGGCATAAAGTTTGTCTCAATCCAGACTTGGTGAATATCGCTCGGTACAGCGATGCTAATTTCGTTCTGAGAAATCTCGGCACACTCAGCGCCATCAAACCAACGCTGGTACGCGTCGGCACTTAGTAAATCTTGGAGGTGGCTTGAAACTGCGTTCCAGATCTTTTCATCTCCTGAATAATTTGCTGATCCTGATGCATCATGATGGGTTACTTGGGCTGATAGTTCGTGCATTTGTGTAGCTTCCGCTCTTGTAGTTATTGATCCTGGCTTTTTCGCTCTCACACCGTCCTTGTGGAGCGAGTGGCGAGAGTTCTACAGACCTTTGGAGCTTTCTTGGAAACTTTTTTAAAATTTATCAGGGCCTGAAAAAAGTTTTTAGAGTTTCCACAAGGGTTCCACGGCTATTTTTTTTTAGAGGCTTGACGCTACCGATAGTAAACTTCTCCAAAGTATTTTTTAACAGCTGTTCACAAGTCGTTGAAATCACTACCAATCCCCCATAGATCAAGAGATAGAGAGGTTTTGAACACATCCTAACAGAATAAATTTTGTATAAAAACAGACAACATCACTATCTATTTTTTCAAAAAAAGGGCAGTATTGTCACACTACCCTTTAACAATGAATCAGTTTATTCTGCTAACCTAACAGCTACTCGTTACGCATATCATACGCATCCTCTCTTGGCAGTATCCAGCCGACCAAACAAGCAGTCCCGAAAGTCAAAATAGTCGTGATAGGATAAAACCACGCAAAACTCCATTTTGGTCTATTCTCCTTAATCGTTGCTAGCTCATCAAAACCTAGAGCGCCGAATAAATTGTAAATGTCATCCTGCATATATGCGCTCAGAGCCACAGAGAGAATCGTACCAAGTAGAATCCCCTGAAACGACCATGGAACCTTCTTCGAAAAGAGAGCTAACAATAAAATAGCTAAAACTGGACCATAGGTGTAGCTCACCATTCTAAATGCCAAGCCTATCAAACTGCGGTCACCCTCATCAGAATAATAATTCCAACTTAGCATGATGGACATTCCAGACAGCAAGATGGCCCATACAAAGACGATTCCACGGGACTTAGTCACCATACGCCGGTCGTGGCCATGATCCTCCATATACTTTTGACCATAAAATGCCGACAGTGAAGTCTGCGAGAGAGCCGCTAGAATCGAATCCAAACTAGACACTGCAGCCGCAAATGCTCCCGCTACAATCAGCCCTTTTAAGCCAGTTGGCAGTTCGGACACAATCCACACAGGGAACACATTACTCGCATCCTCCAAGAACAAAGCAGACTCAGCTGCCGTTGGTTCATTCACCGTGTACCACGCAAACAACCCAGAACCCACAGCCAACATTAACAGTGTAATCAGCTGCGACACACTACTCCACACAATAGCCTTCTTCGCATCCCCAGCCGAACCACAACAAAAAATCCTCTGAGCATTCAATTGGTCAGTCCCAAAGGCAGCCACATTTTGAAACGGCATCGCAATGATCGCGACCCAGAAAGTAAAACTCACTGCTGGATCAGTCGCAAAATCTAACACTCGCATCTTATCGATCGCCACACCCTCCACAAACACCGAGCGGTTTATATCGATCACATTCCCCCATCCCACAGCTGACCACAGCCATAGAAACGAGATCACTCCTCCTATAATGAAAACTCCAAACTGCATGACATCCGTCCAGATCACCGTCCGCATCCCCCCCATTAAGGTCCAGCCGACCGCAAACGCTCCAATGATGAGGATGCACGTCGTCATGTCTAAGCCAGTCACAGTCTTCAGAATAATAGCAGTCACTAACACCCGTACACTTTGCCCCAGAATGGAACCTAACGAGAACAAAACTGTCACCAGCTTCTTCACTCCCTCGCCAAGCCGGTGCCCCATGAAATCATAAGGACTAAAAATTTCCCGCTCATAATAAATGGGCACCAAATAATACCCAACAATGATCCTAGCAACGATCGAACCGATCCCCCACTGCAAATACGTCCAGTCCCCCTGGAGCGCATACACCATCCCAGGAACGCCAATAAACGTCAGCGCCGATATCTCAGTCGCAATAATCGACCCGCTCACCGCCATCCAAGGCAAAGACTTTCCTCCCAAGAAAAAGTCTTTGATCGTAGCCTGCTGCCCACGCATCATATGCCCGATCCATGTCGTCAAAAGCATATATCCAAATACCACAACCCAGTCGACCCTAGTGAAATTATCCGCAATTTCATTCATAACTCGCAAGCTAACAATTCGTCCTACAAAGTCGATACGAATTACTTTACCTTACTTAAATATTACCCCACATCTCTCCTCTCTATGAATCCAGATTTCTCCAAACTCGCTGAGCTCCTCCAAACCCGACTCGACGTCATTGCCAATCAAGAATTGCGCGAGACCAATCCATCAGAACAGCTCCACCAGTTGCAATCAGTCAGTGAACAGATCACCTCGTGGCATCAACAACACAGAGGCAACATCCCAGCTCAGCTCCACCACTTCCTTCAACAGCAAAGTCTCTCAAAAGCTCTCGATTTCCTAAAATCTGAACAACTTTATTAATCCCCTCGTTCAACTCCACCTCCCATTTTTTCCTCCCTAAATTTTCATTCACGATTTCGTAACAAAAGAACCTTGCCTGCCCCATCCTGCAGACATAATCTGCCGCAGCTCATACTGTGGACACCCATTCTAACCATTACGTTTTAGGGATCATTCCAGCGCGTTGGGCCTCTACCCGCTTCCCGGGAAAACCATTGCATCTCATTGCGGGAAAACCGCTTGTGCAACACGTCTGGGAACGCTGCCAAGAGTGCTCAAACCTGGATAGCATCATCGTCGCTACTGATGACGAACGCATTGCTGACGCATGTCGTTCATTCGGCGCCCAAGTCACCATGACCTCATCCGATCACTCCACCGGCACTGATCGCATTGCCGAGGCAGCCCAAGCGGTTCCAGAAGCTACCCATCTCATCAATATCCAAGGCGATGAACCTCTCATCGAACCTGCTCTCATCGACGAACTCGCAGCGACACTCGTCGCCGATGATCAATTAGAAATGGCCACCGCAGCCAACGCAATCGATGACGACATACTGATGCAGGACCCGAACGTCGTAAAATGCGTTCTCAAGCGCAACGGGGAAGCCCTTTACTTTTCGCGTTCCCCACTCCCATTCCAACGCAGCGAAAGTCCAAACCTCACTTGCTATCGCCACAAGGGTATCTACGCCTACCGCAAAGATTTCCTCCAACAATTTATTCAATGGGAACCCACTCCCCTCGAAGTCGCGGAATCGTTAGAACAACTCCGAGCTCTCGAAAATAACGCTCGTATCAAAGTGATTATCACGGATGACACCTCTGGCGGCGTCGACACCCTCGAACAAGCAGAGGAGCTCGAACGCCTCCTCTCCTCAACTCTTTAACAACTACTCACACATATCCTGTCACAATGGCACATCCTACTAAATACATCTTCGTCACCGGTGGCGTTGTTTCCTCACTCGGCAAAGGGCTCGCAGCTGCGTCTCTTGGTACTCTCCTCGAACACCGCGGACTCGATGTTCTTATTCAGAAATTCGACCCTTACCTCAATGTCGATCCCGGCACCATGTCACCATACCAACATGGAGAAGTCTATGTTCTAGCAGATGGTGCTGAGACTGATCTCGACCTCGGTCACTACGAGCGATTCACAAACTGCGAATGCTCTAGCCTCAACAACATCACTTCTGGTCAGGTATTTGAAAATGTCATCAAAAACGAGCGCGCTGGAAAGTACCTCGGAAAAACAGTGCAGTTTATCCCACATTGCACAGATATCATCAAGGACCGCATCCGCGAAGTGACTCTTAAAAGCGACGCCGATGTCATCATCACTGAAATCGGTGGAACCACTGGCGACATCGAAGGTCACCTCTTCCTCGAAGCTCTCCGCCAATTCTCCCTAGAAGTCGGCCGCGACAACGTCTGCTTCATCCACGTCACTCTCCTGCCATACATTGCAGCTGCCGGTGAAATAAAAACAAAGCCTACTCAGCAATCCGTAGCAAAACTCCGCGAAATCGGAATCGTCCCAGACATCATTGTCTGCCGCACCGAACACGATCTCGACGAAGACAATCGCGCAAAAATCGCCATGTTCTGTAACGTCGAGGCGAAAAATGTGGTGGCATTCCGCGATGTGAACCACACCATCTATGAGTGCCCACTCGATCTTCGTCGTGACAAGTTAGACCGCCTTGTTAGCGACCGCTTAGGCCTCGAGTCCGAAACACCAGACCTCGAAAAATGGCGCATTTTCGTCGACCGAGTGATCAACCCGACTCACGAAGTCACCATCGCTGTAGTAGGTAAATACATCGAACTTCAGGACGCCTATAAATCCATTTACGAATCCCTCGTACACGCTGGTGCTGCCCACGACACTCGCGTCAACGTTGTACGTGTCGATGCTGAAGAAATCGAAGAAGAAGGCCCAGCAACACAACTTAAAGATGTCGACGGCATCCTCATCCCCGGTGGCTTTGGCGACCGCGGAACCGAGGGGAAAATCCGCGCCGCACAATTTGCACGTGAAAATGGAGTACCATACTTTGGTATCTGTCTCGGTATGCAAATCGCTACCATCGAATTCGCTCGTAATGTCTGCGAACTCGAAGGAGCAACTTCCACAGAGTTCGATAAAAACACACCACACCCTGTCATTTCCCTTCAGGAAGAACAAGAAGGTGTCGTCACCATGGGTGCAAGTATGCGTCTCGGGTCATCAGATTCCATCGTCTATAAAGACACCAAAGCGTACGAACTTTACCAAGACGAACTCATCACCGAACGTCACCGTCACCGTTACGAGTTTAACCCAGCTTACCGCGAGCAAATCGAAAAAGCCGGCTTAAAAATCAGCTCAGTTTCTGCTGACCAAGGGCTCGTTGAAATCGTCGAAGTACCAAAACACCCATTCTACATCGGTGCTCAGTTCCACCCAGAGTTCCAATCCAAGCCTAACAAGCCGCATCCACTCTTTGCAGGCTTTGTAGCAGCAGCTCTTCAAAAGAACAAATAAGTCATCATCACTGAACCTTCTGACCATGAAAATCGAAGAACGCATCGCCGAACTTGGCTACACCCTTCCTGAAGTACCAGCCCCAGCTGGCTCCTACCTCAATTACACTCGCAGTGGCAACCTCCTCTTTCTTGCTGGCGGCATCCCACCAGTAGAAGAAAAGTACCAAGGTAAGGTCCCAACAGAGACTACCATCGAAACTGCTCAAGAAGCAGCTCGTCTCGTCACTCTCAACCGTCTGGCAGTGGTCAAAGACGCCATTGGCTCGCTCGATAAAGTAAAACAAATCGTCACCGTCAACGGCTTCGTCAACTCCGACCTCGACTTCTACGGACATCCGGCAGTCATCAACGGTTGCTCTGACCTTCTCGTTGAAATTTTTGGAGAGAAAGGAATGCACTCCCGCACCGCTTGCGGTGTAGCTGCCCTTCCGCTCAACGTCTCCGTTGAAATCAATATGGTGGTAGAAATCGAGGACTAATAGTCTCCACTAACATTTCCTAACTTTCTCAACTCAGAGGCTAGCAAGGTGAACACCTTCTAGCCTCTTGTATTCTCAGATGAAATACGATAGAAGCCCTGCACTCTAAATACTGAGTCAGCACATTATACGATCCAAATAATATGAAAAAAACCATTCTAAATCTGTTCTTCGGCCTGCTCAGCGCGACCGTAGCTACAGCTGCTGAAAAACCGAACATCGTCCTAGTAATGACAGACGATCAAGGCTACGGTGACCTTGCCTGTCATGGCAACCCATACGTTAAAACTCCAAACATCGATCAGCTCTCTAGCGAGTCCGTGAACCTCCAAGACTTCCACGTCTTCCCTACATGTTCCCCAACACGTGCCGCTCTCATGACTGGCCACTGGGCGAACCGCACAGGTGTTTGGCACACCATCAACGGCCGTTCACTTCTCCGCAAAAACGAAGTCACACTCGCGTCCATGCTCAATAAGGCTGGCTACGAAACTGGCATTTTCGGTAAATGGCACTTGGGCGATTCCTACCCATTCCGCCCGGAAGACAAAGGTTTCAGCTACACATTCTACCACGGTGCTGGCGGCGTTGGCCAAACTCCAGATGCATGGAACAACGACTACTTCACTGGCCACTACCGCCACAACGGCAAGCTCACTAAGGTCGATGGTTTCTGTACCGACGTCTTCTTTGACGAAAGCCACAAATTCATCAAGCAATGTGTCGAAGAGAAAAAGCCATTCTTTGCTTATATTGCAAGTAATGCTCCTCACCTTCCACTCCTGGCTCCACAAGAATACCTCGACCAGTACAAAGATCAGCCAGATGACCTCGCAGCCTTCTACGGCATGATCACCAACATCGATGACAATGTCGGCGAGACCCGCAAGTTCCTCAAGGAGCTCGGCATCTACGAAAACACCATCTTCATCTACATGACAGACAATGGTTCAGCTCATGGATCAGAAGCTTACAATGCAGGAATGCAGGGCAAAAAAGACAGCCCGTATGACGGAGGCCACCGTGTTCCTTTCATGCTCCACTACCCAGCAAAAGGTATGACTTCAAAGCGTGAGATCAAGACTCTCACCCACGTCGTAGACCTTGCTCCGACACTCCTTGAACTGTGTGGAGTTGAAAAAGATAGTTCTGTCGAATTCGACGGTGTAAGCATTACTTCACTTCTCGAAGGTAAAACTGATGGCTGGAAAAACCGCTATGTGATCACCGACTCTCAACGTGTTGTTGATCCTATCAAATGGAGAAAAAGCTCAGTCATGATCCAAGACTGGCGTCTCGTGAACGGCGAAGAACTCTACAACATCGTAGAAGACCCAGCTCAGCAAAACAACCTCGCGAAGAAGCATCCTGAAAAATTAGAACTTCTGCGTAGCTACTACGATGAGTGGTGGAACGAACTCGAGCCAACCTATGCAGAAACTGCTGAGTTCATTCTCGGTAGCGACAAAGCCAAAGTCGTCACACTCAACGGTCACGATTGGATTCAGAAAAATCTCCCACCTTGGAACCAATCTCACATCCGTGGTCTCAAGAAATTTGTGACTAAAGACTTCGAAGGTTTCTGGGCAGTGGAAGTTGAAACTCCAGGTAAATACAATCTCGCCTGCTTCCGTTGGGATCCACAGGCAAAGGCACCAATCACCTCCTCACTCCCTGCACAACCTGACCGCCCAGGAGTTGGCAAACCATATTGTGCCTACCCTGGCCAAGCTCTCGATATCAAGGAAGTAGTCATTGAAGTCGACGGCAAAGAAATCGGCAGAAAGCCAGTCACCACAAAAGACGTCTCAGTCTCCCTCGAAGCCGAACTCGCTAAAGGGAAACAAAAGATCTCCGCTTACTTCATTCTAGCTGACGGCAAGCAAGTAGGAGTACCCTACTGCACTTTTACTAAGTAAATAAATACTTTCACTCAAAAAGGGCTCAGCATTACCGCTGGGCCCTCTTTTTATTTCTAACCTAACAGCATGTAGCTTGACCTAAGTTAGCCACTCTCTAGTTTTCTTAATATGCCAGGTAAACGTTCGCTCACAAGCCGCCATCTAGATGACCTATTCAGCCAGTATTCAATTGATGAGCTCGCAGAGAAACTCACACCTGACACCACTTCACCACACGTCCCCTACCTCCCTAACACAAAAATTACAGATGCCCGTACGCATCGCATGTGGCGATCACTCGATAAAACTCCCTCGGAAGAGATCTATGACACATGGAGCCAATCGAAAGTTGAAACATTTCAGGGAAACATTGAGAACTTCATAGGAACTACTAAGATCCCGCTAGGTGTTGCAGGACCTCTAAGGGTTAATGGCCTCTTTGCCCAGGGTGACTACCCTATTCCTCTAGCCACTAGCGAAGCAGCGCTGGTCGCTAGTTATCATAGAGGCGCTAGCCTCATAACAGCAGCTGGTGGAACTTCCGCCATGCTCCTCTATCAAGCCCTCAACCGGTCTCCTGCATTTGTATTTGAATCTATGCGGGGCTCTGGACGCTTTGTAGCGTGGGCTATGGAGCACTTTGAGAATTTCCAACAAATCACCGCTTCTACAACTCAACACGGCAAACTAGTAGATGTCGGAACTACACTTGAAGGGAATCACGTCTATCTTGATTTCGAATTCACTACGGGTGATGCCTCTGGACAAAATATGGTCACTATATGCACCCAGCACATATGTGATTACATTGCTGAGAACTACCCCGGAACAATTGAACAAATCTATGTGGAAGGAAATCTATCAGGAGACAAGAAGGCTAGCGCTCAGTCATACACCTCTGTTCGAGGTAAAAAAGTCTCAGCAGAAGTAGAAATACCAGCACCCTTAATCAAAAAATACCTCAACGCCACCCCTACTCAGCTCGTAGACTATTGGCGAGTTTCTGCGATTGGTGGAGTGCTCAGTGGAACAATGGGTGTTCAAGGGCACTTTGCAAATGGCCTAGCAGCTCTTTACATCGCCACTGGCCAAGATGCGGCTTGCGTAGCCGAATCAGCTATGGGAGTCACTCGATTTGAAATCACCAAAACAGGAAATTTGTATGCTGCAGTTACAATCCCTAGTATTATGGTTGGAACCGTGGGGGGCGGCACCGGCCTACCAAGCCAAAAAGCCGCTCTAGAGTTAATGGGGCTATACGGCTCAGGCAATGCTGAAGCTCTCGCCGAAGTTTGCGCCTCTCTCCTACTTGCTGGAGAGCTCTCCATCATTGCCGCCCTTGCTACGAATACATTCACTCGGGCTCATCACAAGTTAGCACGATAAAAAAAACATCGATTTAATTGATGATTGTTTAATTTATATCCATTATGAGAATGCGAAGGTGTAGGTTATACCCATGTCTATGAAATGGTGGATCTACCAAAAAGAGCGCTTTCCAATCTTCCAACACGGCCCTCTCGTCTTAGCTTTTAGTGCCTGTGCGGTTTGTTATTCAGCATTAATTACGAACACACCTGTTGAACTATTTTCCATCTGTATTGCTTTCGTCACCTGTTTATTTTTTTTCCTCCAACTACGAATCGCAGATGAATTTAAAGATGCCAAGGAAGACGCACAATATAGACCCTATCGACCTGTTCCACGCGGCCTTGTTAGCCTGAAAGAACTAGGCATCGTTTTTGTACTGAGCGCAGGGATTCAGCTACTGCTGGCACTCTACTTTTTCCCCACCTTGGTAGTCATTCTTCTCATTGCCTGGGCCTATCTCGCCTTAATGAGTGCAGAGTTCTTTGTCCGAGACTGGCTAAAATCGCGCCCAATAACCTACCTCTGGACGCATATGCTTATCATGCCACTAGTAGACCTCTACGCTACAGCATGCCAATGGATGCCTATGGGTGAAAAGCCTCTTGCGGCGCTCTCTTTGTTCCTTATTGCTAGTTTCTTTAACGGAATCGTAATAGAAATTGGCCGGAAATTGAGACTGCCAGATTGCGAGGAAGAAGGCGTTCCCACATACAGCAAGCTTTGGGGACTATCAAAAGCAGCTTGGATCTGGTTTGGCTGCCTCTGTACTACAGGACTTTTTGCAACAGCTGCCGCTCACTACATCCGATGGTCCACTCAAGTTATCTGTGTACTCACTCCCTTAATAATAATCGCTTTAGTTCTAACCGTGCGTTCGAGTCGCACCACACAAAAGACTTTTGAAACACTCTCTGGGATTTGGACTATGTGCCTTTACCTCATTCTCGGAGTCATTCCCTTTTTCGTACAATGATCATTTTCCCAAATACAAAAGAGCATCAACATCTATTGGGTGGTAAAGCTCTCGCCCTTTCGAAATTAGCTGAAACTGGACTAAATATTCCAGAATGGTTTGTCATCGCAGACTCAAAAAGCTCTTCAGTTGGATCTATCAAAGAAGAGGCTCAAGCTCTCGATACCGAACTATTCGCTGTCCGCTCATCTGCAACGCATGAAGATGGTGCAGACCACTCCTTTGCTGGTTTATTCGAATCTTACCTCTATGTCACCGAAGGTCAGTTAGTTGATCGAATTCATGACGTCGAAAAAAGCGCAGCAAGTACACGTGTAGCTTCCTACACCGAAAATACAGAGCACACTGAGCCAACAACTCCCAGTGTAATCATTCAGCGAATGCTAACACCAGAAGTAAGCGGTGTGGCCTTTAGTGCTAACCCTGTGACTGGGTACCTCGACCACACAGTCATTGCCTCCGTATGGGGTACTGGAAGTGCTCTCGTATCAGGTGAAGCGGACGCGGATTCATGGACAATCGATACTCAAGGCAATCTCATTGAAGAGAAAATTGCACGTAAAGACACTCAACATGTCCACTGCAAGCATTCCTTAGAGGGGGTACAGTCAATACCTACGCCTGAAGAACGAGTCTTAGCACCAAGCTTAACAGAACATCAACGTCTAGAAGTCAGAGATCTAGCAAAATGTTGCGCTGACCATTTTGGCTCACCGCAAGATATCGAATGGGCATACGAAAACGGAACTCTCTATTTATTACAGAGCCGACCCATTACTAACCTCAAACACAGCTGTTTGAGTTCTGATCCGACCACTATATGGGATAACAGCAATATTGCGGAAAGCTACTCAGGCCTTACCTCTACTATGACTTTCTCCTTTGCTGAAAGGGCCTACGAAAATGTCTATCGTGAATTCTGTAGAGTATTGTCCGTGCCTGAAACTAAGATTTTAGCAAGTGACGCTATTTTCAAAAACATGTTGGGTCATATACACGGACATGTTTTTTATAATTTAAATAGCTGGTACCATGTTCTCGCTCTATTTCCTGGCTTCTCTCTCAATCGTGATTTTATGGAGCAGATGATGGGAGTGAAAGAACCTATGCCTGATGACATAGTGAATGATATTCTAGAACAAACTCGAGTTTCAAAAGCTTCTGACACGTTTGCCTTGCTCGGGACATGTATCGGTTTGTTTCGAAATTTTAATAGTCTCAATCAACAAATAGACAATTTCTATCAACGCCTTCATTCTGCTTTAGATCTCAAGAGAAATGAGATTTCAAAAATGAACCTCCCGGCTCTTTCAAACCACTACCAAGAACTAGAATCCCAACTCCTTAAGAAATGGGATGCCCCTCTCATCAACGATTTCTTCGCAATGATCTTTTATGGAGTTTTGGGATCACTCTGTAAAAAATGGTTAGGAAACGAGTCTATCAGAAACAAGTTTTTGATCGATGCGGGAGACATTATCAGCGCAGAACCTCCACGTCGAATCACTGAGATGGCAAAGCAAGTAGCCGCAGATGACGAGCTCTGTGCGCTACTCAATTCTAGTGATCTGAACACTCAAGATAAAGTCAATCAACTCACTCAAGACCCAATTCTAAAAAATAAGTATTTAGAATATCTAGAAAAGTTTGGAGACCGTTGCTTGGAGGAGCTCAAACTTGAATCTCCCAGTGTGTCTGATGATCCAACTTCTCTGGTTTCGAGTATTGCAGGAATGGCTAATAGAATACGCAGTGGAGCATACAAACCAACCGCATCGATCTCTCCGCCTGAAGTCCCCCTCAAAGGTCTCAAGAGAAAAGTCTTCAATTGGGTACTTAAATATACGCGGCAACTTGTCTGCAATAGAGAAAACCTCAGATTTGAACGCACGCGTCTATTCGGCAGAGTCCGTAAAATCATTGTTGCCATGGGTCGGCATTTTTCCTCCAAAGGCTGGATAGATTCTCCTGATGATATATTCCATTTAACTTTGTTAGAATCTCTCAAAGCGGCTCAAGACACGGAAAATAACCACAACCTCAAAAAGCTCGTAGAAAAAAGAAAGCATGAGGCCAAGAACTTCACTACTCCGCCTGACCGCTTTCAGACAAAGGGGAATTTAAATGCCAACACACCTCTAGTACAGACCGTCCCCACAGTTCCTAGCACTGGCACTAGTAACGACCTAAATGGCACAGGAGCTTGTCCAGGCGTTATCAAGGGGCGTGTGCGAGTGATTCATGACCCTAGAAACGCAACCCTCCAAGAGGGTGAAATTCTAGTCGCTCAACAAACCGACCCAGGCTGGGTAGTTTTATTCCCCGCAGCTAGTGGGCTGTTAGTAGAACGTGGGTCACTACTATCTCACTCAGCCATTGTTGCCAGAGAGCTTCAACTCCCTTGTGTTGTCTCGATACCTGAAGTCACGAAAAAACTCAAAACTGGGGATCTCGTCGAAATGGACGGTAGCACAGGAATAGTAAGAACAATTACCGATGAAATCTGAAATTCAACATCGAGCTAACTTTAATAAAATTCGTTATGCCAATTGCTGGGAAGATGCCGACATCTTAGTGACGGCTCTTGAGCCAAAAGGACGTGACTGTCTCAGCATTGGATCCGCAGGTGACAATTCATTTTCCCTACTAGCTGCAGGAGCCTCATCAGTCACTATAGCTGAAATGAATCCAGCCCAAATTGCATGCATTCAGCTTAGAATCGCAGCATACAAAGAACTTAATCATTCTGAGTTCCTCACCTTGCTAGGTGAAACTGGAAAGCCACATGAAAGAATAGCTTTGTATGAGCGCTGCAAACCTTTGTTACCTGACGCTGCTCAAAACTATTGGCAGCATTATAGCCAACACATATCGGAAGGATTCGGACGCATCGGTAAATTTGAAAACTATTTCAAACTCTTCAGAGAAAAAGTCCTCCCACTTGTACATGGCGAGAAAAAAGTTAAAGACCTTCTGTCTGCGCGTAGTCACTCTGAACGTGAGGTGTTTTATGAGAAAAGTTGGAACACATGGAGATGGCGTCTGCTCTTCAAATGCTTTTTTTCACGCTTCACAATGGGTAAGCTAGGTCGTGACCCTGAGTTCTTTAAATATGTCGAGGGCTCTGTCGCCGACAAAATACTCAGTCGAACAATGCATGCCTTGATCGAGCTTGAGCCAAACTCCAACCCCTACTTAAACTGGATCCTGCTAGGCCGTTACGGAAATGCTCTCCCGATGGCATTAAGAGCTGAAAATTTTGACGCTATCTCCAGCAATATAGAACGAGTCACAATCCTAGAAAAACCACTCGAAGCCGTGCTTGATGAAAGTACTGATAAATATGACGCATATAACCTCAGTGACATATTTGAATACATGTCTCTTGAAAACACAGAGGCGCTTCTTGAACAAATTATAAAGAAGAGTAATCTAGGGGCGCGTCTTGCATACTGGAACATGCTCGCACCAAGGTCTCGACCTGCAAGTCTAGCTAATTCAATCACACCGCTGACTGATCTTTCAATCGATCTCCACCTGAAAGACAAAGCATTCTTCTACTCCAAGTTTATCGTAGAAAAAGTGACAAGCTAACATGTTAGACCTACTCTACATTTTTCTAGTGATCGCAGCTCTCGCAACGGTTATGTTGATCGCTAGTGTTGCTGTGTCCAAAAGAAAAGTGAGCGCTGAGGTTGGGAGAAAATCAGTTCACGCAGGTATGGGACTGCTCTGCATGCTCTTCCCCTTATTATTTGATGAGACGACACCAGTAGTTATCTTGGCTATACTCGCTGTCATCTCACTTGTTTACATTAAATTTTCTAAACTCAAAAACACACTCGGAACCTCGATTTTTTCAGTTGATAGGCTTTCCCTAGGAGAGCTTATTTTCCCTTTAGCTGTAGCCTGGATCTTTACTCTAGCTAATGGAAAATGGACTCTCTACGTTATTTCCCTATTGTTACTTACATTAGCTGACACCGTTGGAGCTATAGCTGGTTCAAAATTCGGCAAAAAGCATTACACGACCATTGCAGGTAACAAAACGGTCGAAGGTTCCATCGCTTTTTTTCTGACCTCAGTACTCTGTATTTCTATACCTCTACTCCTTTTTGAGCATCTACCGTTCACTTCAGTTATTGTCTTAGCTTGTGCGGTGGGTCTCTTTACTACAGCTGTGGAAGGAGCATCTGGTAATGGAATTGATAACCTTCTCATTCCCGTTGGCTCATTTCTGCTCCTCGATTCCTATCAGAACCTTGCAGGAGAAATGCTGGTCTTCAGAATTATTCTCCTACTCGCGATCCTTACTGTGCTTCTATACACGAAGAAGCTACATACATTCGATGGTGGTGCAATTCTGACTGTATTACTTTATGCTTTTGCAGCTACCACACTTGGAGGAATTCCATGCCTTCTGGCCTGCCTCCTAGTCTTAACCCACCATATTTTGTTACAGTATAAAATGTGCAGCACCTTAGTTGCCACTCATTCTCTAAGTATCATCATAGCAATCGCTATTCCCACCTTGCTCTGGCTCACACTAGGAATTCGAAACATCTATGACCCGTCCTCGGCTCAACTCGGCTTCATCCTAAGCTTGTCGATTGCCATCTCAATGTTACATGCTGGCACTCAAAAATTTCTCAACGCGCCCACAGCGTCCCTCCTCAAAGGAGGTCTACTTAGTCTATTAGTGATGTTACCTATCCTGTTAGTCTACCCAATAGAAAAACTACCCTCACAGCCTATTGCTGTTTCTCTGATGCTCACTCCACTTTTCAGTAGGCTCTATTACTCGTGGAAAGCGAGTAACAACGACCAAGACCCTCTTTATTGGCTTAAATTCTGTCTATTACTCCTAACAGCCAGCACACCTCTTTTCTTTATTCTCTCATGAACATTCTGAATCCAAACTCTAATAATCTCTCAAAGGAATCTCAACAGGCATTTCTACAAGGAGCTTCCTATGTCATAGAATCAGGACTAAACAGTGCTGCTCTTTGGCTTAAAAACATCCCTGCTATCGAAGGAGAAACAGTAGCTACTCTAGGTAACTGCTATTTAGACAAAAGTTCGAATCCGACATCCTTCCTCACTGACTGTATTGATTGGCTGCATAAGAACCACCAAATCACGATGTTGATTGGACCAATGAATGGGAACACATGGTTAAAACATAGACTCATCATCGAGACTGATGAGAGCCCCCCCTTTCTGATGGAACCAATGGAGCCTCAGTTTTATTACAATGCTTTTGAACAATCCGGATTTAAAACCATCGCCAGCTATTGCTCACACCGCGTTGATCTAACAAAACCACAAGCAGACCATAGCCCTCTCCTCAAGAGAATCCAAAAGAAAGGGATCTCCATTCGCCCGCTGAATATGGACAGTTTCGAATCAGACCTCAAAAGCATCTTCAAATTGAGTCTCGAAAGCTTCCAACAAAACTTCCTCTACACACCAATCAAAGAAGAAGTTTTTCTTTCGAAGTATCTAGAATCTAAGAAGCTCGTTGACCCAGCGCTGGTACTCTTAGCCGAGCGAGATAATGAACTAGTAGCCTACCTTTTTTGCATACCTGATCATGCGGCACGCCAATATGGAAAACAACCTGCCATCATTTTGAAAACTCTAGCAAGTAAGCCCGACAAAGCATTAGCTGGTATTGGCCATTTATTGGTAAGCCAAGCACATTCCATAGCTAAAAATAAGGGTTACACAGAAGCCATTCATGCTCTTCAACATGAAGACAATGAAGCGACACGCATCAGTGAACGCTTCCAAGCTACTAAATTTAGGCGTTATGCCCTGATGTCAAAAACCTTGAAATAACAAGCTTAATGAATTTGGTAGAAAAACTGAGAGAAAGAGCTGAACTTCATCCATCACGTACAGCCCTCATAGACAGTCAAACTAACATTAGCTATGATACTCTCTATCAGAAAGTCTGCTCTGGATCTCAGATTCTACAATCTAATGGGCTAAAACAAGGTGACCGTGTCCTTATTCTTATCCCTGTAAGCATAGACCTTTACATCGCATTTTTGTCCATTCTCCACGCAGGCTTGACGGTCATTCTCCTAGACCCTTCCGCTGACAAAAATTCGATCAAACTCAATCTAGAAAACACGCCAGCTCATGCATGTATTGGAATTGCAAAGGCCCAATTACTACGCATTACACATGCTCCAATCAGATCAATCCCTTTACATTTTTGTAATAACCGTCTTCTCCCTTTCACTAAGGTTTGGCACCCTAGACCTAACAAGAAGTTTTTACCAAAGCTGGTCGAACAAAACCATCCCGCACTCATCACCTTCACTAGTGGAAGTACGGGAAGGCCGAAGGTAGCATGCAGATCTCATGGATTCCTTTTAGCCCAACATACCGAGCTAGCCGAATCATTGAATTTGAGAGAATCTGAAACTGACCTCATCACACTCCCGGTATTTGCCATTGCAAACCTCGCATCAGGACTCACCTCGGTTATAGCTAACACAAACCTAGCCAAACCCGGGTCCGTCGACGCCGATGCCATTAATCAACAAGTACGAAAACACTCAATCACGCGCTGCTCAGCCTCACCTGCATTTTTTCAATCCTTGCTCAAACAACAGAAGCTACCAGCCTTCAAGCAGCTATACACTGGTGGTGCTCCTGTTTTTCCTCACTTCTTGGCAGAACTGCAAAGCGAGCTTCCAGAATCCACTATCACCATAGTCTATGGTTCAACAGAAGCAGAACCTATCAGCCACCAAGTGTGGTCAGAAACAAGTGCAGCACAACGACATACCATGCAGAATGGTCGAGGTTTATTAGTAGGAAAACCTTCAAGAGGAACTCGATTAAAAATCATCAAAGACTCCACTGGACATTCCATCCCGCCTCTTACCTACAAGAAGTTCGAAATGATGGAGTGCAAAGTGGGCGAGACCGGTGAACTCGTTGTCTCTGGAGAACATGTGCTCAAAAGCTATCTCAATAATGAATTAAACTCGGAAACAAAGTTTTCTGTAGATGGTGAAATTTGGCACAGAACTGGTGATGCAGCCTGTATTCAAAATGATCAAACCATCTGGCTTCAAGGGCGATGCAAAGCAGCGTTTCAGTCGCAAGGAAGTACAATCTATCCTTTCGGCATCGAATGTTCCGCCATGTTTGATCCACGTATTGAACGCTGTGCCCTAGTGAAAAAGAACGGTAAGATCACACTCACCTATCAAGGGCAGCTAAATGAAAATCACCAAAAATCCTTACTTTCTACCTTATCACTATTTGGCGTAGAACAGCTCCTTCAGCTAAATAAAATCCCCGTAGATAAGCGACATAATGCAAAAATCGATTATCCAGCTCTAGAAAGCGTCATTGCAGATATCCCTGACAAGGATCTCACACATTTATGATGGGACGTATCAGCTACTGATGCTAATCTCACTAACATCTAAATTACGTTCGCATACACACCCACATTCGATCATGTCCACCCTCAAAGTCTACTCCGCCTACCAACAAGAACGCATGGCTGAGCTTCCTCTCCAGAATGAAGCAGAGCTGGAATCTGCTCTCAGTACTGCACGTCAGCTCGCTGATGACCGAAGTAAATGGTTACCCGCGTGGGAACGTCATGCCATTCTAACAAAGGCTGCAGATTTAGTTGAAGAACACCGCAACTCACTTGCCCAAAAAGCTGCGAAAGAAGGCGGCAAACCGCTCACCGATTCACTTGTCGAAGTCAACCGCGCAATCGAAGGCATAAAGCTCTCCGCAGAAGCTATCAAAACTCTCACCAGCGCCCCCGTTCCAATGGGACACACCCCAGCATCCGACCACCGTATCGCCCACAGTTCGCGCGAGCCCATCGGTGTCGTATTTGCGATTTCAGCTTTCAACCATCCTCTCAACCTCGTTGTCCACCAAGTCGCCACAGCCATTGCCGCTGGCTGCCCAGTGATCGTCAAACCTGCCAGCTCGACACCTCTCTCTTGCTTGGCATTCAGAGATATTCTCATCGACGCAGGCCTCCCTTCAGAATGGTGCCACGTCGCCATCTGCAAAGCTGCAGTCGCAGAAAAATTCGCTACCGATCCACGCGTCAATTTCCTCACCTTTATTGGCTCTGCCAATGTTGGTTGGGCGCTCCGCAGCAAGCTTGCTGCCGGCACCCGCTGCGCACTCGAACACGGAGGGGTCGCCCCAGCCATTATAGAAGCCGATGCCAACCTCGACAAAGTCATCCCCGCGCTAACAAAGGGCGGCTTCTACCACGCAGGCCAAGTCTGCGTCTCAGTCCAGCGTGTCTACGTCCAACAAAGCATCCTCTATAAAGTCGCTGAGCTCTTGAAAGAAGCTGCAAAAAAACTCTCCGTTGGTGACCCGCTCCACAAAGACACCGATGTCGGACCGCTGATCTCTTCAACAGAAGTTGGCCGCATTCACGAATGGATCGAAGAGGCTGTCGAACAAGGCGCCAGCCTTCTCTGTGGTGGAAAAATCCTGAGCGAAACCACCTACGCACCAACCATCCTACTTTCACCTAATAAAAAGAGCAAAGTCAGTACCGAAGAAATCTTCGGTCCCGTGCTCTGCCTCTACGGCTATGAAACTCTCAAAGAGGCAATCGCCGAATCAAACTCCCTAGAGTTCGCATTCCAGTCGTCCATCTTCACCCAAGACATAGATCAGGCAATGCAAGCCGCCACGCAGCTCGACTCCACAGCAGTAATGATCAACGACCACACCGCATTCCGTGTCGATTGGATGCCTTTTGGTGGCCGAAAAAACTCAGGCCTCGGTCTCGGTGGAATCCAACAAACCATCCACGACATGACAGAAGAAAAAATGATCGTCATCAATTACGCCCAATAAAAAATCCACTGTGGTTGCGAAACTACAGTGGATTGAAAAGTTTAAATCAGCTTAGCTTAGTCTTTAAGCAAAAACTTCGCCGCTTGTTCGACATCTTTATCACCACGCCCAGAAAGGTTCGCTATGATGATTTTGTCTTTGCCCATCGTCGGCGCAATCTTGCTCACGTAAGCCATCGCATGTGAACTCTCAAGCGCTGGAATGATACCTTCTGCTGACGCTAGTTCCTTAAATGCTGCGAGAGCTTCATCATCTGTGGCATAAGTATAATCGGCACGACCAATATCCTTGAGGTAAGCGTGTTCTGGGCCAATAGCTGCGTAGTCGAGACCTGCACTCACCGAGTGTGTCAGCTCAATTTGCCCATCTTCATCCGCCAGTAACCATGTCTTGGTTCCCTGAAGAACTCCGAGCTTACCACCTTGGAATCGAGCTGCGTGACGTTCCTTGATGATTCCATCACCACCAGCTTCCACACCCATCAGCTCGACCTTTTCATCGTCAATAAATGGATGGAAAAGACCAATCGCATTGGAGCCGCCACCTACACAGGCAATGCAAAGATCAGGAAGACGTCCTTCTTGTTCGAGAATCTGCTCACGCGCCTCGAGTCCGATCACTCGGTGGAAATCACGCACCATCATTGGAAAAGGATGGGAACCAAGAGCCGAGCCTAAAATGTAATGCGTGTGGTCAACGGTCGCTACCCAGTCACGCATCGCCTCGTTGACTGCATCCTTGAGAGTTGCTTGACCGTTCGTAACGGAACGCACCTCAGCACCTAACAAACGCATCCGAGCAACATTGAGCGCCTGGCGCTCCATATCGACAGCGCCCATGTAGACGATACATTCCATACCGAATCGCGCACAGACAGTGGCTGTTGCCACACCATGCTGACCAGCTCCAGTCTCAGCGATGATACGCTTTTTTCCGATGCGTTTCGCCAATAAAATTTGGCCAATCGCATTATTGATTTTGTGCGCACCGGTATGCAGTAAGTCTTCGCGTTTGAGATACACTTTTGCTCCACCAAGAAGCTCGGTCCAGCGCTCTGCGTAGTACAAGGGAGTAGGACGCCCACAGTACTGGCGTAAAAGATAATCAAGTTCTTCCTGGAATGACGGATCAGCCTTCGCCTTCTCGTATTCCGCAGCAAGGTCTTGCAGTGGTGCCATCAGTGTCTCAGGAACAAACATTCCCCCGTAGGTACCGAAGTGGCCACTGGCATCTGGTAATTGCGCGCTCATTGCTTGCTACCTACGCCAGTTACCTCAATTATTCAACTCTCAACACACAAGTTTCAGCACACTTCTTGACGCCATAATACTCACAGAGCAAGGTAACACAATGAAAGCTCTCCTCTATCTATTACTTAGTGCCGTCACACTCTACGGATGGGAAATCCCCAAGAGCTGTAATCAGCTCATCGTAGGTACTGCCAAGTCATGGGACTCTTCCTACGTCAGCGTCACACTCTACGAACGCACGCGCGATGGCTGGAAAGCTGCTACTCAGCCAGTGACTGGTCGACTTGGCCGCAATGGTCTTGCATGGGGGCGTGGGCTCCATCCATTCACTAGCTCTCCGCACCTCAAAAAAGAAGGAGACGGACGCGCTCCCGCAGGCGTTTTCCAGATCGGCGGAGCCTATGGCGTACACAAAAGTATCAAAAAACACCGCAGTCTTCCCTATCACCAAGTCACCACACGCGACCTGTGGGTCGAGGATTCCAGCTCACCAATGTACAATCGTCATCTGCGCCTCGACCACGAACCTTCTAGTGAATGGGAAAAGAAAGCACAAATGCGTCAAAACGACTACCCGCACACTCTCAAACTCTACATCGGTCACAACACTGCCTATCAAAGCCGCCCGGCCAAACCTGGCGCAGGCTCTGCCATTTTCTTCCACATCTGGCGCAATGGCGGCAAGTCAGCAACAGCCGGCTGTACCACTTTGCCTGAACCTCAACTACGCGAACTCATCAGCAAAATCGACCCGAGCAAGAACCCACTCTACCTCCTTCTTCCTCAAGCCGAATACATGAAATTTAGAGCCGAGTGGAAGTTACCCTAACTCCCACTCCTAACACCTCAACTGCACGCTCATAGAGCACTAAAGCGAGTGAACCATTCTTCTATTTTCTCGTATATTTTCTCATTGGATCGGCTAATACTTGAAGGACTCACTCTCTCGCCCCAAAGGGCTTCAGTGATGTCCTCGACTCGACACACACTTACGCCTGCTAAATACATTTCTACAAGGCTTTCCTCGACGCTGCTTTCGCGACGACGATAACGTTCGATGATTTGAGTTTCAAAACTAGCACCAGATAACTTCCTATTCCCCAGCAACGACTAAACGCATAAATGACGCTGCCCCCTTGATATCTACAGTAGCCTCGCAGAAACCTTCATTATTAGGGAGTGAAGTCGTCACCCCAGCTGTGTCCCAATTTAATAGATCTGCACTAGTTTCAACTTGATACACAACACCTTCACGGCCAGCATAATACGTGAGATAAAGCTTCTCATTAACAATACGAGCACTCGGTAATGCTTTTTCTAATCTCTTATTAGGGTTTAAATTCAAAGCGTATGCCATAAAAAGGCTCACACCATCTCCATTATAGTCAATTCCTAGGTCAGTATTATATGGGATGTTAGAAGATAATAGCCACTTAGCATGCGGATACAATTCAGTATCGATGAACTCAGTCACCCTACTATTCCATGTCGAAGTAGTGAACCCAGACGCCGTATCCAAATACCTTATCATATGTAAAGGTGAAGTATTATCAAATACCGTGGCATGGAAAACACTAGGAGCATCTCCCAAAAAAGTAGTTAAAACTAAACTAACACAATCTTCAAAAGCCCCACTGTCAACCTTCACAACTCCATCTGGAATAATCACTTCACGTAAACTAGAGCACCCAGTAAAGACATTTCGTTGAATATATCTTAACTGAGTGGGTAGAATAACTTCTATAAGATTACTACAATCCATAAACAACCGTTGGTTTAGTTCTGTCAAAGCATCCGGAAGCTTTACACGTGTCAGGTTCACACAACCTCTGAATGCCTCACTAGATATGGAGCTAATAGTAGATGGAAGGTGTACTTCAGTTATACCTGTATTGAAAAAACACTTACTACCAATATTTTCTAACGAAGACGGAAAAACTATCTCAACTAAAGAGCTGCACCCTGAAAAAACCGATCCCCCTAAACTCCTAAGTGAATCAGGCAATACAATTGAACTGAGAGTTGAACATCCTCTGAATGCACTAAACGGTAATTCCTCTATCCCCTCTGGCACAACTATGCTCACTAAACTTTTACATGACTGAAAGGCACTCCAACCAATATACTCTATACTATCAGGCAGGTAGCATTCGACCATATTTTCACATAGTGAAAAGGTATACGCTTCAATTCTGGAGAGACTTTCTGGAAGAGTAATTACTTCAATTTTTTTACACCCCATAAAAGCGTATGAGCCTATGGAAGCGAGTGAGTCTGGGAAATTCACCTCTTTCAAACTTGAGCAGCTGCTAAATGCAAACGAACCAATACTCTCTACTTCATTAGAAAGCAATACATCAGTAAGATCGTAGCAACTACGAAATGCATCATCTCCTATAGTTATTAGTTTTTCAGGAAAGGTCACATCAGACAAATAAATACAAAATGCAAAAGCATGATCACCTATTGATACTACACCATCAGGAATAACAATTTTCGTAAACCTACAATTATGAAACGCATATGATGCAATTTCTTTGATACTCTGTGGTAAAATAACCTCAGTAAGAAGGTTACTCCTTTCAAAAGCCGAGCTGTTAATCAATTCGACACCTTCAATTATAGAATACGATCCAACCCGGCCGTTAGGGTACTGCAATAACACTGTTCTATTCATGTCATACAATACTCCATCGACACTAATGAAATATGCATTCAGATCATTTACATATATATTCAGCAAAGAACTGCACCCTCGAAACACACCAACTCCAATGGAAGATACAGACATAGGTAATGTAACACTGCTTATACTTGAGCAATGTTCAAAGGCGTAATCATCTATTCTTTCTATGGTAGAAGGAAGCAATATTTGGTTAACTGAAACACATGTTCTAAAAGCACCATTTTTAATCCATTGAACGCCTTCAGAAAGAGTTATTTTAGTTACCCCAGTACAATTCTCGAACGCATTATCACCAATAATAGTAACAGATTTCCCCTCAATAGTACTGGGCACAACAATTTCACCCTCAACATCTCGATTGAATCCAGTTATCGTAACCATTTCATTTTCAATCGAATATGAAAAACCACCAAATTCCGCACTAACCGCTAATATTGGGTAAATAAAAACAGCGCAAAACACCATCCGAAAGAACATACTAAAACCTAAAACTGTCATAAAAATACAATTTGAAATCATCAGTTTAAGAGCTCTGAAACAAGTATTTTTTATCCACAAATTCTATCTTAACCGTTCCTACATTGTACAAAATATCGTAATAACCCAAAAAGGGTTTACCCCCCCATGATTCATCGATTGAATAAAGCCATGAGTGAGATCGAAGTTCTCTACGAAGGAACCTACTTAGGACTCTATAAAAATGGCCATTGGGAATATGCGCTACGTCCGAATGCATCTGCCTGTGTGACGATTCTCCCAATCACCGATACAGGAGAAGTGGTGCTGGTCGAACAATTTCGGATTCCTACTCAGAGCCGAGTAATTGAAATACCGGCTGGGTTGGTTGGTGACGAACCAGAATACACTGGTGAAACACTCGCTGAATGTGCCGCACGTGAACTGCTCGAAGAAACAGGTTATTGTGCAGGCAAGATCACGGAACTCATCGCTAGCCCTACATCCGCGGGAATGACTCCAGAAATCACCCATATGTTTGCCGCCACTGATCTGAACAAGGTACACGCAGGTGGAGGTGTAGAGGGTGAGAATATCACGGTGCATGTTGTGCCCAGCTCAGAACTAGATCATTTTCTCGCTCAAAAACACAGTGAAGGCTACGACATCGACTTCAAGATCCACGCTAGTCTCTACAAGGCGCAAGAACTCGGCTTGCTTTAAACGCATTCATTTCATTTGGTCAGCACCGTCTAGCACGCACCATGAATCTCTCAGAAAATACTATCGCCCGCTTTGGTGGCATCGCACGCCTCTACGGAGTGGATGCCCTCGAAAAGTTTACCAACGCTCACGTCGCCGTCGTCGGTATTGGTGGTGTTGGCTCTTGGACAGTCGAGGCACTTGCCCGCTCTGGTGTAGGTCAAATCACCCTGCTTGATCTCGATGAAATTTGCGTGACCAACATTAATCGCCAACTCCACGCCATGGACGGCAATATTGGCCAACAGAAAACCGATGCCATGGAAGCGCGCATCAAGGCGATCAACCCCGATTGTGAAATCAACAACACCCATGGCTTCTATAGCGAGCGCTCGGCTGATGTATTTTTTGACAATGATTTTAACGTCGTAGTCGATGCCATCGATCGCGTAAAAGAAAAAACCCACCTGCTCGCCGAGTGTAACAAGCGCCAACTTCCCGTCATTTGCTGTGGCGGAGCTGGTGGTTTACGCGATCCATCGAAAATTCAAATCGACGATCTAACACGCGTCACTAACGATGCCCTACTCGCCCAAGTGCGCACCAAACTCCGTAGCCAATACGGTTTTCCGAAAGGCGATTCAAAGAAAAAGAACAAGCCTAAAAAGTTTGGCATAGAAGCCATTTTTTCTACGGAACAAGCAATGTATCCTCAATGCGATGGTTCAGTCTCTACTGAAAAACCAAAAGACGCCGACGGCCGCGACATGCGACTCAACTGCGCCAGCGGCTACGGCTCCATCACCCACATGACAGCTACAGTTGGGCTCTTCGCCGCCGAGCGCGCTCTCGCGAAGCTTATTTAACTTTTTCCATTTAATGAACGCCTTCGAAACATTCTCAATCGATCCTAGTCTAACAATCGATCCCGATCAGCTGAAACTGCTCTATCAGAATCTAGCAGCTGAGAAACACCCCGACAGCGGTGGCGATAAAGCTACATTTGAAAAGATCAATCAAGATTACGCCACTCTCCAGTCTCCCGCCAAACGGCTCAAAGCATTCATGGAAATCAAAGGAATTAAGTTCGACTCTCGCGGAGCGGTGAGTAACGACCTCATGGACCTTTTCATGCAAGTAGGCAGTCTAGTTCAAGAAGCTGACCTCTTCATTCGTAAGAAATCTGCTGCCGCTAGCGCCCTCGCCAAGGCCCTACTCGAAAGCGAATCGATGGAGCTGCAAGATAAGCTCAGTGACTTGATTGCACAAATCGAGCAAAAACAAGCAACCATCACCACCAGTTTCGCTACACAGATTCCAAGCGAACAATTATCGCAAACCGCACGCAACCTTGCCTTTCTCGAAAAATGGCAAGCCCAGCTGCAACAACGCTACGGCGCTCTCTTTTAAAAAGGTTGAAAACAAAAAGGCTCCCGACACATTGACAGTATCGGAAGCCTTAAAGATTCTAGTACTCTCGCATCGCTGCGAGAGGTATTTTAGCAGCCGCAGCCACCGCCGCCGCCACCACCGCAGCAGCCGCCACCGTCGTTACCTGCAGCTGCAAAGTCTTCTTTAGTTGGCACGCGACCAAGCTCAAGAGTCATCCCGACATACTGGCCGATAGCCTTCTGAACCATCTGAAGCTCGTTCTGAGCGTCCATGAAGTTTGTCACAGTGCTGTTCTGCAGAAGCTGCTCGCGCGCTTGTTCAAATTCAGTAATTTCAGCATCGCTGAGCTCTACACCAGAGCGTTGCTTATTGTTAAGTGCATCGCCCATTTCATGTACATTTTGGTACTGGAGGCGTGCTTCATCATTAGAAAGAAAAGACTCCACGCTATTGTGAAGTGATTTGAATTCCTCTTGGGACACAATTGTCTCACAGAGGGACTTCGTAGTTGCCATGAGGGCGGAATCGTCTGCAATTAAGCTCATGCGCATCGATAAACCCGCATCACTCACTTGGCAATAGCGGGTTTTAGGAAATTTCAAACTCAGTATTTTTAACGCTGTATTTCTCAGACTAAGAGTCATGAGCGAGATCTGACTTCTCACCTTAACTTGATATATAACAGATACTTAGTCAGCTACATCAAGAGCTCACTATTCGACGCATATAGAGTATCGCAGCAGTAAGTATTCACTCTTCATTTAGTGTCATTTTTTCAATACAGTCACATTCAGCCATTCTTCACACAACTTCGGCCAAGTTTCCGCGGCATGATTCCCCGACCTCATTCCAAATCCATGCCCTCCATGCGCTAACACGTGTAATTCAAACGGCACTTTCTGCAATTGTAAAGCAGAGCTCATCACCAGGCAGCTATTGGCGAATCTGTCATCCGCAGCCACAAACAGAAACATTGGAGCTGTCTCATCGCTGAGCCTGAGCTCAGGGCTCAGGCTACGATCAGGCCCTTGATCGAGATATGCCGGATAAATTAAGGCCGTGAAGTCAGGTCTAGCGGAGAGCTTATCCAAAGCATCAACTGCGGCATAACTATCTTCCAAGTATCGCGTACTCGCTCGTGCACTCAAACTTCCCCCAGCAGAAAACCCCAAAATCCCGACCTTGTTAGGATCAATGCCGCGCTCTTCGCTGATTCCTCTGACATATCTGATTGCACGTTGCGCGTCCTGCAGAGCTCCAGCTCTATTCTGAGGCACACGATACTGCAGAACAAAAGCGGTGTAGCCTAACCCGCTCAACCATTCTGCGACTTCATAGCCCTCCAGATCTATGGCTAAAATGTTATAACCCCCGCCCGGACAGATAATCACCGCCGCCCCGTTCTTCAGCGCTGAGGCGGGTTCGTACACGACGAGGACGGGCTTTGTCACTTTCGCAATACGCGTGACGTTCCCTCGCGTATCCTCAGAAAAAACAACGGGAGCCTTAGATTCACTTTGTCCTGGAACCTCGCTTGGCCACAAATCTATTACCTCATGCTCCTGAGCTCTCCCCATTGAATAAATAACGAGGCTCAACAGAATAGAAACTAGCAACTCGGCTCTCATAGAATCGTGTTCAGTTCATGGCTTCTGGCATGGATATCAACGTGATTAAGCATCTTCTTCTCAGAATACGCTATAATACAAATGATGTTACAAAGTTTCTTAAGGCTACTCTACCTTGAACTTGAACTGAGGAATACCAGTCATTGTGACCCCGCTTGACTTGAGCACAGATTCATCTTCAGCATCCAGTTCAGCACACACGAATGGATGTAAAATTGGATCCTCGTGAGAGTCTTTTTTATACTCGTAGTCCTTTAACTGTACCAGCAACTTGCCAGACATTCCTCCGCCTGGAACTTCTGCCGCTACCAAAGTAACTTCATCTCCTTTTTCCAGTTCAAGATATTCGCCGTACCCCACATAGCTCACACCGTCTTTTTTACGACGGTTACTCACTTCGTCTGGCTTGTAGCGCAGTTCATCCTCATGGCGTGAAACATAAAATACCAATTTGCCATTCACTAAGACGCACATGGCATCGTCGAAAACTCCAGCAAATCGAAATTCTTCCTTAGGTGCTTCCTCAATGACACCCTTGTACACCATAATGATTTGATTCGGCTTAATGTAGGGTGAACCAAATTCAGCGGGAGCCTCTTCAGCCTTTGTGTGCGGTACGATAAAATACTTTAAGCTGTTGGCCTCATCAGCCGATGCATATTTGCTCAAAGCCTTATCAGAAAACTTCTTTCGAATCAGGCTACCAAAGGCATCGTAAAACCCCGTTAGACTACTACCACTCTCCACTACATCCGTAGGTTCGCCCTTCTCATCTGCTTTCAGATCATAGAGATAGCCAACAAATCCAGTCTTGCTAGCAGTATCACCAAAAGAGGACGCGCTTGCCTGAAGAACGGAATAGAGTGCTAGTGCCGTGGGTAGAATAAACTTTTTCATAGCCTTACTTATCATCCTGTAATACAGAATGCAATCGCACAAAATCGCACACCTACTCCCTCCCATTAAGAGTACAACTAAACTAGGCTAAACACCTTCCAAGAATCCTGTAAGTGGTGATGTTGCAGAAGCTCCCTCAATCACCTCAGGAATTCCCATTTCATAGGCAGCACGGCCAGCTTCTACTGCAACCTTGAATGCTAAGCCCATACGCACAGGATCACTGGCGATTGCGATGGCCGTATTCACCAACACGGCATCTGCCCCTAGCTCCATCGCTTCAGCTGCATGCGATGGTGCACCGAGACCTGCATCGACCACCACCGGCACCGTTGCCTGCTCGACAATGATGCGAATCTGATCGCGCGTCACCACGCCCTTATTAGAACCTATCGGCGCTCCTAACGGCATCACCGCGGCGGTCCCCACTTCTTGTAATCGCTTAGCGAGAACTGGATCAGCATTGATGTAAGGCAAAACGGTGAATCCTTCTTTTACCAGTACCTCAGCCGCCTTCAGAGTCTCGATTGGATCGGGAAGTAAATAAGTCGGGTCTGGATGAATCTCGAGTTTCACCCATTTTGGCAAGCCCGCTGCCGCAGCTAGACGCGCCAAACGCACCGCTTCCTCAGCATCCATGGCCCCACTGGTATTTGGCAAAAGCAAATACTTCTCAGGATCAATGTATTCTAGAATGTTCGCGTATGGATCATTTCCACCAGAAAGATCCGCACGGCGCAACGCCACTGTCACGATCTGGCAGCCTGAAGCCTCTAACGCATCACGCATCGACTCATTCGACGGGAACTTTCCGGTTCCTGTCATGAGACGTGATTCAAAGCTGCGATCTGCAATAACTAATGACTGGTTCTTCATGGCGGCTGAAAACTAATTGGCAACCACGCGAGCCGCAATTGCCAATTGATAAATATTTTCAAAGGCTAGCCCTGGAAAGCGAAGGCTGGAACACCTTTTACCCCAAGTCCAGTCACGCGAAAAAGCATCCCAGCGTGTTCTTCTTTCTCCGTCTTATGTACTCCAGTAGTAATGTAAAGCTCATCGAGATTCTCGCCACCAAAAGCACAAGCAGTCGTTTCCAGACACGGAATTTCCACTCGACGAACTTCTTCACCAGTTTCTGGATTGAAACACGCAACACACGCTCCGTGACAGAAGGCCACCCAGAGATTCCCCTCTGCATCGATAGTCATCCCGTCTGGCGATGAATCAATGTGCCCCGTGTCAGCAGCACTCTGCATGTTAGAAATTTTACCATCAGCATAGTCGAAGCTGAGGATTTCGCGCCGCGGTGTATCGATGTAGTAAAGCTTGCTACCATCGAGCGACCACGCGAGCCCATTCGAGTTCGTTACTGGCCCAAATGCCTCAGTTAGCTCGCCATTTTTATCGAGCTTATAAAGACGCGCGTCACCTTCCTTTTTCACAAGAGAAATGGTACCTGCAAAAAAATGCCCATCGGGTGAACACTTCCCATCATTGAAGCGATTATTTTCTTTGTCCGGCTCTGGATCAGCGATGGCTGTCAACTCGCCTACTTCATTCATAAAATACAGACCATTGTCACCAGCGATCACATAACCGCCAGTCTCGCGTGGTACCACAGTTCCCACACGCTCACCTACCGGAAATTGCTTTTCCTCACCACTCTCAGGATCAAAGCTGATCACCTTGTGTTGCTCGATATCAACATAAATCAATTTACCCTGCCACCAGATCGGGCCCTCGCCCCATGTCGAACGGTACTTTCCAATTGGTTCAATCGTCATGCCGTTAGCAATAAGTCGGCTCACTAATTTTGTCCAGAGGGATCACTATCCCAACCTTTGCTATTGTTAGAAACGCTTATATGCCTAAACTCATGCCCGTCATGTTCTTCAGAAAGCCACGTTCCCCCAAGCCATCTCCTTGGATCAGAATTCGTCGATTTTCTGCTTATTTTACTATACTCGGTGCAAGCCTAGCAGGGCTTCGTTATTACACTATCGCCCCGCAGCCAGACATTCCCCATGCAGCTCGCGACAATGCCTTCTTCATGGAACAAATACACTCCATTCGCAACGCCGAGATGAACACTTTCTATCTGCTCTGCGCCTTTGCTATTTTTAACGGAGTGCTATTTCTAATCTCGCTAATCATGTGTCAAAAAGTAAAAGGATAGTTCCTATTACTTGTGAAGAATAGGAGCTCTCGAAAGAATTCTGCGTGTCTGCGAGCTAATTTCCATCATCCTCAAAGTCATACGACCATTAGGGTTCCAGGTCTGTAAGAGCATCAAAAGCAACAAGGACAACACCCCTTGAGTAGCCAAGCTTAAGAGAGAGATGAGAAACATCTCACCGTCCCCGACATTGAAAGATAGGTAAACCTTCACGGCGTAAATCAATAAAATCCCATACAATGCTGTCCTCCTAACAAAGGGCACCATCAGAGCCACACCAAGTGCGAGGCTCACTATGCCAAGTCCATTTTCTGCTGTTAGCACCTGCCCATTTGTTGACGATGCTTCTAACAGCCAAACTCCGTTCAGACATAATGCGGTCGCGAGCACAGCACAAAACACCCAACCAAGCTGTTTCAACGCACGAGGAACGCTAAGCATCCAAAACAGCATCAAAGGAATCAAAATCATCCCCACATACTCTAACAGCGTATTCTTAACACCACCCATCATTTGCGCGGCAATTACCCCGAGCGACACCATACAAATAAACAACAAAACCCACCGCAATACCGCGAAGTAAGGAATCCTAACCAGCAGAGTCAAAAACGCCCCCCCCAATAATCCATAACCAAGCGCTTGCTCCATGTACGGAAATAATGAAGTCACCCACGCTTCAGTTGAATCCACAGCAAAAAGCTGAGAACAACAATGCACCTCTCCGCGTAACAAAAGCCAACCTTGTGTCGCAAACACCAAACAAGTGGCTAGCTGCAGAATCGTCATCCACAACCACGGCGCATGCGCATAGAGACTCCCCTCATGCGGAGTCAATCTACCGGTTTTTAAATGTTGAAGAAATGTTTTCATTGTGTGTGCTTCCTACTGACCTCACTCTAAAAATAAAAACCCCAAGCATCAAAAATGCCTGGGGGGAATGAGTCGTTTCTTGCCTTTGGAGGCTCGTGTCCGAAGTGAGTATTTACGCTATTAACCAATCATCAATCACTTGGCAAGAAGTTAGTAATCGTCCGACTAACCCTTTTTTGATTTCTTCTGCCTTAGTCGACTGATGCCTATATAGGTACCAGACAGTGCAAGAATGGCAGGTGATAGTCCAAGTATACACCATAATACCTTGATTGGTATACCCCCGAAATTTCCATAGTGTAACGGGCGAAATGCATCATATGCTTGAAGATGGATCGCCGAATCTCGAATATCTGTCGCGCTCTGTAACTCGCCAGTCTGAGAATCAAATACAGTCACACAAGAATAGTCAGAATGTATCGGTGAACGAGTCTCCGAATATCCATAAAAATAGATTGGGTCATTCCCTGGATGATGCGGCAGTGAAATATACATTTCCTGAAATCCTTCGATCTCTTCTTTGCTCTTGTTGATCATCTCGTCGAGTGAAACCTCTAACACTGGTGTTCTCTCCAAATGCGCATGCTCTTCCTCGTTCTCCTCATTTAGGTGACCAACGATGTGCTGGAAGTTCCAGAATGCACCGGTGAAACCTAAAACTAGAAAAAATGGCGTGGTTACGATGCCAATACGCTTGTGGAGATTCCCCGAGAACAATCGCAACGAGGTCTTCCATTTCATTTTAAAAAAGCTCTTCCAAAACTTGCGATAGATGAAGAACCCACTGACTCCTAACAAACAAAGGATAACACCGACAACACCAACAACAATGAGCCCAGTGTGCCCCGCCAAAAAAGTGTAGTGAAACTCTAAAATCCAGCCCGTAAAGCTCGCATCAAACTCGGTAGACGCACTAAGCACATCGCCTGAGTAAGGATCTATCCTCCCCACCGTCCAGTGCTCCTCGTCGTGAGGATCCATTAGAAAAATATAATCTGAGCAGTCGTAAGCTCTAGGGAGAGCCCAACCCGCAACGATCTGATCTGAATAAGATTCTCTGGCGATCGTGGTGAGTTCGTCGTAGGATAGACGTTCCGCTGAGGCTGGCACCTCGAGCTTATTCTTCGCAGGGTCCCACAGAGCGTCGATCTCTGTTTTAAATACAAGGATAGAGCCTGTGATCGCTATGAGCAGTAGAGGGATGCCCGCGAGCAGTCCGAGGACGGAGTGAATTTTCCAAATGGTTTTAACCTTCATGGTCTGTCTGGTAAATATTGAGACTAGAGAGCTATAAAACCTCGCCCGTGTTATCGCGAGCGAGGTTTTATGAAGTAGAGCTTGTGCAGCTAGACTGATTAAAAATTATAAGATGCCGAGAGATTTACAGTACGTCGTGCACCGTAGTATGAGCGCCCACCCTGAGTCGTAGCAACAAATTCCTTATCGAACAAGTTATTGATGTTAAGCTGGATATCGACATCTCCCCACGTATAACCAATCATTGCGTCGAAAAGAGTATAATCATCCGCGTGGAGACTATCGCTTCCATCCCAGTTTTTACCGACGTAGCGCACACCGAAACCCGTACGGAAATCTTCGAGTTTCCCTGCAGCTGGATCATAAGTCACCCATGCTGATGCTTGATTCTCTGGAACTGTCGCGAGACGTGGTTCACCTGGAAGTGACTCATCCGCAGTATCTAGATATGTGTATGCAGTCTGAAAGTAGAAATCATCGTAGCGCGTTTTGAGCTCTAACTCGGCACCCTGGATGCTTACTTCACCACTCTGCGTGAGAGTTGGCCCTGAACCGACTGGACGGTTCTTCTCCTTAATGTCAAACACAGAAGCTGTGAACAAAGCGTCGGCAAATGCAGGTCTATATTTCACCCCCACCTCATGCTGCTCGCCATATTTAGGCTTAAGCTGCTGATTAGACGTGGTGTCAAAACCGAGTGGCTCGAAGGATTCTGCGTACGAATAATATGGCGCGATACCATTATCAAACTGGTACATCAGCCCAGCATCAAATGTCCACTCATTCTCTTTCGTAGTCATAGAACCATCATCGCTTTTCAGATCATCGTGACGTGCGCCCAAGGAAACGATCCACTTATCGAAGGTGAAATGGTTGTGTAAAAAGATCCCAACTTGCTGCTGTGATGTCTCAGGGTTGTCCGTTAACGGACCGTAAGCGCTGAGGTTGCCGTAAACTGGGTTGTAAATATTAATCGCTCCACCAGTGGCAATCGTAGTTCCCAAACCATAAGCGGTGTCATTATCCAAGGTGTTGTCCACAAAATCAGCTCCAAAACGCATTTTGTGCTGCACAGCACCATACTCGAAATTCCCGTGCAATGTCGTATTAGCAGACCAGGTTTCCGACTTCGCGTGGCTCGCATATAGGGTACGCCCCACAGTGCCATCCGGCTGGATGGTTGGCGATGGACCATAAGCTACCCAATGAGAATAGTACTTTGATTTAGAATCCATGTAACGCGCATTGGCGCTAAGAGAGAAGGTGTCGTTAAAGCGATGATCAAACATCACGCTGTAGGCATTCTGGTTCGTGTCATAGCGATCCCAACCTGGTTCACCGATGAATGTCTCGGAGCCGATGTCTTTGCCTGGTAAGAGAGTCCCTTCATTCGGCAAGAATTGCAACGTTTGACCACCATCGTTATCCTGGAAATTCATTAAAAATGTCAGGGACGTGTCGTCGCTTGGTTGCCAAGTAATCGACGGCATAAAAATGGCTGCGTCATCACGAACCCAATCCACTTGCGTACCAGAACGACGATACAAACCGACTAAACGATAAAGAAGCGTGCCCTCCTCGTTCAATGCGCCAGTGAAATCCACACCAATCTGACGACGATCGTATGTACCATACTGCAGGTTGACCTCCTTATGCTCAGATGCATTAGGTAGCTTAGACACGGAATTGATAATACCACCGACGGCTCCGCGACCATAAAGAACCGAAGCCGGTCCCTTGATTACCTCAACTTGCTCTAGCATATAAATGTCTGCACGCGTGTTATTGTAATAACCAAAATGCTGCTGAAACCCATCGTGGAAAGACAGCGGGCTTAGACCCCGAACACGAGCGGAATCCAATCTAGAATCAAAGCCAAACGGCCCAGCAAGAACACCCGAGGTGTAGCCGATGGCGTCTTGGATAGACTGAGCACCGCGTTCCGTAAATTGTTCCTTAGTGATAATATCAATAGCACGTGGCGTCTCGTAAGGTGATGCTAAGAGCTTAGAATTTGCGCTGACATCTGGGGAAACTTTTGACGATTCAGCAGTGAATGTAGTTGTTGTCAGATCCTGAGCATTGGTGTCGACCTGCCCTGTCTGGGCTGATTCTTCAGCTAGAGCTGTCTGACAGACAGCGATCATGGCGATGGGTAGGTAAATGTGTCTCATGTATGAGCCGGTCATAGAATGACCAGAGAGTTCACGCTATCGACAGCTTGCCATGTTTTAGCGACAGCTTGCCTTATTGTGATTTAACTCCCTCCCACCAACAAAAAAAGCACACCAGTTAAGATGTGCTTTTTTTATCAACGAGTGGCGAAGCGGACGGGAATCGAACCCGCAACCTCCGGCGTGACAGGCCGGTGCTCTAACCAATTGAGCTACCGCTCCACTCAGTCGATATGTGTTGCATTGAAAGGAAATGGCGAAGCGGACGGGAATCGAACCCGCAACCTCCGGCGTGACAGGCCGGTGCTCTAACCAATTGAGCTACCGCTCCATTTCCTTTCGGTGCGTGCCTTGCGGCGGGCAGGAACCTACCCAATTCGCCGATCGGTGCAAGACCTTTTTTCCTAAAAAACACAGATTATTAAAAGTACACAATCTACTAATAACTTAGCGCTCTTACTATCAACACACTAGGATGTTGACCTATTATTCATAATCACCCTGTAGACATTCTCCTCACACATTAACAAATACCTTCCAAACAAGCATTTTTCTCATCCCTTCACTAAATCCACTTGCAAGAAAGTACCAATCGGCAATTACTCGGAACGTGCCAGCTACCTCAGCAACCATCCTCGCCATCGAATCAAGCTGCGATGAAACCGCAGTTGCCATTCTCCGTGGAGATCTCAACCAAGTAGATATTCTCAGCTCCGAAATTTCTTCACAAATCGACATCCATCGCCAATACGGAGGTGTCGTGCCCGAGCTCGCATCGCGCAACCATTCCTTAGCTCTGCGCCCATTGATCGATTCAGCTCTCAAAAATGCGGGTCTCCAATTCAATCAAATTGACGCCTTTGCCGCCACCGCTGGCCCAGGCCTAGCCTCATCTCTCCTCGTTGGCCACACCGCGGCCAAAGCCATGGCTGTCGCCAGCAAAAAGCCCTTCCTCTCGATCAATCACATGGAAGGCCACCTGCTCTCCCCATTTATCGCAGGAAAAACAGGTATTCAGCCAAACATCTCCCTCGTCGTCTCAGGCGGTCACACTATGATTCTCCACACCAAACAGTTTGGCGAATACATCTTACTCGGCAAAAGCATGGACGATGCTGCCGGCGAAGCTTACGACAAAGTCGCCAAAATGCTCGGACTCCCCTACCCTGGTGGTCCTGAAATTGAAAAAACAGCACGCGGTGGAAACCCGGAAGCCTATGCCTTCCCCCGTTCCATGCTCAAACGAGGCAACCTCGACTTCTCATTCTCTGGTCTAAAAACCGCCGTACTCTATACCATTTCAGAACTTAACCCTGAAACCGGCCAAGCCAAAGCTGAACAACTTCCCGATATTTGCGCCAGCTTCCAAGCCGCTGTCATCGAAGTCCTCGTCAAGAAAACCATCCGCAGCGCCCAATCTGTCAGCGCCGACCGTATTACCATGTCCGGTGGCGTATCCTGCAATGGAGCACTGCGCGATGCCATGGCCGATGCCTGCAATCGCCATAGCATGCAACTCGAAATCTGTAGCAAACACCTCAGCACCGACAATGCCGCGATGATCGCCTACGTTGGCCTTCACAAATTTCTCAGAAATCAATACTCAGACCTTTCCTGCGATATCGACCCCAATCTCCCACTCAACACCCTCATTCTGAGGAAATAGGCGCCCGTCAAACCTAGCCTTGCCACCTCTTCGATATTTCCCTACACACTAGCCACACCTAATTATCTGCCATTATTCATGAGTGAAAACCCAACAAAGTCGTCTGCTCCAGCGAACAACCAAAATGTTCTCATCGTAATCGTAATCGCCATGCTCGGCGTCATTGCCCTGATGATGTTTTTCAACATGCAGAAAGGCAACAGCGGTTCTCCTGTGAGCTCTAGCTCCGACCAAGAACGCCTCCTCGCTCTTCGCAAAAGTATCGAAGCCAAAGAGCTCGAACTGAAAGCTCAAGGGATCGCAATCCCCGCTGACACAAGTTCTATCAACGAACTCAGCCAGCGCATCAGCAAAGACGCCATGTCCCTGCGCGATAACGTCGAAAATATCCAACAAGCTCTCAGTTCTAAAGAAAGTGCTTTGATGAAAGCTAAGGCCGACCTCGCCGCTCTCAAGCGCACTTTCGATAACACTAACAACGAAGCTGCGAAAATGCGGTCACAGCTCATCGCTCTCGAAGGCCAACAAGCTAATATCTCGATTCTTCGCGAAGAAGTTGAATCCCTCAAACTCCAAATCGCTCAACGCGACAAACAAATTGAAGAACTCAATAAGCGCCCTAACTCCGATACCGTCGACCAGTTCCGCGCGTCCCTCAATGAAACAATGCTAACGAACGAGCAGCTTAACAAGCGCATCGCCGAGCTCGAAGCTCAAGCAGCTAACGCACTCAGCTCGACAGAAGCTGAAAGCCTCCGAGCTCAAATAAACGAGCTCATCCCTGAAAATGAGCAACTCCGCCTCGAGCTCCAAAAGCTGCGTGCCGATAACGACTACGACAGCCTCTATGCAAAATCTGCGGAAGAGCTCCGTCCTGAAGCCGCGCGACTTTACGCTGACCTCGAAAAGCTCGAAGGCCTCACTCCTGATCAACTTGAAGCCGCTTATATGAAAATTAGCATGGAGCACAATGCTCACATGATCCGCTCTGTACGTTTCAAAACGGGTTCATCTGACGTCAGCTGGAATGTCCTTTCTAGCATTAAAGACACAATCACTACCGCTAAGAAAGATTCCTTCTTCCTCGTCGTTGGTTACGCGTCCAAAACAGGCAACGCAGACAACAACAAAATCCTCTCAGCTAAACGTTCGGTCACCATCGCTTCTATCGTTAAACACCTTAAAGGTGGAACTGGAACGCGTGCTGTCTACCTCGGTCAAACCGACCGCTTTGCGACTAACCAACCACTCGAAAACCAAATCTGCGAGATCTGGGAGTTGCGTAAATAAGCAGCCTCACAAAACCCACATATATGAAATCAATCACACTTAGCTGCACGCTCGGCCTCACTCTTTGCTCCGCAGCCAGCGCGCTCGAAATAGCTCCTCTGCAAACCGGCTACATCTATGACCTGCCCGCAGACGTCGATGCTGGTGGCGAAATTTCTAAACATTTTTTCCACGCCTCTGGTGGAGCCCCGCTTTATAGTAATAACGACGATCTCTTCCTCGCTCTTACTGCATCTTATCAACTCCATTCCTATGATTTTTCTGGCAGCGGTAGCTTCACCGGATTGAATCCGTGGAACGATGTGCATATCGGTAACCTTGGAGCATTTATCCGCTGGGGATTCGCAGATAACTGGGAACTCTTTGCTCTCCCTAGCATTCGAACCTCAGGAGAGAGTGGTGCCAATTTCAGTGACACCCTCACAGGGAGTGCTCTAGCAGGAGCATCCTACAAATTTAGTGACACTCTAACTATTGGCCCGGGTATCGGCTATGTAGGCCAAATCGAAGATAGCGCCAGCATCTTCCCAATCCTTCTCATCGATTGGCAATTTGCCGAACAATGGAGCATCACTACTGGCCCCGTGGTTGGAGCATCACTCGGCCCTGGGCTTGCCGTCAGATGGGACATCCAAGAACACCTTCGCTTTACCTTTGGTGCTCGCAGTGAACGTATTCGTTTCCGTCTCGATGACTCGAGTAGTTCAGCAAAGCAAGGCATCGGTGAAGATAATAGCATTCCCGTATTCGGGATTCTCACCTGGCAAGCTACGGAGCATCTACAAACCTCCTTCATCGCCGGTGTCGGCTTCGCCAATGATCTCGTGCTAGACGATTCTAACGGCGACCGTATTTCCCGCAAAGATTACGACCCGTCCCCATTTGTTGGTATTAACTTGGGCTACAGCTTCTAAACTCCATTTCAATCTAGCAAATTTGCTACCGATCCACTAAAATAGGTACTATGAAACTAACTAGCCTCCAATTACTCCTCATCAGCGGCGCCTTCTTAGGCCTAAACTCTTGCATGGAACAAAAGGTTACAGACTCTAGTGGTAACGTAATTTACGAAAAAACCGTTTCCGGGACACCTTGGCAATCACCTGAAAAAACGAGAGAACAAATTCAACAAAATGAAGAGGCCATGGGCATCCGTTAATTTACATTGCCTCTCACTTTTTTATCATGAAAGCGCCTTGGATTCCTCGGCGCTTTTTTTATCTTCCAATACCACTTCTAATCAAACTGTACTGTGCATTACTTCGAAATGGCCACCCTCCCCACTGATCTCTCTACCTTTTCTGAGATCATCGACGTACGCACACCAGCCGAATTTGCCATCGACCACATTCCTGGCGCCCTCAACCTCCCAGTGCTGAGCGACGAAGAACGGGTCACAGTTGGCACACTCTATAAACAATCTCCCTTCGAGGCACGCAAGCTAGGAGCCGCTCTAGTCTCTGCCAACGCTGCCACACATTTAGCTCAGCACTTTTCAAAAAAAGATCACGGATACATCCCTCTACTATACTGTTGGAGAGGAGGGATGCGTTCCCGCTCATTAACTCACATTCTCGCCTCCATTGGCTGGAAAGCCCAAGTACTCAACGGTGGCTATCGCGCATTCCGAAAATGGATGATCGCAGACACCGAAAACCAGCTCACAAACCTTAACCGCAAACTCGTCGTTCTCTCAGGTCTAACCGGTGTTGGAAAGACCCTCCTACTCCACACCTTAGCCCAGCAAGGTGCCCAAGTTCTGGACCTCGAAGGTCTAGCAAACCACAAAGGCTCTCTCCTTGGAACTCCACACGAGGGACAACAGCCAAGCCAAAAATTCTTCGAGAGTTCACTCTGGCACACACTCAATAATTTCACCCCTAACAAGCCAATCTACACGGAAGCCGAGAGTAATAAAATCGGCAACATCCACTGTCCACCTTCACTCTGGAAAAAGCTCAGCGAGTCCCACGTCATCGAAATTGAACTTCCATTGCACGAGCGCACGAAGCTTCTACGTGATGAATACCCACACTTCTGCAAAGACCCAGCATCACTCACAGAATTACTTAATGTTCTCCGCAGGCTACGAGGCAACAAACTGGTTGATGCATGGCACCAACAACTCCAACAACACGACTGGGACAGCTTTCTCACCTCAATTTTACAAGACCATTACGATCTCAGCTATCGCCAGCCAGGTGATGAAAAATCGATCTATTCCTCTCCTCAAGCGAACATTCAGATTCCAGAATTCAGTACCGACTCCTACCAAAAAGCTGCAAAAGAAATCATCGCACTCGAATTATGACCTCCTATCAAGATGCCCACCTCCACCTACAAGATCCTCGACTCACTCATGATCTAACAGGCATCATCGCCGAAGTAAAAGCACAGAGCATCAACGCCCTCGTCGTCAACGGAACTTCGCCGGAGGACTGGAACGCAGTCACGGAACTAAGCGAAACCTATCCCCAGCTCATCATTCCCAGCTACGGACTCCATCCGTGGAAAACCCCATTCCACCTGAATGCATGGAAAGAACAACTAACTCAGCTCATCAATGAAAATCCAAAAGCATGTATTGGCGAATGTGGACTCGATAAATGGATGCACAATCCTAACATCAACGCTCAATGCGATGCGTTTCATTTTCAATTAGGACTTGCAGAACGCTACAATCGCCCCATTTCCATACATGTACTAAAAGCTTGGGCTCCATTGCTAGACTCGCTAAATTCTCATAAAATCCCACAACGAGGCTTCATGCTCCATGGTTACGGCGGGTCGAAAGAAACAGCCCGACAACTAGTCAAACTCGGCGCCTACTTTTCCTTCTCTGGCTATTTTCTCCAACAGCGTAAGCAAAATGTCCAAGAAGCTTTCCGTTACATTCCACTAGACCGGATCTTAATCGAAACCGACGCACCAGACATGTGCGCACCAGAACAATGGATCACCCACCCACTAACAGAGAAGACCAACCACCCCGCTAACCTTGTGGCTACTGCGAGGGGGCTGGCTTCACTATTAGCTATGGATTTCGCTGAACTCAGCAATCAACTCGAAGCGAATTTCACCCGCTTCTTTCTTACTGAATAATTACATAAGCTGAGCGCCGGCTTCTGCGAGAGGACTGCGCTCACCTCTAGAAAGTGATACATGAGCCGTGAATGGCTGACCTTTCAGGCGGTTGCGAGTGTAGACTAATCCATTACTGCGACTATCCACATAGGGATTATCAATCTGCGCTGGGTCACCCACCATAATCAGCTTCGAACCACGCGACATCCGCGTAACAATCGTTTTAGCCTCAAGTGGAGTAAGCTGCTGAGCTTCATCTAACACAAAGAAACGATTGGGAATAGAACGCCCGCGAATATAGCACAAGGCCTCGATCTCGATCATTCCCTGCTCGACCAACGCCTCCCATGGTTTAGATGAAGTCGTTTGCTTATTCGCAGCCTCCTTCTTCGCTTGCTTCCTACGCGGGCCTTGATGAGGATTCGCTGGTGGGGACATGAGTAACTCAAGCGCATCATAAATTGGCTGTAACCAGGGGCGCATCTTATCTTCTAAATCACCTGGCAAAAAACCTATCGAGTCTCCCATAGCCACTACGGGACGCGAAATAGTCACTCCATTGTACTCTCGATTAAACATTTCACTTAATCCCGCTGCCACTGCGACTAATGTTTTCCCTGTACCAGCCTGACCATAACAAGTAACCAAGGAAATATCTGGATTTAGCAAAGCATCGATCAAGCATTTCTGTCCTAAGTTAAGCGGTTTCAAATGGTGCCCATCTGGGATGCGTAGTACTTCTGGAATTTGTAACCTCACAAACACACCCTCAGCATCCAACCTCGCTGGCATCGTTTGTTTCTCACCAGCCTGCAATAAAACGTACTGGTTCAACACCACATCCACACGACGTTCATGCTCAATCTCTAAATGTCCCGCACTAGCGAAACGCTGAAGCTCAGCAGCATCCACTTCGACACAACGCATGTCGTAATTAGACACCTCACTCGCATCTACTTTATCATTCAAGTAATCTTGGCAGTTGATATTCACAGCACGAGCTTTCAGCTGCATGTTGAGATCCTTAGTCACCAACACCACGGGCGAACTGTTGTGCTCAGACAATAATACTGTCGCCGCAAGAATACGGTGGTCTACAAGCTCCTTATCAGGAAATACTCGCAAAAACTGAGCCAGCATTTCTGAATTTTCCATACAAAATGAAGGATCGTAAATGACCATTCTCACAGTCCCGCCACCTTCGGTTTCTACCCCCTGAGTCACCTCCATCGATGTCCCAAAAATCTCAGTCAATCTACGGTGCACTCTGCGCGCATTCGCACCTCGTTCCGATTGTTCGTTTTTGAACTTATCTAGCTCTGAAAGCACATCTGATGGGATGCACACATGGTTATCCGCAAACCGGCCCAAGCAGCCTGGATCGTGAAGCAGCACATTCGTATCCAACACAAAATTCTTCGCAGTCTGATTCGGAGCCTTTATCCCAAACTCTTGTAAACGCTTCGTTGTCCCCTTTACTGATGCTTTTTTAGCTTTTGTGACTCTAGCGCCTTTCTTACTGACCGTGGAAGATGGGGTGGTTGAACTCATGATTTAATTCGTTGTTACACTTTGGGTTTGGTGTAGGCGGTTACGCTTCAACGAGATCCTCCACCTACTGAGGTCCCGCACAACCACAACATTATGTGATTCATGGAAAAACTTTATCAAGTTACCTAAACTATTGCCCTCAGAAGCCCAGATGTAAACACGTTTCTTGCCGCCCAATCGACGCACAAAAAATTTCAAGCCGCCATTGCTACAACCCACCTAGCCTACCTCGTTTTTGCCCCACCAAAAAAAATATTTCGCATTGCCAGCATGCTTAATTTTCTGCAAAACTGATCATTGCGCATTCCTAAAACGCTTCTTCCCGCTTTAGTTCAGCAAGATCTAACAGACTTCAGACTCGATCTCGCCGTCGCGTAGTTTCGTCACCAAGACCTCTCCTTTCGCTAACTGATCTGCTGAGCGCACTAACTCGCCATTCTTCGTCATACTGACTGAAAAACCTCGCTCAAACGCACTGTCTGGCCCTAAAGCTCGTAGCAACGATTTCTGTCTCTGCAGCTGTCTCTCAATACGCTCTAGTTTGTTAGCCATCACATTATTTAAAAGCTGCTTCTTATGCGCCACCTTCTCTAGCCTTCCATCAATGAGATTTTCAGGGTGCAGTGTAGCATAGCGTTGTTTCATCAACTGCAATTTCTGCACTCGCTCGGTCAATTGCTGAACCATCGCGTCGTCGATATCTTTCCCAGCCTGCAGTAAGCGTAACATCGGTTCGCGCAAAACACGCTCCACCGACATCGACAAGGCTCCACGCCTCATCCCACTCAGCTGAGTTTCATAACGCCGCACTTCACTCTCCACAACCCGCGACATGCCCGCCCCGTAACGCTGCAGTTTCCTTAATAAATCTTCACCGTCGGGAACCACTAATTCAGCAGCAGCACTAGGAGTCGGTGCACGCATATCCGCCACAAAATCCGCAATCGTAAAATCAATTTCATGACCGACCGCCGAGACCACAGGAATACTACACGCCGCTATAGCACGTGCCACCACCTCTTCATTGAAGTTCCACAAATCTTCTAACGAGCCACCACCACGCCCCACAATCAACACATCCACCTCCGGCAAATTATTTTCCTGCCACTGGCTCCATTGATCAATTGCATGTGCTATTCCTTGCTCAGCACCTACTCCCTGAACTTGCACTGGATACAACACAGGCTGCACCCAAGGAGCGCGACGTCCTAGTACATTCAGCATATCCTGCAGCGCCGCACCTGTCCCAGATGTGATCAATCCCACCTTTCTAGGAAAACTCGGAATCGGCTTCTTCAACTCATTAGAAAAAAGGCCTTCAGCATCGAGCTTCTTCTTTAAAGCCTCAAACTTTGCCTGTAGTTCCCCCTCACCAGCTGATTCTACTTGCCGCACAATCAATTGCACTGAACCACGCGCTTCATACACGGAAACTTCCCCAAAAAGCTTCACTTGCATGCCATTATCTGGCTGAACTTTTGCTCGGCTCGCATTCCCTCGAAACATCACACAGCTCATCTGTGCTCCATCATCCTTCAAGGTAAAATACAAATGCCCGCTTGCCTGACGCCGCATGTTTGAAACTTCACCCTCAACCCACACTTCACCTAACTCAATCTCTAACAGATTACGCATTTTTCTAACTAGGCGAGTTACGCTGATCGTTTTGGCATCGGGCATGCCACTATCATTGTCACATGTTCCGCAGTTTCAAGAATACTCTCTGATTCGCTTGACGCTTTTCTCACATCCACCTATTTAGCAGCTGCTTATCTTTTCTTCACCCGCTGTGTTCATCAAGAATCAAACTCTAAAACGACTTATCATCAGCCAATTACGCGTGCTGATGATCGTCTTATTGATTCTTTCCCTAGGTGTCGGCTCTGTCGTCATCCAGGTACTAGGCTGGGCAACTATGCTTCCTACACAACTCGCAAAAACTGGATCAGTCAGCCAAGCTGTCGAAAACACCTTTGACGGTAAACACGCCTGTTCGATGTGTGAAATTGCCGCCGCCAAACGCGAGGCAGAGCAGCAACCAGCACCCGAAGCTCCGGCCCCAAAAGAGCAAGTCAAAGAAAAGCAACCAGTCATTGCACTAGCAATCGCACCACTCAAACTTTTCTCTAAGCCAAAATCGGCTTTCCCATCCCTCACCGATGATCTCGCCCAGCGTTCCTTCGGGCATCATCCAGATACTCCCCCTCCACAGCAATTGAGTTAAATTATGTAGTCTGAGGCTTTCTCACACGCACTCTAACAGAAGTGCGTCTTGTGACGTGTACCTCCATACCTACTCATGTTTGAGTAAGAATCTAATAAAGATTCATTCTCAAGCATTCTAACAGCCGTGTCTCAATCGAAACATCGGCACCATGCTCTAATCCACGCACACCAGTGCACCTAAGTCTGAGCACCTTAACTCATCGTGATCTCCATCCACAACAAGTGATGGTTCACACACAATTAATTCATTATTATACTCATGAAATCCATGACAGCTGGCTTACTCTGCATAAGCCTCACACCTTCATTACTCCTAGCAGATTCTAACGAAACTCTAGAAACAACAACTATCACCGCCACTTCTCAAAATATTGTATCCAATAAGGAAGAGGCAATTCGACGGATCTCCCTCACACCAGGTGGAGCCTCAATAGTAACCTCCGAAAACTGGACCGACCCCTTTGTAAATTACGAAGAAATCTTTCAATTTGAGCCAGGTGTCTACGCGCGAAGCTCTGTGAACACCCACGACTCCAGAATCTCTATCCGAGGTTCAGGCCTACAACGTGTCTACGGCGCTCGAGGCATTTCCATGTTGATCAATGGAATGCCTGCCAACAATGCAGATGGCTCGTTCGATTTCCGTTTGGTCGATCCACTCAGCATTGACTACATCGAGGTCTACCGCGGAGCAAATGGCCTTCCCTATGGCGGAGCGCAGCTCGGTGGAGCGATCGACGTGATTCAAAAAACCGGCATCTCCGCCCCAGGAACAAACCTCACCCTTCAATACGGCTCGTTTGACTCCTACTCCGCAGCTCTCCAATACGGAGGTTCTGAAGGTGATTGGGATTGGTTCGCCAGCTACAGCTACAACGAAACCGATGGCTATATCCCTCATTCAGGAAACCAAGCTCACTACATCTCCGCTAACCTCGGCTACACATGGTCAGACATCGCACAAACGCGATTCTACTTTAACTTCAATGACACTGATGCAGATTTATCAGGCCCACTCACGAAACAACAGTTTGAAGATGATCCAAGACAGCAAGTCAAATTCGGAGCTGAAGATTACGATGTATCCACCTACCGATTTGGTCAAAATACCAGCTGGTTAACGCAAAATGGCCGATGGAACTTTTCCGCAAACTACCAATATGTAGATTTCGACCACTTGAACGTACTCGCTGGCTCCATCTTCCCAGGATTCCCAAGCATCGATAACCATTCAGATTTCGATTCAGACCAATTTTCGGTCAACCTCCGTGGTCACGAGAACTACACCCTCTTCGGGCTCGACCACATTGTTCGCACCAATCTTGATTTCGTCTACGGAGAAAGTGAGATCAGCGGGAGCAATGGCTTTGCCGGCATCGTCAATGATCGACTAGAAACCGCTCGCAACGTCAACCTTTACCTTGAAAACCAAACCATGCTCTACGATGCACACAGCATCATCTACGGTGTGGGCTATGCGGATTCCTATCGAGAAAGCGAATTCCGCGCCAATGATACCACACCAGTGCCAAATCCATACCAAGATACGCAAAATGGTGTTACTTGGCGTGCAGGCTATCTCTTTGAACAATCTGAAAGAACACAAGTCTACGCGAATATTAGTCGCTCATTCGAAGCTGCACCCTTCAGTGAAGTCACTGCTGATGGAATCTCAAATCCTCAGCTGGCAACGACCTATGAAATCGGATCCCGCTTTGGCCACAAATGGTTTCAAGGTGAACTCACATTCTATCTAGCAGATATCCAAGATGAATTCATCTACGAAGAATCCGTCCCAGGAAGTGGTGTATACGATAAGCTTACCAATGCTGACACCATACACCAAGGTATTGAGTTCGCTGCGCAAGTTGACGTCAGACAAGCATTCGGCCTCAACCTCCAACAAGCCATCACCTGGGATCTCGCATACCAGCTCAATGACTTCACCTTCAATGAGGGCCCTGCCGATGGTAATCACATGCCAACAGTCCCTGAAAATGTTATTTCCTCCATGCTTACTCTCGCTGGGCAAGATCAAAACTGGAGGACATCCCTATCAGTCGATTGGATACCAAACGACATCTACGCTAGTAATGACAACAAACTCGCTGCTGATGGCTACGCTATCTTCGACTTATACGGAGAGTATAGCTTCACAGATAAGCTCACTGTCTACGCAGGCGTCGATAACCTCTTCGACGAAGACTACGCCGCCACAGTCATAACAGCTCAAAATTCTGCCACAGACCCTGCCTACATTAGCCCAGGCAGCGGACGCGCTGCATATATCGGCGCGACCTACAGCTGGTAAACAATCTACTCAATATTCCTAGTACAGGTGACTAGTCACCCGTCTCACCAATTCAATTCATCCATCTAACAATGGAATTAATTGGCTGAATTTTTCAGCCCTATTTTCACTACCTTTTTTATGAAATTTACAAAAGCTGGCTTCTTGTTTGTAAGCCTCACACCTTCACTTCTGCTAGCAGATTCTAACGAAAACTTAGAAACTACCACCATCACCGCACAGTCTCCCGACCTTCTCGACAGCATCGCCCTCACAGAAGAACAAATCCGCCACCTACCAGGAACTGGCAGTATTGTTCAAATAGATGACCTCACTGGACGCGTCATCAAACCCCAAGACCTCTTTGAGTTTAACCCTCAAGTCTACGCCCAGTCCTCGGGCACCTCAGTCGATTCCAGACTCTCCGTCCGTGGTTCAGGTCTCCAGCGGCGCTACGGCAGCCGAGGGGTCTCTCTCCTAGTGGACGGAATACCAGCAAACGATGCCGACGGCTCCTTCTATTTCCGTGTCATTAACCCACTCAGCATTGACCACATCAACGTCTACCCAGGCGCCAATGGCCTTCTCTACGGTGGTAGCCAACTCGGTGGAGCCATCAACATCGTCCAGAAAAATGGCGTCAGTGATCCCGGTGCTGAAATGACACTCGAATACGGCAGCTTCGAGACCTTCCGCTGTTCCGTCCAATACGGCGTCGAACAAGGCAATTGGGACTTCTTCTCAAGCTACAGCTACCAAGAATCTGATGGCTATCGCGATATGCAAAACTGGCACAGCCACCACTTCACAGCCAACCTCGGTTACCTCTGGAGCGACCAAGCCCAAACTCGCTTCTACTTCCTCTACAGTGACTCAGACGCACAACTAGCTGGCTCGCTCACCGAAGATGAATTCCACGACGACCCCACCCAGTCCGCGCCAGGCCAAGACCCTCGCACCGACCGAGACCTCTCCACTATCAAGCTGTCCCAACGTACCACTTGGGGCACAGATAAAGCAAACTACGCCTTCTACACCTACTACCAATACCTCGACTTCGACCACCTCACGGGTATCGGCGTAGGCGCATTCAATAACCTCGTCGACTACGACACCGACGAAGTTGGCATCGGTTTCCAATCTGAAAATGAATGGCAACTCGCTTCCACCAAACAAATCCTCCGCAGTAATGTCACCTATAACTACGGACGCAACGAAGTCGGCGGCTACAGTGGCTTCGTCCCCTTCCCTGGAGCTCCAGTGGGCAGCAATGCTCGAGATGACGTCGCCGCAAACTTTAATCTCTACCTCGAAAATGAAACACAGTTCACCGAAACTGATCACATTTTCCTAGGTGCAGGATATGTGGAAGCGAAACGTAAACGCCGCGTCGAACCTGAAAATGACAACCAAACCGATTTCGATGAAAACCAAGGCGACGCAGTTTGGAGAGTCGGTTACCTCAAGGATCTCAATGAGTCTAACCAACTTTTCATCAACCTCAGTCAAAGCTTCGAAGCAGCTCCCTTCTCAGAAGTCGTAGCAGAAGTTTCACCGCAAACAGCACAAAGCATCGAAGCGGGCTCTCGCTTCCAGCATGGTTTTGCTTCTGGCCAAATCAGCGCATACTACAGCCAAGTGAATGATGAATTCATCGACGTCGAAGTCGCGCCAGACGTCTACCAGACAACCAACGAAGATACCATCCACGCTGGCTTAGAGGCCTACCTCGCGCTCGATCTCAACGATGCGTTTAACTGGAACTCAGACTACCAACTCGACTTCGTCCAGAGCTATCAGCTCAATGACTTCAGCTTCGATGGGGGCCAATACGATGGCAATGAAATCCCCGTTGTCGCCAAGCACGTCTACGCTGGTACTCTCCAACTCACCGCTCCAGATGCAAAATGGAACACCGCGATCACAGTCGATTGGCTACCGAGTGGAATCGTTGCCGACAACAAAAACACCATCGAGTCCGATGGCTACAACATCTGGAAATGGTCACTCGAATTGAACGTAAATCAACACCTCACCCTCTACGGTGGTGTCGATAACATCTTCGATGAAGCTTACGTTTCCAGCGTCACAGTGAACCCTAGTTCTGATGCATATCTAAGCCCTGGTGACGGCCGTGCTGCTTACCTAGGAGCGACTCTCAAGTGGTAGGCAATCTATAAAAAATCATAACCTTGTGGCCTATCACTAACATCTATCAGTGATGGGCCACTCTTCATTCCTATGAAAAAGAAATTCTTTCACCTGCACAAGCGGCTCGCGCCTTGGATCGCCATCCCGGTCATCCTTTGGGCTGTCACAGGGGTACTGCACCCGATCATGGCAAACTGGCTGCGTCCGAGCATCGCCAACTTCTTTTTAGTCCCCAAACCCGTCCCGAGTGACCCAGCAATCTTGAGCCCAGCTGAAGCGCTATCCGAAAAATTAGAAAACGTCCACCAGCTTAACCTCATCAGCATTGACAACACTCCTGTATACCGAGGTGCCCTCGCCAATGGGTCACTTGTGTTCTACGATGCACAAACAGGGGAACCACTCGCAAATGCAGCAGAAAAATATGCCGAGCAACTCGCCCGTGCTTACCTAGACGACCCAGACTCTCCGCTCATTTCTATTTCCGAAATCACCGAATTTGGAGCAAACTACAGCTATATTAACCGCTTACTTCCCGTCCAGCGAGTCAAGCTCGACCGAGCTGACGGCATGGAAGTCGTGGTCGACCTGCGCACAGGCAAACTCGCGACCTTTGATTCCCCATTCAAACGTCTATTTGCCAAGCTCTTCTCATGGGGACACACTTGGTCATTTCTTGGCAACAGAGACAGTATGTTGCGTATCAGCGTCGTGCTCATCATGAGCCTTCTCAGTCTAACAATGGCAATCACTGGCATCGTCAACCTCGTCACCTTCCGCGTGAAACGAAAAGGCGGCAAAAAGAGAACTCTCAAACCCAGTCGCAAGTTTCACCGAATTCTTGGCGCCGGCAGTGCACTCTTCTTCCTCATGTTCAGCATCAGTGGCATCTACCACGTCGCCGCTAAATATGACTATGACGACTCCAGCCAATGGATCAGCGAGCACTCTGTGCCTCTCGACCAACTCGTCCACAGCCCACGAGAAATCCTGTCCGAAGTCAAACAGCCAGTCCACGCCATCAGCCTAGCTATGATCGGTGATCAAGCTCATTATCGACTCGCGCTAATGGATCGTAAAAATCGCGGAGCTAATATTTACCTCTCAGCAAAAAATCTAAGCCCACTCGAAAATGGCGAAACCATCTTTGCCACCCAGCTCGCCTGCGAATTCTCAGGCTACAGTCCAGAGCACGTTTCAAAAGTGGAACCCATCACCAGCTTCCAGCGCGATTATGGATTCATCTTCAAACGACTCCCTGTCGTTCGCGTCCGCTTCGACCAACAAGCCTACTGGCACTATACTGTCGACACCATCAATGCCCACATGGCCATGCGTACCAAGCCGAGCGACCTTGTCGAAACGATCAGTTTCATCAACCTCCACAAGTTCCACTTCCTCGACCCAATCAGCAAGGAACTACGTGACTATGTCACCGCCATCGCAGCGGCTTCCATCGCACTTGTCTCAATCCTCGGACTCATCCTCTTGCGTAAACGTCGCAAATCATAAACTCCCTCCCATACTCCTCGACTGAGCAATATCAATTCATATCCCCAGCTCACTTGGCACCGCTGAGTGAGCTTTTTCATTGTCAGCAGGCAAATTAAACTATCATCCCAAAGCAGAACTTGCCAATCTCGGCACATGCAAATTCATACAGCCCATTTTGACATCAGCGCCCCTGATCTAGATTCATGCCCGGCGCCAGAACTCCCAGAATTCGCATTCATCGGCCGATCCAATGTGGGGAAATCTTCACTCATTAACGCCATCACTAACCAGCGCAAGCCACTTGCCGACGTGTCTAAAACTCCCGGCCGCACACAGATGATCAATTTCTTTAGAATCAACAACAAGTGGCACCTCGTTGATCTTCCTGGCTACGGTTACGCCAAAGTCTCTGGCAAAAAGAAAGACAAGTTCAACGAGTTCGTCTCCGACTATTTACTCAACCGTGAAAACCTCGTGTGCGTCTTCCAACTCATTGACTCACGCCATACGCCTCAAAAACTCGATCTCCAATTTTCCCAATGGTTAATGGAAGCTGGCATCCCCTTCGTGCTCGCATTCACCAAGTCAGACAAAATGAAAATGGGCGCCGTCAACCGTCATGCAGAAGCCTACCACCTCGCCATGGGGGAATTTTGCGAAGGCCTCCCGCGCACCATCATCACCTCCGCTGACAACGGCCTAGGGCGAAAAGACATCCTCACTTTCATTCAAGCTGCGATCGATGCCCAAGGGTAGACCTCAAGCTTTATGGAATAATTCTATCCTTCCGAACTCTGACTTTTAACAATAGACTAACAACTAAATGACATTTACTCCAAAAAATTTACTACGAGCAATCGTAGTCACTACACTAACCACATCCGCCCTCACACTCACGCCTGTCCAAGCTCAAGAAGCTACCGCTGAACTCAAAAAACTCGGGGTCGGTTCCACCGCTCCAGCTCTCGAAGGCATCACTTGGATCCAAGGTGAACCAATCAAATCACTCGACGAAAAAGGCAAAGTCTACATGCTCGAACTCTGGGCAACTTGGTGTGGTCCATGTATTCAAATCATTCCACATGTCAACGACTGGCATCAGAAGTACCAAAGTAAGGGCCTAGAAATTGTCGGCATGAACGTCTTCGAAGACAAAATAGATACAGTCAAAGAATTTGTAAAATCACAAGGCGACAACATGTCCTACCGCGTTGCCTTCTCCGGTGGCAAAGGAAGCAAGTTCGAGACCAATTGGTTAATCCCTGCTGGTATCCAGTCCATTCCACACGCCCTCCTGATTAAAGACGGTAAAATCATCTTTAAAGGCCATCCAGGATCACTTAACGACTCCACTATTGAATCCATGTTAAGCGATGATTTCGACGCCGAAAAGTTTGCCCAGGAAGCTGCGGGAAAAGAAGCGGCTCAAAATGCGCTACGCGAAAAGTTAGCACCATTGTTCCAATCTAAAGATTGGGACGGCATCATTGAAGTCGCCGAAAGTCTTGAAGATAGTGATCCTACAAAGGTGCAGCTCATGTTGACTGCTGTCATCCAAAAAGCTGATTGGAAAAAACTCTCTGAACTTCGCGCCACTACTTCTGACAATGCCGAAAGCCCGATTGACGCCAGCGCCATCGACAAAGAAGCTGCTCTCAACATGCCTGCTGGTGATGGTTCCAAGGAATACGCCACCCTAGCACTCAAGAAAATGCCTGCGATCGAAGGGCAAACAGAGCAGCAAATTCCAGCCACCATCGCAAAAGCACGTTTGCAGTTCCTCTCTGGTGATTCCGCCAGCGCAAAACAAACCATTGCTCAGACAAAAGAACTCGCCGAGAAAGTCTCAAACCAACAGTTCAAAACACAAATCGATCAGATCCTGCCAGCGATCGAAAAATCTCTCGCCGAGGACAAATTTCCTAGTCTCCAAGAGCTTTTGCAAGGCCAATAGCCTCCAAGCTGCTAAATCATTTTTAAAGCTCTCTCTGCCCGCGCGCATTGAGAGCTTTTTTCATTACAAGACTCAGGTACACTCAGTCTGTGCCCGCTAAGAAAAAACTCAACAAACCACTCGTCGGAAACGCGCTCGTCAAAGAGGTCAACCGACGCATCCGCCTAGCACGCACCCAATGGGACGCCCACAACAACAAAGCCTGCCGTCGTGAACGCTCCAGAGCACTCGAGCTCTATCAAACACTCACCAAAGAACAAAGAGAACAAGTCCCTCAAGTCCTCCGAGTTTGGCTCCGCTACCGCAGCGAAAAATACTTCGGCTCCCACCGTACCAAACCAAAAGGTCAGCCGCCTAAATAACTTCTTATTCCTGATTGCGTTTCAGCGCCTGATCAAACCAATTGTCCCCCGCTTGCGCCTTCTTACTCACCGCACTATAAAACGGTTTCTCATCGACCATTCCAGTTCCGCCAGCTTTGTTCAGCCAAATCAGGCTCGCACCCGGATTCTTTTGATCTTTGGCAAATCTTCCGCCGTATTCTTCAGCCAAATGCCTCATCAGCGAAATCGCCCGGGGCGCGATCACCGATTGACCTGAAACCGATCCATAACCGTGAATCACTTTCAGCCCCTTAAAATGCCCATACACGGCCTGATCGAGCGCCTGAGCAATCTTCTGTTTAGCCACATCCCAAGTCTCACCTGAATGCGCCACATCCACCTCATACAGCGCATTCCGTCCCATATCCTCACGGCTTGTCTGACATTTCGGACAAGCACTCTGATTCTCCAGTGGAAATCCACAATGACGACAATGCAGCATTCACAAAACTACTGTGGCTCCCTATAAAAAGAAAGCCCCAGTAGTGACTAAATACCTCCCCCCCCAATCAAGAAATCACCGGATCAGACCAACTCAGTGCATCGGACACTTTTTCAGTTCTTCGGCTGGGCCAAAAAACTCATAATGCACCTTCTCTTGTGGATGACCCATAGACTCCAAAGCTCCTAACACATGCGCCATCATCGGTTTAGGTCCACAGAAATACACCTCTGTCTCAGTTGTGATAAACTCGCTCAGAAACGCTTCATCAAACAGACCCTCGCTGTCCGGCATATCGCCTTCCGCAGGCGCTGAATAGCGTACATGTTTGATCACATTGGCATTAGCATCTGCCAGCTTCGCTACCTCCTCACTAAAAGCATGCTGAGCTGCATTCATTGCGCCTTGCACAAACGTCACTGGAAACGTTCTACCCGCAGAGGCCTGTAGCATCGCTAACATCGGTGTCACTCCAACACCTCCGGACAAGAGTAAGACTGGAATTCCTGATTTTTCATGCGCTTCTACATCCAAGTAAAATTCACCACACGGAGCTCCGAGCTCCAAGCGATCTCCCGCTTTCACGCTGTCATGCAAATAATTCGACGCATAGCCCTGCGGTTGGTCGGCATGCTGTGGAGATTCACGCTTCACACTGATCCGTAGTAGCTCACTGCAGCCGTGGCTCGACAAGGAATAATTACGCATCGTTGTCGATCCATTTCCATCAGGTAATCGCAGCGTTACATACTGACCAGGTTTAGAAGCAGGCGCTTCAGCTCCATCCGCTGCTTTCAAATAAAAGGAACGAATCACTTCAGATTCTTCCACAATCTGAGCCACTTCAAATTCCTTAAAGCCCTCCCATGCCATTTCCTTATAAAGTTCTTTCTCACGGCCAATCAAGACATCTGCCAAAAATCCATACGCCTCACCCCATGCCTCAAGAATCTCTGGAGGTGCTGGATCCAACAAATCATCAATCGCTCCTAACAAATGTTTCCCCACCACTGGATAATGCTCAGCCTTCACACCCAATGATGCATGCTTGTTGCCTATCAATTCTACCGCCGCAGCTAATTTCTCAGGCGTCTCGATATTCTCTGCAAAAGAACACACCGCCCCAGCCAATGCCGCCTGCTGACTCCCAGACACTTGGTGCGCAGGATTAAAAAACACTTTCACCTCTGGGTTTTCCTTAAACATCCGCTGATAAAAATGGCAGGTCAACTTCAAGGCATTCTCACTTAAAAAAGGAACCGAGGCCTTCACCGTTTCTATCGTTTTTTCACATAATGTACTCATATTGACAAAAGAGGTAAATTTTACACCTCTTTACGTCAACACTGAAAAGGGGTATTTATAAAACCTCTATTATGAAACTCACTGCCAGCTCTGACTTTGCCTACCGCATGTTGATATACGTGACCACCCATCCAGACCGATTGGTGACCGTGAAGGAGATCGCAGACGCCTACCAGCTCTCTCACAACCATCTCGCAAAAATTAGTAAACTCTACATCAAACACGGCATCCTAGATGGCCAACGCGGCCGAGGTGGAGGGATCACACTAGCAAAAGACCCAAAAGACATCAGCCTTGGCGACATTCTCCGCGTCAGCGAACCTTCCCCTACACTCATCGATTGCAAGAATGGTCTAGCCGGCCCCTGCATCATCCTACCCGCCTGCACTCTCAAAGGAATTTTCGCCCAAGCGCGTAGCGCATTCTACCAAGTCCTCGACCAACACAGCCTTTACGACATTGCCGCTCAGCCTCAGCTCGCCGCCTCACTCAATAAGATCTTCGAAAAATAATACAATCTCTCGAACAACAGCAGGCAGCACACAACAAAGTAAAAAAGGAAAGCCTCATATCCTTATGGGAAATGAGGCTTATTAAATGGCTCCGGCACTTGGGATCGAACCAAGGACCTAGTGATTAACAGTCACCCGCTCTACCGCTGAGCTATGCCGGAACTTGTGTCTTGCGACGGGCGGGAAATTGCACGAAGTCGCCGCAGGATGCAAGAAAAAGAATGCAGTAATTATTAATTTTATTCAGCGAGCCACGCTTCTGCTGCTGCACCCTTATTCGCTTCAAAACTTTTGATCGTGATACCAGGAAGTAACAAGCTCTCAAACTCAGCCATCCTCCGAATCCAGAGTTTATCTGCAATCAATGCCACTTTTTTGATCGAATGCATCAATTGAAACCAACGTGGAAGATCGGCAAGTTTAACCGCCATTGTCGCTGAACACGGCATTTCAAAATCATGTAATTGGTACAACAAAACTCCATCTTTCATACCCTTCGTCTTTGCTTCAAAATCCTCCAATGCCCTCGACATATCCTCAGGAACCAGTGTCCCCGTCACCTCCAAATTCAGACGCTTATCATTAATCTTCGTGAGAGTAATCATTCGCCTAACATACCACTCTCAGTGCATAGAACGATGCTTTTTTATCAATTCGCTTTCTCTTAGAAAGAGGAAAGCCCCAGTTGCTTTCACAACTGAGGCTTATTAAATGGCTCCGGCACTTGGGATCGAACCAAGGACCTAGTGATTAACAGTCACCCGCTCTACCGCTGAGCTATGCCGGAACATTTTGTCAGAAGCCTTGCGACTTGCGACGGCGGGAAACTGCATGATTCCCAAGTTTGGTGCAAGAAAAAACTAGATGCTTTTTCGACTTTTTTTAGGAGACTGCCAATGCCACCGCATTTGCCGCTGCGTAGAGCTTTGCATGTGTGAGGCTTATCTTCACCTGAGCGATATGATTCTTCTCAGCGAAATTTCTTCCCGCGCCACTCAGTTCCACACTCGGCTCTCCACTTGCAGCTCGCACAATAGTCATATCTAGCCAAGAAAGCTCTTTGCCGATCCCTGTTCCAAAGGATTTCGCCACCGCTTCTTTAACTGCAAAACGTGCCGCATAGTTCACATGAGGACTCTTTTGGGCATCGCAATACTCGCGCTCGGCAGGCGTAAAGATTCGATCAAGAAACTTGTCACCAAACTTCTCGATCGATTCCTCGATGCGTTCGATCTCGACCACATCAATGCCTATGCCAAAAATATGCATCTTCTAGCCGCGATAGCCTTTCATCAGCTCAACCATTTCAGCGACAGCTTGCTGAAATCCGACTTTTACGGAACGAGCTACAATCGAGTGACCGATATTAAATTCTACAAAATGCGGCACATCGTAGAGATCAACGATGTTGGTGTAGTTGATGCCGTGACCAGCATTGACCTGCACACCAAGCTCCTTACCTTTCACCGCAGCTTTTGTCAGACGATCAATTTCTTTTTTTCGTTGCTCATCAAAAGCATTGGCAAAGCAACCAGTGTGCAGCTCAACCATCTCAGCTCCAATTCGCGCAGACGCTTCCACTTGCTCCACATCCGGGTCGATAAACATGCTAATCTTGACCCCTGCCGCCTGTAAGGCCTCGACAGTCGGTTTGAGCTTATCAAACAATCCTGCGACATCGAGCCCCCCTTCAGTAGTCACTTCCTCACGCGTCTCAGGGACAAGACAAACGAAATCAGGTTGAATCTTCAGAGCGAGTTCCAGTATCTCAGCCGTGTTGCCCATTTCTAGATTCAAAGGAAGATCGCATTGCTCTTTCACTGCAAAGGCATCGGCGTCCTGCATGTGACGACGGTCGACGCGCACGTGAATAGTGATCGAATCAGCTCCACCGGCTTTTGCGTCCTCGACCACTCCAACTGGTGATGGTTCAGCATTCGGGGAATCAGGAAGGAGTGCGTAGCGCGCCTGGCGCAAAGTCGCAACGTGATCAATGTTAACTCCGAGAAGTAAGCTCATGCCATCGGTATGCCTCAGAGCTCACGATTTGTCACGCATTTGCTCGATTTCATCGCGATGAAACCAGCCCACAAACAACCAAGCTCCCACGGCTACCACCGTTCCACCGACCAAGTCCACAGTCACATGCTGGCGCAAAGCAATCGTCGACCAGAAAATCCCCAGCACCCAAAACCAGATCAACACACGCGCCAGCGGATGATACCTGCAACAACGACTAGCAGCTAGCCCGGCAATCACCGCCAAGGCCGCGTGAAGCGACGGAAATGCATTCCGCGGCTCATCGTAAAACAAAATAAATTCGTAAAAAAGTGGCGCTTTCTCCAAAGGGATTTCCTCCCGAGAAACCCCATTCGGGAAAAATAAATACACCATATGTGCTACTAACACCGCCCACCCGACACTCAGCACAAAGCGTAAATAAACAGTCTTCCTCACACTCAAGGCCACGACTGCCAGTAGAAGATAATACGTGTAATAAAACCACAGCCCGTGAAAATTCACAGGGATCGACTGGTCAAACCCCGTAGGCTCCAGCCAGTAGATTTCGCGAATCGCAAAGCGCTGCAGCAGCAAATAAGGCGCCATGATCCAGATCACTAAAACGATCCCAGAATACACGCGCCGCAGCAGGTCTTTGAGAGATTTGTTCATGATTTTAATAGCTCACGTAACACGATAGTCACTTGACCGCGATCCATTTTGGAAGCTGCTACCTCTAGGACAAAAGCCTCCCACTTATCCACATCTAATGTAGAAACTTCAAGTAGTTCATTCCTATTCAAGAACACCAAACAACTCGCCAAAGCGGTCCTCTTGTTCCCATCAACAAATGGATGGTTTTTGCGAAGGTAAAATAAATACGCAGCAGCTGTCTCAACGGGATCAGCAATAACCGGTTCACCCCCAAAGGTAGCTTGAGGAGCTGCAACCGCACTTTCCAATAAAGCCTTATGCCAAAGGCAAGAGCCACTCCCATTAGCTTCTATAACTTTTTCGTGAATAGCTAGAACAGCTGAAGTTGTTAAATGCTTCAACATTTAGAGAGAAAGCCTTCTAAATAACTCAGAATTGGCAGCAATTATTTCTTCTGCCGCTTTACCAGCATCTTCAGATGAAATTGTCTCTACATCTGGCACAAGGGTAATTGTACCGCCCTCATGCACTGTTACATTCAGCTTATCCCCTTCTTTAAGACCAGCCAAATCAAGCAAGGCGGCATCGAAAATAATACCCTTGGAGTTGCCTATTTTCTTAATCGTTTTGACCATGTGTAAAACAATGTATTACATAGATCAATTTGTCAATAAATCACTTTACACCAGTCATTTACCACCACGCACAGCCCCGACCATCATCCCAATACCACCCACTGAGAAAATCGCGGGAAACCAAATAGAATAACCTGCAGCCTTGGTATCATGCTCCAAAATCGCGATACTAGGCTCGTCAGGATTCACGTAGCAGACGGCACGAGTATCAAGCGGATACTCAGCAATCAACTTCTTCACCTTCTCTATCGATTTCTGCCACTTCTGGCCACGAGGCTTATACAGATCACTCACATAGTCACCCCCCTCGTACTGATACTTATAAGACACTTCCCAACGATATTCTGGAGCAATGTTTACATCAGCACGCTTGCCGAGCTCAGAACGAATAATCAGACAAGAAGTCTCCACCCACTGACGCGTGTCACTAGCATTGCGAAAACTTTTCGCCATGAGCCAACAAAAGCCAGCTCCTAGAAAAAACAAAAATAGCCCAATCCCAAAAAGGTAAACGGCTCCTGCCTTACTAGATCTCCCCATAGAAAAATCTTAATTTACTTTTCATCTTCCTCTTCAGGAGGAGCTGTCGGAAGCTGTGCCACCTCATCGAGTAAATTCACCATATCAACACCGCGTTCCGCAGACGTGTCTTCACGGAACATCAGCACTGGAGTACAGCGTAAGTTCGTGCGCTTGTTGATGAATCTTTGGATAGCTCCCTTCTGCTGCGTCAGCTTCTCAAGGACACTATCCGTATTACCACCGAGCACACTTACGAAGACTTTCCCTTCGCGCAGGTCATCGGTGATTTGAACATCACTGATAGTTACCAGTGCATTCTTGAATTCGAATTCTTTCTGTACAAAGCTGCTAATTTCGCGCTTTAAGAGTTCGTTTATTTTATCGAGTCGTTGAGACATTTCTTTATTTTAAAGTGATCATTAAAAAATTGGAGATCGGCCGATCCTCAATTCTGAATTCTCGATGCTAAAAAAGCCCCGGGCCGAAACCCGAGGCTGATTAAAATTAGCTTAGAGTGTTTGGGCGACTTTTTCCAAGTTGTAACATTGAATAAGGTCTCCCTCCTCGTAATCGTTGAAGTCACCAAGTTTGATACCACATTCGATACCTTGCTTGACTTCTTTAACTTCGTCTTGGAAGCGACGCAGTGTCGACATCTTACCATCGAAGACTGGTGTTCCTCCGCGAAGCACACGAGCGTGCGCCACACGAGTGACCTTACCGTCCTTGATGATACAGCCAGCTGCCTTGCCTTTGTTCACCTTGAATACCTGCTTCACTTCTGCATGACCGATGATGGTCTCACGTGTTTCAGGTTCAAGAAGACCGAGCATTGCATCACGTACAGTGTCGATTAATTCATAGACGATGGAGTAGAGTTTGATCTCCACACCTTCGCGCTTGGCTGCTTGGACAGCTTTACCTTCCACCTTGGTGTTGAACCCAATCACGACTGCATTTGCAGAACTCGCGAGGAGGATGTCAGATTCAGTGATGGAACCAGCTGCTGAGTGAATGAAGCGAGCTTCCACTTTGTCGGATTCAATCTCACCGATTGCACCAGTGATCGCTCCGACAGAACCTTGCACATCAGTTTTAAGGATGAGCTGGAGGCGAGCCTTCTGTGGGCCACCTTTTGAAATGGCCATAAAGTCGTCGAGGCGGCTCTTCTGAGCACCACCGAGACGTTCACTACGCTTTTCACCCTGACGCTCAGCGGAGAGTTTCTTCGCCGCACGCTCAGATTCCATTTCAACGACTTGATCACCTACGTTTGGTAGTTCAGCAAAACCAAGTACTTCTACAGGCATTGCTGGCCCAGCTTCTTTGAGTGGCTTGCCATTGTCATCGAGCATCGATTTGATCTTACCACTGAATGGGCCACAAATGAACGGCATTCCCACCTTGAGTGTTCCACTCTCGACAATCACAGTCGCTGTTGGGCCTTTACCCGCTTGGACTCGAGCTTCGATCACAGATGCGCGACCATTCGCTTTTGGATTCGCGGTGAGTTCCAGAACCTCAGCTTGAAGAGCAAGAAGTTCGAGAAGATCTTCCATACCGTCACCAGTTTTTGCGGAAACGTCTACACATTCGATGTCGCCGCCGAAGTCAACTGGCGTGAGGCCGTGCTCCATTAGCTGGGTACGTACGCGTGTTGGATCAGCTCCAGCAACGTCACATTTGTTAACTGCAACAATGATGGTTTTCTCCGCCGCTTTTGCGTGATCGATAGCCTCTTTTGTCTGAGGCATGATGCCATCATCCGCAGCAACCACGAGCACAACAATGTCAGTGATATCAGCACCGCGAGCACGCATTTTTGAGAAAATGGCGTGACCCGGAGTATCAAGCAAAGTGATCGGACGACCTTGGTCATCATTCACACGGTATGCTCCAATATGCTGAGTAATCCCACCAGCTTCACCCGCTGCTACACGTGAATTACGCACGTAGTCGAGCAATGAAGTCTTACCATGATCGACATGTCCCATGAATGTGATGATCGGTGCTCGTAATTCGAGCTGATCCTCTGGGATGTCTTCTTCTGGTTCTGGTTCTTCGAAAACTTCTTCTACTTTGTGAACTCCGCCACCCTTCTCACGCTTTTCGCGCTCGAATTTGAAACCGTGTTGATCACAGAGCTTTTCGGCTACTTCTGGTTCGATTGCCTGGTGTGGCGCAACAAATACCTGAAGTTTGATGAGATCAGCCATCAATTGGAATGGCTTGAGATCCATCGCATCAGCGAGTTCACTCACCACGATTGGAGGTTTGAGATGAATAATTTTTTCACCGTCCACAGAAGCAGCTTCTACAGTCGGGACATCAGCTTCCTCTACAGGAGCCTCAGTCTTAACTAATTCAACATCTTCTTTGGGCTCATTGAGCTTAGAAATGCTTGGAAGCTTTGCGTTTCCCTTACCCTTCGTAACCACAGAGGTCTTCTTCTTGCCACCTTCGTCAAAGATGTCGAGAGCCTCAGCCTTTTTATCGTCGAGAGTTTTTACTTTAGAAGCTTCATCACGCTGACGTTCGCGGCGGGATGGCTTCTTCGGCTTACTATCGTCGAGTAGGTCGAGAACTTTCTTCTTTTCGTTTTTATTATCTTTCTGATCAGCCATTAGCTGTTCTTTCGGTGTTTAGTTTAATTGGCAGTCGCTCGCCTTTATGCTGCGCTGCTCTGGGCTGGATTAGGCACTTGCTTGTGCTGCTTCTGCTTTTTTGAGAATTTCTTGAGCCTTTTCATCGGTCACTTCAAGCGCCTGTGCAATGTATTCTGCAGGCATTTGAGTCACAAGCTCCAGAGTCGCTCCGCCAGCGCGGAACAGTTTATCTGCGGTCTCGTCATCGATACCTAGTTGGTCAGCAATGCTGTGAGAAGCATCGGAGATACGTGCTTCAAATTGCTCTTGTTGGCTCTCGTCCTTGCGCACCTGCACATCCCATCCCAACAGACGGGAAGTGAGTCGTGCATTTTGGCCACGACGACCAATCGCTTTAGATAGCTCTTCTTCATCGACGGTAACGTTTACCACTTTTTTCTCTTCATCCAGAGAAACTGAACGAAGTGTCGCAGGCTTAAGCGCCTCGTGCACGAACTCTTCAGGGTCATCACTCCAGCGAATGATGTCTACCTTCTCATTATTGAGTTCACGTACGATGTTTTTTACACGTGCTCCACGGAGGCCTACACAGGCTCCCACAGGATCCACGTTTTCGTCAGCACTAGAAACAGCAACCTTAGTACGATAACCCGCTTCACGAGCAATACCACGGAGTTCAACAGTGCGATCGGAAATCTCGCTCACTTCAGCTTCGAAGAGGCGACGGACAAAATTCGGATGGCTACGGGAGAGAATAATCTCAGGTCCGCGTTGCTCATTTTCAACAGCTACTACATAAGCTCGAATACGATCACCTATGTTGTATTCCTCAGTAGAAACACGCTCACGGGAAGACATCTTACCTTCGAACTTACCAAGATCAATCCACACATCGCTCTTCTCAAAACGACGCACAGTTCCGCTGACGATGTCGCCTGCTCGATCCTTGAACTCGTCATAGATCATTTCTTTCTCGGCCTGACGAAGACGCTGCATCATTGTTTGCTTTGCAGTCTGCACCGCAATCCGACCGAAATTCTTAGGAGTCACGTTGAGCTCAACTTGGCCACCAGCTTCTACGTCAGACTTAATCTTACGTGCTGTAGAAACAACAACTTCGTTCCACTGATCCATCTGCTCACCATCTTCGACCACTTGGAGAGTCGCAAAAATCGTCGCGTCACCCTTTTTCGTATCAATAGCTGCACGAAGCTCCTCAATGTTGTCGGAACCAGGCACCATCTTGCGGTAGGCTGAGAGAAATGCGTACTGAAGCGCAGCAAGAACCTTATCACGGTCGATGCCTTTTTCCTTCTCATAATAGTCAATGAGAGCGACGATATCGTTTGTCATGGTTAGTAAATTGTATCTGATTTAGCGGCCGATCACAGAAGATATCCTGATACAAAAAAGAGTGGGCTAGACACCCACCCCTTCCTTCCGGCCAGAGTTGTATGCGCTCTACTTAGCAGAGCCGATCTTACATGCAAGACTAATCTCAGCTCTCACTAGCGCCCATTTTTCACGTGAATCTCTCTGCTTTATTCAATTAGGAAATTCAGATTTACAGTCATTTTCAAAAAAATCAAAAAAGCTAAAAAACATTCTTGTCATCCTTCGCTCTAGCCACTACCTCTCTGCCCGCACCGCAAGGAGCACCACAATTAACCAACAAACGCGCAGATAGCTCAGTTGGTAGAGCAGTTGGCTTTTAACCAATTGGTCCTGGGTTCGAATCCCAGTCTGCGTACTTTTATAGTAAAAATCGCCTCAAGCGCCAAACCAGCCTTGAGGCTTTTTTGTGCCCTAAAATTTAGACTTTGATCAAAACGCAATTCGACTGCAACCATAGTGAATGAAACGAACCATGCGTTTCAATCAACCAGCAAGCTCACCCCGCAGAGGCAATAGCCACCCCCAGTCCGCGAACCTCCTAAAGTAGTTGATACTCAATCACCTAGATAATTTAGAAGATTTTTTCTATTCTTACAACAAAGACGAGGAGAAACAGCTTACTCACGACAACTTTATCTCTATTCCATATTCTATCAGCGTATAAGTTGCCGAACTACCCGCAAAAAAATGGGGGATTCTGTAAGTTCAACATAATGTTAGCGTATATGCTGAACTCTTGGCATACCAATCAACCAGCCGTAGAATCATCGCAATTAATTCCTACTCTAGCTATGAAAAAAACGATCGCTATACTCTTTATGTTGGTCTCAGCAGTATTGGCTGAAACTAGGCCGAACATTGTATTTATTTTCACCGATGACTGGGGCTGGGGAGACCTGAGCTGCCATGGCCACCCCTATATTAAAACGCCCAATATTGACCGCTTGGCTAAGGAGGGCACAGACTTTCATCGGTTCACAGTGGCAAGTGGTGTTTGTTCACCAAGTCGTGCCGCCGTCATGACCGGCCAATTTCCATCTAGAAATAATATTCCTGCACATTTCGCCACTCCAAAAAGTAATCAAGAACGTGGAATGCCTGATTGGCTGAGCCTAGATGCTCCATACTTGGCTGAAATCCTGCAGCAGGCAGGCTACCGTACTGCCCATTACGGTAAATGGCACCTTTCCAATGAAATGATAACAGATTCTCCTAGTCCTGGAGAATACGGTTATGATGACTACGGCGCCTTCAACTGCTCTGGCGAACAAATGCCCTGGTATCAAGACTCAGCAAGAGCCTGTAAGTTCATCAAAGAAAGTGCTAAAATGAAAAAGCCCTTCTTCATTAATGTATGGATGCATGAACCCCACACTCCTTTTCACACTATCCCTAAATATGAATGGAGATTCCGTGATCTAGAAAGAAACCACCAGATTTACGCTTCAGTTCTATCACACGCAGATGACCGTGTGGGAGAAATTCTCGACACTCTCGATCATCTTCAACTTACTGAAAATACACTCGTGATTTTTAGTTCGGACAATGGTCCCGCTGGTGGCGGAAGAGACAAAGGAACAGCTCAACTGAAATATGATCCAGCTACAGGAGCTGGCTGGGGCACAGCTGCATCAGTCGGAACCACAGGTGGCAGAGACGGCCGTAAGCGCAGCCTTAAAGAAGGCGGCATTGGCGTTCCGTTTCTGGCTCGATGGCCAAAACAAATCCCAGCTGGCAACATAGACTCCGAGTCACTCATCACCGCAGTCGACTTACTTCCGACATTCTGTGCACTAGCTGAAGCACCCTTACCCGAAGGTTTCAAACCTGACGGTGTGAATATTATAAAAGTTCTTAAGGGTGAAAAAATGCCATCTCGCGAAAAGCCCATTTTCTGGGAGGGTATTGGTATGAAGAAAGAAAACTGGGCAACTGTCCAAGGTCAGTGGAAGCTTCTAGCAACAAAAGACTTAAGCGAAATCCAGCTTTACGATATTGCTAAAGACTTCAAAGAAGAAAATGACCTATCAAAAGACCAACCAGAAGTTGCAGCCAAACTACTTCAAAGCATCAAAGACTGGAAAAAAACACTTCCAAAAGAACCAACAGGTGACGTTTTTTCAGAACTTCGCTAAACCTTCATAATCGAATCTGATTCTCAAGAGTAGCATCACCAGCTTACACTCTTTCCACGAGTTTCCTGAGCAACACTTGAACCATCCACATCACCACACTATACCCAATCACATGAAAATACTTAGCATCCTCCTCTCTCTAACCATTGGCCTACAGGCCGCTTCACTCGAAAAATCAAGACCCAACATAGTATTTGTCCTTACTGACGACCAAGGCATGGGCGACCTATCCTGCATGGGCAACCCTATCTTAAAAACACCCAACATCGACGCCTTTTATGAAAAGTCGTCCCGTTTCACATACTTCCAAGTCAATCCCACTTGTACCCCCACCCGCGCCGCCATCATGAGTGGTCGTGAACCTTTTGCCGTTGGCGTCTCACACACTATCCTGTCACGCGAACGCCTTGCCCTTGACGTCGTCACCATGCCACAAGCACTCCAAACAGCGGGCTACAAAAATGGCATTTTCGGTAAATGGCACCTCGGCGATGAAGGTGAAGAATACATCCCTAACAACCGAGGCTTTGACGAAGTCTTCATACACGGCGCAGGAGGCCTCGGCCAAGAGCAGTTCGGTGACCTTATGGGTAACGCAAATGCCAAATACTTCGACAATCTTATCCTCCACAACGACACCGTAGTAAAAACCAAAGGCTTCTGCACCGACGTCTTTTTCCAAGCCGCTCTCGGCTGGATGAAAGAGCAAATCGAGGCCAAGCAGCCTTACTTTTCATACATAGCTCTCAACGCCCCTCACGGACCATTCTATGCCCCGGAAGAAAATATCAAACGCTTTAAAGACATGGGCATGGACGGTAAAGCGGCTGCTCGTTACGGCATGATCGAAAATATCGACACAAACTTCGGACTCTTAATGCAAAAGCTCGAAGAGTGGAACCAGCTTGAAAACACCCTCGTCATATTCATGACAGACAATGGCATGTCCATGGGCAGTTACAAAATCAATGGCGAACGTCGCACACCTTTCAACGCTAATATGAAAGGCACCAAGAACTCCCTCTGGGAAGGTGGTACCCGCGTTCCTTCCTTCTGGTATTTGAAAGGAAAAACAAAGGAAGGCTCCGACATCCCTGCACTCGCTGCTGACCTAGACATCTATAAAACATTCTGCGCACTCACTGGTGCAGCAATCCCTGAAAGTAAACTCCCACCGGGTGGCCGTTCGCTCCTACCTCTTCTCGAAAACCCTGATGATGGGTCCAAGGCTTGGCCTAACCGTACGCTCTTCTTCAACAAAGGACGCTGGGGCAGTAAAGGTCTCACCAAAGAACAAGCGAAATATGCTTGTGCAGTTCGTACCCAAAAATGGCGCCTAGTTCACAACAAGTTCCTCTACGACATCACCAATGATCTAATGCAAGAAAACGACCTCGCAGCTCAGAACCCAGAAGTCGTCAAAGAACTGCAGAAAAAATACGAAGCTTGGTGGAAAGCCGTCCAAGCCCCCCTCGCAATCAATGAGGGCCTAGAGACACCTAAAAAAGGAAACTACTACCTCCAAAGACTCCAAGTGAAGCAACTCAAAGAAAACGGCGAACCTCCACTCTGGGAACCAAAAGCATTCTAAGTTTTCTTCTCAACAGACCGAAAAGTTCTTCTTTCCATGAGTGAAAACTCAATAAAAGAACTCATCTATCACAATGGTCGTCCAGTCATGGATGGCCATTTTTGTATACATCCTGAGGGTATTTCATACACTTTCGACTTGCTAGAGAGCAGGTGCTACGCGCTACTACTAGCAGCATGCTAAAAGTTTCGAACCTCTCCACTCGGTTTCACACACGCAATGGTATAGTCCACGCGGTAGAGGACGTTTCCTTCTCTGTGGAAAAAGGCGAAACGCTGGGAATCGTGGGCGAATCTGGATCAGGAAAATCAGTCTCTTGCTATTCATTGCTTGGCCTCATCCCTCAGCCTCCAGGAAAAATTCATTCAGGCACCGCGATCTTCAACAACGAGATCGACCTACTTCAAGCTTCGCAAAAACAACTGAGAGCCATCCGCGGCAAGCGCATTTCAATGATCTTCCAAGATCCCATGACATCGCTCAATCCGTTCTTAAGCATTCGCACTCAGCTCACCGAGCCGTTGGAAATCCACGAGGGCATCAAAGGCAAAGCCGCTCTCACTAAAGCGATCGACGCCCTAGCAGAAGTTGGAATTCCTGAACCTGAAAAACGGATTAACGCCTACCCGCACGAGTTTTCAGGAGGGATGCGCCAACGCGTCATGATCGCTATGGCTCTGATCACACGCCCTGATCTCTTAATCTGTGACGAGCCGACCACAGCCCTCGACGTCACCGTCCAAAAGCAAGTCCTCGACCTCATCAAAGACCGCCAAGAGAAGTTAGGCACCGCAGTCATTCTCGTAACTCACGACCTAGGCGTCGTTTCTCAAGTTTGTGATAACGTCAATGTCATGTACTCTGGTCGCCTTGTAGAAAGCTCTAGCACACGCGAACTTTTTAAAAATCCAATGCACGCATACACTCGTGCATTGCTCAAATCAATCCCCGCCACACACACCAAAGGTGAACGTCTCTATACGATCCCAGGACTTCCGCCACTCCTAACAGCTCCACCAAATGGCTGTACTTTCCATGAGCGTAACACACTCGGAAACCCTAAACTCTGTGTTACCGATCACCCTCCGAAACTGATCGAACGTGCTCCAGATCATTGGGTGCAAAACTGCCCCGGCTGCCTCGCCTAAATCGGCAAGGCGCAGTAGAATGCCCTATCAAACTGAAGTACTTGCCAGCACCTTATATTTTCTGGCAAAGTGTAATCTAGTCGATTTCTTCTACGTACCACTTAGCGAACATGCAGCTTACCTACACATTTTTTCCAGGCCTGCACGGCACCTCAGCTCTATTTACCCCTCTCGTAGAAGCTTTAGGTGATGTTCCCATTGAGCTTATCAATTACCCAACTGACATTTCACAATCCTACGACTCCCTGCTCGATTGGACCTCAAAGAATATTGATTGGACTATCCCGAGATCACTTGTTGCTGAAAGCTTCTCTGGTCCGCTCGCTCTTCGAATCGCCGAACTACAATCACACTCCGTCCGTGCACTCACTCTAGCAGCAAGCTTTTGCGCCTCGCCCACAAATCCAAGTCTCGCGCTACTCCCACTCCGCCCGCTCATGCTCCTTCGTCCTACTAAAGGAGCATTGCGCCATTTTCTCATTGGTGAAGAAGCTAGCGAGCAAGAGGTAGAAGAACTCAGGAATACTGTCCGCTCCATTCCTGCGAAAATTCTTAGCCAACGCATCCGCGCCATTTTAAGTCTGGAAGAAAATCAATGCCCAAAACTTGAAAATCTACCGATCCAAATTCTTCAGGCCCAAAATGACACAATGATTCACTGGGAAGCGCAAAATCAGTTGCGTATGCAATACGAACATGCCACCACACATTGGCTAGATGCTCCTCACCTCATACTGCAAACTCACCCCAGAGAATGTGCTATATTGATTAAAGAATTTTCGACACAACAGATCGCTCATTATGCATAAACCACCCGTTGTCCTCTCTATCGCTGGATCCGATTGCTCTTCAGGAGCTGGAATCCAGGCCGACCTCAAAGCATTTTCCTATTTCGGAACCCACGGTCTCACCGCAGTCACTTGCGTGGTAGCAGAAACTCCTAATGAAGTAATCTCAATCCACCCCATCCCGCCGGCAGTCCTCCAAGATCAAATACGTATATTGCTAGAAACCTACCAGATCAAGGCAATCAAAACAGGCATGCTCTACTCCAAACAGCACATCGTTGCCATCACTGAGTTACTCCAACAGCAACCCATCCCGGTGATTGTCGACCCCGTCATGGTTGCCTCATCTGGAGCACACCTTTTAAAAGACGATGCCGTAGAATCCTACGTCAGCCGCCTGCTCCCCATTTCCCAACTCGTCACGCCAAACCTAGCAGAAGCATCTGTTCTGCTCGGACAAGATATTGAGCAAGTTGATCAAATGGACGCAGCCGCCCAAGAAATTGGCACGATTTACAACACATCCTGTCTTATCAAAGGAGGCCATTTACCCGTCGGAAATGAGCGACTCGATGTGCTCTGGCACGAGGGTGAAATTCACCACTTTAGCGCACCTACCATAGAAATTGACAGCACTCACGGCACTGGTTGCACCCTTTCTGCAGCTATCACTGCAAACATCGGCCGCGGCCTTTCTATTCCAGAAGCGATCCAAACATCCAAGTACTGGGTGCACTCCGCTATTTCAGAATCTTTCAAATTCAGTTCACCCGATGGAGAACAAGTTCAAGCACTCAATCAACTCAGCCCAGGTTCGCTAAAACTCTAGAATTCTAAACAAAGAAAAACCCGCAAAACTCGAGGCGAGGTAATGCGGGTTTCGAAATAAAAAAACTATCTAAGTACTACGCTGCAATCGAGTAGTGCTTAGAAATATCATTGAATATATTATCTCTGCGTTTGCGCGCTTCTTCCACATCGCGAGTTTTCAGAGAAAAACGAAGACGCTCAGCAGTGGCGTCGGATTTGTGAACAGTGAGGTGACACCACCAAACTCCACGATTATTCCATAAATGGTGATTGAGGTTCCCGTCGTTTACACGAAGGGCCAACTTAGTATTCTTCAGTAACATTGATTTGGTTTCTACAGGTTAATTTATGCCTCTAACATGTCTACCCTGTGGACATCTGCCCTCCTTCTAGAGAAGCGACATGAGATAACAAGCCTTTTTTCAAAACATTGCAGAACTGAAAAAGCTGCTCATAAGGCACTTTCATCCAATAAAAAGCACCCATAGAACAGCCTGGTGAACCAAGTTCGTCTAAATACCTAGTCTAGCAACCAAACAGTTTACTAAAGTGGATTAAAAACTATGTGGTTTGGGAATCGTGTTTCCGTATCGATGCGTGCATTCTGAAATCGATTGCTCACGAAAATAGTGGAGTAACTCTAGGCGTCCATTACTAAGCACCTCCCAATCAATCAACTGAAGACACACCTCATTCGTTGCTCTACGTATGCTCTCACTTGGGTTTAATGCCCTCATACAAGAATACTTGCCAGCACTCATCAACAAGCGCTTTGCCAATGACAATTCAGACTCCACTTTTACAGGAAGATCAGCTATCTCTAACTCTTTTTCAGAAGACACCTCCACTTCCACCCCAGCTGTTTTTGCTGCAAGTAGAGCAACAGCTAAATCCGAGATTTCCATTCCATCTGCTCGCAACAATAGCTTATTCAATGGCACATAGCGGAAATGGTTTGTCTCTCCATGTAATTGGGAAGGGTCATGCTCGATTCCAAATTCTTTGGCCATCCAATACGCCTGACTTCCAGCTGCAGCTTCCAGCCTAGCTCCCTGCCCAAATTCCCGTTTAAAATGCTCTAACAATGCAGCGACTTCATCACTAGGTTTAGCTTGATACTTCGGAGCATCGACTTGCTTCCAACTGGCAAAAATCGAAACATAATTCGGCCCACCGGCTTTAGCTCCAGGACCAAAACAGGACTTCTTCCAGCCACCAAAAGGTTGACGGCGCACGATGGCACCAGTGATAGGCCGATTAATATAGGCATTGCCCACTTCCACCTGTTCGCGCCACACGGCAACTTCTCGATCATCGAGCGTATGAATGCCACCAGTCAACCCAAAGTCCGAATCGTTCTGAATCCGCATCGCTTCCTCCACATTCTCCGCGCGCATCACCCCCAGCACTGGGCCGAAACATTCTGCCTTGTGATACCAACTCCCCTTCTTTACCCCGAGCTTCACCCCAGGCGACCAAAGCCTAGGATTGCCTTCTAGCATTTTAGGTTCTATCAGCCATTCTTCGCCTTCATCCAACGTAGTTAGTGCTCGCTCTAGATTACTCTCAGGCTCTACCATCAATGGAGTCATCACTGAAGAAAGGTCCCAAGATTGTCCCACCGCGAGACTTTCCACAGCATCTTTCAACTGTCTCATAAATGCGGCATTATCATAAACATCAGCTTCCAAAATGGCTAACGAAGATGCCGAACATTTTTGCCCAGCATGCCCAAAAGATCCTTTCACGAGATCCTTAATGGCCTGATCAGGATCTGCAGCATTTGTAATGATCAATGAATTCTTCCCTGAGGTTTCAGCAAACAGACGCATATCAGGTTTCCAACTCTGAAACATGATTCCAGTCTCAAACGCCCCTGTCAATACCACCGCCCCCACTCGTTTACTCGCCACCAAACTGCGCCCTACTTCATTATCAGGACAAGGAACAAACTGCAGAGTATCACGCGGCACCCCGGCATCCCATAGCTGCTGCGTCATCACCCATGCAGTATACACCGACTCCGGCGCCGGTTTCATGATAACCGTATTGCCTGCCATCAAAGCCGCTAAAACCCCTCCACAAGGGATCGCAAAAGGAAAATTCCAAGGAGGTGTAATCACCACAACTCCTAGCGGGGTATACTCCACACCATCTAACATCCCCTCCCAACTAAGGCTCTCGGCATAGTAATTCGCAAAATCAATTGCTTCACTCACTTCAGCATCAGCCTCTACCACCGCTTTTCCAGCCTCTCTCACCATCACCGCGATCGATTCACCACGCTTCCTCTCAATCTCGACAGCCACATCCTTTAAAACTCGAGCACGCTCTTCAATCGTTCTAGCTGCCCAGCCCGACTGCGCAGCTTCAGCCACATCCAGAGCTTTTTCTACGAGCTCAAGATTCGCTAATGAATATTGATACAATGGCATATTTTTAGACGGATCAACACCTTGACCAAGATCTTCAGTCAAAATCAAATCTCCTCCCACCTGCAGCGGAATTTGCTCTATCTCTTGAGACTTTTCTTGCTCGATTTTTTGGATAATCCAAAACGCATTTTTCCGTAAGCTCCAGTCAGTATCCGGTGCATTTTCAAACGGTTTCGAGTAGTCCACTTCCAACTTTTCACTCGCTCGATCCTGCACACGATTCGGTGAATCCTTTATCGCATCGACAATCTCACAAGCATCAAAAAACATCTTCTTCTGCTTATCCCACTTCGGACAGCCGGGTTTCATACCGAAAATATCATGTAGGAAATTCTCTTCATGCGTATTCTCATCTAATCGCCTAACAAGATAGGAAATGGCAGTGTGGAAATCTTCCTTTTTCACCACTGGCGCATATCTTAAAAGCCCACCAGCAACCTCTTGCACAGCTCGCGCCTGATGGTTTGCCATACCTTCTAACATCTCTAACTCGACGAATTCCTCCACACCTTCGCGGGCACGGGCAAGTAAAGCATATGAGATCTCAAACAGGTTATGAGAAGCGACCCCTAGATGAACATGTTTTGCATGGGCTGGGAGACAACCATAATGCACCATCCGTTTGAAGTTCGCATCTACTTCCAACTTTGTCGTATACGGAGCCTGTGGCCAATCGTGAAGACTCGCTTCCACAGTCTCCATCGCCAAGTTTGCTCCCTTCACAATACGGATTTTAATGGGAACTCCGCCTTTAGCTGCGCGCTCTTGAGCCCACTCCGTCAGCTCAATTTGATGCTTAAAAGAATCAGGCAGATACGCTTGTAATACAATACCTGCCCTGTGCTCGAGAAATTCATCTTCATCTAACACTTCCATGAACGCGTCACAGGTAAGTCGTAAATCCCTATACTCCTCCATGTCGAGATTCACAAACTTCGGGTGCCTCTCTCCCGCTTTAGTCACGTAACTATTCTCCTTGGCACATCGATAAAGTCTCCTAATCCTTTCCTTGATCAGTTCTAACGACTGCTCATAAGCCACTAAGTTGATTTGTGAAAAAATCGAAGAAACCTTCACTGACACGTATTCGCAGTCAGGACTCTCCAAACGGTCAATCACCTGCTGCATTCTATGTTCCGCCTCACCTTCTCCCAAAATGGCTTCCCCCAGCTGATTGATATTCATCCGCGTACCCTGCCGTTTGCGTTTCGCTAAATGAGGTTTCAGCTGAGAATCCTCGCTTGGCAAGATTACCTGATCACTCTCGGAGCGCATTTTCTGAGTCACAGCAGGCATCACAATCTCAGGTGCAATAGCTGAAGCCATCGCCCCCACTTCCATAGCCACTCGTTCATGCACTGGCAGGTAATGTGGCACACCGTATTCTTTCACCAGATAACGAAATTGATCTGCCGAACGTGTATTATTGACCGGTCGAAATACTTGATCCGCCATTGCCAAGGTCAAGGCCTTGCCCGCGGGATCCTCCATCATCCGAGACATCTTCCACGCCTGATATCTTTCGCTAAGTTTTTGTTGATCGTTAGCTTTCTTGAGAATCCGCTCTGCCAGCGTCACCGCCTGCTGAGCTAACTCCCCATTACTTGCTCCCTTTAATTTCGATGCATCAATAAATGATTCAAACTTAGCCATACCACCACACTAGTACAGCTTTGTAAAAATGCCCAACATAGTCTTCAAACTTTTCTAGATCCTGTAGACAGATTGATTTGCTGTACTATGAGAACTCATTTCAATTATACAAAGGCGGTGAAGGAGTAGTTGATAGACATCAATAACTCCTTTGCCAACGAGGCTAAAATTGAAATGCGCCTCTAATCTTTTTATCAACCTATTTAGGCCGCTAATCTCACATCAAATACAATCCTGTCGTGCGATGAAGCAATTTTGTCCATACAGACTAACATAATCTATCAAAGGTGCTTTATCACCATCCAAATAGCCATTGCCATCATCATTAGGTTTTCAGTTAAGGAAATAAAACCTAGCGGCACGCTGCTCCCTCCACCGACACACGCACAACTCAAGCTCCGCTTTTCAACATACACTGCCTTGAAGACAGAAATAGCCCCAATCGTACTCACTAACAACGTGATGGGAGCCACCACCCACACAGCAATGCCCATAATCATACACACCCCTGCCCCAGCTTCTACAAATGGGTAAACGTACGAATAAGGAACATAACGTTGAGCAAACAGATCATACTGTACAAACCCAGTCGCGAAGGACAACAAATCCTGCAACTTCAGCATGCCTAACACACACATGCTAAAAGCAATAAACAGCTCAACAAAACGCACAACAAAAAATCCATTTTCCACCGACAATAACGTCGCTATAGCCATCAAACTTGTCACCGCGAACACCGCCATCACTGGCTGATAAGTCTCACCTTCCTTTGGATCGGGTCCCAAACCTAGATGGTTCCTCAGGTCATCATACCCGCCCAAATGCTCGCCATTCACAAACACCTGCGGTGTTTCATCATATTCATGCTCCTTTTTATAAGCCTCGTTCTCAGCTTCAGATGACAAGTGATGGTCCTCGACCTCAAAACCATGGCGCTTTAACAAATCTAATCCCTTTATCCCCCACGGGCAAAGGTGATCAGGAGTAACCATCCGATAGATTGTAGCTTTCTTATCCATAACATTTAATCTCTCCTCATCAGCACAATGCATTCCTTACAATGCGTATAAAAAGACATCTACCTACACTATTAACAAACAAAGCACCCACAAACAAGAGAAGCCGAATCAAGAACCACTCGATCAAAAAAACTTTCTCAAATCACCTTACATAGAAAGAATAAATCATAGAATATGGAGCTGATCAACCTGCTGAAAGTCTTAACAAAGATGTTAATCGTAGCAAAGCTCACACCACTCAAATTAGGAAAGCAAATGGTCGGGACTACAGGATTCGAACCTGCGACCTCCTCACCCCCAGCGAGGCGCGCTACCAAGCTGCGCTAAGTCCCGAACACGCTCGAGAAGATAAGTAGCAATTCGGGGTTGGCAAGCTAGAAATTTCCTGCATTTTCGTTGCATGCAGAAGATCAAGACAGCAGTGGTAGGAGCAAGTGGTTACACAGGGATGGAGCTACTGAGACTTTTGTTAATGCATCCTTATGCCGAGCTCAACTGTGTCACCTCACGTCAGTATGCTGGACAAGCATTAGACGCGATCTTCCCACGCTTCGCGCAAATGCCCGGCAGCGATCTCCAATTCACCGCGCCAGACGCACAAACAATCAAAGAGAGTGGTGCCGAAATCGCTTTTCTTGCACTGCCACACGGCGTCGCAGCTGAATATGCAAGCGCATTGTTAGAATTAGGTTTGAAAGTCATCGACCTCTCAGCAGACTTCCGTCTTAACGATCCAGCTGTCTACGAAGAATTTTATGGTACACCGCACCCTGCGACGGAACTTCTCACAGAAGCTGTCTACGGAATGCCAGAACTTCAGGGCAGATCTAAAGAGATCGCAGATGCGCGCCTCGTCGCCTCCCCTGGTTGTTATCCTACCAGCATTATTCTACCGCTAGTACCATTGTTAGAAAAAGGCTTAATCGACCCACAATCTATCGTCACCTGTTCCATGAGTGGTGTTAGTGGTGCAGGAAAAACCAGCAACACGCTATTCTCTTATTGTGAGGCAAATGAAAGCGTCAGAGCCTACAGTGTACCCAAACATCGTCATCTCTCCGAGATTGAGCAAGAGCTTAGCATTGCAGCTGGAGAGAAGGTTACGATGTCTTTCACCCCTCATCTCGTACCAGCTCACAACGGAATTTGCACTACGACTAGTGCCATGCTCAAAGGCTCCCCCTCCGAAGTTACTCAGGCTTTACATGAAGCCTACAACTCTCAAACATTTGTGCGCCTTTTAGGTAAAGGAAACGCAGCTGACACGAAGAATGTCACTCGGACAAATTTCATTGATATTGGTTGGGCGGTTGACGAACGTACAGGAAGAGTTCTACTCTTCAGTTCTGAAGATAATTTAGGCAAAGGCGCTGCCGGCCAAGCAATTCAGAGTTTCAATCTGATTGCAGGCTTGGCTCCTCAGTCTGGTCTTCAAAACGTCTAATTTCCTGTAACTCTTACTAACACTATGTCGGCGACTCCTTTCCGTAAAATCTCTGGTGGTGTATGCGCACCCAAAGGCTTTCTAGCCAATGCTGTCTCGGCTGGCATCAAATCTCCAGATGTCGAACGACTGGATCTCGCTCTCATATACAGCGAAGCTCCTTGTGTTGCTGCAGGCACATTTACAACGAACCGAGTCAAAGCTGCACCCGTGCGAGTCTCACAAGCACATCTCAGAGACCGCGACGTACAAGCCATCATCGCTAACAGCGGCAACGCCAATGCTTGTACCGGAGTCACAGGAATCCAAGATGCTCGCAAATCTGCGAAGACTGTCGCAAGGTCCCTAGGTCTGCGCCAAGGACAAGTCGCGGTTTGTTCCACCGGCGTCATTGGTTTACCAATGCCGATGATGCGCATTGAACCTCAATTCCCATCGCTCGTCGAAGGGCTCGATCGCAAAAAGGGGACGGACGTGGCGAAAGCTATCATGACCAGTGACACTCGACACAAGGAAATCGCCATTTCTATGGAGCTCGATGGACACAAGGTCAAAATCGGAGCCTGCGCAAAGGGCGCTGGAATGATCTGCCCCAGCATGGCGACCATGCTCTGTTTCATAACCACAGATGCAAACATTGGCCGCACCAATCTCGACAAAGCTGTTCACGAAGCCGTAGAGCATTCTTTTAACCGTATCACCATCGACGGAGACATGAGCACCAACGACTCCGTTGTAGTTCTTGCCAACGGAGAAAGCGGTATGCCGCGCATTCAGCGGAACTCGAAAAGCTATCGTTTATTTAGAGAAAGCCTCGAATTCATCATGCTCGAAATGGCGAAATCTCTCGTCAAAGATGGCGAGCGAGTGACTAAATTTGTCACTGTCAAAGTCAATGGAGCTCGCACCTACAACGATGCTAAAAAAGTTGCTGAAGCCGTGGCGAACTCAGCTCTCGTAAAAAGTTCATGGAATGGCAATGACCCTAACTGGGGACGTATCATCCACGCTATTGGTTATTCACGTGCTATGATCCGAGAAGAACTCATCGACATCCACATCGGTTCTAAGCCAGCTTGCATTGGTGGACTAGAGGCGCAAACTCCCATGGACGAACTTCGTAAAACAGTAGCTAAGGATAAATTCACGATCACTATCGACCTCCATCTTGGAGATGCTGAATACGAAGTCTACACTAGCGACATCTCACCAGAGTACATCGACTTTAACAGATCAGAATACGCCTATTGGAAACAAGCCCGAAAAGATGGACTTACGAAACAATAAGCCTCTGAGATAGACCTAAGAAAATCTATCCGTATTTACTTTTATGCCAAGTTTCAATCCACTAGCTCTTATTTTATGCTCCAGTACAGCGACTCTGAGCTTATTCCTCAGTAGCTGTGGCCATCAACCTGGTGGCACCATCGAAGTTTATGAAACTGCAGGCTATCAACCAAACTTTGGCCCATTTGATAGCAACGGTAATTACATTGATAATTGGGCAGATAACCCACCAAAAAGAAAATACATTTCTCGGAGTAAGCAAAAATCAAACCCGCCAGCTCAAAAACCGCAGCAATACGCTGCTACGACTCCAACTCCTCCTCCCACCTCAGCTCCCATATCTAACACTCCGCCTCCCCCTAAGAAGACTCCCTCTGTCACTGTAAAGCCTAAGACCAAACCACCACTCAGCCACACAGTTAAACGAGGTGACACACTCTACGGCCTTTCCAGAAAATACGGCACCTCTGTGAGCTCGATCCAACGGGCCAATAACCTCCGCGGCACCACTATTGGACTCGGCCAACGACTAGTGATTCCACGATAGGTCTTTATCGCCTCTCATCCATACTACTACCGCAGCGACGACAAAATTTCGCGTCAGGTAAATGCCCATGAACGCCACAACTGGGGCAAGCATCAGAGGTCTTATCAGTCTCTTGCATCCGAATCATTTCACTTGTTACTATCCCCGTCGGCACAGCAATCACTGCGTAACCCGTCAGTATCATTAAAGTAGTAATGAAGCGCCCTAGTTCTGTCTGCGCCACCATATCGCCATATCCGACCGTGGTAATAGACACTATAGCATAATAGACGCTCTTCGGAATACTCGTAAAACTCGTATCAGGCTGCCTCCCTTCAATATAGTACATTAAGGTGCCTGCTATGACCGCCAATAAAAGGATCGCAAAAAAGAACACCGTGATTTTCTCCTTAGATCGCACCAAACCGTGAAGAATCACTTCTGCACCTTTGACGTGATTAACCATCTTAAGAACGCGGAACATCCGCAACAAGCGCAGAGCACGAACTACTCCAAATGCGGAAGATGCACCAAAGAACAAAACCACATATGCCGGCAAACAGGACAGTAAATCAACTACCCCATAAAAACTAGTTATATATTTTAAAGGCTTCCTGCTACACCAAATCCTTAAGAGATATTCGATCGTAAAAATCCCAGTAAAAATCCACTCCAAGATTAGTAGTATCCTAGAATATTCAGCATCCAGCCCCTTTACAGTCTCTAGCATTACCACCAAAATGCTGAGCCCTATACACCAGAGGAGTACGACATCAAACGCCTTCCCTCTAGGAGTTTCTGCCTCAAAAATAATAAGACGTAATCGCTCTCTTAAGCTCTCTGTTTGATTCTTATCCTCAGTTAACATCTATCTAAGTATCCACGTCTAACAATCTCACTGTCAACACACTTCCCGTGTAAAACTCTTCTATTATGGAATAGATGAACTAGAATGATCCTTGACCCAACATACGTTTGATTGCTATATTTATCGAGATGCTCAATACCCCACAGCGCAGTTCACTGATATTTTTAAGCTCATTCGCTTCAACTAGTAGCCTCTGCCTCTCAGCCGGATTTCAGCTTCAAGAGCGCTCAACATCAGGCCTTGGCAGAGCATTCGCAGGGGAAGCTTCCATTGCGGAAGACGCATCATCAATAGCCACAAATGCAGCCAGCATGTTACTTTTAGATAAGTGGAGTGCTTCAGCGGGCTTATCATACATCGCTCCCAACATCGACATTTCAGGGACATTCATTCCAACAGGCTCAAGTAAAGAACTTCATACTTCTGACAATAAAGCGGCGCAAGCAGCGCTGATTCCCTACGCCTACTTTTCTAACAAACTCTCTGATGACCTCGCGCTTGGGCTGGCCCTTCATTCTCGTTTCGGCTTAAGTACAGATTACTCAGATGATTTTTTAGCAACTAGCCAAGCGAATCTGAGTGAAATCGTCACTTACTACATCAGCCCAAAAATAGCATATAGACTCAATGAACAATGGAGTCTCGGTGCTGGCTTTGATGCCATTTTTGCCGAAGGAAGACTCAGTACATCTATGAGCTCAGTCTCCCCTGCTGCCGGCGCAAGTATTGTCGATGTTGAAGGCGACTGCTGGACCTATGGCTTCAACCTTGGAACGCTCTATCAAATCAATACGTCAACACGCTTCGGCCTAGCCTACTACTCCAAGGTCGACTTAGCACTCGATGGTCACCTCACAACAGACGTGCTCCCAATCTCAACAAGCCAGATCGAGGCATTGGTAGAACAAGAACTTCCACAGTCTATCGAACTCAGTGGACATCATCAAATAAACGATCAATGGACGATTCTCAGCAGCATAACCTGGACGAACTGGAGCGTCTTTGAAGAACTCACTATTCAATCGGCCGCTCAAGACTTCGCCAAGCGAGAAAATTGGAAAGACACCTTTCGTATAGCGCTCGGGTCTACCTACTCCTATGATGATAAATGGACTCTGCGCGCAGGATTAGCCTTCGATGAGAGCCCGATTAGAAGCAAGGAGTTTAGAACTCTCAGAATTCCAGACTCAGATCGGTATTGGCTCAGTGCCGGAGCTAGCTATCAAATTGACTCAAGCTATTCTGCAGACTTTGGCTATAGTTTCATTCTTGCCGACACAGTAGATATCCAAGAAACTGACTCCACTGGAACTTTCCGTGGCGAAGTGAGCGGCAATGTTCACATTATTGGTCTATCAATTAATGGAAGCTTCTGAGCCGTTTTTTATTCGGCCTTCGCAGATTTTTGCTCCCTAAGCCATTTTTCAAAATACTCCTCTTTCATCTCTTCACTTGGTTGAGGATTAGAGCTTGGTAAGTAATCTGGCCGCTCGCCAAGAGTGAGTACCATTTCCTGCTCTTTACCGTCTCTGAATATTCCCAAGCGCAGTTGATCCCCTTTGAACTTTTTGCCGACACGGCTAATAAACATAGCTTCTGCAGTCATTCGGGCATTGCGCAATTCATGCTCCGTCATTCTCTTGCCCTCTAACGAAGAAATAATATCGCCAGCCTTCAATCCCTCTTTCGCTGCTGCTGACTCTGGAATGACTCGATTCACCATCACGGCAGGGACTTGTTCGCCATCGATCGCGATGAGCAAAGAACCTAGCTCGATTCCGATAAAACCTTGGGGTCTCCCAAACTGCTCAACTAGCACAATCTCTCGCAATATTTGATCGAGCCGCATATTCACTTCAGGAGTCAATGGCTGCTGCAAAGCGTCATAGAGAAGTGACATAGAATGCTTCTCGTTGTTGAGCGCCCAAGCTTTGAGTTCGTCGTAAGCACGCTGACGCACTTCAAAGCTTTCCGCCCCCAATTGTTCAATTAATTGCTTTTGCTCAGCGGCAACACAAAACAGCTGTGTGCATGCCATCATTGCGCACAAGGCTACCTTCATTTTGTGATACCTATTCACTAACTTACAAATGGAATAAAAAGACCCATTCTGCAATCAGAATAGGCCTTACTAAATTCACAGGTTAAAATTCCTCGAGACTTATTGGCCCAAGAAGTTTTTCTCGGGCACAGTAATCGTATCACCCGGCTTTACTTTATAAGTACGGTGAGAATCCTTTTTTAAATTGTATAAACTCCGTTTACCATTTCGAAGTAATTGCACACGATTCATCGCACCGAAAGCAGTGGCATCACCCGCTGTAGCAACAGCGTCGTAAATCGACATCCCTTGGTTGTACTGCACAGGACCAGGGCGTTTCACATGCCCAGCGACGGTGACGAACTCATTGTTCTTCTTCATCGTCTTCTCAAGCGCAATCTCATCTTTGACTGTGATGATCGTAATCCGAGGATTAGCGTATATTTTAGCACTTTTATACGCTGCCTCTATACGCCGAGCTACGCTTGAACTGGAACTACCTGACGCTTTAATTCCGTTACTCAGCATCGGCATGTACAATAAGCCTCCGTCGCTAACGACATATTCGCCGTTAATGGCGGCTTGCTCAGTTTGAGGCACGCCCTTGATAGTGATCGTTACTTTTTCACCAGTAGTGACGTAGCCTGCTGATAACATGACCTGACTCAGTCCAAACAACAGACAGAAGAGTATAAAGAATTTTTTCATAATATAAGATAACAACAGTTTTAAATTTAGTAAAGTCCCTCTGAATCAGAAGGTTTTGCATCACCTGATTGCCCCTTTGTTGCCGCAGCTTGCTCGCTTGGGGAGTAATAGGTGTAATAGCTAGTGTAGTACTGATATTGACTATCGCTGCGCACATCGACGTTGTTAAGCACCACACCGAGTACGGTTCCTCCCACATTTTCTACCGCCTGCTTCACACGCATCAGCATGTTACGAGGTAATTTGCGGTGTTGTACCACAATCATGGTAAGATCCACTTCACTCGCGAGCACTGAAGCATCACTCACTCCGAGGATCGGCGGTGAATCAATTAATACGAGATCGAAACGTCCTTTCACGTCCTGGATCAACTCAGACATGCGGCGTGAATTCAAAATACCAGCAGCATCGGCCGGAAGAATTCCAGACGGCATAAAGTAGAGGTTCTCAGTTGAAGTCTGTAAAATTACATCCTCCAATTGTAAGTCAGTAGTCAAATAATTCGTAAGCCCCACCGAGTTCGCGATATCAAACATCGTATGCAAGCGAGGTCGACGAAGGTCAGCATCGATCATTAATGTAGAATAACCACCCTGCGCACAGATATACGCCAAGTTCACCAAAGTTGTCGACTTACCTTCACCAGCTCCACCTGAAACGACTGTGATTGCATTGTCATCAGGGTTCTTGCGATTGAATTCAATATTCGTCCGTAAGATTCTATACGCTTCTGCATCGGGACTAGAAGTACTCTGCTTGTGGAGAACAGCGACATCTTTCGGAATCACTGCCAGCACAGGCACTTCTAAGTAGCGCTCCACATCTTCAAGCGATTTTACGGAGGTGTCCATCAGCTCAAGTGCGAACGCTATACCCACACCAAAAATCAGACCAGCCACACTCCCGAGCGCCATATTCAAGATCCAATTCGGTGACACGTAATCTGCCACTTCTGGTTCTTCTGGATAATCGTAAAAAGCAATCGGATCAATCGAAAGCCCCTCTTGAAGATTCTCAATCACTTCACCAGTCTTCATTGTCTTCAGAGCATCGAGTTCATCCTCGTACTCTTTTACATAAGTCTGGAACTTGGTATAGTCCGCAGCCGTTGCACGAGCTTCGTCTTGCGAACTTTCAGAAGACTCTTTAAGTCGCTCCACTTTCGCCTGAGCCTCATTTAAAAGAGTTTTAAGTAAGGAACGGATCTTGACAACCTTCGTATCTAAATCTTCACGGAGGATTTTAATTCGCGCATCCAGCAACTTAATCTGAGGGTGGTTCTCACCCAGCCCCTGTGCGAGCATCCCAGAGCGTTCACGTTTTTCTTCCAAGTATTGCTCCCAAGTTCTTTGCACGATTGCACTCTCCGGGCGATTCAAACCAGCCACGTGAGAAATGAGAGAGTCGTCATCTAGACCAATGATGTTCTTCACTTGAAGCTCCAACTCATCACGTTCTTTGATCGCTTCATCATACAGTTGCTCTTGAACAACAAGCCCACGTCGCACCGTATCGGTCGTTCCGCCGCTATTGTTACGATCAAAATAAATGATCCCAGTCTCCGTGGAGAATTGGAGTAGACGATTGCGATAGTCTTCAACAATATCCTCTTGCTTCTGAATCTTTTTCTCTAATTCGTATCGAGTTTGCTCACGGCGCTTCACCTCTTGATTGGTACGCAACTCACTGTAGGCCACAGCAATCGCCTCAGTAAGTGGTTTAACGTACTCACGGTTCTCTTTAGTCATGCGTAACGCAATCTCAATCATGTCAGTCCCACGCTCCTGGCGCGTACTCAAACCGTTCTTCAATACAAGCGCAGCTTCATCAATCGTGACTCCCATTTTTTCAGGTAATTGACAGCGTTCTGCCGCACGCTTCAAATTCTCCTCGGACTCAATAATCTTAAATTGGGTTCCAAAAAACTGACGAGTCATTAAAGGTGAGGATGTATTGCCCATCACTTGGTTTTTAGATCCTAGGGGATTTACCTGAATCACTGTGGTAGCCTCATACTTCTTAGGCATGACGTAAGTTATGACAGCAGCCGTAAGGACAACCAAAATGAACGTCAGCAGAATGATCCCGTATCGATTCTTTAAAATTTGCCAATAATCGACAGCGTGCAGAGCTGCGTCAGATGTATTCAGTGAAGAGTTTTTTTGCATCGTAGAAATTCAACGTCAAATTGAGTAGATAGGACTACACACTTGATCTGGGTAGATCAAAGAAAAAAGCCCCCTTTGCAAGCATTGCAAAGAAGGCTTTTAAAATAATTAGCTATAAATAGTTATAAGCCTATTAGAATGTATAGGTTAAACCACCTTGAACACGGTTGCGGTCGTAATCACGATTCAACGCACCTGTGTCATCATTAGATGTGGTGAAATTATAATTAATGTTACCACTGAGGTTGTGTGTGATCTCATAAGTTGCACCAATGTACATATTGAATACATCCACAGTATCCTCAGGCACACCACCACCGTAGTAATCGTTGTTAATGTAGTTCACACCACCAGTGAGATAAAGATCGGGTGAAACATAGTAATCACCTGCAAGGTTGAAGCGAAGTACTTGATTATTTTCAAATGACGCACCACCAAACAGAGATGTCCCATAATCATTGATTTCGTAAGCGGCACTTGCACGAACGCGGAATGATTCATTTACAGCATTACGATATTCCAATTCAAATGTTGGATCAGTCTGGCTGTCGCGGCCATCAACCTCACGATATTGAACACCGGCACGAGCGATCAATACAGCTGTTTCACTAAAGCGGTGCTCCACACCCAAAAGTAACTTTTGGTTATCGGAATCACGCCCATCAGTCACATCAGTCATTCGGTAACGATAATCCAGTGTACCAATGGTTTGCTGGCTGATGACATAACGGAACTGATTATAGAGCACAAAATTATCACGATCATTTCTCGAATCGTCACCATCATAATCAAGAGTATTCCACTGGAAACCAGTATAGGTACCTAATCTCTCAGTCCATTTATAACCAATGGAGTTATCAGTTGAGATATAGAAGTATTCCTCATTCGAACGGTCATTAACAGCTCCGTAATTGTAGTCTGGCTCAAGACCATAGAAAACATAGTTGCGTGTCGCAAAACGAAGACGCTCACTCACGCGGTGGACGATGCTAAACGGTAATCGAACAGAGTAATACGTGTCGTCCGCGCTCGGATCCTCAGGAGCATCAAAGTAATAAATCATCCCCAACTTTAGGTTCACATCAACCGTAGTTTGTGGAGTGATATTCACGTAATTAGCTCCAACCCCAAAGTTGGTATACATCGACTCATCACCTTCATAAATCGTAGTAGGCGTCACATTGTCATCCCAACCTACGTTGGCAAACACTGAAAATTCCAATGGTATGGACTCAGTAACACCATCATTGGGTGATACTTCAAATACCCCCTGCGCTGATAGCGTCCCAGCTGTTAGAGCGAGTGCTGCTCCAGTTTTTATTAGTTTCATGTAGTATGTTATTTTGAGTAATTTTTATGCCCTATTGGGTTACGGGCGGTGCTGTGTTATCGTTAACCACAAACAAAGGAACAGGAGTTCCCGGTGCTCCGACACCTGGTGCTGCAGCTCCAGACTTAGGATCTACAAAAAATTGAGTCTGTCCACCTGGAAAATCCAAAGGGTTAATTCCCTGTGACTGAGCAGGTGCATCAATCCCCGCTTTTGGGTCGATCAATGTCAAGTCACTGCTCTTGGGATCTACTAGACTTGGATCATATCCAAGAGCCTGAGCAGTTCCATGTTCTGCATTATATTTTCGAATCACTGCCATAATCTCAGAATTCGCGATGGGCGCCGTGGCTATAGCAAACATTGCAACTTCACCAATTTGTTTTGGTGCCGCCGAAATAGCAGTTTCGACAATTTGCGCAACAAGCTCTTTATCTGCCACCATGGTTTGAATCGCGATCTTCACAATCTCTCCAGCACATGATTCATGCTGAGCAACAAATTCTGCCACAAGCTCTAAAACTTTATGTGGAGAGGCTTTTAGCGACTCCACAAGCGTAGAATTCACCTCAGAGCAGTCAATGCTTACTGGGCTCGTTTGTTCATCATTTGCGAATATGGATATAGTAGAGGTCATCAATAGTGCACAGCTAAGTGCATACTTTGCTTTGGTTTTCATGGTCGGGGGGGATGGGGGGTTAGAGTAACAGAATATTAGTTAGCCATAGCGCATGCAGTTCCCAAGCAAGATACATACAACTAACTATCAAGTGACTCGTAGGATACACTACGAAATTTAAACCCTTGTTTGCAAGCTCTTTTTAAGGAACTTAAGGGCGAAGCAGCCGCACATCATTTCCGATGCATAAAGACGCGATCCCTATAAACCAGTAGGGTGATCTACAAACTCAGCTGAGACATTAAACTTCTCGGAAATAATTTCAGCCAAAACCTTCACTCCAAAGGTCTCTGTGGCATAGTGACCAGCATAAATCAGATTAACTCCTAACTCTTCAGCAAGTGAGTAACTCCAGTGTGGCCCCTCCCCAGTAACAAATGTATCAATTCCCTGCTTTGCCATTGCAGCTATTTCAGACCCAGCACCACCGGTGATAACCCCCACGGTTCCGACGCTGGGTTCAATTCGTCCACGGCAAAAATGAATGGACTCGCCCACAGCACTCTCCACCGCATGAATGAAAGGCTCAAATTCAAGATCCATTTCTTGCTTTAAGCCCAACAAAATCCCTTTCCACGAGTGGTACTCCTCAGTCTTATCCATCCCTATAGCTTTCGCTAAAAGCGCATTATTTCCATAAACAGAATGAACATCCAAAGGAATATGGCTGCTATAAATTGCCAAATCAGCGTGAATTGCTTCGCTTAATTTTTCGTACTGAGCACCTACAATATTTTGAGTACCTTGCCAGAATAAACCGTGATGCACGATCAAAAGGTCAGCACCAGCATTAATCGCTTTTCGAATCACGGGTAAGGAAGCGTCTACAGCGGACACCACCTTCGTTACCTCGCCCTTGTTCGCTAATTGAAGTCCATTATTCGCCACTGAATAATCAGGGATATTCTCTGTATCTAATTCTTTCTCTAGAAAACTAACAATTTCTTTCAGATCAGCCATGAGAAAACACTAACACGAGCACCGCCATTCAACACTCTAAAAAACACCTGAGATCCCCGGCCAATGGAGCTCTCCAATCTAACACTCCCTGCTCGGTACTTACCACCATTCGCTCTGCATGTAGCGCGTGTCTTCCGAGTAATAGTTGACTGCGTAGACGCTCTGACCACCCTCCTTCGATAAATTCTAAATAACAGCTTTCATCATCACCATAAATTTTATCACCGACGATAGGGAAGCCTAAATAAGCTAAGTGCACGCGAATTTGATGCATTCGTCCAGTCTTAGGAAAGATTCTCATCAATGAAAATGCTTGCCCGTTCTTTTCAAATTTTCGCACCACTCTACAAACAGTCACACATTCTCTTCCCTCCTCGTGGACCATCTGCTTCACCCAGATCAGAGACTCCTCTACCTCACCTTTGCGAATAATGGGAGCATTCAACTCATGCTCATGCCACTCTGGCCACCCGTGGACAATTGCCAAATATTCTTTCTGAATCTGTCGACGCTCCATGGCACGACCAAATAAACGAGCTGCCGATTTCGCCTTAGCAATCAACACTACCCCACTCGTTTCCCTGTCTAACCGATTAATAATAGACAGCCGCGCGCCATTCACTAGCTCATATCGCAACAACTCTTCTACTCCACCAAGCAGCGTCGCTTCACTTTTACCACTTGTCGGATGCACCACGAGAGGGGCGGATTTATTCACTACAATCCATTGCTCAGACTCGTCAACAACCTCAAACGAGGCATTCAGATCTATCGGCCCTTCGCCCATCCACTTATCATTCTCCTATTATCGTGACCACAACACGCCTCCTGTGAGAAGCTCGACGATGCTCAAACAGAAATATCCCCTGCCACGTACCTAACATCATCTGCCCTTCTTGTATCGGAATCACTTCGCTACTTCTTGTCAAAGCCATGCGAATATGCGAGGGCATATCGTCAGGTCCTTCATAAGTGTGAATAAAATAATCCGTATCCTCTGGAACTAGGTGGTCAAAATACATTTCGAGATCTCTGCGAGCGCTCGGGTCAGCATTCTCCATCAACACTAAGCTCGCACTCGTGTGCTTTACAAACACAGTCACCGTGCCCACCAGAAGCCCCGACTCACGCACTAAGGCTTCCACCTCATGAGAAATTTCATACGTCCCCTTTCCTCTCGTTTCGAACTCTAACTCTTTCTGATATACCGCCATCGTCACTTACATCTCTTTATTGCAGAACATGCTTATCCTCCATCAATCTACAATTCAACTCATTATCAGTTCATTAATTAGTGAGAAATAAGGGTAAAAACAACAATTTCGTCACATTGAAAAACAACATTATGGATTGCACCAACACACTAACAATCGCATATTCTCAAGCATGAGTTCAGACACACTTACACGCCCAGTAACATCAAACGTAAGTGCCACTATCCACCTAGGAGCAAGTTCCATTTCACTTCTCATCTTCATCGCACACCAAGACGGAAGCTCAGAACAAATCGACTACCTCGAGCAGTCAGCTCCCATTGCCCACGATGTCTTTAGCCGTGGCAAAATCACCCGTTCAACTATTGAAAGGTGTGTCAACATCCTACAAGGATACAAAAAAACACTCACCGAGTTCATTCCTGCTTCGGCAATCAATAAAATCCGGGTCGTCGCCACTAACATCCTCTCAGAAGCCACTAACATTGAGGTCGTGCTCAATCGTATCCATATCGGCTGTGATCTCGACGTCGAAATTCTAGATGACGGCGAAATGACACGCCTCATTTATCTCAAAACCCGACGCCGACTCAGCGACACGCCATCGATGAAATCGCGTACTACTTTAGTACTCCACGTTGGCCCAGGGAACACGCGTGTCATCCTTCTCAAAGACGGAAAAATCACCTCCTACAGCAGCTATCGATTGGGCGTGCATCGAACAGGCGAAAAAATGTCTTTCCCGGCTGGCCGCCCTAACAATTACCGTAAGTCGGTCCGCTCTCAAATCCAAGGACCGCTCGATTCCCTAATCGACGAATTCCGCTCAGAAGACATCGAGCACATCGTCCTCATCGGCTATGAAATCCAGTTTCTTCGCCCTCATATCAAGCATTACAAGGATAAATCAAGCTCGATCGCCTCTCTTAAATCACTCTGTGATGACGCTTCCCAAATGAGTGTCGATGAGATTGTCCGTAGTTTCCAAGTCGACTACCAAACCGCTGAGGCCATCCTCCCCGCACTCGAGATTAATTTAGCCGTAAGCGAAGCCTTTAGTCCCAAGCGCCTCCACATCCCTGAAAGTGATTATGAAGAAGGACTGCTTCACGACCTCAATATCATCCCCTCTCTCTCAGGTGATTTTATTGATGAAGTCGTGCGCTCTGCCGAGAAAATTGCAGAAAAATATCAAGTCCACATGGGTCACGCCAGACAAGTTGCCAAGCTTTCTCTCGCTATCTTCGAACAACTTGGCGAACTCCACAGACTCAGCCAGCACGATGCTCTCTTGCTCCACATTGCTGCTATTCTTCATGAAGTCGGAGGCTTCATCAATAACCGAGCACACCACAAACACTCTCAATACATCATCCTCAATAGCGAGATCTTCGGTCTGCCAAGAGCTGATGTCGAATTGATAGCTCTCATCACTCGTTACCACAGGAACTCAGTACCCAAACCCTCTCACTCCATCTATAAGGATCTCGATACTACTAATCGAATGCGCGTCTCTAAACTCGCCTCATTCCTTCGAATCGCAGACGCCCTCGATAGATCACATTCTGATAAAGTAAAATCGATAGAAATCCGAACTAGCCGCCGCAGGCTCCATATCTACCTCCAACAAGTTGCAGACGCCCACACCGAGCGACTCGCCATGCGCAGTAAAGGAGATCTTTTTGAGAACATCTTCGGCCTCCAAATCAACCTAGTAGAAGACAAACTTAGCTAATAATCATGCCATCCTCCTCATACATAAATCGTGAACTCTCATGGATCGAGTTCAACCAGCGCGTCCTCAGTGAAGCTCAGCGCCAGGAGAAAGCTCTACTGGAGCGCTTGAAGTTCCTCGCTATTTCAGCTTCTAACATGGACGAATTCTTCCAAGTTCGCGTCGGCGGGCTCACACTTCTTCGTAGCACTGGTTCCAGAAAAAAAGATATCGCCGGCCTCACCCCCACACAGCAACTAGGCGCCATTCGAAAAAGAATTGCTCTCCAAATTAAAGAACAATACGCGCTCTATAATTCTGAACTCCTCCCCCTCCTCAAGGAAAACCACATCAACATCTCTAACCCAAAGAAGCTTCCTCCCCACATCGAAAATCTTGTACAAAATAGATTTCAAGAAGCAGTCTTCCCCTTACTCACGCCACTAAGTTTTGACCCGAAAGAAGACGAAGCTGATGACCACAGCCCTTCTCTGACCCTTCCTGCGATGACCCTCATTGTCGCTTGTGCAATCCAATCTAAAAATAAATCAAAACGTGTAGTCTTCATTCCAGTTACCGAAGGCATCGAGCGCTTTATTCAAGTCGAAGACCACGGCGAGCATTACATCATCCCTATCGAAGACGCAATCGCACAGTATGCTAATCAGTTATTCCCTGGCGAAAACGTTCATTCACACAGCGTTTTCAGAATCACCAGAAATGGCGACATTGCCGTCCAAGAGGAAGACGCCATCGACTTAGCTGGTGAAATGGAAGAAGTTCTTTCAGCTCGAAAAACTAGCAATACTGTCCGAGTTGAATTACGTAGCGGAGGGTCTAGGTTGTTAGAAAATGCAGTCAGAGAAATCACAAAAGCCGCACCTGAACAGATCTACCGACTAGACGGACCTCTCTGCCTCAATGACTTCATGCAGATCGCCTTCATCTCTGGTTTTGATGACCTGAAAGCCCCATCGTGGGAACCGCAATCCTCAGCCGACATCGACTACCAAAACTCTATTTTTGAAGAAATTGCGAAAAAGGACATCCTCCTCTATCACCCTTACCACAGCTTCGATCCTGTCATCCGCCTCATCGAAGAAGCAGCTAGCGACCCAGACGTACTAGCAATTAAGCAAGTCCTCTATCGCACGGCCAAGCACTCGCGCGTAATCGATGCCCTTATCCGCGCTGCAGAAAATGGCAAGCAAGTCACAGTCCTCGTCGAAATCAAAGCACGCTTTGACGAAGCGAGGAACCTCCACCGTGCCGAAGAACTCCAACGCGCTGGCGTACAGATCGTCTACGGAGTAAAAGGCCTAAAAACGCATGCTAAGATCACCCTCGTCATCCGCAAGGAAGCAGGGAGAATCAAACGCTACTGCCACTACGGCACCGGCAACTATAACGAGTCAACTGCACGTCTCTATACAGACGCTTCCATCCTAACAGCAAGAAATGACTTTGGCGCTGATGCCTCACTCATTTTCAATGCAGTCACAGGAAGATCAAAACTGCTCAACACAAAACGTCTATTTCCTGCACCTACGCACATGAAAAAGCGCCTGCTAGAGCTCATTGCAAGCGAAGCTTCCAGAGCGAAATCAGGAGAAAAGGCTGCCATCACCGCAAAAGTCAACTCACTCCAAGACAAAGATATTATCGATGCTCTATATAAAGCCTCGAAAGCTGGAGTGAAAATCCGACTTAACATCCGTGGTATTTGCTGCCTTAAAACAGGCCCACGCAAGGAAGCCAAGAACATCGAAGTCGTCTCCGTCATTGATTACTATCTGGAACACGCCCGAGTCTTCCAATTCCACCAAGGAGGTGAAGAACTCCTGTTTATTTCATCCGCAGACTGGATGACTCGCAACTTAGAAAAACGCGTGGAACTCATGGTCCCTGTAGTTGATCAAAAAATCAAACAGCAGCTTAACGAGATTCTCGAAGCGGCATTCAAGGATAACCAGCAAGCCCACCGTATTCTTCCAGACGGCAGCTCAGAGCGCATCATTCAAGACGACAAGCCAAGTTTCCGTATGCAAGAAGACTTACAAAAGAAAGCCGCCAAAGCATCAAAAGCCAAAGCATACCAGCGCACAACGACTTTCGAGCCGCACACTCCAAAGTAGTCCCACGTTAAAAATAGCATTTTTCAAGCGCATTGAAGCTCCGGTCTGTGGCCGGAGCTTTTTTGCGAAAAGATTGTACTGAGGATTTTGAGCAAAAAAGTGGCGAACCACTTGAGCAGAAGGCGCATATTGTGGCCTGCGCCACACAGAACTGCATTGATCTTATCTCCATCCTTGCCGTGGAGGTAATTGCGTCCTAGGTGACCGTCGGTTTTCATGTGTCCGATGACTGGTTCGACCGCGGAGCGTCGCCGAAGCTCTCTTTTGATCTCGGGGGTCACGCCACGGATTTGTCCGCTGCGAAAAACTGCGCGCTTGTCTGGGTAGTCGTGACCGACATAGCCTTTATCCACGTAGATGCGTTCGGGTTTGATGCCGCTGATGGCTCGGGTTGCCTGAATGACCCGATTAAGGGTATGGCCGTCGTAAGGCCGGCCTTCGATGGCTTCGCTGTGCAGGACGAACAGCCCGCCTGCAGAGCGTTCCATCGGTGTGATCACCGAAACTTTGATGCCAAATTCGTAGGGTTTGTGCGCCTTGCCTTTGGCGATGCATTCAACCTCCGGGGCGTGCCAGCTGTAGATCTTCACCTTGTCGCGCGGCTTCTGCGTGCGGATGAGGAAGGCTTTGTAAAATGGTAGGCGAAAGGTCTCTTCAAGGCCCGCGTTGCCATTGATTTTGCGGGCGATGTCGCGCTCCACGCGGCCAAGACGTCCCTTGAGTTTTTTGAGAGTCTTACGCATGCGTTTGAACTGTTTGGCATGGGCGTAGCGACCAGCCATGATGGCGAGTCGCTTGGCCTCCTTCGCGTAAGATTGGCGCAGTTTGATGCCGTGGAGTTTTGCCATTTTGACAAGCTCTGTGAGTCCGCGCAAAGCGAGCTTGGCATCGGTGGGATGAGTGACGTTCTTGGGCTGGACGGTGGTGTCGACGATGACCTTGCTCAGGCTTTCAATGTCCAGGGCTCCTGTTTGATGCGCAACTCGTAGCAGTTCACTGATGAGGGTTTCGAGTTTCTTATCACCGATGCGTTTGCGCCAATGGGTCATGGAGCTGCGCTCGATCGGGAAGCGGTGCTGGAAATATTTTTCACCACAAAAGAGTTGGAAGTAGGGATTCTCTTTCCACTGTCGGCAGACTTCTTCGTCGGAAAGAGCCTTGGCATGTTTGAGTAGATGCAGGCCAACCATGAGTCGGGTGGGAATGGCGGCGCGCCCCGTGGTCGAGTACAATTCGCAGAGTTGTCCGTCGAGCCAGTCCCAGTCGATTTTCGCTGCTAAGACGACGAGCTCGTGGGACGGGTCAAGAATATCGATGAGCAGAGGTTGGAACAGGTGGGCGGTTTCAGGTTGATTGGAATGCTTTGGTGGGCGCATACTGTTAGAAAAATCTACAAGGTTTACGCGCTGAGAAGGCGATTTCTTGTAGATCATTTAAAGAAAAAAGCGTGCTGGATAAGAGCACGCTTAGGATTGAATGATTTTAACGGGGGACAAAGTAACACAAGCTCCAACTTTCCATTGAACAGCTAGGCCACAAACCTAGCTGTTTTTTTGTGCATCGTAAGCCCCCAGGTAGAGTTCAATCGCGAAACCTTCAAAACCATTCCCTTTAGATCTTGAGCTTCATAAAATGATCTCTCTAAAATGGCCAAATTACTGGAATCAACATACTAGCCACCAACCAAAGAATGATATTAAGAGGGAAGCCTACTTTAAAAAAGTCTCCAAATTTATAGCCACCAGCCCCGTATACAAATGTATTAGTCTGATACCCAATCGGTGTCGAAAAACTCGCAGATGCACCAAACATCACTGCCACTACAAACGGCCGAGCGTCTACACCCATCTGAATCCCTACAAAGATGGCCAAGGGAGTCAAAAGCGCTGCTACAGCATTGTTAGAAATCATCTCAGTCAGTACATTGGAGAGAAGATAAAATGCTGCCAACATGATGAAAGGCTTCAGCCCAGCATCAACAAAACTTAACCCATCTACCATGCCTACCACTGCTTTCGCCGTATTCTCTGCAAGCCCACTCTGAGACATCGCCATGCCCAATCCGAGCATCCCACAAATCATAAACACCACTTTCCACTCAATCGCCTGAAAGGCCTCGCTCGGGTCAAGGCAGCGCGTCACTAATACCCCAAAGGCACAAGCTAGAGCGATCAATACCGTCGGCAAATTCGGAATACCAAAATTGCCACCAAGTGCTCCAAGCAAGATAAAAGCAGCCAATGCAATAAGCACGTAGGGAGCTTTTTGCACTCGATTCACCCGATGCTTCGGCTCAGACAAGTTAATAAAATCTTTCTGCTGAAACAACTGACGCATCTTCTCAGCCGGACCTTGCACCAATAAAGTATCACCAAATACCAAGCGCTCGTCCTCAAAACGTTCGCGGAGATTCTGCCCTTTCCGATGCACAGCTAATATCAATACACCAAAACGTTGCCGGAAATTCAGCTCCTTCAAGTTCTTACCAATCAATGAAGACTCTGGTCCCAGAATACCCTCCATCAATACAGCTGACTCAGTTCTAATATCTTCCAAACCAAGCGCCTCCTCACCCCGTACGTCCACATCTGAATTCTCCCGGATTCCCATTAAAGCCTCAATACTCCCTTTAAAAACAATCTCGTCTCCAGCTTCGAAACATAATTTCGATAAGGGCTCTCTTAAGCGATGCCCATTGCGCCGCACCTCAATGACTCGAGCTTTCCGTACTCCAGCTAACTCAGTGTCTGGAAAAAACTTACCTGCTAAAGGTGATTCATCCTTTACGAAAGCATGGGTGATAAATTCCCTACTCGTCTCATTATCAATTAATGCCGCCAGCGTAGTACGATCAGGTAATAACTTCCTCCCAATCGTCACCATATACAAGAAAGTAACCACCACGAAAGCGACCCCTAACGGAGTAATTTCGAACATCGTGAACGGCTCCATCACCTTATTGGCAATACCTGCTGCCACCAAATTCGTCGATGTACCAATAATAGTCACCGTTCCACCCGCAACCGCCGCATAAGACAGCGGAATAAGAAAACGCGAGGCCATGTAATTCTTTCGTCGACAAATACCGAGAACAATCGGCATGAACACTACCACCACTGGTGTGTTATTCACAAAGCCAGATAAACAGCCCACTAACACCATCATCACCACCAACATTCTTAGAGGACTGCTAGCAGCCACATTTTCAAACCAGCCACCTAGTGACTCAATCACCCCAGTACGATCTAAAGCCGCACTCAGAATGAACATACAAGCCACCGTAATAGGAGCTGGATGCGCAAACACTGCTAGTGCATTATTCTCAGCTCCAGGGGTCACAGAAAGTACCCCTGAAAAAACGCAGGCTAAGAGCCCCCCAATGGCTACCAATTCAGCAGGAAGCCATTCTTTGACAAATGCCAAGAATACCACGACCATTAAGACCGTGAGATACACTTGCTGCCAATTTTCAAAAAAATCCATCGAGCTCTTACGCTATCAGATCCAACACATTTCTCCTACGAGAAACTCAAGAAGCAACGCTGAAGAATGCTTCCCACTCAGCCTGCTTAAAGCCAACTAAGACTCCTTGCTCAGCTACGACAAATGGTCGCTTCACCAAATTCCCTCTAGACTGAAGAAGCTCCAGAGCCTCATCCTCAGACATCATCAGGAGTTTGTCTTTCATTCCTAGCTCACGGTAATCTCCACCGGAACTATTAAATAAAGCCTTTAAGGCATAGCCTTGCGCCAACGCCAATCGAAACTCCTCAACACTAGGTGGAATCTCCCGAATAGGAATCTCCTTCACCTCGATTGAATGCTCGTTGAGCCACTTCATTGCCTTACGGCAAGTTCCGCAGCCTTTATAGCTGTAATAACGCGTCATGGGGTTTTCCGCAAAATCTGTACTCCGAACTGGAATTACCCAATTCGGAATGTGATACGCGCTTTAGTCGTATCGTAAGGAGACATTTCCATCCGCACGCGGTCACCGACCACAAGGCGAATGAAGCGCTTGCGCATCTTTCCAGAAATGTGCGCCAAGACTTCATGTCCACCAGGGAGTTCCACCTTGAACATAGTTCCCGCAAGTACAGTCTTGATAGTGCCTTCGATCTCTACAGCCTTATCTTCGCGATCATCTTCTGGTTTCTTTTTGAAACGACGACCAGCACCTTTTGAGTTCCTGTTCGGGCGGCGGCGTCCGCCACCTCTTCTTGGTTTTCCTGCGATAATGTCTCCTTTGTTGCTTAATGATTTTTGCGCGACATCTCTTTAGACGAAACTGTCGCTCGGGCGCGCATCTTCATTATTTATAGCATCTTCGCAATACTTATTTGCTTCAATCTGCGAAATTTTAGTCAAAAAAAACCTCACCCAGCTCCTGAGTGAGGTTTTAAAAGTATTCAGTGAACCCTAACTGTAGGACGACTCAACTCGTTGAGCAACATCTCTGTAGCCATAATCCACTTCGTAAATTTCCTTAAAACAAGCAAGCGCATCTTCTTTGACGCCCATTTTTGAATGGATCAGCCCTTTTTCATAAAGAACTTCTTTCTTGGTATCATCCATCCCCTGTAAATCAGCCAAAGCATCTGCGAGCTGCTTGATCGCCAAGTCATGCATTCCTTTACCATCAAAGGCACGAGCCAAAGTCAGTAATACTTTAGTTCGAATATGCGGATTGCGCGTCGCTTGCTGAAGATGCGGAATCGCATCACTATAATTGCCAGCATTATACAGAGCGGAACCTAACTCAAAACGCAGTTGCGGATCTGTCGGGTTTTGCTCAACACGTTTTGAAGCCTCAGCCACAGTACTCATAGCATGCGCCTTCCGCGCCTCATCAAGCTGAGCTCGTAATTCTTCATTGTTAGGATCAGTCTCAAGCTGAGCTTCTAGTGCTGCAAGTTTCTCCTTCGCAACTCTATCACCAAGTTGCTCAGACTTTTTCCTCAAGGCCGCATCACCATTGCTGATCTGAAACGCCCAGTCATAGAATGCATGCGCTGACTCCCACTTTTCTAAATCTTCGTACAGTTTTGCAATTTGCTTAACCACATTGAGATCATTTTGGTCCTGCTCGTATTGGCCAATCAAACCAGCCAACTTTTCTTTCATCTGGTCGCGAGTCATCGCTGCACGATCAGCTTCTTCCAATTTTTTAGCTCCAGCAGCATCCTTCTTCAGCTCATCCATGCTTGCGCCTTCACCCCAACGTTGCTTCTTCATGGAAGCTTTCGCGGAACAATCTTTCGCCCCTTTAACTGCATTAATGTCTCCAGGCGCTTGCTTAACGATGTCATTGTAAACCTCAGTCGCCAAATCTGGACGATCAATACCTACATAATACTCAGCGAGTTTATGCAACATCTTCGTATTTTCTGGAGCGCCTTCACGCACCGTCTCAAGGGCAAATGCTGCAGTCTCTGACATTCCCATCATCAGAGCTGTCTCGAATAAAACCTCATTGACTCCCGCATCATAAGGATTTTTTTCTAACTCTTTCTCAATAAGAATCAATGCTGCAGCAGGATCTTTCTTCGCTGCATTCGAAAGCTTCATCGTATTCACGCCACCAGATAGCAAGCCAGTCAAAGCACTCACTTTCTTTTTCTGGCCTGCGGTCATTTTAGCTGCACACTTTCGCGCCAGCCTCCGCCCTTTTAGAAAACCTGGTTCTTCCTTTAAGACTGCGTTCGCCAAACTAATGGCGTAAGAATAGTTTTGTAGCTCCTCTGCAGAGAGTGCTTTTAACCAGAGAACTTTTAGGTTTTGTGGCAAATCTGCCTCCGTGATTTCTACGAATTGACTGCTCATTAATGTAGGTAATTTGGGTTAAATGTAGATCTAACTAGCGTCGGCTAGGGGATAGATTGGCGGTATCATGACCAAATCATCTCTTATGGCAAGCTAACGCTAAAATTTAACTAAGAAAATCTCTGACATTTTACATTTTTAGACTAAAAAAGGCTCAAGACTATTTCTAACACTATGGCAAAAATACTCATCATCGGCGCCGGCGGCGTCGGTTCCGTTGTGGCTCACAAATGTGCTGAGCTTTCCCAAACCTTCACAGACATCACCTTGGCCTCACGAACTAAAAGTAAATGCGATGCCATTGCCGAATCAGTAAAGCAACGCTACGGCGTTCAAATCAAGACCGCTGCCATTGACGCTGATGACGTGGCAGCCACAGTCGCTCTCCTCAAACAGCTCAAACCTTCGCTGCTCATCAACGTAGCCCTCCCCTACCAAGACCTGCCTCTGATGGATGCCTGCCTAGAAGCTGGAATTCACTACCTAGATACAGCCAACTACGAACCGCCCAATGAGGCCAAGTTCGAATACCACTGGCAATGGGCCTACCAAGACAAATTTAAGAGCGCTGGTCTCAAAGCACTACTCGGTTCTGGCTTTGACCCTGGTGTCACTAATGTCTTCACCGCTTGGGCTCTCAAACATCATTTTGATGAAATCCACTACCTCGATATCGTCGACGTCAATGGCGGCGATCACGGCCAAGCATTCGCGACCAACTTCAACCCGGAAATCAACATCCGTGAAGTCACCGCCCCCTGCCGCCACTGGGAAGATGGAGCATTTCGCGAAACCGAAGCCATGTCCGTCAGCCAAAAATTTGACTGCCCAGAAGGAGTCGGTAGCTACTCCATTTACCGCATGTACCACGAGGAAATGGAATCGCTCACCAAACACATTCCTACCATCAAGAAAGCACAATTCTGGATGTCCTTCTCAGAAAACTACATCAAGCACCTCGAAGTCCTTCAAAACATTGGCATGACCCGCATTGATGAAGTCGAATATAATGGCCAGAAAGTAATTCCTCTCCAGTTCCTCAAAGCCGTTCTCCCCGATCCAGGCGACCTCGGAAAAACAACCACCGGCAGAACCTGCATCGGTTGCATCATTCGTGGAATCAAAGACGGAGAAGAAAAAGCGATCTATATCTATAACATTTGCGACCACGAAGAATGCTTCGCGGAAGTTGGTTCCCAAGGAGTTTCCTACACCACCGGCGTCCCTGCCATGATTGGCGCAAAGCTCATGTTAGAAGGAAAATGGACTACCGAAGCTGGCGTCTGGAACATGGAACAAAATGATCCAGATCCATTCATGGAAGACCTCAACAAATACGGCCTCCCGTGGAAACTTGTCGAACTCACTACCGAGCAGGCAAAAAACCTCAGCGTCATCTAAGACTTTACATTTCCAATACAAAGGGACGGCTGATCACTCGGCCGTCCCTTTTTTCAGATCAAAAAATAGCGTCCTATTCAGAGTCCGAACACAACTTAACCACCGCCTCGACCAGGCCTTCAATATTGTGTTTTTCGGCCTGAACATCTGGCTTCTTACCAATCACTTCAAGAGTCGCACTCGTTACAGGCCCAATCGACGCCACTTTACATGTGTCAGGGAATGGCATGTTGAGCGCAAAGAAATGCTTCGCAGCCGATGAGCTCACAAATGTCACAACATCAGCACCCTCTTGCTCAAAACGACCTTTCGCACCATTCGGGTCTTCAAATTCAGGAACCGTCTTGTAGGCGATACATTCGTCAACAATCGCACCAAGCGCAGACAATCCAGTCTGAATCGTATCGCGCGCTTCAGCACCACGCACCCACAGAATCGTTTGGTTTTCGATGTGCTCATTATCAGCAAACGCTTTCACTAAGCCTTCTGCCACAAAAGTGTCTGGAATCAGATCCACCGCTAATCGGTAGTCATTCACCTTCTTCGCAGTACCTGGCCCGACCGCCGCTATCTTCACACCACCAATGCTGCGAGCATCATCGTACACACTGAAAAAGGCGTCGAAGAATCGTTCCACACCATTTGGACTACTAAACACAAGCCAATCGTAAGTGTGCACTTGGCCCACTCCTTCCACGAACTCCTGCTTATCGTCAGGATGCTCGATCTTAATCGTTGGAATCTCTAACACCTCAGCGCCGAGTTCTGTCAGTTGCTTATTCAACTCACTCGCCTGCGAACGCGTACGTGTCACCACAATCTTTTTTCCGTGTAACGGACGGCCTTCGAACCAATTAATATCTTCTCTTTGTTTCACAACGTCTCCAATGATCGCCACTGCTGGCGCTTTAAAATTTTGTTCTTCTACAATGTCAGCAATCGTGCTGAGTGTGCCCTGAATCGTCTTCTGATTTCCTGTTGTCGCCCATCTCACAAGAGCTATCGGCGTCTCTGGCTCAGCCCCGAACTTTAAAAATTCGTCACAAATAAGCCTCAGCCTCTGCACTCCCATCAGAAAAACCTTAGTTCCACCGCTTTGGGCCAGCTGCTCGTAATCCAAACGGCTCTCACCCTTCGTCGGATCTTCATGCCCAGTAAATAAAGTTAACTGAGAACAATGCTCACGATGTGTCACCGGAATCCCCGCGTAGGCAGGTCCCGCGATCGCCGAGGAAATCCCTGGAACAATCTCAAAACGCACCCCCGCATCAGCGAGCCGCTTTGCTTCTTCACCACCGCGCCCAAAAATCGTCGGATCGCCTCCTTTAAGACGCACAACCACTTTTCCCTCCATCGCTTTCTCTACTAAGAGCTCATTAGTCTCTTGTTGAGAGAGCGCATGATTATCCGCACGCTTCCCCACATAAATCAACTCGCAGTCAGCTTTCGACCAGCGCAAGAATTCATCGGCGATCAAGGCATCATAAACTAACACATCAGCCTTCTCGATGCACTCTTTCGCCTTGAGAGTCACAAGGCCAATATCTCCCGGACCTGCTCCGACGAGATAACAAACACCAGCTTTCATGATAAAGATCTAAACAGATTCCCAGCCACTTTCAATGGTTCAGATGCTGGACCTGAAACTTCTGCCTCTAACGGATCACCAATCGCCTCACCTTCTGGGAAAACAATGCCTTCCATCAAAAGGGAATCTCCGAAGAACTGCGTAGAAACACCCACGGGAGTATGGCAGCCACCATCAAGCAAGCGCAAAAACTCGCGCTCCGCTTGAATCCGAGTCATCGTTGGAGCGTGATTAATCGCCTTTGCAAATTCAGCAGCTTTACTATCACCCTTACGAATTTCAATTGCCACCGCACCTTGACCTGCCGCTGGTAAAAATGTCTCAGCATCCAACGTAGCACCATAAACTGGCCCAGCTTCGGTAGACATCTCGCCCGTTGCATTATAGCCAAGTCTCACAAGGCCAGCTTCCGCAAGCAAAATACCATCTAGTTCTGGATCTTCAGCAAGCTTGCGCAAACGTGTTGGGACATTGCCTCGAATATCCACCATTTCTACATCTGGACGCAAATGACGTAACATCTTCTGACGTCGACATGAAGAGCTAGCGACCTTCGCTCCTTGCGGAAGCGCATCCAGCCCACCTTCACCCTTCGTGATCAAAATGTCCGATACCGGCGCGCGCTCTAGCACAGAAACAATTTCAAATTGATCCTCTAACACCGTCGGAACATCCTTCAGACTGTGCACTGCGATATCGATCTCTCCCTGCTCTAGTGCCACCTCAAGCTCTTTGATAAAAACTCCTTTATCAAACACCCCCTCCTCCTTCGCCACATCTGCCAGTGACACATCTGTGCGTCTATCGCCAGTGGTTGTGATAACCTTCCGGATAATTTCAGCTTCAGGGAAAGCTTCACGCAGCAGACCTTCAGTCATTTCAGCCTGCACTAAGGCAAGCGCACTGCCGCGGGTGCCTACTACCAGTTTATTGGGTGTACTCATTTCTTTGATTGATAGAAAGTTTTTCGACTTCTTCCTCGATAATTTGTTCGCAAACTCGGACCTGCTCCTGACGTTTACTTCGATTTTCTTCCGCTTGCTCCTGAAGTGTATCGAGATCGTAAAGATAGACTTCTTCTATTTTCCCTACATCAGGATCAATGTCTCGCGGCATCGCAATGTCGATCATAAATAATGGTCGGTATTTGCGCTTTGCACGCACGTTTTCCACATGCGCAGGCAAGACCACTGGCTCTGATGCACCTGTCGATGACACCACTACATCCACCTTAGCCAGCACGCGTTCCCAATCATCGAACGCCACTGCTTCTCCGCCCATCTCTTCAGCAAGTTTTTGGGCATTCGCTAGCGAACGGTTCACTACGTAAATTTTCTTCGCGCCACGCTCCATCATCCGTTGCGCCGTGATATAACTCATCTCGCCCGCTCCGATCACCATAACCTCACTATACTTAAGGTGACCAAAAATTTTCTCCGCGAGATCCACCGCCACACTCCCCACAGAAGTCTGCCCTCCTTGGATCGTCGTCTGAGTCCTCACCTTTTTCCCTACTGTAAACGACTTTTGAAAAAGCTTATTGAGGACACCGCCTGTCGCCGCCGCATGTAAAGCTTTGCTATAAGCCTGCTTCACCTGACCAAAAATCTCCGTCTCCCCCAGCACCATCGAGTCCAAACCACTCACGACTCGGCACAAATGACGAGCGGCGTCATCTTCAACCTTTTTATAAAAATGCTTAGAGTCATCTTCCGTAAAAACAGTGCCACCAGCTAAATATTCCTTAATGCTTTCTTCCGCTGAATCGACCTCTTCAGCCACGGCATAGACTTCCATGCGATTGCAGGTAGAAAGCACTACCACTTCACTCACACCATCTCTCGCCGTCAGCTCCTTGCTCGCCTCACCTAACCGCTCCGCAGACACGGCGAAACGCTCGCGCACGTCAACAGGCGCGGTCTGATGATTCAACCCCAGACAAAGTAAATTCATGCTTCTAGAGAACTGCGAATACTACGAGTGATACGGCAAACAGCGTCACTACGCTCATCGCCATCCGAACCGGGGTCATCCCTCGCACCTGCCAAATTGTCAAGAGAAGCGTATAGCTAAACCAGACAGCCACCGCAGCCCACAAATGCGCCCAACCACCCGATGTCTTATCGGGCATTAACAATCCACAAAACACTCCACCACTTAAAACCAAAGTCCCGACACCAGTCAAACGTACCATCGATGCAGTAATCGAACTCAATGGCGGCAATTTCATGAACAAGCCAGACTTCATCTCGTGATGCTTCAACTTGTTATTCAACACCATAAACATCACCCCGGCAATCGCAGCTAAACCAAGTGCTCCATACGCTAATACCGAAAGGGCCGCATGTGTTTCATGCCAAGGTTCCACATCAAATGCCTTCTCAGGACTCACTTCCATCATTCCAGGAATCGCCGCTATAAAGAGCATCAAACTCACCACCGGCGCCGAAAACACCCCTAACAAGGACAATCGATACGTCGACCCAATCAACAAATAAAATATCGTCATCGACCACGCCAAAAAAACCAGAATCTCACCGATATCGCCCAATGGACATTGCCCGCGCAGCTCTCCACGCACTCCTAAAACCGCACATTGGGCAACAAAAGACAACAGCATCCACACCACTGTCCAGCTGCTCCGCCGGCCATGTTGCACCGAACGCATACCCAAATACCCCGCCATCCCAGCTAGGATAGCGGCTATTAATAAATAAATCATGGAAGGCGTCACCCCCCACCCATGCTATAGCACGCCCATTGATTCAAGTAGAACTTCTCTATCTCCTCACTACGCAATCCTTCACTTTTCTCCGCTAATGCGCTAATTTTGCGAAAAGCTATAGGACTATCTGAAATTTTGCGTGCATTTTTGCTAGAGTGCTTTTTGATCAAGCCATGCCCCAGCGACTGAGAGATGCCATTAGAGACGTACCCGACTTTCCGAAGCCGGGCATCCTTTTTAAGGACATCACTCCCGTCTTAGCTGACCCAGTACTTCTCCAGCTCAGTATCGATAAAATGACTGAATCCGCCAGCGACTTCGCTATCGATAAAGTTGTCGGCATCGATGCTCGCGGTTTCCTTTTCGGACCATCCGTTGCACTCGCGAAAAATGCAGGCTTCGTTCCTGTCAGAAAGCAAGGAAAACTTCCTTGGAAAACAAATTCCATCTCCTACGCTTTAGAATATGGTGAGAACATCCTCGAAATCCATCAAGACGCAGTCTCCCCAGGCGACCGCGTCATGGTCATTGATGACTTACTTGCCACTGGCGGAACTGCCAGTGCTACTGTAAAACTCCTAAAAGAACTCGGCGCCGAAGTCTCCTGCGTGATCTTCCTCGTCGAACTCGACTTTCTCGACGGTCGAAAAAACATCGACTGCGATAACATTCATTCCATTCTTAACTATTAGAAAAACGAACAACCATGTCTAACTGGCAATCTTACAACTCCAATCTTACACGCTATTCCGACCTCGGATTCACCCTCGACCTCTCCCTCATGGATCTCACAAATGATTTCCTCAAAGAGATGGAGCCTAAGGTCGATCGCGCCATCAAAGACATGGTCGCACTCGAAGCTGGTGAAGTTGCAAACCCAGATGAAGGACGCATGGTTGGTCACTACTGGCTACGCGACGCCAACCTCGCTCCCAATGACACGATCAAGTCGCAAATCACCGAGCCTCTCGCAGCGCTTAAAGAATTTTCAGAAAAAGTGCTTACCGGAGAAATCGCTCCTCCAAACGGCGGTCGCTTTGAAAACCTTCTCATCGTCGGCATTGGCGGCTCAGCACTCGGACCTCAATTCATTTACGACGCCCTCGGTGAAGATTCTAAACTCGACACCTACTTCTTTGACAACACCGACCCCACTGGACTCGACCGCACACTTCGTGCCATCGGCGGCGGACTCAATAAAACCCTTGTCCTCGTAGTTTCCAAATCAGGGGGCACTCCTGAAACTCGCAATGGCATGCTCGAAGCTCAGGAATTTTTCGAATCCGAGAAACTCGACTTCGCCAAACACGCCGTCGCTATCACTGGAGAAGGCTCCAAACTCTTCAATTACGCCACAGAACACAACTGGCTCACTACCTTCCCAATGGAAGATTGGGTCGGCGGCCGCACCTCCGTGATGTCCACTGTCGGCCTCGTTCCTGCTGCCCTCCAAGGCATTGATATCGATTCCTTCCTAGCTGGCGCCGCCGCCATGGATAAAAAGACTCGCTCTCAGAACCTTGCTGACAACGCTGCTCTCAGACTCGCACTCGGTTGGTATGCAGCCGGAAATGGCAAAGGGGAAAAAGACATGGTCATTCTCCCATACAAAGATTCACTCGGCCTCTTCTCAAAATACCTCCAACAGCTCGTCATGGAGTCTCTTGGTAAAGAGCACGACCTCGACGGTAACGTCGTCAACCAAGGTATCGCAGTCTATGGCAACAAAGGATCTACCGACCAACACGCCTACGTCCAACAACTCCGCGATGGTGTCAAAAACTTCTTCGCGACCTTCATCGAAGTCCGCAAAGGTCGCGACGGTGAAAGCATCGAAGTCGATCCGTCCATCACCACTGCCGACTACCTCCAAGGCTTCCTCCGTGGAACGCGTAAAGCGCTTTACGAATCCGGTCGTAACTCCATCACTATCTCCATCAATGAAGTGACCCCATTCACTGTCGGCATGATCATCGCCCTCTACGAACGCGCAGTCTCATTCTACGCATCACTCGTCAACATCAACGCCTACCACCAACCAGGCGTTGAGGCGGGTAAAAAAGCCGCAACAACCTTCCTCGAACTACTCAATCAAGTGCGCGGGGCTCTCACTGGATGGGATAAAACTGCTGGCGATATCGCTGAAGCCACAGACAACAACCCTGAAGACGTCTATCACGCACTCGTACACCTCGCTGCAAATGGCGAAGCAACACAGAGCGAAGGCGCGACTCCAGCCGAAGATAAATTCAAGATCTAGGCCGTCTTGAAAAATTAATTTACTGCACGGTGAGAGCTCATTTTGATCATAGCAAGGCGGTGAAGGAGGAATTAACTCTTTACCAACACGGCTAAGTTCTAAATGAGCCTCAAGGCTTTTTACAAACGTATCTAACCAGCCAATTTCAACGTCAAAGACAACACTGTCGTATGGTGGAGTAATTTACCCACACGGACTAAACTATCTTTAGACCAATACTGGGTTCCATTTTAACAATAACACCCAGTTCCTTTATAGCCGTAGCTCTCCCTGAGTTACGGCTATTTTCCACCTTCTAACCCATTAATGACTACACAAAAAAAGACACCCCTCAAGAGTGCCTTTACATGCTAAACTGTCACACTCGCTAGGCTGAAAAGCCAGAGAGCACAAACTTCACAAACTCGTCAAAATCTTTATCTTTATCCACAGGACCTGTCTCGCCCACCGTCTTCCTCGCTAACGAAGCAAATGTTTCATATTGCAGAGCCGCTCCGATCGAAAAGAGTAAGCGCTGAAGAATCTCTTGCGGCGTCAAGTGCGTCACCTTCGTCGAAATTATGGTCACATACTTCTGAAAGACCTCAGTATAGAGAGCCAAAACAGAATTGGGCACATCATAATCACGCTCAATCATATAACGCGCTGCCAAGCGAGCCAAGATATCCTGATTGCTCCCATGCTCCTCTGGGAACATGATAGGTCGCGCATAACTTTCCAAAATACTTTGAAGTGTGAGATTCTCAGTACCACCCGCTTCAGCAATCGCAGCTTCTAACAAATCCATACGATGCTGGTTCGCTGGATTGAGAACCTTCTTAACAACCTCTTGAATCAGTCCATCTTTACTACCAAAATGATAACTCACAGAAGCCAGATTCACCCCAGCTTCATTAGTCACATCGCGAACCGAAACGTCTTCAAAACCTCTCTCACTGAAAAGTTTCCAAGCAGCTGCTAGAATTTGATCTCTTGTACTCATTTGTCTTAAAGCAGACTAAGACAATACCCTACTTTTGCAACCCATAAACAAACGCTTAACAATATTTATCGAAAATGTTAGAGAGCTCTTGTCTTCCACTACATTGCGAAGACTTTCTCCACCTCCCAACTCAAATCAAAACTCGTGGCACTCCATTTTTTCTGCTAACTCATCCGAGCCATTTACACCCAATTGAAATCATGAAAATTGTCTTCCTCGTCCTTCTCTCTATGATTTCTGTCTACGGTGGATGGGCCGAATCGATCTTGCCTTATTCGTCCGGTAAACACACCCCCTTCCCCCCCACAAAACTCGATTACATTCTCAGCTGGAATGGAGCGATCAACTCTGGAAAGCTCACCTTGGAACTTGGCAAGCACGACCGGCGTTACCCCGATGTATTCCTCACGCATAGTTACGGCCGCTCCACTGGTGCCGCCTACGCCCTCTTCCCATATACCTTCACATTCACCTCATTTGCTCAGCTACACACGCACCGCCCCCTCATTTTCGTCGCCAATGAAAAAGACCGGAAAGAGACTATCGATACTAAAAACTCCTACAAACCTCCTGGGATCCACCACTATTCAAAAACTGTCGAAACCAAAGACCAACAAGTCCACATCAAGGATCACAACTTCGCCGCGCGAGCCGTACACGACCCCATAACTGCCATGCTCGCCATTCGCAAACAACCCCTTCACAATGGCGACACCGAACAGCTCTGTTGCCATCCATTCGCCAGTCCATACCTTATCTCCATAAAAGTTTTAGGACGTGAAAAACACCTCGATCGCGACTGCATCAAACTCGATATCCAAATTCGCAAAATTGATAAAAAAACAGCGAAGCTCAAAGACTACAAAAAACTCAAAAAAGCCACCATGTGGATCAGCGATGATAGCCAGCGTATCCCCATCGAACTACGCTCTAAAGTCTTCATCGGCGACGTCCGTGCCACGCTCGTGAAACAAACTCCTTTGTAATTTAGTCACAATCCGCACTTGCAGATTTCTTCCACATCTATTGATCTCAACTCATGTCTCAGCGATCTGGCATTCTATTTTTAGTTTCTGGCCCATCAGGGTCAGGCAAAACAACTCTCTGCCGTAGGCTCTCCGAAGAAGGAGAAGCGAGCTACGCCATTTCCTGCACCACCCGCCAGCCACGACCAGGTGAAACCCACGGAAAAGACTACTTCTTTCTCAGCATCCCCGAATTTAAAGAAAAAATAGCCAACGGTGAGTTCCTCGAATTCGCCGAAGTTCACGGCAATTTCTACGGCACCCTCACCTCCGAAGTTATCAACAAGCTAGAACAAGGAACCGATGTTGTGTTAGACATCGATGTCCAAGGCGCAGCTCAAGTCAGAGACACCACGAACCCCACTGTGAAAAACGCCCTCGTTGACATCTTCATCATGCCGCCCAGCAAGGAAGAACTCCATAAGCGCCTCTCTGGACGCGGTACAGACAGTACTGAAGTCATCGCGACACGCATGAAAAACTCCCTAGAAGAAATGGAGCACTGGCCAAAATACACCTTCCGCCTACTCTCTCGCACTCACGAGGAAGACTACACCCACTTCAAATCTCTCCTACTTGGCGAGCGTCTCCGCATCAACCGCCATCTCTAGAGTTCTCTCCTATCCAATCTTGATCTTTGACAACTAGATCTTTATTATGTGACAATCCGTCAGCCTACACTATGAATCCTCAATTGAATCTGCGCGCGATGCGCCTCGTGAGCCTAGCCCTCTGCTCTCTCTTTTTTGCAAACTGCGCCAGTGGTCCGCCAAAAGCTAACCCAAATCAAACGGGTGCCTATGAAGCTGTCCACGTAAATCCTTACCCTCCGGGAACCTATGCACACTTCAAAGCCAGCGCTAACTATCCAAAAACCTATTCGATCTACCGTGACGAAGCTCTCCTAGCTGCCACATCTCCGAGTAATTCAGAGGTCATCATTGACCGCGACCTACAGCGTGGACTTCTCCTTAACAACGGAAAAGTCGCCATGGACTACCCCGTCTCCACCGGTAAAGGTGCATTCCCAACACCAAGCGGAAGCTTCACTATCCTTGAAAAAAAGCGTGATGGGAAACGTTCAAACCTCTACGGGAAAATCTACGATGCTGAAGGAAATGTCGTAAACAGTGACGCCGACTCTACTTCTGATACTATTCCAGAAGGCGGGAAATTTGTAGGAGCATCTATGCCGTATTGGATGCGTATCACTTGGACAGGTGTTGGTATGCACCAAGGTCGCGTCCCACGCTACCCAGCATCTCATGGTTGCATCCGAACCTACTACAAAGCTGTCTCCACAGTATATTCGAAAGTCGATAAAGGAACTCCAGTTGTCGTCCGCTAATCTTCTTTCTGATCTTCCCTTCCAAGTATTTACACGCACCTAGATTGCCCCTAAGCAACGTCTCGTCTCCCACGAAATAAGCCCAGCAACCATGGCAGCACCAAAGAAACAAGATCCAGCAATCGCAAAAGAACGCGCCGAAGCGTGGACCGGTGATGCAGTTCTCGCCCTCTACGTCCGTGAATGGATCCTCCGTGAATTCGGCAAAATGGATGGCGAAATGTTTGTCCGTTTTACTTCTAACGATTTTCTGCGATGCGCTGGCAACCCAACATCTGTGGAAGCACAAATCGGACGCATCTACGCAGCCGACGGCTTACAAGCTGGCTTCGACTGGATCGAAAAAGAGCTCTACCCAAAATTCCTTGTCGCTGAAAAAGAATACCAACGGAAACAACTCACCCAGATACCCCGAAGGCTCCGTAAGTACGGTAAAAAATAGTATGCCACATCACCCTCCCTCGGACGCGCTCACTTGAGCGCGTTTTTTTGTGTCTACTTCAAGCCATAAATGAATGTCATTCACCCCTATTAAACACTTAGATTCATACACAAAACTCACATGAAAAAGTGATTTCAAAAAACACTTTGGCACGCTCAATGCTAATTCCAGTTTACCCCCCTAAACTTTAACTAACAAAAACACATCAATGCAAACTGCCCCTGATTATTCTATCACTGATCTTGTTCATGGCTGGAGATTCAAAGTCACCGAAACAGCAAAAAACTTATTCAAAGCTGAAGGATTACATCTTTATGGGGAAAAAATATGCATCGAAAATTCAAACAACCCCAACAATGCCCTTAACGCCTGCGCGCAGGCAGCCCGCGACTACAACGCAGGCAGCTTTCTCCCCAATAAATCTAGATAGTTCACTAATACCTCTATCGATCCAACTCCCACTTGTGCTTCGGATAGCGCCCCGCCAAATCTTTCCGCATTTGCTCAAATCCCGATTCCCAGAAATTCGAGAGGTCTTGAGTCATTTGCCACGGACGCTGGTTCGGAGCACACACCTGAACTAACAACTTCACCTTACCCTCCGCAATCGTAGGTGTCTCCCTAACCCCAAACAGTCTTTGTACCTGAAGTGCGATCGTTGGCTGTTTCCCAATCTCATATTTCACTTTCACCTCCCTGCCATTCTCTAACTTAATACGAGTTGGAGCATAGTGATCCAGCGCTGCTTTCTGACCGGCTGAAAGCCAACTTGCGAGCGCTGGCATCACTTCGCGGTCTTTAATATCTTTATAGCCAAAAGCACCTTCACAGATTTGCTCAAAAGCGATTGCTCGATCTTCTTCATCAAAACCCGGTAATTCCAACTCAGGCATCCACTCCCTCAAGCAAAGTAAACGCGCGATCCATTGCTCAACTACCTGATCCCACTTCTTTAACTTCAACTCACCATTGGCCACCCGCTCAGCCAATAGCTGCGCTGCCATTGCCGCGTCAGGAGTCCCGCTGTCTTTGCTTGCTAAAACGAGATCTCGAAAACGAGTTTCCTTACGATTCACTACCCGCCGAATCGTTTCATCATAATATGCGCTCTCACCGTCAGAAAACGACTCGGGAAACATTTTCTGAATCTCTTCCACTCGTACCTGAACGCATCGGTTCAAGTAAAGCTTCACTTCTTTCGCCCCAACCTCAGTCAACTCAGTTGCGATAAATACCTCAGCTTTTTTGACAACACTGAGCTCATCTAACACCCCCTTGCGCCCGCCTACTAAGCGACAAGCAAAGTTCCCTTTACCTACTCTCACTGCCAGTTGATCGCTAAACGCCGCAAGCATCGCACGACTCACCGCTTCAGCATTGCTATCAAAATCAACCTTCTCGAGCGGCATCCCCTGTCGCTCGCAAAGCTTCTTCACCTGAACCACCGATTTCTCCACTTCTCGAGCTCCTCTCGCCAACACCCCAATCGCTGAACACCTCCTTGGGTCAAACTGCATTTGCTGAGCCGACTGAAAACCCCGCCATTCGCTAGCGAAGTCAGTCAAGTCATCATCATAAGAAAAATGCTTTCTCCCTTCACCTTTGCGTAAAAACACTCCTTCACCCTGCACACTCGCCGCAATAAACACCGCCTCGGCCAAGCAACCTTCCTCCTGCGCTGCTAACAACAACCTCGAATAGCGCGGGTGCATTTGCAGCACACCCATCCGCTCTCCCATTTCTGTCAGCTCGCCATTGCTATCGATCGCAGCCAATTCCCCTAACAACTCTTCAGCATGCTCGATCAATGGATCACGCGGACACTCTAGCCAAGGAAATTTCCGCACATCCAGACAACCACGCTTCTTGAGTTGAAGCATAGTCTCGGTGAGATCTGCGCGGTGCACTTCCGGTAACTCATATGTTAGCCTTCTCGCGTGATCAGCCTCACTCCATAATCTTAGACAATAACCCGGCCCTGTCCTCCCTGCTCGCCCAGCCCGTTGTTCAGCTGCAGCTCTAGAAATCTTTTTCACCATCAAGGTGTCAATCGCCCGCAAGGGGTCGTACTGGGAAATGCGGGCCAAACCAGTGTCGATCACACCGCGCACTCCATCAATCGTCAGCGAGGTTTCCGCGACATTGGTAGAAACAATAATCCTGCGTTTCTCGGCAGCCCCTGACACCGCCAAATCCTGCGCCTCGGGTGATAACGCACTATATAAGGGACACACCAGAAACCCTCTCGTCCATGAAGCACTTTCTAACAACTCCACTGTCCGACGGATCTCATACACCCCTGGCAGAAAAATGAGTAAATGTCCCTCGCTCTGCTGCGCTAGCACATCTTTCGCAGCAGCAGCGCAACGCTCCCACAATGCAACCTCCCTCTTTGCTCCACGGCTCTGTACAGGCAACGCTTGATAGGCCACCTCCACAGGATAACTCCGACCACTCGCTTCGATCTGTACACATTGCTCACCTAAATATTCATACAAGCCCCCCATCTCCAGTGTCGCAGACATCACCACCACCTTGAGATCCTTCATCTTTTGCTCCTGTAATTGGAGACACAGTGCCAGTGACAGATCACTTGCTAGCCGACGTTCATGGAATTCATCAAACACCACAGCACCCACTCCATCCATCTGCCCGCGCTCTAACCACGACTCTAACACCCCATCAGTCACGTAAACAATCCGCGTCTCCGTCCCCATCTGTCTGTCGAAGCGCACCACGTGCCCTACCTCACCACCGACTTTACCTCCACGCATCTGTGCAACTCGACGCGCTAACATCCTAGCTGCAATTCTCCTCGGCTGCACCACTACAATAAGTCCCTTCACCTCGTCTAAAATCATTTGCGGAACAGCTGTCGATTTCCCCGACCCCGTAGGCGCCTTAAGTAAAATGCGCGCAGCTTCCCGCGCGTGAACGCTTTCCACTAACTTTTTTTCAACTTGGTAAACTGGTAAATCTCTCATTCCGCACTCCGTTCTTGCTGCTTACATAATCGCACTCAGTAAATTTGCCCAACAACTTTACATTTTTCTGAAAGATCTCCAACCTCGCTACCTTATAGTGCTGGCACACTCTCATCGACGTTTCTGTTATGACTAACAATACTTAACTATTGCTCGACAGCTCGTACGGAAACATCTATGAGCTTCATACGCTCGATTAAATGACCCATGTCATTCCTTCGTTCGAACAACACTACTATTAGAATATACTATGGAACAACAACTATCAGATGCTCAGAAAAAACAACTTTTCTGGGCCTGCTTCCTTTCGCTCATGGCAGCGGGTGTCGGCTTCGCTTACCGAGTAATGGTACTTGGTGACTGGGGAACAGAATTCAACCTTACGGGTGGTGAAATGGGCCGCATCTTCGGTGCATCACTATGGCCAATTGCCGTAATGATGATCCTCTTCAGCCTTGTTGTTGACTTCGTTGGTTACAAACGCTCCATGTATCTTGCGTTCTTCTTCCAAGCAACTTCAGCTGTTCTCACTTGCCTAGCTAAGTCTCCAACAGAACTATACTGGGCAGCTCTCTGTGCTGGCCTCGGTCATGGTATCATTGAAGCAGTGATTAACCCAGTCTGTGCGACTCTCTACACCACCCAAAAATCAAAAATGCTTAACATCCTCCACGCCTCTTGGCCTGCTGGTCTCGTTGCTGGTGGTACTGTCATGATTCTCTGTAAAGATATCTCGTGGCAGCTCAATGCACTTTGGATTCTTGTTCCTGTGCTCGCTTACGGCATCATGTTCATCAAAGCTACCTTCCCGGTCGATGAGCGTGTAGCTGCAAAAGTTCCATACTCAGTAATGCTCAAAGACGTTGGCTTCCTCTCTTCATCGATTGCTGCATTTCTTCTCTTCTACGAACTTACAAACGTCTTCACCGGCACTCCTCCAAATGTGTTTGTTGCACTCGGAGTCGGTCTCGCAATTGGTGCGGTATTTGGCTTCATTACTAAATCCTTTGGGAAGCCACTCTACTTCATCCTCTGTCTTCTCATGATCCCACTCGCTACCACTGAGCTTGGTACAGATGCATGGATTAAACAGCTCATGACTCCTGTGATGGGTGAATATGCAGCATGGGCGATCGTTCTCTCTGCATTCATCATGATGATTCTTCGCTTCCAAGCAGGTATCCTCACCTCACGCTTCTCTCCACCGACTATCCTTGTGATCAGCTCATTCTTCTCAATGATGGGTCTCATTGCTCTATCTCAAGTTGACGGATGGATGGTATTCGCAGCATTCGTACTCTACGCTGTTGGACAAACATTCTACTGGCCAACTGTACTAGGTCTCGCATCTGAGCAGTATCCAGAAGGTGGCGCACTCTCCCTCAACACAGTTTCTGCAATCGGCCTTCTTTCTGTAGGCATCATCGGTGGCCCAATCATTGGTATCTTCAATGACAACCACACGACCAACAACATCAAGGAAGTTTCCACAGAAGTGTATGAAGCTTCTAAAGTAGAAAAAGAATTCTTCGGAGCATCTTACGAAGCTACTGACGCAAAGAAAGCTACTGAATTAGCTGAATCCGTCGGAAAATCTGACGAAGTCATCGCAGCTACTACAAAAGCAGGCCGTCAGTCACTTATGACTGTAGCTCTCGCTTTCCCATGTGTCATGATGGTTTGCTTCGGCATCATCGGATTCTGGTACAAGTCAAAAGGTGGATACAAGCCACGTGTACTAGAAGCGACTTGGGAATAATCCCAATATAGTGTAACCCTATTCAATGTATCTCGGTCTCGATTGCTCCACCCAAAGTCTCACAGCTGTAATAATCAACGCTGAGACCGGAGCAATCGCATACCAAACATCGATCAATTTCGAGGCAGATTTGCCTCAATATCAAACTCGTCATGGTTTCGTCCGAGGGACTGAACCTGACGAGTTTTTTTCTAATCCACTCATGTGGATCGAAGCTCTCGACCTCTTATTCGAGCGCATGCAGCAAGAAGGCGCACCACTCAGCTCAGTCAAAGCTATTTCCGGCGCGGCCCAACAACACGGCACCGTTTACCTCAATCACAATTTCAAACGCGCCCTAGCGCAGCTCTCTCCCAACATCCCTCTCACTGAGCAATTCACCGACGTCTTCAGCCGTCCAGTTGCACCCATCTGGCTCGACGCCTCCACCCACATAGCCTGCGGCGAAATTGCTCACGCCATTGGCGGCCATCGCAAAGCAGCCTTCCGCACTGGCTCTTCGGTCACCCCGCGCTTCTCAGCCGCACAAATTCGCAAGCACGCGCAACAATTTCCCGAGCGTTGGGCCGAGACCGAAACCGTCCACCTCGTCTCCTCCTTCATGGCCTCCATCCTCGCTGGAAAGTCCGTAGCGATCGATTACGGCGATGGCGCGGGCATGAACCTCATGCACATCAAAGATCGTTGCTGGGATCAAAAAATGGCCGACATTACCGCCGACCATACCATCGAGCGCCTCCCAGCTCTCGCCCCCACCACTGATATCTGTGGCACCATATCTCCCTACTTCAGCGAAAAGTACGGCATCAACCCTGCTGCCAAATGCGCCCATTGGACCGGCGACAACCCTGCGAGCCTTGTCGGCATGGGCGTCGTACACGCTGGAAACTGGGTGATCTCGCTCGGCACCTCCTACACCCTTTTCGCCGCAGTGGATTCACCATTTCCCGACCCGCAAGGATACGGACACATTTTTGGAAATCCCATAGGAGGCTACATGTCGCTCTCCTGCTTTAAAAATGGCGCACTCTCCTGTGTCACCCTCAAAAACAAGCTCGATATCAGCTGGGCAGAATTTGAAAAAGACCTACTGACCCCACGCTCTGAACAAAGTGATGTCACCCTCCCATTTTACGAGACAGAGATCACTCCACTCGCATCATCGGTAGACCAGCCCACCACCACTCCATCCTCACACGTCGACGGTCAGTTCCTCAACATGCGGCTCCATTGCCAATGGCATGGGGAAACACCTGAAACTATTGTCGTCACTGGCGGTATTTCGGTGAGCACTGGAATCTGCCAAGCATTGGCCAATGTCTTCCAGCGTCCCGTCCAGAGACTCCAAACTTCCTCCTCAGCCTCACTCGGCGCTGCCATTATCGCCGCCTACGCAGACGCTCAAAACATCGATAGCCTCATCGACCACTTCTGCCACCCTATCGAAGGCACCACTATAGAGCCCGATCCAGCGATGGAAAAAATCTATCAAGTGCTCGGAAACAAGTTTAACGATAAACTCTACAAACACCTCATGGAGTGATCATTTCCGCAAGGATTTCCCTAGAAATTTCCTCTCACTTTTATAGAAATCTTCACACATATTGTAGAACGCATCAAATTTATGAGAAAAGTAACACTATTCACAGGTCAATGGGCAGATCTTCCGTCCGAAGAGCTCCTTCCGAAAGTTAAAGAAATGGGCTACGACGGCGTAGAACTCGCATGTTGGGGCGACCATTTTGATGTGCAAAAAGCACTCAATGAAGACGGCTACTGCGAAGCCAAATGGGCCCAATTAGAAAAATTCGGCCTCACCTGTTTCTCCATTTCTGCCCACCTCGTTGGTCAAGCGATCTGCGACAATATCGACGAACGCCACAAGTCCATCCTCCCACCTCACGTCTGGGGCGACGGAGAACCTGAAGGCGTCCGCCAACGTGCAGCTCAAGAAATGATCGATACCGGGAAAGCAGCTCGCAAATTCTTCAACCTCAAACCGGGCGGAGCACCTGAACGCGTCGTCATCAACGGCTTCACAGGCTCCTCCATCTGGCACGCACTCTACGCCTTCCCACCAACATCCCAAGAATTCATCCAAAAAGGATTCGACGACTTCGGCGCACGCTTCACCCCAATCATGGACGCCTTTGCTCAAGAAGACGTCTACTTCGGCCTCGAAGTCCACCCGACTGAAATCGCTTTCGACATCGCCTCCGCAGAACGCGCACTCGAAGCTCTCCATCAGCACCCACGCTTCGGATTCAACTACGACCCATCCCACTTCGCGTACCAAGCAGTCGATTACGTCAAATTCATCTACACCTTTGCCGAACGCATTTTCCACGTGCACATGAAAGATGTCTGGTTCGGTCACGGTGACGGCACAGTCGGAGTATTCGGTGGTCATACAGACTTCATCGACCCTCGCCGCAACTGGGACTTCCGTTCCGTCGGACGCGGTGATGTCAATTTCGAAGAAATCATCGTCGCTCTCAATGACATCAACTACACTGGCCCACTCTCCGTAGAATGGGAAGACGGCCGCATGGATCGCTTCCACGGTGCTGCAGAATCCTGTGAATACGTCCGCAAGCTCGACTTCCCGCGCAACACGAACCTCGCATTCGACGGCGCATTCGACAACGACGCTCAAGGATAATCCCTGCTGCCTCAAACACTCACTCAAAATTTCAATTTTTAATACACTATGGCTAAAGTAAGAATGGGCATGATCGGCGGCGGACAAGGCGCCTTCATCGGAGCCGTCCACCGCATCGCTGCTGCAATCGACCAACAAATCGAACTCGTCTGCGGCGCATTTTCCTCTGACCCACAACGCTCGAAAGACTCCGGCGCCGACCTCTTCCTTCCAGCAGACCGTTGCTACGGCACCTTCGAGGAAATGATGGAAAAAGAAGCAGCGCTTCCCGCTGAGCAGCGCATGCAGTTCGTCGCCATCGTCACTCCAAACCACGTCCACTTCCCCGCTGCCAAAGCAGCCCTCGAAGCTGGCTTCCACGTCTTCTGCGATAAACCAGTCACTCTCGACCTCGCAGAAGCCAAAGAACTTAAGCAGGTGATTGAAAAATCCGGCAAGCTCTTTGGTCTGACTCACACCTACACCGGCTACCCGATGGTTAAACAAGCCCGCCACATGGTGAAAAATGGTGACCTCGGTGAAATCCGCAAAGTCGCCGTGGAATACCCACAAGGCTGGCTCGCCGATGCCATCGATACCGAAGGCCAAAAGCAAGCCGCCTGGCGCACCGACCCTAAAAAGTCGGGAGCTGCTGGCTGCATGGGCGACATCGGCACCCACGCCGAAAACCTCGCTGAAGAAATCACCGGCCTCCACGTCGAAGAACTCGCCGCAGACCTCACCGCCTTCGTCCCAGGTCGTCGACTTGACGATGACGGCAACGTCCTCCTACGTTTCGAAGGTGGAGCCAAAGGCCTGCTCATGGCCTCCCAAATTGCCGTAGGTGAAGAAAACAACCTCGCAATCCGCGTCTGGGGAACCGAAGGCGGCCTCGAGTGGCACCAGAATGAGCCAAACACCCTCCTCTTCAAGCCAAAGGACGCACCTGCGCAAGTCTACCGTACCGGTAACGACTACTGCTGCGATGCCGCGAAAGCCGCCACCCGCACACCTGCATCACACCCAGAAGGCTACCTCGAAGCATTCGCGAATCTCTACCTTAACTTCGCCAACCACATCCGCGCCTTCGAAGCCGGTGTCGAGCCAAATGAGGTCGCCAATGATTATCCAAAAATCGACGAAGGTATCCGCGGCATGGCATTCATCGAAGCCGTCGTCGCCTCCAGCGCAGCCAATGCCGCCTGGACCAAATTCGAGATCTAACGACATCCTCTCACCATACAAACAAAGGCGTGATTCCTCGAATCACGCCTTTTTTATTTCACGCAAAACCAAGGATGAATAGCGCAAAACCAGCGATCCCCATTGACCCCAATCATTTGACTACCATACAGTTTTGATCGCCTCTTATGAGGCTTCACATAATCAACACTATGAAAATACATACAATACTCGGAGCTGGAGCACTCCTTACACTGCTACCAATGACAGCCTCCGCTGCAACACTCACAATTGATCTTGATCAGCAACCAACCGGAGGAGGTACAATAGACCTCACAGCCCAGGGCACCCTAGATTGGATGTCTCTTGGTGATGCAGGGGCTACTACGCCTACTGCGACTAAAGACTTTGTGGCTCAAAAAGCTGGAGCTAACTTCATTCAAACAGTCACTGTCGTTAATCTCGATGGAATTAGTACTGACTGGGTCGGAGATGACTACGCCTCAAGCCCATGGGCGTCTACTTGGACTGACGGGGACTCTGCTAACCAAACAGCACTAGCTGGCTCATTGGAGGCAAAGAGTGGAAGTGTTGATGCTGACAAGGTCGGCCTAATGTTTGATGTCAATGTGGCCACCGCCGGTGATTATCAATTGATAATCTATGGTACATCATATCGGTCAAATTATCAACTCACAGCCTCTTTAGACGGAACTGACTATCTATCAGATGTGGGTGCACAAAATTCGGAATCAGTGTTTACCATCGATTTCACCACTACAGCAGCGAATGAAACGTTGAGTATTCTCTACGCACAAACAGCAGATGGTGGTGGCTCTGCCGACAACGTCGGCATCGCTGCCATCACCCTCGCCGCAGTACCAGAGCCATCTTCCACAGCGCTTCTCGGTCTCGGTGGACTCTCACTCATCTTACGCCGTCGTAAGTAAGCACACTTAACAAGCACTGTTCTATAGCATCGAGCTAACTAGAACTCTCAAACCGGTCGCCCCCCACAGCGGCCGGTTTTTGCGTCCACCAAAACACATCAATAGCGCAACACCAATGGACATATAACGCAAAACCCCTCATTCCCGATTGACCCAGTCAATTGACGCAACATAGATTCAGTCATAGTCCTACCACTAATTATCAATCACATAGACAGGTATGACCCCCAAATAACAACATTGACTATGAAAAAAACTACCCTATTCGCAACAGGATCACTCCTCACACTACTCCCCATGACAGCATCTGCTGTGACTATTGCCGTCGATAACAATCCAACGACAGGAGACTTGAACCTTACCGCTCTCGGTTCCACCGACTGGATGGCTTTGGGTGATGGTGATGAAAGTTCATCAACAACTTTCGTGGCTCAAAAATCGAGTGTAAACTTTATAACAACGGTACAAGGTGTCAGCTTCCTCAAAAGTGACAATAATCAAGCTGGCTCTGGCTGGGTTTCCAGTGACTTTAATGGAGCTCCCTGGAAGCGAACATGGACGGACGGAGATGTAGCCAGCCAAACCTCTTTTTCTGGAAACCTAGAAGCAAAAAGCACGAACGCTGATGACCTTGTAGGTCTTACTTTTGATATTGCTGGGCTCAGTGCAGGTTCTTACCAATTAGTCGTTTATGGTGCAGCATATAGTTCCGACTACAGTTTCTCCGCCTCATTAGATAACGGTGGCGCTTCTGATTCTGTGACAGGTGGATCCAGTAGCCTCCAGTTTACAGTCGACTTTACTGTCACAGCTGGTCAGACGCTTACCGTAGACTACTTCCAAACATCGGATAATGCCACTGGTCATGAGCATGACAATGTCTCTATACAGGCCATCACTCTGGCCGCAGTCCCAGAGCCATCCTCCACCGCTCTCCTCGGCCTTGGCGGACTCGCACTCATCTTGCGTCGTCGTAAATAAGCTCATTAAAAATAATCATTAGCCTTGCGCTAGAGAAAATCTCTCAAACCGGTCGCCCATATAGCGGCCGGTTTTTGCTTCTACAACCTCAGCCTTAGAGAAATACTAATCACTATCCCCCAATAGCTTGCATATTCCACAACCTAAGTAAGCACATTAATCCCATGAAAAGGAATACACTCATCACTACAGCTTCCATCCTTCTGTTCCCATCCATGGTTACCTCTGCAGATTTAGCTATTGCTGTCGTACCAATCTCAGAAGATGTAGAGCTAAGCGCTACAGACACAATCGACTGGGTCAAACTCGGACGCGACACCGATGCCTCATATCGTGCGAAAAAGAAGGGAGCTAACCATATCCAAGCAGTCACCGCAGGCTCTCGTAATGTGACTGATTCAAGCCTCAAAACATTTAATATGTCCTGGAGCGATGGGGCTGCCCCAAATACCACAGGATCGAATATCAAAGGCTCATTAGAAGCCAAGAGCCCAATCGAAGACGACCATACTTCCCCAGAACTTTCTTTCAAAGTCACTGGACTCAATGGCACCTATCAGTTGCGCGTCTATACATCTGTATTCCAATCAGCCTACAAATTCAGCGCCTCACTCGGTTCTGCCCCCCCTGTCTCCCATACCGACAGCAGCCGAATCTCTAAGTTCAACCTCTACACCGTAGATTTCACAACGACGAAGGCAAACCAAACACTCATCATTGACTATGTGCAAACCACCGATCTGGGAGGCAGCACACACGATAATATAGGAATTGCAGGCATCTCACTGACTAAGATCGTACCAGATTCATACTCGTCCGCACTCCTAGAAATAAGCGGAGCTTCAGTCATCTTGCAAAACTCCAACTAAAAATCTGAGCTCACAGCTTTGCACTTACAACCAGCGCCCCACTGAAAACAGCTGTCCAAAACAGATAATTTGAGAATTTATCTAACATCTAAAAAAATAAACAGCTAACCCCCCCGAACCAACTCCAAGCACGATTGTGCCAAATTGACGAAAAATGCCTTGATTCTTCGACCAATGCCCCCCATAAGCCGCTTCCCAAAGCTTCTTTAGCCATGGCAAACAAACTAAAAATAGCACTTCCAAAAGGCTCCCTACAGGAACCTACTCTCAAGCTTCTGGAAAAGGCAGGCTACAATGTCTACACTTCCGACCGTGGCTTGCGCCCGTCATCCGATGACGCAGATCTTGATATCTACATGATCCGCGCCCAAGAAATCGGCGGCTACATTGACTCAGGCTTCCTCGACTGTGGCATCACAGGCCTCGATTGGGCCTACGAAAACCGTGCCGACCTCGTAGACATGGCTGAACTTCCCTACTCCCGTGCTACCACACGTCCAACCAAATGGGTGCTCGTAGTTCCTGAAAATTCTCCAATCAAAACTGTCCACGACCTCGAAGGTAAACGCATCGCGACCGAAGGCATGGGCATTACAGAGCGCTACCTTGAAGAAAAAGGTGTCAAAGCTGATATCGAATTCTCTTGGGGTGCCACCGAAGTGAAAGTTCCTGATCTTGTCGACGCCATCGTTGACGTCACAGAAACAGGCAACTCGATCCGTGCGAACAATCTCCGCATCGTCGACACTCTTCTCACTTCGTTCCCACACTTCTATTCCTCAAAAGGAGCTTACGAAGACGAGTGGAAACGCGGAAAAATGGAACGTCTCGTTCTCATGCTCAAGGGCGCTCTTGATGCACGTGACAAGGTAGGTCTCAAAATGAACCTTCCAGAAAAGTCCTTGCAAGAAGTGCTCGATACACTACCTTCTCTCCGCCGCCCGACCGTCTCACAACTCGCTGAAGATGGCTGGGTCGCAGTGGAAACAGTGATCGAAGAGACAGTCTCTCGCAAAATCATCCCAACTCTCAAGGAACTTGGCGCTGAAGGTATCATCGAATACCCGCTCAACAAACTCGTTCGCTAAGCTCGAAACAATCTAATCAAACCGTAACCAACTAACAATTATGGGTAGCCTAAAAAAGCGCCGTAAGGCCAAAATTAACAAGCACAAGCGCTCCAAGCGCTCGAAGGCAAATCGTCACAAGAAGCGTCTTCGTTACAAGTCATAATCTGACCTTGTAATGCTGGAAGAATATCTTCCCAATAAAAAGCGCGTGAGTCACAACTCACGCGCTTTTTTGGTTCCATGATGCGAACCACGTTTTTCGATTTTAAACAAAAAATACTCTCAAGCTCTCTCATGCCCCTCAAATTGTGGAATTCGAAAAATTCGTGGCAGAAAACCCCTCGTCCATTTTGCGGTAGAAAAAAAACTAGAATCTACAAAGGAAGCTTCTCCCCTGTTTCATCAACATTCACATAAGTGATCTCAGTCGCGAAAATCACCCCGCGCTCAGGCTCCTTCGTCGAATAAATGTCGACCCGATAACATACAGAAGTCCTCCCCATTTTCGAGCGTTCCACCACAATGCGGACCACCGAACCGTTCTTCACCGACTTACGGAACTCCACCTTGCTCATCCCAATCGTCACGAAACGTGCGTTTGGGAAATCATTCGAAGCCGCAATAAATCCAGCCTCATCAACCCAACTCAACAAGCGCCCACCGAAGAGAAATCCATACTGGTTCAGATCTTCAGTAAGTACGAGTCGGTGAGTTTCCATAACTAAGCTGGCTTAATTTCAATCCGCTTGTAGCGCGCATTACCACTAGGGCTCGCCGTGCTAATGCCGTCAACCTCCGCAAGCGAATTGTGAACAATTCGTCGATAGTAAGCATTCAATGGCCGAGTCCGTACAGACTTCCCAGACTCCACCACCTTTTCTGCTAAGGCTTTAGCCTTCTCTACAAGCTTCCCTTCTTGCTCGTGGCGGTAATTATCACAATCTACTTTCACCCGTGGAGCATCAGGGAAATGCTTATTGAGGATTCGATTCACCAAATACTGCAAGTCCTCAAGGCGATCGCCATTCCGACCAATAATCGCCTTACTCTCATCCACTTTAATCTGCAGACACAGACCATCATCACTCTGAACTCTCTCGACCTCAACCGAAAAGCCCAAGTGACCGAGCATCGTCACCAAAATTTTCTCTGAAGCGTCATCCCATTGCATGCGCTCAATCTAAAAACTAACAGCTCACTCGTCAAACTAGCATTCGCACTTTGGCAAACTTCTCGCAGCTTTTGCACTTCACACTCCAGCCCCCTCACTCCACACTTCGTCCATGGCCACCATCGTACTCGGTATCACCGGTTCTATCGCAGCTTATAAAGCCGCAGACATCGCGTCAGCTCTCGTTAAAGAAGGACATGAAGTCCATTGTGTGATGACCCAGTCAGCCACCGAGTTCATCACGCCCTTCACCCTACAGATCCTCTCACGAAATCCCGTCCTAGTGACGCTTCAAGACGAGAAACAATCGTGGAAACCCGGCCACATCGATCTCGCTGACCGCGCTGACCTTCTCTGCATCGTCCCAGCCAGCGCCAATGCGCTCGGAAATTTTGCCAACGGCCTCGCGCCAGACCCGCTCTCGAGCATCTACCTCGCAACTAAAGCAAAAGTCCTCATCTGCCCCGCAATGAATGGTAAAATGTGGGATCACCTCGCCACCCAGCGCAACGTCAAACAACTCCAACAAGATGGCTGCCAATTCTTCGGGCCCGACTCCGACGGCATGCTCGCTTGTGGTTACGAAGGAAAAGGCCGACTCATGCCCGTCGACACCATTTTAGAAGAAATCCGCAATCAGCTTTCCTAAGTCATCTCATTTTCGTGAAAAAGCATTTTCTCATCACCGCTGGCCCCACCCACGAACCGCTCGACCCCGTTCGCTATCTCACTAACAGATCCTCAGGAAAAATGGGCTACGCCCTTGCCGGAGCCGCCGCTCACGAAGGGCACCGCGTCACTCTTATCTCCGGCCCCTGCGAACTCGACGTCCCAACCGGAGTCGATTTCATTCCAGTAGAAACTGCGGCTGAAATGTACGAGGCCGTCAAGCGCTACATTGGCAAAAGCGACATCGCCATCTTCGCCGCTGCTGTCGCGGACTACCGACCAGCCCATGTCCCTGATCAGAAAATCAAAAAAACAGGCGACACACTCACCATCGAATTCATCAAAAACCCCGACATTCTCGGTTCAGCGAGAGAAGTATTCGGCTATCAAGGCACCCTAATCGGCTTCGCGGCTGAAACTGAAAATGTCGAAAAAAACGCACGAGTTAAGCTACAAAAAAAGGGCTGTGACTTTGTCGTTGCTAACGATGTTTCCCGAAAAGACATCGGCTTCGATTCTAGCGAAAACGAAGTTGCACTCATCTTTGCTGAACACACCGAACCCCTTCCTAAAGCTGACAAATATCAGCTCTCACTCGACATCATCGAACGAGCTCTCGCGATCTAACAAATAACAGCTTTCCTCATTCTCCCGATAAGCACAAGCTCTGACATGGACACCCAAGAAATCCAAGAATACATCGACACAGCCATTCGCTCAAGTTTTGAAAACTTCACAACTGAAACAGCCGAAGTCATGACCAGCCCTCAAGGCGATGGAAGATTTTTTGGAAAAGTGTCAGCCACAAGATACTCCGATCTTCCTATCGGAAAAGACGTCTTCTTAGCCATCGGCAAAAGCGAAAAACTCGTCCAAATTGTCAGACTAGGCAAAGCCGAATGCCTCGGCCCAGGAAAAGCCGATCTCGATCTCATGCTAGAAAAAGAGTTCGGAATCAAATGTCCTGAATAGCGATTCTCCCCTTATTTCACAATATCTTTTGCTTTTTCCCAATCCTCTTCACTAAGGCTGCACGGATCTGCCGCTACCCAATGCTCAGGCGTGATTTCTACCAGCGGCATTTCCATACCAATGGTTTCTTCGTAGCACGGGTGATTAATCCGGTGACCAAAGGCCGAGCCCTTTGGCGGATCAATCGGTGAAGGAACCTCGCCCCCCAACCGAATTCTTTTACTCACGTAATCTGGATCCGCGTGCGGAATCGCCGACAGCAAAGCCTTAGTATAGGCATGGCGTGGATTCTTATAAATCGTCTCAGAATCAGCCAGCTCAACAATCTTCCCTAGGTACATCACCGCCACCCGGTCAGAAATATGCTTCACCACTGCCAAGTCGTGCGCAATGAACAGATAGGCTATGTTCATCTCTTTCTGCAGATCCACTAACAGATTAAGAACCTGGCTCTGCACCGAAACATCGAGCGCTGACACAGGTTCATCTAGCACTAACATTTTAGGGTTCAATGCAATCGAACGAGCCACCCCGATCCGCTGACGTTGCCCCCCAGAAAATTCATCTGGGAATTTATCCGCCGCACTCGCAGGTAAGCCGACTTTCTTAAGCAACTCATCGACCTTCGCATTGCGCTCCGCCTTCGTACCAATTTTTTGTATATCCAAGGGTTCTCGCACAATTTGCCTAACTGAAAAACGCGAATTAAGACTCTCAGCTGGATCTTGAAACATCATCTGAATATCCCGTCGCAATGGACGTAAATTCTTCTGAGAAAGCTCACTAATATCCGCCGATTCGAGCACTATATTCCCCGAAGTTGGTTCGTAGAGACGTACTAAGCATTTGCCCAGCGTAGATTTCCCACATCCAGACTCACCCACAAGACCAAGGGTTTCCCCGGTCTTACAAAAAAAGAAACCCCGTCGACAGCTTTCACTGCGCCCATTTTTTTCAAAGTCACTCCCCCGCGAACAGGAAAGTGCATTTTTAAATCTTTAACTTCTAACAACTTAGACATTTGCGCTACGGGCTAAATTACAGGATGGACAATCTTCTACCCAATGATTCTCAGAAAGCTCTACTAATTCTGGACGTTCTGTTAGTTTTTCTACGCCCACACCCATGCGTTGGCAGAAACGACAGCCTTCAACAAAATCCGTGATCGACGCCACAGTCCCAGGAATCGTCACCAGCTCAGATTTGCCTTCAGTCTCCAGCTTAGGGATCGACGCTAACAAAGCCTGAGTATACGCATATTGCGGTTTTTTGAAAATTTCTCTCACTGGCCCACGCTCGACCACACGCCCAGCATACATTACCACCACTTCATCACAGGTCTCGGCAATCACCCCCATGTCATGTGTAATCATGATCACAGACATTCCCATTTTCTCTTGGAGCCGATTGATCAATGCTAAAATTTCAGACTGCACCGTCACATCCAACGCCGTCGTCGGCTCATCAGCGATCAACAAATCCGGTTTACATGCTAAGGCGATCGCGATCACCACCCGTTGCCGCATCCCACCAGAGAGCTGATGTGGATACTCATTCACCCGTCGCTCGGGTGCTGGGATCCCCACACTCTTCAGAACTTTGATCGATTCCTGCCACGCTTGCTTTTTGCTCATATCCGTGTGCAGAAGCAATACCTCAGAAATCTGCCTACCTATCTTATGCACAGGATTCAATGCCGTCATCGGCTCCTGGAAAATCACTCCGATCTCACCACCACGGATCTTATAATACTCATCGTGCTCAACTTTTCTCAGATCGCGACCTTTAAACAGAATCTCACCACTTTCCACCTGCCCCATCGGTTTTGGTAACAAATCCACAACCGACATAGCGGTCACGGATTTCCCACAACCAGACTCACCTACGATCCCAACTGTCTTGCCCTTCGGCACATTAAAACTGACTCCATCCACTGCGCGCAACCATCCACGGTCCATACTGAATCCCGTCACCAGCTTCTTCACCTCGAGTATATTTTCCTCCTGCTTCATTACTTTACAGCCCTCGATTTCCGTTTCTCCAGCTCTTCCAATGGCGGAACTCCATCCCTGTATAAATCAAACACATAGTTCTTCTCTTCTAACACCGCTCGCTTACGGCGCGCCTCTAACACTCGCTCCTTCGCCTTCGGGTCGATCCAATACAAATAATTCTCTACCGGATAATACACCTTCGGTGAGCTAAATTCATACAGCTTTGTCTGTGGCCATTTGATCCAATCCCAATATGCCATCCTGCTGTAAGTCGTCATCAACCCTGGAATGTATAACACTTGATCGTGCACAATCTGCTGAATCTCCCACGAGGCCTTTTTCAGAATATCGAGATCAGTCGCATTCCGTTCTGTCTTCGTCAGCTCATCCAACTTCTCACTGGTATACAAAGTCATATTGTTCGTCTGTTGCTTCGGATTCCCCTTCTCATCAAAAGCAGTCGACGAATGGAAAAACTGGAAATAACGAGGAAATGGCGGTGACACGCCCCATCCGAGGAAGCCGACTTGATGACGCTTCTCTAACAATTTTTTAAAATTTACACTCGGCTGTTGCCCATCTAACAACATCTTCAATCCCGCCTTTTTTGCATCCTCACTCAGTAAGGCCATCATTTGATTCCACAAAGGAATAGAAGTTGCCCAAGAAAACTCCACCTCCAGTCGCTGTCCCTGATTATTGATCAAGTAGCCTTCATTATCACTCCGAGTGTATCCCGCCTCAGCGAAATACTCCCTCGCTTTTTCAATCGAATACTCGCGCGCCTTAATATTCGGATTGGTAAATTCATCGAAGCCTTCACTAAATTGCTGCGCCCGCTCCGCATCTCCTCGAAATAAGATCGTATTCACCTTTTGAAAATTCATCGCATGTGCGATTCCTCGTCGTACATTGATATCAGCCAACTTTGAGTCGTAAGCATTCAAATAAAATCCACGCGGCACCCGCGGGTACACATTGTAAAACTGCGCCTTAACGATATATCCATTGAAATACTCTGGGATCTCCATTTTATCGTACCAGTACGATGGTTCACCGAGTGAAAAAGTGTCCAACTCACCCACCCGAAATAGCTCAAATGCCTTCGAGGGTTCGCGCACCACTTGGTAGTGGATACGGTCAACATTGTTAGAATACTTGTAAAATTTCTTATCCTTAGCCCACCAGTCCTTCACCCGTGTGAGGCTAATACTTTTTCCCTTTTTAACATCCTCAGGAAGCGCTGTGTAAGCTCCTGTCGTAGGTTCCACTTTCCATTGGTAACGTTCAGCGTAATCAGGCCCATATTCTTTATAGAACCCAGGAGGCGCTGGCGAAAGATTCGCATACAATGGCAACAGCGGCTTCTTCTCCGGCAAACTAATCGACAAGGTATCTTCACTGTAAACAGTCACATTCGCAATCTGCGCCCGATAGTATTGCTTTTGAAAAGGCGCACTCACATTGTCAGAAAGACGAATATAGCATGCTACCATAAAATCCTTCGCCCGCACTTTCTCTCCATTGGAGTAACGAGCGTCCGGGTCCAGTCGGTAGAACACAGTTCGACCATCCGCGCCGAGCGCCCACTCCTTCGCTAAAGCTGGAATGAATTTATTGGTTATTGGATGAAGACCCACCAGCCCCATACCTATCTCGTCGTACAACGATCCACGAAATGCGTGATTCGAGTTTTTACCAAAAGGACGCAAGGTCTCAGGAAAGTTCGGAATGTAATTTCTAAAGACTCCTCCCTTTTGAGCACGCGGGTCACCAATCTCAGGATTGTCCATTCCGTCCTCCCAAACCAAACCAGCGGGAAGGTCCTCTAAGGATTTAAATGAAAAATACTCTCCGTGGTCTAGTCGGCGTTGGTGCTTGTTGAGCTCGTTTTCAAGATCCGCCAGTTTATCTTCGAACATCTGACGAGCGGCGGCGTCCTGGGATTTCTCTAACTCTGAACGGACTTGTTCTAACTGTTGGTCGATAGCTCTGATCTGGTCGCTCAACCACTGATTCACACTCGCGTTGTACTGCGGAACAAATGCGTCAAAACCCAGTTCGTGATCTGCCGCACTCTCGCGCTCACCACAACCTGCAGTCACAAGTGCGATCACAATTCCTAGCAGAATGTACTTAGCAAATTTCATTATTTGTAGGTTGTAAATTTCTTAGGATCGAACGCTTCCCGCACTGCCTCACCCACAAAAGTGACCAAAATTAAGGTGCTCACCAATGCCAAGAATGCAGAAGACGCCAACCATGGCTTGGATAAATTACTCAATCCCGCATTCAACAAATTCCCCCAAGTCGCAAATTGTGGTGGTAAACCAAAGCCTAAATAGTCTAACGAGCTGAGCGATAAGATTACCGAGGAGACACTAAAAGGCACCAAGGTAACTAAGATCGCCACCGTGTTAGGCAAGATGTGGGTGAAAATAATCCGTGAAGTCGATGCCCCTGAAACCCTCGCTGCAGCAATGTAGTCTCTCGCTTTCTCTTTCAAAGCCGCAGTGCGCATCAGATAGGTCATCCCCATCCAGCCAAATAATATGAGGATCAACAATATCATGCCCAGCCCTCGGTTCTCAGCCGGAATCACACTTCCGAAAATGATCACCACAAACAAAAAGGGAATCGTCGAAAATATCTCAATGAATCGCTGGACCACGATATCAAACACGCCACCGAAATAACCCATGACCAATCCCACTGAAATTCCAATACAGTAAATAATCGGTATAAAAATCAATACCGCTCGGATATTCAACTGTAGCCCGCCATAGAGGTACGCTACCAAGTCATTGCCCTGCGGAGTCGTACCAAAGTAATGGCCAGCCTGCCAATTCGGCGGAGCCGCGTGGAAAAACACCCGTCCTAACACCCCATCACCAGCTGCTAAAAATTCCTCCATACTGCCCTCACCAGTATAGCTTTCTGAACCATCGACTAACTTCCCTTCGCGGTACTGCGCTTCATACACTGGCTCACCACTAGGCATGCGACCGACAGCCCGACCATTCTTCACTCCCGCACGGTATTCATAAATCATGTGACGCTTCGATGTGTCCTCGTCGTACAGAGTAGAAACTTGCCCCTGCATCGGATCACCATGCTCGTCTAATAACACAGCCTGCTTTTCCTCCAGAGCTTTAAAAAGCGGGGCCACCGTATCCAAAGTAGGATCGTAAGGAATCAATGGCATCAGAATGCTTCCGCCACCTTCTTCATCAATCAACTCCGCAAGCTCCCTATAATTCACCTCAGCTTTCGCCGCATCTCCTTTCAATCCAAGATCTTCCCCCGTCACAATCTTTCGCTCAAATGCCGGGAAATACACCTCGTCACCATAATTCAAATACAACGCCTTCTTTCCGACTAGCGCTTGATCCAAACCAGCAAGCAACACTAACACTCCAATAATTCCCAGCGAAATAGAACCACGTGGGATGCTAAAAAACCGCTCTAAGCGTCGCTTGTTCGTTGGCGTCATCCGTCTACCAGCTGGTACCCATTTTAAAATAACTCCACTGATAACTAAACTCAGTGCTGACACCAAATAACCAAACCAAGCCACCACATCCCCATCTTCATTCCTGAAATGAAGCGATGCAATATCGTAAGAACTATTAAATGCCCAGCTCACCGATGGCAAATGCAAGCCCGCAAACTCAGCCACTAAGGCCAAGACGGTGAACACGAGTAGAATCCAAGCAAATATACGCATACTTTTGTTAATTAAATTTAATGCGTGGATCGACCAATGACACGATGAAGTCCGACAATATATTTCCTATCAACATCAAAAAGGCACTCACCGTCAGCGTCCCTAACACCACTGGGTAATCATTGTTCTGTACCGCCTGCAGCTGGAGCATTCCAAATCCTTGAATATCAAAAACCTTCTCAACCAACATGCTTCCTCCCACAAACAAAGTAATCAAACCGCCCAAGCCAGTCGCGATCGGAATGAAGGAATTGCGGAACGCGTGCCCCACCACCGCCTTCTTAAAGCTCACACCCTTCGCCATTGCAGTACGAATGTAATCAGCCGAAAGATTATCCATCAGGTTATTTTTCATCATCATCGTGAGGTAGGCAAAGCCACTCACCACATAACAGATCAGAGGCAAGACCGTATGGTGCGCCAAATCTTTAAATTGCTCCCACACACTCATGTCGCTGAAGCCCTCGCTCGTGAGCCCGAAGATTGGGAACCAATTCATCCGCGCACCTAGATACACCACGCACACTGCTCCTAAGGCAAAGCCGGGAACCGCATACCCGATAAAAATTAAAATCGAGCTCAAGTTATCAAACACCGTCCGGTGGTAAATAGCCTTCGCCACTCCCAAGGGTATACAAACGCCATAAATAATCACTGTCGACAGCACACCAAAATAGAGCGCGATTGGTACCCTTTCCAAAATCATCGACCAAACTGAATCCCCGTAAACCGAAGACCTACCAAGATTACCTTGTAGCAAACCAGCGAAGCGCTTTTGAAACACCACCGCCCGGTAACTGTACCGCTCCTGAATATCCTCAGCATCTTTGCCCTCGCGTCGCGCTTTGCGCTCCACACGATCTGCCGGTGACTCGATCCGCACCGACCAACCGTCCTCGCGAGGGTCTTTGCCAATTTCCTCACCATTTACATAAGTAAAGCTCTTCACTTCACCACTCTCACGTACCACGGAAACCGTCCGATCATCTCCTCGCAGTACCAAACGAGCTTCAGTTAGAGCATCCACTTCTGGATCGATCGACTGCCCTTCGTACTCTTTTTTAATGATTAAATCCTCCTTCGGCAGAACACCCAACCACTGCCCGTATGCAGTGAGTATCGGTTTATCTAGACCGTACAACTCCTCCATTTCCTCGATATCTTCATCCGATAGCACCGAGCTCTTGCCATCGCTGTTAGATTGCCCTTGATCATCTGCAGCGGCTGCAGCTTGAAGCGCCTTTTCCAATGGTCCTCCCGGCACAAATCGAGTCACCGTAAAGACAATCAAAGTCACCCCAATCAATGTCGGCAGCACGAGTAAAAGTCGGCGTATGAAGTAGGCTTTCATGAAAATCTTGTGTCAGCTTAATCTGCGAATATGAGCAAGCTAACAACTATCTAGGTGAGGCCAGATGCAAAATCAAGGACACCTTTGGAAATTAAATCTAGAAATCACCAAAGAAAAAGGCTGCAAGATGACCAAACTTTATTCACCTTACTCATCAGTAATGCGCAGACTCACAAATCTACTCATCCTCTTCGCAGCTCTCCTCTGCTTCACTAGCTGCCAAGATGAAACGCCTATCGAGAAATACACAGCTCAGCGTGTGCTCGTCATTGGCAATAGCAGTGAGCCGCAATCGCTCGATCCACAAGTCGTCACGGGCGTCATTGAAAGCAATATCATCCGTTCAATCTTTGAAGGACTCTGCGTCGAGCACCCCTCGAAAGAAGGCGTGCACCTCCCTGGTGCTGCAGAAAAATGGAGTTCTAATGAGGACTTTACCGAATGGACCTTTCATCTCCAACCAAATGGGAAATGGTCAGATGGCCACGCTGTGACTACAGAAGATTTCCTCTTCGCCTATCAGCGCATCCTCTCTCCAGACTTTGCCGCGAAATATGCCTCCATGCTCTATTACATCGTAGGAGCAGAGGATTTCAATAAAGGGGAAACAACAGACTTCTCCACCGTCGGAGTCGAAGCCCTAGATTCACACACCCTTAAAATATCACTCCGTGCCTCCATCCCTTTCCTTCCCGACCTCACCAAGCACTACACGTGGTACCCCGTCCCCAAGCACATCGTTCTGAAATACGGCGAAATGACCACACCTAACAATGTCTGGACCGATGAAGGAAACATCGTCGGCAATGGCGCGTTCCAGCTCAAAACTTGGAAATTTAATGACCAAATCTTCGTAGAGAAAAACCCCTACTATTGGGACAGTGAAACCGTCAAACTCAAAGGCATTCGCTTCCTCCCCGTCATGAACCAATACACCGAAGCTCGGATGTTCTTTAACGATCAGCTTCACGTGACCTACGGGCTCGCACCTGAAATGATCGAATACTCAAAGACTGAAAGCCCCGAAAGCCTCCGCCAAGAAACCTACCTCGGCTCCAGCTTCCTCCGCCTCAATGTCACCAGCGAGAAGCTCAAAGACATCAACCTGCGCAAAGCGCTTGCTTACTCTATCGATTCTCAATCCATCATTGATAACATCCTCAAAGGAGGACAAACAGCGGCCTACGGTCTCACTCCGCCGATGGGCGAATACCAACCGCCAAAAGCGACATCCTACAATCCAGAAAAGGCCAAAGAGTTCCTCAATAAAGCAAATATTGCTGACCCGAGTAAGCTCAAACTTGTTTTGCTAACAACTGATAGAGAAACCTCTAAGATCATGGCTGAAGCCTTTCAAGACATGTGGAAAAAGAATCTAGGAATCGACATCGAAATCCAACAACGCGAATGGAAAACCTATCTCGATCGCATGAGTAACCTCGACTACGATATCTCAACTGGCGGCTGGATCGGCGACTACCCAGACCCTACGACCTTCCTCGACATGTGGAAAAAAGGAGACGGCAACAACCGCACAGGCTGGTCGAATGCCAACTATGAAGCAACTCTTCACGAAGCCGAAAAAATTCAAAACCCCACTGAGCGCATTCGCAAGCTCGAGCAAGCTGAAGCCATTTTCCTCAGCGAAATGCCTATCATTCCAGTCTACTGGTTCACCACCAATTATCTCCTTCACCCTTCGGTAAAAGGCTGGGAGCCATTGCTTCTCAACAACCATCCCTACAAGTTCGTGGAATTAGTCCCACAACAGAAAAAACAATAATCTCTCATGCTACGCACGATCATCAGCCGCCTAGGCCAGGGAATCATTGTGGTATTCTGCCTACTCGCCATCACCTTCACAGCGGTGCGCCTCATGCCAGGAGATCCCTTCTCAGGCGAGAAATCCCACGCCGAACACATTGTCCAAAAGAACAAAGAGCGCTTCCAACTTGATAAACCGATCCCTCAACAATTTGTCATCTATCTCGCAGCTCTGAGCAAAGGCGAAATGGGCTTCTCAGCCACGAAAGAACAACCTGTCTCAAAAATCATCAAACATTCCTTCCCTGCATCCTTTATCCTCGGAATCTGCGGAATGCTCATCGCCATTTGTATCGGCATTCCTGCAGGCATCATTTCCGCTTTGAAAAAGAATTCCATTATCGACTACGGCACCATGGTTGTCGCCATGATTGGTATCAGTATTCCCTCCTTCGTGATCGGCCCCATCTTAGCCGGTCAGCTCGCCACCCGCATCCCCTTTCTTAAAGTCGCAGGCTGGGGAGACCCATTTGATTGGTTTCTCCCTGCTTTAACATTAGGTTTAGGAACCGGCGCCTACCTCGCCCGCATTACCCGCGGAGGGATGTTAGAAGTGCTCAATCAAGACTACATCCGTACAGCCCACGCCAAAGGGGTCAGCCAGACTTCAATCATCATTAAGCACGCTATCCGCGGCGGCATTATCCCTGCCATCGCCTTCATCGGCCCCGCATTCGCAGCCCTCATCACAGGATCCTTCATCATCGAAACCATCTTCCAAGTCCCAGGGATGGGCCTTCATTTTGTCAATGCCACCCTCGAGCGCGACTACTTCCTGCTCCAAGGCGTAGTCATCCTCTTTGGCTCACTCATCGTTCTCGCCAACCTCGCCGCAGACATTGCTCTGGTTTTCCTCAACCCACGCCTACGTAACGCAAACGCCTAGACTTCCATGAGCTCACCATCCATCAATCCCACATCGGGCAACTCCCTCTGGTCAGACGCATGGTACAGACTGCGTAAGAACCACATGGCCGCCGCGAGTCTCATCGTACTCCTGATCATTGGAGTCTTCTGCTTCATCGTCCCCTTGTTCGGATTCATCAAAGACCCCAACACCCAAAACCTAACAAACACCTTCCAATCCCCCAATGCGGAGCATTGGCTCGGCACCGACCAAGTTGGCCGCGACCTCCTCGCCCGCCTCCTCTTAGGTGGACAGGTTTCAATTCTCGTTGGACTCGTCGCCACCACACTCTCGGTCATCGTCGGCGTCTGCTACGGAGCGATCGCTGGCTACATTGGTGGCAGAACCGACAGCCTCATGATGCGTATCGTCGACATTCTCTACGGACTGCCTTTCCTCATCGTAGTCATCCTCTTTTCTCTCCTCATCTCAGAGCACATCGAGGTGCTCTCGACCTTTTTAATCAATGAGTGGCAGTGGAACGAAAAGTTCGTAGAAAAGTTCGCCGACCTCATCCCTCTCTTCATCGCCATCAGCGCCCTCGGCTGGCTCACCATGGCGCGCATCGCACGCGCTCAAGCTATCTCAGTAAAAAATCAAGAATTTGTCGAAGCCGCGATCTCATTAGGCCTAAGTCACACCAGTATCCTAACTCGCCACATCCTTCCTAATATGCTCGGTCCCATCATTGTCTATGCGACACTCACAGTTCCTGGATTCATCCTCACCGAGGCAACCCTTTCTTATCTCGGCCTAGGAATTGAAGCACCTAACAGCTCATGGGGAATACTCCTAAAAGAAGGCTCTAACTACATGGAGACTTATCCACGCTTACTCATCATTCCGAGTATCGTCTTCTCCCTCACTCTCTTCGCTCTCAACTTCCTCGGCGACGGATTGCGCGACGCCCTCGACCCCAAAGCGTCAAAGGATTAAATACTTCTATGCTAACAATCCATGCCGATATGGTTTAAACTCTTCCACTAAGAGAATTCTATGAACATCGGCATTCCAACTGAAATCAAGAGTCAAGAGCACCGCGTCTCTATGATTCCGGCTACAGTCAGCGAACTCACAAAAAAGGGCCACCACATCTTCGTCCAGCAAGGCGCTGGTATGAGTTCAAGCTACAGCGATGAGCAATACATAGCCGCTGGTGCTCAAATATTAGAAACAGCTAAAGAAGTTTTCGAGCACGCTCAACTGATTGTGAAAGTCAAAGAGCCTCAACCCGCTGAAATCGATTTACTCAATGAGCAGCACATTCTATTCACCTACCTCCATCTCGCTGCGAACAAAACACTCACCGAGTCAATCCTCGCCTCTGGCTGCACAGCGATCGCATACGAAACGATCGAAGTCCACGGTCATCTCCCATTGTTAGAACCGATGTCAGAGATCGCGGGTCGCATGTCAGCTATCGTCGGTAGCTACCACTTGGCAAAGCACAATAACGGCCGCGGCATTCTACTCGGAGGGGTTCCAGGAGTGGCCCGCGGACGCGTAGTAGTAATCGGTGGCGGCACTGCTGGTGTGAATGCCGCGCGTGTCGCAAAAGGAATTGGCGCTGACGTCACCATCCTCGAAGTCGATTTCAAACGCATGCGTTTCCTCGATATCACTATGGAAGGCATTCAGACACTGTATTCCACCGAAGCAAATCTCAGCGAACTCCTAGTGCGCGCCGATCTCGTTATCGGAGCCATTCTATTGCCGGGTGCTGCAGCTCCAAAACTCATCACTCGCGATATGCTCAAGCTCATGCAGCCAGGGTCAGTCTTTGTCGATATCGCGGTGGATCAAGGCGGTTGCTCAGAAACTACAAGAGCTACCACCCACGAATTACCCACCTTCATCGAAGAAGGTGTCGTGCACTATTGCGTAGCTAACATGCCTGCAGCCTATGCACGCACTGCCACCCAAGCACTCAACAATGTAACTCACAGCTGGATAACTCTAATAGCTGATCTCGGTCTAAAAGCTGCCACTGAAAAACGGCCAGAGCTGTTGAAAGGCATCAACTGCTTCGATAACAGACTCACCTGCGAGGCCGTCGCTCGTAGCCATCAATTAGAATACCAATCAGCCCAAGAACTCCTCACTCCGTAGCTACCCTTGCCTGGCTTCTAGGCTATTTTTAAATGCTTGATAAGCGTCTAAGGCCATCTTTCTACCTTCCGATGGCAGCAATATTGGTTGAGGATAACTCTGCCCGAGTACGATCCCACAGTCTTCTAATAACGCACTCGGAGCTTCCCACGGACAATAAATATACTTGTTAGGGAGAGCACTCAGCTCAGGAACATATTTCCGAATATAAATCCCATCAGGGTCAAATTTTTGTCCCTGAGTCACAGGATTAAACACCCGAAAATACGGTGCAGCATCAGCTCCACAGCCCGCACTCCATTGCCATCCCATCGTATTGTTTGCTAAATCCGCATCGACTAGCGTGTCCCAAAACCACTGAGCCCCCACCATCCAGTCTTGCTGAAAATGCTTCACCAATACGGACGCTACTATCATCCGCGCTCGATTGTGCATCCAGCCAGTATGCCATAACTCACGCATAGCTGCGTCAACCACAGGGTAACCAGTTTCACCTCGCTGCCACTTACCAACGATTTTCTCATCCACACCCCAAGGGAAAAGCCTCCATTCCTCCCTCAAAGGTTCTTTATCCGTCTTTGGAAAATGATAGAGAAGATGATAAGAAAAATCTCTCCAATAAAGCTGACGAAGGTAATCCTCAGCCTTCACCTCACTGAGAGCATGAATAATCTCAATCGGACTGATTTGTCCAAAAGCCAAGTATGGGCTCAAGCGTGAAGTTCCACTTTCAGCCAGCATATCCCGATTTTCGCTATATGCTGCAGCTCGTCCATCTCCTAACTGGTTCAAAAGACTTGCAGCTCCAGATCTATGAGGATCCCACATTTCATAAAACCCATCATCCCACGAAAGACTCGGTAACAACTCAAGCTCTTCCACCGTCAATCCATCTTCCAGCTTCTGCCACGATGCCTTCGAAAGATCAGGCTGAGTGAGCTCTCGCAATGGAATTTCACGACATTTTTTCCAATACGGAGTGAAAACCTTATACGGCTTGCCAGATTGATTCGACACATTAAATGGCTCATTAATCAAACTCGCTGAAAAACTCTTCACCAGCACCCCACTGGCCATCAATTCTTTCTTTATTTCAGAATCTTGCAGAATGCTTTCCGCCTCATAACGACGCGACCAAAAGACAGCATCCGCATCGATTTTTTTTACTAGTGCAGACAGCGTCTGATGAGCCTCTTTTGAGCCATCAACAATGTGTAATTTCGCCCCAAATCCATCTAACTGCTCACCCAAATCCATCAACGCATGATGCAGCCACCAACGACTCGCCTCCCCCATCGGCCACGCCTCTGCGTCCTCAAAAATGTATAGAGGTAGAATCGAATAACCTTCCTCGATGGCATAATCCAGCGCTGGGTGATCACTCAAACGTAAATCTTTTCGAAACCAGAGAATACAAGACTTCATAAAGGTTCCTAATCTCTAACCGGAAAATGCACACACATGATAAAAAACCAACGCCCTACCTGATCAAATAGCTATAGTCTGCAACTTCCGTAAACGTTCAAGCGCTTGGCCTGAATCAATCAACTTGCGTGCCATATCAACGCCTTCTGCAATATCGTCAACCAACCCCGCACAGGCGAGTCCAGCACCAGCATTCAGCAAGACCATGTCACGCTTCGCTCCACTATCTTTTCCTGAGAGGATATCTACAAGAATCTGCGCATTCACTTCCGCATCACCTCCTTTGAGGTCTTCTTCTGAACAAGGCTTAAGACCAAAATCTTCAGGTTGCACGGTCTCCTCCACGAGGTTCTGAAAGCTACCAGACTTGTTGATTCTGCTATCACCCATCAAACTCATTTCATCCACAGGGCGACCATCAGCCGTACGACCATTGACAATCCATGCCGATTCACGACCGAGCCGTTGAAGGATTTCTGCGAACGCAGGAACCAAACTATCATCGCACACGCCGATCAATTGGCACTGTGGGCGCGCTGGATTCAATAAAGGCCCAATCAAATTAAAAATGGTTCGAACCCCATCCTTGGCCAGTTCAGCTCGCACAGGGGCTACGACTTTAAACGCCGGATGATACATCTGCGCAAATAGGAAACCGACGCCTGCCTCTTTCAAACATTGCTGGAAAGTCTCTGGAGAAATGTCCAAACGAATTCCTAACGCTTCTAACACATCAGCTCCGCCACTTTTAGAAGTTATGCCACGATTACCGTGCTTCACGACTGTCGCTCCAGCCGCCGCGATCACAAACATGCTCGTTGTCGAGACATTGAACAAATTCAACTTATCGCCACCAGTTCCACAGACATCGATCGTCGGACCATCAAACTCCATTTCCAGCGTCCCAGGATCTATCGCGCGTTCAAGGAAACTCTCCACGAAGCCAGCAATCTCAAAAGGAGTTTCCCCTTTCGCCGAAAGCCCTTTTAGAAAACGTACCTTCTTCTCAACCACAGCGTCTTCACTCAACAAAAAGTCAGCAGCAGCAGTGATCTGCTCTCGGTTCAGTTCTTCTCCAGCTTCTACAGATTTGATTAGCCCATCCATGTCGCAGCAAAGCTAACAGCACTTGCAAAAAGGAAAAGAAAAAGCCCACGGCATTTCGCTGTGAGCTTTTAAAATTTGAGTTGTAATACTATCGAATTACTCGATTTCAGATACAGGAAGATTTGCGACTTCCTCACGCACTTTCTCAGCAAGTGGAGTAGAGAGGTAACGCTCCGTGCTAGAACACCCAATGGTTACAATCTTCTTGCCCTTTGCTTCTGGACGCTTCGCTAGTTCGATCGCTGCCCAAACGTTTGCACCTGTGGAAATACCAGCTGGAAGGCCTTCTTCCTGAGCAAGTTTCTGTGCTGTTTCAAATGCATCTTCGTTGGTCACAGTGATCGTACCGTCCACAGTATCAACGTTGAGGTTTCCAGGAATGAAACCTGCGCCAATACCCTGAATTTTGTGAGGACCAGGAGAACCACCACCAATAACTGGGGAGTTTTCTGGCTCTACAGCATAAGTCTTAAAGCCTTCTTTGCGTGATTTAATCACTTCAGAAACACCAGTGATCGTGCCGCCAGTACCAACACCTGCGACGAGGAAGTCAACGTCACCATCGAGAGCTTCCCAAATTTCTTCCGCTGTTGTTTCGCGGTGAACCTGTGGGTTTGCTGGGTTATCAAACTGAGAAGGACCAAATGCTGTTGGATCTTCTGCGAGAAGTTGCTTCGCTTTCGCAATCGCTCCACCCATGCCTTTTGGCCCAGGTGTAAGAACGATTTCGGCGCCGAGCAAACGAAGAAGAACGCGGCGCTCGAGAGACATTGTCTCAGGCATAGTGAGGATACACTTATAACCTTTTGCGCGCGCTACGAATGCAAGCGCGATACCTGTGTTACCAGATGTTGGTTCAATAATTGTACCACCTGGCTTGAGTGAACCATCCTTTTCTGCAGTCTCGATCATCGCTTTACCGATACGATCTTTGACACTGAAGAGTGGGTTGAAAAATTCGCCTTTTACGTAAATCTCTGCATCGAGACCTTCCGTAAGTTTGTTGAGTTTGATCAGTGGCGTGTTGCCTACTGTATCTACCATGTTTTGTGCTAGAAGTGCCATAGTGTTTATAATGTTAGAAATTTAACGCCCAAACTTTCCCATCCGAACCACCCTTTGGCCAGTGGTAAATTCGAAAATTTGTGACAGGTTATTAACAAACAGGCAGATCAACTCTCAATCAAACTGGCACAGTAAAATAGGTTTTCCTAAGCGCTTAAATCTGGAAGTCACTGCTTCCATTATCTAAATGGAGACCACATTCAAATTTTTGGCCGCCATAGCGAGTCTCTTCAGCGCTCATTCCATCTGTAGCAGGGACAGTCGAATGCCAATCTCCCATCGTCACATAGCCTTTTTCTTCTAAAGGGTGGCGAGGAAGGTCATGCATATGGAAATACACATTTACTTGTGCATCGGCCCAATCAAGAATCGGGTACGCTTTAATTGTCGCACTTTGCTGCTCGGCAAAAGGGCGGTCTTGGCGCGTGCTCGATTGTGTGCGGCGAAGTCCTGATAGCCAAATATCCGCACCAATCTCTTTGATCGCACGGTCCATCGGCTCGACCTTATTGATCACGCCATACTTGGTATTGCCTTCTTCACCTTGCTCCCAAAGCTTGCCGTAAAGCGCTTCTTGGCGCGCAGCAGTCAACTTCGGATTGTACACTCGGAGATCAACATTGAATCGCTCCATCAGCGTTTCCATGTACTTGTATGTCTCAGGGAAAAGATAGCCTGTGTCGACAAATGCCACCGGCATTTTGGGAGCGTTTTCACTGATCAAATGCAACATCACTGCAGCCTGCAAACCAAAGCTGGTACTCGCCATCACGCGATCCCCATAGGTTTCATAAAGCCACTGAATACGCTCGCCCGCTTTCTTCGCGCCGATCTCAGCCGCAATAATTTCTGCATCTGTTAGTTTCTCTTCTGCTGCACTCATAATGTTAGCTAGGCTTCATCGTGCTAGGCTTAAAACCTAACACTTAAAAACCACGCCGCTAGGCGTCTTAACTAGGAATTGCTTCCGATTTAATATTTTTATGGAAATCCAAGCCATTGACTGTCGCTTCGACGTAGCCAGCTCGGATCACAAAGTCACCAAAACGCTCACCGTCTTGACGGTTCTTCGCATAGTCTTCGATGATTGGTTTAAGAATTTCTTTCGCATCTTTACCAAGCATATCCTGACGGTAGAGCTTATTGAGACGCTGACCTGCGTGACCTCCACCGAGATAGAGATTGTAACGACCAGGACCGCGGCCTACAAAAGCAATTTCTGAAAGGAACGGACGACCACAGCCATTCGGGCAACCAGTCATACGGATAGTGATCGCGTCGTGTCGCAAACCGCATTCTTCCACCACTTCTTCGAGCTCGGTGATCACCTCTGGGAGGTAACGCTCAGCTTCTGCCAGCGCCAATCCACATGTTGGGAGAGACACACAAGCGATCGAATAAAGGCGGAGCGCAGAACGCTCGTGGCTCTTCAGAATGTTATACTTGTCGAGGATCGCTTCAATCTCAGGCTTCTGCTCTGCTGGGATGTTAGAAATTGCTAAATTCTGGTTCGCTGTGAGACGGAACTCACCTTTGAGCACTTTAGCAATTTCACGAAGTCCAGTCTTCACTGGAAATGCAGGAGAATCCACCACGCGACCACCTTGGATAAAGAGGTTGAGGTGCCAGTTTCCAGTTTCGTCTTCGTGCCAGCCGAAGTTATCGCCATTGGTTGTAAATTCGTAAGGGCGCACGGGAGCGATCTCGTAACCAAGGTACTCATTGAGCTTTTCAGTAAACCACTCAGCACTACGACTATCGATCGTGTACTTGAGACGTGATTGCTTACGGTCACAACGATTCCCGAAGTCACGCTGCACCAAAATCACTTTTTCAGCCACATCTACCACCTGCTCTGGAGTACAGAAACCGATAATGTCCGCGAGACGAGGGTATGTTGTTTCCACACCATGAGTCATCCCCATACCACCGCCGACAGCGATGTTGTAACCGACGATTTCCTCTCCTTCTTGAATCGCAATAAAAGAAAGATCATTCGCGTGGATGTCACAGTCGTTAGACGGCGGGATCACGATCGCGATCTTAAACTTACGCGGAAGGTAAGTCTTGCCATAGATCGGCTCGACCACTTCTTCAGAAGAAATCACCTTTTCCTGATCGAGGAAAATCTCATGGTACGCCCCCCCTTGTGGAAGAAGGTGCTCAGAAATGTCCTGTGCCTGCTTCACCATCTCAGCGTGTGATTTACTGAGATGCGGGTTCGGATTACACATGACGTTACGATTCACGTCACCACATGCAGCAATACAGTCGAGCGCCACTTTGTCCATTTCCTGAACAGTACGCTTGAGCTGAGACTTAATCACGCCATGAAGTTGGAATGCCTGACGCGTGGTAAGCTTGAGTGTGTTGTTAGCAAAATTCTCAGAGATCCAGTCCATCTGGAGCCACTGCTTTGGAGACACTACGCCACCTGGCAGGCGAACACGCATAAGAAAACTATACGCCTTCTCGAGCTTGTGCTTGCGGCGGTTGGCACGCAGGTCGCGATCGTCCTGCACGTAGCAACCATGGAATTTCACCATTTGCGCGGAACCTTCTGAGATTCCGCCTGTTGAAGTGTCAGCGAGTTCTTCAGCGAGCGTCCCACGAAGGTAGTTAGACTCCACCTTGAGGTATTCGTTTGCTGATAATTTTTGTTCTTCGCTCATAAGAAAATTCTATATTCTAAATTCAGTATTCTAGCTTCTCTCGAAGCGGATTAGTAGACGTCACGCTGGTAACGTTTCTCCTTCTTGAGGCTTTCGATGTATGCCGTTGCGTCATCAGCCGACTTACCACCGTACTTAGCCACGATGTCAATAAGCGCCTGATTCACGTCCTTAGCCATGCGTTCAGCATCACCACAAACGTAGAAATACGCGCCAGCTTCGAGCCATTTGTAAATTTCCTCACCTTGCTCGAGCATCTTGTCCTGCACGTAAACCTTTTCTGGCTGGTCGCGTGAGAATGCCACATCGAGCCTAGAAAGAGCTCCAGACTTCAGATGATCCTGTAGCTCTAACTGATAAAGGAAATCATAGGTGTAGCGTTGGTCTCCGAAGAACAACCAAGTTTCACCCTTTGCTCCAGTTTCTCCACGCTCTTCGATAAATGCACGGAATGGTGCTATACCGGTTCCAGGGCCAACCATGATGACTGGTTTATTCGTGTCCTCAGGAAGGCGGAAATTCTTGTTCTTGTGCACGTAAACTTGCACTTTTTCACCATTTTTCGCTTCATCAGCAATGTAGGTAGACGCCACGCCCTTACGAGCTTTGCCGTGACCTTCATAGCGCACTGCTGCCACTGTAAGGTGTACTTCGCCAGGATGTGCCTTCGGGCTAGAAGCTATTGAGTAAAGACGAGGAGGAAGCTTGCGAAGAATATTCACAAGTGCCTGTGCATTGAGTCTCAGCACTGGATAGAGTTCCAGAAGATCAACAATCTCGCGTCCCCATGCCCAATCCTTAAATTCAGCTTTCTTCTCATCGCTCACGATTACTCCCAGCTCATCGCTCTTACAGAGCTCAAAATACTTCTTCGCCACCGCACGGGAAAGCCCAGTGATATCGAGCTTGTACTTTAGAGCATCTTTCAAGTCGCACTTGTCTTCACCTTTCAGCTCAACCTGTTCAGAGCCAGTCAAACCTGATGCTGCGAGGAATGCTTCTACCACATCATCCGCATTCACAGGAACTACTGCGAGAGCGTCACCCGCTTCGTAGTCGAGCCCCGAACCTTCTAGGTCGAGCTCAAGATGAATTGTTTCCTTAGCGGATCCCTCACCATTAAGAATGAGATTGTCAATCACCTCGGCTGGGAATGGATTTTTACGACCGTATTCCACAGCAGGAGCGGCCCCAAATGCGGCCAAATCGATCGCTGGCGCAGCAGCAGCTTCTGCTGTCCCGAGTGCTCCAAAAAGTGCATCTTTCCATGTCGCATAGGCATCATCAAAGTCGACATCACAGTCGACACGATCTGCCACACGCTCAGCTCCAAGCTTTTCAAGCTGGACATCAAAATCTTTACCAGTCTGGCAGAACTTATCGTAAGAAGTGTCACCTAGCGCACAAACAGAAAACTTCACCCCTTTAAGATCCACACTGGCGCTCATAAATTCCTTATGAAATGCCTCAACAGCTTCTGGCGGTTCGCCATCACCCCATGTCGAAACAATCAGACCAATATGCTCAAACTTAGCAATATCCTTCACTGAAATATCAGCGAGGTTCTTCATGACAGCTTTGAAACCTTTTTTCTTCGCCTCTTTGACAGTTTTATCTGCAAGGCCTTCAGAATTACCTGACTCAGTGCCGTACAAAATAGTCAAGGGCTTAGAAGCTGCGGGTGCTGCAGCTGGCGCACCACCGGCGGGTGCTGCCAAAAAACCGCTGAGCCACGCGCGCTGCTCAAGCGAAAACGTCTTAACCAGCGCCTCGAGTGCGGCCCGCTGATTCTGGTCGAATGGTGCGTGAGATGGAATCATGATCGTGATCAATTGGTTAATACCTTACAAAGTTGCTTAGTATTATTATGTTTACCTGCGCGAAGTAAACACTCGGATCTCAGAACGCGCAAGCTCTTTTGCAAGAAAGCTAAAGCAAGTGTATTAAAACACCAACATCCATCAGCGTCACAGCCCCTAGCGGCGGTGTTCAGACGGGCGACATCCTACCCATTTTCTGAAAACATTCGAAAAATGAAATGCTGAACTATAGCCCACTGACTTCGCAATATTTTCAATCTTTGCATTGGTGGTCGAAAGCTGATTACTCGCTCTCTGCATTCTCAAGAACGTTAAATGCTGAATCGGACTACGCCCCAGCTGCTTATTACACAGCCTTCTGAGATGCTCCTCACTCACACATGCGAGTTGAGCTAGATCTGCCAGAGTCCAGTCCTTGTCCAAATGTTGCTCCACCACGTTCCACACCTTCCACATCCTATCATCAGACTCATGTGGTTGCGCAAAACTTAACACATATTGGTGAATCAACTCAGTCCATAAATGGCTCATTGCCGCAGAATTAGGCCCCTCGCATTCCGCATGTAATCCCAAGATCGCATGCTTGAGCGCCCATCCATCAAACTCTCCTCGAACTGGCGAAATCTCGGAAACAATCGGCTTCGTTTCCTTCGATTCGATATAACGCACCCAACAAAACTCCCATTCCTTCCCTTCAATCGCCTTAAAAGCATTCCCAACGAACGGAGGCAACAAGCACGCTTCACCTGCCTTCACACGCTTCCAACGACCATCCGCCAACACCATCCCCTGCCCTTTGGTACAGGCAAACATAAAGGTTCCTGACTGCTCAGCCCGAGACACAGAAAGCCCTTCACCAGCCTTCATCACCGCAACATGAAGAATATTATGATGAGACAAGGTCTTACACACAGGAGCTTTAAGCAACCATTCTCGATTATCATCTAAAGCCGCGCGAACGACATCAATATGTGCCCCCTGACCGAAATCACGGAAATCATCTATCGTTTGCTGTGCGCCGTTTGAGCTATCCATCACGAACACTTATGCAGAACGATCCTTCAACGGTCAATCGCCAACTGCCTCAGGAAGCCAGGCTCCCCCAAAGCGTAGGCAAGTCTACGCACTCCAATGTTCACCAACGCGACACCTATCGTCAGCCTAGGAATCACCCTCCCACAGACCATACTTAACTAAAGTCCAAGCCTAATAGCAGAACCACCGCCAAGTATCGTCCTCAATTCTATCAAGCGCCGCAGGCATCTGCCTATTCGTAAAATTCGACAGAATCGTAGTGAGCCCCTAATTCCAGACACTCCCTTATTGCCTCATCTCTTCAATTCCTCTATTGTCTACAGAACCCCAATCCCCCCACCTATGAAATCCCCTACCCACCCTAAAGGAGTGACTCTAATCGAGCTTACTGTTGTTATATCAATGATACTCACCTTACTATCCGGACTTTTCCTTGGAGCCTCCTACTACAGAAACTCATCTAGCCAGGCCGTCTGCATTGCCCAAATAACTCAAATTCAAAAGAGCATCAGAAGTTATCAAAACCTTGAAGCTCTCGATTACGGATCCCGCATCGTAGAAACTGAGGTCATCGGCACCGATAAAGCCATCGGTCCATTACCCCAATGCCCTCTCGGCGGAAGCTACACAGTGCTCGATAGTATCCCTAACCCTGGCATTCCCTTCGCTCGATGTGACAGCTACGGAGCAGCTCCACAAAATCACTTCCCTCAAGACACTAATGGCTACTAAGCCGTTTGAGCAATTAATTTGACGTCAGTTCGCAGCTTTCAGAATCGGCAAACCTCCGTACGATCTCCTCCATCTCAGCCTCACGCTCCTCCATTTGCTTGAGAAGCGTAATCTGCACTCGAACTCGATCTAAATTTTGCCCTTCTCGCTCAGTCTTAAAATAAAGATCACCCTCCAGATAATCGGTCAAAAAACGTATTGCCACCTCGAGAGTGATCACCTTGCACCCAGTCACTAAAGAATGAATCTCAGCAGCAGTCAAACTGGGACAGGCTTTGATATACCCTCGCGCGAGCGCCTCAAACATCGGCATGCGCATCTCGACCTTTGAAAGGTCCTGCTCATCCTCAGCCGCCGCACTCGTCGCAGTTCGTACTAAATCACCGAAGTCATACGCCGCCAGCCCAGGCATCACAGTATCAAGATCGATCACACATACTGCCTGCCCGCTCCTCTCATCCATCATCACATTATTGAGCTTCGTATCATTATGAGTCACCCTCACTGGTAACAGCCCCCCCTTCATCATCGACACTAACTCAGCCCCAAGCTCTTTCCGGTCTTTGAGGAATTGCACTTCCTCGACAACTCCAGCCAATCGCTCTATCGGATCGTCAGCAGCTCTATCCATCAGTCGAGCAAAACGCATCGGTGTGTGGTGAAAACTAGGAATAGTCTCCACCAAGCTCGCTACATCCAGATCACTGACTAAATCTTGAAATCGCCCAAATGCCGATGCCGCTTCATAAGCTTGCTCAGTACTCTCGACCACATCATAGCTCCGGCAACCTTCAATAAAATTATAACAACGCCACACTCTGCCCTTAGCATCTTCATAAAAATGCCCGCCACGACGCGCTGGATACATCTTTAAATATTGCTCACCAGAACCCTCAAGCTTCGCCGCAATATGTTGCGTCACTCGCTCCACATTACGCACAACAGCAACCGGATCTTTAAACACATAACCATTAATACACTGCAAAATATAACGTCGCTCCGAACCATCCATCTGAAGATAGCGCGCCACATAAGTCACGTTAATGTGCCCCGCTTCTATTTCACTCCCTCCGATAAATTCTCCATCGATAATAAACTCCTGACCGATCGATCGAACTGTTTCCTCCACCGGAGGCATCAAAGAGGTGCGTGTTCTCAAAATAAGTAATTTAAATTTAGAAACATATTTGAGCGTTCTCCCCCTCAACTGCAATGGCAAAAAACCGCTCAGCGCCATTTAATAACGTTTACCGATCCAGCTGACACCCTCGCTGACACAATTTCCTAAAACCCCACTCACCTAAACACACAAAAAGCGAACCTACTTGGTTCGCTTTTTTCTGATATCCGATGGAGCGGGTGAAGAGATTCGAACTCTCGACATCGACCTTGGCAAGGTCGCGCTCTACCACTGAGCTACACCCGCTTTATCGGTTATTTTCTTTGCTGCATGCTTATTTCCTCCGGAGAGAAAATGGAGCGGGTGAAGAGATTCGAACTCTCGACATCGACCTTGGCAAGGTCGCGCTCTACCACTGAGCTACACCCGCTTTGTTGCCTGCGGCGGGCGGATTTCTACACGATCCCCAAATCAGCGCAAGCATTTTTTAACATCTTTTTTCACACTTTTAACCCAAGTTCAGAAACAACAATTACTTCGACATATTAAAAATTTACCCAGCAAAGATCCTCGACTCATCCTCAATTCACAGATTAGCCTCAGCTTCATGAAATCCTGTCTCTTTGTACTCATCGGCATGTCTGTACTAGCAGCTCTAGCCATCACTCTCGGCACGATTTTCTTCATCAGCGCCGACACCAAAGTAAAAGAATCTACACCAGCAGAAGAAACCTCCCTAGAATAATACCCCCCATCGCGACCACGCGATGCATTATATGACCTTCCAGACCTTCGACACCCCGCCCCACCAAAAAAAATTGGCCACTAGGTTTCCCCAGTGGCCAATAAAATAAGTTAAATCAACTAGCTGAATTACGCTTCTGCAGTCTCTTCAGCGGACTCTTCGCCCTTCTTCGCATCACGAAGCGCTGCACGGAGAGACATTTTCACGCGACCTTTGTCGTCGATACCGATGCACTTCGCTGTGACTTCGTCACCTACGCTCACTACATCTTCAGTCTTCTCTACGCGGCCTTCTGCAAGCTCGGATATATGAATAAGTCCATCCTTACCAGGAAGCACTTCCATGAATGCGCCGAATTTAGTGCAAGAAACGATCTTACCAACGTAAGTCTTACCTTGCTCAACTTCAGCAAACATCATTTCAACCATTTCCTTCGCGCGGTTAAGAGCTTCACCCTTAGATGCGTAAATGTGTACTGTGCCATCGTCTTCGATGTTTAGCTCAGCACCGGACTCAGCCTGGATTGCTTTGATGTTCTTACCACCAGGGCCGATGAGCATACCAATCTTATCCGGATCAATCTTCACAGACTCAATACGTGGAGCATGCTCAGAAATTGACTTAGTTTCAGCGATCACAGAAAGCATCTTGTCGAGAACCAGCGCGCGGCCATCCTTCGCTTGGTAGATTGCTTCTTCAAGAATGCTGAGTGGGATACCAGGAAGCTTAAGGTCAAGTTGGTAAGAAGTCACACCCTCTGGAGTACCACAAAGTTTGAAATCCATATCACCGTAGAAATCTTCAGAACCGATGATATCAAGAAGACGCTCATACTTTACCATGTTGCCGTCATCATCAAATTCAGTCACAAGACCTACTGAGATACCAGAAACTGGAGCTTTAAGAGGAACACCAGCACCGAGTAGGGACATAGTACCCGCACAAACAGTCGCCATTGAAGAAGAGCCGTTAGACTCAAGAACTTCAGAAACAGTACGTACTGCGTATGGGAACACGTCCTCGTCAGGAATCACTGGTGCGATAGAACGCTCAGCGAGGTTACCGTGACCAATTTCACGACGGTTCAAGCCACCGAAGCGACCTGCTTCACCCACGGAAAATGGAGGGAAGCTGTAGTGAAGGATGAAACGCTTGCTGTCTTCGCCACCTGCATAGTTGTCGAAGTACTGACGCTCGTCAGCTGGAGCGAGTGTCGAAACTGCAAGAGCTTGTGTTTCACCACGAGCGAAAAGAGCAGAACCATGAACGCGTGGAAGCAGACCTTCTTCAGCGAAAAGTGGACGGAGATCAGCTGGTGTACGACCATCAGCACGCTTACCATTCTCAAGGATAGAGATACGGAATGCCTTCTTCTGCAGGAATTCAAATGCTTGCTCGATCTGGAAGTCAGTAGTTTCAGGGAAACGCTCGAGGATAGTTGCTTCAACTTCATCACGAAGCGCACCAACCTTCTTCGCACGCTCAACCTTTGAGTCAGCGTAAATTGCGCTTTCAATACGGTCACCCGCAACTTCGTAAGCGATGTCGAGGAGGTCTTGCTCAGCCACGGAAACTTCGTATTCACGCGTTGGCTTACCAGCGAGAGCCTTGAGCTCTTCCTGAGCTACAACGAGCTTCTGGACGTTTTCTTGAGCAAAACGAAGCGCCTTAATGAATTCCTCTTCAGGAATCTGATCAGCACCACCTTCGATCATAATCACGTTTTCTTTGTCACCCACGTACACGAGATCGAGGTCAGACTCTTCACGCTGTTCGAATGTTGGGTTCACAACGAACTCACCATCGATACGACCAACACGCACCGCACCTACCGGGCGAGCGAATGGAATGTCGGAAACAACCAGTGCTGCAGAAGCACCATTCATAGAAAGGATGTCAGCATCGTTAATGCCATCAGCAGAAAGCATAAGAGCTACGATCTGAGTCTCGTAAAGGTAACCTTTAGGGAAAAGCGGACGCAGTGGACGGTCAGTCATACGGCAAGTGAGGATCTCCTTCTCAGTCGGACGACCTTCACGCTTGAAATAGCCACCTGGGAAAACACCAGCGGCAAATGCTCTCTCTTTGTACTCAACGGAGAGCGGGAACCAGGACTGTCCTGGCTTAATTTTAGTAAGGGAACATGCAGTCACAAGAACTGTAGTTTCACCTGAAGTTACGACAACAGCACCGTCTGCGAGCTTTGCCATTTTACCAGTTTCAAAACTGATAGGGTTTGAGCCGACCTGGCTCGTTACTTTATGTATATTCATTATTCTTCTTATCGTCTCACCCCCAGCACTTCTTTGGCTAAGAGTATTCATTTACTTCGAGTAACAACGGACCTTCCGCTACACTCAGGAAGAAACTCAGATGACGTGCCATCGCCTCTCCCTTTGAATTGAGTTAGGAATTAGAAATCTGTAATTAGGAATACTTAGCTAGCTACTTCCTCATTCCTGATTTGTAATCCCTCTTTAAATGAGAAAGGCCACGGGGTGAGCCGTGACCTTTCAAAAAGTAACTTAGCGGCGGAGACCAAGACCTTTGAGGGCCTTCTGGTAACGCTCTTCTGAGTTCGCCTTGAGATAATCGAGAAGCTTACGACGACGTGACACGAGGCGGAGAAGTCCGCGACGGCTTGATACATCCTTCTTGTTTGCATTCATGTGCTCGGTGAGCTGAAGAATACGAACTGTAAGAATAGCAATCTGATAATCGGCACTTCCTGTGTCACCTTCGTGAAGTTGGAAGTCTTTCGGGTTGATAGTAATATCGCTCATTTTGAATTAATGTGTTCAGGACCAGTCCTTCATGAACCAGACCTCCCTACTCGGGACGGCGGTAAGTAACGCGCAAACCATGAAATAGCAAGAACTTTCATTTCCTGTAGCCGGTACAATCTAAAATCTAAAATCCTTCTCACTTCTGCCATCGAATTGAGCTTGTCAGAAGGACAAGCCTCAATTAGTCAATCCACATGGCAACAGAAACTACCCTGATCCTTTTCAAACCTGACACCGTTGAAAAGAACCTTTCCGGCAAAGTCCTCGAGCGCTTCCTCGCGGAAGGCCTTGTGATCCGTGGCATCAAAATGATGACTCTCAGCGACGAACTCCTCGCAGAACACTACGCGCACGTCGCAGACAAACCATTCTTCCCAGAAATCGTCGCATTCATGCAGAAGACTCCAGTTATCGCTCTCGCTCTCGAAGGCGATAATGCCATCAGCCGTGTCCGCGACCTCCTCGGACCAACGAACTCCGCTGAAGCTCCAGCCGGCACACTCCGCGGCGACCTCGGTGAAGACATGATGGTCAACGTCTGTCACGCCTCAGATAGCCAAGAAACCGCAGAAGCAGAACTCAAACGCTTCTTCAACGAAGGCGAAATCTTCAATTTCTAAGCAAAAATAATTTTCACTCACCCAAACGCGCGAGTCCTAAACGACCGCGCGTTTTTTATTTTCTATCGCAACCAAGCGGTGCAAATTCTCACCTTCACCCCTCAAACCTTAGACACTCCACTCCCCACAAAAAAATCTAAAATCTTCCTTCTTCCCTCTCACTTCCCTCTCACTTCCCTCTCACTTCCCTCTCACTTCCTTCTCACTTCCTCAACACGCTCACCATACACTCGGATCGTATAAGAAAACCGACTATAAATCTCAATCATCTCATCCACCTTCTCCTGAGAAAATTGCTGTAGCCTCCCCTCCGCCAGCGCCTTATCAAAAGCCTCAGCATATTCCTTCGTCTTCTCCACAAAAAAGACATAATCTGTCTCTAACTCAGAATTCTCCACTTCATCACGTGTAGCTTTGATATTCCGATAAATCAAAATCATTTCCGCCGCCCCTGCCGAAGTTAAAGCATCATTTGGGTCATTGAGCCTCCCCTCAGTCATCGCTAAACTCTTCTGAGAAACTTCTAAAATCTTCTCAAAGCCACCACGATTCCCTTCAAAAGTCACATACATCGCATAATTCCCATGGTTCGTCGGATCCATTTCATACGCCAACTCTACGAGTTCTTGAATACGCTTTTGCTCGTACTCCCGCACCCCCCTACTCCGTCCACTCGGGTTGTGATTCCGGCGAATCATACTCCCTAAACTCGCTAAAGCAGACTTACGCTGCGCCAGCCATGGACTTCCCCCCTCCACTTCGACCATCTCTGCATGATCGTGCTCATGAGAAGTCACCGCACAGCCAGAACAACCAGCACAGCCCTCATGCCCTTCTCCATGATGGTGGTCATGCCCCGTTCCGCCATGCGCCAGCAAATGCACCGGTTCTTGCAGCGCCGCACCGATAATTTCCCCGTACGGACTCTCCTTCAATTCCAGTGGATTCAGCTCGCGTTCGGCCATCAAATGCTCCACCCGCCGTCGACCATCGGAAATCAAGAACACACCCAGCACCGCTATAACAATAACTATAACAGAGTTCATTTCTTCTTAGGCGTAAAAATAAAGTAACTCACCGCACTGATTAAAATGCCCCAACCCGCCAGATACTCAAACACCGCAAAAAACTCGCCATTGGTCATTGCTCCCTGCTGGTGGATGAAACGATGCGTCAGATCCGCCAAATAAAAATGCGGCAATACCACATACAGCAAATCAAAATAAAACGTATCCTTCGCGATCACCAGCTTCTCCACCGCCAGCACCATATAAAACCCTAGAATATACAAAAACACACTCCCAGTATACCCCACCAATGCACCAAATCGACTCGCTAAAGCGATCGCCAATTGCGCCACCGGCAGCACTACCAATAACATCAAGACTGCATGCTGCACGCTCAGCACCACCCAGTGACTATACGCCTCACCCTCACCAACACCCGCTGTGACCACAAACGCACTCATCAGTACAGAGATCAGAGCGATCAATACACCAAACACACCCACACTCAGCGTCAGCGCTAGCATCTGGCTCGACCTCCCCTCCCCGCGACTCAGAAAATACTCACCCAACTTATTGCGCACATGCTCACCACCCAGATTAGCCGCCTGATACGCCAGCCACAAACTTCCTGCCAGCCATGCCAACTGCCACGTCGCCTGCACTCGCGCTGGCGCCAGCACACTCGGATCCGCCACATAGTTCGTCATCTGCTGAAACACAAATGGCCCCACGATCAACAGCAGCAACACGATAAATACCGACTTCTGCCTCACTGCCGTCACCAGCGATAATTGAAAAAGCGTCTTCATTATTTCAGTCCCTCCTTCAGTTCACCCCAGCTCTGCCCATCTGCACTCGTCGATGCCACAATCTTTCCTTCCGAGATAATCACCGCACTATTAATCGCCATACTATCAAAATCCGGATGGCAGCTCACTAATCGACAAACCCCCTCCTCATTTTCCTCCCAGTATTCCATAAATGCCTCGCGAACATACGAATCTAAGCCCGTAAACGGTTCATCCAGCAAAAGCACATTGCCGCGAGCTACATCACAGCAAAACTCCGCCATCAACCAGCTTATCTTCCGCTTGTTCCCCGTCGATAAATCCCGATAATTCTTCTTCACATCCAGCTCCACCTTGTCCGCAAAGGCCAAACAAGCCTCCCGCCGCCCCTTAGGTACCAATGTCTTTAAAATCACCTCCGCAGATAAGTGAGCATCATATTCAATATCTTCAGGAATGTACTGCACAAACCCCTCCACCTCAGCATTACCCGAAACTGCCTGCAAACTTCCCGCCAATGTCCTTAACAAAGTCGTCTTCCCTCTACCATTACGAGCCAGTAAATAATGCGTGCCCGTCTCTAAAGAAATCGCCTCATTGCTCACCGCAATAGCTGATTTCTTATAGCCTATTTCAAACTCTGGGGGGATGGTAATCCTACTTGTTCTAGCCATCGACTTCGAAAACTATCCAGATCTACCACCACCACAAGCTCATATTTCTATTTTCGCACACTTGTTGCATTTAGATTATCCAACATTTCCTGCGCCACAATACCATTCATCTGCATACTAACATCAATCACTAACACTTTTTCCAACACATTTCTTAATGCTTCTTCCTCTCCCTGCGCTTCCAGAAAACGCGCATAATAGATCAGAGCATTCGTATGCGCAGGAACGATATCAATAGCCCTCAAGAAACTCTCACGCGCCTCCTCTACCCGCGTCGGATCTTGCGCCAGACTCATCCCACGTTCAGCCCACAACCTCCACTGCAGCGGACACAACTCTATCGCTTTATCATAATGCTTCACTGAAGACTCCACCACAGCCTCAATACACTCTTCACCATAGAACCGATGCGACATCCTTGCTCTCCCCCAAAACCAATGCGCTGGCATGAAATCCTCTCTCCACTCTATTGCTTTACGAAACCCCTCCTCAGCCTCAGCTAATTTTTCTTTGGGCCCCGAAGCCCCATCCCATGAACCCCCTGCACCCGACTCAATGCCAAACTCCCCTTAGAAAATGAATAACTACTTTGAGTGTCCCTATAAGCTCCGCCCCAAAACACACTCAATACGATCCACACACCTAGCGCTCCTAACTTTGCACCTCTGCCACACCGCCACTGTACACAACGAGAACCATAACGCACTAATACCGCAAAATAGATCACAGACACAAAAAAATTCGCCCACACCTTGCTCTCAAAATTAACCAGTTGATACAGCCCAAACCCAAGTAAGCCACACAAAGCCACCCTCACCAATAAATCCTTATCTGTTGAAAAACATTTACGCTCCCCCCACATCTTGCGCGCGCCCCTCAAAACTACCAAAGCCACCGCACCAAACAAGAGCCCCGCCCCCACAAGCCCCGTCTCACATAAGGTCTGCAAATAATCCGAATGAGTGAAATACTCACCATGATTTCGGTTCACCGGAAATTGCTGATCCCATAGTACCTGAAAATTCCCCAAACCCACTCCAAATATCGGCGCACTCTCAAACAAAGCATGTGCAGCTGCAAAATAAACCTCTCGCGTCACCTCCCCACCCGATTTTGCCAACCTCTCAAACCGCTCCTGCCCCTCTCCTCCACTAGCCACCACCAGATACATTCCACCATGCACCAGCAACACCAACACCGCCCGCAACACTCGCCACTTCCACGAAACCCCAGATACATAACAACACAACAAAATTACAGGCACTGCAATCAAAACCGATGCCCGACTCACACTAGCATGTAGCGCCCACATACAAGCTACCGCCCCCAGACCATAACTCAGTTGCCACTTCCTCTTGCAAAACGCATATAACAAAAAATAAGGCAGCACCAACAACATACAACACCCCAAAGAATTCGGCATCGAAAAAACACTCGACAATCTCTCCCCATACTGCGCCCGAATCGAATTTACTCCCCCTACTGGATGCCATGACGCCCCCATCACTTCCTGAAACATCGTCACGAAAATCACCAACACCCCAAACCCCATAACCCCTTTCCCTAACCATTCGACATCCCGACCTCTCATCAAAATCACACAACCAAATACCACCCCAGCACAACCAAACCCCAACAACTCCACACGTCCATACCACGGCGTCAACGACAAGCAACAATAGTTCACCACCACATAAATCAACCACGGCAAGAACACTAAGCTCAGTGAAGACCCCATCATCTCCCTTTCACGCAATACCCTCCCAAGCACAAATAAAAGCAAAACCCCCATCAAAACCCAAGCCACCATAGGACTAATCAACATCTGTAAATGCCCACCAGCTGAAAAACTCAACATCACGATCCCTACACAAATCACCCCAACAACCCATCTCCCCCAGCTCAAACACCCAGCACCCTCGTTAAAATCATGATCAGAGGAGACTTCACACTCGCGATTCAAAGAATTCATTAAACGCACCATAAATACCCCACCTCTCCATCTAGCAAGCAAAAACACCCCCCATCGCGACCACGCGATGCACTCCATAACATTTGACCTGCAAACATTTGACACCCCGCTCACCCAAAAAAACACCACAACCTAAAACCATCCGCTATCCGCCATCAAAAATAGCAAGAATGTTCAATTTTAGATTGCCAAGCCATAAACAACCCTATAGTAGATTCATTATCACTTGGAGCACTCCTTGGCTTCAGAAACACACCAAACACACTTTTACCTTCACAAAACAGCCATTCTCGTGCTTTATGTGAAACACAGCCTCAGAGCATTTCCTCAGTCCATGGAAGCAGCAGTAAACATACCCAGCCCTCCACCTCTCCCAACCGAAAAAGGGACACAATCGTTCAAGGAGAACATGACTGGTGAAGAAATTCTCCGCATCATCTTCAAGACCTGCCAGCAAAGAGGCGTTTCAGACATCCAGCTACGCGCAAACCGTCCCCCCTACATCGAGACCCATCACGGCATGGAAGCCCTCCCACACCTCGGCATCCTCACCCCAGACGCCATGCTCAGCGTCTACCAAACCCTTCTCGATAACAAAGAAGACGACTCCCACGGCTTCGGCGACCCAGATCACGAGCGCGATTACATCAAAGAGGCTGTAGAAAATTTCCAAGAACGCCTCGTCGACGACTTTTCCTGCAATGGCATCGAATACGGCGACAACGGCGAAATCTCTGGCCGACTCCGTATTCAGACCCACCTTTCAGCTCCTGGCCTCGGCATCACCTGCCGTATCCTCAACGACAACATCCCCGAACTCGAATCTCTCGGCATCCTTCCAGACACCATTCAGTCCCTCCGCCGCTCTGTCCTCAAGCGCGCTGGCCTCTGTCTCGTCACCGGCCCCACTGGCTCAGGCAAATCTACCACCCTCGCCTCCCTTATCGATTGGGTTCGACGCCACCACTCCAAACATATCGTCACCATCGAGGACCCCGTCGAGTACCAGTACCCACACGACATGGATGACCCAGATGTGCCTGGCATGAAAACCCTTGCACCATCCATCGTCACCCAGCAAGAAGTCGGCCGCGATGTCACCTCATACCGCCAGGGCCTCAAAGATGTCCTCCGTAAAGCCCCGCACATCATCCTCCTCGGGGAGATTCGTGACCGCGAAGCCATGGACACCTGCCTAGAAGCAGCCCAGACTGGTCACCTCGTCCTCTCTACCCTCCACACCACCGGCGCTGTAAAAACCATGGGCCGTATCCTCGAGATGTACCCGAAGGATAAGCACGCCTCTATCCTCAACCGGCTCGGTGAAATCATGATCTTCATCCACTCCCAAGGACTCCTCACCGGTGTCCACGGCCGCGTCCTCACTTACGAGTTCCTCAATAACAATGACGACTCCGTCGGCGCCGCCATCGCCGCCTACGACCGAGGAGCCTCCGCCCTCGAAGATGCTATCCGCCGCTCCGGTAACGTCCAGTGGGACAACAACCTTTATAGACTCTTCCAGCAGGGACTCATCTCCCGCGAAGCTTTTGAGAATGCCAAACTCGCCAAATCTGGCGACGACTAAACATCCTCAAATCCCCCCAATATATAAACAAAACCATAAAAGAAATACATACCATGAAAATGAATACTAATATCCACAAGGCACCTAAGGGTGTGACTCTCATCGAGCTTTCCGTCGTTATCGCGGTCATCCTCGTTCTTATCTCTGTGCTATTCGTCGGAGCCTCATATTACCGCACTTCTGCAAGTAGAGCAGCCTGTATCGTCTCTCAGTCTAACATTGAGAAAGCTGTTGAATCATACGCCAACATCTCACAGGCAAACCTACTATATGCGGATCTAGACACTTCTGGACCAATGGCTGGACAAGGACTTCCGACATGTCCAAGCACAGGTGGTGCATATACTATTGCATGGGGCACTTCAGGTGATGCAACAGTGTCATGTGATGGTGATGCTACTCACGTTAAATAACTAAAACGTCTGACACAGACTCACATCATCCCCACCCCCTTCCAGAGGTGGGGATTTTTATTGCCCTCCACCCTATTTTATTCACACTTCTGTAATAAAAGCATGACCATCAGCCAACCTGAATCCCTTTCCCTAGGAAGACGCTTTAAACAAGCCAAAAAACTAGCCAAAGAAACCAGCCGCGTCGACAACCCGAATTGGTACGCAGATGCGTTTTCCATCGACCTCCAGCTGCACATCTTTGTCGGTTCAGATTCAGGCGCCATCTCCTACATCCGCACCACTTCCACAGGCGAGTGGGCGAAGGGGCCCAACATCTCCGTAGAGATGGAAGAAGACCCCACTCTCCTCCAGCCTGTCCTCGATGGCATTGTAAAAGAACACCTTTCTGACACCAAACACCCCGCCTTAGGCGTCATCCTCTATGTCGCAGACGAATTCGCCACTGCCGAACCCGGACCAGAACACCAAAACCCTGCGGAAATCGATACACTCCGCCTCAAGATCCAGCAAGATCCCCGTGCAGTCCTCGAAGACGCTTCAGTATCAAACACCACCCATTCTTGGCGCCTCTTCCCCTACCCCGGCGCCGCCAGCGGCCAAGCCTTCGCCACCGCCATCTCCTTCACCCGCCGCCACGAAGCTCTGCTCCAAGAATTCCGCGGCTACGGCAACCGCAACAACATCCCGATAAAAACTCGTGCGATCAGTGCCCCACTCTGCGCGATTGCAGCCCTCCCCTGGCTCCTTGAACAAAAGCCCGAAAATGGCTTCGTCGCCATCCACCACTACCCGCGCTTCTCCGTCCTCAGCTACTTTAACATTCACGGAGACCTCGTCCTCATCCGCACCCTCCAGCATCACGGCAATGTCCCCTTCTCCCCCCAAACGGCCAGCGCCATTATGACCAGCGCTACTTCCTTAGAACTTGAGAACCCACACGTTTTCGTTATCCCCATGGCTGGCGCCGCCCCAATGGGCATGACTGACTCCCTTGCCAGCATGCTGCCGAACTCTGAAGTCATCACCCTAAGCCCCACCAGCTCAGCGCTCCACATCCATACCGCCCCCTCCGCCGCAAAAGGAAAAAATGAGAGCCTCGGCATGACCCGTCCTTGGAAATGGTCCGACCTCACTGCGCAAACTGCACTCGAGAGCGAACCAACTCCCGCAGAAGATGCTGACAGCGATACTGCCATCCCCGGAGTCACTCGCCCCTGGAAAATCCAAGACATGGCCGCCGTCGCCATGCTTTCTCAAGTCCGGCTCGAGGTCGTTTCCACCACCAACCCTCCTTCCGCCAGTAATTCCGTCCTCGCAGAAAACCACACATTCAAAACCCTCGTCGAAGAAATGTGGCCAATCCAAGACTTCCTCCCTCCCTCTGAACAAGAAACCACCCTCTACCCAGCCCAGGTAGAAATGAAGCTCCTCAAATGGAGCAAATTCCTCAAAATCGCTGCCGTAGCAGCTCTAGCCCTCGTCGCTTTCAAATCCGGCTGGGACATTCTTTCCGCGACTAAAGACCCTGCTTGGGGATACGTCTCGTACAACCCGCAATACGAGATCATGATGCTCAAGAAAAAAGCCGGTGATTCTTCTCATCTCAATACCCTACTGAGCGACCGATCCCGTGGCTGGACTGCCATGGAGGTTCTCCCCGCTCTCTTTCCTGAAAATTCCGGCGTCACTGTCAGCAATTTCGAATACGATGCAAAAATTACACCCGCTGATGCCTCGAACAAAAAGATCCCCGTCTCTCGCCTTTGGAAAATCACTGGCACCGCGAACAATAAAGGAAAAGACCTCTTAGACAAACTCAATACCCGACAAGGTATCGAAGAGGTATTTAAACAAATCAAGCAAAACACCGGCGACAGCTCCTTTAATCCGGAATTATTCAACCGCACGCCCATCGCCAACATCGGAATCACTTACTCCGCATCAGGCCGCGACGGAAATTCCTCTCCCTATAAATTCAACATGACACTCAGACAGAGTTTCAACAACCAGGACCCCCTCACCCTTCCCGCAAAATAACCCCCTACTTGCCTAACTTGTCCCAATGAAGAAACTTTACATACAGTCGATCAGCATTTTCTCGCTAGTTATCCCCCTAGCCATAGTGCTCGTCCTCGGGATTATCATAAGCATTGTCAAATCCACAGCTCTCAACAACTTCGAGAAAAATAAGCGATCCTACCAAGAAGACCAAATGCTCGACCAGCAACTCACGGTGCTTAGGAAACAAAAAGGCTATGCAGCGCACCAAGAGCAATGGCGAGACCTCATGCTCGGTGACAGCTTCGCTAAACTCAATAAACAACTCGACTCATCCATCAAATCGGCCAACCAATCCGACACTCTCACCCTCACCAGCCAAAAACGCGACAGCCGTCCCAACCTCGGGGTCAAATCACAGTACTCAGCCTATAGTTACGGCCTGCGCGGCACCTACGGCGAGGTTCAACAATGCCTCCTACACCTAGAGTCGCACCTCCCTCAGACCATGCTCACCAAACTTTCCATCAAACCCTCCAGAAGCAATAATCTCTACGACTTCAACCTCAATTTCATCTCATGGGAACTCGCCAAGTAATCACCCTCACTTCGATCCTCGCTTTACCTGTCAGCTTACTTGCTGAAGATCAGAGCGCACGCTTCGAATTAGCCAATATCGATGATTTCATCGAGGCTCGCAAAGCTTCACTATTACTCAACGAGCGCACATTCGACCCCTTCGGCACCCCACTCGATCCCAACAAAAAGGTGGAAGAGAAAACACCAGAGCGTACGATCACCATCCAACCAAAAACTCAGCGCATCCTTATCGAAAACGAAATCGCACGACTCGCTAAAAAAGCAAACATCGTCGGCCGCAGCATGATCATCGAAGGCCAACCCTACTTCCGTGGCGACACCATCAAAGTCAGCGTCAAAGGAAAAACCTTCCCCCTCAAGGTCACATCGATCACTCGTTCTCGCGTTACATTCTACGATGCCGATGATAAGAATCTCATCTCTCTCGATATGGATAACCTCCCTGACCTACCTCTCGGTTCCGATCAAGAAATCGACCTAGAAGGTAACACAAAAACTCACGACCTCAATCAATAAATATACTCACCTTATTTCAATCTCCCTCCAAGAAACAAAAAACTACTCCACACCTGAACCGCGACAACATAACATACAAGTATAGCACTCGCTTTCAGTTGAGTCGAATGTACTTCATAGAATAAACTTGCCGCCTAACAAGCTATTCTATCTAATACAAACTAATCTCCTATACATATTAATAATACACAAAACCATGAGAAGCTACACATCCAAGTTACTACCCAGTACTCTTGCTGCCTTCGCGCTGTACTCCGCGACAGCATACGCCCAAGAGGAAACTACTCCAACTCCACCAGCGGCACCTCCTGCGGTAGATTCAGATCGCGCCACGCCAGCTGATATCGCGGAAAAATCACCCGTCGCCACCATTGAAGAACATGCGACCACAGAAACTACCGATACCACTGATGCTGTAGCAGAAACACCCACAGCACCACCTGCTCCTGCAGCACCAGTTCTGCCAGGTGAAGAAGAAGTCGCCATAGATAACGCTGAAGCTGCCCCAGAACAGGAAGAATTCGAAGACGGCATGCGCCTCAATAATGCAGACCTCAACACCGTATTCGAAGTGCTCGCACGCGATGCTGGACTTTCCTATTTCCATAACAACCGCATTGCCGGTGAAGAATTTAAAGTCAATGGCTACCTCCGTGACGGCGACGCTATCACCCAGATGGAAGACCTCGCATTTAATAATGCCCTCTCACTCCATCGCCGTGGAAACACCATCTATGCGCTTACCAAGGACCAGCTAAGCCAGCTTCCTGCTACAGAGTGGCACTACAACCTTCGCTACCTCCGTTCATCCAATATGAAGGAGCATATCCGCGAACTCGTCTCACCACTCCTCAGCCCCAACACAGGCATCGTCAACTACGAAGAGAAAACCAACACTCTTATCGTCATTGACACCCCTTACAAAGTCGAACGCGTCAAAAGCCTGCTAGAACGTATCGATCGCGCTAAAGGTCAAATCGTCGTAGAAGTCAAAATCTACCGAGTCAACACCTCAGCAGGCCAGTCTCTCGGCGTCAACTGGTCCAACACCCTCGGACCTGACTCAACAGTACCACTAAATATTTCCTTGGGAATTAATGACTTATTAGGTCTCCCATCCAGTGGTGTCGCTCCGCTCTCAGCTGGAGACCTCGTACTCTCTCCAGATGCGATCAGCGCCACACTCACAGCACTCAATGAAGGCGGAATTATTAAATTGCAGAATAATCCAGTGATTATTACCGAGGATAACGAAGCTGCATCTATCACTGTGATTGATCGTATTCCTATCATTACCACAGAGTCCACTCAGAACACCTCTGGTGGCAACCCAACCGTGACTGAAGAAGTACGTTACAAGATCGATGAAGAGGACTCTACCGATCCTGAAAACACACGCGAAATTGGTACCACCATTTTCGTCACTCCAACACTTCTTCCAGACGGCACTATCCGCCTCAGTATGCGCCCACGCGCTGCTAGCGTCACTCGCCAGGTCGAAAGCCTTCAAACTGGTAACCTCTACCCAGAAGTGCGTGAGTCCACTCTCACTACCATTGCTCGTATTCCAGACGGCCACTCACTCATCGTAGGTGGCTTCTTCCAAGAATCTGAGACCGAAGAAGAAAACAAAGTCCCTCTTCTCGGTGACATCCCAGTGATCAACTTCTTCTTCAAGAGCAAGGAAACCTCTAAGGTTCAATCCAGCCTGCTCTTCGTAGTCACTCCAAGCAGCTACTCACCAGAGAATCACGCGTCCCACCACCGCACCCACAATCGTCTCGAGTCGACACTTCAAGTGCGCGACAAAGAAACAACTTGGGATGATCCAGCCAACTACGACCTCGAAAAACCAAATCTCAATCGTACTTGGAATAATATCAAAAAAGAAAGTGGTCTCTACAACAACCAAAATAGCTCTGCGCCAACTACCAACAAACGCCGTAGCCACAGACGTTAATTCCTAAGATCCGTTTCTACGCAATTAGCATGAACTCTGCAGAAAGTAACGCGGTCACTGAATGGCATAGCTATGCCCTTCAGCAGAGCTCTGATATCTTCATGAAGTCTCAAATCGCCTCAAAAGAAGAAGTCTTCGCTATCTCAGACCAATGCATGCGCGCATGGAAACAAGGCCTCGCCGCCGAGCCTCTCTTCAGGCTCGCGGCTCTAGAGGATGACGACCACTCCCAATACGAGGCAAGTATCGAGCGCTGGAGCGCCGTGCTTGCCTCACTCGTCACCCCCGTCATGCCTCCGGCGCCTTTCGCGTCAAAAATGATGACTCCATCTGCGTTCTACGAAAAACATGAACCACTCTTCGAACTCGCACGTTCACTCCAGTGCCCTATCCTTTACAATGAAGATGCCGACGTCATCGGCGTGGGTTCTATCAACCCTGTGACCTGTACCATATTTGCCCAAGCCGTCCACGCCTACGTCAGTGATACTCTCGGACTCCTCCCCTACATCACCTGCGTTCGTCTCAACTACGAATCCTGGGAAGCTCTCAATGCAAAACACTTTCTCCGATGATCGAATTTGATGGTCTTCAATTCAACGAGCTGATCTCTAAGCAGCTCATGCAAAGTCTCGGCGCGCACGATCCAGAATTTGCGGAAATCACTCACGATCAAGTTCAAAACCGCGTCACTAAAACCACCTTCATGGCGGCTGTGGCCCAGCTCAACGGCCTAGCTTTCTTCCCCAAGGTCGCTGAGTTTTGCGATAGCTCCTTGCTCGAAAAATGTGACCCATCCACTCTCACCCGTGGCGATTTCACCCCACTCTGCCTCCACAACAACATTCTCCTGATTGCGATTGTTAACCCTTGGAACACCTCTGCCGATGAGTACATCATGCAGCGCTTCCCTGAGTTCGAAATCGCTAAGATCGTCACTCTCAAGTCTGAGATCTCACGTACCATCGAAGCCTCCTCCTCTGGAGGCGGTCCAAGTCAGTCGGAACTCGAGCAAATTGACGTCGAAGACTTCGAAGAGCACAAAAAAGACTTCGATGTCACCTCCACCGAGTGGGAAGAACCAATGGCAGCACTCACCGCCAACATTATGGCGGATGCCGTCAAACAACGCGCCTCTGACGTTCACTTTAAGGTCGAAAAAGAGACCTTCTATTATTCTTTCCGCGTCGACGGTGACCTCTCGGCCAAGCGAGAACTCCCTATGAAGTTGAAAGACAGGATCGACGCCTTCCTGCTCAACCTAATGAATCTACCTACAGAAATCCGTGCCACAGCCTGTGGTATTTCTGGTCGTTTCACTATTTCCTACTTCCATCGCCCCATCGATATCCGTTACGAACGCCATCGCACCTACCGCGGTTACCATGTAACAATGCGTCTGTTAGATAAGGGTCACTTAAATGTGACGCTCGGAAAAGGCTCTCTCGCTTTCGATGACGAGACCCTCTTCGCTGTTCGTCAGGTAATGAAAGTTCCCGCTGGAATTATTGTCATGAGTGGACCGACAGGTTCGGGTAAATCGACAACTCTAAACGCGATGTTGCGCGAGCTCAACCGGCCTGAAGTCAATATTCTCACACTTGAAAACCCTGTGGAGGATGAAGTCCCTGGAATCACTCACTGTGACTTGAAATCGGCAGATGAATTTAAGCCGATGATCTCTTCATTCATGCGTTCTGATCCCGATATTATACTTATGGGTGAGGTGCGTGATACGGAATCGGCAGAACTCGCCATCGAAGCAGCTGTCACCGGTCACAAGGTTCTTACCACTGTCCACACCGCTCGCGCTTCACAAATTATTGAACGTTTCGAGCAGCTCGGGATCGAACGCTGGAAGATCGCCCAAACTCTCAAAGCTGCTTGCGCCCAACGTCTCCTGAAAATATTATGCCCATACTGTAAAATCGAACTTGATGGCCTTTCAGATCTTGACCGCAGAACCTTTAAATTAGACGATAGCTGGGCTCATAAAAAAGTCTACGAGGCGAACCCTGACGGCTGCCAAGAGTGCCGAAACTCTGGCTATGCCGGACGTACCGCTATTCTAGAAATCATCCCCATCACTCCCAAAACCTCAGACCAACTCTCAAAAGGAGAAATTTCCCCATATGACCTCGAAGTGAAAATCGCTGAAGAGGGTGTTCTCCCCAACCTCCGCCGTAGTGGTCTCAAACTCCTTGAGGCCGGAAAAACTGACCTCAATGCCGTCAGTAAAGTAATTGATATGACATACGATGAGTAATCTACAATCTCAATCAGTAGCAGCAGATGCTACGGCGAAACCTAAAAAAACAAGTCTCGCCCAAAAAGAAATCAAGATCCCCTTCCTTGACTCAAATAAGCCGAAAACGTTCAAAACCAAGGCGCTGATTCAGTTCTATAAAGGCGTTGCCTCGATGCTCCGTGCACAAATCAACACAGCGGATGCTCTCAAGTACTATGCCGACGGCCTCCCAGATAAGGTTATGGCCGACGCCCTTATAAAAATTAAAGATGATATTGCTTCAGGTATCTCGGTCTATGACGCCTTTAGGCGCAGCAAACGTTTTGACGATATGACCCTCGGTCTCATCAAAGCTGGCATGGACTCCGGTAAACTCGACTCAGCATTCAAAGATCTCGCCGAGCGCGCCGAAACTGACTTGAAGTTTAAGAAACAAATCCGCAAGATCGTTCTCATTCCTTCATTCGTCTTCCCCGGTCTCATCATCGCCTTTATCTACTCACAGACAAAAATTGTCCCACAAATTAAAGACATGGTGGTCACTGGTGACTACGAACCTCAAGGCCCGGTACGCTTTTTCTTCACCTTGAGTGACTTTGTCATAAAATGGTGGCCACTAGGCGTCTGTATCTTGATTGCAATCGTATTAGCTTTCGTTCTCTCCGACAAACTCCGCCAGACAGTCACTGTTCTAGCTATGTCTAAGATCCGAATCTTACGCAAACTCATCCAAGGTGTCAGACAAGCAACCTTCCTTGGTGTGATCAAACTCCTTCATTCTAATGGTATTAATATGGCCAAAGCCATTCGCACCTCTGCAACCGCTGTCAAAGGCACTCCATTCCACGATGAATTACTGCAAGCTGCCGACCAATATGAAAAAGCCGGTGTCCCACTTGCCATAGCCTTTACCAAATATACTTCGGTCGATGATCAAGTCGTCCATATGCTTGCCATCGGTGAAAAATCTGCATCCATGGGCGTCCAACTCTCAATGCTTACACAAATGTATGAAGATGACTGTGACCAGCATATGGAGGACTTCACTAATATTCTCAACTTCTTCGTGATGGGCGGGGCCGTCAGTCTTGTCGCCTTCGTATTCTTATCCGTCTTCATGCCCGTCTTCTTGATGGGACCAGAGATGATGCAACAAGCTATGTAACCATAAACTGAAGAGCATTATGTTTCAGACAAAACTTGATCGTTGGCTAAGGGAAAACCTCGTCTACGAACACCACATTAAAGTGGTCAGCCTCCCCGAAAAACTTCCTCGGGGTGTCAAAGTCTCTGAAATTACTTCGCCAAACTATCAATACCTGCTCATAGCAAAGAAAAAACAAGTCGCAGAACGCTTAATCGCCCAACTCACCCATGCTGGCTCCGTCTTTTCTACCAAAATTGCTGAAGGTAGTCATTGGTATAATCCGCTCATAAATAATAAGAAAAAAAGCTTCACCTTTCGCATTTTTTGGTGGGCTGTGGCTCTTGTCATTGCCTACATCCTCTACATACAAATTTCGATATTCCTCGAAAGCGAATTCTTCTTTAAAGCGAAACAAGATCTCATAGAACTTCTCGGAAAATAAATCATGAAATATTCAGCTCAATCCCCCAATAAACAAAAGCTTCATCCATCAGGGGTCACCCTAGTGGAGCTCTCAGTGGTGATGAGCATTCTCATCATCCTCGTTTCCACAACCACCTTCTCAGTATCAGCCTATAAAAATTGGAAAGTTGGGCTCGAGGCAGGTGAAGACCTCAAAGCGATTTACCAAGCACAGCGGCTCTACCTCGCTGACCATCCAACTGAATCCAAAGGTAACCTTACTACTGCAAAGATCATCCCCTACCTGCCAGATAGCTACAATGGAGCGATGCCAGTCATTAACGACTTAGACGGAACTCCACTGGTGATCACCATCACAGAAGTCCCACCTGTCTTTGCAAATGGCTACGACCCTTCCCCGCCTAACAATAATGGGGTTTGGGACGCAGGCAAATAACCCTCCGAGATGATACTGTCTGCGATGCGCTACCTCTGCGCTCTCCTTCTTGTCCTAATTCTACCTCTACAAGCGGCCCCTCCAGCAGCCTTAGTAGTCGAAGACTTTAACAAAGTACCCCAGAGCTTTGAACTCTACGGCACCTACCAAGTGCACTCGATTATTCGCGTGCGTTCCGCCAAATCGCGCTCCATCCCCCTGCGTAACACCATCTATCGAGTCTACTCCAACGGCCAAGAACTTAGACTCTACCAAGAGGGACTAGGTTCAGTCTTCCACAGCTATGAAATCTATCGTGCCGACGGCATTTCTGAGCAGGACGATAAAGGCAACATAGCCATCAAACCAGGCCTCCAAGCTCGCCTTATCACCGAAGACCTCGTCAAACAAATCGCCGTCACTCAGCAAAAGCTCACCATCACTCAGTTCCCGCCGCTCTCCGACACGGTCGTCATCACCTATGCTAAACGAGCCCGATGAGATCTACTCACCCTCCTCCGCTCAAAATGCGCGAACTGAATACTCGTAACTTCTCGTCCCTTCCTATAAAACCAAACTCGTAACACAGTAATTCCTTTCCATGTCTCAGACTCCGCAGAGCGAAATCACGCTCACTTATAAATTTCTGCTCATCCTCAGCACCCTCAGTGCCGTCTTTTTCTGCTATCTCTACGTCACCAAACCATCTGAAACAATCATCGTTTCAGGAGACACCGCTATCGATGAAGAATCAGTTGATGAAGTAACAGAAGCCCCAACTGAATTAGTCAACAGCTTCGAAGCGCTAGCCTCGAACTCCTTACCCGGAGAATCAGCTCCAGCTACCCAGACATCTTCTACCGACTCACTAGACGGCATCCCACTACCAGAAACTCCCAGCACCGCCGATAAACTCGGTTGGGAAGAAACCAACGATCGCGTCCAACACGTCGTCACTGCCGAATTCGGCTCTGAAAGCCAGCGAGTCCTCATCGAAGTCCCAGTCATCTACCAAACTCGCGGACTGCGACTCGGCCCCGATCAAGCCAGCGAGGCGCAACGCGTGCTCCGCGCTCTGAAAATTTACCAACAACAAATCGAGAAACTCCACCAAGACGGAAAGAATATTCAAGCAGCTTGGAATTCCCTCCTGCTATCCGCCCAACCCATCGAAGCTCTCCGTGCTGATAGCCCATCGCTCCCGCAAACGAGCGCCAACAACCCCGCGCTACTCAACGAAAACAGTGCTCAAACCATCAAAGTTTCTAAATAATGAAAACGCGCACACTCATCGCAACACTCATTTCCTTCCCCTTACTTGCCTCTGCTCAAGAGTCACCTGCAGTAATCATTGTCGAAGAAGATGATATCAGCTTCGAAGAGGCTGCTGCAGCAATCATGCAGGAAGAAGCAGAACTGGCTGAGAATACGGATGACTCAGAAAGTGAATTTACTCAAGAATTGGATGACAGCTCCATCTCTCAAGACGTCGAACCCTTGCCTGAAATCCCAGAAAAAGTCATCAAAGAAGAATTCACTCCCAAAACACCAGTCTTCATAAAAACGGAAATCCCACGCCCAATCGAGCTAGCACCCAGTGCATCCGGCAATGTCACCCTCAAGTCTCCATGGGCTCCTAAACCGAAACAAAAAGCTCCGAGTGGCTGGCGTTACACCCCCGCTCCTGCCAGTGAAGCATACCCGATGGAAGTATCACTCAAAAATGGCAAAAAACTCAAACTCTCAGTCATTCCTCACAAGCTCGTCCCTGATGACTCACCACTCATCGTCCAAGCCGTAGAACCTGGCTACAATCCTGACCAAGGCTACCAGCAAACTGACAGCGTTTCCGCCCGTCTATTCTCAGCTACCGAAACCCTTTCCTCCGCCTCTAGCTCCCTTGACTCAAGCATTGAAAAACTTACACTCTTAGTGAATTCACTACCTAAAAAGTAACCATGAACTACCTACTCGCGATTGTCTGCGCATGCATCACTGGCATCGCGATAGGCATAGGCATCCATCATAACTTTGAAGACCCCAATTCTCACCTCGCTCCTGCAGGTGTAAATCCCACCCAAAACACGCTGACCGATAGCGGTTCTCATTCTACCCAGGATAATGACGACAACAACGATCTCGCAATATCAGCGAATTTTGATGCCACTGCCTTGAGCCAAGTGCAGGAACAACTCCAGCAGTTAAGTGCACAATACGAACAAATGCTCATCCACCAGTCCGAGCTCAATCGTGAAGTCAATGCTATCCAATTCAGGCTCGACACACATAGTGAAAGTTTTAGACCATTGCGCGCAGAGCGTGACACCCAAACCACTTCTCCCAGCCCAGCACAAGGCATAAGCCCTCTCCTCCCGCCACTCAGATAATTCCCCTTGGATACAAAACAAATGCTCCGTATTTGAACGTATTCCATACTCAACATTCCGAAAGCCCCCACCTTTCGGCTTACATTCCTAGAAAATGAACGAGAGACACCAAATTATCGAACTACTCGGCACAGGAGGCTTTGGTAGCGTGTATAAAGCACACGATACCGAACTCGACCGCGATGTCGCGATCAAACGTCTCAAAGCTGAAAAGTTCGAAGACAACCAAGATCTCAAAGAGCAACTTCTCGCTGAAGCGAAAATCCTCGCGGGCCTCAATCACCCAAATATCGTTACCATTTACGATGTCGTGAATAACGAAAATGGCGGCGAAATCATCATGGAGTTCGTCTCTGGTCTCACCATCGATAAATACCTCGAAGCCGGACCACTCACCTTACCTCAGTTCCTCTTCATTGCCCCCCAGCTGCTGAGCGCTCTGCAAACAGCGCATGCCAATGACATCCTGCATTGCGACATCAAGCCGACCAACATCATGATGCGTAAGCTCGATGATGACAACTACGAGACCAAACTGCTCGACTTTGGCCTCTCCCCTTCCCGTGATGACTCGGATAAAAAATCGACCAAGAAACTCTTGGGTTCTATCCACTTCATGTCGCCAGAAACTATGGACTCTGGTGAGTGCTCAGAAAAATCCGACCTCTACTCACTCGGCTGCATCTTTTACTATTTGCTAACCTCAGAATTCCCCTTCCAAGGTGACTCGCCAGTCCAAGTCATGGCGTCTCACATGCAAAACCAATTCACTCCAATAAACGAGCTGCGCTCAGACTTACCCGAGAGCCTCTGCCAGTGGATACATGGCTTCATGCAAGTAAAGCTCGATGAACGTCCCGCAGGCGCTAAAGAAGCTCTCAGCGATCTATTAGACCTGCCCGATCTCGACATTCTCAAAACGATTTCTGATGCCACCGAGCGCCTAGGTAAAAACCGCACAATGTACTACAATCTATCCGCTCTCAAACAAGGGCTGAAGACAGAACAAGTGCGGTTCTCTGAAAAATACGAAGCTGAAATATCAAAAAAGAAACCTAAGAAAACTTCAGCGCCACACTCCAACATCCCGATAGCCGAACGTTATCAACAAGCTCGCCCAGAGTCCCTCTGGTATTTCTCTATTGAGAATGAGCGAAAAGGCCCTGTCCATTTTACAAAAATTTGTGAACTCATTGCCCAAGGATATGTCCAGCCCCATGATACAATCTGGCACCCACGCATCGGCCAATGGACTCCAGCGAACCAAATTCCAGAATTCAAAGAAGAATTCTCCGAAGGCAAAAAAATGCCTCCCCGCCCGAAAAAACAAAAGCCTGTAAGTCTTCGCAACACCGCGAAAGTCAAAGCGCAACAGGCTCTCAAGAGTCCACAGCTCCAACAACCTGCTTTTTTTGAAGAAGATGAGGACCCCAGCATTTCCGTAGAAGTTACCCTACTTACTATCAGCTCTCTCCTCACCGCCGGTTTTATCTATTGGCAACAAGACAGCTGGCAACTAGCGCTGCTTGCTCTCGCAGGGATTTTACTCATTTTCGCCTTCATATTCAATCGCGTGCGTATGAAACAGCAAAACACCAAATGGCTCATTGCTGGAATAGCGCTTCCCCTTATTAGCGATTTTATTTTTGCTATCGTCCGTCCACGTAAAGGTGCGCAGTGCTTCATTCTCATGATTCTCGCCATCGCCTTCATCGGTTACGCGACCAGTCATCGTTATGAAGGAGATGCTGTCAGTGTACTGCAGCTTGAATTCCTTGGAAATTGGCAACATTGGAAACTCTCTGTCCCTGAACTACAAATCCCACACCTCGATCTCTCAAACATTAAGTTGCCATCATTCTAGCTCAACTTGAGCTAGCAACCTTGTAAGTTTGGGCCATTAAAGGCAACTTGCTTGATTTACCAATCTGCTTTCGAACCACGTGTATCCACATGGGTAAAACTGGAATAAGTCCCGATCCCACCATTGAACACACCCTCGGAACGCAATCGCCGCGCAATCGCCGAAACCGTCCGCGGGCTCACGCCTTTAAAACGCATGTCCACTGCGATATTCTGCATGTGATACGAGCGCGACTTTCCGCGCACAGCACGATTATAAGCAGGGCTGCGATAAATCGAGAGTAAATCATCAACCGGACGTTTCATCCGACTCGCCATTAAATCAATCACCTTCAAAATCGGCGCGATGTTCTTCCACATATAACGCGGAGGAAGACTATTCCCAGTCCTACCACGTGTTTTAAAATGTGGTGACAGCACCATCCGTGGTGTCACATTCACCAGCTTGAGACCTTTGATGTAATTTGCGTAACGCAAAACATCTAAGCCCTTCTGATCCACCCAAGACTGTGGAATCCCTTCTACTGGCTTGGTAGAATAAAACCAACCAGCTCGGGCATTCTCAAATCCAATGTATAATGAACTAGCAAATGCTGAAGCCCAGCCAAGAAAACGACGACGGCTCACGCACGCTCGCTGACTTTCTTCTTTGCTGATTTCTTTCTTCATTCCTTTGCTTTTGTGCACAGTCAGCTTCGAGCTTACCAGTAGAAAATAGCCGATTCCGTACTAATTTAACTTTTCTGGTAATCTCTGAAGTTTTTTAAACAATTCCCAGAAACAGTGACGTTTATTGTAATTGCTCTCCCCCAGATGACCAGAATTTATTAAAATTCGCCCTCTGCCCAGAACTCGCAAGCCTAAAAAACCACCCATCACGAGCACCTATTTAGCAGTAAATAATCACTCCCCCTTCATTGCCTTCAATAAATCATAAAGCGCAAATAGCAGAAGGAAACAAACCGTCCCAAAGACCCCAAACCAATAACACGCAAACACCTCCGCACTAGAGTTCACCCACCCATCTCCAATCCACGTTCCAAAAGCTACCAAAGCAACAGCGAAGAGCATCGTCCCCAGCAGCCACTTTCGACGAGTCCCCCTATCATGCAAAATGGCACGGGCTATTTGAATCGAATCTCTCATTACTCACTCAACCGATCATAGGCCGCCCAAAAGCCCTCAGTTTGACCTCTATCCGGCACTAGCTCTACCACCAAGGGCTTCTCACCACCTTCTATCTCCACTAGGTCCGCACTCGTCGCTTTTAAATAATCCATCTCCCACATTTCTGCCCATTTCTGGAAATTAACCTGATGCGCATTTGCCACGATCTCCTGAGTTGATTCAGACATCTTCTTGACCCGCGGTAAGCGTTCAAAAATACGACCACCGCCATTGTTTATTATGACGATTACCCGTCCTTTACCGTCACAGCCATCTAACAAAATCGGCGCAGACATATCATACATCGCTGTCAAATCTCCCACCACACACCACGCATCATCGAGACCGTGAGTTAGACCGATCCAAGTACTCAATTGCCCATCGATTCCATTTGCTCCTCGATTCGCTCGCACATGTTCAATCGGATACTCTCGTTGAGCAAACTCTCCCCATTCACGAATCGGTAAACTATTTCCCAAATATAGGCTCTCCGCCACACTCGCATATACCGATAAGGTACGAATCATCCCTGGTTCACTATCTGGATAGCTTTCTAACAATTGATCAATCTGCCCCCAGCGGCGGCGACTTTCTCTCAACAAATCTAGAGCATCGCCTAGCTCACCAACTTCACCCAAACCGGCTAACACCCGTGCCACATCTCCATGAATCACAGAACTTTCACGCGCCAATCCCGAAAACCCAGTGCGTGAAATCGAGAACACCTCAATATCTTTAGACTGCTCAAGGTCGCGCCAAAACCTACCCACCGGCACCTCACCAATCCGTAACACCAATGCCGGCTTATTTTCCGCCAACAATTTCTCAGGGCTCGCTACCACCAGCGGCCCGAGCAATTCGCGAAGACCTGAAGTAGGATCGGCGATCACTGGCACTTTGATTTCCTTCAAAAACCCAAAAACCTCTTCCCTATCTTCTGGCTCAATACCACCAAGACAGACCACCAGTCCCGACCAGAATTTTTCGAAAAAATGGACCAGACTGTTCACCTCGAAATTGTCCTTCTTGCGCTTGAACTGCCCCAAGCCAACACTCACTGGTCGAGCGACCTCGGCTTCTTCCACACACACATTCAAATGAATAGGCATGCGCCCAGACCATGTTGATAAATCTGCCTCTTCCTCCGCATCTACCTCGAGACAGCTCTCCACGTAATTACTAAAAATCCCCACCTGCTCAATCGCCTGCGGTGCTCCACTCCCCCGATACTCCGCCGGACGATCAGCTGTAATCAGCACCAGTGGACGCCCTTGGTAATACGCCTCAATCACAGCTGGTAAAAGCTCAGCTACAGCAGTGCCAGACGTCGTTACCACAGCACAAGGTTCTCGCGAATCCATCGACCGCCCTAAGGCAAAGAACCCCGCCGAACGCTCTTCAAAGTGCGACCAAATCACTGCATCATCACTGCTGATCAGCGTTTCCACTAAACTTAGGTTTCTCGCCCCAGCACATACTACGTACTCTCTAACACCTGCCTGTAAGCATGCCTCAATAAGGGCTGTTCCCGCATTCTTCACGCACCTTCTCTAGCGAATCCAACCTCAATGACAAAGCCTGAAAAGATATTTGTTTCCGCACTGGACGCTCTCCACTAGCAGACTAGCATCTGCCAAATCTTTTCCCAAGCTATGAACCAGACCACCAATGACGCCTCAAAATGGAACGCCTTCCTCTCGCGTTTCAGCCGTGTCACAAGCTCTGGCTCCTACCTTCCTGAAATCGATGGCCTCCGCTTTATCGCTATTATGGCCGTCGTGCTCTACCACGCCCATCTCTTTTTCTTTGCAAATCCCATCCCTAACTGGCCTCACTTCCCCGTCAGCTGGGATTGGCTAAACTTCGCCATAGGCCAAGGATGGTTTGGTGTTCAAGTCTTCTTCGTCATCAGTGGTTTCGTCCTCGCTCTTCCCTTTGCTGGACATTTTCTAGAAGGCAAAAAACCGGTAGACCTAAAAACCTACTACTCGCGGCGAGTTGTTAGAATTGGCCTTCCATACTGCATCGCCCTCACACTCGGGCTACTCTTCGCCCTCGGTGGAGACCTCTCGCTTACCGATGCCTTCCAACGCTACGCTGCTGGCCTACTCTACTCTCACGGCATCTTCTACGACGGCGCACTCAACCCCATCCTCTTTGTCTCTTGGACCCTCGAAATTGAAATCCAGTTCTATCTCTTGGCCCCCCTTCTCTGCACCGTTTTTAAAGTCAAAAACCTCGCCGCACGAACCGCAATTCTTACCGCAGGTATTTTCCTCGTTCAGCGCATTTCTGGTGAACTTAACCACCACCACTCCAGCCCACTCTGGTCGCATTCCATTATTGGCCAACTCCAATTTTTCTTAGCCGGCCTCATGCTAGGGGACTTCTATATCTCGCTCTGGAAAGACAAAACAAGAAAGCTCACTTGGCTTTGGGATTCGATAGGTGCCCTCTCCTGGCTCGCTATCCCCCTCGCCTTAAAACTACCAACACTCCAATCTTGGCTCGCACTTCTCCTCCTCCTAGCATTCACCTGCGTGCTCCGAGGAAATCTACTGCGCAAGCTTCTTTCACTATCCTTAGTCTCCACCATCGGTGGTATGTGCTACTCCATTTACCTCTTCCATGGAGCCATCCTCTACTCGCTCTTCTATCACCTCATCACGCCCATTTTTGGCAACAGCAAAGGAAGCTGGCCCTATAATTTACTACCATTAGCAGTCCTAACAGCTCTGACTATTATCGGCTGCTTGCTCCCCTATTACTTTATCGAAAGACCGACTATGCTCTGGCGTGGCAAGAAAAAGTAAAACCAGCGTCTGCTTCCACGAAATGTCTGGCAACCCACTTAGTTGCAATTATTCCTGTATTTTGTGGCAACTACTTCCTATAGTAGTTTTCCCAGAATTCCCCTCTCCCTTAATCTAGCACCTCCATGCAACTCCTGACTCCAGCAAAAAACCTGAGATACATCAGTTATATAGGTCTCGTATTTGTCGTGGCATTTGCCCTCTTCATCATCGCTCACGAACGCCATGTGCAGCGAGAAGCACAATTAGACACGAAACACTACAGCGAACTCCTCTCCCCCTGCCTCTGGAATATCGATGACAAATCGGCGCAAGAATATGTAAAATTTATTGCTCAAGAAAACGAATTCAACTCGCTCAAAGTCACCCACGCAAACGGAGATCCCTTTGTCAGTTATACCAACTCGACAACACCCGGAGAAATAGCCCAATACCTAACCGATCTTGGCTTAATCCGAACCATCCATTCCGAACAACCGATCTATCACCAATCTGAAAAAATTGGCTCCATCTATACCGAAAAAAGTAACCGCAGCATCTATACTTATTTTTACCTAGCTCTCCTCCTCTTGCTCACACTTATTCTCATCGCCTTAATTAAAATCGCCAAAATTAACCGAGCTCATCAAAAACGAATCGAACACGACCTCTGTGAGAACCGCGAACGCCTACACAGCGTAGTCTCTGCCTCCCCCCTCATTACCTTTTCTCTAGACCGACGTGGCCTCTTCACCGTCTGTGAAGGAATGGGCATGTCGAAACTTCACGACAGCCCACCAGATATCATTGGAAAATCCATCGAACAAGTTAACCACTCGCTCCCAGCTACTGTTGACGACTTCCACCAAGCTCTACGCGGTGAAAGCTTTAGTACCATCCGTGAATCTTCAGGTCGCACCTTTGAAACTTGGTACACCCCCATGCGTGAAGACGACCACATTACTGGCGTCATTGGAGTAGCAACCGACGTCACAGCAGCTCTCCAAGCAGTCAACTCCCTGCAAGAGGACAAACACACACGCCTAAATGAACATCAACTCGCCCAGCGTACTCACCAATCACTCTTACCCGAAAAAACTCCAACGCTCTCGGGTTATGAGATTGGCTTTCTCTGCAAGCCATCACAGCACATCGGGGGTGATTACCTGCATTTTGAAGAATCCCCACACATGCTCAGCTTTACCTTCGCTGAAATGTCTGGCCACGGTGTCTCCTCAGCACTCCTCGCTTCCATATTCCACACCCAGTCAGAAGCGCTTCTCTCCGATCGCGCACTTCCACTCGATAAAGCATTTTTTGAAATCAATTGCCGGCTACACGACCTTTTTCCGGAAGGGCGATTTGCCGCTACTTTCCATGCCAAACTTGATTCCAACCTCCACACCCTTGAGTACATCAAAGCATCTCCTGAGCCCGCCATTCTCTTCAGCAAAACAGGAAGCGCTAAAATCATCGATGGCGGAGGCCCAGCAATCGGCCTGCTACCCTCTGAATTGCTAAGTGAAAAATCATTCAAACTACAATCTTTAGCACTCGCTCAAGATGACTCTGTTTTTGTATACTCAGACGGCATTGTGGAAGTCGAAAACCACAAAGGAAAGGTGATCGAGCGCAGAGAAATCATAAAATGGGTAAAAGCGGAAATCCACAAACCGCCACAGCAAATCGTCGATTCAGTCTACCGCAAAGTCCTCAGCCATGCTGGCAATAAAGAAATTTTAGACGACATTAGCATGCTCATTCTCAGACGATCATAATACCATTTGAGCAACGATAAACCCTCTATCCATAGGTCTTTATCACGGCTAAAAACTGCGCCAAGTAACGATCAGCTTTCGCCTCTCCCACGCCTCGAATCTGTCGACCAGCTTCAATCGACTTTGGTCTCAAACGAGTAAAATACTCCAACGTCTTGTTAGGAAACACTGCATACGCTGGAACATTCTCAGCTTTCGCAATATCGAAACGCAATTGTTTCAAACGCTCAAAAAGCTCTGGGTCAAAGCCTACTTCACTCAGCTCGACACCTTCATCAGCTGTGGTCGCGGACTCTTCTTTGTTCGCATTTGGCCAAACAAGAGTGCAATTCGCTTTCCCTAACATCACTGACTCCCCACGCGGCGTAAGACTCACCAGAGGGTATTCACCTTTCTGAGTGTAGATCAAGCCAGCGTCATGCATCGCATGGAATAACTCATTCAAATAAGCCGTTCCCTCAGACTTTAAAATTCCGTATGTACTCAGCGTGTCTAACTGATTCTTCTTCACCTCTTGAGATTTACTACCCACCAGCATCTGCACGATACGTCCTCGTCCAAAACGCCCCTCCCACTTGCCACGCACCTTTCGGCTCATCCTCGCCACACCACTCAGAGCTTTGCGTAACACCAGCACCTGAGCATCACTACCCTCACTCGCATCATCGCCAAACTTGCTACGACAGACATCGCAGCTGCCACAAGCAGCAGCATCCGCTTCGCCGAAATACTCCATGATCCATTGCTGCCTGCACATTCGTGCATAGCACAGCTCCACCATCGCACCTAACTTTGAGCTATCCCTACGTTCTTTCTCTTCCAGCGCTTCTCTATCAATTCCTATCCGACTCGTTAGAACATCTGGCTTCAAAAGGCGTGTCCCCTTCACCCGCGAACCTGCCACATCAAAGCGCTCAATTAAACCGTGCCGAATAAGAGCCACCAGTGCACTTCCCACCGCCATACCATTTTTCACATCAGCCCCATCCTTGATCTGCTCCATCGTTTGATGCACCTCAAAATCTGAATCCGCTTGATTCAGTAAATACTGATACACGCCACAAATAGTCGCATAACTCGGATTTACTCCTTCAATAAAAAATTCCTGCGTCCGCGTGTCTGCATAGTTAAACAGCAACTCACAGTACGCAGCCTCGCCATCACGTCCCGCACGGCCAGCTTCCTGATAATACGCCTCAACACTACCGGGAACTTCAAAATGAATCACAAATCGAACATCCGAACGGTCAATACCCATCCCAAAAGCATTCGTAGCAACCGCCACATCTGCTTCCTTGTTGATAAACACATTTTGTGTCTTCTCCCGCATATCGTCACTCATCCCACCGTGGTAAGCAATGCAGCTCACTCCCCAATCATGGAGCATTTCAGAAACCTCATCCACCCGTTTGCGCGTTGCACAATACACAATGCCAGTCTTCCAACGTTTCACCACCTCGCGAATCCGCTTGTACTTCTGGTCGTGCTTAGAAACCGCTGTGATCATTAAAGAAAGATTTGGACGAGCAAAACCACTCACTACCTCAAAGGGATCGCGCAGATCTAACACTTTCAAAATATCTTCCCTAACTACAGGTGTTGCCGTCGCTGTCAGCGCCACACATTGTGGTCTCCCGACACGCTCCAACGCCTTCCCCAATCGCATATAATCCGGACGGAAATCATGCCCCCATTGACTCAAACAATGCGCTTCATCCACCGCAAAAAGAGCTACATCCACATCCTCTAAGGCACGCACAAAACTCTCTGCTTTAAATCGCTCAGGCGCCACGTACACTAATTTATAGTCTCCTGCTCGCATCCGCGAAATGCGCTCCCGCTGTTCCGACAAACTCAGTGTCGAATTAATCATCGTCGCAGGAATCCCCTTGGCTACCAGTGCATCCACCTGATCCTTCATCAGCGCAATCAACGGACTCACTACCAGCGTCACACCGCGGAGACATAGCGCCGGCAGCTGATAACACAGCGACTTCCCCCCCCCTGTTGGCATCACGACCAAACCATCTTTTCCCGTCAGAATTTTCCCAACGACTTCTTCCTGAGCATCCAGAAATCCATCAAACCCAAAATACTCCTTCAATGCCTCCAAAGGCTGTTTAATCACACGATCCATCTATACCAAATCTCCAATCGATCCAAAGTCTGCCACAAAAAGCCTCTTGTACAAACGAGCCGTCGAACTATCTGTTAGACTCGCTAAAAAATCACACAACAAGCGTTGCTTCTGCTCAGACAACACCGCCGCAGCAATCTCCTCTGCAATTTCATCTGGCAACAAATGGTACATTTTACCCTCATTTCTCAAATAACGATCACATAACAACTTCCACAATTTCTCTAACATGTAGTTTCCTTTAAATTCTAACTGATTCAATTCAGTCGAAAGAAACACCACATCGAAAGCTAACCTCTTAAACACCTCAGATTCAGCACGTATCTCAGTATCAATCACCAGCTTATAATGATACCTATTAGATACACCACTCATCCAGTTGTGATCTTCCTCCAAACTCACCGCCTGGAGATATTTACCAATGCGCCTGCCCATCATCGGCTCCACTCTGTCTAACCGAATTGCCTTTAATAAGTCACCTAGAGCCGATCCTTCATCAATGCTGCACTCATTCTGCTCGGCCCATTGTTCAATCTTCTGAATCGTCAAAAATCCAGCGCGGACACTATCAGCTAAATCATTCAGACAATACGCCACATCATCTGCCCAATCCATGATCTGGCATTCTATCGACTTAAAAGCATCACGCGGTTTCCCGGGCGTCTGCTCAATCGCAAAATCGCGACCATCAAACACCCAATCCAAATAACCCATTTGCTCATCGTAAATAAAATGGTTCTTCGGCGCCTTCCCACCATTCACCGACTTCAGCTCAGACCAAAGCGTTTTATATTTCAACACGCTGTCTAAAAATGCTCGCGTCGGATTCATCCCCGACTTACGCGCCGTAAAAATCCGCTCAGTCAACAATCGCAATGTCTGAGCATTCCCCTCGAAACCGCCCGCATCAGCCATTAAACCATTCAATGCCGTCTCCCCAGCATGACCAAATGGCGGATGCCCGAGATCATGGGATAAACAAGCAGCTTCCACCAAATCGGAGTCGATAGAATAATCCTCAGATAACAATTCAGATGTCTTATTTAAGTACTGACAAATCGATCTTCCAATCTGCGCCACCTCTAACGAGTGAGTCAAACGCGTACGATAAAAGTCGTATTCTCCACTCCAGAAAACCTGAGTCTTACTCTGCAGCCTACGAAACGAAGGAGTGTGAAGCACCCGGTCTCTATCAATCTGAAACGGTGTGCGAAAGTCATCCCGCTCCGACTCCACAATCAGTCTCTCCGTATCAAACGCAGTATAAAATCGATTTTCCATATGACGCTGCGACAGCTTAATCAGCCATCACTCAGCGACAACACTTTTCCTACAAGGCAACAGAACCCACCTTTTCAAGCCCACCCTAGAACCGAATGCAACACATTGGGTGGCATCCTCAAAAACAAATCACAGTGCTGAAAGCGTTGCTTCAGAAGCAGCTCCTCTACTTCGGCTTCGCATTCTTTAATTCTAGCACCTCATAGTGCCAGTTAGATCCGTACTCTTTCAAAAGCTCCCACCGTAAAAACTCCCGATCCACCGTCCGATGCTTTCTCGCTAACACCGCCAACACAAAAGCGTCATCATCTATCAAATCATCTGTAATCCGCCACGACAAGCCACCTTTAAGTTCACAACCTGGCCACTTGGACTTCCATGCCCAGTAGATCTTTCTCTTCCCTTTCTTAGGACGATACACATTTTTAGCCAACCACACACCCACCACACCCGAAGCATTCCGAGAGGTCATCCTCCCCACTTCATTTTTACGAGACTCCGGCAAACTGCTCTTACGCTCAGAAACCCACTTTTCAGCAGCCATTTCCGCAGCTTCCCAAGTCCCATAGCGTTTCAAACTAAAATTCTCTTGATGAAGCGTGGCATCCCTCATTATGCGCGCCATCACGACCTTTGTTTGCGTATTTCGTGTGAGGTGCATGCCATATACTTAACCCAACTTATTAGCAGGGCAACTGCAAACACATTCAATTCAAACTACTTACACTACTTCGCGATTTAAAAGAGACCAATGACAGTGCAATTTATTAAGAAATCAAGGCTCGATGAAGAAGCGATGCGAGCATCGTGACTGAAGAGAATCGTAGATTTATCAACAACGCGCCCGACACCACTTTTCTCTCGCGTAGCGCAATTCTTTGAGCCACCCAAAAAAATCATTTGTCTCTTTTGGAATGCGATTTGGTATACCACAGTAAAAGAGCCGTAGAGACCGACAACAGAGACTGCGGTCAAACCTATCCATGAACCAAATTTTTACCATCGCGATCAAATGGCTTTGTAACAAGCTCGCCCTCTTTGCCATGATCATCGTGGTCTTGCTCAGCATTCTGTGGGCGAAAAACCAATGGAATTACATCACCATGGTAGCTCAAGAAATTGAAAAAAAAGAGCGCCTCCACGCAACCCTCATCAGTGAAGTTCACACTTTAGAAGAGCAAAAAGCAGCCCTCGAACAGAAACTTGGTGAGCTCAAAAAAGACTACGCGACAAAAGAACACTTCCTCAATATCGCCAAGAAAAAGGAGGCGATAGCCAAACAAAGCTATGACAGCAAAAAGGCTGAAGAAGGCTGGTACTACACCAAACTCACCCACCGCGCATACTACCTTTCTCTGAACCAAGAGCTCCTCAAGTATAACGCAGCGAAAACAGCCACGCGACTTGCTTCCACTAACCTAAAAAGTACCAAAGCTCTTTTGGCCGAATCCCCTGCTGGCAAGGAGCTCATCAGCCTCAGTGACAACCTCCTTGAAAAACAAAGCTTCGTCCGTGACCTCGACGAAAGCATCACCCTGCTCAGGGCTGACATCGCGTCCAAGCCTATAGAAAAGCTAAAACAAGCTGTCGGCAGTGTCGCACTCCCAGCCTTTTACATCCTCCTCGGCGCCATCTTAACCCCGATAGCGATCAAAGCCGTCATCTACTTTCTGATCGCCCCCCTGATTTCAAAAACAAAACCAGTCCAGCTCCTGCCTGAGTGCAACGGCAATCTCGAACTCAAAAACTGCAACGTCTCCGTCCCCATCGAGCTCGAACCTGGCGACGAACTCATCGTCCATTCAAATTACCTCCAAGTCGCTGGTACTGGACCCGGTAAAAAAACCAAACTACTTTTCTCGTGGAAAATGCCATTCACCAGCATGGCCGCCGGCTTGTTCATGATGGTCTCCGTCAAAAATAAAAACACAGCCTCCGCCAAGGTCACCATTTCGCCTAAAAAAGACCTCTTCGATAAAATGGCACACTTGCACATCCCCCTCGGCTCAGCTGCGGTCATCTACCCACGCTCCCTCATCGGCGTGCTCGCGAAAAACAACGATTCCATAAAAATCACCCGCCACTGGAACCTCTTCAATCTCCATAGCTGGGTCACCTTCCAGTTCCGCTATCTCGTCATTCACGGCGAAACCTCCATCCTCATCCGGGGCTGCCGAGGCGTGCGCGCAGAAGCCATTCAACCACAAATAGCCAAAATGCAGGATCAAACCGCCACCATCGGCTTCTCCGCTAACCTCAACTATAGCGGGGAACGGTGTGAAACCTTCCTTGACTACCTGCTAAGCCGTGATGAACTTTTTAACGACAAGTTCTCAGGCGCCGATGGCATCTACCTCACCGAAGAAATCCCGCACAAAGGAAACAAAACTGGCTTCTTCGGGCGTGGACTCGAAGGCTTACTCGATGGCATTCTAAAAGGCTTTGGAATCTAGCACGCACCTCCTGCAACCACCTTGCCAAACCCTCACACTCGCTCACCATTTTCCTACATCCTACCATGTCGCACCCACCGCATCCCACCCCATCCGAGCAATGGACACTTGCACAACTGATCGACTATGAACTCTATCTCGATGCGGATAAACACCTAGAGCATAATGCACTCGTCCAGCGTGACAGCGAGATTCGCACCCACATCCTCGCGCACACCACGGACCAAGCCTCCCAAGAAGACACCCCTCGCAATAGACGCTGGTGGCTCCACCAATGGCTCAGTGTTCGCCAACAACAGCAAAAGGACAGTGACGCATCCGTCGGCGAAATCAGCCAATCTTCCATCGCCACCCTCAGCGGATCCGCCACCGTCATCACCGCTGTGCTAGGATTCACCTCCGCCCTCGGTCTCCTAGCCACAGACAAGGTCATCTTTGTCAGTGTCGCCCTTGCCATTTACATTCTTCCTCAGCTGCTCTTCCTCACTCTCGCTGTCTGCGCCTCACTGAGCCAACGCTTTAATTGGTCGCTCACTCTACCACTCGCCCTCAGATCACTCCTCGGCTGGCTCTTAAAACGCATCACCTCGAAGCACGACCTCTCACAACCCTCCGAGATTAAAATCCAGAAAATGCAAGCCGCGGCGGGGCTACTCATGGGTCGAGGAAAACTCCGTAGAGACGCTCTCGGCTGGCCACTCCTCGTCGTTCTTCAAAAAGCAGGAACCACCTTCGCCATCAGCGTCGTCATCGGCATCACCCTCGTCAGCCTCAGCGCTCCTCGCAATTTCGGTTGGGGATCGAGCGCGAAGTGGATCGATCCCCCACTCGTCTACTCCACCACCAAAGCTCTCTCCGCCCCTTGGTCGAAGCTCATCCCCGAGGGCATCGGCTCACCCACCCTCGATGAAGTCAAACGCAGCCAAACCTTCATCGGGAGAGACCTTCCGCCAGACTTCCCTCACCTCTCCTCGTGGTGGCAGTTCCTCTGCCTCTGCCTCATTACCTACACCGTACTTCCACGCATCCTCCTCTTGGCCTACTCTAAACGCCAAAGCCGCCTCGCCCTCCACCGGGAAAACTTCGTAGACGCGAAAAGCGACCAACTCTTTCGGCGACTAGTCAAACCACAGTTGGTTACAGCAGTCTCCCGGACCGAAGACTCCCTCGTCGCAGAAGAACCCATTTCCCACCCACCCATCTCCACTGCCCCTTCAACCGTAGAATCCGTCCCGCCAGGCCATTGTGAAATTCTCACAGAACTCGAACTCGACACCCAGCAACTCACCGTCCTCAAAAATCGCTTCCGCGAAATGCGCAACCTCGGTACCCACCAGTGCACTCGAGTCTACTCCGAACAAGAACGCACATCCGCTCTAACACGGCTCAAAGCACTCGAATGGCAAGACGGTGTCCCGCGCCTCATCTTTCTCTACCGAGCCTGCGACCCCATCGTTGCCAACCTCCGCGAGCTCATTCACGCATCCGCCAAAATCCTAGAAAATGATGCCCAACTCATATTCTGCCTAGTCAGCCGACGAAACTCCACCACCCCACCCATCCAGCCAAGTGACCTCGAGGCTTGGACTGACTTTGTCAACTCCCTCAAGCTCAAATACCCTAACACCGACATCACCGACCTAACGCAAACCGCACCATGAACAGAATCCCCACCTTTGCGATTGCTGGCGATCCGAACGTAGGAAAGTCAACCATCGTCGCCACCCTCGCTGAAAGAGATGATGTCGCTATCAGTAACCGTGCCGGCACCACCCGCAATGCCACCCACTACACCTCCGAACTCGATGGCCGCACCGTCTTAGACTTCATCGATCTTCCAGGCTTCGAAAACACCGCCTACCTCAGCAAATGGCTGCAAGACCATGAAAACACCAATGCTGAGCTCACTGAAGTATTCCTCCAAACCCACCAAGCCAGCCCTCACTACAAACCTGAGTGCGAAATCCTCCAGTCGCTTAAAGGAGCCGCCGTCATTCTCGTCGTCGATGCCTCACGTCCCGTGCAACAAAAAGACCGCGATCAAGCAAGCATCCTCCGACAGTTCTCAGAAAGCCGCCTCGCCATCATCAACCTCAAGCAACAAGAATCCGACTCCCACGAAGACCAAGTCATACTCGAGGACTGGAACCGCATGCTCAGCAAGCATTTCACGGTAAAACACTTTAACCCATTTGACGCCAACTTCGTCGGTCGCATGAAGTTGCTCACCGCCATCTCACACATCATGCCGGAATGGGAAAACGACATGAATGCCGTGATCAAAGCATACCGCGACGACTGGGACCGCAGACTCGAAGAAGTCGCCGAAAACATCTGCACGCTGATTGAAAACGTCATGAGCATCAAAGTCTCGACCACTCAGTCGAAAGGCAGAAAAACCGCCGAAAACGAAGTAAAAGCAAAAGTAGAAAAAGCCGTCCGCAAGGCCGAATCCCACTTCCGCAAAAACATCCAGCAAATCTTCAAGCACAACAACAGCCACTGGAACCTAGCGGAACACCACATGCTCAATCAAGACCTCTTCTCCGAAGAAGTCTGGAGAATGCTGGGCCTAAACAAACAACAACTCATCACCGCCTCCACCATCGCAGGTGCCGTCGCTGGTGGCGGGATCGACGTCCTCGTCGGCGGAGCCTCCTTCGGCATGGCTGCCGCCATCGGTGCCGGTCTCGGCCTCGCCGGTGGCCTCGCCGCCACTGGCATCGAAAACGCCATCCAGATCAAAATACCTGGAACATTTGCCAAACTAAAAATCCAGCCAGACACCAAAAGTGAAGCTCAAGTCTCCTCCACATCCAACCTCATCTGGATCCTCCTCGATCGCGCCCTCATCTACATTCAAGCCTGCTCCACATGGTCACACGGCAAACAATCAGAATCCATAAACGACCTCACCTCAGACCACCCCATAGGCATCAGCAGCCAATGGAAAGACGCAGACAGAAAACGCATCACCCACTGGCTCACCTACCTCCGCAACGGCGACAAAAAAGAACACGCCACCCGCCAAGAAGTCTCCAACTTCCTCATCGAAACATCCAAAAAAATCACCTCCCCCACAGCCCCCCACAGCCCCCCACTAACACCCCACTAACACCCCACTAACACCCCACTAACACCCCACTAACACCCCACTAACACCCCACTAACACCCCACTAACACCCCAAAACAGCGAATTGCATCTTTATTGAGTAGAGAAAAGAGTAATGCATCCAACAACAGAATCGTCACGGAAATAGTCGTATCTAACAATTTCGCCACTGCCCCCCATGAGGGCCTCATTCACTTTTCTCCGACCTCTCGCCCACACAGAAAACCGTAAACATCGATGACCCCCTTAAAATTTAACATCAAAAACTTCGAGGAATTAGTCGCCTGCTTTCGTTCTGGAAACGCGGCTCTACTCTTAACTGATCTTCATTTAGATGAAACTGCATATCCTGTAGAATGGGGGTGCAGCCTCATTATTAATGAAGACTCAGAAAGTAGCCTACATATTAAATACTCAAAAGATATAGAAGCACTTGAAGCCTTAGCCCCTTGGGCATCTGGCGGCAACATTAAGAAGTATGAAAGCGTCACAGCACTCATAGACCACCAGCTTAATGTGGCATTTTCTCCTTTTTGGATTAGAGGAGCAAGTCATAGTGCCGGAAAGTCGTATACGGCATCAGGAAGCTTCAACACTTGTAACAATTTAGAAACAGCCTCCAACGATGAGCTTTCCTCTTCCTCTATGACTGCGTTGTTGCCTGAGACATCTCTGAGAGTAGCAAACGATGGAACTAAAGTAATTAGGCAGAGTAGTACGCATGGGGACCTTGGAAGCACTTCAAAACTAGACGCCTTCATTGGTGACGTGGGGAAAGAATATTTAATCTATCCTAACGCCAAGCACTAAACCAAGTTCTCATGAATCACCTACTATCGGTTCTAAGTATCTATTTTAGTGGACTTAATACTTTAATATTTCTGCACGTTGTAGCTTTTCACTTCGTCCCAAACATCACGTCTAACCATCTTATCTTTCGTGACTGTAGCTGATCCGTATGGTGCTAACTTTATATCATATTCGGCGAATGTTTCTAACTGGTATCCGTCTTTGTCGAGTAGAACAAATTCTAAATCCGGCTCTAAACTGTATTCCTTTATGTTCTCAACATCATACTTAAAAGTGATTTTAACATAGCTATCCCCCTTAGAGATAACCTTCACCCCAATATTGCTCACACTGTATGAGCCGTTAGATAAAATGGTGTTTTTGCTGGTTGAGGTCTTTGCTATCTTTGATGCTGTTCCGTTGATAGCTTGAAGTCTATCCTTCTTTGAATATCTTACTTTTTTAGGATCTTGTGGGTCTGCAGCCTGTTCCCCCTCCACGAAACAATAAACAAGGTTTAGCTCTCCTTCTCTCAAAGCTACTAAATTATTACCGTCACGAAATTTTAGCACCCATGTGTCTTTGATATATTCATCTCCAAAAGTGATTTCAGCAACTACGTCTCTCGCTGTTTGCGATTCAAAAGACACAATAAGCTGGCTCATTCGGTGAGGAGGTTCTTTTTCGAAATTAGCGCCTGCTGCTGTAATAAAATTCTTACCTACTAAGGTTAGTCCATATAATTGACCATCCTTTTCTTGGTATGAGAAATCGGGATTAAGCCTTTCAAATTCAGCTAAAGTGCACCCAAACTGAAAAGGTTTTAGAACCTGAGGAAGTAGGTGTCGACGAGCCTCTTCAGAGCTATACACTTTAGCCTTACTATCTGTAGGATAAGTTTCACCCCGAACATGGCTAAATAAACCTAAACAACACAATATAGGGAATTTCATAAATCTATTTCTAACACGTTATTTTCCTTCGGCCAAGGCAAACCACTTCTCTCCTGTCTCTCTCTTGAGCGGTCTCCTATAGTGGTCTCTAATCACATCGGGACTATTCCCCGCCTCATCGGCCACCTGTGAAATGCTCGCTGTCTGAGCAAGTCTGTAAGAAATGTACGAATGCCGCAGCAAGTCCATTGGCCAACTCTCAAGCACTGGCTTCTTCCCCGCTCTCAAGTGTCGGCTAATCTTGATCCACTGAAACTTACTGCACACCAGACCAGTTTTAGACTTCTTCTCCAGCTCTTTGCGTACCCCTTTGAGGATGGCCCACAACTTAGGCTGCATTGGCACATAGCGTTCAGCCTTCACCTTCTTAGAAGTCTCAGCCCTGACATAAATGTAATCCTTTTTCACATCTGCCCACTTCAGCCTACCAATCTCAGAAGGCCGCAGCCCAGAGAAACACGCAACCGCAAAGCCAGCCAGGTGCGCACCTTTGAGGAGATCAAGGCCCCTCTCCATTTGATCGATCGATATGATTGGAGGACTCGCGAAATCCTTTCGACGTTTAGGAATCTTATCAGCTACATGCTTTACCCCCTCCGAGATGTACCCCCAGTCTCGACAGCGAGAAAGAAAGTTTCTCCACACGATGAGTCGCGTATTGTAATAAAGTGGTGCAGGATCTCCCCTATCTAGCCAGACCTCAAGAAACTCCTGCGTCACACCTGAGAGCAATAAGTCTGGATGCGCAGCTATCACCGCGGAGAGCTCCTTTCGTGGATTGTGCGCGCTCGTCGTCTCCAGCTTATCATAGCGAACCATAAATCGGTGATACAACCCATCAATAGGAACATCTGCCACATCTGGTCGATACGTATGCAAGTGTTGTATAGCTAGCTTCCAGCTCCCAGCCTTAGCCACGCCAGACTCTAGATCGCTGACAGCAAGAGACAGCTCCCTCTCTCCAATAAGTGCTGTCAATCTCTCCAATACATCCACCTCCACCTTAGATGCCAACCGAGCCGGCTGCAGACCAAGATTGATGCGAGACGCCTCCATAGCAATCGCACGAGCCCGCTTATCAGCTTCCTTCTTACTCCCTCGGAAGGTCGAAGACTTACGTTTCCCAAGCTGTCTCCAGTTCAGAGACCACCTCTCGTCACCTCGAGCATAGACTTTTACCTCAGTCTCTCCATACTTAACCGCGAACGACTCATTAGCTGCCATACACAGATGACAGCAACTGACAGTTAGAATTGACAGCGAAAAACAGCAAAAGAAGGACTGTTTTTGCCTAGTTTAGTATGCTTTTAGCATCTTTCTCAGATCACCACATTCACCCAAAAACACCGCCAAACCATTATAAAATAAACAAATACCCCGGAGCGGAGTCGAACCGCTATCTAAGCTTTAGGAGAGCCTCGTTCTATCCATTGAACTACCGGGGCATTGATCGTCTTAAGAACCGCGCCACGCTAATCCGACTTGTTAGCGCTGGCAAGTCTGCAATCCTCTTGCAATCTGCCCATTCCACGCTATATCACCAAGCCCGACTGGCGGAATCGGCTAAGCGCCAACGCTAAAGTATTCACTCTAAAAGGACAACAAAACGATGCCAAACGTATTCATCAAGACTTACGGATGCCAAATGAACCAACGTGATTCTGAGCAAGTCGCTCGCATGTTCACGGAAGGTGGCTACACCGTCACCAACGACGAATTCGAAGCCGATGCCATCCTAGTGAATACCTGCTCGGTTCGTGACCAAGCGGAACAAAAAGCACTCGGAAAAATGGGTAGCATGGTGCGTCACCGCCAAAAACGTCCACACGTTGTCTACGGATTCATGGGCTGCATGGCTCAATCACGTGGCCAAGAACTTTTCCAAAATGTCCCCCACCTCGACGTCGTTGTCGGTACTCAAAAGTACCACAAGGTTTTTGAATACGTCGATGGCATCCTCCAGAACCGACTCGAGCGTCGGATGGACGACCTCAAGCTCACCTACAAAGGTGACCATATTTGCGATGTCGAAGAGGAGAAAGACTCTCAAAACACTATTAAAGACCACGTCAATAATACGACAGACCCTACTGCTTTCGTTTCGATCATGCAGGGCTGCAACATGAAGTGTTCCTACTGCATCGTGCCCGACACACGCGGCCGCGAACGTGGTCGCCCGATCGCAGAAATTGTTGAAGAATGTAAAACACTCGCCAGCCGAGGAGTCAAAGAAGTCACTCTCCTTGGTCAAATTGTCAACCTCTACGGCCGCACTGAATTTCCCAAAGTCGATGGCAAATCGCCATTCGTCCAGCTACTTGAAGCCGTTCACGAGATCGAAGGCATCGACCGCATTCGCTTCACCTCGCCACACCCTATTGGCTACCGCGATGACTTAGTCGAAGCTTTTACTTATCTTCCGAAACTCTGCTCTCACATCCACTTCCCAATGCAGAGCGGCAGCGACAAAATTCTTAAAGCGATGCGCCGCCCCTACAAGAACGAGAAATTCGTTGAAATCATTAAGAAAATGAAGGCTGCTCGCCCAGACATGGCGATCACTACCGACATCATCGTCGGCTTCCCTGGAGAAACCGAAGAAGACTTCATGGACACACTCAACACTGTGAAAGAACTCGAATTCGATAACTGCTTCGTTTTCCGCTACTCACAGCGCCGCAACACACCAGCAGCTGAAATGCTAGAGCAGCACACTGAGAAAACCAAGGAAGACCGCAACCAGCGACTCCTCGCCGTTGTTAACGAAATTGCCCAGCGCAAGAACCACGCTCTCATCGGCACCGTTCAAGAAGTTCTCTGTACTGGCCCTTCCAAGAACAACCCTAACACCCTCAATTCACGCACCCCTCAAAATAAGATCGTGATTCTCGAGGGCAACCCAGACCGCCTCGTCGGTAAGGTCTTCAAAGCAAAAATCACCGAGTGCACAGGATTCACACTCTACGGCACTCCGCTTATTGACTAAGCAATTAGACACACAGCCACACACGAAAAAAAGAGCGAAGCCCCAATGAGGAGCTTCGCTCTTTTTGTTAAAATTCTCAGTTACTAGAGTTTACTTCTTTTCAGGAAGTTCTCCACGAGCCACGAGATTGTTAATGCGGCGAGCTACATCCCCAAGACCATCCACTACACAATCAGTGTAGCTACGTCCATCAAGTGTATTCACTCCATGGCCTTCAATAGCCTCACGCATTGCAGCTAGCGCGTCGTCTTCGTGGTTAAAGAGTTCCACGATCACCTGAGTCAACTTGCCAGTTTTCGCAGATGCTGCCATCAAAGCCGCGATCCAACCATCGTCAGTTGAGAGGCAACCGCGGGTAGTCTTCGCAGACGCATGGAACATTCCAAACTCACCAGACTCCGCAATCTTCCCGAGAAGCTCTACATTCTCATCTAGACTCAATGGGCCATCACCACAGTGTGCCGCGTCGAACAAGAGGCGGAAAAACTTCTTACCAATAAGGTCATTTAACCCCTTCGCCACTTTCCAAGCACGACCGCAGTCTGTAAATGTCGCAAATTCTGTACCACGTAGGAACTCAAGGTGCCACATTTCAAGTGAAGAATTCGCAATCTCAGCCTCGTCGTACACGCGCTTGTGCACCTTAATCACTTGCTCAACTGCAGATTCAAACTCAGCACCTTCTTTGCGTGGTGCACCTGAAAGCCATTCTTCAAACGAAGTAGAACCCACCTGAGTCGCGCCAAAGCGCTTCGCAGTCTCTACACCTTCGACAAGCTGAGCTACCACAGCATCTTCGTCTGCTGGATTCATCGGATCTGCGCCACCCACCATAATGATGATGTGAATCGCCAGACCTAGGTCTTTCAGGCCACTGTACATTTCAGTCAAATCAGCTTCGTCCGTTCCGTTAAATTGAGAAATTTGTACGGAATCAATCTGTACAGGTGAGCGCTCAATCAATGTGCGCATCTCAGCAATCGCAAAAAGCTCACCATTCGTATCGCGAGGCAGCTTGCCATCTTCACCAGGTACGAGACCTCCAACAAATTTTACATGCGTTGGACAAACGCCGATCTCAATGTCCGCTCTAAGTTTGATTGGTTTTTCCATAATCTAGTGCGCAATCTGCCACTCTCCCCCCTTCGCGTCAACCCCATCTCACAGAGTATTCACACAGCCTTTCCGGCAATGTTTAAACCATACAAAAATGCCTTAATCTTTTTCTCCTAATACGCATGCATAACTCCACCCCTCTCTCTACTCAACACCTCTCTACACCTCCTTATCGCAAGCCATTTAGGGAATTAAAGTAATCAAGATTACTTAACTATTAACTGAGGTCTCATAAAATTTTGAGCAAATCAATTCCCACTCAGTGAGCTCAAATAAATGTCCTGCTTGCACTTAGAAGACTTATTCACAACTTACTCACTTAGGAAAAGTTAAACATTTTAAAGAATACATTCTAAAAATTTCAACTCGCGCTTCCTTGTTAAAATAAAAATCTTTTTCCCACTTCCTCAGAACTCATTGCTCCCTAGTCTCTGTGGATTGTGAGCCTCAGCCAACAAATATTTCGAGACACCCCGAGCCGCTTCTTCGCCGTTCTAACATGGCGTTATGGCAGGCTCTACATCGACGCGCTTGATAAGATCGAGGAAATCCAACGCCTCCGACACGGCGTCGGCCTCACCCGTGTGGAACTCCTTCAAACCTGCGAAAACATCATCGAAGCAGGAATCGAACACATCCAAGTTCCTGAAGAGGCGGACGACGAAGATGAACACACCAAGATCACTGCTCCTGAGATGATCCGAGTCATGCTGCAGTCCGAGTGGATAGAAGAGCCAAAGCGCTCAGATTACCAACGTGTATACTATCTCGATAGCCGTGCCGAGCTCTTGTTAGAATGCCTTCGCCGCATGGCTTACCCAGAGCAAGTCACCTTTACCGACAAGCTCCACCTCGTTTGCTCTCGTATCATGGACAAAGATGCCTTCGAGAAGCACCCACTTGCCGACCTCGAATCCTGCACCGACAACTTGCGCTACGGGCTCCAAGAATTGCGCTCAATGCAGCAAAGCATGGCGCGACTCACCCAGCGCCAACTCCGTTCAGATTCACTCAAAGAAAACCTTCAGGTCCTCTACGACGACTTCTCAGAAAACATCGGCCAACGTGCATACAAGTCACTCATCGATCTCGACATCCCCATTCGCCTGCCTCTGGCGCGAGAACAACTGGCAAAAATTCAAGCCAACCCAGCCATCATCGCTAAAATGGAACTCGCTTGGCAAAAGCGCAGACCTGAACTCAGCGCTGACGAGGTCACCATCAAAGTGCACGATGCCCTTCAGCACACCGCCAACATGCTCGACAGCGTGGAACCTCAAGCTGAAGCCGTCGACCGCCGCGCCGCCGATTTCGCTCGCCGTTCCTTCGCTCGCTTCCGCTACCTGCAAGAAGTCTCCAGTGGCCGCCGCTCAGAAGTTCGCGACCTTTTCGAACGCATCAATGAACAATACGCCGAATGTAAGCTCAATGCATTGCCAGAGCAATTAGAGCTACCGAGCCTAAAGATCCCAGCCGTCAGCCTCCTAGCAGGTATCGACTCACTCTTCTCGCCACGTAGCCTTAGAGTAAAAGGCGAGCAATCGCCACTCGATGACATCTATGACGATGACGACTCGCTCTACGCCCTCGAAGAAATGAGTGACAACATCAACTCTTCACTCACCACCCGCCGAGCTAATCGATTCTTCCGCGACCTTAATGTCGACACCAATGGCCTCGAATCGAAAGACCTGCCAACTGACATCGAAGACTGGATTCTCAACACCGTAGGCCTCCTCCTCCACGGCGACACCCTCGAAAGCGAATACGACATCACTACCCCGCGTGATGAAATCACCCACGACAAACTCCCCGCTCCTGACCTAGTCGAAGAAACCTACCTCGACCCATTCACCATTCACCCTAAAGCGCGTTAGTAGACAAAGCTAACACATCCCATTTTTCATCCGATGAACAACATCACTACGGAACCAGAAAACGAACAATCGCTGTTCAACTCAGACTTACGCGACCGCGACCGCGCAATGCTCCAAGACGTGGCGCATCGCCTACTCGCACACGGCTCACTTCTACGCGCACGCCCAGCAGAACGACCACTCTACGACTGGGCGATCGAGCACCAACCGTGGCTCGAAGAATGGGCAACACTATTAGGTCTAAAAATTATCATCCAGCGTGACGATCGCCTAATTATGGCGATCCCTGAAGTCCCTTCGCTTACTCGCAAACTTAAGCGCGATGAAACACTCGTCGCACTCGCACTCTGGTACGATTTCGATGTCGAAGTCCGAGAAAATGGCGCCCACGATGTTTACTTCAACGTCCGCGACTTCAACGAGCAATTCCAAAGCAAATTCCCTAGTATGCACCCGCTCTCCCAGTCGCGTATGAAAGAAATCCTCCGTCGCTTCGCTCGCTTCAATCTCATCGAAATGGATTGGGAAGACGACTTCACCGACTCCACCATCCAGATTTTACCAACCCTCCGCTTTGCCATCCCATTTCCAGGAATCGAACAATGGGTCAAAGCTGCCAGCGCCTTCGATGCCGACACCGATGACGCCGACGCCATTCTCGAAGAAGAAGCTAATGTCCTAGACGACGACACAGAATCTGACGAAACACCCATCGCTACGGCTGAAATAAACCAAGAGAAAGCTACTCCTAGCAATCACCCCACATCTGAAAAACCTCTCCTCGATGACGAAGAGGAAGAAGAAGTCGGCCTCCTAGACGACGAAAAAGAGTAATTCAACATTCAAAATTTAACATTCAACACTCTTTCGCATGAGCCGAAAAATCGAACTCACTCGCATCCACGCCATTAACTGGTTTGGTTACCAAGACATCTTTGACATCCACGGAAACCTCCTCATCGCAGGTGTCACTGGTTCAGGAAAATCCATTCTGATGGATTTGATCCAGCTGGTACTTATTGGCGATCAGAAATCCAAGTATAACCAATCCGCGACTGGTAAAGCGTCCTCACGCACACTTAAGTCCTACTGTCTCGGCGACACCAAAGACGAGATCGATGGACTCCCGCAGTATATGCGCAATGATGGAGCTACTACCTACGTTGCTCTCGAATTCACGTGGCCAAATTCTGAAAAGGTAGAAACGTGGGGTCTTCGCATCGAGTTCGACAGCGCCGCGCAAAACCAAGCATCGCGCCGCCACGGATTCATGATCCCCCGTCGCCTCGACAAAGCCGACTGGATTGACCAGTTCGACTTCCCACTCGATTGGCCAGGCTTCCGTGACTTTGTAGGTGAATCCGAAGGTCGAGTCTTCGACACCATGGAATCCTATCGTCGTGAAATGGCTCTCCCTAGCCACCTCAACTACGACCGCGACACCCTCGACTACCTCCTTCCAGCAGCCATGTCCTTCACCTTCTTGGACAACTTTAACAAATTCTGCCGCAACTACGTCCTCCCACCAGACGAAGTACGCATCCAAGAAGTACGCGACTCCTACCACGCCTTCCTCTCACTTCGCCGTGAACTCAGCGCCCTTCGACGTCAACTCGACTTGTTAGAATCTATTGGAAAAGATTTTAAGACGAACAAACAATCGTTGATCGACAAAAAGCTCTATGCAGACATTTCTCGTGACCTCAAATGCGAGGAACTTCGCGAAATGGTCGAAGAGCTCGAAGAGGAAATCAAAGAGCTCGAAGAACAAGCGAAATCCGAGAACACCCGTGAGAACGAGCTCGAAGGCCAGCTCAAACAAGGCCGCGAGCGACGCGACATTCTCCGAGATGCTCTCAATGAAACCGAAGACGGCCGCCTATTCCTGCACATTCGAGAAGACAACCGTAAACTTGTTTCTCAAATCAACCAGCTGCGCGAAGCTGGCCAAACCATCGGCGAAGCTCGCGTCCTCCGTTGCCGCATGATCCGCAATTGGGTTGAAGCACTGCAAAAAACTGGCATCAAGCTCCCGCACACCATGGTTAAGGCTGTGGAAAAATCCCTCAAGGCCACCGAGGAATGCGAGCTCCACCAGCTTACCGAAAACCTCGAAGAGCTCGCCGACTCCGTAAGAAACCTCCACTACGCATCTAAAGATGCCGAAAAACCACTGCGCGAAGAAGTGGAGAAAAAGGTCAATAAGCTCCGCGCCCTCTCCGCCAGACTCGAAACCCTAGACCGAGGAAAAGTCTCTCAGCGCTCAGCCTTGTTAGACTCCATTAATTCCTCACTCCCACGCCGCAGAAATGGAGACCCAGCAGCATTCGCCCTCCGCGAACTCTGTGAGGTCAAAGACGAACGCTGGCGCCCGGCTATCGAGATCGCATTCACGCGTAAATTCGCCGTCGTCGTCGAGCCCGAAAACTACCGCTACGCGGAAACAATCTACCGCGAGATGAAAGGTGGCGCCCCTGGCGAATCACTCATCAATCCTGACCAAGCACTAGACCTAAACTCTCGCTGCGAGCCAAACTGCCTCGCTGACCTTATTGAGTGTCACGACCCGGTCGCACAAGCCATTGTCAATCACCTCTTCGGTAGGCTCATCTGCGTGGAAGACGCGAAAGACCTCACCAAGTATAATGCATCTATCCTCCCAGATGGCTTCACTTATCGCCGCCCATTCGCTGAGCGTCGTGCGCATTACGACAACATTCCCTACATCGGCAGCAAAGGTCTAGAACAACAAAAAGTCACTCTCGAAAATGAACGCAACAAAGTCCGCAAGGAACTAGAACGCCTTCAGCCACTCGCTGAACTGTTAGCCGAGTGCGAACAAAACTACCGCCGCCAAAAGCTAGACAGCCCAAGCTTAGGAGCCCAGCTCTCTGACCTCCAACAGCTCAAGAGCTGCGAAGACAGACTGCAAGAAAATATCAACCGACTCAAAACCATCGAAGATGGTGGCTTCGAAGAAAAAGAAGCGGAACTCGCAAACCTCGATTACACCCTCTCTGGCTACGAGCGCGAACTCAAAAGCCTGCGTAAATCTGAGCTCAAACTCGAGCTCGGCCGTCGCCAAGGCTCACTCGAGGACTATCAAGAGCAACTCGAAAAAGCAGACTCCGAACTCACCCGCTACCGAGCTGAAACAGAGGGCCTCGGAGATCACTCTGATCGCCGTGAGCTACTCTATCAGAATCTAACTACTGAGTTCCCAGCACTTGACCTCGCCGTCGGCCAAGCAATTCGCCTAGAACGAGCTTGTATCGACCGCAGTCACCTTTCATGGGCATCAGTCGTCGAAACTCGCAAAGAGCTCGCCCGCGAGTTCCCAATCTACAATGAATTTTCACCAGAGGACGAAGAAAATAAAGCTTGGGATGAACGCCTCGAACGTATCGCCAACAGCGACATCCCCGCCTACGAGAGTAAGGCCGAGCGCGAGGAACGCAATTGGCAAGAAATCTTCCGCAAGCAAGTCCTCGTCAAGCTCCGCTCCGCTCTCATGCGCGTGGACATGACTCTCAAGCTTCTCAATAAAGAGCTTAAGAAACCAATTGGAGTACACCTCTATCAGATCCGCAAAAAACGAAATCCTGATTATGCGGTCTATCAAAAGCTCGTCGACAACAGCGCTCTAGCAGACGAAGGCTCACTCTTCTTCGACTCCATCGACGCTGAAACCAAAGAAGAAGTAGAACGCATTTTCGACACCTTAGTCGAAGATCCTAACAACGCTGAAGCTCTCAACTTCCTCGACTACCGAAACTACTACGACTACGACATGTCTGTCCTCGACACGCGTGATCCCGATGGGCGCGAAACTTCCGTCGACAAACAGTCAGGAAAATTCTCAGGAGGAGAAAACCAGTCCCCCTACTTCATCGCCATCCTTGCCTGTTACCTACGTGCCTACCACCGCTACGAGCGCCGAGGCAAAGAACCCAGTATCGGCCTCGTACCCATCGATGAAGCCTTCTCTAAGCTATCAGGTGAGCGTATCCGTGACTGTATCGACGCTCTCACTCAGCTCGGTCTCCAAGGAGCCTTCTCAATGTCCTCAGGAAACATTCCCTATGCCATCGATCTCTGTGATCAAACCATGGTCGTCTCCAAAAAGGAAACTAAGAAAGGTCGTGTGAATCACATTCGCAATATCGCTGTCTCACTCACTCGCAAAGAAGCCACCGAGAAGCTCGTAAAATAATATACTCATAACACACTCCTCAACTTGAGGTTTTTTAAGAAGAGAGCCCAACCCGGCTCTCTTCTTTTTTACACAAAACGCAAAAGCAGTCTCCCCTAGGCTTCGCTTCTTTGTTACTGGACATTTGGCAGCTAATAGATAGCAAGGAACCGCTAGCTAGGTTTGCAAATCGCATGATATCTGCATGCCTAGCATGAGACACGCACTACTATTCACTACTTGCATCGCAAGTACCATTTCCTCCACAGAAGCGCAAGAAGCCCCTTCTGAATCCAATTCACCTGATGATAGTTTAGCTCCAACTACCATCATTGCCGAATCTCCGGATATTGAAACCACTACCAGCCCTTATGGAAAAATTTTAAGTCCCATCACCGAAATTCCTCGTTCAATTGACATTATCACACGCAAACAGTTTGAAGAACGTGGGGCATTAAATGTCCAAGACAGTTTGGGCTATACTGCAGGCGTTTTCGCTGGCCCCTTCGGCTTCGACACTCGACTGGATGATTCAAAAATCCGAGGGATTAACCCATTAAATTTCCAAGACGGCTTTCAGTCGCATTTCCGTTTTTACAATACTACACGCCCTGAGATCTATGGGACAGAGAGTGTAGAAGTCATCAAAGGAGCCTCTTCAATCTTATACGGACAAGGTGCACTGGGTGGGATTGTCAACACGATTTCAAAGCTCCCACAAGAGACGGCTCAAAGAGAGATTAACCTCCAATACGGTAGTCATGACAGGCGTCAGGCAGCCTTCGACTTTACTGGACCTATTGGAGAAAGCGGTAATTTTTTCTACCGTTTGGTTGGATTAGTCAGAGAGAGCGGCACTCAAGTAGACTGGGTCAATGATGATGCACTTATGTTGATGCCTTCTATAACTTGGAAACCAAGTGATGACACGAGCCTTACCTTGCTTGCTTCTTTCCAAGACAATAACGGTGGTTCATCTATTCAGTTCTATGATGCGGCTGACCCACAAATCGCGAGTGTAAATATAGATTCAGATGACTTTTTCGGTCAACCTGGTTGGGACAAGTACGATTCTAAGCAATCTGCTTTTTCATTATTCTTTGATCACAAGATAAACGATATTTTCTCATTCAATACAAATGCCCGTTATTCACAAGGAAGTGTCGACTACCGTTATGTTCAAGCTCTACCATCTTCGCTAACTGGGAGCTTCGGCTTACCTAACCCACAAGCCGGCTCACTCTATGGAGCCACGTACAGAGATGAATCTAGCTCCGACATCTGGTCAGTAAACTCATCCATCGTTGCCGATTTTACTACTGGCAACTTAGAGCACAAAGCTGTATTTGGTATCGATTACGTCGAAGCTGTCACCGACAGCAACAGACCAACCAGTGAACTCGGCACCGACCTACGAGGCTATAATGTACTCTGGGGCGGAACACCATTCTTCAGCCTACCGCAGACAATCAACTTTGCTGATCCCGCCTATGATCTGAGCATTTCAGATCTGCCATATGATCAGAGGATTTCACAAAGAATCACCCAGGTAGGCTTAAGACTTAGCGATGTGATTAAGCATAAGAACTGGATATTCTCTCTCGGAGCTCGCTACGATACTGTGGATCAAAAACACGACAGAAATTATGACATAGCTGGCTTGCCATTAGATAAATCAAGTTCTGACTCAGCATTCAGCTTTGACGGAGGCGTCATGTATCAATTTAGCAATGGTATTACACCTTACTACAGCTACTCAGAAGCATTTGAAGCTCAAGACGTAGACTTCACTACAGGAAAATCATTTGATCCAAGAACTGGAAGACAACATGAAATTGGTCTCAAATACCGACCTAGCAATAGCAATACATTACTCACATTTGCTATGTTTGATATAGAGGAATCCAATCGTCTGGTTTCTGCCAATGGAGTCTCTAACACCCCTGTAGATGCCAGCTACCAAGGTGCCGAACTAGAAATTCAGCACAGATGGCACGACTTCTACTTCCAAGGAGCCTTAACTCTTATGCAAACAGAAACTGGTGATGAGTGGTCAAGTGATCCAACGATCGGAGATAAGCTACCTAATATCCCTGATCAACAAGCCAGCGCATGGGTTACCTACGCTCCTGAAGCTGGCAAATTAGAAAACTTCCGTTCAGGTCTTGGTATTCGATATATTGGAGAAACCTACAGCCCTTCAAACTCCCTAAACACGGATGATCAAACTTTAGTCGACGCAATGATCGGTTACCGCATTGGTGACATTGATCTACAACTAAACGCAACCAACCTTTTTGATAAAGAATATGTCGCAGGCTATTCTGAAGGCGCTACAGGTCAGGGACAATTCTGGGGTTCCCGTCGCTTTGTAAACCTCTCTGCCACTTATCACTTCTAGCAGCTACCCCTGTTCGAAGTTATAGTAAACCGCTGACGGCTCTCTCCGTCAGCGGTTTTAGCCTTTATTGAAGCTTCTATTCGTTTTCTCAGTGCTCGCTATTTCAAAAAAATTAGGAACCGCCCTCTACATTGCTTTGGTAACCCTCCTGACAGCGGAGGCTATCGCAATGAGTTTTCTATCTCTGGTTGTAGATCACAGTAGTGGATGGGTCGTAGTTTCAGCACTCGTAGTACTTCCTTTATGGGGAGCTTTGATAACAGCTATCTACTGCTCTTCTAGACCATGGAGACTGTCATTGTTCATGTGGGCAGTGATCCTCATTTTTTCGCTCTACTTTTTTATCCTACGATGAACTCTCATACACGCCAGAAGGTTTGGAAATTACATTCCTTACTGGGCATTATCCTAGGTCTACCTCTTTTCATCATCTTCTTAGCTGGTTCCTTTGCCTTTTACCAAAACGAAGCAATTCATTGGACACATGCTGAGATGATTGAGCCAATTCCAGAAACAACTCCTTCATTAGACTCGATAGTCCATGAAATGTCTCTCAAAGCTGGTGAATTAAAACAGGTCACATTCCGCGTTGCTCGACCAGAACGTCCAGTTACTGATATTTATTGGAAAAATCAAGGTGATGAATGGAGCCACTATTGGAATTTACCAACCAGTAATCAGACGATCGAAGCTACAGACCACGATGCTGACTATCTTCACTTTCTTGTAGATTTACACTATTTTGATTTCCTCCCTTACGGGCGGATGATGACTGGAATAATTGCCACACTATTCTTTTCCATTATCCTTACTGGTGTCATCTATCAATGGAGAGGACTAAAAAATGATTTTAAATGGTCACGTCTAAAAAAAACTGGCCGAGGTTTTTGGAAAAATTGGCATCGAACATTATCAGCTGTAACTATGCCGTTTCAGGCTATTTACTCAGCCACTGGCGCAGTGTTAACGATAGGTCTGTTAGCCTCGGCACCAGCCATTGTTCTTTTTTTCGACGGATCTCAAGAGAAATTGGAAGTAGCGATTTCACCAATCGAGCACGTGACCTCAGACCAATCTAGTCACCATATACAACTTGATCTCGCCCGACGTAAATCTGAAAAAATATGGGGATACCAAGTTGAAACATCCCTTGTGCAAGTGATCTCACATGAAGGAAAGGCTCCGACTATCATCGTGGAAGGAAGGGAGAAAGGATTCCGGTTTTTAAGACAACACCAAATAGCCTTTACAGCTGATGCCTCTGTCATCCAATCCGCAGGACCAGGTGAAATGCTCGGTGCAGCTTTAATTGAAGGTATAGTTAACCTTCACTTTGGTATTTTCGGAGCATTTTGGATCAAGATCGCCCTCGGAGCTCTAGGACTTGTTGTCGCGTTCTCGACCGCTGCTGGTATACTCATCTTACTACAACGCCATCAGTCAGGAAAACGTGCTAGGTGGCTGACTATTCTCGAAGCTCTTACTTACTGGGTGATCGCTGGATTCCCCTTAGCTATAATGGTAGGACTCACCACAGCCACAATCGCTATTGAATATTCCGTAATCTCATTTTGGTTAACACTCGGAGTAGTATTTCTCATCTTATTAATTCGAAGGAAAACTCCTCAGCTCCATCGCTATTATATTCTCACTGGACTTGTTAGCTGGGGAGCACTCGTCTCTTTTGCCATAAAAAATTACACATCTGCATTCCCTCTAGGTTCCCCCCATCAAGAATTCGTGACTATTTTTAGCCTTTGTATTCTTGGTTACGGATTCCTGATGTTCGCTATCGCATATTACATCAACACAAGGAAAACTCCTCAACTTCCAGAAAAGTCCTAAACAGAGAGCTGTTCTCTTTTACTAGAATAATAAAAAGCCCTGAACCGCGTGTGCAATTCAGGGCTGCAAATTTTAGTCAGTATTAGACTAGGAATCTAACCGTAGTAGCTCGGCTCATTGCCAGGCTTCCACTTGATGTTGCAACCAGTCGCTGGCTTAGTGTCGAGAATAGGCGTTCCACCCTCGATCAATTGGCGGATCGCTAGCTTCAAATCACGACCATCTACCGGTAAATTATTCTTCGGTCGAGAGTCATCAAACTGACCAGCATAGAATAAACACCCTTCTTTATCTAGCAAAAAGAAATCAGGGGTACACGCAGCATGGTAATCATGCGCCACTTGTTGGCTTTCATCGTAAAGGTAAGGGAAGTCCCATCCATACTCTTTAGCAAACTCAGCCATCATTTCAGGCGCATCCTGTGGATAATTTTCCACATCATTAGAACTGATAGCCACCGTGTTCACACCCCAAGCTTTCATTTCAGCGGCCATCTCTCCCACTTCTTTTGCCAGATGAATTACGAAAGGACAATGGTTACAGGCGAAGATAACTAATGTGCCTTTCTCCCCGAGAACATCAGCCAGAGCATACTCCCTTCCACAACCGTCGGTTAAAGTGAAATCAGGAGCCTTCTCTCCTGCCTGCAATGTAAATGTCGATGGTACTTCAGCCATGCAGCAAGTCTAGCAGCATCACGACAGGGTCAAGAACTAACCAATACCCCTTGCGGCATTCATTAAATTTACTCAGTAATCACCAAGTTCGCCGATTTTTTTCGGACACTAATAAAACCATAGACCACGAAAGCCAGTGACAATAATTGCTGTCCCATAAGTATCGGTTTCCCCTGTAAAAACATCAAACTAGCCATACTCACATTCATCAGCATAAAAAAGCCCCACCCCCAATTGCTTCTCTTTGCCATATAATAACTACCAAATAAGAACCCTAACATCACCCCAAATTCTAATACTTGAGCAATAGAGCCAATCCCACCATGTGTCGATACGCTATAACTCACCCCTAAAACTAATGCCGCGTAAGTACACACAGAAACAAGCACATTTGCGATCTGTTTAGCCTGTCGCTCTTCACTGATACTATTGTATAAGCCAAGTAACATTGATGGAATTCCGCCAGCTTCTACTGACGCAGCTATCCAATTCTGATGCCCAGCCAAAATAATAACCCATGCCGGAACACCTAACAAATAAACCAACCAAGCTGTAATTTGTAGCTTAGTTGAATTTACTCGCGACTTTGCTCCCAGTGAAAATAGAACCTTATTGGCTAAATAACAGGAACCACCCCAAACCTGCAAAAACATAACTACATGTGCATAAGCACATCACTATTACTTACCTGCTGAGTGAAATCTGCCATTTTTTTATACCCCATACCATGTATCACCTACAATCTGGCAAAGACAGCAACATGCTCAGTTAGACAGCGTCCTCTCGTAACACCTCTTCGCGGAGATTGTCGATGATATAGAGCTGGCGATCTGGAGTATTCTTGCCCATATAAAAGGTCAGCATTTCTTTAAGACTCTTCCCTTCCTCCATCGTCACTGGGTCGAGACGCATATCATCACCGATCATGAAGGCAAACTCGTCTGGTGAAATCTCACCAAGCCCTTTAAATCGTGTAATCTCTGCTGCCTTGCCGCATTCTTTAATCGCGTTTTCACGCTCCTCGTCATCGTAGCAATAGAAAGTCTTCTTCTTGTTGCGCACACGGAATAATGGAGTCTGAAGAATATATACATGCCCTTCACGAATCATTTCAGGAAAGAACTGTAGGAAGAACGTAAGCAGCAACAAGCGAATGTGCATTCCATCCACATCGGCATCCGTTGCTATCACCACTTTATTGTAACGTAAACCTTCCAAACCATCCTCAATGTTCAAAGCATGTTGAAGCAAATTGAACTCCTCATTTTCATAAACAATCTTCTTGGTAAGCCCAAAAGAATTAAGTGGCTTACCACGTAGTGAAAATACGGCCTGCGTTTCTACATCTCGACTCTTGGTAATCGAGCCACTCGCGGAATCACCTTCGGTTATGAAAACCGTCGTCTCCTCACGGCGCTTGTGCTTAGAATCGAGATGAGCTCGGCAATCACGCAACTTTTTATTATGCACCTTCGCCTTACGCGCACGCTCACGTGCCAATTTTTTCACACCTGAAAGCTCTTTGCGCTCTCTCTCAGATAGAAGAATACGCTTCTGCAGCGCCTCGGCCACAGCTGGATGCTTGTGCAAATGGTTATCCAAATGCTCCTTGAGGAAATTCAGCACAAAAGTGCGCACGGTCTCGCCGTCGGGTGAAACCGTAGTCGAGCCTAACTTCGTTTTTGTTTGAGATTCAAAAACCGGTTCTTCCACGCGAATTGAAACCGCAGCCTCGATCCCCGCTCGAATATCTGAAGGGTCGTATTGTTTCTTAAAGAAATCACGAAGCACCTTCACCACCGCTTCACGGAAAGCCGCCAAATGTGTACCGCCCTGAGTCGTATGCTGGCCGTTGACGAAAGTATAGTAATCCTCAGAGCTGCTAGCAGCGTGGGAAAAACAGATATCCAGATCCTTGCCGCTAAGCATGATTGGCTCATACAATGGCTCCTCATCCATCTCCTCGCGCAGCAGGTCTAACACCCCATACTTCGATTTAAACTTCTTTCCATTGTAGACTACGCAAAGCCCTGGATTCAGGTAAGAATAATAGCGACACATCTTCTCCACGTATTGCTCGCGAAAGCGTGTCTTCTGAGGAAAAATGGTACGATCGATATCAAATGCAATACGTGTCCCGTTTGGAGCATCATCTTTGGCTGGCGTTTTCATCTCCTCGACGACCTCGCCTTTACTAAACTCAATCGCTTTAGTTTCGCCTTCGCGCCACGCTTGAATCTCAAAAAAATCAGAGAGAGCATTCACCGCCTTGATACCAACACCATTAAGACCGACAGACTTTTTAAATGCCTCAGAATCGTACTTCGCGCCAGTATTAATCTTAGCAGCACAATCCATCAACTTGCCCAGCGGAATACCGCGACCAAAGTCACGTACTTCCACGCGCCCTTCTTCATCAATATTCACATGAATCTCAGCACCGTGCCCCATCACAAACTCATCAATCGAGTTGTCCATCACCTCTTTTAACAGAATGTAAATGCCGTCCTCAGGACTGGATCCGTCAGCTAATTTACCGATGTACATCCCTGGACGGAGCCTAATGTGCTCTTTCCAGTCTAAGCTCTTAATGTCGTCTTCTGTATAACTTGCCATGGGTAGATCTTCTGATTCGCTCTAATGCTTAACCTGCCCAAAATAATTTATCAGCGCAACATCTATTAGAATCTAATCTATCCTTGAAAGTTTCGAGTCTTCCTCGCAAGTTCTCGCTCATGGCCGACAAGCGCTTCAACTCACTTCCTGGATTCCGAGACTTTGCTCCGAATGACTGTGCGATTCGTAATTACCTTTTCTACACTTGGCGCAAGGTCGCACATCGCTATGGATTCGTTGAGTACGAAGCTCCCATCCTAGAAGCCACCGAGCTCTACCAGAAAAAAACTGGCGACGAACTGAACACCCAGCTTTTCCGCTTCGAAGACCAAGGCAAACGCGATGTCACCATGCGCCCAGAGCTCACCGCCTCACTCGCTCGCATCGTCTCTGGTAATCAGCGCAACTACCCGAAACCAATGAAGTGGTTCGAGATTGGCCCCTGCTTCCGCTACGAGCGCCAGCAGAAAGGCCGCACCCGCGAGTTCATTCAGTTCAATGCCGACATCATCGGCGAAAGTAACCCAGCTGCCGACGCCGAACTCATTGCTGTAGCCATCGACACCATGCTCGAACTCGGCTTCACCGAAAATGATTTCATCATCCGCGCCTCTGACCGTCAATCCTGGCTCAGCTATTGCGAGTCCAAAGGCATTGAAGACATCACAGGTTTCCTCGGCATCATCGACAAGATCGAACGCATGAAGCCAGAGATCCTCAGTGAGAATCTCGCTAAATATAATCTCACCGAAGCAGAAGTACGCGGATTCATCGAAGATCCAGCTAACGCCTCCGAGTCATTCCAGCAGATCCAGCAAAACCTCGAAGCGCGTGGACTCGGCAAATACCTCAAGCTCGACCTCACCATCGTCCGCGGTCTCGCCTACTATACCGGCACCGTCTTTGAAATCTTTGACACCTCACACAGCATGCGCGCCATCGCTGGAGGCGGCCGCTATGATGACTTACTCAAGGTCCTTTCCGACGGCATCGTTGACCTTCCCTGCACAGGATTCGCCATGGGCGACGTCGTGATCCGCAACTTCGTTGAAGAAACTCCGCACGCCAAAGCGAAAATGGACGCATGGCTTAAAACACAAGCTCCATGTGATATCTACGTAGTCATCGCGGATGAAACCCAGCGACTCAACGCCCTAGGCGTGATTAGCGCTCTACGAAATGCTGGGCACAAAGTCGACTATTCAATGGTCGAAGCCAAGTTCAACAAACAATTCAAGACCGCCGAAAAACTCGGCGCTACCAAGGCAGTGATCGTCGGGTCTGAATTCCCGCAGCTCCAGCTTAAAGACCTGGACAACAGAACAGAAGAAACCCTTGAATTAGAGCAAGTCATCGCAGCTCTCGCTTAATTTCACCACGCTAAAATGCTTATAGCTTTGACTCGACAATTTGAGCCACATCGCTACACCCACCCATCTACATCATTTTTTCTCATGAGAACACATACTTGTAACGGCATCAGCCGCTCAGACATCGGAAACACTGTCACCCTCATCGGTTGGGTGAAATCCAAGCGCGACCAAGGCGCAGGCCTCATCTTCATCGACCTTCGCGACCGTGAAGGCGTCACTCAGGTAGTGTTCAAACCAGAGATCAATAAAGAGAACTCCGAGCTCGCAGAATCTTTCCGCTCTGAAGACGTCATCCAGGTCACAGGTACTGTCGAAGAGCGCCCAGAAATCGACGGCCAATCCACCTTCAACACCGAAATTGCAACTGGCGAGGTGGAACTCATCGTTTCAGAGGTCAAAGTCATCAACCGTGCAGAAGTCCTGCCTTTCCCACTCGATAAGCCAGTCAACAACGAAGACCTCCGTCTCAAGTACCGCTTCCTCGATCTACGCCGCCCAGCAATGGCTCGCAACATGCAGCTTCGTCACCGCATCACTAAAACCACACGTGACGTACTCGATGAAGACGGCTTCCTCGAAATCGAGACCCCGATCCTTTCCAAATCCACTCCAGAAGGAGCACGCGACTTCCTTGTTCCATCACGTCTCACACCTGGTAGCTTCTACGCACTTCCACAGGCACCACAGCAATACAAGCAGCTGCTCATGTGTGGTGGCATTGAAAAATACTTTCAGATCGCACGTTGCTTCCGCGATGAAGATCTCCGCGCTGACCGTCAGCCGGAATTCACCCAGATCGATATCGAAGCATCCTTCGTCACCCAAGACGACATCATCGGTCTCACCGAGAAACTTCTCGGCCGCGTCTTTAAAGAGTCCATCGGAGCTGAAGCGCCAGCCTCCTTCGAACGCATTACTTACCAAGACGCCATGGACACCTATGGTTCTGACAAGCCAGACACACGCTTCGGCCTTCACCTTACTGACATCGGTGACATTTTCACAAACTCACAGTTCAAGGTATTCTCAGGAGCCCTCAAAGCAGGCGGCTGCATCAAAGCAATCAACGCCAAAGGTCTCAACTCTGCCTCCGTCGGCCAGATCGACAAGATGACTAAGGCGGCCATCGAAGCTGGAGCAAAAGGGCTCGCCTACATCCAAGCTCGTGGCCCTGAGCCAGCTGACTGGCGTTCACCAATCACCAAATTCCTCAGCGAAGAAGAACTCCAAGGTCTCAAAGAAAAGCTCAACATCGAAGAAGGCGATCTCGTTCTCTTTGGCGCTGGAGACTGGGACACAGTCTGTGAAGTCCTCGGCCGAGTCCGCCTCATGTGCGCTGACTACCTCAATCTCCTTGAAGGCAACACGGATCTTAACTTCCTCTGGGTAACCGAATTTCCTCTCCTTCACTTCGACAAAGAAGAAGGTCGCTGGCACGCAGTCCACCACCCCTTCACACGCCCAGTCCCAGAAGACGAAGCCAAACTCAAAGCCGGTGAATACGCAGGCCTCCGCGCGCAAGCATACGATGTCGTTCTCAATGGTTACGAGCTCGGTGGTGGTTCTATCAGAATCCACGAAGCTGACCTCCAAGACGCCATGTTCACAGCCCTGGGAGTCAGCGAAGAAGAGAAGAAAACGATGTTTGGCCACATCCTCGACGCCTTCTCATTCGGTGCCCCACCACACGGTGGACTCGCACTCGGTCTCGATCGCGTAGCAATGCTCGTCTGTGGCACAGACTCCATCCGTGAAGTTATCGCCTTCCCGAAAAACAACAAAGGCACCGACCTCATGTCAGACTCCCCAGCGGAAGTCGACTTCAAGCAGCTCCGCGAACTCTACGTTCAGAGCACTGCTAAAAAGGACAAAAAAGGCCAGCCCCAGCAGCCAGCTCCAGCGAAGTAAATTACTCACTTTTCTAAGATCAAAAAAAAGCGTTTCCGAACAGTCGGAAACGCTTTTTATTTAGAGTCATGTCCACAAGTAATGGCACTCTAATGTATCGAATAATGGGTAGACTCTCCTAGGTGAGTTCACCCCATGCTTGGAATAGTAGTAAGACCACTAAAACGCAAAGGACTGCAAGTACGATCATATTTAATTATATTGGGGGATTATAGTACACATGCATCATCTCATCATATTTGATTGAGATTACGACAGCGCAGCTCTTGTGAAGGAGAAACGCTATAAGATCAATAGCAAAAATTGTGCCAATAGAGACACCACGTAAAAAATCATGCTCCCACCTTATACCATTTGAGTAGATAGATTGTCGGAATGGCGGTGTTAATTTGGCCTTCATCTCAAGGCATAACGAAGGATTGTAGCAGGCTACATGACTGAGGAAAAACGCAGAAATGAAGCCGAAGTAATACCGCTCTTTATTGTAATCAGCTCCGCTGACTGGCGTTCATATCAAAATCATCCATTCCGACAATATAGCCGGGAGAATGGTATTAGACCACTTCGCGATTCAAAAGAGACGAATGCCGGTGCAATTTGTTAAGAAATCAAGGCCAGATGAAGAAGCGATGCGAGCATCGTGACTGAAGAGAAACGCTGATTTATCAACAAAGTGCCCGACACTACTTTTCTTTCGCGTAGCGCAACTCTTCAAGCCACACAAAAAATCATTCGTCTCTTTTGGAGTGCGATTTGGTATTAGACCTCTGCTCCCCCCTATGGTGGCATTGATCACCTTCCTTTCGCCCTAAAAAGAAAAAAGCTCGGCACTATACACACCAAGCTCTGATCTTATACCATTGTATGAGCCACTGCAGTGACTCAATTTTTACCTTCTCGACCTTCTAGTCAACAAAGCGCACGCGGAGATTAAAAGTAAGCTAGATGAAGACGGCTCGGGAATTGTGGTTCCAGAGATCATGAAATTATCGATAGCGATATCTTCATCTGGAGAATTGAGGTTACCAATGCGGATTTGAAGATCTAAGTCGTTCCCTGCTCCCAGAACGCTGCCAATATCAGCTGAATACTCAGTCATTGTGGTTGTGATATCAGTGTCTAAACCGTTTTTAACGCCATCCAAGTTAAAATCTACGAATGGAGTACTATTATTAGCTATGCCAACAATATTGAACACCTGTACGTACGCACCACTATCCAGGCTAGCCCAAATACCAAGACGATCAGTTACATCCCAATCAGTATTTCCGCCATCACCTAACTCACCAAAGAAAGCGCTCACTGAATAATCTGAGCCAAACGAAGAGACATCAATACCTGTCCATTGTAGCGCAACGTGATCGAATCCTGCACCTTCTAGATTAGTTACCGAGTCGATATCTTGACCACCAAAATAAGAACTCCCAAGATTATCTAGAGGGTCTGCGATAAGGTAGTTACCCGAGACATTATCAGTTACATCCGTATTGCTATAAGCAATTCGAGAAATATAATCCCTACTAACTGGAGACTCAGAAAGCTCAGAAAACTCTCCTACTTCCGCGCCCACGGTCCCAGCCGTGGATCCAGATTCCTCTACATCCGGGACAAAGCCATGGACTGTATAACCCACGGTACTATCCTCAAAATCTTCAAATAACGCAACTGCTGTAGCTCCAAAAGAACTACTGACAAGCAGGCTCGAAGATACGGCACAACAAGACATTGAAAGCTTTGACATCAAGAAAATTAACTACATTGTTATTCGTTAGATGTAAACAACAAATCTAACAAAAGAATCGGGCAATGAGAACGTAACCAGAATAGGCCTCTCATTACCCTAGATTATTGAAACCACCAAAGATTAGGATCTAGATGGAAACACCCCTTGAAGAGCAAAGATAAAGTTCACACAAAGGAATGGCTGGATATTCGTATGGGGTAAACCTCCCCCCGCATTACTGGTCGCTCCATCAGAACTTGTGACACCATTACCTACAGCTGTGACAACTACAGCATTTGACGCGAGTTTTTCATCTGGCGCAGTTTCCGTAAACATATTCACCACACCACCTGAAGCTAACGATGCAGCAGCTAAGTAGCTAGAATCTGTAGGCTCAGCTTCATCCGCAGCTGCTGTACTTACGTTAAACTCTGCCTGAGCAGAGAGTGTGACAGCAGAAGTACCAGGTAGATCATGAATAAGGTGTGAGTGTGATGGGATTTGAGTTTGGTTAAGAGTGACTGTCTCAGCTCCACCTTTCTGCCCTAAACGATATGTAGACAAGCCCGGACCAGATCCTGGGTGAACCGGAACCCTACTTCTCAAATCTGGAAGAGCAAAGGTAGTTCTACCATCTCCCCCGTAGATAGTGCCTACCAGCGAAAACACTGCAGAGTACTGTGATATTGGCAATAATTGACCATCGCAAAAAGCCCAGCCACGAGGTGCAAAGTTACCAGCAAACATTTTAATTTCAGCAAGAAATGGATCCATTTTTTATTAGTCTATTTTTGTTAGATGTTTCGGAACAACCTACTAACTTCATATTTGTTAGACGTCAAACCAAATTCTAACATGAATAATGTTATAATCTAACATATCCACACAATAGCAGAAAATGAAGTTGAAGGAGTCTCCCATCTTGTGTTGTCTGCTATCTAACAAGCGCGTGCAGTTGATCACTAAAATCAAGTCACAAAGACCCTTGTCAGAATTTGATGTATTATGATGATAAAAAAAGAGGACTATGAACATTTTTTAGGAGAGGAAATTTCTATGAGCTTACAAACCGGTGAACTCATCAAAATGAAGCTGATAGAAGTTTTAGATTTACCGCCTGCGCCCGACTCAGACCCATCCGCACCACACCGGCTAAACCCCTTCATCTTAGTCTTTCACGGACCCTCTGAACCTCGCCATCACTCAGGTTGTGTTATGGCCAAATGGGGCACGAATGAACCGATGATGCTTGGACTATATGCCGAGAAAGCTCTCGAAAACACCATCGTCTACACTGCTATTTTCAACTAACCCAGCAAGTTAGACTCAATCCCATGAAATGTGTTTTATTTTGTTCTCACAAATCGAGTCTATTTACGGCTCTCTATTTATTAAAAAACGGACATTTATCGGGTGTCGTCGCTGCTGGAAACTCTCCAGAATTCGTAAAAGAGATCGAAGTCTTCAGCCGACTCCACAAAATCGCTTTCAAATTGATCGAATCTGATAAGACCTTGGATGGGCTGGCCGATTGGATCATCAAGACCGAAGCTAAAGTAATCATTGTAAATACTTTCTCGCATAAAATACCATCAACAGTTCTCGACTCTGTCCCATGTGGCGCGTGGAACATCCACTCTGGAGCCCTCCCTGAATACCGCGGCCCTGTCCCCGTTTTTTGGCAACTCCGCAATGGAGAAACCCAACTCACCCTCTCGCTACATCAGATGACAGCTAAGCTGGACTCGGGTCCTGTTTTTGATCAACTGAAAATAGAACTATGTGAAGCCGACACCCACGATGTTGCCCTTAACCGGGCGAATCAACGTGCTCCCGAACTCATAGAAAAGCTGTTTAACTCTTTAGCTACAGACACTGTCACACTCACCCCCCAAGATGAGAGCCTCGCTAACTATCAAACAAAGCCTAATCAAAAAGATTTCACCATTAACTGGGAGCGCATGGATTCCAAAGCTATTAGGAACCTCGTACGCGCCTGCAATCTCATCGCAGGAGGTGCGATTTCCTATTATAAATCCATGGAATTCAGAATATATGAAGTTGTCTGCCTTCCATTAAATGATCCACCCGATGAACCGCCAGGTACAATCGCAACTATTACAGGCGACCCCAATCTTTATGTTCTATGTCGAGACTCCGCATTACTACGTATGAATGTGCTCGGATTTTCTGAAGCGGTCTGCTCAGGAGATCACTTCAAGAAAATGCTTGATGTGAAATCGGGTGAAAAATTTACAAGCTCTATGGAAGTGAACACATAACTCCCCTTACCCTGCAGCCACAGAGCTAATGAAGGCGTCTTGGTTAATACTTCCGCCAAAGTGAAGGAATGAAGAGCACTAGTACTGCGTAGAGTTCAAGACGACCTAGAATCATCAAAAGACTCAAGAACACTTTGGTCGCAGGCAGGAAATGCGCGAAATTTTTAGTCGGACCTACTTCTCCAAAGCCTGGTCCAATATTGGGAAGCGTAGCAAACACTGCTCCGACCGAAGTCACCAAATCAATGTCATTAACGAACTCTAAGATACCCATAATCAGCGATGCAAAAACGACTAGAAAGCAATAAAGACAGATAAAAATGACCGTCTGAGAGCGAGCTTCAGGATCGATAGAGTTTCCATTCACCTGCATCTTAAACACTTTGTGCGGGCGAAACGCCTTCACTACTTCAAAGCGTGCAGTCCGAATCATCACTAGTAAACGCGAAACTTTTAATCCGCCAGCAGTGGAACCAGAACAGCCACCTAAAAGCATCAACATAGCTATAAGCACCAGAGCAAACCCCGGCCATTGCTCATAGTCCACCGTCCCAAAACCTGTCGTAGAAGCAATAGAAACCACGATAAACCACGCATGACGCAAAGCTGGCCAAAAGCCTTCCATATCCTTCGCCGCAATACCTATTGCAATCATCAATGCAGCAGAAAAACACAAAAGGAAAAACCACTTCCCCTCTTCTTCTGAACGCAAACGCTTCCAACGCTTTCTTACAATGACAACCCATATCAAGAAACTCACAGAGCAAATCAGCATGAATAAACTCAGCCACAGCTCAATCAACCAACCATTCCCCCAATCAGCATAATAACCAATACTCGCATTGTGCGGACTGAATCCACCAGTCGAAACAGCTGTAAAGCCATGACTCACGGCGTTATACCAAGTCAAACCCATCGCCTTCAGCCCCAAAATACACAGTGAAGTTATTGCCAAATAAACCCTCCACAAACTAATCGCAGTATCACGAATCCGCGCAGTACTGGCCTCACCAGTCTGGAATGACGACTCGTTCCTAAATAGCGATTTTGTACCGACACCTAAATACGAAAGCAATGCCACGAACAATACAAGAATTCCTAAACCACCTAACCATTGCGTCACTGAACGCCACATCAAGATCCCCCTTGGCCAAGCCTCAATATCCGTCATCACCGTCGAACCAGTCGTGGTAAATCCTGATACCGATTCAAATAAGGCATCCGCTGGCGTCATCGCTGGTTGCCCAAATAAATACGGCAAACCGCCAAAAATCCCGGAAAGTATCCACCCAAGTCCAACTATCACCACCCCTTCACGACGCGGGATCTTATTAATCTTTCCCCAGCCCAGCAGCACTAAGCCGCCGCCAAATGCTGCGGTGATCCCTGCCGACTTCATCAGCGCCATCATCGACCAATCACATGCACAGCGTGGATCGAGCCAAGTAAAAACAGCACACAAAAACATCGCAATGCTCTCCAACAACAGCAGAGCACCTAAAATTTTTGCTAAAATACGTAAATTCATAGAACCGATAGTTAGCGGACTAACTTAAGAAACTTCTTACGTACCTTTGGAGTCACCATCGCATACACCACATCCCCAGGCTCCAAGATATCATCTGGCCCTGGAACTGAAGCATGCATGCCATGGATGCGCGCGACCAACACACAACCAACTGGCCACTCCACCTCACCAACCATTTTCTCAGCCACGATGCAGCCACTTTGCACTTCAGTTTCGATCACCTCACCAGCTCCCAGCTTCTTGACCGTGTGGAACTTGTCCGATGTAATAAACTTTTCGAGATCGCGTCGCGTCGCCTCCCTTGGACTCACCGCCGCCAACATCCCAAAATGACGTCCAGATCCTGAAATCGCCTGAGCATAATCCGCCCGGTGAATCAAAGTTAAACAATTTTTCGTCCCCAAGTTATTCGCTTGCAGACAGGTCATTACATTATCCTCGTCACTCCCAGAAGTCGCGACAAAGAAATCAGCCTCACCCACTTGCTCTTCCTCTAACTCCGCCAGCACCGTTCCATCCGTATTAATCACCGTCGTATTCGATAAGCGATCCGTCAGCTCTTGCGCCCGATTCGGGTCCTTCTCAAAAATTCTAACTCGACAATTCCAGCTCTCTAACATCTGAGCCAATGTAAATCCGTACTCGCCACCGCCAAAAATCACCACCCGCAATTCTTCATCTTTCACAAATCCCCTCTGCAAGCGAGCTGCGAGTGAACGCAATTTCCTTGGCTCACCGAAAATAGTCACCACATCCCCCACCTCGATCGTATCAGTCGCCGTAGGAATGAAACTCTCACCACCACGCGTCACCGACCCGATCCGCGTGCGTTCAGGCGCCTTCAGTTCTACAAGATTCTTCCCAATCGCATCACTCTTCTCACTCACGCGAACCTGTTGGAGCTCGATCCTGCCTCGTGCTATCTCCTCAACTACAAGTGATTCAGGGTTGCGTATAAACTTAGCAAGCTCGATCGCACTCAAGCGTTCAGAACTAAAAATATGATCAATTCCGAAATGGCTGCGATAATCAAACAGCCATTCCTCCCGCTGCACCTCCGGATGCACGCGAGCGATCACCTTTTTTGCCTGTAGCTTCTTCGCCACAGAGGCCGCCATCACATTAATTGTATTATCACTCGTCAGTGCTAACAATAGGTCACATTCACTTATTCCAGCTTCCAGCAGAGTGGAAACCGAAGTCCCATTCTCACAGATCACCCGAGCATCTAGCGATTGTTCTAAATCACTAGCGAGCTGCGCATTACTCTCAATCACAGTAATACTATGCGCCTCACGTGATAAATAGGTCGCTAAATGCCGACCAACTTCACCTGCTCCGATAATGATAATATTCATAATTAACGCAATGCTTAGCGCAATGTGATGTTCACAGTTTATTAGCGTCAATCCAGCAAAAAGTCATCATATGCTCAACCTCCAGATCCACTCACTATCTCTAGTTCACTATGCGCTAACACAATCTAGCAGAATTTAGTATTTTCCCAACCTTCATTCCCAACTATGCTCCCTCCATGGCTCGCAAAGTAAAAACCGTTTCTCACATTACTGTCGGAGAATTTTTTGAACGTCACGGAGAAAGCCTCAAGCTCTCGCCCATCAATTCAACCGACGGCTTTGTAAGGAAAATCATCGAGCCTTCAGTCAACCGCCCCGGACTCGCTCTAGCTGGTTTCCTGATGCATTTTGCCTACCTTCGCATCCAAGTTTTAGGGAATTCAGAAGTCGACTACCTCAACGAACTCGACGAAGCCACCCGCCGCGAGCGCATGCACAACCTTTTTCTAGAAAACCTCCCATGCTTAGTCGTCTCCCGTGAAGCCACAGTCCACCAAGACGTCATCGACGTCGCCGATGAACACGGAGTCTGCATCTTTCGCACCCCACTCAGCACCATGCGCTTTATCAACTCCGCCACATTCCACCTCGAGCGCGACTTCGCCCCCACCACCACTGCCCATGGTTGCATGCTAGAATTCCGTGGAGTTGGTGTGCTCATCAAAGGGAAAAGTGGCTCAGGAAAATCTGAAACAGCCATTGGCCTCGTCGAACGCGGTGGGGCCCTCATCGCCGACGACCATGTCAAAATTCGCAACGTCAATGGCGAACTAACAGCCTATACTGATGACTTCTCACGGGGCTTCATCGAAATGCGCGGAATCGGCATTATTAATGTCACGAACATCTACGGACTCGGCTCCATCCGTCCAGATGCCTCACTCGACCTCATCGTAAACCTCCGTCCCTACACCGATCTTAACCAAGTGGATAGACTCGGAATCACCCGAGAAACCGAAGATGTTCTAGGCAAAGAAGTCCCTTGTGTAGATATCCCTGTCGCCCCCGGCCGCGATACCGCACGACTCGTCGCAGTCACAGCTCTAGAACTCCAACTCCGTAGAATGGGCTACGATATGGCCGCAGAGTTCAACAACCGGCTCACTGAAAAACTCGCCGGCAACAGCACACACTTCGGAAACACAACTAACTACTAATCAAAAACTTCCAAATTATTAAAAAAAATCACTTCCACTTCGCTTTATCAGTCTCTACTCTTCCGTAAATCCCGCCCATTACATACCTATCAAAGCCAATGCCTACTCAGGAATTCACCATCACTAACAAGCTCGGAATTCACGCTCGCCCTGCAGCGCAATTCGTCAAGACTGCGAACCAGTTTGACGCAGATATCACTGTCGAGAAAGATGGAGAAGAAATTGATGGTAAAAGCATTATGGGACTGATGATGCTCGCTGCAGGCCACGGATCAACACTCTCTATCACCACTGAAGGTCCTGATGCAGAAGCTTCACTCAAGGCTATCGGCGATCTCATCGCACGTAATTTTGAGGAGTAAAACGACTAATAGACACATCATTTTTTCTCCTCCTAGCACGAGCCAAGTAATGAGGCTCAATGTGTTTTGCTAATTCCATTTCATGCCAGCATTTCCGACAAATGAAGAAATAGTCCTCGAAGGTACAGCCGTATCTCCTGGGTTAGCTTTCGCACCGGCACACATCATAGCAAGAGGCCTCCAAGCACCTGAAATATATGAAATTAGCGAACAACGCATCGAAACTGAGATTCAACGTGTTCGCGACGCTCTCAAAAAAACAAAAGAGCAAATTGCGAATCTCCAAAAGCATATCGAAGAAATTTCTGATGAAACAGACGCTCAGATCTTCGAAGCTCACATCATGCTGCTCTCCGATAGCAGCCTCATAAAAAAAGTAGAACATGCGATCCGTGAAAGATTACAAAACGCGGAATTCAGCTTCTACGCGATCATCCAGAACTACGCAGAAGCGATCCGACGAGTCAACGACCCCTACCTCGCCGAACGCGCTGCCGACATCGACGATATCGCTCAACGTGTCCTGAGAAATTTTAGCGCTTCAGACAAAAACTCTTCACCTACAGAAGAAAGCCCAGAGCACAGCCACATCATCATTGCCCACGACCTTTCTCCATCGGACACAGTATCGATGGACCGCAAACGGTCTTTAGGTTTTGCTACAGAACAAGGCAGCGTCAACTCTCATACCGCCATTCTCGCGCGCTCACTTGGCATTCCAGCCGTCGTCGGTCTACAGGGACTCATTATTGAAATCCGAGCACTGAGCTACACCATTCTCGATGGCTACGCCGGTAAACTCATTATCAACCCGAAGCCTTCTACAGTCGCTCATTACAAGGAGATTCAGCGCCAGAAGAAAGCTGAAGAGCGTGAATTAGAAAAAATTCGCACGCGCAACACCTCGACAGTTGATGGCCGTGACATCACTCTCTCCGCTAATGTTGAATTCAATCACGAGTTCCCATTAGTTGAATCTAGCGGCGCTGCAGGCATCGGACTCTTCCGCACCGAATTCTACCTCCTCGGCCAAGGTGAAATCCCTTCTGAGGAAATTCAATACCAAGTATATTCTGAAGCGGCGAAGTGCACCTACCCTCATCAAGCCATCATCCGCACACTCGATGCAGGTGGTGACAAGCTTCCCGCCGAACCGCTTCCAGAAACCGAGCCAAACCCTTTCCTCGGCTGGCGTGGCATTAGAGTATCACTCTCTCGCATAGGGATGTTCAAAGAACAACTCCGCGCCATCCTGCGCGCGAGTGCTCACGGGCGACTTGGCGTAATGTTTCCTCTCGTATCTGCCATTGGGGAACTCATTGTAGCTAAGAGCATTCTTCAAGAGTGTATGGAAGAACTCGATAGAGAAGGCGTAGCTTACGACCCCGGCATTGAAGTCGGCGTCATGATCGAGGTGCCATCCGCCGCCATCATGGCCGATGAACTCGCCAAAGAAGTCGACTTTTTCTCTATCGGCACCAACGATCTCATTCAATACACACTCGCCGTAGACCGAGTAAACAAACACGTTTCTGATCTGTATAAGCCAACCAGCCCCGCCGTCATTCGCCTCATCAAACGCACAATTGATGCAGCGAACGACAACAATATCTGGACTGGTGTATGTGGGGAGATGGCTAGCGACCTCTCACTGACACCTCTACTCATCGGTCTAGGGGTCGATGAAATGTCTGTCGGCACCCATCAACTTCCGCGCATTAAAAAGGCAATCCGATCTATCTCTCATGCCCAATGTGCTGCACTTGCTGACGAAGCATTAAAAATGCGCTATTCAGCAGACATTCTGAAGCTCTCCCGCGACTTCGCCATGGCACACTATCCTCAACTGCTGAGCTAAGCGCTCTCAGCTTGTAGTATCACTGATTCCTGCTAGAGCTTGAGCAGCATGTCAGCAGCTTATCACTCACTCGCAGAAAAACACCGCGAAATCGCGCTCATCCAAAGCACTTCTTCCATCCTCGACTGGGATCAAGAAACAAACCTCCCGCGAAAAGCTCTCAATTATCGCGCAGAACAACTTTCCTACCTCTCAGGGAAAATCCACCAACTCAGCACCAGCGCCGACTACCAAAAGTCACTCGAAACAGCAGAAAACGCCGGCGCGGCAGACACCCTGCAAAAAGCCAATCTCCGCGAGTGGCGCCACCAATTTGATCGCTCCCAAAAACTCAGCCAAAACCTCGTCGAACGAGACTCCAAGACCTGTACACTCGCAAAATCAGCTTGGATCGAAGCCCGTAAACAAGCTGACTTTTCCCTCTTCGCTCCTCATTTAAGCAAACTCCTCGAACTATCAAAAGAAAAGGCACAACGCTGGGGCTATCAAGACGAAGCCTACGACGCACTGTTAGATAACTACGAACGAGGCGCTAAGACCAAAGATATTGTTAGAATCTTCAGTCAATACGAACCCGAACTCGAGCAACTCGCGAGTGCTGCTGTAGCAAAATCACAACACTCTGCCGCGCGTTCCCTCAAAGGCTCTTTCCCTATAGCTTCCCAGATAAAACTCAATCAGCAGATCGCTGAATCCATAGGTTTCGATTTTGACGCCGGTAGAATCGACACGACAACCCACCCATTTTGCACCACATTAGGGCCACAAGACATTCGCCTTACCACCCGCTACGACGAAACCGACTTCACCTCCTCCCTTTTCGGAGTGATGCACGAAATGGGCCACGGTCTCTACGAACAAGGACTGCGCTCATCCGACTTCGGCCTCCCCAGTGGAACTGCAGTCTCACTCGGGATTCACGAATCTCAGTCGCTGCTCTGGGAAGCTCACGTCGGCCGCTCTCCTAGCTTTTGGAAGCACTGGCTCCCATGCGCTCAAGAACTCTTCCCCCAACTCCAAGACTGGAGCTTAGAAGAGTTTCTAAACACCATCAATCAAGCTCGTTACTCCTATATCCGCGTCGACGCTGACGAAGCCACCTACGATCTCCACATCATGCTGCGTTTCGACATCGAACGCCGCCTACTCAACAATGAACTCAAAGTCGATGATGTCCCCGCTGCGTGGAATGAACGCTTTGAAAAACTCTTTGGCATGCAACCAGAATCAGACGCACAAGGCTGCCTCCAAGACATTCACTGGGCGATGGGCGGTCTAGGCTATTTTCCAACCTACACCTTAGGTAATCTTAACGCCTCTCAACTCTTCCACGCTGCAACTCAGAAACCTGAAATACAGAAGGCGTTCAATGAAGCCAATTTTAGCCCACTGCTCGATTGGATGAAAACCCACATCCATAGCCTCGGCAGCGTATACCTCCCGCAAGATCTCATGCTGCAAGCAACTGGCGAAGCAACAACCTCCGCCTACCACCTCGCCCATCTGAAACAACGCTACCTCTAGAAATCACAAACAACAAAAAAAGCTTTCTCTCAACGAAGAGAGAAAGCTCTAAAATTTGTTAGTAGCTAGTTGAAAAACTAGCAAACTTTTTTACTTAACGCCCTTCTTAGAAAGCTTTGTCGCACGTGTGGTGCCCTGACGAGCTTTAAATTTAGGGTTAGTCTTGCAGATTACGTAGAGTGTGCCCTTACGCTTTACCACTTGGCAATCTTCGTGGCGGCGCTTCATTGAGGCGAGTGATGATAAAACTTTCATGTCTTTAAAACTAGCTGTTTGGGAGGCGCAAAGTACTGATCCACCCTTCCTTGTAAAGCAATTTCTACCTTTTTTCTGAGAAATCCTTTTTCAGCACTACGCCTGTTACACCTTTCTTGCAGGCTCAGTCATTGCAGCGGTTAGCATTTGCAGATACTCATCACGCGGCACTTCGACTCCACCAAACTGGCTCAAGTGCTCAGTCATCCACTGTGTGTCCAATAATCCCACCCCCAACTCCCTTAACCAAGTTACCAAATACACTAATGCGATCTTACTCGCATCAGTCTTCCGACTAAACATACTCTCACCAAAAAACGCTCCCCTATAGCGGACCCCGTACAAGCCGCCTTGCAAACCATCCTCGTCCCAGCATTCAATTGAATGAGCAAACCCCAACTTGTGTAACTCAACGTAGCTTTCAATGATACTCTCATCGATCCACGTCTCATCGCGATCCGCACAACCTTCCATTACCTCTCGAAATGCCGTATCACGGCGAATCACATATGGCCGCTTCTTTAGCGCCTTCTTTAAACCCCGCGGAATATGAAATTTTTCATCTACTGGTATCACCCCACGCATCACCGGTGAATACCACTGCAATTCCCCACCCTCAGCCATAGGAAAAACCCCCTCGCTGTACGCTCCTAATAAAATTTGCGGCGGAATTAGCTGCATGAGGCAGAACTCTATGAACTTCAGAAAAAAATGCAAGTTCTCGAAACGTCACAATAATTACACAGTTAAAAAGCCTAAACCTACACTCGACAGAACCCACGCTTCTGCGAACATTCATCACTTCTATGCTAACAGCTGATCGTTACATCGGAAAACAAATCATCGCCACCACACTCTTTGCGGTGATGATCCTCAGTGGAGTATTCCTCCTAGGAAATGTATTTAAAGAAGCTCGCCCCCTCTTCGTTGGCCAACACCCCTCCCCCTATCTCTTTTTAGAATTTATCATCAGTGTCCTCCCCTTCTCCCTGATGTTTACCATTCCTTTCAGCTTTCTTGCTGCTGTGATGCTCGTCTTTGGCAGACTCTCTGCTGACAATGAACTCGTCGCCATGCGCATGGCCGGCCGCAGCTTACCCAGAATTGCCATCCCGGTCTTCACCGTCGCCATCACCCTCTCTGCCTTCTGCTTCTGGCTTAACGTCCAAATCGCCCCCCAAGCCAAACAAAACGTCAAAGACCTCCTCATCCAAGCCGTCCAAGAGGACCCCAACAAATTTCTCGACCCTGGCGTCGTCCAAACCCAGCTCGATGACAAACGCATCTACGTTACCGAACGCGACGGCGACATGCTCTACGGCGTCCACATCCACGACATCGGTAATCAAGAGAACCAATTTAGAGAAACCCTCTATACTTATGCCGAAAAAGCACACCTCGCCATCGATATCGAACTCGGCCAGCTCCAACTGCGCCTCGAAGACGCCACCATCGAAACTATCGATAAAAATGGCATCCACACCCCCATCTCTGTCGCCGCCGTCAATCCAGTCATTTTTGATTTCAATCTAGAGAAAAAAAAGCGCATCCGCGCATCCTATATGACCAACACAGAGATTCACAACTATCTCGAATCTACTCCTGATCTTGACCCTGAAAAACGAGCTGAGTTTAAAAATCAAATCACCCACCGTCGTTCCTACTCACTCGCCTGTATCGCCTTCGCACTCGTTGGCGTCCCGCTCGGGATGACGACTCGGAGAAAAGAATCCTCCAGTGGCTTCGCCCTCTCACTCGCTATCGGCATGGGCTACTTTCTCTTCCACATTTTCGCTAACCAGAGCGACTCGGAATCCACCCAAATCTCGACCCTTTTATACTGGCTTCCTAACTTTCTTGCCCTCATCATAGGCATCTACCTCTTCCGTCGCGCACGCAGAAGATAACCACATGGCTAAACACAAGCATCCAGTCCGCAACCTCTGGCGCAATGTTACTACGTTTTTTAAAGAAAATTCCGTAGATCTACTCCCCATCCGCCATTGCCTCAGCGACCTGCATCCCAAATCGATGCAGTCAGATGCTAAAGCGGCCCTCAATGTCGCCCTGTTAACGCTACCGCAGGGCATGGCCTACGCTGCCATCGCAGAATTGCCAATCTACTACGGCATCATCTGCTCCATCATTGCTGGCATTCTCGCCCCACTCTTCTCCAGCTCACGCTTCACCATGCTCGGTCCGACCAACGCCACAGCATTCATGGTGTTCTCCTACTTCGTCTCCCACCCAGAGATCGACCTCGCCAGCAAAATGGCTATGATGCCCCTCCTCGTCTTTATGGTGGGAGCACTCTCAGTCGCTGGAGCCTTCTTCAAAGTTGCCGATCTACTCCAATACGTAAGCCGTAGCGTCCTCGTCGGCTATATCACTGGCGCAGCTCTGCTCATCATGACCAACCAGATGAAGCACCTCCTCGGCATCGCCGAACCGATGGCTGAAAGAGGAGCTAAAACCTTCTTCTCTATCCTCGATGCCACCATAAACCTCTGGCAACACTACCAATGGCAACCCCTACTCATCGGACTCAGCACACTCACCCTCTACCTCATTCTTCAAAAGAAATTCAAAACCCTGCCGAATTTCGCGATCTGCCTCACCATCGCCACCCTCATTTCTGCCGCACTCAAGGCCTGGGCTCCTCCCTTCTCCGATATCAGCACCTTCCAGTCCTTTGCAAACTTCTCCCTCAGCCCAAGCATCCCCATCCTCGGCTTTCCTAGCTTCTCAGTACTTTTTGACGCCATCTCCTCCCTCTTCGCTGTCGCCTTTGCCATCGCCTTTCTGGCCTCTCTGGAAAACACCGTTATGGGCAAATCTCTCGGCTCACGCGTCGGCGAGAGACCAGACGTCAACCAAGACATGTTCTCCGTCGGCATGGCAAATCTAGGAGCCTCCCTCCTCGCCCCAATGCCAGCATCAGCCTCCTTAACCAGATCAGCTCTCAATTACGAATCTGGCGCTAAATCCCGCTTCGCATCCATTTATTGTTCACTGCTCTGTCTGCTCGGCTTCTACGCTCTCATCAAACTCCCCATCGTCGAAAACATCCCTAAGGCCGCTCTCGCAGGCCTTGTCATCGGCATCGCCATCTCACTCATCAATCGTCACAACATCCGCATCTGTCTACGCACCACCCACGACGACGCTCTGGTCATTCTCACCACCTTCACCGCCACCCTCCTCACCCGTCTCGACTACGCCATCTTTGCCGGCGTAGCCCTCTCCATCACCCTTTTCCTTCGTAAAGCCTCTAAACCCCACCTCGTCGAATACGAGATAAATGACGAAGGGACACTGCGCGAACTCGATACAAAAAAAGAACGCCCCAACCCTGCAATCTCCATTGTACACGTCGAAGGCGACCTATTCTTCGGCGCTGCTGACCTCTTCCGCACCCAAGTCCAGCGCACCGCCTCCGATCCCAACCTCAAGGTCATCATTCTGCGCCTTAAAAATGCCCGCCACCTCGATGCCACCAGCGTGATGGCCATGGAAAGTCTCGTCCGCCACATGCGCAGCGAAGGCAGACACGTACTCATCTCTGGTGCCTCTCGTGAGGTATACAAGGTTCTCAAACTCTCAGGAGCCCTCGAGTGCATCCAGCAAGGCTGTGACCGCACCCAAGGCGAAACCAACGTCTTCATCTACTCCCCAAGCAACCCGAACCTCTCCACCAGAGACGCATTGCTTCGCGCTCAAGACCTACTCGGCACCAAACAAGCCGACATCAAGATTTTCTACGATCCTGCGCACTCTAAGAAATAGCGCACCCACAACCGTTGATTTTTCATTGAAATTCTCCCCATTCAGCGCCACTAGTGGGACATGAACAAATCTTTAGTCATCGAACTCGTCAACCTCCCAGAGGAAGGTAAAAACTTCCAAGGTGAGCTCGACCCCTTGCTTTATGACCTCCCCGAGCGAGACGCACAACCAGTCGGACCACTCTACTACGACCTCACCGTACAGCGCTTTGAAGACGAACTTTTAGTCCGTGGCTTCCTCTCTTCACCATTCAAATTCACCTGCGTTCGAGATAATCAGCAATTTGTGCAAACAATTTCTATAGAAGAATTTGGCCAGTCCTACGAAATCGATGACAGCTCGGTAAACCTCACCGAAGCCTTACGTGAAGAGGTTTTGATGGCCTTCCCAAGCTACCCGAGATGCGACGAAGCCGACGAACCACACGAATGTAAAATCGACGATCGCTATTTAGCAGTAGACAAAGACCCAGAAGATGGTGTAGACGAAGCGCCCCAAAGCAAGAGTGACAACCGATGGGATGCACTCGATCAGCTTGACCAATTTAAAGACTAACTACTAACCGTCTTCAAGACACCAAGATTATGGCAGTACCAAAGCGTAGAACATCCAAAATGAAGCAGAAAATGCGTCGCGGCGCTAACCGTTGGCGTGCACCTAAACTCCAGACCTGCTCCGAGTGCGGCAGCCGCGTTCCTGGTCACATCGCTTGCCCATCATGCGGCAGCTACGCTGGCCGTCAGGTTCTCGAAGTTGACGCTCTCTAAAATGCTCCCGCGAAACACTCGCGGAGCTACGAAGCCTTTTGAAAACGCTGCGGCAACAAGTTTGTCGCGCGTTTTTTCGTGTTTACACACCTTAGACAGACCATAGATTTCACCCATGAAAATCGCACTCGACGCAATGGGCGGTGATAAAGCCCCTCTCGTTAACATCGTCGGCGCTAAAGACGCTCTGGCCCTCTATTCCAAAATAGAGAAAATCTACCTCGTCGGAGACGAAGAAACGCTCAAGCAAGAATGTAAAAAGCACCAACTCACCGACCCTCGCGTAGAAATTGTCCACGCCCCAGAAGTCGTAGAAATGCACGAGTCTGGCGCCAAAACATTGCGCTCTAAGAAAAAATCTTCCATCGCCGTCGCCACAGAGCTGGTAAAAGCAGGCACCGCAGATGCTGTCGTCAGCGCCGGCAACACAGGAGCTGCCGTCGCCACCGCCACACTCAAACTGCGCACACTAAAGGGAGTCGAACGCGCCGGAATCGCCAGCCCGATCCCGAATGAACACGGAGTTTGCAACCTGCTCGACGCCGGAGCCAATCCAGAAGCAACCGCGAAACACCTCGTCACCTACGCCGTGATGGGTGCTATTTATTCCAACCACGTCATGGGCGTAAAGAATCCAGTGGTCGGCCTCATGTCCAACGGCGAAGAAGACGAAAAAGGTAATACGCTCACCAAAGAAACATTCGCCATCCTCAAAGAACTTCAAAAAAACAACAATTGCCCCTTCACCTTTAAAGGAAATATCGAAGGCCACGACCTCTTTGAAACCAAAATTGACGTCGCTCTCTGCGATGGCTTCACGGGCAACATCATTTTAAAATCCTGCGAGGCAACAGCAAAAGCCATGTCTAAATGGCTAAAACTCGAATTTAAACGTAATCCATTCCGTGTCCTCGGCGCCGCGATGTCACGTGGAGTCTTCAAAGCGGTTAAGCAACGCTCGTCCTACGAATCCTACGGCGGCAGCCCGCTGCTCGGGGTGAACGGCGTCTGCATCATCGCTCACGGTGGATCTTCAGCTCTCGCCATGCAAAACGCTATCCGCGTCGGCATGGAAACCGTTGAGCAAAGTGTCAACCCACACATCGAACAAGCACTCGAAGCACTCGAAGCACTCGCCTAAACAGTTTGTCTCACCATCCCAAAACTTTTGGCGTCATTTTAACAATAATGTGACGCAAAAAAGAATAGATTCCTTCGCCATCCAGAACTACCTTCCTGCAGCGCAATCCAACAGGAATGCTCCGCAATTCAACTACCGCACTCCCTAGCAGTGCTTGACTTATTGAACACTATACTGAAAAAGAACGCTCTATGTCCAACCAACTCGAATCTCTAAAGGGCTACACCACCATCGTAGCTGACACTGGTGACTTCCAATCCATCGCTGAATACACACCACAAGACGCGACAACTAACCCATCCCTCATCCTTAAAGCATCTCAGCAAGCTGAGTACTCCGCCCTCGTAGACAAGGCTGTAGCAGAATTTGCAGACTCAGACCTCTCTGGCGATGCTAAGACTGAAGCGATCATCGACCGCCTACTCATTCTCTTCGGCCTTGAAATCCTCAAAGTCGTCCCAGGCCGCGTCTCCACAGAAGTTGATGCACGTCTCTCATTCGACGCTGCAAGCACAGTTGCCAAAGCACACCAACTCATCGCAGCGTACGAAGCAGAAGGCATCAGCCGCGAGCGCGTACTCATTAAGATCGCTTCCACCTGGGAAGGCATCAAAGCTGCTGAAGAACTTGAAAAAGAAGGCATCCGCTGCAACCTCACTCTCCTCTTCTCCATGGCTCAAGCAGTCGCATGTGCAGAAGCTAATGTTCAACTCATCTCCCCATTCGTGGGCCGCATTTACGATTGGTACAAAGCTAAAAACGGCGTTGAGTACACAGGCGCAGAAGATCCAGGCGTACAATCCGTCTCCCAAATTTTCAACTACTACAAAAAGTTCGGCTACAAGACCGAGGTCATGGGCGCATCATTCAGAAATGTGAGCCAAATCATTGAACTATCTGGTTGCGATCTACTCACAATTAGTCCAGCACTCCTCCAACAACTAAAAGATGCGAGCGGTGAAGTTGAACTGAAACTCGACCCAGCAAAAGCAGCCGAAGCTGACATCGAAAAAATCTCCCTCGATGAAAAAGCATTCCGCTTCATGTTCAATGAAGACGCAATGGCTACTGAAAAAACTGCCGAAGGCATTCGCGCATTCTCAGCTGACATTGTTAAGCTAGAAAAGCTCATCACCGACCGTATCTAATCGAACACATCGATTAAAAGATACCACAATGGCACTCTACACAATAGGCGACATCCATGGAAAATTTTCCAAGCTCGCCAACAAACTCAATGAGCTCCCGACCGGAGCACAAATCATCTGCGTTGGCGATATCGGGCTAGGATTCCCTGACTCGCGCACTGCAGAGTGCCTTTCAGATGTCGATCAAGTTGCCACGGAACGCGGCCAGCAAGTCTGGCTCATTCGTGGCAACCACGACAACCCAGACATCTGGCAAACCCAACGTGAGGAATGGAACTCACAACTCAGAAACATCCGTATTGCACGTGATGTCGACCGCTTAAAAATTGGCAACGTCCACGCCATCCTCGTCGGCGGCGCGATCTCTCTCGACCGTAGCCACCCCGACAGACTTGACGGCCACAATTGGTGGAACAAAGAAGGCGTCCAAGCCTCCGCTCTTGAACAGGTAGAACGCATAGTCGACTCATACGGTCGCGCAGACATCCTAATCACCCACGCTGGACCTATCGAGGCCAAGCCTGGACCCGAGCGAGACACTGAAACCTTTGAGTTCTATCAGAAAAATGACCCCTCGCTCAAAACTGACGTCCTCGCTGAACGTCAACTCCTCAGCGACATACTCGTTGCTAGCCAGGCCCGCACTATTGCTTTTGGCCATTACCACGTCCCACTCGAAAGTAACGTTGGCCCCATTCGCTACCGCTGCTGCGCCGAACTCGAAGCTTGGGAATACGTCAAACGTAGTGTCCTCCCACCACTCCCCGCATTGTAGCGACAACTTTCTCCACCGAGTTATAAGATTCCTATAACTCACACCAATCAACTATTTTAGCACACCACACCATGAGCGAAAAAAATACAGGCCCAATGGAATATGGAATGCTCGGCGATGACGCCATGAGCCAAGAAGAAAAAGTGGCAAAGTACACCGGCGATGTCGATTGGTCCTACCTTCGCCCTCACTACAAGTCAGGCGCCATGATCTACGTCGACCCCACGCTCGAACTCGCAGAAGTCGCTAAAGCCTTTACCGATGACGACAAAGAGAAAGTCAACGCTTGGATGAAAAAGGCTGACCTCGTCAAGCCCTCATCTCTCCACGCCGATTGGTGGGAGTATGACAAAACCCGCTTCACCGCCGTTGTCGTCAATCCATTCGTACTCGCTCAGCCACTTGCTCAGAGCGATTCATAACTCGCGTGCAGCACGTAGTTCGCACGAAACCCCACGGGTACTTCTCCGCACTATGCACTAGCCATGCACTATAGGTATGGCGTGCACTTCTTCGAGACAGTTTTCGTACGATGACCATTTATCCGCTGCCTGAGCCGCACCAGCTTGCCATACTCTTCTCCCTCGCTGGTTATCTAGCAGATTAACAAAGCTCTTACTGCTCCTCAAAAGGTGTTTTTCAAAACGCTTCAGGTTCGCTGCGCCCAACTCTGAAGTCTTGGCGACAAAGCCACATTGATCGGCAAAACCGACCACGTATGCAATGTCCAACCATATTATTGCGATAACTTTAGCAACGAGTCGTGCAGGAAACTCCCCTGATGGCTGTTTCCGAAAAAGTTTCGATTATCGATCGTCGAAGCTGAAAACACGTAAAAATTTTCATAGTTAAGTGATTTATTCTGAGGTTCCAAAGCATTCATTTTGGAAACATAGCACGGCTACCAAGCTTCCAACCAAAATCACCAGCGCTAACAATTATACATCTCTAACTAAGTTACAATTTAAACTCATTCAGACCCTTTTAACACAGCGCGGACAATTCCACCGAGGGCTAATCCAACCACCACAACCAACCAAATATTCCCATTCCCTAACATGGTGGAAGGAGCATTCATTCCCAAAATCGCAGCCAATGTCATCAATGGAAAAAAGAACGCCGCTAAGCGATTTAGTTTTTGCGCCTCCTTCGCCGCCTTTTGAGCATCCTTCGCCTGAGCCGCTGCGTTCTTAGCAATGAGATATTCCAAACTCGACTTCGCATCTTGCAACAACAAGTCCCCATTCCGCTCCATATTCACCGCTAAATCTCGCGTGGCCAAGATATCTAAATCGTCCCTTAAAGCCTTACGCAACTCGCTCAAAACTTGAGTCGCATGTCGCCCCGCTCGCAACACTGGAGTCGCATTATCAATAACATCGTGGATCACAGCTGGATCTTCTGCGGATTCTAACAACTGATCTAACTCCGCAAACTTGCGCTGATAATCATTCACCAAAGTCTTTAATTCAGATTTCCCTCCTGAGCTAGGCAAGGATTTCCAATCCCCCGCCTCATCACACCAAAATAATGCAGCTTCACGCAGACTCTTCTCCTCAACATTGGGAACCTGATGCAAGATCACTAAAATCTGCCCATCTTCCTCTATTAACCTCTGACGCCCTACATCTTCGCCAACTCGATGCCGGATAGTCGGCGACACATTCCACGACTTTGGGATAATTGATTTACGCGTGCTAACAGCTTGCATAAGCATTTTTAAACAAATTCAAACGACCTAGCCCATTACTTTATCAGCGTTTTTCTGGAATTCCCTATGCTTTCACCAAAATTATGAATTCCTCTCATTCACAAATCATTTGGCAGTCTCAATTCCCCCTTGTGGTTCCCATCAGAATATTCTAAACCCCGCGCCATCAATTGATCATTTCTTATGTCTACTATTATTTACACCAAGACAGACGAGGCTCCAGCACTCGCGACCTACTCACTCCTCCCCGTCATCGAAGCATTTTCAAAGACAGCAGGCGTCGGCGTTGAAACTCGCGACATCTCACTCGCTGGCCGCATCATTGCTACTTTCCCCGAAAATCTCACGGAAGATCAAAAAATCGGAGACGCGCTCGCCGAGCTCGGCGAACTCGCCAAGACTCCTGAAGCCAACATCATCAAGCTTCCTAACATTTCCGCATCTGTGCCACAGCTGAAAGCAGCCATCGCTGAACTTCAAGCAGCTGGATACGACATCCCAAACTACGAAGACGCAGAAGAACGCTACTCAAAAATCAAAGGCTCCGCAGTCAACCCAGTCCTCCGCGAAGGCAACTCCGACCGCCGCGCACCAAAAGCAGTAAAAAACTACGCTAAGGTAAACCCACACCGCATGGGCGCCTGGTCAAAAGACTCTAAGTCTCACGTCTCCACCATGAGTGAAAATGACTTCCGAGCAAACGAGCAATCCGTCACTCTCGAAAAAGCAACAGACGCAAAAATCGTTTTCACAGCTACTGACGGCACTGAAACAGTACTCAAGCCATCCATCCCACTTCTAGAAGGTGAAGTATTCGACTCCACATTCATGAGCAAGAAGGCGCTTATCTCCTTCCTCGAGCAAGAAGTCGCAGACGCGAAAGCAAAAGACGTCCTCTTCTCACTCCATATGAAAGCCACCATGATGAAGGTCTCTGACCCAATCATCTTCGGCCACGGCGTTGAAGTATTCTACAAGCCAGTCTTTACCAAGCACGCTGACACCATCGCCGAACTCGGCGTCAACACCAAGAACGGCTTCGGCGACCTCGTCTCCAAGCTCGACTCCCTTCCTGCTGAGAAAAAGGCTGAAATCGAAGCCGACATCGAAGCATGCTACGCCGCCGCTCCAGCAGTTGCCATGGTTGATTCCGACAAAGGCATCACCAACCTCCACGTTCCATCCGACGTCATCATCGACGCCTCTATGCCAGCCATGATCCGTACATCTGGCCAAATGTGGAACGCAGCCGGCGAGCAACAGGACACCAAAGCAGTCATCCCTGACTCCTCCTATGCAGGCGTCTACGCTGCCACTATCGACTTCTGCCGCGAGCACGGCGCATTCGACCCAACCACTATGGGCACCGTCCCTAACGTTGGTCTCATGGCGCAAAAAGCAGAAGAATACGGTTCCCACGACAAAACATTTGAAATCCCAGCTGACGGCGTCGTCAAAGTCATCGATTCTGATGGCAATGTCCTCACCGAACACAGCGTAGAAGAAGGCGACATCTGGCGTGCATGCCAAGCCAAAGACGCACCGATCAAAGACTGGGTCAAACTCGCTGTCACACGCGCTCGCGCTACCGACACACCTGCCGTCTTCTGGCTCGACGAAACTCGTGCACACGACGCTGAACTCATCAAAAAAGTCGGCACCTACCTTCTCGATCACGACACCGAAGGCCTCGAAATCCACATCATGGCACCTACCGAAGCAACCGAGTTCACCCTCGCGCGCACCAAGGCTGGCCAAGACACCATCTCTGTCACAGGCAACGTCCTCCGCGACTACCTCACTGACCTCTTCCCGATCCTCGAACTCGGCACATCAGCGAAAATGCTCTCCATCGTTCCTCTCATGAACGGCGGCGGCCTCTTCGAAACCGGTGCAGGCGGCTCCGCTCCTAAGCACGTCCAGCAAGTTGAAAAGGAAAACCACCTCCGCTGGGACTCCCTCGGTGAGTTCCTCGCCACAGCCGTTTCTTACGAGCACCTCGCTACCGCGTACAACAACCCGAAAGCGGCAGTACTTGGTAAAACACTCGACGAAGCAACTGAGAAGTTCCTTCAAAACGACAAGTCACCATCACGCAAAGTAGGCGAACTCGACAATCGTGGTTCCCACTTCTACCTCGCGACATACTGGGCAGAAGCACTCGCTGCACAAACCGAAGACGCTGACCTCCAAGCAGCATTCGCTCCAATCGCTAAAGAGCTCGCCGACAACGAAGAAACTATCGTAAACGAACTCAACTCCGCACAAGGCCCAGCAGCCGACCTCGGTGGTTACTACCTCTTCGACGACGAAAAGACTTCCGCCATCATGCGCCCATCCGCGACCTACAACGCGATCATCGCTAAGCTTGGCTAAACCGTAAAAGCGGCATCCAGCCGCTTTTCAGTTTCATCAAGAGGCTGGAAGCCTCTTCTAAGAATTTTCAAAAAGCGCTGTCGAGCAATCGGCAGCGCTTTTTTATTCATCAACTAACAATTATACCAAGCTGAGATAAGAAGACCAAAACCTATAGGATAAATAATAATTTTCGGCATTGGTATAATAAAATTACGTACGCACAAAAGAGAGCGAGAGGAATTTTCACCCAAAGGTGTAACAACTTCCGAGTACTATTCTCAATCAGAGCACCAGTAAAACCTGAACGATTCACCTCCTCGCTCACCATGAACATTGGATGATCATACCCTTTTTTCTGAAGTTAGAGATGAATAGTTTCAGCAGTCATCCCTTTCTTCACCATCTTGAGAATTTCAGCTCTAGCTTTATCGTCGATCATAATTGCAAAACGTTGAATTACTCAAATCAGATATAACCTAACATGCCGAACGTCAAACAAATCTGTTAGATCGATAGATAACTCTACGCAAAAACCAGCAACCAATCTCGGCGATTACTACCTCTTCGACGACGAAAAAACTTCCGCCATCATGCGCCCATCCGCGACCTACAACGCTATCATCGCACCTTCTTCTATTGAGACCTCATAATCGCCGCTCACCCCCATACTGAACTTTATTGACATGTGATTCACATTACCCAGCCGCGCCTTCACTTTTTCGTTTTCTGCACCAAAATAAGTAACCTACTTTTCCTTATTTTTATTGTTGCGCTTTTCTTTACTCTGCGAGGACTTCACCTTTTTTTTCTTCCACAGATCAATCTCTGCATCATTTTCCTGTGCCTCACCTGGGGTACTGCGCCCGTCTGCTACATAGGTTTTTAGAAGAGCGAGCATACTCTCAGCCTTCTCCGGATGCTGCGTAATCAGGTTGTATTTTTCAGCAATATCGTCTTTCAAGTTGTACAGCTGCATCGACACATCTTGATCACCACCTTTTGGCTTTTGAAGCAATAGCTTCCAGTCCCCTTGACGGATCCCGAAAAAACCATCTTTCGAGTGATGCACGACATCCACCCGTGGGCTCTCTACAGGCTTCCCATAAAAAACTGGCAGAAAGCTGATACTATCTTCGGCAGCCGTGTCAGGAAGCTCGACCGCAAACATTTCAGCAAATGTTTCCATCATGTCTGATAAGCAAATCAATTGATTCGAAATCGAACCCTCCTTCACCTGTGCTGGCCAGCGAACGATAAACGGCACGCGATGCCCTCCTTCTTCTAAAGCCCCCTTCGCTCCTCTAAATTGCGCATGCGAACGATGCCCCAACTTCTCAGAAGACGCCCTATTCGCAGAACTTCCATTATCTGCACTAAAAATAAGAATTGTATTCTCTGTTAAACCGTTGCGCTCCAGTGCAGCAGACACATCTCCGATGAAACTATCAGTCTGGGCGATAAAGTCACTATAGTCATCACCGAGCCCGCCTTTTCCCTTCCACTTAGCAGCGGGAACAATGGGTGCGTGTGGAGAGCTGATCGGCACATACAGAAAAAACGGATTCCCTGCTTTGGCATCGGCAGATTTCTGGTCGATGTAGCGACTCACTTCCTTATTCTGTCGAGGCAACACATCCACGATGTCGACTTCTTCAATGTAGGTGTCACCACTAATCAAACTCGACATACTACGAGCATGGTGCCAGCCAAAGTATTCATCAAAGCCCCGTGTAATAGGGCCATCAGGCACTTTGCTACCAACCGGTACTGGTCCAACATATCGCTCTGCCGTTTTCTTAGGCTTCGGCACTCCTTTGAGCTCATCCGGAACAACATTCGTAAAACCTAGATGCCATTTACCCAAAATCGCAGTGTGATAGCCTTGCTCACGAAATAGGTGACCCAATGTCATTCTATCTTCAGCGATTAACGGTGCATCTCCATCCCCCAAAACGAAGGTCTGCAGAGTCGTTCTCCAGCTATAGCGCCCCGACAACAAGCCGTAGCGCGAAGGAGTACAGACAGATGAGGTCGTGTGAGCATCTGTAAAAGTCATTCCCTCCTTGACCAAACGGTCAAGATTGGGTGTTGGGATCTTACCCCACTGCGGATTAAGAGCTTGAACTTCTCCATAACCCATATCATCAGCAAAGATAAATACGACATTCGGTTTTGGCGATTCAACAGATGAAGTTTGATTCGCAGCAACTTTACAGCTAAGCACCAGCCCAATAGCTGCGATTTGATAGATTCTCTTATGTTTCATATCTCATCTCTATGTACAGGAATAGGCGATCCGATCTATCTTGCTGAGCAACATAAATCCATATCTGCAAAATCCATTAAATACAGTCGCTTTCCCCGTATGCTCAGCTCTAGCGCCCTCTTCATTGTCACTTCTGCAAGCAGCCATAGCTTCTAGATCAAAAAGCGCTGTCGAGAAATCGGCAGCGCTTTTTCATTAGACAAAATACGTCTCACGCCTTCCCCACCGACTCCACTTTCCCGCTCTGAATCGATTGAAAAATCGCATCCATCACCAAGTGATCCTTGAGCCCTTCGCTGCCATCGACCTTCCACTCTTTACCCTGCAAAATTGATTCAGAAAATAAATCCATCTGCACCTCGAAATGGTCCGTCTGAGGAAATTCGAAAGGCACCTTCGTATCCGACGTCCACCCGCGTTGCTTCCCAATCGCAAAACAAGGTTCAATGCCAAAGCGCCCTTTCTCGGCAAAGACAGTCAGTCGATTATACCCCGGCATGTTAAAGGAAGTGTATAGATTTGCCGTCTTGCCCGACGGAAAGCGCATCATCCAAGTGATTGTCTCATCCACTTCCGAGAATTTGTTAGGATCCGTCTTCGTCTCCATCGCACTCACCTCACTCGGCTCTTCTCCAAAAATATAACGTGCTGCCTGAATCACGCACACTCCCAGACCTAACAGATCTCCACCTCCCATCGCCTTCTTCAGCCGCCATTCGTCACCACCACGCATGCGCACACCAAACCCTGCTTCCATATGCTGGACTTTGCCAAAAACCTCATCATTCGCAAACCGAATCGCCTCAATGTGATACGGCTCGAACTGCAATTGATATCCCATTCCGAGCTTCACTCCCGCCTCTTCACTAGCCGCTATCATCTTCCGACATTCTTCTGACGAAGTCGCCATCGGCTTCTCCATAAACACATGCTTCCCAGCCTTCGCCGCCCGCAATGCAAACTCACAATACATCGAGTTCGGCAAAACGATAAACACGACATCAATCGCAGGATTCTCTACGATACGGTCAAGACTGTCATAGTCGTACACACCACTGTCTGCGATCCCATACTTCTTCTGCCACTCCGCCGCCTTCTCCTTAGTACCAGTCACAATACCAATCAAGTGCGCATGCTGCGTCTTAAGCAACGCGGGAGCAATCCGGCTCGCGCTCAATCGGCTCAGCCCGACCAATGCCCAACCTAACTTCTTTCGCTCAGCTGCTGCCCCATGAGCAAATGACGTGGCAAGCCCAGCTCTTATGGCTGTTTTAATGAACGGACGACGAGCAATAAAGATTCTTGGTGCTGTCCTAGCTAAGCGCTAGTGGTGAGATTGTTTACACCAGTATTTAAGCTGGTTGAGGAGACTTTTATGGTCTCCTCCATTGAAGCGCCATTCGCACTCTTTTAAAAACCAATAAAAATTCTCTTTTTTGATACCGTTGAAACGGCGTAAGTGCCTCTTAGCTTGGTTCCAAAAATTCTCAATACCGTTGATGTGATTCTTCTCATTCGCAAAGAGTTTAGAATGATTGATTCTATGGTGATGAAATTCGCTAACATCTAATGCATTATAAGCCTTAAATTGATCTGTATAAACAACGCTATCAGGCTTCACTTTTTCGCGCATAATAGGCATTAAAGTATCAGTCTTAGCATTATTGATAATGGCACCTAAAACCTTGCAACCTCTTTTAAGTAAGCCAAATACATCAACTTTCCCACCTGCGCCTCGACCTCGCTTACCTTTTCGAACTCAGCCGAAGTAACTCTCATCTACTTCGACTTCTCCATCTAATTCATAGCTCGGTAATTTAGATGCAATAAGCTGTCGTAATCTCATAAAAAAAGTAGCTGCAGTATTACGATGAACACCAACTATTTCAGCCGAAGCATGAGCCGTTGCGCCAGCTACAAATAGCTTTATCAACTCTCCTTGTTTGCGTGGAGATAGTCTACTTTTTCTCTGATACATTTTCTGTCCTATTTAACGTATTTAAACCCGCTTAGCTAGGACAGCCCCAATTTCTTTTCCATTCCAAAAACTAGGAACCCGCATTCCCGAAGTACATCCGAAACTGAGCAAACCTCAACCAACAGGATAACTCCGACCTCCAAAGATCGAGCTCCCCACGCGCACCATCGTCGCCCCTTCCTCAATAGCGACTTCAAAATCGCCACTCATTCCCATGCTTAGTTCAGGCAAATCCACACCGTGCTGGCTCGCAAGCTCATCGCGCAGCGTCACCATCGCCTTGAAAAATGGCCGCGCCTGATCTGGCGTAGAAACTGCTGGAGGAATACACATGAGCCCTTTCACATCCAGATTCCCTAATTGCATAACCTCCGCGAAACTCTCGCGAATCTCATCAAGTTCGAACCCCCCTTTACTTAACTCAGCACCAATATTGACCTGCAAGAGCACTTTTGGCTTCACGCCCATATCCGCCGCCACACCATCGGCATAACGCGCGAGTTTAAGCGAATCGATACTATGCACACACTGAAACAAACCTAAAACCTTACGGACCTTATTACGCTGTAGACCGCCGATAAAATGCCACTCGAGACTCTGATCCATCGCTGGAATCTTTACCTGCCCCTCTTGTAGCTTATTTTCACCTAAAATTTTCTGACCCGCATCGACAGCAAGCTGAACATGCTCCACCGGCCACGTCTTAGAAACTGCCACCAGCGTCACTTCATCTACAGAACGCCCGACACGTTCCGCGGCCGCCTTCACTAGCCCTTGCACCTCAACCAAATTCTGCGCCACATCAGTCATACCCACATCCTCTCCAGCTCACTCTAAAAAGGCAATTCCTTTTAACTATAACAGAGCTTCGACACCACTCTCTTTCACCCAGCTTAAACAGTTCTAGCCAACTACCACTAAATTTCCGTTGATCGTTGCTTGCATTTCTCGTCTGTACAGAGACATTTGACTTGCTGCCACATTTCACGCTTTCCAAGCAGGCAGTGAGCACCTTAAATGCCTCGCCCTTCAGCGCTCAAACGCTGACAGGTAAAGGATCAGCATCTCACTGAACCACTTAAACTTTTCACCATCAATCATTAGCAAATGAAGACTAGCCCATACGACCAACAATTCACTCCGAACACCTCGGGGTCCCTTCACTCTTTTGACAACGAGCGCGACAACTGTGGCATGGGCGCCATCGTTCAGATCCACGGCAAAGCCTCGAAGAAAATTCTCGATCTCGCAGTAGAGTCCGTTTGCAACATGACTCACCGTGGTGCGGTAGATGCCGATATGAAAACCGGTGACGGGTCAGGCATCCTTTCACAAATCCCGCGTCCACTCTTCGCGCGCGAAGCGAAAAAGCTCGGCTCAGACGTCGCCGCTGAAGACATTGCAGTCGGCGTATTCTTTCTTCCTCGTGACAACGAAGCGGCTCACACTGAAATCAAAGCACTCGCTGAAAAGACAGTCGCAGAACGTGGCATCAATGTCATCGGTTGGCGCGAAGTTCCGGTCAAACCGGAAGAACTCGGCGAACTCGCTCAAAAGTCCCGCCCACACATTCTCCACTTCCTCATGTCCAAGCCATCTGGCTGGGATGAACTCCAATTTGAGCGCCAGCTTTACCTCTGCCGCCGTACCATCGAGCTCGCTCACGGCGACGTCGAAGGCTTCTACATGCCGACATTCTCCTGCCGCCTTATTTCCTACAAAGGCCTCGCAATGCCAGCAACTCTCCAAGCCTTCTACCTCGATATGCAGGACGAAGACTTCCAAACAGCTATCGCTCTCTACCACCAGCGTTTCTCTACAAACACTTTCCCAGCGTGGCCACTCGGTCAGCCATTCCGTATGATGGCGCACAACGGTGAAATCAACACTGTCCGCGGTAACCGCAACTGGCTCGCATCCCGCGAACAACTCTTTGAATCCGACATCTGGGGCGACGACGTACAACTCCTCCGCGACCTCACTTCAGATAACGAGTCCGATTCTGCATCACTCGACCATGCGCTCGAGCTCCTCGCTCTCTCTGGACGCTCCATTGAGCACTCCATGTGCATGCTCGTTCCACCAGCATTCCTCAACGACAATGACATATCTGAGGAACTCCAAGGCTTCTACGAGTACCACAGCTCCTTCGCTGAGCCATGGGACGGACCAGCAGGTCTCGTCTACACTGATGGCACGAAAGTTTGTGCTTCCCTCGACCGTAACGGCCTCCGCCCATCCCGCTACATCCTCACTGAAGACGGACTCCTCTACATCGGTTCTGAAGCAGGCGCTATCAAAGTAGATGAAACATCCGTGATTTCTAAAGGCCGCCTTGGACCTGGTCAGATGTTGCTCGCAAACCTCGCCGAAGGCACCCTCACTAAGGATCGTGAAATCAAAGAAGGTCTTGCTAAGCAAGCTCCGTACCGCCGCTGGGTTGACGAAAATCAACTCAAACTCCGCGACTACATTTCACCTGAACCACAAGTTCCTGCTGAAGACTTTGATGCGACCACGCTCACCCGCCTTCAGATCATGAACGGCATCAGTGACGAAGACCTCGACATGGTATTCCCACCAATGGTCAAAGGCGCTCAAGAAGCAGTCTTCTCCATGGGTGACGACATCCCACTCGCAGTTCTCTCCACATACCCACGTCTGCTCTACACATACTTCAAGCAGCTCTTTGCTCAAGTCACTAACCCACCGATCGATCCGATCCGTGAGTGGGCAGTTATGTCCCTCAATGCTGGCCTTGGTGCAGAACGCAACGTACTCACTGAAACTCCAGAGCACGCAAAAGTCATCAACCTCGAATCTGCTATCCTGCTCGAACAAGAGCTCGAGAAAATCAAGCAGATGCACGAGTACGGCTTCCCGTCCAAAGATCTCGACATCACCTGGCCAGCAAGTGAAGGCGCTGACGGCATGCTTAAAGCAGTCGAGCGCGTCTGCGCAGAAGCTGAAGCCGCAGCCGATGCTGGCACTACCGTCCTCATCCTCACCGATAAGGCCTCCAGCAAGGATCGCGTCGCCATCCCTACACTTCTCATCACTGGCGCAGTTCACCACCACCTCAACCGTTCACGTAAACGCATGCGCGCATCCCTCGTGATCGAAACTGCCGAAGCGCGCGACACCCACCAGATCGCATGTCTCTTCGGCTTCGGTGCCACCGCTGTCTGCCCATACCTCGGGTACGCTACAGTTCGCCAAGTCATCACAAACGATACAAAAGGCAAACTCGGTGAAGACATGACCCCTGAACTCGGTATGAAAAACTACCGCAAGGCACTCGAAAAAGGTCTATTGAAGATCATGTCTAAGATGGGTATATCCGTACTCAACTCCTACCAAGGTGCACAAATTTTCGAAGCCGTCGGCATTTCTAAGGAAGTGGTCGATACATGCTTCACAGCGACTAAGACCCGTATCGCTGGTGTCGGCTTTGCCGAAATCGCAGCCGAGTCCCTCGTTCGTCACGCATCAGCGCACAGCGACCTCACCGATAACGAGCCACTCAAGCTCGGTGACCCAGGTTACAACCGCTACCGTAAGACAGGTGAGCGCCACGCTCTAACCACCGATGTGATCAAGAACTTCCACACCTTCGTCAAAACTGGCAATGCAGAAGATTACGACGATTACGTCAAAGCTTCTCTCGAAACAACACCAGTCACCATCAAGGACCTCTTCGAGTTCGTGCCATCCTCAAACGGCCCGATACCGATCGAAGAAGTGGAGCCGATCGAAGACATCCGCCGCCGTTTCACCACCGCAGCGATGTCCATGGGTGCTCTCTCTCCAGAAGCACACGAAACTCTCGCTATCGCGATGAACCGCATCGGCGCGAAATCCGATTCCGGTGAAGGTGGTGAAGACCCTGTTCGCTTCACAAAATACCCGAACGGCGACCTCGCGAAGTCACGCATCAAGCAGATCGCATCTGGCCGTTTCGGCGTTTCCGCCCATTACTTGGTTAATGCTGATGAGCTTGAAATCAAGATGGCTCAAGGCGCGAAACCTGGTGAAGGTGGCCAGCTCCCTGGTCACAAAGTGAATGGCATCATCGCACGTCTGCGTAACACGCAGCCAGGTGTCCAGCTCATTTCACCACCACCGCACCACGACATTTACTCCATTGAGGACCTTGCTCAGCTCATTCACGATCTCAAGGAAATCAACCCGAGAGCCAAAGTCACCGTAAAGCTCGTTGCTTCCAGCGGTGTTGGCACCGTGGCTTCCGGTGTAGCCAAAGCATCTGCTGACGTGATCCTCATTTCCGGTCACGATGGTGGAACCGGCGCATCCCCACTTTCTTCCACAAAACACTGTGGTCTCCCGTGGGAACTCGGTCTCGCTGAAGCGCAGCAAACACTTCTCGTGAACAACCTCCGCAACAAGGTGACCCTTCGTACTGACGGTGGTCTCCGAAACGGTAAGGACATCGTTACAGCAGCTATCCTCGGTGCAGAAGAATACAACTTCGGAACCATCGCAATGATCGCAATGGGCTGTGTTTACGTCCGTAAGTGCCACCTCAACAACTGCCCAGTCGGTGTGGCGACCACGGATCCAAAATGGCGTGCGAAATTCAAAGGAACTCCAGAACAAGTCATCAACTTCTTCAATGCTGTTTCCCAAGAAGCGCGTGAGATCATGGCTGAACTCGGCGTGAAGAAACTTGATGACCTCATCGGTCACCCAGAATTCCTCCGCCAGCGCGAAGTCCCTGAGCACCCGAAAGCAAATCTCGTCGACCTCTCCACCGTTCTTAAAGACGTGACTCCAGAAATGGAAAGACTCACTGGCGTACCAGCTGCTGAGATCACACGTATTTGTACACAAGACCGCAATGACGGCATCGATAAGCCAGCGCTCGACATCCAGATCCTCGAAGATCTATACAAAGAGCTCGGCAGCGAAGACCTCAGCCTCCTCATGGATCGCGCTCCAATGAACTTCAGCTACGATGTGGTCAACACCGACCGCAACATCGGTACCCGCCTCTCCGGCCGTATCGCAGAAGTCTTCGAAAACCGCGGACTTCCCGCAGGCACAGTCAACCTCACCCTCAAAGGCTCTGCAGGCCAATCCTTCGGAACCTTCCTCGCTGGCGGAGTCACACTCGACCTCATCGGTGAAGGTAACGACTACGTCGGTAAAGGTATGGCCGCTGGCAGTATCAAAGTTCGTCCAGTACCAGACCACAAGTTCAAGGCATACGAAAACTCCATCGTCGGTAACACCTGTCTCTATGGCGCCACTGGTGGTGAGCTCTTCGTCAATGGCCGTGCTGGTGAACGCTTCTGTGTACGTAATTCAGGTGCCACAGCAGTCGTCGAAGGCGTCGGTGACCACGGTTGTGAGTACATGACCAACGGTCTCGTCGCCATCCTCGGTCTCACTGGTCAAAACTTCGGTGCAGGTATGTCTGGCGGTACCGCTTATGTCTACGATGAAGACGGGCGCTTCCAGTCACGCATCAACACCGAGATGGTCGCCCCACTTCCAATCAAACGCAATCGCGACATCGCCGAGCTCAAAGGCCTCATCGAGAAACACTACGAGCAAACCAGCTCATCTCGCGCCAAAGCATTCCTCGACGATTGGGACAACGCTGTGAAAAAGTTCATCCGCGTCATCCCAAAAACACGCGCATCTCTCGAAAGAGCAGAAGAGCAACACGAAGCGGCATCCACACCGAAAGCATAACGAAAAGGTGGCATCCCGCCGCTTTGAATAAGTGAAAAATCACCCAAGCCCGCGAGGAGAAATCCCGCGGGCTTTTTCATTTTTCTATCTGAAACATAACCCCCCACAGTCAAAACTCAGATTCACCACACACAAGCGCGTCATTTCACGAACTAGCGGTTGACGTGACGCCTTATACAGTTCATGAACTTCCGACCATTTTATTACTTCATTTGGATGAAGGATTTCCTTCGCTCGCGTAGTAGAAATGGCAGACGCATAAACTCATGATAACTTCACAACTAGCATCCGCACCCGGCAGCGACACAACAATGGTACTCTTCTCTGGAGTAACTCTGCTCGTTCTTCTGTTTTGGTACCTCGCCACAGACAAAGATCGTGTTAAGCGCAATGTCGGTTCCGCTATCGTTCTCTTGATCGCAGTATTCTCATTCTGTGCGATCATTTCTCCGAACAACCTCATGCAGGTGATTCAAGGGAAGAAAGAACTCTCAAAAGCGCACAACCTCAGCGGCGGTATTGAAATTGTTGGTGGTTCAGCGTTCATCGTAGAAGTTCAGCCAAATGTCGACCAAGACACGCAAGAAGTGATTCCACTCACTCCTTCAGCCATGGACACCGCGAAGACGATTCTTGAAAAACGTCTCAACGAAGCCGGAACTCTCGACGCACCAGTCACAGTCCAAGGTAACCGCATCGAAATCCAAATCCCTAAAATCGACCCAGCAGACGCGGCAGCTCTTAAAAAGATCCTCACTACCACCGCGAAACTTACCATTCACGAGCGCCACCCTCAGTCCGACCAGCTCGCCCGCCTCGTCCACGAAGGTGAAGAACACATCCCCGGCTACCGCGCTTACCCACAAGAACTCAAAGATCCGGACACTGGCGAAATCCTCGGAGAACGTTACGTTCTTGTAAAACGCAAGCCAGCACTCACCGGTAAAGAAGTCGCAGCCGCGTACCCTGACCGCCAAACCAATACCCAGGTTCAGATCGAACTCACGTCCACAGGCGCACGCCAAATGGAAACCTTCACCCGCTCACTTACAGCGGGACAAGATTTCATTGTATCCATTCTCGATGGCAAAGTAATCAACAGCGCCGTCCTCAACGCTGAAGTCCTATCCAAGAGATTCGTCATCAGCGGACTCGACAACATTGAAGAGTGTGAAGAACTCTCAAAAGGCCTCTCCAACCCGATGGAGAACGATATCGAGGTAATCGATGAACGCACCATTTCAGCAACACTCGGTGAAGCTACAGTCAAACAAGGCATCAACGCTGGCCTCGCTGGTCTCGCTCTTACCGTCGTATTTGTCCTCCTCTACTACCGTTTTTCAGGAATCGTCGCCATCATCGGCCTCGCACTCAACATCCTCATTCTCTTCGGAGCAATGGCACTCTTCGGAGCGTCCTTCACCCTCCCAGGTATTGCCGGTATCATTCTCACCATTGGTGTGGCAGTCGACGCCAACGTACTCATCTACGAGCGCATGCGTGAAGAACTCGCTACTGGAAAATCTGTCCACGCAGCGATTAAAGCTGCATACGACAAAGCATTCTCCGCGATTTTTGATGCCAACATCACCACCCTCCTCACAGCGCTCATCCTTTTCTGGAAAGCCACCGGTTCAGTCAAAGGCTTTGCCGTAACACTCACCATCGGTATTCTTGGAACACTGCTCGCAGCACTCCTTTGTACCCGAGTCATGTTTGCTTGGTCTGAAGACACAGGCGTTCTCAAGAAGGTCAAATTCATGAACCTCATTCCTGAGCGCACCTTTAATTTCATCGGCAAACGCAAAATCGCATTCGTCCTCTCTGGAGTACTTATTGCTGGAGGCATCGCCGAAACAATGATCGAAGGCGACAAGCGCCTCGGTATCGACTTCGTCGGTGGTAGCGTTGTCCGCTACGAAATCCCAGAAGGACAAAATGTCACTCGCCAACAAGCACAAGAGATCCTCAACAAGGTAGAAACCACCAAGGCTGTAAGCGCACAAATCGAACAACCTGCTGAAGGTAACGCCTTCCTCACTGTAAAATCTTCTCGTGAAGACAAGGAAGCATGTGAAGCCGCTATCCGCGCCAACATCCCAGGCTTCGGAGAGAAGAAAACCCACGAGTCCACCATTGCTGAGAACATCGATGGCGACGGGACTGAGTGGGTTGTAGAAGCGTCCGTTTCCGCCGTTTCACCAACCCTCGGTGGAGAATTCCTCGGAAACGCAGTCTGGGCGCTCGGGCTAGGTATCTTCTGTGTACTTATCTACATCACACTACGCTACGAGTTCGCATTCGCACTCGGTGCCTTCCTCGCACTCGCCCACGACATCCTCATCACACTCGGAATTTTGGTTCTCTCTGGTCAGGAATTCTCCCTCATCCATGTCGGTGCTTTCCTCACAATTGCTGGTTACTCCATCAATGACACCATCGTCGTATTCGACCGCCTCCGTGAAAACCTAAAAACCAAGCGTGGCGATATCCGCGATGTCATGAATGATGCTATCAGCACCACACTATCACGTACCATTATTACCTCGGTAACCACTTTCGTTTCCGTACTCGTACTCTTCATCTTCGGTGGAGCATCACTCAAGGCATTCTCCTTCACCATCATGATCGGTGTGATTGTAGGTACCTACTCCTCCATCTTCATCGCTTCACCAATCGTTTACATTTACTCAAAGGCTCGCGGCATCAATCTCCGCCGCGAAGTCCTAGAATCCGATCTCGAATCTGAGATCAATCCAGCAAAAGTGTAAAAGAAGCTTCCCGGCTCTTCAAATAACAAGCAATTACCAAAGCGCAGTCCTCACACGAGGCTGCGCTTTTTCTTTGTCTCTCTTAATTACGAAATCCACACACTTCTATAATAGATTCTAACAAAAATTTCTGCTAGATTCCTCTTCATGGACACTGAAACTAACCAAATCCCACAACCCGAAGTCCCCCAAACACTCACTACCGAACAGAAAAATTGGGCAATGTTCGCTCATCTATCTACCTTTCTCGGCTGGATCGGCATTCCCTTAGCCAACATCATCGCTCCTCTGATCATTTGGCAGGTAAAAAAAGACACCATGCCCTTTACCTCTGACCAGGCTAAAGAAGCACTCAACTTCCAGATCACACTCTCTATCGCCGCTCTGATCTGCGCAGCCCTCACCTTAATCTTCATCGGTATCATCGGACTCGTAGCCCTCTATATCATTCAGATCCTCTTCACTATCATTGCTGCGATCAAAGCCAATGACGGCGTCGCTTACCGCTACCCGATGACCATCCGCCTGATTAAGTAGATTCCATCATTCTTACATTTGACTATCCCGCTCAGAGCCACAGTATCGCCTGTATGAATTTTGACACCATCATCACTCGCCGTGGCACTGGATCAATCAAATGGGACCGTCGCCCAGAACTCGATCCGTTCTGGGTGGCCGACATGGATTTCGCTTCTCCAGATTGCATTCTCGATGCAGTCCAGAAGCGGCTCGCTCACGGCGTACTCGGCTATGCTCACGCCCACGAAGGTGTCACCGAATCAATTCTCAACTATCTTCAATCTCGCCACGACGCAACCGCAACCGAGGAATCTCTGATCCACCTCGGCGGCCTCGTCCCAGCTCTTTCGCTCTCCGCTCGCGGCTTTGTAAGGCCTGGCGAAAACCTCATGATCTGCACTCCGGTCTATTACCCATTTCTTCATGTAGGAAATGACGCCAAGTGCGAAACCGTCGCTGTCCCTCACGTGCAAATCGACGGAATCTGGACTTTCGATTGGGAAGAAATGGAGAAACAAGTCTCCGCGAAGACCAAACTCTTCATTCTCTGTAACCCGCAGAACCCACTCGGACGTAACTTCACCAAGGCAGAAATCATTCGAGTCGCCGAATTCTGTAATCGCCACGACCTCCTTCTCGTATCAGACGAAATCCACTGCGACCTCGTCTTCAACGAAGAAACTCAACCCTTCTACTCAGCACTCCATCTCCCAGAGCACCTACGTCAGAAACTCATCGTCCTCCAAGCTCCCAGCAAAACTTACAACATCGCTGGAATGGGCTACGCATTCGCCATCATTGAGAACCCGGAAATCCGCAAAACCTTCTGCGCCACCCGCGGGCACACCCTCTCCGAAATCAATTGCTTAGCCTTTTACTCAGCCGAAGCCGCTTACAAACACGGTGAACCATGGCGCCAAGAACTACTCACCTACCTCAAGAAAAACCGCGACACCGTCACCGACTTCGTTCGTAGTGAGTTACCAGCAGGCTGCACCATTCCAGATATCGAGGCTACATATCTCGCGCTCGTCGACACCCGAGACGCTAAGATTAACCACCCAGCTCAAGTCATCGAAAAACAGGCTAAGGTCTGGGTCAATGATGGTACAGCCTTCGGCGCACCTGGCCAATTCCGTTTCAACTATGGCTGCGCCCATGCTCGCGTCCTCGAAGGTCTGGACAAAATCAAAGCCGCACTTCACTCAGCAAAAGCTTGATTTACCCCCTAAACTTTTCTCAAAGCTCAATTAACCAAGCCTCCAGTATGTCTCGCCAACGCTCCATAATCTGCGCTCTCAGCCTCATTTCCCTTTGTTCTGCCAACGCTAGTGAGGAAATCCCCTACGGCATCGAATTTCTCGCTCAATACCGCAGCGAATACAACTACCGAGGCTTCATCCTCGCGCAAGACACTCTCGACCTGCAAGTCAGCTCACAGCTCGCATTCAATAAAACCACGTACCTAACTGGTGCTGCTTGGTTTGGCACAGAAGCCAGCGACGGCGATTTCTCCGAAGCGGGATTCCTCGCCGATCTTCGCAAAGACATCGAACAATGGACACTGTCACTCTCTGGCAGCTACCGCTCTTATTCGAATTCCTTTTTTGAAAATGGTGCCAACATAGAAGCCGCAGCTTTTTACCAATGGAATACTCAATTCCAATCCAGCGCCCACATCGCATACGATACCGGTGCTGAAGCGTGGTACAGCAGCATCGAATCCAGTTTCTACCATCGTATTAACGACGATTCCTTCCTAAACTTCGATATCGGTGTCAGCGCCGTAGAAGATTACTACTCGAGAGACGGCCTCAATGATGCTTTTGGCAAAATTAGCTACACCTACAATATCAACCAATCTCTCTCGATTAGCCCCTACATCGGTACATCCATCCTCCTCGACAACAAAGAATCCGGCAGAGATAGTCTTTATGGAGGTATTTACCTTGCCGTGACCTTCTAGAATTCAGTAAGAATCCTATGTGATTCGCATATTTCTTATTCTCATTGTATCTGCGGCTTCGTTTTTCGGGATCGTGTTCCTCATTGAGACGAAATCCCCCGACGTCAAAACTATGACCAAAAAGCCCGACGCCGAGGGAACGAAGATTAATCCTCACGGGCTCCCCAGCGAAGTCCTGGGGTCTTTCCTCTTAAACCAAAGCGCCACCGACGCTTGGCACGCTAGTGACTCCCGTCTCTCCGACGATGACCGAGCTCGCTTCAAAGAAAACCAATTGCTCCAACAGGTTTATAACTTCGATGGCCACCATCTCTGGCGCGATTCCCCCGAGAAAAAAATCGCCATCACCACGCTCGAAGTCACTCCTGACTACGTAAAACTCCTTTCGACGATTTCCTTAAATGGTGAAGAACTGCCCAATGATTTCTACCTACAATGGGACGACAAAGGCTTCTGGCTTTCTCAGCGCCTTCCTGTCACTGACGGCGGCACCAAGCTGTATCGGGCACGCTACGAGCGCAAAGAAACTAGCGAATTAAACGCTTCACCTAATAAATGAACTTCAAACTTCCGCGTCGAGCCATTTGCCTCTGAAATGCAATGCCGCGAACACTAATGCCTGAACCACCAAGTCAGTCATCATGATCAACCACACCTTGGTTAAAGTCATCTGGTCGCCAAAATAGTAGAAACCAGCGGAGAGTAAGCCCACTCTGATAATTAACATCGTTCCGAAGGAAGAAACCATCACCAATACTGTCGCTCCTGCACCACGCATCGACATCTTCATCACCATTGCTGTGGCAAAAAATGGCTGCACCCAGCCCACATAACGCAATACAAAAATCGCCATCTCCGCCTGCTTACCACCCTCTGGACTCATCAAGCCAACCAACTGCGGAGCAAATACAACCAGACAAATTCCAGTCAGGCCCATCACCACAATCGCGACGTACCAACACACGCGCACGGCATGTGCCGCCAACTCTTTCGATTGAGCCCCTAAATACTGCCCAGCAAGCGTCGAAGCAGCCATCCCTAGAGCAAAGCCAGGCATGAAGCTCATCGATTCAATCTGCACCACCATGCCGTGAGCTCCTAAAGCCCCTTCTTGAGTCAATTGCTTCGCCACCATCCACACTCCATACGCGTGAATACTCCACATGCCGATGATCTCTATTACCTGTGGAAATCCCACTCGGACAATCCGGTAACCAATCTTCCAATCCCAAGTCAATGCCTCTTTACTGATAGTCACCACTGCCGGCCGCCAATTCCGTGGCAGCATCGTCCATAAAATCACAACTGCGCCAGCCAACCAACCACCGACAGTCCCCCAAGCCAAACCAGCCATTCCACTCGTGTAAACGCCATCCACTCCATTCCCAGGCGGCATCCACTTGGTCATGAATAAAATGCTCAAACTCACATTCACAATGTTCACCACCAACATCGCGTAAAAAGGCGTCCTCGTGTCCCCGCCCGCTCTCAAACAAGCATTCGCCACAAAGAGCAAACCGCACAACGGCGACGACAAAGACACGATCCTTAAATACTGCATCGCGTATTCCTCAGATACTCCACTCAGTCCAAAACCTTGAATCAACAACGGAGCCAAAAACCATACGATGATACCAGACAAAGCTCCTGAAATAGCACCTAAAATTAATGACTGCCCAGTTGCTTTCTCCGTTAATTCCGCATCGTGCGCACCAAAAGCTCGCGATACCAAAGCCTGAGCTCCCGTCGCCACAGCTCCCTGTAAAATCATCATCAGCCAAGCCACGTACATCGCCAAGCCCATCGCATCAAACACCGCGCTATGCACCTCCGCCGACATCGTGTTCCCGGCAATGATCCGATCAGCAAACGACACTACCGTACCCATTAAATTCTGCAAAAACGGCCACAGTGCCAGCGTCACTATCTGCTTCGTTAAAGAAATACCTGCTAACCGACCTCCCAATACCACCGACTTTCTCGGATGGCTCGGTGGATCAATGGCATTGGCTGGATTACTCATGTCAATTTCGGGGAAGCAACGACTCATAACCGCTGTTAGAATGAAAAGCTAACTATTTTTAGAAGTTTGCAGTTGCGAATACCCTCATCCAGCTTGAATAATCATCCAGAAATGCACACGCCGATCACTACGTTTTCAGATGCTAACATCGCTGAAAATTTACTTCTCGCTGATCCCTCGCTCAGAGATGGGTACTTCGATCGCAGTGTTATCTACATGGTCGATCACAGCATCGACCAAGGCTCTCTTGGCCTCATCCTCAACAAGCCCACCCCACGCACCGTTGGAGATCTCATCAGTAGCGAACAATTCAAAAAACTAGCCCACCTCCCCATTCATATGGGTGGACCAGTAGATAACGACCAGATGTTCTTCGCCAACTTTGAATGCATCGAGCCCAATCAGCTGAGCTGTGAGTTTCGACTCTCAGCAGAACGGGCCACAGAACTCATCGGGAAACCAAATGCACACATCCGCGCATTCGTCGGCCACTCGGCATGGACTGTGGGTCAATTAGAGGAAGAATTCGAACGACACGCATGGTTCTTGCGTAATGCCCCGGCGAGATTAACACTCGAATCTAACAATGAAATAATCTGGCAAGAATTGCTTCAAGACCTCTCGCCTTTCCACCACATCATTTCCCTCACCCCTAAAGATCCATTCTTAAACTAATATTTTCCACCATGCGAGCTGTCATCCAACGCGTATCCTCAGCCTCTGTCACCATTGCTGGCGAGATCTCTGGAGAAATCCAACAAGGCTTCCTCATTCTCCTCGGTATTGAAGCAGCTGACACCCAAGAAGATATCGACTGGCTCACTGGTAAAATCGCCCGTATGCGCGTCTTCGCCGATGACGCAGGACTGATGAACCTATCCATCACTGACATCAGTGGCTCGGCCCTCGTCGTCTCTCAGTTCACCCTGCACGCCAATACTAAAAAAGGAAATCGCCCATCCTTCATCCGCGCCGCCAGACCAGAACAAGCAAAACCAATGTATGAAGACTTCATGCAAGCACTCGGCAACCTCATTGAAATTCCTTGCCAATCCGGCGAATTTGGTGCCGACATGCAAGTTAATCTTGTCAACGATGGCCCAGTCACCATCATTATCGATAGTAAAAACCGTGAATAGACGCACCGTAGAATTTCTTCCTATGCTCAGTAACGATCCCATTTCTATTCAGTTCCGCATCCCAGCTTCCGATCACCTCGGCAAAAATGAAGTCGAAGGCAAAGTCCGTTTTCTCCCCGACAGCGTCGAACTCGACTGGCGCCTCAAAGGCAATGTCTTCCGCGGTGGACAGCTAGAAGTCGAAACCGTTTCACTCAGCTACGGAGATATCGAACACGTTGAACTAAAAAAACGCTGGTGGAAACTTCGTTCCATTATTCTACGTATCAGCGACCCAACTCTAGTAGAACAAATTCCGGGCGTCGAAATGGGAAAAATGGGACTCGAAATCGATGATCGCTCGCGCGACGAAGCCAAAAAGCTCGAATCCTTAATCGACTTCAAACGCTCTATCTTCTTAGTCGATGAACAAACACGTCGACTAGAAGCGATGAGCAATGAGATCTAAGCCTCCTTGGCGCGACTTGCAGCTTCCTTCTTCAACTTACGTCGATAAGCCGCCGGTGTGATGCCCATTTTCTTTTTGAACACGCGCGTAAAGTGCGCTTGATCAGAAAAACCTGACTCGGACGCCACTTCAGCTAAAGTGATATCTGTAGACATCATCGTCATAGCCTTCTCCAAACGCATCGTAGTCAAATACTTATGCGGTGAGTGACCAGTCGTCTTTTTAAAACTACGTGCAAAGTGGAAGGTCGACATGTTCGACTCAGACGCTAAATCCTCTACGTAAATAGGAGAATGAAGCTTACCCCACATATAATCAGTCAGTCGCTTCAGCAATGGCTTGCTGAGTTCTGATCCTGAGGTCGTATTTTTTTCTCCTTTCATAGGGCTCTGTGCGTTCTATTCAGACTACAATATATTGTATAGCAACTGAAATTTCCAACTAACGTAGTTTCCAGTAGGCAGCATCATAGTGTAAACTATCTCTCTCGACCAGAACTTTTATGATACAACTCACTGTTTTTTAAACATCCCCAGATAAGCCTTTATTTACAGCTGTTCAGGACGCTCTAATAATTCTGCCACGCGATTTAAAACGCGCCCAGCATCCCCCCCGTCGATCACCCTGTGGTCGAAGGTCAAATTCAACTCAGCTTCGGTCACAGGTATAAAAGCCTCTACCTGCTCAGACCACACAGGCTTCTTCACTCCTGCACTAATTCCAAGAATCAATGTTTCGTTTGGCAAAGGAATTGGCGTCCCCCATGTTAGGCCAAACGTTCCAAAGTTCGTCACAGTAGCGATTCCCCCCTTCGTGTGCTCCTCAGTCAGCTTCCGAGCTCGCGCTAAATCGACAAGATTCGCATAGTCTTTCGCCAGATCCGCGACCGATTTCGTATCGACATCTCGCACGACTGGAACCATCACCCCGTCTTCAACTTGAACAGCAAGTCCGATATCAAAGGCGCGAGGGTGCACAATGTGTCCACCGATCAAATAACCAGCAGCTTCCGGGTGTTCAGCCAGTGCCAGCGCGAGTGCGCGTAACACATAAAGCGTAAGTCCAGGTTTAGGGTTTTGCTCAGAGCGATACTTCAACAGTTTGTCCATCACCACCGGACGAGCCACTGTTGCCAGCGGTCGACTCCAAGAACGCCGCATCGCATCTGCTACAGCTCTACGCATAGGCGAAGCCGGTGACGACGGCCATGCATTAATGTACTCTAGGAAACTTTCTAAATCCGCTACCGTCACACGACCACCAGCTCCACTACCATTAATCGCAGAAATATCCGCCGCTTGCAGACCCAGTTCATTCATCCGAGCACGCATTCTAGGTGAGATATAATGCGCCCCCTTTTTTCCCATAGGCACAGGAAGACCCTTGACGTTTGGCTCGATTGCCTTCGGCTCAAAATAAGCTTCTCCATCCTGTTTGAAATGTAAATTCGCCTCTTCTTCATCTGAAGAATCTTCATCAGAACCTTCCTCCTGCGCTTGAGCTAAGGTACTCACCCCCGTTCGCTGAATTTCTTCCTCGGTGACATCGATCACTCCAAGCACACTGCCAACGGCGTAACTTTCACCCTCTTCAGCACAAATTTCCTTAATCACTCCACCACAGAGAGTCGGCACACTCATAGTGGCCTTATTAGTCTCTACTTCGATGAGATCTTGCTCGGCCTCGACAGTATCGCCGACCGCCACGTTAAACGTGAGAATGGTTGCTTCGGCGATCGATTCGCCAAGCTGGGGCATTACAATTGGGACTTCTGGCATAATAGTTCTAAAGTAAATTTAATAAGCGAGGAGATTGCGAAGAGCTTCGCAAATAGACTCAGGCGTCGGGCGATGCATTGCCCAAAGTTTAGGATGATAAGGGACAGGTGTGTCTTTAGAGTTCAAGCGCATTGGCGGCGCGTCGAGCAAATGGAAGCCATCAGCACACACTCGCGATACAACCTCAGCAGTCACGCCTCCCCACGGAAACGCTTCGCCTAGCGCGAGCAAGCGCCCTGTGCGAGCTACCGATGCCATCACTGTGTCCGTATCTAGCGGTTTCACTGAACGCAAGTCCACCACTTCGATTTCCCAACCACCTTCCTTGTAAAGCATATCTGCCGCGCGCACGGCTTCGTGCACCATCGCACTGTAGGTCACCACTGTGGCGTGCTTGCCACTGCGAGTGATCCGGGCTTTACCAATCGGTAAGTTGTCACCCTTGTAATCGTCGCTCTTCAGCCAACGATAAAGAAATTTGTGCTCACAGTAGATCACGGGATCATCCAGATCGACCGCTTGCAATAACATCGAATACGCATCAGCCACAGTCGCTGGAGTCACAACTACCGTTCCCGGATAGTGCGCATAAATCGTCTCCATGCTCTGACTGTGAAATGGTCCAGAACCAGGAGTTCCACCAGATGGCATCCGCACCACTATTGGCACAGGAACTCCCGTCCGATAATAGTGAGTCGCCGCTTGGTTCACAATTTGGTTAAATGCAACAGACGAGAAGTCAGCAAATTGCATTTCCACAATCGGCCGCATCCCTTCGATCGCTGCACCCACAGCCATACCAATCATTGCATCCTCACTGATCGGAGCATCTAGGACTCGATCTGGCCAGCGCTCTTGCAAACCTTTAGTTGCTTTAAAAGCTCCACCAAATTTACCAATATCCTGACCATAAAGAAAAACCTTTGGATTGTCTTCCAATGCCTTTTCCTGAGCGTCTTTAATCGCGTCGATATACGTAACTGCCATGGTACAAATATTTCTTATTGGAGACCTCGAAGACTTTCGCTCGCTGTAGCCGACCAATCCTCTTTATACGGATTCGGAGCATCCTCGCGTTGCGCCACAGCTACCGCTTCCTGTGCCTCCGCATTGATCTCTTCCACCCATTGTTGGTATTCTTCCTCGCTGAGCCAGCCCTTTTCAATCAGCTGCTCACGCCCGACTTCAATACAGTCTCGTCCGTACAAGCCTTCTCGAATTTGCTGCGGAACGTAGGAGCCATCATCGTGCTCACCATGACCTGACAAACGAAGTAACTTCGCAACCACTAGCTGCGGACCACCGCCTGCACGAGCCTGCTCCACGGCATGGCCAATCACTTCAATACAAGTTAGCACATCTGTGCCATCAACGAAATGGCCGCCCACGCCGTAGCCTTTTGCTCGGTCTATCAAATTCTCACAAGCGTATTGACGCTCGCTCGGAGTCGAATACGCGAATTGGTTATCCGCCACGACCACCACCATTGGCAACTTCTCTACTGCCACAAAATTTAGACCTTCGTGAAATGCTCCAGTCGATGTCGCACCATCGCCAATACAAGTCGCCCCCACGCGTCCATCAAGTTCCCCTTTCAAACGCTTCGCCAACAAAGCACCTCCGACTTGCGCCACAGCTGCACCGAGATGACTAATCATTGCAAACATTCCATCCTGCGGTCTTCCGCGATGGATATTCCCGTCGCGTCCACGCATCGGCCCCTTTGCAGATCCTAAATATGTTCGTGTCGTATCCAATGGATCTTCTCCAAAGGCCATACGCCCAGCTTGATCACGGATCAAAGGAGCAAAAACATCCTTCCCCCATTCTAAGCATGTTCCTAACGACGCGCTAACCGCTTCTTGCCCTTTACCCAAATAGACTCCTCCAACAATTTTGCCAGCCTTGTAGAGATTGCCTAACTTGGTCTCTAAAATACGAGCACGCAGCATGGCTCTATACACTGCAAGCGCATGTTCTTTACTGCTAATATCAATCGTTGTCTGCTCTGCCACGCCCCAAGCCTATAGACAAGCCCCCCCATCTAGCAACTGGTTTCCTTGCTTCTTCACTGAATTTTTCAGCAATTCTTTACAATTAACTCCGCCATAGTATTTGCGCTCGCTTTGTTCACCAAAATCAATTTGCTTTGTAAGACACCTCTCGCCATAAGCCACCTAACACATTCACCCCCACGAAATATCTTTTCATGAAACCTACTTTACTCGTTTTAGCAGCAGGCATGGGTAGCCGATACGGCGGCCTCAAACAAATGGATCCAATGGGTCCGAACGGAGAAACTGTCCTCGATTACTCCGTCTACGATGCCATCCGCGCAGGATTTGGCAAAGTCATCTTCATCATCCGCCGCGACTTTGCGGATAACTTTAAGGCTGCTGTCGGCGATAAATTCTCGGGTAGAATTAAAGTCGAATACGCCTACCAAGAACTCACCGACCTCCCCGCTGGCCACAGCCTTCCAGAAGGTCGAATCAAACCGTGGGGAACCACCCACGCCATCCTCGCAGCTCGAGATCTTGTCGACACTCCCTTCGCCGTCATCAATGCCGATGACTTCTACGGAGCTGATGCGTACCAACAATTCAGCAAGTACTACGACCAGCTCAGCCAGTCACACTACTGCATGGTCGGCTATCCGCTCCAGAACACCCTTTCTGAAAATGGCACAGTCAACCGTGGTGTTTGTTCGGGTGAAAATGCACTACTCGACACCGTCGAAGAACACCTCGAAATTCAAGTGGAAGCCGATGGGATCTGTCGCGGAGAAAACCTCGCTGGAGAACGCGTCGAACTCTCGCCAAACACCCTCGTTTCGATGAACTTCTGGGGTTTCCCGCCAAGTATCATGCAAGAGCTTGCCAGCGAATTTGAAAAATTCCTCAGCGAGCGCGGCACCGAACTTAAATCCGAATGCTACATCCCAACCGTCGTCGACACCATGATTCATAGCGGAAACGCCGATTGTAAAATCCTTGAAACATCGAGCAGTTGGTTTGGCGTCACCTACCCAGAAGACAAACAAAGCTGCGTAGACAGCATTAAAGAACTCGTCAAAGAAGGCGCCTACCCAGACCAACTTTGGGATTAACGCTAGAGCCACCTAACTATTACCAAAATAATCCATCGCGATCACGCAATGCTAACCCGACCCTTCTGACTTCCGACACTCCAAAGTCCTCCTACGGTTATTGTCAACAGGCCCCAAATATCCAACTGGTATTCCACTTGCCCATAGGCATGGAACCTGTTTATTTCCTCTCTAGATACACGCTCAGTGCTCAACGAAGAGCCAGCGCAAACCAAGCATTTTATTATTTATGAAAATCGTAGTAGCATACTCTGGTGGCCTCGACACTTCAGTTCTCTTGAAGTGGCTCAAGGACAAGTACAACGCTGAAATCATCGCCTACTGTGCAGATGTCGGCCAAGCGGAAGAACTCGACGGCCTCGAAGCCAAGGCTCTCGCGACTGGCGCCTCCAAGTGCTACATCGGCGATCTCAAAGAAGAATTCGCATCAGACTTTATCTTCCCAATGTTCCAAGGCAACGCTCTTTACGAAGGCCGCTACCTACTCGGAACTTCGATCGCACGCCCATGTATTTCTAAAGGCATGGTGGAAGTTGCCATCAAAGAAGGAGCAGACGCTATCGCTCATGGTGCTACAGGCAAAGGAAACGACCAAGTCCGCTTCGAACTTTCCGTTGCAGCTCTCGCTCCCCACATCAAATGTATCGCTCCTTGGCGTGACGATGAATTCCGCGCACAATTCCCCGGCCGTGCAGAAATGATTGCCTACGCCGAGGAAAACAACATCCCAGTGAAAGCTTCCATGAAGAAGCCATACTCAATGGACCGCAACCTCCTTCACATTTCCTTCGAAGCTGGAGCAATGGAAGACACTTGGCACGATGCTACAGCAGAAGACGACAAAGACATGTACGTTCTCTCCGTCTCCCCTGAAGACGCTCCAGATCAAGCCGAGTACGTCCAATTCCTCTTTGAAAAAGGTAACGTTATCGGTCTCAAGTACGACGGCCTCGATGCCCTAATCTCCGAACTCGGTGACATTGCAGCACAAGGTGAACAAGATGGTTACACCCTTCTCAACCCATACGGCGTCATGCGTGTGCTAAATGCGCTTGGTGGCAAGCACGGCATCGGTCGTGTTGACCTCGTAGAAAACCGCTTCGTTGGCATGAAGTCACGCGGCGTCTACGAAACACCAGGCGGCACTATTCTCCTCGCGGCGCACCAAGACCTCGAAACACTCACACTCGATCGCGAAGCTCAAGCACTCCGTGACAGCCTCATTCCTAAGTACGCACAACTTATCTACAACGGCTTTTGGTACGCTCCTGAGCGCGAGGCTCTGCAAGACCTCATCACATCCACTCAGCGCACAGTCAGCGGTGAAGTTCGTCTCAAGCTGTACAAAGGCAACTGCCTTCAAGCAGGTCGCCGCTCCCCACTTTCACTCTACGACGAAGACGTCGCTTCCATGGAAGGCGCTGGAGAAGGCAAAGAAGAAGCCTACAACCAGAACGACGCATCCGGCTTCATCGCCCTCAATGCGCTCCGCCTTAAGGCAAATGCTCGCCAACGTGAAGCCCTCTAATCCTCAGAGACAAAACCACTCAAAGAAAAGGCCCTGCGTGATATTCACGCAGGGCCTTTTTATTGCTTAATTTGAAAAAGAATTAGCGTCGAACACCGCGATATTCATTCCGTTTTTTCGAAGAATCTGCGTTATTGTTCGAAGGAACATTGAACTGGCGTGGCTCTGGTAAATACCAAGGGCGAGCAATGACTGCGGACGAAACCCCGTCTTGTTGGTCTGGATCGCCATACTTCGGTGGTAAAATACTCGCTTTGGTTTGAATATCTCTCGCCAACTGTGACTTGTTCGCATTCAAATTCTGCAAATCTCTTAGGGCAGCCCTATCGCTCACAATTCTTGGCTGGATAAAGATTAGCAACTCTTCACGTACTACGTCTTCCTGAATCGTTGAAAACAAGCGTTTCAAGCCAGGGATATGCATTAAGACAGGAATACCACTCTCGCTAGACTCGTTGCGCTCAGTGATCAAGCCACCAAGAACAATCGTCTCGCCATTTGGCACAGTAACGGTTGTCTTAATCTCTTCTTGACCAATACGCGGGATAGCATTCCCATCAATGACATCTTCACCCACGATATTTCTATTCGTGAATGCGATTTGCAAGGTCACTTCATCGTCAGAATTTACCAGAGGAATCACTTCAAGTTCGAGCAAAATGTCGCGATAGCCAATGTTGGTGGACTGCGTTCCATTATCACCAGAACCACCCTGAGTGAAGGTATTTGTCGGCACCGCAACCTGCTGGCCAGAGTTCAATGTCGCCACTCGGTTATTGGTCGTAAATACGGTCGGTCGAGCCATCAAGTGGAACTTACCAGTCGACTCTAGAGCTGTTAGAGTTGCTGCAACTTCTTTCCCCAATTGTCCATAAAGGGAAAACCCTGTCACGTCGGGAAAAGCTCCAACATCAGTTAAACTAGTAGGATCTAATAAGTTAGGAAAACCTGTCCTATTCTGAGCAGCATAGCCTTGGTCCGATCCAGCTGGATAAGTTTTTGCAAAATCCACACCAAAATCGAGCGAGTCGCCGAGGTTATATCGACCAAAAATAGCCGTAATCTGCACCTGCTCGGATGGAACATCCATTTCCGCAATCAGATCTTGCACCACTTTAATCGCTTGGGGAGGCCCCTGAATAATCAAGGTATTGTTGCTGTTATCCGCCACTAACAAAGTCTTGCCGATAATCATCGCTTCTGGCCCTTCTTTCCGCGTCGTCGGGTCTAGGCTAATGCCAGAACCTCCACCGATCGATTCGTTATTAGTTCCAGCATTTCGTACCACTTCGCCACCGCGAGTGGTCGCATTACCACCTCCGCCGCCACCAGAGCTTTCTGATTGCGGCGACACTTGCGAGATCGCATTTTCCGCAATCGACATAAAATCTGAAACCGAAAGGAAGCTAAGCTTATGCTTGAAATAATTACGCTTCGAAAGTGGGGAGTCGAATCCTGCGATGAGCCCTTCGGCCACCTCCACATCAATTGGCCTTCCAATCACGAATATCCGGTTGGTGCGAATATCGGAAATCACCTGTACCGTACTCGAATTTGAGCTATTACCAGTCCTTTGAGACGAAGTGTTCGGGCGGTTTCCTGCATTATTATTACCACGGTTTCCACCACCTGCATTGTTGCCGCCACCAGCATTATTTACGGTAACAGAAACTGAACTACCGCTTCCCGCAGAAAGCGGAGTGTTTTGCTGCGCACTGAATTCTAAAATTCCACGCACACTTTCCGCCGTTTCTTCCGCATCTGCGTGCTCGAGGCTAAACCATTTCTGCATCGAAAGCTCTTGTGGAATATCAATGCGATCCTTCAACTGCACCAAGGTCCGAATCAGTTGTGAGTTTTCTGTGATCAATAAGGCATTTGCGTTTGCCACCGGCACAATAGAACCGTGAGGGTCTACTTGGGAAATCACACCCGTAAAAATGCTCATCGCCTCTTCAGGCTTAATATTATCAAAGGCCATCACGTAGGTAACAAGCTGCTCATCTTCAGGAAGGAGCTCAGGATCTGTGATCAAGGGGTAACCACCCGCTTTACGCACGTTTGGCGCTGGCAATAATTTCACCTCATCAGGCCCCGACGGCACAAACACCAAGCCTTCTAAGAAACATGTCTTCACCAAAAGTTCCGATGCCTCACCATATGTAATAGGAGCTTTTGCTTTAAAGCTAATATCCACACCCATCGCAGCCTTTGAAACAATCACACGCTTACCAGTCCATTTACTATACAGATCAGCGATAATGTCACCAGTCATCCCAGCCGGGAACTCAAGATTGTTATTAATCGGTGTATTGGGGTCGACACCGTTGAGGCGGTCGACAGGTGGATTGGGTTGAGGTAGTTCAGGTGGCGCTGCTGGAGGCTGAGGCGCCTGTGCGAGAGCAGCACTAGTCATCGCAGCAAATACTGAGAATCCTTTAAGTTGATTGGAAATTTTCATAGTGTGTTCTGTTTATTTAGTTTTTGACGCCGGTGGTGCAGTCACAGTGCGCCGTACGCGTGGACGACGAGTGCTAGAATCTGGTGTGGATGATGGGGTTGAATTAGTTTGAGTTGTCGGCAAAGGAGGACGGGTGGTAGTTGCTGGTTTGACGGCTGGTCGCGTCACTGGAGCTTTCGCTGCTGCGATGCTCTTTTGGATATCCGCTGGGTTGTAACCCACAGTTTGCGTGCGCCCACCACTCATCACTTGGACAGTTGTCTTATTATAATCTGACTTGTTTTGATTCACCCGAACGAGCCGCAATCCTTGATCATTTGCAGCTTCACCTTCTCTCAAAATGATATTTTGATTCGGATTCTTGCGATCCACGACAACCACGTACCAGCCATCATCTAAGGCCGCGACTCCACGCAGAGCCAGCGCACTATTCACCACTACCTCAGGAGTTTTCACCTCCGGCTTTTTGATAATAAATGGCGAACGCAAAAGCAGCGCTTGGTATTCATTGATCGAAGGCGACTTCGGTGGTGCCGCTGAAACCATCCCGCATAAGAACAGGCTGAGAATTGTGAATGTTTGATAGAACCTCATTAGAGCTCTACCTCCTTCTCTATTAGCCACTTTTCAGCAGTAAGCGTGCACGACACTAAGCTTTCATCGTTAGAAACAGGCTTCATCAAGATCTGAGTCACTGCTCTAAACTCCGTTGGCTGGTGAATAGCCACTAACCATTTGTAGATTTGCTCTTCTGTACCATTCGCCGAGACCTCGATCTTCACCCGACGATACACTTCTCCGCTATCCTCTATCGGAATCAATTTCTGACCAGTAGCTGAAAGTCCGACCTCACTGCTGGAGCTTTCTAAGAACTTCAGCAACTCACTCTCACTGCTTTCAACAGTACTCGGCTCTGGCTCATGTTCACTCAGCCACTTGACTTCATCCGCTATCATTGCCGCAGTCTCAGTGCTAGAACGATAACTCGCCGCACGAATACCTAGTTCATTGACTGTCTGCTCTTTTTGACGATAGGCCGTCATATACCACTTGATTCCTAAGATGTGTGCGAACAGCACTACCATCACAAGAATCATCGTTAATAAGGATTTTTCGCGCTTATTCATTAGTACTCTTGGTAGCCTGCAGGCATTGCTTTATAGGTGAATCTCCAAAGTTGTGTTTTAGGATCGCGGATCGCCGGTGGATGATCCCATTCAAAATCCGTAAACATCTCTGCGTTTTTAAGTTTCGGTTTATAGAGGTTAAGATACTGGTTTCCCAAGGCATTACCTCGCAGCTCGATAAAGCCATTCTGCACATTCACATTCGTGTAACGAATGGTTTGCCCAGCGGGCATCGCCATCACACATTCCTTGTAAATCTGTAGCGGCCACTTGTCGGTAACCACTGGGTAGAGCTCATCCCAAGCTTTGAAATGCTCACTATTCATTTCCCAAGAAGGAGCATGAAGCGCCACTTCCTCTTTTAAATCTGATGCCTGACTATCGAGCTCAAAAAGCTTCCACCACAACACGCCGAGAATGATTAAATAAATAGCAGCAACTCCAATACCTATCCCCTTCAGACGCTTACGGTTCGCCACCTGTTTGCGCCATTCGCTGACAACAGAAGGCTCAAGGTTCACCTCGCCAGCCGGCACACTCGGAGCGGGTCGATCCTCCTCGGTCAGGACCAAACCTGCTGCCATGACTTGAGCTGCTACATTTTCAGCCTGTTCACAGACCGACCATAAGAACACCTCCGCTGGCTTGAACTGAATACCTTTCAAGGAAAGCTGCGAGATCGTCAAATGTAGCGATAGCGTTAAGTCCACAAGCTCCTCGCCCAATGGCTCAGTGAGAAAAGGAATACCATTGCGGTAACAGGTCATACACCAGCGATGACGTTCACGCCAAAGCGCAATGCAATCCCCTTCAACCGATGGCCGATAGTATCGCGCGGAGTAATCAAAAGTATGTTGCCGTAGATCGTTCGCCTCATTGAGTTCGTCCTCTAGCAAGTAAACTGCTGAAATAAATGACTCTTCCTCCCTCTTCTCTACCAGAATACAATCCCAGCCTTGGTAATTTTCTACATCAACTAAGAGTCCCGCATTCTCTAACTCTAACTCAGCTGCACCACGATAAATTTCGGGATCCGTCGACGGCACTAGAACGGGCAAAGTAGCCACACGTGTAATTGAGAATGCTACACAGCTATCTTGCTGTTTATCCGCTTTGCACACGGCCCCCTCAAGAAAACGGTCGTGCGTGGCCACACTGTCACGCAACTTCCATACTTCCCAACCATCTTCTTCAGATGGTAGAATTACTGTTTTTTCTAATTTACTCACGTTCTAAACGTTTTTCTTGATAGTCTAATAGGTTGCTATTTGTACCTTTACCACTACTAATCGCGGTAATTGCATAGCGGTAGGTCCCTGAATAACCAATGCTTTCGATCCGAATCACCGAGTCGCCAATACTAAATCTCTCCGATATCAAATCTCGTCTCTCGGCTGGCGAGAGCATATCGTCTAAAGCTTCATTCACATCAGAGAAACGAGCGTCATCCTCCGTCCCCATGATCCCATCGTCGCCCATCACAAAACTCCGATGCTCCTGCGCAACCGAAAGCTCCACCTCCGCAGCTGCCGCGATCAATTCAGGTTCTGCTTCATGAATGTCTAATCCGCCACTCGTCCATACAGTGAAAAATTCGCGCCAATTCGGTTGCAACCGCTCTAACACCCCAAAACCTCGCACTAATGGAAGCTCATCAAGTTCATTAAATGGACGATTAAATGGACGGTCAGTATAGCCGATATCTTCATAGTATTCGCGCTCAGCTCCATTCAGGCTCATAATTTCATCCGCATCAACCCAATCAATTAAAGCATCTATCAATTGATCCGTTGGCTTGTCTTCCATCCCCCAATTTTTAAAGAGGTTAAAGAGCAAATCTGTGTCTCCATCTTGCAGAGCTGTATTGATATTTAAGCGAGTCGACTCAGGTTCAATTTTCACCTGATACCCTTCATCATAACCAGTATCTTGGCTGTACAAGAGAGGATCGTCGCGTTCCACGTTCGGATGAATTCCCACACTCAGACCTGTGTGCGCTTGCTGCCACGCTCTGAAGCTTTGCACCTCAGTGATGTTTTCATCCACATCCACTTTTAGCAACGTCAGCGTCACCACCAGCACAGCCGACAAAAAGGCAACCACCCAGAGCACCGCAATCAATGCGACTCCTGCTGGCTGCCTCTGAGAACTGTACTTGCGGGCTTTCACTACTGGTCGTTCAAATTGTTAATCGTTTCGTAGATAGCTTGAATCATTGTGTACGAAAGCAGTGCTACTAGCACCGACATCGCCAGAAGAATCAATGGTGAGATCAAACCTAACAGCCCTTTAATTAGGACGCTTAGTTTCTTATCGTAATAAATGGCCGCCCGCGAAAGCGCGCGTGAAAGCTTCCCTGTACTTTCCCCGACTCCTATCAAATCCACCATATTCGGTGGGAACATTTCAGTCTGACGCATACAACGAGTAAGCCGATAACCGTCTCCCACTTGGTCGGTGATCTTAACCAGTTTTTCGTGGAAATAGCGATTCGTCATCGTCTCCGAAGTCAACTGCAAGCCCTGCACCAATGGCACACCATTTTCTAACAAGTTACTTAAAGTCTGTAGCCATTGCACATAGAGGCCGTAATTAATCACCTTGCCGAACAATGGCAACTTAAGCTTCCACTCGTCCCACTTCGCTTTATTTTCTTCGCGCTGATACCAAAGCTTCACCCCAGCTATCGCCGTTACAATAAAGATAAGAATCAACACCCACTGGCCGCGCAGAGTATCGCCGATCCATGTCGCGAGCTGCACACCCACTGGCATTTCTGACCCAGGCATCCCATCCAGCAACAGGGTAATTTTAGGCAACAGGTAAAAGATGAAAACGAAAGTAACGATCACACAGGCAAGAACCAAAAACGAAGGATAAATCAACGCCTGCTGCAACCTTGCACGCAACTCAACTTGCTCCTTCAAGTAAGAACAATGCTGCTTCAAAATAGTCTGAAGACTGCCAGATGCCTCACCCGCTTTGACCAAGTTGCAATATAATTGATCGAACGATGGAGAGATCCGCGGCAGAGCTTGATACATTTGCTCACCTTCAGTCACCCATTGGCGCAAACGCGCTGACGCCTCCTTCAGCACACCTGATTCATCACGGTTCTCCATCGAAGCCAATGCCGGCTCTAGCGGAAGGCCAGCTTCTAGTAGCTCGCTCAATTCTTCTGTAAATGCGATGACATCTTTTTGTTTGAGTATCAGCGGACCGTCAGGCAGCTCTTCGGACTTCTTCTTTTTAGCACTAGAAGCATTCACCTCCTTGATCGATGCCGGCCGCATCCCTTGAGACTGCAAATGACGAATCACTTCACTGCGAGCATTAAACTGAAGCTCGCCAGTTTGCTTTTTGCCCGAAGCATCAATCGCTATATATTGAAATGCTTTAGCCATTAATCAAAATTATCTCCCTCTGAATGCGCGTGCGTGCAAGACAGCACTTCTTCTATGCTGGTGACGCCCTTCATCACCTTGCGCCAGCCATAGTCGCGCATACTCTCAAAACCTTCACGCATCGCTTGATGCAATATAGCATTTTCATCAGCACCTTTCGCGATCATATTTTGAATAGCATCTGTAATCTGGCACAATTCATAAATAGCGATTCGACCTTGATAGCCAGTATGACGACACTCAGGGCAGCCAACGGCATGGTGAGGCTGACCAATTTGAGCAATTTCATTAGGGATACCTAATTCTCTCGCTCGCTCAGTTGACCAATCATCCACTGGTTCGGCACAGTGTTTGCAGAGTCTTCTCACCAAACGTTGCGCCAAAAATGCGCGTACGGAAGCAGACACCAAGAATGGCTCGATATCCATATCCAGCAGACGGCTAATTCCACCAATCGCTGTGTTGGTATGTAGTGTTGAGAACACTAAGTGACCAGTTAAGGAGGCGCGAATCGCAATCTCAGCAGTCTCGGTATCGCGAATCTCACCAATCATCACATTGTTAGGATCAGCACGTAGAATCGAACGTAAGCCCTTTGCAAAAGTCAACCCGACCTCAGGACGCACCGCAATCTGCACAATCCCTGGAAGCTTATTCTCCACCGGATCTTCAATCGTCACCGTGCGAGTTTCAGGTTTATTTAAATGGTCTAGGAAACAATACAGACTCGTAGATTTACCAGAACCCGTAGGGCCAGTGGCGAGAATAACCCCATGAGAAAGTGACAGTACTTCATGAATTCTATCTCTAACAGTATCTTCTAACTCCAGCGCGCCCAGATCAAACTTCTCTTGGTTGAGCAAACGCAGGCTCACGGTTTCACCTTCCACTGAAGGAATGGTCGCCACACGAACATCAATGCTCTTCCCTTTGTTGCGCAAATGAATACGTCCATCTTGAGGTAGACGACGTTCAGCCACATCCAGGCGTGACATGATCTTGAGACGAGCCACCACTGAAGACTGCAGCGCATTGATTCGATCAGGCACCGGCACATCTAACAACTGACCATCCACACGATAGCGAATGCGTAAGATATCAGATTGCGGTTCGATGTGAATATCCGTCGCTTTCTGCAGTAATGCTTCCCGTAAAATTTGGTTCACAAAACGCAACACAGAAGCCTCATCAGACTCATCGTCATCGAGCACAGAAGCTTCATCTTTTTCAGCTAGCTGATCCGCATTCAGATCACGGCCTGCGAGAATTTTCTCAAATGTATCCGCTCCCACACCATAAATAGCACTCAAACTATTGCGGACATGCCTGCGCTCAGCGAGCACCCATTTAATCGTCATCTGGAGCTTACGAGAAAGCGTCTGACGCACATCCATTTTGAACGGATCGTAACAGGCAACCGTTAAAATGTTTTCCTCTAACTTCAATGGCACAACTTGGTAACGAATCGCCAATGCAGCTCCGAGAACTCCTTTAAGTTCGCTCACCTCTTCAGCCTCTATCTCGCCAGATACGAGAGGCATCTTCATCATCTGCGCCAGCCCTTTATAAAACTCGTCTTCATTCACCAAACCCGCATCAATCAAGGCGTCAATCACTGGGAGCTGCAGCTGCACAGCACTATCCACGACCTCAGCCACAGCCTCATCTTCGGCACGACTACATGCACAGGCCAACTCGTAAAGTTGCTGCACAATTGGGCTTCTTTCTAAAATTTCACTCATATATGGGTTTGTGTACGCTGGGTTTGTGCACGGTTCCCTCCGGCCTTTAACCACCTAAAGTCACGAATGGTGCAAACTAATTAACGAAAGTTTCTCAGACTTCAAGAAGGTAATATTTATTGTAACCTAATGTTAATGAAATGACTCGAGTCGTATATTTGACAAAGCACATAACTTGACGTAGTCAACTAAGTCATGAAAATTGTAAACCTTTCAGCATCCCCACATTCACGACGCTCTTCAAGCGGCTTCACCCTCTTGGAAATGGTCATGGTCATGGCTATCATCGCGGTGCTCGCAGGTGGCGTCATAGGCCTACTCGGTAACTTCGGTGAAGGCGCTAAAATCCAACGTGCTGAAACAGACATCAAAACCATTGATGCAGCCCTAATGAACTACAACACTCTCGCTGGTCGTTACCCTACGACCGAACAAGGTCTCGAAGCGCTTGTCACTAAGCCAACTACCGCTCCTAAGCCAAGACGCTACCCATCCAAACCATTTTTAAAAGCCATCCCAATGGACCCATGGGGTAACCCTTACGCCTACAAAATGCCAGGCTCGCAAGACCCTACTACCTATGAAGTTCTAAGCTACGGAGCTGATGGCCAACCTGGGGGTGATGATGACATTAGCTCACAAGATCCTGTGCAATAATTCGCCATCTCCGCGGCACGATTTTCAGCGCGGCTTTACCCTTCTGGAGATAGTCATCACCATGGTGATTATCTCTGTTTTGTTAGGCTCAGCAGCGCTTTTTTTCGTGGGCTCCAGCGACGAAGCCATCGAAAAACTCTCACGCGAGACACAGTTACTCGCGAAAAAAACCATGCGCTCGGCCAAGGACCAGCAACGTGCATACTCGATCATCATCACTTCAAAATCTGTCTGGGCTGAACCCGAAATGCTCAACCTAGAAGAAGCCGAAACAAGCACCATCGCTATCCCTGTTGATAAGGATATTACCATTTCATATCTCCTCGATGAAGAAACTGGCTGGCAGAGAATTACAAACAACGACTCGCCTTTCGTCTGGAGTTTTTCGCAAACCGGCTTATGCGAACCACTCACTTTGCGGTTTGAAAATAACATAGCGGTAGACGAAGTGACCTTCCACCCGCTCACTGCTGGCAAATTAATTGATGAAAACTAATCGCCATAACCGAAACGGCTTTATGCTGATGGAAGCATTAATCGCTTTCAGCATTTTTGGCATCGCCGCTACTGGCATCATCATCGCTCTGCATCGTACCGCTGAACTCAGCCAAGCAGTCATTCACGAACAATGGGTCACTCAGGAAGCCCACAATCTCCTAACTGAGATCATCACTGCTCCTGACACAGGAAATGGATTCGCTCGCGAAGAAACTGTGACTATCGACGGAGGAACCGAAGCGCTCATCTCTATCGAACTCATCGAAGATGTATCTAACCAAGATGAAGAACTCCTCGAGAACCTCTATCGCGTGAGTGTCACCATTTATTGGGACGACAATGGCAATCCAGCCGAAGAAACCTTTACCATCGTCCACCTCGATGGGATGTTTACAAATCGTTGATAGATGAAGCTTCCTACCACCATACGAAATGGCTTCACCTTGTTAGAAACAATTCTAGCAATGGCGATTCTTGCGACGATTATGTCCGTCATTTTCGCGATCACCCACAGTTCAATTGGTCTCAGCCAAACTATCATCGGCGTGCAAGCTCAAAGCCGCCAACAAGCCGCACTCCGCGATTACCTTCAAGAAGTGCTGACAAACATTCCATCCGAAGCCCGAGTCACGCTCTTCGAAAATGATTTTCAGCTGATGACTCTGATGATTGAAAATCCTAACACTGAGTTTCCTTCAAATGGTCGCCAACAAGTTGCCAAGCAACTCTGGCTCAGCGGAGCCAAGGACCGCGACGGCCTCGTAAGCCTTGTGCTTGAGATATCTAACCAATTTGAAGATGAAGCAAGCACCACAGAGCCCTCCTACTACCGAGCGGAGCTCATCAACCAGCTCGCCTACATCCGCTGGGACTTTTACAATCCATCACGCGATGAATGGAGCCCAGAGTGGACTCCTGAAATGGGACGCCCCACTCAAATCAAATTCTACTACAGTTTCCCAGACTACCCAGAAGAACACATGCTTTACTTCTGGATTCCGAATCGCACTCCCCCGGCACAACAAACCGGCAACAACAACCAGTCACCACAGATTCCAAATCAGTGACTTGCCTCTCTAGTTAAGTTCTATTAAATTCTTTATTTATGCTTTCTCGCACCTGCAGAGAGAATTTTAATGTAGATCAACATCCCGAATTTCCTCATCTAACAGATAAGTCATTAAGCTAACTTAAGTTCCCCTACTAAACTTTTTTGCATCTCTCAGAGCAATATGTTCTAAGAATCTTTACTAGTTTATATAGAGCGCCCTCCCAAACAGCACTGGATTACGGGAAAAGTACTCCCCCCGCTGCGTTTTGCGAATACTAATCTCCCTCATAAAATTTCCTCGGAGCGCTCACCTCAGCTTAAGCCTCCGACGTCGCAACGCGTATATGTTGTTTTTTCATATTGTATGTTGTTTGCTAAAGCATAGTCCCTCTGACTCGACAGTTGGGGGGGCCATTTTTTCACTCTACGACTACGGACTATTCCCTTTCAAAGAGCACTCACACCATAACACTTTAGAGATAGCATTCTAACCACGATATGTTAGATTTAGCATTCTAATCATTTACATTTATTGACAAACGAAAACATAGCTTAACTATGAAAACCGCGCGCTCTAGACTTTCACTTTTGATCCTCGCTTTTGCGAATTACGCCTCAGCCCAAGAAGGACAACTCCCTCAAGTCACCGCTGCTGAACACGCAATTCAAAGCGACCAACCCACTGCCGAAGGCAATGCCGCAGCCCAAGCTAACAATCCGCTAGCAAATACCAAAGCGCTCAATTTTCATAATTACTACATTGGTGAGTTTACCGGACTCGATGAATATGGCGACCAAGTCTTCGTCCGTTACGCCCAACCATTCTCCATTGGAGAAAGCCTCTGGCTCATGCGTGCGACTTTACCTATCAACACCTACCCTAACGGAACTAACCACGACACAGGTATTGGAGATTTTAATGCCTTTGCAGCCTATCTATTCGACACGGGAGACCCAGCGCTCAGTATTGGCCTTGGCCCTCAGATCACTGCACCCACTGCAACCGAAGACAATCTAGGATCAGAAAAATGGTCAGCCGGTTTCGCTCACGTCCTGTTCAATGGTAAATCTAAAAAAATCCAATACGGCTACTTACTGACATGGCAAGCTAGCTTTGCTGGGGAAGATTCACGCCGCGACGTTAATGCTGGAGCCTTCCAGCCATTCACCTTCCTCCAACTCGGTGGTGGCAACTACCTGCGTAGCTCAGCTGTCATGGTCTACGACTTTGAATCCGATGACTACACCATTCCACTCGGTTTGGGTTTTGGTAAAGTAATCCCCACGGATCAAGCCGTTATCAACCTCTTCGTCGAACCTCAATATTCCGTATTGGACCGTGGCGACGCCTACCCTCAATGGCAAATTTTCACTGGTCTCAATTTCCAATTCTAGTAAAGAATAACCATTCGCGATGAAAATTGGATTAGCACTAGGCGGAGGCGGAGTCCGTGGTCTCGCCCACATCTCTCTCCTTCGAGTGCTCGAGGAAGAAGGAATCGTCCCCACTGCTATCTCAGGTTCCAGCATGGGAGCCCTAGTGGGAGCTTGTATCGCCTGCGGTCGCAATTCGGAACAACTACGCAATCAAGTCGAGAACCATGTCTTTCTTCCCGAGAAAGGCATTTCTGAGTTCTGGAGAAAAGGCAAAGACCTGTCGCAATGGCTCAAATTTTTTCGCCCAACAATCGAAAAAGGTGCTTTCCTTTCCGCCGATGGTTTTCTCAGTTTTTTATTGCAAGATCTCGAAACTACCAATTTCGAAGAACTCCTCACCCCCTTTTATGCTGTCGCTGCAGATTTTCAGACCTGCAACAAAGTAGTCTTCTCTGAAGGCCCCTTACTTCCCGCCTTGAAGGCCAGCATGGCTATCCCAGGTGTATTTGAACCTGTAAGGCACCAAGGCCGTCTCCTAGTCGATGGAGGTGTTGCAGACAATGTCCCATGGTCAACGCTCGACGCGAGTTGCGATGCAGTCATCGCCATTGATGTAGCAGGAACCAACGAAGACACAGAACTGGAACCCGATGCAATTTCTACTTTCGTTTCGATTTTCCAGCGCATGATCGCACGTCAGACGATCCAGCGCCGTGCCATCGACCCACCTGTCCTCTATTTCAAACCCAAGCTCTCTAATATCCGAGGCCTCGACTTTGCTCGTATCCCAGAAGTCTTCGCCCAAGCAGAAGCTGAAACCGAACGCTTCCGCGCAGAACTAAAGCGCCATTTCCCCCAGCTTACGCGTTAATTCATCTGATCTATTTTCTGGTTGTTAGAAGGCGTTCTTCTCCCCCTCTCTCTCAAACTATATTAACTTCTAACTATAGTTACGTAAGACGCTCAACCACCACACTCCTTATTGCATAAAATCTTCTTGTGATAAAACACCCGTACAGTTATTGGTAAGGTAATCGTTTTGACGATCTAACAATTAGATTAACCTTTGTATTTGCATCCGCTGGATGAGCCACTCGTGTGCCCATTCAGCTATAGGAACAAGTCAGAGGCTACTCGTAATAGTACCTGATAAGGAAAGCACATAAATTACTTCTACCTCTTATGAGTGAGCTTTCCGAGCTCTGCTCTAGCTGCAGATAAACCTAACATAGTCGTTCTGATATCGGATGACACAGCCTGGGGCGACTTAGGTCCCTATGGTGGTGGCGCAGGTCGCGGCATGCCGACACCAAATTTTGATAAAATTGCTAAAGAAGGCATGCAGTTCTGGTCATTTTACGGCCAACCTAGCTGCACACCGGGACGCGCAGCGATGCTCACCGGGCGTATCCCTAACCGTAGTGGAATGACCACAGTGGCATTCCAAGGTCAAGGCGGCGGACTCCCCGCAGCAGAATGGACCTACGCATCCGTCTTGAAAAAGGCGGGATATAATACTTTCTACGCCGGCAAATGGCATTTGGGCGAAGCGGATTATGCTATGCCGATCGCTCATGGTTTTGACGTGATGCGGAATACCTTCCTGTACCACTTAAATGCATACACCTACCCGCTAGAGTCGTGGAACGCGGATATGAGCCCAAAATTGAGAGCATATTTCAAAAAAGCAACCACCGGCTTATTAGAAGGTGAAGCAGGCAAACCCGTACGTGAAGTTACCAAGATCACTGACGACAACATTGCTGAAATTGATGTCGAGACCACCCGTGTCTCTCTCGAGTACATGGAAAAGTTTGCCAAGGAAGATAAACCCTTCTTGATGAGTATCAACTTTGGCAAAAACCACCAACCAAACCTCCCAGCCAAGGAATTCGTGAATAAATCTACAGGCAAGAACAAGTACGCAGACTGCGTTGTAGAGCTCGATGCCCACGTCGGAAAGATCATGGATAAGATCCGTGAACTGGGAATCGATAAAAACACCCTCGTGATCTACACCGTGGATAACGGCGCATGGCAGGACGTATATCCAGATGCTGGCTACACTCCATTCCGTGGTACAAAAGGAACTGACCGCGAAGGCGGCAGCCGTGTTCCAGCTCTAGCTTGGTGGCCCGGAAAAATCGCACCAGGCACAGAAACACACGAAATTGCGGGCGGCCTCGACCTACTTGCCACCTTCGCCTCAGTGGCCGGTGTTGAGCTTCCAAAAGAAGACCGAGAAGGCAAACCTATCGTATTTGACAGTCACGACATGATGCCGCTCCTCACAGGTAAAGAAGGTTGGACCAGAGACAACTGGTTCTATTTCACAGAATCTGAGCTTTCGCCAGGTGCGATCCGTGTAGGCAAATACAAGGCTACCTTCAACCTGCGCGGAGACAATGGTGCTCAAGCAGGCTCAGATGCCCCAGGTTCAGAGCTCGGCTGGCGTGGTGCTTTCTAAGTACATTGCGACAGTCCCTGCCGTCTATGACCTATGGGCTGATCCACAGGAGCGTTATGACCTCTTCATGAATAGCTTCACTGAGAAAACGTGGACACTGGTTTCCTTTAACATGGCTGTTGCTGAGTTGATGAAATCTTATGAAATAAACCCACCACGTAAGCTTCAGAGTGAAGTCTACTCTGGTCCAATGACTATCGAACGCTACCGCAAGATCGACGACATCAAAAAGATCCTTCAAAAGAAGGGTGTCGATATTAAAGAACTCAGAGAAGAACTAAACAAGTAATTCTATCGTCGCAGAGTCTTCTCTGCCACACATTCTCTGCCTGCATTTCTAACTCTTAGGGGTGTGGGCATTTTTTATGCCGTAAGCGCCCTCGAAAGGGGCTTACTCCGAATTGTTACCAGCAAATTTAAAAAATGACCTACAAGATTTGGTTCGCGGTACTATCGAAAAAACACAAAAAAACCCGACTCCACACAAAGTGAAGCCGGGTTGGAATATTTTCAGGATCTTACTGAAGCTGATTAGTTCGCTTCAGCGACTTCTTCGCCTTCAGTAGGCTCTTCGACTGGTGCTGGCTCCTCCACGGTGAACTCGAATCGTGAGTTTTTGTGAGTTGGGAAGCCGGTACCTGCTGGGATGAGGTGACCCATGATGACGTTTTCCTTGAAGCCTTGGAGCGTATCTACGCGGCCAAGTGTTGCAGCTTCTGTAAGAACACGTGTGGTGTCCTGGAAGGATGCTGCAGAGATGAAGGAATCAGTCTCAAGAGATGCTTTGGTGATACCGAGAAGAACAGCTTCGCCTTCTGCTGGCTTACCACCTTGCTCAGCCACCTTGCGGTTGGCAATGTTGAACGCTGTGCGATCAACTTGGTCACCCCAGAGGAAATCACTGTCGCCTGGCTCAGTGATTTTCACCTTGCGAAGCATCTGACGGATGATGATCTCGATGTGCTTGTCGTTAATCTCAACACCTTGGACTCGGTAAACTTCTTGAACTTCGTTCACGAGGTGTTCCTGGAGTTGCTGAGCACCACAAGCTTCAAGAAGATCTTCAGGAGCTACTGGGCCTTCTGTGATCTGGTCACCAGACTTCAGAATATCACCTTCTGCAACGATGACGTGTTTACCCATTGGGACGAGATGGTCAGCTGACTCACCAGTCTCAAGGTTAGAAACGATCACCTTCTTCTTACCGCGAACGTTAGGACCGAAGGAAACTTCACCGTCGATCTTAGCGATCGTACAAGCGTCTTTCGGGCGACGAGCTTCGAAGAGTTCCGCGATACGTGGAAGACCACCAGTAATATCCTTAGTTTTCTCAGCTTTACGTGGTGTACGTGCAAGCTGAGTACCACCGCCGACTTTTGCTCCTTCTTTTACAGAAAGGTGAGCACCGACTGGAATTGGGTAGGACGCGAGAACTTCAGAAGTAGATTCATCAACGATTACTACCGCTGGGTGAAGATCTTCTTTGTGCTCAGTAATGACCATACCCTTCTTACCTGTTTCCTTGTCAGTCTCATTGGCAACTGTAATACCAGTGATCATGTCGCGGAATTCGATCTTACCAGGCTTCTCAGTGAGAATTGGTACGTTATATGGATCCCAAGTTACGAAGGTTTCACCTTTCTTCACATTGTCTCCATCTTGGACAGAGATAACAGAACCGATGATTACATTGTGATCTTCGACTTCGAGACCATTCTTATCTTGGATCGATACAGAGCCTTTCTTGTTCAGAACAACATAGTTTCCTTCAGCGTCTTTAACAGTACGAAGGTCTTTGTAGACGATACGTCCGCTAGCTTTCGCTTTGATTTCAGGCTGTTTGAAGGATGCTGTCGCCACACCACCAACGTGGAATGTACGCATTGTAAGCTGTGTACCTGGCTCACCAATGGACTGTGCGGCAATGATACCAACAGCTTCACCGGCTTGACCAATCTTGCCAGTAGCAAGGTTGAGACCGTAACAGTGTGCACAGCAACCACGCTCAGCTTCACAAGTAAGGACGGAACGAATCTTAAGAGTCTGACGACCGATGTTTTCGATCTTGTTAGCTTGCTCTTCGCTAACGATGTCGTTAACTCTCACGATCACTTCACCAGATACAGGGTCTTTCACTTCCTCACAGGAAGTACGGCCGTATATACGCATTGGAAGTGTCGCAACTTCTTCGTCACCATCATAGATAGGAGCTACTGTGATGCCGTTTACTGTTCCACAGTCGCTTTCGTTAATGATCACGTCCTGTGATACGTCAACGAGCTTACGAGTCATGTAACCGGAGTCAGCAGTCTTCAGCGCTGTATCAGCGAGACCTTTACGCGCACCGTGAGTAGAAATGAAGTACTCGAGTACTGAAAGACCTTCACGGAAGTTTGAAGTAATTGGGCGTTCGATAATTTCACCGGACGGCTTAGCCATCAAACCACGCATACCTGCAAGCTGCTTAATCTGTGCCTTGTTACCACGAGCACCAGAGTCAACCATCATGAAGAGCGGGTTCGGGAGGTAATCACCACCTTTATGCTCCATCTGGCGGTAAACCGCATTCGCAATGTTGTCGGTAGCATGTGTCCAGATATCAACAACCTTCTGATAGCGTTCGTTGTTGGTGATGACACCGTTGCGGTAGAGCTTGTCTACTTTTTCAATTTCATCGTACGCCTTCTTAAGTTCAGCAGGTTTTTCCTTAGGAATCACCATATCGACAAGACCAATAGAAGTACCGGAGCGAGTCGCTTCGGTGAACCCGAGTGTCTTAAGGCTATCAAGAGCTTCGACAGTGCCATTTTTACCAGCAACCTGGTAACAACGCCAAATGATGTCTCCGATCTGCTTCTTACCAACGTTGAAGTTAATGAAGCCAACGCCTTCTGGCCAGATCTCGTTGAAGCGCACACGACCAGGTGTGGTTTCAATGATTTTTAGCTCAGGGTTACCGAAGACTGATTTCTTACCGTAATCTGGGTTACGGAGGCGAATCAAGTCGTGGTAACGAAGCTTACGAGAAGCGATTGCGAATTCTACCTCAGTAGTGTTCTCGAAGAGTGGGAAGTGAACTTCTCTGTTTGCTTCTACTTCTACAGCAGTACGTGTACGGCTATATGTGAGGTAATAGTTACCGAGAATAATATCCTGTGACGGAGTCGTGATCGGCTTACCAGAGGAAGGCGAGAAGATGTTATTCGGCGCAAGCATGAGCTGGCGAGTTTCCATCTGAGCTTCCACAGAAAGTGGAACGTGAACCGCCATTTGGTCACCATCAAAGTCAGCATTGTATGCTGTACATACGAGTGGGTGAACACGGATCGCAGAACCCTCAATCAACACAGGCTCGAATGCCTGAATGGAAAGTCTGTGAAGAGTCGGAGCACGGTTCAACATCACTGGATGACCTTTGGTCACTTCAGCGAGGATGTCCCACACTTCTGTAGTCTTGCGATCGATCATCTTCTTCGCAGAACGCACTGTGTGACAGTAACCGAGTTCTTTGAGTCGACGGATAATGAATGGTTCGAAAAGTGTGAGTGCCATCTTCTTAGGAAGACCACACTGACCGAGCTTGAGCTCAGGCCCGACAACGATCACAGAACGGCCGGAGTAATCCACACGCTTACCAAGAAGGTTCTGACGGAAACGTCCACCTTTACCCTTGAGCATATCAGAAAGCGACTTGAGTGCGCGGTTGCCAGCACCCGTAACAGCACGACCGTGACGGCCGTTATCGAAGAGAGCATCTACAGCTTCCTGTAGCATACGCTTCTCGTTTCGAATGATCACCTCTGGAGTCTTCAGCTGAAGGAGGTTCATCAAGCGGTTGTTACGGTTAATCACACGACGGTAAAGGTCGTTAAGGTCAGATGTCGCGAAACGTCCACCTTCAAGTGGAACGAGAGGACGAAGGTCTGGTGGAATCACTGGAAGCACGCTCATGATCATCCACTCTGGACGAGTGTTTGATGTAAGGAAGCCTTGCGCAAGCTTGAGACGCTTAGCGAGCTTCTTCATGGTTTGCTTAGAACGTGTGTTCTCCATTTCTTCCTGAAGCTGCTCGATGAGCTCAGCAAGTTTGCACTGGGAAAGAAGATCTTGAAGAGCTTCTGCACCCATTGCCGCACGGAATGATTCTTCGCCGTAATCGTCTTCTGCATCGCGAAGCTCAACTTCAGTAAGAAGCTGACCGCGCTCGAGTGGTGTATCACCCGGCTCAGTTACGATGAAATCTTCGTAGTAAATAACACGCTCGAGGTGACGCGCAGACATATCGAGCATAAGACCGATACGTGATGGCATGCACTTGTAGAACCAGATGTGTGTCACTGGTACAGCAAGCTCGATGTGGCCCATGCGCTCGCGACGTACGCGAGAAAGAGTCACTTCAACACCACAGCGGTCACAGACTACGCCTTTGTGCTTGATACGTTTGTACTTACCACAAGCACATTCCCAGTCACGAGTAGGACCGAAGATACGCTCACAGAAGAGACCGCCTTTCTCTGGTTTGAAAGTACGGTAGTTAATGGTTTCAGGATTCTTCACCTCACCTTTTGACCAACTACGGATTGTTTCCGGGTTAGCAACAGTGATAGCGACGTGATCGAAGGAATCTGGCTTTTCGTCGACTCCGAAAAGCTCGCGCAGATTTGTTTCAACACTCATATTTTAAAGTAAATCGTTTTTTAGTTTTTAGTTAAGAGATGGCGCTACCGAAGTAGCGCCGATTGTTTCGTGTTGATTACAGTGTGAGATCGTCGAGTGAGAAATCATCAGAACCGATGTCACCTGGAGTTGCGTCAGGATCTGGCACGGCTGCATGTCCTTTACCAGGACGCACATCGAGGCCGAGTGACTGCATTTCTTTCATGAGAACGTTGAAGGATTCAGGAGTACCAGCTTCGAGGTTGTTATCGCCTTTGACGATAGCCTCGTAGATGCGAGTACGGCCTTGAACATCATCAGACTTCACTGTGAGCATTTCCTGGAGTGTGTATGCAGCACCGTATGCTTCGAGTGCCCAAACTTCCATCTCACCGAAGCGCTGACCACCATACTGAGCTTTACCACCGAGTGGCTGCTGAGTAACAAGTGAGTATGGTCCCACAGCACGAGCGTGAATCTTATCAGCCACTAGGTGACCGAGTTTCAGCATGTAGATTTGACCAACAACCACTGGCTGGTGGAATGCTTCACCGGTACGTCCATCATAGAGAGTAGACTTACCACCAGTGGAGCCGTCTTTGCCGTCACCGATCCATGTATAACCGTCGACCTTCTTCGCTTCAGACATGAACTCCCAAACTTTATCTTCCGGAATACCGTCGAAAATTGGAGTTGCTACATTGAAGCCAAGTGCCTTCGCTGCCACACCGAGGTGGGTTTCGAGAACCTGTCCGACGTTCATACGAGATGGAACACCGAGTGGGTTAAGACAAATGTCAACTGGAGTACCGTCGTCAAGGAATGGCATATCTTCTTCAGGAACGATTGTCGCGACAACACCTTTGTTACCGTGACGACCAGCCATCTTATCACCGACAGAAAGCTTACGCTTCTTGGCGACATAGACTTTTACTTCCTTGATCACACCTGGGTCGATCTCGTCGCCTGACTCCATTTGGTCGAGGCGGCGTTCACGGTCAGTGTCGAGCTCCTGGAAGCGGCTCTCGAAAGATGAAATGATTTCAAGGATCTTGTTACGGATCGGTGATGGATCGATTTCAATGTGGTCGTGGATCGCAGCAAGCTTGCGAAGAAGTGTCTTCGTAATCTTACGGTTCGCAGGGATGATGATCTCACCAGACTGTGCATTCACTACGTCGAGTGGAATCTTCTCACCAAGAAGGATATCAGAGAGCTTCTCAGTGAGCTGGTCAGTGAGAGCATCGACCTTCTTCTTGTAGTCGTCGTTGATTTTCTTGAGCTGCTTCTTCATTTCCGCAGGGTCTACATCCCCCTTACGACGAGCAACACCATGAGTAGAAATACGAATATCCTGAACGATACCAATAGTACCGGATGGTACACGGAGTGAAGTATCCTTCACGTCTGCAGCTTTCTCACCGAAGATTGCGCGAAGAAGGCGCTCTTCAGGAGCCAGTTCAGTCTCGGACTTAGGAGTGATTTTACCGACTAGGATGTCGCCAGGCTTCACTTCCGCACCGATACGTACGATACCATCATGGTCGAGGTTCTTAAGTGCCTCTTCACCGATATTCGGAATATCACGAGTGATCTCTTCTGGCCCAAGCTTAGTATCACGAGCAGCACATTCGTACTCAGAGATGTGAATGGATGTATAAACATCTTCTTTCACTACTCGCTCGGAAATGACGATAGCATCCTCGAAGTTGTATCCGTTCCAAGGCATGAATGCTACGAGAACGTTACGTCCAAGTGCCAGCTCACCACCTTGGGTGTTAGGTCCGTCTGCGAGTACAGAACCGATCTTCACCTTGTCGCCGCGATGGACAACAGGCTTCTGGTTCATACAAGTACCAGCATTGGAACGCATGAACTTACGAAGTGGGTATACGAATACGCCCTTGTCGAAATCAGTAGTTACTGCGCTAGAGTCAGAAAGGAATTTCTCATCACTGACTGGAAGCTCACCGTCTTTAGTGACGATGATCACTTCACCTGTAGATGCAGCGACAATACCTTCGGATTCAGAAACGATAACAGCGCGGGAATCCTGAGCTGCTTTTGCCTCGAGACCAGTACCGACGAATGGAGCTTCAGACACGAGAAGTGGCACACCCTGGCGTTGCATGTTTGAGCCCATCAATGCGCGGTTGGCATCATCGTGCTCAAGGAATGGAATGAGACCAGCTGCAACAGAAACGAGCTGCTTAGGAGAAACGTCCATGTAGTCGACGGTACTTGGGTCAACTTCGATGAACTCACCACCGCTCTCACGAGCAGTCACACGCTCATTGAGGAAGGTACCAGATCCGTCGATCGGGTTATTCGCCTGAGCAATGAGGAAGCTTTCTTCTTGGTCAGCAGTGACGTACTCAATTTGATTTGTTACCTTACCATCTACTACTTTGCGGTATGGAGTCTCGATGAAACCGAACTCGTTAATACGCGCATAAGTACACATGGAGTTAATAAGACCAATGTTCGGACCTTCCGGAGTCTCAATCGGACAAATACGACCGTAGTGAGATGGATGAACGTCACGAACTTCGAAACCTGCACGGTCACGGTTCAAACCACCAGGTCCAAGCGCGGAGAGACGACGCTTGTGCGTAAGCTCTGCAAGTGGGTTGGTCTGATCCATGAACTGGGAAAGCTGGGAACGCCCGAAGAAGTCACGAACAACCGCTGAGAGAGCCTTAGGGTTGATCAACTTCTGTGGAGTCATGCCTTCGATGTTCACATCAAAGAGAGTCATGCGCTCTTTCACGAGACGCTCGGTACGGGCAAGACCTACGCGGCACTGGTTCGCGAGAAGCTCACCTACAGCACGCACTCGGCGTGAACCAAGGTGATCGATGTCATCGAGAACTCCCTCGCCCTTCTTAAGCTTAAGAAGGTACTTAGTAGCGTGAAGGAAATCTTGACCAACCATTGTGCGCTCGTGGGAATCGACATCGATACCTAGCTTCTGGTTAATCTTGTAACGGCCTACACGAGTGAGGTCGTACTTCTTAGGATCAAAGAAGAGACGCTTGAGTAGAGCCTTAGCATTCGCTGCAGTTGGAGGATCACCAGGGCGAAGCTTTTTGTAAATGTCCTTAAGCGCAGACTCTTCATCGTGAGATGGGTCTTTCTTAAGTGACTTGAGAAGGATTTCGTCTTCGCGAGAATCGATTACTTCGATCTTCTTGAGGTCGAGAGCGAGCAGCTGACGTACAACACCGATTGTGAGTGGCTCATAGCGTTTAGCTACGACAACTTCACCATCCATGATATCTTCGAAAGGAACCATGGAAGAAAGTTCTTCCTCGTCCATTTCGTCAGCGAGCTTGAGCTCTTTGATTGCGTAGAATTGCTCACAGAGTTCGCGGTTGCTTGGGTAACCAAGTGCGCGAAGGAATGTAGTTGCTAGAAACTTACGACGACGACGACGACGGTCGAGGTAAACGTAAAGAAGGTCGTTCGTATCGAACTGAGTCTCGAGCCAAGAACCGCGGTCAGGAATGATGCGGAAACTGAAAAGCTCCTTACCGTTGAGGTGAAGAGATTTTTCAAAGCAAATACCTGGTGAACGGTGAAGCTGAGATACGATCACGCGCTCAGCTCCGTTTATCACGAAAGTACCACGGCGAGTCATCATTGGGAGTTCACCCATGTAGACACGCTCTTTTTTGGTGCCTGTTTCATCCTTCAATTTGAAGGTGACATATAGGGCAGCACTAAAGCTTTCTCCAGTCTGGAGTGATTCGAGGGCGGTTGCCTTCGGGTCTTCGATATCATATGCGTTGAAATCGAGCTCGATTGTTTCGTCGTAGCTTTTGATCGGGAAAACTTCCTTGAGGACGGCTTGTAAGCCAGTCTCAATACGCTGCGTAGCAGGCACATCTTTTTGTAGGAAGTCTTCGTAGGACTTGGATTGAACTTCAATAAGGTTTGGTGGTTCAATCACCTCATCAATCGTTCCGAAGTAGCGTCTTTCGGCCATGGTAGATTTCTAGTATTTATTAGGCGGTTAAACCCGATACCGTTACCGGTTCGGGCGTACGTTGTTTAGGATCCTGTTTCTGATTTCCAAGCGGAGAGCTAGAACGTCTTCAGCTCTCTTTTCTTTGATCAGACTTCAGACTTGGCGTGTCTCTAACACAAATCTGAAGTCTAGTCAAATTAGGCGCAAAAAGGTGACTCCGTCAAAACGGAGTCACCTCGTAAGGAAAGTCTCAAATTACTTAAGAGTAATTTTAGCACCTGCTTCTTCGAGAGCCTTCTTAGCTTCTTCAGCTGCGTCTTTGTCAAGAGCTTCAGCGATAACCACTGGAGCGCTTTCAACGAGCTTCTTAGCTTCAGCAAGACCAAGACCGGATGCAACGCCACGTACTGCCTTAATAACAGCAATCTTGTTACCACCAGCTTCAGTGAGCTCTACGTCAAAGTCAGTTTTCTCTTCAGCAGCTTCGCCACCAGCAGCAGGGCCAGCAACAGCAACAGCAGCAGCAGCGGATACGCCCCATGCTTCTTCGAGATTCTTAACGAGTTCAGCAGCTTCAATTACTGTAAGCTTACCGAGTTCTTCTGCGATTTTTTCTAAATCAGCCATTTTTATATATTTTCTATTTGTTAGGTTTCGTCGCGCCCTGAGCATCAGGGGCATTTCAGTCTCCAGACCGGAGGTCCGACGAGGAACCAAGGTTGGTTATCAAGCAGCGCAAGTTACCCTACGCCGCTATCAGTTCAGATTGTTTATTCAGCAGATACTTCTTCTGCTGGAGCGGATGCACCTTCGCCACCGTCTGCTTTAACTTTTTCGTTAAGCACACGCGCGATCTGTGTACCTGGCTCGTTGATAACTCCGAGGAGTTGAGCGAGGAGTACTTCGCGGGATGGAAGACTTGCAAGAGTAGTGAGCTTAGCAACGTCGAGCGCTTCACCGTCGAGGATACCTGCCTTGAACACGTCCTTCTTGTCCGCGTCTTTAGCAAATGCCTTAACAGCACCAGCTGCTGCACACACGTCGTTCTCACCAGTAATGAATGCTGTCTGACCCTTAAGCTCAGAACCGATATCTGGAAGACCTGCTTTGTTAAGAGCAGCGCGCATGTATGTATTTTTAGCAACGTGACACTCAGCACCAGATTCGCGAAGCTTATCACGAAGTCCAGCAAACTGAGGAACAGTTGTGCCTGTGTAGTCAACTACGATAACGAACGGAGAGCTGTTCACACGCTCATAAAGTTCGTCGATGATGAAAGATTTATTAGGATTCATAATAGATGGTTCCTTTCGTTAAATTATGCAGTAGCTGCGGTGTACACTGAAGAGTCGAGCTTCACGCCTGGGTTCATTGAAGATGCTACGGTAGCAGCCTTGATGTAGTTACCCTTAGCGGATGCTGGCTTCGCCTTAACGATGCTATCAACGAGCGCCTGAGCGTTCTCAACAAGCTTAGCTTCATCGAATGAACCTTTACCGATCGCAGCAGAAACGTTACCGTTCTTGTCGATCTTGTAGTCAATACGACCAGCTTTCACTGCGTCAATCGCCTTAGCTGTATCGTCAGTTACTGTACCTGTCTTCGGGTTAGGCATAAGACCACGCGGTCCGAGAACACGTGCAATCTTACGAACTTCAGCCATTGCATCCGGTGTTGCGATAGCTACGTCGAAGTCAGTAAAACCACCTTGAACTTCTTTGATAAGATCAGCCATACCCACTTTGTCAGCGCCAGCTGCCTCAGCTGCTTTTGCTGCATCACCAGTTGCGAACACAACTACGCGTACTTTCTTACCAGTACCGTGTGGAAGAGCTACAGAACCACGAACCATTTGATCGCTCTTACGCGGATCAACTCCGAGAGCGAAAGAAAGAGTGACTGTGGAGTCAAATTTAGGAGCTGGGAACTTCTTGAGAATATTCACAGCTTCGTCGAGGCCGTATGTCTTGGTGCGATCCACCAATTCTGCGGCTTTATTGTAACGATTACTACGTTTTGCCATTGTTTTATCTTAGTTTGCAGTGCAAATGAGCCTTCTGACTCTCCTGCGTTAATTTCGCCTTTACACATTAGATGCAAAGGCGGGAAAGGGGACTCGCAGAAGGAGCCCCCTTTGTCAAGCACTTGCTGTGCTAAATTTGTATTTTTAGTGAGAAATCACTCAGAGCAACTTAGTAACCCTCAACAGTGATACCCATCTGACGAGCTGTACCAGCAATAATATTCGCTGCTGCTTCTGGGTCGTTAGCATTAAGATCTGGCATCTTCTGCTCAACAACTGACATAAGCTGCTCTTTTGTAAGGTGTGCTACTTTCTTCTTGTTTGGCTCACCTGAACCAGAAGCGATACCTGCTGCCTTCTTGATAAGAACTGCTGCTGGTGGCTGCTTGGTAATGAATTCGAAAGAAGCATCCTTGTAAACTGTGATTACTACTGGAAGAAGATCACCCGCTTGCTTTTGTGTAGCAGCGTTGAAATCCTTACAGAAAGCCATGATATTTACACCTGCTTGACCGAGTGCAGGACCCACTGGTGGGGATGGATTTGCTTGTCCAGCTTGAATCTGGAGCTTGAGAACTTGTTTAATTTCCTTAGCCATAATTTGCTATAGGGTTAGTAGTTAGTGATTAGTTGCGATATATGCGGCAGAAAGGGTCCTCCCCTACTCTGCAAATGCAGGACTTACTCGCCTTGTTCGACCTGCCAAAATTCAAGCTCAACCGGAGTAGAGCGACCAAAGATAGTTACAGCCACGCGGAGCTTACCACGTTCTGCATCGATTTCCTCCACCACGCCGTTCTGGCTCTGGAATGGACCATCATTAACGAGAACCGTATCACCAACCTCGAATGCAACTGCTGGACGCACACTTTCTTCGCGCTCCTTAATTTGCCCGAGCATTGCCTCAACTTCACGTTGACGCATTGGGATGGGACGCACCTTCGTACCAGCGAAACCAATGACCCCCTCCATCTCTTTGATGAAGTACCATGTATCCTCAACAAGGCCGCCGTCTTCAGTAAGAAGATCCATATTGATGAGAATGTAGCCAGGGTAGAACTTACGTTTTCTCTCTGTTTTTTTACCCTTTTTAACCTCGGAGACAACCTCTGTAGGCATAAGCACCTCAAAGATTTTGTCGCCCATTTCTTCAGCCTCCACCTGGCGCAAGATACGCTTCTGCACGCGCATCTCCTGACCGGAAAGAACGTGAACTACATACCATTGTTGTTTTGCTGGTGGAATTGTTGGCATCTGAATAGGTGGATAAATTTGAAAATTGCGGGAGCTTGCATGAAGCAGGAGCACCCTAAAAATGTGGATTAGCTAGCAACCTTACCAATAATAAAGGACAAGGCCTCAGACAGAAGCAAATCAGAAACAGCTACAAAGCCAGCGAGAAGAACAATCGCGATCATTACGACCACCGTGGAGTCCACGAGCTCCTTGTACTTCTTCAGACCTTTAGCCTTTGGATCAGAATCCCAAGGCCATGTTGCCTTGCGAAGTTCTGCTTTCACCTCTTCGATGAAGTTTCTGATTTTATCAAACATGCTAGTCGTCTAAGTTTTTTTTGAGAATTTCAAAGGTGGCAGGGGCACAGAGACTCGAACTCTGAACCAACGGTTTTGGAGACCGCTACTCTACCAATTGAGCTACACCCCTATAACCTTTGAGAAATTTTAATAATTTTGAGCGGATAAGAAGTGCTCTCAAGCCCTCTCGAGAGCACTTCTGTAAATCCAGCTTTCGAGCTTAACACCCGAAACCCAGCGCGTCAAAATTAGTCAAGGATGTCTGCTACGCGGCCTGCGCCAACTGTACGACCACCTTCACGGATAGCGAAACGCATGCGCTTCTCCATCGCGATTTTTGTGATAAGTTCAACTTCCATTTGAACATTGTCACCAGGCATAACCATTTCAACACCCTCAGGGAGTTTGATTGCACCAGTTACGTCTGTGGTACGGAAGTAGAACTGTGGACGGTAGTTAGAGAAGAATGGTGTGTGACGACCACCTTCATCCTTAGAAAGGACATACACTTCGCCAGTAAACTTAGCGTGTGGAGTAACGGAACCAGGCTTAACAACAACCTGACCACGCTCTACGTCATCTTTCTTAAGACCACGAACGAGAAGACCTACGTTCTCACCTGCACGACCTTCGTCGAGAAGCTTACGGAACATTTCGATATCAGTGATAGTAGTTGTGATTGTATCCTTGATACCAACGATCTCAACATCTTCCATCTTCTTGATGATACCACGCTCAACACGACCTGTAAGAACTGTACCACGTCCAGAGATGGAGAATACGTCTTCAACAGGCATAAGGAATGGCTGATCCACTGGGCGCTCTGGCTCAGGAATGTAGGAATCAACTGCATCCATAAGCTTACGGATGTTTGCTCTGTGAGTTTCATCACCCTCGAGAGCTTTAAGCGCAGAACCCATAACAACAGGAATGTCGTCACCTGGGAATTCGTACGCGGAAAGTAGTTCACGGATTTCCATTTCAACGAGCTCGAGAAGCTCTTCGTCATCAACCTGATCAACCTTGTTAAGGAACACTACGATCGCTGGAACACCAACCTGACGAGCAAGAAGGATGTGCTCACGAGTCTGTGGCATTGGACCATCTGCTGCAGAACAAACGAGGATAGCGCCGTCCATCTGAGCAGCACCAGTAATCATGTTCTTAACGTAGTCAGCGTGACCTGGGCAGTCAACGTGTGCGTAGTGACGAGTCTCTGTTTCGTACTCAACGTGAGCTGTGGAGATAGTGATACCACGCTCGCGCTCTTCTGGAGCACCATCGATTTCGTCGTAAGCCTTAGCTTCAGCACCACCTGCTTCAGCAAGTGTATTTGTGATAGCTGCGGTGAGAGTAGTTTTGCCGTGGTCAACGTGGCCGATTGTACCGACGTTCACGTGTGGCTTGTTTCTTTCGAATGCTTCTTTAGCCATAATTTTAGATTAGTTTTGCGCTTTTGATTTGGGTCTTGCTGGATGCAAGAAATGGAATCCACAATGGAGCTCTTGAGCAGATTTGAACTGCCGACCTCGTCCTTACCAAGGACGCGCTCTACCACTGAGCTACAAGAGCAAGATTGCCGATGTAATTTACCTCACTGAGCTGCTAGAGCCAGTAAGGCGGGGCGCAAACTAGCAACTGCCGACCATCTGTCAAAAAAAAATTGCCTTTAACCTGACTTTTTTCTCCAGCCAAAAACACCCAGCCATTCATATGCTCACATAACTCACTGGAGAACCCCCCACTTATTCAACCAGAAAGCTTCCACCACAAAATTCATTTTTTATAACTACAAGTAAAAGAAAATGTAGCATAACTCCCGCTGTCTTCACCTTTCATCCAATTTCAACGTCATTTCTGCCGCTTTTGAGCAAACTCATGAAGAATCTTCTCCTAAGAAAAACTCCACAGAATCATTGACCTCCTCAATTCCTCTAGCAGACTCCCAGCTATGGCTTCTAAGCGTCTTTTCTTACTCGATGGCATGGCATTGGTTTATCGCGCACACTTCGCGCTCATCCGTAACCCAATCTATAATAGTAAAGGTATGAATACCTCCGCTGTCTTCGGGTTCATGAACACTTTGCTCGACATCTTGGATAATCACCAACCCACTCACATCGGCGTCGCATTCGATACCAAGGAGCCAACACCTCGCCATAAAATCTTTCCTGAGTACAAAGCACAGCGCGAAGCCATGCCTGAAGACCTCGCCAAGGCCATTCCTGAAGTGAAGCGTTTACTCAAAGCCTTCCACATCCCGGTGATCGAACTAGATGGCTTCGAAGCCGACGACATCATCGGCACCCTCGCCCACCAAGCTGATGCCGATGGCTCCTACCACACCTACATGGTCACACCCGATAAAGACTACGCCCAGCTCGTCTCCACCACCACCACCATGTGGAAACCTGGCCGCAAAGGCTCAGAAGTCGAACTCCTCGACGTCCCAGCCATCTTAGAAAAATGGGAAATCGAAGACCCGAAACAAGTCATCGACATCCTAGCCCTCTGGGGTGACGCCTCCGATAACATCCCAGGCGTCCCTGGTGTCGGCGAAAAAACAGCCAAAAAACTCATCAAACAATTTGGCTCGGTCGAAAAGCTCCTCGAGTCCACCGATCAACTCAAGGGCAAACAAAAGGAAAATGTAGAAAACAACAAAGAACAGGCTCTTCTCTCGAAGACACTCACCACCATCATTCTCGATGTGCCCGTCGAAACGACCTTTGACGATCTCATCCTCGACCAACGCGATGACGAGGCAGTGAAATCACTCTTCACCGAACTCGAATTCAATGCTCTCGGCAAACGTCTCTACGGAAACGATTTCCAATCGGGCCGCGGCCACAGCACCGTCGAGGTCGCGGAACAACCCGAACTCCTCCACGCCGAGCTCAAAACATTTTCCGACTTCAAAACCAATTACACCCAAATCAAAACCTCGGCTGCCTTGGGGAAATTCGCCACCCAGCTCGAGCAACAAGACCTTTGGTGCTTCGACCTTGAAACCACCGCTCTCAACCCACGCACAGCCGAACTCCTAGGCATTGCCATTTCCTGGAAAGCGCGTGAGGCATTCTTCATCACTCCATCTGCTGAGCTCCCCCTCGCAGAAATCCTCGAAACACTCCGTCCAGCCTTTCTTTCCAAAGCCACGAAGATCGGCCACAATCTCAAGTTTGATCTCTCCGTCATGCTCGCTCAGGGCCTCGAAGTCGCGCCCCCCTTCTTCGACACCATGCTTGCCCACGCGCTGGTCGACCCAGAGCAACGCCACAACATGGACTACCTAGCGGAGGCCCTCCTCGGCTATACTCCCATCAAACTCAGTGAAGTCGCCGAAAAATTTGAACAAAAACAAGACGCAGCCGACGACCTCTTTTCCTTTGCCGAGAAAAAGAAGACTAAGAAAAAGGACTATATCGACATGTCCAGCATTCCAGCCGAAGCGCTCACGAACTACGCCTGCGAGGACGCCGACATAACCTTCCAACTTGCAGAAATCCTCGCCAGCCAGCTCGATGACACTGGCCAATCCGAAGTCTTTTACGAAGTAGAGTCCCCGCTGCTTCCCGTCCTCGTTCGTATCGAAAACGAAGGAATCTCTGTCGATAAAGATGGCCTCGGAGTCATCGGCGAAACACTCGCAAAAAAATTAGAGTCGCTCACCGCATCAATCTACCAGCAAGCCGGCAAAGAATTTAACCTCAACTCTCCCAAACAGCTTGGTGAGATCCTCTTTAGCGAAATGCAACTCGTCGAAAAACCGAAAAAAACCAAAACCGGCCAATTCAAAACCGACGAATCCACCCTCTCCTCACTCGCTCCAAAACACAAAATCGTTGCCGAGATCCTCGAATACCGCGAGGCCAGCAAGCTGAAATCGACTTACGTCGATGCCCTACCAGAACACATTTGTCCTAGCGATGGGCGCATCCACACCCATCTCCACCAGCTGATGACTGCCACCGGCCGTCTCGCCTCCTCAGACCCCAACCTCCAAAATATCCCCATCCGCAGCGAGGCTGGCCGCGAAATCCGCAAAGCCTTCGTCCCGCGCTCAGCCGACTTCACCCTCCTCGCCTGCGATTACTCCCAGGTAGAACTCCGCGTCATGGCCGCCATTTCCGGCGACCAGGCAATGATCGAAGCCTTTCAGCAAGACCTCGACATCCACAGCGCAACAGCAGCTAAAGTCTACGGCGTTGGCATCGATGAAGTCACACGTGAAATGCGAGCCACCGCAAAAATGGTCAACTTCGGCATCATCTACGGCATCTCCGCCTTCGGCCTTTCCCAACGTCTCGGCATTCCACGCGCTGAAGCCGCCAATATTATCGAAACCTATTTCGAACAATACCCAGCCATCAAGGAGTTCATGGATAACACCACCGAACAGGCTGAAAAAGACGGCTACGTCACCACCATTTCTGGCCGCAAACGTAACCTACGCGACATCAACTCGCGCAATGCTTCCGTCCGTAATAACGCAGCCCGCGCCGCCATCAACACCCCTATCCAAGGATCCGCCGCCGACATGATCAAACTCGCCATGGTAAAAGTCGACAATCTCCTGCGCGCTGGCAACTACCGCTCGAAAATGATACTACAAGTCCACGATGAACTGATCTTCGACCTCGCCCTCAACGAACAAGAAGAACTCGTTCCAAAAATCCTCGAAGCCATGCAATCCGCTCTCCCTCTTCCCCACAACGTCCCCGCCAAAACCGACGCCGGCACCGGCAACAACTGGCTCGAAGCACACTAGTCCCACGTTAAAAATAGCATTTTTCAAGCGCATTGAAGCTCCGGTCTGTGGCTGGAGCTTTTTTGCGGAAAGATTGTACTGAGGATTTTGAGCAAAAAAGTGGCGAACCACTTGAGCAGAAGGCGCATATTGTGGCCTGCGCCACACAGAACTGCATTGATCTTATCTCCATCCTTGCCGTGGAGGTAATTGCGTCCTAGGTGACCGTCGGCTTTCATGTGTCCGATGACTGGTTCGACCGCGGAGCGTCGCCGAAGCTCTCTTTTGATCTCGGGGGTCACGCCACGGATTTGTCCGCTGCGAAAAACTGCGCGCTTGTCTGGGTAGTCGTGACCGACATAGCCTTTATCCACGTAGATGCGTTCGGGTTTGATGCCGCTGATGGCTCGGGTTGCCTGAATGACCCGATTAAGGGTATGGCCGTCGTAAGGCCGGCCTTCGATGGCTTCGCTGTGCAGGACGAACAGCCCACCTGCAGAGCGTTCCATCGGTGTGATCACCGAAACTTTGATGCCAAATTCGTAGGGTTTGTGCGCCTTGCCTTTGGCGATGCATTCAACCTCCGGGGCGTGCCAGCTGTAGATCTTCACCTTGTCGCGCGGCTTCTGCGTGCGGATGAGGAAGGCTTTGTAAAATGGTAGGCGAAAGGTCTCTTCAAGGCCCGCGTTGCCATTGATTTTGCGGGCGATGTCGCGCTCCACGCGGCCAAGACGTCCCTTGAGTTTTTTGAGAGTCTTACGCATGCGTTTGAACTGTTTGGCATGGGCGTAGCGACCAGCCATGATGGCGAGTCGCTTGGCCTCCTTCGCGTAAGATTGGCGCAGTTTGATGCCGTGGAGTTTTGCCATTTTGACAAGCTCTGTGAGTCCGCGCAAAGCGAGCTTGGCATCGGTGGGATGAGTGACGTTCTTGGGCTGGACGGTGGTGTCGACGATGACCTTGCTCAGGCTTTCAATGTCCAGGGCTCCTGTTTGATGCGCAACTCGTAGCAGTTCACTGATGAGGGTTTCGAGTTTCTTATCACCGATGCGTTTGCGCCAATGGGTCATGGAGCTGCGCTCGATCGGGAAGCGGTGCTGGAAATATTTTTCACCACAAAAGAGTTGGAAGTAGGGATTCTCTTTCCACTGTCGACAGACTTCTTCGTCGGAGAGAGCCTTGGCATGTTTGAGTAGATGCAGGCCAACCATGAGTCGGGTGGGAATGGCGGCGCGCCCCGTGGTCGAGTACAATTCGCAGAGTTGTCCGTCGATCCAGTCCCAGTCGATTTTCGCTGCTAAGACGACGAGCTCGTGGGACGGGTCAAGAATATCGATGAGCAGAGGTTGGAACAGGTGGGCGGTTTCAGGTTGATTGGAATGCTTTGGTGGGCGCATGCTGTTAGAAAAATCTACAAGGTTTACGCGCTGAGAAGGCGATTTCTTGTAGATCATTTAAAGAAAAAAGCGTGCTGGATAAGAGCACGCTTAGGATTGAATGATTTTAACGGGGGACACACTAGCGCACAAAAAAAATGCCACTGGGTCACTCACTCCAGTGGCACTCTATAAATGAAGCTTTGAAGATCGCTTATGCAGCAGCCTCCCTCTTTCTGCGGACGAGCAAACCACCTGCGCCAAGTGCGAGCATTGCAAGGCTAGATGGCTCCGGCACTGTTGTCCACTCTTCCTCAGCTAGACCACCTGCCACAATACCATCAGGCGCAGCCGTCCCGGCATCATCGAATACCACACGATTCAAACTCACTGAATGATTTGTTGTGGATACATTCTTCACTGTGACATCTAACCAAGCATTGGTCGTGGCACCACCGTTGATCCGCTCATCTGTAAATTGAATATCAATCAGACGATCAATAGAACCAGCGGCACTTGAATACAGCCAGCCCATAGAAATATCAAAGCCAGAAGGCTTAAGACCAAACCCTTTTGGAAGATCATAATTCGCTGCTAGTATAATAAAATCAGAACCTCCGCTGTGCCTATTAATATTCAAATTTGCAAAAACCATAGCAGTTGAAGTTGAACTAACAAATCCACGTTCCCACATATCATCCACTCCATCTCCTGTGACATCAGCATCCAAGGTGTCGCCCAAAGCATTGGAAACTTGATTTCCAGTGAGGGTGATTTGTACGTTAGCTGCCTGGCTGCTGCCTGCTGTCGCGACTAAAGCACCCGCGAGCCACGGAGCCTGACTCTTAATTTCAAATTTGCTAGTTTTCATTTAATAGGGTGAATTATTGTATTCACTTGGCGAATATCAAACGCTCATTTATATGTCGACCGAAAAAATGTTAGAATAGGACTTTTATCATATTTGATTTCTGGAGCGATGCAAGGATGGGTCAATCACAGCTCGTATGTCATCGATATCAGCTTCAAGGCCCAGAAAACTGAGTATCTGAGGTAAAATCTCATCAGGCGCATGTACCAGATCGTAATGCGGCACACTCATCGCATGGATACAATGCTTCGCACACCACTGCTTTGCATGATGAACCTGTTGGAGGTAAGCCTTTGAAAATTCGCCTCCCGCAGCTACTTTGCCCATGCGTTCAAGCATCGTAGATTGACTGTCCACAATTTCTTGTAGATCTCTCTCTATAAAGAGCACACGGTAGTGTAAAGGTCGAATAATCTTATCTGTGCCCTCATTTTTAGCGAATACCATCTTCAGTGGCAAAGAGCTCAGAAGAGGAGCGACCACCTTGATACACCGCCCTCTCGAATCTGCTACCCATGCCTTATTATTATCAGACATAAGAGATGTCACTTTATCATGCTCAAAATACCCCTTCTCATTCGACTCATCAGCACTGCGATTAGAGTCCGTAAAGATATCAAAGCCTATGGCCTCCAAGACTTGCATCATCAGGGAGGTTCCGGAGCGTGGAAGACCTGAAACCACGGTGATAATTTCTTCACTCGAAATACCATCCAAACTGGCTGGATGAGGGGCTAATGGACAGAGCATTTCTTCATGACTATGCACAGGTTGGATTTCTTGTTCTAATACTCGCTGCTTTTCCTCCCTGATTCGCTTTAATTCTTTGCGTGACTCTCTTACTTTATTCTTGAAAAACACTGCAGCCTCGGGATCGTGACGATACCATCGTGCGATTTCTCCCAGCATACGATAGGCTGCTGAAAAAAGAGGCGCTTGCCGCACACATTGCAAAAATGCCTTCTCTGCAGCCAGCCAATTTCCGAGGCGATAATTCGCTAAACCATGAATATAGTGCGCTTTTGGTTGAAAAAACAGCAGCTCCAAAGAAGCCCGAGCATGGGCGACCGCGCGAGTATGATTCTTCCTCGCTAATTCCGTCCGCGCCATACCTAACAATGGGGCTGGTGATTCTTCGTCCACTGCCAGCGCCTCCTCAAAAGCCAGCCTAGACTCATCCCAACGTCTTTGGCGCTGATAAACTTCACCCCTTAGGCATAACGCTCGTCGACGAGCTCCAAAATCACTGTCGAGCTGAGCCAATTTATAAAGAGCTCCCTCATAGTTCCCCTCGGAAAAGTCTACTTGAGCTTCTAGATAGCGAAGTGAGAACAGGTTCGGCCGAGATTTTGCAATAAGCTCTACTCTCTCACGCTTCCAAACATTTTTCTCTTTTTCGCTCATTTGCTCTAATTGCTCAGCCTCGAGCTTTTGTGTCTCGTCCTCATCCAATCGAAGGCCTTTAAGTTCCTCCAAGGCATCGCGAGCTTCCTTCAATCGCCTTTCAATCACCGTAGTTACCAACCCTCTGAGTTTATCTGTTTGATTGAGGTTCTGGTAGCACGCGGTAAGCTTGAAGCCAAAACGGTGTTCCATAGGCCATTTTTTATAGAGACGCTCGAGAATTGCCACCGCTTCGGTATAAAGTCCTCCATCGATGTATGCTTGCGCTAGATTATAATCGAGTTCTCGAACTGTTTTCTCCAATGCGACTGATTGATCCTCATCAGGTTCTTCGATATAGCCAAGTGCCACAAGTTGCTCGAGAGCCGCTTTAGAATCTGCAGCAGAAATTTGTTTATCAGACGGATGCATCCCATGATCCCCATCTACCGCATCCCAACTCGGCAGGCGCTCAATTTCCTGTGCAGGTTCCTCGAATATATCCAACAACACCTTACCATCCATATCCTCTCCTGCTGGCAAGCCAAACAGCTGAAGGAGAGTAGGACAAATATCGAGTAAGTTCGCCCCATAGACATTTCCTCCTTTCTTTAGACCAGGCCCTCGAGCCACAAAAATACCAAACTGCCGGTGCTCCGCCGCTGGACCTGCAGGCTCTCGCGGAATAGCGGATAGGCGCAAATCATCAGGATGGAATCCATGATCGGACATCAGCACCACGGTGGTATCTTCTCCAGCGAGATCCAACAATGACCCCAACATCATATCGTGATAGCGATAGCCAGCCTCAACACAATAGTTATACACACGATAGTCCCAGTCATCCACCTGCGGACGCTGAGGAGGATGGTACTTCATAAAAGCGTGACCAAAATGATCAATCGCATCATAGTACACACTGCAAAGGTCCCAGGATTCATTTTGCATCAACGCAGTAGCCGCAGAGTGAATGCTCGTGCAATCGGCGATAATTTTCATGAGCGAGTGAACGCGCCGATCTTTTGAAACCTTATCTAGCTCCTCCTGCGTCATTCCTTCTAATCCGGGTAAAAAGGGAAATAAGTCATCCTCATTCAACTCCGATAGGTGAAAACGTAAATCAGCTAAGCGTTCCTTTAAGCGCTCGGGATGAATAGTACCTGGTTTTAGCGGCCACTTCTTGCGATCGTTTCCATGGGCGGTTTGGTAATCGTTAGAAACCATTACTCCCCTACTTAGAGGTTCCGCAGGATTGGATGGCCACCACCCTACTGTGATCGTACTCTTCTCTTCTTGATTTAGAATATTCCAAATCGCCTTTGTCTTTCGCGACAAATTGGTCACCGGGCGAATCGAGTTGGTTACCGGGTCAGGCTCAGAAAACCCATAGACCCCATGCTTGTATGGGCGTTTCCCCGTCGCGACAGAGCTCCAGAGCATTGGGGAGAGAACTGGTTGAAGTGTAGCAAGATTCGCAGAAACACCCGCTTCTACCAGCTTTTTTAGGTGAGGCATTTTCCCTTGAGCAATCAAGGGCTTAATGACTTTCCAATCAGCTGCATCCCAACCTATGAGTAGTACTTTACGACCAGGGGTAGTGGCATTCTTCATACACTGGCTACTCTCATTCATTCCGATAATTGGTCAATCTCGTATATGGTATATCACTCTTTACTAACAGAAAGAAGATAGTTCGAAATGCATTGACTCGACATCGCAAGTCTTCTCTCAATACTTGTCTACCCCATCACTGGATGAACCCATTAACAACACGCCGCATGGAAACAAAACTCGACCAGCTACAACAGCGTATCGACTTCATCAAAGCGATCGATGCTCTTAAAGAAGTCCAGCGTAAGACCTGCCTCTTCTCAGAATCTCGATATGAGAATTCGGCAGAGCACTCATGGGCGGTGGCCACCTTCGCACTCACATTGGCTGACTACGCTCCGAGTGGGACAGAGATCAACCGCGTGATCCACATGCTCTTGCTCCACGACATCGTCGAAGTCGATGCAGGTGACACCCTCTGCTATGATGAGGAAGGGAGTAAAGACAAAGCTCAACGAGAACAAGCGGCAGCTGATCGCCTCTTTGGAATGCTACCCACAAAAACTGCCCAACATTTTCGTACCCTTTGGGACGAATTCGAAGCGGAAGAAACTGCAGAAGCAAAATTCGCCAACGCACTCGACCGCATGATCCCCGTCCTTCACAACCTCGATACTGGAGGGAAGGCATGGATAGAGAATTCTGTCACTTTCGACCAAGTCATTGCAAAAAACCAGAAGATTGGACGCTCCTCGCCAGCTCTCTGGAACTACCTCCTTCCGAGAATTCAGCGCGCGCATCAGGATGGCTGGCTTCTCTAGCACCCCACTTCAACCTCCACATGCTTCGATCACTACACGACATCTTTGAACAAAAATCCACTGAGACATAGCTCAGTGGATTCTATATTCCGAAATATCACTTATTTGGCCAATGGCGCATCATGACCAGAAACACTGCAGGAAATACAGCTACCTTCTCCATGCATAAATACAGGGCTTAGAGTGTAAACACCTCCAGCAGGACAGATAGGCTTTTCAGGAAATGGTTTCCCTTCGCCGACGATCATCTCCCAAGTTAAGGCGTCGCCATTCTCATACCCCTCAATGTTTTGAACCGCATCCACAGCCTTCTGGAACGACGCCATATTCACGGCACATGCAGCAGCATTCGCGTTATCCCTGTAGTAAGATGCTCCTGTAAAAAGAGTAGATACCCCCACCAACGTTGCCGCAGCAGTGAAAGAGTGGTTCTCCATCCCGACAATATTCAACGGTGAGTTCGTCACATGCAAGGTACCTTTCTCCTCAAAAGACACAGCATAGAGCGTTCCCGTCTGAGTAATGGCACTCGCTTGTAACTTCTGCAATAGCATCTCCAAGGCCGGACGCGTGTACTCAACCTCTTCGATTTGAGGTAAACCAAATCCCTGAATGAGACTCAGCGCAGTGCGTGAAAAGTTAGGAGAAACATAAACCATGTTAGAAAACTCCGCTGGCATACCTTCCTTCAACTTCACTACTTCAGGATCAGAGGAAAGATTGGGAGCCTTCCCTTGAGAGGCCTGAACACAGAGCGCAATGTACTCTTGGGTAGACGCCACAAACAGCTGCCCACTTGCCTGATGATATTCCAAACACGGCTTCCACCCCATCATCTCCTCAGGGAAAACCAATCGTACCACGTCACCATCCACTTCCACTTCAAGACCTTGCTCTTTAAGTAAGGGCTCAAAAATTTCCCAAACTGGCATCGCATTAGTGATCGAGATCAAGCACTGCGCTCCAAGCGGTAATCCCTGAAAGCCTTTGAAACCTTTCGGGGAAATATCTGCAATAAAAGTCAGACGGCTATTAATCTTCGTATAATTTTTCTGATACGCATCGGCTAGTGGATTTTGCTGCTGATCCTGAAGCTGCTTCAGCAAATCCCCTAAGCTCCCTAATGCTGCATACATCTTTTCTTCAGCATCTGGATCATAGCTTCCATTGAAATGCATTTCCGCCACGAGATCCGCACCCGCTGGCGCGAGCTGCATAGCCACAGATGGTTTCATCTCCCCATACGCCTTTGCGTAAGTGGAACGCTGCTCCGGAGTGTAGGTATAGCTACGATAGTGCACATAGCCATCTTGTTGGCTAGCACTGTTACCCACAGCCTCCACAGCTTCTAATGTCATCACATCCGTCAGCTGCTGCACATTCACACCTTTGTATTCGGTATACTTATCAAGATAAGCTGCAACCATCTCTAACAAATTTTTAACCATAGCTTGGGTAGCAGCCTTATCCTTATAGCTAAAACTCAAACCACCCATCTCCAACTTTGATGCCACAGCATCAAAATGAGGAGAAAGTTTTATGGGCGCCATTGCATTCTCAGCAGACGCTCCAATACTCAATGCTGCCGAAAGCAGCCCTAGACTTGGTAGCAAACGATACTTATTCATGAACTGGATGCAGCGAACAACAAACTTGCCTCACTAACCAGTTCAAATTCACTCCAGTTACTTCAAACCCTCAGCAGCCTTGAAGTAACTGGGCTGCCTCAACAATGCTTTCTCAAAAGACTCTTTTGCCTTTGCCTCATTTCCGGCATCAAGTTGAATGACCCCGAGCTTGTACTCCAAGGGGTAGAGGATATTAGGTGGTAGAAGCCTAGAACCAGCGGTCTGAGCATCAGCAGCGGCCTGATACCAGACATTGATCATGCCTTGCTGCTCCGTCACATCTCCCGTCAGAGACTTGTGTAGCACTCCCAGTGCCTGCAGCTCGCGAACATAATCACCAAACTCTGGGCTTTTACTCACTAGACCTTGCTTCCCTTTCACCTCGGTCAACAGCGCCGCCATCTTGGCGTGCCCACGCTTCGCCGCTTCATGCTTGCCATCCTTTGCTACGGTACGCGTGTCAATATAGAGTTTGTAGGCAGTGACGATCGCTTCAAACGGCATGAGATTATCTTGCTTCACCTTTCCAATCTCAGGTAAACGATCTGCGGCAAGCGCAAAGTCATCTTCTTCCAAAGCCATTTTCAAAGGTAATAACCCTGCGATCCATTTCGCTGTGAGCGCCCCAGTCGAATACTCCCGAGTGATCGGTGCACAAAAACGCGTCACAGCATCGATCTCCGCCAGAGCCGCCTCTTGTTCCCCCTCAGCATGCAGTACCGTCGCAAAAAACAACTGCGCCCTAAGCAAACCTTCACAATCTGCTGGCTGAATCTTATTCTCCACTCGCCAAATATCATACAACCGTACAGCTTCAGCGAATGCAGCTTCAGCGATTTCGAGTTCACCACTCCGCCAAGCCACATAACCTAAAAATGCCTGCCAACTCGGGACCTTTCCATCGCTAAGTTCAACCAGCCGTTTCGCTTTCGGCAACATGTATCCCTTAAAATCAACTGCCTGATACGGAGCTTCTGCCTGCGCCATTAATAAAAAGTTTAACACCATCGGCTCATTGGGGTACTCAGCGTAGAGTTCCTCGAGCTTTGCCACGGTTTCTCGCTGTTGTAAGCGTGGATTCCCTAGTGAGTTATATCCTCCTCGGGAAAGCAAAAGAGCAAATAACTGCGCTTGTAAATCGTTTGGGTAACTTTCCGCTAATTGGCGAAATGTCGCAGCTCCACGTTGCAAACCATTTGCCATCAATTCCGCAATTGCCACCGCGTACATCCTTTCGTTCTCCGGATAAACAAATTCCTCGCCCTCCTTATGCTCGGCCAGACTAAGCATCCGATTAAATGCTTTCGCGCGCTGCTCTTTGAATTCGTGCTCAGGGTTCGTAAGAGCTAAGACAATGCCACAATACGCCATCAAGCACTGCGGGTCAGCTTCGAGCGCTGTTGCAAAATGCCTATATGCCTCAAAATCCCAAGATGCATGAATCATCGCAAATCCTTGCCGCACATGCTCCTGAGCCTTTAAACTCGGCGAAAACACTAACAAGTTTGGCTCGCCCACTTCTAGCCGAATCGCCGGTTCCCCGAGCTCTTTCAAAGGCTCCGCGATCACGGTTTGATAATCGAAGCTCTTAACCTCTTCGGTCACAGTTTCTGTCACAGCCACCTCAGCTGTAGATAGTGCGCTTAAAGCGAAGCAAGATGCGATAACCCATTTCATATGGCGCGACTATCGAGCATTCGATTTCAGAATCAAGTAGTAAGACAGCTTCAATATTCATGCACGACTATGCTGGACAGAGAAAACGGCTCATCCTAGCATCCGGCCTATGAAATTAGGACTTATTGGATGCGGAAAAATGGGCCGAGCACTTCTCGAAGGTGCGCTAAAAGCAGGTATCGTAAAAGCAAGTGATGTCTACGTTTCATCTCGCACAGCCGAGACCCGTGAATCTCTCGCTAAGGAACTCGGAGTCCATGCTGTAGAATCAAATGTAGAACTCGCACAAAAATCTGATGCGGTTTACCTCTGTACCAAGCCAAACGTACTTCCGATCGTACTTCTCGAATTGGCAGAAACGCCAGAATGTCTCGACGGCACACTACTGATTTCCACAGCGGCAGGTCTCACGGTAGAGGCTCTCGAACAACCACTCCCTGACTCATCACGCGTGATCCGCTGTATGCCAAATACCCCTGCACTCATCGGCAAAGGTGCTGCAGCTTACACTTTAGGAAAAAATGCAGACACCGTAGATGCCGCCACAGCCTGTAAATTACTCGGTGCTGCAGGCTCAGTAATCGAGGTTCCTGAATACCTCATGAATGCTGTTACAGGTGTGTCTGGCAGTGGTCCAGCTTACGTCTACACCTTCATCGAAGCTCTTGCCGATGGCGGCGTACTCAAAGGTCTTCCTCGCGCACAAGCTCTGGAACTGGCTACGCAAACAGTACTAGGAGCCGCTTCTATGGTAGCCGAGACTGGCCTTCACCCTGCGATTTTACGCGACATGGTTACCTCTCCAGGCGGCACCACCATCACCGCAGTACAGTCCCTAGAAGACAATGGATTCCGCTCCACTACTATCGCTGCAGTGGAAGCAGCAGCTGAAAAAGCTGAAGAACTTGGCCGCAAATAATCAAACCTTGCTTTAGGATTCGCTTGACTTTGATTTAGTTCTGTCATGCGAATCCATTTGCAATTCCCGCACACTCAAACTAGAATCAATTCATGAGCACAACATTAGCATTTTTAGGTAGCTTCGGCGGACAAGAAATGATGATCGTTTTCTTGATCGTCCTTCTACTTTTTGGAGCTAAAAAACTCCCTCAACTCGCACGTGGCGTGGGCAAGAGCATGGGCGAATTTAAACGTGCTCGTGACGAGTTTGAACACGAGATTACCCGTGCTGAACACGAAGAGACAAGCAAGTCTCAAAGTGCTAAAAAAGAAGAGAAAGCATAGGCTCAATCTCAACGCGCCATTCTCATGCGCCAGATCAACAATTTCACCCCACAAGCTCTGCTTCGTGGGGTTTTCTTTTGCCTAGCTATCATCCTTCTTCCCTCCTGTGATAAGCCCCCCGAATCTCCAGACTGGCCTAGCCATTCTGAATCCACTGAACCTCAAGCTGCAACAGGACTCCCCACGCTACCACTTTCATCAGTAATAAATACTGACGTCGAAACGACTTTCATGGTCTACAACATCAAAAATTATCTGAGCCAGCCACGAGGAGAAACCATCCAATCTAAGCCCAAAGATGAAATAAAAGACCTCATCGACAACATCCTAGAAGTTCAACCAGACATCTTAGGAATATGCGAAATTGGCACCAATGCCGACCTTAAAGACCTCCAACAACGTCTCAAGAATCATGGCCTCCACTTGCCTCATTCCCACCTTATGGGTGGCGCCGATGCCTACCGCCGCCAAGCGATTTTATCTAAATTTCCTCTCAAAGCATACGATACCGCTAAAATCGAATTCACCTATAATTCGGCACGCCATATTATCTTACGTGGCATTCTCGATGTCAGCATCAATCTGCCAGGAGGTGAAACTAGATTTGTCGGAGCTCACCTAAAATCTAAACGAGAAAATAAATACTTCGATCAAGCACTCATTCGAAGAAATGAAGCACAACTCGTCCGCCAGCACGTCGACCTCATCCTCGAATCTACTCCGGATCTCATTGTCTACGGCGACTTCAATGATACGAAACAATCTCCCAGCGTACGCGCCATTGCAGGCGATCACGGTTCACTCAACTACTTATCCCCTCTAAATCTCACTGATTCCAATGGTCAAAAATGGACCCATTACTGGGGCTACCAAGATATTTATTCACGCTTCGACTACGCCTTCGTATCGCAATCCATGAAATCACGTATCGATATGAAACAGTCCTATATCCTTAACATTCCACAAGAAAATCAGGCTAGCGATCATCGCCCCTTAGTGATTACCATTTATTAGCTAGTAGCTTTCTATAATGTGTAGCAAAACGCCAGTGAATCACGGCCACTGTTACGCAACTGTTCACGACGCTCAGCAGGCAATGACTCAATCGCCATTTCCGAATAAGCTAGAGACTCAGTAAAAAATCGAGACGCTCGATTCGTTAGAGCAAACACACTCTCCATGCCGCGCGCACGTGCCTGGTCATGCATAAAATGAACCAAGTCAGCTCCATACCCCGTTCCCTCGTGACTTTGTTTCACGTATAAACAGGCGATCTCCCCTCGCTTTCCATGCGAGTACAAAGCCACGCAGCCTACGACATGACCGTCCACTTCCATGACAGCATAGTCGTCTAAGGAAGATGCGATCTGCTCATAGCTACGTGGGACTAAATGTGTCCGACGCACCGATCTCCCAATCATTGCCAAAAGTTCAGAAATGTCCTCCTCACGTAACAAACGAATATGCCGATACGTGCCAGAATACACCATCGTACCTACCCCTTCATTCGAAAATAATTCATCGAGCAGCACACCAGGCACTCGACTATCTAACAAGTGGACACGATCAATCCCAATCCGACACGCTTCTGCAGCTCTAGCGAGTAATTCACTTTCTTTCTCTGTGAGCTGAACTTCTAATTCCTCAATCTCTGAAATTCGAAGGAATTTAAGCTGCTCGCCATTTAGCTCCACTGGCTTAAATTCAGCTATCGCGATCATTTTTTTCGCGGATAAAGACTGCGCCAGTTTACTCAATTCATGATCAAGTAAGCCACCACTACGCCGACACAATGCAGCCTGACCACGCTCTAAAACTTCCTGAACAAAGTCCTCCTGCATATCCTCAATCACTGATGAAAGCTTAAGTTCATGATCCGTAGCCCAATCCACAAAATCCTCTAAACCTTCATTTGAAGCAACCACCAACAAACGCACACCAATAGACTGCAATGCTGTTAAATCCATTATCACCTCAGCCTTGCTAGCCTCTGACATGAGACTCCACTCTAGGTCCACTACGAAAAGCTTCCCTCTAAACTGAGGCACGTAGTGAAGAAGCCCACGCAAATCTGTCGATAGCTGATTCATCGCTGTTAGTGTATATGCATAGCTGCACGATGTGCCTCTTTAGGCACGAACGCCTTCCACTCTTCGCCACCAGTCTGTATCATTTTCTGAATGTCTCGCCCGGTATAATCGAGCAACGATACGTCTCCCGTTTTCACGGGACGAATCAACCGGTTCATAAATAAATGCTGATACAGATGTTGGAAATTCTCCTGCGTTTTGAAAGTGTTCGCAGTCACTAACTCACCATCCTTACGATTTTTCCATGGATAGACATAGAGTGAAACTTCATTCTTAAATAAGCGTCCAAAAGATTCCAAAATCCCTCCTTCGAGATTCTCTGACCATTTCTCTTTAAACAGCTCATTCAGCAAACCAATACTCAAAATAATCGCGATCGGCTCCCGTGTATACAAACTCAAATATGTCGCTATCCTATGAAACTCAGGGCAGTTAGAAATAAGTAATGTTTGGCCAAGAGCCTGTAGAGCATCCGCTCTATCCAGAAATTTAACGTGATCCACTTTACCATTTTCACCCCGCAACAAGTTATTAATCGATATCTCACAGAGGCTTATAAAACGGTTCTTCTGCGTGTCATTTAATTCACTACAAAAACTGTCCTTAGTTTGTGCCAGCATATCGAGATGCAAGTTCGTTACCGGGTCAAAGCTACCACGCAACAATGCTACTGATTTTTTATACAGCACTTCAGCTGGCTGAACGACCTCGCCATCAGGAGTAAACATTGCTGCCGCCGTCAAACCACTCTGCACGAGCTGTAATGAGCACAAGCGGTTATCCACAAATCGAAAGTCCTCGCCTAAAAACTTAAGCATATCTACTTCAACACGACCTTTTGAAACATTATCAACGAGTGATTCAACAAACCGCTCCAAGTTGTCTCGGTGATAGAATGAAGCATAAATCAAATTGAGCCCTACCACTCCAAGAGCCTCCATTTGATCCATATTTTCTTCATCTAACAAACGCACGTGACACAAAATATCACAAGGAGGACCACCCGGCTTAAGCTGTAAACGAACTCCCATCCAGCCGTGACACTCTTCTTTATCACGATAACCACGCGCTCTCACGGTGTTACAGAAACTAAAAAAAGTGGTTTGGTCATCTCTCTCGTCGGAAAGTCTCTCAATCAGTAAGTCATATTCATGGTCTAACATCTGCATCACGCGCTCGCGCGAAACATAACGTTTCGACTTACCATAAATCTCATCACTCATGGTCATATCGTACGCCGATATTGATTTTGCAACGGTTCCAGCAGTTGCTGAAGCTTTGAAAAACCAGTTCACTACCTCCTGCCCCGCACCAATCTCAGCAAATGTCCCATACTTGGAACGATCAAGATTAATTCTTAATGCCTTATTATAAGAGCTCAATACCTCTCTAGTTTTCATAACTCTCTTTTTTATAATCAACCACCCAACTATCAGACACTACCTCTTCGATCAAAAGCTGATTTTTGCCTACTGCATCTTCAGGATAACGTACCCTTAAGGTCATTTCTATTCCTATCTCAGACACCCCTACTGGGAGCAGCCGGCTATAAGCCACACTCCCTCTTCTTACGTATGCATAAAAACGGGTGTCAGAGTCATTCCGCATCAACTCGAAACTCTGATAGGTTTCAGAATCAAACCCATGATTATAGTATTCAGACCTTGAACGTACAGCACGTACAGTAATCGGCTCTTTAGGAAACACTTCTTTTATCTTATCCCAATCAACATCGCAATAAGCCACGAACGATTCCCAATCGAGGAGGAATTGATTCCCCCTTTGAAAAATCACGCTCAACCCATGCCAGCCATCTTCAGACACTGAAGAGCACAAGTAAACACCTTCCATGCTAGTTACTGGGAGCAGTTGGTTCACTGACTCAACCTCTTTAAAGTTTAATTCATGACTCTCATAATAATTCTCTAACTTTTCACGCAAGTCTGGCACTGGTCGCACGATAGATTCTAATTCAGCAATCGAGGAAGATTGCACTAGCTCATTCAAATAAGTTTTCACTCGAGCCTGTCTCTCCTCATCCGACATTTCACTCAAAACCTCTTCCTCTACCACTGGTGCACTAGCTTCGACTAGGCTAGTACCACCCGACACTGGTTGCTCTTTTGTCTGGAAAAGTAAACTTACCAATACTGAAAATAATATAACTCCCACTAAGCCTGCTGGAATTAACATATGCCATGGCAATCCTCGAGAATGCTCAGCTAAGTACTCAATGGGGACATCTTCTTCCCACTCTTCATCTACTTTCTTAACCGAGTCTGCTGCAGAGATCGCGACAGGTTTGGTTCTCAATGAAGATCCTAAAGGTACTATATCTTCATTTGCTGATGGCACTCTCAACCGTACAGAACAACACGGGCATGTTAAAGTAGCACCTAGTTGTTCCCTCGAAGCTGAAACTAATAGGCGGCATTCTGGACATAGAAATCCTTCTCTTCTAACTGCATCCAATGTGACCACAAACAAGGTTAACGACCTAGCTATATTAGGCAAGCCGCCAATGCCTAAACTTCTTAGTCCGCTATAATTTGAATCTTTCCAGGCCGCTCCATCGATATAGTCGACACATTATCCTGCTCCGACAACACATCTGGATTTACGGCCTCTAACCCACGCGCATTAGTAGACGAAGCCAGATCTCTAGGGACGAAAGCTGGTTGCTCAGAGCTATAAGGGTCTTCTCCTAACAAAGTAGGCGCCACAGGCTGCACAGGCTGAATGTGCGCATACTGTTTAGATCCCACTCTTTTCGTCAGAGAGAACATACTGTCCGCGACTCCATGATTCCCACTACCGTGCTGATCACAATACCCCAAGGGTTTATTATCAACGTAGTAATACTCACTAAAGCCAGTACTCACTGTCTCCATTTGCCCCGTCTCGGGATTCTTTTCATATTCCTCACAATCTAGCGTCACTCTCAAGCCGGAGACTTTACAAACCTCCATTTTCTCCACCTGAGTTGGTTGAGCTATAGGCTTAGGTTGATACTTATGTTGGTAAATTTCCATTGCCTTTACCCAAGCAGGCATCACCGTATCTGCTGAAAATGCTCCTGGATAGATCGGTGTACGTGAGCCATCCCAAAAGCCGGCCCACACCCCACAAGTCACATTACTGTTATAGCCAACAAACCAGTTATCTGCAAAGTCACTGGTTGTCCCTGTCTTTCCACCGCCTGAAAAATCTCCGAGTTTTGACTCCTCGTACACACGCATCCCACTCCCAGTTTTTAATGCGGACTCAAGCATGGAATGTGTTAAATATGCCGTCGCAGGGTGTAACAATTCTCTCTGTTTCTTTCCATCTGAGTTCCTCACATCATAATACACGTCCCCCTCTTTCGATTCGATCCGCGTGATGCAAACAATCTCACTAGGACTCTTTCCTTGATTGGCAAACGCGCTATAAGCCGACACGAGTTCCTGTAACGAAACTGATTCAGTCCCCAGCAGCTCACGAGGCAGTGCTTTCGTCTTCGGCATCTTGAAGCCAAAGCGAGTCGCAATATCCCTCACCTTCTGCAAACCAACATCTCTACCTAGACGCACTGTCGCCGCAATCTTACTCGCAGCTAACCCTCGACGTAATAGAATTTCGCCTTCATACACAGGATTCTCCACCTCACTTCCCCACTCTCCTAGAATACCCTCCACACCATCGATCATCACCTGACGATTATCCATTGCTTCGTCAATCAAACGTGATGAGAGAGTCTCACCAGCCTCCAGCGCTGCTGCATAGACAAATGGGAAAAATGCAGTCCCTATTGGTTTTCTACCGGAATCAATGAAATCGTACTGTGAATGTGCAAAGTTACGCCCTCCCACATAAGCGATCACCTCACCGGTTTCATTATCCAACATCAGAGCTGCACCTTGCAAATATTTTGGTCGTTGTTGAGCTGAAGCATCAAAATCTCTATACTTCGCGTGCTGATACCCCTCTTGCTGCTCCGCCAAACTGAGCTGTCGCTCGATATTCTTCTCCAAGCTCCGCTGAATATCTCGGTCGATTGATGTAAAAATGCGGAAACCTCCCTTATCTAACAATTCAACAGGCACATGATCCTGCAACGACTCAGCAATCCGGTCATATAAATGTGTTGTATTACGCTTGATTGGCTTGGGATTAGTCTCCACAGGAAGTTCAACAAGCCTCTCAGCTTCAGCAAAAGGAATTCGCCCCTCGATCGCCATCCTGTTGATTACATGATTCCTGGCTTTCTTATTATTCTCTTTGCTGCGCAATGGGGAGAAAGTGGATGGGTTCTTAATACACCCCACTAAGGATGCACACTCTTCAACAGTCAGATCCTTAGGCTCCTTCCCGAAGTACCCAAGAGCCGCTGAGCGAACTCCATAATAACCACTTCCAAATGGCACTCGGTTCAAATAGAATTCTAAAATTTTCTGTTTCGTGTAATGCTTCTCAATCCGTTGAGCCAAATAAATTTCAACGAGTTTTCGCTCATAGCCACTTTCTCCAAGCTTTATCGCCTCGTCTTTTAAGTTATACGCATTACGAGCAAGCTGCATCGTTAAGGTACTTGCGCCAGAATCTTGATCACCAGATTTAAAGTTAAGATACGCTGCACGCGCAATACCAATATAATCCACCCCATTATGCTCAAAAAAGCGCGAATCTTCCCCTGAAATAAGGGCATCTATCATTCGCTGCGGCACCTGCTCGATTCCAATCGGGCTTCTATTCTCTACAAATAATCGACCAATTTCCCTCTCCTCGCGATCATAAATCAGATTAGGTAATTCAACAACATTCACCAAATCCATATCATAGATCTTCGCCCGATTTCGGTATTTCTCAGTGAGCACTTGGTAACCAACAAAGGCTCCAAGCACCCCCAACATACAAACAAATGCAAGAGCAAGAAACCACGTCCTAAGGAAAATTGACTTCTTGCGAACCTTGCGGCGCGAGTTAAACTTCTTGCGAATCATGATGATGAACCATTCGTCAGGCGCGGATAGTGCTGACGTTAAACATTCTTACCCTCTCTCGAGCAATCCTGCAACCCTCAGCTTAAACTCTCTGCTCGTTGAAGAAATTTCAGCTCTTGGCCCCCTCAGCTTTGACCGATGGATGCAACATTGCCTCTACCATCCAGAATTCGGCTATTATACTAAAGGTGCCCAAAACGTAGGGAAGTATGGCGACTTTTTCACCTCAGTAAGCGTCGGTTCGTGCTTCGGCAGTATCCTCGCTGAACGTATTGCAAAATACAACCAACATACAGGTGCTAATGAAATTTTAGAAATCGGAGCAAACACTGGGCAACTAGCCTGTGATATTCTCGACCACCTCCATTCACACTACCCGGATATCTATTCAGAAATACGTTATAACCTCTGTGAGCCACTACACGTGATGCAAGAAGTCCAGCTCAAGACCTTGTCTCTGCACCAACCAAAAATTTCCCACTGCAATAGCCTAGCCGACTTTAAAAGCACCTCGTCGAACGGAATCATTCTAAGCAACGAATTATTTGACGCCTTCCCAGTCAAACTCATCATTAGAAAAGAGCAACAATGGCTAGAGCGCTGCGTCGACTATAAGGAGTCTCAGTTTCAATGGTTAGACCAAGCCATCACCAGCCCAAAACTCGCGGAGTTTGTTGATGAACTAGGCGATTATCCAGAGGACTACCAAACCGAATATCGTCCTGGACTCGCCAGCTTCGTTGAACTCAGTGCACGCTGCTTCGAGCACGCTTTATCAATCACCATCGATTACGGTTACCCAAAAAGCACATTTTACGACATTTCCCGTAAATCTGGCACCCTCCGCTGCTTTACGAATCATCACGCAGATGAATCCCCTCTTGAGACTCCTGGCCAAAAGGACATCAGTGCACACGTCGACTTCACCCAGCTTGCTCAAGATTTCACCGCAGCTCACTTTTCCCCACAATACTTCGACAGCCAAACCCGCTACCTCATCCAACACGCCACGCCCTTACTAAAAAAAATCGAAGAAGGTAAAATACAAGAAGCTGCGAAATGGATTCGCCAATTCCAAACCCTCACCCACCCAAGCATGATGGGACAACAATTTAACGTTCTAGAATGTGAACTTAATCAACCCGCAAACCAGCAAGCTCTGCGACAGCTAGAAATCCTATAACAAAAAAATCCGCCATCTGGCGGATCCAATTTGCAAAGAAATACCGAGGACAGGAATCGAACCTGCACGTCCTAAGACACTTGAACCTAAACCAAGCGCGTCTACCAATTCCGCCACCTCGGCCTTTGCTGCGCGCAACTTAATCAAATTTCAGCCGTGCGCAAAACAATTCTACAAAAAAATAGCCCGATCATTTCTGATCAGGCTAGAAATAAATTAATATCAATCACTTAGAGCGCAAGAAGCTTTTCCTTCAAGGACTCTTTAGTGACGTTCGCGCCAACGATTTGGTCTTTCACTTCACCATCTTTAAAGAAAAGAAGGAAAGGAATAGAACGAACTCCATACTTAGCTGCCAGAGCTTGAGCATTGTCGACCTCTACTTTACCGACCACAGCCGCATCACCGACTTCGTCAGAAAGCTCGTCAATGATCGGAGAGATCATCTTACAAGGTCCACACCATTCAGCCCAGAAGTCCACGAGAACTGCCTTACCAGAATTAATTACTTCAGCTTCAAAATTGTCTTCAGTTAGTACAAGTGCCATACCCGAACTATGCCTTCACTCCCCAAAAGGTCAAGATCACGCCACTCTATTTCTCCACTTATAATTAGAATGCACCTTGCTTATAAACTTTTGCTCCCCCCTCCTCGACTGGCTCAAGTAAGCGTGAATCTAAAAAAACCGCTAGCCACTTCGAGCAGCTAACGGTTTTAAAAATTTGATGCTCTGTAAGCTTAGCTTAAGAGAAAATAGCGCCAATTGAACTACCTTCCTCATCCATCCAAACCTTCGCTTGCTTGAACTGGGCGAAAAGACAGAATAGAGAAAGAACAAAGGCAGCTACAGCCAAGTAAGTCACAACATTTGATGAACGCTCTTCTGATGATTCTTCATCGACGACTGTTTGAATAGTTGGTGTTTGCTCATCCGGAGTGCCGACAGCAGACGGAGTACCAAGCTGCTGCGTTTGCTCAAGCTGAACAGTAGCTTTCGGAAGTGGCTGACTCGCATTGCCCAACGGTTGAGTAGCAAGAGCCACTGGAGCTTTAGCGCCTGCACCCAAGTTCAGTGGAACTGTCGGAGCTGGTGCTGGAGTCTTTGGAGCTGACGCAGGTGCTTTAGCTCCCGCACCCACATTCAATGGCACTGTTGGAGCTGGTGCTGGCGCCTTTGGAGCAGAAGCTGCTGGCGTTGGAGCTTTAGGCGCAGACGGCGCTTTGGGAGCTGGAGGAGCCGGCTTCTCAGCCTTATCCTTAGAATCAGCCTTAAGAGTCACGCGCATGGTCTCCTCTTTGAGAGGCACAGCTGAAGTGACATCTGGAATATTAGGATTGTGAGTCGATGGTGCAGAAACTGTTTGTGGCCCAGTGTGCGGAGACATCGCTTTTGGCGCTGGCGGTCCAGATGTTTCTGGTGGCTGCTTAGCTCCTGCAGGTGTGGACTTCAGAGTTACTCGTACTGTCTCCTTGCGAAGTGGCACGGAGGAAGTTTTACGCATTGACTGCTGCTTCATTGGCTCTGTTTCCAACGGTTGGGTTTCGTTGTCGTTATTTTGATCGCTCATCCTTTGATGGGTTTCGTTAGGTGATTGTGTAGGTGTGATTACTCAGCTCTAGGTGTATCGCAGAGTGTTACTATTACTCTAAACTGAAGAGTCCCCCACCTGTCAAACCTCCAAACTGCTTTTTTTAGGGTAACTAAACCAATTTACAAGTAAATCTACGTATCCCTACTTCTGAGAAAGTAGCTCCATAAAGGTCGGCAACACCTTGCGGAACAAGGAATTCTTCCCACCTCGTGACAATTGATCACGCATCAGACCAACGGAGTCCATACTATCTGCTGGAGTTGATTGCTCACTCACATAACCGTCAGCTTCCACTCGGAGGTGAATCAGGTGATCACCTTTCGGACGTGTCACAGATAACCTGACATCACCTGCAATGATCTCCACCAGACTGATTGGTGAACTGTCTTCTTCCGCTGTAACTTTAGCTTCAATCACCCCACCATGAGTATTTTCAAAATGGTAGCTCCCTCGAGCAGCCTCAGTTTCGATTAACTCCTGTGCCGGCAGCCAGCCACATTGAGTGACTATCCATGACAGCAGCTGAATCCCTGATGTTTCACAATCAGGAGAAGTTACAATGTTGACCTTTTGAATACCCGTAATCACGTCTTGCGCGTGCGGGTCATCAAACATCGCAGCAATTCCCAGACGAATATGATAGGTCCGCGTCCACGACAGATCTTGCACCACCAAATTCTCGTTTAGCATCGGCTCTTTCAACCGCTGGAATTGCTCCAAAGGGTTAGCCCAATCGGCACTGTCCACCACTAAACGCTGAATCAACGAATAAATGCGATCATCAAAGCGCTCGGTTAACTCACCTTGCCACCAAAAAATAAGCGGTAAATCGCTTTGGAGATTCGCAAATATAGTATTGCGAAAACGCCCACTCACCCGGCCAGCCAAGTGGAACGCAAGCTGTTCGCAACAAACAGTTTTATTTCCATTTGCTAAATTACAATGAGCAGTCACCCAAGCGCGCATACCCACCTCTGGGTCATCTCGATCAACTGCGACCAAAATAGCTCGACATGCGTGTTCACGAGTAATCTCGCGCACCATTTCTGAATTCTTAGAAAGTGCTGACGAATCTTCTGAATACACCGCAAAATTCATCAACGATGCATTCGTGCGAGCTTCATCAGCTTCCCATAAACGCTTGAGTTCGACATCTATTTCGCCGATCTCGACCTCTTTACCCAGGATAGTACAATCGTTAGGAACACTCATTAGGCTACCAATTTAAAGTCTTCTCCAAGAATTACCATCTTGCTCTAGCAACTCATCTGCCGCTTTCGGCCCCCAGCTCCCAGCTGAGAACTCTGCCATCTCTGGCGCTTCAGATGATTCATGCCAAGCCTTCTCAATGTGGTCGATGAAACGCCATGCTTCTTCCACCTCATCACGACGCGCAAACAATGTTGCGTCACCTGCCATAGCATCTAGTAGAAGTCGCTCATACGCTTCTGGACTACCTTTGCCAAAACTTGTAGAATAATGGAAATCCATCTTTACTGGCTCCATCCGCAAACTGGTACCTGGTAATTTAGACACCATGCGTAAAGAGATCCCTTCATCAGGCTGAATGCGGATAACCAGTACATTGCCACCTGCCGCAGCGCCTGGGATTGCATTAAATAATACATTCGGAGGTGATTTGAAATGAATCGAAATCTCAGTCGCCTTCTTCGGCAAACGCTTACCAACGCGAACGTAAAAAGGAACACCACTCCAGCGCCATGTGTCTACATGCATGCGAAGTGCCACATACGCTTCAGTCATCGATTCTGGATCAACACGATCCTCTTCGCGGTAACCGACAACAGACTTATCCTGAATGTGACCAGAAGTGTACTGAGCGCGAACCACGTTTTCACGAATCGCTTTAGGAGTGTCAAGCTGGCGTAATGAACGTAGCACTTTTACTTTTTCATCACGCACGCCATCCGCGGAAAGATCCGTTGGAGGCTCCATTGCCACTAGACTCAAGAGCTGAAGCAGATGGTTTTGTACCATATCTCTCAACGCTCCTGCTTTATCATAGTAACCACCACGACCACCTTCCATCCCTAGATGTTCAGCGCATGTGATCTGAACTTGTTCAATGTACTTGTTATTCCAAAGTGGTTCAAAGATCGCATTCGCAAATCTCAAAACCATAATATTCTGAGCAGTTTCTTTGCCCAAGTAATGGTCAATCCTGTAAGTATCTTTCTCAGCAAAAGTGTTATTGACCACTTTGTTGAGGTGCTCTGCTGTCGCCAAATCTGTTCCAAATGGTTTTTCAACAATCACACGAGACCAACACCCTTTTGCCGCAGAACTGAGTCCAACAGACTTAAGGTTCTCAAGAATCACATCAAAAAACTCAGGCGCACTCGCGATATAGAAAAGCCGATTACCTGCTCCTCCGCGCTCGCGGTCAATCGCGTCGAGACGTTCAGCTAATCGCTTATAGCCGTCAATGTCATTGAATTCGCTTTGGTGATACTGGATACTCTCCTGATATTCCGACCAAAGCTCTGGGTCATGACCACTGCGAGACACTTCTTTATTCAGAGCTTCGAGCCCCTCCCGAAACTCAGCATCACTCTTATCTCTGCGTGCAAAGCCCACAATCTTCACTCCATGTGGCAGCTCACCGTCTACCCCTAGGTTATAAAGTGCTGGCACCAGTTTGCGGTGAGTCAAATCACCTGTAGCACCAAAAATGACCACGGTGCACGCTTCTGCGCGCGAACGTGAAACTAAATCTTCTCTGAAAGGATTACTCATTGCTGCGCGCAGCATCCCTCATGAATTCAGTTCTCTCAAGCGGGAAGTCTGTTTTTTTGCTGTGCACTTTGTCATAGCACTCCCTTCCATCGTCGCCAAATGCCACTAACTGAAGCGATCTCCCATATTTTATTGGGAACGCGGCCCCTTCATCACACGTGAAGCAAACTCCAGCGCATCACCCAATTTAGCAACCGGTTCTGTTAGCTTGATCACTAACTCAGGTTGAGAGGAAAGTTTTGTCAGCAAATATTCTAATTCATCTTGAACATCGCGTAAGGAGCTCTCAAACGTGATGCGCTGTTCTTGCGTTAAATATTCCTCCGCCTCGACTCGCTGAGCAATCGAAGTCACAGCATCCGCCATAGCGACTATTTCCCCAGCCGCAGTCTCGGCACTATCCAGTGATTCCACTTCTCTAACAATATCAGGAAGACGCTCGAGCTCTAACTTTAGCTCTTGAGAAAGCTCACTCGTAGTTGATTCCTGTTTAGAACAGGCGCACAACCACAAGGCGACCACGAGTACTATGCACCGATGACAACTGCGCATATCCTTCTAACTAACGACTATCGTAAAATCGACAAGTTGCTTTTCCATATTTACTCGAGCGATCTTCACCTTGACTTTTTGACCTAAGCGTAACTCGTTCTGAGATTGGTAATCTCTGAATGCCATCACCCCTTGCTCGAAATTCCACCTCCCTTGAGGAAATTCCTCCTTCTTCACCAGTCCTTTTACCTGCATATTCGTGATTTCCACAAAAATCCCCATGCGTCGCACATCGGTAATAAGCGCCTCGAAAACAGGGGGGTCATCCTGCTGCGCGAGCATGAATAGATACTCCATCATCTTCATCCGCTTCGTCGCATTTTCTGCCTCAGCACTATTGCGCTCAGTATCAGAAATATGCTGGGCAATTTCTTCTAGCTTTGTCGACTTCGGTAATCTAACTGGATTAACTGGAGGATTCACTAACAAAGATTGAAGGGCCCGGTGAACAATCAAATCGGCATACCTCCGAATCGGACTAGTAAAGTGACAATAATCCATCTTGGCCAAGCCGTAATGACCTAACATTTCTATACTGTAAGCTGCACGCTTTAGGCTTTTTAATAAGCCTAACTTTATAGATTGCTCTACAGCACTCCCCTTTGCCTGCTTCAGCAATTCTTGAATGTGCTTTTTATTTGTTAGATCTCCAGCATTGAACCCGTGGATGCGAGCAATCTCAGCAAATTCGTTAAGCCTGTCCGCATCTGGGTCTTCATGGATTCGGTGAACCGCATTCTTACGCTTCATTTTTAACTCCACAGCCACAGCTTCGTTTGCCGCCAGCATGAATTCCTCAATCATCTGGTGACTCTCGTCATAGACCAATTCTTTAATCTCTATCGGCTTCTTCGTTTCCTCATCTAAGACGACCTTTACCTCAGGAAAATCTAGATCGAGAGCTCCATGAGCAAAACGTCTTTTGCGTAACACATCAGCTAATCCCCACGCAGTGCGAATAGCATCGCCCACTTCTCCACCGCCGTCTCCTTTGATCAGAACTTGAGCTTCTTCATAAGCCAACTTCGCCTTACTATTAATCACCGCATCACAGAAATATACCTTTCTGCGCTCTCCTCTACGGTCGAACTCCATCACTGCACACTTCGTCAGTCGGTCCACGCCAAGACGTAAACTACACACGTTGTTAGACAATTTCACAGGCAACATAGGAAGAACCCGATCCACTAAATAAGTGGAGTTCCCCCGCAATTGAGCTTCTTTATCTAACGCCGAATGTGGAGTCACGTAATGAGAGACATCGGCAATGTGAACCGCAAGCCTCCAACCATCTTCAAGCTCCTCCACTAACACCGCATCATCATGATCCTTAGCGTCACCAGGATCCACAGTTAGCACTAATTTGTCACGCCAGTCCTCGCGCCTAGCATATTCTTCATCTGAAATCACTTCAGATACCGCATCCGCTTCTTTCTGCACCTCAGATTCAAACTCAACCCGTAAATTATGCTTATGAATCACCGAAATAATATCAACTCCTGGTGCATCAGGATAACCGATCACTTTGATCACTTTGCCGACTGGAGTCGCGTTGCGATGTGCCCACTCTACGATCTCCACTGCCACTAATTGGCCCGGCTTTGCTAGTCCTGCATCTAACAAATCAATACCACCAGGCAAACCTTTCATCTCTGGCTCTACATAACAAAACCGTCCTTCCTCTCTATAAATACCGATAATTGTGGTATTCTTGCGCTCTAACACCTTCGTCACCTTACCTGCAGCTTCTTCCTTCGCATCTTCTTTAGGCTGTGCCTTCGACTTGATAGGACGCCCCCGTTTATCATATTGTTTCTTACCTTTGTCTGCGTATTGCTTCCACCTTGGCACACCAATTCTTGTGATCTTGACTCGAACCAAATCTCCATCCAGGGCCACTCCCATGTCTCTATTATCAACAAACACACGGTCATGCTTCTTGATGTCCATTCCGGTAGCCAGATTACCCTCATCACTCTGAGTCGGATAGAACCATGCATTACCATTCGGTTGATACCTCAAAATACCGACCAACTGCACTAAAGCTGTTTCGCGTAATTTATAGCGGCTCTTCGCCCCGATCACGACCCTCCCCTCTTTTTCTAACTTCGTAAGCTGAATCCTCAACTCTCGACGCTCCGAACTATCAATCCCCAAATTGCGCGCTAATTCCGACTTATTCATCGGCCGGTAACTCTTCCCTTGCATTAACTTTAGCAACTGCTTGCGCAAATCATTCATAACACCACATTGTGTCATCTAACTACTTCCCGCAAGACAAGTTTCCACAGGAATCTTGCTACATCAGCTCACAACCCCATTCACACACCTCAGTTCCCCTCTATTTCATTTTTCGTAAACTGCGGTGTTGCCGAACCACATTTTTCCTGCCATCGATAGTTATTACACAGCCTTTCGACATGAAAAATCCTACGCATATCTCTAAATCCAAAAACGGTTTCTCGCTCATCGAACTTCTCGTAGTCATTGTGATCATCGCCTCCCTGGCCGCCATTTCCTACGGCCCGATTATGAACACGATTAAAGACTCTCGCATTCAAGCAGGCAACAAACTCGCTAATGATCTCATTTTTGCAGTCGAACAATTTGAACAAAAATACGACTATCTTCCGTATGTTGAAACGAACGATGGTGTCGTCATCTACGAAGACGATACTCTTCTCGATTTAATTACAATCCTTATGGGTGAAGAAGGTTCATCCGACATCAACCCAAACAACCTAGAATTTTTTAACTATCAAGAAGCTGAAAACGGTGTTGACGGCATTGCATATGAGCCTAGCAGTAGAGGAATGCCCCCTGGACTTAGAGACCCATTTGGACAAAACATTACACTGATCATCGATTATACTGGTGACAATAAAATCGATTTAGCTAATACACCCTTCAGTGGTCACACCGACAACAATGGTAAGCCCTTGGTCATCCGTAGAGTTGCGGTTGCTGGATCAGAAGGTCCTAATGAAAAATTTTATGAAGGTACTACTGACAAAGACGACCCTAACGACGACGTCACCTCATTCTAAAAAACATTCCATCCTAACCCACATAGCACGTGACCAAGTCACGTGCTTTTCCATTTCTATCAGTTAATCTCGCGCATGAAAAAATCAACTCCTCTGCTTTGTTCTCTGGGCGTGGCTATCGTCTGTGGTGCAGTACTCGCAAAAAAAGAACCTCAAACGACCGCTCCTACCAAAGTTGCTAAATCAGACACCTCTCAAGCGGAAGGTACCGCTAGAGATTGGGCTCATGAGAACTCCGATATCCCCGCAGACCCAAAAGTCCTCTATGGCTCCCTGGAGAATGGAATGCGCTATATCATCTGTAAAAACCCACTGCCCCCTAATCGTGTAAGTATGCGTCTGCACGTAGATGCTGGTTCGCTTAATGAAGCCGATGACCAACGCGGTCTCGCCCATTTTCTAGAACACATGGTTTTCAATGGCACCAAACACTTTCCTGACGCCAGTAAACTCATTCCCCAAATGCAACGCCTCGGAATCGCATTCGGAGCGCACGCTAATGCCTACACCTCTTTCGATGAAACCGTCTATATGCTAGACCTCCCTAACATTGAAAAAGACACACTCGATCTCGGCTTCGCTGTCATGGGTGATTTTGCTGATGGGGCATTGTTAGAATCGAAAGAAATTGAGGAAGAGCGCGGAGTCATTGTAGCTGAAAAAACCTCCAGAGATTCCGTTGGCCTTCGCATGTTCGAAAAACAGATCGACACACTCTTCCCGAACTCATTACTAGGAAAACGCCTCCCCATCGGCAAACTCGACGTCATCGAGTCTGCTCCACGTGAGCGTTTTGTCGATTTCTACACTCGCTTTTATACACCGGAAAAAATGACATTTGTCTACGTCGGAGACATTGATATAGCAGCTGCGGAACAGCGCATCATCGACACTTTTAGCCCAATGAAAAACCCTGCTAAGCCAGGTTCCAAACCCTCTATCGGCGACATTTCGACACCCTCAGGTTTTCAAGTCTCAGTATTCACCGATAAAGAACTCACTGAAACTGAAATCTCAATCGTCAAATCGAAACCTCACAGCTACCGCACTGACAGCAAAAAGAAGCGCTTCGACAGCTTGAAAATGAATATCGCCAACGCGATTCTTAACCGACGATTCTCAAAAATAGCCAAACAGGAAAATGCCACTATCACTTCAGGATCAGCCACCCACTACGTGCTTTTCCGTGAACTAGAAATGGCTAGCATCGAAGTCACTGCAATCAATAACGACTGGAAATCAGCGCTACCGGTTCTTGAAAATGAATTTAGACGAGCCTGCCTCTTCGGCTTCACCCAATCAGAATACGATGAAGTCGTTGCCGCGCTCATCAATAACTACCAACAAGCTGTCAAAACTGCTCCCACTAGAAAATCTGACAACATTGCATCAAACCTCACCGAACACGCTCACACAGATTCAGTATATTCCACGCCCGAAGTCGACCTCGAAGTGCTCGAGGAAAACCTCGCCAAACTCACTGTTAAAGACGTCAGCGATGCGTTCAAACACTACTGGGAACACGCCCCCATGGAGAAGCTCGATGCACACCTCATTCTCAGCACCCAGAAAGCATCGGACTCAGCCACCAAGGAACTGAAGGAAATTTATAAATTCCAAGATGGAGTCGCTCTCGAAGCCCCCACCAATAAAAAAGCCGGACAGTTCTCTTATATCGACTTTGGTGAACCAACTGAAATCCAAAACGACATCCACATCAAAGACCTCGATGTTCATCAATTTACCTTTGCCAATGGGGTTAAAGTGAATTGGAAAAAAACTGACTTTGACAAGAACTCTATCTCTATGGTCGCTAGCTTCGGAACGGGTAAAGCAGGCATGCCGCTCGACCAACCAGGACTCGACACCCTCGCTGGCTCCATCTTCGTTAACGGCGGGCTCGGCAACCATTCATCTGAAGACCTAAAATCAATCCTAGCAGGTCGTAACGTCGGCGTTAATTTCGGAATCTCAGATGATGCATTTACCCTCAACGGCAGCACCACACCAGAAGACCTTGAACTACAACTTCAGCTGCTCACCGCCTACCTTACAGACCCAGGATTCCGCCCTGAAGCTGAGCGCCAGTTCGACGCCATGCTTCCGAACCTCTACGCGCAGCTCACTCACACAGAACAGGGACCCATGGCAAAAATGACCCAATGGTTCTCAGGTGATGACCCACGCTTTACTTTCCCAAGCCTTGAACAAGCACAAGCCCTCACCACAGATCAAGTCAAGCAATGGATAATGCCGCAGCTTACAAATAAGACTATCGAAATCTCCATCGTAGGCGATTTCCAAGAACCAGCACTTGTCTCCGCATTATCAAAAACTTTAGGAGCGCTGCCGTCACATGAAGATAAGAACGCTATCCCTATCGAAAAACGCACTCTTACCCTACCTGAAACTCCTACAGAAAAAACCTTCACATTCGAAAGCGAAATCGAAAAAGCCATCGCTATCGTCTTATGGAAAACCGATGACGCCACTGACCGAGATGTAAAAAAACTCCGAAGAATGAGCATCCTCTCCGCAATCCTCGATGAACGTATGCGCGTCGAACTGCGTGAGAAACTAGGTGAAGCCTACAGCCCATTTGCTACGTCGAACCTGTCCCAAACATTCAAAAACTACGGCATGATCATGGCCTACAGCCCAGGCAGCCCAAGTAATACGAAAAAAGTAAGTAACATTATCAGAGAGCTCGCAGACGAGCTTGCACAAAATGGCGCCACGCAAGACGAATTCGACCGCATCCTTAAACCACGACTCGGCCTCCTCGAAAAGTCTCTCCGCCAAAACTCATACTGGCTCAATACCGTCCTCGACCGCTCTCAACAATTCCCCGATAAATTAGAGGCTGCACGCAACCGTGACGCCGATTACTCAAAAATTTCCCTCGACGAAATAAATGCGCTAGCTCAAAAGTTTCTAACAGCAAACAATAGCGCCCTGGTAACCATTACACCTAAGACCCTACCTACCAATGATTAAAAACAATAGCGCCTTAGCCCTCCTCACAGGCATAACACTCGTCACACTTAGCTCAGCTAACGCCGAAATATTCACTTTAAAAAATGGTGATACGCACAACGGCAAAATATCCTATCAAACAGAAGACACCTATTACCTTCTTGTTGAGGTTAAGCCCGGTATACGTAACGAAATAGCCGTCAAAAAGTCAGATGTCGAATCCATCAAAAAAGAAGACACTTCTGGAGATGAATACGAAAAATTGAGTGAACTCACCCCCACTCCTGACCTCCTCAGCGAGCAAGATTATCAGCGAGCCATTGAGAACCAAATTGACCCATTCTTACGTAACTACCCCACCTCCCGGTATCGTAGAAAGGTCAAAGAAATCCGCGAAACCCTCCTCAAAGAACTCGAGCTCGTCAAACAAGGCGCAGTTAAACTGAACGGAAAGTTTCTCTCCGAAGATGAGCAATCCTATAATTCCTATGAGATAGATGCTTACTTGGCGCTTAAAGAATTTAAGACAGAGCGGAACCTCGATGAAGCCTTTGAACAATTCGAAAATCTTGAAGAAAAGTTTCTCAACACTAAACCATTTAAAGCTGCTATAAAACACGCAGCGCAGCTTATTTCCCAATATGAGAAACAAGCGAGAAGCATCATTGCCAACAGTGAATCAATTCAAGAAAAACGTGATACCACACTTGACCGCCTCCCTCCATCAGATCGAGCACGCGTGAGACAATCGCTTGCCGAAGAAGAACGCATCTACCAAGCCAAGCTTACTCGCGCCAATGATCGCAAATCAAAGTGGCTCCCACTGAATCGCTTTCACCCAGAAACTGCTGAAAAAGCCATTAGCAACCTTGAGCGTGAAAAAACTAGAATTAAAAAGCTTTCTCAAGCCAGCTCAGTCGACGCAGGAGAACTATATCGCTCAGCACTTAGTTCACTTGATAAAATTGAGCTAGATAAAACCAAAGACATCCTTAAAGAACTCAGAAGAGCTGATGTGCCTGATAGCTACATCGACCCCATTAATGAACAGCTCGAACTAGAAATAGCCACTCAGAAAGAACTCAATGAGCAACGACGCAATGAACTAGCTGAAGCAAAAAGAAAGCTCAAGGAACAGCTAGCTCAAGAACGTGCAGAACAGCGTAAAGCTGCACAAATAGCAGCTGAGAAAAAACGCAAAGCCGAAGAAGCGGCCGAAGATGCCAATCTCACTGCTGAAGAAAAACTCAAAAAAGCCACAGGGCTTGGCATAAAAGAAGAGCAAGTAAATGAAGTTTTAAAACAGCTCAACCCAACAAGTAACTAACACTCACAAATGGCGATCTCCTTCTTGAGATCGCCATTTCTTTTGGGTTGATCTTCCCCAGCTCTCAAGCACACTAGCCGCACGAACTATGAGAACAGCATCACAGAAGCGCGACACCGCTGAGACCAAGATCCTGCTCAGCCTCAATATCGACGGCTCGGGCGAAGGAAAAATCGATACAGGCATCCCCTTTTTCGATCACATGCTCACAGCCTTTTCGCGCCATGGTCTTATCGATCTTGATGTCACAGTAGATGGCGACATAGAAGTCGACTACCACCACACTGTCGAAGACACCGCTATCGTCATTGGCGAATGCCTCAAACAAGCACTTGGCGATAAAAACGGCATCGCTCGCTACGGCCATTCCTACCTGCCAATGGATGAAACTCTCTCACGTGTCGTTGTCGACCTCTCAAATCGACCACACCTCGAGTTCAAATTTCCAGAAGGCACACCAGATGCTCAGAATTTTCCATTCACGCTCGTAGAAGAATTTTTCCGCGCTATCGCCTCGAACCTGCGGGCCAACATCCACGCAGAAGTCCTCTACGGTCGCGACGGCCACCACATTGCTGAGTCACTCTTCAAAGGACTCGCCCGAGCACTCCGTAGCGCCATGGAAAATGACCCACGTGTCACTGGCATACCAAGTACGAAGGAAGTCCTCTAACTATTCCTAACACATCACACTTAAAACATAACACTATACAGTTATGAACGTAGGAATTATCGACTACGGCGCTGGTAACCTCCAAAGCGTCCTCAATGCCTTTCACGCACTCGGCGCTGAAGCCAAACTCATCACCACCCCTGAAGAACTCGACGGACTCACCCATCTTGTGCTTCCAGGCCAAGGTGAATTTGGCGATTGCTCGCGCAAACTCGAAGCTTCGGCCATGACTCCACCTATTAAGGAATGGATTGCAGCAAACAAGCCATTCCTCGGTATTTGTGTTGGCTATCAACTCCTTTTCGAAGGCAGTGAAGAATCACCATCAGCTGCAGGGCTTGGCATTTTCAAAGGCCAAAATGTCAGATTTCAACACGAAGACGGTCTTAAGATTCCACACATGGGCTGGAATGGCGTCACCCCACAAAACCCAGACCACGCCATGTGGAAAGGCATGAGCAAAGAACCGTATTTTTATTACGTCCATTCCTATTTTCCAAAGGCGGAAAACTCCGAAGTCGTCGCTGGTGTCACCACCTACGGCACGCAAACCTTTCACGGAACCGTCACTCGCGGCAATCTCATTGGAACCCAGTTCCACCCTGAGAAATCCCAGCACGCTGGCCTCCAACTCCTCAAAAATTTCCTAACTCTCTAAGCTAAATTTAATGCGCGGCAGCTCTGACAAAAACACAGAGCCAAAAGTAATTTAAAATTAAACATTCATCACTCAACATTTTAGATGTCATCTGCACTAGAACAACTCATCGGCGGAACCGCCAAAGTCCTTTCAGAAAAAGAACTCGCTGAGAAACTCGAGCTCGGCCGTCCACTCCGCATCAAACTCGGTGTCGACCCCACAGCTCCAGACATCCATCTCGGACACACTGTCGCCATCGAAAAATTGCGCCAATTTCAAGAACTTGGTCATACCGCAGTTCTCATCATCGGCGACTTCACCGCTACGGTTGGCGACCCAACCGGCCGCTCCGCTGCACGTCCACCAATCACCCGCGAAGAAGTTCTCTCCAATGCCGAAACCTACACCACTCAAGCCTTCAAAATCCTCGATCCAGAGAAAACCGAAGTCGTCTATAATGGTGATTGGTTCAACAAAATGACCTACGACCAAGTGCTTAAGCTCAATGGTCGCGTCACCATGCAACAAATGCTCCAACGCGAAGACTTCAAGTCCCGCCTCGGCGAAGGGAAAGAAGTCCGCCTTCACGAAATTCAATACCCGATTATGCAAGGCTGGGATTCTGTCGTAGTTAAATCCGATGTCGAAATCGGCGGAACTGATCAGCTTTTCAATATCCTCGTTGGTCGTGATCTGCAAAAGGAAGAAGGCCTTCCACAGCAAGTCGTCATGCTCATGCCGCTCCTTGAAGGGCTCGATGGCGTGAAGAAAATGTCCAAATCCTCCAAAAACTACGTTGGAGTTTCCGAGCCAGCCCCTGAAATGGTCAACAAGCTCATGAGCATCTCCGATGAACTCATGGACAAATACTACCTCATGCTTCTCGGCACAAAGCGCGATGAATCACAGCATCCACGCGATGCAAAACTCGAACTCGCACGCCGCATCACCGCTCGCTACCACGACGAAGCTTCTGCAGCCGATGCTGTCCAACAATGGCTCGATCGTTCAAAAGGCGATCAAGGTGCTGGCGCTACCGATGTTTCTCTCACTGATTTCCCAGCTGACCTCACGGTTCTAAGCCTAGCATCTAACGCTTTCCAAATTGGCTTCAACATCAAGAAGTCTAACGGCGAGCTGAAAAAGCAAGCCATCCTTCCCGGTGCCATCCAGCTCAACGGTGAAAAACTCACCGACCCAAATGCTGAAATCACACCAAAGGCCGGTGATATCCTGCGCTTATCGAAAAAGCATACAGTCAAGTTCAGCTAGACTAGCTCAATCTCAATCCAACAAAAAAAGCGCTCAATTCGGAGCGCTTTTTTTATTGGTATAATCTAATAAAACTTACTGAGCAGCCTCTTGATTCAAGGTCGCTTGAAAGACATCGGCTTTCGCCGGTGGAATCGCAAGATCACTTGGCTTGAGCTCTAGATCTGACGTACCTCTGAGCGCGGCTTCAATATCGTCCACAACATCCAGCTCCGGACGGAAATCTGCTGCATGGTAGGATGAACGCACCAACGGCCCTGAAGCCACGTGACGGAAACCTTTAGCTAGAGCGATCTCCTTCAATTCATCAAACTTCTCAGGAGTGATGTACTCAACCACTGGCAAGTGACGTGGAGTCGGACGAAGATACTGACCGAGAGTGAGTACAGTCACGTTATGATCCAGAAGATCATCCATCGCTTTCTCGATCTCTTCCTGCGTCTCACCGAGACCAAGCATCAAACCAGATTTCACAGCCACCTTGCCATCCACCATTTCACTCGATTTCTTGAGAACAGCAAGTGATCGCCAGTACTTCGCGCGGGAACGTACCAATGGTGTAAGACGTTCCACTGTTTCAAGGTTGTGGTTGAAAATGTGAGGACGTGCATCCATCACCATCTGCAAAGCCCAGTCGCGGTCGTTAAAATCGGGAACGAGCACCTCAATGATAATGCCTGGGTTCACTGCGCGAATCTCAGTAATCACTTTCTTAAAGTGTTCAGCGCCACCGTCCTTTAGATCGTCACGAGCAACCGCAGTAATCACTACGTGCTTGAGCTTCATTCGACGTGTCGCTTCAGCTACACGTTGCGGCTCATCATCTTCGAGAGGATCAGGACGAGCAGTCTTCACTGCACAGAATCCACACGCACGAGTGCATTTCTCACCAGCAATCATGAAAGTCGCAGTTCCCTGCCCCCAGCATTCCCAACGGTTCGGGCACTGCGCTTCTTCGCAGACTGTCACCAGGTTAAGATCCTTAACCATCGACTTTGTGTCCCAGAATACAGGATTGTTAGGGAGACGCACTTTAATCCACGACGGTTTCTTGTCCGTGTGGAGCGTAGGGTCCATCTTCATTCTTGGTCCAGCATTGCAGCTCATGCCGCGGAACGTATGCATGATTTTTCAGAAAACAAAGGCTATTTTTGTCCATCTCAACACACATTCAATAAGATACACACCCGCTCATCATGAAGAAAATTCATCCACCTTTCTATTCCTTCGCTCCTAAAATGAAAACTAAGTTGCACCGCATTCGAAAATCTGCGATTCACCACTACGTTCTTAGAAAGAAGCCCTCTAGCCCCATCACTTTTACCATCTACGACCCGCAACTATGAGCATGAATCGCAGCCACCCAAGTATGCCCCAAGGACCAAAAACCGTGGGCTCCATCGCTGACCCTTCACTCCTCGATCACCCATTTTCTGCGGATGAATGTGAAATCATCGAATTCCGCCTTGATGGACTCTTGCGCAATCTCGGCCAAGTCCGCGACACCCTCATCAAGCTCAAATCTAGCCAACTCCAGACACTCATCACTGCTCGATGCACTTCAGAAGGCGGTCTCGCGGAACTCACCACTGACCAGCGTAACCAGCTTATTGGCGGACTTTCGCCACTGGCTACTTTCGTCGACATCGAACTCGCCAACCTCGCTGAGATGGCAACTGCAGCTGAGCAAGCGCGCACCAATGGCGCCCTCGTCGTCGCTTCATTTCATGACTTCAAAAAAACTCCAGACACAGATTTCCTCCGCGACAAAGTGAAACACGCTCTCGACCTCGGTGCTGATATGGTGAAAATCGCAGTCCACCACAACAGCGTGGAAGATATGTATCGCTGCGCCACACTCATGCAAGAAGGCCACTCGATCGCAATCTCACTCATGGGCATGGGTAGCCTCGCACCTGTCTCACGCGTCCTCTATTCCCAACTGGGTTCCTTGCTAAATTACGGATACCTTGGCGATAAAGAGACAGCCCCAGGCCAATGGCCCGCCAGCTTACTCAGCCAAGCCATCCGTGCGAGCAAGCCTTTCTAATCAGCGGAACCCGCGTCAACGAGTCACCCACTTTTAGATTATTGCTTCACTATTTTGACTGGAGCATCGGGAAGTGCTTTGAGGAACATCTTCCCGTAGCGCTTCGTCACCACGCGATTGTCGAGAATAACCACCACTCCTGAATCTTTTTCAGACCGAATTAGTCTTCCTACCCCTTGGCGCAACTTGATCACCGCTTCAGGCACAGAGTAGTCCATAAAGGCATTCCCTCCTTCGGCTTCAATCGCTTCGATCTTCGATTGCACAACCGGATGGTCAGGCACTGAAAATGGCAAACGCGTCACGATCACATTACTCAAAGACTCGCCGGGCACATCCACCCCAGCCCAAAAGCTATCCGTTCCGAACAAAACACTGTGCGTGTCCTTACGGAAAATATCGACCATCTTATGGCGTGGCGTGCCGTCACCTTGCACGAGTAGACGCCATCCCATTTCATCGAAATAGTCCTCCATCGCATCCGCCACATTGCGCATCACTTTATAACTCGTAAAAAGAACGAAGGCTTTGCCCTCTGTATACTTTAGCACTCTGCTAATCCAGTGCACCAGAGCTTCTTCGTATTTTGGTGTGCCTGGATCAGGCATCGCCTGCATCACATAGACCTCCATCTGCTTTTGATAGTCAAAGGGACTACCGATCTGAACCGCCTTTGACTTCTCTGCCCCCACGCGCCTCCGAAAATAACTCATATCTTCCTCACCCGCGCTTAATGTCGCGCTCGTTAGGATGCATGTCCGCCCCTTACCAAACATCGCATCACGCAATCTATCCGCTATATTGATAGGAGCAGATCGTAAACTAAGCACATCGCCATCGCGCCCACCTTTCTCAACCCAATAAACACTCTCTTCATCAGTCTGATCGAGAAATAGGCGTAAGGTTCCGTGCACCTCGCGCAAGCGTCTCGCCCCATCCATCAGTTCCTTTCGCGTGGCCGACTCTTTCTCTAACTTCTCCGCTTCATCCTCGATCACATTCCACAGCTTACGCAAGGGTTCGGCCAGAGTATTGTCGACAATCTCAGGCTCTCGCACGCGACTTTCTTTAGAAAATTGTCCGAACTGGATGCTCTCAGCCAGTTCATCAAAAAAGTCCTGCGCCCGCTCTAACAAATCCTCAGCAGCTTGAATTCCCTCACCACTTCGCAACTGCTTCAACAGCCCTTTTTTGTTGCGCGGGTTGTAGAGCCGAGAAACATCAAAACGCAAGCCAGATTGACTCAAGCGCAAGCCAAGTTGGTTCGCTGCCACTTCTTCCAAAGTATGAGCCTCATCGAAAATCACAAAATCATTCGGAAAAATGTATCCCATATCTCGCTCGTCACGTTCCTCAACCACAGAATCCAGCAAGGAAAAGAAAAGCGTGTGATTCACCACTACCACATTCGCCTTCTCCACACGGCGACGTGCTTTTTGGTAAAAGCAATTACCTCTGGTTCCGCAAGTTCGCGGCGTGCAAATATGCGCCTCGCTGCAAACCTGACTCCATACTTTTGGCGATGGCCGGAAATCTAATTCGCTGAGCGTCCCGTCCGTAGTTCCCTCGGCCCAGTCCCAAATCTCTTTTAATTCCTCCACTTCACTCGTCGTGAACAAATCCCCCTTCGAATCCATTGCGATCCTCAATCGCAGCGGACACACATAATTCTGCCTCCCCTTTAATAAAACCGCATCGAAATCAACACCTAGCAGCTTCTTAACAATCGGAATATCTTTCCCGGTCAATTGCTCTTGCAAGTTGATCGTATGCGTCGAGATCACCGCCTTTTTCCCAGATTCCAGCGCGTACTTCACGGCTGGGATAAGATAAGCCAGAGACTTCCCCACCCCAGTGCCAGCTTCCACAGTCAGCACACGCGATTGCTCCAGCGCACTCGCCACTTCAGTCGCCATTTCTTGCTGTTGAGGGCGATAGGCAAAATCAGGAGACTGCGACAACAGACCATTCTCGGAAAATATCCCGTGAATCTCATCTGCCAGCCCCTCACAAGCCCCTGACCCAGTTCCTTCTACAAACGCAATCATTCCAGCCCATTTCTGTAGACTATTCCCCAACGACTAGCAACCGAAACAAATGACACATCTATAACCAGGCACTGACGCTTTCGCTGTCACTAAAATCCATGAACTCAAGCACTCTTAAACCGTCTTAGCCCCCCCACACTGTCGAAGGTCTCTCAGTCTCAGGTCATTGAAGCATCGCCTGAACGCGATGCTCCAACCATTTCAAAGTCACCAGACTTTGCTCGCAATGACAGGTGACTTTCTGACCTTCGACACTCTGAACCACCATAAACACCAATCTACCCTACGCTGGCAGGGGCGTTCATCCCTAAATGCCCAGCAGAGTTGCTGTCTTATCCCTACTTCCGAGATCGTCCATTGGCACCGCACAACTTGACGCAAACCACTGCATCAGAGAATTCGAACAAGACACTTGACCCATCCCCAACTGCATAAGCGATCACAGACCACTGCTGCGCAAGTTATCTCTTGGCCGGCTCCCACCCATCTTGCGATTTTTACTGAGGTAGTTCCCCTTTAGATCATCAATCACTCCATTCACCCTGCTCTTGCTTCCCAACACAGCACTATCAATAAAATACCGTGACTTGCACCCCAGCACTGCCGAAACACTCAACCTTCCCTCCCGCTCAAGCTCTTTCTCAAGCTCGGCTTCACTAAACCCTCTGCGCTTCTTCGTCGACCTCCTCGCATCAGCCTCCGCCACACCAAAGCTAGCTCCATCCTCATATAGTATCAGCCTGTACCTTCCTGCCACATTGCGCCAGTCATATTTTTCAATACTCCGCGATCCAGCCCAGCCGTCAGCCGCCATGTCACTCTCCATTTCACTGATCACGCGCATGATTCCATTCCGCGCCAGCTTGCCACCTGCCACCGCCTCGGCATAACTGCACCAACGGTAGTCTTTCGGATCAAGCACCATCCCTGCTCGGACAGGATTGAGGTCTATATAGGCCGCCATCGTCCTTGCCGCATAGCCATTCTCCACCAGCACACTCTTGTAACGCGCTTCCCACAGTGTGCCTTTCCGCTGGTGTTTTTTATTATACCAACTCGAAAACCGCTGCTTCAGTGTCTTCATGAAATGCCCGAGATCCCACATCCTACGCGTGTAGCGCTCGCGTAATTCCTGATAAGCCAGCCGTCCCGCCTCAGTAGTGGATGCAGCTAACAGTTCTAACTGCTCGCGCACCATCCCCACGTGCTCCGCATCATACAGGGTTGTGTGCCGAATCTTTCGCAAATTAGTTTTTGGCCACTCAGACGATTGGTTGGTTTCGGTTCTCTTTTACTTATTCAGATTCGTCAAGTTCTCCTGATCGATGCTTTTGTGCTCATCTTCTACATCTATTTCTCTCAGGCGTGCCATATCCAGATAACTACGTTCTTCTGGCCAGCTCTTACTACTAATATGCCTTAATCTCGCGCAGACTAACATCAGAGCACTTTTTCCATCTGGGAAGCTTCCTACAACTCGAGTACGACGACGGATTTCCTTCATAATCCGCTCTAGCATATTATTGGTTCGCAGGCTTCGATGATGCTCTCGCGGGAAGCGATGGTATTCTAAGGTTTCCTCGATACCCTTTTCTAAGATTCTGGCTGCCTTACTCAGCTTTTGCTCACGCAGCCAAGCTATGATTAATCTAGCTTTCTCAAGGCTTGCTGCCGCACTTTCCATCGCATGAATCGCTTTAAGCCTCACTGCTACTTCTTCGCGTTTTGCGCGTGGAACAGCATCTAGAATGTTACGATGAAAATGGAAGACGCAGCGTTGCTGTTTGGCATGTGGATAAACTTCAGGCAGAGCTGACTTTAAACCTGCTCCAGCATCGCTGACCACAAGTCTCATTGACTTGACTCCACGTTGCCAGAGCGACTGTAGTAATTGCTTCCAGCTCTCCGTACTTTCTTTAAGCCCTTCAGAGACACCAATGACTTCGCGCCGTCCCTGTTCATTCACACCTACTGCAATGAGCACACTGATGTTCTCGACTTGTCCTCCCCAGCTTCGTTTTAACCAAATGCCATCCATAAATACATAGGGATAACTCTCTTCTAGAGGGCGAGTTCGCCAGTCTTCTATTTGCTCGTATATTTTCTCATTCAAGCGGCTAATACTTGAAGGACTTACTCTCTCGCCCCAAAGGGCTTCAGTGATGTCCTCGACTCGGCGCACACTTACGCCTGCTAAATACATTTCTACAAGGCTTTCCTCGACGCTGCTTTCGCGACGACGATAACGTTCGATGATTTGAGTTTCAAAACTAGCACCACGTAACTTGGGTACTTGCAGCTTCACCTCTCCAGCTTGAGTGACGAGCTTGCTCTCGTACTTACCGTTACGCTGAGCCTGGCGACTATCACTGCGCTGATAACGGCCAGCTTTGCAGATCATCTCAGCTTCTTTATCCAACAATCCGTTGAGTGTGTCTTCGACAGTACCACGAACCAAACCTTGTAGGTCATTTTTTAGTTCACTGGCATCAATTCGGATCATCTCAGACTTGGCACTCGCCATCACGCTGAGAGGTTTATGGCAAAGTCTTTCTCTGGATATTGTCTGTCCTTTTATATGAAAGGTCATCCCTTTATATTAAAACTATAAATCATTTCGTTAGATGCAATTGAAAAAAAGGAAAATTTTCATACGATACTTTCTCATATGGAGACAACTGAATTAAACTTAAATCAAAATTTTCATAGAAATATACAAAGTCCAGCCGATTTGTAGAAAGCACCTTTACAGCACAAAGATCCCCATTCACCCTGTAAATTAGAATATTGAATACTGATTCGCCAAGAAGCTCCTCCAAATCTTCTCTAAGGGAAGAATTACGCATATCATACACACCCAAATCCCTAGGTGACGCACTATCAATGACTGAGCGGTTTGCTATGAACCATTCTGTAACCTCAGAACGCCAAACATCGTCCGAGATAAACTCACTTCGTTCTTGATCAACTAAAAAAAACACACCCAAAAGGAGTAATGTAGATAGTAGTATTAAAAGTAAAACTATTTTGAAAACTTTAACCATTTGCCTATTACCACTTGTCCATTTCTTTTCGCGCTTCGTTGTTTTCTTTGTAATATCTGAATCCAGTCTGCGACCAAGATTGGGCTGAACCCAAAAAAGCCTGATCTAGGTTATGACCCACTGAGTGATTCGTCAATCCAACCGCTCCAGAAATAGCAGAGTAAGTATTATAAACCATTATAGCACTCGTCATATTCACATTTGAGGCAGAGTACATGGTAAATGACCCCTTATCACCCCTAGCGGCAAAAGCCATTCCAATCACAAGATAATTTATGTTACCTCCAACATCCTGCAAATTATTATCACCTATTATGAATCTAGTAGACGCATATGGGAAAAATATTACATTATCATTCGCTTTCGACCCTATATAATCTGTAAATTCACTTGAGGTCATATCAGAAACATCCATATCTCTCACCCTCAAGTAATTGAGGTACATCAGCTTCTTAAATTCTGATGTGCTAATAAAAAAAGGATCTCCCTTTTTATTCTTAGACAGGCCGTGTCGAATCTTTTCTTCCAGTGCCTCTAATTTCATTCTCTGTATTTGTCTCGATGCTTCATTATTCAATAGATGGACAAACGCAGCAGTATGCGCACCATTAATGAAGCTTCCTCCAGTAATTTCGGCGGCCATTCCTCCCGCAACTGCAGCAACTGCAGTACGTGCAATAAGTTTATCAGATCCAGCTCCATCTATTGAGGACCCCTTCATTAATGAGCCGGCAATCGAACCTGAAAATCCTGAAACAAAACCATCGCCGAAATCACCTCCACTCAACTCAGCTATTCCCCCTTGGGTCACACCATGTGCTGTGGCCCGAACAACTTCTTTTGCTGGGTTGACGAACAAACTTTCTTTAGGTCCAGCTCCTTGAGCTATCCCCATGGTCAGCGCAATACTCGCCGTAGTGATCAGAGCCCCTTTCAAGCCACCTTCAATCGCTGACACTGTGATCTGGAAAAGAGCGACAGCGATTGGTCCTAAGAACGCTGAAAGCACTGTCGAGACAATCGTCTTCCAGTAGGTCTTCACAAAGGATTTAATCTTCTTAAAGAGCTTCTTGAAGAAGAAGCCAGAGGGGTCGGTCATGCTGATGGGATTGTTCAGCACGTAGGAATAACGATTGTAGTTCTGCAGATTACTAGGACTCTGAATGTTCGGGTCGGCGCTGAGGAAGCGGCCGAGAATAGGGTCATAGATGCGCCCATTCATGTGGATGAGTCCTAGACCATCGAGCATTTCGTGGCCGGTGAAGCCACGGTCGGTGGCGGAGTCGCGCTCGGCATTGATAAAGCCGGCCCAGTCAGAGGCATCACGCGCGCGGCCCCAGGCATCGTAGCTAAATTCTTTGGAGATCGTGCGATCTTTGTCGGTGATGGCGATGACGGAGCCGAGGTGATCGCGGTGGAAGTAGTTTTCTTCTGGCAGGTCCAAGTCTGCCTTTTTCACCCATGAGCCGATGACACCGGCTGGGGTGGAGATATAGATACGGGTGTAGGAGATATCCCACTTCGGAGTGGCGTGATCATAGTTCCACTGGTGTTCTTGCTCGAAGAGGGCGCCGACGTAGGTCTTGCGGGTCTTGTCGAGCCAAGTGCCCTGATCGTATTCCTGGCGGGTCTGGGTGACGCGGTTGTTGCCGGAGTCATAGCCAAAGGTAGAACGCTTGTCTGCGACTTCCATGTGCAGTGGCTTGTGGAAACCGGCCCACTTGATTTCGCCTGTGGAGGAGCCGGTAACTTGGGTGATCGCGCCATTGGCATCATAGAGGAAGCTGCGTCCACCTGCAGACGTGACCCGGAAGGGGCTGGAGCCTGTGTAACTATAGCTGCCCACACCTCCACGCGACTGGATATTTCCGAGATCATCATAGGAAGACCAAACCGCATTCTCTCCATCTACTTTTGAAGAGCGCATGCGATTGAGGCGATCGAAGGTGAAGGTCTCACCGAGGCCATTCTTGTTATCAGTGCGGCGGGTGAGGTTACCGACTTTATTGATGGTGTAGGAATGGTCGAAGACGGTGGTAGAGCCATTTTTTACATAAATACGCTCGAGCAGCTGGCTGTCTGCATCATAGACATTAGTGGTTTTTAGGCCATTGCCCGCGAGGTAGCTGACGAGCTGACCATCCACATTGTACTCTGGGTCACTCCACCAGGTCTTACCATTGCTATCGCGTACTTCGGTGACGAAGCTGCGGCTATTGTACACCGTCTCCTGCGAGTGTGAGTACCACGCACGGTAGTGGGTCTTCAGGGCATCATCGAGCGAAGGTGGGCGCCAGTAATGCGTGAGACGAATCGGGCGCGAGTACTGGTCAAAGTCTGTTTGCTGATAGAACCAGCGGCCTTCGATCTTCTGCACAGTGAGGAACTCGCGGTTGAGATCATCGTAGTAGTGCATGCGGCGGAAGCCGTCTGAGGATTTTTCGAGATAGAGTGCGCCGTACTTGCGGTAGTTTGCTCCACCCACGCCATCGTAATAGAAATCGCGCGTGAGGGTGGGAATCGTGCTATCGACGGTGTCGACCACTTCCTGAGTCACACGGCCGAGGTCATCATAGGTCTTGGTGGTGGTATTGCCAATCGCGTCTTCAGTCTCGGTGAGCTGGCCGAGTGCATTGTATGCATATTCCCAAATGCCCATACTCGGGTCATGGAGTTCGATCTGATTACCAAGCTTGTCGTAGACCATCTTGGTGACATTGCCTTCAGAGTCCTCAGTCTCAAGGATGTTGCCGACACCATCGTAACGGTATTGCAGCACGAGGGCTTGATTCGCATCATTGTAGGAGGTGACTGAGGCGGCCTTGCCTTTGGCATTCAGGATGGTGACGGTGGTCTGATTCTTATCCTTGTCACTGGAGCCTTCGACGTAGTTATTGATAGTGGTGGTCGTACGGCCATTGTAGACGGTCTTCATCTGAGTGCCATCGGGTGCAGTAGCAAGGTAAGAGCGGCCAAGCTCATCATAAAGAGTGGTTGTCCAGCGCTTGCTGTCACCCCAATAGTAATTTTCTGAAACTGATACGGTCTGGCCTTTTTCATTGTAGTAGGTGTCTTGGTAGACCCAATTGCCATCAAAGTCCTGCGAGGCGGTGCGGATAGGACGCGCCTGCGCATCATACCAAGTGACGGACTGCGGCGCAGCACTGCTGTTGATGGTGACCTTGTATGCGGAACGGATATAGCTTGAAGTGCCTGAGCCACTAACAGTGACCGAGGTATCATGGGTATAGCTCGTTGTGGTCCAGGTTCCGTCAGGGCGGTCTTCGCGGGTGACACGACCGAGTTCATCATACTCATAGCTGGTGGTGAGACCATTCGGGTCCGTGGCGGTGGCAAGACGACCGTACTTATCATAGGTGACGTGACTGGCATGCCCATAGGCATTTTCTGAGGTGAGATAAAAACGGCCAGAGGGATCTAGATTACTACTTTCCGAGGTGATTATAGCTGAGCCATCGGCTGGATCTACTGTGGTCTTTATCACGCGCCCCTGGTTGTCCCGCGTGTAGGTAGTAGTCACTGCGAGAGCATTGCCAGACTCAACCGTCTCCGTATGCAAGAGCCCCTTAGTATCATAAGTGAATGAGGAGCTGCGTACGATGGTCTCGTTCTGATCTGTAGTGTCTGGGGCGACAGATGTCACTGTGGCCTTGGAAAGGCGGCCAATGTACCACTTGGATACATCGTCGTAAGCGTATTGGTTGACAGTGGTCTGCTTATAACCATCGCCAAAATCCATAACAATCTTGATGTTATTGCCATGAGAGTCAAAGTCGTTGGTGGTGGTGGTGTGGCCGTAGGCGTTGGCTTCCATGTACTCCAGAATCTCAGATTGAGGTTCGTGATATATCGTCACCCCAGGATTAAATTCCGCCTTCCATTCTTCAGATTTCTTGAAGTAGGGAAAAAGAGTTTTACCACCATTGAGAACCTTGGCGTCCAAGGTGTTTTCCGTACGACTGAGAATCTGTCCAGTCGCCCAATGCTCAGTGCTCGAGGAAATAACCATACCTGTGTATGGGAAATCGTGCCTCACCATTTCAGTCCGTGCGAGTCCCGTCACTTCATCTCTAGATAAAAATATCCGAAACCCTAGAAAACCTCTCCCTCGCGTATGAAATTTCGCGTCACTGTATGTATAACTGGTTTCATAGAAAATTTTCTCTCCAGCACTATTTAGAGTTCCTGAATCTTTAAGAACCGCCGATACAGCCAACATTTTCGTAGGCATTGAGACGATAGGAGGCAAGGCATCATGCTCGATCTGAGAATAAATTGTGAGATCCGTTAGTGGACTGTATACAATCTTAGTTTCTACACCCATACTACTGGTGATTTTTGTGATAGCTGCGGGTTTGTTAGCATTGAGCGAAACGTGAAGACCAAAGTCATTTGAGTTCTCATAATTCCGATGATCTATTTTATCCAATAATCCATCACCATTGATGTCAACAAGCTTACTTCTTGTTGATGAATTGGACACCCACAGTGGATAATTCTGCTCATCAAATGAACTATATAACCACCTTCTAGCATTTGATTCGAAACCATCCCCTTTGTTAAGGTTTACCCAGAGACCATATTCATTTGATGAGCTAGAATTGTTATAATAGGAGACCCTATCTAATAACCCATCACCATTTATATCGACTAAATCACGTCTCGTATTATTCCCGTTCACCTCCTTCAAATCAGACTCAGAATTAAGCCCTGTATTCAACCATTTCTGCATTTGATTAAAACCACTTCCGTTGTTGATTGAAACCCATATTCCGTAATCGTCTCCATTAGTAGTCGAGTATTTACAATGATTCACTTTATCTACTAGACCATCACCATTCATATCGACAAGACGAGATACGACATCCGAGTCTAAAACCCATTCGACAAAATTTTGCTCTGACCTATCACTCTTAAACCAGAGCTTTGGAGTATTTTCAAACCCATTGCCAGTGTTAAGATGAACCCACAAACCCTCTGATCCACCATAGCTGTACACAACACGATCTACCAGTCCGTCACCATTCATATCGACTAAGTCTCTGCGTATAGATGAACCTCCTGAGCGGTGTTGAATATCTGACTCAGATCCATCTGAAGTAGCTAACCATAGTTTCATGGGCTCAAAACCTGATCCATTGTTTACAGATACCCAGATCCCGTAACCATTATCTACGGCGTAATTCCGATGATCTAACTTATCTGGCAAGCCATCTCCATTTATATCTATTAATTTCGAAAGTGTGTCTGAATCTGACACCCACTCAATCCTGGCCTGTTCAGGAGCTTCATTTTCACAAGTAAACCATCTTTGAGCAGCACCAAAATGGTTCCCTTGATTGAGATACACCCACATACCGTACTTATTTCCTGACGCAGTAGGGTTATAATGAGACACTCTATCAACCAGTCCATCTCCATTCATATCAATGAGATCACCGTATATCTGGAAACCGTCTGTGATTCTCGGGTATGCATATTGTCCTTCAGCATAAGACAGCCATTTTGATTTCTGAGAAAATCCATTGCCAGTGTTTAGAGAGACCCACAATCCGTAATCTAAACCATTCGCATAATCGCAATGATCAATCTTATCAATTAAACCATCACCGTTCACATCTACCATCATGCTGCAAATATTGGAGTCATTAGTCCAGACAAGCCTATTTTGCTCATCCTTTGAAGAACTGTAAAACCATCTTTCCGCTGCGGCGAAGCCGTTACCATTACTAGAGTTTAGAGACGAAATGTTACGCGCTACATAAATACCGCCTCCCAGAGTTGGGTGATCTTTGTACACGCGGTCTAACAGACCATCACCATCCATATCTATTAAATCTGCATAGATATGACCCGCATCAGACCTATTTTGAATATAGGCCTCTGCCTCACTTTGGAAAGTATACCATTTTTCTCGGGGCTGAAAGGTCTTTGATCTGGTGTTCTCTTGCCACTCAAAGCTGGTTGCCATTGTCTTGCCTGTAGAGAAGTCCCTATATTCAATTGCCTCCAGTTTACTCACTTCAGGAAGAGGGGCGTTTGTGTACTCCAAAACATATTGGTGACTTATGATTCCGCCATTAGTAACTTGAATGGCTCGCAATCTACGTGAGAGACTGAAGTCGGTGCCACTCACATAGTGTGGAATTTTATCAGCTCTTGCTTCAGTAACAAACACTACCCCCAAGCGGTGAGAAGCGGAACCATATTGAATTCCCGAAATATAGCGGAGCTCAGAGCTTGGGTCTTGAGAATAAGTAAAGGTAATGCTATTCCCCGAACTATCTTCAATCTTGTCTAACAACCAGGTTAGTTTTGCCCCCTTATCAGGGTGTCCACTTGTATTAAATACTAAGGAACTTGCATTAGTTTGTCCATAATACTTCGTAAGCCCTTCTTTCGTTTGAACAACAAAGTACTTTGGACCGCTCTGGGATTGCCCATACGCTGTCACCTTAACAAAACTGTCAATCTCAGTGGCATACTCAGAATTGTCTAGTCCATAAGTTCCACTAATACACACGAGACGCTGACCATCTAATGCAAAACGATCATTATCGTCGAAGTCGATACCATCATGATACCCATCCACATCCATGCTAGTAGCCATCCGCGTTATAGAAGAGAGCCCTCCAATAGTGAAACCTTTTCCCAATAGCCCGTTTCCTGAAGTGCTATCGTAATCAATGGATAAGTTAGGAGCCATACCTGCAACACCATCAATAACTGAAATCGGTAATGAATAAGTCGCGGCGCCTGTGTTGGTCACGTTAAGCTCTCCCCCTAGTGAGCCTACAAGATTTTCGCCCCAAAGTGTGGATGTAAAAAGATATGCCACTATGGCTAAAACATTAATACGCTTCATTGAAATAGATATCTATAATTAGAAAATGAATTAACTTATTTCTTCAGGCGAGCATCTCGCATCGCACGGAACTTTTTAAAAAATTCTGAGTTATATTCAGATTTAGGATCTGTATACTTCGGTTCCCGAAGAGAAGCACTAGCCTCTAGGCTGCGCTGAATTTCTTCGCTGACTTCGGTCTCGTCGTTGAGGTTTGGAGCAGGTTCACTTTCCCACTGCTTCTGCAAGATCGGGGTGTTAGATATTGTAGTAGTCGGTGCGGGACTACCTCCTCCAGTCTGAGAATCTTGAATAGCATCAAGCTGTGTACTATTGTTGAGTAGATCACCAACAAACTCATCTTCGGCGGACTTAGAAGTCGCTTCTATGGTAATGGCACGACGATCTTTGCGCTCTTTTACCCATCCATTGATAAATATACAAAAAATTGTAAAAGCACCAAGCCCCAGCAGTAATAAAGACAATCCTTTGATTTTACTCATCTCTTTGTTAGATTTAACCATTACTCAACAGGAGCCATTCCACCCAAAGTCTCATTGATTTCAAACACTCCAAGACCAATCACAGAAATAATAAGGTCCCCTGCCTCCTCGGACTTCGAATCATCAAGTGCAGTTTCGTCATCTTGGGTATTTGGTACAGTTTCTGCAAAGAACTCAGTTCGGTTAGCAATGAGGTCAGAATCCATGTCTCCAAACTCACCGTATACACCATAAGTACCTCCGCTAGAACTTACGTCGGCAGATCTGACAGTCTCATAGTCATCAATGATGCAATTCCCATTTAGGTCACCGATAGAAGTGATGCCTCCAATGTTCGACACTTCATAAAATGTGAGAACAGCTTGCTCCCACACATCAGAAATGCTGTCACCATCTCCATCCCCTTGTTTTCTGATGCTCTGATAACTAGCAAAACTATGCGGGTCTGCTGCGCTCTGGTAGCTGGCTAAGACCCAATCAGCACTGTGTGCAGTATTCGACACTCTAAATTCATCAATAATGCCATCGTAATGATGACCATTTCCATTATTGGATCCAATATTAAAGCTATTCACTGGGCTATAACTCCTATTCCTTCCTGAGACTGAGTGCCAAAGAGCACCATTTAAATAAATCCGCATGGTGCCTACTTCTCGCTGGAACACCCAGTGATTCCATTGTTCTTTATATTGCCCAGGGTTAGCAGCTTTTAACATTCGGTCATAATTCCCAGAGTCCCCAAAAGCGTCCCAAAACACTTTACCATTGCTCCATGGGAGGTGCACGCTGAGCTGGCGAGTTCCTAGAGCTGAGCCCTGAAAGATAACATCGCGCTGAGCTTGAACACTGTCTCCAAACTGCCAGAGCTCTATGGTTACCGAGTCTGTAATATCAGCAAAGGCTCTCACATCTAGCGGGATAGAATCTGCACCTTCAAAGTCTTGAGAACTACCCACCTTCCCTAGGACGGTATCCGTACCATTGATCGTGCCGTGATTTTCACCAGAGCTAGAATCTTCTGCATCTTTCAGATGCCAGACCCCTTGGTAGTTCGTTTGCCAAACGGATCCGTCATTTAAAGAGCTTAAGGAACTAGATTCTGCAGGACTCCCCCAACTTGCAGTAATACTAGTGCCTGTTGGTGTGAGCGTAGGAATGCGCACCCATATGTAAGAATCGCCTACTGGATCCCAAGTATCTATCTCATAATCAAGAAGATTACCCTGGCTATCTCTGAAGCGTAAGTCACGTCCATCACTTGTTAGAAAACCTTTATAACAACCACATATATTACTAAGTTTCACTAGGAACGGGAAATTTGTTAGAGTTTCACTACCAGTATATCCATCAATCACAATTTCCATGCTGTAACCAAAGATGATTTCCTTAAGAAAATCTGTGTAGTTATATACCGAGCCATCAAATAACCTGAAGCTCCACTCGTTTGCATTTTGGGTAATGTCTTTGATTAAAACACCTCCAGTCAATGCATCATTGGTTTGGTGGTTGAGTACAATCCGCAGGTCATTGCCAACTGGCGACGCTCCCCATGATGAATCATGGTAACTCATGCCAGATGTTGAACCATACTCGACACTAATATTCTCAAATGATATACCTTCCCCAAAGACGATTTCATTGGTCACCGCCCTACGGTCTTCACTGTCGATAATTAAATCCCAACCGTGCCCCCATTCCCAACTGTAACTATCATTCCCAGCTCCCCCTTGAAGCAGATCATCACCCTCTAACCCTCGCAATAGATCATCAGCGATTCCACCCACTAGCATATCACTAGCTGGTGTGCCTATCAGAGTGAGTGCATCGGAATTTGTAGGATCTGTACCAAAACCAAATTCTTCAATGACTATTAGTCCATCACTATCGTTATCTTGGTGAACATCAGCGAGAGTATGTAGGCCGTCATTTGGATCATAATCAATCACCCAGCGCTCGAAAGGGTCTCCTATCCCGTCTTCATCCTCATCAATCTCAGAGAGGCTCTCATAAGTAATCTGCTCAATATCTGTAAAGATAGCCCCCTCAGGACCATTTAATAAAACGTGCTCCCAAAGATCTGGCAAGCCATCTCCGATCCCTCCATTATCCACATCTTGAGCGAAGCGAAGAGAGAACACCGACTTGAGCTGGCCGATGTTCGCAGGTTTGAGATTATCTGCAACTGGAGTAGTTCGATCCCATGGAACACCTGCCCAGTTTTCGAGATCTGTGATGACCCCAGTCTGTAACGCTTGGGGTCCAGTCCAAGCTTGTGGCAGACGGCCGTAAAAGGGGTTTGCTAGTGCCTTAAGCTGGCCGAGGTTGAGCGGTGCTTTCTGGGCATCATACCACGCTTGATCAGGATTTTCCGGCTTTTCTGGAAAAACTGATGTAATAACTATCTGAGATGCAATACTTGGTACACGCTGACGCAATTCTGCGAGAGCCTGGGTGGCCATCCATTTGGCTTGGCCGAGATTGGCCACACCATAGTTGTTTGAATCTTGAGTGGCATCGATCACCTCACGCTCTGCCCACCATAGAGGGAGTACCGGCTCCGCAAAGGGTGCTAGCGTGGAAAGAAACATGGCTGCTGACGTGGCAGCAGCAGAAGCACGCCAACGCGTTTTTGGCAGGTGGATAGATTCACTCACAGTGTCAAACGATTAAATAATAACAAGAGCGTCACTTCTCAGTGACGCCAAGAACATTTCTTTTCAACCTTACTGGCCGAATTCCCCCATCGAGATATCACCTTGGGCTTCTGCCAACACTACTTTCCCCTTCAGCAGGGCATGCCCTTCCACAACAAGCGCTTTTCCATCGCCATAAGGGTCGTCCGTGGCGTCAGCTAATGGGTTTGCCGATTCCCAATGCTTATTGATGAGGGATGTTTCACCGCTATGTTTTGTGACTATGGCGTTAGAGCGAGTATAATTATCAGTTCCGTTTCCAACAACGACGAGGTGGCCATCCGGGTGAGGTAAATAAGGGTCATCATTAAATCCTGCTGAGCCTACATCATTAAACTTACCCATAACTGTTATGTCAGCTCCGTAGGCTACACTATTTCTAGCTAAAGAAATAGAAGATAACCCAGTTGCCGAACCTTTAAAAGCTATCGAGGAATCACCACTCGCATGCCCTCCACCAAACGCAAGGGATGCTTCGCCAGTGGATTGAGACCAAATACCAATTGCTGTTGAGTACCCACCTGAACTATGTGCCTGATAGCCAATTGCTGTTGAGTACCCACCTGAACTATGTGCCTGATAGCCAATTGCTGCTGAAGTCATACCTGAAGCTCTCCCAGATCCAGCAGCAAATGAGGAAATTCCAGTTGCATAAGTAACATCACCAATAGCTACGGCATAATAACCTGCACGAGCAGCATTACCAATAGCGATAGCATTAAAATCATCAGCTTGAGCATACCAACCCACTGCCATTGACTTGTCACCACTAGCTGTCGCTCCAGCAAACGCTACAGCACCTTCACCAGTGGCCTGCGAATCATCCCCCACCGTCAAAGATTGATCCCCCGGCGTAAAATGCGTATTAGGCGACCCCACCACTAACCAATTCGAAATGAGGCTTTCTGACTCTGGGTTGGTGATTTGATCCGTACTCGTTGCAGCGACGAGAAACACAAGGGAAAGACCTGTAGCAGTTAGGACGAGCACTTTCTTTTTCATAACACTGATAGACAAATAACAACACGAACCAACCTAACAAGATTTTTATTATCTTTTTTATACCCAAACCTAACACCCCCCCTCTTAGCCTTTCTGCTTGCCATCAGCCCCCACAAACGCAGTCTTTCCCCTATCCAGCACGCAACATTTTCTAACATGCCAAAACACACCACCCAGCATAGCCCTGAATCCATTCTACGTAGAACGGAACAGCTTCTTCACGCGGAGAAAAGCATTGCTGCACGTAAGACCTTAGAGAGCTTGAGACCCAATGCAAAGGCCAGCGCGCAGGAGTTTTTTTATGCAGGCGACCTCGCGCGTAGGCTGGACCGCTTCAGCTTGGCCAAAGCATTCTATCATCAAGCACTCTGCAAAGAGCCGGCCCACGCTCTAGGCCTGCTAGCCAGCGCAGAAGTTTGTGAGCGGCTCAACCTCCATGAAGAAGCCTACCAACAACTGGAACGGATAAATACGCCCTTGCCTCCTGCTGCTCAGGCAAAGGCCGCCACACTCAAAGCTGACTTACTCTCAAAGCTGCAGCAGGCCGACAAGGCGGTCGACCTGCTTACTGATCTTTTTCAATCTGGCTCCCTGCCACTCACAAGCCAAATAGAGGCCCAACACACACTCTTCACCGCGAAAGACAAGCTCAAGGACTACCGTGGCGCCTATGCTGCACTCACGGAATCAAAACGCCTCAACAGCCTCTTCGTCGGCGAAGCTAAGATTACTGAAATGCAGCAAAGCAAGCTCCTGAGCTACCAACGCCTGCAAGCCTGTTACCATGCTTGGGACCCGAACTTACTCAATCAGTGGAAAGAGCACTCCTGCCACCATAGAGAGATCCACTACCTCATTGGCCACCCCCGCTCGGGCACCACCTTGCTAGAAAACATCCTCGATGCCAATACAGGCCTCGTGTCCTCAGACGAACGCGTTTCCTTTCAAACTCAAATCATTGACCCCTGTATGGCAAAATTCCGCCCACAGGGCAGCTCTGAAGAAGAAAACGTGCAAGCATTTCTTCAGTACATCCACAGCCTTCCAAAAACCGAGTGCAAAAAACTAGCACAACACTACTATAACGATCTCAAGCAGCAACTCGGCACTCCGCTGCAGCAAAAAATCATACTCGATAAAAACCCTGCAATCACTGACGGAGCCTTGCTCGCTCTACGCACTCATCCCGAAGCAAAATTCCTCTTCGCTCTGCGCGACCCGCGCTCCGTAGTATGGAGTGCCTTCACCCTCCCCATGGTCGGCGTTTCTTGGGTCGGCTCATTTTGGACAGACCTCAACAAAACAGCAGAAGCTTTCCACCACTTCACCAAAGTCTGGCATACCCTCTATCAAAAACTCCCCGACAAACAGCGTCTTATCACGCGCTATGAAGACACAGTGAGCAACACCGTTACAGCAGGTCGGACCGCCACCGAGTTTCTCAGCCTAGATTGGCAAGACCAGCAAGAACGCTTCTTCGAACGCGCCGGTGAGAAGCACGTCCACTCACCCACATATGCAGACGTTGCCAAACCCATCTACACCAGTGCTATCGACAAGTGGAGAAACTATGCAGAGTGGATGGAACCCGCTCTCGAAACATTGCAACCAATCTGCCAAGAACTCCAGTACACGGACTAGCTCTCAGTACTAGGCCTACGCCACGCTCGCACTTCTTGCTGAAGCTGCTCAGCAGTCTTCTCCATCGCACTTAGCTGTTCATTCAAGATATCAGCTTGATAATCCGAGTAGGCTGCCACCAGAGCTTGCACCTCTTGGCGGTATTTCACTATTTTTTGATCCAGCTCTCCATCGTACTCCATACGATAGAGGCTCTGCGACATCTTATCCACGAGGCTGAGGCGCTGAAGCAGCCGTTTCTGCAGTCTTTGCTCTGCCGTGAGAGACTCTTCAAACGCCCTGCGCTGCTGCATCCGTTGCTGCGATAGAGCGCGAGCCTTTTCCATACGCAGCTCTGGGTCCTCAATCTGTCGCATTTCTTCCATCTGAATCCTCCTCTGTTCACGATCTATCATTGGAGCATAGTTCAACTCTTTCAGCTCATACTGATAGCCCGACCCCGTAGTACCAGCCATACTTGACATTGGCTTCGCCTTAGTAAAATGAGAGTTTCCCTCTCTCCTACCATGCGTAAGGTGCTCGCGTTGAAACTTGTGCTCGACTTCTGCTTGTCGCTCTGACGATACAGCGTCCTCAATCGAGGCGTTGCGAGTCAGAAGGTGCAAACCATACAATACAAGCATTAACACTACAAAGCCCAACAATACACAGCACCAAGTACTTTTCTTTAGAACTTCCATTAGCCATCGCTTACCAAACACCGTATAGCTTGTGAAGCCATTATAATGCGTTAGATTGTCAACGGTAAGACTTTCAATGACCAGTGCAGGTGCTTTACTAGAATGAAAACCTTGTATCTACTCACACTATAGGAACTCATTGGCTACTTCTCTCCGCTAATAGAATCGTAATGAAACAAACAGCACAATTCGTTGGAAAATTCTTAAAAACACATGATCATGAGCTATGACATTTCGCGACACCCTCAGCGCTCCAGCTATCCAAGCCAAGCTACTCCAAGGGAAATTTGGCTTAGAAAAAGAACACGTCCGTGTCGACCATGAGGGCAAACTCGCACGCACCCCACACCCCGCAGCATTTGGCGACAAACTAGCCAATCCCTACATCACCGTCGACTTCTCGGAAAGCCAACTCGAAATGATCACCCCGCCGATGTCTTCTGCCCGAGAGGCGCTCGGGTTCATGGAAACCATTCACGACATCGTCAGCGAAAATCTCGACCATGAATACCTCTGGCCACAGAGTATGCCACCAGCACTCCCCGAAGATGGTTCACAAATCCCACTAGCCCAATTCGACTCCGAACACCGTGCACTCAACCACTACCGCCGTTTCCTAGCCCAAACGTACGGTCGAAAAAAACAAATGATCTCCGGTGTGCACGTCAATCTCAGCCTATCCGAAAGTCTACTCGCGAGCCTACAAGCAGAATTGCAATGCCAAGAGCTCAGTCCAGCGGACTTCAAAGCCAAGGTGTACATGCGAGCACTTCGCAACATGATGCGCTACCGTTGGCTCATTGTCGCTCTCACTGGAAATTCCCCTGCCGCCGATAGAAGCTACCAAACCATCTGCCCCGACCTTCCTAATCTAAATCCACAAACCTGTTGCGGACAAAAATCTGTCTCCATTCGCGCCAGCATTTGCGGCTATCGCAATAACGAAGACTTCACCCTCGACTACTCGGACTGGCCCAGCTTCCACCGCTCCATCCGCGATCTTGTAGACGCAGGAAAACTCATCCACGAAAAAGAACTCTACAGCCCTATTCGTCTAAAAACCAACCTCCATACTGGTGAAATCACGCACCTCGAAGTACGGTTGCTAGACCTCGACCCCACCACTAAAGTGGGCATCCGCGAACAAAGCCTTCAACTCCTCCACCTCTTCATGCTCTGGGCAATCGCCCACCAGGACGAGTCTCCATTCAACCAGCAGCAACAAGCTATCGCCACAGCAAATCAATACCACTGCGCCTGCTGCGGCCTCACCAGCAAACTCACCGACATCCAGGGTACTCCATTTGAAAATGGAGCCCAACAAGTCGTCCTCGAATTTCTCGATCAGCTCAGCCAGCTCCTCCCTGAAACAAACTCAGAATACGCAGCCGCTCTCGATACTTTCAAAAAGCAAGTCATCACCCCGTCGCTCAATCCACTCGAGCACACACGATCACACATCCGCGAGTCTGGCTTCATTCACTACCATCTCGAACAAGCCAAACAGTTTCGCACAGAAAGCCAACAAAGTACATTTCGCTTCGCGGGCCTCGAAGACCTCGAACTCTCCACGCAACTCATGCTGCGCGAAGCCCTGCGCCGCGGTGTCACCTTCGAGCTATTAGACCGCTCAGAAAATTTTGTTAAATTCCAAAAAGGTCAACATATCGAGTACGTCCAACAAGCTACAAAAACCTCCAAAGACAACTACGCTACCATCCTCATGATGGAGAATAAACTGGTGACGAAGAAAGTGTTAGAATCTGCAGGTCTCAGCGTTCCACTCGGCGCCGACTACACTCATACTGATCTTGCTAAAGCAGATTTCTTACGCTTCAAAGATCAACCAATCGTAGTGAAACCGAAATCCACCAACTTCGGTCTCGGCATCAGCATCCTCAAAGAAAATCAACAAGAACATCGCTACGCTCAGGCCATCGACCTCGCCTTTGCAGAGGACTCCACCATCCTCATCGAACCCTTCATTCCTGGTCGCGAGTTCCGCTTCTTCCTCATCAATAGCGAAGTCGTCGGCATTCTCCACCGCGTTCCTGCCAACGTCACCGGCGATGGTTCCTCAACTATCACAGAACTCGTGCATCAAAAAAACCAAGATCCACTGCGCGGTAAAGGCTATGTCACACCGCTTGAAAAAATAAACACTGGGGTCGCAGAGAGAATATTTTTGGAAACACAAAACCTCGACTTCGACTCAGTCCCAGCGAAAGGAGAAACCATTTTCCTACGCGAAAACTCAAACATCAGCACCGGCGGAGACAGCATTGACTTCACTGACGAGATCCACCCTAGCTACAAAAAAGTTGCGATTAAAGCGGCCAAGGCTCTCGACGTCGCCATCACTGGACTCGACATGATGATTTCAGACATTTCTGCACCAGCCACGCCCGAGAACTATTCGATCATCGAGATGAACTTCAACCCAGCCATCCACATTCATTGCTTCCCCTTCAGAGGACAAAACCGAGAGCTTAATAAAAAACTCATGGATTTCTTGGGCTTCTAACGATCCAAACTATTGCTTTCACTCCTACATTCATTAAAACTCTTGTTGTACAAACTATGGAAACTCCAATTCTAAAAACCAATCTCAGCCTTCGCGACGGTCAACAGTCCACCCTAGCAGTCACCGACTGGGTGCTCGATACCGCCAAGATGGCCAGTGTCCTCGCTGCTACTGAGCGAGCAGGTTTTAACTCCGCTGAAGTAGCAGGAGGCCAAAGTTTCCAAACTGCTATTAGCAACGGCTACAACCCCTTCGTCATCACCGACGCCCTCAACAATGCGCTGATCAAAGAGAATGGCGAAAAAGCACTCGACCTACAAATGCTCTTCCGCGGCGCAAATGCTCTTGGCTTCCGTCATTACGATAAAGATGTAGTCGAAGCCACCCTCCGCGAATTCATCAAAAACGGTATCTCAAAAATCCGTTGTTTCGATGCTCTCAATGACATCGACAACCTCTACTTACCTGAATCCGTCAAACAAATAGAGAATATCATCCTCCAAGGAGCTATCTGCTTCGGCCACTATCCACACGCCCCAGAGCGCTACACCGACGAGTATTTCGTCAATTATGCAAAACAGCTCGTCGCCAACGGATTCACCCACATCGCGATCAAAGACATGTCTGGTCAAATGACTGCCAAACGCATGTCATCACTGCTCCCAGCCTTACAAAGCTATCTCAAACCGCTCAATATTCCAATCGAGCTACACATCCATTCCACCAACTCTAACAGCTCGAAAGAAGCCGCTCAAAAAGCCATTGAGCTTGGAATCGATTCCATTGAAACGGTTGAAGGACCACTCGCTGGTGGCTCCTCTCACCATTCACTCTCAGACCTTGCACCAGAACTCATTTCTGATGAAGAATCCTACCAGTCACTTCTGAAGAAAAGCCGAAGCATCTGGCCGAGTCCACAGCGAAAAGATGACGACATCGACCCGCAACTGAAGGAAAAGCTCTGCTCCGCGGGCGTGCCCGGAGGAGCCATGCCCTTCGTTATTCGCGACTTGCGCACACAGATGCCGACCATCGTTGCCAAGTTCAAGAAAATTACCGATGCGGCAAGTTCCTCCCAAAATAAATTTGCAATCGGCCAGACCAACAGCATTCCAGTCAAAGCTGTTGGCGAAATCAATTTCAACGATCTCGTCGAATTATTTATCACCGAACTCAAGCGTGTCTGCCAGGACGCTGCCTTCCCACTACTTGTCACACCTACCGCTGACATTTGCTGTAAACAAGCTATCGCTAATCTCGCCTTCGGAAAAAATCCATACAGCCACAAGTTAGAAGACCGCTACCTCACCGCCAATGGCGACACCGGTGCTGACCCTCGCTTCACCAAACTCATCCTCGGACACTACGGTGAATTCAAATCCTACGACGACACGATCCCGACATTTCAACCAAGTGAGGAAATCCTCAGCTTCTTTGAAGCACACAACCCGCTCAACCTCAAACGCGCCACTCAGCATCCATCACTCCGTGAAAATGGAGACGACATGAAAGAGGCGCGTGCAGCAGCTTGGAAACTTATCCAAACCGAAGGCCCCAAAGCCCTTTCATTTGCTAACTTCGATCAATTGACACTCATGTATGCGCTCAAACCATCGAGCGCTCCAGGTGTCGACCCCATCGCCAACGCCGTTGAAGCATATTATAAACGTGCCAGCCAAGCTCGCGTCGGAGGTACAGGTGTCACCTTTCCAGGTTACGAAGCCATCATGCAACCCATCTTGGAACATCTCGGAGCGCTCTACGCCGTTAAGCCGGAGCTCGTGCCCGCAGATGTGATGCAGATCAAGCTCGCAGACCTCGGCCGTAACCTCTACCGTCGACTCTTCCGCACCTACGCGACACTTACTATTACCCAAGAAGTCACTCGAGTGCGCAATAATCTTACTAACCTAGTGTCATCAGACCACACCACCGACACCCTCAAACAAGCAGTGGCGCACGTCGGTGACAGTTTCAGAAATCTCGATTTCCTACCAGAAAGCCAAGCCGAAGCCGCCTACGAGAGTGCTCGCGAACGCTTTCGCCAACTCACACTCTGTGAGCTTTTCGGCACACTTGCCCTCACCCACAGTCTGGTCAATAGCGTCGACAAACACGGCACGGATCCCACCAAACCAGCCGAGCGCGCCATCACCCTCGAAGACATCACTCACTTCTCTCACGCAAAATCTAGCAAGCCTGATTCTGAATGGGAAAGACGCCTGCAACTCACTATCAGCACTCGACATTTCCAAGTCGAAAACGACCTGCGCAAACGCGTCAGAACGTGGCAAAGCATCTAAATCTCTAGATCACTGGCCCTTCACGCATTTCAGCTTCTCAGCAGCCGCATTTTCCACCTGTGCACAGACAAGCTGGCACAGTTCAAACAACATTGGCTCCGCGATGCTGTAACGTACGAAGTTTCCCTCTTTCTCACGTTGCACTAAACCTGCATCTAGCAAGATCTTCATATGCTTTGAGACATTCCCTTGTTTTAAGCCAGTCTGATCGACCAACTCGCTAACCGTCAATCCTCCAGCCATCAGACTAGAGATCAACTTGAGCCGTGCTGGTTCTGACAGAATCTTGAACAGCTTGGCAATTTCCTCTAACTGCACCTCACTTAACATCGAACTTCCGTTTGATTTTTTCTTTTGCATATTCCTTTATCGCGATATAGTGTAAATCAGAAATCAAAGACTACAAGTCATGGACACCATTACTGTTAAAGAATACCTCACTAACCGCAACGCTTTTTACTTAGCTGATGTCAGAACTCCTTCCGAATTTGTAGAAGCTCACATCAAAGACGCTAACCTCCACCCATTGGATGATATCAATGCTGGTGAATTACGTTTTAAGTCACAGGAAAAGCAAATCTTGTTCACCTGTCTTTCTGGAGCCCGCGCTGCAAAAGCTGCTCAAAAATTAGAATCTGAAGGTCTCAAAATAGCTCTGCTAGAAGGTTCGCTCCAAGCCTGGGAAGCTGCAGGAGAACCAGTGGTACGAAACACACCGAGTGGCCTCCCCCTCATTCGCCAAGTTCACCTCACTGTCAGCATTATCAATATCACCGCTGCGCTACTGGCCATTTTTGTTAATCCAGCATGGGCATGGGTTCTTGTTGGAACAGGAGCAGGCCTCTTCCTCGCAGGAGCTACTGGATTCTGCGGTATGGGACTTCTCCTTGCAAAAATGCCGTGGAATAAGAAACCATTGCAAACAGACTCCTGTGAAGCTGGATGAGGAGCTTCATAAATGCTGTAGGTCCTACAGCGCTAATCACAGTCATTGAACTTGATTGATTTCTCTCAAGTAATCACATTAAACTAATGTTCAAATCCATTCAACTTATGAAACTATTCTCAATCCTCACCATACTCGGAATTACCTCAGCAACGACATGGGCAGATGAAAAACCTCCTGCTGACGCGCTCCCCCTCTCGAAGGTCATCGAGATGATCGAAAACAAAGGCTACACACCAGTTGTTGAAGTGAACTTCGACGACGGAAAGTGGGAGATTGAAGCCTACAAAGATGCTAATAAACGGGAACTTCACGTTAACGCCAAGAGCGGAGAAATCGAAGCCGATAAAGCAGAAGATTAAAGTTAGTCTCCAAGAACACAGCCACACCTTTCAACTAAAGCACCCAAAACAGCTGGGTGCTTTTTTATTCATACTCATGGCAACGGATAATTCATCGTCTTTAGGTTGCTATCTTGGCCAATTCTTGTTCCTCTGTTAGGTGATGACAACAGAGCAACCCACCCGCCACCGTGCATTGACCAAATGGGTCAATAAAATGATCGCCCTTTGCGAGCCTAAAGATGTTCACTGGTGTGACGGCTCACAACAAGAATGGAACCAGCTCACTGAAGAGCTCGTTGAAAAAGGCACACTCATCCGACTCAACCCAGAAAAGCGACCGAATAGCTTCCTCGCCCGCTCTGCTCCATCTGATGTCGCCCGAGTTGAGGAACGCACTTTCATCGCCACCAAAAGTAAAGATGAAGCCGGCCCGACCAACAACTGGGCTGAAGAAGGCGAAATGAAGAAAAAGATTCTCGATATCTTCCAAGGATCTATGAAAGGACGCACCATGTATGTCGTTCCCTTCTGCATGGGACCACTCGATTCACCCCTTGCTAAGATTGGCGTCCAAGTCACCGACTCGCCATACGCTGTTCTTAACATGCGCATCATGACCCACATGGGTTCCAACGTGTTGGACCGTCTCGAAAAAGAAGCTGCAGGTGAAATTCTATCCCGCCGTACCAAACCCGGTTTCTTTATTCCCTGCCTCCATTCAGTTGGTGCTCCGCTCGAAGAAGGGCAAGACGACGTGCCATGGCCCTGCAATGATGAGAAATACATCGTCCACTTTGTCAGATCCCGCGAGATTGCATCCTACGGCTCCGGCTACGGTGGAAATGCCTTGTTAGGAAAAAAATGCCTTGCCCTTCGCGTAGCCTCTAACATCGCCCGCGAACACGACTGGATGGCTGAGCATATGCTCATCCTCGGTCTAGAATCCCCCACTGGTGAAAAAACCTACGTCACAGGAGCCTTCCCTTCTGCCTGCGGGAAAACCAATCTCTCCATGCTCGTCCCGCCTGAAAAATACCGTAAAGAAGGTTGGAAAACTTCAATTGTCGGCGACGACATCGCTTGGCTCTGGCCTCACGAAGACGGCCACTTGCATGCAATCAACCCAGAAACTGGCTACTTTGGAGTCGCACCAGGCACCTCCTACAACTCCAATCCTACTGCGATGGATTCGATGAAAGAGAACTGCATTTTCACTAATGTCGCCCTCACTGATGACGGCGATGTCTGGTGGGAAGGCATGACTAAAGACGCTCCAAGTCACCTCATTGATTGGCAAGGCAATGATTGGACTCCCGCCGATGGCGAAAACGGTGTCAAGGCAGCTCATCCAAACGCACGCTTCACAGCTCCAGCTGAACAATGCCCGACCATCGACCCGGAATGGCAAAACCCTGAAGGCGTCCCAATCTCAGCCATCATCTTTGGTGGTCGCCGCAAGACCACCATGCCTCTCGTCTACCAAGGCTTCAACTGGTCTCACGGCTGTTACATTGGAGCTACGATGGGCTCCGAAACTACAGCAGCAGCAGCAGGTGCTATCGGCAACGTCCGCCGTGATCCGATGGCGATGCTTCCATTCTGCGGTTACAACATGGGCAACTATTTTGGACATTGGATCAGAATGGGAAAACGCATCAAAAACCTTCCAAAATTTTTCCATGTCAACTGGTTCAGACTCGACGAAGAAGGCAAGTTCCTCTGGCCTGGATTCGGTGAAAACATGCGCGTACTAGAGTGGATCGTCGATCGTTGCCACGGCCGCGCACTGGGTCACGAAACATCCATTGGCTGGGTTCCTCAAGTAGAAGATTTCAATATAGATGGCCTAGAAAACTTCAGCGACGACGATTTCGATGCAGTTATGAAGATCTCCCCGAAAGAATGGGAACAAGAAATTCTTAGCCAAGGAGAACTCTTTCTCAAACTACATCATTCGATGCCAAAGGAACTTCTCTACCAGAGAGAACTCCTCGCTTCTCGCATTATTGACTAAGCCTTGTACTCCTTCTGCGTCTGGTGAGATGTGCCCAAATCTACTTGCCAGACGCCCTTTGCAAACTACTTTATTCGCACATGAATCTCTCAAAACCTCTTTTCTTTGGCATGGCCTTAACCACATCAATGTTATGCCCAGTAATTGAAGCTGAAGATCGTCAGTACAAGGCCGATTCCTTCACCTGGAACCCGGAACTTTCCAAGAACGGCCCTGTTCTCATCGCTATCAGTCTAAAATCACAAACAGCTGCAGTCTACCGCAATGGTATCGAGATTGCCACATCCGAAGTCAGCACTGGTTTTGATGGGCACGAGACCCCTACGGGCGTATTTCACATTCTCAATAAAGATGCTGACCACCATTCTAAAACCTACGGAAATGCACCCATGCCCTACTCTGAACGACTTACTTGGGGCGGCGTTGCCCTCCACGCAGGGGCCGTTCCAGGTTACCGTTCCTCTCACGGCTGTATCCACCTACCATACGAATTTTCTAAACTCCTCTTTGGCATCACCCATAATGGTACTACAGTAGTTATTACTGACGAAAGCCCTGACATTCACGTCACCCACGGACATAAAGTGCAACTTGCCAATGGCGAAACCAGCAAGTTCATCTGGCAGCCTGAACTCGCTCCGTCTGGCCCAGTTTCGATGATCTTCAGCCGCAAGGACAAAACACTCTACCTCATCCGTGACGGAGTCACCATTGGAGAATGCCCTGTCAAAACAAGCCTCTTTTCTAAGCATGCTCAAGGCACAGCGGCCTTCTTATTTAGTGGTTGGAAAATCAACACCAAAGACGGCACTCGCTCATCCACATGGACTCAAGTCAGTGGACATAGCGACCATCACACTGAAACGCTCGATGAATGGATGAAGTTAGACCCAAATTTCCAACACATTCTTCAAGGTCTTCTTACACCTGGCACTAATCTCGTGGTTACCAGTGAATCGGTAAATAAACCAACGGGTAAGGGATTCCCTCTGCTCCAAGGGCGTAAAGAAGAAGCTGAGGCTGTCAAAGACACTAAATAACTAGAGCATGCTCCCGACAGATCTTGAGCCGCACCCAGAAGGTGGTAAGTACAAGGAAGTCTTCCGCTCGATTCATAAAATCGATTGCCCAAACCTTGGCAAACGCAGTGCACTGACCCACATCTATTTTCAACTAGATAAGGGAGAAGTCAGTGCCTTTCATAAAGTGAGCAGTGAAGAAGTATGGAACCTCTATCGAGGAGAAGGACTCCGACTCTATCAATGGGATGGCGAAAGCGATGAGGTATCTATCATTGAACTTTCAGTTCAGAAAAACCAATTCTGCCACGTAGTGCCCACCCACCATTGGCAAGCTGTAGAACCACTTGATGATATCGTGCTCGTCGGCTGCAGCGTCGCTCCTGGTTTTGAATTCAATGATTTCACACTGATGCGTGATTGTATTGGTCATGCCGACCTTCTTAAAAAACACCAACCGTCACTCTCCCACCTGATCTAAGACGCTCACCTTCAAATCGTTCCTTTATAGCAGATCTACATATTGATTTTTAGCTCACGCTATATTCATTAAAAGCCCTTGCATTCATGCAAGGGCTTGCTTCTCCAATCCCATCAGAGAGAAATGGCGAACTCGTTTATTATGAATTTCTACGGCGACGGAAAATAAGAGCCACTCCACCTAGCCCTAGTAGAGCTGTCGATGATGGCTCTGGAACAGCAGCGATTGATGATGTAATATTTGGACGTAGTGATTCTGTGCCATGAGTGGAAGAAGCTAATTCAATATTCCCAGAGCTAGAGAAGATTGCAAAACCGTTGTTTGCCCCTGGGCTTGAAATCCAAGAATCAACAATACTCGATACATCTACTGAGACGGTTTCTAAGTCTGTGAAATTTGCTGTAATTGTACTTACAGAATTGTTTTGAACGTAAGTATCATACCAAGCTGTCTTGCTTCCAGCAGTTAGATAATCATCCGTGAAATTTGAGCCCAGAGCTACGATCTGAAGTGTAGCAGATCCAGTACTAGATGGGGTACTTGTTGGAATCCCTCCTCCATTATCAACAAGATTAATGTATTGCACAGCTGATAAGCTTAATGAGTGGCTGTTTCCCGATGTAAGAGTACTTACGTCAAACTCAATCACTGCGAAGTTGAAATGATGATGCGCTGGAGCAAAACTTTCACCTATTGTTAATTGTGGGTCATATTGACTGTTTGTTCCAACATACACATAACTATCAGTATCAAATGTTGGATTTAAAGTAGTTGCAGAAAAGGCAGTTGAAGCAGCAACAGAAAACAAGGATAATGTTATAATTTTATTTTTCATCTGTAATATTTGTATTTTTAGGGGGGGGTTATAATTTCAATTATACACATATACAAAAATAACACTGTCGGCATCATGACATATTTTAGCGGTAGATTGCCATATACAATATAGAACAACATATAAATTTATAATCATCATAAACTCTCTAAAATTTTTGATGAAACCCTACATTTACACCAAAAGTAGGATCCGACCCCTCAGTCGTAGTTGTCACATTTAGTATGCAATGAGCGTTTGCAAAAACTTCACGTCGATACCTCAAACCTAACTTCATCCAGCTATCGTCATAATCCCAATAATCAGAATTAGGAGCATAGATATAAGATGAATCATCACTTGTTCGTTGAGCCAACTCAATTAACCCTCGAACCGTCGACTTCTCATCAATAGAATACAAGCCCTTTAATCCTAACCTCCATATATTGACTTGATTAGAAGCCTCGTCAAAATCTAGAATCCCGAATTCATATGGATCTAAATCAGATCGAAACCAACTAAACGATGTCACGGGTGTGAATGACACATTACCTAGCGCAAAGGCATCTAGAACTTCTGCTGAAATATGCATGGCCGTTGTAGACCCTTTTGTCTCTCCCTTGGTAGAACCAACATTCATTTCACTATCCCATCCTCCAAATGAGCAGATACCAGTCACTAATGTGTTCCACTCATCTATTAAATAAGAGGAACCAAGGGAAACTTTACTACCCTTCAGATCGTTATCCCCATTCAATAACTCGCGAGAAGCTTTAGTATAAGCGAGCGCTACACCTACATTGAAATTTTTTACTCCAATACTATTTACCGCGGCCACTTCTGCCCCATATTGCTCACTATCTAAATCTTCATCTTTGTAGTAATTCGCATTGGTAAAAAACTCCCATCCGACTCTTTCTCCATCTCCTAGTTCAGCATCGTGCAACGAATTTTCAAAAAAATCGAGATGAGCAATACCGCTTTGGTTCAACAGTCGTAGCCCTTGCCTAGAACTGTTTTCCACAGCCACCGCAACAGATCCCAGAATTTGAGCAACCTGCTCAGCATTCAAACTATCAATAACAGCCTGAGCCAAAGAGGATGACACTCCAGCTTCTTCCATAAGATCAGCGTCAGCACTTCCACTCTTCAATACTAACGCTAAAATAGCTGCTCTCGCTTCTGTAAGCGTAAATTCACCATAGTTCGTGTAAACGATCTCATCCAGATTATTACTAGGGTCACCCCCAGAGCCCGAGGATCCGTCACTCCCCCCAGAGCCCGAGGATCCGTCACTCCCCCCAGAGCCCGAGGATACATCACTCCCCCCAGAGCCCGAGGATACATCACTCCCCCCAGAGTCCGAGGACCCGTCACTCCCTCCAGAGTCCGAGGATCCGTCACTCCCCCCAGTATCCTCGCTTACGACGATTCTCGGAACATTGTTTGTATTTTCAGAAGAAGCTAATTCAACATTTCCACTGGTAGAATAAAGAGCAAACCCATTATTAGGTAAGGTTCCATCTATCCATCCGTTGACAGTACTAGTGATATCTAACCTCACTGTCATCAAGTCCGTGAAATTATATGTACCTAATGGAGAACTCCCATTTTCTACATAAGTATCATACCAACCTCCATAGTCGCCAGATACCTGGTAGTCTGAATAACTACTATCTAAAGCCACTAAATTCACTGAAGCTGCCCCTGTACTAGATGAGGTTTGAATAGGAGCTCCAGTCGTCCCTCCAGACAGAAGTATATACTCCACAGCGCTCAGCTCCAGATACTTACTCCCCTCCGAGGATAAGCTCGACACATCAAACTCGATGACTCCAAAATTGAAATGGTACGTCCCTACCCCTCGCTGACTTTCTCCTAATGAAATTTGAGGTCCATAGGCATTATTTGTACCTATATACAAATAACTATCAGCATCAAAAACTGGAGTCACTACACTAGATGCATTTGCATAGAAAACACCGATAGCACTTACAGCCACCACCACATAAAACTTACTCTTCATATCCTTCAAAAATCTGGACTAACAATATATAATAACACCTAAAACACAATCTATACTGATTACTATTTTTGACGATTAAATGACATCCTTTAGCGGTAAATTGGCACTAGTGACGATTAAATGACATCCACTAACGACAGGATGACATATCTATACTTATTATATCTAACAATTAAATTTCACCTTGATACCATAAAAATGAGAGGTATACCACCTCACATCCATGAAGTATTCATTATTACTTTCAGCAACATCTTTAGCATACCTCACCCCTAATTATTTAGCACAAGATTTCATAGAACCATTAGGTGAAATAGAAACAACTGTTATCATTGCAACGGACAACGAAACCCCATGGTTAAACAGTCCTGGATCAACCATCAAAGTGACTCAGAATGATTTTACCCGCAATGGAGGAATGAACTTTGGTGATATCGTTAAATACACACCTAACGTTAGTGCACCATTTAACTACACAAGCTCTGACGGAACCTTTGGATACGGCCAATCAGGGTTTACAGGTTTTAACATACGTGGAGTCGAAGGAAACCGTATTCTAATGACCCTCGACGGCATCAGACAGCCTGAGCAATTTATTTCCACCTCCTTTGGTCAGAACGATAGTTCATCTGGGGGAGCTGGTAGAGATTACTATGATCCCGCAATTCTACAGACCACAGAAATTTTAAAAGGTTCAGCCAGCGCGCTCTATGGCAGTGACGCCTTAGGCGGCGTCGTCGCCTTCCAAACACCTGAAGCTGAAGACTTTTTAGGATTCTCGCAGAAACCATATGGCGGCATGTTGCGAACTCAATATTTTTCATCCAATAACAGCTTCGCTACACAAGGGTTCCTAGCTTACGAGAAAGGAATCTTTAATGCCTTACTAGCTTTGGCATATCGAGAAGGGCAAGAAACTGAAAATAATGGCACTACGCCTCCAAACCCACTTGATCAGGACAGCGTAAACGCCTTGCTAAAGCTCAAATGGAGCTTTGACAACTCAAACTCGATCAAACTCACTTTAGAGCACTTTGAAAGAAACCAATCGATTAACGCTCTCAGCGCCGTTGGTTTTCAAAACATTTTTGATGAATACATTCACAACAATGACAAAATCTCACGTAAACGCTATAGCATGGACTGGCATTACGCCCCCCAGCAAGAACTCTCTATTTTTGATAGCGTCCACACCAAGTTCTATTACCAAGGAGCTTATACCGAAAGCCAAAATAACAGCAAATCGATTGCAGGCAGATATAGAGACCAATTGATTGAATTTGATAACGAAATTTATGGATTTAATTCCACGTTCAGAAAAGAAACACAGCACAACTTTTTTACATACGGAATAGAAGCCTCAAGCAACAGAACTGAAAATCGCTTCTACAGAGAGGATAATGGACTCCCACCAGTACCAAATCGCATATCCTTCGCTCCTTCCGATACACAACGTGCTGCTGCATTTTTTCAAACTGAATATAGCCCCAGTCAAGAAAGTCCATGGACCACTATTGTGGGGGCTCGCCTCGACTATCATAAGATCAAACCTGATTTGACAGCGGACTATATCGAAAGAATCAACCAGTTCAACAATGGAGCTAATGCCTACGCTCCCGCTGAGACATATACGAACTTAACTCTAGCTCCACGAATTGACGTCATCTATGAGATTAACAATTCGAATAGCATCTATGCAAAATACGCAAAAGGAGTACGTAATCCTACTGCTGAAGAAACCTCTATGATTTTCGATCATCCTGCAGACGGTGGAAACCCTATCGGATCGATTACTCTCCCTAACCCGGATCTTGAGGAAGAAGAAAGTCATGCCTACGAAATTGGCTACAAATACTTAGATCGAGGCGTTGAATTTGAATTTGCTAGTTTCTACACACAATACTCCAACTTTATAGAAAATGGAGTCTACACTGGCCATCAAAACGACGAAGGAAGAGACATCCTAACTACTGTAAATAGAGGTAAAGCTAAAATCTATGGATTTGAAATCAGTGGAGAATGCGACCTCGGAGAATTTAACTCAAATCTCTACGGATTGAGTATCGGTGCCGCCACAGGTAAAACATGGGGGATGAACCAAGAAGATCACACGTGGTTAAACTCCGTAGAACCATGGGAAACTGTCATGTGGTTAGGCTACCTATCACCTGAACAGAAATTTGGATGCCGAATGACTGCAACCTATGTCGCAGACGTGAAGCATGTAAGTGACACAGCGGCTAACCCTATGTTTAGGCCCCCATCTTACTTCACATTAGATCTGTCCACTTCCTATCAATTTACAAACGCACTCAGTGTCCAAGCAGGTATCAATAACATCTTAGATGAAAAGTACTGGGTCTGGGCCAACTCAAGAAGAGAAGGGGGCCATCAAAATAACCTTACATCAGTAGACGACCGCTCAACAGCCCCCGGAACGAACGCCTTTGTTTCGCTAAACTACCGATTTTAACACGGAGCCACGAGACATCTACCTATAAATACCGGAAATTGAATAGCTCAACGAGCCGGTCGATTCCCTCTAACCAATTTAAATTTAAACTCAAAAATAAAACAACAACACAATGATCAAAGCAATAAACACACTCACCATTGCAGCCCTCACAATAACGCCAGCCATCGCAGAAAATAGCTATAAAAAGGATCGTGAAGCTATCCTTAAAATGGCTGGAGAATTCAAAGTAGAGTTTTATTTCAAAGAAACAGTAGCACTCAAAAGTGGCTATAATTTGAAGCCCGATGCATATAAAGCGGTGGCCAAAGAGAAGGTCATTGTTATTTCAGACTCAAAAGATTCAATTGAGCTCCAACACCTACTTATGGTGGAAGGCCATGTCATCAAACATTGGTCACAAATTTGGACCTATGAAGACACCGAACTTTTAGAATTTCAAGGACACAACACCTGGAAACTACGTTCAATCCCCAAAGAAGCAGTAAAAGGCACTTGGACACAACTGGTAACTCAAACCACTGACGCTCCCCGATATGAGTCCATTGGCACATGGAACCATGAAGCAGATAGTAGCACTTGGACCAGTGGTGAAACCTTCCGTCCACTACCTCGTCGCGAATATAAAAAACGCAAAGACTATGATGTGATAGTTGCTACGAACCGTCAGACAATATCTCCCGAAGGCTGGATTCACGAACAAGACAATAAAAAGCTAGTTCACCGTGAAGGCCTCAGTGAACCTCTATGCAGGGAAGTTGGTTTTAACACTTATCAGCGCATTACAGACACAGATTTCACCTCTGTAGATGAATTCTGGGACAAAAATAGCCCATTTTGGATCGCGACTAAAAAGGCATGGTCTCAAGTTTTAGACGGAAAGCAAGAATTCACACTACTTAAACATACAGACGACGGCTCCATACGATTCATGCTCAACGAAAAAGAAGAAGAATCCATCACTGACAGTAATGAAATTGCAGACGCTTTAGCCCCCTACTTCACTGAAGTTCATTAAAACACGGTCATTGGCTCAAAGAAATAAGAGTATTTTCGACCCTCAAGTATTTTAAATAATCACTTGTTATCATCAGAAATAATGGTGTCCTTCTCCACACCATGCTAGAAAGCACCCTAGAAGTTCGCCCAGGAAAGCGGGCTGGATACGTCATTAGCCTCGATGGAGAAGAACTCAAAATCCCCATCGGTTGGGCACTTTTAAAGCCCGGCGACGCCGCCCTATCACGGCGCATCAAAAAAGACGGCCCCAGCTGGACGGTCAAAGAGCCCAAAGGTCGCAAACTCTTCTCGAAAGGTATTTGGGCTCCAGCCAAGCGCATAGAAACTTTAAAAGCTGAGCTTGAAAAAGAACGAGAAGACCCAGCCTACCAGAAAAAGTTAGATGCCGGCAGAGCCCGCCGCGCTATGGAACAAGAACGCTATGTCTTAGAGTTCACCTCCGCTATTCAACAGTTTCTCGATTTCGCTTATCGCTATGACGAACTTGAAGATCAACTTGCAGCAAAAGTAGCCGAACACGCTGTTCCCGTTGGCAGCGGGACGGTAGCCAGAACACAGCGAATCCCCATCGAACAACGAGCTGAGTCAGCGGTCATTGCTTGGATGCGTCATCAAACTACAGCCTACGATGACATGACAATTCCCCGCGAAAAAGGCAAGCGGCGCGAAGTCCGTCGCATGCTCGCGAAACGCTCTAGAAGCATTCTAGAAAAATACCGCAGCGGTGAAGAAATTGATCTTACACGCTGCCCCTTACATCAAGCTTTGACGCGGGGCTAAAGGAAACAGAGTTCAAGGCTGCTCGGTGCATTATTTACACTGCGTGCTATAAAAGGTTTCACTCCTCCTCAATCACGGCACGGGCTCGTGGAATAGAGTCCTCTTCTTCAACTGGCAGCGCCCTGCCGCGTAGATTATTTTCCAGAATAGGCGGTGACTCCAACTGCCTCATACTTGGTGGCAGCTCACGTAAATCCGGAACATCCACTTCCTCTTCCACAGGAACGGCACGAGGAGAATCCTCTGGTGCTACCAAATCTTCTTCCACCAAGACGGCGCGCGGAGCTGGCGGAGCATCAGGCAGTTCCATAGCTTCTTCGATCACCATCGCACGTCCTGGAAGCCCTAAATCATCCTGATTTGGCAGCACTTCTATCTCCTCTTCCTCTACAACAAGAGCCTTCACTGGAGGATTGATACGGTACATAACCTCCTCTTTGATAGGCTCGAAAAAGCTTTTCACCATCGGTGCAGCCTTGCTTCCCCCACTAACACTTTCACCTGGACGGCCTTCGTACACCATTGCAAAAGCATATTTGGGATTCTCAAGCGGAAAGAAACCTGTGAACCAACCTAATTTTTGTTCTTTATCTTCTGGCCCCCACTGAGCAGTTCCTGTTTTTCCACTGACAGTTGTATAACTCAGCCATGCACGTTTCCCCGTTCCAGCGGGATCATTCACCACCTTCATTAAACCTTCTTGCACCGTCACCACATCCTCAGGCCGCATATTCAACAACTGACGAGGCTCATCACGATTGTACTTAACGATGCGCCCGTTTGCATCTTGCACCTGACGCACAAGTTGAAGTTTGGGTAATCTCCCGCCATTAGCAATGCCTGCCATACCCTGTGCTACCTGCAATGGGGTCGCCAACAAAACCCCTTGGCCAATCGACATATTTGCCGTGTCACCATCTTTGATCCTCCGCCCTTGCGTGCGCATCATGTACTCGTCATCGGGTAATCTTCCCGGACGTTCACCAACAAGAGGCAAGCCAGTTTTTTTGCCATAGCCGAGCTGGGCTGCAGTTTGCACAAGATTCTCGGGCCGCGTCGCGATGCCGACCTGAATGAAAAACGGGTTATTTGAGCGATAGAGACCTTTGACCACATCCATGTAGCCCTCTGGCTCTTTTGACCAGTTCCACATCTTATGCTTTCCAAGCTGGATAAATGCAGGCGTGTTGATCTGAGTAGTTCGATCTATCACTTGGTGCTGCAATGCGGATAGAGCCACTACCGCTTTAAAAGTAGAAGCGGGTGGATACTCAGCTTGATACGCACGGGCAAACAAAGGAGCATCTTCATTTTCGCGCAGAGCATTATAGTCATCGGTGCTAATAAATGGAACAAAGGTATTGAGATCATACGATGGCAAAGACGCCATCGCGACTAATTCGCCCGTCCGCACATCAATCAGCACCAGAGCTCCGCGGTGGGCGTGCTCACGCAACACGGATTCGGCACGTTTTTGCCATTCCAAATCGAGAGTTGTCACCACAGAGCCGCCTTGACGAGGAGCGCGTTTTTGCTCTCTCAGCACTTCAGCTCCTGAAGAATCATATTGCAACTTCAGCAAGCCGGGAACGCCAGTCAGCTCTTTATCATAAAGCTTCTCAAAACCAGCACGTCCTTCAGTATACTCAAAAAGTGGGTCGCCATAGTTAATCGGTCCCTTTTCCAATTTTCCTTTACTGCCTACATAGCCAATCAAATGCGCAGCCGTCTCCTTCTGCGGATAATAGCGTTGATAAATGGGGTGGAGAATCAATCCATCAATCAGCTGAGACTCTAGCTGCTTTTTCCTCTCTTCTTCAACAACATGGGTAAATGGCATGGGTAACCAGCGGCGCTGACGGTAATGCTGCCAAAGATCTTCATCTTTGACTTCCCAGTTGATTTCAAAAATTTCATTCGCCTTATTAATCCTTTCACGCGCCCAAGCGATAACGAATTCTTTGTCGGCATTGACGAACTGCTGGTACTGCAAGGCTGGGTACCAAACTACTTTATTTTGAGCTAGTGGATTGCCGTAGCGGTCGAGAATCTGCCCACGCAACGCAGGAATTGACAAAGTCATAGTCCTCGCATCTGGACGTGTGTATATATCAGCTTGATCTGCTGAACGCTGAACTGGAGCATCGAGCTCGGAAATAGCTTCTACATCACTTTTCGTTTCGAGAGCGGTTGTCTTAATGGTAGCTGGTTCAGCATTTTCAGTATTCAGAACCGGCGTAGAAGTACTTTTACCAAGCTGAGCCTCGAGCTCGCGCAATGCCTCGGACCGCTGAGCATGCAGTAGTGATGACAAAAATAGAGAACTAATGACCACCTTCATTAGAATTGAAGGCAGCAGATTCTTGGCTCTCTGATAGTCTCTCACTAAGTTATTTCTATAATGCTTTTACTAGCATGCACAACCCTGAGCTGTAGAAAAGTATTTCTCTACATTACTCAAGCTAGGCAAGCAGAGCTGCTTACAGAGTGATTCCTAGCTGCTCGGGCATCGCTTCACGCGGTCGAGCGGTTAAGATATCTGGGCCATTTTTCCCCACACAAACAGTATGTTCAAAATGCGCGGAGTATTTCTTATCTCCTGTGATCACAGTCCAGCCATCATCAAGAATGCGCACACGTGGTGTTCCTCCATTAATCATTGGCTCAACAGCGAGCACCATGCCCTCCTTGAGACGCGGTGTTCTGCCGTATGGGCGGTAGTTTGGAACTGGTGGTTCTTCGTGTAATTCCTTGCCAACTCCATGGCCGACAAATTCTTTCACCACGCCTAGGCCAAAGGGTTTTACGTACTCCGCCACGGCTCCACAAAGATCTGCGAGAGACTCGCCCTCTTTAGCAAAGGCCAGCGCCTCATAAAGTGATTGCTCGGTAACTGCGAGAAGACGTTTCACATCATCTGTAACATTTCCCACAGGTACTGTAGTAGCATTATCACCGATCCAGCCATTTTTTACCACGCCGACATCGATACTGATGATATCGCCATCCATAATCACACGCTCAGAACCAATACCGTGTACAACCTCTTCATTGGGGGAAATACAGATATTGCCGGGAAAGCCGCGATAACCAAGGAAAGCAGAAATACAGTCGCGCTCTTTGATAAGCTCAGCGGCATAGAGGTCTACCTCTCGAGTCGTCTTTCCTGCTTCGATAAACTTAGCTGTAGCTTGCAAGATCTCACTAGCGGTCTCAGTCGCCACTCGCATTTCTTTAATCTCCTGCGGAGATTTAATCGGAATCTTGTTTTTGTTTGGTTTGCGTTTAGCCATAGGAAAATAAATCGATTTGGTGTTTCTGTGATCGAATATCTCAGCTTTCGTATCGAGCGTATTCGGTCGGAAAAGGATTAACTTAGTAAATGCTGTTCAATAACCGCGAATACCTGGTCTGGAGACTTTACTCCGTCGACGGCGAGCAACTTACCTTGTGCCGCGTAGTAGTCAAACAGTGGTTGCGTTTGTTCTCTATAGTTGGTGTAGCGCCTGCGGAAATTTTCTAGATCATCGTCAGCTCTAGAAGTAAGTTCACCTCCACACTCAGGACATTTCTCATCAGAGCCTCCTTGTACTGAAACTGTTGCTCCACACTCTGTACACTCACGCCGCCCAATAATGCGCCCCTCTAACACCACTTTGGGCACATCGAGCGCGATCGCCAGTGTTGGGGCTTCAAATGCTGAATCATTTTCCAGCGCTTGAGCCTGTGTCAAAGTGCGCGGAAACCCATCAAGCAACCAACCAGAAGCAACATTCTCTTCAAGCCATTTGGCGACCATTTTCATAATCAAGGCATCTGGCACATAAGCACCGCGATTGAGATAAGTCTCCACTTCTGCCCCCAGCTCAGAACCTGATTCCACCTCGCGTCTAAGCAGGTTCCCAGTGCTCAACGCTGGAATCCCCAATAACTTTTGGATTCGCAGGCTCTGCGTACCTTTACCAGATGCGGGTGGCCCCATGAGAATGATACGATGCATTTTACAAATTTCAGTTATTCGTTCAGAGGTCAAAGATTCAGCTTAACAAGCCAATAAAATCTACCAACTATTACTTTAAGATAAAAATGGCCGCTAGTGACATTGCACAGCGGCCATAGAAATATTTATGGAAGGCGAATTAGCCTTTGAGAGAAAGTGCCACGATCCCGAGGATGAACAACACTGCCACGATCACGAGGAGATAAAGCATGTTGTTGCTGGCCTTTGCCGCCATCTGCTTGTTGCGACGGTCCACTGCCCCCTTGAGCTTACCCTGACGGAGGAAACCATCGTAGTTACGCTGAAGAAGTTGAGTCTCAACTTGACGCATGATATCGAGAATCACACCCACCATAATGAGCAGAGAGGTACCACCAAAGAAACCGGTGATCATTTGATTCAGTGGGTCCATTCCGAACATGATACGCGGCATCTGAGACACTACGAATGGAAGAGCGAAGATGATTGTAAGGAACACTGCACCAGCGAAAGTCAAGCGGGTCATCGTGAAATCGAGGAACTTAGCAGTTGGCTCACCTGGGCGGATACCAGGAACATACCCACCACTACGCTTGAGGTTCTCTGCGATCTCAGAAGGCTGGAACATTGTCGCTACCCAGAAGTAGGAGAAGAAGAAGATCATCACACCAGCGATCACGTAGTACCAAATGCTGTCAAATGCGAGAATCTGGTTGAGGCTGAGCGCCCAGTCTGCAGTCGGGAACATCTGGTTGGCAATCATCGTTGGAATACCGAGAATAGCTGTTGCGAAGATAATCGGCATCACGTTTGCGTAGTTAAGCTTGAGCGGTAGGTATTGAGTCTGGCCACCGTACTGCTTACGACCAACAACACGCTTAGCGTACTGGATCGCAATTCTGCGCTGCGCCTGAGTAATCGCAATTGTCGCTGCTGTCACAAAGATAAGGAAAGCGAATAGGAACACAACGAAAGCCGCGCCTGCTGGGCTGCCACCGCTGATCATCGTTTTCCAGAGCAGCGCAAGCGCCGTTGGAAGTGATGAAATAATGTTCACTGTGATGATGATAGAAGTACCGTTACCGATACCTTTCTCAGTCATTTGGTCACCAATCCACATAAGTAGAAGTGTGCCGGTAACCACTGAAAGTGTGAAAATAGGAATGAAGGTCCAGCCTGCTCCTGGAGTGAGGTCTCCGACTTGGCCAATGCCATTGAAGAACGGAAGAGACTCAGGATTAGTCATGACCTGACGCGCGAGGAAACCACCCTGCACAGTCGCAATAATGATAGTGATGAAGCGCGTGTACTGGTTGATCTTCTGACGGCCACCATCTTCACGAGAAAGTTTCGCAAGCTTAGGCATCACAGCTGTCATCAGCTGCATAAGAATCGATGCCGAAATGTAAGGCATAATACCAAGAGCAAAGATACCAAGCTTCTGGAGCCCGCCACCGGAGAAAATGGTTGCCATGGTGTCGAGAAGACCATTGTCACTACCACCCTTCTCAGCAATGGCTTTCATGTGAGCGTCGATCACACCGGCGTCCACGCCAGGGAGTGAGATGTGCACACCAAGACGGACAATAACGATCATCACCAGTACGTAGATGATGCGTTCACGTAGCTCGGCTACTTTCCAAGTATTCGCAAATGCGGAAATCATAATTTAGTTAGATTGAGACGGGGGCTATATAAAGAAGTGAGGAAGCGCGCAAGCGCTTCCTCACTAAAAGTTCAAAATAGCTTTAGAAGCTAGTTTAAAGGCCGAAATGCTTAGGCTACAGAGCCGCCAGCTTTTTCGATTTTCTCCTTAGCGGAAGCACTGAGTGCATCAACAGAAACAGTTAGTTTCTTGCTGAGGTCGCCGTTACCAAGGACTTTAATTTGATCGAAAGCGCCTTTCACAAGACCCTTAGCACGAAGTGATTCTTCGTTCACTGTGTCACCTTCTTCGAAGAATTTCTGGAGGTGAGCAGTGTTGATTACAACAACTTTGTCCGCGAAACGAACGTTGTTGAAACCACGCTTAGGAAGACGACGGTGAATTGGCATCTGACCACCTTCGAAACCAACGCGTACGCCGGAACCGGAGCGAGCCTTTTGACCCTTGTGACCCTTACCTGATGTTTTACCGAGGCCGGAGCTTTCACCCTTACCAAGACGCTTAACGCGATGCTTGGAACCTGGGTTAGTTTTGAGATTGTGAAGATTCATTATCTTAAATTTCTATGGTTGGAAAAGCAGCCGCTCTAAATTGCAGCGGCCACTTCTGATTAACTTAGAGAGACTCCTGCTTAAGCTTACCACGTGAGCTAAGCACGTCTTCGCGAGTGCGAAGCTGAGCGAGAGCTGCAACAGTAGCTTTCACTACGTTTGCGTGGTTATTAGAGCCGAGTGACTTACCAAGAACGTTGTGGATGCCGACTGCTTCACAGACTGCACGCACACCACCACCAGCAATAACACCAGTACCAGGACAAGCAGGCTTAAGGAGAACCTTGCCGCCGCCGAACTCAGCGTATGTTTCGTGTGGGATAGTGCCGTCAACGATTGAGTAACGCTTGATGTCGCGCTTAGCGTCTTCAGATGCCTTGCGGATACAGTCAGTAACTTCGTTTGCTTTACCGAAACCTACGCCGACACGACCTTCGTGTGTACCGGATACCATAAGTGCGGAGAAGGAGAAACGACGACCACCTTTAACCACTTTAGCACAGCGGTTAATGAATACGACTTTCTCTACGAGTTCAACACCGTCTTCGGTAGTTGGTTTTGGAGGAGCTTGGCGCTGTGGACGCTCGCGGCGACCACCTTTGCCACCACGGCCACCCTGACCGCCACGGCCACCTTGACCGCCACGACCACCGCGCTCTTGTGTAGGAGCTGCTGGCTTAGCTTCTGCAGTTGCTGCAGGTTGTGCTTCCGCTGGTTTTGCTTCTGCGTTTTCTTTATTTTCAGACATGGTTACGTGGATGATTAGAATTTGAGGCCTGCTTCACGTGCCGCTTCAGCAAGTGCTTTAACTTTACCGTGGAAGAGGTGACCACCGCGGTCGAATACGACTGCTTCGATGTTCTTTTCTTTGGCGCGCTCTGCGATGAGAGTACCGACCTGCGCAGCAGTTGCAACGTTAGAAGCTGCACTCTCGACTGACTTGTCGAGAGAAGATGCTGCGGTGAGTGTGTTACCTGCCTCGTCGTCGATCACCTGCACGTAGATGTGCTGGTTAGAATAGTTGACTGCAAGACGTGGACGCTCAGCTGTACCTGACACCTTTTTACGGATGCGGTTGTGAATGCGCTGGCGTACTGATTTACGATTGAGTTTGCTCATTGTATGAATTCAGTTTGAGATGATTAAATTGGTTCGTTTATTACTTACCAACAGACTTACCAGCCTTACGACGAACGTATTCACCAACGTAGCGAATACCCTTACCTTTGTACGGCTCAGGCTTGTAGTAAGAGCGAACTTCTGCCGCAAACTGTCCTACTTCCTGCTTATCGATACCTTCAACCTTTACCTTTGTGTTCTCAGTTACAGTAACTGTGAGACCTTCTGGGATTGGATGAAGAACTGGGTGCGATTTACCAATACTAAGGTCAAGCGCTTTGCCTGCTACCTTTGCTCGGAAACCAACACCGATGATTTCAAGATCCTTAGAGTATCCAGCAGATACGCCGATGATCATGTTGTTAACGAGTGAGCGAGCTGTACCGTGAAGGGCACGAAGCTGGCGACTCTCGTTTGCGCGTGTGATTGTTACTTCGCCATCTTCCTGTGAGAAGCCGATGCCCTCTGGAAGTTGGAAGTCGAGCTTACCTTTAGGGCCTTCAACAACAACGAGACCATTTGTCTCTGTTACTGTGACCTTCTCAGGAAGCGTGATTGATTTGAGTCCTACTCGTGACATTGTATTATTCCTTAAGTTAGGGTTACCAAATGTTAGCGAGGTGCTCACCACCTACGTTTGCCTTCTTGGCTGCGGAACCGGTCATGAGACCTTTAGAGGTCGAAATGATTGAGATACCGAGTCCGTTAAGAACGCGTGGAACTTTACCTGCACCTACGTACTGACGGAGACCTGGCTTGGAAACACGCTTTACGCCGGTGAGAACTGCTTTACCTGCGTCAGAGTACTTTACTGTAACAACGATGACCTTTTGGGTGCCTTCGCCAGAAACTTCGTACTTCCAGACGTAACCTTCTTCAGCAAGAATTGCCGCGATGGACTCTTTTGCTTTACTGTAAGGCGCGGAGAATGATTCGTTACCTGCTGAAGAAGCATTCTTCAAACGAGTAAGAAAATCGGAAATTGGGTCGCTAAGAACTGCCATAATATTTTTCCTTTATATAAAATTAGTGGTTAATGGAATTAGACTGCTGCTTCTTCCTTCTTGGCGTTCTCGCGGAACGGCATACCGAGTGCACGAAGAAGTGCACGGCCTGCGTCATCTGTAGTCGCAGAAGTTACGAAGATAAGGTCGAAACCGATCTGGCGCTTGATTTGATCAAGCTCAACTTCTGGGAAAATGGACTGATCTGCGATACCGACTGCGTAGTTACCCTGACCATCGAAGCTCTTCGGCGAGATACCGCGGAAGTCACGAATGTTAGGAGCAGTGATGTGAATGAAGCGATCGAGGAATTCCCACATGTGTGCACCACGGAGAGTAACACGGGCACCTACAGCTTCACCTGCACGGACTTTAAAGTTAGCGACGGACTTACGAGCGTAAGAAACACTTGGCTTCTGGCCAGTGATCTTAGAGATCTCTTCGACTGCGTCTTCTACAGCCTGTTTGCGGTCAGATGCGCCACCACAGTGTGTGGTAACAACGATCTTCTCCAAACTAGGCACCTGGTGAGGGTTAGTGCACTTGAGCTCCTCTTTGAGAGCTGGCACTACCTTCTCCTGATAGTATGTTTGCATTGATGGTTTCATAATTTTGCGGGTCAGCTTGTTAGTTCTGAATGCTTAGCTTAAGCGCTACCGAATCCTTCATAAATGCGCTGCAGATACGAAGGCGGGCGGGGGCTTTAACCCATCACTACACATTCGGCAAGCGGAAAGAGGAAATTATCTCAATATTTTTTCTGCGCTCCTACCTCCGAAACAGCACACAACCGCAACTAAAGCCTCTACACCTGAATTAAACCAACACCTCTCATACGTAAATTGTCACCCCACTGAACATAAATTACTTGCACACTCGCATAAGCGAATCTATTGAAATCCCGAACTTCACCCCAGCTCTCCCCAATAACATGAAAACAAGACAACTTTTTCTCCCCACCTGCACGAGCCTCATCCTCGCATCTTCCGCCTACGCTGTCACTATTACACAAAACGACGTATCCAACAACCAAGCATGGAACCTATCAGGATTCAGCCAAGGCGGCACTGAACTTTATGATGAACGCTCCCTTACAATCGATGGCGCAAACGGCTACGAACTACAAGAGGTGCGTATCATTCTAGATACTACTGGAAATTATGATGACAGTATCGGCATTGATATGACTGCAGATGGAGTCATCGATTTCTTAGCCACTCAAACAGCAGCCTACGCAACACCCGGCATCGGCTCTGGAAAAGGTAACTATCAACCATGGGTAGACGCCACACCTTTCGGACTCGACGCCAGAATCACCAGCGCAGGCACCACAATCGTAGCCACTTGGAACGGAGTTGAAATCATCCTAACCGGGAACCGCACCAGTGATCCTTCTGGAGGATTCAACGATATCAGTGGATTCACCCTCCAAGACTGGAGTAATGGCAACATCGATAACAACGGCACGATTACCTCAAATAACTTCACATCCACCATCCTTCGCCTCGGCTCACTCAATGACGACGGCCCATCATCACATGGACTCAGCTTCGATATTGATGCCGTGGTCTTTAAAGACAAAGATGGCGAAACTACTGTATTCGACCCAGACGGCGACGGCGTCCCACCAACAGTTGGCGGCAGCACAACAGCGGTACCTGAACCAAGCTCTGTGTCACTCCTCTTACTTGGAGCCAGCGCCGCCCTCTTCCGCCGCAAGCGTAAATAAACTCAACTGAGAAGGGTAATTTCAACAGAGCCTCAATAGTCAGCCTGACTATTGAGGCTTTTACTTTTAACCTCAAATGAAAATCAACGAACAACTAAGCTAGCTATCACACACTTTCCAGTCTTCACCGAGGAAGTAACGCTTCAGCACTCGAAGCATTTCAATAGTCATCCTAAATACCTCCCACCAGCACGCTGCCACCCTGTGAAAAATTGGGCTACAGATAGATAAATCCCCAGCGGAGACCAGCACCTCTTATTTTATCCCCCCTAGTCTCCACCCCCTCAAACCACCACCTTGCGGTATCATCCAGCTACCCTCCCTCACCTCCACACATAGAACCTTAAGCCTAAAGTCAACGCCCCTTGTGAGCGCACAATAAAAAGCGGCCGACGAAATTAATCGTCGGCCGCCTTGTTTTAAAATCTAAGATTTAGAGAAATTACTTAGCGTTACGCTCAGCAGCTTCTGCAATCACCTTCTCAGAAACATTCTTCGGACATGGTGCGTAGTGGGAGAACTCCATGGAGAACTGACCACGACCTGATGTCATTGTACGAAGATCACCGATGTATCCGAACATTTCAGAAAGCGCTGCTTCAGCCTTAATGCGAATCACACCAGATGGAGTCGTATCTTGAGACTGAATCATGCCGCGGCGACGGTTAAGATCGCCGATCACATCACCGACTTTTTCCTCAGGAGTAAAGACGTCAAGCTTCATGATTGGCTCAAGAATCTGTGGTCCAGCCTTTGGAATAGAAGCACGGTACGCTGCCTTTGCTGCGATCTCGAATGCTACTGCAGAGGAGTCAACTGCGTGGAAACCACCGTCAGTAAGAGTCACCTTAATGTCTTCCATTGGGTAACCTGCAAGCACACCTTGGTCCATAGAAAGTCTGAAACCTTTCTCAACTGCTGGCCAGTATTCCTTAGGAACATTACCACCAACAACGGATGATTCGAAAAGGAAGCCTGAACCTGCTTCACCTGGCTCGATCGTGTAATCAATCTTACCAAACTGACCAGAACCACCAGACTGCTTCTTGTGTGTGTAAGAATCAGAAATTGTTTTAGTGATTGACTCACGGTAAGCAACCTGAGGAGCACCTACTGTTACTTCTACACCGTGTGTACGCTTAAGAATATCCACCTTAATGTCGAGGTGAAGCTCACCCATACCTTTAAGGATAGTTTCGCCTGAATCTTCGTCAGTTTCAACATAGAAAGACGGATCCTCAGCGACCATTTTACCAATAGCCACACCGAGCTTCTCCGCATTCACTTTGTCTTTTGGAGCAACAGCCATGGAGATAACTGGATCTGGGAACACCATTGGCTCAAGTGTCGCTGGAGACTTAGGATCACAAAGCGTGTGACCTGTCTGAGTGTTTTTAAGACCTACAAGCGCAATGATGTCACCTGCTTGCGCAGAGTCGAGCTCTGTACGCTGATCAGCGTGCATCTCAACAAGACGACCAACACGCTCAGTCTTACCTGTAAAGCTGTTAAGAACAGTATCACCCTTCTTAAGCACACCTGAGTAAATACGAGTGAATGTAAGCGCACCGAACTTGTCATCCATAATCTTGAATGCAAGAGCACGGAGAGGACCATCAGTAGTTACTGTAGCAAATTTACCTGTCTCGTTACCTTCTGGGTCAACTTCAGGCTGAGGATCTACTTCTGTCGGGTTAGGAAGGTAATCAACAACTGCGTCAAGAACGAGCTGAACACCTTTGTTTTTGAAGGAAGAACCACAGTATGTAGGGAAGAAGTCAAGAGCGATAGTTCCCTTGCGGATACAACGCTTGATGTCTTCCATGCTTGGCTCATTACCCTCGAGGTACTCCATCATGAGTTCATCATCCTGCTCAACAGCAGTTTCGATGAGTTGCGCACGGTATTCCTCAACTTTGTCCACCATGTCAGCAGGCACGTCTTGGATCTCGTAGTTTTCAGGCTGACCAGAGTCATCCCAAACCCATGCCTTGCGAGTAAGAAGATCAACAACACCTACGAAGTCGGACTCGATTCCGATAGGGAGAACCATCACAAGTGGCGTAGCACCGAGAATGTTCTTCACCTGATCAACCACGCGGTAAAAATCACCACCGATACGGTCGAGCTTGTTTACGTAGATAACACGGGAAACTTCGGACTCATCAGCATAACGCCAGTTAGTTTCAGACTGAGGCTCAACACCACCAGACGCACAGAAAACACCAACACCACCATCGAGAACCTTAAGGGAACGGTAAACTTCAACAGTGAAGTCAACGTGTCCTGGAGTATCAATGATATTGAAACGGTGGTCTTTCCAGAAGCAAGTAGTTGCTGCTGACTGAATAGTGATACCACGCTCAGCTTCTTGTTCCATGAAGTCAGTTGTGGACTCACCATCGTGAACCTCACCGATCTTGTGGATTTTGCCTGTAAGAGACAGGATACGCTCTGTTGTAGTGGTCTTACCCGCATCAACGTGCGCGAAGATTCCGATGTTTCTGTATTTGGATAGATCTGTAGCCATTTGAATGGTCCTTTCGTGTTTCGACCCTAAATAGGTTAGTGCCGAGTTACTTGCAGCGCTGCTTACATCGCCCCCAACCATTTGGCAATCACTCTATGCGAATTTCATAAAAAAAACTCCATAGACTTCCGTAATCACCAGCTTCACCCCTCTCAATATCTTGAGCCTAGATCTTAGGTGCTCAGTAAGAGCAAAATAGATCCAGCCCCCACCTAAACAGTCAAGCCAACTCACCATGACATTTACCGAAGGACACAAAAGATACTTCACACTCACAGCTCCAAGCTCCACAGTCCAACTCGTGCTCCAAGGTATCGCCATATGTCTCACTCTACTCTGCACTACTCTGCATTCCAACGCACGCGACTATTGGAATCATAAGATCGATCAAGACAATGTCGGCTCCTGTCACAGTTTCGCTACCCTCGCACTTATCGAAGCCGAATTCTGGAAAGCCACAGGCAAACACATAGACCTTTCCGAGCGTGAACTCTTCGTCCGCCACTATCTAAAAGATTACGGATCTTTTGACAAAATGATCGCCAGCCAGCTCGAACGCGCCACCCGCCGCACCGTCGAAGTCTACTACAAAGAGTCCGGCCATATCAAAGACGACTTCAAACTCCTCCAACAACACGGAGTCAGCCTTGAAAAAGACCTCCCCTACTCCTCGTTCTTTAAACTCGATCTCCCCATGGCCATGCGCAACCTGCGCCATGCTAGACATGCCGTCACCCGAGAAATGTTTCTCAGCCGCAAAGCTGAAACTTGGAACACCACTAAGAAAGAACAAGTCCTCACCAATCACACTAATCTCCGTTCCACCACCAACCTCCGCTCCATTTTCACCCTCCCCAAGCCCACAACGACCCACGAACATGTAAAGCAATTTTGCTCCAACTACAGCCTCAGAAAACTCACACCAAAAACTACCCCGCTCGCTAAAAAAATCATCATCCAGCAACTCCACATCAGCCCAGTGGCCGTAGATGTCAGCAACTACCAAGAACTCACGCGATCTAACACTCACGTGCTTTACGAGCGCCACAGTTTCGTTGTGAGCCAATACCACCCAAAAAACGACAGCTTCACCATCCGCAGTTCAACCACTGGCGATGGCAAGCAAGTCAATGCCAACGCTCTGGCGCGCGGCTGCTACCAAATCTATTTTCTTGAGAAAAAATAGATCAAATGTGGATTTTGGACACATAGTCATGGATAAAGTGTAGATTTCTCCCTCGTATGCTAGACATGAATCCACTCAATTACATGCCACATACACGACCCAACATGCATTCACTTGCACAATTTTTCATGCACCCATCCCACACTGTCACCCACAACACGAGTCAGCAGATACCCACTGACTCAGCGATGGCCTTGCACTGCGTGATCAGCAACACTCTTTTTTAATATCTCTCGTGTGTGATTAGAGAGCGTGGCTCGTCCGAAACTCACAAGTTGACGCGCCACGCTCTCGCTCTATAAAGCTCTAACTTCTCCTTACTTTAAATGTCCAAAGAAAACTGGTTCACGCGTCTCACGCAAATTAAACCCCACGAGGTCCTCACCACCCTCCTAGCATTCCTTTTCATCTTTATCCTGATGTCTTCGTATAACATCGTTAAAAATGCGAGGGACATACTGCCAAGTGATTGGGGGGACACAAGCCGAGCTATCCAGTGGAGTTACACCTTCCTTGCCTCCACAATTGCCGTATCGATCTACAATTTCTTCGCATCTAGGACCTCCCTCAAACGCTTAGTTCCATCGGCCTTTGTACTTTTCGCCCTCAGCTTTCTGGCTATTTATACAGCTTTTAGCCTAAATTTTGACGGAGCCATACTAGGTAAAGTTTTCTACTGCTGGAGTAGTGTATTTAGCCTCTTTCACTTATCTGTATTTTGGAGTTACATCTCACAACATCACACTAAAGAGCAAAGTAAACGCCTCTTCGGATTCATCAACACTGGCGCCAGCTTAGGTGGCATCATTGGCCCCTCCATCATGATCATTTTTCCGGAGAACATGCAGCTCCAGAACGTCCTATTAGTCACAGCCATGGCTCTCTTAGCGGTCCTACCTATTATCTACATTCTCAACCGAAAATATGAAGATGTAGAATTCAAAGATGATAGCCAAACAAAGCTAAGCCCCAACCCGTTTTCAGGTTTCAGCGAATTAATCACGCATAAGCGCCTTCTTGGCATCGCTGGATTCATATTCCTCTACTCAGGAATTAGCACATTCTTTTACGTCACCCAGAGCGATCTACTTGCTGACCATGTCAAGGCAGAAAGGACTGAACTCCTAGGCTGGCTCGACCTCGTTACTAACGGCCTCACTATTCTATTGGGAATTTTCGCAGCGAACCGCATTGCTCGTAAATTTGGACTCTCCACCTCACTCTCCATAGTCCCTATTGTAACTGCGGTCTTACTGGTGGTTCTCTCAATGAACCCGGCAGTTCTCCTCGTCTTGGCTCTCCAAGTACTCAGAAAAGCGGGTAACTACTCGATCACTCGCCCTGCTCGCGAAATCCTCTACACTGGAGTCGACAAAGAAGCGCGCTTCAAAACCAAACCAATCATCGATGTTGCTGTTTACCGCGGAGCCGATGTGTTCTGGATTTGGACTCTCGCATTCCTAGGTGACGGCTTCCTCAACTTAGGACTCTCTTCCAAATTACTCGTAGGAGCGGGAGTCGCAGTCATCTGGGGACTCCTCGGTATCTACCTCGGTAGAAAGCACGAGAAAGAAGAATACGAATCAAATTAAGATCCCTACATCCGCATCGCCGAAGGACTGATTCCATTCAGTTTCTTAAACGCCTTGGTAAAGCTGTGACTATCAGCATAGCCCAGTTGCGCGGCGATGTTGGCAATCTTCATTTGGGTGGCCCCTAATAAATAGCGTGCCTGCCGCATACGCAGGTAGGCAAGTTGCTGCATCGGGCTGCGCCCAAATTGCTTTTGGCAGAGCCGTCTGAGTTGCTCCTTACTCAATTTAGCAATCGTTGCCATCTCCTCCAAACTCCAGGCGTATGCTAAACGTTTTTCAACCGCCATCCAGAGATGCCACACCCTCTCATCCTCGACCTTGGGTTGAGAAAAATGCAGCACATATTTATGAATCAGCTCTACCCACAAATTCTGCGCTGACAAGCACTCCCCCGATTCACATGCATCGTGCAAACCAACAATCGCATGATACAGCGGAGACACCGCCATCTTTCCCGATATTGGTGACATCGCAGTCACTACCGGTCGCGATCCAGCATCCTCTAAATATTTCACCCACACAAAACCCCATTCTCGTCCCTCTACTGCCTGAATGGAGTTAAACGCATATGGTGGAAGCAAACAGGCACTTCCATTCTCCAAGATCACCCACTCGCCATCAATCAACACTTTCCCCACTCCTGAGTACGTCGCCACTAAGCAACTGCCTGATTGATACGATCGTGTCAGTTCGTACGGAAAATCCGTCACTTGGCACCCAGTGTGCGCAATTCGATAATGCCACAAGAGCGAACAAGCTAGCTCGCCCACCAAACGAGCATCATTTTTATCGCCAGCTACGAGTATGCGTTCACGTATCCCATCTCTAACATCATTATCACCTAATCCCTTCACTATAGCCTTCTACAACCCTTCTCGCACAATGAGCAAGCCCTACTCATTCAAAACGTCATTTCATTTTCTCCTCTGACTTTAGGCTTCCACCTTGACAGAGGCCTACTGAGTCGCCAAACCCCGTGAATCAAATTGTGACGGAATCGTCACACAACCACCTAACAGATGCTCACTCTTCTCACGATCCTCGGCGCACTCGGCATTTTCCTCTACGGCATGAAAGTCATGTCAGAAGGCATTCAAAAAGTCGCTGGAAACGGCATGCGCCGCGCGCTGGCAACCATGACGAAGAACCGCTTCAGCGCGGTACTTACAGGACTTTTCACCACCAGTCTAGTCCAATCCTCCTCTGCCACCACTGTTCTTGTCGTTAGCTTTGTCAATGCGGGCCTCCTCACACTCATTGAGTCTATTGGGGTAATTATGGGAGCGAACCTAGGAACCACTATCACCGCCTGGATCGTCGCTACTATCGGTAAATTTAGCGTATCAAAAGTAGCCCTCCCAATCATCGGCATTGGCCTCCCGATGTTCTTTGCCAGCAAAGGAAAATGGAAATCTTACGGCGAGGTCTTCATTGGTTTCGGCCTGCTCTTCTTTGGTCTTGGCGAACTTAAAGCAGCTGTCCCCGACCTCAAAGGAGCGGTCAACTCTGGAGACATGGCAACCATTGAACTGCTCCAGTCCATTGTCACTTGGATCCAAGGCACTGGTTTCGCTTCCGTCATTTTATTCATGATCGCGGGAATTTTTCTCACCCTCACCGTTCAGAGCTCCTCTGCCGCCATGGCCATCACCATCACCTTTGCTATGAATGGCTGGTTAGGCGACGACCCACTTGTCGCCTTCAGAAACTCAGCCGCCATCGTTCTCGGCGAAAATATCGGCACCACCATCACCGCTTGGCTCGCCTCGCTTGGTGCTAACATTAATGCCCGCCGCGCAGCACGCGCCCACCTCATTTTCAACATGATCGGCGTCGTCTGGATGCTCGTCATTTTTAACCTCTTCACCGGCTTCGTCTGGTCATTTGCCGACCTTCTCCCCGATTCTCTAAAGAGCGCCAAACAAGACTTTGGAAAATCAGAAGTCGCCTTCGCTACCGCGGTCTTCCACACCAGCTTTAACCTGATCAACATCGCAATGCTCGTCTGGTTTGTCCCGCAAATCGCCAAACTCGTCGAACACCTCATTAAAGACACCGACGATGCTGAAGCTGCCCCCAATCGCCTCAAATACATTTCTCAGTCCCTTGTCGACCTCGGTGAACTCAATATCGTAGAAGCCGAACGCGCTGTCTCAAGTTTAGCCAATCATTGCTCTGAAATGTTCCGAGGATACATCCACGTTTTCGAAAATCCAGAAGAAGACATGGGCGAACAGGTCAAAAAACTTAAAGCCATGGAAGACGAAGCAGACCTCATGATGCATGACATCACCGAGTACCTCGTCAGCTGTACCTCACAAGAAACCTCGCCTCACCTCTCGGAACGCATCACCGGCCTACTTCGCATCACCGCCGAACTCGAAGAATGCTCAGACGCCATCTACCGACTCATAAAACTTGCCGAGCGGAAATACAAAAAAGGCCGCCTTTTCAGCTCAGAACAATCTGGCTCGATTCGTGAGCTCGCTAACCAAATTGGCGAATACCTCGCATTCACTGAAGAAAGCCTGCTAAAACCATCTAGCTCCGAGATGACCGAAAAAGCGGAGCAATTCCGTGAAGAAGTTAGCGCCCTCACCAAAAACTTCAATAAAGCCGCAATGAAACGCATGCCAAAAGGCAATGTGAAAGTGGAAATGCTTAATATTGACACGAACAACCAACTCAATGTCATTGCCAACCACCTCCTCCACGTGAATCAAACCGCAGCAGAAGTCAGCCCGGTAATGTAAGTAATCTACTATGATTACCCCCTTTGTGACAAAACTGCCACCGTCACATATTCGTCATAAGCCGAGTTGATCATTAGATCAGCATCGGCTTTTTATTTTTACTCCATCCACCTCAACAGCAATTCTAGAACAATAATGCTGTAGCGGCCTACACTAGCCAGCAATTCAACAAAAACGACACCTCACACTCCTATGCAAAAAATTCTCATCATTGAAGACGAAGTAGATATCGCGGAACTCATTTCCTTCAATTTACAACGTAACCAATTCGACACAATCACCGCGCATGATGGCCTCGATGGCCTCAATAAAGCATTGAGCGTCAAACCTGACTTCATCATCCTCGACCTCATGCTCCCCGGCATGGATGGCATTTCCGTCAATCGCGAACTCAAGCGCGACCCACGCACGCGCAACGTCCCAGTCATCATGCTCACCGCCAAGGCGCAAACAGAAGACCGTATCACCGGCCTCGAATCAGGTGCTGACGACTACCTCACCAAGCCATTTAGCCCAAAAGAGCTCATGCTTCGCGTCCAAGCCGTCATCAAGCGCACATCGACTACGCGCAGCGGAACCGTCCTCGAGCTCGGACCATTTAAATTCGACAAAAACACCCTCAACTTTTACCTCGATGAACAAATCGTCGATCTCACCTCCACAGAGTTCAAACTCATGATCTTCCTCTGCGAGCGCGTTAATGCCCCACAAGACCGCAGCACACTCCTACGCGAGGTCTGGGGCTACAGTGATGACGTCCACTCTCGCACTCTCGACACCCACATGAAGCGCCTTCGCAAGAAACTCGAACCCCACGCCAACTATCTTGAGACTGTACGCGGCGTCGGATACCGCATCACTGACGAACCTGTAGCCTAGCACTACATACATTTTCAGCACCTTACCTAACCCCACCCTATGATTCCTGAAATTATCATCACGATTATTGCCACCTCGATAATCGTCTATCTCTTCATCCACCTCAAAACTCAGCGCCGTCGCCTAAACCTCCAGGTAAAAAGTGCGAGGACCCAACGAGACGAAGCCCGTAAAGAACTCGACGAGGTCATCCTCGACAACAAAGTCACCCTCGACGCCCTCGGTGACGCCTTCTTCGTCGTCACTCGCAACCTCGACATTAGGAAAACCAACTCACGCGCAAAAGAAATTTTCCGCAATCAAGAACTCACTGGCCGAAACCTGCCGGAAATCCTAATGAACCCCACCTTCACTGAGAATATTCAGCACATGATTCAGCTAGGGAAAGCCTCACAAAAAAAACTCACCCTCTCCGCCAGCAGCCACGCCCTCGGCGGGAATTCAACAGAAGGAGAAACCGCTTGGGTCATTCAAGTCACCCCTCTGCCGAACCATAAGGCAGACCCCCTCCACTGCATCATCCTCCGCGATGTCAGCACCGAGCACCGAACCGAGCAAATCCGAACCGACTTCGTCGCAAATGCCTCCCACGAACTGCGCACCCCACTCGCCATTATCAACGGTTACCTCGAAAACCTCATCGATGATGATGTACTAGAGGAACCTGAAATCTCTCGCCGCATTCTCATCACCATGCGCCGCCATGGCTCACGCCTCTCACGCCTAGTTGACGACATGCTCGTCGTATCCCGCTTAGAGTCAGGAGAAAGCGCTGCTCTCAACAGCGAACCATTTGACCTCATAGAATGCGCAGAAGACGTACTCGCACGCCTCGATCAACTTATCACCACCAGCAATGCCACAGTCATTCGCGAATACAAAGAACCTGAGCTCGTCATCACTGGCGATCGATTCTACTGGACTCAAGTCATGTTCAATCTCGTAGAAAACGCGATCAAGCAGAACCCTGAGCGCGAACTGAAAGTCACCATTGCCATAAAAAAACTCGGCAAAGAAAATATCCAAATCAAAATTAGCGATAACGGCATCGGTATCCCTTCATCCCACCTCCCATTCATATTCAAGCGCTTCTACCGCGTTGATAAACACCACACTCAATCTGATATCAAGGGCACTGGGCTCGGCCTATCCATCGTCAAACGCGCGATCGAAGCCCATAACGGCACTATCGAAGCCACCTCAAAACCAGGCATTCGCACCACCTTCACCATTATCACCCCCAGCACCCAAGCAAACCACCCAAACAACCAATCTCAATAAACAACACTATCCACTCATTGTAAGATAATTACAAATGTGACAACTTCGTTCCGCATTTCTTTTTGGCAGATCACCATTTTCACATGATTGTGCGAGCGCTCCAACGAAACCGGAGAAACAATTAACTAAATACTCACGATGAAATTCAACACAATCGTAAAAGCAATCGTAGCTGGCCTCGCAATCTCTGCAACAGCTTCCGCACAAACAAAACTCGTCGTAAAAGGCTCTGACACACTCGGCGCTAAAATGGTTCCTCAGCTTGCTGAAAAATACAAAGCAGACGGCAACAACGTTAGCTTCGAAATCGCAGCAGAAGGTTCTTCCACATGCTTTACTAACCTCCTCGCAGGCACAGCTGACTTCGGTATGTCTTCACGCGCTGTTAAGTCTTCAGAAAAAAATAACTTCTCCTCTGCAGGCAAAGACCTCGTTGAGCACGTTGCTGCATTCGACATGATGGCTGTAATCGTAAACGAAGCGAACGACGTCAAGGAACTCACTAAAGACCAAGTCAAAGGCATCTTCACAGGAACTATCACTGACTGGTCTGAAGTTGGTGGTAAAGCTGGTGAAATCAAAGCATTCACACGCAACACATCTTCCGGCACATACAAGTCATTCCAGAAGCTTGGAATGGACAACGTAGATTACGGTAAGAACACTCAGAAAATGGCTGGTAACGAGCAAATCGCTCAAGAAGTTGCTAAGAATGCTAACGGCATCGGCTACGTCGGCCTCGCATACCTCGGCAAAAGCGGCATCGCTCCGACTTCTATCGATGGAGTCCTTCCAGAGCCTAAGAACGCTGCTGATTACGCACTCTCACGTAAGCTTTACTACTACACAGTTGGACAACCAACTGGCGAAGTGAAGAAGTTCATCGACTGGGCAACTACTACTAAAGAAGCAGGTAAAGTCATCGACAAAGTTGGCTTCATCTCCCCAGTTAAGTAAGCTTTTTATTATCCGATTTATTCATAACACACAGGGATAATTTTGGGACACCGCACAGTGTTTAACTTGTGCGGTGTCCTCTTGACTAACTGAGGAATTTTTCGCTCTCTCCCCACCAAAAAAGTCGCACCTATGAAATCGAGCAAAAAAACAAATCCAGCCACCCCATTTTGTAAGCCAGGTGGCTTCAGACTATTTGGCCTGTGCAAACAAGACGCCATTAGATATTTCTTCGGCGGAAATGCGACTCTCGCCATCCTTGTGATCGGCCTCATCATTTTCTTCCTCGTTTACCACTCCTACTCATTCTTCCCGCAGTATAGAGACAAACTTGAACTCTATCGTAAATCTGGCCAAGAGTTCACCGACTTCGCCTCTGACCAACTCACTGCCCAAAAAGAACTTTCCTCACTCGCCATTCAAGCGCGTGAATACGAAATCCAATACCAACTCGGCCCTCTCTACCGCGTTCGTTCCATCCACGCAGAATTTAAACGTGATGTTTTAAAAGTCATTTCCTCTGAGCGTAAAGATTTCATGCGCGCTGAGTCTGCTCTCGAAGACCTCAAAGACGAAGAAACCAGCACACCCCAGCAAATCGCTGCAGCTGAAAAAAACCTTTCCGCAGCTCGCGAACGCCTGCAAGCAGCAGCCACTATCGCAGTCCAGGAGCTAGATTACAATAAGCTCGCCAACAAATCTTGGAAAACTGACAAACAGTATCTCGAGCCGATCCGCCAATCGGTAGTCGAAAGCATTGTTACTGGTGAATCCAACACAGCTTTTACAGATAAAATCAAAGCTGAGGAAAAAGCCAAAGTAGCCGCTCTCGACGAATCTAAGGCTTTCCAAGATATCGTCGCTGCCAGCGCCAGTTTCAAAGAACCACAGAGAGAATTCCAAAACTTTCTCTCCGAAATTCGCGAAATCGCTCGTACCAACAAAAGCCAGGCAGTCACCTATTCTTCCGCTGCAGCACGTAAAGAAGCCTTACTTAAAGGTGCCGAACTCGCAAACTCAGCAGAATCCCGCCAGCGCAATCTCATCGAGTCCCAACGCGTTCTCACTGTTGAACCTGACTACGCCTCGCTCAATGCTCCACTCTACGCCAGCCTTCCTAAGCACAAGGAAATGCTAGCAGAACTTTCTGCTAAAACAGCTGAAGGATTCGCTGTAATGCCCGACATCAAAGAGTTTGAATCGAAACTCGCGAAACGCCGTATTAATCAAATTTCTGATATTGAAAAAGACATCTTTAACCTCTTTGACGAGAAGCGCTCCGCCATGGAAACATGGGACCACAAAGAACCCATGAGCATGGGAACAGCGGTCACAGGGTTCTTCTTCGGCACCAAATGGGTCTCAAACTCCTCATGGCAGGATTTCTACGGAATCCTCCCTCTCCTCGCCGGTTCTGTCTGTGTCGCAGTTATTGCAGTCGTTCTAGCCATTCCATTCGCAGTCGGCGGAGCCATCTATGTCAACCGACTCGCCTCCCCAACTGAGCAGAAATTCGTCAAACCAATCATCGAATTCATCGGAGCTATCCCCTCCATCGTACTCGCCTTCTTCGGTGTAGTCGTTCTCGGAGAACTTATTCAGAACTACTCCCAAGAACCATGGCTCGCATGGATTCCAGGCTTCCCAGCCGAAGGTCGTCTAACCATTCTCAATGCTGGTTTCCTCCTCGCCTTCATGGCAATACCCACCATCTTCACCCTCGCAGAGGATGCACTGAACAACGTCCCTAAAGCATACAAAGAAGCTTCACTGGCACTCGGCGCCACACCACTCCAAACAGTAATGAAGGTAATCATTCCTGGTTGTGCATCAGGTATCATCGCCGCAGTACTCCTCGGCTTTGGCCGCATCATCGGTGAAACTATGGTAGTTCTCCTCGTCATGGGCGGCCGCATCGCCATTCCGAAATCAATCACCGACCCAGCCCACTCCATGACCGGCATCCTCGCCCAAGAAATTGGAGAAGTTGACGAAGGCTCACTCCACTGGGGCGCCCTCTTCATGGTCGGCCTCGTTCTCTTTATCATTGCTCTCACCCTCAACTACATCGCTCAGACTACACTCCGTAAGCTCAGCAATAAGTAATTCACCTTTCCTCTAACTAAGTTTTAACAGCAACAGACACCATGTCCGCTCCTCAACCAAAGCAGGCCAACCCATTCTGCAAATCTAAAGAGAACCGCAAGAAGAAGGAAAGCGTTGTACGCTCTCTCTTCATCTTTGCGACCTACTTCATCATCCTCTGCGCCTTCTGTATCTTTGGCGACATCATCATCAAAGGCGCCCCCGTCCTTCTCACCAAGGGCACCGACTTCCTCACCAGAAAGCCGCAAACACTCAACGTCCTCGAAGTCGAAAAAGCCGACAACATCCAAATCCCAGAAGAGAATTTCGATGCCATCCTGAGCACCAACGCACGGGTAGAAGAAGTCTTCGCTAACATCAAAGATATTGAGAGAGTCTTCAAATACACAGAATTCGAGGTCCAGCCAGGCTCCATTATCGGCGAAGGCTACCTCAAGAACCTCGAAAAACAAAATGACGACTTCTATCTGCGTTACGATGAACGTGACACTACCACTCCAGTCGCTTTCACACTAGACGCTGACAAACAATTCACCCTGAATGCTAACGAATTTGAAAGCTTCAAAAAGTTCGCACCAGAGCTCATCCCTGCAGAGGTCGAAACCAAAGAGCTAAACCTCTCTAAATTTAAAGTCACTGTCGCTCAAGGTGAATACCCAATGGGTAAGGCTGCCCACGACGCCCTTGTCCCAACTGACCTCATCTTCCAAATGCGCCAAACATTTGCCGATGACGAGCCAGACAAAATCAACCAAGTCGTCATCCCTGAGACCCAAACAATCACCATTGAATCAGGAGCCTTCTTCATGGCCTTTTCCGAAGATGAACGTGGAACTCTTCCTGTAGCATCACAAGAAACCATCCCGCAGAAGACCACTTTCTACAACTTCACCCTCCCTGCTGGTACACACACCCTCAGCCCGCAGGCTCTCGACATCATCTCCAGCAAGGGTGCAACCAGCCAGCACAACACGGCCAAGGGCTCTATTGTCTTCAACAACAAAAAGCCAATCAGCCTGCACGCCCCTGCCGATGAATACAAAACTCTCGTCTCAGAAAACCCTGGACTGGTCACCTCCAACGAAAAAGCAGTGGAAGAAGCCGAATCATATATCAGCTTCTCCATTACTAAAGACACTGAGCTCCGCCTCGATATCGAAGACTACGAAGCAATCAGCCTCGCTAACCAAGATACTGGAAAATTCCGCACCCTCAGTGAGAAAACACACTCCTACTCAGGTGGTGGTATTCTCGGGCCGATCGTTGGTACCGCCCTCCTCGTAATTATCTGCATGATCGTAGCTCTCTTCACCGGGATCGCTACATCAGTCTACCTCAACGAATACGCGGCCCAAGGCAACTTCATTAAGTCGGTTCGCCTCGCCATGCTCAACCTCGCCGGTGTCCCATCTATCGTATTCGGTCTCTTCGGCCTCGGTCTCTTCGTAATTCTCGCGCCGACCATCACCAGCACGCCAAATGCAGAAAGTAAGTTCATCATTCCACTCGTACCGATCGCCAGTGAACCAGGCCAACGTGAAATCGAGAATAAGAAAATTTACGTAGAGACTGAAGAAATGAAAACCTCAGAGCTCGCCGATAAAGCTTCAGCAGCCAATAGTACCCTCTTCTACGATGGCTGGACATATATCTCCTTCCAAGGTTGGGGAACTTGTATGCTCGCTGGTGGCTTCACCCTCGCCATCATGGTGATGCCAGTCATTATCACCTCCTGTGAAGAATCACTGAGTGCCGTGCCGATGGGATTCCGAGAAGCATCTCTCGCCCTCGGAGCAACCAAATGGCAATCCATCCGCACCGCCGTCCTCCCATACGCCTTCCCAGGTATTCTTACAGCCTCCATCCTCGGCATCACACGTGTAGCAGGTGAAACAGCCCCGATCATGTTCACCGCTGCTGTTGCAGAACGCTCAGACCTGCCGTGGGAAGCCATTCACGAAACAGGCTTCGACGCATTCCTCGCATTCCTTCAACAATCCGTCCAAGCACTACCTTACCACATCTACACTGTTGCTGGCAGAATTCCACAATCAGAGTATACTGAACCTATGCAGTATGGCTCAGTGCTCGTCTTCATGATGATTGTCATGTCCTTTGCCGCATTCTCCGTCTGGCTGCGTATCCGCATCCGTAACAAGATCAAATGGTAACACCTCAAACTCACAAACAATTCTCACAGTTATGCCAACTCTAGAAGCCACCGCTGCCAAAGAAGCTATACAAACGGAAGCCAGCGCTCCACAGCAAGAAGCTCCCACCACACAAGCAACATCCACTCCTATGGAATCCATCCCTCAGCAGACACCTGCAGGTAAGACCATGATCGAGATCGACGACGTCTCCTTCAGCTACGACCTCGGAAAAACCAATACACTCCGCAACATCAGCCTCGAAATCCCGGAAAAACAGGTCACCGCATTCATCGGACCCTCAGGTTGTGGTAAATCCACTCTCCTGCGCTGTATCAACCGCATGAACGACCTCGTCGAAACTTCCCGCGTCACTACTGGCCAAATCCGCATCATGGGCCAAGACATCAACGCCAAAGAAGTCTCATCTATCGAGCTCCGCAAACAAGTTGGCATGGTTTTCCAGAAATATAATCCATTCCCAAAATCGATTTACGACAACGTCGCATACGGCCTCCGTATCCAAGGCATCAAAGATAAAAATACTCTCGATGAAGCCGTCGAGCGCGCCCTCAAAGGTGCCGCTCTCTGGGACGAAGTAAAAGACCGACTAAAAGACTCAGCCCTCGGCCTCTCAGGTGGTCAGCAGCAACGTCTCTGTATCGCCCGCACCACAGCAGTTCAACCAAAAGTCATTCTAATGGATGAACCTTGCTCAGCTCTCGACCCGATTGCTACCGCCAAAGTTGAAGAACTCATCACCGAGCTCCGTAAGGACTTCACCATCGTGATCGTCACCCACTCCATGCAGCAGGCTTCTCGTATCTCTGATAACACAGCCTTCTTCTACCTCGGTGAACTCATCGAATACGATCTCACTCAGAAAATTTTCTCCAACCCATCAGTCAAACAAACTGAAGACTATATCTCAGGTCGATTCGGCTAATCGATCTCACACATAATACCCCAACTCTAACTAAATATGGACACCGGCGGACACATCCTCAGCGACTTTAATACAGCTCTTAAGGAATTTAAAAATAAAACAGTCAGCATTGGCTGCCTCGCTCAACAAAATCTTGAGCGCTCGCTGCAAGGGCTTTTTGAACGCAACGCAACACTCTGTAATGACGTTATTGCAGAAGACGAAGACGTAGATCAGCTCGAGATCGAAATCGACGAGGCTGGCATGCTCCTCATGTCTAAGTACCGTCCATTCGCGAGCGACCTCCGTATCGTGGTGGCTTCAATGAAGATCACCAACAACATCGAACGTATTTCCGATCACGCAGTCAGTATCGCGAAACGCTCACGCAAGATTATTCGCAACCCTGAGTTACCTGAAGTCACCCTTATCGAACCAATCTTCCAACAAGCAAACAAGATGCTCACCGATGCTCTTGCCGCCTACGCTGATGGTGACCAAGAACTCGCTGCTACCGTTTTGCAAGCTAACCACGTCGTGGGGAAACTACACAAGAAAGCCACCAAGCAACTCACAAAATGCTTCGAAGGCGATACAGGTAAACACAAAGACTACCTCCACCTCTTGTTCATCTCACGTTGGCTCGAACGCGTAGGCGATCTTGCAGAAAATATTGCAGAAGACGTTATCTTCATGACCACCGCCACAGACATCCGTCACGGTGGTGAACTCCCTGAAGAAATCGCGACTACCTAAATTCAAGAACTACTTCCTTTTTCAAAAGACCACAGATCGCCCAGCGACTGTGGTCTTTTCTTTACCTATCCCCGACTTTTTTGCACAGTTGTCACACACTACCAGTGTAGTTCACATGGCCGAAAATTCTTCTCAATCATCACCACCAAAAAAGCGTAAATGGCCAAAGCGCTGTCTCTGGGTTTTCACCATACTTGTCGCCCTTCTTTGGGTCATCAACGGCCCAGTCGCACGAAAAGCCGCCCATTACGGCATCAATTATGCCTTGGCGAATCAGGGAATGACTGGCGACTGCACCGTCAAGGGCACTCTCGCCCACGGCTTCACCATTACTGACTTCGACTACATTGGATCTGCTGGGCTGCAAAAAATTCAAGTAGCTAAAGTTGATGCCGATTACCGGCTGTTACGCGAACTCATCCATGGCAAAATCCGCTCTGCCTCCATCTCGAATGCCATCATCATTCTAGACATCGATAAATTTGTCTCCTCCGAAAACAAAGAAGAGAGCCAGACAAAAATAAAAGACACCCTCAAGCTCATACGCCGCTGGCTTTATCAACCAGAAATCACCCTCAGCGAAATCGAGCTCACCCTCCTCAAATCCGAAAACCTTCTCGCCCACTTCACGCTCGGTCAGCTCCATCACGCAACCAATAGTAACACCTACCAACTCACTCACTTCCAAGCCAGTGATCGCTCAGAACGCAGCACCCCCGTGCAAGATGTCACTCTCACCTGGAATGACGGCAGCATCGACCTCACTCGTCTAGAAGTCCTCCCAGAAATCGCGATCAACTCTGCCCACTTTAATTGGCAAAACCACCTCTTCGGAAACGCCAACCTCCAATTCCTAAGCGCCACACTCGATATCGATGTCGACACCACTATCAACGCCGAACTCACCAGCGGCTACCTCGATGCCGAAACCATCCAGCAACGCTTCGCTATCGAACTACCTCTCGACTTTAAACTCAACCACATAGAAGCCACTTTCCACAACTGGCTCGCCCCCATGCAAAATTGGGAAATCACCTGCGCACTCGACCTCCCCAACATTTCCTACCAAGACTATCTCGCAGAAAATACCCGACTCGAGTTCAACCAACAAAATGCATCCTACCAGCTCGACCTTATAACCAACTTTAAGTCAGCCCCGATCAGCCTCAAGCTCGACGGAAAATGGCTCACCCCAGACGCCGATGCTTGGTGGGAAAGCACTGACGCGAACTACCAACTCGATTGCCCACGCACCGCCGACATCCAACAACTCATTCCTCAACTCCCCCAACAAATCGATCTCGCTGAAACCTCCATCAAACTCAATGGCTCCACCGCTCTCAAAGATCTTGAACTCCAACACCTCGACGCCAAACTCGTTCTCGACAAGGTCAAGGTCGGCGAAAAATTTCTCCCCCAACTAAAAGCAAAAGGGAATTACCTCCACAAAACACACGGTGAAATCATCTGCAGCTTCGAACAAGGCGACGACAGCCCCGTCAATGCAAAAGCCTCCTACAGCTTTGAAGAAGACAGCTACCAAATCGGTTTGGATATTGACGAATCCAATCCCGACTGGATCAACGCCATTCTCAAAACCTTCGACCTAAACGTCGCTCTCCAGTCTCCACTCAAACTCGACTGGCAAGGCACAGGCCGACCAAACCTTGAACATGCTCAGCACGGCTCGATTAATATCGAATCACTACACGTCGAAGCACCGAACGACCTGCTTTTTGATCTAGAAACCCAAGCCGAATACCACTGGCCAGAATCCCTCAAACTCACCACCTTTAAACTCCGTGAAGAAGACTTCCTGGCCACCGCCATTCTCGAGTGGGACGGCTCACTCCTCAAAATCCACCAAGGAAGTATCCATAAATCTGACAAAGCCATCGCCACTCTCACCGCCGAAATTCCCTATTCCCCCGAAATCACCAGCCTCGAAAAATTCCTCCAACAAGACACCAAGTGGCTGCTCGACCTCGATATCCAGCCACTCCGCATTCAGAAAATCAACGAATGGCTCCAGCTCCACCACATTAAACAGATTGCCGACCTCACTGGTACCGTTGCCCTCGGCCTCGACCTCGTCGGCTCGCCATCATCTCCAGACATCAAAGGCTACACAAAACTGGAAAACCTCCGAGGCATCGCCAATGAAGATCTAGCCCCACTTCATATGCTCGGTGAGTTCGCCTCAGCCGACCAACAACTCAGCTTTACAGGTGAATTGCTCGAAAACACCACCCAACGCGCTGAACTCCACGCCACCATCCCCTTTACGCCTCTCGAATGGGCCGAACAAGCAGACGACATCACCGCCATACTCCAAAACACAGAAGTTAAAGGCGCTTTAAAAATTCACACTTTACCACTCGACCGCGCCGCCCGCTTCGTCCCCCAACTCAAAACTATCAAAGGCACTCTCGACGGAGACGCAGTCATTTCCGGCAACCTCACAGACCCCAAGGTCCAACTAGACACCACTATCGACATTCCCATCATCGTTATCGAGGGAGATTCATTCGATGACATTAAAAATATAAAAATCGACCTAAAAGCGAACACCGATAGGCAAGTCGAAGCCAAACTCAATGCCTCAGTCAATGGCGCACAGTTAGAATCCAACGCCACAGCCGACTTAAGCGACTTCAAGAACCCAGAATTCGATGTCAGTCTAAAAGCCTCACACGCCATGGTTTTCCGCAATGACATGGTATCCATCAGAGCTAATGCCGACCTAAGACTCGCTGGTTCTCTAGAAGACGCCACACTCAGCGGCTCCATTGGAATTGTCGAGTCACTCTTCTATAAAGATATAGACCTTCTTCCCATCGGCGTGCCTAGCTCCGAAGTCGCAGCGGTCAAGCTCCCCAGTCTCAATTCGCAAATCATCAGCAATGAATTCGACATCCCTGAACCCTTTAACTCTTGGAAACTTGACCTCGGACTACGCTTCGAAGATCCACTCCTTATCCGAGGAAATATCGCCGGCGGTGAAATTGCTGGAGGAGTTAAAGCCTCTGGTACTCTCGCAACCCCAAAACTCGACGGAGCTATCACCGCTAACAAGGTCATCGCTAGACTCCCATTTAGCCAACTCCGTATCGATAAAGGACAACTCGAGTTCTCAGCTAAAGACGGCATCATCCCGAACATTGACATCCAAGGCTCCTCGACAGTCAGTAACTACGATGTCTCCATTTTCCTCTACGGTTCAGCATCAAAGCCCAAAGCCACTCTCACCTCCTTTCCTCCTCTTCCTCCACAAGACATCCTCACCCTTCTAGCAACTGGAGTCACAGCCTCCGGTCTGAGCAACAACACTGGCGCCGCCACTCTTCGCGCAGCCCAGCTCTTTCTCATCAAACTTAAACAAGAATCAGGAAGCGCGCGTGAAACTGCTGTGATTGAAAAACTAATAGGCCTGCTCCAGGAATTCGAATTCAACATCGACCAAACAGACGGTTTCACCGGTAGACAATACTCTTCTGCACGGGTCAAGCTCACCGATCGCTTCTACCTCTCTGCTCAAATTGACGACAAAAATCAAACCCGTGGGCTCCTTCTCTACGTCCTACGCTTCAGATAATGCGCTCATTTCTTACCACACTTCTACTCAGTTCATCCATTGCCAACGCTGCCAATGTGCAGCTCTCTGGTATCGATGAAAACAGCCGTGGAAAATACAGCATCGCATTAGAACCTCGACTCGTATTCATCAATGCTCGTCCAGCCACAAGCTGGCGAGCGGACGATGCCTCCTTCTTCCTCAAGCGCCTCCTCATCCGTGACGGCTACCCAGATGCACAAGTCAACTGGACCATTCAGGGCCAAACCATCAACCTCAAAGCCATTCCAGGAAAGCGCCTCTTTTATGGCACCGTCCACTCCAACCAAGAATCCATTCTCGATCAACAAACACTCACAAACTACTTCTACCAACCCATCGTCGATGGCGAACTCGCCAATATCGATAAACCTCCTTACATCGCAGAATACACCAAAAAAGGGGTTGAAAATGTAGAAAATTACCTCAAATCAAAAGGTTACTGGAATGCTCAAGTTAGCCTCATAAGCGAGAAACGCCAAAACGATACTGGCCGCGTCAATGTAAACATTAATATCCTTCAAGGCTCGCTCCATCACATTGCTAGACCAACCTTTCAAGGTATCGACTCGGCAACTGAGCAGGCCATTCTCAAAGAGATCGCGCAATACCTAGGTCAAGTAGCCACCACTGAAAATATCACAGCGATCAACTCCGCGGTAATTGAGTACTTCCGTAAAACCGGATTCCACTTTGCCACAGTCGATGTCCAACCCATCCATTCAGCCTCAAAAACCACCCTTGCTTTCATCATCAACCAAGGTCGACGCTACATCGTAGATGACATCAACGTCACCGGTAATGTCGACACTCAAACACGCCGAATCAAACGCCACTTCAATGATCTCCAAGGCAAACCCTACGATGCAAGTGAAGCCACCAAGGACACTGGCCGTCTTCTCAAAACTGGGATCTTCAAGAAAGTCGTCGTCACCCCCATCACTCATGAGGATGGAACCTTAGACCTCGATATCGAAGTCGAAGAAGGGGATTCGGTCACAACCAGAACCTACCTAGGCGCTGATTCTTACGATGGCTTCATCGCGGGACTCTCATACACTGACCTTAACTTCCAAGGAAAAATGTGGCAACTCAATGCCCGCGGAGAATACAGCGGCAGAGGCCTCCTTGGTGAAGTCGGCATCACCGAGCCTTTCTTCATGGGCGAACATATCAGTTTTAACTTCCGAGGATTTGCTCTCCAACGCCGACCCGAAGGTTATGATAAATATGAAATGGGTTTAGAAGGCTCATGGCTCTGGAACCCTAATGACATCTATTCACTCCGCGCCTACCTTGGAACCTCGATTGTCGACACCTCTTCCGTTGTCATGACTGATCAAGAGCTCGGACCGAAGGAATACCTCAACACCCGTATCGGTGCCATTAACAGCTTCGAATTCCGAGACAATCCCATCCTCCCAACTGAAGGCTATCACGGCCAAATCCTCACCGAATTCGGCAACATCATCGGCGATGCCACTTCTAACTATTTTAAACTAGAGCTCAACAATTCCTATCGCCACCACTTCGGCGAAAAACAATACCTTACGACTCGCTTAGATACAGGACTCATCTTGCCCCAAGACTCCGATGACCTCCCCATCGATAGACGCTTCTTTACCGGTGGAGCCAACACCATGCGTGGCTACGAAGAAGACGAGCTCGGACCGCGCTCGCAATCAGGTGACCCACTCGGTGGTGAAGCCTATTGGGTAGGAAGTGTCGAATTCATCAGAGAAATCACCGGCCCATTCCACCTCGGTATCTTCTACGATCTCGGCCAAGTCTACGAAGATTATTCTGACTTAAATTTCAGCAACCCAAGCCAAGCAGTTGGCCTTAGCGCCCGAATCCACCTCCCCATCGGCCCTATCCGTTTCGAATACGGCTATAACCTCGACCGTAAAGACTACGAGCCCAGCGGCGCCTTCCACTTCTCGATCGGAGCCAGTTTCTAAACGAAAACACCCCATTCCTAAGCTAGGAATGGGGTGTTGAAAATTGCTAAATCGGAGTACTAAATTCCTCGATTTGATCTCTTAGCGCTCGCTGATTGGTGGAACAGGAACTGTCGTTTCTGGCCCTACGTATTTGGTAAGCGGACGGTAGAGGCGGCTGTCTTGAAGTTGCTCAAGCACCTGTGCAGTCCAGCCTGACATACGCGCAATCGCGAAAATTGGCGTGAAGAGATCTGTTGGAATACCAAGCGAATAATACACAGTCGCGGAGTAGAAATCCACATTTGCATTGAGTCCCTTGCGCTCGCGCATGATCGTCGCAATGCGCTCAGACATGTTGATCCACTTGGACTCGCCAAGCTCTTCAGTAAGTTTGATTGCCATTTTCTGAAGGTGTGGAGCACGTGGATCGAGCACCTTGTATACGCGGTGACCGATACCCATGATCTTTTTCTTGTTCACTAGACAATCTTCAACAAAAGCATCTACTGCATCTTCGCTGCCAATTTCTTCAAGCATCTTGATCACACCTTCATTCGCACCACCGTGAAGTGGCCCCTTGAGAGTACCGATCGCAGAAGTCATTGCAGAGTAGAGATCGGAAAGAGTCGCGATAGTTACACGCGCTGAGAATGTAGAAGCATTCATGCCGTGGTCGGCGTGAAGAATGTATCCGATATCGAGCGTGCGAGCTTCCGCATCAGATGGGACTTCTCCATTGATGAGGTAAAGGAAATGCGCTGCTTCAGAAAGGTCTGTACGAACTGCTGGAAGCTCTTTGCCCTGACGAGCAAGGTGATAGTATGCCACGATCACAGGAGTCTTTGCTACCAGTGAAAGAGCAACCTCGCGGTTCACTTCGTGGTTTGGCTCACCGATCTCAGCACGCTTGTCAAAAATACCGAGCATTGAAACCGCCGTACGAAGTACGTCCATTGGTGTCGCGTCTACTGGAAGCGTTTTGAGGAAAGTAATGAGCTGCTCAGGAAGCTCACGATCGTTGCGAAGCTTTGTTTCAAACTGTGCTAACTCTTCAGCGTTAGGAAGACGGCCGTTGTGAAGAAGAAACGTGACTTCTTCAAAGCTACAATTCTCAACAAGATCATCAATATTGTACCCGAGATAGGACAACTTACCTGCGAGACCTTCAACCTTTGACAAGGCTGACTCATTCGCTACTACTCCTTCTAAACCTTTTGCGTAATCGCTCATAACTATTCTGGTGAAAATTTTTCAACTAACTAGGATATTAATCAGCTGACGCGAAAGAGAAAAACATAGCCGCAGCTAGATTCAAGAGCGAATCCATCAGATCTCAAAAGATTCTACATCCGCGGCATGAATATTATTCAAAGAACTGTTTACTGTGCCTAATATACTTGCCATCGAAACCAGCGTCACCGCTGCGAGCATCGCCCTATCCATTGGCGATGCCCCATGCACCTCAAAAAATTTTGAAAGCCACCGCCAACAAAACCAACTTCTCTTCCCTCCTCTGCAACAATTGTTAGAATTGCTTCCCGATGGAGAGAAACTCGATCTCATCATTATAGGTACAGGCCCCGGTTCCTATTCTGGCTCCAGAATTTCCATCGCAGCGGCTCAAGGCATTGCCGCCGCACATGCTTGTGATGTCGTCGGCCAGTCATCATTTCTGGCGACTAATACCTTTCTAGACAAACGCGAAGCCATCGCCGTCGGCGACGCCCGACGTGGCTCTTTTTTTATTGCTGAAGTCCCAAAGACGTCTCTCCCACAAGAACCAAAACTGATGTCTCGTGAAGACTTCGACGCGAAACTTACTCAAGAATCCCGAAGCATTTTCACCCTAGACTCAAACATACAGTTTGCGGACGGATCTAGCATCCCATTAGAACAGCCCACAGCTGAAAAACACATTCTAGCATGGCACATGCTCAGCCCTGAAGATCAAGCCGTACTCAGAAACACACCGCCTGCCCCGACCTACCTTCGAGCTCCTTTTATTACCAAAGCCAAACCAGGCCACCCACTGCTACGCGGCAAAGTCAACGAGCGTAAATAATTTAGACCTTTCAGCCTACGCACCTTCCTTAAAACCTTCATCCACTGGCAAGTTATCGCCTTCAGCACAGCCAAAGGCGAGTTCGTCACAGCGTTCATTCATAGGGTTTCCCGCATGCCCTTTGACCCAGGTCCAAGTCATCTGGTGTGATGCAGCCGCTTTCTCTAGCCGTTGCCAGAGTTCGGCGTTTTTCAGCGGCTTGTTCGGCCCACGTGACCAGCCCTTTTTCTTCCAACCATGAATCCACCCAAGTCGCATAGCATCAATCACATATTTCGAATCCGAAACCAGCTCAACCGCACACGGTTTTTTCAGAGCCTCTAGTGCCACAATAGCCGCCATCAGCTCCATCCGGTTATTCGTCGTCTTCGCAAATCCACCAGAAAGCTCCTTCTTGTGCTTTCCTGCTATCAACACAGCTCCATAGCCTCCTGGCCCTGGATTCCCCCTCGATGATCCATCTGTGTAAATCGTAACATTCTGCATTGCTCCCCTGCCGTAACCTCCACACTTGAAACTTCCAACTGGAAACTTCACTCTCCCGCACATGCGCATCGACATCCTCACGCTCTTTCCCGAAATCGCTCTCGCCCCGCTCAGTGAAAGCATCATCAAGCGCGCCCGCGAAAAGGAACTCGTCGAAATCTACGCACACAATCTACGCGACTGGGCGACTGGAAAGCACCGTAAAACCGATGAATACCTCTGTGGTGGCGGTCAAGGCATGCTACTCAAGCCAGAACCTATCTTTGCCGCTATCGAAGAACTCCAATCCGCTAACAGCAAAGTCCTCCTCATGACCCCCCAAGGAAAACCCTTCAAACAAGCCACGGCCCAAAGCTACTCCACAGCCGAACATTTAATCATCCTCTGTGGCCACTACGAAGGCGTCGACCACCGCGTCATCGACACCCTCGTCGATGAAGAAATCTCTATCGGTGACTATGTCCTCACCAATGGCGCCATTGCCGCCGCCGTCGTGACCGATGCCATCGTCAGACTTATCCCAGGCGCCCTGGGCGACGAACGCTCCCACCAAGAGGAATCATTCTCTGACCCAAACCTCCTAGAAGCTCCCGCCTATACTAAGCCTAACACCTTCCGCGACATGTCCGTTCCAGACGTCCTCCTCTCCGGAAATCACAAAAAAATCGCCGAGTGGAAAAAACAAAAAGCCCTCGAGCGTACCCAACAAAATCGTCCAGACCTACTACAAGACTAGCACCTCATTCGTGAGATTTGCTAAATTCGTGGTAAATTTTCCATCTCTCAGGCCTTTTGACAATCCCGAGCCTTTCGCGGCATCGAAGAACCTAACTCACCAAAAATTGGACAAAACCACAAAACGCCCAAACCAGTAGAGCCACAACCACAAACGTCCCCATCCAAATCACTAACTGCATCCCAATCGGACGTTTATAATTAACAGCCCCTCTTTCCTCATCGCCATTCTCATCACGCAAACTGCGAATCAGCTCTACAGACCTTTCATAATCTTCGTCATTCTGCACCCAAATTTCTGGATACACCTGAGTAAATGGCACCTCGCCAGCAGCTAGCTGCGCGTACTCATTCTTCACTAAAGTCTGAATTCCATCCTCCTCTAACACCGTACGATAGTACCCCACCATCGTCATATCTTGATCCTCGTAGACTTTTCGCATCGCTCTAATAATAACCAAAAATCACTGGAGGAACAATCACCTTCACATTCGGCACTCCCGCATTCTCCATACTTGCAATGCTGCTCACCACATCGTCCTCAAACTCGATCGTCAGTTTCTCCGTCTCCTCATACACAATATGTGAAAACTTACGATACACTTGACCCGTACTCGGATCCACCGTGTTGGTATACATTTTTCGCTCGCGCCCCTTAGAGTACTCCCACGTTCCAGTCATCCCATCTTTGGTCTGCTTGCTCTCCTTCTTTGTTGGTTCACCGATCGCCTGCGCCACCTCAGCAGCCGTCATCCCAATCGCTACCTCGCTATTCGCAATCAACTCCCGAATCTGCATTTCCCGCTCGTAATGCTTCTTTAAATTCTCAATAAATTTGGGATCTTTCGCTGCTAATTTCGAGGGAGAAACCCAACCAGTCACCAAGCTATGTGTCGCCTGCCCTTTGACCTTATACCCCTTATCAGTCATGCCCAAGAGTTGCAGTTTAGTATCAATGGGATACACCCCCAGACGCCTTCCACCCTTCTTTGTGGCAAACACAGTCGCTGGCTCCACTACTAACAGCTCGATCTTCTCACCCTCCAGTGAAACAACTTCAGCGTCCTTATCTAAATTAGAGGCATAGACAGGGCTCACCATCAGTAACAGAATTAACAGATACATCCTCATTCTCACACTATGCCCTAGATTTTCTCTCACGACAAACTCGATCTTCCGCGTAAATCGTCTCCCCATTGATTCAAAAATAAGATCGATCCCTACCAGAATTTCTGAGAAAAGACCTCAGCACAACCCCTCTCACATTTTATAAAAGAATAGAACAATGGTAGGTCCACTTTCCCAAAAACTTTTCGCTAAAGCAAAAACAGTCATTCCTGGAGGCGTCAACTCACCCGTCCGCGCATTTAAAAATGTCGACGGTGACCCGTTCTTCGTCCGCCGCGCTGCAGGATCTCGCATCACTGATGTAGACGATAAAACCTATATCGATTACGTCGGCACCTGGGGACCAGCGATTCTTGGACACGCACCTATCACAATTACCCAAACGATCCACGAAGTCGCGAAAGACGGTGTCTCATTTGGCACCCCATGCCCGTGGGAAATCCAAATGGCGCAAAAAATTGTCGATTGGGTACCCTCTGTCGAAAAAGTACGCATGACCAATTCCGGTACGGAAGCCACGATGTCCGCGATCCGCCTCGCACGCGGCTTCACCGGACGCGACAAAATCATCAAATTCGACGGCTGCTACCACGGCCACGTTGACCACCTTCTCGTCGCTGCAGGTTCTGGCGCTCTCACCCACGGCGAGCCCGACTCCGCCGGTGTCCCTAAAGACTTTTCAAACCAAACCATCGTCCTGCCCTACAACGATTTTGAAGCCATCCAAACCGTCTTCGACTCGATCGGTGACGAAATCGCAGCCATCATCCTCGAGCCCTTCCCTGCCAATGCTGGTTTTGTGTTCCCGCGCGAGGGCTACCTCCAGTTCCTTCGTGACATCACTACCAAACACGGAACTGTCCTTATCTTTGATGAAGTCATGACCGGCTTCCGCCTCGCTAAAGGCGGCGTGCAAGAGCTCGTCGGTATCACACCGGACCTCACTTGTATGGGCAAAGTCATTGGCGGTGGATTACCTGTCGGTGCCTTCGGTGGACGCTCAGACATCATGGACTGTGTCGCACCCATCGGGCCCGTCTACCAAGCCGGCACGCTTTCAGGCAACCCGCTCGCCCTCGCCGCAGGCCTTGCCCAGCTCCAGGCACTTGAAGATGCCGATGGCTATACCCAGCTCGAAAACAAAGGCGCTCAACTCGAAGCGGGAATCAAAGGACTACTGAAAGACCATGGCCTCGACTTCACCTTCCACCGCGCGGGCTCTATGTTCTGCCTCTTCTTCACCGATAAAGAAATGTGGAATGTCAGCGATGTCAATGGCGCCGACATGGACGCCTTCAAACGCTTCTTCTGGGCACTACTCGATGACGGAGTCTACTTAGGTCCAAGCCCTTACGAAACTAACTTCATCTCCCTAGCCCACTCCGCAGGCGACATCGATGACACCCTCGATGCCATGTCTAAGGCATTTAAGAAAATCTAGCACATTTTGAGGTTGTAAGGCGGCCTCAAACCCGCCTTACTCCCTCCTAACTAAGCGGTGTTCAGGAAAAGCCTTTCTCCTTTTTCCTCACCACTTTTCCCTCCCGAGCAACGCTCGGGCACAATGGTCCCATGGTGTAATGGATAACACATCGGTTTCCGGAGCCGAGGATCCGCGTTCGATTCGCGGTGGGACTACCAACCCAAAAACCACCAAACCTATAGATAATATAGGAAAACCTCCCAAATGAAGAAAATTGTCGTTTTCCTCCATTCGCTCCAATTCTCCCGTTTTCGCCACGAAAAAGTGAAACAGACTGGAGACATAATATTTACATAGGCGTAGGCAATACTAAAAACTCGTAAACTTTCATTATAGCACTTTTATTAAAACCCATTATCGTGATGCAAAACTTTTCTTCGTTCAACTCCACCACCTTTGAGCAATTAGCCAGAGAGATAAGTCTAGAAGTAATCGGTTCTCATGTAAAAGTTTTCGGGAACGGGCCCGATGGCGGTAGAGAAGCTATCTTTGAGGGTCCGACAAAATATCTCAATTGGGACGGATATGGAGTTATTCAAGCCAAATTTAAAGAAAAATCAGAAAGTACCCAAATTGACCAAAATTGGGCTGAAAAGCAGTTAAAAAATGAACTTGAACTATGGAAAACTAAAGGCAACCGCCAACCAAAACCCGATTACTTTATTTACGTTACGAATGTTGAATTAAGCTCAGCAATAAATGGCGGTAAAGACCGAGTCACAGCAGTTCTAGAAGACTATAAAGAAAACTCATCCTTAAAAGGATACGCCATATGGGACGCCATACAGTTAATCGCCTTAATTGGTAACTCTGAAAGCATACGCAACAAATATACAGATTTTTTCACACACGGTGACTTCCTACATCAACTGGTGAAAAGATTACCTGAAGGCCACGACTATGACCAGTTACTCCAGAAGTGTGCAACGGTCAACATACAAGAATGCCGTAATTCAAAAATTGGACAAGCAGGTGATAGAACAGAAGCCCAAATAAACCTTGCTGATGTATTTGTGGATTTACCAGTAGATTCAAATTCTGAAGAAAATACTTTTCTTGGTTTTGAAAAAATACTGCACCTTTCAGAAAAAAGGTTAAATCCAAAGACTCTCTACCAAGGCCTTGATGATGAAGCACAAAGGAAAAACAACCTTGAGAATTGTTCTAACTTCTTATTTCTTGGAGGTCCAGGTTCAGGTAAATCAACATTTGGACAATTTTTCGCGCAAACTCACCGTGCTGCAATTTTATCACAAGTCGAACCTGCGACCCTAAACTATCAGGTTCGATCCATTATTAAGGGTATACAAAACTCATTAAGAAAAAAAGACCTCTCACTCCCCAATAACCCGCGTTTCCCACTTGTGGTCGAATTAAATGAATTTGCTAAGAAATTAGCAGATAAAGATCCTACAACATCTAGTTTATCCATATATCTGCAGTCATATATCAATTCAGACTTAAAATGCCCCCATTCTGATTTCATCAAACTGCTGCAGCAGGGTAGATGGGTCCTAATATTAGATGGCCTTGATGAAGTTCCCACCTCAAGTAACCGTGCAGAAGTTATTAAGTTGATTCAAGAATTTACTGATGATTGTAGAGCTTGTGACATCGATCTTATGGTCATCGCAAGTTCACGCGAAGAAGGTTATGAGGGTGAATTCAACGATGACATATTAGCTGAACTAAAGCTACAACACCTTGGTGCAGAAAAAGCTGAGGAATGCGCAAAAAACTATATTAGAATACGTCAACCAAATAGGAAAACAGAGCAAGAGAAAACTCTAGCCATAATTAAAGGAGCATTAAAAACTCCGCTAGTGGCGAAATTAATGATTTCTCCTCTTCAGGTTACTTTCATGGTAACCATTGTGGCAGCTAGTGGTAAACCAAGTAATAGTAGATGGAGATTATTCAATGAATACTATAATACCATCTATTCTCGAGAGCTTCAAAAATCTGTTTCCAATTATGGTAAAATAATAAGTGAGCGGAGAACAGAAATTGATACTCTCCATCACCGCTCCGGAGTCATACTTCAACACCGAGGAGAATCTGAAGGAGGTACAACATCTGAACTAGAAACCGCAGAATTTCAGCAACTCATAACTCAATGCCTCAAGGAAAATGAAGTTTCAGAGGGTGAAATACACAATCTGGTCAGAGAAATTTGTGATGCCTCGCGACTTAGACTGGTATTTTTAACTAAAAGAACAGCAAACAAAATAGGCTTTCCTGTTCGCTCACTACAAGAGTACATGGCTGCTGCCCATATTACCAACAGAGACTCAAGTGAGATAATTAAAATTTTACACACCATTTCACATTCATCTTACTGGAGAAACACATTATTATTTTGTATAGGTCGTTTCTTCTCAGACCCCTCAAAGTACGAATATAGGGACTTAATCCGATCTTTTTGTGAAGACTGCAACGCTCATTCTCACAATGAAATTAGTAAAGTCGGTTCAAAAATTGCCATTGATATACTAGTAAATAATCTTAGCAACAATTCTCCTCAGGCGACTAAATCATTATCAAAAACAGCCCTTGAAGTATTGGACATACCCGCATTTCCAACATCGAAATACTATACAAGCCTAGCTGATGGGTACACAGACGACAGTAAGGAGGTTTTTAAAAAAGCTATACTCGAGAAAATAAATTCTCGTATGATATCTAAATCACTATCTGCTTGGCTATTACTCATTGAACTAACAAATAGGGATATAGAATGGGCAAATGACACACTTAAACAAAATTGGCCTAATTCTATAGAAGATCAGTCCTTCTTATTAAGTAGATGGTTGAATTCCGACCACTCTAAACAATTCAATCCTATTGTTATCAAACTTATTGAGGACTTGATACTCAACTCGACCATAGGTCAAAACGCTAAATTTGTTTCTATCAGAGTCATCGAGCGGATCTCGAGTGGCAGCCCTTTCTTAAAGTCCATAATCTATCTGTTTGACGATAGTGACATGGTATTTATTGCTTCTGATCCTACTTCTTTTCAGCTAGGCTTAGTAGACCTCCCCTCAAAAGAGAGGCAACAGGAACTAGAAATCCTAAAGAGTTATGGTCTAGAAAATGCTCATGAAGAATGGAAATTTATAATTTGCTTTATTGATTACCTTACAGATCCGACTTCGGATAATCTGTCTAAATCCTATCTTAAATTCAGGAGCTTAAACCCACCTGAACATATTAAAAAAAGTTTGTCTTTTTTCATGCCTTGGACTGTAGCCGCATGTGTATCGGCCAACTTAGAATATGCACTCGATACAGATCTAATGAACGATAGATGGGAGTGCGCTAATTTCGACATTAAAAATGAGCTTCAACAACCATCTAATGACAATATTTTTTATATAGCACACACCATAAGAATAGGTCATGGAGACAACAGTCAAGAAGGCCTAGAGTTATATATAAAACACTTCTTAACATTACTAAAGACTCAAGCCCCCCCTACAGAAGCACTTAAAAAGTCAGCTTTGACAGTAGTATTGGCTATTCGAAAAGCTGGTAACTTACACGAGTTATCGCCGTCATTTGTTAAAGAAAAAATTCTTCCTCTAAGAGATTGGTCTGTTACTTCATTTGAAATTAATCCAATTAATATCAAGGGTGACCACCTTCCATGGATCGATTTCTTTGATTGCCTAGGTCGAGACCACATTGACCATAAAAATGGGTTAGCTAGTTGGTTTGCAAATAATGAGTTCACTAAATGGGTGTTGGAATCTTGGATAAAGCATCCACATAAAAAAGGCCTATTGCTACTGTCATCCTGCCTTATTGGGGACAAAGATATCTTCGCTTCACTTAACAGAGAAATACCACAAATGCATGCCACCGATGAACTAGAAGAAAACTTATCATATTTAATTCTCAAAGTATATAGTTCGCGACTAGATAAATCAGATATAACATCCTTTGACAAAGTAAGCGCTCAACTAGCCGGAGAGTCAAGACTACGACTCGTAACTAAATTACTGAAAGCGTGTAAAACCAATCAAACATCTCTCTCAATCGAACTGGTCAATAAAATATATCAAGCTAATGAAGACCTTTATGGAGGCTATGCAGAGTCAATAATACATTCATACATGAACAGTTTTGAGAGTTCTATTATTCAGACACCAGTCATGCAAAAACTCACAGCAACTCTAAAATAAGCCTCAAATCTATGATTTGAAGCTATCACTCAAATTGATTGATAGCGCCCGTGCTATTTTCAAAAGGGAGTACAACGTTGGGTTTGTATCCAAACTTTCCACATGCCGTAGACCTGTACGACTAACCCCTGCCATTTCACTCAGACGTTGTTGAGAAATGCCCTGACGTTCACGTTCTGCCTTCAGAGCCATACAAATGGCTTTCACTTGCTCTCTTTCAGGGTCACTTTTCACATATGACCTTATATGGTCACAAGCGACTTGGCCCAAATGACCACATTATAAAAAGACCTTAGAAGCCACCTATGTCAAAGAATAAGCCCAAGCGAGGCTGCCTAAAGCCACCCCTTATCGTAATAGCGTTACCGTTGCTGTCATCAGCAAGCAAGATCCTGTCTATACATCAAGCCGTGAAACTGAAAGCGTCTCTGATAGAGAAGCTTTGAGCTAAGAAGTAAAGCAACGCGCTGAGCACAGTGCCAATAACAGCTTTGTCTATAATATCAGAAAAACGATAAAAAGGGGCTTCCCGGCTCCATTCTCTTTTCTGTTTAAGAACGCTGAACCTTCAACTCTTCATTTCAAAATCGAGCATCCCTGAATCTAGATCCGCGTTCGATTCGCGGTGGGACTACCACCCCTTTACTGAAGCAAAAGCTGTCGCCACTTTTCAGCGATTGCCGGCCATTGCCACTCAGGAGTTTTCATCCTAGCACGCCCAGCTTCACCAAGCGTATGACAATACTCTGGATCTTGGTAAATGACCTCTAAAGCAGCCGCGACTCCCTCAGCTGAGAGCTCAGCCATTTTTAAGGGAGAATAATTTGGCACTCTGAAACCAATCGGCTCGACCAACTCCGCAGCCCCCTGCCAGATTTCAGAACACGCACTATGATCGGGAACCACCTGCGGCTTTCCTGTAGCGGCATGTTCGCAAGACACCAAGCCCCAGCCCTCACCGCTTGAGGTATTCAGACCCACATCACAGGCATTGTAGAGGCGGTTAAGCTCCACATCACTCAGAGGTTCGACATCAGCAGAAAGAGGACTCCATAAAATTCTATCCGCTATCCCTAAGCTAAGGGCAAGCTCTCGCAATTCCCTCTGCACTTGATCGTTCGATTTAGCATGATGCAGACAAAGCTTCACTCCTGCTGGCTTACCCTCGGCAAAAAGAGCAAAACCCTTCAGCGTGATATCCAGACGCTTACGCACATCCGGCCGACTCGCATTTAACACAACAAAGGCCTCTTCTACGTCTTGCAGACTGGGAAAAACCTCTCGCTTGATAGCCACATTTTTTCCCTCCGCAGCCAAAGGATAGAAACTGCGTGTATCGACTCCATGTGCAATCACATGTACTTCTGACACCACTTCCCCACGACGCGCTACAGCATGCAACGCCCGTGTTGTCTCATCTGCAGCTCGCTGGGTATAGGTGACAAGCGTATCAGCTTTCAGCAAAGGCTCTGCGATGCGCACATCGTCTATCAGGCCATCCAACGGAAAATACACCACCGTGCGAAACGCCTGCTGATCTGGCTTCAAAATTCTAAAATAGTACTCAAACATCCAGATGTCGTGTAATAGGAACACCACATCTGGAGCCAAGCGTTCGATCAAAGCCTCCGCTGCGAAAACACCATACATGTCGCTCCCGTCGGAGTCGCACGGGTAAAGTGACCACGCTCCATCAAGCTGAGGGCCGTGATAACCAATACCGACTTGGTGAATCTCAAAATACTCTGTGAGCGGACCTAGTACTTCCTTTAGGACGCGAGTGAATCCTGTACCCTCGGAAGCCCAGCCCAGCACAAGCATGCGCGGAAGACTCATTCCAAATTAATCACTCAGTGATGTTGGAGTCCAAAGCTTTCCAGCTTCTGAGACATCGATATCTCGTAACTCGATAGTCAATAAAGCTGATACATTCATTTCTGTATCTACCCTTTCAAAACCAACTGCAGGACCTTGACCTTCGGGAGGAAAGAGCGTGTTGACTAATGTATAACTCATAAAGCCATAAGAACCGCAGCCAAATTGAGTTGCGATATTAATCATTCTCCGTAATCCCCTGCCTGCACCATACTTATCTAAAAATTTAAACAGCTCTCCCTGTGGAGTATCAAGCATGCTCAAACTAACCGATGCCACTACTAAAATGTACTTGTCATCGAGGTAGGGCTGAATAGCTGAAGGTACGGTCGTATTATCAGCATGAATAATGGAGAGAGGCATCTCTAATGTCGTCCGGTCTATCACCGCGAACCATAGTCCCGATTGCGGTGCTGATGGAGCTTTATAGGTGATAGCTGAAGATCCCGCTCCAATAATCAAAAGTGCAGGAGAGTGAGAACCATACGCCTGACTCCTTACCGAGAAAGCGACAGGTGAAGCAAAGTTAGCATTTGAAGTCGTCATAATGTATTTATTTTCATTTTCCAAAAATCAAAGAGGCCGCGTTATGAAACCTCTTCTAATTTGGTCCGCACGCTAACTAAAAACTAGTTAGAAAACCATCCTAAACTAACAGATTTTATCATCAAACTTCATGAATAAATCTCTCCGAGCCCAAATATTCCAAGCTCGCTACTCACTCAGAGTACGACAGCTAACCACATTCGCCATGCGAGCACGCTCATCATAGTCTCAAAAAGACATAGGTTCCTTTAATCAGATAGGCTCATATCACTCTTGTACAATTGGCCTTTAGACACAGCAGCCAAATTTTCGAGATTTCTATCGTAGAGGCTAGAAGGGACAGACTTTCCACCGATCACCTCACCTTCCGCATCGAGAATCAACACAGCGTAACCAACATAGCGCGCTCCTGAACTATTCTCCTTGTTCCCATCGACATAAGTAAAGTTGATAGCAGGCATCTCGAATTCCGTGCTTTCCCGTCCCGAAAGCTCTGGAACACTTTCTTTTTGAATATCCAAAATGAAATAGTTGCTACTCTTCTCCATAGATCGACCAATAGCAATCACCTTCATGTCGGCTGCGGCGGTGGGAATGTTATTATCGTCGTTAGTAACCGTGACTGTCAGCTGTAGAGTGTTTTTGACAGGTTGAGCAGGCTTCGACTTATTGCCATTCCTGTTCTTATTTTTCTTTGTATTATTGTTGGTGGTCTTAGGCTTCTCGATATCCTTACTAACCTTCACATCCACATCAAAATCGGTCGATAACCCTCCACCATCTGCTTTCCATTCGGCAATCAGAGTTTGAGATTCATCACTTAAAGAACTAAGGGGAATCGTCATCACCTTGCGAGCTCCAGACAGAAGCCTCACTTTTACATCGCTCTCTGTTGAGGAAATCAAATTAACCGTGATTACTTTCCCTTCAGCATTGCTCAAATCCACCTTCTTAGCTTTCACACCAACCACACTAAAAAGTAGGCATAAGCTAGAGAACGAGGCTACCTGTAATTTCTTCATTACGATCATGTACCTTAGCCTCCAACAAAAAGAGAGTGTAAAATCCTGCCGCTTAAAATTCTCCCCCCTCTGAAATACCTCTCAACCAACATTTACCTTGGAATTCACTAAAAAAGTGCGTCTGAACTGCCGATCCGGTTTTTCAGCTTTGACCTTTAACTAAAACTTGCCTAGTTTCCCGCCCCCGTGCTGAAGGACTTACGCAGTCCCGCACGAGGATTGATCCAATTTATCGAACCAATTTCGTCATGAACATCACAGTAGAAAAGAACACATGCGCTGCAACAGTGAACGTTGAAGTGCCAGCTGACAAGGTAGCTTCCGAGCGCCAAAACATTGTTAAGGCATACGTAGGCCAAGCAAATATTCCAGGTTTCCGTAAAGGCAAAGCTCCTGTGAAAGTCGTCGAAAAGCGTTTCGAAACAGAAATCAAAGAAGAGCTCACCAACCGCCTCGTTCAAGAGGGTTGCCAATCAGCAATCAAACAAGAAGAGCTTAAAGTGCTCAACGTGCAGGCTCCACAAACTCCTGAGTTCAAAGAAGACGGTGCCTTCACATTCGAAACATCTGTCATGCTTGCTCCTGAGTTCGAACTTCCTGAATACAAAGGTCTCGAAATCGAAGTTCCTTCTACTGAAGTAACTGACGAAGACGTCGACAACAGCCTCGCAGAACTCCAACAGCGTTTTGCTGACTTCAAGGAAGTCACCGACCGCGCCCTCGAAGACGGCGACTTCGCAGTAGTTGACTTCACCGCAGCTCTCGACGGCAAGCCAGTAGCAGAAGCAATCGGCAAACCAGCAGGCTTCCTCGAAGGCCGTGAAGGTCACTGGGTAAAGATCGAAGAAGATTCCTTCCTACCTAAATTCGGCCCACAACTTAAAGGTCTCAATGTAGGCGACAGCAAGGACGTCACCGTCACTATCGGAGAAGACTTCCCTATCTCTGAAGTACGCGGTGCAGATATCGTATTCTCTGTCACTATCAAAGAAATCAAGCTTCAAGAACTTCCTGAACTTAACGACGAGTTTGCTGGCAAGCTTCTCCCTGAAAAAGGCCTCGAAGAGCTCAAGGACGTAATCAAGGAGCAACTCACTCAAGAGAAAACACGCGCTTCTGAAGACGCTAAGGTCAACCAAATCGTTGAACAACTCAATACCGCTGTCGATTTTGAACTTCCTGAAGAACTCGTCGCCGCTGAAACTCAGGGCAACATCCAAGGCATGGCTCAACGCGCAATGCAACAAGGCATGACTCAAGAAATGCTCGAGTCACAGAAAGAAGAACTTGAAGAAAATGCAGCAAAACAAGCACGCATCAACCTCAAGACAAACTTCATTCTCCAAGAGATCGCCTTCAAAGAAGAGATCAAAGTCGAAGACCAAGACGTCCTTCAGCGCATCTACCAAATGGCTCAGCAAGAAAACAAAGAACCTAAGAAGTACATCAAGGAACTTCAGAAAGCGAATGCCATCCAAAATGTTAGAAACTCTGTCCTCATCGGCAAGACTATTGACTTTTTGGTAGAGAACGCAAAGGTTAGCGGTACAACAGAAAATGTTACCGAAGAAAACACCGATGCTTAATTCTCAAAATTCCAATCCAATGGCCCCGCAGGCCAACTATTACCCAATCCCTACGGTCATCGAACAAGATGGCCGTGGTGAACGCGGGTATGATATCTATTCACGCCTGCTCAAGGACCGCATCATCTTCATCGGCACTGCGATCGATGACCACGTAGCAAACGCTGTCATCGCTCAAATGCTCTTCCTGCAAATGCAGGATCCTAAGAAGGACATCCACGTCTACATCAACTCTCCTGGTGGCTCCGTCACCGCGGGACTCGCGATGTATGACACCATGCAGTTCCTCACTTGTGATGTAAACACCTACTGTATCGGTATCTGCGCCTCCATGGGCTCAGTACTCCTTACAGCGGGAACTAAAGGAAAGCGCTTCTGCCTTCCGAACTCACACGTGATGATCCACCAGGTTTCTGGCGGAGCGCAAGGCACGGCATCCGATGTAGAGCGCACAGTCGAATTCATGTACGGCCTCAAGTCTCGTCTCAACAACATCCTCGCTAAGCACACTGGCAAAACTGCCAAGCAGCTGGAAAAAGATGCCGACCGTGACAACTACATGTCTGCTGAAGATGCAGTCAAATACGGCCTCGTCGATAAAGTACTCGAAGTCAGCAACACCCCTGACGACAAAAAGAAATAGTACGCTGTCACACTCTTTGCAAAATCCCGCTCAGCTTCACCGCGAGCGGGATTTTTTGTAACATCGTGACTGAAGAGAAACGCTGAGTTATCGACAAAGTACCCGACACCACTTTTCTTTCGCGTAGCGCAATTCTTCAAGCCTCCAAAAAAATCATTCGTCTCTTTTGGAGTGCGATTTGCTATAAACACAGCAAGCAACCGCTGACGCTAATACTCCTTGCGCGCCCCTACAAATGGGTGCAAACTCCATAGACAAGCGACAGAACGCCCAGCCCTCTACAAGCTCGCTCAAATTCATCCAAATTTCACACTCAACATTTAACATCCTCAAAAAATCCAAAGATTTTCTGAACCCTAATTATGGCACGTTCAACCAATCTCACACTCTGCTCTTTCTGTGGTAAAAGCCACTCAGAGGTAAAAAAACTCATCGCAGGCCCCGGCGTCTACATTTGTGACGAATGTATCGATGTCTGCTCCACTATTCTTCAAAAGGAACTCAATGGAGTCACTAAATACGCGAACTCGCCTACCGACATCAACGCGCCTCAAACGCCAGCTCCTGACATCCTCACACCTGCTCAAATCTGCGCGCGACTCGATGAGTACATTGTCGGCCAAGAACACGCCAAAAAGACACTCTCTGTAGCGGTCTATAATCACTACCAGCGCCTCCGCCAGCATGATCACCCACACGATCCAGAACTCCAAGGCGTAGAGATCGAGAAATCAAACATCCTCATGCTTGGGCCCACAGGTTCGGGTAAAACACTCCTCGCTCGCACACTCGCTCGCGTGCTTGACGTTCCATTTTCAATCGTCGATGCCACCACACTGACAGAAGCTGGTTATGTCGGTGAAGACGTAGAAAACATCATCCTACGCCTCCTCCAGTCTGCAGACGGCGATGTCGAACGCGCCCAGCGCGGCATCATCTACGTCGATGAAATTGATAAAATCGGCCGCAAAACCGAAAACGTCTCCATTACTCGCGACGTCTCAGGTGAAGGCGTCCAGCAGGCTCTCCTAAAAATTCTCGAAGGCACCATCTGTAACGTCCCGCCACAAGGAGGTCGTAAGCACCCACAACAAGAGTACATTCAGGTAAACACCGAGAAGATTCTCTTCATCGTTGGCGGTGCATTTGTCGGCATGGAAGACCTCGTGCGTAACCGTCTCGGCAAACGCACACTCGGCTTCAAAGTCTCTGAAGAAGACGCGAGCAACCAAGAAGACCGCGAACTCCTCACTAAAGTTCAGCCTGAAGACCTCCTTCACTTCGGACTCATCCCCGAATTCATCGGTCGTCTCCCAGTATTCTCTGCTCTACGTAAGCTCGACGAAAAAGAACTTGTCAAAATTCTCACCGAGCCGAAAAACGCCATGGTCAAGCAGTACCAAAAGCTCCTCAGTATGAACGATGTCAAACTCGACATCACTGAAGACGGCCTCACCGCCCTCGCTGAAGAAGCGGTGCGCCGCGGCACAGGCGCACGCGCACTCCGCTCCATCGTTGAAGGACTTATGCTCAATGTCATGTACGACGTCCCAAGCCGCGAAGACATCGAAAGCGTCACCATCACGCGCGAAGTCGTCGAAGGTAAAAAAGAGCCAATCCTCAAAAAGAAAAAGAGCGCCGCATAGATCTAGCTGCGTCTAACAACTCAAACAATCAACACCCGCCCAGTTCGCTGTGCGGGTGTTTTGTTTCAATAGCGTACATCCTTTCTGTATCCCACTTTGACCACCATCACAATCAGCTCTTCGTCTTTCCACTTTTTAGAACCGCCAGGATATGGCTCAGCAGCTAAGGCTCGGACCACATTCAGAATCTTCTCCGCGTCCTGCTGTGGGAACCCTCGAAAATCCTTGCGAACGCGCTTAGCGAAAACGACCTTATAAAACGCCACCCAATGTAGGTAGCTAGCACGCACCAACTGATTACCTCAAACCAGTTGAAATACACGTACGCATACTCGAACCAACCCTCTGGCTGATTCCCCGCCTTCGTTAACGAGATGTCCCAAATCTGCAATCTCCAGAATACAACTGAACTAAAGCCCTAACCGCGCTGCAGTCTTCACCTTAAACTTACCCGGTGGCTTCGGTAAGCTAGGGTAATACGTTTTCACGAAGCTCTTGAGCTGCTGCTGCATGGCTTCCACCACTTCTGGCTTTTGCGCTGCAAGATTCGTGGTTTCACCAAGGTCTTCCGTGATATTGTAGAGCTCATCTTCGTCGCCGGTAAAAAACATCAGGTATTTCATACCCGTCTTTTCATCGAACATCGCCGCATTCGCCCGCTGCCCCCAATGAGGCCGACTATCTGGAAAATACCAATAAAACTTCCTCGGTTCCAAATCCTTCCCAGCGAACACCGGCAGCAAAGACGTGCCATCAGTCGGATGACCCGCAGGGATCTGCTGCTGCGTCCCATCCATCACCGTGTTGAACACATCGCCGATGAAAATAGGCTTCTCGTATTCTGTACCCGGCTTGATGTGACCATTCCAAACCATAAATGCCGGTACGCGAACCCCTGCCTCATAGGTCGAATTCTTCCCTCCATTCAATGGCGCACAAGGCACATCATCGGTAGTCGATCCATTGTCGGAGAAGAAAACGATCAAGGTATTCTCATACTCACCAATCTCTTTCAACTTCGCGACCACGCGCCCGACGGAATCATCAAGCGACTCGATCATTGCCGCGTACAGTGCATTCGTCTCGCTGCTCAAGAGCTTTGAGCCAGTCTTGGGATCGACTCGAAAAGTTTCTTTCATACCAAGTTCAGCGATCTTCTTTTCATATTTCTCAATGACTTCAGGCTTTGCCTCCTTCTTGTTATGCACCGTGTAGTACCAAAAATTGAGATAGAACGGTTTCTCGACATCGCGCTGATCGATCAATTCGAATGTTTCCTCAGTCAAACGATCCGTGAGATATTCACCTTCTTCCCCACCTTCCTTCAACATCGGCACACTGGTGCGTTTCGGACTCTTGCCATTGGGCTTCCAATTATACGGCCAAAAGTACGAACCCGGCCCCCACGCAGTCCAACCACCAATATTCACATCGAAGCCGAGATCCGTCGGCATCGTTTTCTGTTTCTCGTTGCCAATATGCCATTTCCCAACATGCCACGTCTGGTAGCCTGCTTCCTTTAAAAAATGCGGTAAAATCTTCTGCCCCTTCGGCAAGGTATGATGGTGATTCCACATTCCCAGCTTGAGACTATGTCTCCCCGTCAGAGCGGTGACTCGAGCTGGAGAACAAATCGCCGCTGACGTATAAGCCTGAGGAAAACGTATCCCCTCAGCGCAGAGCTTGTCGATATTTGGCGTCTCGTAAAGCTCCGCTCCAAAACAACTAAGATCCTTCCAACCCAAGTCATCGACGAGAAAAAACACCACATTCGGCGTCTTCTCTTCTGCATTCAATGACTGAGTCAGGCTAACCACCAACAGGCATTGTACTATTTTCCGTATTCCTCTCATCATCGTTTCACTTCTTCCCTTTTTTCTCTGCACCACTAAGCGGCATGCCACGATACTCCAGCATCGCTTGCATCAATCGATCCAGCCTCTCGGGCTGCTGAGTCGCTAGGTCGTTCAACTCGCTGCGATCGTCCTCCAGATTGTAGAGTTCAAACTTCTTGTTGTTCGTTGAAACAATCTTCCAAGGATACTCGATATAGGCAGTGGTATCGCGATAAAAGAAATGCATTGGTCGGCTAAGATCCGTGCTCTCTCCCTCAAAAATAGGCACCAGCGAAACGCCTCGCATCGGCTTGATCTTCCTTCCATTAAATTCCTCTGGATACGACACACCAGTGAGATCCAAAATAGTCGGCAGCACATCCATCACCATGATCGGCTCCTCACTGAGCTTCCCACCCTCCTTAATCAGCGACGGCGCATTCACGATAAACGGCACTGACAGCCCACCTTCGTGACAAAAATTCTTCCACTTGCGCAGAGGCGTGTTGCTATAGTTCGTCCACGCTGGCCCCACCTGCCAATGGGTTTCCTTCGAGCCAAATGGCGCCTTGCTGTCGTATTTTTTGCCAAAGCGCGACGCTTTGTGACCTGGCCACATCCCTTTTCCTCCCTCGGGACAGCCTCCATTGTCAGATGAGAAAAAGATGACCGTATTCTCGCGCACCCCCATCGCATCTAACTGTTGGAGCACGCGCCCAATATTTTGATCCACATTGTCGATCATCGCGCAGTATCCCGCCATCACCCGATCATAAAACACCTTCTTTTCCTCACTGAGTTTCTCCCACTCCAGATCCATGCCTTTTAACATCGGCGAAAGCTCAGTCCCTTGATCAATCAGCCCAAGTTCCTGCATTCTAGCAAACCGCACCGAGCGCAACGCTGCAGGTCCAGCCATGAATTTACCCACGTACTTCTCAATGTCTTCTTCCTTCGCCTGAATCGGATAGTGCGGAGCATGGTAGGCCAAGTGCATAAAAAATGGCTTTTCCGTATTGTGCTCTTTCAGAAACTGAATCGCGAAATCCGTGTGCACATCTGTCTTGTAAAAAGGCGCATCAGTCTGCCACGGTTTACCGTCTAACATCGTTTGCTTCAGCGTGGGATCCCAGTAGTTCCCACCGTCCTCGTTGCCAAAGCTCCGCTCGAACCCACGCTTCGGAACGATAGAAAAATTATCCATCACCGCCCCGTGTGTCTTCCCAACAAAGTAGGTATTGTACCCAGCCGGCAGCAATGCTTCGCCGATCGTGATCCCATCCTCCACGGTTCTCACAGGTGGTGAATCCATCCCAGTCATGATCGCATCACGAGTCGGAAAACACTTAGGGTAGGTGCGATAATTGGTAAAAAGAATCCCCCCCTTTGCCAAACTGTCGATATGCGGAGTCTCAATCTCTCCACCCATGCACATCAGATCAGAATACCCCATATCATCGACCATGATATTGATCACATTGAGCCGCTCAGCGGCATTCACTCCACAGGCAATGAGAAAAAAACAGAGAAAGAGCTTCGACCGGTACATCGTTTACTTCGTTGATTTTGGTGTCGTGTCTGAAATCCACTTTTCTAAAAGCGCATCCATCTCACGCACCCGCTCAGGATTCTGATCGGACAGATCCGATTTTTCACCTAGATCATCCGTGAGCTTGTACAACTCGTACGTCTTCCCATCGCTAAATTTGATCAATTTCCACCCCTTCATCTGAATCGCAGCCGACGGCTTGTGCCCGCCGCCGTGCACGTGAGGGTAAGTCCAAGCGAGGAAAGGTCTGTCCAGAGCCGCATCCGACTCTCCCTCTAACACTTTCTTCAGAGAGAGTCCATCGAGGTGCTGTTCAGGCCGCGCGTTCAAGCCACACAGTTCGAGCAAAGTGGGATATATATCCATCGTAATCACCGGAGTCTTACTCTCCTGCGGTGCAATCTTGCCTTCCCAGCTAATGATCGTAGGGATTCGAATTCCACCTTCATACGTCCACGCCTTCCCTGAGCGCAGTGGTAGATTACTCGTCGGTCCGCCCGTCTGTTTACGATGCGCCAGGCCTCCATTGTCAGAGCTAAACACCACAATGGTATTTTCTAACTGACCACTGGCTTTCAGCGCTTCCATCACGCGTCCAATATTCGTATCGAGATTCTCCATCATCGCTGCATAAGCTGGATCCTCTTGGCGCGCAGTCGACATCGTCCCGTACCTTTCCTCGAGCAACTCAGCCTTTCCCGCTCCATACATTTTCTCCTTCTTCGCTTGGTACTTTTTCACTAAGTCCGCCGGCGCTTGAATCGGGGTGTGCACGGCATAGTGCGAAAGACAGAGGAAAAATGGCTCAGAGCTTTTCTGGTCGATGAAATCAATCGCCAAATCTGTCAGCGCGTCGGTGAGGTAATCCCCCTTCTTGTAATTTTCTAAATCTGGCACACTCGATCCGCCTTTCCTTTTTCCAAAGGGATAGAAAAACGACGCAGGCTGCCCAGCGCGATTCACCGCAACAGTGTAGTCAAACCCCTGATGTTGTGGCTGCACGTCATCCGCCTTACCCAGATGCCATTTGCCAATGTAACCCGTCCTATACCCAGCATCTTGAAACGCTTCCCCAATCGTCACTTCCGAAAGTGGGAGTGCCACCTTCGCATTCGTCGGAATCCACTGAGTAATCCCCACACGCTGCGGAGCCTTCCCCGTCATCAAGGCCGCACGAGTCGGCGAACACACTGGGTGAGCCGAATACGAATGGGTAAAATTCACCCCACTCTTCGCCAAAGCATCAATATGGGGAGTCTCATGAAAAGTAGAACCATTCACTCCAATGTCCGCCCATCCCAAGTCATCGATGAAAAAGAGGACCACATTGGGCTTTGCAGCCATAAGAGTACTATGAAGCAAGATGATGCTGAATGAGACGGAGAGAGAATAGAATCGTAACATACAAAGAAAAAATGATTTATAGAAGCAACACACCTACGCCTCTGATGGGTAAGTCCATTAAGGGATGTGATGCACTGCTGACTACTGCGTTCAAGCTATCATAATACGTAAGCAAGCTCAGCTAGCTTACATAAAACGATGCAAGATGAGAAAGCCCGACATGAGCAATGTAGGGCTTTCTTATTTATTGAAGAAAAATCACGGTCATAAACGACAACTAGCGACGGCGTCGCATGAGTGCTCCTAGACCGAGCAATCCGAGCATTGCTGATGTTGAGGGCTCAGGAACAGCTGCCACTCGTGCATAATCGAAGCTAGTCTGGTTATTCCCACTCACTCCCGAATTAGAGCGGCTGGTGGTGAACTGAACTGCGAGCTGTTTCCCAAAGGCATCATCAGTCTCTAAAACTGTTCCATTCACTGTGTAATCAGCCCACGTGTTTTCTGTAATTTCTGATTTCAATTCCGCTGCGGTCTTACTCAAACTAGCAAAGCTGGTGAAAGAGCTCATATCATTAGCTGTAGCCAAATAGCCGAGAACGAGACTGATATTTCCATTGTCAGTAAAGCCACTGCCACCGTTTTTATTACCGATAGCCATCGTAAACTCATAATCTGTAGCAGAAATAATTTCTTTCGCATCTGTATTACTCGTTGCTCCATCTTGATACACAAATGCGGTAAGTGTCACACTCTGCCCGCCTCCATTTAAATTGGCAAAAGCCCGATTACTTAATAATGCGCTACCTCCTGCAGCGGTATTCACCCCGTTGTAGGTAGCTCCACCGAGACTGACATCATTAGTATTAAGGTTGGGCGAAGTACTCACTACGTCCCATTCGGTAAAGGATGACTCGAAGCTATTGTTGAGAATAACGGCGGCATTCGCGCCCCCAGCTATCAGCAGTGAGGAACAGAGGGCTAGATAGGTATATTTCATATGTCTGTGAGGTTTATGTGTTTTGTGGTGTTTCGTATGGCGAGCCAAGGCGACAAGCTCGGCGTAAGCCATAGTGATTCGTAATCACACCAACACACTACACAGTGCCATCATTTTGAATACCTACCTAAATAAGTAGCTAATACCACTTCGCAATTCAAAAGAGACGAATGGCGGTGCTATTTGTTAAGAAATCAAGGCTCGATGAAGAAGCGATGCGAGCATCGTGACTGAAGAGAAACGCAGATTTATCAACAAAGAGCCCGACACCACTTTTCTTCCGCGTAGCGCAATTCTTCAAGCCCTCAAAAAAATCATTTGTCTCTTTTGGAATGCGATTTGGTATAACACTCCACTACTTTAACAATCCAGCACGGAACGCCTTTGCGACTGCCCCTGATTGCGATTGAACTTCGAGTTTTTTGTAGAGGTTTTTTGTATGAAAATTAACAGTATTACTACTCACGCTCAATGCATCTGCAATTTGCTTTAAAGCCAAGCCATCAGCCAATAAGGACAACACCTCGACCTCTCTCTCAGACAAACTAAATGGATCATCTAAATTCACGCTTCGCACCTCCTGCATCACAGTTTTTGCAATAGCTGGACTTAAGGCTGCCCCTCCTTCAAAAACCTCCTTCAATCCTCGTACTATCTCACGTGGCGTTGCAGACTTCAGTAAATAGCCAGCTGCTCCCGCATCTAGTGCGTCGAGCACCTTTTCTTTCTCAGAAAAGACAGTCAGAACCACTACTGCCACATCAGGAGCGGCTACAGACAGTCGCCCAATACCTTCAACTCCCCCCATGCCAGGCAGCCCCAAATCCATCAGAATCAGATCTGGTAAAGCAGAGCTTTCTATCGCCTCAAGCAGAGGAGCACATGAATCAAATACGCGATTGCAGATAATTTCACTCTCACGCTCTAACAAACGCTGCAGCGTGCGCCGATAGCCGGCATCATCTTCAACTATCCATATATCTATCGGTGTCATCTTAATTCGATGTTTGGTATGAATGATTCTTTCTGTTCCCCAAAGACTTAAAAGGGATTTTCAGTGAAACCGTAGTCCCAACTCCAAGCTTAGACTGAATCTCGACCTCTCCCTCCATCTCCTCCACTCTCCTCTTGATACTCCCAATTCCAATCCCCATCGATGCGCGATTCTCGTCAAACCCAACTCCATCATCGCGTAAGCAAATGACCAATGTCCTTCCTTCAGTTTTCATCTCCAACCACACATTACGCGCTTGCGCGTGTCGCGCACAATTGTGCACCACCTCCTTGAAGCACATCGTCAACTGACGCTTGAATACCTGAGTCGTTGAATAGTTAGGGTCGTCAATATTAGTAGTCACATGCAAACACGCATGACCCAACACCCGCTCTGCTCTATCAGAAAGCTTATCAAGTAATTCAGATAAAGGGATACTTCCATCACCACTCACCCAAACAATTTCGCGCAATGAAGCCCAAGCCTCTCGAGAAAGCAGTGCGAGATCATGCAAATCTTCATCGCGCATCTCATCACTTCCTCGCCCCTCATGTAACTGTTCGGCAATCAAAGAAATACTCCCTAAACTACTCCCTACATCATCATGCAAATCAGCGGTTAGCTGTTTTCTCAATCTCTCTTGGGCCGACTTTTTACTCCACGCCATATACATGAAAATAACGGCCACGCTGAGTCCGGCTAGCCCACACACACCAATCACACCTGTACGAACCACCTTGGCTTGGCGACGTTGCAATATCTCAAGCTCGCCCTTTAGTAGCTCCAATTGAGCTTCATGCGGCTTCGCCTCAGCAAGTTGCTCAATCCATTCTGTGAGAGGTAAAATCCCCCTACCATTTACTTTCCCATCCACTAAACCCGATAAATCCTGAGTGATTCCATCACCCCCACTCACGATAGAAACTGCGCGGCCTTCTGTCATATTTTCACCACGCCACATCACCTGTATCTCACCTAAAGAAAACACTGGGACTCCTTGATATACTGGGAAGTCATTACATTCTATCTCTAGAGCAAGACTATCTTTACCCATTCCCAAAAGACGTAACAAACTACTCCCAGGGTAACTCGATAAATGGTCTTCCCCTAATCGCCGCCTGACAAAACCTTGCTGATTCATAGCGTTTTCCACTCGGTAGACATGCATCGTCTTTGGAAATCCATACCCAGGTATATCGATACCACCTGGTGCCTCAGCCGGAAATATATTGATCTGCCCTAGCTGCGCATTGCCATCGAAATCCACCCGCAATACAATCGGTTCTTCAAGCTTTGCTTGAGGGAGCTCCAGTCGCAAATCCCCGTTATCTCCGTCTTTCTCAGCAAGTGGCATCCCCAGTGTTAATTTAGAAGAGGATAAATACTTGGCACTCCAGTAAGGAGACGATTCATAACTAGACGACACTCCAATTTTTCTTGGCCAATGAATCATACTTGTGCGCACTAACAGTACTCGAGCCAATGCAAAAAACTCCATCTCATCCTCTTCTCCAGCAAAGACCTCAATCCGTATCCCATTTTTTGAAATACTTGCTGGGTTCAAATCGAGCTGAGAAGGAAATTGAAATACCACAGGCCGCATCCCTGGATCTGGGAAATCTTGCTCTGTCCAGTCCACATAAACCTTACCCAACTTTCCATTCGGCTCCAGAGATGAAATCCGGAACCGTTTGGGAAAGGCATAACCTTCCACATCTGACGCTCGCTGATCCATCGCAGGCACTAACACAATCCCCAAAATCCTGCGATTGGATACACCCGCATCGATATCAATTTCCCACAATGGCTCAGAGGGAAGACCCTTCACAATAGGGACATAGTCACTGTGGAAGCCAAACTCATCGAATTGCTTTTGAGGATAGAATGGAACTAAGCCTTTTAAAATTGACTCCTCCCTTTCTATCCTCTCTTCAAGTTCCCTAATCCGATCATTGAGCCGGTAAAAAGGCACCTCCTCAACGCGTTGCTGCGCCTTCGGAGGTAGAGGAAAAGCTGGGTCGGAGTAATCAGCATACACAGTGGGCAGTAAAGCAAGCAGAAGGATCCCCCCAACGGCCAGTTTCCACCTTAGCACTTTCGACAGCTGATGTACGGGGGGCATTGCTTTACTTTCAAGGTCTCTGACTTGTGCCCACCAAGAATGAGCACAAGATCAAGGCAGGCTTACTCAAAAGCGACTTCAATCTTGTCGATGATCGGCACAGACTCATTCTCCGTAGTGTCCTCGAGGCGAAGCTCCACTTGGAAAGCAAACCCTTCAGGCAAACCACTGAGATCGAGCTGAGCTGGTGTCTTGGAGACTTGCTTTGCAAAACCCTCCACATAGTCATAACTCTCTTTCACCTTGGTCCAATCCGTCCATTGATCGATAGATGTGTCATTGTCAGTATCCACACCGACCCTCACCTCTACTCCGTCAACCCACGGTCCAGGGCTCACAAAGTCATTGGTCTGGGAAATCAAATAGAACTGCCCCTGCGCAAACATGATGTCGGGATCTGGATGTCCCTTGCCAATAGAGCCACAAAACTTAAATGGTTCATTAATGCTCGATGACGTGAACCAAGCGATTTGCATATTCTTAGCGCCATGAGCCCCCGCTGGGTCGTAGTCACCGAACAGGTAATACTGACCGCCAATCGCAATCGCAGCCCAGTCTCCATACGCATTCTGCTCAGGCTCGTGGATCTCATATTCAGCCTTGCTCGTAGAATAATTCGCTGGATCCTCTTTTGCCCAGTGCGGGTGGTTATACGTTCCCATCTTACCTGTCGGTTTCGTCCTATAATCCACAGCTGGGTCGAGCAATTTGAAATCACTAATCCCATCCTCACTCACTGCGTGACTCGCCAGTGGAGAGTCCCACGCTCGAGCCGACGCCTTAATCGGATCCCAGTTTTCTAAAATCAAATGGAACTTCCCATCGAGATCTCGAATAATTGCACTATCTGAACCATGAGATGGGTCTTTGAAAGCCATCCCCATCTTCTTCCCCACCTTTCCGTCAGTCAGGTCTTCATCAATAATCAAATGCGGATCCTGATCATTCGGGAAATCATAATAAAAATAGGTTTTGTCACCCACCTGCTCTGCAGTCGTCATCCACCTCGCTTCTTTATCAGAAACCGGCCCATGGTGCACCCACGTCTTCATATCCCGCGATTGCCATGCGTGGTAGCCTCCAAGTGATTTCTTGAGACTTCCCGGAGCATCAAATTGATTCTTGTAGGGTGTCGTGAGCAAGGGCTGATCAAACCCCTCAACTTTGACTTCTTTCGCAGCAAAAGCGTCCCCCTTCTTGGGTGCTTTATAACGAGCAAACACCCAATAATCGTTCTCCCCACGTCTCAAAAAAACCGGCGCATCCGCCATATTCTTAGGTCCAAGATGCTCAGTAGGATTCCAATTTTTCCAGATTGGCGACTGGCTAACTGTAACTGATTTCACCTTCTTCTTCTCTGCAAACTTTTTAACAGCACTGGTAAACGTACCTGAATCAGCGGTGAGCTTCGCCATCCCCTCTTTCAACTCTAGATTGGTCTTAGTTTCCTGATTGGCTTCCCAATCCTCTTGGCTATCCACCACCCAGCTTTCCGCGCAGACCGTCAAAGGCGCTGCCATCATTGCTGTATAAAAGGATCGTCGAATGTGCTTCATCTGTGAACTCATAATTTTTTGGGTATTGTATGCATGCTATACGAATATCTGACGACCAAGACGACTTCAAAATAGTGAGAAGACATCGTGGATCCATCCCCCATAGCTAAGCTCTATCTCATACGGCGAAAAAAAGCAGCTCTTTCAACTCAAATCTCCTACAACGCACACACGGTGCGTTCTCCCTCTAAAAAAAGAAAATCGGTTCCAGACGAACTGGAGCCGATTGATCAAAGGAATTGTAAATTCTAGGCTCAGAATGAAGTATCTCAGACTTCATCCATGCACCTCTACCCCCTACGGCGGCGAATCATGAGAGCCACTCCAGATAAACCGAGAAGAAAGGCTGAAGAGGGCTCAGGCACAGAAGAAATCGTCACATTATCGAGATTAGATAGCATCGTGTCCGCAATCTGAGATTCCCTATTATAAAATGCAATAAGGTTCCCTACTGCTGTCCCCCCCGTAATGGATGTAGTCGTTGTCGCCGAATCTCCAGAACCCTGATCGGTTACAGTGAACGATAAGCCTCCTGCTCCATTATCAATAATCACAAAATCCAGTATGCTATTAGTATCAAAATCAAGGGCATCGCCAGTAGTTACAAGTGCATCGAGAGTAAAACCACCCCTATTTACAATAGTGGGAACTGAGCTAGTACCATTAGCGTTCAGAGAAAAAGAAACCCCTGTCGCTAGCTCAGCATAAAACCGAGCTGGCCCGCTCGTAACTTTTGTATTATCAGTACGCGTAACAATTTGAAAGACATCATCAGGTGACGCAAATTCAATCTGACCTGTAATCATAATCCCACCAGCGTAATCATCAGGGTTGATCGCTGTTGTCGTTAACAAGCGCGGACGGCCATTAAATTCCATCTGGCCATTTACTTCGGAGATAACACCATCAAGAGCTCTAGTATGCGCACTATTATCCGTGTCAACAGTCCAAATACTAGAATTCAGTGAATTATCGTTGAAGTCGTCTTGGATTAATACAGCTGCCCCGGCCTGTACTACGGCTAGAAAACTGAGGGCAAGAACACTACTGATCGGGGTTTTCAATATCTTTTTCATAAATAGGTTGAGTTATAAGCTATACATACTTAGCAGACGTTAGATAAAAGCCACAACGTGAACCACCTTCGCGATTGATCATTCCTCTGCGGATATTCATCCATTCACTAGTGAGCTAGGAAACAATCCCGCTTTTTCCTTCCCTCATCTAGCTTCTGATTTATCACTTCTTCCATGCAGCTCACCAAGCCAGCGGGAAACTACGACAATGACGATGCTCTTAACCTCTTCCTCACCACCGTAGCAGATGCCGGCATTGAGCTATACGACCATCAAGAAGAGGCGATCCTAGAAATTTTCTCAGGCAACAATGTCATCCTCAATACGCCCACTGGATCGGGCAAATCCATGGTGGCCCTCGCACACCACTACAAGTCTTGGTGTGCTGGAAAAATCTCTTATTACACCGTCCCCATTAAGGCACTAGCCAACGAGAAATTCCTCTCTCTCTGTAACACTTTTGGCCCCGACCATGTGGGTATGGTCACTGGTGACGCTACCGTCAACCCCACAGCCCCGATCATCTGCTGCACTGCTGAAATTCTTTCCAACCTCGCCCTGCGCGATGGAGCTCTCGCCCAAGTCGATGACGTCATCATGGATGAATTCCACTATTACTCGGATGAAGAACGTGGCGTGGCGTGGCAAATCCCCTTACTCACCCTCCCGCAGGCACGCTTCACTCTCATGTCTGCCACCATCGGCGACACCCATTTTTTCCAAAAAGGACTCACCGAACTTACGGGCGCTGAAACCTCACTTGTCCAATCAGATCAACGCCCAGTCCCACTAGAATTCGATTATTCAGAAATTCCCCTCGCAGAAAAAGTCACGGAACTCGTAGAACAAGACCGAGCACCAGTCTATCTCGTTCACTTCTCCCAACGTTCAGCAGCAGAGTCCTCACAAAATCTCCTCTCTCACAATTTTTGCTCAAAAGAAGAAAAACAAGAAATCGCCGACGCATTAAAAGAAGCTAACTTCCGTTCACCCTATGGCAAAGAAATCAGTAAATTACTCCGCCATGGCATCGGCATCCACCATGCTGGACTCCTCCCCAAATACCGCATCTTAGTAGAAAAGCTCACTCAACGAGGACTGCTCAAAGTGATCTGCGGCACCGACACTCTCGGAGTTGGAGTCAATGTCCCCATCCGCTCCGTTCTCTTCACCCAGCTCTGCAAATTCGATGGATCTGGCGTAAAAATCCTCACTGTCCGCGACTTTAAACAAATCGCTGGCCGCGCTGGCCGCCGTGGATTCGATGACCAGGGCTACGTCGTAGCACAAGCACCCGAGCACGTTATAGAAAACCTCAAGCTGGAAGCCAAAGCCGCAGCTTCGACAAAGAAAAAGAAAATCGTCAAAAAGAAGCCACCCGAACACGGATTCGTTAATTGGAATCAAGACACCTTCGAAAAGCTCGAAGCATCCGCACCCGAACCACTCAAGTCGAGTTTTAAACTACGCCACAACCTCATTCTCAACATGCTCAGCCGCAAACACGAAGACGGCTGCGCAGCCCTCAAGCAGCTAATCAACGATTGCCACGAAACCGAGGCATCTAAGAAAAAACTCCGTGATCAAGCCCGCAAGATGTTCATCGCTCTCGTCCGTGGCGGCGTCCTCACCATCATCCCTCCAATCGAGCGAAAGCCCGAACCTAACTCACCCAAAGTCCAGCTCCATATTGATCTACAAGACGACTTCACAATGAATCAAGCACTCGGTCTCTACCTCCTCGAGACCATCCCTGAGTTAGATCAAGAAAACCCCAACTATTCCTTACAGGTTCTCTCACTCATCGAGTCTATTCTCGAAGACCCAGCCGCCCTGCTCAAAGCGCAAATCCACAAAGCAAAAGGCGCACTCATCGCCGAACTCCGTGAAGAAGGTGTAAGCTATGAAGAACGCATGGAGCGGCTCGAAGAAGTCACCTACCCGCAACCCGGCAAAGACTTCATCTACGACACCTTTAATAGATTCCGAGCCAAACACCCTTGGGTTCAATCCGAAGGCATCCGCCCCAAGTCCATTGCACGAGAAATGTTCGAAGAATACATGGACTTCGAAGATTACATTAAAGACTACAAGCTCGAACGCTCCGAAGCCATTCTTCTACGCCATCTCTCAGAAGTCTATAAAGTGCTCGCACAAACCATCCCGCCCAACCTTAAAGACGAAAACCTACTCGAAGCCGAGGCCTATCTCAAAGACCACGTCACCTCAGTCGATTCCTCACTCATCGATGAATGGGAACTCATGCGTAATCCTGACTACCTCGTCGAGAAAGAGGCCAAGCAGAAAGAAGCTGCTGAACGACCACTCACCCAACAAAAGAAAAAGTTCACCAAGCTAGTGCGTGAAAAATCACTCAATGCCCTCAAGCATCTCGCCTACGACGAAATCGATCTCTTTTTAGCAGAATTTCAAGCCAATGATTCACAGGGTGAATCTTGGAATTTCGATCGCATCGACCCAGAAATCGACGCCTACTTTGACACCCACCACAGTATCCGCCTCGACCCCGCTGCACGCAACGCCCGTAACACCCAGATCGAAGAAACTCCCGATAAAAACTACTGGAAAGTCACCCAAATCCTCTGTGATCCAGACGAAAAGAACGATTGGGCCTATACCGCCCTTGTCGACCTCAATGCCTCAAACATCCAAAAAGCTCCCGTGCTATTGTTAGAAAACCTAACAAGCGTTTGCTAATTCCCCATTTAACAGGGATTAGAGACATTCTCTAATTGTTTAATATTCAGCTTTCTAACTCGCCAAGAGCTTAGCAATCTTGTAGAGCATACGAAGTCGACTGTGTCCGTGTCGGCTTCGTTTTGCTACTACTATGAAAATCCAACTCTATCTCAGCGGAGAGGTGCAGGCGCACTTCTCAATCTCCCCGCAAGACCTCCAGAGTGACGCCAAGACTCCACTTTCATCAGATTGGAGATCCCTCTGGCGCTGCGATCACCTCATCAGCACCGATGACGGTCTCGAGCATCTCTTCATCTTCACTAATGCCGTCACGCACTTCAGCTTGATTATGGTAGATAGGGCCAGTGACTTCCAAAGCATGCTCGGCAGCTTCCAACAGCATTTCGCCCTCGCGCTCCACGAGCACGGCCAAGACTTCGAGAACCAACAAATCGAGATCGACTGCCAGCTGCTCACCGATACCCCGGGCCCCATGAACCTGCGCATGCAGCTCATCGCCGACCTATCCATCGAATGCCTCCTAGCCAATGATGCCAATATCGACATCACCGAGGAATGGGTCAACAACTACGAAAGCCTCAGCTACCCGACATCTGCCAGTGACGCCATGCGTAAGCGAATCACTCCTGATTCAAACATCTTGCCATTCCGACGAGCTAAATAGCTAGGAAAACCAGCCTTTGGTTTTATTGGCAAAGGCGACTAACGAAAGCATCACTGGCACCTCGACTAGTACGCCGACCACAGTCGCTAAGGCAGCCCCTGAGTGCAGACCAAATAGCGAAATCGCCACAGCCACAGCGAGCTCAAAGAAGTTAGACGTCCCTATCATGCATGCTGGCGCCGCGACCTCGTAAGGTAATTTCATTTTCTTCGCTGCATAATACGCGAGCGCAAAGATCCCATAAGTCTGAATCATCAGCGGAATCGCAATCAAAACGATCGTCTGTGGCTGTGCTATAATGGTCTCAGCTTGGAAACCGAAAAGCAACACGACTGTTGCCAAAAGCCCAACAATTGACCACGGCTTTAAACGTTGCACACACTGATTCAGACGCGTGTGATCATTTTGCTTATCCAGCTTCATCCGCGTAAGAATTCCTGCTACCAAAGGTAATAACACGTAAAGCACAACTGAAATCACCAGTGTCTCCCACGGAACCTGAATATCTGAAACACCAAGTAAGAAAGCGGTAATCGGCGCAAAGGCAAAAATCATGATCACATTATTCACTGACACCTGCACCAAGGTGTAATTCGGATCCCCTTTCGTCAGCTGACTCCAAACAAAAACCATCGCAGTACATGGCGCGACCCCCAGCAGTATCATCCCAGCGATGTATTCATCAGCCTGCCCCTCCGGCACCCAATGCGCATAAAAAACCTTGAAAAATAACCATGCTAATAAAGCCATCGAAAATGGCTTAACCAGCCAATTCACGACCAGCGTTAGCCCCAGCCCCATCGGCTTCTTCCCCACATCCTTAATCGCAGAAAAATCTACCTGAATCATCATCGGGTAGATCATCAACCAAATAAGAACCGCCACCACCAAGTTCACGTGCGCGTACTCAAATGAGGCCACCACAGTAAACATGTCTGGCAATAACGCCCCCAATGCTACACCTACAACAATGCACAGTCCCACCCATAGTGAGAGATATCTTTCAAAAATGCCCATAACGGGCACACCAAACAGCAGGTAAGCAGCGAAAGCAAATGAAGATTATCATATCTCAGCTACTTTTTTACTTAGCGCGACCAATCCAGACATTTCCGAACTGTGCTCGCTCGGCAAAAACTCAAAATAAGTCCCCCCATCCCTATGAAACGGGAGAAACCGAACCAGTAGGAGTACTTCACAAATACAACGCTTAAAGCAACCCATCTGAGTCACTTAAGCCACCCCAAAGCCAGATCTACCCTAACAAACGCTTCAATGTTGCATCACTCACCTGACGAACATCACGAATATCAGCACCAATCATACCGTTCATCAGCTCACGACACCGATCCTTCGCATCTTCATTTTCAAAATCCATTCCAACAAGCGCACGTCCCACTCGTTCTCCAGAATATTCATAATTAAAATAACAAAGGCTCGAGAACTCACTCACCTTGCCCATGAATTGCTCAAAAGCTCCCGCGCGCTCCGGAAATTCTACATTCACAAACAACGGACAAGTAAACAACTCTGGATCGTAATTGATAATCCGGTACCCCACGACTTCTTCCGTGGAAACATCAGCCGCTTTTGCTCCGCGTTTTTCTAACAAAGTATCAATTGCAGTATAATCCGCCTCAGAACCAATCATCCCAATCACTGGATATTGCGCCTCTGTTCCGACACGCCCATATTGGAGGTCCACAATATTCACCTCTTCAGGTAATTCCTTCAAGAACTGTAACAAAGAACCTTTTCCCTCTGGAATCGGGACTCTGAGGAAACGACGATGACGCGAACCAATCCCTGCTCTACGTGAAATATTTGCTAGCTGCGCGAAATCCATATTCGCTCCACAAATGATCGTAAGCACCTTCTCGCCAGATTTAATTTTGCCCGCAGCATAATCCTTCGCGATCGCCGCGATTCCCATGGCCCCACTTGGTTCTGGGATCGCACGTACCGTTTCCCATAGTCGACGCACTCCGTGACAGACCTCATCATTGGTCACCGTCACGATCTCATCTAACAATTCGTTACAAATCTTAAAGGTATTGTCGCCCACTTTCCTAACCGCAGTGCCATCACAGAACACATCTAGGTATTCTAACTCCACCGGTTCGCCAGCTTCGATCGCGGCTTTCATAGATGCTTGACCTTCACCTTCCACACCGATGATCTTACACTCTGGCCAATATCGTTTCAGCCAGCAACTCACCGATGAAGCCAAACCGCCACCACCGACCGCAATATAAACTCGGTCAAATGGCCCCTTGCCACTCATCACAATCTCGTCAGCCACAGTCCCCTGGCCACCCATCGTAACTGGATCGTTATAAGGATGAATGTACACAGCACCCGCCTCCTCACAGTACTCACGAGCCGCTAAGCCAGCCTCATCATAGGAATCTCCAATCAAACGAATCTCAACATTGTCACCACCGTGGCGCTTCACTTCGTTTTGCTTCACTTCTGGTGTCGACACCGGCATAAAAACAATCGCCTGACAGCCGAGCTTGCGAGCGCCCAGAGCGATGCCTTGCCCGTGGTTCCCAGCAGATGCCGCCACGATCCCCTTAGCACGCTGTTCAGGCTCAAGTGCTGCCATCGCATTAAACGCTCCGCGCCATTTATACGCCTTAATCGGACCAAGATCCTCGCGTTTCGCCCAGACTTCACAGTCATACTCGGCAATCTCAAGCTTCTGCAATGGCGTAGGTTCACCAGCAGCGTAGACGCGTTGACGCGCCATCAGGATTTCTTGAAAGAGTTGTTCTTGGTCCATAATCGTTGGGCGGAATAGTCCCACGCCTCCCACACGGGTCAAGGTTTTTGCGACCCCATTCTACCTTCTCCTCTGCTAGCTCTGCTTTGCACAAGCCCCCTAAAACTCTCTAAAATTTCCCACTCTAACTCTTGCCTTAAAACCCCAGAATGTAGACACTGCGATCATGACTATTAACGTAGGCGATAAAGCACCAGATTTCACTCTCGTCACTCTTGGCGAAAACGGTCCAGAAACCCTCACCCTCTCAGAAGTAATCGGTGAGTCTAACATCCTTCTTCTCTTTGTACCAATGGCCTTCACTGGCGGTTGCACCAGAGAGTTCTGCGATATTTCAAAAAACATCAACACCTACGAAAACCTCAATGCCAAGGTTCTCGGCATCTCTGGCGACAACCCATTTGCCAATGCTGAGTGGGCTGCCAAGGAAGGAATCACAATCACCCTCCTCTCCGATTACGAACACAAAGCTACTGCCGATTACGGCATCGCATACGACACATTCCTTCCCGAGAAGAATCTCATCATGGGCGGTGTTCCAAAGCGTTCAGCTTTCGTCATCGATAAAGCTGGCATCATCCAATACGCAGAAGTTCTCGAAGTTCCTAGCGACATGCCAAACTTCGATGCGATCCAAGAGTGCCTCAAAGGCCTCTAAGCGAAAAAGCCATCGCAACCACGCGATGCCCACACCGACTTGCTACTTTTAGACATTCGACAACCAACAGTCCGATGCCCAAAAGTAAGCAAGTCTCATTTTTTCAATTCATAGTTAGATGACGTAGTGGAGAAATACCGCCCATCTACACCGAACACCGTCACAATCCCAAAAGACTCCACAATGCGACTTTTCATTTCCCTAGTACTTAGCTTTGTTCTCGTATCTTGTGGTAATAACGGCCCCCTCGTGTTCGATCTCATGCCAGCCCCTGCGGCATTCACTGATACTGGGATAAAACTACCCTCTCAGTCAGAAGCAGTGAATACAACACTCCCTGATCAAATTTTCTATGCCACCGACCGTGCGCCAGCCACTGCTGATGCCCACCACTTTTTCTATTCTAACAAAAGAGGAAATGCCCTCCGGCTAGGTCGCGCGCAAGTCGCTAGTGGCCGAGATGACCTCACCTGGGAAGAAGCCCGCAAAGTTTCTCTTCTCAAATCACGCACCGAGAAATTCCCCATCAAGGTAAAATCCGCTAATGAATACGGCGTGCTCGATAGCTCCATCCACGATTACTCAAGCATCAGCCAACAAGACCGCGACAACTCACAACAAGCCACACAACGCTACATCCGTGAAATCAACCAGCAGCTAGCCAAATCTGAAAAAGACACCATCAACATCTTCGTACACGGCTATAAAGTCACCTTTGAAAATCCCGTTCTAACCACTGCGGAAATGTGGCATTTCCTCGCTTACCAAGGCGTTTTTATTGCCTACTCGTGGCCCTCCACTCCCAAGACCCTAGCCTATGTTTCGGACACAGAAACAGCCCTAGTCTCCTCTCGCCATTTGCGTGACCTCATTCTCTTTCTCTCCCAAAAAACCAAAGCGAAAAAAATAAACATCATCGGCTATAGCGCAGGCAGCCGCGTCGTCACACGCGCACTCGGTGACCTCGCCATCTTACAAAATGGTAAATCGCGCTCGCAAAATAAACGGGAACTTAAACTCGGCACCGTCGCTATCATCGCTGGCGATGTCGACCGCAAGTTAGTCTCTGGTTATCTGCTCGATGGCGCTGACAAACTCATGGACCAATTTGTCATTTACCAAAGCGACTCAGACAAAGCACTCTTCGTCTCACGCTTCCTTACAAATAGAAGCCGCCTAGGCGAAACATTCACCCTCGAAAACTTTGATCCCCACGCCATTCAGTACTTGGAAGACCATCCTCACGTCATCCTTGTCGATGTCAGCGATGCTGAAGCCGCACGCGCAGGAAATGGTCACGGCTATCTGCGCAACAGCCCGTGGGTGACCAGCGATCTACTCATGGCTCTCGCACATTCACCCTCACCAACTCAACGAGGTCTAGTAAGAAAAGACCCAAATCTCCCACTCTGGTCCTTTCCAGACGACTACACTCAGCGCCTCGGCAAGGCTCTCAGACAATACAACCCAGAGTTGTTTCAATAAGTCTTTACGTAATCGCTAGAAACTAACAACGCTGATACTTGACGATCATTTCCTCGAATGAACTCATTTCTTTCTCCATCCATTTCGGGACATTGCCAAACTCCCAACTCACTCGATACGTCCAGTTTTGATCTCCTACGGTTCCTGGAAAATTAATCTGAATCGGACTCTCTCCCACCGCATTGATCATCACTCCCACATAGCGCGAATGACAACGCATGAGAGCATCTAACAGTGCATACTTGATCTTATGTGAAAATGCGGGGTAACTCTTACCTTTCCGCATCACCTCTAGACCCGCGAACTCAGAAATTGCTTTCAACTTCGCCGCTGCCTCTTTTTTCTCTGGCCCCTCCTCCATCTCTTTTCGGCATTCCTCCCACTGAATCTTCATAGGAGCCATATCATGGGTAGTGAAACACGCAAAAGAGCACTCTGGGTAATCTGCTCCAGCCATCACCTCGCCCTGTGCATCCTTCTCCCAATGGCACACCTTAAACCCTGCCACTCCTAACTCTAACAAATGTGGTCGAACATACTCGGGCACCGTACCCAAATCCTCGCCAATCACCTCGGCCTCACCTGCAGCGGAAAGCACCGCTCGAATATACCGATCTCCATCTAACAAATTCTGTGCCTTGTGCACCATCGTGTCATCTTCACGTGGATAAAACCCAGGAAGTCTACCTCCCGTCTTCTCAGCAGCTTGCTTCAAACTTAGCGGCAAAAACTTCTCATTCTCTCTCGGATGCCATGGAAAACTATAAATACGGTAAAACCCTAAAATGTGATCAATCCGAAACTGGTGGAAGATCGAGCTTAAAGCACCTATCCGCTGTCTCCACCATCGAAACCCGCTTCCCTCGATCGCATCCCATCGATACACCGGCACACCCCAGTTCTGTCCCCACTTCGTAGTAAATGCATCCGCCTTAAATTCAGTCTCGGGAGGAGCCCCCCCAAAAAGATCTAAATGAAACCACTCTGGCTCAAAGAACACATCAGCACTCGCGTAGCTAACTCCAATCGGCACGTCCCCCATCAGCCTCACTCCCACCTTATCAGCATGCCTGCGAACCTCTTCCCATTGGCCAAATGCATGCCATTGTTCCCACGCATAATAATCTTGCGCCGTGTTTACTTCAGCTCCCTCTTTACGCTTCCGACGCCCTTCGTAAACCATGGCCTTCTCTCTCGTATTAAACTCCTCGGGCCACAGTGACCAATCTTCTTCGCCCCCCGCCTCATCGATCAGCCAACGATATTTACAATACGGCTCTAACCAGCTCCTATGCTCTTTTTTAAATGTCTCAAACTCGCCATCTCCCTCCCTTTCACAAAACTTGGCAAACGCCGCACTCAGCACCTCACTTTTCACCTGCCACACTGTCGCATAATCCACACTCGCAGAAATGCGTGCCACTCCACAAGCTTCCCTCGCCTTGCGCAAAGCCGCAGCTCCCACACCTTTAATCTTTTCCAAGTCTATATAAAGCGGATCCAGCGCCACAGAACTAATCGCGCTATAAGGACTCCTATCGCTTCCAGTCACATTGATCGGCAGTAACTGTAAAAAACCAAGCCTGTGCTCAGCGAACCAATCCAAACATTGCTTCACCGCCGTCGTATCCCCAATCCCTAAATCGCCCTCTCGTCTCATCGAAAAAACAGGAAATAACACACCAGCTGTGCGTTTACCATTTTCCATCACACGCTTAGACATAACTCACACTATTAATCCGCAAACACTCATCTAGCAACTTCTATATAAAAAAAGTCCCCACTTAAGTGGAGACTTTTAAAATAAATACAATTATAGATTATATTTTTACACTATGAACGTCTACGACGTAAAATAAGTGCCATACCACCTAAGCCTAACAATGCAGTTGAACTCGGCTCCGGCACAGCTACAACGGAATCATATGTGTAAGTAATAGTCAAAAGACCGTTAACGATAGATGGTGAAGAACCAGTAGATACCGCGCCATCAGCTGTAGTCGTCAAACTTTGACCAGTAACAACTGTAATAACTGGAAGATACTCACCAGAATTACCTGCGTAAGCTCCAATAGCACCTGTATAAATATCTGAATTAGTATTCAAGGTGCCACCAGCAGGCGAAAATTCATAGTAATCTGAGCCAGTGCTTTGCACACCTGCTCCATCACCATCGTTAGCACCGAGAACGACTCCACTCTCAGAACTTTGAATTTCAAGGTTTGACCATGAAGTTGAAAAACCATTATTGACGAGAGGTGTTGAGCCTGAATTCAAAGAGGAAGTAACGCCATGTGACACGTCAATACTGCCAGTCGCAGAGCCTGCTTCATTATCATATTGAGCAAGTCCACCACTAGAAGTGATTGTGTAATGTACGTTCACTCCTGTAAGAGTACCTAAAGATGAGTCGAACTTCTCTAAGAGGTTGAGGTTAAAACTTTCGCTGGAAAATCCAGAAAAAGCTTGTGACGTTTGAATCGTTGCTGCGTTTACACTAGAAGCCAGCACTCCAGCAGACATTATCGATCCTAAAACAAGTGTTTTATTCATAATATTATTGGGTAGTTATGTATCTAAATAGATTTAGTTCAATTTCTCCCCAAAAACTTACACCGTGCTGCTTTATTCATCTACACGACTTAACAACGCGACGCTGCCTTAGGGGAATTAATTGATTCTACAAAATCATCATTGGTGTGATCTCGAGAGAGATCTAACACCTACATTCACAACCGGTCAAGTGAAATCATAACACATGACCGTTTCATTTTTTAGCCAATTCTAAATTATCCCTAACCTTTAATTTATTTGAGAAATCAGAGACAACGTGCTCCAATGACTCAAAATACCTAACTCTAATAAAACGAATTTGAAAATTTGCCTTTCCAAATTGGCAATCCCCCCTAATTCCCACTTCTAGGATGTCCAAGACTCTAATCATTGCTGAAAAACCTTCCGTCGCCACCGACCTTTCACGCGCACTGGCCAAAGCACCAGGCATGTCAAAATTCGATAAAAAAGGCAAAGGGCGCGAATACTACTTCGAAAATGACACCCATGTCATCACTTCAGCAGTCGGTCACCTCGTACAGTTGAAAATGCCTACCGGCCCAAATGGCAAAAACTTACCTTGGAAGTTCGATGTCCTCCCAGCTGTCCCTAAAACATTTGCTCTAGAGCCTATAGAACAATCGGAATCCCGACTCAAGCAAGTCCTCCGCCTCGCTCGTCGCAAGGACATCGACACTATCGTAAATGCATGCGATGCCGGTCGCGAAGGTGAACTCATCTTCAAATACATCCTCGAACTCGGCAACATTGACAAGCCAGTCAAGCGCCTCTGGATGCGCTCAATGACTAACCAAGCTATCCTCGATGCTTGGGACAGCCTCCGCGATGACTCTGAAATGGAGAACCTTACCGCCGCTGCAAAATGCCGCTCCGAATCTGACTGGCTCGTTGGCCTCAACTCCACTCGTGCTCTCACCTGCTTCCGCTCACGCCACGGTGGCTTCAATATCACCTCCGCAGGTCGCGTACAAACTCCTACCCTCGCTATCCTAGCGAAACGCGAGCTCGAAATCCGCTCCTTCGTTCCTACTCCATACGCTGAAGTCCACGCTGACTTCTCAGTTGCTGCCGGCGAATACGCAGGCCGCTGGATCGATGCTGAATGGAAAAAAGACCCTAACAATGCACACTCACGAGCTGAGCGCATTTGGGAAGTCTCTTCAGCCGAAGCAATCAAAAACCGCTGCGAAGGTAAAACTGGCTCCGTCAGCGAGACTAAAAAGCCGACTAAGCAAGCATCACCTCAGCTTTACGATCTCACTACACTCCAGCGTGAAGCCTCTTCCCGGTTCGGCTTCTCAGCCGGCAACACCCTCAAGATCGCGCAGGCACTCTACGAGCGTCACAAAATGCTCACATACCCTCGTACTGACTCCCGCTATCTCCCAGAGGACTACGTCCGCACAGTCAGTAACACCATCGACTCTATTGGCAAAAGCTATGAGCCGCTTTCCCCATTTGCCAAAGACATTCAGACTAACAACCGCCTGATCCCGACCAAGCGCGTCTTCAATAATAACAAGATTTCGGATCACTTTGCGATCATCCCAACTGGCCGATTCGTCAAACTATCTGAGCCAGAACAAAAGATCTTCGACCTCGTTACCAAACGCTTCCTTGCCGTATTTTTCCCTCACGCCGTATTTGAAAACACACGTCGTGAAACCACCATTTCACATGCCAACGGCATCGCCGACACCTTCCTGACCACGGGTAAAGTACTCGTTGAACCTGGTTGGCTCGCAGTCTACGGCCGCCAAGTCGGTGTCGCTGCAGGTAAAGACGAACTCTGTCCAGTCAACGAAGGCGAAAGCGCCCAAGTCGAAGACATCAACGTCAAAGAAGACGAAACCAAGCCTCCTGCGCGCTACAATGAAGCTACCCTACTCTCCGCAATGGAAGGCGCTGGTAAGCTGATCGATGACGAAGAACTACGTGAAGCGATGTCAGACCGCGGCCTTGGAACTCCGGCCACACGCGCAGCCACTATCGAGGCTCTCATTCGCCAGAAATACATCGCACGCGACGGCCGTGAAATCCACGTCACAGCCAGCGGACTGAAACTCATTGAAACACTCCACGAAATTGGTGTGGATGGCCTCACCTCTCCGGAAATGACTGGTGACTGGGAAAGTAAGCTTCGCCAGATGGAACAAGGTGAACTCGGTCGCCCAGAGTTCATGCGCGACATCATCGCTTACACCGAAGACATCGTTCAACGCGCCAAAGGCTACGCGACTGAACTAAAAAACAAAGTCTTCCCAGACATCAATGCTCCTTGTCCTAAATGCGGCGCAACCACGCTCAAGCAAACTGATGCCACCTACGAGTGCCGCGAACCAGAATGTGGTTTCAAGGTGACCAAGTTCATCGCAAACCGCTTACTCACCGAAGACGAAGCCCGCGAGCTCTTCACGAAGAAATTCGTTGGACCACTCAGCGGATTCAAATCCCGCTTCAACCGTCCATTCGATGCCGGCCTCGAAATCGATAAAAAATTCAAAGTCGCCTTCGTCTTCGACCGCGACGAAGAAGACGTCGACGACCTCACCGACGACATGATCATCGGCGAAATGGAGCACGAGGGCAAAACACTCAAAATCTACGAAACCGAAAAATCTTACTTCGTACCAGAAGCCAAAAACAAAAAAGCTCCAAACGGTATGAAAATTTCCAAAGTCCTCCTCCAGCAACCCATCTCCAAAGAAGACGCCATTAAAGTCTTCCAAGGTGAGAAGTCCTCTCTAATGGAAGACTTCATCTCCAACCGCACAAAACGTAAGTTCAAGGCATTTCTTGTCTACGACTTCAACAATGCACGGCCATCCTTCGAGTTCCCACCACGTGAACCAAAGAAAAAGGCAGCCAAGAAGACCGCTAAAAAAGCAGCTAAGAAAACAGAAGAATAGGATCCGACCAAAGTACTCTAGCCAATTAAACTATACTGTCGTTTAAATTGTTAGAGAGCGCTACAGACAAATACTTCTGAATCCGGCGCTAGATATCATGTAATTTCATCATCGAGCCATCTATGAAGCCATTCCTTTATCTTTCTGCCATTCTCATTCCCTTTCTCAGCAGCTGCGCGACACACAATACCAGCAGCGGCAAAGATGCTTCAGTCAAAATAAAAGATAAAAAATACCGTGTGGTCGATGTTCAACACGGTAAAATGTCTTGGTACTCGGTAAAAACGAATTATGGCACAGCCACCGCTAGCGGTGAAAAATTCACCAATCACGGTCACACAGCCGCCCATAAAAGACTTAAAATGGGCACCATGGTTCGCGTCACCAACCTAGAAAACGGCAATAGTAAAGTTGTCCGCATTAACGACCGCGGCCCCTACAAGCCCGGGCGTATCATCGACGTCGCCGTGGGACTTTCGCACGGTGACTACCTCGACTTTCACAATGATGGAGTCGTCCACTGCAAAGTCGAAGTCTTAGAGGAAGTCCCGTCTTCCTAATGGCCAAACCAAACGTCGAGCCACCCCAATAGTTGATCCGCAGTATCGCGCTTCACAAAGCTCACAATCCCCACGCGCTTGCTTCTCCCCTTCACGCTCACACTATAGCGCGGCTCATTGTTCACGCTTCCAGACTCACGGCTAGTGCCAGAATGAAATACATCTTTCGGGTAGCGTGTTTCCTTCATTCTGTGCCCCCGTTTTCCTTTTTTCACCACAAGCTCGTCATTAGAAAACTCGAATTGCTCAATTAAGCCCCAAAAATGGCGAGCCGCAGCAAACGCACCCAGAGCGGCCACTCCGAAACCTAAGCCAATAATAAAAGGAACAAGCTCAAACAAGAGACTGATCAACTCGAAGAAATCAAAATCCCTCCCCATGTCGTCAAACATTTCCATAGCTCGAGAAAAAAGGAAAACACTCACAGCTGCAGCGATCAGACCTCCTAGCATAAACCACTTCCCACTCAAATGTTCGCGCTCTATCCGAAAGCCTGAATTTCCCACTCGATTCAACTCCAGCCCCTTTTCTTGAATCTCTTGTAAATCCGCATACGAGCTCAACTGCATCGCTCCACCGTAACCGGAAGCCGAACTCATATTGGCTACCTTACGCTCTTTACGAGAAACTAACAGCTCTTTCAACTCGCTCAAAAGCCATCGTTTTTCATCCTCGTTCAATCGGCTCCCAAAATCTAATTTCTCTTTCCCTCCCGTCACAATGCGTAGCCCGTATACTGGTCGGTCATTCTGTGAATACGCAGTATAGCGCTCCACGCGCTTCACTTCTGCGCGGCTTAATTCCTTCACCTTTACCTTCCCAAACAGCTTTTGCATCAGCTGAACCTCACCGCTATTCACTAGCAAAATCGACTCCAATAACATCATCCGTAATCCAGCATAGCCAACACCAAGCCCAACAGCCCAGAATGGCACCAAAAATAAAGAAACCGCCCAACGGCTCATGTCATCTTCGACCTCACCGAATAACACCATCGCGGTGAAAAAGCTAATAAAGCTCAGCCATAAAAACGCGAAAACACAGAGGAAATTCAGCCGTTTCGCCGCCGGCATAAGCCAGCGCACACCATCTGCAGTTTCGCTTTTGACGATCTTCGACCCCGCTGGTTGTTGCTTGACAGCTCCCCAGTCATCGTCGCTCGAAATAAAATCAAACGGCCCTCCACTCCACGAACAGGCCGAACATTGAATCACATCATTCTCAGCAGGGACGCGTGCAGGCAAATGTAACACAGCCCCACACTCTGGGCAATTTGCTCCCTTTCTACGCAACGCCTCGTACCCTTTACTCAGGGCGATATTTTTCATTTTCTTAAAAAAAGACATCACTCAAAAGATCACTTAAACTTCAAAATTTATAGCCGCTCCCGCCTCATTGCCCATCTCCATATTCCGCGCAACCCTCATCACATCAGGATCCGCCCCATAAATCATCAACTCATCCCCTTCCTTAATTGTAAAATCCTTGTCCGGCGCTCCAGTGAACCCCCCATTTTTATGCCTGACATTGAGAATCACCACCCCCGCATCTGAAGGTCGAGAATCCACTAGACTCTTACCACACCATGGATGTTCAGAATAAATCATCACCTCCGAAACTGAATAACCATCCTGCACCTTCAACAATAGCTCATACCCCACCGACTTCACCAAACCTGCCGACTTCAAGCTCTTCATAATGATCGCATCCACAGGTTTCTTAATCGGTTTAAAATTCGCCACAAAAGCCACGCCTAACACCCCCGAAACAATGATCAAAAACTGTAACCAGTTGCTGTACTGACTCGAATCAATCTGCACAAATGTCACAATCAATGTCGCCAAGGCCGTCGTAATCCCCACATTTCCCGCTATTATCAAATGCAACACCACTCTGCGCCGCACCGGATGTTTCATCACCAACTCAGCTTCCGATGAAGTATAGCCCACTCCGAAAAACGCAGAAGCCGCCTGAAACATCGCTGTCGCATCTGTCATTCCAGTTAAAATCAAAGCATTGGTTCCGATCCGTACCACTACCAACGAGAGCACCACGATCAGAATCAAAACAAATAAAGAGGTCATGCTTCACACCTAAAACTAGCCACCGTACTCTGACAAGCTCGCAACTATAGCGCGGCATTGACAATTCAAGCGTTCCTCCGAACATTCACACATCCACCATGTTCGACAGACTCAAAGCCATTCCTATTCTGAGCGCCATTTTCTTTGTGAATATGCTCTTCCGTTGGGTAAGCCTCACATCGATATGGAAACTCGGTGAATGCCTCGGCTCCTTGTGTTACCACCTCATGAGCGAGCGACGTTCTGTCATTGAAACCAACCTCACTATTGTCTCTCAAGCTACGGGAAACTTCAGCCCTAACAAACAGCTTGTCAAAGCTGTCTTCCAACGAAACTGTGCCAACCTTACATGCTCACTCAAGACCTACGGTATGACCCCTGAGCAGCTTGCAGATTACGTCACCATCGATATTTCTCCAGAATTTTCACAAGCAATACACAGCGGCAAAGGAGCCATCCTCTGCCTCGCACACATGGGAAATTGGGAAATACTTACTAAGATAGCTCCACTCGTTGAACCCTCTCCAAAACAATTTGGGGCCGTCTATCGACCTCTCGACAGTAAAACTGCCGACCACTACGTAGCAAAACAACGAGAAAAATATGGCTGCCAGATGTTCTCAAAAAAAGCAGGAGTATCCACACTCAGCAACTTCATTCGTAACGGCGGCATCCTTGGTATACTCGCTGACCAACGCGCCGGCAAAGCACGCAAAACCAATCGCCCGTTCTTTGGAGTCGACTCAGCCAGAAGTAAACTACCCGCTGTCCTCCACCTTCGTACTGGAGCACCTCTCTTCACCGTCGCAGTCTCCTCACCCAAAGATGGACGTTGGCTAATTGAAATCAAAAAGCTTCCAAAGGCCTCCCATGATAGTGAAAGCATTCTAAGTACTATTACGGCTGGTTACGAATCAGCCTTCTCTGAGCACCTCCTCGATGTCTTCTGGATGCACCGTTATTGGAAAATCAAAGGGAACTCTCCTCGTTAATCAAAGGCTCCCACCAATCTCGGTTGTCTAAATACCACTGCACTGTTTCTCGCAATGCTTCAGAAAAATCCTTCTGTGCCCGCCAGCCTAACTCGGACTTCAGCTTAGTCGCATCGATCGCATAGCGCAAATCATGCCCTGGCCGATCGGTCACATGCTCAATCAACTGCGCATACCCACCCTCAGGAGCTACGTCACACAATCCATCTAAAATCTGACAAATCTCCCTAACAAGTTCGAGGTTTGACCTCTCTACATTCGCCCCCACATTGTACTTCTCCCCATTCCTCCCCTCCTCAAAAAGAGCCCACAATGCAGTAGCATGATCTTCCACGTGTAACCAGTCTCTAACCTGTAAACCATTGCCGTAAATAGGAATACCTCTACCTCGGATCGCATTGAGAATGGTCACTGGGATCAATTTTTCAGGAAACTGATACGGACCAAAATTATTCGAACAATGTGAAATAACCACCGGCAAGCCATAAGTCCTCCCCCACGCGCTCACTAAATGATCAGAGGCTGCCTTTGATGCCGAATATGGTGACGACGGATCATACCCGCTTTCTTCAGTGAACACCCCATCATCACCCAGCGAGCCATACACCTCGTCCGTCGACACATGTAAAAACTTAAACTTATCCCGACACTTCCCCTCAAGTCCGCGCCAATAGTCTAAAGCCACATCAAGCAATACAGAAGTCCCCACTACATTGGTCCTGACAAAAGCTTGGGCCCCTATAATCGATCGATCAACATGCGACTCAGCTGCGAGATGCATGATTCCATCAGGCTGAAATTCTTCAAAAACTCCCTGCAGTGCTCGCCTGTCACAGACATCCACTTGTCTAAAGAAATAATCAGGACTCACCTCCACATCACGCGTAGAACCAAAACTTGCTGCATACGCCATCACATCCACATTTACCACTCGCGCTAATCTATTCCCGATCAAATACCGGCAAAGCGCAGAGCCAATAAAACCTGCGCCACCAGTCACTATAATTGTCGGAAGTTGCTCTGTATGCATCGAGATCAACAAACCATAAGTTCAAGCAAGCACATTACAAGAACGAGCATAGAAATTCACACCTACTACTCCTATTAAACTTTGCTTGTGAATCCCCCCTCCATCACCTACCTCTAATAAATCTCATTGCGTATGAAAACCAGCGTCATCATCAGCACCTATAACCACCCAAAGTGGTTGCAAAAAACTCTCTGGGGCTATGCGAACCAGTCATATAGTAACTTCGAAATCATCATCGCTGATGACGGCTCAGATGAACGTACAAAAACGGTCATTGACCAAGCCAAGCACGAATTAAAGCAGCCAATCAAACACGTCTGGCACGAAGACAATGGTTTCCAGAAAAGTGCCATCCTTAATAAAGCTACCATTGCCAGCTCAGGAGAATATTTGATTTTTACAGACGGCGATTGCGTCCCGCGCCAAGACTTCATCGCCACCCACCTAGCACATGCACAACAAGGTCACATCCTCTCTGGGGGCTACTGCAAACTTCCTATGCAGTTAAGTAAAGACATCACTCGAGACGACATTCTATCTGGGCGAGCATTTGACGCAAATTGGCTTGCTCAACATGGACTCAAAAGCTTCTCTAGCAAACTCAAGCTCTCCCTTCCCCTTCTTGTCGAAAAATAGCTGATATCCTGACGCCCACAAAAGCCACCTGGAATGGCTGTAACGCCTCAACCTTCAGAGAAAACATCCTTGCGGTAAATGGGCACAATGAAAAAATGCAATACGGCGGTCAAGATCGGGAAATGGGAGAGAGACTCTTGAACCTTGGCTTAAAGCCGATCCAACTGCGCCACCGAGCCATTCTCATCCACCTCGATCATTCACGCGCTTATCGCACTAAAGAAAGTATCGATAAAAACCTCGCTATTCGCGCCGCCACTAAAGAGTCCGGCATCATTGAAACACCACACGGTATTCAGCAAGCAAGCTAAGCCAGCACACGTAAATGCCTCTCCGCAAAGTAATCGAACATAAGCTGCGCGCATTCCGTAGCTACATTTTACCATCGCACCTCAAAGCGGCGGCCAAAGTGCGCTCCCTTGCTAAACCGATTCCAGCCACCAAGCCACTTTGCATCTTCGACTTCACCTCTATCAATATAGACAACGTCGCAGGTCGCTACCTGTATCACCTCGTCACCGAATTTGAATCTCTCGGTTACGCCATTGCCTATGTTGATCACTTTCGCTTTCTCGCAACAATGGAGGCAAAGAAATACAAGCGGCTTCTTCTCCAGAGAGACTACAGTCTCATCCCTACATCCAGTATAACCAAATACAAAGATGCGGTACTCATCACGGACAGCCAAGAAAACCTCAAGCTGAACCTCAAATGCAGTATTCGCGTAGTTTACGATAAACTGCGACCGTCCAGCTCTGATAATACAGCTTTCGCTCTCCCTTTCTTCGTGCACCCAATGGTCCATGAAAGCCATCAAGTCGAAAACTTAGCAAAACCCACTTCAGACAACCGAGAAATGGCTATCTTTTTTGCTGGGAACGCAAAGGCCCCGAAATACGACTCTCCAGACCTCCAACAAATTTATTCTGTATTCAGCAGAGTCAAAGCTCTTTCTATCGCCAAAGCACATCTTACCTCCCATAAAATACGCACTCCAGATTCACTCGAACAACTCCTTCCAGCTAGTGGGCAGCGACAGACACTCACTATCGCCACGACTGAAACACTGCCGATCCCTTTTCAGCAATGGATCGAAACACTCGCAAAAGCAGACTTTTACTTCGCCTGTCCCGGAGTCGGAATGCCGCTCTGTCACAATCTGATTGAAAGCCTCGCAGCGGGCACCATCCCCATTCTCCAATACCCACAATACCTCGACCCGCCACTCGAACATGGGATCAATTGTCTTACTTTCAATGACGAGGCTAGCCTTCAACAAGCTCTCGACGAAGCTCTCTCAATGAGCCAACAACAAGTCCAACTCCTACGTAAAAATGCACTCAGCTATTACCGATCTCAGCTGGCACCTGGACTTTTTGCGAAAAGGATGCTCGACGCCAAGCAGCCTGAACTCTCTCTCTACCTCAACGCCTATCGCATCCCTAGGTAGGCCTTAAGATTCCGCATCTCCCCACTCTTCCTTTAACCAATCGAACTTAGGGACGTATTTCTTGAGCGCATTGAATGGTCGCTTCTTGCGTTTCGGGTCAGTGAAGCAGTACTTCACGTATTCCATCGGTTTCAAGCCTGAGGGATAACTCGAGCTAAAGCGACCGAGAATCGCATCCTTTGGATCTGGCATGCCAGGAAAAGTGATAATCTTAGCCCCCTTGGGCAGCTTTGCTTTGCGTACATAACGCAGCGGCCAAAGCCCCATACAATGAACACGAAAATGCTTCGTCCACTTTTCGGGCCAAAATTTCACCCCCCCTTCTACATTTTTGGTCACATAGTGTTGCTCGTATCGAAATTTCTCTGCTAGCTCCTTGGTGTCCTTCCGCAAGTTCTCAAGAATGTAGGTGTGTCCTCCTACTGGAAATCTAAATACCGAGGTTTGTCCTAACCCCGAAAACGGCTTCGTCCAGTTCCGCGCCAAATACACATCCATCGGGTCTCCAATCGCGAAATACTCGTCAATACAGCCAACCAGCACCGTATCCAAATCGATAAATAATACAGGCCCATCTTCGATAGGTAATTCACCCCCCCACAATGCCAACTTTGGAAATTTGCCCGGTACAGTCTTCGGAATCTCACATCTCAACTCTGGCAATGGATGTACTTCCACCTTCGCGTCGATCCCCTCAGCGTTATCAGTAAAGCAAATCAACTGAAATGCTTCCACCGTATGCCGCTCTAACATCCTCTGCATTCGATTGACATAATCCGCCCCATACTTCTCCCCCCACTTAATGCAGATCACCCGATTCATCAGCTGTTAATCTCAGTTAATCAGCTATAGTACAAGTAGATTAACTCTCTCGATTTGATTGAAATCCTATTGCCCCATGATTTAATTCTCTACACAATGCAGCTGAAATCAGTAGCAACAGCTACCCATTGGAATCTACTTATTCATGCAACAAAGAAATCATATCCCTATTGTAGGAAACTCTGATGAAAAGTTTTTCCCTGGGCTCAGCGTCGCCTTTTTGAGTCTACTTAATGCTGCATCCGGAAAATATGATTATACATTTTACGTCCTTAATGGAGGTTTAAGTGAACAATCACTACAGAAATTAGAGTCGCAACTACAAGAATTATCAGCTAAAAAGGGCATTACAGTCACATTAAACTCAATACAAGTAGACGAAAGAAAGCTCCAATCTCTACCTCAAAGAAGAGGCTCAAGAATGCCGTATGCCAAGTTAATTCTACCAGATTTGCTCCCAACTGAGCCCTATGCTGTCTACGTTGATGCTGATATTTTATACAATAGAGGGGTCGAAGAGCTGTATAACAAATCAAAGTCCGCAAGTAATTGGCTACTCAGCGGCGTCAGAGATTACCACAGTGTCATAGGTAACGAATGCCCTTGGATCCACCAATTGACATCTGATGAGAAGCAACTTCCGTATATCAACTCTGGGTTTATGATGATGAACTTGAAAGATTTTAGAAAAAATGGCCTCCTCGATGAGGCCATTACCCTCAGAGCAGCGGCTGGAGAGCAAAGACTTGGTGACCAATCAGTTTTTAACTTCGTCTGCAGAGGGAAAATTTTACTGAATCATGAATCTCTAAATCATTTAGTCGCATTAGGTAGTGGACTGCATATTTTCGAAAATGGATTAGAAAGTAACATACATTTTATAGGAAAAAATAAACCGTGGTTCAGCCAACCTAATATCTCACAATACACAGCGCATAAACTCTGGCATAGTTTTGCAGATGAATACAACATCACTCGGCCAGTATCTGCTCTCTCTCCACCAGACCCTCAGTTACTAAAAAAGCACCAACGAAAATGCTGGACAAATCTCTTTAACCCCAAGAGAGCTCAGCATTATAAAAACGATTTAGCGTCAATCAAGAAGCTTAACAGCGCCACTCAGTGAATCGACTAAGCTCCAACCAAATTAATACTCGCAATAGTTTCCTCTGCTTCATTTTAAAGCACCTTCCCTTACTAAAACGGCAAGCTATCAAGTGGACCTGGCCTAAATCATATGAGCACATGCGTAAATATGATTTCAGCGTCAACATTGAACGAGAAAGCGATACATGGAATTTTTTCTGTAAGTCTAAGCTCCTTGGAAAAGCGTCGTCAGCTCAATCTTTTTATAAAAATGAAAGCCTCAAAAAGAGTATTCTAATATGTGGCTCAGGCCCCTCATTGAACCATTTTGATTGGGATTCTCTTAATCTTAGAGAAACGACTATTGTTGCTTTAAATGGAGCAAATTACAAACTTCTTCATTATTCCATAACCCCTGACCTTCATTTCATCACGGATAAAAATTTCATTCTCTCAAATCAATCGTCAATTCAATCTTCGCTTCAAGCGGGAACCACAATGGTGGTCAGTCCAACTGTAGCATCACACCTCTATTCCCATTTTGATATCACCCCATCTCAAAAGGTCTACATAGTCGAACTTGTAAATTCATGGTTCGGGGTAAAAAAAGAACGAGCAGAGGCACTCATCCAAATTTCAAGCAGCGCATTACTCTACAATTTAGATAAAAAAAATGTACTAGACGACAAAATTCTCGAAAAATCAGGATGGTCTAAAGATCCTCAATACGGAGTATTTTCTGGAGCAACCGTAGCCTATTCAGCCTTACAGTTTTTTGATTTTGCAGCATGCAAATCTATTGATATGATTGGTGTCGACCTCACCGGAGCAAAGCGTTGCTATAAAGAAACCCATACACAACAAAGTCAGCTAGACAGAGATTTCGATAGAATTATTCTTCCAGCCTTTACCTTTATGAAAAGTGCTCCCAAAAGGACTGCTTCTATTTTGAACCTTTCCAAATGCTCCCGACTACCTTTTACGGAACTCTAGCGCTGACTACTGATTTAAACGGTTTCCGAGTATCTCTATAAAATGAAAGCTATACTGCTAAATGATACACGCTCTGACATGCACATTGGATGTGAACTGGTAGTATCTAACACCTTCCGCCTTTGTGAACAGTTCAATATAAGGATTATCTCAACGATAACGACGAAGCTATCAGCTCAAGCTCCTAATATAATTGAACCGCTTTTGAAAGATGCCGATATCGTTCTCCTCAATGGCGAAGGTACTATTCACCATGACCGACCCAAGGCTATTGCATTACTTGAAGCTGTCAAATTAGCTAAAGAGCGCGGCCTTCTAACCGTCTTATATAATGCACTATGGAGTGACAATGTATTAGCGAATACATATCTTCGATATTTCGACCTTATCTTTTGCCGAGACAGCCTTAGTACTGATACGATAAAAAAGCAGACCCCCTCAGCACCAGTCATATTCGTACCAGACATGAGCTTCATCACTCCTATCCCTGCTAAAAGGGAAGTTCGAAATGGAATTATGGTATCAGATTCTATCAATAAAAAAACTAGCAAGCGTTTGGCAAAATTTGCCATCAAGCACCAAGCTACTTTCTCTCCAATGGGCTGTAATTTTTTCCATGCATTTAGGAAAAAATACATCACCTTGTTTTCTTTAAGATCTCTCTGTTCTCTAGATAAGTCTTATTCAGAAACCCCAGAAAGATTTATCAATCGTTTGCTCACCTCGGAAAAAATTATTACAGGGAGATTTCATACAGCGTGTTTAGCTATACTCTGTGGCACGCCTGTTTGCTCAATTTCTTCCAATACAAAAAAAATAGAGGCCTTATATAAAGACTTTGGCCTAACCCCTAGCCTAATTCCACACCACTTCCCCTCGGAGGATGAAATGAACCTACAATGGGATGAGCAACAGGCTAAAAGACTATTGCTAGAGCAACATGTCCAATCAGCTCAGGAAAAAATTATCAGCATGTTCAAAAATATTTCACAACTAATTCCTACTGAACGAGAAACTCTATGAACCTAGAAAAATCTATCGAATTTGGAATGAGTATTGCTATCGTCGGAAATGCGAAATCGATTTTAAATACTCAGAATGGCAGTGAAATCGATGCTGCGGATACTGTCGTCCGTATGAATAGAGGTTTCCCAAAAAAAATTCGTTCTCAAGGAGCTAAAACGGACGTGCTCGCACTCTCTTGCGCACTTGAGGAAAAATATTACAACAAGTACTTTAGCCAATCTTCTTTAATGTGGATGACCCCAAAGATGGATAATATTCCAGCATGGGTACACTCCTCACAGCCTCAATACTATCCTCTTCCGTATTGGGAGAAGTTATATAAATCTCTAAATTCATCACGCCCATCCACTGGAGCAATGACTATTGATTATATATGCAACTACATTCAACCTCAGAAGCTGCGCATTTACGGATTCGACTTTAAGACCACGCCTACTCTATACGAATCAAAAATGAAACTAGGACCTCACAACTGGAGTATTGAGGAACAATTTGTTTCAGCGATAATACAACACGCACAATCGAATGGGAAAAATTGGACTATCGTATAAATAGATATCGCTTAAATCTATTAACTTAGTCGCAGTTAACACATGAATAATTTCATGAATTTTATAACTTTCACAAGAGGCAGTAGAAAATGATGGATATAGAAATAATCTCTATCCATTCAATTCGATTACTCAACAACATCGCAATTCATTCTCATGGCATTGATAAAATCAAGAAAAGGTCGGTGGAACTTCTTTTTAGAAAGGCTCAATATTAAACTACCATATACTTACAATAGTCTTATTGACTGTCGTGCTAAATCCACACCAAAGCGATCTCCACTTTTTTCAGGAAAACTAGACTCGGTTGACTTTAAGAAATATCAAGTATCAGACTGGAAACACGCTCTATCAAAAAGCTGTAAAAGACGAGCCGTGGAAAACTATATTGCTACTCAACGCTTAGCTGAAGCTGGATTGGGTCCAAAAGCTCTTGGCTTTTGCTATATTAAAAATTTCCATTCTCACTTATTCAAAAAGCCTTGCGAAAATTTTGGTATTATCGTTGAAAATGTCTACAAACTCCCAAGCAAAAAGCCTCCTACCGAAGTTGAAATACTCAACGCTGGAGTTCATTTAGAACAAAATCAAAAGCTGCTACCGGCAACAGGAAAATGGCTATGTCGTGGACTTAAACTCCGTCTGCGGAGTAATGCCTATGGACGCGGAACAGGAAACTAACGAAATAATCAATTGGTTATCTCAAACGACATCTAACATAAATTAATTCCATGCATACTTACAGTATCCATTATAAGTATAATTAATGCATTATGAACTATGAACACCCCCTGCAACACAACCATTCAACTTATCTTAGGAAATTCTAACAAACGATTTTCCGGCGTCACCTCCACTATGCTTCAGGTGCTCCCCCACCAACAAAAGCACATGGATCTTGCCGTCATGGGCTCACACCACCTCCCTGCGGAAACTCCCTGCATTAGCTTCCAGCAGGCGATACAACTCTGCAAAAGCACACTCCCAGATGGACGTAAACGAGTCTTCCATGCACGCCGTAATGACGAAATGATACAGGCCATTATCCTGAAAAAAATATACAAGGCCCAGATCATCCCAGTCTTCACCTCCACCGCCCAGCGTCATCACTCACGGCTCACCAAGTGGCTGATGAAGCAAATGGATGGCATTATCACCACCTGCACTGCTGCGAGCGCTTATCTCGAAAAGCCCGCAGACATTATCGTCCCACACGGCATCGATCTCAAAACCTACTTTCCTGCCGAAGATAAAAAACAAGCATGGGCCGAACTCGGCTTCCCTGGCGAATACGGAATCGGCATCTTCGGACGCGTGCGCCATCAAAAAGGGCTCGATGTCCTGATCGATGCAATTATTCCCCTACTTAAAGAAAACCCTGCGCCCACTATCGTCATTGTCGGAGAAACCACTCCAAACCACCAAGAATTTCTTGATGAGCAACTCTCTAAGCTAAAATCTGCTGGACTTGAAGACCGTGTCATCGTTCACGGCAAACGTCCCTTCTCAGAAATCCCAAAACTATTCCGCGCCATGTCTTTAGTCGCAGCTCTCAGCCGAAACGAAGGCTACGGGCTTACTTCTCCTGAAGCTATGGCCAGCGGCACCGCTGTTCTCACCAGCGAAGCAGGAGCTTGGAAAGATGTTGTCCGCAATGAAATCGATGGTCTCGTCGTGCCCTGTGGTAACGTAGAAGCCACCCGCCACGCTCTGAATCAACTTCTAGTAGATCCTAACAATTTGCTAGAAATGGGTAGAAATGGTCATCAGCGTATCCACGAGAAATACACGATCGAACAAGAAGCGGAAGCACTCTGTAATTATTTCAAAAAACTCCAGAGCATCCACCAGTCAAAACATCTGTAATCACCCACTCTGTTTGTCGTACAAATCCTTATACAAAGCGCAACTCTGATAGAGTTCTTCATGCGTTCCGTCAGCCACGATCTGTCCACCTTTCTCAGTTTTATCAAAAACGAGAATGCGTTCAGCATCACGGATGGAGCTAAATCGATGCGCAATCAAGAATGTCGTCCTACCCTTAGACAACTCTTTCAGAGCTTCTTGAATTTGCGATTCACTCTCGGTATCGAGCGCCGATGTCGCTTCATCTAAAATGAGAATTGGCGCATTCTTGAGAAATGCCCTAGCAATCGCTACGCGCTGGCGTTGACCACCAGACAAACCTTCACCACGCTCCCCGACTACTGTTTCATAACCGTCAGGAAAGCTCATGATGAAGTCGTGCGCATTCGAATGCACTGCTGCTGCGACCATCTCCTCCTTACTTGCCCCCGGACGCCCGATCAAAATATTCTCCGCTATCGTTCCGCTAAATAGCAATGGGTGCTGTGATACGAGAGCTATGTTATCACGTAGTTCACGTTTCCCAACATCTCTCACATCGATCCCATCGACTTTGAGAGCTCCTCCCACCACTTCATAAAACCGAGGAATCAAACTAACAAAAGTAGATTTTCCTGCCCCACTTGGACCAACCAAGGCGACTACCTGCCCAGCTGGCACCTTAAGATTAATATCAGTAAGGTCGGCATTCCCATCATAGGAAAACTGTACCGCTTCAAAAGCTACCTCACCAGTTACTGTACCTAGTGAAAACGGTTTCTTTAGCTCAGGAATATTGTCCTCTGCATTAAGAATGTGTTCAACACGATCTAACGATGCTTCAGCCTGCTTAAGATAAGAAGACACAGCCCCTAACTTTTTAATCGGATCATAGGCAAAAAACATTGCTGTGATGAACGCCATAAACACTTCAAGACTCAGTCCCTCTTCAGCGCCAATATAAATAGCAAAGGCAATACCGACTGCTGAAATGATTTCCACCGAAGGAGAGACCATCTGTCTATATTTCACTACTTTTAAACGAAAGCGGCGAAGCATACTCGAATCTCGCTCGAAATGTGCTATCTGAGCATCCTCCATATTATAAGCTCGTATCTCTCGCTGCGACGCTAAATTTTGGTTCAACACCGAAGTCATATCACCTGATTTTTTCTGCAGTGACCTCGCTTTCTTATACATCTTTTTGCCCAGCATCCGAATCGGGAAAACACATAAAGGAACACAGATAAGAGCAACAGAGATGGCGCGCACCCCAGGTTCACGTACAGCTAACATCAGTAATGCTGAGAGAGCCCATAGTAATGTCGCTGGTTGAACCACCAGATCACAAGCAATCTTAGTGAGTGCAGTTTGTATCTGGCTGGTATCACTCATCACTCGGGTCAATAGATCCCCCTCTTTGTGCTTCTGATGAAATGCCAAAGGAAGCTGCTGCAAACGCGCGAATGCTTTCAAGCGGATTTGCTCCAGCACCTGCAAACCTGCCGCGTTGATAAGATAGGTATTGATATACCCAAATACCCCACGAATCAAAAAGATGATTGGCATCAGCATACACGACCACAGCACCAAGGAATCTTTCTCAATTACATTAATACCCAGCGAACCAAACATACTTAGAAGCCACTCTGGAGCTTCGGCTGTAGTCCCAGTCTGCTGATTAACGAAGATCATTGGAAATACATCGTCCATCATAACGGGCAAAGTGAACCCGCTAGAACCAGCTATGATCCCTGCCACGATTGCTCCAATAAACTGCCACTTAACTGGCTTAAGGAGACTGAAATAAGGTTTGAAACGGGTGATCATGCTAATGGAGTGAAATCTTCATAGTCTAACTCGATGTAAGCAAGCATTGATTGCTAACTCAGAGTGTATCGCAGCACACTCAAACAGTAGAGCGTCGCAGTCTCCACCCGCAGCACAATATCTCCAAGGCCCACTGGCTTAAAACCTGACTCGATTGCGGCATCGTATTCATTTGAAGAAAAATCCCCCTCGGGTCCTACCAATAAACTCGCAGAAGCCACATCGCGATTTCCCTCAAGAACTTGAGACATCTCTTCACTTCGAGGGTCTAGTGCAGCAACAATCTCTAGCTCCGCCTTCTCACGTTGATCTAACCAGCTGTTGATTTCAGCGACCTCGCTCACTTTAGGAAGCCAGTTTTGGCCACATTGCTTGCAGGCTTCTAGCGCAATCCGTTGCCATTTTTGAACCTTCTTAGAATTAGCCTTTGCTACAGTATTTGCGGTAGCCAATGGCTGAATACTCGCCACACCCAGCTCCACCGCCTTCTGCACGATCAGCTCCATATTCCCCGCTTTCGGGATTGCCTGACAAAGGTGAATCGCTAGCCCACGCTCCTGCATCTCCAATGGACCGTCTTGTTCGAGAACCACTCGTGATTTCTCAAGAACCACAATCTGACATTTCACTGAGCGCCCCTCGCCATCAAACACCACTACCCAATCACCCACTTTCTGACGCAGCACACGCACGCAATGATGCGCTTCATCACCAGTAAGCTCCAGCTCACACCTACTCCATTGCTCTGCTGGCAAGTAATAGCGGTTGATCGAATTCATAAAAAGAATGTGTAGGGAATCATATGGACTGTGAAGAAACAAAAAGTGCGAAGTCGAGCCGCGCTCACACTTCGCACTGCTAAAAGTATTTCAGTAAATCTTACTCAAAAAACTTCTTCGCTTTGGCGAAAAACGATTCCTGCATCGGTGAGTTCTTCTCACCAATCGATTCACTAAACTCTTTTAGCTTCTCTTTCTGCACAGCATTAAGCTTGGTTGGCACTTCCACATGAACGGTGACGTGTAAGTCCCCTTTAGTTCCATAAGAAAGGTCTTTGATACCACGACCGCGAAGTCGGAAAGTCGTTCCGCCCTGAGTACCAGCCGGTACTTTAATTGAAGCTCTACCTTCTAGCGTCGGCACTTCCAGCTCACCGCCGAGTGTTGCGACACTAAATGGCACTGGAATTTCGCAATGCAAATCCGCCCCATCACGATCAAACATTTCATGGCGTTTGATATTGATGAATACATACAGGTCACCAGATGGACCACCGCGTAAACCTGCATCTCCATTCCCTGAAGAACGAAGACGAGTTCCAGTGTCGACACCCGCAGGGATGCGAATCTTAATCCGCGCACTCTCGGTGCGACGGCCTTGGCCACCACAATCATCACATGGATCAGAAATTACTTGGCCAGCTCCGTGACACTCTGGACAGGTAGTCTGTTGTACAAAAATGCCAGCTTGGCGAGTCACCGCTCCAGCGCCACCACAAGTAGAACACGTCTTGGAGCCACTACCACTCTTGGAGCCACTACCATTACAAGTGGAACAGCTTGCTTCTTTCTCAATCTCTAACTCTTTCTCACAGCCAACAGCCGCTTCTTCGAGTGAAATATCTAAATCGTAACGAAGGTCACTTCCTGGCTGAGCCGCGCTACGGCGACGTGAACGTCCGCCACCACCGCCGAAAAACTCTTCGAATCCGCCACCGCCACCGAAGGCGCCGCCAAATACTTGAGAGAAAATATCAGAGGCATCGTGGAAACCTCCACCGAAGCCGCCTCCACCGCCCATGCCACCTTCGAAGGCTTGATGCCCATAGCGGTCATATGCTGCACGTTTTTCCTCATCGCTCAGCACTTCATAAGCCTCACCGATTTCCTTAAACTTCGCCTCAGCTTCTGAGTCATCTGGGTTCTTATCAGGGTGAAACTTAATCGCCAACTTGCGATAAGCTTTTTTGATCGTTGAAGCATCCGCGTCACGCGAAACCCCTAGTAGATCATAGTAATCTTTTTTATCAGACATCGTAGTTTTTGATCAATGGTTTAGGCTTCCGCATCATCAGCAGCTGCTTCGCTTTCCTCCGGCGCAGCAGCCTGAGCGACTACCACATTTGCAGGGCGAATTAGACGATCTCCCATCTTATATCCCTTGCGCATAATGCGGATAATTTGCCCTTCTTCAAATTCCTCGGACTCCTCTTGAGCCATCGCATCGTGCTCTTTGGGATCAAATACATCACCAGGCTTAAGATCTACTGCAGATACGCCCTGACTCTCTAGAAAACCATCGAGCTGCTTCTGCACCATCTGCATACCCATATAAATCATGGAACCTGCATCTGCTTCTGAAGCCTGCATACCCATTCCGAAGTTATCGATTACTGGAAGAAGGTCTTCGATCAAACGCTGATTGCCGTAGCGAATGGCGTCCGCTTTATCACGCGCGCTGCGCTTACGATAATTTTCAAGATCCGCGACGCTGCGAAGAAGCTTATTCTTCAACTCAGCGACTTCCTCTTCAAGCTGCTGCTCGCGGCTCTTCTCTTCTTCCTCCATTGCCTCCTCGAGCTCTTGCTCGATCTCAGCATTGATTTCATCCATAGATTTACCTGTATCTTCAGGTGACTGATCAACAGGCTGCTCTACTTGAACGTCTTGTTCTTCAGTTTTAGCATCGTCTTGCATGGCGAAACTCATAGCCAGCTGACGCCGTAGGTCAACCCCACATCAGCAATCTTGCGCATATTTTGTTCACCACTTCCAGCGCATTTTACTTGTATAAAACCTCTCTCAATCCTATCTCGCGTTGTCCGCATGCGCGCATTACTCGCTAAATTATTCTGCCTCATTGCAGCCATCTCATTGATCGATGGCCACATCATCGCGCTGCAGACATATGCTTGGGTCACCATGCTTAATGACCGTATCCCGGAACAAGGCGTCGGCGAAGCCCTCAGCACGACCTTTGATGGCGAGCATCCATGTGAGCACTGCTTAGCAGCTGAAGATCTCCAAACTAAATCTCAAAAAGAGAAATCCAAAGCCCCGGATATGCAACTCAGCTGGATAAAACTCATTTCGCCAAAAGCTGAAAAAATCACTCTTCCCCCAGCTCCTCCCTATAAGCTCCTCCCCCACCTAGTAGAAACGCTCAGCCCCAGCACGGACCACTCCACCAGCGTCCCCAGCCCCCCTCCTCGAGCCTAAGTTTAGTTATCTCCACTACAATGGTCTTTGCTCAGGGCTCTAGAAGCTCGACTCCAAACTCCTTTAGACCAACCATCTAACCATCATCAAATGGTTCACGCGTGCACTCCATTCCAAGGTGCTCACGTCTACCTGCTCTTTATTCCGCAGGTTTCTCAATTAAACGGCACCACTGTGCCTATAAATCATCACAACTAAACAATTTTAATAATGAATACTTTAAAAGCTATCACACTTTCCTCCCTTAGCCTATCAGCCTCTGTTTTCGCCCATGGCTCCAAGGACACTCTCCCACAAGCTGGCCTCTGGAATAGCGCTCGCCCAGACAGCCACGCTCCAATCAGCGTCATGGCTGACCACACCCACTCTGCGGGCGAATGGATGTTTTCCTACCGCTATATGAAAATGCACATGGAAGATCTCTACGATGGAGACTCCAAAATCTCCAATACCATGATGAATACCGGCTACATGGGACGCCCTCTCGAAATGGACATGGATATGCACATGTTTGGCATGATGTATGCACCCACCGACACAATCACCCTCATGGCGATGACTAACTACGTCAAAAACTCCATGGATATGGTAATGGGACCTATGAACACTCCAATGGAGATGGAATCCGAAGGCTGGGGTGACACCTCAATCGGAGGTCTCTATAAATTCTACGATGCAGACAACAAACGCGCTCATCTCGGACTCAGCCTGTCCCTCCCAACTGGTTCTACTGACGAAACAACGGAAATGACAATGATGGGCATGAATGGAATGCCAATGACTATGACCCACCATCAACCATTCCCTATGCAACTAGGAACTGGGACTTTTGACCTCCTTCCCTCCATCACCTATCTCGACCAACCTAACGATTTCTGGTCGTGGGGCGCTCAACTTAAAGGCCGTATCCACCTAGGAGACAATGACGAAGGCTATAGTTTTGGAGACAGTATTTCGGCCACATCATGGACTGCCGCAAATGTCACAAACTGGGCATCACTCTCCTTCCGTCTTGCCGCCACCTCATGGAGCAGTATCGATGGAGATACAAACAATAGCCTCAACATGCCAATGATGCCCAATATGTCATCGCCAGCAGACCCAGACAACCACGGCGGCACACGTATTGATGCTGGCATAGGCCTTAACCTATGGCATCCAACATCAGGTTTCCGCGTAGCCACCGAATTCATCATGCCTGTATATCAAAAGCTCAACGGCCCCCAGCTAGGTCAAGATTGGACACTTACCCTAGGGACTCAATACGCATGGTAAGCCACCTAAACCATTAAAAAAACAATCAACGCGCATGCGAACTCACTCGCTTGCGCGTTTTTTCTTTTCCCCTGGAGTCACAAGTCCGGCGGAGAGCACCATCTTGGTCGCCTGTTCCACAGTCATATCACAAGGAATCACCTTCTCATCTTCGATCAGAACCATAAACCCAGTCAGAGGATTTGGACTAGTAGGAATAAAAACAGAAGTCACATCCTTGCCCTGCTGTTTGTCAAAAAAATTACCCGTCACAAACGCCAGCAGTTTACAGCCTGGGCTCGGATACTCGACATACACCACACTCTTAAACTGACGCTCCGCGCCGAGCTCTTGGAGCGCTGTCACAAATTGACGCAGAGCATTGTAAATAAAACCAATCAAAGGTAGTCGACTCACAACCGACTCAATCACTCTCAATGCATGGCGTCCCGGCGGACTCACCACAAATAACCCGACCCCAAAAAATAAAGCTAATGGCAATAGAAAATGTAAAACCTCCACTCCCGCAAAATCAAGAGACTCAGATTCGCGTCCAGTCATCCCTCCCCACACAAAATTAAGCATCCTCATGCCAGCTCGGATCAACATCCGAATGATCATAAAAATAAGCCATATGGTTCCTACTAAAGGAACAACGGTGGCTACTCCTGTTAGAGTCAATTTGCTCACTCGGAGCCATGGGTTCGGGTACTTCATTTGATGAAGTACAAACCATAACACAGTTTACCCAAACCAGACACAAGAAATATGTTAGCACCCCCACTCCACATAAACAACTGACCATATGCAACTTATATACCAAACCATCAAAAAAAGTATGCACCCCCTAACTCCATCAGTACAGATCCATATCGAGCAACTTCCAAAGAACCACTACTAAATGGAATCCGAGACGAAACTCAGAGCATTCTGCGTCACGACTAAAAGATTAGTTTGATACAGCTGTATAAAGTACTCACCCTATCTTTAAGGACTAGATCGTCCAGAGAATAACCAAGTGGAATTTCATCAAGACCCTCCTACTAACTCTCTTTCTCTTGCTGCTGTGATTTTCCATCTCCAGCAAGTTTTCTAGGAATATCCTGCCAGTGCTTCCAAAGGTTTGCTAATCCTCCACCCTCATTCTCAGGAGCTAACACTTTTAGTTTCCTCTCCGCTGGTTTGAACTCGACTTTTTGACAGCGCCCCACGTACTCGCCATCTACTTCCACAGGAACATCTCTGTCCGAAGACACAGTGAATTCGTTAGCTTGAACGTACTCTACAGACGAACTCACTAAGTCGATCACACCAGCCATTCCCTTTAATGTGTCTAACACGAATTTATACCCAGACTGCTTAAAGATCAGAATATCGAGCATGTCATCCTCATTACACGCCTTCGAAAATAACTTCACCTGCCCACCGTAAAGCTCTCCATTCCCCACCAACACTGCCACTCCATCGTACTCCCGCCCATCCGCACAGCGCACATTCATTTTAGGAGGTTTATCACCTAACAGCTTCACTGCAGACATCAGATACGCCAAAGGACCTAACATATTTTTTGACTCCACAGTAGTCTCTTCTATCACCTGAGCATCAAAACCAACCCCAGCCATCTGCACAAACGGTTGTCCATTTGCCTCAAAAAGATCCACATCTTTTACGTGACCTGCATCAATAATCTTCAACGCTTTTGAAAGGTTCGATGTCTGCATGTTAGGAACCGGAATCCCCATTTCACGTGCAAAAACATTCATCGTCCCCGCCGGCAACACGCCGAGCGCCGTCTCAGAACCTGCTAGTTCTTGAATCACCGCATTGAGCGTACCATCTCCACCAGCCGCTAGCACCACTGGTTCTCCTTTTTCTACAAAGTCTGCTGTCAATGCCTGCGCATCCTTCACATCACGCGTCGCATAGAGAATGAAATCTTGAGCATTTTCCATTAAAAATTGCAAAGCTCGCTTCCCCTTCTGACTTCGAGCATTCGGATTAAACAGCAGTGGGTAACGAGGCTGAGCAGATGCCATAATATTATTCTGACAGTTTTCCCTCAGGCTGCAATCCGAAAGCAGCTAATTGCTCACCCACCATTTGCTGCGGTAAACCAACGACATTGGAAAAATCCCCATCCACTCTCTCAATAATCATCTTCCCACACTCCTGAACAGCATAACTCCCCGCTTTATCCATCACATCAACTCTTTGCACATACGCGTCGATCACCGATCTATCAATGTCTTTAAAAACAACTTGAGTCACCGCGTGAAATGACTTCACGTGCTCCCCTTCGATAAGGCACATCCCTGAGCACACCTGATGAGTCCTCCCTGATAGACGTTCTAACATAGCGACCGCCTCTTCTTTATTGTTGGGCTTACCCAAAGGTTCATCATCTATATAAACAAGTGTATCACCTCCCAGCACCACAGCATCAGGATATTTGTTAGCGACAGCCCGTGTCTTTATCTCCGCATTGCGCTCACAAAGCTCAGTCAATGAAATGTCATTTCGATGCTCTTCCTCGGCATTCGATGTGATCACTTCAAAGTCAAAACCCAATTCCGCTAACAACTCCTTACGCCTTGGTGACCCAGATGCTAGTATCAATCGCTTTTTCATTACCTATATTCTTCAATATCTATGACTGGCCCATTCTGACTATCAATCTTCGATGCGTCTCGCCCACAAGAAGGACAACGTAAACCGCCTTCTATTCCACCCATATTTTCAATCTCACACATCTCTAAAAACAAATCAGCCTCGCAATGAGGACATACCGCTCGGTGGGAAAAATACACCTCCATTACAGGGCGCACAAGTGCCACGCATAGCATCACCACGAAAACCGCCCATGCCGCCGCCAATCCAGCAGCAGCGAGTACGCCGCCACCTGCAATTGCTACCAATAAGGTCGTCTTCCAGCTGCCGTGCACACGACGCCGAAGCTGGGCACAACGAGTAAGTGATGACGGTTTTTCCACGCCCCTTCTCTAACACAGCATTCAGATGCTGTCGTTGATTTTTATGCTGCGTTGCGCAGTAAAGCCACCATCACACCTTGAATAATCAACTCACGTGCAGGAATGAGATCAGGAAACATCTCGTTTTCAGCGCGTAAGAACGGCTTCCCATTCTCGATCACATAACGCTTCAATGTCGTCTCTCCATCAATCAAGGCCGCCACCACATCACCTCTTCGTGGTTCACGAAATTCCAAAACTACAGTATCTCCATTGCAAATATGCGCATCAATCATCGAATCACCACGCACTTTCAGAGCAAATGTCCGCGCATTTCTGGGAATTCCTAAACTGCGAATATCAATCGACAAACAGCCTTCTTGCTCCTCCTGCGTGTCTTGAGCCATCCCCGCGGCAATCGAGCCATACACAGGGATATCTACGATTTCCTCGCGGTCTAGCTCCTCTACCAGCGCCACCGCCCTCGCTTTCCCTGGGATGCGTTGAATCACACCTTTCTTTTCCAGAGCTCGCAGATGATTCATCGCAGCCGTTTGACTTGCAAACCCAAAAAACTCCTGAATATCCCGACTCGATGGCATTACACCAGTCTCGCGCATCTCGCGCTTCAGATAATCATACACCTCAATTTGTCGCTTCGTTAACTCCTTACTCATAACTTGAACACTGTTCTTGAGAACATAGTGCGAATTTTATGAGCTAACGACAAGAAAAATCTCTAGGCTCCTTGAGCCGATTCTCTAATCTACTGGCTTTGCTCCATCTCAATCTGACGCTCAGCTTCTTGCGCTTTATCTCTATAGTATGTTGCTCCATTCATTAAAATGGGAGCAACTATTGAAAGTATGATGTATAGAATGAAAAATACACGTACCACTTTCCCCGCTGTATCAAGCTGCTTATGCTCATGGTAACCTGCTGGACAGCCGATCATGCGATAAGCCAACCAAATGTTAGCAATGGGAATGAAAGACCATAGATAATTCCAGCGAGACATCGCCAAGTTCTGAAGTCGCGAAAACGCAAACACAATCGAAAGTACTACGGCAATCACCACCACTGCAAACAATCCGAGCAACATCCCTCCCGCCATCGCGTCATTAAGTCCCTCAACACCTGCTGCAGAAGAAAAACCGCCGACTACGACCAAAAGAAAAATGACAGCTCCTACCGTCGCCACATACAGAACGAAATTCCATAAAAAATAGGCAAGTCTCCCCATCCCTGGATAATTCCCAGCACGTCTCTCATTCAGTGCATCTTGTAATGCGTTTTCAGCACCCGGTGACGCATAAGGATTCTCCGCTGCACGGGCCGCTGCCACCTGCGATGGTGGTACGATGTTCGACATCGAGGAATCTGCTGTCTGAACTGCACTTGGCGGAGGCGGCGCTGCTGCCGACTTTGGGGCAGACACTTGCAATGCTGGCACTTCGTGCACCTTCACCCAATCTGACAAGCCTGGTCCCCACACTAGATCCGTTGATGGGTCAATCTTCCCATGCTCTATGGCACTCTGCAGAACCTCTAAAGTAACTGGCCCCTGCTTCTCCCCATGCTGGCTATAGTACCAAACTTGATCACTCATAATTTGCCGCGCACACTACACCATACAATCTACTTTTGGGAAGAAAACAATCAAACTAAGTTAACATCTGCTGGGATTACTCCTCTAACTTTTTCATCAGTGCTGCCTCCATTGCCTTCTCCACAAGGATCGCCGCCATGTGCTCGGTCGCTTTATCAAGTTTCTGCACCGCCGATTTAAGAACATTTGCATCATCACCCTGCAGCGCATCACGCACTAAAATTTCAGCATTCTGAATAAGTTTGAGATCTTCCTCTTCCATGTCTTCCCCCACTTGCGCCAACCCCGCTTCCACGGCAGGCAACAATTCCTCAGCCTTCAGTTTCGCCTCCGTGAAAATGCGCTCAGACATATCGTCAAATGCGTAATCCACACTTTCGCTCACCATCTTCTCGACATCCGAGTCATCGACATCCACCGCTGCACTATCAATCTCTAGCACCGTATCCTTGTGCGTGACCGTATCGCGAGCCAACACCTCAAGAATACCATTTTCATCGATAGAAAATTGTACCCCCAAGCGCGCTTGCCCCTTCGGAGCCGCTTCAAACTCCACATCGACTTTCCCTAATTCCCAATTATCTCGAGCCATCTCACGCTCCCCCTGCAGCACGCGCACCCGCATATTTTTCTGATTAGCTACCGCATTAGTGAACATTTCACCCGCTTTACAAGGAATCGTCGTATTCCTCGGAATCAACACATTCATTAAGCCTCCAAAAGTCTCAATTCCCAAACTCAAAGGAGTCACATCGAGCAACACAATCTCACGCAGAGCCCCCGACAAAACCCCTCCCTGAATCACCGCCCCAAGCGCCACCGCCTCGTCTGGGTGCTGGGATACATCGGCAGCCTTCTCGAAAACACGCTCTACCAACGCTCGCACAGCAGGAATCCGCGTCGAACCTCCCACTAATACCACAGCGTCTAATTCCTCTGCCGCATTTTTCACCCCAGCATCATTCAACACACGCCGACAATGTGCCTCTGTGCGACCAATCACCCCTGCTACCACTTTTTCAAAGACCTCACGACTCACAACCTGCTCAATATGCATTCCCTCCCTGAAAAAAGGAATCCGTAGCACCGCTTCCTCATCTGCAGACAGCTGTTCTTTCACAAGCTTCGCCGCATCGATCAATCTCTGCCGCTCCGCTGAATCCAGCTCTGAACCATTTCCCCACTGATCCCATACCCAGAGCGCCAAGGCTTCATCGATATCATCCCCACCTAGTTGGGTATCACCATCCGTCGCCAACACCTGAAACACACCATTGCGCATTTCTAAAATAGAAATATCAAAGGTTCCACCGCCGAGATCATAAACCGCTACCCGCGCCTGCTCACCTAGCTTATCTAAACCGTAAGCCAAAGCCGCTGCTGTTGGTTCACTGACGATCCTTACCACTTCTAAGCCCGCAAGCTCACCAGCCTCCTTCGTGGCATTGCGCTGCGCATCATTAAAATACGCAGGAACCGTAATCACCGCCTTCTCCACCACTCGCTCCAACTGCATTTCTGCAACTTGTTTAAGCTCTCTTAAAATTTCAGCACTCACCTCCTGCGGCGATCTCCCTGCAGCCAAAACCCCTCCATTCTCAGCTTCACCCAGCGGTACGCAATACTCATCACCTTCTACCTCCGAATATCTTGCTCCCATATAACGCTTAATACTCGTGACCACTTCCGCCCCAGCTCCTCTTCGACGCATAGCAGCACGCCCCACACTCACCTCTCCATCTGCTCCATAACTCACCGCACTTGGCATAATCCGCTCCCCCTCTCGGTTCGCTAAAAGAATCGGAAAACCACTTTCCACAACTCCTACAGCTGAATTAGTAGTACCCAGATCGATGCCAATAATATCCATGCACATTGCTAGCCTCTCACGCCACTCTTTCAAGTATTAATAACCAGTCTCAACAAGACTCTTGAAAATGAGTCTCAACACCAACAAAACCCTTATAAATAAAGGATTTGACAAGATTTACCTTATTGAGATAAGGTCTAAGCATTATGAGTGATACAGCAACAAAAACAAAGACATGCGCAGCTTGCGCATACTGGGACTCTGCAGACAACACCAATGGTAGCTGCCGCCGTAGCTCCCCACAAACTGTCGTCTTTGAAGTCAGCTCTGAAAAAAGCATCCAGACCGTCTTCCCTGTGACTTCCGCCACCGATTGGTGCGGAGAGTATAAAGCTAAATAAAAAGCTTCGAGATTTTCACACGACAAAGCCCTGCAGTTCAGTCTGCTGGGCTTTTTTTCTGTTAGCGAAAAATCTTGCTATTGAGACCCAATCTCATCTAAACCATCTTGCGTGAAGCAACACCAAGAAGCAATAACCCACATCGACAGCATGATTCAGAGCATTCCTGATCAAATGGATACTCTCTTGGACATGCGTCTCGCCCTCATGAACCAAGGCGAACCTGGTCACTGTATCAGCGCCTACTTCCACCTCCGCAAACACCTTTCAGGCTGGCACCTGCAACAACTTCACACTCTACGCGATTTATTAGAAACACGCATTCAAATCGACATCGTCATTCACGATGCTCAAGAGCGTCAAAAAGCCTGTCTAGCACTCGGCGACAACTACACTCTCGAAGACTACTGCCAAGAGCAAATGCGCCAGATCGCGCTACGAAACAAAAAAGCTGAAAACATCCACATGCGCTTCAGCTGGGCGTAAACACCTAAACCGGCCAAGTTCCTATCTTCTAAGCGGACTTGGCTCTTGAATACATCTCTATCCCGCACTCGCTTCTCAGTGAGTTGCGGGATTTTATTTAGCCAACAGTTGGCTTTGACAACAGTCGCCAAGAACGTCTCCGTCCCCTTCTTTGCATCCAATGCTCGATCACAACAATCGATAAAATACAAAACAGCCCTGCGAAGATGACCTGAGCAATCCTCAAGTAAAAGCTCGATCCCGCACTGGAATCCACGCCGGTGGAACTCCCCAACAACACCAAAAACGTAGTGAATCCCGAGCTCCATATCGCCGCATTCGCCTTTCCTGAGTTGATCTTCTGAGCAAAGAACAAGCAAAACGCCAGCGATAGAATCAACAAGAACCAATAACTCGGCACCGCGACCAATAAATTATACGCAACAATAATCGCCACTCCCCCAATAAAACACGACTTTGAATTATTCGTCATCACTTTGAGACTCGCATGCGTACTCGGCGCCCCAGCCATCATACAAATGTACATCATCGCCAACGAATACTGCACTAGATTCAAACTGAAAAAGAGCAGCACCGCGGTGGTGGAAACGAGGGTAGAAACCAAGGCTAAACGCGCACGTTCCTCGCGTGGAGGAATCGGCTTCGGAGCTGGTTGCTGAGGTTTCGCAGCATTTGGATCAACCCTCGCCATCCCATTCGGCAGCAACCAATGGAAAAACCAAGTGATGAAAAACCCCACTAACAAGTCGAACAAAATAAACATCGCCACGTAATGCGAAGCCACAGTGGCCTGTAATCCAATGATCGGCACCATCGTCGCTCCAATCATCATAAAAATGGTCGAAAGCGGCGGCGCCTTCGCATCATTGAAAAACACGTAAAAAAAGAATAACCCGTAGAACGGCACACACACCAACGGGAAACGTAGAAAAAACTCACTAATCACCAAGCCAATCAATAATCCCACCCACAAGCGCTTGATCACCTTAAATGCCATTGGCCAACCCATCCACGGCAATGGCATACTCAGAAACATCGCAACAAACAACGGAACCATGTACGCCATCGGCCACGCCACACCATACGAAAAAGCAATGGAAGCAGTCACCGCCAAACTCAGTCGAAGAGCGCGAACCTGAGGTAAACTCATCTTAGTAAATGTGTGAGAAGAAGCTCACCAGCGAGATCCACACCTTACCCACTGCGTTAAAGAATTCATTTTCGCCCGTGTACACAATCACATTCGCCTGTCCACCAGCCCGCAAGAAACCTTTTCCTTCTCCCTCCTCAAAATCAATAACCACAGGGAAATGCTGCGCCTCGCGTAACCAGCCTTGCGTCGTTTTTACCGTGGTCAAGCCTCCCACTTGGTTGTGAGTATCATCAGACACCCCCCAACCAACACTGCGAATTTTCCCTTTAAAAACCTTTCCTGGAGCTGCATCGAGAACGATATCCACAGCATCTCCCTCATCAATATTCGCCAAACTATTCTCACGCATATCAGCCTGGATCCATACCTCTTTGATTGAAATAAATGTCATCACCGGAGCGCCGGGATTAGCATAATGACCAACATCGATCATAAAATTAGTAATGATCCCATCTGAGGGTGCTAGGATGGTGGCACGAGCGAGGTCGAGCCGCGCATTTTCTAACTGAGTTAGAGCCGACTGAATCTTCGCGTTGTCTTGCCCACTCTTACCAAGATTGCTCTTCGCACGCTCAAGCTCAGACTTCGCACTCGCCAGCTGCGCTTCACTTGACTTTATCCGCGAGCGCGCATCGTCAGCTCGTGAGAGCGATGCTGCTCCTTGGGTCGACAATTTAATAATCCTCTCCCCCTTCACTTTGGCATTCACTAAATTCGCCTCAGCCTCAGCCACCTTTGCCTGCGCTGTTGAAACTCCAGCAGTATCAGCATCAGACGATTGACTCGCTTGCTGTAAGCTCACTTCCGCCTGCTTCACCGCCAATTCATACTTTTCAGAATCGATCTCGAGCAGCTTTTCGCCCACTTTAACAATCTGGTTATTCGTCACGTACACCTCAGAAACTCGTCCAGACACTTCAGCTGCGATAGGCACAACATAAGCTTCAACACGCGCATTCGCCGTATACGGCACATACTTATCACTGAAAATATGTCCAAAGAACAACACCACCAGTGTGATAACTGTCACCGCCGACCATAACTTAATCGGGTCGCATTTTTTCTTTGCTTCACCTTCAGCAGGCTCCTTTTCATGATCTGACATAGTCTAACTTTTTGATTTTTTCTGGCGCAGCGGCTTCCCGTACATCCCCACAAGCCACGCCACTAACACCGCTGTGTAAAATTGCCCAATAATTGCTTCCAGCTGACAAAGTGACGACGCCCCAAGCGTCTGCGGAGTAATGTCACCATATCCCAGCGATGTCAGTGTCACCATACTGAAGTAGTTAAACACGTGGACTTTAGATTCTACAGACCCTTCTAACAAAGCCCCCGAATAAGAATTCGGGTCCAGTGCATAAATAAAATTATACGCAGTACCCCACAGCAAGCCTATGATCAAATACGTACATAAACTCCCTGTGATTACCTCTCCTGTCACCTTCTCTTCAGCCATCAACTGGCGCACGAAGGAAACCAAAATCATTGCATAGAAAATGACGAAAAATGCGAGAGCTAGCTCACGACTGAACTGGACTAAATTATACACTCCCAACCAATATAGAATCAAAGCGGGACCCAACCAAATCGCGGCAAAAGGACGTTTCTCTCCACGCTGAGCAGTGCGGGCTGCAAACAGCAATACCAATGTCAGCCATAAATTCACCGCAGTCGCAGCCATCGTGCCCGGTGGTAAAAAAGGACTCACTACTATGTAGATAAGTAGAGCTACCAATAAGCGCGGAAAACCTCGTGTAAATCGCATCAGCTCTATCCTTTCGCGTTTCCACTCACCTCGACCGGCTCAGGGACTTCTAAAAACTTCCCCCAATCAGTACGCTGCAGCATCTTTTGGCGCGTTTCTAATGGAATCGCTTCTGCCCGGTCACGCATTTCCCAGCCACCGCCGAGAGCCTTATACATCGCTATAAAATCAGTCGCTATCGTACCTCGCACTTCCGCATATTGATCCTGACGTTGAGTCAACGAACGAATCGAATCTAGCACACGTTGATAGTCGGTAAGGCCATCCTTATACTGAATCATCGAAATATCAGTAGAGCGCTCAGACGTTTCTACACCTTGACGCAAGAACTCAGCTTCCTGCTTAGTGTGAATGAAGCTTGTCATCCCATCCTCCACCTCACGCGCCGCATTCAGCACAATGTTCTGATAAGCCGTTATCACTTGCTCAAAGCGTGCATCTTCCACTCTCACCTTGTTCTTAATCCTACCATAATTCAAAATATTCCAACGGAAACTAGGTCCAAAGCTAAAGCCCGAATTATCCCCATTGAAAACATCGTCTAATGAACTACCAGCAAAATCATTAGCGCTGGCTCCGAGAAAACCTACAAGTGTGAAACTCGGATAAAGATCAGCTTTGGCAATCCCGATCTGCTCACTCTGTGCTATCGCTAACATTTCCGCTCTGCGGATATCTGGACGGCGTCTCAATAAATCAGCTGGCACTCCCACCCCAGCCTTCACTGGCGCGACCGGAATCCCCTTGCCTCCTTTTAGTTGTGACCTGATAGAATCAGCATCCTTCGCTAACAACACTGACAATGCATTGTGTAATTTATAAAGAGTCGCTTGGAACCTAGGGATTTGCGACTGAGTACTCGTCAGCAAGGTTTTAGCCTGCAACACATCAAGCTCAGTCACCGTGCCAGCTTCAAACTGAAGCTCAACAATATTCAACGACTTCTCCTGAAGCTCCACATTCTTGCGAGCAATCGCAATACGCTCTTCAATCGTCCGCACATTCACATATGTCGTCGCCACTTCGGCTGTCAAACTCGTGAGAATGTCATCGAAATCCGCCACATCCGCCAACAAACTCGCATCTGCAGAGTTCACCGACTTTCTAAACTTCCCCCAAAAATCCAACTCCCACGCAGCATCAAATCCAAACGATGTCGTATTCAAATAAGGATTCCCTCCACCAGGTGCACGGGTACGATACAGATCACCGCCCAGAGCTTGGCTCTGCGGAAACATCGAACCTTCAGCAATTCCTAAAATCGCTCGCGATTCGAGAATCCTCAATGCCGCCGACTTCAACGATAAGTTCTGACCATACGCATCCTCTACTAACAAATTAAGCTGAGGATCATTAAATTGCTTCCACCACGACAAATTAACTCTCGATTTTTCACCTTTCTGCAAACTGTGATCTTCAGTATCCCAAGTTTCCTCAATTGGAGCAACTGGAGCCACATATTCAGGCCCCACCATACAGCTCGCCCCCATGATCGGTAGCAAGCTCACAATTTTGACAATATTCCTACCCGCGCGCGCCATTACTCAGCCACCCCCTCATCAAACTCCGTAGTTCCTGATAGATGCAATTCCTTCTCATTCACCCAAGCCATAAAAATAGCATAAGTGATCGAAAGAACTACAGCGCCCACAAACAACCCAACGATGCCAGACATGATCATTCCTCCGATAGCTCCTAACAATATCACCAACATCGGCGTATCCACACCACGCGCCATTAAGATAGGCTTCAGCACTCCATCACTCGCACTCACAATGAACGAATACACAAGAAAGATCACCGCTGGTACTGTGTCGTATTGCGTAAATGCATAACCAGCAATAGGCCCGAGAACCAAAATGGGGGGAAGCTGCACAATTGCACAAATCAATACTAACACACCCCAAACTCCAGCCGCAGGAATCCCCATAACTAACAAACCAATCGTTGCCAACACTGCTTGAATCACCGCAACACCAATCACTCCAGTCATCACACCACGAATCGTCGCAATCGTAAGTTTAGTAAATTCCTCACCGCGCTCACCTGCAAAACTACGGGCAATCTTACGCGTCACCGAAAACCCCTTCTCAGGGCTAATTAACAATACTGCAGCAATGATAAAGGAAATCGCGAAGTGCAAAACCCCAGATAACCCACTCCCGATCGTTGCCACCAACTTCGTAGCAGCATCTTGCGCAAGTGGGGCCGTTGCCTTCAAAGCCGCCTTAAAATCTGTCGCAGCTAAATTCCATATCTCACTCACTTTTTTACCCACAACTGGTATCTCTTCAACTCTCGACGGAGCTTCTTTTAAGAAATGTGCCTCGTTTTGCTTTAGATCACCAGCGACGTTTTGCACCACCTGAACAGATGATTCGGCCAAGGTGAACACAGGTAAAATGAGAACTGCCACAGCTGCTACACCAAACCCAATACATACAAGCTTCCGCTTACCGCCACACATCTTCGTTATTTTATCAATCAACGGTGAAAACGCTACAGCGATGATGATCGCCCACAACACAAGCATCACAAACGGTTGGATAATTTTGTATGACATCACCACCAACAGGCTGATCAAAAATATTTTAACAGCAGCATCGATTGCATTTCTTACAAATGCCTTATCACTCTCAGTAGGTTTCATAAATGTTAGAGGAATTAACCTAACACTAGTTAGGCGATTAAAATCAACAACTATGCAATAGGCAAGATAGGCTAACCATACAAGAGCATTCTCAAGACAAGCATGCCACAAGCTGAGGCCTCCTTTCTCTCCAGAAAAAATGCCGAGCCCTCTAGGAGCTCGGCATTACTTGAACAGTTATTCTTTAGCAGTCGCCTTATCTCTTTTCGGAGTCATCAGACGCTCTGTACTCGAACACACGCACTCCTGGTGCATTCGTTACGTAGTTCCATAACCAGTGAATAAACACACTCAGCTTAGAGCGGAAATCAACGAGGAACAGAATGTGAATGAACAACCAAGCCAACCAAGCGATGAAACCTTTCAGCTGGATCTTGCCAAATTCAACAACAGCGTGGAAACGGCCAACAATTGCCATCGAACCCTTATCCCAGTATTCAAAGCCTGGACGCTCGAGACCTTCATTGCCTGGAATTGCCTCATTCACAAGAAGCTTCCCGATGAAGCGACCCATTTGTGAAGCCGCAGGAGCGACACCAGGTACTGGTACTCCTTTAACATCTTTCATAAAAGTCACATCACCGGCGACAAAAATCTCTGGGTGGTTTGGCAGCGCAAGACAAGGCTCAGGAGTCACTTTACCTGCACGATTTCCCTCAACAGGAAGCTTAGATACAATACCTTCAGCCTCCACACCCGCAGCCCATAAAATAGCACCAGCCTCTAACACTCCATCTTTGGTAATTACCTGACCTTCTTTAATATCAGTCACCATCGTGTTTACCAAAACCTCTACACCGAGGCTTTCCAAACGCTTGTGAGTGTATGCGGAACTTTCTTCTTCATACGGCGGCAATAAGCGAGGGCCCGCTTCGATCAAAACTACCTTCAAGTCACTCGTATCGATACGGCGGAAATTGCGCTTCATAGAACGTTGAATCAATTCAACAAAAGCTCCTGAAAGCTCAACACCAGTTGGACCACCACCCACGATCGCGATCGTCATCAAGCGTTCGCGCTCAGCCTCATCATCGATCAGTTCAGCTCGCTCAAGATTCTTAAGAACTCTCTGACGAATCCCATAGGCCTCTGCCAATGTCTTCATCCCGATAGTGTGCTTAGCCCAATGATCATTCCCGAAGTAACCAGTCTTCGCACCCGCTGCGACCACAAGAGTATCATAGTCATACTGATTCCCACTCTTACCATGGACAGACTTACCGTCAGAATCAATTTCAATGACCTCATCCATCAACACCGTGATATTTTCCGCATCCGCTAAAATACTTCGAAGCGAACGAGCAATATCATGAGACGGGAGTGTGGCTGTCGCTACTTGGTACAGCAACGGTTGGAATAAGTGATGATTGGTGCGGTCAATAAGGGTGACCTCAAAAGTCGGCTTATTCGCAAGCTGCTTAGCACATTCTAAGCCAGCGAATCCTCCGCCAATAATCACTACTTTTTTCACTACAGGATCTGCCATGCGCTGGCTCTAATCTCACTCAACATGATACACAAGCACGACTTTGTGAATTTTTTCACAAACTTCCCTCCTTGTGTCATACTTTTTAACGCAAAACCTCCTCTTAAACCGCCAAAAACCTAACCAAACACACCTCGAAAAACACCGTAAACAACTAATAACAAACAATATATAACACACCAAACGAACCACACAAACATACACATCTAAAAAAGCAAGAACGTTCAATACATTTTGAAGCCACCCAGATAGTCTTCAGAAGTCTCAGAGAAAGCTCATCCCCTCTATGTAGCCCAAACTGATACTTAGGCAAAAACAAATAAAGCAATTCGCTCACATTTCTCATGGTAGCAATTGTAAATGTCCCCCCGACAGCTCCGTTTGGCTGGTGATTAACCCCCTCACCAGCCGGACGGATCCCCCTCCCCCAACTTTCCCCTAGCCCCCATAGCATATCTCCCCATTGGGCATTCTTCATTGAATGCCCTTTTTTATGTCTTCTTCTGACCTTTGCTCCTTGAACCATCTAACATTACGCGTTCCTATCCCTACATGCGTTACGAGCCAGTTCCTAATTCTCTATTCTCCCGCAATCGCGAAAGACTACGCGAACTTCTCAAGCCGAATAGCATCGTCGTCTTGCACTCAAATGACGTCATGCCCACCAATGCCGACGGAGTACACCCTTTTAAACAAAACTCCGATCTCATTCATCTCACCGGAATCGATCAAGAAGAAAGTATCCTCGTCCTTTACCCAGATGCTCAAAAGGAAGAAATGCGAGAAATCCTGTTCGTTCGTGAAACAAATGACCACATTGCCATCTGGGAAGGCCATAAACTAACGAAAAAACAAGCGACCGTGCTCTCTGGAATTTCAAATGTCCAATGGACCAATAACTTTTACACCATCCTCCACACACTCGTTCAGCAAGCTGACACCATTTACCTCAGCACAAACGAACATCTTCGCTCCGACACCTCCGTAGAAACACGCAATGATCGTTTCATCAAAAAATGCAAAACCTCCTACCCGCTGCACCACTATGAGCGCCTCGCACCACTCATGCACCAGCTCCGCGTCGTAAAACAAGACGAAGAAATTGAGGTAATGCAAAAAGCCTGCGAAATCACCGAATCTGGCTTCCGTAGAGCTCTCGACATGATCGCACCCGGCGTAGGAGAATGGGAAGTCGAAGCTGAATTCATTCACGAATTCATAAAAAATAAATCTCGTGGATTCGCCTACACTCCCATCATCGGCGGCGGCTCCAGCAACTGCGTCCTTCACTACCTCGAAAACAACCAAGTCCTCAAAGACGGTGACCTCGTCCTCATGGACGTCGCAGCTGAATACGGCAATTGGAATTCAGACATGACCCGCACAGTTCCAGTAAATGGAAAATTTACTCCGCGCCAGCGCGCCGTATACGACGCAGTACTCCGCGTCATGCGCCAAGCTTGCAAAATTCTCCGACCAGGAATCACACTCGCCGACTACCAAAATCACGTCCTTGAAATGATGGAACATGAACTCATCGAACTTGGACTCTTCACCGAAAAAGAGGCAAAACAGCAAGGAGCAAACAAACCACTCGTTCGAAAATACTTCATGCACGGCACCTCGCACCACATCGGGCTCGATGTGCACGATGTCGCTCCTCCAAACTCTCCAATTCAAGTCGGCAACGTACTGACCATCGAACCTGGAATCTATATTCCTGAAGAAAATATCGGCATCCGTTTAGAAAATGACTTCGTCATCGGAGAGATCGAAAACTTCGATCTCATGCGCAACATCCCCATTGAAGCAGAAGAAATCGAAGCTCTAATGGCAAAGTAGCTAGGCTATGCGCACGCCTTCATCGACCATCTGAGCGAGCAACTCAGGATGCGCTGATAACGTGGGGTCCTCTTTGAGTAAAGAATCTGCTAGAAACCTCGCTTCCCGCACCATGCCCGAGTCTGCCAAAAATTCAATAAACCGCAGATCGCTCAAACCACTCTGCTGTGTACCCAGCACATCACCTGGACCACGGAGACGAAGATCCTCTTCTGCAATCTTAAATCCATCGTCAGTCTTTTCTAGAACCTCCAGCTTTTCAAGCGCATCAGCACTCTTCCCATCCGTCACCAGCACACAATAACTCTTATGCTCCCCTCGACCTATGCGGCCACGAAGCTGGTGTAGCTGAGACAAACCGAAGCGCTCTGCATTATAAATGACCATCAAATTGGCGTTGGGAACATCAACCCCCACTTCAATCACCGTCGTCGACACCAGGACATCAAGCTCGCCATCTCGGAATTTCCGCATCACCAGCTCTTTCTCCTCAGCACTCAACTTTCCATGTAGCAACCCAACCTGAAACTTAGATAAACGCTTCTGCCATTTTCCAAACTCGACAGTAGCCGACTCAGCCTTCAAAGACTCACTTTCCTCCACTAGAGGATACACTAAATAAGCCTGACGCCCCTCGTCTAACTGTTGCTTCACAAACTTCGAAACATCAGAGACCTTCGCTTTCGGACGCAATGCCGTAATCACTTTCCCTCTTCCCTGCGGCCGCTCATCGAGAATCGACACCTCCAAATCCCCATAAATCGTCAATGTCAATGTCCTCGGAATCGGAGTCGCCGTCATCACTAACACATCTGGCACCACACCTTGCTGCACAAGCTTACTGCGCTGCTCCACTCCAAACTTGTGCTGTTCATCGATAATCACCAAGCCCAAATCCTCAAAAGCCTTGTCTTCATATAGCAGCGCATGGGTCCCAATCAACAACTGCGCCTTTTCACCTGCGTGCTCGTTGTCTTCTTTTCTAGCAGAAGTGCGTAAACCGACATTCACACCTAAAGGATCTAACCATTTACAAAATGTGAGATAGTGTTGCTCCGCTAAAATCTGAGTAGGCGCCATCAAAGCCACCTGCACACCACTCTCGATTGCTAATAGTGCGGCACACATCGCCACAAAGGTTTTCCCTGCTCCCACATCACCTTGCAGCATCCGATTCATCGGGCTAGGCTCACGCATATCCGCCACAATCTCCTTCACCGATCGCTTCTGAGCCCCCGTTAAATCAAAAGGTAAACTCTCATAAAACGCCTTCAACAGCTGCGTTTTCTTACCTAACACTCTCCCAGATTGAGCCTCATACCGCAATTTACGCCAAGCGACATTTAGCTGCAAAAGAAAAAATTCCTCTAAAGCAAAAAACCTCCGAGCCGCCTCAGCATGCTCCATCGTCTCAGGAAAATGCAGCTCGCGATACGCGTCAGCACGTGGATATGTAGAATCCACAGAATAGACACCAGCCAAACTCTTAGAATCTAACTCATCCACCAATCGGAACAAAATCTCACGCAAGCGACGTTGGTGCACGCCCGCCACATTGCGGTACACAGGGACAATCCGATCCACATGAATACTCGCATCCACCATGTCATTCATGATTTCGAAATCTGGATGATCTATAACCAGCTTTCCCGAAACCTCCTTCGGCTTCCCAAAAAAGACTAACTCGTGCCCCACCGCGAGAATCTTCGCAATGTAAGGCATATTGAACCATCGCAATGAAAGAGTCGCATCCGAAAACCCACCATCTGGCTGCACAATCACTTCATAAAATCCACGCCGCCCACCAAACATTTTCCGTTGGCAATCTACCACCTTCCCGCGCAAACACATCGACTTACCAGTCGCCTGCGCAGGAAATGCATCGAACTTCCTCCGGTCTTCATAGCGCCGAGGTAAATGATCTAACAAATCTTGAACGCTAAGCAGCTTCGCTGTCGAAAAAGCGATGACCTCCTTAGCCGACAAACCTCCAAGTGACACTAACTCATCTGTTGCCCTTACCGCCATCAACCTTCAGCCCGTGAGGCGCGTACATCTTGAATCACCATCTGCAATGTCGTCCTCCCGCGAAAAGTATTCCGATCGATTGTAAACGCCACATCCCAAGGCGGATCTGGAAGGTTCCGCTCACCACCACTAAAGAAAATAGCATCCCGCTCAGAAATCCCCTGCCTTAAGAACAACTTCAAATGCTTATTCTTCAGATGACGAGGAGCTTCAGTAAGCCACACCCCTCTACTCATAAATACTGGCTGAGGGTTCTGACTCCCAAATGGCTGCAACAAGTCGTAGCTATCTAGGAAATCGAGTGATAACTCTTCAAAATCAATCTCCGCATCCACATGCATCCGCGGAGCACGTTGCGCAGCCGTTGTTGTCTTCAACACGTACTCACCAAAATTCTTTCTAAAATCAGCAATCCTCTCTTCGCGAATGCTCAAGCCTGCCGCCATATCGTGACCACCACCAGCGATCAAATCATCCGTACACGACTGAATCGCTCCCACTAATGAAACGCCCTCTACGCTACGACCACTACCCTTTCCTACTCCATCGTCATCAATTGCCACAATAAATGTCGGCTTGTAAAACTGACGCATCAAGCGCGACGCCACAATTCCGACCACCCCAGGATGCCACTTGCGAGAACCCAGCACAATAACTGGGTCATTCACTGGATCACATTGCTCCTCCACCATCCGCATCGCTTCATCACGAATCTGCTTTTCGTATGTTTGCCGCTGACGGTTATAGTCATCTAACACTTCTGCCAATTGCTTGGCGGATCTACTGTTGGATTCACAAAGTAAAGCCAATGCATCCTCAGGCTTATCCATACGCCCAGCAGCATTTATCCGCGGGCCAATGCGAAAGCCCACATCCATACTCGAAACATTACCGTCTAGTCCAGCAACACGCTGAAGAGCTTTTAAACCAACATTTCCAGTCCTAGGCAAACGCTTTAAACCGTGGCGAACCAGCAGTCGGTTCTCTTCCACTAGAGGAACTATATCAGCCACCGTCGCCACCGCCACCATGTCGATGTAACTCTTCAAATCAAAAGCTTCTAAGCGACGTTTCTTCAGTAACGCATGCGCTAATTTAAAAACCACACCTGCGGCACAAAGATAATGAAAGCCATCGCCTAACTTAGGGTTCACTACCGCAACACACTCAGGGCTGCCATCCGCAGACATCTCGTGATGGTCTACCACGATCACATCTACTCCCAACTCATTCAGTCTCGCAATCTCATTGATCGAGGCTGTACCACAGTCCACCGTGATGATTAAATGCGGCTTGCCGTGTTCTTCTAACAAATTGTCAATTGCCTCATCGCTCAAACCATACCCCTCTTCTCCACGTTTAGGAATGTAAACTCCACCAGCCACACCATAAGCATCTAACACATTACGCATTAGAGCCACTGAGGTCACACCATCGACATCATAATCGCCATAAACTATTACCTCTTCACCTTTATCAATCGCTGAACAAATACGCTCCACAGCCTCCGTCATGTGAGGCAACAAGTAAGGATCGCTTAAATCCTTCAACTTGGGATTCAGAAACTTCTGAATCGCCTCCTCGCCCGAAACTCCGCGTTGACCTAACAACTTAAGTAAAATGCTAGGCAATCCTCCCACATTTTTCTCAGTTGTTTTCGGATCCTCTTTTAAAATCCACTGTCTCGGCTCCTCTTCCATCTAGTAAGAACAACCTATCCCTCCACCTCTGTCAGCTCAAGCAATCTTTCAGAAAGCTCACGGAAAAAGAAATGCTGAGCAGATGCCCAGCATTTCTAAATCCTCATATCGAAACCTCAGTTTCGCAAAACAAGAGAAGATTAGCCGTTCACTACTTCCTCACAACGTGCACAAAGCCCACTCTCTAGCAGCGGTTCGTAGCGGCGGCAACGTGGACACATGCTGTATTCAGTAGCACTTGCTTCAGCTGAAAGCTCTCCACCTTCCTGCACTTTGAGATCAGCCAGAATGAAAAACTCAGTCGCGAATTCGCGATCTTTTAGCTCTTCAAGTGCAGCAAAGTCAGCTGGCACATTTACTAAAACAGCCGCCTCGTTATTCTTATTGAACTCTTTTGCCTGCACTTTTTCCTCAATCGCAGTCTGAATCACACCTCGAGCTTCAAGCAAAGCAGCCACTTTCTCTGAAACCTCAGACGCAGCCCATTCAGTTTTCACTTCAGGGAAATCTTGCTCGTGCACAGATCCCTCAAAACCTGCGTGCTCCCACGCTTCATCTGCAGTGTATGCAATGATCGGAGCAAGTAATTTCGCAAGAGCCGTAAACACTTCGTGCATTACTGTCTGCGTCGAACGACGGCGAACACTGTCTTTCGCATCGCAATACATACGATCCTTCGTCACATCGATATAGATCGCAGACAAATCCGTCGCACAAAATTGGTTAATTTGATTAAACACCTTACGGAACTCAAAGGCTTCGTACCCAGCGCGACACTCTTTCACCACTTCGTTAAGGCGCTCTAACACCCATTGATCTAACAATGGCATATCCGCTTTGACAACAGCATCAGTTGCCGCGTCAAAGCCATCCATATTACCAAGTAAGATGCGCAGAGTGTTACGCAAGCGTCTATATGGTTCAGCGATTTGCTTGAAGAGATCTTCACCAAAAGGCACTTCTGTTTGCCAATCCACACTAGAAACCCATAAGCGCACGATATCTGCACCGTATTTGTTATAGTAATGTGCTGCGTCGATCGGCTTTCCACTCTTCTCCGCTTCAGATTTAGAAAGTTTCCCCTTCTTGTCCTTGTCTACCACGAAACCATGCGTAAGCACAGACTTGTACGGAGCTTCATCGCGAACACCCACGGAAAGCATCAGTGAAGACTGGAACCACCCACGGTGTTGATCGGTCGCTTCTAAATAGAGATCAGCAGGACCTTCCAACTCAGGGCGACGATCGACAACAGCAACTGATGAAGAACCGGAATCGATCCATACATCGAGCGTGTCACGACACTTCTTGTAGCCAGCAGGCAAACAAAGGCGCTCACTCAACTCTTCATCAGAAAGCTCGAACCAGATGTTAGAGCCCTCTTTTTCAATCAAATCAGCCACTTTATCAGCAGTTTCAGCATTGATCACAGCCTTGCCTTCAGCATCAAAAAATACAGGTACAGGAACACCCCAAGTACGTTGGCGTGATACACACCAATCTGGGCGAGCCTCTACAGTTCCATAAATGCGGTTCCGTCCCCACTTCGGCAACCAATTGACCTTGTCAATTTCTTCTAGCGCCTTCTCGCGGAGCCCTTCCAAAGAAATGAAAAATTGCTCCACCGCGCGGAAAATAATCGGAGTCTTGGAACGCCAACAATGCGGGTAACTGTGCGCGATCGTCTCTTTCCCCAACAAATACCCTTTGCCAGCAAGAATCTTAATGATCGGAACATTGCAATCAAACACATGCTCACCTACCATTTCTGGAAGTCCACATTCCTCAGTGTACTTACCCTCATCATCCACCGGCGAAAGAACCCCAAGCCCGTTTTGCTGACCAGCAGAGTAATCGTCTGCACCATGACCTGGAGCAATATGTACCGAACCAGTACCAGCCTCAGTGGTCACGAAATTAGCGTTAATTAACTTCGAGGTTCTCTCTAAAAATGGATGCTGAGCTTCCAGCCCTTCAAAGGCATCACCTTTGACTTCTTGATACGTCTCTTTGAGAGCAAAACCAGTCTTTGCCTCAAACATTTCGAGAAGCTCTTTAGCGATCACCAAACGCTTGGAAATCAGCTCATCTGGCTGATCCTTTACCTGCTTCACTTTTTCAAAACGCCCTACAACATAATCAAATAGAGGATGTGTCGCTATTCCAAGGTTTGCTGGCAAAGTCCAAGGAGTGGTCGTCCAGATCACCATTGAGATACCCTCTCCGAAAGCATCAGATAGAAGAGGAAATTCCACATACAGTGAAATCGACTTCTTATCCATGTATTCCACCTCAGCTTCAGCAAGCGCTGTCTGCGCACCGTAGGACCACTGAACTGGCTTCTTAGACTGATACACATTTCCACGCTTAATTAGCGCTGAAAATGTACGCACGATATCAGCCTCGTACGCAGCATCCATTGTAAGATATGGATTCTCCCAATCACCTAATACGCCAAGACGACGAAATGAGGCTTTCTGAGTAGCAATCCAGCCACTGGCAAACTCCACACAGCGACGTCGAATCTCAGCGGGTTCAAGCCCCTGAGCATTTTGCACCACTTTAAATTCAATCGGCAATCCATGACAATCCCAGCCTGGAACATACGGTGTCTCAAAACCCGCCATCGTCTTAGACTTGAGCACTAAATCTTTAAGCACCTTATTAAGCGCTGTCCCCATATGCACATCTCCATTCGCAAAAGGGGGGCCGTCATGTAAAATATAGCGAGGAGCATTTTGATCAATACGGCGTTGCTGAATGCGCTTGTATAAATCGTTAGATTCCCATTGCTCGAGTCGCTGAGGCTCGCGCTTCACCAAATCCCCACGCATGGGGAAAGTTGTCTGTGGCAGACTCAAGCTGTCTTTATAGTTTTGGGCGTCCTTGCTCATAAAATTAAATAATTCGGCGGACGCTAGACAGCAATACGCTGAGGGTCAATCGCACATTGCGCTAAAGTGATAAGACTACGTACATCACATAAATACTCCACCACCACACTTTAAGAAGGCTTATTTCGGAATCGGGGCTTTCCCCATGGAATGCTGCATCGCACGTTCAGTCGACGTCATTTCCTTCTTACCCTGAGAGCTCTGTGGCTTATAACTCGTATTAATGGTTTGTACTGCTGGTGGAGCCCCTCCATTAGAAAGAATTGCAGATGGGGATTTTTCAGTAAGAATAATTTCTTCTCCAGTCATTTTCACACGAGTCACACCCTGCGGCAGCTCATCTTTAGAGATTCTCATCATCATTTCTTCCACGCTCTGAGCCTTCTGACCAGGCATGAAGCCATCCTTCATAACAAATTCTTTATCATCAGATATTTTACCAGTGTACTTTTCAAACAAAGCTTCCAGTTCTTCTTCGCTCTGAAGTCCCTCTACGGCTTTCAATTCTTTCCCGTTCAAATAAAACTTCAACTCTGGAGTCTGACTGACATTGTACTCTTCCGTTGCAACCTTTGCAGTTTCTCCTGGCTCCCCTACATTTAACCTCATCACTGCGGCCTTACTGCCAAACTTCTTCGCCATCTTTTCAATGCTTGGAGACATTTCTTTACAGAGCGGGCAATTCTTACTGTAAAAATCCAAGACCACCAATACGTTAGGCTCGGAAAGCCACTGCTTTGCTTCAGAAATCGTTGCTTTATGAACTCTCTCTATCCCCTCCCGGCGTTCATCAGGTACATTACTCCCTGTTATGTCGCCCACAATTGTCTGCAACTGGTCACAGGACGACAATCCAAGCACACACGTAAAACTAACACATCGAAGAATCTCTCTTATCCTCATAACTCGATGAGTTTAAATACGAGCAATAAAAACACAACCACATTAACCTCAAAAGGTAAAGAAACTCCTTAACGGTCAAGCATAATGATCACACTCTAATCCCAACTGAGAAAAAGCCTAGCATGACACCCTCGAGAAAGGTTAGGCGGGCATACAAGTATGCTAAAAACGCTTCTCAACTCGCTTAATTTTTCGGCGATTCAGACTCGGAGGATTTTACTGGAGTCATCTCTCCAACACCCAGCACACTCTTCAAATCACCTGTAACATCCTTAGCCTCATCGGGTACCTTCACTCTAGTAATCCCTTGAGGAAGCTCCTTTTTGGAAATTCGCTGCATCATGTCTTCCACCGTGCGCTCCGTTTTCTTGCCAGGCATATCACCCTCACGCATCACATACTCACCGTCGATCTTCGCCGTGTAAGTAGAGAAAACTGCGTCGAGTTTTTCTTTAGATTGAGCGCCAAGCATGCTTTTCACCTCTCTACCATTGAAAAAAAACTTCAAAGTAGGCGTCCGTGTCACTCCATACTCATCATGAGCCATTTGCGCTACAGAACCAGGCTTTCCAACATTCAGCCTCATCACCGCAGCCTTATCACCATACTGTTTAGCTAAAGCCTCAATATGAGGAGCCATTGCCCGACACGGAGGACATTGGTCACTATAAAAATCTAAAACCACGAGCACGTTAGGTTCAGCTACCCACAGTTTCACATCATCAACAGATGCTTCATGCGGCTTCGCAATCCCCTCGCGTCGCTCGCTAGGCTCAAATACGGAAGGCGCGCCGACTAAATCAGTTGCCTGATTAACTATCCCCTCAAGCTTATCGCAAGACGGAAGTAAGGCGAGACTCACGCCTCCGAATATGAATAATGTAGATCTCTTGAGCATGTGAAGAAACAAGCTAATTAATCTTTGGAGTCTAAATAAAGAGCAAACTTAGGAAAATGGTATACAAATGAATGAAACCTACTTCGCAGAAGAGAACTTAAACTTACTGATTTTCTTTACCACACGGTGAATATCAGACTCAATTTCAATGAGCTTTGCCTTTGAAAGTTCTACTTTCGTCGCCAGAGAATCTTCGACCTGCGCATAGCGTTCAGACAGAGTCGCAGACAAACCTTCCAGAATAGCCTCAGCCTTCTGGCTCAGTGCACAAGACTCTTCAGCCTTATCTAGACCAGCTTTCTCACGCTTTTGCTCGAGCAAACGTTGTGCTTCTCGCATTTCAGCTAAGAGAATTTTCTCTTGTGGAACTCGACGCAGATTACTTGCAAGACCAAGCTTAGAAAGCGTCCAAATCATCCATTTTGTTGGATCAAACTGCCAAGGCTTCACACCATTACGGTAATCGTGCTGAAACGCGTGGTGGTAATTGTGATACCCTTCACCACAAGTAAAGAATGCCATAATTGCAGAGTCGCGAGCACTATTGCCTGAGTTATATGGGCGCTTACCGATCGTGTGGCAAAGTGAGTTAATGAAGAAAGTACAGTGCATCACGATCACGATGCGGAGAAAACCTGTGAGAATAAGACAGCCAAGAGCGCCTTGGAGACCGTAAAAATAATAACCAATCATCGGCGGAATGATCAACCCCACAACCAAACCAATAAGGTGTGTCCATTTATCCTGCCACATCACTAGAGGGTCTCTTTTGAGATCACCCACGTTGTTCTGCAGCGGCATAGGATCGAGCTTAAATAGCAACCAGCCAACGTGCGCATAGAAAAAGCCTCTTGATATATCATACGGATCACCATCGTGATCCACGTGCTTATGGTGATGACGGTGGTCTGATGCCCAGCTGAGACATGAATTCTCAAAAGAGGCTGCACCAAAAATAAGCGTCACCAACTTTACTGGCCATTTCGCTTTAAATGAAAGGTGAGAAAAGAGTCTGTGGTATCCGAGCGTGATACTCATGATTGTTGCCACACAGAAGAATAGACAGAAGCCTAGCTGAAATGCCAACTCACCAGCCGTGAGATCATAAGTTAAGAAGTACCAAGGAGTTCCGACAAGGGCGAACAGCGTAGTAAATATAAGGAAAAGACTGGTTTTCCAGTTTACGCGGTGAAATGGGAAGTTGTTAAACATAATATTGTAACTGTATTGTCCTCTGCTGCTTGGGAAGCCACGCTCCGCAAGTAAGAGGTGCCTCAACTAAGCTTAGATTTCATAAATAGCCAACAAAATCCCTCAAACACCACGTAGTTTTACAAAATATGCACAGCAAATGCCTTAATTTGCACAAGTTCTGAAGGCGTGAAATATCTGTAACAAACTTTTAAATTTAAAAAATAATTTACTCCACAGGCGTTTCCCACACCTTGTTTTTAAGTGCTACGCTTGCTGCTTTCGCCTCAGCCTGCTTTTTATTTCGCCCCTTACCACTGGCTAGCACTTGATTATTCCAATGCACTTCTACGATAAATTCTTTATCGTGATCTGGCCCTTCTTCGCTAACAACTTTATAGCTGGGACTTTCTGGCAAAATGGATTGCAAAGCTTCCTGAAGACGACCTTTCGGATTCTTCTCTTCCGGTTTTTGAGAAATTTTCTCCACCTCCTTCTTCGCTACTTTAAGCACTACTTCTTTTGCTGCATCAAACCCTCCATCGAGATACACTGCCCCCAAAAGGGCTTCAAAAGCATCTGCCAGCGTTGATGCCCGCTCGCGACCGCCACTAGCTTCCTCGCCTCGACCTAATAAAACAAACTCACCTAGTTTAATTTCTCCCGAAAGATTATGCAGTGCATCCTTGGACACAAGACGAGCACGCATCTTGGTTAAGTCTCCCTCAGTAAACCCCGGGAAGAGCTCATACAGATGATGCGTGAGTGCAAGCTGCAAGACAGCATCCCCGAGAAACTCCAAGCGCTGATTGTCAAAATGTGGTCGCTGCGTTTCATACGCCAGCGACGGATGAGTCAAAGCCTCAGCCAATAACAACGAATTGCGAAATTTATATCCTAACAGTGCTTCGAGTGAATCCATTCTATCTATTCCAATTAGAGGAGCACCATTGAGCGCAATTTGCTCAAACCAAGCAAGAAAAACATAGCTTCCAGACACAAAAAAGGCGCTTACAATAAGCGCCTTCAATAATTGATAGCAAAATGGGGTGACTGACGGGACTTGAACCCGCGACAACCGGAATCACAATCCGGGGCTCTACCAACTGAGCTACAGCCACCATTTATTTGCTGGTGCGGGCGAGAAAGTACGCATCCCTCCCACTTTGGCAAGATCTTTTTTCACCCTTTTTAAATTCTCGATCACCTCCGCTACTCCAAGCTTCGCTGCACCGTCTTTTTATTCACTAAGAATAAACAAACTAGGGGGTAAACACTGGAAAAAAACAGCGAAGCTAACATCACTCCTCTAAACCCACTCACACCTATTATGCCAAAATCTGAGTTCGCTTCAATAAAGCCCTCAAAGAACGGTGTCGCCAATACACACCAAATATACACACTCAAACATTTCGCTAGTAAACTCCCTACCGCATAAACGTTTGTAGCAACTCTTCCCCACTTAAAATACTTCAACAGGCCAATCCCTGCCGCTATCAACAACACACTGATCGCTAAATCTATATACCCAGCCATCTGGACCGGAAAATCGATAACGCGTAATTTCTCGATGAGTTCCGCAGGGATGCTTATGCCCTCACCACTGATCGCCGTAAACTGCACAGCGAGCTCGTCGGACATTTTCTTGTTCTGAAACACCCCAATCCCCGTTGAGAGAATTGCCAGCCCGCCAAAACACAAATGAATAATTCCCAGCACTTTAGGAATTTTTGAACGATTTAACGGCAGCTCAGGCGGCTGCACCTCTTCTCTTTCGGGTTGATAAGCTGACATTCCTTTCTGGGACATAGTCCCGACACTATCCTTCAAACGCTTAGCGTCAAGATCCCTAACAAGGCGAAATCTTCTGTTTTTCACCCTTTCATTCTAATCGCCACGAATTAGTCTCAGCCCCATGAGCGAGGAGAGCAAAGAAACACGCCACATGTTGGCCGCGATCGATGAACGTAATGCAGAGCAATTCCTCCTCTGTGCAGAGACGATGCACTACGCTGACCTCGCCGAAATCTACGAAAGCCTCACTGAGGAAGAACGTGATTTCTTCACCTCTAATATCGACATGGAGCAGTTCGCGGAAGTTCTGGCAGATCTCCCCGACACACTCATCGAAGAAACCATCGAACGTCTCGAGCCCGCTGAACAACGTGAGATCCTCGATCAAATTTCCGATGATGACCGAGTCGACATTCTCCAAGACGTTTCTGACGACGCCCGCGAAAGACTTCTAGAACTCGTTGAACCCGACGACATCGAAGTTACCAAGTCCCTCCTCAAATACGACGAGAGCACTGCCGGTGGCCGCATGACCACCCATTTCGCCAGCATTCACGGCGAAATGACTGTCCAACAAGCACTCGAAAGCCTCCGCAAAGAAAGTGAAGAAACCGAGTCCTTTGCTCGTGTCTACGTCATCGATGCCAAAGACAAACTCTGCGGCTATGTACGTTTCCGCGATCTCGCCTTCAATTTACCTGAAACCATCATCTCCGACTTCATGCGTCCGGTTAAGCGCTTTATTCTAGCCTCCGCCGATCAGGAAGAAGCTGCACAAATGGTGTCTAAGTACGACCTCTTCGTACTCCCTGTAGTTAACGAACAACACCGCCTCCTCGGGATCATCACCCACGATGATGTCGTGGAAATCTTGGAAGAAGAATCGACCGAGGATATGGAAAAAATGGCGGGTTTCTCAGGCGAAGGCTCTGAGGAAACCTACCTCAACACCCCTACAATGATCCACTTCCGTCGCCGATTCCCTTGGCTTTTCGGACTTGCGATTCTAGCGATCGCCTCTGGTATTGTGATGATTAAATTTGAAGACGTTCTAAACTCACTCTTCATTCTCTCCCTTTTCCTCCCCATGGTTGTCGCTGCAGGTGGTAACACTGGTGGCCAAGCATCTACTATGGTGATTCGCGCAATGGCTCTCGGTGAACTTGACCAAGACTCCATCATCCGCGTCGCATGGAAAGAACTGCGCCTAGGCTTAATGCTTGGCGCTCTGCTAGGAACCGGAATGGCGATCATCACCATCACCTTCGTCCCCATGTTCTACCATGACATGCCTGCGGAAATTGGTTTCACCAAATTTGCAATCGCTGTCGCTGTCGCGCTAGCCATCCAAATCACATCCTCTACACTTGTAGGCTCCCTCCTCCCTCTCGGAGCTCGCGCTGCGAAAATTGACCCCGCCGTTATCGCCGCCCCAGCCATCACCACTATCGTCGACGTCTCAGGCATGGTGATTTACTTCTTCGTTGCAAAAGCCATCCTAGGACTTTAAGCCCCTCCCACACACCCAAAGTTCGCGAAGCGAGTGACTTAACTTCTCACTTCACACTTCCAACTTCACACACATCTCATGGCCAGACCTGACGCAACCGCAGAACTCACCGCTGCTCTTAAAGAACGTATCCTCATGCTCGATGGAGCTATGGGAACCACCATCCGTGGATATGGACTCACCGAACAAGACGCCCGAGGCGAACGCTTCAAGGACATCGATAAAGACATTCTCAACAACGGTGACCTACTCAGCCTCACCCGCCCAGATGTCATTCTCGATATCCACAAACGCTTCCTCGAAGCCGGCTCTGACATCATCGAAACCAATTCCTTCTCAGGCACCTCAATCGCCCAGTCGGAATTTTTCGTAGAAGATCCGCGAGAGTCAGGCGAGGGTCGCAAGGATCCAGAATTCTACCAAAAGGTCCTCGACGACCCATTCCTCAAAGAGCTCGCATGGGAAATAAATGTCGAATCCGCCAAGCTCGCCCGTCAAGCTTGTGACGAAGTCTACGAAAAAACTGGCGTCAAACGCTACGCAGCCGGAGCCATCGGCCCAATGACTGTCGGTCTAAATAACTCAGCAGTCGACCCAGACGATCCAGGCTTCCGCGTCGTCACTTTCGACCAAGTCTACGAGGACTACAAACGTCAAGTCCTCGCGCTCATTGAAGGCGGTGTCGACATTCTGATGGTTGAAACGATCTTTGACGCGCTCAACTCAAAATGTGCTCTCGTCGCCATCCAAGACGTCTTCGAAGAGCGCGACATCCATCTTCCAATCATCATCTCTGCCGCTGTCGGCCTCGGTGGCGAAACCATGATTTCCGCGCAAAAAGTGGAAGCACTTTGGAACGCCGTGGCGCACGTAAAACCGCTCGCCGTTGGCCTCAACTGTTCCCTCGGACCAGACCAAATGCGTGAATTCGTCGGCGAACTCAGCAAAGTCTGCGAAACTTTCGTTTCCTGTTACCCAAATGCAGGCATGCCAGATGCACTCTCCGAAACTGGCTTCCCACTCGGCCCACGCGATATGTACGATCGCTTAGGCAACTTTGCTCGCTCAGGATTCATCAACCTCGCAGGTGGTTGTTGCGGTAACACACCCGAGCACATCGCCCAAATTGCCGAAGCTATTAAAGGTGTAAAGCCTCGTGAGCTACCCGAGATAGAACCTCTACTCCGCCTCTCTGGCACCGAACCATACAACCATACAAAGGATAAAAACTTCCTCATGATTGGTGAGCGCACTAACGTCGCAGGCTCTCCAAAATTCCGCAAACTTATCCAAGAAGGCAAACTCGAAGATGCCCTCGCAGTCGCCCGCCAACAGGTCGACAATGGAGCCCCTGTCATTGATATCTGTTTCGATGACGGTCTCATCGACGGTGTCGACATGATGACCCGCTTCCTCAACCTCGTACAGTCGGAACCAGACATCACTAAGGTCCCTATCACTGTTGATTCCTCCAAATGGGAAATCATCCAAGCTGGTCTCAAATGCCTCCAAGGCAAGGGAATCGTCAATTCAATCTCCCTCAAGGAAGGCGAAGAAGTCTTTAAGCAACACGCTCGCACCATCATGAAATTTGGTGCAGCAGCAGTTGTCATGGCCTTCGACGAAAACGGCCAAGCGGCCACCTACGAAGAAAAAATCCGCATCTGCGAACGCGCCTATCGCGTACTCGTCGACGAAGTTGGCTTCAACCCGCAAGACATCATTTTCGACCCAAACATCCTCACCGTTGCTACCGGAATCGACGAGCACAACAACTACGCGGTCGATTTCTTTAAAGCCACGAAGTGGATCAAAGACAACCTCCCCGGCGCCAAAGTTTCTGGCGGCGTTTCAAACATTTCCTTCTCCTTCCGCGGGAACAACCCAGTCCGCGAAGCCATGCACGCCGCCTTCCTCTACCATGCAGGAAAAGCTGGCATGGACATGGGGATCGTAAATGCAGGTATGCTCGAAGTCTACGATGAGATTGAGCCGAAAATGCTCAAACACGTCGAAGACGTTCTTCTCAATTCAGACCCAGACGCTACCGAACGCCTTCTCGACTTCGCCGAGCAATTCAAAGGCGTCAAAAAAGAGTCCAAAGCCGAAGACCTCGCATGGCGCAAGGAGCCGATCGAAAAACGTCTCGAATACGCCCTCCTTAAAGGTATCGACACCTTCATCACCGAAGACACCGAGGAAGCACTCGCAAAGTATTCCGTTCCACTCAAGGTCATCGAAGGCCCACTCATGGACGGTATGTCCGTCGTTGGAGACCTCTTCGGAGCCGGTAAAATGTTCCTCCCGCAGGTGGTGAAATCCGCACGTGTGATGAAAAAATCTGTCGCCTACCTTGAACCCTTCATGGAGGCAGAAAAAGCCGAGAAACTCGCTGGCCGTATCCAAGAGCTCATCGCAGCAGACCCATCTCTCTCTGAAGACCAAGCTCAGATCAAAGCAGAAAAAGAAGCCACCGCTGGCCGCGTCGTCATGGCGACAGTCAAAGGAGACGTTCACGACATTGGCAAAAACATCGTCGGCGTCGTACTCGCATGTAATGGCTTCGAAGTCATCGACATGGGCGTCATGGTCCCCTGCGACAAGATCCTCGATACAGCCCTAGAAAAAGGCTGCGATGTCATCGGCCTCTCCGGGCTCATCACCCCATCTCTAGATGAAATGATTCATGTGGCAAAGGAGATGGAGCGCCGTGGCATCAAACTACCAGTACTCGTTGGTGGCGCTACCACTTCTGCTGCACACACCGCCGTCAAGATTGCCCCACACTACTCAGGCCCTATCGTGCACGTGCTCGATGCTTCCCGCTCGGTTCCAGTAACCACCACACTTCTTTCTAAAGATGGCCACGACAAATTCGTAGCCGAAAATGAAGAGCGTCACCAAAAACTGCGCGACAACTTCAACAAGAAGTCGAAACCAACCATCGACCTCGAAAAAGCACGCGCTAATAAACCTAAATTCGATTGGGACAATTACCAACCAGCCCAACCCGAATTCACCGGCACCCGCGTAATGGATAACCAATCACTGCGTGAACTCTCCGAATACATCGACTGGACACCCTTCTTCCACGCCTGGGAAATCCGAGGAGTCTGGGACCGCGAAACTAAAACGCTCAAAACTAAAAACGAAGAAGGCGCAAAACAAGCGCAAGAACTCTACGCCGATGCCTTAGAAATCCTCGAAGACATTATCGAGCATAAGCGCTTCACCGCCCGCGGCGTCTACGGCTTCTTCCCAGCCAACTCTAATGGAGACGACATCAACGTCTGGACCGATGAAACTCGCACCGAAAAAGCGACCTCCTTCCACACTCTCCGACAACAAATCGAAAAAACTTCTGACAAACCACACTACGCCCTCAGCGACTACGTAGCACCAGAAGGAAATGACTTTATCGGCGGCTTTGTGGTCGGTATTCACGGAGCTGACGAATGGGCCAAAAAAGTCGAGACTGACGAACATGATCCATACAAAGGGATCATGATCAAAGCCATCGCCGATCGCCTCGCTGAAGCCTTCGCGGAACTCCTCCACCACCGTGCGCGAGTAGCATGGGGCTACGAGCGCCCGAACGAGTTCAACCACAACGAACTAATCAAAGAAATCTACCGTGGCATCCGCCCCGCACCCGGCTATCCATCTCAGCCCGATCACACCGAAAAGCCACCACTTTTCGACCTACTCAGTGCCGAAGAAAGCACCGGTGTAGAACTCACTGAATCCTGCGCCATGCACCCAGGAGCCGCTGTCTCCGGGCTACTCTTCTCTCATCCTGAGTCCCACTACTTCGCCATCAGCGAACTCCAAGAAGACCAGATTAAAGACTACGCAGAACGCAAAGGGTGGAGCCGTGAAAAAGCCGAACGCTGGCTCGGCCCATGGCTCGGCTACAATGCGTAAAATAAACTAATACTAAAACAACTTCCTTAAAGCGAGAGTCCACAACTCTCGCTTTATTTTTTCATAAAAGAAAAACTTTTTCGCAACTCTCTCCAGACTGAGTGGTTTCTCTCGTACAACCCAAAAAAATCATTATGAAAACAAAAGCACTCATCCTTGGCATCGCAGCCCTCTCTATTCCAGCAATCGCTCTCGCTGAAGGCGATGGTGAGAAAAAAGGCAAAGGCGGCGACCACCGCGCAAAGATGCTTGAAAAATTCGATACTGACGGCGATGGCAAGCTCGACGAAACAGAGAGAGAAGCAGCCAAAGCTGCAGGAAAAGCACACCGTGAAGAACTCCTCAGCAAATATGACGCTAATGGCGACGGCAAGCTCGACGAAACAGAGCGTGAAGCCGCTAAAGCTGCTGGTGAAAAAATCCCACCACATGGTGGCAAGGGCAAAAAAGGTGGTAAAAAAGGACCACGCGGCGGTGATGAGTAATTCATAGCACACACTATCATCCAACTAAAACAATGCCTCACTGGAGATCTTCCAGCGAGGCATTTTTGTTCACGCGAAAAAAGACACATCTAACTAACACATAAATACTTAAACGATTAAAAAAAGAAAATTTACCTGCAACTTTCTGCCCCGATCAAGGTTTCTATTTTTGAATATTATGAAAACCAACACCAAAACAAATACACTCATTCTAGCAATCGCAGCTCTCTCACTTCCATCTCTCTCCTTTGCTAAAGATCACGGTAAAAAAGGGAAGCACTGCGAAAAGATTCGCGAACATATCCTCGAGAAATTTGATGCTGATGGCGATGGTGAACTCAGCGAAGAAGAGCGCGAAGCTGCTAAAGCTGCCATGAAAGAGCGTAAAGAAGCATTCATTGCTAAATACGACACTGATGGTGACGGCGAGCTCAGCGAAGACGAAAAGCAAGCTGCTAAAGATCTTATCATTGCTCAATACGACACCGACGGCGACGGAAAACTCTCTAGAGATGAACGCCAAGTCGCAAGAGAAGCAGGTGAAGATCTTCCTGGGCCTCCTAGAGGTAGAAAAGGACCACGCGGTGGCGACGAGTAATTCATAGCATCCACACACATTTCGCAAAAACCATGCTCCACTGAAGATTTTTCAGTGGAGCATTTTCACGCCCACAAAAAAAACCTTCAACAACTTAAAATAAAACGACTTAAATATATTAATTTAAGTTTTACTGCAACTTCTCACAGCATCTTTGGTTTCTTTCAGTGAATATCATGAAAACCAATATGAAAACAAAAACACTCATTCTCGCTCTCGCTTCACTTTCCATTCCAGCAATCGCTCTAGCTGAGGGTGAGTGCAAAAAAGGCAAAGGCTGTGAAGATCACCGCGAGCGCATTCTTGAAAAATTCGACACTGACGGAGACGGAGAACTCTCCGAAACCGAAAAAGAAGCCATGAAAGCCGCTATGAAAGAACGTCGTGAAGAACTTCTTTCAAAGTACGATGCCGACGGTGATGGCGAACTCAGCAAGGAAGAACGAAAAGCAGCAAAAGACGCTGGTGAGAAATTACCACCACACGGCAAAAAAGGTCCACGTGGTAAAAAAGGTCCTAAAGGCGACGCCCTCTAATACACATTTACATTAGGTAACACGTAGGTAAGATGCCCTGCAGGTTTATACAATCTGCAGGGCGTTTTTTTTGGAAATAGCTACCCGCTCAATTCCGAACAGTGGTATTCGACAACATGCCACTCACAACACAGCTCGTTAGAAACATTTTCATACTCTCACAAGCTGTTAGAACTCTTCGCATTCGTCAAGTTCCCATCAAAAATAGGGGATCAACAACGCGCCTGCTTTTTCTTTCCACCGAACATAAAATACTTATTGCAAACGAATCTCAACTACAGTATTTCTTGTCCTGTAATGAAACTCTTCCGCCGAGCTACCGACCTCAAAACTGACAGTGCAATGACACTATCTCAGGCGAGTGTGGGCTGTTCGGTTCGTATCGATTCACTCCAAGGATCTGCCTGTGATCGCTTACGCAGCATGGGATTCTGCGAATCGATGGAAGTTAAAAAACTGAGTCACGGTCACAACTTACTTTGCTCCGTTTGTGGTACTAAAATGGCGTTGAATAAGAAACTCGCCGATCAAATTCTTGTCTGTCCTGTCTAAACAGAATTGTTAAATTATGTCTACTTCGTCTGAGCAACACCTCGTTGCACTCGTTGGTAACCCAAATGCTGGCAAAACTACTCTTTTTAATGCGCTCACCGGCGAAAACCAAAAGGTAGGAAATTACTCTGGAGTTACAGTCTCGCGAAAATCAGGCTCATTCCGTTCCCCTCACGGGACAAAAGTAGAAATCATCGACCTTCCTGGCTGCTTCTCACTCTCTCCCAGCTCGCCTGACGAAGAAGTCACGCGTAATGTTTTACTAGGTGATCAAGACGGTGAACAAACTCCTGACATCACCGTCTGCGTAGTGGATGCATCCGCACTAGAGCGCCATCTGCTCCTTGCTATGGAGGTCATCGAACTCGGCAAACCTGTCGTCGTCGCACTCAATATGGTCGACCTCGCTGAATCTCGTGGCATTCACCTCGACCCAACACTTCTTTCCGAAGAACTCGGAGTTCCTGTGGTTCCGATTCAAGCGAATAAGAAAAAAGGTCTCATCGAACTCAAGCAAGCGCTCCGTCTTCCATTCCCTGCTACTGGTGCAGCAAAATGGGACACCTCAGGTGATACAGAAACGCGCCAAAAAGCACGCAGCGAATTCGCTAAAACCATTTGTGGTGAAGCCGCACGTCGCGAAGACGATGGCACGCTCACTATTTCAGATAAACTCGACGAAGTCCTAATGCATCCAGTACTCGGCTGGTTCGTACTCATCGGTGTGATGCTGACAGTGTTCTGGACGATTTTCTCCTGGGCAGCTTATCCAATGGACGCCATCGAAGGCGCCTTTGGCTCACTCGGTGACTGGGTCGGCGCAACCCTCCCCGAAGGCGACTTCAATGAACTCATGGTCGATGGAATCATCGGTGGTATCGCTGGCACCTTAGTGTTCCTGCCACAGATTGTTCTGCTCTTTTTCTTCATCGCCCTTCTAGAAGCTAGCGGCTACATGGCTCGCGCGGCATTCCTCATGGATCGCGTGATGAATCTCGTAGGCCTTTCAGGAAAAGCCTTTCTTCCACTCTTATCAGCACACGCCTGTGCGATTCCTGGAGTGATGGCAGCCCGCACTATCGATAGCGCCAAAGAACGCCTCATCACCATCTTAATCGCTCCATGGATGTCATGTTCAGCGCGTCTCCCCGTTTACTTCTTACTCATCGCTATGTTGCTACCGCAAGCGAGTAGCATTCAACAAGCACTCTTCCTCCTCGCAGTATACGTGCTTGGAATCGTCACAGCTCTCGCTGCAGCGCGCATTCTCAAAGGTCGTCTCTCAGAAGACGCCACACCGAGCCATTTCATGCTCGAACTTCCACCTTACCGACTTCCGCAAGTTGGCTACCTCATACGCCACGTTTGGGACCGCGCGTGGGCATTCGTAAAGCGTGCAGGCTCCATCATCCTGGCACTCTGCATTATTCTCTGGGCACTTCAAACCTACCCAAAACCTGCCGAAGATTCACCAGCAGCTGAAGATTCAGCGCTCGCTCTCGAACAATCTTACATGGGCCAAATCGGTCACGCAGTGGAACCCGTTTTTAAACCACTTGGTTACGATTGGCGCACAGCGACCTCTGTCATAACCTCTTTCGCCGCCCGTGAAGTGTTCGTTTCCTCGCTCATGGTGACCTATCATATTAGCGAGGAGGAAGACGAAGCTGAAACTCTGCTCCAAGACCGACTCGCAGCCGCCACTTGGCCTGATGGCAGAAAAGTCTATACCCCTCTGACTCTGCTCAGTCTACTAGTCTTCTTCATTTACGCGCTCCAATGCCTCCCTACCTCAGCGGTGGTTGCGCGTGAAACAAACTCTTGGAAATGGGCAGTCGCCCAACTCGGCGGCATGTCACTCTTTGCCTACCTCGCCGCACTTGCAGTTTTCCAAATCGGTACTTTATTAGGCTTCTCCTAATATGTCTCAAACAGCCATCGCACTCAGTCTTGTAGCTCTCGCCATTCTTGCAATCGCGTGGAAAGCCTACAAATCACTCAAAAACTCTGCCTGTTGTGGAAGCTGTGGCTGTAGTGTAATGTCTCCCAAGGAAAAAAAGAAAATGCTCGCCAAGCGCTCGGCAGCAAAGGCGAAACGTTCCTAGGTCATTTAACCACTAAGCGAAGATAAGCCAGCGTTAGCTAGCTTTGACATTTCCTGCTGAAGTGCAGACATGTCTTCGCAAACCTCAGTCCTTACTCCTACTTGGGCCAGAATTGTCCATCGCCTCTCTTCGCTGGGAGTCGTTGAGACACGCCACAGTAACACGCTCGCCACGCTCACCGAAGTTGGCCAATACCCGCGCCACATCATTTCTTCCCATGAAGACTCCAGCCAGAGTATCGACGGCTCAACCCAGTGGAATTTTCTCAACTGGAAACAAGGATGGATACAGCGGCGCAGAGTCCACCACGCTGTAGAAAATGCGTTTCTCTTCAGCTCTACAAAAAGCACTGTTTTCCACCAGCTTCGCTTCCTCCAAACCCAGCCAAACGACTGCCTCAACTGCCTGCTCCAACTCTTCACCAGCGACGACGAATTAGTACCAGTAAATCACTCCTCCCCCTCGTTCCGACAAGGTGCACACTGGCGTAAAATCTCTCACATCCTCGAGCGAGCACTTGAATCGCAGCACACTGGCAATCTCCTAAAACTCACCCTCTACACCGAAGGTGGAATTGTACAAAGAAGGCTAAAAAATTCTGTACTCACAGAAAGTGAAGGCACCTTTCAACTCAGTGATAACTCTGAAAACACCCTTCATCTACATTCAGGAAACATTAGCGACCTCCAAACAAAACACCGAGGAAACCACCTCGAAACTACCTTCTACAATTCGAATCACAACCCACAAGCAGTCCTTCAATACTGCGCATAATCTGCTATGAACGGCACTTCCATCTGTAACAGTATAGCTGATGACCTCTGGCTATTATCACTCGATAAGAATTCGCTAACCGACTTTATCAATAAATTCCAGAACGTCGCACTTCAGTCATCAAATACACACCTCAAACTCTCCAAAACACTTTCTCAACCGGAATTTATTGTGATGGAGAATTTGCTCACAGCCCCTGAGTCTGGAGTCACCTTTAACCCAGCTGATATCACTCGCAGCTATCTCCAGTCAGGAATCAACAACCACCGAGACCTGAGCCTTTGTCTAGAACTTATGTACGACACTCTCAGTTTTAGTTTCGACGCATCTCCTGATCATGCCGAGCTCATCACTCTCCTTACCCGTAGAGTTAGCAAAGTCCTCCCAGCCACAGCTTCGTTACAAGAAATCACACACCACGACAATTCCTGCCCCTGCTGCCAAAAGGAGAAAAAGAAAATTCGTAACAACCCGTCCATCCATCCGCTCTATTGGCTATGCTCTCACTTTGTCCAAAATCACAGCGAACTCGACATCAGTTTCAATAGCAAGGGATGCGCGCATACGATCAACATCTCACCGACTTCAATGACCACCCACAATGGTATTACTCATTTAAGCGACAGCACTCCAGCCCACCTAGCGATCAATCTCACAGAGGTTTACAACGTCCGCGTCCAACTTGAAGTCGTCGACGGCACTACCTCCACCCAACTGACCGCTTATAATTCCTTTGGCGAAACCACTTTTAGAATCAAACAAGCCGGTTCGGAAAGCTTTCAACACTGGAATGCTATCCTCCAACACAATCACGAATACACAGTCTCCCAAGCGTAAACCATTACCTCCTAAAACTCCCTAGAAGCACGACCCACTACCTTGTGGGTCGTGCTTTTTTACCACTTCGCGATTTAAAAGAGACGAATGGCGGTGCAATTTGGTATTAGTACCCACATCTCACTAAAGAAAAAGGCGGCTCCCAAGTCGTATCAGAACTCAGAAGCCGCCATTCACCTACATTATTGTCGGACCAGGACAATAACAACGTCCACGGAAGTTACGCTTCGACTACAGAAACGCACTCCCTCAGTATGGATAACAATTTTTCTTTCCACTCACGGAATGGTTCATCGATATCAATGTCACAATCGACTCGATCCATTAACGCGTGAGCTCCCGCAAAACTCAGATACTTATCGACCTGCTTCCCACATTCGCAAAATAGCTCATAACCACTATCACCAAGCGCAAACACCGCGTAATCTAAACCTTTCAGTCGGTTTTCATTCACCTTCGAAAGCACTTCACAAAAATCTTCCGCATCATCTGGAGGATCGCCGTCACCCCAAGTACTGATGATCACAAAAACCTTCTCCAGCGAATCTAGCTGAGCAACATCCACGTCAAATACATTCTCACATCCACACTCTATTCCAAGCTCTCGGATATCCTCCTGTAGTTCGACAGCCAAATCTTCAGCCGTCCCAGTTTGCGTACCATAGAGCACCATATAACCCTTGCGATTCATGCCTGCAGCATAGCGACTTTTAAAAATCCCGCTAATGCTCCCTTGTCATCGATTGACGCCTAAATGCACAAAATAAAAAAGGCCACACCCGAATGAGTGCAGCCTTTCAACTAAAATGATCAGACGAGCCTATTCCACAGTCACGCTTTTGGCGAGATTCCGTGGCTGATCAATAGGGCATCCTCTCAGTCTTGCCACGTGATAAGAGAACAACTGAAGCGCAGTCGTGGCCACAATCGTAGCAGTATAGTGCGGACACTCAGGGATCTCAATCACCCAATCGCAAGCCTCGCGCGCTTCATCATCACCTTCAGTAATCACACCTAAGACTGGCGCCTTACGCGCACGGCATTCTTCGACATTGCCTACCGTCTTCTCCTTGCCTGGCCCCTTATTCATCAAGGCCACCACAGGCATATTTTCTTCAAGAAGTGCAATCGGTCCATGTTTCAGTTCTGCGGCATTGTACGCCTCTGCGTGGATGTAGGAAATTTCCTTAATCTTCAGCGCGCCTTCCAGCGCCACTGGGAACATGTAACCGCGACCGATGTAGAACATATTGTCAAACTTCACAAAGTTCTCAGCAACCTTCGCAATTTCATCATTCTTCTCTAACACCTGCTGCACCAAATCTGGAACGCGCAAAATTTCATTAGCGATCCTCTGCCCTTCTTCGAGCGACATACGACGACCACGCGCCAACTTCAAGGCGATCGAGAGCAGCACCGAAACCTGACAAGTAAATGCCTTCGTCGAAGCCACACTGATCTCAGGTCCTGCATGTAAATAAATACCTCTACCAGCTTCGCGCGCGATAGTGGAACCCACCACATTCACAAGGCCTGCAACCATTGCTCCCTTGTTGATCGCTTCTCTCACGGCAGCTAGAGTATCGGCAGTCTCACCAGATTGAGAAATCGCAACGACAAGATCCTTACTCCCTACAATCGGGTTGCGGTAGCGGAACTCAGCAGCTTGCTCGACTTCTCCTAACATTGCAGCAAAATCTTCCACCGCATACTCGCCAACGAGACCAGCATTTAGCGAAGTGCCACAACCGACAATCAATAGTCGGTGGAAATCCACAAGCTCACGTGGACTCAGCGCCAATCCAGAAAGAACCGCAGTCCCTTGATCAGCATCAATACGACCACGCGTCGCATTGCGAATCGCTTCTGGTTGTTCAAAAATTTCCTTCAGCATGTAATGCTCATATCCACCTTTTTCTGCAGCGTCGGCAGACCAGTCAATATCAGCAATATCGCGTTGAACCGGTGAGGCGTCGAGAGTCTTCACATCGACCTTACCACCTTGAATTACCGCAATGTCATTGTCATCCAGGTAGATAGCCTGACGAGTGTGACTAATAATCGCAGAGGCGTCAGAAGCCACAATCGTTTCTCCATCACCAAGACCAATCACAATAGGTGAACCACGACGAGCAACCACCAGCTTACCCGGCTCCTCTTCACTCATACACGCAACACCATAAGTGCCGTCGACTTCTTTCAAAGCCTTGGTCAAAGCCAATGCTAAATCTCCGTCATAATGATAATCCACCAAGTGGGCTAATACTTCGGAATCGGTATCCGAAAGGAAAACACGACCTTCTGCTTCAAGCTTCGCTTTAAGACCACGGTAATTCTCAATAATCCCATTGTGCACAAGCGCGATACGCCCATTTCCAGCCGGGTGCGGGTGCGCATTCTTAGTAGTTGGTGGGCCATGAGTTGCCCAACGCGTGTGAGCGATCCCAACATGAGATTCCGAATGCTTAGGGTCACCTTGGTAATCACCTAAGCTATCGACAAGATTCGCGACCTTGCCTTCTTGCTTGTAAATCTTAATGCCATCCTCGCTATGAACAGCTATCCCAGCTGAATCATAACCACGGTATTCCAACTTTCTCAGCCCCTGTAGTAGAATGGGGGTTGCGGCGCGAACGCCTGCGTATGCTACTATTCCACACATAATTTTTAGTTTTCTGTTAAATCTTTCTCAACACTCGCGTTTGGACGTGTCGTTGTATTTGGCCCTAATTTTCGGCCTGGATAAATCGCAGTGTGAATGCCCGTATGCACATTATCACCAACTATCGTTCCTAATTTCCTCCTGCCAGTATCCACTAGCGTACCGCTGACAATACTGCGATGATTTTTTCCGTCGTGCCGTAGATTCGAAGTCACCGTGGCCGCACCGAAATTAACCTTCGAACCAATCACGCTGTCACCCACGTAACTCAAATGCCCGACTGAGCTCCCGTGGCCGACGATAGAATTCTTCACTTCCACAGCTTGTCCAATGTGAACACCATCGCCAATCGCTGTATTTCCACGGATATAGCAATTCGGACCGATCTTACAATTTTTGCCAATCACCGCATTCCCTTCGATAAAAACTCCAGGAAGAATGCGCGTACCTTCGCCCACATGGAGCACACCTTCGATATATGCAGCTGGACTCACCTCACCCACAAAATCATTTTCATCAAGCTGACCGACCAGAGACTCATTCACCTTAAGCAAATCCCACGGGTGCAGCAGTAAAAAGGAACTCACCGCCTGCAAACTCTTAGCAGCTTTTTCACCCATTCGCGCGAGTTCACGCCCTTCACCATCGACTAAAACAGCAGCTTCACCAGCTGCCAACAATTTCTGCCAATCCTCCGAACTCACCCAAGCATTAGCCTGCATAATAGTTCCCTCTGGTGCAAGCTCCTCCTGCCATTCAGCAAGACTACGTCCAGCCACAAATTGCGATTCTGGAACACTTCCCTCAGCCAGTGGCCACCAATTCCCTGCCACAGCAGCTTCTACTCGTTGCATCATCTAAACAGCAGCTTGAGTTCCAATAGTCGCTTCCACGACTTCACAAATAGCATCTGATGCAGCCTTCGCCATTGTCGCATCCTTAGCTTCTACCAATACACGTATTTTGTTCTCAGTACCGGAGTAGCGCACCAATACCCGTCCATCATTTCCTAATTCCGATTCTTGCTCAGCAATCACCTGCTTGAGTGCTGGCACTGAATCAATGGCAGGCTTCTCTGCAACCTCGATCGCACTAAGCTCCTGAGGAAATTCAAACATCCCATCAGCGAGTTCCGAAAGAGGCATCCCTGTATCCTTCAACATCTGAAGAACTTTAAGAGCACTCATGATACCGTCACCAGTCGTCGCACTATCGGCAAAAATAATGTGCCCAGAGTTCTCACCGCCGAGCGAAAACCCGCCTTCGCGCATACGCTCAATAACTAAGCGATCACCCACCCCAGTTGTCTCAACTGAAATCCCCACTTCTTCGAGAGCTGCTTTCATTCCAAGGTTACTCATCACTGTCGCCACAAGCGTATCGTTCTTAAGCTTTCCTTGCTTTTTCAGCGCTTTCGCACAGAGGCACATCATTTTATCCCCTGAAACAACCTCACCATTCTCATTCACAAAAATAACGCGATCAGCATCACCATCGAGACAAACCCCGACATCGGCATCATTCAGCTTCACTAGCTCCGCAGCGGACTGTGGGTGTAGCGCCCCAACTCCTTCATTGATATTAAGTCCATCAGGCTGATCCCCAACCACGAGCACTTCAGCTCCCAATCCTTTCAAGACCTCGGGGCCAACCCGAAACCCTGCGCCGTGAGCACAATCGATTACCACCTTCAAACCTTCAAGACTCTCCCTCCCGATACTCAGTTTTGCGTATTCACAATATTGATTCGAAGCATCTTCAAGCTCTACCACCTTTCCTAATTCACCATCAGGATCAGGTAATTTCTCAGCAAGGATCACTTCCTCAACCGCGAGCTCTAGCTCATCATCGAGCTTAAAACCATCTGCACCGAAAATTTTAATACCGTTGTCTCGATAGGGATTGTGAGAAGCTGTCAGCATAATACCTGCATCACAGTCCATAGACTTAGTCAAATAAGCTACCGCTGGTGTTGGTATCGGGCCTGTGAGCAAAACCTCTGCCCCTTCAGAGATAAGCCCAGCAACAATCGCGCTCTCTAACATCCCTCCAGATTGGCGAGTATCTCTCCCTACTACCACCTTGTGCTTCCCAGTCAATTTCGCAGGCATCACACGTGCCACCGCACGCCCCACTCGCATAGCTACTTCAGGGGTTATTGGCCATTGATTAGCTTTCCCACGTATCCCATCCGTTCCAAATAGCTGCTTAGACATATGTTATTCTTTATCGAGGTAAATTAATCCCCCATTCACTCTTCCTAAGAACATTGAATGAAGTACGCAAATGATACATTTGTGCCCACTATTGGCTACACGAATATCACGCTAATTTGTCATGGATTCCTCCATACATTGAGCTAAGAAAACACCGAATCTCCAAACCTCAATATTTCTAGACTAGACAAGGATAGCTCACTGCCCTAATGCACTGCTTCACAGTCGCCATCGCGACCTAATATTTCACTAAACTATTCAGACATCATGGCTCTCATCGTCCAAAAATATGGCGGCACTTCTGTAGGCTCACTCGATCGTATTCGCAATGTAGCCAACCGAATTAAACGCCTCCGCGACGAAGGAAACCAAGTAGTCGCAGTAGTTTCCGCAATGGGCGGCGTCACCGACAAGCTCATCGCCATGGCTAATGACTTGACCAGTGAACCAGCCGAACGCGAACTCGATGTCCTCCTCTCAACTGGAGAGCAACAGTCCATCGCCCTCGTCGTCATGGCACTCCACGAACTCGGCGTCGACGCCGTCTCCGTCACTGGCCGACAAGCAGGCATAGTTACTACCGGCTCACACACACGCGGAAAAATCGAAGCCATCGATCCCTCCTTGATGAAACAATACATCTCCGAGGGAAAAGTCGTCATCTGCGCTGGCTTCCAAGGCATCCGTGAAGACGGCATGATCCACACCCTCGGCCGTGGAGGCTCAGACCTCTCCGCTATCGCCGTTGCCGCAGCAATTAAAGCTGACACCTGTCAGATCCTTACAGACGTCGACGGTGTCTACACCTGCGACCCGCGCGTCGTCAAAGACGCGCGCAAGATGCCAGAAGTTTCCTACGACGAAATGCTCGAGATGGCATCCTCTGGGACTAAAGTAATGCAGTCCCGCTCAGTAGAATTTGCAAAAAAATATGGCGTGATCTTCGAGGTCCGCTCATCCTTGAACGATAATCCAGGAACCATTGTAACCGAAGAACACGATAACATGGAATCAGTAGTCATCCGCGGAGTCTCCATAGAGCGCTCCCAAGCACGCCTCACCATCACTGGCATCCCAGACGAGCCAGGCATGTCCGCATCCATTCTCACCGCACTCGCTGACGCTGAGATTAACATCGACATGATCATCTCAAACATCGCTCACGATGGCCTCGCTCGCCACTCCGTCACGATGCACAGCAATGACCTCGGCAGAGCGCAAGCTGCTCTCAAGCCAATCCTTGCGAAACTCGGTGACAGCGCTGGCGTTGAAACAGAAGCAGGTATTGCTAAACTCTCCTGTGTTGGTATCGGCATGCGCTCACACTCAGGTGTTGCAGCAAAAATGTTCGAAGCACTCGGTGAAGCCGGCATCAACATCGGTATCATCACCACTTCCGAAATCAAAATCGCCGTCACCGTCGACGAAACCGACATCGAAGACGCAGCCCGTGTCGTACACGCCGCCTTCGATCTCGATAAAGCACCTACGGCCCAGTAGAGCCAGCGCGCAACACAAAACAATCTTTCCAAAAGCTCTAGCACTCCGGTGTTAGGGCTTTTTTCTTTCTTACAAACGAATCGAATTCTTCTTTTCTAACAGCACCTTCTCACCTCGCGGAGAAACTGTGTAAGTCGCGCGATGCACGCTAATCAACAAACCGATCGTTGCTAAAGTGAACAATAAGTTGGTTCCCCCATAACTCACAAACGGAAGAGGCAAACCCGTATTGGGCAACACCGCAGTCGTCACCCCGATATTCATCATCGCAGGCAACACGATCGAACAGGTCAGGCCAATTGCTAACAGCCGACCAAAAATGTCAGTCGAGCGGGCAGCAATCGCTATCCCATAAGCAGCTAACATCACGAAACAAAACACCGTAAGTAAGGTCCCCCACAAACCAAGTTCTTCACCGAGAACCGGCAAAATAAAATCCGTGTGAGCAAATGGCAAATACCCATGCTTCTCAAAACCATTACCAATTCCTACTCCCTTAACACCACCATTCCCCAAAGCCAATAAGCCTCGATACTGCTGAAAGAAAAATCCCTGCTGCGCTTCAGGGTTATCTGGATCCAGAAACGCCATAATACGCGCCATCCGGTTCGGACTCTGATACACCAAAAATGACAAGGCGCCCAAAGCTCCCACGCCAGCTGTCAAAAGCCACCACAGCCGTGTGCCTGCCACATACATCACCGCAGCCCCTGCTGCAGCAAGACCTACTGACGTTCCCATATCTTTCTCAAAAAAGATCAACGCGATTAGTAATCCCAAAATCGCACCGGGAATAATAAACCCATTCTTAAAATGCCTCACCTCTGCTTGCCGGTGCGCATACCAACTCGCCAGTGCGATCATTAAAGCTATCTTTGCCGGTTCCGATGGCTGAAACGTGACTCCTGCTATCTGAATCCAACGCGACTCACCATTCACTTCTTTCCCGACCCCTGGCACATAACATAAAACCAGTAGACCAATCGCCAAGAAATATAGCGGGACCGCAAATCGCCGAAACACACGATAGTCCGTACGCGCTAAGCAAATCGCCCCAAACACTCCCGCACCTAAAAACGATGCCTGTTTCCAAAATAACGAATATTCAACACCCTCAGCCACCCACACACTCGTAGACGCCAACATCACCAAACCTAACACTACTAACAGTGCTGTTGGGATGCATACCATGATGGCGTTACGACGGTCGATGGATGGGGATGCCATATTCTATTATCAATGGGAGTTAGACCTGAAGAATGTAGAAATCTAACTATTCTTAAAAAAGTTAGAAAGCTTTGTTAGTTCGCAGGAATTTTCAAAGTCATCCCTGAACGTAACTCACGAGGATTACTCATTCCGTTCAGCCGCATCAGAGCATCTTGGCTCACTTTGTATTTATTGGAAATTCTCCAAACTGAGTCACCAGGCTGTACTTTATAAGTAGAACCTGCTGCCACAACCACAGCTTTCGCCTTAGAACTACTCTCTTCCACGACCACAGCCTTAGGTGCTGCAGATTCAGTTTGAGCCTTCACCAAGACCGGCTCAGATGGAGTTTGTACAGTGACGACATTGGTAGAAGTCGGCAATGGTGGACGATCTAAAACCGCAAGCTCAGCAGATGCTACTGCTTGAGCCGCTCTAATTTTATTCGGTGGAAGATAAAGCACCTTACCAGCGTGAATGGTAGCATTGTTATTCACACTGCGCAACTCAGCCACATCCACTTCATGACGTGCTGCAAACACTTCATATGTGTCACCCGCCAAAACAATATCACTTTCAAGATTCGCATTCACATTCATGATATCCACAGCTGCATTCTCCCCTGCTGGAGACCCTGATGTAACCGAGACTTCAGTCCTCCCCTTATTCCATTGAATACCTAAGTAAATCGCTCCAATCGCAACTACATGCAAAAGTAATATCACTGTAAGCGCGCGGCCAATGCTCGCATTTGGAACCTCGGAATCTAACATATCAGCGCTGCCAGCTGCACTCACACGTTGCTTGCGGCGCCGCGGCGAAGTCACTTTCGCATGAAGCTTGCGGAAGCCTTTCTTTGTCTGACGCTTGGTCTGTAGTTGTTTATCTTTCATGGTATGTATTTCGGAATTTTGAATAATGGTGATTTATTTTAGTGCGAGAACTAGCTCGCGGAAATGATCTCCTCGGGCCTCGTACCCAGAAAACTGGTCAAACGAAGAAGTGCCAGGGGATAACAACACGACATCTCCGGCATGCGCGTATTGCTGCGATAAGGCCACAGCTTCATCTAAGCTATTAACACAGGCTGTAGGAACTACTTTGGAAAATAAAAGCTCGAGTGCCGCGCCTATTTCTCCATAGACGATTGCCGAGTGCACCTTCTCTTCCAGCCGCTCTAACAATTCGTCGTACACTAACCCTTTTTCTTTACCGCCTGCGATCAATACCACAGGACGAGTCTGAGAACGCAGCGCACTATCGAGCGCATGCAAGTTCGTCGCTTTAGAATCATTAAGATACTCCACCCCATCTAAGGTGCGAATCAACTCACAGCGATGCAGTGGCGGCGCGAAACCTAACAGCGCTTCTTCTGCCTGCGCATATGACACACTCAGGCTATGCGTTGCAGCCACAGCAGCCATCACATTCTCAGCATTGTGTAGTCCGCGCATCCTTGTATTCGAAAGGCCGAAAATTCGCTCGCCACGGAACATAATCACATCCCCATCTAAATGGTAATCCGCCTCGCGGCCTTCGGATGCAAAACTCAGGCACTGTGCTGCCAATTCACCCAGCTCTTCACCGGCTCGCACAACCGCGGTGTCCTCCTCAGTTTGATTGAGAAAAATGTTCAACTTCGCCCTAAAATAATCCTCAAGCGAGCTATAGCGATCCATGTGATCTGCTGAAAAATTTAGCCAAATCGCAGCATCTACATGCAGCTGGCTAACTGTCTCTAACTGAAATGAACTCAATTCCAACGCCACCGATTCAGGTACATTTTCCATCATCAGTACTTCGGAAAATGGAACACCGTAGTTTCCGCAAGCCACACAGCTTGTCCCACTGTGATTTAAAATCCTCTCAACTAACTCAGTCGTCGTAGTCTTACCGTTGGTCCCGGTGATTCCTACGATCTTACCTCCAAAATACCGTGCAGCAAGCTCGGTTTCACCGATCAACTCGCCCGCATTTGCAACAAATGCTTTCACGAACGAGCCATAAGTATCGATACCTGGTGAGATTACTAACAAGTCGCTCTTCGTACTACTTCCAATATCCTCAGTAGCTCCTGCAAAAACACTGATTCTCTCATCTAAACCATCAAATGTCGCTTTCGGGTTCGCGTCGAACAAACGCACTTCTGCCCCCTTGCTCAGAGCCAAGCAAGCAGCGGCGCGACCAGAGCGGCCAGCACCTAACACAACGACATTTTTTCCTTCCAAAATCATATTATCTTTAGAGATGCCAAGCCGAGCATGGCACACAAAATTGAAATAATCCAAAAACGGATAATCACCTGGCTTTCATGCCAGCCTCTCAGTTCAAAGTGGTGGTGAATAGGAGCCATCGCAAAGACACGCTTTTTGCGTAACTTGAAACTCCCCACCTGAATCATTACTGAAAGAGCTTCCATCACGAACACCCAGCCAATGATTACCAATAAAAGTTCCTGCTTGGTGCAAATAGCTGCTGTACCCAACGCTCCACCAATTGCCAAAGATCCTGTATCCCCCATAAATACCTTCGCTGGATGACAGTTGAACCAAAGAAATCCAAAGGATGCTCCGACCAATGCCATCATCACCACTGCCAGCTCCCCTAACAATGGATTATAAGCTATGTGCAAATAATCGAAACCTAACACGAGGTGACCACCCAAATAGGCTAAAACGGCATAGGCCAAACTAGTCGTAATCGTACAACCAGTCGCCAGCCCATCCAAGCCATCAGTGAGGTTTACCGCATTCGATGCTCCAATGATGATCACTGCAAAAAATGGAATCGCCAAATACCAAAGATCAAACATTGGCTTTTTCAGAAGAGGTGCCGTCAGCTCGCTCGAACTCATACGCTCAGCTTTCCCATCTATCTGAACCCAAAAACCTGTCGCATCTTTCGGTGGGTATCGATCTTGACGCTCTGAAACCTCACCATCCTCTGCTACAACATTTTCAATCGTCGCACGTTTAGGCTCACTGTACTCTAAAGTTCCAGCTACCTCAGGCTTAAAGAACAAGAAACAAGCCGCCACAAAAGCGATGCCAAACTGCCAAGCTAACTTAGTTCGCGCGCTAACACCGTCGGAGTTTTTTAACTTCACTTTGGTGAAATCATCTACAAAACCTAACAAGCCGAGCCCCAGCATTACAAACATGGTCACCGCGACAAAGGGATTCATCGCACGACCACATAACAATACGGCTATCAACACTGATCCCAAAATCATCACTCCCCCCATCGTCGGAGTCCCAGCCTTCGCACCATGAAGCTCGTGTAATTTGTGCACCTCTTCAGCGGACCGAATCGGCTGACCAACCTTAAGAGAAATTAATTTCCGAATCACCCGAGGGCCAAACACCAAAGACAACACAAATGTCAGCATACAAGCCAATGCAGCCCGCACTGTGAGATATTTTAGAATATTCAGAAAACTCCACGCCTCTGCCCAGCTCTCACCATTCGTGAAAGCCTCGCGCCACCATTCGTAAATTGCGTATAACATTAGTTGTTTGTTGGAAAAGCTTTATCCATGACCCGCTCCATCGCCGCCGCCCGACTGCCTTTAAACAGAACGGCGTCACCACTGGCGCAAGTCGACTGCAGCCAATCTGCTGCTGCATCAATTGTATTAAAATGTACTGCATCCGCTCCCCTCTCAGCCGCTGCTGATGAAATCCCCCGTGCATCATCGCCAAAGCTAAGCACTGAAATCCCGCGCTCAGCGGCAAGAGAGCCCACTTCTCTGTACGCATCTGCAACATGAACACCAAGCTCCCCCATTTTTCCTAACACCACATAACGATGCGCTGAACCTGAAACCTTCAACTCCGCTAGTGTTTCAATCGCAGCCTTCATAGATTCAGGATTCGCATTATAGGTATCGTCAAAAATGGTAACCCCTCCGCTCTCAAAAAAACGAAGCCGCCCACTGGTTAGACTCGCTCGATTCAGGCCTGTAGCAATTTCCTGAATATTCATTCCCAATGTGCGTCCTACTCCAGCAGCTAACAGTGCATTGGCAACCATGTGACGCCCTACTACAGGTAGCTTCACACGAATTGCATCTTCACCATCGGCCACCAACATGAACTCTGAACCAGAACTATCCATCTTGAGCTCCTCAGCGCGAATCTCTCCTCGCCCATTTCCCACTACCATGATCCTCGCCCGCGTATGATCACGGAAATAATCTGCATAATCACAAGCTGCAGAAACCACTAACACTCCATCTGCTGGAAGCGACCGAGCCAATGCTCCTTTTTCTTCAGCAATGGCTTCACGGCTACCCATATACTCAATGTGAGCTGTACCGATATTCGTAATAATACCAATTCTGGGTTTTGCTATCTGACACAGCGGAGCGATCTCGCCGGGATGATTCATCCCCATTTCAAAAACGCAAACCTCATCATCTTCCTCCGCCGAAAGCACGCTCAAGGGTAGGCCAATATGGTTATTGAGATTTCCTTTGGTTGAATGCACTTTGAAACGCTCGCCCAAAACTGCGCGAGTGAAATCTTTAGTCGAAGTCTTTCCGTTCGACCCAGTAATCCCAACTACTTCTACATCTAGCTGTCGGATATACCATGCAGCGAACGATTGCAGCGCTGTTAGAGAATCTTGCACTACTACGATTGCCGCTGAACCAAAATCGACACCCTCAGGCACGCGTTCTACCACAATGGCAGCTGCACCCGCAGCGACTGCCTTCTCGAGGAAATCATGCGCATCAAAGTTCTCACCTTTCAGCGCAAAAAATGCCGAGCCAGCACCGATCGTTCGAGTATCCGTGGATACAGAAGTCACCACAGTGGAAGAATCTCCACAGTACAGTGTTCCGTGGACGGACGCTACGAGTTGTTCGATCGGTGTTGTTTTCATTATTTTGTTAGGGGGTGGTTATTTTCTATCGTCACGATCGCGACCTTCGAAACGGCGGCCACCATTGTCACGGCGATCGCCTCTGCGATCATCGCGTCTATCGCCTCCTCGGAAATCTCGCTTGTCGCCACTTCTTTGGTCTCTGCGATCTCCACGGCGGTCATCACCACGCTGCTCACCAACACGACGTTCACCATATTTCTCAGGACGCTGGTACTCTGGTTTTTCTCCTTCGCGACGCTCAGGCTTCTCGTCTTGATAGCGATCACGCTTAAACGAGTCCTTCTTCTGAAATGTTTCTTTAGGTGGCGCTGCTACCGGCTTATCTCTCAATGCCCATCTCGCGATCTTACGATCATCAAAATCAACTGTCTCATCAGCAAACTGCTGGTATGCCTCATGCCCTTTTCCAGCAATCAGAACAATGTCACCTTTGGCGGCAACATTCACTGCTGTACGAATCGCTTCCTGACGATCAACAATCGCACGATACGCCTTATTCTTCATCCCAGCTTCGATCTGTTTGATAATCGCCTCTGGATCTTCTGAGCGAGGATTGTCTGATGTAATCAAACAAAGGTCACTACCTTCGCTAGCAGCTTCACCCATTAATGGACGCTTCAATGCATCTCGGTCTCCACCACAACCAAATACTGTGATGAGTTTATTCGGTTCAAGGTCGCGCAAGGTCGCGCAAGCATTTTCAAGGGCGTCTGGCGTGTGTGCGTAATCGACAAAAACGGTAGCGCCCTCACGCACTCCGACTATTTCCATTCTACCTGGAACCTGAGGCGCTTCGGTTAGAGCTTTAACCGCATCGCGCGCTTTAATCCCAACTGCTGATGCACCAGCAATCGCAGCCAATGTATTGTACACATTGAAACGACCAATGAGCGGAGTTCTCACCAAGAAGGATTTCCCTCTGTTATCTAACTGAAATTCTGTACCGCGCACGCTCTGGCGGATTTTGCTGATCTTATAGTCACAATGAGCGCCCATGCCGTAAGTCACCACGGAAACGTCATCGCCAAGTTCTTTCACCAGCTTCTCGCCGAATCGGTCATCGTAGTTAATTACCGCGATTGGCTTCTTCTTCCCAGTCTGCTGAGCAAGGCCCGCAAATAGAGATTTCTTCACCTCATAATAAGCCTCCATGCTGCCATGATAATCGAGATGATCTTGAGAAAGGTTAGTGAAGACCGCTGCGTCAAATTTCACCGCATCGGTGCGAGACTGCGCAATGCCATGTGAGCTCGCCTCCATTGCCACTCCGCGGCAGCCATTTTCAAGCATCGTCGCGAGCTCACTCTGCATCACTTCTGCCGAGGGCGTAGTATGCGTCGCTTCTTTTACTTCGAGACCATTATCGACCTTGATTGTGCCTAACAGACCAGCGCGCATCCATACTGTTTGCATGATGTGATGGAGCAAAAAGGTGGTAGTCGTCTTGCCGTTTGTCCCTGTGACTCCAACAACTTTAAGTTGAGAAGAAGGATCTCCAGCGATTGCAGCTGCAACAACTCCGAGAACTTTACGAGTTTCAGCAGCATGAATCCACACCGCCTTTTCCTTATAATCTGCTGCTGGCGCTTTTTCAGCTACTATCGCCACGGCGCCTTTCTCGAGCGCTGATTCGATAAACTTGTGGCCATCCGCTTCGTCTCCACGAATTGCTACGAAGACTGAGCCCGGTTTTACTTTCCGGCTATCAGCGGTGACGGTCTTGGCGACCTGATCGAGGTTTCCAGAGGCTACGGCCTTTGGAAGATGAGTGAGTAATTCACGTAAAATCATTAGTTCTTGGTAAGTTGTTGAGAGATTTCTTCCGTAGGCGAAAGATTCATATGCGTCGCAACGCGTTGTGAAATCCTTTGCCAAATCGGTGCAGCAATCGTGCCGCCGTAGCGCTTTACTTCGGTTGTCTGTGGATCGTCAATCACGACTACACAAACAAAGGCAGGTTTTTCTGCCGGAAGCATCCCAGCAAAGGACACCGTATAGCGTCCATCGATGTATCCTCCATTGACCGGATCATGCTTTTTCGCCGTTCCAGTCTTACCTCCAGCTGTATAGCCCGGCACAGCAGCGCGTGTAGCAGTCCCCCCAGTTTCAATCACAGACTTAAGAGCCATCCGCATTTGTTCAGCCGTTTGCTCACTCAGAACCCTGTTCTCCACCGTAGGTTTATTCTCCGCGATGATGTCTCCTGAATTAGTCGTCACATTGCGTACAATGTAAGGTTTCATCAATTTCCCACCATTTGCGATCGCGCAATAAGCATTCGCCACCTGCAGTGGAGTCACTGAAATCCCGTAACCGTATGTATTAGTAGAAAAATCCACCGCATTTCCCGTATTTCTCAAAATCCCTGAACTTTCACCCGCGAGCTGCACCTCAGTCTTGCGACCAAAGCCAAACCTCTTCGCATACTCAAAGAACTTGTCGGGCCCGAGCATCAAACCCAACTTATACGCGCCGATGTTAGAAGACTTTTGTAATACTTTCCAAACGGGCAAATCCCCATAAGGGTGGTGATCTTTCACAGTAAAACGTCCGGGACGGTAACTCGCCCAATGGCAGAAAATTTCAGTATCCGGTGTCACGATCCCTTCATTCAAAGCACCTGCAGAAGAAATGATCTTAAAGGTCGAACCCGGCTCATACGTCGCTTGCAGCGCATAGTTAAAACCATTCTCAGCCACTTTATCACGAATATTGAGATTGAAATGCGGTCGGTTTGACATTGCAAGAATTTCACCAGTACTTGGATCCATCAGAACCACGCAGCCTTTGACTCCTTTAAATTCCTCCATTCCACGATCGAGCTCTTCACTGCAAATTGCCTGTAAGCCCAAGTCTAAAGTCAATTGTACATTGAGACCGTTCTTTGGAGGGAAGAAGCTCTCTTTGTTCGACGGCATAACATTGCCACGAATATCACGCATCTCGATTTCGTAACCATTGGTGCCCTCGAGATAATCATTTAATGATTTCTCCACCCCAGTCATTCCTTTGCCTTCACGGTTCGTGTAACCAATTAAATGGGAAGCTAGCTCTGGCGCTGGATACCAACGGCGTTTTTCTTCCCTAAAAAACACCCCTTTAATACGACGATCCTTGATAAGCTCCTTTAACCTAACAGCTAATTCACTCGGCAAACCTTGATAAACCACTTTCTCCCCACCTCGGCGTGTCAGCGGGATTTTTTTCTTCAACTCTTCCTGAGTTAAACCCAGTGGACGCGCTAGCTCATTCACCAGATAGTCGTAGTGCTCTTCCACCAAAACCTTAGGGTTGTCTTTGTGCTCGTTCACCAAGGACAACACTTTTGAATTAATCTTCGCTCTGCGTTTTTCAGGACTCCACTGACGCCATTCGGCAGTGCGTCTCAGCTGATTACAGGCCACACCCTTAGCAACATGTGAAACCTCATGAAGGTGATTAAAATCAATCACCACTGACTTCGAAATAATCGAATGCGCAATCACCTCCTCATTCCTATCTAGCAGCACCCCGCGATTCGCTTGAATCACCTCCTTGCGCATATAGGAATTTTCCGCCCTCTCGGCATAGCGAGCCCGGTCAAAAACCTGCAAGTACACCAAGCGTCCCGACAAAGCACTAAGTCCTGCAATCAGAACTAGGCACAATGTAATACAACGACGCTGGGCGGATTTATCCATTGATTAAGGAGCCGTCTGGGCGACAGACGCTACGGATGTAGTTGACGAATCAACCACCTCAATCGCTTGAGATGGAATTGGCTTGAGCTCAGAACCGCGCGCTGCGAGCTCGGCACGCACCATCGGACGGTTCAATTCACGTGAAATCTTCATCTGCACCACTTCAATGTTCTTCTCACATTCCTCGATGCGCTTTGAACTATTTTGAATTTCACGGTCTACCACTAACATGCGGTTTTTAATAAATGCATGTAACACTCCACCCGTCGCCAACAATGCTGTGACAACAATCACCATAACGATGTGAATGGAACTAAACTGACTGGTTTGTGAGCGTTTCTTATTCATGGAATTTTTTTCTTAAATGCGCTCCCCTACTCGAAGAACGGCGCTACGTGAGCGCGGGTTACGTTGAATTTCCTCGGCTGTTGCCTTTATCGGCTTCCGAGTAATGGCTTTAAAATGATAGTCGGGGTTTGGTCGTGGCTCAGGCCACTCAGGACGGTCGATTTCCTGCATTGATGCATGCTTCAGAAAGCGCTTCACCATCCGGTCTTCAAGACTGTGGAAACTGATCACGCAAAGACGACCGCCAGGAGCGAGTAAATCCGCAGCCGTTTCTAACAACTGCTTCAGTGCTCCGAGTTCATCGTTCACTTCAATCCGTAATGCTTGGAACACCTTAGTCGCAGGGTGAATCTTCTTCCCATAGCGTGGGATCAGTTTCTCAATACTTGCCGCGAATTGGGTGGTCGTCGTGTACGGTTGCAGCGCTCGTTGCTCGCAAATGTATTTAGCGATTTTGCGTGAGGCCCTTTCCTCGCCATACTCCCAAAACACGCGAGCCAGCTCTTGCTCACTCCACGTATTGACAATGTCCGCAGCAGTCAGCGGTGAACTCGGCCCCATCCGCATATCGAGTGGCCCTTCTTTCTGGAAAGAAAATCCGCGTTCATCACAGTCGAACTGACGTGATGAGACACCTAAATCGACTAGCCAGCCGTCCACTTGCTCAACACGTCGCTCGCGAAGTAATTCCAAGGCATCGGCGAAATTACCCACAACTGGGCGAAAGCGGTCTCCGTATTTCTCCAGTCGCTTACCAGCATAAGCATGCGCCTCTGGATCGCGATCGATTGCGTATACCTCCGCTCCGCGTTCTAGCATCAAACCAGTATGGCCACCTCCTCCAAGAGTACCGTCAACCAAGACCTTCCCGGGACCAGCGAGCATTGCATCGACACTCTCCTCTAACAAGACAGTCTCGTGATAGTGTGGAAGAGCTTCGCCTCCACCTCCATTCACATTACCTTCAGCATAAAGACAAGGCGTCTGAGAACAGGAAATCATACGATAACCTGCCCCGGCCATTGCCACAGCTGATTGATAGGAAAGCTTCATTGCTCACTTAGGTTCGATAAATGGTAAAGATCAGAAAATATCCAGATCCACGTTGAGCTCAGCAATCTCAGCTTCCTCGCGCACCTGCATCTCTTCATAGTTGTCGGGACTAACAATCTCGAAATAAGCTCCTCTCCCCACGAGAGTCACTTGCCCATCAGGCTCGAGACTGGGGTGGCTGCAGAGCGCCTTTGGAATCAACAGCTTGCCCTGTGGATTCAATTTGGTCTTCTGACAGCTTGAAAATAATTTCCCGCGAAGCGCTCGACGCTGAGCTAAAGTAATACCTTCTAAATTCTCAATCTCTTGAAGCATCGTGGCAAACTCTTGTTCAGTTAGAACTCTCAACACTGGCAGCTTGTAATTGTTCGCCTTGAGCAGACGCAACACTCCACTGCCAGCCAATACACGCCAATCCGACGGCACAGAAACTCGACACTTCGGGTCGAGCTTATGTTCAAAAACCCCCTCGAGGGTATGGTCGTATTCGGTCATGAAATGGTTTAATTCGCGAAAGCGCACTCTTATACACTTTAGTACACTTCACTGTCAAACCCCAAAAGATAGGAACTCTAGCAGAATGAGCGATTTACACACAAACACACACAAACCATTGATAATTCAACAAATAGTCCGCGCCACTAACAATTACTCTAGAATTCACCCACACTCACTCAAGTGCACCTAACACTTGCTAAACATCATATAAAATAAGGGGATTTTACCCAAGTGTACTGACAATCCTCTCCCCAGTGTACTGAGATGCACTCAGTGTACTCAAAAAATAAAAAAGTCGCAAAGCTACGGCCGTGACTTAGCATCTGGAGCAGCTTGCATATTTTTATACGCCTTGCGCAAAATCAGCACATCCACTCCGATCACAAAACAATTCCCAGTCACAAAAAGCGCATAGGCTAGCGACTGAAAATGCGGCACGCTTTTACCTATCAGCGTGGCTAACAAAAACAAAATGACCGCCGCCCCGATGGCAACGATCATTAAAAGATAAGGATAGCGTCTCGCCTTCTTAGCTTGATACCCTTTGCTCTCAGCCAGCTTCGCGAACTTGTTCGCTGCTACGACTCCGACAACAAGGAGTATCAGAAGAAAGAACGGCATCTAACTACTTAGAATCAGGTTCATCTGACTTCTCAGACTCCACTTTTCCCTCATCGGTTTTCACCTCTTTTTTCTTCTTCAGCTCACCAGACTTAGCAGCGCTAGAAGTATAAATATGACCATCGCTCAACAGCACCATGTAGCCCTGATTAATCATCCAGTGAAGATCGTGAAACCATTCCTTTTTCACTTCATCTGTAACCTCCGCAGGTAGTAAAGCCTTCCACAGAGCGTCAATTCCAGCACCCTGATTTTCAGAAGTCCATTGATGCATAGCAGCAGGACGATCAGCGAGCTTCACATCTTCAGCAATAGCGTGCGGCCTAGACGGCCCACAGTGCAACTTGCCTTGCCATTTAAACACAGCCAAATGACGACCCGAAAGCTGACGACACAAGAAAGGTGCAAGCTTACCAGGATAGCGACGCTGGTCAGCAATCGTATCTTTGAGAAGAGCTAGTAGTCCCGGAGAAAGAAGTTTACCGGCAATCTGAGATTCCACATCCGCACGGTGCGTTGAGTGGTACACCTCAGAAAAAAGATTAGCTTCAAAATGAGCAATCATCGCCTTCTCATCCTCTAAAAGAACTTCAGGATCACTCACGAGACGATACTGAGTCTTTTTCTTCATCGTCTCCAGCCATGCATTCACAGCCTCTTCGCCTTTTTCAACGACGATGCGAGACTTGTAGCGCTCAATATCCATATTGGCGAAGCGCGCTTGGTGAAGATCTACGATGTTCTGATTATATGCGTGGTAATTAGGCGGCCCAAAAAGTACATCTGAAAATCCGCATTTCGCCACTGATGGGAAATTACCTGCTGGTGGCTCAACTTCTACTTCCTCCGCTGCATAAAACTCCTTTAACCATTCCGCCTCACGGAAGTGGTTCAGACATTCCGCCTTTGTGAGGTAAACGGCGCCATCTTGCTTACACTGTAGAAGTTCAGGCCCGTTCTCCTCTTTTCTGAAGACCAATTTATATCTTTCACGAGCACCTAAGATAACGCGAGCCAACTCAAACACCGAATAGGTGCGACCTGCTGCGGAGATCTCTTTCGTTAGATTATCAATGCCTTCCTCAATTGGCATAATGTCAGCGGCAACACCTTCAGTAGCTACAGCCTGTTTGGGACGTTGAGGTCTATGCCCGCCCTTACCTTGGCGATCATTCGAAAATTTTCGACCATCACGGTCTCCCCGCTGAGGACGTCCCCCCTCACGGCGTTTTCCTTTAAAACCGTCGCGACGACTCTCACCGCGTTCGCCCTTATCAGAATATTTTTTCTGCGGTTTACTCTCACCCTGGCGTGCCCAGGAAGGACCAAAATCGAGGGCGCTAAGGTCCAATGCTTTATTATCTTCAGGTTTCTCGTTCATCTGACGAGATAGATGCTGGCAGGTTTCTCAGAGAAAACAACCGAATCTTTAAACGATTCTGGCAGACAAAGATCAGCACTCAAAAGCATGCTCCACAACCTAACTAACGCAATAATTCTGAATACCCAGCAACCTCGTCAGGAGAGCGGATGACCCGTGGGCTTACCAGTACCAACTCCCGAATCTCAGACTCTTTCACACCTGAAACAGCAAACTCACGAGCTACGGCGTTGTTGTGATAATCCATCAATCGTTCATTCGGTGAATTACCATCCAAAGTCTCATGAGAATCCGTGATGCGCTTCGCAAAAGCTTCACCAAAGTTCTTCGTCAGCAAAAAACTCCAAGTCACATGACGATACGCATCCTCAGGAAATGAGCTATCTTCTTTCTTAGCAGCTTTAGACACTTCTTGAGCACGCCGAGTAAGTAATATGATCAATGGTGCTCGCAATGGATATTCAGAAATCACTCTCAGCGTATCCTCACCAACGTGGAGGTTTGCCTTTTTCGCAATACGCTGAAGATCTTCTAACTTAAAACGCAAACGTTTTTTGCCACCACCTGCATCTTCTGTATAAAGCAAAGCATCCTCTCTTTCTCCCTCTCGCCCCTCAAGTTGCACTGTACCAAAAAAGTTAAAATCAGCCTCCACTTCATTCTCAGTAAACAGTATCTTCAGTCGCTCTAAAACCAACTTGATAGCCTCTTGTGCATTCACCACTGACAAAGCACTGCTCTGATACCTTCCGTTTGAAAAAGATTTAAAAGGGAACTTCGGCGGTAAATCCTCAGAATGAAACTGAATCTCAAAATTGCGCGCATCAACACGCGCTCGCGCTAACATCGCCGGCTTCACCGAGAGCTCCTCGATTTCAATATTAGAACGCAACTGGTCTTTATTACTCTCTTTCAAGTCAAACTCAGCAACCACTTTGGGAATAGTCACCTCCAATCCTGGTGACACGCGCACCTGGCCAGATTCAACACTCGAAAGTTTCACGCCCACCTTATGCGACTTAGCCTCCACAGCATGCACCACATCATCCATTAACGATTCAGCAATAAGGTTACGACTAGCCCACAGACAAAAAAGGAGACCTAAAACAACACAGCCAAGCTTGATCAGTAGGCTAACAATTCTCTTCCAGCCTCTACTCTTCGTTCTCATACCCTCAATTCCCTTACAGTCCTGACACTAGCTCCTCGATGCAGCTCTAAAACCTCAAGCGCCGCATCAGTCATTGCTTCACAATCACTTTCTAACAAGCTCTCAACACACACACGCAATCCGATAGAATCCGAAGCTAACGCCACCGCGTCCCTTTGCTTCAACATGCTCACCAAGGGCTCAAAATTCCTCATGTGAGGCCCCACTACAACTGGAACCTTAGCTGCTATTGCCTCAGTGGGGTTCTGCCCACCTCTCCCAAGAAAACTTTTCCCAATAATCGCCACGTCGGCATGAGCAGTCCAACTCTTCAACTCTCCAGTACTATCGACCACCAAACATGCATTTTCGCCATCCACAGGCGCGCGATACTCACTTCGCAACACCACCTCTAAACCCAACTTCTCAAGGTCAGCTTTCACCTCAGCTCTCCTCTCTGCGTGCCTTGGAACAATCACTAATAATGCGTCGACCCCAATTAATGACTTTACGATCCAACTCTCTTCACCAGCGTGCGTGCTCAAAGCCATCACCACTTTTCTCCCCTCTCCAAAACCATCTAACATCTCTTGAAAATCGGCACGAGCTTCTGGCGAGATTCCACCTTCTTGATCAAACTTCACGCTCCCAGTTACAATCAGAGCTTCTTTCTGTACCCCAAGTTCCCCCCAACGAGCCACATCCCTTTCCTCAGGTACACCCACTTTATCAAATAAACCAAACAATGGAGCAACTACTCCTCTCAACTGGCGATAGCGCTTCTCAGACCGCTCAGATAGGCGCGCATTCGCCACTGTGATTTGCGCTCCACTTTTTTTCGCCTGCACCAGTAAATTCGGCCACAATTCAGACTCGATCAACACAATTTGCTTCGGTTCAAAACGCTGCAACATCCGTCCAACAACGAAAGGTAAATCTACGGGAGAGTAAACCACGCGTACAGCTACTGGCGCCAATTTTTTCGCCACAGCATGACCGGTCGCAGTAGTCGGAGCTATGACAAATCGATCCATTGGATATTCCTCCATCCAAAGCTTAATTAGCTTAACAGCAAGCAGTACTTCGCCAACACTCACAGCGTGAACATACACAACTCCGCTAGCTTCAAACTCCACCTCATTTCCATAAACCCCGACACGCTCTAACAAGCCTGTACCAAAACCACCCCTTCTTAGCATTTTTACAACCCAAGGTCCGACTCCCACTAATAAAAGAAGTGGCAGCAGCAAATTGTACACCAAACGCACAACCGCTAATTTAACATTGATAGATTTCATCTCACATTTCTATCCGCTGAAGAAACATAATAACGCAACTCCCGTAACGCCGCTTATCCAACTGCTTCCATTGCTTCGGCACATCTGGGCTATGCTTAGCATCCACCTCCACAATTAATAAACCATCCACAGCGAGAATCTGAGCTAGATTTTCCTCGGCTAACAGTTCACTGACAAAATCTCTATCTCCAGGTTTCTTGTAGTATGGAGGGTCTGCAAAAATAATATCGTACTGTCCACTTAAGCGTTTCACATGTCCTAACACATCAGCCGTCACCACTACCCCTCCTCGCAAATCCAGTTTTTGCAAATTCTCTTGCACACACATTGTGCAGATTTTGTTCATATCGACAAAATCACAGCTCGCAGCTCCGCGACTCAGCGCCTCTATACCTAACGAGCCAGCTCCAGCAAAAAGGTCTAGCACTTTCGCCGATTCTACATACGCGTGAATCATAGAAAATAAGGCCTCGCGCGTGCGATCCGTAGTCGGCCTCACGACTGCCTTTGGCACCTTTATTTCTCTACGCTTCGCACTCCCTGCAATGATTCGCATATTTCCTATCTAGCAGGGCCGCCATGAAAGGCAAGTTTCAGCATGTTTAGCACCTCACTTCATTTCCACCCCCCTCTATGCACATTACTGTCAAAACCTTAACCTTGCCCTTAACAACTCGATTCGCATATATTGTACGATGTTGGACAAAATTAGCTGAGCACGTCTCGATTCATTTTGCCACATTCACCCACATCTCCACCAGTCACCTACTCACACATGCCAGTGCTCCACCTAACCATCTTTATATCCCTCCTATTAGCTGGGATCTTTATTGTATGTTTTGCGGCGGAAGCTTGGCGAAAGAAAGGGGGCGGCACCGACAGAGCCGCTCTCCTTCCGTTGTTAGAAGATGATGAGGTGAAGAAATCTACCAAAGACAACATAGATTCCTTATGAATCAAACGACCATTACTTATAACGATAAGTGCGTTCGCTATTTCCTCTGGGCCTCCGTCATCTGGGGTCTCGTTGGAATGTTCGCTGGAGTGCTCGCAGCTCTTCAGATGAATATATCCTTGGATATTGTGCGTAACTCCGCCACCCTCCGCCCAATTGTTGAATTCCTCTCAGGAGGAACTCTCGAAAGCGAAGGTATTCCCTACATTACCTTCGGCCGGCTACGCCCCGTGCATACCAACGCAGCTATATTTGCTTTCGTAGGTAACATGATGTTTGCTGGCATCTACTACTCCACCCAGCGCCTCTGTCGTTGCCGAGTCGCCTCTGACAAGCTCACGTGGCTACATTTCTGGCTCTGGCAGATCATCATTGTCGCTGCGGCTATCACGCTCCCACTTGGTCTTACTCAAGGCAAAGAATACGCTGAGCTCATCTGGCCCATCGACCTTCTTGTCGCAATCACTTGGTTGATATTTGGTTACAACTTCTTTTGGACTCTCATCAAACGAAATGAGCAATCGCTCTACGTTTCCCTCTGGTTCTACATCGCCACCATCATCACCATCACCATGCTTTATGTGGTGAATAACCTCCAGATCCCGACCTCTCTCACTCATTCCTACCCAATATTTGGCGGGGTCCAGGACGCTCTGGTTCAATGGTGGTATGGCCACAATGCAGTCGCCTTCTTCCTAACCACACCGATTTTAGGGATCATGTACTACTTCCTGCCGAAGGCAGCGAACCGTCCGGTCTATTCCTACCGACTTTCCATTATCCACTTCTGGGCATTGGTCTTCATTTACATTTGGGCAGGTCCTCACCACCTTCTAAATACAGCACTCCCTGAGTGGTTGCAGATTTTAGGAATGCTTTTCTCAGTAATCCTTTGGGCGCCATCATGGGGTGGGATGCTCAATGGTCTCCTCACCCTCCGCGGTGCTTGGGACAAACTGCAAACTGATCCTGTCATCAAGTTCTTTGCAGCTGCCGTCACCTTCTATGGTATGGCGACTTTCGAGGGGCCATTACTCTCTATTAAGTCAGTCAATGCTCTCTCTCACTACACCGACTGGACCATCGGCCACGTGCACTCAGGCACACTCGGTTGGAATGGATTCATGGCAGCGGGCCTCTTCTACTGGCTTGCTCCACGTCTTTGGAAAACTGAACTCTACTCTAAGTCGCTCGCCAACGCGCACTTCTGGATTGGCTTCATCGGTATCCTTCTTTACATTTCCGCGCTTTGGATTGCCGGCATTGGCCAATCACTCGCTCTCAACGAGACAGCCAATGGCTATGTCGTGAAACAGTTTGTAGAAACTCTCGATGCTATCCAATGGCCTCTCTTCGCCCGCTCCATTGGTGGAGCCTTCTACCTCTTAGGTTTCGTACTTCTAGCTTACAACCTCTTCATGACATGTAAGAAGGGTACCCCTGAAGACACACAAGTCGAAGTGGTTGTCCGTGACCGCAGTGAAGTAGATCGCGTCACAGTTGGAACCATCATCAAGCAGGATCCATTCGCTGCTGTGCTAGGCTTCATCCTTGCACTCGTATTCTGGGTCACTAGCCCAGGCAACTGGTTCGCACTAGCTGGCCTCGTATTCTTCGGCGTTCTCTCCTTCGTTCGCTTTAAGAAAAATGCGAAATCATGGGCTGATTGGCATGAGACAATCACGGCCAATTACCTCCCATTCACCATCGTCACATTCTTCGCTGCTGCCATTGGTGGTGCCGTTCAAATCATCCCGAACACCCTCACCGCCAAAGCGGAAATCATCGATGACCGCCTCCAGCAAGTCTACACCCCTCTCGAACTCGCAGGACGCGACATCTACATCGCAGAAGGTTGTTATAACTGTCACTCGCAGATGATTCGCATGCTAGAAACTGATTATGCTCGCTATGGCGACTATTCTAGACTCGGTGAATCACTCTACGACCACCCATTCCAATGGGGGTCCAAACGTACAGGACCTGACCTCGCTCGCGAAGGCGGTGATCTAGTCGACGGCTCAGATGTCATGCGCCAAGGTATCCGCGACAACTTCTGGCACTACCGCCATTTCATGAACCCGCGCGACATGGATGTGAAATCGAACATGCCATCGTACTCATCATTGGCCTCTCAGGAAACTGACTTCAAAGCTCTACCTGAAAAGATCCGAGTACAGTCACTCCTCAACATCCCATACCCGACAATGACTCCGCATGAAATTGAACAGCACGCTCAAGATCAAGCACTTGAGATCTCCAAATCTATCGTCAACCAAAACCCATACATCCCATGGGCGGGTGACGATATGAGCCGACAAGAAATCGAGGCCACCTTGGCCCAGAAAGAAATCGTCGCGCTGATCGCCTACATGCAGAAACTCGGAGTCTACAACGTCCCTCTCGACGAAGACGGCAATCCTAAAGAGCCCGTATCAGCTCCTTGGGAAGACCCTGATAGAAAGCGCAAAGATAAAACCGCCAAACGCTAACCAGATAGACGAATGATTAAAAAATACGTTTTAGAAAATCCGGAACAACTGGCTCAGATCACCTTCTTTCTGGTCACCCTCGGGCTATTCATCTTCAACATGGTTTACGCCCTCAAAATGGATAAGCAGAAAGCTCAAAAAATCGCTGAAACAGCCATCGAACTCGACGACTAACCCCTATTATTTCTCACACCATGGACAAAATGGAAAAAGATCCAGTCACTTCTAACGAAGCCATCAAGCGCGCTGACTACGCACGTGAAAAGGGTGAAGTCGTGCTTCGCACCCACGAGTACGATGGCATCCAGGAGTTTGACCAAAAGCTACCCAATTGGTGGCTCTTCACTCTCTGGGGCGCAATCGCAGCCTTCTTCATCTACTACACTCTCTACTACACCCTCGACCTACTCCCTTCATCGAAGGCTCAAATGGACGCGAAAGTAGAACAGATCGAAGCTGTCCGCAAAAAAGCTCTAGAAGAGACACTCGCCAAACTTGACGACAGTGTACTCGTCAACGAATGGAGCACCAACAGCGAAATAGTCGCCTCAGGCAAAGGTATCTACACTCAAATGTGTGCGGCCTGCCACGGCGCTGATCTCGCAGCCAATGGCGGAACTACTGGACGAGCTCTCAATGACGGCGAGTGGTTTTATGGTGGCAAGCCGATGGATGTTTTCAAAATCATCAATGAAGGAACTCCTGCTGGAAGCAATGGCCTCAATGGTCTAAAAATGGTAGCTTGGGGCAAATCCGGACTCACTCCAAAACAAGTCGCCGAAGTCACCGCCTACCTCATCGACGAAAACCCTAAAGACTTTGCCGAGTATAAAAAATAGTCTCACCTAACATCTAACTAGTCGTGGAGCCAAATGCTCTGCGGCTAGTCCCCTATTTTCTCCTTAAGCTCATTCACACCTCGTGGCATCACAACGGAAAACACCAAACTTAGATACCCTTTCCACCATTAATGAAGATGGCTCTAAGTTTAACATTCATCCCGCAGACGTATCAGGCTCTTTCACCATTCGCCGGCGTCTCACTGCTTGGTTTCTAATCCTCATCTACGCGGCACTCCCATGGATTCAGATTAATGGCCACCCAGCTGTCTTTATCGATCTTGAACAACAACGCTTTCATCTTTTCGGCCTCACTCTTCTCACCCAAGACTTCTGGGTATTCTTTTTCTTAGTATCAGGACTCGCTTTCTCCCTCTTTGTATTGGCATCACTTGTAGGCAGAGTCTGGTGCGGTTGGTTTTGTCCCTACACCGTATTTCTAGAGCATCTCTACAGGCGCATCGAACGACTTGTCGATGGCGATGCCCCCAAACGCAAAAAACTCGATGCAGCACCGAGAACTCCCTCTAAAATATTGAAGAGAACGATCAAGTGGGGACTCTATGTTCTCGCCTCGTTTATCCTAGCTCACATCTTCCTCGCCTACTTCATTTCCATCCCAAAAGTCTGGAGTAATATGACTTCAGCTCCCACTGAAAATATTACTCAGTTCCTTTTCATCCTCTCTTTCACCGCCATTTTCACCTTTTGCTTCGGTTGGTTCCGCGAACAATTTTGCATAATCCTTTGTCCCTACGGCCGATTCCAATCAGCACTCACAGATGACCAAACAGTCACTGTATTCTACGACCACAAACGTGGTGAACCGCGAGGTAAAATCCGCAAAGGTGAAGAAGAAAAACATGGTGATTGTATCGACTGTAAACGCTGCGTAAACGTCTGCCCCACTGGAATCGATATCCGCAACGGTCTCCAGTTAGAATGCGTAGCATGCTCAGCCTGCATCGATGCCTGCAATGATATCATGCGTAAAGTGAAGCGACCAACCGGTCTTATCCGCTACGATTCCAGCGCAGGCATCAACACTGGGAAACGGAAAATCCTTCGCCCTAGGATCCTAATGTACGCCATTTTCACTTTGCTTGGCATGGGCGCGCTTTCCGCAACATTCATTTCAAAAGCGAAACCCTTCTATGCGGGACTCGTGCGCATGCAGGGAACCACCTACAGCGCTACTCCAGAAGGCGTCAGAAACACCTTCGTCATCCACCTCACTAACAAACGCAACCGCGAAGTTTCATACACTATCGAACTTGAAGACAAAGACACTCTCAAGCTTCAAGCCGACGAACGCCAATTGAAAGTAGCCCCACTAGCCGAAGGTTCGTTAACAGTTTCTGTGCTCTCCCCCTTCGATGACTATGATGGAGCAAAGGACATCAACTTCGCAGTCACAGCCGATGACAACTCCTCATTAGATCTCCCTGCAAGATTTCTCGGGCCAAGCCCACGCCTTTACAAAGAACAACAATGAAAATCCTCAACTTTTATAAAAGTATCTGGTTTTGGGTCATCCTCATGCACGTCTTATTGATCGGCGCTTGGGTCACAATCATCTCCATCGCTAACAAATAAATGAACGAAATGAGCTCCATCGCTGCTCTCAGCGCCGGCCTTGCCACTAGCATCCATTGTGTTGGAATGTGTGGACCTCTCGCCTGCTCAGTTACTAGCCGCAGCAAAAACCGCGAACATGCATTGTTAGAGACCACAGCATACCACAGCGGTCGCGTCATTTCCTACACACTCATCGGAGCTCTTGCAGGCTCTCTCGGCAAACAGCCACTCAGCTTTTTCTTTGATTCTCCAGCAGTCATTTTGCCATGGTTGATGATCCCATTTTTACTCATCACAGCCTTTCCAAACTTAGTTAAAGTCCCACGGCTCAACTTCCTCACAAGACCCTATTACAAAGCGAAGTTCTGGGCACAAAATAAACCTCCAGGCATTGCCGGTGGCCTGTTAGGAATGATTTCCCCATGTCTTCCCTGCACCCCACTTTACCTTATCTTTGGCGTCTCGCTTCTTTCTGGATCGGCTCTCACCGGAGCTAAAATCGCCCTCTGCTTTAGCCTCGGTACTGTCCCATTGCTGTGGGCTGCCCAATCCTCAACCCACATGCTCACGAAATGGATTCCAGGCCCGTGGAAAAATAGACTACGCAGCACCTTCCTCGTCGCAATCACCATCATCCTAGCTATCAGACTCCAAGGCACCCTGCCATTCACAGGAACTGCAGAAGCAAAAGACTCTGAGCAACAAACCACCCCCAGTTCAGCAGAAGAAACCACAAAAGATCTCCCGTCCTGTTGTCACTAGTCACATAGCATAGATCGATCACTCCAAACTCACTAAGTTTCTTGCACACCTGTAAACATTGCTCCACCCCTGTAAAATCTGAGAGCGAAGAATTCTGCTGCCGCGGCTGTGAAAGCGTCTATCAACTCATTCACGATGGCGGCTTGGGATTATTTTATGACCTCAAAGCGGACGATACCCTAGCACCACTGCGAGAGCGTCCATTCCAACAAAAAGATTGGAAATGGTTATTAGAATCTGTAAATGCCCAAAACAACCAACAAGTAAGCACCCTCACACTCGGACTCAGCGGTATGTCCTGCATGGCCTGTGTCTGGCTCGTTGAAACGGTGGCGAAAAAGCATCATGGAGTCATTGAAACCTGTGCAGACAATACCCAAGGAGCCTTCGAACTCACCTACCAAACAAACAACTGCGACATCGTCGCTCTCGCCGATGAACTTCACAGGCTAGGCTACGAGCTACTCCCTAAAAAACTAGGAAAACAGGCTGGCACTACAGATTCACTGGTAGTCCGCTTAGGTATTTGTGGTGCCCTTGCCATGAACACCATGGCTTTTACACTTCCACGCTACAATGGCATGGAAACCACCGAAGAGCTTTCTAGTCTTCTTACCACCATTACCGTTGCCTCTTCAACTCTCACTCTTGTCGTTGGAGGTTCTTACTTTTTTAAACGAGCATGGAGCGCGCTCCGCCTCGGTGGTATCCACATGGATCTGCCCATTTCCCTTGGCCTCATCATTTCCTACCTTGGCTCACTCGTAGGCTGGGCGACAGGTCACGAAGACCTTTTCTACTTCGACTTTGTCGCCATCTTCACTTTCCTCATGTTGTTAGGAAAGCAACTCCAGATTTCCTCACTCAATCGCGCAAACAAACGCTTCCAAACCGACACCACTATCCCCGAGTTCTACAGCACAAAATCTGGCACCCAGCTGGATACAGAAGACATCCCCAGCGACTCCGTCATCTTCATCCCTCCCGGCACAGTCGTCCCTGTAGAATCTCGACTTCTTTCAGAAAAAGCTGACCTCTCACTCGCGTGGATCACTGGTGAACCTACTTCGCAGCTCTTCCATCATACCGATGCCATCCCTGCAGGTGCAGTAAACCAAAGCGCCGAAAGCATCGAAGTCCAAACTAACCACGCAACTAGCTCAGACGATTCTATCTCAAAATTACTAGCAACCGACAGTCGGCAAGCCGACAACTCTAACAGGCAAGCCCAACAAAAAGCCATCCAAGTCTACCTGGGAGTCATCATCCTACTCGGAATCCTAGCAGCTATCTCCTGGTTCGTTTCCACCAACGATTGGGTGAAGTCCCTCCAAGTCCTGATCTCAATCTATGTAGTCTCTTGCCCATGCGGCATCGGCTTAGCTCTACCATTGTTAGATACAAGAAGCTCTAAATTCGCACACAGTTTCGGCATTTTCCCACTCACAGCCCGCTTCTGGGAGCAACTCACCCACATCGGAAAAGTAGTCTTTGATAAAACAGGAACTCTCACTCTCGATAAACCTGAACTCAAAGAACCAAAAAAACTTTTAAATCTCTCTCCCAGCCACCAAGACGCCCTCTTCACGCTCACCCGTAGCTCACTCCATCCGCTTTCTCGCTCGCTCTTTTCCCAACTCATCAAAGCGGGCATCACCTCTAGCAAACTTCAAGCGCAAGTGATCGAAATCCCCGGCAAAGGAAGTGAGCTGACCTTCGCCGATGGCACCAGCTACCACCTCGGCCGCCCCGAACATGCATTCGATGGAGAATCACTCCATTGCCAATTCCGAAAAAATGGAGAAATCATCGCCGATTTTTACTTCGCAGAAGCAGCACGCTCTGAAGCTGCGGAAGCCATTGATCGGCTACAGCGCCAACTCAACAGCTCCTGCATGATCCTCTCTGGTGATTCTTCTGACCGCGTCGCAAAACTAGCCAACCAGCTACACATCCACGAACACATAGGCGACATGCTCCCCGAGGATAAGAAGAAGCAAATCGCAAACTTAGAAAAAGAGCAAAAAGTCCTCTACTTAGGCGACGGAGTCAATGACCTTCCAGCCCTCCAAACCGCCTCACTCAGCGGCGCACCATTTGCCAATATCAACATGCTCACCGCTGATGTAGATTTCCTCTTCACCGATGAGACCATGAGCTTCTTGCCAACTATGGTGGACATTTCACGCCAGCGCCGTCGCCGTAAAATCAACCTCATCAGCTACACGGTCATTTATAACCTAACAGCTCTAATCGTCTGCTGCGCCGGACTCATGTCCCCACTCTACGCCGCCATCATTATGCCCCTCAGCTCGCTCATCAGCATGACAATCGTCAGCAAAAAATTCACTCAGTAATCTCCCATCACCCATAGTATTGTCACACCAAGACATTTTAAATAGTCCACAGCGCCTACTTACCCAAGGCTTTTTCTTGCCCTCACCTAAGAACTACGTATTCTAACAAAAGTCTCTGTGTCGACTTCTCTATGAATTCTCGTGAAGCTCTCATCGCCCTCAACATGCTCCCGAAAATCGGGCCTATCCGCGTCCGCAGGTTACTTGAGAACTTAGGCTCAGCTGAAGCTATCCTAAAAGCTCCATCCTCCCAACTCATCCAAGTTCAAGGAATCGGTCCAGAAACAGCGCAGATCATTTCCCATTGGGATCAATATATCGACCTGTCAGCAGAGCTCAATGAAGCCTCAAAACGCAACATTACCATTCTCACCCAAGAGGATAGCGATTATCCATCGCCCTTACGCAATATGTACGACCCACCACTGGCTCTCTACATCTGGGGTGAAATTGAGAAAAATGATAAACACGCCATTGCGGTCGTAGGATCGCGACGCACCACTCACTACGGGCAACACGCTGCCAACAAGCTTACTTCCGAATTAGCGCGTAGCGGCTTCACCATCATCTCCGGACTGGCGCGCGGCATTGACACATTTGCTCACCAAGCTGCTCTCGATGCGAAAGGCCGAACTATTGCAATCCTCGGCTCAGGCCTCGCCCAACTCTATCCACCGCAAAACATGCACCTCGCTGAACGGATTGCCGACGGAAATGGAGCAATCATCAGCGAATTCCCACTTCACACAGCCCCAGATAAAAAGACCTTTCCCATGCGCAACAGAATCGTCGCCGCATGGTCATCAGCCATACTTGTTTGCGAGTGTCCCCAGTGGTCAGGATCAATAATCACAGCAAACCTCGGTGCCGAAATGGGGAAAACTATTTACGCTGTCCCCGGCCCCATCGACCGTCCTACCTCAGCCGGTTGTAACCAACTCATTCGCGATGGAGCCACCCTCGTGAGTTCCTCTCATGATATCCTTGAAGATTTCGAGACCTTACCACTTCATCCCCAACTTGAGATTCAACCAGACTCCACTCCCACTCCAGAACTCGACCCCACGGAACAACAAATTCTCCAAGTCTTAAGCAAAGACGAATCACTCATCGACACCATTGTCGAGCGCACACAACTCCCTGTCCCCATAGTCATTTCCACCCTTCTCAAGCTAGAAATGAAGCGTCTTATCCTTCAGCTCCCTGGTGCCCGATACATCCTGCGTTAAACACTTCCTCACAATCTAGGTTTCTAATCTTGCCAGCATCGCCGCTCTTCCCTAACTTATAAGCATCCAACCGAAATCTTGAGTTCTAAAAAAGTTGGCACAAGAATTGCTAACCACAATCCAAGACTAACGTTTTTAAGCTATGAAAAAAATCGAAGCAATCATCAAGCCGTTCAAACTCGAAGAAGTGAAAGAAGCTCTCGCTGAAGTAGGCGTACAGGGCATGACTGTGACTGAAGTAAAAGGCTTCGGTCGTCAAAAAGGTCACACTGAAATCTATCGTGGTTCCGAATACACCGTCGACTTCCTTCCTAAAGTTAAAATCGACATCGTAGTAGACGACGAACAAGCCCAGACAGTCGCTGAAGCTATTGTCAAAAGCGCAAACACAGGCAAGATCGGTGACGGTAAAGTTTTCCTCTCCACCGTAGACGAAGCCATCCGCATCCGTACCGGTGAAACTGGCGCAGAAGCGGTTGCTGTTAACTAATCATTCACCTCACACATTTTCGCAAAAAGCCACGCAGCGAAAGTTGTGTGGCTTTTTTGTGTCTGCTCATCTAGCCTACCTCGCAGATGAAAATGGGAAAAAAATTCGTAGTGCGCCTCATCGCTTGGTCAGCGCTCATGCTCTACCTCCTCTGTGACCTCATCTTTTTCACTGGCCCACTCAAAAAGCAGGTGGACAAAATGCATAACTCCCACGTGAAGAAAATGCAACTAGACCAAGACCGAGATATCATTGCCCGTGTTTTCACCGTCCCCATCTATCTTTCACAAGTCGACTATGGTGTAGATGAATACCTCTGGAGAAATGGCCGTAATAGAGCCGAACTCACCGCCGCTGAACGCGCAACACTTCGCATAAAGGTATTAGACGAGCTGATTGACCACTCCATTCTCCGAGAAAAAATTGCTCTCAATGATGACACTTTCCCAGTCAGCCAAGCTGAAATCACTTCCGCAATCCAGCGGTTTACTAGCCGTTTCTCCACTCCACAACAAATGGCCGACACTCTCAAAGGATTTGGTTTCAAACATAAAAAAGAATTAGAATTCCGCATCGCAGCTCGTCTCCAACAAAACAAATACATCGATAGCAAAATCGCCCCAGCCATCGCCGTCAGCGTTGACGAAGCCCGAGCCTGGTACAGTGATCACCGTGAAGAACTCACCACTCCAGAACGCATCAAAGCTCGCCACATTTTCTTATCCAAACTCAACCATAACGAGCAACAAGCACTCGCAAAACTCGAGCAAGCCAAACTCAAGCTCACATCAACCAACTTTGACGAACTCGCAAAAAAACTCAGCGCCGACCCTCGAACAAGTCAAGCTGGCGGAGATCTCCAATGGATGCAACGTGAACGACTCCCCAACGACTTTGCCGAACAAGCCTTCGCGCTTCCTCTCGATCAACCTCGGATCATCGAAACAAAAATCGGATGGCACCTTATCGTGGTGACTGCCAAGCGCTCGGCAGAATTGGCCAATTTCGAACAACTCAAACCCGAGATCATAGCTGCACTCGAAACCTCTCGCAGGAAAGACGCAATCGCCCAATACCGCCAAAACCTACGGGCTCAACATTACGAAAAAATCATCGTCCATTCAGAACTCATCGAGTCCCCGTGGACCCATTAGTCCATTTCCAAACGATAGCGTGGAATAGCTTTATCAACTTCCTTACTCCAAGCGTCGATTCCCCCCAACATTCCCCGCGTACCTTTCAAACCATGCCCTTGAAACCAAGCGCAGGTATCTAACACTCTCCCACCCGTGTGATCGTACAACACAATCACATCATCCTCTTTCGCTTTTCCAAACAACTCCTGCTGCCGCTCTTGTGTCATAAACTCTGAGCCAGCAATCGTTACAGCCTCATGTTCCTCTCTGGTTCGGGTATCTAGGAACACAAAATCTCGGCCATCGTCCAACAACGACTTCACCTCACTTGGAGAAATAAGCATCGCCTTATCAACCTCGTGGCTCTGCAACACATGTGCAATGGCTTCATTCACATCAATTTCATTGCGCTCGCAAACCTCACCAAGCGTCTCCTCATCTTTATAAGCGCACGAACTACATCCGCCAATGTGATAGCGGGCAAAAAGCGCCCGGCGCGCACCTGGATATTGAGCCAATAAATCCACCATTGATGTCGTTGCTTCAGCCATACCTCAGAAGCTAATCACATCCCCTCACATTTTCCACTGTTTCTTCCCAAACAAATGTGGCTAGTTAGCACTGACATGAGCCACGAGGAACCAAACACACCCTACGAGGAACCTAAAATCTACCTGCTGCCCAATCTAATGACTGCGGGTAACCTCTGCTGTGGGTTCTTCGCTGTACTTACCATTTTCAAGGGAATGCAGCACGACGAGTTCATTGACGCCTATACCTTCTACCAACAGGCAATTATGTTGATTTTCGGTTCCTGTATCTTCGACCTCCTAGATGGTCGACTTGCCCGTCTAGGTGGCCAAGAGTCCCCATTCGGTCAGGAATTTGACTCCATTGCCGACGTCGTCTCATTCGGTATGGCTCCAGCTCTGCTCGTTTCTAAAGCCGTACTCTTTCCATTATCCGAACAACTCGGAGATTTCAAACTCGGCTGGGCCATCGCCTTCATTTATCTACTCTGCGGCGCCATGCGCCTCGCTCGCTTCAACTGCCTCGCTAACATCCCTAAAAAACCGGGCGACACCATGGACTTTCGTGGCATCCCCATCCCAATGGCAGCCGGCTTCATTGCCTCTATCACCTTCCTCATCATCCACCTCTATCGAGGTGATTCCGCAAACGAGATTAACCTCGGAGCTTGGAACTACGTCTTAGCCGCAGTCATGCTCGGTCTCTCAGCACTCATGCTCAGTAATGTCCGCTACCCCAGCTTCAAAAAAGTCGATTGGAAAACCAAAGGCTCACTCTGGGGAGTCGTACTCGGTGCCATCTTCATCATGCTCATCATGTACGAACAAACCCGCTGGTACACACCCACACTTCTCTTCACCCTCTATTTACTCTACGGTTTACTCCGCCCACTGCTGTCCAAGAAACTCCAGAAGAAACTTGAAGAAAAAGTCGAAGGTTAAACTCGCTCAACCAAGCTCTCACAAAGTTTCCTAAACCTCTGAGTCACCCTATCCCAAGTCACATCGCGGACACTTTCTACTGCCGCGTTACGCAAATCTATGTTCGACACCTCGTCCAACGCTTTTTCACATTTCCTCAAAAAATCCTCTTCCCTACCAAACGGCACACAAAACCCATTTTCTCCATCGCATACATGCATTTGGATAGCGGCATAATCAAAGCCCACCACCACCAAGCCTGAAGCTAATCCTTCCGTAATCGTATTTCCAAATGTCTCTGTAAGACTAGGAAACACTAATATATCGGCTGAAGCATACGCCTCAGCTAGCTCCCTCCCTTGCAAAAACCGCTGACAGTGAACATTCGGATTATTCGACTGAAAACCGACAAAAGAAGGTCCATCCCCGACAACTACACACACAGTTTCAGGGTTCTTTTTTTGCAATGCTTGAAATGCCTCTGAAAGCAACTTTAGGTTCTTTTCCGGTGAAATCCTCGCCACAAAAATCGCGACAGGCGTCCCATCCTTAGCTCCCCACTTCTCACGTAAGAGATCACTACGCTTGGAAGGATGAAATCGCTCAGAATCAACACCACGACCAAGTACATGCAATTTTTCAAAACCAAACCCCTCTAGTTCGCACTTCACTGAATCTGAAGGCACTAAAGTCGCAGATGCCTTGTTGTGAAACTTCCTTAAAAAGCGCACCGCTGGCTGCGCCAACCATCCTAGCTTAAAACTTTTTGCGTACTGGTTAAAATTCGTGTGGTAACCAGCGATCACAGGGATCCCCATTTTTCTTGCAGCCTTAAGCCCTGCTGCTCCAAGAAATGCCTCGGTCGCAATGTACACCACATCTGGTCTAATCTGAGACCAAAACTCCTCAATCGTCTTACTCCTCAACAAAGCCACATTCACCGAACTATACTTCGGCACGCGAAAAGACATCATAGCCAAGGAACTATCAGCATGAGGGCCAATCACTCGCACCTCCCACCCTTCTGACTTCACTCCATCTACCATCTGTCGTAGAGTTCGAGCTGCACCATTAATATCAGGCGAATAAGTGTCTGTGAGAAAGTCAATGCGCATATGGAACAGATAGAAGAACAACTATTGAATTAACAAAGCTCTCTGGCTAGCCAAACATTACACAATTCCGTTTTTTGGCATTGCATATGCTCTTATCGCATTCTATTCCGAGTAATCGAGCAGTTAGCACCGTGTGCCGCAGCCTACTCTCACTCAGACACGCCTTTTAATGCACCCAAAACGACATAAGCAACTCAACAACGCACTTATTCTTCAGGGCGATTGGGAGGGAGGTCTCACAAATTTTGCGTTAGATTTGATCGACAAGGGCACACAGGTCACCAAAGTAGTACTCCACGCTGGGGACTGGATTTATAAATGGAAAGGCGTAGCAACTGTCGACTTTGACGCACCACTCGATGAATTTGAGAACTGGCTCAGAGCTTATATTTCTGAACACGACGTCGACTCCCTCATCCTCTACAACCAATACCGCCCATACAACCTCATTGGCTGGGATCTCGCCGAAGAACTAGGCATCGAGTGCATCGTTCTTGAGCTAGGTTTACTAAGACCAGACTTTTGCAGTATTTACTCCCGTCAACGTAACCAATTCGATTACCTCCAGAACCGTTGGACTGAAATTCTTAACAAAGATCAAGCGGTCACTCCCCCTGAGAAACCAGCACAGCTTGCTCGCATGAGTACTCCATGTAAAATGGTGCAATTTGGCCTCTTCTTTCTATTCTCAAGATTTATGGCAACTTTTGCCCGCCAGTACTGCCACTATCAAGACCAGCGCACGCTCAGCGTTGGCCACCATTTAGTCGCAAACATCCGAGGTGCCTTGCGCTTTCAAGGACGCAAAAAACAAAGCTGTTTTGATAAGATATTTGCCGGTAAATGGTCAGGCAAATATTACTTTGTACCACTCCAGGTCCATACCGACAGCCAAATCACCATTCGCTCGCACTTCCAGAGTATGGAAGAGTTTATCTGCACTGTCGCAGCTTCTTTTAAAAAGCACGCGCCTAAAGGCACCAAACTCGTCTTTAAGATCCATCCTATGGACCGTGGCTATAAAGACTACCTCCATCTCATCAAAAAAATCCGTGAAGATATAGGAAACCAACGCATCCTCTATCTAGACCGCATACATCTACCTACGATTTTAGATAATGCACGTGGCTGTATCACGGTAAACAGCTCCGTCGGCCTCTCAGCTCTGATCCACAACACACCTCTCATCACCCTTGGAAAGGCCGCGTTCGATCTCGAAAAACTCACCTTTCAAGGCTCATTAGATGATTTTTGGACGCAACACGGCAGAGTCTCAAAAAAGCACGTCAACAATTTTGTCGCACTTTTAAAGCAGACCTCACAAGCCCAAGGCACATTCTACCAGCGCCTCTACTCCTCACCTGGTCGCTGTAAAATTGCTTGGCCTGCCGACTTCAACTCCCTTTTCGAACCTCACCAAGATCTCGTTCAACATTACTCGACACCAGAAACATTCAGCAATATCGAACTCCCCTCTGCTGAGCCTGCTACGATTCAATAAAACACTATGAAGAAGCTTCTAGCGCTCACCTCAACTCTCGCGAGTTTTCTACTACTCAACTCCTGTCAGTGGACTCCTGAACAGGGGCCTACAAATATGGATGCTATCCATGACGCCCAGAAAGAAGGGAAATTCCCCACCAACGAATACGTGATTATTGACGTTAACAATCTCAACATCACCGAGATCAACAAGCCTCAGATAATCCAGAGCAACTCCATTCCTAAAACTGATCTCATCAAAACATATGCTGATGCGATCCGCCCCTACGATAAGTTAGCTCTCCAAGTGATTGATACCGCTGAAACGGGAGGATTTTCAAGCCGAGATGGACGCCCAGTTCAATTTGGCCCGATCGAAGTTCCTCAATCAGGAAAAATCTCCATACCCTACGCCGGTGATTTTAATGTAATTGGTAAAGAAATCACAGATGTTCAAAACGAAATACAAAATGCGTATTCCACAGTATTCAATACAGCACAAGTATCACTTAACAGAATTTCACGCCTTCCTCTTACAGCAAATGTCATAGGCATCGCTAACAAGCCAGGCCAACAGCAGATCGATCGTAAAGGCGTCACACTCGCCGACCTCGTTGCTAAAAGCGGTGGGACAGCCATCGAACCCTTCACTTGCGAATATAAACTCCACCGAGAAGGACGTACCTACCTACTAAACAACAAGGAAGTTACCACCAAAAATATTCTCGCTCAAGATGGTGATATACTAGAAATCCAAAAAAGTGATAAACATGCTGTGACGATCTTAGGTGCCGTCAATCGCCCAGGATCTTACCCTTTTCCTAACAATGATGCCCGTTTAGCCGACTTCATCGGCCAAGGTGGCGGAGTCAGCTCAAACCGAGCCGATGTCACAGGAGTCTTTGTCTTTCGGAAAACTTCCAATGATTCAGCTACCATCTTCCGCTTCAACCTAAGCGACCCATCAGGGGTAATCTACGCCAGTCGCTTCTTAGTTCACGGCGACGACATCGTCTACGTCACCGAAGCCCCACTTGCCCGATGGAATAGAATGATCAGAAATATATTACCCTTCAGTCAGGTATCTAACTTCTCCCGCATAGGCACCGCATTTTAACCTCTACTGGATTTTTCAGCAAATGCCTATCCGAATTCGTGAGCACTCCCCATGGAAAACTCAAGTATATGTCACCAAAGCTCTCCTTCAGAGAGAAGCCATTACGAGATTTGGAAAGTATAAGTTAGGGTTCGTATGGATGCTCATCGATCCACTTGTATCAGTCATTATACTAGGTCTCATTCTAGGTCCTGTGTTAGGCAGAAGCTCAGGTGAAGTACCATATGCTTTTTTCCTACTCTGTGGCTTTATGTTATTGAAATTATTAACTGGCCCTATGTCTTCAGGTATCGGTGCGATCAGCTCTAACAAAGGCTTGCTTGTCTTTAAAAAAGTACAACCTCTTGATCCTTTTATATCAAAATTTCTTTTCGACCTACTCTCTTCTTCATTTGCTTTTACCGTGTTCTGTCTCGTAGGATCTTGGTTTGGTATTCCCATTTCTACTGACAATCTTTTTACTCTGTTTTTCTGTATCGTCTGTACGTGGGCAATAGGTTCAGGCTTAGGCATTGCTCTCGGCATTGCATGTACTAAATTCGCTGAACTTGAGAAAATTATCGCCTACATCCAGCGCCCTCTACTCTTCATTTCCTGCGTACTCTATCCTTCATCAAACATTCCAGCAACGCACATAAAATACCTTTTGCTTAACCCTCTTGTACACACCATTGAGTACTCTCGTATGTGCCTTTTTCCTAACTATAAGGCCCCAGGAGTCAACCTTGCCTATCCAGCTCTGTTTGCCCTAATTAGTCTATCTCTTGGCTTTATGACCTACCGAAATAATCGCCACTACCTAGCTCAGCGATGATAGAACTCACTAACGTAACCAAATATTACCATCTTAAAGGTGGTAAGACCCATGACGTGATGCGTGACATTTCTCTATGCATCCCTGAGAAAAAGAGCATCGGCATCCTTGGGCCTAACGGCGCTGGAAAAAGCACACTTTTACGTATGATTGGAGGTGCTGAAGCACCAAATAGCGGAACAATTAAATCGAATTCCTCTATTTCTTGGCCACTGGGAGTCGGTGTTGGTTTTCAAGGCTCACTAACTGGCAGACAAAACATAGAGTTCGCTTGCCGCATTAATGGGCTCACTAAGGCCGAAAAAGAATACATTATTAAAAATGTCATAGAGTTTGCCGAACTCGGTGATTTTTTTGATATGCCAGTCAAATCGTACTCCTCAGGAATGCGAGCAAGATTAGGCTTTGGTTTGTCGATCAACTTTGATTTTGACTACTACCTCATAGATGAGCTCACTTCAGTTGGTGATGCCATTTTCCGCCAAAAAGCCGAACGGGCCTTTGAAGAAATTAAGGAACGAGCATCACTCATTTTTGTAGCTCACAACCTCACCACTTTAAAAAAATCATGTGAAAGCGCCATCTTTCTAAGAAATGGTAACGCCTCCTACTATGAGTCAATAGATGAAGGCATCGATAGTTATCTTAATTTCATAGCAGAAAAAGATCCCATCACAGCCAAAAAAATGGCCCGAAAATTAGCCAAAAAGGCTACCAAGAAAAAAACAGCTAAAAAAGCTACTCGTAAAAAAAATACTAAGAATCCAAACGGAACTCAGTAAAGCAACACTTTCACTATGTCTGAACGTAAAAATACACCATTACTTGCCATATTACTTCTATGTGTATGCGCGATTCCAGTCATCTATCTTTATGCATTTGCTCAAGATCGATATGTCTCGGAATCCCAATTTTCAGTAGTGGTCGAAGAAAGTTCCAACGCTGAAGCCTCAGTTGGGATACTAGCAATGATTGGAGGTAGTCACACAGGGACCCTAGACACACAAGCAGCCATCGGCTTCATCCATTCAGCCGACTTGTTGTTAGAAGCTGAAAAAGAGTTTAATTTACTTGAACACTACTCCTCACCTGAAAAAGACTACCTATTTAGACTCAACAAAGACTCCACCATAGAAGAACGACTGGATTATTACCGCAAACGAATCATTGCACATTATAATCAAGCAACAGGCTTGATTCATCTTACGGTTGAATCATTTTCAGCAGATTTATCCTACAAATTGTCTCAAAATATTTTAGAAAAAACAGAAAAGTTCATTAATGACCTTAACAAGGAAATTGCTATGAGACGTCTGGACTTTGCCCAAGCAGAAGTACAGAGAGCTCACGAAAATATCAAAGAACAAGAAAAAGCTCTACTAAGCTTCCAGAACGAACACAAAATAATACAACCTGAAGCGATTATTCAAGCGAAACTGGCTGCAATACAAACTTTGCGACTAGAACGAATCAACCGTGAAATTGAACTCACCACCCTCAAAACTAGTTCTCCAAATTCCCCTAACATTCACACTCAAGAAACGGCAATAAAACAACTCGATGCCATCATAGCAGAACAAGTTGAAGAACTTTCTGGTGCCGACCAACAAAAACTTAATCAACTTTTATCTCAACATAAAGAACTCACATTAAACCTGGAATTCGCCACTAACCTCAGAAAAGGAGCAGAACTCATTCTTGAAAAAACCCGAGCAGAAACGATATCAACATCACGCTTCTTCTCTGTAATTCAGAATCCTTATTTATCCGATGATTACAAAAACCCGAAGCGGCTTTATTTGTCAATAACCGCTATATGCGTACTTTTATTAACTGTATATGTCGTCAAAGCTATCATTGCCTCTATCTACGATAGAGTATGAACTACTCCCTACATAGCACGCATCACATTCTTCATAGCAATATCCAATAATTAACTACTCTATTAATTTCCAATGCGAAATCAACTCACTTCAACCAATGCTGATTCGATAGATATTTTTATTCATATCGGCATGCCTAAATCTGGATCGACCTCAATTCAGAACACATTAAAAAGTCTCAGTGGAGATTTAGAAAAAAAAGGGATTTTATTTCCTACAACACCAATCAAAGAAGATGACAACCAAGCAATAGTCGCTCTCTGTAAAAGAAAAGAAAGGCTCCCCAGAGATCTTAAACAAAGAGCTGAATCTTTAAGCCAAGAAGAAATTAATTCAATGATGGATAAGTGGTTGCTAAGGCTTCAAAAAACAGTAACGCAAAAATATAAATCTATTATAATATCAAGTGAGTATTTATTCACTATGAGCGACAAAGAGATATCAACTCTCAAAAATAAATTTGAAGGTATCTTTCATAATCCAAAATTCCACATCATTGCGTACGTCCGAGAGCCAGTCGCATACTGGTCATCGTTGATGCAGCAACACATAAAAGCGAACCATCGTATCAAGCTAGGCAAATCGATTAATTACGGTGTTCTTTCAATTTACAAATCCATTTTTCAATCTATTGACGTCTTTGAGTTTAATAAAAATAAGCTACCAAACGGCGATGTTGTTAGACATTTCTTCGGATTGATTGATCCATCTATAGACCTTTCTGGAACCTCTGCTCCCAGCAATCCATCTCTTAGCCCAGAAGCTATTGATATCATGCAAAATTTTAGAAAAAACCGCCTCCCTAAACAAAATGGTAAACGCACTCCAGAGAGTAAAACCTTTCTAAGAATACTTGGGAATTCTGACAAATTTGTACCTGGCAAAAAAAGTTCTCTAGTGAAACCTTCTGTAGCGGCTCTTATCACTGAGGCAAACACGGCTAACCTTTCCATGTTAGCAAGTGATTTTGGAATTAACTTTGGCGCCCCTCCAACATCCACAGCCACTCAAGAAGACGAATTTATATCCGCTGATACTATTGATCAAATCTACGATGTTGATCAACAGAGAAAAAACAATTTATTAATGGAAGTCACTTGTCGTCTCTCGCGTAGATTAGCGAATCAGGCTAGGGAAAAGCAATCTTAATAAACAGTCATCCTGTACAGAGGAATAAAAAATGTAGCCATGAATGACCTTCATAATAATCAGCCGACACTAAGCGTCGGCATCCCTGTATATAACTCTGGTCCATCAGTTATTGATGCTGTTGAATCAGTTCTAAATCAAACATGGCTTGGATCGCTTGAAGTCATACTTATTAATGACGGCTGTGATGACAATGAAACGCTTGAAGTTCTCAATCAATTAGAACGATTGCATGCTGAGGTGCTTGTCTACCACCACTCACAAAACCTTGGACGCCCTTATGCTCGAAATACAGTTCTAGAAAATGCCAGAGGTAAGTATCTAACCTGGATTGATGCTGATGACACTTGGTACCCTCACAAGCTACAGACCCAATTCACCGAACTTTATAAAGTCAGCCCTGAAGTAGATGGCTATATATGTTTAAGTTCTTATGACTGGCAATGGGAAGGCGGGGGCAAAAAACGTATTAAATCTCCAGACCTAACTCAAGGCGCCTTACAAGGAGTAATTAATGGGAAAATCGGTTGCTACCTCTGGACTATGTTAGCCACAACAGAAACTTATAGAAGAGTCGGTAAATTTGATACTAACTTACCGCGGCTGCAGGATCTAGAATTTATCCTACGCTTTGCTCATCAAGGCGGACAGTTTGTTGCTACGCCTAATAACCAACCGCTCTGCATCTATAAGAAGTCAGATGTTGGGAGAAGTGGAGAAAGTGTCGAACACTCAGTTCGACATATATGGAAAAAGCACCGCTTTTCCTATGCTTCTTTTGGTAATCGGTTTGAAAGATTTTCTAAGCAAGATCAGCTTGCCTTAATTATTCGCCACTACAGAAACAACGGAAAAAGAATGTTGTTTTCAAGACTAGCTGTTCAATATTTCGCCAAATCTCCTAAACGCGGTTTGAAGCGATTCAAACGAACTTTCTGTTAGTCATGCTTTACATCAATTTATCCTTATTCGATTGTCTCGATCATTTAATTACCATTCAGGATCAACTAGCTCTGGAGGCGAAAACTTCGTTAATTACTCCGTCTTCTATAGGCATAGAAACGTCACAAGCTAACTTCTCACCTCAGCTATTCAACGAGAATGCTAATGCATTGGCCGTTAGTGTAGGCCGAATAATTGAATCAACGCATAGATCAAACCATGTCATACTCAATATTAATTTTGAGCACCTTTTAGATATTCACGTAATATCATCCTCTATGGACAAGACTGACCAGTTTATTACTCAATTGAAAGATGCATATGTTGGTGACACCATAATCCAAGTAGTCTTACCTGACATTCTTCGTGAAAATAGAATTTACGAAACTCTCTCTATTCTAAACGACTACTCAAGTACAGATATTGAGATACTTAAGGAACGGAAGGTTGAGCTATCTAAAGAAATTACTCCACTAGCAGAATGCTCTCATACATTAGATTCTCTGTCCTTGAACTCAGCAGCTCTACCGTCACTCCCTAAACAATTCGTTCGTGAAGACTATAGGCTATACAGCACCTCTACAATAAACAAAATTGCTTCGCACGATATCGGGCTTCAATTATTTAAACAAATAAAAAAAATCCATCATTTATCTATCGAGGAATGGCTTGGCTCATATATTAAACAGCTACGTTTCCTCCCACCCTTTAGTCGGCTAGAAGCACTAGAATATAATTCGCCTGATTCTATCAAGCAGTTAGCTGTAAACATATTCAGACACCTCCCAAAATGAAAATTTCATTGTTTTTAGACCGAATAGCCGGAAGAGCTGGTGGCGCAGAACGAGTCGTTGTTAATGTTGCCAACCAATTAATAACACAAGGATACCAAGTAGAAATCATTACTTACGAAGACACCTTAGGCCGACCTTTTTATCCTTTGAATTGTAATGTTACACTACGTAATTTAAAGGTAACTCCAGCGCTTAAGCCCACTAAAAAAGAAATTAGATCCAAGCGAATTTCTAAGTACATGGAAAGGTTTGAGTGTACGCCCTGTTTAAACAAATTTGCATGGTTTGTAAAAAACCGCGATAAAGTTAATCGAGTAACAGAATATTTTAAAGATAACCCCACCGATCTCATTATTGGATTTCTACCTAGCACATTTGCTGTCACCTACTTAGTGGCTTCAAAATTAAACATTAAATATGTTCTTTCACTGCACAATGTCCCTAAAGAAGATTTTGAAAATCCAGCCCGATGGGATCAAAATATCAATGATAAAAAACTACGCTTTAAGGCTCTCGCAAACGCCAATGCTAACACTGTCATCCTTGATGAATTCCGAAACTACTTCTCTGAATCTATAAAAGATCATACATATACCGTTAGAAATTTCATCACCCGTCCAAATCACAAATCAGCACCACTTCTAAATCGGCCGAAGCGAGTAATTGCAGTAGGCCGATTGGCTAAGCCTAAAGATCACACTACCCTTATCTCAGCTTGGTCAATAGTTCACAAGCTGTGTCCAGATTGGCAACTCTCTATTTATGGCGATGGTCCCCTCAAAAACCAATTACAAACTCAAATAACTAGGGCAGGTTTAAATACATCCATTACTATTCACCCCCCAACAAAAGATATTGATTCTGAATACGGTGATTCTCAAATTTTTTGTATACCTTCACTCTTCGAAGGCTTCGGTCTTGTAACCGTCGAGGCCATGGCTCATTCACTTCCGTGCATCGGCTTTAACTCTTGCCCAGGAACTAATCGACTAATCACATCCCGAAATGGTGTATTAATTGATTGTTCAAACTCAGAAAAAATAAACGCGCTCGCTGACACACTTATAAAAGTTATACAAAACTCTGGACTAAGAGTGAAGCTTTCAGCTGGAGCACACCAAAGCGCCGAAGGCTATTTTGTTGAAAATAGGATACAAGATTGGTTTGACTTAGTGCACACTATTCTCCCTAACTAGCTAAAAGTCTAGATCTAAAGATGTCTCCACATTCAAAGGTACTTTTTAATTTAAACAAATCTACTCTTTTAATTTTTACCGTTAAATATATTATTCACCCGGTAATTAGGTTACTTTGTAAGAGTCGTATTCTGTCCAAATTTTTAGCTAAAAAAAAATTTGTCTACACCTCAAACATTGAAAGTCTTCTTCTTGAAGATGCATACTTATACGGGTATTTGTTAAGGCCATCGTACAACCATGACACATTGAGCAAAGATGAATCTCTTTTCTTAAAGCTACTAAACAAAAACTCTTCACTATCTAAACAAGTATTAGAAGCGATCATAGATTCTCGACAACCCTCGCTTAAAAAGAAAGCTCAAGAACTGTATATCAACTATCACAAAGAAGTATTGTATGAGTATTGCAGTCACCAGCTAAAATCAACCTCCATTCCTTCTCCTCTAGAAAAGGTAATGCCCTTGATTAATCCAAAGCATTTGAACGAGTGTTTTGTATTATCCAATATTATTAGAGAGAGCTCTTTTCCTATTCTTCTTGAAGAAAATGGTCGTTACAGCTCTTTTTCTAAGGAATTTCTGGCCAATTTAACTAAGAATGAGATATTGCCTACCTGCAGTCTCCGCCATCAAACAAACGGTCATTTAATTAGCGTCATTGTTTGTGGTTATAATTGTCATAAAACCCTGGCTCTGGCTTTAAATTCATTGATCAATCAGAGCTATAAAAACCTTCAAATCATCTATATTGATGATGCTTCCGAGGACGATTCATTTCAAATTGCCTGTGACATATTAAAATCTCATTCTCCGCGTAATATAGTACACAAATCACCAATTAGACGTGGAGTATACAGATGTAGAAACATAGCACTTGATATGGCAAACGGCTCTATCATTACATTCCATGATGCAGACGACTGGTCTCACAGTGACAAAATAGCCATTCAGGCACATCCTTTACAATATAATCCTCTAGCTGTCGCATCGTCCTCAAGATGGATTAAGTACAACCCTATAGAAAACCGATTCTCCTCTAGAAAATCTTTTCCTATTCAACAATGGAACTGTTCATCTTTCATGTTTTTAAAATCAGCCCAAGAGAGTATCGGATACTACGATGAAAAAGAGTTTGGAGCTGATTCTGAATTTGTTGCTAGAATGGAATCCTGTTTTACCCCGATTTCCCACAAAACACTTGCTGATTGCCTCAGTATCGGCCTGACTATTCAGTCGTCGCTGACAAATTCGCAATCAACAGGATTCAACAAGCTGGGATGGTCTTTATCTCGCCAACTTTATACAGAACAGTGGAAAATCTGGCATACATCTTGTTTTATAAAAAAACAAATTCCATATTTACCCAAAGAAGAGAGGATTAGAAATCGATGCGTAGACTAAAGCCTAAAGCAGTCAACCTTTTACGCGATCTCGCTGTTGAATTTGAAAGCCAAGATCTTGAAATATCTAAAGATCTTATGGCGCTAGCACACGAATCTAGACCAAATGGGCCGTTTATTCGAAAAAAACTGCGTGAGTATAACAATGCTCTCAAATCTACAGCTAAATGGACTTCCTATGATATAAAACTACAACAACTTGTAAATTCTGGTGAGGTTGCCATTATTCCTGTAGGTTTCAGATGCTACACCAAGCAAAACATTCTGAAAAAATTTGGCATTAAACAAGCCAGTCTTCCATTTGACAGTGGCTTTTTCCCTCCTTCATCGATAGCGAGTATAGTAAAATCACCTCTGATTAATCTCGATTATCTAGACCATAAATCACACGCTGTTTGCATGAAACACGAAAACCATTCCCACCCTGTTCATGGAATGGGAATCAAGTTCACTTCATCTAATTATCACTTTATCAACGATAAGGTGAAGCACATAAACCAAAATGACATCAATATATATTTAGATTCAACATTTAGATATTACACTTTAGACAAACAACATAACTATATATTAGCCCACTATAACTGGCATTCTTATGCTGCAACTAAAAACAAAAACAGAACCTGCTCACAACCTAAACACAACATTCAGTCTATAAACCACACCCTCAACAAGAGGATTGATCGCATGTTTAAATCATGCAACAATGCCAACCACGTTTTCTTTATTTATGACAATCCACAAAGTTATAAATATATGAAAATTGACGACACTCATTTAGACCTAGAAGACACTTCAGTTATAAAATTTGCAATACGTACTAAATTTGGTTCTAAAGCTGACATTTTAAATTTAAACGAAATATCTGACTCGAAATTCTTACTCAACAAAATAGCATCACCATAGACATGCATAAGGTAATTATATAATTCTACTTAGCACTCAGTTCAACCATTTCATGCATGTCAACACATTCTCACCCTTTAGTTAAAGTATATAGAAACACAAGCTCTATAGATTTTTTAGGTTGGGGCTACAAAAACAGTGGCCTTCGCGCCATCAAAGCAGCTAAGCAAAAAAACGAAACGGCGACAATTTTCGAAGACGGTTTCGTGCGCTCAATCTTTCCAGGTTATGGTCGCTGGGCATTATACAGTATTGTAGCTGACACAAACGGCATCTACTACGATGCCACGGGGAACTCAGATCTTATTAGATACCTCAATGGTGAAGTTCTTAGTGAGAATCATTGGAGTAAACCTATTTCAGTAAATGAAATTGATATTACCTTAAAAAAAATCCGAGAATATGGGATTTCCAAATACAATTGTCACCTCGACCAAGGTCGTAAACTTCCTCCAGGAGTTCTCGTTGTCGATCAAACAGCTGGTGACGCGGCCCTAAAGTACGGAGGGATCTCGGCTTCAGATTTCGATAGAATGCTCCAAGACGCCATTGACGAGTCTGGAGATTCTCCAGTCTATGTTAAAACCCATCCTGACCACCAATATCGAGCTAAACATAGCTGCTTTACTCCGGCGTTACTAAATCATCCAAAGATTAAAATACTCCCAGAAGATTTCTGTGTCGCTGAATGTTTTCGCTGTGCCGAGAAAGTTTATGTAGGTACCTCTAACATGGGAATGGAAGCTCTAATACATCGTATTCCAGTAGTTTCATATGGGTGGAACTATTACGCTGGCTGGGGCCTTACTGATGATCGTTCAGCAGCCCCTCTTCCACCCAGAAAGCATCGACTATCTATAGAAAAACTCTTTGAAGCAGCTTACTTGCGCTACACGCATTACTTTGACCCCGACACTAAAGAGCCATGTAATTTATTACGTATTATCGAGCACATTAAGCTGCAGCACTCGATCTGGAAAAAAAGACAACCAGAATACCTCGCAATAGGTCTTTCTCCGTGGAAAAAATCGGTTCTCCCCCTATATTTAGGGGCAAAAATAGAAAAACTTAATTTCTCTAGTGTTAGAAAAGTCCAGCAATACCTAGCAGAGGAAAAGATTCAGCCCGAGCTACTAGTATGGGGCGCAACACAACTTCCCAAATACGCTAAGGATTTATCGGTCACCCGTATAGAAGACGGCTTCATACGCTCCCGCGGACTCGGGGCCAATTTCAATTTCCCCCTCTCTTGGGTTTTTGATGATATAGGAATTTATTTCGATGCTCGGACACCATCGCGCCTTGAGTATATATTAGAAAATCATGATTTTACCGACGCAGAAGTAACCAATACGAACCAGTTAATTGATTTTTTATGTCGCAACAAGATTACGAAATATAATCTCGGACAATCCGACGTCACATTACCGATCGATTCAGTAGGAAAGAAAACTATTCTCATACCTGGCCAAGTTGATTCCGATGCCTCGATCAAATACGGCAGCCCCAAGCTCCGCAACAACCGTGAGCTGTTGGCGGAAGTGAGAAAACAGTATCCAGAGGCCTACATCTGTTACAAACCACACCCAGATCTTTTAGCTGGTGCACGCAAAGACGCGCCACTGTGGGAGGGTATCGAAAGCCAAGTTGATCACCTAGTAACAGAGGGAGACATCATTTCATGGATCAAAGCGGTAGACGAAGTGCACACACTAACCTCCACTGTGGGCTTCGAAGCGCTGCTACACAAAAAAACAGTACACACCTATGGAATCCCCTTCTACGCTGGCTGGGGACTCACGGTCGATTGGCTCGACTGTCCTCGTCGAACTAGGCGACTCTCCATACCGCAGCTAGCATGTGCCGCTCTCTGCCTCTACCCCACCTACCTCAATCCTAAAACTGGAGAATTTATTACGGCCCTAGATGCCGCCAAAATTCTGGCGAATCCCGATTTTCAACACGACTCACGCCCCCCATTTTTAAAGCTGCTTGGCACCATCAAATCATGGTTCTATAAACTGAGCAGACCTTAGCCCCCCAATACACTCTCACTTTTCTCATGAACAAAGTCCTCATCACCGGCGGAGCCGGATATATTGCATCTCACACTAACATTGAACTCCTCAAAGGAGACTACGAGCTCGTGCTCGTTGATAACTTCATCAACTCCAGCGCAGAAGCAATGAAACGCGTGCAGGAACTTTCCGGCCGCGAGATAACCTTCCAGCAAGTCGACCTCCTAGATACAGATTCTCTCAATTCAGTCTTTGTTCAACACCCCGACATCGACTCAGTCATCCACTTTGCAGCACTCAAAGCTGTAGGTGAATCCGTAGAAAAACCATTAGATTATTACACTAACAATATAACTGGTTCACTCAATCTCTACTCAGCCATGAAAAAACATGGTGTATCTAAAATCGTCTTTAGCTCCTCAGCTACGGTCTATGGAGATCCAGACGAGATCCCAGTCAGAGAAAACGCTCCAATTCGCGCCACAAATCCCTATGGTCACACTAAGGCAATGATGGAGCAAATCCTCATGGACACGGCTAAAGCCGAGAACTGGGATATAGCACTACTGCGTTACTTCAACCCTGTTGGAGCTCATGAATCTGGACGCATTGGTGAAGACCCTACCTATCCCAACAATCTTCTCCCATTCGTCAGCCAAGTAGCTGCCGGAATCCGCGAAAAAGTGGTCGTCTTCGGCGACGACTGGGACACACCCGACGGCACAGGAGTTCGTGACTACATTCACGTCACGGACCTAGCCAAGGCCCATGTTAAATCTCTAGAAAAGCTCTCAAACAGCAACGGCATTCACATTTATAACATCGGCACTGGCCGAGGCTATTCCGTCCTAGAAATGATCAATGCCTTCAGCAAGGCTTGCGGTCATGAAGTTCCGTATACTGTAGGGCCTCGACGTGATGGTGACATCGCCGAAGTAACAGGGAACCCATCTAAAGCTAAAGAAGAACTCGGCTGGGAAGCAGAACTCGGCCTCACCGAAATGGTCGAAAGTGCCTGGAAATGGCAAAGCCAAAATCCACGTGGCTATATCGATTAAAGATTCTTTCACTAAAAAAGCCCTGCGTTTTTTGTGCAGGGCTTTGTATTCGTACTCACTCGTTAAAACAAACTACTGAGTGCCAAATCCACCAAAGGCAGCTTGTCCTTCGCCAGGAAGGCGGCGGTTCCATGGAATAGAACTATGTTCACTCGTTGGTCCTAAATTCTTCTCTGTTTCAGGAAGACTACCACATGAAGTACTTAGAAGTGTGACGACTACTCCTAAACCGACTGCGATCCATTTTGCTGCTTTCATTGCTTGAATAGTATGCTCATTGGCTTGGCTCGCAAGCGAAAATCTTGACAACTCCTTGCTCCACTCGCCACCTCACTGCGTACCCATCAATTTCACAGCCATATTCTCTCTCCAAGTCTACATGATACGCGGGTCGTGGATCTAATGCCAAAGTCTGCTCAATCACAGTTCGACTCATCTCTGGAACAATACAGGAGCTACACCACGCCACCTCCATCCTCACTGGTTCCCCATCCACAAAGCCACCTATGGCGCTTGGTACAGAATCGCAAAATGGCACATAGGGTTTAATATCCATCACAGGTGTTCCACTGACTAAATCAGCCCCGCGGATCTTCAGCACGGGCCCATCCAGTGATGCATAATCTACTTCCACCAGCTCCACTACTGACAGCCCCAGATTATTTGGCCGAAATGGCGCGCGCGAAGCAAATACCCCCACGCGTTCATTCCCTCCCAACCTTGGAGGTCGCACAGTTTCTTTGCCTTTCCGCTGACTAGCTAAATGGAAATGAAATACGATCCATAAATGGCTAAAGCCTTCGATGCCCCGAATAAAATTCTCTGCTCGATAACTTTCCTCAAAAATAATTCTTCCCCACGCCTGTTTCACCAATCCTGGCTGACGCGGCACCCCAAACTTTTCCGGATAGCATGTCTCCACTCTCGCTATGGGCTCAATCTCCATAACTCACATCATTTGCAAACAATCCAAACTGACAACTGAAAACGATCCCCAGCATTGACCCGCCTAGGCTCCAGCGCTAGCTTATCCACTCATGCGCTTCGCTGCTCTCGCCATATCTACTCTCATTGTAATTCTTCCTGCATCTGCCCAGCAGCAAGCAGCACCAGATTCTGCACCGAACATGGCAGAAATCACCACCTATCAGCAAGGCCTCCAAGCCATGGCCGATCAACTCCCGGAACTAGCAGTCAGCCGATTCCAAGAAGCGTATAAAATCAGTGGCCTCGAAGACGCGCAGAACCGCGAAATCCTCTACCGCCTCACCGAAGCTCAAGTTCGAGCAAACCAGCCAGAAGACGCTCTCAAAACACTCAAAAGTAAATTCTTCGATAACCATCCAGAAAGAAACTTCTGGCTCGCACAAGCCTATGCTGCACAAGGAAAATATCTCGAAGCAATTGAGTATTTTCAAGCACTCGATAAAGCTTCGATCCACCATGACGCCGCCACTCTCAGCCTCGCAAGCCTGCAGCTAGCCCTCGGTTTTGAAAACGAAGCCATCGACAGCTTTCTCCAAGCTCGCACCTCTAAAGACATCGTCACCAAGCTCAAAGCTAGCGCAATCCTCTCAGAAATTTATCTGAGAAATGGCAAGCTCGAGAATGCAAAAAAAATGATCGCGAGCATCCCTGAGGGCGAAAAATCCGACATCCTCAAGCAGCTCCTCGATGCCAAGCTCGCCTACGCGAATAAAGAATATACCGATGCAATCGCGAAATATTCCATTCTCTTTGAAAATGAGCAAAACATCCACCCGCGGCTCTACCAAATAGCATTACTAGGCCTAGCTGATGCTCGCCATGCTGCAGGCCTTGATCAAGAAGCTATCGATGCATTAATTACTTTCGTCGATGAAAGACAAGACACTCCCATCCTTCTTCCTATCTTTGAACGATTAAGTGCATGGCACCCTTCTCCCCTGTCTGATAATAGCCCATTTTATCTCCAACTCCAAAAATGGGCAGGACGTGACACCCAGAACTCTGCCATCCTATCTCCACAAAGAGACTCAGAATTCATCGTTCCACCGCTGCCACGTGCCGCCACTCTCCAATCTGTTAGTGACAAGCTTAGATCTACAGCCCTCTACTATTACGCTAAGCACACCGCCGCTCTCGACTCGCCAGGTGCGCTTACAAAAGCCCAATTCGACTTCTCAGCATTTAGGTTAGCCAATCCCTTACATCCACTTTTTGGTAGTTCTATTCTCGAAACTGCTAAAATTGAACTTCAGTTAAAGCAAAAACTCGCCGCCCTACAAACGCTTCGCACGCTCGCCACCATGGTGAAAAAACAGCAAGTCTCGTTAAGCTTAGAAGCAAAATCAAAAGCTGGATTCATCGCAGGTTTACTCAGTGTTGAAGCTGAAGACTATTCAGACGCCCTAACAGCCTTTGAACTCGCCACCAAGTCTAACAACGAAAAAGTCGCTAAACTCGCAACCATCAATGCCGGCCTTGCTGCATTACGTAGCGCCAACTTAGCTGCATTCGATGCGCAGAAAGAAAAAATCGAAGACAAAGATATCCGCACTCAGCTCGACTTAGAAAAAGCGCTCTGGCTAGCGCACCAAAAGCACGAAAATGCACGCGAAGCCCTCTATAATTTTCTCCTAAAAAATCCAGACCATCCTAGAGCTGTTGATGCACGCATTGCTCTCGCTTCCATCTGTGCCACTCAATCACCTCTTGACCCAGTTCTATGCACCGCGCTGTTAGACACCGTCAAAGGAAACTCTCTCACCGAAAAGCAATTTACAGAATTCTCACGCACTAGTTACCAGCTCGCAGAACTTAAACAAGATTGGCCCACTGCGATCCAGGCAACTCAATCCTTCCTAGACAAATACTCTTCCAGCGACGACGCAGCTGAATTCCGCCTCCGCCAAGGTATAGCTCTCTACCGTAACGGCGAACATAACAAAGCCCGTCAGTTACTTGTTAAAATTGCCCTCGACCAGCCCTCCTCCCCGCTCGTACCATTCTGTTACTATTACGCAGGCACCGCCGCCCGTCTTGAAGGCACGCCGCAAGCACTCAAAGAAAGCATCGACCTTTTTGAAAAAGTAGTCACCACCAACTCATCCCTCTCTACTGAAGCGCGTATCCAACAAGCCCGTATTCTTCTCGATGTCAACCGCACTGAAGAAGCTAAAATTTCTCTTAACGAAGTATACGATCCCTCATCCTCCTCTTCTCAACAAAGAGAAATCGGTGTCCTCCTTGCTACCGCACTCCACACCCAAGGCAGCGAAGATAGCGGTCAATACGCAAAGGCCGTTGCCGTTTATGACCAACTTCTCAAACACCCTAGCTTGCCCCTAGCATGGAGTAATCAAATCCACTACATGAAAGGGCAAACTCTCGAGAGTATGGGCGAAGATGAAGCAGCTCTCAATTCCTATTACATTGTCATCAATCGCGAAAATATTGACACCACCGAAGGCCAACAAGAATGGAAATGGTTCTACCAATGTGCCTTCAAAGCCATCGCATTATTAGAAAAAAATAAAAACTACCGAGCCGCAGTTGCCGTAGCAAAAAAAGTTGCCTCCTACGGCGGCCCTGAAACCGAGTCTTACCAAAAGCGCGCACGCGCCCTCGAAATGGAACACATGATCTGGGAGTAACTATGGTTTTTGAGCCGTACAACAGGTACTGCAGACACAGAACTTAACACTAAAAACAGTTGCTCATCTAGCGGCAACTAAATGGAAACCACTTTTTCCTTTATCCTTCCCAATTTTTCCTTTCTAAACACCATCATGAACAGCAGAGAACGATTCCTCACTGCCGCCAATTGCGGAGACCTCGAACGCCCACCCGTGTGGGTCATGCGCCAAGCCGGACGCTACCTCCCAGAGTACCGCAAGCTTAAGGAATCCTACTCCTTCACCGAAATGGTGAAATCTCCAGAGCTCGCTACCGAAGTCACTCTCCAACCACTCCGACGTTACAATCTCGATGCTGCGATCCTTTTCTCTGACATTCTCGTTATCCCAGAAGCTATGGGCCAACCATACCACTTCCGCGAAGGCGGTGGCATTGGCATGGACTATATCCTCGAGACAGAAGCTCAAATCGATGCACTCGATGAAATGGGTACCGCTGAAAAGCTCATCTACATGGGCCACGCCCTCGATTCAATTCGTAAAGAAATGGGTAACGACAAAGCGCTTCTCGGTTTCGGTGGTTCACCATGGACACTCGCAGCCTACATGACCGAAGGTGGCTCGCTCAAAAACTGCTCACGCCTCAAGCACCTATTCTATGAGAATCGTCCACTCTTTGAAAAGCTAATGGAGAAAATCTCCACTGCCCTTATCGACCTTTTCCTCATGCAGATTGCACACGGTGCAGACGCTTTACAGATGTTCGACTCTGCTGGTGCATTCTGTTCTGCCTGCGACTATGAAGAAATGTCAGTCAAATGGATGCGCCGCGTCATCGACGCTATGCCAGAAAACTACCCGATGATCATTTACGCCAAAGGTATGGCACACCACTCCACTAAACTCATCGGAGCTGGTGCTAAGGCACTCTCTGTGGACTGGACAGTCGACCTCCCGAAATTCCACTCCGAGCTTCCAGAAGGCATCGCTGTTCAGGGCAACTTCGACCCATCCATTCTTGACGGCACAGCAGAGCGTACAGTCATCGAAGCCACTCGCTTACTAGACTCCATGAAAGGCCGTAAAGGTCACATTTTCAACTTAGGTCACGGCATTTTACCCTCTGCCAAGCCTGAGAACATGGCTGCTCTCATCGAGACCATTACTAACTACAAGTAAAGCTTGTGAGCGAAGACGACTATCCATACGCCACACTTGAAAAAGATGGCTACGAGCTTGAGCCTGTCGAACTAGACAATTGGCAGGACCAAGGCTTTTTGGAGCATCCAGTTCCAGCCGATGATGAGCGTTTCAATGTCCAAGAAGGAGACATCGTCAAACTCATCTTCCACTACAAAAAGCCACTTAGAGTCCAAGGAAAATCCTTCGACGCCGAGCACATGTGGGTCGTCGTCACCTCCACCGACAAAGACTACCTCACAGGCTTCCTAGACAATGAACCACATTACACCAAACTCCTATCGCCCGGCGTGGAACTCAATTTCCACCCCGAGCATATTGTCGATATCTGGCGCGACGAATAAGCTGTTAGCTTAATCCACCCACTCAATGCTGCGCAAATATTTCCCACTCGTTTCCGGATCGAGCAAGTTAATACGTTCACGGGAAGACTTTCTCAAACTCACCTTCATCGTCGAAACATTGTGCCACGACGAAATACGCTCGCTCTCATTGCCTGATTCTTTCACTAGTTCATCAAGAGATATCACCAGATCACCAGCCTCCTTAAAGCGTTTGGAAATACTGACATCTTTGCTCAGCTCATTTTGAGACTTAATGAGGTGCTTATGTGAAGAAAAAGAGACAATCAAATTGAGCTCCTCATCAGCAGGGACCACTTGAAATTTTAGCTTTTTATCACTCGGAAATGCTAAGGCATAGTCATTAAACTTATAAGTAATCACCGACTGATCCTGCGGTCGCACAGCCCAAATTAGGTTATCCTTTGGAAACTCAGCAAAGACAGGTTCAAACGTCCTATCTAATTGCAGACCTACGTACATCTCTTCGTCCATCTGATCTGGAATTTCACTATAAAAACGCGAAGTAATAGAGAAAACATCTGTCTTACCGCTTAAAGTTTCTTCAGCTACTCCACTGTGAGATTTGTAAAGAATGTTGGCAAATGCTGTTACTGGTAATTCACTTCGAGTTGGAATCTCAGCGCTCCATTGATGACCATTTCGCTTCGTTTCAATCGGCTTATTAAACCTATTAGAAATTGCCGTATCCCAACTGTAATAAATTTGAACAGCTTCAACGTTCTCAATGTCATCTGGTGTAACTTCTAACCTCCACATATCATCAGACACTTTACTGAAGCTCGATTGAGCTGTCGTAGGCACAGCCAAAACCTCCCCCTTAAGATAATGATCAAACCAGTACTCTAGCGCGAGGTATTGCTTCGATCCTGGACTATGATTATTATGCATCGTCTGCGACATCGTCCAGACAGTATCCTTCGGCAACAAGTCAGCACAGCGCTGTAAGAAATCCAGTCTTCCGTGAAAATCATTTGTCCCACTGATAAACATTACAGGTGCAGTAACGTGCGGCCAATATGCTTGTGGTTCAATCGTATTACTCAACAAGTCGTGATTTTTTTGAGTACCCCTAACAGATGGATACCCAGCAATTCTGTCATAAGAAAACCCTGATCCTCCGACGATTGGAGCCACAGCCTTCAGTCGCTTATCAATCGCGCAGAACGAAGTGATATTTCCGCCCATAGAAAACCCAGTGAAACCAATCCGCTCTGGATCCACCTGCTCCTGTTGTTCTAGAAATGTAATTCCGCGTCGACCCGCATAGGCGAGCATGAACCAGTATTTATTCCTCGGACTCACCACTGCATCGATAGTATATTCATCAGGCTCCGCTCCTGTATGTCGTTTCTCCCGTAATGCTTTTGGATAAAACCTTTTCCCCTGTGTCGGATCCACATTCCCCCAATCCGTGTTCTTTTTTACATCTGGATCTAGCTCACGACCATTCCAGTTAATGTCGAGAGTAGCATAGCCTTGTTTCGCAAAATAAATTCCACGCTCCTTCTCTGCACGCTGACCGCCTCCATGAGCCCAGACAAATGCTGGCAAATCTTTTCCGCCTTTTGGGTAGGTGTAATACGCTGCTATGCGCGAACGTTTTCCTTTGATCGTCGCCACTGTATACATCACATATTCACACACGACACCATCTTCTTCATAAGTCTTGACGATTTCCTTCTCAATCGGATCGGTCCTAAGATCTAACCCGCTCCAGAGATCTACCACATTCATCGGCACATCATCCCCTTCTCTGAGGGGCACAAAAGTATCTTTGGCACTCAAGCTATGCACGAGTATAAACAATGTAAGTAGATATTTCATGACCGACGACACTAAATAGCCTTTGTTCAAAGACCATCATTTTCCAGTCACCAGAAGCGACATTTAATTTCATATAGAGCGACAATAAAACCTCTCCAGTATTCACTGAGCAGCACATTTTGTCGTGGCTACCACAGAATATGCAAAGTGCATTTCCTGCCACGTGAGCATAATAATCTCATGCTCAAGCCCGACCTCAGACTCGTCGAAAAGTACAACAAACCAGGACCGCGCTACACCTCCTACCCCACCGCTCCCCAGTTCATCGATCAAATCGACATTGAAAAACTTCGACTCGAAGCGACCCACGAATCAGGACCACTTTCCCTCTACTTCCACATTCCCTTCTGCCAATCAATGTGCTGGTTTTGTGGCTGCACAAAAATCATCAGCTCTCAGCGCGAACCCGCAGAGAAATACATCAAGCTCCTTGAACGCGAAATTGAGCACTACCGCGAAAACATTCAACCTGGCCGTGAGGTCCAGCAACTACACTTCGGTGGAGGTACACCGAACTACCTAGACCCCGACCTGATCGATCACTTCACTGGCACACTCCATAAAAACTTCCACTTTGCACCTAACGCTGAAATTAGCGCAGAGCTCGACCCGCGTAGACTTACCGAAAAACATATCCAAGCCTTTCGGCGACTCGGCGTAAACCGCGTTTCATTCGGTGTTCAAGACATACAGTTAAAAACCCAAAAAGCGGTGAACCGCGTGCAGAGCGATGAACAAAACCGCAATGCCATCGAATGGGCTCGTGCCGCCGGCATGCAGTCGCTTAACATCGACCTCATTTACGGGCTCCCATACCAAACACCTAAATCGATCCGAAACACCATTCACCAAGTCCTAGAATACAGTCCAGACCGACTCGCTGTTTTCTCCTACGCCCATGTGCCATGGATGGCTCCAGCGCAAAAAATACTCGAACGCCACGGATTGCCAGCACCTGAACAAAAAATCAAGATGCTCGGCGTGATCATCGAAGAACTCACCTCAAATGGCTACCAATACATTGGTATGGACCACTTTGCGAAAGTCGATGACTCACTCGCCGTCGCCCAACGCAACAAAACCATGCAGCGTAATTTCCAAGGTTACTCCACCTTCAAAGACATCGAAATTGCGGCTTTCGGAATCTCCTCTATCTCACAAACAAAAAACAGCTATCGTCAAAATATTAAAGACATCGACGCCTACGAAAAACGTCTCAGCCTAGGCCAACTGCCAGTAGAGAAAGGCTACATACTCACACCCGACGATCACATTCGACGCACCACCATCATGCGCCTCATGTGCGACCATTCTCTCGACTTCCATCAACTTTCGAGCGAGCTAAATATCGACTTCAAAGACCACTTCGCGAACGAACTCAATCAACTCCTCGACATGGAAATCGATGGTTTGTTAGAACGATCAGAAAATGCTCTCCAAGTCACTCCGCAAGGTGCCCTTTTCATTCGTAACATCGCTATGCACTTCGACGCCCACCTCGCTCAATCTAGCGCAAAACACTCTAAGACTGTCTAATCTAACTTCCGGATATGGGCATCTGCGATATCAACAAAAGCATGTAACAACTGTTGGACCACATAAATCGAGATCACAGACAAAGCGGCCCCAAAAAAAGCCATGACCATCATCTCGATTGACTCCATTCCAATACCTCCACCTAAGCTGATTACAAATGTCACAGCCACACTCACGTACGCTAAAAATATAAGAATGTTAATAGCTGCGCGTAAACTAGAATATGCTGAATCCAGACGTAACAAGTCTTTGCTCGATAATGACGATCGAGGATCAACTAACTCTTGAATCTCCTCTTTCTCGACCACCCCAGAGGTCACTTCCGTACTTTCCACTAATTTCCAGCCATCTTTCAACACCAACTCAGATGCCGTAAACTTCTGAAACTCTGCACCAAACTCGACATGAACCACGTCATTAGGCTCTATATTCATCTCACTTCCCACAAAAGCTACAGCCGCCTTACGAAATGAATAAGCTTTAATCACTCGTTGAGATTCAGCCCTTCTCTCACACCAAACTTTATATTCTCTCTCGATCACTAAGCTTTACTATCATTGCCCGCGTAATCTAACAAGTGAGACTGACCTCACACCTGTATTTACCCATTCTTCCAAAGCCTCCAAAATTGGGTACTCAAAACAACTTCCCATGTCTTTACAAACACGTGCGACCGTGCAAACTGCGTAACTATTCTCTATGACTGAGCAGACTCAAGAGCGCAAAAATGTCGCCATTATTGGAGCTGGCATTACAGGACTCAGTGCCGCCTACTATCTTCAGCAGGCTGGGCACAGCGCTGTCATTTTCGAAAAAAGTAATCGAGTCGGCGGCATAATCCAAACTACCGAGAAAGACGGCTATCGTTTGGAGCATGGACCAAACACCCTCATGGTGAATGATAAACGCGTAGCTGATCTCATTAAATCGGTGGGCCTCGAACCTGAACTTATCGTCGCCAACCAGGCTGCGAACAAACGCTTCGTCGTTCACCAACGCAAACTCCACACCCTCCCCAGCTCTCCAACCAGTTTTCTCACTTCATCGCTTTTCTCACTCAGCGGAAAAATGCGCGCCCTTAAAGAGCCATTCATTAGCAAGCTTGCCTCAGAATCCAGCAGTGAAAGCTTTGCCGACTTTATCCGTCGCAGATTCGGCCCAGAAATGTTAGAAAAAGCTGCTGGCCCATTTGTTAGCGGAATCTACGCAGGCGACCCCAACCGCCTCTCCACACGCTTCGCATTTCCAAATATTTATCGTTGCGAACAGCAGTCAGGTTCTGTCTTCAAGGGGCTCGTGAAAGCGGGTAAAGAGGCAAAAAAAGGTGAAACCAACCGCCTAGCAAAACGAGAGATTATCTCCTTCAAAGATGGAATGGAAGCTCTCCCAAAAGCCGTCGCTGACATGCTCAATGATGACACCATCATTACTGAAGCCGACATCAGCAGCATCTCATTTAATAAAAAATCAAAGCGTTGGAACATCGGCTGGAAAGCTGGAAAATGCCATGGCCAAGGATCCTTTTCCGATCTCATCATCACTGTCCCAGCTCACAAATTAGAAGATCTCCCATTCGACACTCACGTCTCTGATGTTCTCGATGAAGTGACCAAAGTCCAACATCTCGACTATCCACCAGTCACCGCAATGGTCCTTGGATTCAAAAAAGAGCAAGTCAACCACCCACTCGACGGCTTCGGCATGCTCAATGCCCTCAACGAAAAATCAAAAATGCTCGGAGCTCTTTTCATTTCGACACTTTTTGAGAATCGAGCGCCCGAAGGACACGTCTCAATCAATGTCATGCTTGGAGGAGCCCGCACCCCCGAACACGCGAAGATGGCCGACAGCGCAATGAAAGCCTCAGTCATGGACGAACTTCGCCAGCTTCTCGGTATCGAAGGCAACCCCACATTTAGCAATATCGTACGTTGGGAAAAAGCCATTCCCCAGCTCAATCTCGGCTACAGTAACATCCTCGCACAGCTCGAACAATGCGAGCGGAAATACCCAGGTATCCATTTCGCAGGGAATTACCGTGGAGGTATCTCAGTAGGTGATTGTATTATCTCAGGTATCAAGCTGAGTCAGACAATTTCAAACTAACTTCCTCCGCAAACCATTAGAAAGTCTGATAAAGATCTTCTCTAAAAAGCGTTTGCTCAGCACCCAGCCCTAACTTAACACTTCTCACATAACACCTAACTTTACTGAAGCTTACACTTCAGGTCTTCTACCATGGCTAAAAAAGGCGTCATCATGCTCAATCTCGGCTCACCAGATTCGACTAAAGTCGAAGATGTGCGCACCTATCTCGACCAATTTCTCTCAGACGATCGCGTTCTCGATCTCAACCCAGTCGTAAGAAAACTACTACTCAAACTCGTCATCCTTCCTAAGCGCCCAGCTGAATCAGCTGAAGCCTACGAGAAGGTATGGACGGAACAAGGCTCTCCTCTCATCGTCACCAGTGTCGAACAACAAAAGCTCGTCCAACAAAACACCGACATCCCAGTCTACCTTGCGATGCGTTACGGCAAGCCTTCCACCGAAGAAATTGTTGCTGAAATGAAAAAAGACGGGATCGATGACCTCCTCATCATCCCTCTATATCCGCAATACGCCATGTCCAGCTACGAGACTGCAGTCGTCGAACTCATGGACCAGCTTCGCGCTCAGGGCATGGGAGAAATCGATACAGTCCTTGTCCAACCATTCTACAAAGACCCGCAATACATCGATGCTCTTTGGGAATCTATTCGCCCGAAATATGAAGGCTCTGACGCACACCTCATGATGTCCTTTCACGGCATTCCTCAGCGTCACGTCCAGAAAACTGATCCATCTCACGATCATTGTCTCAAGACAAAAAATTGCTGCACCACGCCTCACCCTGCACATGCCACTTGCTATAGCCACCAATGCTACGCCACAGCCTACGCTCTCATGACCAAAGGTGGACTTAGTCACGACGATGTCACCATCTCATTCCAGTCACGTCTTCTCAAGGATCCATGGCTCAAACCATACACCGACTTTGAAATTGAGCGCCTCGCCCAAGAAGGTGTCAAAAAACTCAAGGTCATCTGCCCCGCCTTCATCACCGATTGCCTCGAAACACTCGAAGAGATAGCCATGGAAGGAAAAGAAGAATTCCTCAAACATGGCGGAGAAGAGTTCGAACTCATCCCCTGCCTCAACACCCACCCAGCGTGGATCAAATGGCTCAATGACAAAATTGAACGCTGGGAGCCATAGCTTTCAACTCCTCAAATAAAACAAAAAGCCCGAGCTTTCACAGGCCCGGGCTTTTTTTATTTTAAGAAATGAACTAAAGATCCACGACCTCCCAGCCAGTCGCCTTAAAGCCTTCAATCGCTGAAGGACTGATCTTCCCGTATACCACCGCCCGGTACTTCTGACCTGGCATCTTTGGCGTACTGGCAAATTGTGCAATCTGAGGCGTCCAACAAAGGTAATCTACAGGCGCAACTACTTCTAGCACTCCATCTTGCGTGACCCCAGCCGGCATCCGCATCACTGTACTTAAAGCTTTATAAGGACTAGAGTGATGTCGTGCCTTTAATTTCTCGAGCACTTGGTAAAAATAGCGAGCCTGCTCAGCAGTCGCACAGCTAGCCAACTGACCAACCACATTCAACCGATCCGTTCCTCCTGGAAGTGCAGATAATGACTGGATAGCTCCATGCCTCAGAGCCACATTTAAATTCGGGTTGAGAAAAACCTTTTCGATCAATGCCTGATCCGCCCCCATCGCTTCCATCGCTTGGCGATCGCGCAGCAGTAATTCTCCCGGTGTCACATCGTAAATATCCTCCGGAATCCCGACAGTCTTGGTAGCCGTCAGCGCCATTGAAGCCCCACCCGACACAGCTGACGCACCTAAACGCAAGGGCAGCCCTCCTGCAAAAAACGCCCAAGTTACCTTCTCCATTTCGGACTGCAATAACTCGTTATCACTGTATGGGTTCACACTTAACTTCCTAGCGCAGTCCAGTTTTGCCTTATCAAAACCAGCCACGCTCTTCGCTGATTTCCCTATACCTTTTCCTGTCTCAGCTAACATCTCCTCCGTGTTTTGATCGGGATCACGGTTCTGCCACTTATCCCCCACCTTCGTGGCAGCATTAGAAACCGAAGATCCTACTTTCTGGAAAAAATGGCCGACCGTAGCCGGTGCCTTCTTCATAGCTCCCTCAGGATCAGCAGCTATATTTTTGACCGCATCAATTGGCGCCTCTACTGACTTCTTCAAACCTTCCGCAAATAGATCCGACTTACTCGTCTCTACTAAAAGTTGAATCGCACCCATTTCATGTACCCTCACAGCTAGTTCATCCAAACCTCTGGCATGAACCACTCCATAATTCGTATCCATCGTGAAATGAATGAGGAATCCGTCTGATGGAGCATGGTCACGCACCCTGTGCTGAGGACCTTGTAGCAAGCCAACGGGTAAAAGTTGAGAAGCTGCAAAAACTGGAGGCTCCTCATAACTCGGGAACTGCTGAGCAAAAACTACACTGCCCCCAATAAAAGTAGCACTCAAACACGAAACAATGAAACGGTTCATAAGAACATCAATATCTCAGACATCACCACTTCAGCAACACTATTTCTTTTCATTTATACATCTGAAAAACTCTTTCAATTCCTAACAGAATAAGTATAATGCTAGACCAGCTGATGTTTTAAGAAACATTCGGCCAAATAGAACCAAATTATCTTATGAAGAAAAAACACATCATTCTTACACTATGTTCTGCAACATTTGCCGTTTCTTGTAGCGAAAAGCCAGCATCCGTTGACAAACTAGAAAAAGAGCTAAACGAAGCTAAAGACGCAGCAGGCGAAGTGATCGATGAACAAGCAGAAGCTATCAAAGAAAAAGCTTCCGAAGCCAAAGAGGCAACCAAAGAAGCCGTTAACGATTCTGTCGAGTCCATCAAGAAGACTACTGAAGACGCTACAGAGGCAACCAAAGAAGCTATCGATAACACTGTCGATGCTGCTAAAGAAACCACTGAAGACGCAAAAAAAGCGACTCAAGACGCTGTAGACTCAGCAAAGGAGACTACAAATGAAGCTAAAGACGCAACTCAGAACGCTGTAGATGACTCTGTAGATTCTATCAAAGAAACTACAAACGAAGCTAAAGAAGCGACCGAAAAAGCTGCTGATGACTCAGTAAACTCAATTAAAGAGACCACTGACGAAGCTAAAGAAGCAACCGACAAGTTACGTAGCGATGCTGCTGACGCCATCCGCCCTAACAACTAACAGTTTTAAAAACTGACCTTCAAAACCCAGCACCGAGAGCGAACCTCTCCTGCTGGGCTTTTTTATTCATCTACAGGGTCCCTCTTTTACCAAACTCACTTCCTCGGCAAGCACTGTCATCTCGGTCTGATAACGCCCGTATTCTTCACTTCCTTCAGCACTATAATTCCAGTTTTTATACAAACCTGTGAGCTTAGTAAAAAACGTTCTCGCGTCTTCCTTGGTGTTAAAATCGTACTTTCTGTCGATCAGCATTTTAAGAAAATAGAAGCTCTCTAACTGACGCTTGCGGCTCATCGAAACGTCAACCTTATCAAAGGCATCTTGTTGCAGATAAACCATATCTAACAAGTTCGACTTCTGCCAGATCAAGAAGTCATCCAAACTAATTCCTTCCTCCCCAGTCACCTGCATCATCTGGTAAATAGCATCCCCTTGATGAAGTAACTCAGTCATTCCTTGAACATCCCGTGTCCAATCTGCACTCAAGTTTTCTTTATACCAAGGAGCCAGCTGTTCCAAATACCTCGACCACGAAATTAAAGGATCAATGGCAGGATAAAACCGCTTATACGCTCGATCATAAGACAAGCCCAAGAAATCTTTCACTGTCCCTAAGGTCGCCTGCGTAACCGGTTCCTCAAAATTGCCTCCAGCTGGCGAGACAGTTCCAATCATTGTTAGACTACCAAGATCTCCACCTGCATTGCGCAATAAACCCGCTCGTTCGTACAAGGTCTTGATAGAAGAATCCAAATAAGCTGGAAACGCCTCTTCCCCCGGAATTTCTTCCATCCTGCCAGAGGTCTCTCTCATCGCCTGAGCCCAGCGCGAGGTCGAATCGGCAATCAATAATACATCTAGCCCCATTTGCCGATAATATTCCCCCAAAGTCACACCTGTATAAATCGATGACTCACGAGCCGCCACTGGCATCGATGAAGTATTACACACAATAATCGTCCGATCCATCAGCGATCCACCCGTTCTAGGGTCTTTCGTTTTCGGAAACTCATTAATCGTTTCCACCACCTCACCAGCCCGCTCACCGCAAGCCACAATAATGACTACATCAACGGTCGCATAGCGCGCCACTAAACTCTGTAGCACAGTCTTCCCCGCTCCAAATGGCCCGGGGATACATCCAGTCCCACCTCGAGCTAGTGGGAAAAATGTATCGATAATCCGTATCGTCGTTGTCAACGGTTCATTCGGATACAAACGCTCCGCATAACGATGTTTAAATAATTTTTGCGGCAAAGCGCGGCGCACTGGCCAGCGGCGTAACATCGTAAGATCATGCTCAGATCCGTCCGTTCTGCGATAACGGGCAACTACCGAATCCACCGTGTACTCACCTTCGTTCACCTCTAACAGCTCCACCTCTGCAGCTTCATCAAAGGGAATCATCACCCGATGATGAATCACACCTTCGTGTACTGATCCAATGATCGCTCCAGCGACTAACAAATCACCAGCCTTGGCTTCAGCTTTGAACTCCCAAAGCTTTACTCGATTAACAGGATCGGGATAAACTCCACGCGGCAAAAAGAAACCGTGCTCATCCGCTAAGGGCTGAAGAGGATTCTGTAGTCCATCAAACACCGAACCTAACAAGCCCGGCCCTAACTCCGCCGAAAGCATTTCTCCAGTCAGCCTCACTTCATCACCAATCTTCACTCCACGCGTGTCTTCGAACACTTGCATGTCCGCCGTATTCCCGCGCACTCTTAACACCTCTGCTTTCAATTGTTCTTTCTCTAACAGGACATAACCAACCTCATTTTTAACAATCGCAGCCCCATCCGTCTCAATGCTTACCAGACTCTCTTTTGCTGCGATCACGCGAGCTTTTCGTACCTGTTCCATAAATATTAAGCTGTTAATTTATCTGCTTGTTGAGTTCTAAAAGAAGTGACCAAAGAGTCCGTCAAACTCTCTATCGTCACCTCAGCCTGAGCTTGATTATATGACAACCATCGCTCCAAAATGTCCCATTTAAAGACAAAGGCGAGTACATGCTCTAAACTAAAACTTTTGTGCATGCAGAGCCGGTCAAGCGAGTCCCAGACTAAGTCCATCACTCGTTCTTGTGCCTGCAGCGATCTTCCCTCTTCCAAATCTGTCCGCATTCTAGAAATCCATGGAAACACACCACCTAAACCAAAATCTGGCTCATTCCAATGACCTTGGATATGTATATTCCAAGGAAACACCCCCCATTCTAAATGACTCGGAGCATTTTGCTCTCCAGCCAATCTCCTCCGAAGGCCCGCTATCACTGTCCGTAAATTCATCCGGTACTGCATCACTTCTAACAATGCTGGGTGAACTCCGTCCTCAGCCATTTTTTGATACTCAGCCACAATTTCCTCGTCACTCTGCTTCGGATCTTGTTCCTCCCATGCGATAAATTTCCACGCCGTCTCCACTGTCAGTCTATCCTCATCACTCAGCATTTTAAAGCGCTTGAGCATTTGCGCGCGATTCATTGGATTGCGCTCAACCATCTGACCGATCCTCGGTAAATGAGGTAAACTCGCCACTAAGGTGTAATATTTAGAAGATGACTTCATCGCTATTCTTCATCCAGATCCATGTGCTCATTGCGCAATAAATGCCTATAACGAGGCAATAGCTGGTGATGCAGCAGTTCCGTCAGCGTCTCTTCATTCACATCAATCAACACATCAGCGCCCTCCACTTTAATAGACACTCCTCGCTGTAAACCAGCTTGAGGCTTTAAGGTCAGTCCCTCTTTAAAAGTTTCATGAGATAAGTGGTAAATCAGATCATTGATGCGTTTCTCAGCATTTTCATCCCCTTGTTCGTAATGAACTAGCAGTTCAGCCGGAGTCCCTGCGTCCACCATTTCACCTGCTTCACTCGCCACAGCTAGTATAACTTCACGAATCAACGATGCGTCACCAAGCTCCTCGTGAATCACTCTTTCTAATTGATTCCTAAAAACTCTACTCACCCCCGCGCCTAAATTCTTCACGGTATCACGCGCTGCGATCTTCAACGCTTCTTCTGAGGCATAAGTTTCAGTCTCGATCTTCTCTCTAGCAGCTTCTAACTCACGCTTTGCTTGAGCCTCAGCCTTGGCGACTAATTGGGCTGCCTCTTGCTTCGCTTGATGTACGATTTGCTTCGCCTCATCTCTCGCCTTCTCCACCCCCTCATCGCGAATGCGCTGAATCAGCTCATTCACCCCAGATGCCGCAATAGTAGGATTCTCCTGATTCATAGCCTAAGCGGGTAAACTTCCTGCCAATACTAAGGCGAATACAAACGCGAACACACCAAAACCCTCAACAATCGCTGCCGGGGCTATCGATAAACCGAAAATCTCTGGCTTATGCTTGGAGGCATTGATCGCTGCTGCACAACACGTGCCCTGTGCCGCCGCACAAATCATCAAAGCCACTCCACTGAGGACTCCTATCGCAAAAATACCTGGACCATTTTCTACGGTCACCGGCTTATTGAGAGTCAAGGTGACCACAATCCCTAGAATCGTCTGAGACGAAGGCATCGCGGCAATGCCGGCAAACCTGCCGTGCCCACTTTCCGTTTCTAACATGGCTCCACAAGCAGCTTGTCCCGCACGCGAGCAGCCAATAACACTACCAATAGCACCCAACGCGATAGGTGAAAAAATACCGACCCATGCAAGTATCATAATAAGTTGATCCATAATTTATTCTGTTAATGATTAAGTGATTTTTTCTTAAATGCGCGATACGCATATCCTTCTTCTCGAACACTCCAGTTGAAGAACTCGATGAGATTGAGTCGTAGCCCATGAATGAACCCACTCATGATAGCTAAAATAAAATTCAAAAGGTGACCTATTAGTAAAATCACCAGCGCTAGCACAACCCCGAGACCACGAACCCCCTCATACGCCTGTATCGCTAAATCATTAAATGCACCCGCTAATGCCGCACTAGCAATCCCCAAAGCAAACAGCCGCAAGTAACTCAACACATTGCCAAACATATCAGTAATCTTCGTCAGCGCCATAGCCCCACCACCCAAACGCTTCACAAGCTTGGCATCCCTCTCAGCTCCACTAAACAAAAACACCATCCCCAAACCAATCCCAACTCCCCATAAACCAAGCTGTCCTAACATCTCTATAGATCCTCCTAAGAAAGCTAACAGTCCTGACGCAATCGTCAGAATCCAGCCCACAGGGGCAAGCGCTTTCACCCGCCCTCTCAACCTCCAAACCTCAACCCCATTCGAAAGCATAATATGCACGGCGCCCACCACAATCGATATAGCCATCATCGATTGCATGTTCCCCATATCTAACATATGCATTTTCTCCAACAAACCATGCTCGCGCGGCTCCACACCGAAATACGAACCAACTAGCATACCCCAAATAATTGTGCTTCCTGTTAACAACATGCACAAAAACCTCGCGTTGCCCTTACCTAACTTCTTCCATAAAACAGCAAGTAAAACAGCCATCACAATCCCATACCCAGCATCAGAAAGGATCATCGCAAAAAATATAGCAAAAGAATACAGCACGATAAATGAAGGATCCCACAGCCTATAATTCGGCGTCATATAAAACCCAATCAATGACTCGCCAACTTCCCATGCCGGAGGATTCTTAAACAAAGTCGGTGGCACTTCGTCTTCATTTGGATCTCTGAAAATATGTACCAATTCACGCTCCCTTACAAAAGCAGCAACCTTCTCCACCTCAGACTCAGGAACCCAGGCAAGAACCCCAAAAAACTTCCCTTTCGTGAAACTCATCTTCGAAGCGCGCTTCAAACTACTAATATCCTGCAGCTCATGCACATGATTCTGAAACACAGGCAGCTCACGGGCCAACTCAGCCCCAGCCAGTTGCAATTCAGAAATAGAATTCCTCACTTCCTCTTCACGCTTCCTCAACTCAGCCAAGGAGCGTCCACCTAAATGTTGTCTCTCCCCTGGAACCCCCATAGGCTCCTCTGCAGAAACCACCACGATATAGCTATGTCGAGAGTCTTTCCCCACTTGCTGCCACACTCTTTCAGCACCTTCTAACTTCTGAACTTCATGATGTGGCACTAGGTAAAACCACAGAGAAAGCCCCCCCATATTTTCTAAACTATCAAAACTAAAATCACCCCACGGCTCCAACTTCCCAACCCGTTCCACTAGCAACTCGAGCTCATCTTGAAGTTGCACAATCTCACTGTGAGTCTGATGCGCTCTTTCTTGAATCTCTTTAGGACTCATTTGCGAAGCCGGGTTCGGAGTCGTGTTTTTTAGATGCCAATTTTGTAAAAGCTGTAGCGCCTCACGGGTCTCATCACTCACATCAAGAGCTTCAGCCAATTCCTTCTCAGACAGTGAGACGAGATGCAAACAACCAAGAGTCTGCAAACCATCTAACACCTCCTGCTTCTCCTCTTTTAACCCAACAATGGTAAGAGACTTCATCGCCACGATGCTCACACTCCACCTCCTTTCAGAGCTTCAGCCTCAGCGCGTTTTTTAGCCTTCGCTTTAGCTAACTTAGACTGCACCACTGCAGAGCGTTCTGCATCAGCCAAGTAAATCTGAATCTTCTTAATGTTTTCCTCTGCCTCAGGAATAAGAACTTTCTCAAATAGATTAACCCTTTGCGTAATCTTCCGCGCCGCTTTGGTCAAAATTTCTAACCGTTCCTTCCCCACTTGAGCTCGCACCTTCAACTCGGCAAAATCCTTCAAACCATCGAGCGCGGCATCCACCCATTGCGGAGTCCCTAAAAACGCATAATCTTTCACTTCAAATTCCAAGCGTTCTAACAAAGGAACTTTCACTCCCACAATATTCTCCACAGATTGTACCAAGTCCGTAATTTGAATAAACTGTGTGAGATCCACACTCGGCTTTGCCAACATCGGCAGCTGCTCCGCTAAGCGTGACGCCATAGGAGCAAACTCTTCCTGCAATGCACGATACTCTCGCTCAGCTTTTTTCTGCTCGCCCAGCAATTGCTGACGTTTCAGATCGAGCGACGGCAGCACTTTGTGATACAGCTTCAAGCTCTCACGCTCTCGCTGCAATCCACTTTTACTAAGTACCGCCTTTCCCATAACTACATTCCTTTCTCTGGGAAATACTTCTCAATGAGTTCCTGCTTCATCAGTAGTTCCTCCGCCTCAAAACATTCAGCTAAAGTCGCCCAACCTGTATCGAGAGCTTCTAACAAAGGTAGCGAAACATCCACTTTCATGAACCGCTCACGAAAGAGCTTACCAAATTTCACCAGCTTATCATCAAACGCTGACAACTCGAACGCCATCGCTTTCTTCTTCTCCGCCTCTTGACTCTCAGAATAAAAACGAATCATCGTATTCATCAGCTGCGAATGATCTTCACGTGTCGCTTTGCCTATCACATTTTGCTTAAGCCGCGACAGCGAACCGAAGGGATCGATCACGCCATCGTGCAGATAAAATTGCCCCTCGGTGATGTAGCCCGTGTTATCAGGAACGGGATGCGTCACGTCATTCCCAGGCATCGTCGTCACACTTAAAACAGTAACCGAACCGGCGCCTTCAAAGTCACAAGCCTTCTCATAACGACGCGCTAACTGAGTGTACAAATCACCCATATATCCACGTGTCGCGGGAATTCTTTCTAACGAAACTCCGATCTCTTTCATCGCGTCCGCATACCCTGTCATGTCGGTCAACAACACAAGCACACGTTTACTTTCTTCCACTGCAAATCGCTCAGCCACTGCCAAGGCCAAATCCGGAATCGCCAAGCGCTCGACAATGGGGTCAGAAGCCTGATTCACATACATCACCGTTCTGTGAAACACACCGTGATCCTCAAAAGCCTGACGGAAAAAATAATAATCGTCATAGATCAAGCCCATCCCCCCAAAAACCACAATGTCAGCGTCCGCCTGGAAACCAATCCTTGCTAACAATTGGTTAAATGGCTCACCCGCCACCGAGAAAATAGGAATCTTCTGGCTCTCTACCAGACAATTGAACACATCGATCATCGGCACATTCGTCTCGATCATCTTATCTGGCACCACGCGCTTCATCGGGTTCACCGTCGGTGAATCCACTTCCACATGCCGATCAAACTCCAAAGTCGGCTTGCCATCTATCGGCTCACCAGCTCCATCAAAGATACGACCTAAAATAGCCTCCGAATAAATCGCCTGCTGCGGGTGTCCGAGGAACCGCACCTGAGCATCTGTGGAGAGCCCCTTACTCCCGGTAAAAACCTGCAAACTCACCACCTCCCCCTCCAGCTCCACCACCCGTGCCAGCGAACTCTCACCTGTCACATTTTTAACCATTGCCAAATCCCCTAGCGCGACATCTTTCGCTCTCACTTTGATCATGTCGCCCACTATCTCAAGCAAGCGCGTGTGGCGTATCAGTTGGGAGATCATTTCTACAATAAATAAGAGTGACTGTTAGACTAAACAAACAAAAAGAATTCACCTAACATACAACAGTAATCTCTCCTCCTCCGTCAATAAGTTTCAAACAACAAGCTCATCACCTACTTATCCTCGTCAAAGCTACACTTTCCGTGTAAGCATGTTAGCCTTAAGTGTAAAAAATACATAGAAACCATGAAAGCTGCTGTCGTTCGCGAATTCGGAAAACCTCTCGACGTCTGTGAGGTCCCAAAACCACAAGTCCAGCCAGGACAAATCCTCGTTCAAGTCAAAGCCTCCGGCGTGTGTCACACCGACCTCCATGCCGCGGATGGTGACTGGCCAGTCAAACCAAACCCACCCTTCATCCCCGGTCACGAAGGCGTTGGCTACGTGGCAGAAGTTGGAGCTGGAGTAAAAAATGTAAAAGAAGGCGATCGCGTTGGCGTCCCTTGGCTGCACACCGCCTGCGGTTGTTGCAAACATTGCTTCAGCGGATGGGAAACCCTCTGTGATGGTCAACAAAATACCGGTTACAGCGTCAATGGCGGCTTCGCCGAATACATGCTCGCTGATCCGAACTACGTTGGCCACCTACCAGACGGACTCGACTTCGCTCCCGCAGCACCCATCCTCTGCGCCGGCGTCACCGTATATAAAGCGATCAAAGAAACCGACACTCACCCCGGCGATACCATCGTCATCTCTGGAGTCGGCGGTCTCGGTCACCTCGCTGTCCAATACGCCAAAGCCATGGGACTCCATGTCATTGCCGTTGATATTTCCAATGATAAACTCGAACTCGCTACCAGACTTGGTGCTCAAAAAGTCATCAATGCCTTAGAAACCGACCCGATCGCCGAAGTCCAAGACCTCGGTGGAGCTGAAGGTGTCGTCGTCACTGCAGTTGGCACAAAATCCTTTGCCCAAGGTCATGGCATGCTTGCCAAGCGCGGAACCATGTCACTTGTTGGACTCCCTCCTGGCGATTTCCCCCTTCCCATTTTCGACACCGTACTCAGCCGCAAGACAGTCCGTGGTTCCATCGTTGGCACGCGCCTCGACCTCCAAGAATCACTCGAATTTGCAGCTGAGGGCCTCGTCGCTTCACATTATTCCATGGATAAACTCGATAACATCAACGCCATCTTCGATAAAATGCGTGCGGGCAAGATCGATGGCCGCATCGTTTTAGACATCTAGACAAAACTTCATTCACCACTAAACACACAGCTTTTCTCCACCTCCGAGAAAGGCTTTTTTCGTTTAAACTATCGCTGTACTTTCCTTGTTAGTGACAAGGCTTTTATTTTCTTGGATTAGCGCTAGATTCGGTGCACACCGCCGCTCGGCGAAACCTCGCCAAGCAACACCTACTCACATAGCATCACCATGGACACCGACCGCACACCTGAACTCCTCTCTCCCGCTGGCAACTGGGATTGCGCACGCTCCGCCGTCGCCAATGGTGCTGATGCCATTTTCTTCGGACTCTCTAAGTTCAACGCGCGCCTGCGTGCCGACAACTTCACCGACGAAGACCTCCCTGAACTCATGGACTTCCTCCACGCTCACGGCGTTAAGGGATTCGTCACCATGAATACCCTCATTTTCACCTCTGAACTCGAAGCCGCCGAAGCGCAGCTCAGACTCCTCGAACGCGCCGGCGTCGATGCCATTATCGTCCAAGACCTCGGCCTAGCGATGCTGTGCCGGACTGTCGCTCCATCCATCGAAATTCACGCCTCCACCCAGATGACCATCACCTCTCCCGAGGGATTAGAATTCATCGATTCACTTTACAAGCTCGACCGCGCAGTCCTTTCCCGCGAGCTTTCACTCACTGAAATTAAAAAATTCAATCCAAGCGAATGCGTTCCGCTCGAAGTCTTCGTCCATGGAGCTCTCTGTGTCGCTTATTCAGGCCAATGCCTCACATCTGAATCCCTCGGCCAGCGCTCGGCCAACCGAGGCGAATGCGCCCAAGCCTGCCGCATGCCATACGAACTCGTAGTCGATGGCGAAACGGTCGACATGGGAGAAAAGCGCTACCTGCTCTCACCGCAAGACCTCGCAGCTGTCGATCTCATTCCTGAACTCGTCAATCAAGGAGTAGTTTCCTATAAAATTGAAGGTCGCCTCAAGACACCTGAATACGTCGCCGCCGTCACCCGCGTTTACCGCAAGGCTATCGATGACGCAGTCGCCAACCGTCCATCTACCATTACTAAGCGCGATCGTTACGCCATGGAAATGACCTTCTCTCGTGGCCTGTCCACCGGCTGGCTCGAAGGTACCAATCACCCCTATCTAACCCATGGCAAGTTTGGTAAAAAACGAGGTGTTAGAATCGGCACAGTAGAAAACTGTGGCCCAGGATGGATCGTTCTTAATCAAGAAGGTGAAAACGGACTCAAGGCTGGCGACGGTATCGTTTTCGATGCTGGCGAAAACCGCAACCTCGAACAAGGCACCCGCATCTGGACTGTCGAAGGAGATGTACTCAACTTCCACCGCAAGCATTCTAAAATCAATTGGGACCGCATCAAACCAGGCATCGTCATCTACAAAACCGACGACCCAAAGCTCAACTCCGAAATCAAAGCACTCTGGAAAAATGCCAAACTCGAGCCACTTCGCAGCGATCTTCACATCAAAGCTTCAGGAGTCGCCGGCACCTCACTCACCCTCGAATGCAATGGCATCTCGGTCAGCACCTCAGAAATTCTTGAACCTGCTGAAAATCGCCCACTCACCACTGAACTGTTAGAAAAACAACTCGGTCGCCTCGGTAACACTGCCTACGAGCTCGGTTCCGTTGATAATCAAGTCGAAGAAGGTCTCATCATTCCAGTCTCCGCACTCAACCGACTCCGCCGAGCTCTCGTCGAAAAACTCGACCAACAAACCGACCTCCAAACGCCAGCTGAAAAACCAGTTTCCACCAAGTCTCTAGCCGACATAATGCCGGAGAAAACCGAAACCGCGGTGTCCTCAGCCGAGCTTTCTGTCCTCACCCGTCACCCTCATCAAATCGAAGCCGCCCTCGAAAACGGCATCAAGCGCATCTACGCCGACTTCGAAGACATCCGTCGCTATAAAGAAGCAGTCGAAATCGTCCGTGCGGCTGGCGGAGACGCTACCATCCATCTCGCCACTCCGCGTATCCAAAAACCTCAAGAAACCGGTTACTTTAAATTTATCGATAAAGCCGAACCCGATGGCGTTCTCATCCGCAACCTCGGCGCCGTTCGCTATTTCGAAGACCACGACGGACTCTACCGCACCGGCGACTTCTCCCTCAACTGCGCCAACCCAGCGACAGCAAAAATTCTCAAAGAGCACGCAGCTCTCGATCACCTAACACTTTCCTACGATCTTAACATCCATCAACTGTTAGATATGCTCAACAATGCACCTAGCGATTGGTTTGAGCTCACCCTGCACCAGCACATGCCTATGTTTCATATGGAGCACTGCGTCTTCTGTACCTTCATGTCAGAGGGCACCAGCTACAAAGACTGCGGCCGTCCCTGTGAAAAACATCAGGTTCAACTCCGTGACCGCGTCGGCCAGCTCCACACGCTCATGGCAGACGTTGGCTGCCGCAACACACTTTTTAATGGCCGCGCCCAGACTGGTGCTCGCTTCTATGATGAAGTAAGAGCCACGGGCCTCAGCCGCTACCGCATTGACTTCCTCAATGAAGACGCCACCGCTACATCTCTCACACTCCAAGCCTACCAGCAGCTCATCAGTAAAAAGACCGATGGGCACCTACTTTGGCAAGACCTCGGAATCATGGAGAAACTAGGCGTCACCGAGGGCACACTCGAAGTAAAATCTTAGAGCTCTGCTGATCCGATAGACATTTCGCACTAGAAATATTGTCTAGTGCGAAACAAACTTCTCTATTATTTCTTCAACTTCTTCTGAGTATAATTGTCGCTGCGATCTTTAGTCTCTTCTCGCACCTTCTTCATGAGCTCGGCTTTTACTACGCCGCCTTTATTGTCTCTCAAATAACGAAGGCAGGTCATCAGTCATGCTAAATTTTCATCTGTAAGGTCAGTTCTCTGAACAAACTTTGGCATCTCCTGTGCTGTATTAAAACGCTCTCCTCCAACAGGCTCGTACACCCATAATCCATTGATCTTAGAGCACTTTCCTGTAATCCCCGAACGGCCAGCAGCCCATTTTCTTGGTGCTCAGCATCAAAGGCCAAAGCTACAGGTAGATGAATCTTAGCAACTTCGACAATTGGTTCGAACACAAAGCCGTCCACCAATTGAAATCACTAAATAGCTTGAACTCGTGATAACAATAGAGACGGTGGAATCTCTGCTGCACTTGCCCTTTTCTATCTCCCTGTTGGGCGTGACACACAAAAGGCTGCCACCTAATCAGACAGAAACAAACCATAGAGGTATCATCGTCTATTTACTCTGAATTGCTAGTTTAAGCGGCTTGAGCTGAATATTTTTCCAGCGCACGTTACAAGATTTACCGTTGTGTACTTGGAGGCCAATAAAGCCTTCACGGGTATCGTGGTCCTTATTCTCATCTCTGAAGTCGACACGCTTTTCACCATTCAGCCACGTTTGAATATGATTGCCCTCACACCGAATCACAATGGTATTCCAGTCATCCCACTTAAACAGTTCTCTACCCTGCCTTGAGAATTCAAGGCGTTGCTTAGCTTCCTCATCACCTCCTCCTTTCACAGGGAACAACCAACCACGGCGCGCTTCATCATACAGTCCCGCAGTCCAACAACGATCGCCGTTATCAGCTTCACACTGATAGCCGAACACTCGACCATTTTCATTTGCCTTTTGGTTTGCTCGAAACATCACACCAGAATTGCCACTCCGATCATCAAACTTGAACTCAAAACTTAACTCAAAATCTGTGTACGTTTTTTCAGTGCACAGGAATGTATTTCCTTTCACATTTTCCCCAAAACCAAGAATGCACCCGTCTTCAGCTTTAAACTCGCCATTCCCCCCCACGATTTTCCAACCACTAAGGTCCTTGCCATTGAACAGCGTGATAACCCCATCAGTTTGTATAGATTTATCTGCCGATAGAACTTCGGAGTTAGAGAGTGCAAAAGCAAATGTAATGCTTGCGACTATGCCAAGCCGTGTACAAGAAAAAGTAGTAATCATACGCTTCTATACGTAAATTTGTCAAAATTTCATAGTACATTACACGCCATATAAAACTTCATTTCACGACATGTATTCCACTCGCTGCTCAACAAGCTACAGGGTTTTCAGAATTGCAAGAACATCCCTACTTAAGCACTCCACTAAAATTTCTGAAAATAACTAAGCTTCGACTCTAAAAAGGACGAGGTCGGCAGAATTCTCACTACCAACCTCGTTGAGGGTATTTCGGGCATTTTAAAAGCTTCTTTTACCAGAAAGCTGCCTTTAAACTCATGGCCATCGAGTGGTTCCGAAGCTTAAAGACAGCCACACACAAGAGATTCGTCTTCTGGTAACTGAAGTTGAATATACACTAAACAAACGCTTCAATTTGTCTACCCCCCCAATTAGGGGAGCGCAGCTTATAACTAGCAATGCACTTCTCACGTGACTCCTCTGTCGGTGTCATGTTAGAAACATATTTCAACATGCGACTTAAAATTACTGTAGCCTACGATGGCCGACGTTTCTCTGGCTGGGCCACTCAACCCAACGGCCATACAATTCAAGATTTAATCGAAAGCGCTATAGAGCAAATCGGCAAACAAAAGGTCAAGATTCAAGGTTCCGGCAGAACCGATACTGGTGTCCATGCAGACGCACAAGTCGCACACTTTGACACTCCCGCTGGCATTGACATGAACCCATACAACTGGGTTCCTGCTCTCAACACCAAACTTCCAGCCACCATCCGCGTGCTCGACTGCGAAGAAGTCTCCTCCGATTTTCACGCACGCTTCTCGGCGAAATCAAAAACCTATACTTACTTTCTAGCCATGCAACCTGTTCTCCACCCCATGCTTTCAGGTCGAGCTTGGCATCTCCCTCGCCAACTCGATAAATCGACTCTCGAAATAGCAATGCAACATTACCTAGGCACGCATGACTTCCGTGCATTTGCAGCACTCAGAGGTAACGAAAATGAAGAAACCTGCTACAAGCGTACGATTACAGAGTCATCCGTAAAAGAAACAGAAGAAGGGTTCACACTCACCTTCACTGGCAGCGGATTCCTCTATAAAATGGTCCGTCTACTCACTGGAGCAGCAGTCTACACCGCCCAAGGAAAACTCAGACTAGATGATCATTTAGCATTGTTAGACCAATCTGAAAATCTACCTAATGGCCGATCCCCTTATTGCGCACCCTCCGATGGGCTCACACTTTCAAAGGTCGAATACTAAAAAAGGCCCACGCTTTACGCGCAGGCCTAATATATAAAAGAGTAACTTATTCTCCGAGGTAACTTTTCAGCATCCAAATTGTTTTTTGGTGCACCTGAATACGAGCAATCGTAAGATCCTCGGACTCTGAATCCTCGGCTTCGGCTGCTACATCACGAGCTTTTGCCAAGCTAGCCACCACGATTTCATTCGCTTTGGCCAAATGCTCAACCATCGCTTCTGCACTAGAGTCTTCTGCAATTTCTTCAATCGGGGAAAGCTTGGCAAGGTTAGACAAACCACCTGGAGCCAAAGCTCCTAGAGCACGAATGCGCTCTGCAAGCTCATCTACAGCTGCAAATAATTCCGTATATTGTTCTTCAAATGCTGTGTGAAGTGCAAAGAATCCTGGACCTCTTACATTCCAATGACAGAGATGAGTTTGTCCTAGTAACGCATAGCAATCTGCTACAACTTGGCGCAATGCCCCTACAACTGGGTTATTTGAATTTGACATACTTACCCACTAACACAGATCTCCCCATCTCGCCACCGATAGTTAGACTTTGTTAGTATCTCCACTCACATTCAACATCTTAGGAATACAGATAATTTTCCTACCACCACATCGAAACTTAATCTCTTTTATCTAATTTTCATCTCGCAGCTCGCCAGGGCTCATCCCCGTCATACGCTTAATGAAGTTCGATAGCCCCGAACACTCAGAAAATCCCGCTTGATGTGCCACACTTTCCAAACTCGCAGTCCTATCCTTCAGCAGTAATTCAATCGCCGCGACTCGTTTTTTCCGCATCACCGCAGCTGGGCTCTCGCCTAAATATTTCGCAAATGCCCGCTCTAAGGCTCTACGCGACACTCCACATCCTTTAGCCACCACATTGACATTGAGATTCTTCAGAGGACGAGCATCGATGTAATCAAGCGCACGCTGACAGATCAGTGCATAGCGCTCTTTTCGCTGAGACGACTCCCTCGTCACTACCACAGCTGGAGCTTGCGGCACTTCCACCTCATCTCCCAGCACTCCTAACATTTTTCCTAATTGCACCACCGCAGCCCGCCCTAGGTCTGCAGCTTTTAAATCAATACTCGTTAGCGCAGGGCTGGACGATTCACAAAGCAAGCGATCGTTATCTACCCCGATCACCGCCACATCATCTGGTACCATATATCCTAACATCTGGCACGCCTGTAACACATCAAGTCCAGCATCATCCTTACAGGCCAGCACCCCACAAGGTTTAGGGAGCTTCTCTAACCATTCAGCAATTCGCTGCACCCCAGCCCAGTTAGAGCGAGCTTCCTGCGGCAGACTCAGAGTGTCATTCTGCACACCTAATTGAGTAGCATAAGCATGAAATGTCTTCTTCCGAGCTTCTGACCACATCACTCCCTCCCAGTGCACAAAACCCCAATACCCCAAGTTTAAATAGCCAAATTCCTCACCGGCTAAACGCCCAATTGCCTGATCATCTGGGTGCGGACCATTGATGTATTCAGCCTCTTCACCTTCGACTGATCGAATAAATACCGTAGGCACATCTAACTTCTCGATAGCTCTTGCCTTGTTCTCTTCGAGACCACGAACCAACATCCCATCCACCTTTCGCAATTCTAAGTATTCCTCTAATTCCTCAGGAGTAATATCAGAAGAGACACACCAATAATTCCAGTCGCAACCCGCCGTGCGCATAGAGAATACCCCTCGCAACACTTCTCTAGAGAAAAAACTTTCTCTGTCTCCTATATATAAAATTTGTGGTCGTGATGTATTCATGCTGTCGCAATTTATAAACACTTCATACGCGAGTCAATCTTGTACACTTTCATTAATCTTGTCAGTTTATGTTCATGAGCATCATTTATGTTTCAAATATTTCCTTCGACAAAGCTCGATCCACCTTCGAACGCCTCAACGCAGAAACCAAATACTCTTTCGTTCCAGTCAACGAAGAAGAAGAGTCTCTCGCTGCACAAATTAAAGAAAACGACGTAAAGGCATTCATTGCCGACATCTACCCGTACACTGGCTCCCTCTACACAGCGCTTCCAGAAGGCGGCATCATCGCTCGCTACGGTGTCGGACATGACAGCATCGATAAAGAACTCGCCACACAGAACGGCCTTTATGTAGCTAACACACCTGGGGTACTCGACAACGCCGTCGCTGAACACGCCTGCTGGATGATTGGCAGCTTCGCCCGTCATCTCCACACCGCCCACTCTTCTACGGTAGCCAAGAAATGGGAGCCGCTGCCTGGTGTCGAACTCCGTGGTCGCAAGGTCGCTATCCTCGGCTTTGGACGCATCGGCCAAAGTCTCTGTCAAAAACTCTCTTTCGGTTTCGGAATGGAAGTGACAGGTGTCGATATCCAACCTGAAGAAAAATACACTAGCCTGAAATCTTCAATAGGCTTTCGCAAGTACACCACCGACCGCGATGCTGCTCTGGCAGAAGCTGATTACGTGGTCCTACTCATGGCCGTCGTCCCTGCTACCAAGCACATCGCAAATGCTGACATGTTTGCAAAAATGAAAAACAGCGCAGTCTTGGTAAACTCAGCCCGCGGTGCCCTCGTCGATGAAATTGCCCTCCACCAAGCTCTCACGAATGGCGACATTGCAGGTGCATGCCTCGATGTCTTCGAACAAGAACCCTATCAGCCACAAGCTACAGATAAAGATCTCAGACTTCTACCTAACGTCCTACTCACTCCTCATGTTGGCTCTAACACCGCAGAATCAAACGCAGCTATGGCATCCACCGCTGCGCAAAACATTATCACCATTCTAGAGCAAGGAGCAGATGCCTGCCCAAATATCGTCAATCGCTAGATCTTTTTCACTACAACTTGATGAGCAAGAAAATCATAGTCATGGGAGTATCCGGCTGCGGAAAGTCCACCGTCGGTCAAGCTATTGCAGACGCTCTGCAAGCAACTTTCTACGATGGTGATGACTTCCACCCGCAAGCCAACGTCGATAAAATGGCCTCTGGAACTCCACTAAACGACGACGACCGACGCCCGTGGTTAGAGACGCTCGCTCAGACTATTCACGACACTCGTGGCAATTCTGTCACGGCTTGCTCAGCTCTCAAAAAACAATACCGAGATATTCTCAGAAATGCAGGCGATCTCACCTTTATCTTTCTAGAGGGAGATAAACAAACACTGCTAGAACGTATCCAAGAGCGCTCAAACAACACAACTCATTTCATGCCATCTAGTTTGCTAGACAGCCAGCTAGCCACTCTAGAATCACCCACAGCAGAAACTGGGGTCATTACCGTTTCCATACATTCACCTATTTCCAAAATCATCGAAGATGTCCTCCAACAACTCTAAAGAAGTCATGCACGTTGTCTCCACAGCAGAGCACAATGAACTCGTAACAGCAGCCTTCATCGCTCGCGGTTTTAACACAGAAGAAGCGCGTGCCGCTGCAGAAATTGCTGCCGTCGCCACTACTCACGGCAACCGTACGCACAATGCACTCAAAGCACTCCACCTCGATGAACTCCTAGGCTCCGCCATTGGCAACTGCACCCCAGGCGCTGAGCTCATCAAGTTAGAAAATCGTTTCACCGCTGCTGAAGTCTGGGACGGTAACAAAAAGCTCGGACAGCTCGTCGCTAAAGAAGCCTTCAACCGCGCTATCGAACTCGCCGACAAACACGGAATCGGCATGGTCTCAGTAGACAATGCTTGGCACTACCTATGGGGCAGCGGATATGCTATCGATGCAGCAAATCGCGGATACATCGCCTACACCAACTGCACCTCAACCCTCGCAGAAGTTGTCCCCTTTGGTGGAAAATTTCCAACCTTGGGAACTAACCCACACACTTGGGCATTCCCCACAACAAACGAGCTAGGTTTCCCAATCTGTATCGACTGGGCCACCTCCACTGTAGCCATGGGTCGCGTACAACAGCTAAAGCGCGAGGGCGGTACCCTCCCTCCTGAATCAGCTGTCGACGCCGATGGCAATGTCACAACTGATCCAGCGAAAGCCGTCTCACTCCTCCCCTTTGGCCGACACAAGGGCTACGGACTCTCACTCGTCAACGAACTCGTCGCAGCCTACATCGGCGGCTCCATCCCTACCATCCGTGGAACCCAGGCTAGCAACCCAGAAGAAAAGACAACCTCCTCCTTCTTTTTCCAAATCATCCATCCTGAAGCAATGAGTGGAAATGCTTTCGCAGCAGGCAGAAACCAAAAAGAAAACGTCAAAGCAGTCATCGATGACATTCTAGGCCACGGCAATCAACAATGTCTCCTCCCTGGACAGTTAGAAGCAGAAGCTGCGGAGCGTACACAACAAGCTGGCGGTCTCCTTTTTTCGACAGCGGAATTAGAAGAACTCAACAAAATTGCCACCTCGCTCAATCGTCCTGCACTTCCAAACATACCTTATAACCCCTAGTTTGTAGTCTTACATTTCCCGCTCATATGCTCCTTACTTCACCACTCGCCCACGAACTCTATCAATCGGTAAAAAATCTACCGATCATCGATTACCACACTCATTTACCAGCAGCAGAAATCCTGCACGACCAACAATTTGAAAACATTTGGGAGTTATGGCTCAAGCACGATCACTACAAATGGCGACTCATGCGAGCCTGTGGAGTTGGCGAACACCTCATTACCGGTAATGCTGAGCCTAAGGAAAAATTCCTAGCCTTCGCAGCGAGCCTTCCACTCGCTATTGGCAATCCCGTCTATCAATGGGCTCACATGGAATTGAACCAGGTCTTTGGAATTACCAAACAGCTCAATGCAAACACTGCTGAAGCCATTTGGAGCGAAGCCAATCAACAACTACAAAGTAAAATCTCGGTAAGCTCCTTACTGAAACAATTTAAAGTAGAACTCATCGGAACCACTGATGATCCCTACGACGACCTCGCTGACCATATTGATATTAAAAATTCTAAGATTAGCACCGCAGTCGTACCGACCTACCGCCCAGATAAATATCTTTTGGCTGAATCCATCGACCTCACTTCACTGAAAGAACGTCACGACTACTTCCACGCATCTGGGTGTCTGATGTCCGACCACGGAATCGACCACATCCCCACTCCCGGAAGTCCTGCATACAAGGCGCTGATAGAAATCGCAAAATGGAACCATGAAAAAAGTTGGATCCTGCAACTGCACCTTGGACCTCTACGTCGAGTCAACACCCGACTCAGCGCCCAAACTGGTCCTGATTCAGGATTCGACACAATGGGATCATGGTCACAAACAGACCTCTTAATACACTTCCTCAACGAACTGGATGCGCTCGACCAACTTCCGAAAACAGTCGTGTACAACCTCAACCCCAATGAAAGCGCATCGCTCTGCTGCGCCCTTCAGAATTTCCAACAAGCCCCCAGCGCTGGGAAGCTTCAATACGGAGCCGCATGGTGGCACCTCGATAACGTCCCGGGTATCCAAGCCCAACTGGACCTAACCACTCAGCTCTCAGCCATCGGCACCCACATTGGCATGCTCACTGACAGTCGCTCATTTACTAGCTATGTCAGACACGACTACTACCGCCGCATCCTCAGCAGCTTCCTCGCGGAAAAAGCAATCTCTGGCGAAATGCCTAACGACAAGTCTCTTCTCTCTCAAACAGCTCAGAATATCTCTTACTACAATGTGAAAGAATACCTAGCACCTCAACCAATCCATCAATCACCACCACTCACCCTAATTTCATGAGCTATCTAGATTCATTATTCGACCTTAAAGGCAAAGTTGCTGTCGTTATCGGCGGCACTGGCGAACTCTGTGGCCACATGGCTATCGGGCTAGCAAGAGCAGGTGCGGAAGTAGTCCTCGTCGGTCGCAACGAAAAAAAAGCGAACGAAAAACTCTCCGTCATCGCCGACACAGACGGCTCAGGTTATTTCCTTAAAGGAGATGTTGCCACCCGTGATTCCCTCAATTCTATCATCCTTGAAGTCACCAAAAAATCAGGAGCAATAGACATCCTCATCAATGGTGCTGGTATCAACTCCCCCACGCCTTTCCTCGATATCACTGAAGAAGAGCTCTCAAGTATCATGGACATTAACTTCGCTGGAACTGTCCGGGCCTGCCAAGCATTCGGCCACTACTTCCTCCGGGAAAAGAGACCAGGCTCGATCATTAACCTAGGCTCGATCTCTGGACTCAACCCGCTTTCCCGCGTCTTTACCTATTCCGCGTCGAAAGCTGCCGTGCACAATCTCTCTAAAAACCTCGCCCGCGAATGGGCTGAAGATGGTATCCGCGTTAACACCCTAGTACCTGGCTTCTTCCCTGCAGAACAAAACCGTAAGGTCCTAGACGCCTCACGCGTCGCGCAAATTCTAGGCAAGACCCCATCTAACCGTTTCGGTGACCCAGACGAACTCATAGGAGCCACCGTCCTTCTCGCCTCAGAAAAAGCTGGCCGATTCATCACCGGTCACGAACTCGTCGTCGATGGCGGCTTCAACTCCATGTCCATTTAATCTCCTCAGCTCAAAAACCTACAAAACTCAGCCAGCTCTTCTAACAAAGTAAGCTAGGCTCACTACAACTATGAGTAAACTTCTCAAATACGCAAAACAGTCCGGTCCTGGCTGGCTCCAAGCAGCCGTTACACTTGGCGGCGGTTCGCTCGTCGGTGCGCTCTATCTCGGCGTCATCGGCGGCAATGGTCTGCTCTGGCTCCAGCCAATGGCGATGGTCTTTGGTGTGATCATGCTCGCCTCTCTCGCTTACGTAACGCTCAGCACAGAAGAAACTCCATTCGTTTCCACCTGTAAGCACATTTCTCCAGTCCTCGCTTGGGCGTGGCTCATCGCCACTGTGATTGCCGACTGCGTTTTCTGTCCCGCTCAAGCCTCTCTCGGACTAGGCATTGTCCAACAAAACTTTGGTCTAGCGGATGTAAACCCATACATCATCACCAGCTTGCTTGCCGTCACTGCTTTCGGTGTCGTTTACTTTTACAGCTCGGGCTCAAAAGGCGTAGCTACCTTTGAGAATATCCTCAAGATCATGGTGGCGATCGTCATCCTCTGCTTTTTCGGGTCAGCGACAGTAAACATGGCCAATGGCAATGTCGATTTCCCATCACTTATCAAAGGTTTCATTCCTAACTTCACCGCACTCTTCAACCCAGCAGAAACTCTCCAACCAGCCATCGCGGCCACGGGTGAAGCAGCGTCCTATTGGTCGGAAACCATCTCTCATTCTCAGCGCGATATCATTATCACTGCTTTTGGTGCAGCAGTCGGAATCAACATGACTTTCCTTCTGCCCTACACGCTGAAAAAGCGTGGATGGGAGAAAAAGGACCGTGAGCTCTCACGCTATGATCTCGTCCTCGGACTCGCAATTCCATTCATGATCGCAGCATCATTCCTAGTCATTACCTCTTCTGCACAATTCCATGGTAAGTCAGCAGATGTCCTCAACGAAGCTGGCCAGCCAATCGCTCTAGAAGACGGCTATTACGCCAACCTCAAGGGCAGACTCCAATTCGAAAATATCGAATTCACCGAGAAAACTCTCAAAGAAAAAGCCGACCAGCTGCCACTAGCCGACCGTGAAATCGCAGCGTACATCACTAAGCGAGATGCCAAACAACTTGCCACCGCACTCGCCCCACTCGTCGGCAGCACTGCTTCACAAATGATCTTCGGTATCGGCATTCTCGCAATGGCACTCTCAACCATGATCGTTCACATGTTGATGAACGGTTTCGCCATTTCACAAGCTATAGGTAAACCAGAAGCGAAAAAGCCATTTCTCATCGGGGCAGCCATCCCAGCAGTTACTGCAGCCCTCGCTCCCTACCTTTGGTCAGGCGCGAATAAGACAGCCATGGCGATACCAGCCTCAGTGATTGCGACCACCTTGCTCCCGATCGCCTACCTCATCTTCGTTCTTCTCATGAACTCGAAGCACACTCTTGGCAAAGAAAAACTCACAGGAGGCAAGCTCATCACTGTGAACATACTCATGCTCACCGGCCTCTTCCTCGCAGGCTTCGCTTCAGTCTGGGCTCTGCTCAACAAAGGAACCCCCGGCGTCTACGGACTTACTGCGCTCGCCGTCCTCGCAGCTCTTGGACTCATTAGCTTCGCCATCAAAAATAAATCAGCAAAAGCATCCTAAACTCACAGTCATGAACTTCGGAATTATCGGCTCAGGCATGATCGCTCGCTTCCACGCAGAAGCGATCCAAGCCATGTCCAACGGAACACTCAAAGGAATCGCTGGACGCTCATTTGATAAAACAAAATCACTCGCTGCGGACTTCGATTGCCAAGCTTATGAATCAATAGAAGAACTTCTAGCAGATCCTAACATCGAAATCGTTACGATTGCTACAGTCTCGGGAGCACACCTCGACCCAGTGATTGCTGCCGCTAAAGCGGGCAAACACATCATCTGCGAAAAGCCGCTCGAGGTGACGCCTGAGCGAGTTGACGAAATGCTCCAGGTCTGCGCCGAAAATGCTGTCACCTGCGCCGGCATCTTCAATCGCCGCTTCTACCCTGCGATTGAAGAATTTAAGCAAGCGATCGATGCAGGACGCTTTGGAAAAATCACCATGGCCGAAGCCTCCATCAAATGGTATCGCGACCAAGCCTACTACGATTCTGGAGCCTGGCGTGGAACTTGGAAACTCGATGGCGGTGGCGCGCTGATGAATCAGTCGATCCACACGATCGACCAGCTACTCTATCTCTGTGGCCCAGTCAAAGCCGTCACGGCTAACATGGGTTGCCTTATCCACGAAGGTATCGAAGTCGAAGACACTGCCGTAGCAACCGTTGAATTTGAAAGTGGTGCCCTCGGTGTCATTCACGGATCCACGGCTTGCTGGTCGAGCGATGGTCACCCGGCCGAAGTCCACGTCTGCGGAGAAAAGGGCTCAGCCTTCATGGCAGACACCTCCTTCCGCGTCTGGGACTTTATGGAAGAACAATCTGAAGACGCGCGTATCAAAAAAGAACTCATGACCACCTCTGCTCAAAAAGGCATGGGTGCCAATGACCCCAACGCCATAGACTTCCTTGGCCACCAGCGCAATTTTGAAAATGTCGTCGCAGCTATCCAAGAAGGACGTGAACCACTCACCAACGGCGCTGAAGCACGCCGCGCAGTCGCTCTCATCTGCGCCATTTATGAGTCCGCTCAAAATGGCTCCAAACGTATCGAACTCTAATCATTATTAAAAACCTATGAAATCTATTATACAATCCATCACACTACTCGCCGTAAGCTCCACACTCTCCTTCGCTGGGGAAAAATCTAACGAGTGGATCAATCTTCTAAAGACTGACGACATCAACACACTTTGGCAGCCTGCGGCAAACAGCAAAGGGAAACGCGCGAAAGAAATCGGCGCACGCTGGTCGCTCAAAGACGGAGTCATGACTCTAAAACAAGATGGTGAAGGCCGCGGTGGCAGCATTGAAACTAAGCAAACTTTCTCCGATTTTGAACTCAAATTTGAATTCAATATCCACGAAAATTGCAACAGCGGTATCAAGTACCGTCAAGCTAACTCCACTGGTTTCGAATACCAAATTATCGATGACGTGAACTACCGCGACAATAGCGTTTCGCATCGCACAGCTGAACTTTACGAAATCAAGGAAGAAGAAACTCCACGCAAACTCAATCCAGCAGGAGAATGGAATACCGGTCGCATCGTTGCCAAAGGTAATACCCTAGAGCATTGGCTTAATGGCCAGAAGGTTCTCACTATCGAAATCGGATCTGAGGACTGGAAGAAGCGCTTTGAAGATTCCAAATACTTCAAAAACAAGATCCTCGATTTTGGTACGCACACTGGAGGAATCTATATCCAAGATCATTCCGACACCGAGATATCCTTTAAGAATATGGCGATCCGTAAACTCTAAGACTTTTCTATGAAACTCACTGGATTCGCAGATGAAGCGGCACGCGATCTAACATCACAGATCAATGCCACCAAAGAACTTGGCTGGGACTACATTTCAGCACGTGGCATTAATGGCAAAAACATCCACGAACTCTCGCAGCAGGAATTTGAGCAGGCGGCCGGAGAATTAGATTCGGCAGGTATCAAGATTGCTGAATTCGGTTCGCTCATTGGAAACTGGGCAAAATCGATTCATACCGACTTTGAGATTACGCTGGGTGAAGTAGAGCGTGCGATCCCACGCATGCAGCGACTCGGAACCGACATAGTCCGTGTCATGTCCTACGCTCAAGAACCCTGGGGAAATGACCAGTTCGAGCAGGAGCGCTTCCGCCGCCTCCGCGAAATCACTAACCGATTCACCGATGCCGGTCTCACTGTCGCGCACGAAAACTGCATGAATTGGGGAGGCTTTTCAGCAGAGCATACCCTGCGCATCATTGAAGAAGTCCCTGATCTCAAACTGATCTTTGACACCGGGAATCCAGTCTTCCAGAAAGACCGTAGTAAGCCGCAGGCAGATGGTTCCTTTCCATGGCAAGATGCAATGGAGTTCTATCGCGCAACGAAAGAGCACATTGTCCATATCCATATTAAAGACTGTCTCAATCCACCCGCCGAGGGTGAAGAGCCTGAATATGTATTCCCAGGCAAGGGGCAAGGCTACGTCAAAGAAATACTCAATGATCTAGCGAAATCTAACTATTCTGGATTCATTGCTATCGAGCCACACGTTGCCACAGTCTTTCATGTCACCGATGGCCAAGAACCAGACTGGCAACAATGCTATGACAGCTACGTAGCCTACGGCAAAGCTCTCGAAGCCCTCATAGCATAGAGTACAACCATTTGCGTTCTCAGAATCAATTGTGGAGAACGTAAATTTCTATTAAAAAACTTAGCATCGTGCTCATTCTAACTGACGACATTGGCTGGTAATACTTGAAATGTTATGACGTCGATGGCCCGTCGGTAAATAATAAACCCTCACTTGAGAGGCTTATCAATATCCGGAGTCGGAATCATCTCAAAGTCATAAACTCCAACATCTCCATACCCAACATCGTCGCCGTAGATAATAACATCATTCCCGCGAAGCGTTCACTAAAAGCCACTACACATAACAGTAGAACTACGCTCTTCATACATAGATTCTAACCACGAAGTTTTCCATAGATCCTTGTTTCTAAAAATTAAGTGTCAGCTAGAATGAAAACTTACTTGCTGCTGCCGAGATAATTCACCGAATTTGTCAATAGCTTCTGGAATGGCTCTTGCTGCCACTCTGCGACGCTATGCCCAAGGGTAAATGAAACAGACTTAGATTTCCCAACGGGATGTTCCCAGAGAATTGCTGCTTGATCTTTACCTTGCTTACCCTTCATCAACACGGTTGTCTTAGGTGAGTCTTTTGCTGTGATATAGTTGTTATAAAGCTCAGCTTGCTCGTGCGTGGTATAGCCTTTTAGACCGTCAAAAATAGGATGAGATTCATCGAGAGCTATCGCCTCTACTGGCTTGCGCGGTCCGTGCTTCACCGATGCAATTCCTGTCATATTCGGCCATGCTGGGAATTCTACACCTGGGTGAGATTTCTTCCATTCAGCAACGAGACCTTTCTTCGCCTGCACTTTCTCATTTGCTCCTACGGGACATACCCGACTCGCCAGATCATTCTTTCCTGCTTTATAGGTCGGCCAGAAACTGTGGAGCGAGCCGTGAATGAGCAATGACGGAATGCCTTTCTCCTTAGTGTGAGTGATAATATTATGCGGAGCCTCAAGCCTGTCGCTGTGCGCCATACACACATTGTAAACAATGACATCAGAGCCAACTCCAAAGTTCTCATTAGAAGCGAGCTTGTCTTCAACTTCATCAAAAGAGCCCGACATCACTGTGAGGTTCCAACCATTCCTTTTGGCAATTTCTTCAAAGATTTCCCGCTGTGGCGTATAATCATGATACTTGCCTGGCTCATGGGTCACATAGAGAACCTTGAGACCATCTTTAGTAGAGATTACATCATTCTCAGAGCCAGACTCAGCCGAGACTGCGAGGATTGATATCAAACCGAGGCTCATAGCTGGGTAAAAGAATTGGAACTTTTTCATAGGCATTTGGTATAAATTAACTTTTTGTACCTCATAAAGGTTAAATTTCTTTCAAGAAATCGAATGGAAAGCTGTTCATCATGTCATCTCTCGATTCATCAGCCTAGCCTTAATTTCTCGCGCCTTACCTTTTAATTGTCACCAAGTCTGTTTTTTAACACAAAAAAAGCGGCTCTCATTGCTGAGAACCGCTTTTTGAAAATCTCGGGAAGAGAGTAGCTTAACCTACTTTCTTAACATTGGAGAGTGCGATTGGGCCGTCGATTTCTTCGATGCCGCCTTCTGGGTTAGCTTCGGAGCGCTTGATAGCTTTCTTGATCTTGCGAACGCCTTCAACGATTACACGTTGCTTAGCTTCGTTCACAGAACTTACAGTGCCAGTAGCACCTTTGTGTGCGCCTGCGATAACCTGTACTTTGTCACCCTTTTTTACGTGTGCCATGATAGTTCAGTCAGTTTAGAGTTAGAGTACCTCTGGAGCGAGGGATACGATCTTCATGAACTGCTTCTCACGAAGTTCACGAGCAACAGGGCCGAAGATACGAGTACCTTTAGGGTTGTTGTCCTTATCAATGATGACTGCAGCATTTCCGTCGAAACGAAGCACAGAACCGTCTTTACGACGGATAGGTGCAGCGGTACGAACGATAACACATTTCACAACAGCACCTTTTTTCACGGAAGCAGTAGGAATAGCTTCGCGAACGTGTGCAGTGATGACGTCACCTACGTTAGCAACCTTGGAACGTGTTCCGAGGACACCAATCATTTTAGCAGAGCGTGCGCCAGTGTTGTCGGCGATCGCTACTGAGGATTCCATTTGAATCATAAATTTGTAGTCAGTTAAATTGTTACAGAGATGGAGGTCGGCACCACGATGAGTGATGCCGAATCCTTTAGATGTGATTAGTGTGAGAGAACTTCTGTAAGTTCCCAGCACTTAAGCTTAGAAATAGGCTTAGTTTCGGTGATACGTACCTTGTCGCCAACAGCTGCCTTACCTTCTTCATCGTGAGCGTAGAATTTCTTCGTGCGCTTAACGATTTTCTTGAAGCGTGGGTGTGGAACGCGAGCTACGTATTCTACTACGATAGTCTTTTCCATACCTGTGGAGACAACAACGCCAACGCGGGACTTGCGTAAACCTGGCTTAGTGTTTGATTCGCTCATGTTTGTTTATCCTTTGTTTGGTGTTACTTGTTACGGAGTTCAGTGAGAACAGTGTTCACACGTGCAACTTCGCGGCGGATTGCCTTGAGGCGTGCAGTGTTTTCGAGCTGTCCTGTGGACTGCTGGAGACGGAGTGTAAGAGCTTCCTGCTTGAGTTCGCGGAGACGAGTGCTCAGTTCCTCAGCAGAAAGTTCGCGGATGTCGCTAATTTTTGTAGCCATGATAGTTGATTCTATTCTTGGTTAATATTCTGAGGATTACGCAAGCTTGTTACGCTCAACGAAACGAGTGCGGAAACCAAGCTTGTTTGATGCAAGACGAAGAGCTTCCTTCGCGTCTGCTTCAGGGACACCGGCGATCTCGAAGATCATAGTGCCCGGCTTGATTACTGCAACCCAACGATCAACAGCGCCTTTACCTTTACCCATACGAGTTTCTGGTGGACGACCTGTTACTGATTTGTGAGGGAAGACACGGATGTATACTTTACCCTTACGCTTGAGGTAGCGGTTGATTGAGATACGGCACGCTTCGATCTGACGGTTACTCATCCATGAGCGACCGAGAGATTGGAGACCAAAGTCACCGAAGCTTACGTCAGTTCCGCGCTGTGCATTACCACCGCGATTACCTCGCTGTGATTTGCGGAACTTCGTGCGTTTTGGCATTAAAGGCATAATTCTATATTCCTAGTTTTAAGTTTATAAAGTTTAGCCCTGACGACGCTCGCGGCGTTCACCACCACGGCCACCACGACGGCCACCACGGTCATTACGTCCACCACCTGCTGTGAGCTTTTCTTCCTTTTTGTTGATCCAAACTTTAACACCGATGATGCCGTAGACTGTAGAAGCTTCTGCGAAGCCGTAGTCGATAGGTACACGGAGAGTTTGAAGAGGTACTTTACCTTCGCGGTACCACTCTGCACGAGCAATATCAGCACCACCGAGACGACCTGCGCAGCGAACACGGATGCCGTCGGCACCGAATTCCATTGCAGTCTGGATGGAGCGTTTCATAGCGCGGCGGAAAGCAATACGGCGTTCGAGCTGAACGGCTATATTTTCTGCTACGAGCTGAGCGTCGAGCTCAGGCTTACGAATCTCGATGATATCGATCTTCACTTGGCAACCACCACAGATCTTGGAGATGTCAGATGTCATCTTTTCGATCTCAGCACCTTTACGGCCGATCACAAGACCTGGACGTGAGGTGTGAAGTGTGACGCGAACGCTGTTCCATGCACGCTCGATAGTGACGCGTGAAAGAGCTGCGAACTGAAGACGTCCCTTGATGTACTTACGAATCTTAAGATCTTCGTGGAGTTTAGCGGAGTAGTCTTGGCCTTTAGCATACCACTTAGAACGCCAGTCCTTGGAGACTGCGAGGCGGAATGCGATAGGATTTACTTTCTGTCCCATAATATTGGTTCTTTAAGTGGTTGTTTATGCTTCTGCCTTAGGGGCAAGAGTGATGAAGATGTGGCTAGTGCGCTTACGGATAGCACCTGCGGAACCGCGGGCACGTGGTTTGAAGCGCTTGAAGGTTGGACCTTCACCGACTGTTGCTTCTTTTACGATGAGTTCGTCTGCATCGAGTTCGAAGTTGTTTTCTGCGTTAGCGATTGCGGACTTCAGTGTCTTAGCAATGAGCACAGCTGATTTCTTTGGTGTGAAGGTCAGTGCGTCAAGTGCGGAAGACACAGGAAGACCCTGAATTTCGCGGGCCACGTCACGTGCTTTCTTAGCGGAGACGCGAGCGTATTTGTATGTTGATTTTACTTCCATGGATTTGGTTCCGTTGGATGATTATTTCCTGATTTGTTAATTCGTCTTGATGGATGCGATGTCGCCGAGGCGAACCGCGTTATTGGTGTCTTCGAGTGTCACAACTAAGGCTCCAGATATATCTGGGCGGACCCTAGCTATGATAGCTTCGGCTATTTGGCTGTTCCCGCGTAGGATACGGAATGTCATGCCGATGCGCACTTGCTGCTTTTCCCCAGCGTTCAATACCAGCAGGCCAGATTGGCTGTCGATACTGATGATTTTGGCTTCCTGTAGGTTACCAAACTCCACTTGGGGACGCGGCTTGTGCCTTATTCCGAGCTCGACGTCAAGTCCTCTGATAGCAGATTCTACATTTAGTCGTGCTTCGGCGTCAGCGGCAAAGGCAGTTTTGAGGTATTCACGCACCTGGTCGGTGAGCTTCAGTGCGGCTGTTTCCAGCCTACTGAGTCTATCCTCGAGCACCTTGCGGTTGGCCACCGCCTGTTTGAGTCTCTCATCATCTGTCCCCAGTGGGTAGGTTCCGAGCGCCTCAAGGTCTAGGCGGATTGTCTCCAGCTCTCTGGTGGCTTCTTGCTCTTGCTTTTTGGCGTGAGCAAGGGCCTCTGAGAGCGTCTGATTATGTAATTGAAGGCTGGCTACTTGTTGTTCCAGCCTGAGAAGGCGAGCATCTGTTGATTCATTTTGTTGCGCGCTACCCACTCCAGCACCGAGGAGTAAAGCCCCTGCAAATACTGAAAGTGAAAAAGGAGCGCGCATAAAATGAAACAGACGGGATTACTTCTTACCGATACCTCCGTGAGCTTTGAAGATACGTGTCGGTGCGAATTCACCGAGTTTGTGTCCAACCATGTTCTCAGTTACATAAACGGCAACAAATGTTTTGCCGTTGTGAACTGCGAAGTTGTGGCCAACAAAGTCAGGTGTAATCATTGAACGACGGCTCCATGTTTTGATCGGTTTTTTGTTGCCGCCTTCGACAGCAGCATCGATCTTATCAAGAAGCTTTTGATCCACGAATGGTCCTTTTTTAAGTGATCTTGGCATAATGTTAAATTGGTTAAAGATTCTGTATTGAGTTCAATTACTTGGTGCGACGGGATACGATGAACTTATCGCTGTGCTTGATTCTCTTACGAGTCTTCTGACCCTTAACGTGACCCCAAGGAGACTTGAGGTGCTGACGACCACCACCGGACTTAGATTTACCTTCACCACCACCGTTCGGGTGATCAACTGGGTTCATACACATACCGCGAACTGTTGGGCGCTTGCCCTGCCAGCGTGAGCGGCCTGCTTTACCAGAAACCTCGTTCATGTGATCGCGGTTACCGACTTGACCGATTGTACAAAGACAGTTGTCGTTGAACTTACGGATTTCACCAGATGGCATCTTAACGAGAGCGTATCCTTCTTCACGGTTAGAAAGCACAGCTTCCTGACCCGCGGAACGAGCAACCTTACCACCTGCGCCCGGAACGAGCTCGATGTTGTGAATGCTTGTACCGAGAGGTACGTTCTTAAGTGGTGTTGCATTACCTACTTTAGGTGCAACTTTCTCACCAGCAACAACCTTAGCACCGACCTGAAGGCCGACTGGAGCAAGAATGTAGCTCTTCTGACCGTCAGTGTACTCGATGAGTGCAATGCGGCATGTACGGTTCGGATCGTATTCGATAGCAACGACTGTCGCTTCTACGTCGAACTTACGACGTTTGAAGTCAACGAGACGATACTTACGCTTGTGTCCACCACCGATGTGGCGGCATGTGATACGACCGCGGTTGTTACGGCCACCAGTTCTTTTAAGTGGCTGTAGAAGCGACTTCTCTGGTGTTGATTTTGTAATTTCTTCAAACCCTGGAAGAACCTTATAGCGGTTCGAAGGGGTGAATGGTCTAAATGTTTTTAAAGGCATAATTCGCTATTCCTTTCGAATAATTTCGTTTTGCAGCGTGATTGTTTATCTAGATCTCCTTGCTTAGATGAGATCAAGAGTATCGCCCTCCTTAAGGCGAACGATTGCCTTCTTCCAGTTAGCGGTGCGTCCTGCATCGCTACGGCGTTGGCGTTTCAACTTACCTGCGTAGTTGCAGGTACGGACAGCTTCAACCTTCACACCGAAGAGTTGTTCTACTGCACGTTTGATTTCGAGCTTGTTCGCACGGCGATCAACTTTGAACACGTATTCGTTGTTCTGCTCCGCGAGGAGTGTTGCCTTTTCGCTGAGGCGAACAGTATCGATTACTTGGTAGATATCTTTCATCGTTTTCTATTCGGTTTGTGGTTTAAGCGGTACGCTTAGCGATTGTTTCAAGTGCGCCTTCTGTAAGGACGACAGCATTTGCGTGAAGGATCTGCTCAATGTTTGCTTCTGCAGCAGTGATGAGCTGAACGTTCTTAACATTGCGGCCAGAGAGATAAGTTTGCTCAGTGAACTCGTTAGAGATCACGAGAACCTTCTTAGCGTCTGTGATTGCTTTCACAGCTGCTACGAAGTCTTTAGTCTTAGACTCAGCAACTTCGAATGAAGCGACAGTGAATACTTCACCAGCTTCGATCTTAGATGTAAGAACACGGCGAAGAGCGAGTTTACGAACGCTCTTTGTTACCTTCTTAGAGTAGTCACGTGGCTTAGGGCCGAAGACTACACCACCACCAACGAAGATTGGAGCACCACGATCACCGTGACGTGCGTTACCTGTACCTTTTTGTTTGTACATCTTCTTACCGGTGCACTTCACTTCAGAACGAGTCTTAGTGTTTGCAGAACCGGAGCGGCGATTTGCGCGGTATGCTGTTACAAGGTCGTGCACTGCTTGAGTACCTTTGTGACCTTCAACGAGATTAATGTTAGCAGCTGTTGCGTCTGCTGCTGTAAGTGTTTTAGCTGACATTTCAGTGATTCTTTCTAATTTTTAAGGATTACTTCTTGTTCGCTTTAACACCTGGACGAACGACTACGTAAGAACCCTTATGACCTGGAACTGCGCCAGAGATAAGGACTACGCCATCTTCTTCACGAACTTGAACAACTTTAAGATTCTGAACAGTGCGACGGTATTGACCGTGACGACCTGGCATCTTCTTGTTCTTCCATACGCGACCTGGCCATGTACCAGCACCAATACCACCTGGGCGACGGTGCATCATGTGACCGTGTGAGTCTGGCTGACCTGCGAAGTTATAACGCTTTACAACACCTTGGAAGCCTTTTGCTTTTGTGGTTCCGATTACGTCAACAACTTGGCCATTTTCGAAAAGAGCTGCACCTGGGTGTGCTTCTTCTGTGTTTGGAAGTTGCTCGTCGCTTTCGAAACGAAATTCTTGAATGAGCTTTTTAGCAGATCCATTATGCTTCTTGAAGTGACCTTTGGTTGGTGCGTTGAGGCGCTGTTCCTTCTGGTCGTCGAAACCAACCTGTACAGCTGTGTAGCCGTCAGAGTCAGTAGTCTTAACCTGGAGGAATTCGTTGCCTTTTACGTCAACAACTGTGACCGGGATCATAACACCTGCGTCCTTATCGAACACGCGAGTCATGCCTACTTTTTTACCTAAAAGTCCGAGTGACATAGTAATATTATTTCTACGAGGTTAGGGCTCAGATACGGATTGCGATGTCAACACCTGCTGGGAGGTTGAGCTTTTTGAGCTCATCCACGGTGCGTGCTGTTGGATCTACAATGTCTAGTAGACGCTTGTGGGTGCGGATCTCGAATTGATCTGCTGACTTCTTGTTCTGGTTCACAGAACGGTTAACGCTGAATTTTTCAACGCGAGTCGGCAGAGGAATCGGACCAGCAACTTTAGCGCCTGTACGCTTTGCTGTCTCGACGATCTCCTGAGCAGAACGATCGATCGCACGATGATCGAATGCACGGAGTCGGATTCTAATCTTCTGATTTTCCATAATGAAGATGTGTGTTTTTACCTTATATTTATTAGTTTAATGCACAGGCTCGCCGAACATTTTGTTGACGATGGCCTGTGGTACGGGTTCAAAACTAGCCGGCTCCATTGTGAATGAAGCACGGCCAGAAGAGACTGTTCTGAGTGCGGTCATGTATCCGAACATTTCAGCAAGTGGCACCTGCGCCTTGAGCGTACAAGTTGCACCTTTTGCTTCCATGCCTCCGATTTGACCGCGGCGGCGGTTAAGATCACCGAGAATATCACCTTGATATTCGTCTGGTGTAGTTATCTCAACATCCATAACGGGTTCCAAAAGGAGCGAACTCCCCTGTTCTAGTGCGTCACGCATGGCAAAAATGGTTGCCATGTGGAATGCATTTTCGTTGGAATCAACATCGTGGGCATCGCCATCTACGATATCGACATGAATGTCAACCACAGGATATCCTCCGACCACACCATTAGTGGTGGATCCTTCGATACCCTTGTAGACGGCGTTGATAAATTCTTTCGGGATAGCACCACCGACAACCTTGTTTTCGATAGTGAGTCCTTTCCCTTGTTCGTTCGGGCTAACGAACAGATCGACCTTAGCGTACTGGCCTGAACCGCCAGACTGCTTCTTAAGCACGCCATGGCCTTTAGCCTCGTTTTGGATAGTCTCGCGATAGGCGATCTGTGGCTTGCCAGTGTTAGCTTCCACTTTAAATTCGCGTTTGAGACGATCTACAATAACCTCGAGGTGAAGTTCACCCATACCAGCAATAATACACTGGCCGGTATCTTGGTCAGTCTTCACCACGAAAGTTGGATCTTCTTCTTGAAGACGCGCAAGACCGACTGCCATTTTATCTTGGTCAGCTTTAGTTCTTGGCTCAACCGCCATTGCGATCACTGGCTCTGGGAAAGTTGGTGGCTCGAGAAGAATGTCGAATTTCTTCGTGCAGAGCGTGTCACCAGTAGTGACATTTTTTATACCGACAAAAGCCGCGATGTCACCTGCGTAACAAGTTTCGATCTCAATGTGCTTGTCAGCTTGCATCTGAATCAGGCGGGACACACGCTCTTGTTTACGAGTACGTGGGTTGTACACCATATCACCTTTGGAAATGGTGCCTGAGTAGACGCGGAAAAATACGAGTTTACCGACGAATTTGTCCGCCCAGAGCTTAAATGCAAGCGAGCAGAATTTTTCGTTGTCGTCAGCTGGAGCGAGAACAACAGCGTTCTCATCGTCAGCTTCTTGCCCCTGTGCAGCCTCAATATCCACTGGGCTCGGCAAGTAGTCGACCACTGCATCCACAAGGAACTGAACTCCTTTGTTTTTAAATGCAGACCCGCCAGAAACGGGGATGAATTTGTTAGCAATCGTGAGGCGGCGGATTGCAGATTTGAGATCTTCGTTAGTGATCTCTTCCTCCATGAGGAATTTTTCGCCGAGTGAATCGTCGAGGTCAGCTACCACCTCGAGCAGTTCTTCACGGGCTGTTTCAGCCTCTAGTTTCAAGTCACCATCGAGTTCCTCGATTGTGAAGGTGGAACCAATCTTGTCATCATCCGAATAAATGACAGCCTTTTGGTTAACCACATCAATTTGGCCACGAAGATTTTCCTCGGAGCCGATTGGGATTAGCACGGCCGCGGCAGTAGCGTCTAACTTTTCGCGAACATCCTTAAGAACGTTGTTAAAGTCAGCACCGGTGCGGTCCATTTTATTCACAAATACGATACGCGGGACGTTGTACTTATTGGCTTGTCGCCAGACTGTCTCAGTCTGTGGCTGAACGCCTGCGACGCCGCAAAATACAACGACTGCGCCATCGAGAACACGGAGAGAGCGCTCCACCTCAGCGGTGAAGTCAACGTGACCTGGAGTATCAATGATATTCACACGCTGCTTCTGACCTTCATAAAGCTTGGTGATACCATCGTTGGGTTTTTGAACCCATTCACAAGTTACGGCTGCGGAGGTGATTGTAATCCCACGTTCGCGCTCTTGCTCCATGTGATCGGTTGTAGTCGCACCATCGTGCACCTCACCGATCTTATGAATCATGCCGGTGTAGAAGAGAATTCGCTCAGTAAGCGTCGTCTTCCCCGCATCAATATGCGCCGCAATCCCGATGTTGCGCGTGCGCTGCAACGGGTATGGACGATTTGGTGAATTGAGGTCGGATGACATGAGCTATCTATTCTTCTACGGAGTTATTCTTCAATTAGAAGCGGAAGTGAGCGAATGCACGGTTAGCTTGCGCCATTTTGTGCATGTCGTCGCGCTTGCGTACTGCAGCGCCAGTATTGTTTGCAGCGTCTTTGATCTCGTTAGAGAGAGCTTTGTGCATTGGTACACCCTTTTTATTGCGGGCGAATGTCACGAGCCAGCGCATCGCTAGGGACTCGGAACGATCAGGAGCAACTTCGAGAGGCACCTGGTAAGTAGCACCACCTACGCGGCGGGACTTAACTTCAACACGTGGCTTTGCATTTTCGATAGCGCGTGTGATAACCTCGAGCGGGTCGACTGTATCAACACCTTCGTTAGCTGCTTCGATCGCATTGTATACGATACGCTCAGCGATAGAACGCTTACCGTCCTTCATCACCTTAGCGATGAGTGTGCCAACGAGCTGGCTGTCGTAACGTGCGTCGCGACGATCTTTCTTTGCGTGAACTTTTCTACGGCGTGCCATAATAAAATTTCTATATAAATTGTTAGTTTAGGTGAAGAAGCTGATTACTTCTTAGGCTTCTTAGCACCGTACTTGGAACGGGACTGCTTACGACCGTCGACACCAAGAGTATCGAGTGCGCCGCGAACGATGTGATAACGTACACCTGGCAAATCCTTTACTCGACCACCACGAACAAGCACGATGCTGTGTTCCTGGAGGTTGTGACCTTCACCACCGATGTAAGCCATTACTTCTTTACCATTGGTAAGACGTACTTTTGCTACTTTACGGAGAGCGGAGTTAGGCTTCTTTGGCGTACGTGTCATTACCTGAAGGCAGACACCGCGACGCTGTGGGCAGGCGTTAAGAGCACGTGACTTGGACTGCTCTACTGGTGATTTACGTCCTTTACGGACGAGCTGGTTAATAGTCGGCATTATTGCTTATTGTTTGATTTCTCAATGAAAAACGCCTCGAAACCTAGATCTCGAGACACTTTGTGGGGCGGCGACTCTACCCATGAAACACAATCTGGCAAGCCCTATTTTGGGGAATTTTCAACCTTTCTTCACAAGCATCAATCCTTCATAAATCACTGAATGCCAGCTACAGCTCACACTTCAGAAAAGCATTTATTTAAGCTTTCTTAAACACCTCCTCCCACCAGAACATTTTGCTCTAAGAAATCTGAACTTTTTTCATTTTTCTTCTAAAAAATGCGAATCGCGTAGATAAACAGCGAATTATTCGAGTATTCAATCTGAGCAACATCCACAACTCAGCTTACAAAAGCCCAAAAAATAGAGCCCGCATTGCTGCGAGCCTAATTTGACAATTTGTCGTTTTGAAATGTAAAAAGCTGGTAGCAGGAGCGAGATTTGAACTCGCGACCAATGGATTATGATCCCACTGCTCTACCACTGAGCTATCCTGCCACTTGCTTTTTATAAACCTTCAGGAGACTCCCTCGGGCGGGCAGGGATTTAACGCAAGACCCACTCTCTGTCTACAGAAAAAATGCAGAAATTCTCATTTTATTCTGACACCGCTCTTTCCATCCATTTTAACAAGTCCTTTCGGTATCGCCCTTCCCTGATAAAGAAACAGTTCACATGATTCCCTCCCACCACTGTCATCAGACGCTTAGGTTCCTGCGCTGCTGCATATAATTTCTGAGCTTGCGCAAAAGGAATTGTCTCATCCGCTGTTCCGTGCACCACCAGCAGCGGAACCCCATCGGGAAGTTTTGCCACATATTCCACAGGATCATAGCTCGCACTTACCACCGAACGCGCCCGTGCCCCAGCCACCCGCTCAGCCATATCTCGATACGATGCAAATGTCGAATCCACCACCACGGCAACGAGCGAGTCCGGCGCAGACATCCCGACTGCAGCAATCGATTTTGCACCGCCGAGACTGTGCCCAAACACAATAAGCTTCTCACTGCGCTCACCCGCATAGGCAATCGCAGCCTGCGCATCCTTCACAATTCCAGCCTTGTTCACCTTTCCCTCAGATTGCCCGTACCCCCTGTAATCGTACAGAAACACGTCATAACCTGCATTGATTAACCAATACACAAACACAAAATGGTGCGCCACAGATCCCGCATTACCATGCGCATACACCACCGCTGCTTTCTTTTTACCCTTAGCTGGCATCCACCAACCGTGCAGCCTAACACCGTCTGAAGCCTCAAAAAACACATCTTCGTAAACATAACCATGCTTCTTCGGAGTGAATGGCACATCCCTCGTCGGATAATAAAATAAACTATCGCCCCCCTCCTCCCCCATCATTCCCACAGCAATAGCCGTCAACAGATTACCTTCAGCAGCGACCGAACTCAACAGCCCGATCCACAAAGTAGCAAACAGGGCGGTCAGTCTCATCATCCACATAAAACTATGCATAGCAAAGCCCCCTCTCGACAACAAGTAGTGAAACCTATTCTCCCATTTTATCAATGATGACAAAACCCCCATTCTTTGCTTCACTTACCCCATGCGACCTATCACTCCTTTTGTTAGCCTACTCTTTGGAGCTCTACTAACTTCCCTCAGCATCGCTGAAGAGAAAAAAGCCCCAGCTATCAGCGAGCAAAAAGAATCTGTCACCCGCAGCTCCAGCGTCACCATTGACGGCAAAAAAATCGAATACACAGTCACCACTTCCGAAATGCCACTACGCAATGCCGATGGAGAGGAAACTGCACACATCTTCCACATTGCTTACACCAAAAAAGGAGTAACCGACTACAGCGAGCGCCCCGTCCTCTTCGCCTTCAATGGCGGCCCAGGCTCATCTTCAATCTGGCTTCACCTCGGAGCTCTCGGCCCAAAAATCATCCCAAGCTCAGAAAACGGAACCGCCCCCCTCACTCCGCCAATCACTGTCAAACAAAACCCCTACTCTATCCTCGATGTCGCCGACCTCGTCTTCATCGATCCAGTCTCGACCGGCCTTTCCCGCGCCACAGATCAAGAAAAAGAAAAGAACTTCCATGGAGTCCAAAAGGACCTCGATTCCATGGCCAACTTCCTTCGCCTCTGGGTAACTAAAAATAAACGTTGGAGCTCACCCAAGTATATCCTCGGAGAGAGCTATGGAGCACTGCGCGCAGCCGGACTCTCAGAAAAAGTTGAACAACGCTATGGCATGCAACTTAACGGAGTAATACTCCTCTCAGGACTGCTAGACTACCGTACCATTAGCCCAAGCCAAGGCAATGACCTCGCCTACATTTCATTCCTACCCAGCTTAACAGCTACAGCCCACTTTCACGAAAAAATTAAAGGAGACCGTGACTCGCTAGTCAATGAAGCTAAAGAATGGGCAGCCAGCGACTATCGCTCCGCACTCCACCAGGGCCACACCCTCGATCCACAGACCAAACAAACCACAGCGCAAAAGCTATCCTACTTCACTGGGCTTCCCACGGATTGGATTATTAAAAATCACCTGCGCATCCCTAGTTTCAAATTTCGTAAAGAACTCTTGCGTGATGAAAATAAAACACTCGGACGCTTCGATGGTCGTATTGCTTGGGAGTCTTTTGACTCCAGCACCGAATACCCTAGCTACGACCCATCTTATTCGGTCGTCTACGGACCAATCTCCACAGCCATGCTAGACTACTTGGGAACAAACCTCGGCTGGAAAGACGAGCGAGTCTACGAAATCCTCACAGGCAAAGTGCACCCATGGGACTGGGATGCTACGAACGAATACGTCAATCTCAGCGAATCACTCGCCAACGCCCTTAAGCACAACCCTAAGCTCCGCGTATTAATCCAGTGCGGCTACACCGACCTAGCCACACCGCCATCTGGAATCCTCTATAGTGTCGACCATATGCTACTCCCACAAACACTCCGCAAAAACATTTCCATCGCATGGTACGATGCTGGTCACATGTTCTACCTCAACCAGCCAGATTTAATAAAAATGCGCAAGGACCTCGTGGATTTCATCACCGCATCAAAAGATCCGAATACAAGCAGCCATTAATCCACACACCTCATGAGCCCCACCTGCATCACCTTGCGCGTGCTGCGCCAGTGGCTAATCCCTTCTATCGCCCTTTATCCAACAAGCTCAAAGTCAGGAAGCTTGAAGCTTTTATCAAAGAATAAATCAAGTGGTGCGTAGAGCCCGAAATAAACAAACTATCCATCGTCACCAACCGTCTTGAGCAAGTTACTCTACATCTATTTCGGAGCCTTGGCACCAATGCAGTAGTCAACCGAGCCTTCGTCGCTTGTCTTCAGCCCTTCAGGTCAGGCAACGAGACTTACATCGCTAACCTAGACAGATTTTTCTGAGTAAATAGCTAGCAGTTCACCTAACGTTCACTAACAACTTTTAAATGGGTTTTCTAGTCTATTCCTTACGCCAACACTCGATGTAATTCCAGCAATCTAAGAAAACCCAACTTTAGCGGAATAATCTCCACTCACCAGCTTCTGACCCAGCAACACCTCGTCAAGACGCCCCTCCCAACTCTACAGAATTCTCTATTCAGTACTTGCATTCTTAAAATTACTGAATACCTCTTCAAAAAATGAATCTCGATTCAGAAAATGAACACCCCGTCAGAAAACCTTCTGACAGGCGCCAGCGCAAACGCGAAGAAAAGCGTTTATCCATCATGGCTGCAGCGGAACGCGTCTTCCATGCAGGAGATGTCACAAACACTTCTATGGAAGAAATAGCCAGAGAAGCCGACGTGGCAGCCGGCACTCTTTACAATTACTTTTCTGGGAAAGAGGCGCTCTTCATGGCTGTGTTCGAACGTAAACTTTCTGAGGTCTTCAGTGACGCTACCGCTCAATGGACCAGCGACACCCCGTTTAAAGACCGCTTGGGCAAGATCATTCGCCTACACCTCGGCTTTATTCACGATCACAAAGGCTTCTACGAATACCTCCTCAGCTTAGGTCAACCCGACTACACCCAGCCCGGCACATTTTCGGTCATCATCGACCTCTGCGAATCTCACCTCGAACGCCAAACTGCCGCATTTAAAGCTGCTCAGGATAAAGGTGAAATCTCCGAAGCTCTCCCTCCTCAATTTCTCTCTCGTGCAATGCGCAGCCTCTGCTGGGGCATGGCATCCGATGCCGTCAACCGCCGCAAAACACACGATCTCAACACTCAAGTCGAACCCATTCTTCAACTCTTCTGGAAAGGTATCACACCGTGAAAGCACTCTCACCACTACTCGTCGCACTTTCTCTCACTGGCTGTATGGTCGGCCCCGATTACCAAGGGCCCGACAACTCCGCCGTTCCTGCTGAATTTGATAAAATTCCTAAGGGATGGAAAGCCGCCTCGCCCGCTGACCACCTCGATCGAGGCGATTGGTGGAAGCGCCTCGGCGACCCTAAACTCAACAGCCACATGAAGGCTGTCGAAGCCAGCAACCCGACCGCAACCGCTGCACTCGCCCGCCTGCGCCAAGCACGTACCGTCACCGAAGCCGCCCGCGTAGGCCTTCAACCACAGCTCGACTTCAACCCGGCTGCTGGCTCAGTTCGCTCCTCTCAAAACATTTTCCGCTCACCACAAGCCGTCAACCAACAAGGACTCACCAACGACTCCTTTGCCCTCCCACTCGACCTCGTATGGGAAGTTGACCTCTGGGGACGTGTCCGTCGTGAACAACAAGCCGCCAATGCCAACGAACAAAGCGCAGTCGCCGCCTACAATGGCGTCATTCTCAGCCTACAGGCAGAACTCGCTTCATCCTGGTTCGCCCTCCGCGCAACCGACAGCGAAATCGATGTGGTCAAATCCACCATAAAACTCCGTAAGAACGCAACCGAACTGCTCCAACACCGTTCTGACGAAGGAGCGGGCGATGATCTCGACACCGCACGAGCAGATGCCGAACTCGCGTCCACCGAAGCCGATCTCGCCACCCTGCAACGCCGCCGCGCAGAACTAGTGAGCGGCATTGCCCTCATTCTAGGCAAACCTGCACAAGGTTTCAAACTCGCCCACTACCCACTCGAAGCTAACCCGCCTCGTATCCCAGTAAGCTTGCCGTCAGACATCCTAGAGCGCCGCCCTGACATAGCCTCCGCCGAACGTGATCTCGCAGCAGCCTCCGCTCTCATCGGAGTCAACAAGGCCGCTCTCTTCCCTCAGATTAACCTCGATGCCACACTCGGCCTCGCCAGCCGCAATGCCAGCGACTTACTGCAAACATCAAGCAAAGCTTGGAGCTACGGCATCGACGCCAATGTCCCGATCTTGCGCCGCACCATTCTCAAAGCAGAAGTAGCCCGATCTGAAGCGCGATACGACGAACTGCTCTCCGACTACCGCCAGACCGTCCTCGTCGCCTTACGCGAGGTCGACCTCTCACTCAGCTCACTGAAATGGCTCAGCCAACAACAAAGCGCCGTCGATCGACAAGCCGCCGCTTCTACCAAGGCTGCAAAACTCTCTAACACACGCTACCTCGAAGGGCTCACCTCGCTGCTCGAATCAATCGATGCCGAGCGTACTCGCCTTCAAGCACTGCGCTCCCAAATTCAGGTTCGCAACCTACGCTACGCCACCACCATCCAGCTCATGAAAGCTCTCGGCGGCTCATTCAAGTCACCAAATACATAATTCATCTCTTCTATTCACCACCTCTAACTCACGCGAAACCATGCGCAAGTTCACTAAATCTATCTCATTCCTTCTTCTCGCCAGCTCGCTCTTCAGCGTTTCCTGTTCTGAAAAAAAAGAAGAAGCCGCCTCCGCGCCTCAGGGCATGCCACCACGCAATGTCGAAGCCACTAAAGTTGCTCGCTCAACCATGACAAACATCCTGTCACTTGTCGGTTCAGTCGAAGCCAATGAAACTGCCGACATCCGCGCCGAAATCTCAGGCAACCTCGAATCCATCCATTTTAAAGAAGGACAAAAGGTCAAAGCCGGCCAGTTGTTAGCAAAAATTGACGACCGAGAAATCGCAGCCCAGCTCACCGAGACCGAAGCTCAGCTCAAGCTCGCAAAACAAACACGCGACCGCTACCTCCGCCTCATCGAAAACCGTGCCATCCCACAGGCCGACCTCGACCAAGCCGAATCCTCACTCTCCACCCTCAACGCCACCGCTAAACGACTGCGTGTACGGCTCTCAAAAACGGTCATTATCGCGCCATTCGACGGCACTGTCGGCGCCCGCAATGTATCTCCTGGCGACTACATTGATCAAAGCAAATCGATCACCAACGTCATCGACACCTCAAAGCTTAAAATCAATTTCCAAGTCCCTGAGCGCTACTACGCCCAACTCGAACAAGGGGGGCGCATCGACATTCGCAGCTCCACTACCAATGGCAGCAAAACCTCTGGTAGCATCTACTTCATCTCCACTGTCATCGACCAAGCCACCCGTTCAACCCAAGTCAAGGCGTGGATCGAAAACCCACCAAAATCGCTCTTCCCAGGAATGTTCACTAACGTCGACCTCATCCTCGAAGTTCGCGAAAACGTCCTCGTCGTCCCTGAGCAAGCCCTGCTAGCATCACCACAAGGAGACGCCCTCGTCGTCATTGGAGAAGGACAAGATGGCGCCCATCCAGTCACCATCACTCCAGTACGCACCGGCCTACGCAATATCGGCATCGTGGAAGTAGCTCCTCTCCAACCTGACTCTATCAAAGAAGGCACACAAATCGTCGCAGCGGGCGTCGGAGCTCTTCCACTTTTCCCAGGTGCTCAAGTCATTCCACTGCCAATGCGCCCTGACCCCATCCGCACTGGTTCTACTCTCCAAACTGGTTCCTACGAGGAAATCCTCAACCCGCCAAGTAGAGACAAAACCGAGGAACAATCTGAGCCAAAATCTGAAGCACCAGCTCCAGAGCAAAACGGTGAAGAACAATAACCCCGTCCTCACCGCTGACAGTCACTCTCGCAGCCAACTCTAACTCTTTTCTAGATCCATGGTCTTATCAGACACATCCATCCGCCGTCCCGTAGTCGCCTTGGTACTTTCCATCGTGATTGTCTTGCTCGGCCTGCTTTCCTTTAAATCTCTCCCCGTTCGGGAATATCCGAACACCGATCCGCCAATCGTCTCAGTCACCACCGTACTCCAAGGCGCTGACGCGGCTACTGTCGAATCAACCATCACCGAACCGCTCGAAGAACAGATCTCGACCATCGATGGAATTAAACTTCTGAAGTCTGAGTCACGTGAACAGGTCTCTCAAATCACTGTCGAATTCAATCTCGACCGCGATGTAGACGAAGCCGCAAACGATGTCCGCGACCGCGTATCGCGCGCCCGCAGTCGACTCCCAGAAGAAATCGATGAACCCAGCATCTCTAAAGAAGAAGCTGACGCGTCACCAATCATTTGGTTCTCGCTCAACTCCGACCAACGCTCGCTGTTAGAGCTTTCAGATTTCGCCGACCGCATCGTCAAACAGCGCATGCAGACAGTCACTGGCGTGGGCAACATCATCATCGGTGGTGAAAAACGCTTCGCCATGCGCATCTGGCTCTCTGCCGAAAAACTCGCAGCCTACAACCTCACCGCTAACGATGTCGCAAACGCTCTGCGCCAGCAGAACGTCGACATCCCAGGTGGCCGTACCGAAGCGCTCACTCGCGAATTCACCGTCCGTATCGAAGGTGACATGAAAACCGCTGGTGAGTTCAACAAGCTCGTCCTCGCCCACCGCTCGGGCCAACCAATCTTCCTTGAAGATGTCGGCCGCGCAGAACTTGGATCAGAAGACTACCGCACACGGACCTTTTTCAATGGTTCACCGACCGTTGGTCTCGGCATCGTTCGCCAATCCCAAGCCAACCTTCTCGAAGTTGCTGATGGTGTAAAAAAAGAAGCCGAAACCATCATGGAATCCGGCCTCCTACCTGACGACGTGAACCTCGAACTCGCCTACGACTCATCCGTCTTCGTTGAGCGTTCAGTGGATGAAGTATACGTCACACTCGCTCAGGCAGTCGGTCTCGTAATCCTAGTCATTTTCCTCTTCCTCCGCGACTGGCGCGCCACCCTCATTCCGCTCGCCACCATCCCAGTTTCACTCATCGGCACCTTCGCAGTCATGGCTGCGCTCGGATTCACTATCAACGTCCTCACCCTCCTCGCCCTCGTGCTTGCAGTAGGTCTCGTAGTCGATGACTCCATTGTTGTCTTGGAAAATATCTATCGCCGAATCGAACTTGGCGAGAACCCCATTCGCGGAGCCGTCCGCGGAGCTCGTCAAGTCGCCTTCGCCGTCATCGCTACCACCCTCACTCTAGTTGCGGTATTCGTGCCAGTCGCCTTCCAGTCAGGAACCACCGGTCGTCTCTTCTACGAATTCGGCATCACCATGGCCATCTCCGTGGTCATATCCTCACTCGTTGCGCTCACCCTCGCACCGATGCTCTGTTCCCGAATTCTCAAAATTAAACAAGTCGACGGCAAAGCCAAACACGGCTGGCTCTACGAGAAAACTGAATGGATTTTCCAAGGCATGACCGATGGCTTCGCCAAAATTCTTAGAGGTGCGCTCAAGTTCGGTTTCATCGCCCTCCTTCTCGTCGTTGCTGCATTTTTCACCATCACCAGCCTCTATCCTAAGTTACAACGTGAACTCGTTCCCCTCGAAGACCGAGGAATGTTCATCTCCATCCTCATCGCTCCACTCGGTTCGACGCCAGATTACACCCAGCGCTACGTCGGCACCATGGATAAAATTGTCCGCGATCAAGACGAAATCGCGTCTAACTTCTCCGTCACCGCTCTCGGCCGCGGCACTCCTGGTGCTGCCGATTCCGGCCTCATGTTCTCTCGCCTCAAACCTTGGGAAGAACGCGAACGTACAACCCAAGAAGTAATGGGCGGCACCATGCAGCGCTACGCTACTGAAGTTACTGGCGGCATCGCCATTCCAATTCCGATCAAGCCCCTCGGTGGCGCTGGACTCGGGTCCAACCTTCAGTACGTTTTACAGGGGTCCAATTTCGACAAACTCGAAGAACTCAGTAACGTCATTATGGGCGACATGCGTCAGAGCGGTATTTTTACCAGCGTCCGCGCAGAACCTCGTACCTCTAAACCTGAACTGAAAGTCACTCCAAACCGCCTCAAAGCCGCCGACCTCGGTGTCGATGTGGCAGATATCGCGGAGACGCTACAGACTATGTTTGGCTCAGCTGATGTCACCCGTTTCAAGAAGAACGCCCGCCAATACGACGTGGTCGTACAACTCGACGACGGTGAGCGCGCACTTCCGAACGACCTAACACGTGTCTATGTGCGTTCCAGATCTGGAGACATGGTTCCACTCGCCAGCCTCGTTGATGTCAAAGAAGGCGTCGCTCCAGAAAAATTCCCGCGCTATAATCGTCTCAATGCTTTCATCATTAGCTCCGAGCTCGTCCCAGGACACACCCTCGGGGAAGCAGTCGAATGGCTCCAAGACAAGTCGAAAGAAGCCCTGCCGACCGGTTACTCATACACCTTCGATGGCGAAGCTCAAGAATACGTCGAAAGCTCTGACGATACGATGATGCTCTTCCTACTCGCTCTGCTCTTCACCTACCTCATTCTAGCAGCGCAGTTTGAAAGCTGGGTTCACCCGCTTACTATCTACACCGGTGTAATCATCGCCATCGCAGCTGCAGTCGCAGCCATCTGGGCGACACAGTTCGAATGGTTCTCAGGGATCTTCGGATTCGGCCAACTCACGGATAACCTCTTCACCAAGTTCGGCTTCATCATGCTCATCGGACTCGTAGCGAAAAACGGCATCCTCATCGTCGAATTCGCCAACCAGCTCCAACTCGAAGGCAAAACCGCCCGTGAAGCTGCCTACGATGCCGCGGTCATGCGTCTGCGCCCGATCCTGATGACTGCCATCTCGACAGTCTGTGGCGTTGCTCCTATCGCCTTCGCCTCTGGCGCCGGTGCGGAAACCCGTAACCCCCTAGGCTTCGTAGTAATCGTCGGTGTCGCTGCCTCAGCGATCCTTACCCTCTTCGTCATCCCTGTCTTCTACCTGCTCTTTGACTGGATCAAACGCAAGACCACAGGAACTGGCTCCGCCAACGGACTCAAAATGTCTGACCAAATCGCCTCCGACATGGCGAAAGAAGACAACAAGAAATTACTCGAAGCGAGCAACTAACCCTGCTCATTCATAGCTCAAAAAGGCGACCCTACCACAGGTCGCCTTTTTTTATTTTAATCCTCTCAGCACAATAATGGCGTCATTTTTATTCAAGAGCCAGACTCCACTGCTCTAACACTATTTGCCCAGGTAAATTGGTAAGATGGTGCTAACAGTCATGGATCCCGACAAGTCGTACAACAAATTCAAACACCTCTATACTTTCCCGGACTTCAAGAGAACTCTGAGAATGGCAGAACACTAAGCTACAGACTTTAGTTTAGCTAAATCCGCGATTCTAAACGTTCCGCAATCCGCCCCGTCAGTTCCTCCATCTCTGGCACCGCTACACCCACTCTCTTCGCCACCTCCAGTGGCTTTTGCCATATAGCTTCAAACTCCACTGGCCGCCCCTCCACGAAATCGATCATGCTCGATGGCCGATACTTCTTCATCGGATGAGTAATCTCGATCTGTAGATCAATAAAGCTCTCCGGAATCTCATGCCCCAGAGCCGCAGCTACCGACACCACCTCATGCATGATCGCCCGAACTTTCGGCTCCAGTCCTCGCTCTTTTAATAAAACCTCAGTATCGACCCCACTCTCAGCTATCGCCAAGCCATTGAACGGAAAATTCCAGACGAGCTTCATCCACAAAGCCTTTTCTAAAGACTCGACCGCCTCACACGGAAAATTGGCACCATTGAACACGCTTTCGATTCCCTCCAGTCGTTCTGACTTTCCACCCACAAATTCCCCTATCCTAATCAAGCCCGATGCCGTGTGAGAAATTACTCCCGATCTTAAGCGATTGATACACACAAAACACAAACCCGCCATCACCCGCTCAGCCCCGAATAGCTCAGCCAAATACTCACAATTCCCCAAACCATTCTGCAGCGTGAGAATTGCCGTTTTCTCTCCTAACAACGGCCGAATCACCTCCTCAGCGCATCCATTCGCTGTCGCCTTCCACGCCACGATCACCAGATCCACCTCACCAATCTCCTCCGAGGTCCGCGCACATTGCACCTCATCCAAATAAAAATCACCAGCCACCGATCTCACATCGAGCCCATGCTCATTCACCTGCTCGAAATCCGTGCGCAGTAAAAAAGTCACATCCTCCCCCGCCTGTACCAAGCGAGCTCCATAATAAGAACCCACAGCTCCAGCTCCAACAATTACTATTCTTCCCAACGCCATCAACGGATTTATGGAAGAACTCCTCCGATCATTCAACATTCTTTATCCACCATAGCAAAGCCAAGTAGGAAACATTCGACATTCCCAAATCATTCCTCCAAACTCCCGCCCGTATGCGCCACGTCCTCACCGCTGACCAATTTTCTCGCCCCGATCTCGATCGCATCATGCAGCGCGCTGCTGAAATGGAAACCATCCTCCAGCAAGGCGGCTCAAAAATGTGCGACGGAAAAATCCTCGGAGCACTTTTTTACGAACCTTCCACCCGTACACGTCTCTCCTTCGAAACCGCCATGATGCGTCTCGGCGGCAATGTCATTTCAGAAACTGACGTCACCTTCTCCTCACAAACCAAAGGAGAAGTCATCGAAGACACCATCCGTATCGTCGGTGGCTACGCTGATGTCATTGCCATCCGTACCAAAGTAAAAGGAGAAGCTAAAGTTGCCGCCCACTACTCACCTGTCCCAGTCCTCAACGGCGGAGACGGCAGCGGTGAACACCCAACTCAATCGCTGTTAGACCTCTACACCATCGTCAAACACCACAAAATTGGCGAAGAAAAACTCAAAGTCGCATTCGTCGGTGATCTCAAGTACGGACGTACCGTCCATTCCCTCGCCAAAGTCCTCCACCAATTCGACGGCGTAGAACTCCTGTTCGTTGCCCCCGAGGTCATCCAAATGCCGAGCGAATACGTCAATCCAAGCGACACGATCTATCACGACCTCACAGACGAGGTGCTGAAAACTGCCGACGTCATCTACGACACCCGCATGCAGAAAGAGCGATTCGAAGATATCGAGCAATTCAACCAAGTCAAAAACGCCTTTATCTTCACCCCAGAAATGGTCCAACAGATGAAACCAGAAGCAACCCTCATGCACCCGCTCCCACGCGTCAATGAAATCATGCAAAAGGTCGATGACCTCCCACAAGCCCGCTACTTTGAACAGGCTCTCAACGGAGTCCCCGTCCGTATGGCTCTCATCGCTGAAGCACTCGAAATTTGACACATCCCCATTTTCACACAAGACTCCACCCATGACTCGGCGCCTCTTCCAACTTCGTGCATTCCAATGCCTCGCCTTCCTTTCCATCCTCACTTCAGGAATCGTCTCAGCAGCTAGTGCTCCAAGCATCGGCGCCAAACGCGCCATCGTCATCGATTACGACAGCGGCCGCATCCTCTTCGAAAAAAATGCTCACGACAGATGCGCAGTAGCATCTACCCAAAAACTTCTCACCGCACTCTGCGTTCTGGACGCTGGCTCGTTGAAAGACAAAGTCACAGTTGTAGAAACTGACACCTACGTCGAACCTACAAAAGTCTACATCAAACCAGGTGAAACCTACACCCGCTACGACCTCCTCCAAGCACTCATGGTAAAATCTGGCAACGATGTCGCACGCGCCCTCGCTCGCGATGTCTCTGGTAGCCAAGCTAACTTCTGCCACTACATGAACCAAAAGGCCGTACAAATGGGCATGCGAAACTCCCACTTTTGTAACCCTCACGGACTTACCGAAAAAGGCCAATACTCCACAGCTTACGATGTCGCCATCCTCGCTCGCAATGCATACTCTCGCCGTACCATCCGCGACATGGTCAGCAACAAAGGTTACTACTTCCAACACCCTGGCGGTACGCGCAAATATCTAAAAAATACCAACCGCCTTCTCAAATCACTCAGCTTCTGCAATGGTATGAAAACTGGCACCACTAATGCCTCAGGCCGTTGCCTCGTCAGCTCCGGCACCTACAAAGGCCGCACCGCCATCGTAGTCTGCCTCGGCGCCACATCATCCACAATCTGGACCGATTCCGAAAAACTCCTCCGCTGGGCACTCGGCCTATAGCTAGGTGTTTAATTCAGGTAGTGCATGTATAGGTAGGCTGAGCTCGCCGCAACGCCGCGAAAAATATAGTACGCCTACCACCCTTCACCGAGCCTTTCCGAAAAACCTCTTCACTCATGCGCCACCCCGAAGACGAACTCGCTGAACTCGAATCCGCTTCGCTCAAGCGCAACCTACGCCCAGTCGACTCACCCCAGCTTCCCCATTTCAAAGTCAATGGCGAAACCCTTCTCAACTTCGCCTCCAACGACTACCTCGGCCTCGCCAATCACCCCTCTATCAAAGCCGCCTATCAGGAGGCTCTTGAACAATGGGGCGCAGGCTCTGGTTCCTCCCGTCTCATCTGCGGTTCACTCCCCCCACACCGCGAACTCGAAACCTTTCTCGCCGAAGCAAAAGGCACATCAGCCGCTCTCGTTTTCTCCAATGGCTACGCCACCTCCGTCGGCACCCTCTCCGCACTCCTCCAAAAAGGCGACACCGTCATCCTCGACAAACTCTCCCACGCCTCACTTATCGATGGAGCTCGCCTCAGCCGCGCCACCATTCGTGTCTTCCCCCACAACGACCTCACAAAGTTAGAAAAACTCCTCCAGTCCACCACCGAAAAAGCGCCTCCTCACAGCCGCACCATCATCGTCACCGAATCAGTCTTCAGCATGGATGGCGACATCTCGCCACTCGCCGAAATCATCGCTCTTAAACAAAAATACGGAGTTCTCCTCTTAGTCGATGAAGCCCATGGCCTTGGCGTTTACGGCAAAAATGGAATGGGCCTTAGCGAGCATCTCGACTGCAGCTCTGACATCGACTTTCACATGGGCACCCTTGGAAAATCAGCTGGTGTCGCCGGCGGCTACATCGCCTGTTCACAGCCATATCGTGAGCTCTTGGCAAATCGGGCACGCTCTTTCATCTACTCCACCGCCCCACCACCAGCACAATCCGCCGCCGCACTCGCCGCACTCAAGCTCATCCACAGCGACGAAGGCACGCAGCTCCGCGAAAAACTTTGGGCCAACATCCGCTATTTCAGCGAACTTACCCAATCTCCCCTCGCTTCTAGCGCCATCATCCCTTGGCACATCGGCGACTCAGCCAGTGCTCTAGCACTTTCTAACAAGCTCCAACACGAGTACAGCATTCTCGCCCCCGCCGTCCGCTACCCCACCGTTCCACGCAACACCGCCCGGCTACGCATCACCCTCACTGCAGCTCATAGCAATGACGATATAAAACAACTCTACCACTCGCTCGCCGCCTCCTAACAAATTCCATCTGTTTGAGCGTGCAGATTTCTCAGAACTGTTATACTGCGCGCATGAAACTTACATCCTTGTTTAGTCTATTAGCCGCTGGCCTCTGTCTTGGCGGAGAAATGTCAGTGAACTACAAAGATGGAAACGTCGAATGTGAAGGCTTCGTCGTCACTCCTGAAAATGCAGATAACACTCCCGTCATCCTCGTGGTACACCAGTGGATGGGTCTGACCGAATACGAAAAAAGCCGTTGCCGTCAACTAGCCGAACTCGGATACATCGCCTTTGCCGTTGATATCTATGGCAAGGGAGTGCGCCCTTCCAATAAAAAAGAATCAGCCCAACAATCGAGTAAATACAAGTCCGACCGCGCCCTCTTCCGCAGCCGTCTCAATGCTGGACTTGATGCAGCATTAAAGACCGAAGGCGCCGACTCTGATCGCGTTGCCGCAGTAGGCTATTGTTTCGGAGGTACTGGCGTTCTCGAGTTAGCCAGAAGTGGTGCCAATGTCGATGGAGTCGTCAGCTTCCACGGCGGTCTTGGCTCACCTACTCCCGATGACGCCTCCAATATCAAAGGCCGTGTCCTAGTCCTCCACGGTGCAGTCGACCCTATGGTTTCAGCAAAAGAGCTAGCAGATTTCGAAGCTGAAATGACCGAAAACCAAGTCGACTGGGAACTCATTAAATACGGTAGCGCAGTCCATTCCTTCACCCAGCCAATGGCTGGGAACGATCCGAGCAAAGGCGTCGCCTATAATAAAAAAGCCGACCAACGCAGCTGGCAACGCATGAAAAACTTCCTCGAAAACCTTTTCGGAAAGTAGTTCTAACGCTTCAGACCAAGAAACGCACCTCCTCCGAAAGCCATTAAGGCGCACAGAATAACAAACCAATCACCAGCCACGGCATAAAGCGTCCAGACTGGCTGCGTCGGCACCTTCACCGTTGCGTAGAGTCCATCTCTTATGAATGGATTCTCACGCGTTCCGATAGCATTGAGCTCACCCGTCTGCGGATTCACCATCGAGCCGATGGTATCCACGATGCCGCTCACGCCAGTATTCGCCGCACGCGCCATCGGGCGTCTAAGTTCCACACTACGAAACTTCGCATTCGCCATATGCTGCCTCGCTGCCTCGCTTTCGCCGAACCATCCATCATTGGTGATATTTACTAGCATCTGCGGAGCATCGCGTACGAACTTACGTATCACTCGGCCCACGGTATCCTCGAAACAAATATTCGGCATCAGCTGCACATCTTCACCCCGCAGCTCCACCGTTAAAGGCTCAAACGAGCCACCGCTAGAAAAATTTTTCCCATAGGACATCCCCGAGAACATGCTGGCGATACTACTTAATAACGGCACTTCTGGTATGTATTCTCCAAACGGCACTAGGTGATTTTTCCCATGCGTCTGTAACGCCGTTGTGGGGTAAAGATTCTCTTCAGCGATCTCAGGCCCCGTCACTGCAAATGTGTTATAGGCATCACCCACCTCAAGGTCATAATAGACCTCTCCCTCGATCACCACGCCCGCCAAAAAGTTTGCGCCAAACACCGTCTTAAAATGATTTTCTTGGTAAATTTGTTCCACCAACAGATCCTTAGTCAGCAGTGGCAAATAAACCCCTTCTACCTCAGGAAGGTAGACCAATGGCTGAGTCGTAGCTGACTCAGGGAGAACCACTAGATCTGGATATTCTAACTCTATTTCCTCACCAGTCTTTACAGCCTCAGCCATTCTTTCTTGATTGAGCATGTCCAATTCGCCGAGCTCTCGCTGGATACTTTCAACATAGGCATTGTAATGCTCGACCTCTAACTGCTCATCCCACTTCAGTGTCTGTTTAATATTCTCCTGAATAATCAAGGTCCTCACCCCGTGAAATGGCGCATTACTGTGATACGCCATGCGATTCACACCATAGGCAAAAACAGCCGCTATGACTCCAACAGCAATACCAATTTCAAAATGAGCCTGAAACTTTCCAGCACGCACTTCATCAATCAACCGCTTACCAGTTTGCAGCATCACCGCGGCCATAAACATCGGGATAAATGCCACCCCCGTCACACCCACCAGATCCGCCACCTGCATCACCACCGGTACTTCATGGAATGCCACACCGAGTCCATTCCAACCAAATCCCGTCAACATCCAGCCACGCAACCACTCTAAAACTACCCACGCCGAAGCATTGATCACAGCAAAACCTAACACCCGCATCGATGGCTTAAAACCACCCACCCGTTTCGGACGCTCTAATTTTGCCTCCATTTTCTCAGAGATCCCAGACTGCGCTACCTTAGCAGTCCTTCTCCACGGATTCCCCACCGTCGCCGCGAACATCCCCCACACACCAAAATACAATGCCAAATACACTGCCAGCATCAACCAGCCTGAATACGCACCCAGCACAGGCACCGTCGGCAAATCCCCCATCGCCGTCAGCCATTTCACGTTCAGCAGCCAAAACGCCAAACCTCCCACAAAGCCTACTTTAAACCCAAAGCGTTTCCGCTTCTTTTCCCCGCCACCGAGCCACAATCCCACCATCAGCGGTATCGACCAAATCCACACAAAGCTCCCCGACACTTCAAAGCCAGGAAAGCACATCGCTAACAGCACTCCACTTAATGTAGCTGCTAAATAAGGAAGAAATGGCTTTAAGGTATTCATCGTCATTTAAAATAAAACCCTAGGATCAGCGCTCGATCCCAGGGTGAAATCTCCATGCATTAGACCATAAAACCTAACACATAAAACTTAAAACTAGCGCCCTACGCCATCCGCGTCTTAGCATCAGCTTCGAGTGCGGCCCAGAGGCTCTCTATGCCCTCGCGCACCTTCTGCTTGCTCGCTTCGAGGTCTTCAGCAGGCTCATCTTTTCCGAAAAGGTAAAACTTAATCTTCGGCTCAGTCCCTGAAGGGCGCACTGCAAAGGAACGACCATCTTCAAGCTCAACCAAAAGCATTCCTGCATTAGGAATCGCATCCCCTTCGCTGTCCTCAAATTCCTCTTTCGCGAAATCGCGCACGCGGCTTACCGCTACGCCATCCACTGCGCTTGGTGGAGTGTTAGAATAAGAGTCGTTCAGCGCTTTGATTTGTGCAGCACCTTCTGCCCCCTCCATCACCATCGACTTCCCTTGCTCAAGATAGAAACCAAATTCCTTATAAATTTCGTCTAACAATCCGGCGATGCTCATCCCTTCGCTCTTCGCATACGCCGCCACTTCAGCAAACATCACCGCAGCCATATTCGCATCTTTGTCGCGTACGAAGTCAGCACCTAGATATCCATACGACTCTTCACCGCCAAAAATGAAGAATCGCGAGTACTCAAGACGAAGCTTGCGAGTTTCAGCTTCGCTAAGATCACGGTAATTTCCTTCGTACTTGTCAGCCGGAATTCCTTGCTCGTACTTCATCAGCTTGTCAGCAATGAACTTAAAGCCTGTCAGCGTGTCCACCATGTTGACGCCGTACTTCTCAGCAATCGCTGTCTGTAACTCGGTCGTCACAAATGTTTTCACCAAACAGGCATGGCCACGGTTAGAATCGTTGAGAATTCCGAGATCAAACATCGTCTTGGTGCGATACCACGCCATCAATGAGCCAATCTGGTTCCCTGTGAGAAGCTGCATTTCCCCTCTATCATTGCGCACAGCCACCCCCATGCGGTCGCAGTCAGGATCGGTACCGATCACGATTTCAGCATTTTCCTTTTCGGCGAGATCAATACCCATCGCCAACGCTGGAGCATTTTCAGGATTTGGCGAAGCCACTGTTGGGAATCGTCCGTCTCCTCCATCTTGAGCCTCAACAGTCAGCGTCTCAAAACCGAGCTCTCTCAAAAGAGGTACCGAAATATGACCGCCAGTTCCGTGAATATTCGCGAACACCACTTTCGCCCCACCATTTTCTAGCAGGTCGGGACGCAACAGAAGCGTCTTCAGCTTGTCCATGTAGCGGCGATCCGCCTCAGCACCGAGCACAGTGAGCGTGCCCTGTTCCGCTTCTGGAAGTGGCTCATACGCTTCTTGTGTCACTCCCTCAAATTCTTCCAAGACACCAGACGCATGAGGTTCTACTAATTGCGCACCTTCGTTAAAGTATGCTTTAAAGCCATTGTCGTGCGCGGGATTGTGGCTCGCAGTCAAGACCACACCTGCATCGAGACGGAGCTCACGGATAAGAAATGAAAGTTGTGGAGTCGCGCGCGCGCCTTCATACAAATACGCATCACAGCCAAGCTCCACGCAGACCTTCGCGCAGAATTCCGCAAAATCACGTGAGAAATGGCGCGTGTCGTGCGCAAAAGCAAAGCTCGGTTTGCGGTCGATCCCCTCACTCGCGAGATACTTCTTCACATAAGCGATCATCCCACGAATAGCTCTCCCCACATTGTAAAAATTCATTGTCGCCGTTCCCACACATGGATGTTCCGGACGCTCGAGCGGACCACCATCACCAGCTTCAGCAACTGTCACAATACTGCCAATCGTACGGCCACGGAGACCTCCAGTGCCAAATACCAATGTCTTAAAAAAGCGATCATTCAGCTCACCCCATTCTCCGACTGTGATTAACTCTCTCACAGCAGCTTCGGCTACCGGACTATTTGTCCCTGCTAACAAAGCAGAAATATTGTCGCAGGATGACACTAACAAATCGCCGCGTTCCACGGCACCATCGAGAAGGGGTAACAAGTCACTCATTTCGCGCTGGATCATAGAAGCCATACATGAGAAGGCAACCCCGCAAACATAGATTTTACCTGAAATCTCGTCACACTTCTGCCATATAGATTCTATGAACGTCTCCGATCTCTTCGAGCAAGCCATCGCCAAACGACAACACCTGCTAGACGATGCCACCAATGCCGTCCGGCTCTTCGATGGCTCGGGAGACGGAGTTCCGGACATCTTCCTCGAATGCTTCGCCGACAGATGGATCCTCTCCACCCGTGACAATCGTCTCTCTAACGACATCCGTGAGTTTTTCCTCCACAGCGGAAAAACCGTCTACTGGAAGCAACTCGACCAACATCAAAAAACCGATCCCAGCCACCTCGCTGGCCCTGAACAAACCAACCCATTCCTCGCACGCGAATCCGGCATCAACTACGAAATCTCCTTCCAGTCAGGCTACTCCCAAGGCATATTCCTCGACCAACGCGACAACCGCAAGCGCGTCCGCGACCGCGTCAGCTCCGGCGACCGTATCCTCAACACCTTCGCCTACACTGGAGCCTTCACCGTTTCCGCAGCCATGGGGGGAGCCACCACCTCTACCCTCGACCTCTCCCAACCCTACCTCGACTGGGCCAAACAAAACCTCAGTCACAACAGCATCGACCCCACCGCGCACTACTTCTGTAAAGGCGACACCTTCCACTGGCTCCGTCGCTTTAGCAAACAAGGTCGCAAGTTCGATGGCATCATCCTCGACCCGCCCACCTTCTCACGCGATGACAAAGGTAAGGTCTTTCGCGTCGAAAAAGACTACCACCGCCTCACCGACCTCGCCGCCCAGTGCCTCAACCCCGGTGGATGGATCCTCGCCTCAACCAACTGCCGCAAAATGAGCGACCAAGACTTCCTCTACGAAGCCTCCCGCCGCCTCCCGCGCCACCACAAAGCCACCGCCCTTCCCATGCCAGAAGAATACACCGGCGAGCGCTACCTCAAATCCCTCTGGTTCGATTTATAAAAAGCCTCCCCTTGGCAAAGGGGTACCTCTAAAACCATTCATCACACCTACAAAAAAAGCACGCCTTGTGAGCGTGCTTTTTGAAAGGAATGGTAAAAAAACCTCTAACTATCGACGGCGGCGAAGAAGCAGACTGGTAAGGCCTAAACCAAGTAACGCGGAGCTAGATGGCTCGGGAACTGCAGTAATGACAAGACCTGAAATCCTTGCTCGGGATCCCGGACTAGCATCATTGTCATCATTCAAGTAGGTAAATGACAAAGTGTCATAACCACCCGACGTATCAAAATCAAACTGCGTCATTGCATATCCCGTCTGTGAACCGGAGATAACATCATCACCGGCAACCACAATGTCGGGGCCACCCGAACCTGAAAGAGTCGCAGTTACACGGGCAGCGTCTGCAAACGTGCCGAAGAAGAAGTAAACTGACCCAGAGGTGAATGATGAAACATTAATGTCCCCAGTTACAATCCGAGCTACAGCATCTGTCTGTGAACTAAAATTAGCTGCTCCGTCAAAGGTTCCCGACACATTCGGGTTATTCGTCGTATACAGGTTGATATAACTACCTTGCCCAGAACCCGACACATCAGTAGGTGTAAGACTAGACACGTATCCACCTGATGCAGCATACTCACTAATAGTCCCCCCACTAGCGTTGAAGAAGGAATAGCCTTGAACTGGATTATTGAATGCCGTCTGTGAGACTGACCCACCAATGGTTCCTCCGTAATATTCAGCACCACTGGTGACCGATATGTAAGTTTCTGGCGGGCTGTTATTCTGGTTATCCGTTAAAGTCACGGTTGTCTGGACTAGTGAAGCCGCCTGAGCAAGCGAGGTGCTGGCGATCAAAGTTGTTAGGGGTATAAGGTTTTTCATATATATAATTTACAACCCCACCATACTAGTTGTCACAATCTAAGGAACAACACAGATACACGACAAAACAATTTACAATATGCGTCACCACACCTCCCGTCGCTCAATGAAACACAAGCAGCCGCTTGAAAACTGCCAATCAAGCACTCTCGCCCCCCCCACTCAGCCTCAGCGAAGGCCACCTTATAAAAAGTGTTCAGAAACGCGAAGTTTCAGCAAGTTTGTCTTCACACATCTCACATCTCACTTCTAACTTCCACCATGAGCCTCATCCAAGCGACCAACCTTCACCGCGGATACTCCGTCGGCAAGAAGCGCATCGAAGTCCTCCACGGCATCGACCTCAGCATTGAAAAAGGAGAAAAAATCTTCCTCTGCGGCCCATCCGGAGCTGGGAAAACCACCCTCATGTACACCCTCGCGGGTCTCGAAAAACCCGAACAAGGCACCGTCCACATCGATGGCCAAGACCTCTACCAGCTCAGTAAAAAACAACAGGCCAAACTGCGCAACGCGCGCATGTCCTACATCTTCCAAAACTACTACCTCATGCCCGAGCTCACCGCGCTCGAAAACGTCCTCGTCCCGGCCATGATCGGCGGCAAGGCCAACAAAGCTGCCGCCCAAAATGCCCTCGACCGTGTCGGCCTCAGCCACCGCTACGACCACCTCCCCACCGAACTCTCCGGCGGCGAACAACAACGCGTCGCCATCGCCCGCGCCCTCGTCAACAAACCCGAAATCATCTTCGCCGACGAACCCACCGGCAACCTCGACTCCCAAAATGGCGAGCAAGTCATGCAGCTCCTCCTCGAACTCACCAGCGAAGACCACACCACCCTCGTCGTCGTCACTCACGACCTCACCCTCGCCAAACACAGCGACCGCACCCTCATCGTCAAAGACGGCAACATCTTCACCGAAGCCACAGCCACCGTTTAAAAGCTCATCGCTTTCCTCCGTAGAGTCTCACGTATCCGCTCTTCCAGTGTCCCACTTTTAGCCATCCCAGCACCATGACAGAACATATCTTATTTTACCATCTGCAAATTCCCCGTAGTTATCTTGCAAAATGTCACCTATAAAGAATTTCATTACTTTTCTCTCTGTCAAATATACCTACTGTTAGGCTAAGAATAGAACGCTTCGCAATTATGGCAAATCGCAAATTACCACTAATGCATAACGTAGGAATCGTGGTAGAAGACCTCGATTCAACTATTGAGTTTTTCAGCGAGCTTGGGCTTACCCTAGAAGGCCGTATGCCTATCGAAGGCGAATGGTCTGGTCGTGTCACTGGCTTGCGAGGCCAGCGTGCCGAGATTGCTATGATGTGCACCCCCGACGGTCAAAGTCGCTTAGAGATTTCGCGATTTGATGTTCCAGCCATTGTTTCCGACCATCGCACTTCTCCTGTGAACTCGCTAGGATACTTGCGTGTTATGTTCACTGTAGAAGACCTTGACGACACCCTATCGCGCCTCTGTAAGATTGGTTCCACGGTGGTCGATGAGGTCGTCAATTATGATGGTGTCTACAAGCTGTGTTACATTCGTGGCCCCGAAGGCATCCTGATTGGACTCGCAGAAGAACTGGACAAAGACTCCTAACCTGGGCACAACAGAGCCTAACAAGACAGAGCACACCAATCCACTACCCGCCCCGAGTCGAAATCTGAATGATCATTCCAACCCTTAACCCCGAAGTCGAAGCGCGCCCTCAGTAGTGGATGGGTGTCTTATGACGTTGGCCTAAAGAAATGTGCATCCTCTAAACCAGCAGCTTCAGAACCCACTCACACGCGCTGCCAATCAGCATGACCGTGAGGAGATCCTAACTCGTTTTCCAGACCTTCAGGATATCCCAGATGGACGATGCCTTGCGCTTCGACGATACGTTGTTTCTCATCCGGATCGGTTTTTCGATCAGACGGCCTACGACTACTACCTTCGTTGGCTTCGAAATCGCGCCCGGACTGACCGGGAATTGCTCCAAGAATACTTAACGGACAATGAGAGCGAACTGGCTCGCGCTCTTCACTTTCTTCGGGAAATCAATCTCCAAGACTGGCACGACAGATTGTTGGAGAAAGCGGACGACTACGAGCACGTTCGCTTTGTAGATAGACACATTCACCCCGCGTATCTCAGACTCATCGAGGGAGTGTTTGTCCACTTTACAAGGTGTTTAGCATTCTTCTCACGCCGTGATCGAGGAAAGGGAACTGATGGCCTCGAACTGTGGTCAGTTGTTCAGGAAGTCGACCGGCTGCCAGCGGCGGCTTTGACGGATCCCTATCGCCATACAGTACGAAACGCGATTGCTCATGGTGGGATTACTTACCGCGAAAATCGGATCAAATACGTAGATAAAAATGGGAAGGAGGAAGAGCTTGATGCGATCGAGGTTATCCGTCTTTGTGATGACATGGTGGATGTCTGCAACGGAATCGTTGCAGCTTTTAAGGTATTCTGTATTGCGGAAAATACCCACTACGACCTCCCCAAGGAACTTCTGCTCGACGAACTCCGCGAAGAGACACGATCTCCATGGTGGCAAATTGATGGATGCATTCCTACCGAAACGGCTAAAGGTTCGCAGCTTCTAGTTTATGCCAAACCGAATTCACGCGATTCTGGAAAGATCCACATGGCCACTGTCCAATCTGGAATCCTTGCTGAGTCGCTCGCTCCGGGTTTTGATCGTTACTTCTTTTCTCTCAGATCCTCGAAGGCATTGCCCGGTTGGGCGGCATTTGATGGCAAGAAACTTGCCACGCTTCGAAAAGCGCCGGAATCAAATCTAGAGAGCTACAAGGGGATTTTGGAGGACGACCTTTTGTTTTATTCGCCACACCTCAAGTTGCCTCGCTGGCTTTGTCGACTCGACACGCTACTACAGAGTTTTCGTATTCAATGGGCATTGGCATGGAAGCAACAGCGAAAGGAACGACAAATCCCCACCATCATCTGTCGTGGAGCGTCTGTGCATAGGAACGGCTGGCGGCTGGTCCTTAGAGGCCATGTATTTCTTCCTGAGCTTGAGGTCCTACCTGTCGAAGAGACGATCAGAACTTGGCGGCGCAGAATTACAAGAGTGGCGCTCAAAGAAGCTCGGCGAAACTCCCCCGGAATTGGTCTATCCAGATTTCTCCCTCTTGGGTATTCGCGGATCTCCGTAATCCGTAAAGACTTTCGAAAAAGACGGCTTGCGAGCTTTGGCCTCTCGAAAGATTTGGTGTGCACAGTGCAGTTACAGAAAATCAATCGAATTAAGAGCCCTGATATATTGGGTTCTACGATTGAGACACATGGTCCTTGGCGCATTGCGTGGAATCGGAGCTGGCGAATCGAAGAAGGCCAACAAGTCAGTGGTGGCAACGGCGAGTAACGCCCCTAGTTCGCTTCGCTCTGGACGCTTAATCTCCGCCGTGCCACACTTCAAACGTTAGGCTAAAAAATATGAAAACAAAACTAATGCAAACCATACTTACTGTAGTCTTTGCAGGTAATCTATTTGCAGAAGATGATTCCAAAAAATATTTCGATGATGTACTTAGAATTGACTCATTTAGATCGTTGACAGTGAACGGAGAACTGCCTCCACAGAAGGAGGGTGTTTTTGATGAAGAATCACGAAATGCAGCGGCCTTAGTAAGGAGCGAGGCTTTGCCCTTTATTCACCTTAATCCAAGTGCATTAGCTGAGTTCAAAGCTCTAGGTCAGAATGAAGCTGAAGGATCTTCGATCAGTGCAGTGCTGCTACAAGAGCTAATTAGCGACTTTGAATCACAGGAGCAAAATAATGCTATCCCAAGTATGCTTTCATTCTATATTGCGAGAAGTAAGGTCGAGGTCTTGAGTCCACGTCAAAGAGTTCTTTGCTATGTGATGATTAAGTCTGCTATGCGTCAATCTCGCGCAAAACAAAAGTAAATACAAATTTGCCTAACAAGACGCTGCAGCCAACCGCTTCCACGCTTGAGTTCCGCTCTCCTTTGAGCACATTCGGGACTTAATTTTAAATCGAAGGTTACTTGGTCGGGTCGCGGTCGGGTGATCTTTACGTAATCCCACGTTAAAAACAGCCCTTTTCAAGCGTATGGGCGGTCTCCGGTTGCTTGGAATGCTTTGGTGGGCGCATGCTGTTTGGAAAATCTACCAGATTTACCGCTGAGAAAGCGATGCGCACCAGGTCTCTAATCCGCGAGTTTTTTCACATCAATATAGTAGCAACCAAGGCTTCGATCGACCCTTCCCCCTTTAAGCTCCTGCGTGAAGTAGGGTGATAGCTTTTGCGATCCCTTTTCGAGTTCTACAATAAAAGAAATCGCTGCATCTTGTTCGCTAACGGGTTTCGTTTCGAGGTCTGTGCCATTGATTCGCATGGTGGCGGCTGTGATCGGCAAGGCTCTTCCTTTTACGTAGGAATAACTGGGCAGGCAACCTGGACGTGGCTCCAAAGGCGCTACCCCCTCACAGATTTTCAACCCTGACTCTTTTGGCCACCTTCTCACACTGAGTTGGTATTTACCCTTCTCGAGAACTTTCACGGCGAGGTAGCCCCCGAAGACCTTTGCATTGTCTTTCTTCGGTATTTTCGGCCCCTTGCGAATAAAGCCTTGGTTCCAGGGAGGAGGGGTATCCATCCATTGGAGACAAGTGAGGGTGATATCCGAGCCATGTTCTCCACCAAGGCGAATTTCTGAAATTCTATCGTAGCTTGGCTCCAGTTTGGCCCACCACTTCTCATACCATTGGCGGAGCTCCTCGGTGATTTCTGGATACTTCTTAGAAACATCCTTTTCCTGACTTGGATCATCACCTACATGATAGAGTTCTTTGCCTCGAATAAGGCGCCACTTCCCTTTCATGACGGAGGAATCCTTCCATTTTTTAGGGAACTGGAGACGCTGTGAATCTGAAATAACAACCCTACTTTGCCAGACTTGGCTCTTTCCCTTGCCGTCTTTGAAAAGCTCTACAAGCGAGTGGCCATCGAAGGGCTTTGCTGGCTGAGCTTTCACAGCACAGAGCTCGAGAAGGGTCGGTAGTACGTCCACGACATGCGTCAGCTCGGTGACTTTTTTGTGTTCGCTAAATCCGCCAGCCGGCCAGTGGAGCATAAAGGGAGTGCGGTGCCCGCCTTCATAAGCACTGCCCTTTTTACCGCGCATATTGGCATTAAACTTCCCAGGGTTTACTGTGCCATTATCGGTGGTGAAGATGAAGATGGTATTGCCACTCACACCGAGCTCATCGAGGGTTTTTCTCAGAGCCCCCATATTGTCATCAATATTGGTAACCATCCCATTAAAAGCAGCTTCGTTTTTACCTAAGTGGGCGTAAGGCTCAGAGTATTCAGGTGGGCAGACCCATGGCTTGTGAGGAGCGTTCGTAGCGATGTAGGCGAAGAATGGCTTCTCTGCTTTGACTTGCTGTTTTATGTATGCCTCTGCAGCGTCGAAGATAACATCGGTAATGTAGCCTTCAGTCTTAGTGATCTTACCATTATGCATGAGGTAATCATCATAGAGATCGTTATCCCAGTAGTCTGCGGTCACTCCCGTGGCTCCCCCTTGCAAACAGAAAACCTCGTCAAATCCTCGGTCTTGAGGACGGAAAGGATAATGATCTCCGAGATGCCATTTTCCAAACATACCCGTTGAGTAATCCGCAGCTTGAAAATGATCGGCGATGGTCACCTCATCATCATGCATCATTGCTCTGGTATAAAAGGTATGCCACGTACCCACCGCATTTGTCCATCGTCCAGCCATCAACGAGCCACGAGTAGGAGAACATGAAGGCGCCACGTGGTAATCCTCTAACCAAATAGATTCTTTGGCTAGTTTATCCATATGAGGAGTCTGAATCACAGAATTCCCCGTGAAGCCCATATCTCCGTATCCTTGATCATCAGTGATGACAAAAACCACATTGGGGCGCTCAGCTGAACAGAGCATGCTAGCCGCCGCCAGAGCGAGGGTAGAAAGAAGTTTTTTCATTATTTGTTAGATAAGTTGAGTAAATTGATCACCAAGGGAGTTCCGTTCCATCATAGTACCAGAACCTGCCAGATTTCTCCTTCGTCAGGTCAGCCATCAACTGCATGATGAGCGGCACGCTTTGAGCAGGAGTAAGAGATGCCTTTTTTCCTCCCATATCAGTTTGGTTACGTCCTGGAGCCAGTGAGATCACTATAAAGTTATTATTGCTCAGGCGGCTATGTAGGATTCTTGTCACCATATTCAAGCCAACCTTGCTAATGGCGTAGGCATTACTCTTACCCTTGGCTCCAGTGAGAATCGCAGTGCGCGAGGATACATTCACTATCTTTGGATGCTCAGACTTCTTAAGATTGGGAATGAGGGCTTCAGCGACTAGCAAGGGACCAGCTGTATTGACTGAAAAGCTAAATTCGAGAGATTGTCTGTCTGAGTCACGGATATACACGCCAGCGTTATTAATGAGCAGGTCAATCTTCTTACCTTGTAGCGCTTTTTTCATCGCAGCTATATCCTCGTCACTGGTCACATCTAACTGAATTAATGTGGCCCCCGTAGCCTTTAACTCGGTCGCTTCTTCAGGCTTACGTGTGGTTCCAATCACCTCCCAGCCAGCGGCTGAATATTGTTTCGCATATTCAAGCCCGATACCTCTATTGGCTCCGGTGATGAAAACGGTATTTTGGTTTTCATTAGCTAGTGAGCATGATGTTAAACTCACCATAAAGAGCAGGACAGCGATGAGTTTATTACGTACGGAATGTTTCGAATGCATGATGTTTGTTGTGGTTTCCTTACGCTCTCGCGCAGGCGTTTTGGTAGATGGCTTGCTCCGCCCTATTCTCGCGGAGGAGAAACGCATGTATTAGAGAGTTTTCAGGTATTGGATAAGGTTAGCCATGTCTTGCTCAGGAAGTGAGGAAAAGGGCATGAAGGACATGAAGGATTTTCCATCCACGTAGTTTTCTTTTAAAATTTGCTCCTTTGCGATGAAGCTCGTGGAGCCGCCTATGCTAGAAAGGGTGGTTCCATTCGGTGTTTTTCGGAACATGAAGCCGTCGATGGACTTTCCGTTCTTTTTAGTAATTCGATAGATTTGATAACCCGCTTCCACTGCATCATTCGGTTTAATGATCGCAGTCAGAAGGTGATGTGGATCACGATCTGCGAACCCTCCGAGCGCCGGTGCAAGTTCCTGCCCTTTTCCTTTAGCTTGGTGGCAGAACAAACAAGACTGGAATGTGACGAGCCCTTTCTCTGCATCACCTCCATTCTTTTTGAAGTAAGTGGCGTAATGCTCTATTTTTTCATCTGCCTCTTTATTTTGCTTTCTAAGTGTGGCGTCGATGTCCTTATTGAGTGCTTTAGCAACGGCGTGTGATGGGTGCGCAAAACTGAGTCGTTGTTGATCATCAGTGGTGAGCTGATCTGGTTGAATCTCTTTCGTTTTTAAGAGATGGAGGATAAAAAGCTGCCCTTGGTCATAGCCTTTTATCGTATTAATAAAGGCCATTTTATCGCCAGTAGCAGTAAAGAGGTGCTTGAGAGCTTTACCTCCACTCCTCATGTCTATCAGACATAGGGCTAGAGCCGCTTCCGTCTTTGTGCTCTCCGAAGCTTCCTCGTCATCGAGTATCTTCTGGAAAAGTGCTGCATTTGCCTTTGGGACAATACTGAGAGCATCAAACTCAATACTCGTAATCTCTTTCAGGGGCTTACGAGTCACTAGGGCAGCAACCTCTCGATTCATACCTGGGTGATGGAAGCTCACAGTGGCACGAAGTCCAAGCGATTGATCTGCCGGATCCGCAGAAGTGAGAAGCTTCTTAAGGACAGGAGCCAGCGCCTTATGGAGATGAGAGGATTTCAGTTCTGGTTGAGCAGTCAAGGCAAGCTCCACGAAGTCCTTGGTCTCAAGCTTTGGTTGCAAGGTTTTTAGGATCTCTGGATCATTTAAACTTGGGGAGATTGCTACAAGTGTAGAGGTATCGAACTCTAGAGAACCGTTTTTAATGGAGTCCACGAGTTGCTTTCCCTTTGCGCCAGCTGGGAGGAACTTCGCCGCTTCATTGAGGTTCGCCTTGGCTTGAGCCTGCGATGCTGGTGAATTTAAGTAATTTTGGAGCTCGGCTGGGTAATTCTCCAGAGCCATAAAGGCGAGGAAACTTTGGAAGTTTTCCTCATAACCATCTCCAAAGGAGAAATACATATTTTTCCCACTCACTTGAGATGGCTTGGCGTAGGACACAAGCATGTCGATCGTGTCGTTGTTAGCGACACCTACAGCTCCGAGCGTGCGTAATACTTGCTCTTTCACCATATAGTGAGGGTCTGAGATGAGTGGCTTAGTGAGAGCAACCACCTCTTCAACACTCGGTTTAAAGGTCTCCAGTGAGCGAATAGCTTCACGCTTTATATCTGGTGACCCACTGGCAACCATAGACTCTAACAAGCTATAGTCATAGGCCCCCAGTCCCTCGAGTGCCCAGAGCGCATGGATGCGAGTGACGTCATCAACAGACGTGTCAGAGGCGAGTTTGATCAACTCGGGAACGAGTTCCTTCGCACCACGGTCAACGATCTCAGTCCATGCTGAGCGCTTTTCCCAAAGCACCTCAGCTTTGAGGTGTGAAAGGAGCTTGGAGTTCGATGCTTTGGCAATATTGGGAACAGAGTGCCCTTTTTGGCTCTCATGCCGTACCCTCCAGATTCGGCCGTGTTTTTTGTCTCGATCAGGATGGTCACGGTCCACCTCGTTGTGAGATACGATTTTATTGTACCAATCGACAATGTAGAGACACCCGTCCGGTCCGAATTCAATATTCACAGGGCGAAACCAGTCATCCTTACATTTAAGGAAATCAGGAAGGTGTTTTGAGATCACAGAGCCATCTGGATTGCGGTCTGCCACTACAAGGTTGATACTGGAAGTGATCGGGTTGGCGAGGAAACCAGCGTTTTTGTATTGGTCAGGGAACCCCTTACTTCCATTTTCATCGTAGGCGAGACCAGAAATGCCAGTACCTTCCACATAGAAGTCATGAAAAGCCTTAGGAAACGGTTGGTAGGGACGAAGGCGGTCATTACCGATCCCTTTATACCCCATGTAGGGATGCATCGGCGTGTGGGAGAAGCCCCAGTCATTGGCTTCAGTGCCGTACCATTGCCCATTGCCTTTCAGGGCAAAGCCCCAAATGTTGTTGAATCCGTTATTCACGACTTCGAGTTTTTCCCCATCTAAAGAAAAGCGCGCAATCTTACTAAAGTGAATAGGCCTTTTCACACCCGATTTCGTTGCGATGACATTTCCCTTGTTCAGAGCTCCGTGAGAGAAATGGATCCAACCACCAGGACCGCGCACTAGTGTGTGTGCGAGGGTGTGCGTATCACTAATCCCAAATCCCGTGAGTGTCGTCTCGAAACTATCTTCCTTACCATCTCCATTCTCATCAGAGAGATAAAGCATCTCAGATCCATGTGCCACGAAGACTCCATCCTTATATGGAAGGAAACTTTGAGGGATCGTCATGCCATCAGCAAAGACCGGAATCTGTCCTGTCACGGTCTGCGTTGGATCATCAATACGCAGCACTTTGTCACTCCCCACCGTTTCTCTTTTATAAAGCGCTAGAATGCGAGACACATCTTTGGAATCGGCAGACCTCCTACCTCCTTTTGGGTCAATAGGGTACATTTCCGCAGTGCCAGTCCACATCCGTCCAGCTGGGTCGAAGGCGATATCAATAGGGTTGATCAATCCATTCGCCTCAGATGCGACTAGCTCAATCACAAAGCCTTCAGGAAGTATGAATTGCTTGAGTTGTTCCTCAGGTGTTAGAGCTTTGGTCCTAGTCGATTGTTGCTTAACTCGATTTTTAGGCTTCTGCGCTCTGCCTCCTTGATTTTGAGCTAAAGCTTCTCCTGTAAAAAATAAGGAAGTGAGCCCAAGGAGTATAATATGTTTAGAGACGTTCATGTCGTAAAATGGTGCCCAAGAGCGAACTGGGCCAATGTGCTTAAGGTTGTGTATTCAGATGGAGGATGAACTATGGTTGCTTCTTCTTTTTAGCTGAAGCTTTAGGAAGACTCTTGGTGTACTCCTCAAGGATGGCGCTCATTTCTTGAACCACTTCTGGATGCGTACGATAGAGGTTGGTGGTTTGCGAAAGATCCTCTTTTAAATTATAGAGCTGTGCTGGTGCCGCATCCGCAGAGACCTTGTTACCTTCTATATCTGAATTTTTGTCGCCAAGGAAGGGGATCAGGTTCGGCCCCGAAAGCACGTGCCCACCAACTTTACCATTCCAGCCTGCTGAGCCCTTTCCACCTAGATAGGCCCATGAGGCATTGCGTAACACTAAGAAGTCTTTTTTCAAAGGAGTGCATACCAAGTGATCTCTTATCTGCTTTGTAGGATTACCCGTTAGAGCCTCTGACATATCAACACCATCTGGAGAAGCTCCTGGTTGGATCTCAGTGCTTGTGATTGCGGCCAAGGACGGCATGAGGTCCACAGCACTAATAAGTTGGTCAGAGACGGTTCCAGCAGGAACTTTGCTAGGCCATTTGACCAAGAAAGGAACACGGTGCCCCCCTTCCCAACCGTCACTTTTAGCGCCTAACAGAGGGCCGTTAGGACGATGTCCATGTTCAGTGAATGCTTCTTGACCCGTGACATTGAGCATCGCTCCATTGTCCGCGGTAAAGATAATCATGGTATTCTCTGTTAGCCCCTCTTCGTCTAACTTATCAATGATCATGCCAACAATGTGGTCGAGCTCCTGTAAGAAGTCTCCATAGAGCCCAGCCTCACTGGTTCCTTGAAACTGAGGAGCAGGGGTGAATGGATGATGAATGTGCGTAGTAGCGAGAATTAGAAAGAAGGGATTGTCTTTATTTTGATCAATCCACTCGACTGTCTTGCCGGCAAGGTGCAGGCCTACTTCATAATCTTTATACTGTGCGTGCGCATTTTTTGCCCCTCCAATTTCGTTGAGCTTTACTTTCTCATGCACTTTCTGGGTATACCCCTGTTTGCCCGCATCTTTGCTATAATCAAAGGGATCATAGTCGGGTGACTTTTTATCATAGACATGTCCCACAACATGGTGGTTCTCCACATAGACAAAGGGCGGATGGCTGTTGACGGTCGGAACACCGTAGTAATAGTCAAACCCGAGTTCGAGCGGTCCTGGCTTAAGCGGAGCGTTCCAATCGACAGGCTTCTGATTTTGGAAACCTAGGTGCCATTTGCCCACAATGCCTGTCTTATATCCAGCACTCTTCATCATGTCCGCAATAGTGTAGCTATCCTCAGACATGATAAGCGGCGTTTTCAGAAAGATAGGAGAGTAGAGACCTTTTCTAAATGGATACTCTCCAGTAAGTAAAGAGTAGCGAGACGGAGTGCAAACCGCAGAAGGCGAATGCCCATCTGTGAATTTGCGGCCATCTGCAGCGAGACTGTCAATGTGCGGCGTCTTCACCTTCGTCGCCCCATAACAACTTAGATCTCCATATCCTAGGTCGTCAGCGTAGATGATAATCACATTGGGCTTTTCCTCAGCACTCACAAAACCCGTAAGAACCAGGAATGATGTTAGTGACAGACTTTTAAGAATAGTGTGCATGTTAATCATTTTCTAACGGGTGCGTTTATTTTTGTTAGGTCGATAACTTTTAAGGATGTCTTCCATTTCCTTTACCACTTCAGGGTGCTCGCGGTAAACGTTTGTAGTTTGAGCAAGGTCATCCTCTAAATTGTAAAGTTGAGCCGCAGGGGCATCTGCGATGAGTTTAGCTTCATTGTAATCGCTATTTTTCTTACCCGTATGGTGATTGGCAGGAGGCCCAGCGAATGTGTGGCCTTGTTTAGCGCCCCAGCCTCCGCCACCTTTTGCTCCGATATACATCCATTTACCCTTGCGAATAGAAACATGAGAGGGCTTGAAGGAAGTAAGGACCAGATGATCACGCGTTTCCTGATCCACCTCACCTGTGAGTGCTGGAAGGATATTGACGCTATCTTTTTGTTGCTCGGGGGAAATTTCAACCCCTGTAAGCGCTGCAAAAGTAGCGAGGAAATCAACATTGGAGACAATGGATTTGCTCACGGAACCTGCAGGAATATTTCCGGGCCATTTAGCGATGAATGGAACACGGTGCCCCCCTTCCCAAACGCCAAATTTAAAGCCAAGCAGAGGGCCGTTTTGAAGGTGACCGAGCGCAAAGGCATCTTGGCCACCACGGTTAAACATCCCACCGTTATCACTAGTAAAAACGATGAGGGTATCGTCACTCAGTCCCTTCTCTTCTAGGGCATTGGTGATCTCACCAACCATCCAGTCGAGTTCCTGAACAAAGTCTCCATAGAGCCCAGCCTCACTGGATCCTTTAAATTTAGGAGCTGGGGTAAAGGGATGGTGGATATGAGTGGTTGCAAGGTAGAGGAAGAAAGGCTTCTCCTTATTTTGATCGATCCAATCGACGGCCTTTTCCGTGAAGCTGGGAGCTATTTCTTCTTCAACAAAAAGTTCGTGTGCCTTCTTCGCTCCCTTGAATTGGTTCTCAGCACGAATGCTTGCTTCAGGTGGCAGCACTGGCATTGGGGCCGCATCCTTCGCTTTCCTTCCAACATACACGAGAGGGTCACCTTCTTCTCCACCGACGATTTCAGTATTCTCTACATAAATGTATGGAGGAGCACTGTTCACCACAGGCATACCAAAGTAGTAATCAAAACCGAGATCGTTCGGCCCAGGACTGAGTGGGGGTTGCCAGTCATTCTTGCCCGTCTTGAACCCCAGATGCCATTTACCAATACAGCCAGTAGTGTAGCCTTTCTCCTTAAAGACATCGGCAACGGTATAAGTGTCAGGAGGAATAATAAGACTCTTGGTTGGAACAGATGGCCCCCACATTCCTTTTCCGCCTAATGCTCGCAATGGATACTCGCCTGTAATAAGTGCGTAGCGCGATGGCGTGCAAACTGAAGAAGCCGAGTGCGCATCGGTAAACTTCCTGCCCTCTGCTGCAAGCTTATCGATATTTGGCGTCTTAATCTTAGTCGCCCCGTAACACCCAAGGTCACCATAGCCCAGATCATCTGCGAAAATGACAATGACATTAGGTGACCGCTCCGCCGCATGCGCGAAACTAGAAAGGACCAAAAGAGTTGTTAGTGTAATTTTTCTCATCACTTTATATTATCTACTTACATAGTACAAATCACCGACAATAACATCTATCACCATCAACACACTTCTTAATACACAATATACACATTTCTACCTCAAATCACTCTTAATCAAGAACTATGACACCACAAGAATCACCCTAACAATAATAGAAACCGAAGCTACCACCCACACTTTAAACATTTAAAATCTAGATTAACTCAATCACACACCCCCTCAACATATATAACCAGACATACATTAAACCATGTTTCACAAATCATTTCTCTCTATTAGATTGATAATACTTGTATGGCGGCATGACGATGGCTTGGGATTTCGCCATTTCCGCATCATAGGCATCGATGTACTGAATCATTTGCTGGACAACTTCAGGGGATCTACTGGCAAGATTTTCCTTCTCTGCAGGGTCGCTGGAGAGATCGTAGAGTTCAGGCTTAGCGTAGCCACCGGTTTTTCGTGAAGCAAAATTGAGGAGTGTCGCTTTACCACCGAGATTTGTTTTGGTTTTCCAGATCAACTTATAATCCCCTTTCCGCATGGCATGCCCTCGGTCACCTCTCCAGATGAGAAAGTCATGAGGAGCCCCTGTCTTCTCACCATTCAAGTAGGGCAGGAGATCTACCCCATCATAGGGACGGTCACTAGGAAGAGAGCCTCCCGCTGCGGCCATCACAGTTGGCACTACATCGAGGGAGGAAACTATCTCACGATAACTCGATCCGGGCTTAATTTTTTTGGGCCACTTCATGCCAAAGGGTACGCGCAGCCCCCCTTCATTCATCGAACCTTTTTTCCCACGGAAGGGCTTCTCAGATCCCGTCACTTTATGTCCTCCATTATCATTGATAAAGATGACGAGGGTGTCCTCCTCCACTCCAGACTCTTTAAGTTGATTGAGAATTTCTCCCACGTAGAAATCCATGGCAGCAATCATTCCGTCGACAACTTTTCCACCTTCAGGGATAAACTCGTCGGGCACAGTGAGCGGGAGGTGAACATTTTTTGGGTTATAATAGAGAAAGAAGGGAGTCTTGCTCTCGGCATTTTTCTGAATCTGCTGGCACGCTTCTTCGGTAAGTACTTTTGTCGAATATCCCTCAAACGAGACTGGCTGCCCATTCCTATGGAGAAACTCCTCTTCGTGCTTGATCTCTTTTTGCCAGAAAAATTGAACATGCTTGAAACCTAACCAATGATCGAATCCACGATCATTGGGCAAGAAACCTTCTGAGGCCCCTAGATGCCATTTCCCAATGGAGATTGTTTGGTAACCTTCTTTCTTGAGAAGCTCAGAGAGGAGTAATTCATATTTCGGGACATCGTATTTATTCGCCGTCGAATTGGCTATCGTTCCTGTATTAATCTCATAGCCGAATCGCCCTTGCGACCTGCCAGTCATCAATCCTGCACGTGAAGGAGCACAAGTGCTCCAAGTCACATAGCCATCAGTGAAGAATACTCCTTCGTCAAAAATCGAGTCAATATGCGGCGTCGCCACATGCCCCCCCGTGTGAGACAAGCCTGCGTAGTTAAGATCGTCTGAGACAAGCAACACAATGTTAGGCTGCTCAACATTCGCGAGCGCGCTAGACATAGTAATCACAAAAAGAAGTATCTTAAAATAATGCATCTAAATTTCTAAATAGTCGGTTCGATCTAATCTGTCTTCCACTCCGTTTAAGCCGCCAATGATGACATGATGCAAATAGCCATTATCCAATAGGAACTCAGTCTTACTTCTAAAGTCTTCATTTATATCTATTTTAACACTCAAACACCTCTTCAACCCTTCTCACGGCGACCATAGCCAGCCCGCATCCGATCAGTATTTGTAATGCTTTTGCTATAGCAGTTTTTTTTGATTCGAATAAAAATTACCATAGTCAGAACTCCCAAACATCCACCATTTAGTGGATAACCTCTTTCTTCTGAAGTGATCAATAGAAGTGTCTAAATTTCAGCATTTTTTACTTTTCCTATTCTCCTCTCTATTTTACGCATCAGAAGTCACTTCTAACCCTAAAACACAACACCTTAACCCTCAACTCTAACACTTCATCCTTACTTCTAGTTTGAGCGTACTTACCACTCCCCTCAGTTCGGACACATGGGATTGCTGCACATCTACACTACCCTTGGCACAACAAACCCTGCAAAATATATCAGTTTCAGTAAATCATGAGAAAATCACTTATTCCTATTTTATTTTACCTTAGTAGCATCTCTTCACAAGCAGCCATCATCATCCAAGATGTAAATAGCCAAAGCGTAACCACCACGCTGGGGACTATTATGATGAATCAGGAGCCATTGGGGGGACCTCCTACTTCCCGCATCAGTGGGGGCTACTCCCCATTGCCAGGTGGCGTCGGCTTCAATGACCCTACAAAATCTGGCCCGACATCTTCCCATTCTTCACCTGCGCAAAGTGGAGGGGGAGTCTACGTCTCATATGGTTCCTTAGTCAATGGTGCAGTTTTAGGACTAAACTACTTTGTGATAGATCTTGATAAAAATGGGTTTACGGACACCTTTGTTGAGTTTACCACGGGTACCAATGTAACTGACTTTAGTGATGATGCCATCACCCGTATCGTATTCGAGGATGACATAACCAAAACCTTAACATACTCTCAAGGTCTCTCAGCTCTAAACAATGTCCCAGAACCTTCATCAGCGTTACTTATAGGACTAGGCTCATTGACTCTTTTAGCAAAAAGAAAGAAACCATTTTCCTATAAATAAGCACACTACACGACAAAAAATCACAACTGCTTGTTAGATAAAACCTTGACTACAAGTGCCATGCCGCAAAATAGGCATGTCTTTACACATTTCTATACTAACAACTCTGAGACAGCAGGTTGGAGGGAATCTTTCACGTCTCAAGTGTCTCGCTGACATTATTTTTGCGATCACAAAGTCTCGATCTGTCAATTTGGTGAAGCTGGCCACGGATAGCCAAATGGAGTGCTCACAAAGTAGTCGTTACCGTCGGTTCCAAAGGTTCTTTGCCACATGGGAACTGCCCATGCTCGCTATCACGCAACTCATTTTGGGAAAAATCCCTAAACCTAAGGATGGCTATATTTTGAGTATTGATCGAACCAATTGGCAGTTCGGTAAAACTCACATCAACATCCTAACTATCGGAGTGATTGTGGGAAAAATAGCTGTTCCTCTCGTTTGGCAAACCTTACCACAGACTTCCAAACGAGGGAACTCCAACACAAAGCTACGCATTGGGCTAATGAGTAAACTTCTCGAAGTTCTGCCTGCCAAGGACATTTACTTCATTGCTATGGATCGCGAATTCCACGGGAAGAGGTGGCTTGCTTGGTTAGACAAGAAGGAAGTTACTTTTGTGTTGCGAATCAAAGCAAATACCATTGTTGGTGATCTACTCGCTATGGAGTGTAAACGCTCGCGGGTAGAACGCCAAAGTATCTGGGGAATGAATCTCTATTTTGGTAAAAAAGAAGTTCGAACACAACGTACCCAAACGCTTTACGTCGTGAGTAACCGTTTCAAAAGTAAGAAAGCTCTGAACGCCTATCAGCGTCGCTGGGGTATTGAAGTACTCTTTGGTCACTTCAAAAAGAAAGGGCTCAACATAGAAGACACTCATCTAAGGGAAGCAAAAAGAGTCGACACACTAGTAGCCGTGGTCACCCTAAGCTTCTTCTTCTGTTTTAGTTGGGGAGTCATTTTGAAGCATAACAAAACCCTGCCTGCTTATATAAAACGCAAGAGTTACTTCAGGGCTGGCCTCGAGCATGTGATTGAAATGCTCAATCACCCCAAACGCTTAGAGCAACTGTGGAATCAGTTTTTAGGATGGATTGATAATGGAGCTTTTCCCAAAAAAATTGTCGTGTAGTGTGATAAATAAGAGTAGTCATATAAGATGACCATAACTCTGAAGACATTTCTCTGACCTAACCACACACTTCAAGTATTCAGTCAGAAAATGTCTCCCTTGCCGAGCGAGTAGTGATATTTTCGCATCACAAACAAAAACGCAAATTATCTCCTCTATGAAAGAGAAAACCCGCGAATTTAATCAGCAGATGTATCACAACAAAGCTACTCAGATTTTTCTTCAATTTCTTGAACTTTGCCACCCGTATCAGGTGTCGCCCGAAAACCTGGTACAACCTTGCGCATCAGCTTTTTAAACCCACCTTCTGCAGCAACATAATCGTCTTCAGCTTCACGTAGAGCCTTTTCCCAGGCAGGAGCAAAACCCGGCGCCTGTTCCCGCAACACACTAATTGCCGTCTCCATTACTTCCAGCCTGCGTAACTCCATCTTACCAGGCTTTTGCTGTATAGCGTTGAGATTCACTCTTAAAGTTTCGTTCTGCTCTTTCAGCTCATCCAGCTGATTCTGCAACTGCTCATTCCCCTTCGCGTTGATCTTGAGCTGCGTATTCAAATGCCCCTGTAATTCACCATTCTCCTCCTTCACTCGAGTCAGTTCAGTTTTTAAAAATTTCTTATCCTTCGCCCCTGATCGCCACACGAAAATCGCCAATCCAAGTCCAAGTAAGAGCCCCCATGTGAAAGGAGCTGCCAGCACATCTAACAAAGTTTCCATTACAAAGAGCCTACTCGCTATTTCGCCACTGAAAAGTGTGAATTTACCGACATTCCTTGAAACCATCGAACGCCACCGCTCGGATGACAAAATCTAGAGCATTGCACTTTCTAAAAGGATTGCATTCATTCCGCATTCACCTACTTTCTCCCAAGATTTTCACACTGCACTATGAGCGACCAACAACAAATCTGGCTCGACGGAAACATCGTTAATAAAAACGACGCAAAACTTTCCGTATTTGACCACGGCCTTCTCTACGGCGACGGCGTTTTCGAAGGCATCCGTTTCTACAGCGGACGCGTATTCCGTCTCGAAGAGCATATCGAGCGCCTGATCCTATCCGCCAAAGCCATCCACATGGAGCTGCCATGGTCTAAAGAAGAAATCTGCGAAGCCACTGTCGACACAGTGAAAGCAAACGGTCTTACTAACGGCTACATCCGTCTCGTCATCACACGCGGCGAAGGCGGGCTTGGCCTCAATCCTTACCTCTGCCCGAGACCATCCATGTTCATCATCGCAGCTGCGATCCAGCTCTACCCAGAGGAGAACTACACAAACGGCCTCGAACTCATCACCTGCGCGACTCGTCGCCCAACCCCAGCATCACTCTCCCCACAGGTAAAATCGCTCAACTACCTTAACAACGTCATGGCTAAGATCGAATGCATCCAAGCCAACGTCATGGAAGGTATCATGCTCAACGAACAAGGCTACGTTGCTGAGTGCACTGGCGACAACATCTTCGTTGTCAAAAATGGCAAGCTCTACACTCCGCCAGTTTCTGACGGATCACTCGATGGCATCACCCGCCAAGTCATTTTTGAACTTTGTGAAAATGCAGGACTCGAGCTGAGCGAGAAATCCATGACTCGCTACGACCTCTATACAGCTGACGAAATCTTTCTCACAGGAACCGCCGCTGAAGTCATTCCAGCAGTCAAATACGACCAACGCCTGATTGGCGACGGCACCCCCGGCCCGATCTCCAAGCAACTCGTCGAAGACTTCCGCGCCCTTGCCAACAGCCAAGGCACACCCTGTACTTAGTTCTCGGCAAACCATCTTATTCTCTGACCAAAGGCAGTCTCACACAGGCTGCCTTTTTTCGTGGATCTATGGGAATAGAATCCCTCATGCACTACTCTTATCATTGATATGCGTATTCCACTTATTACATCAGCCAGCATCGCTTTAGTTGCCAGCGCCTTTGCTGAAACTAAGCAGCCCAACCAAGAGCTAGTCGGCAAACAAGCCCCCACATTTACTCTGAAAAATCAGGACAACCAAGACGTCTCACTTGACCAATACAAAGGCAAAAAAAATGTCGTCCTTGTATTCAGTCGCGCCCCCTGGTGACCATTCTGCATGGTGCAGCTAGTTGAGCTGCAAAAACAGAAACAAGCCTTCGAAGACCTCGATGCCGAACTCATTAGCGTTCTGCGCGAAAACAAAGAAGGAATCGCCGGTCTCAAAGAAGCATACGCAAAAACACAGTTTGATATCATCCTCGACGACACTCCGGCCACCCAGACCAAGGACTATAGTAAAGAGCTATGGGCAACCTACTTCATCGATAAAGAAGGAATAGTAAAAGCCGTTCTTACGGGTACTAAAAAACAGCGTCCAGACGCTGAAGCGGTCCTAACACAAGCTCAAGCCAGCTTCAAATAAAGCCGCTAGCCGGCAGCATTTTCTTTACCTCACGAGCGTCCTAACCTAGTCTAGGACGCTCACTTTTTACTCCCCATGAAAATCCAACTCATTCGCAACTCCACCCTTCGCATTCGATACAATGGCCACGTTCTCCTGCTCGACCCATTTTTAGCCCCCGCAGGAGCACTCCCACCCTTCGCCGGCATTCAGACCAATCCCACCGTCGAACTACCCATGTCTCCAGAGGCAGTCATCGCAGACACCGAGCTGATTATGCTCACCCATCTCCACCCAGATCATTTCGATGACGAAGCCGCCCAGTTACTTCCGAAATTCCTTCCCGTTCTCTGCGCCCCCATCGATCAACCAGCCATCGAAAACAAAGGCTTCAACAACACCACTACACTGACAGATTCATTCGAATGGAACAATATCCACTTCGAACCCACTCCCGCCGAACACGGCACTGGTGAATGGCTACAAAAAATGGGCCACGTTATAGGCTTCTACCTCAAAGCACCTAACAGACCATCGCTCTACATCGCTTCCGATACTGTCTGGTACCCGGCGGTCGAGGCATTTATCACAGAGAAACAGCCAGACGTCATCATTGCAAACTCAGGCGGCGCACACTTCCCAGACGCGCCCCCCATCATCATGGACATTGAGCAAACCATTGCACTCTGTAAGGCTGCACCAGAATCAAAGATCGTTGCAACCCACCTCGAATCTCTCGATCATTGCCCAGTCACCCGCCATGGGCTTAGAGCCGCGGCAACGGAAGCTGGCATTTCTGAAAGCCAACTCTTCATCCCCGAAGATGGTGAAATTCTCGACTTCAGCCCTCAGTAAATCGGACATTAAGCAGCGGCTGACGTTCAGAACTTGAAACATTCCAGCCGCACACCTATAGATTCCACCCAGTGACGAGTACTTCAATCTATCTAATCGCTGGGGAAGTCAGCGGAGACACCCACGGCGCTGAGCTCATGCATGCGCTCAACGAACGCATACCCGGTGTCGAACTTCACGGTACTGGTGGCCCAGATATGCACGCGGCCAGCCCCAATGTCCGCGATTGGGTCGAAGACGCAGCCGTCATGGGAATCTGGGAAGTCCTCAAACAGTACAAGTGGTTCAAGCAGCAGTTTGACGCCATGCTCGACGAGATCCTCGCACTCAAACCCACTGCCCTCGTTCTCATCGACTACCCAGGCTTCAACCTGCGCATGGCAAAAGCCGTTCGCGAAAAACTCCCACAAACAAAAATAATTTACTACATCAGCCCACAAGTCTGGGCTTGGAACAAAGGACGCATCCCGAAAATGGCCGATATCCTCGACCAAATGATCTGCATCTTCCCATTTGAAAAAGATATTTTCCAAAACGCGGGACTCCCCACCGATTTTGTCGGCCACCCGATTGTCGACGAATTGGCTGAAAAAAAATCAACCATTCCGCGCGACCCAAAACTCGTCGGCCTCTTTCCCGGCAGCCGTGAACGTGAAGTCGCCCGACTCTTTCCGGTCATGATCGAAGCTGCCCGACGCCTCAGCATCGAACACCCCTCACTGCGCTTCCAAGCTCCAGCCGCTTCTAAAAAACTCGCTCTCAAAATGCGCTCGCTCATTTCTAAATCAAAAGTCTCTAGCGACTTGATAGAAATCAGCACTGGCGACAGCCACGCCCTCATGCAAAAAGCTTCTTGCGGCGTCATCGCCAGCGGTACCGCCACTCTCGAAGCCGCCTACTTCGGCCTTCCCTACTGCCTCATGTACCGCATTGCATGGCCAACTTATTTTATTGGAAAAATGTTAGTCAAAGTCGACTACATTGGACTCGTCAACATCCTCGCCGGTAAACAAGTAGTCGAAGAGTTCATCCAAGGAGATGCCGACCCCTGCCACGTCCAACACGCGCTCGACCGTTTTCTCGCTGACGATAAACACCGAAACAGTGTAAAAGCCGAGCTCGCCGAAACCGCCAGCAAGCTAGGTGAACCAGGCTGCCATCTTCGCGCCGCAGATTCGATTGCTAAAGTACTTGCGCTCTAAACTGAGCCGCGCCATCAGTGCTCCCACAACTATGTCTGATTCAGTCGATAAAAAAAGCGCTCGCAAGTACTGGTGGATCATCATGCTCCTACCCATTGGCCTCGCCGCGGGTACCATTCTGAGTCTCATAAATCACTTGAAACAGAACGAAAAACAGGAAGAGCACAATCAATACAAAGTCGCTGTTGCTCTCAATGCTAAAGACATTGAAACAGGAATGCAACGCGCCCTCCTCCTCGGTGAACGCACATTAGACACCGACATTGGCCGAGCGAACCTCCAATCCGCCAGCCGCTTCATTCAAGGATCTGTAAGCCCCGGAGGCACTGGACAACAATTCGACAATTCCCACAGACTTAAACATGACGGTCACCCGATCAATCTCTCATTTGTCGACATCGAAGGCGTCCAAGAAAATGACTTCACCGTTGTCGTCATCGAACTCTCTCATAAAAAAAGTAAAGGAGATGCTGCCATACTAGGTCTAACACCTTCCGTAATTCGCTCACTAGCAGAAGCGCAACCACTCAACACTCTCCGCTTCGTTCTCACCCCCTACACCCAATCAACTGACGCCCACGCGGCACAAATCAGCAAAGAACTTCTTAATCGGAAACAGTCTCTCAACAAACTTCTCGTTCTGAAAACACAAGATTCCGTCGGCATTTCCGACCTCTTCGATTGGGTGTCTACCTCAGACAACTCCAAACCTGTCGAACTAGAAAGCTCCACACACCTTGAAATCACCCATCCAGCTCTACTTGCTGAACCCGTCGATAGCATTTCCCCCGCACAAGTTATAGCTACCCTCAAGGCCGCAGACCAGCTCCGCAACCTCCTCCTCAGAGCAGCCAATCAATAGGCACAGCTACCTTTCTTTGCGTAGTTTTATTCCAGAGAATTACCTCAGGAGCAAGCGTACACGCTCCAATTTCTTCCTTCTAAAAAACCTTACTGCGCACCTCGGCTCGCGAAAATTTCCGAGTCAACATGTCAGCTAAAAAGCTATCTTGGTACGACAAACTGTCTACTCGCTTGATATTTTCCAGCTTGGTAATGCGAGAAAATATCGCCCACATAATCGAAGACTTCGGTACAGACTTCATGCCGTAACCCTTTGGCTGATTACTCGACCAAAAACGCACGTAATCCACGCCATTATGACGATAGCTCCCTAAATAAATCACCAAGTGACCATGTTCGTATTTTCCAATCTCCTCAGTCCAAAAAATCTTCATGAAATCACCTGGCTGGGCTTTTGCATAACTCTCAAAGTTGTCACCTATCTTTAGGTCGTGAATCATCTTCGCCGCCCCAGGGCCATTAGCATTCCATCGCCCCCACGCATTCACTCCATCAGCCTGCCCAGTCATCAGTAAAGCACTCGCTTCACCCTCACTCAGCTTAAATTCCCCTCTCGCCTCCGCAGCCTTCACCATTTCTAACAGCACCAAATAAGTAGCCCCAGAGCAATAACTCGGGCAGGCTTTTTGAGGAGCCAAGCATAAGCCTTTAGCGTCGACAGCAATTGAATGGCTCAATGCTGTATGCGCTACTGGCTGAGTCGAATACCCGCCCCCCTTCGGCATCGTATTGATGGCATCTATCACCGCCTGATTCCGAGGAATCGTGGTGACCTTAATTGGCGCCGCGCAACTCGTCATTCCCACTAAAACCAATAATAACCATAAGCCCCGCTTCATAAACTCTCTAATACCATACGCGGATCATCAGCAAAACATCCATCTGCACATGCTGCTTTCACTTTCTCAAAATCATCTAAACTCTTCACCGTGAAAGGATACACTTTAAAGCCTTCACTCTGACAGCTCCTAACTAGCTCACGACTCAAAATGGGCACACTCGGATTGATCGCTACCGCTTTCAAGCTCTTAGCTAAAGCCACAGCTGCTTCAACACGTTTCACTTTATCCACCAACACCGCTATTTCCGCCTTGTTGCACAAATGTCTAAATAACTTCAACTGTGGCCAATCAAAACTAGACACTAAAAGCTCCGGCGCCTCCGTCTGTTTCAGAAGTGTCGCCAACACCTCAGCACATCCCTTCCCCTTTAACTCCACATTCAGCACCACTCTCCCCATGCAGAGTTCGAACACCTCTTCTAACAATGGTACACTCTCTCCCTTCCCCACATCCAGCTTACGCAATTCACTCAAGATAAATTTATCTAAACTCCCTCGTCCATTACTCGTCCGATCCACCGAGAAGTCGTGAATCACCACTAAGCTCCCCTCGACCACATGCACATCCACTTCAACCATTGGACAACCCAGCTTAATCGCCCGCTGCACTGCCCCCAATGTATTCTCAGGCTCCAGCCCTGCGCAGCCGCGATGCCCAATCGTTAAAAACTCAGAATTCACATCTAACATATCTAAAAATTATGTTATGAAAGCAATTGTATAAATATGAACACCACGGACCCACGCCAAAAACTCATCGCTCACGCCCAACAAGACACAGAATGGGATATTATAATCATTGGCGGTGGAGCTACCGGACTAGCCACTGCTTGGGACGCCGCTACTCGAGGATACAAAGTTGCATTGTTAGAAAAAGAAGACTTCGCGGCAGCCACATCTAGCAGGTCAACTAAGCTGGTACACGGAGGAGTCCGGTATTTACAAAATGGTGAACTCGGTCTCGTCAAAGAAGCACTTCATGAGCGCAGCCTCTTGATCAAAAACGCCGCAGAATTCTGCCATCCTCAGCGATTCATCCTCCCAACTCACGCACCTCTAGCACGCTACTACTACCGTTTAGGAATGGCCATGTACGACCTGCTCGCAGGTAAAGCCAACATCCAAACCGCAGAACTATTAAACCCAATACAACTCCAGCGCGCGCTCCCTGGCTACCGTAAAAAAAAGCCCACAGGGGGAATCGCATACAGCGATGGCCAATTCGACGACGCAGCACTCTGTGTCGCCTTTGCTCAAGCCATCAATGCTAATAATGGACTCGCTATCAATTACCTCGCTGTAGAGAAACTCATCAGCAAGAAGGGGAAAATTAAAGGCGTCATAGCAAAAGACCAAGAGACATCTACCTCTTGGAAAATGCGCGCCAAAGCGGTGGTAAACGCAACTGGCATTTTTTCTGACATCTTCAGGAAGCAAAACGATTCAATAATTCAATGGAGCATTCGCACCAGCCGCGGCTCACACATTGTAGTTCCTGAAAAAATATTAGGGTCTGATAATGCTCTTATCATTCCCGAAACCTCTGACGGACGAGTTCTTTTCGCCATCCCATGGAAGCAACACACGCTCATCGGAACTACAGATGTCCCTACCGACACTCCCACTCTCCATCCGACCCCCTCAAACGAGGAAATCCAATTCTTGATCGAGGAAGCCTCGAACACTTTCGATTTCGAGCCTAAATCGATCTCAAGTTCTTGGTCAGGGTTACGGCCACTAGTCAGTAGAGCCAACAAAGGAAACACAGCCTCCCTCTCGCGAAAACACATTCTCGACATTGCACCAGACGGACTCATCTCCATCCTCGGAGGAAAATGGACCACCTGTCGGAAAATGGCAGAAGATACTATCAACGCCGTCATCGCCACCCACAAGCTCCCGCAAAAAGCATGTAACACCGAAAGCCTCAAACTCTGCGAACACGGCGCTCTCCCCCCAGCTTTTGCGATCGACCAGTCTCCCGCCGACTCAATCTCACCTCAATTAGTCGCAGATTTTTTCCATAATCACTACGCCCGTAGCGCTGATGACATACTCGCCCGCCGCACCCGTATGGCGATGTTAAACACAAAAATAGCACAGGATCAGTCAGCTAGGATTACAGATTCTTTAGCCAAGCTAAAACAATCTCCTGCCCCACTCTAATTGTTACCGATTCCTATTGCGAAAAGACCAAAACTGCCTATATTTGCCCTGCTGCCATGTTCGTCCATCATAGAACGTGCCCAGGCCGATATTTATATAACGGGAGCTGCCCCGGAGGTTTAATGTCATGCCTTTTCAGGAAGACAGAGGGCCAATGGAGGTTCCCACCTACTGAGCTTTCGGATCAGTGGCTTACCTCTATGGACGGCATGGCGGTGTTTTTTATAGCACACTTGGAGCTACTCAAACACTACCGCATAACACTACAGAAATGAGTTCAGTTATATCCAGTCTCATAGAGACTCATATCGATATAACATCTTTCATTACATTTATTTCTTGCACAACACTAACAACAGCATAAACATTATCTCTATTATGGCTAAGAACGAAAGCAAACCACAAGGTCGCGGCAAGCGCTACAGCACTAAAGAAAAAGCTGAAATCCTTACCTTTGTAGATAAGCATAACGCGGAAAAAGGTCGTGGTGGAGCTGCTGCTGCATCCCGTAAATTTAAAGTCTCTCAGCTCACCATTGGCAACTGGCTAAAAGAAGCTGGCTCTCCATCCCCTCGTCGTAAAAAGGGCAATGCGGATATCACTCAAGTACTTAAACGACTCGGTGACATCCACAAAAAGATGGCTAAAGTCGAAGAAGAACTCGACGGCCTCCGCAAGGAATACGCAGCGCTTAAAGGCCAGCTTTAATCTCCTATCTCAGTTGTACGAGCTATCGCTCTGATACAATTCTCAACTCATTATCAAAACCGCTAACAGCCAATGTTAGCGGTTTTTTATTCTAATATTGCGCGACCAATATCAACGGAAATCTAGTGTATCGTTGACTGTATTTCGCATGGGCCTAGCTACGGAGCTTCGGCAAACGCACTAGCTTGCTCACGCCTCTGGGTCTCGGCATTTCGCATCAACCAAGAAAGCTTTATCTTCTCAGGATAAACCGCCATGCCAATCACTCCCACATTCCGCGTATCTCCATGCCTTAAATGACTATAACTTTCAGCTACACTGGAATATTCAAATGAAGCCACCGCTTGCTCACTCGTTCGAAAACCTTTCACCTCCAGAGTCTGCCCAGGATTGATAATATATCCCCTTTTCTTCACAGAAGCACTCTTCCCATCCATCACATCGATGCCGTCGACACTTAAAACTACTTCGACACGACTATGGAAAATATTCTTCACCACTAAACTATATTTACTCCCCGCTTTTCCTATCACAAACCTCTTGCCCTCTGAATGGATATTCTTTGCATAAGACCATTGAGATTTCACCCCCCACTCGACTAAGCCATCAGAGCTTTTTTGCATCGCGCCACCTATCACCTTCGAACCATGTGTCATCGCATCAACACCTAGCTTATCATTATAGTAAATCACATTAACCGAACTAGGTTTTGATCCATTCCGTGTAAATTTAGTATAACTTATCGATGACTCGACCTCTTCCCCAAAGCCAGTACCCAGACCAGAGCGCAAGGTCGCTTCTGATCGCAACCGAGCCGCGTCACTTGACTCTGCTGAATTAGGAGCGCTTGCCCCAGAACTATAATGGGTACTGCACGAATTAAACAAACTTAATGAGGCTCCTAACAATCCGACAAACAACAATTTCTTCCAGTTCATAAAAGCTAAAAAAACAGCATTTAACAATAAGGTCAATATCTTTATGCTTCTTTTCTAGCATTTGAAATTGCGCTCCACACTGACTCTGGTAAAAGAATTTTCATGGGAAGCTCAGGAGAGGGACAACTTTCGCGCAGAGAAAGGCAAATCATGGACATCATTTATCGTCTAGGAAAAGCCTCTGCAAAAGAAGTGCAAGATAACTTACCTGATCCGCCTTCCTATTCAGCAGTGCGAGCACTCCTAGTTACTTTGGAAAACAAAGGGATGCTCATACACGGTAAAGAATCGAGGCGCTACATCTACAGCCCAGCGATCAACGAAACCAAAGCACGAAATTCCGCCATTAAAAACCTTCTATCTACCTTTTTCAACGGCCAACCTAAAAATCTGGTTGCTGCACTTTTAGATGAAAATGATAGCACTCTCTCGCAGTCTGAAATTGACGAAATCCGAAAAATGGTAGATGACAAGTAGTTATGTTCCTCCTCGGCACTACATTATCTGTAATAGCAGTAATTTTTAGTAAGTTATTAGCCAGCAGAAATCTAGTACAAGCATCATGCTTCACCTCAAGCATGGTGATATTAATCTTATTTTCTCCTATTCTATTATTAGTTCCCAAATGGGAGCTCCCCCTGTCGCTAGCCTCCTCGACTTCATTACAACTCAATGCTTGGAGCTTACCCACCCTACTACTGAGTTACTGGATTGTGGGTTCTACCCTCACTCTTACTTTTTATATAATCCAAGCGGTGCAGCTCTCGCAGTGGGTTCACCGCACTGAATCAATTGACTCAGGCTATTTATTCAATGAATTAGAGTTAGCTACTCAACAATCGAATTTAAAACGTAGTCCCTCCCTACACATTTCCTCTGAAGCACACTCCCCTGTCGTAACAGGACTATTCCACCCGACAATTATATTGCCTCAATACGCTACTAACTGGGATCGGTCGACTTTACACATGGTCTACATTCACGAACTAGGTCATATCCAGCGCAAAGATCTCTGGCTCTCTCTAGCAGCACAATTAAACTGTGTGTTATATTGGTGGAATCCCTTGGTTTGGATGCTTAAGAATAGTTTGCGTTACCAATGCGAGTTCGCTGTAGACGCTTCGGTCATAGCAAAAGGCACCGACTCTAAATCCTATATTTCCGCCCTATGCAATGTGGCGGAGGAAATGCTCAAACATCGGCCTTTGTTAAGTTCGACACTCTCCATGACCTATCAAGCAACTTTAAGAAAGAGAGTCAACTCACTCATTAAAAGACAAAGATCCCTCCATCCATTTACTTTCACAAGCCTCACTCTCCTATGCATCTCTAGCGTGATTGCAATTGCTACCACAAAGCCTATTAACTCAGCCCAGACCAATCTCTCGCCTCTAGATGAAGTTCAGCTTCGCTTATCTGCATCTCCATTTCCTGCAGATCGTTAGGAATTTTATGCGCCAGATACTTAAGTGTTTTAAGTTGTAATATTCCTCTGCCCATCGCAGAACCAAGACATGTCTGAACCATACAACGCTGACCTCCTGGCGGTCGACACGGACTCTATCAAGGGCCGTCTTGCGACACTCAGGAGGTACCTTTGACATCCCTAACCTTGAATCAGATCTCAAGGCCATCGACGCTGAAATGACAGAAGGTTCTTTCTGGGATGACTCCACGAAAGCTCAAGAAACCGTTGCTAAAAGCAACATTATCAAACGCAAACTCAATCCATTTCTTGAACTCGAACAACGCTATGATGACCTATTAGAACTCATCAGCCTAGCTCGAGAATACCAAGACGCAGACTCAAGCCAAGAGGCGTCCATAGAGTTCGAAAATATCAATAAAGCACTCGAATCCTTCGAGCTACTTGTACTTTTAGACAAACCTACAGACCCCTCAAGTTGCTACCTCACCATCAACTCCGGAGCTGGAGGCACAGAGGCCTCCGACTGGGCTGCGATGCTACTACGCATGTACACCCGTTGGGCTGAGGGTAAGGGATTCAAAGTCACCACAGTTGACTATACCGAAGGCGACTCAGCTGGCATCTCCAGCGCTACGATCAAAATCGATGGCGAATACGCCTATGGCTATCTCAAAAATGAACGAGGTGTTCACCGCCTCGTCCGCATCTCGCCATTCGACTCCGCAGGTAAGCGCCACACATCATTTACCTCGGTCGATGCCACACCGGAGATGAATACGAACATCGAAATCGACATCAACCCAGCCGACATCGATATCCAAACAGCCCGCTCTGGCGGCGCAGGGGGGCAGAACGTCAACAAAGTCGAAACTGCAGTTATTCTAAAACATAAACCGACAGGCATCATCATTCGCTGCACGCAGGAACGCTCACAACTACGCAACAGAGAGCTTGCGATGGAACTCCTAAAAGCCAAGCTCTATCAGATAGAAGAAGATAAGCAAAAAGCGGAATCCGAACGCGATTATTCGGCAAAAGGCGATATCGGTTGGGGTAGCCAAATTCGTTCCTACGTATTCCAGCCCTACCAAATGGTAAAAGACCTGCGTACTGGCGAAGAGAGCGCAAACATCCAGGGCATCATGGACGGAGAAATTGATGCCTTCATCGAAGCTATGCTAAAGGGTAAGAAAAGAGGAGACTCTAACGACGAATAAAATCCATTATGTCTGAAAAAACCATATTCGAGAAAATTATTGATCGCGAGCTCCCTGCGGACATCGTTCACGAAGACGATATCTGCATTTGCTTTCGCGACATTAACCCACAAGCGCCCACACACCTCTTGGTAGTCCCTAAAAAACGTATTGTCCGCATTGCTGAGAGTTCACCAGAAGACCAAACTATTTTGGGGCACCTCATGCTTATCGTAAATAAAGTGGCCCACCAAGAAGACTTCGCTGAAGATGGTTTCCGCACCGTCATTAACAATGGTCCTCATGGAGGCGAGGAAGTCCCCCACCTCCACCTGCACATACTCGCTGGCCGCCAAATGCTCTGGCCACCAGGCTAGATATAACCAAGCCAGCACAGGAAACAAAACTCCCCACCCTATCAGCTCGTCAATCATGGCGAGCTTTTCTTTTGTTCATACACCACGCTCTCATTTGAAAGGGTGTAGTCAGTCCATTCTGAATCAAGCGCTACGAGATCCATTAATAAGATTCATAGCCAACCTCGTGAAATCGAGGATTCCGATTGATTGGCATGGCACAGTGATTGCTCAATCCATTCTGACCTTAATACATTGTTTAAAGGACACTCAAACAGGAGCGATATCTCTCCATTGATATATCTCCTACACACTTCAGATAACATCGTAAATGAAGGCGCCTCATTTATCACCATACATCTGAAACCAATCACTCACAAATCATAACAAATAATACACACCAAAAACATGGACTATTTACCACCTAACGAATTGGCAAAAAAAATGATAGAGGCGGGCGAAGAAAAGCTCTTCATGTCTACTAAAGACACTATCATTCGCGGCATTGGAGCTGGAGCACTCCTCACTCTCGCCGCCTTTTTTGCTCTCACGGTAATCACCAAAACAGGTAGTTTAATCTTCGGAGCCATTCTGTTCCCCATCGGCTTCATCATGCTTAATATGCTTAAGTTTGATCTAGTCACCGGAGTTTTCACCCTCGCGCCCCTCCCCGTAATTAACGGCAATAAAGGCTGCACCTGGGCGAAAGTCTTCCGTAATTGGAGCCTCGTTTTCTGCTCAAACTTCGTCGGAGCCCTATTCGTAGTTTTCCTAGCATCCTTTAGTGTCAGATTCGGCTACTCTGGAGAAACTTCTGAAATCTTCCCAGCCTTCCACACGCTATTAGCTAAGGTAGGTGAAGGCAGAACACTCGGTTTTGAAAAATTTGGAACCATGGGCTGGTTCACCTGCTTCGTCCGCGGAATCCTCTGTAACTGGATGGTTTCCATGGGAGTCATCGGAGCAATCTATGCGAGATCATCCATCGGAAAATTCTTCTGCATGTGGGCCCCAATCATGTGCTTCTTCTTCATGGTCTTCGAACACGCTGTTGTGAATATGTTCCTCTTCCCATTCGCGATGACAATGGGTGCAGACATTACAGTTGCTGACTTCTTCCTCTGGAATGAAATCCCAACTGTTCTTGGTAACATCGTAGGTGGTCTTGGCCTTGTTGGCCTTCCAATCTACCTCACTCACTACAAGAAAGAGAAAGCAGCATAGTAGACACAACTAAAAACTAACAATTTAAAGAGGCGGTCTGGCGTATAAAGCTAGGCCGCCTTTCTGTATTTAGCTGCACACAAAATCCACAAAAGAATCGCTCATCCCTATAGCATAAAAAATACAAAACACAAGTCACACACATCACCACCAACTAATATAAAACATTAATTCAGATCATATTACACAACCCACATCGGCACACCAACTGCTTAACTATTTTATGTAGAAAGCAGAACTATGAATGTATCAAAAAACAATCATGCAGTTGTAACGAACTGTGAACTCCCTGAAGTACCATCATACACTCACTATCCCGTGAGTGAACGCATGACAACAATTCAAAGAAAATGCTCCTCCTTTTGTAGCCAAGCGAAAGTGCATGTTTGCGTCGCAGCTGGCTTCCTCATGTGGATGGCGATCGTCGTCCCTGCCACTCCTATTCTCCAAATGAAAAGAATGGCAGCACGCACAGATGTCTGTGTGAAAAAGAAACACTAGATTAGGCCGAGGTGCACACGCACCTATCAATCCCCACCATCAATAAATAACCCTCTCTCCTTCCTATAATTTTTTATTACTAAACAAACAGAATATATAAAATGACTAAACTCGAAATGACAGAAGCCATCATCAGCGCCAAAATTCAAAAAGGCTCAACTTGGGTAGAAATTGGATCCGCTATTGGCTTATCCGATATCTTTACCGCCTCTGCATGCTTAGGCCAAAACAGCCTCAGTAAAGAAGACGCCACCAAACTCGCTTCTTTCCTCGATCTAGGTGACGATGTCATTACGGCGCTCACAGTATGCCCGATGAAAGCTACAGATACTGATCTCGTCTCAAAAGACCCCTTGATCTATCGCTTCTATGAAATTGCTTATGTCTATGGAGGCGCCATCAAAGAATGTATTCATGAGAAATTCGGAGACGGCATCATGAGTGCCATCGACTTTACTTGCGATGTCTCAAAGCAAGAAGACCCTAAAGGTGATCGTGTCATTGTCACCATGAACGGAAAGTTCCTGCCATACAAAAAGTGGTAACGACCTAGGTCAATCTAGTACTATTCCAAGTAATCACGCACCTACTTATCCATGAGTTCCACTATTGAGCCTCGCCCACCATTCCCACCTTTTGATGCAGTATCCGCTGCGAAAAAAGCCAGAATGGCGGAGAATGCTTGGAATACGAAAGACCCAGCCAAAGTCGCCTTGGCCTACACTCCTGACAGCGTCTGGAGAAATCGTTCAGAGTTTCTCCAAGGGCGTCAGGAGATTATCAGCTTTCTAACAAGAAAATGGGCCAGCGAGTCAGAGTATCGCCTAATCAAAGAAGTTTGGGCCTACGAAAATAACCGAATCGCTGTCCGCTTTGTCTACGAATGGCGAGATACTTCAGACAAATGGTTCCGATCTCACGGCAATGAAAATTGGCAATTCGATGAACATGGTCTCATGGCCGAAAGACACGCCAGTATCAACGATGTGAAGATTAATGAAAATGAGCGAAAACTCGTTTGGGAAGGTCAAGTCAGACCTGATGATTACCCAAACCTAACAGAACTAGGATTGTAGCAGCTAGATCAGGAACTCTATAATTTTGCGCGTCTCACCGCTTTATCCCAATTACTACGTAAAACCTCACGCTGCTCAGACTCTATCATTGGAGTAAACTTCTTCCCCCCCCCTCTTTGCCCAACGGCCTTAGATTCTATACTCCAAAAGCCAACCGCCAATCCAGCTAGAGCTGCAGCACCAAAAGCCGTGGTTTCTAAATCTTTTGGCCGCATCAAATCCGCCCCCATCAGATCTGCCTGTATCTGCATTAACAAATCACTCGCACAAGCCCCTCCATCGACCCGCAATTCAATAATCTCTCTCTGAGCATCACGCTGCATACACTCACGCAATTCTACAACTTGAAAAGCCACAGCCTCCATCGCTGCTCGGCAAATATGCGCCTTAGAGGTTCCACGGCTCAGTCCAGTGATCAGTCCGCGTGCAAATGGATCCCAATGCGGTGCTCCTAAACCAGCCAAGGCCGGCACTATAACAACCTCACCGCTGTCTTCCACGGATTGAGCCAGTTCATTCAATTCATCGACATCTTTGAACAAATGTAAACCATCTCGCAGCCACTGAAAAAGTGATCCAGCCACAAACACAGACCCTTCTAAACAATACTCCCGTTTGCCATTCAACTGCCACGCGACCGTAGTCAATAATTGGTTCTTCGATTGGACAATGCGTTCGCCAGTATGCATCAATAAAAAACAACCAGTCCCATAGGTATTCTTAGCCATCCCAGGCTCAAAACATCCCTGCCCGAATAAAGCAGCTTGCTGGTCACCTGCAATCCCAGCAATCGGCACTCCCCTCCATTTACCAACATCTCCAGAACTATCCACAATTTCTGGAAGCACTGCTCGAGGCACCTTAAATTGCTCCAAAAGTGCATCGTCCCAATCTCCCGTTCTCAAGTTATACAACAAGGTACGACTAGCATTCGACGCGTCAGTCACATGCTTTTCGCCACCAGTTAGTTGATAGACTAACCACGAATCAATCGTCCCCATACAGAGTTCACCCGCCTCTGCCCGCTTGCGCGCCCCTTGCACATTGTCCAGTAACCATTGTACTTTAGTCGCAGAAAAATAAGGATCGAGCCGCAGCCCAGTGATCGCGGAAATAGCCACCTCCTCACTCGTCCCCCGCATTGACTTACACGCCTCCGCCGTCCGCCTATCCTGCCACACTATCGCATTGGCAATGGGCTCACCAGTCTCCCGATCCCACAACAACACAGTTTCACGCTGATTAGTAATACCAATCGCCACTAGATCGTCAACCGCCACTCCAGCCTTTTCCAGCACCTCCTCCATCGTCCTTAACTGGGTCTGCCAAATTTCATTCGCATCATGCTCGACCCAACCAGACTGAGGAAAATATTGAGTAAACTCTAACTGCGCAACAGCTTCAACTTCCCCATCATGATTAAATAATATGGATCGGGAACTCGTCGTCCCTTGATCTATTGAAAGCACAAACTTAGCCATAACTCACACCCTACAAACCCAGCGAACTTATTGGCAAGTGAATCCACTCATTACTCCTCTATCCCCCACTAGGATACACTTGCATTCTGACTCACAAAAGTGCAGAACCACTGCATCCGAATGAGCAAGCTGAACGTAGACACACCCTCCACTCATTCTGCAGCATCCGCTCCAGAACACATCGCCATCATTATGGACGGCAATGGCCGCTGGGCAAAACAACGTGGTTTACCTCGTATCGCAGGCCACCGGGCCGGTGCCGAATCCGTCCGCCGCACAGTCGATGCATGCAAAAGCCTCGGCGTCAAATATCTCACGCTCTACGCCTTTTCTTCAGAAAACTGGAACCGCCCAGAATCTGAAGTGAAAGCTCTCATGCAGCTCCTCGAACGCTTTCTCAAAGAAAAGACCAAAGAGATGATGAAGCAAAACGTGCGACTCAATGCCATTGGCCGCATCAACATGCTCCCAGAAAAAACACGCAAGCAACTCGAACTAGCAATAGAAACTACCAAAGACAACACAGACCTCACACTCAACCTCGCTCTCTCCTACGGCGGTCGTGAAGAGATCGTCGACGCCACCCGATCTATCGCAGAAAAAGCGATCAATGGTGAAATCGACCCAGCAGCAATCGATAATTCAACGATAACCAAATACCTCTACACCTCAGAACAACCTGATCCTTGCCTCCTCATCCGCACGTCTGGCGAACTCAGACTATCAAACTTTTTACTTTGGCAACTCAGTTACGCTGAAATCGTTATCCTCGATAAATTTTGGCCAGATTTCACCGAAGCAGACCTCATCGACGCCGTCACCCATTTCAGTGGTAGACAACGCCGCTTTGGAGCACTTTAATGCCTCAACTGTAGTCACACCCTCTGGACTGCCCCCAATAATCACACATGTCAGCAGCAGATACAAACGACGAACGCACCCTCCTCTTAGTCGACACAGACCACGACTACCTCGACTGGGCCACTAAACACCTTCAAGCAGACGGTATTCGCATCCTGCGTTGCGATAATTCTAACAATGCCATCAAAGTCTGTGAAAAGACCACCGTGGATCTCGTCATCTCAGATATCGCACTCCAGCCCATGGACGGGATCGAACTGCTAGGCCAGCTCAAGGCTAGCAATCCAGACATCATCGTCATCATCACAGCAGCTTTCCCTGGCACTGCCCAAATCATCAAAGCCAGTCAGCAAGGTGCCCACGATATCCTCAAAAAAGAATCTCTCGTTTTCGAACTGCGCAGCGTCGTCGAAAGCGCCTGGCAAGTCATCGAAGGCCGCCGCACCGCATTTGAACACAAGCAGCAAATGCCCGACCAAAGCGGTCGACTCCAAGTCATCGGCGTCTCGCGCACATTCCAAGACGTTTTCAAAACCGTTGGTCGCGTCGCTCGCACTGACGCCCCCGTCCTCATCTACGGAGAAAGCGGCACGGGTAAAGAACTTGTCGCCAATGCCGTCCACCAGTACAGTCCGCGCAGACAAAATGAAATGGTCGCACTCAACTGCGGAGCCATTCCTGACAACCTGCTCGAAAGTGAACTCTTCGGTCACGAAAAAGGCTCCTTCACTGGGGCCGCAGCAAAACGCGCTGGACGATTCGAACAATGTGACGGCGGCACACTCTTTCTCGATGAAATTGGCGACATGCCTCTGCCAGTCCAAGTCAAACTCCTCCGCGTCCTCCAAGAAGGTACCTTCTCCCGCGTTGGAGGCAACGAAGTCCTCTCAAGCGATGTTAGAATCGTTGCAGCCACAAACAAAGACCTCGCTCAAGAAGTCCGCGAAGGCCGTTTCCGCGAAGACCTTTACTACCGACTCAACGTAGTCGAACTCCGTCTCCCTCCACTCCGAGAACGTATCGAAGACATCCCGCTCCTCGCAGAATTTTTCCTTCGTAAAATCTCACGTAAAAATGGTTTAGCGCGCATCCGCCTCTCTGGCGAGGCCATCACCGTGCTTCAAGAACACAAGTGGCCAGGTAATGTTCGTGAGTTAGAAAACACCATGGCGCGCGCCGTTGCTCTCGCCACTTCAGACGTCCTCCTCGCCAACGATATCCCCATAGGAGTCTCACTCCGCTCAGAAGCTGAAATCGACACACTTATTGGCCAGCTCTTTTCGCTCAGCGCCGAAAATCACGATATAAATATCTTCGACGAGCTCAAACGCTACGCCCTCAAACTTGCCAAAAATGACAAAGATGAAGCGGCACGCCTCCTTGGCATGAAGAGCATTTCTGAGAACAATTAAGTCGATTGCTAGATTCTCAAGCCAAGGCTTGCCACTACTACGAATTCCAGTACGATCGCAGCTCTCGGCAAGTTAAAAGCTATTTCAGTCCCTGAAATAGCGCAACTCATTCACCACAATGTTCCGAAAAACTAGTATCATTTCTACCTTAGGCCCAGCTACTTTCTCAACTGAAGCCATTGCTAACCTCATCGACGCAGGCGTTGATGTCTTCCGCATGAACATGAGCCACGCACAGCACGACAAATGTCGCGAGCTCGTGAAAATCATTCGCGATATTTCCGAAGAAAGAAACAAGCACACTGCTATTCTCTTCGACCTCCAAGGCCCATCCATTCGTACCGGCGACCTCGAATCTCCATACGAACTCAATGTCGGAGATAAATTTGAGATCCGCCGCCAGTCCAAGGAAGCGACCATCCCATTTTCCACCACCGTCAACTACGAAGGCATGATGGATGATGTCGCAGAAGGCGCCACCCTCGTCGTCGACAATGGCACCATGCTCATGCGTATCGAAGAAAAGCATGACGACTACCTCATCTGTGCAGTTCTCACCGCTGGCGTCATTGGCAACCGTCGCCACATCAACCTTCCCGGCACTCGCCTCAACCTTCCAGCACTCACCGACAAAGATCACAAAGATCTCAAACTCGCCGTAGAATGTGGTGCTGACTACATCGCTGGATCTTTCGTTCGCGATGCAGCCCATGTGAACGAACTTCGGGCTGAAATGGAAAAACTCGGTGGCACCGCAGACATTATCTCAAAAGTCGAAGACCAAGAAGCGATCAAAAACATCGACGACATTATCCTCGCCTCCGACATCATCATGATTGCCCGCGGTGACCTCGGCATCGAAGTCCACGTCGAAGAACTCCCAATCATTCAGCGCCGTATCACCCAGCGCTGTCACACACTCGGACGCCGGGTGATCGTCGCCACTCACATGCTTGAGTCCATGATCACCAACCCTACACCGACACGTGCAGAAGTGACTGACGTCTCTACCGCTGTGTATGAAGAAGCTGACGCCATCATGCTCTCTGGTGAAACAGCCACAGGTGACTACCCAGTTCGCTGTGTAGAAACTTTCGACCGTATCGCCAAACGTATCGAACGTGAAGGTGGAGTTGGAAATGGTGAACTCGCTGAACTTAGTACAGATAAACAAAAAGTCATCCGCGCTGCGACCACTTTAGTCGACACTCTTCCAGACGCTCACCTTCTCGTCTTCACACGCCGTGGGGACATGGCTGTTCAAGCTGCTCTGCTACGCCCTAAAGCTCCGATTCATGCCTTTGCTCCAGAAGCGGAAACATGTCGTCGTTTAGCTCTAGGTCGAGGAATCGAGCCCTACGTACTTCCTTTCTCTTCTAAGCCAATGACGACAATCAACGACGCCGTCACTTACCTTAAAGAAAAGGTCAAAGTCGCTGAAGGCACTCCAATTGTTATCCTCTCTGACACGCTTAAAGATAACAAAAAGCTAGATTCCATCGTCGTTATCTACGCTTAGGGCATACTAACATATTTTCACCAAAAACTCCGATCAGTCTCGCTGGTCGGAGTTTTTTATTAATCGTGAGTCGAGGCATTAATCGCGTAACGAATCGCCAATAAGCGAATCACCGCTGTCGTCACTGAAGCAACAATCAACGAGAAATCCTTCGGCAAGCCTGCAGCATCCATTGTCAAAACCATTGCCGCCCCTAACAAAGCTGCCGTTGCATAAATTTCTTTCCTAAAAATAAGTGGAACTTCATTGCGAATAATATCCCGCAAAACCCCGCCAAAAGTAGCACTTATAATTCCCAAGCCAATACTTGCCCACCAGCTCAAGCCGTGCTCAATGCCAGTCCTCGCACCCAAACAAGCGAACACTCCCAAACCTAAAGCTCCAACGATACTGACAATTCTATTATGTCGTTGCCAAGCATTACCAAACATCATCGATGCCGGGACAGCAAGCGCCGCCGCTATCACATAATCAGGTTTAGTAAAAACAACTGGAGGTAGATCACCTAACAAAATAGAACGTAACATCCCACCTCCAGTTCCAGTGATCAACGCCATCACAAACAGACCAAGGTAGTCCATCTTCAGTTGCTTTCCTGCTAGTGCCCCAGACACACAGAAAATAAAAGTTCCTATAATATCCCAAATATAAAACATAGTTAGCGAGTGACCGACCCTAACACAGATTTAATGGCCTGCGAACTCTATCAACTCTCGCTCTAATTTCTGAAACTCAGAAAGCGGAGCCAAAAATCGCACACGCACACGCCAAGCGTCATGACCTATCAATTCACTCACCAGCATCGCATACATCCCCTCTCGATACAGATCCCATGCGTCATAAGAGCCAGATTCCTGCCAACCATGCTCTTTCAAAACATCTAATACTCTAGCTCTATATTCATTGATTAATACAGGTAGAACAAGCTCGCGCAGCTCAGCCTTCATCACCTTGCACTCCGTTTCCTCATGCTTCTCGCAGCTCAGCCCCTTCACTGTTTGATACCCATAATAAAAGCGCGACCATTTCCTAACGATGGGCTGCAGACACCGAGCAATCCACAGTTTCAACTCCACAAAGGGGTAGCGAAAGTCGCGATCTAGCATCCGCATCGGCATCATCGGATTCCAAAACACTTGATACCCAGCGAGACCGACCGGCCCATGATAAATAATACTATCACCCATAGCTGAAGCTGCTGCCCCGGTGTAGACACAGCCTTCCCATCTCGCCCCCGAACCTTTCTGAAATTTCTCTGGATGATCTTTCATCAATAAAGCCTCGGCTCGTCCATAGCCCCTCTGCTGTCTAAAATAGTTCACTAAGCGCGTTCGACGCCTATGCCATACAAACGATGCCCCGTGAAAACCAATCACGAACCCAGCTGCCCGCAATCTCCAACAGAAATCTACATCATCTCCTGCCACTCGATACTGAACCCTAAAACCACCAAGCGCTTCAAACGCCTTTTTCGTCACCGATAAATGGCACCCTGGAATGTGCTCAGCTTCCACATCAGTCAGCATCACATGACTCGGTGCACCAGGTGAGCTCGCCACCACAGCCTCATCTTCATAATGAGCCTTTGGTGGAATGTTCGGACCACCACAGGCATCCCATCCATTTTCAGCATAAGACTTCGCCAGCCAGAAAAGGTAGTCTTGATCTACTTGGCAATCGTCATCGGTATAACTCAGGATCTCTCCCTTCGCCACACGCGCCCCTAAATTTCTAGCAGCACTCAAGCCTCCATGCTGAGCCTCCACTAACTTTGCAAAAGGATAAGACCTCACCACCTCTCGCGTCGAATCCTTAGAACCATCATCTACCACGATCAATTCGTATGAAGGATACCTCAGAGCTTCCAGTGACTCCACAGCTGCTCCGATCCTATCATCTCCGTTATACACACAGATAATCACCGAAATCATCGGCATAGGAAAATCCGGCACCCAATCCTTTCCGAGTTCAGATGCAGCCGGCTTTAAAAGTCCATACCTATCCTTCAAACCAAAACCCCACATCTCATCAGCCTCCCCCCCAATCAACCAACGGTCTGACCAACTAAAGTAAGTCCAGCCGGCCATTCCCTCACCTTGGGAAACCCGCATAGACCAACCTAGCATTTCTTTCTGAGCCTCCACACCCATGCTCAAACTATCCACCCCGAACTCAGAAATTAAAACCGGCCGATCACCCGCCAAATGGTGCAAGCGCTTTAGATACGATCGAAACTCCTCTTCATCTTCAAGATACACATTCACAGCCGTGAAATCAGCATTAGCCGGCTCGAGATATTCTGAACTAGGATAGCTAGCATAAGCGGCCAACAGATGCTGAGCCTCAGCCTTTACGATTTCAATCAACCCTTCAAGAGCCTCCCTCACTCGCACTGGTGATAACCAATTCGCCATATCAGGCATCACTTCATTGGCCACAAAACAAGCCGCAACAGCAGGATGCATTCCCCAATCTGCCAGTTCCTTGCGCAACTCAATCTTAGCTTGCTCATAAATAGCCTGATCTCCGCCTCCTAAAAAGACCCGTCGCCACGGCCAATCAAAGCCCACAAAAACAATCAAACCCACCTCAGCCGCAGCATCTAACAACTTATCACTAGGAGTCCCGTACACGCGTATCCCATGAATTCCTAGATCGCGTATTTCTCTAAACTCAACCGCGTGATCCGGCTCTGGACTAGGAAATGGACCATAACTAACAAGTTTCAAAAAACAACGTTCACCATCGAGTCTGAAAAATTTCCCGTCTACACTGAGTCGCTGTTTGTGAAGCCCTATCACCGCATCAGACTAAAGCCCCAGACAGACACTTCAATATTGAATCTTCCTCATTTCTAGCTTCACTCCCAGCCATGAGCCTACGCACAGACGATTTCGATTTTCATCTCCCAGATGAACTCATCGCCAGCCGACCACTGCAAAACCGTAGTGCTTCGCGCATGCTCGTCGTTCACCGTGACTCAGGAAAAATCGAGCATCGCATGTTCTCGGACATCCACGATTACTTATCTACCGACGATTTGCTCGTCCTCAACAACACTAAAGTCATCCCTGCTCGCGTCTTTTCCAATGACCAAAGCATCGAGCTCGTCGTCACCGACCGCCCCAATCCGCAACTCTGGGAATGCATGGTGCGCCCTGGTAAAAAAATGAAAGTCGGACGCACCGTAGAAGTCGGAGAAGCCACCGGCACAGTTGTCGAAATCTTAGAAAATGGCAACCGCCTGATCGAGTGGGACAAGTTCGTCGATGTCCACCAATACGGCTCGCTCGCACTCCCACACTACATGGGCCGCGACAGCGACACTGCCGATCTCGACCGCTACCAAACCGTTTTCGCAGAAGAAGAAGGAGCCATCGCAGCCCCCACAGCAGGTCTTCATTTCACCCCCGAAGTGCTCAAAAAAATCGACCACACCTTCCTCACTCTTCATGTAGGAATCGGCACCTTCCGCCCAGTCAAAGCCGAGAAAATCGAAGATCACGAAATGCACTCTGAGCGCTACTCCGTTTCCACCGAAACTGCCAATCGTATCAACCACGCCAAACGCGTTACCGCCGTCGGCACTACTTGCACTCGCGTCCTAGAAAGCCTCGGCAGAGATTCTAACATACTCCGCGAAAGCCGAGGAGAAACAGACATTTTCATCTACCCTGGCTTCGAATTCCAAGTCGTCGATCGCCTCCTCACCAACTTCCATCTCCCCAAAAGCACCCTCATCATGCTCGTCAGCGCCTTCGCCGGAAAAGACCTCATCATGAAAGCCTACAACGAAGCAGTAAAAGAAAAATACCGTTTTTACAGCTACGGCGACTGCATGCTTATTCTATAAAGCTAGCTTCTTAAAAATTTAAATTTGACTTTAATTTTCCCAACAGATTAACTCCACAAGCTTTTAATCAGACTGCATAGTCACACCCAACTTCTAATTAATAAACCTATACAATGAAGATCCCATCATCTTTTAAATCGACTATCAAATGTGCAACTGTGACAGCAGGAGCTATACTCACAACTTCACTCACGAACTGCGGTGGAGGTGATGGCGATTCAGACCGCACCATCCGGCCCAAAAGCTTAGAAGAAGTTGTCCTTACCTTGGGTGGTCAAGTAAGCTTTGAGTTCATCCGCAGCAGCAATTCAACTAATGCCGAAAACAATGGTGATACTGAAACAGGCACTTTCATATATACTGTGAATGCTAGTTCATCGCCAACCATCCAACAAAACAGTATTAATGATTTCCCTATTACAATTGGTTGGCCTGTCAGTATCGGCTCTGCTAGTTACCAATATACGCCAATCAACGACAGCTCAGGTGAGCTATTATTAACCACCAACGATTCAACTTTTTCCAATTTTAGTCTAGCGAAAGTAGAAACTGATAACAATGGCAATGAACGAGTTGTAAATCCAGGTAACCATTCTTATTGGTCCGGTACAGTTAAGCTAATAGTTTCGTGGCAAGACAACGGTAATGCAAGCTCTGCTGATGTTCGTATGGAAGACGATAGCTCCACGGATGTTTACGTTAATAGTATTGGCGGAACACCCGTGACAGTAAGCTCGACCTCGCTTACGACAGCACAATTCACCTTAGCAACAGGAGGCGCACTACCCCTCAATTATGACCCTCCCTTCGATGCCGACAAGCGTGATAGTAAAATAAGCCCCACTTCGGTTGGTGGAAATTCAATCTTTTTCAATGATCTAAGTAATAGCAACAAAGACTTCACCCTACAACTTACTAGTAAGGGATCAGTTATTGGCGCTCAGGTCGATGACTCAGGAAGCACTGTCTACATCGACCATTTGGGCGATACAATCATTAATGCTGCTGACTACACATATGATCGAGTAACAGGCTCTGACGGAGCGATTTTAGAACTATCAGGAGGCTCTCCACAAGATGGCTCCATCACACTCGAATTCACTTCAGCTGACACTGACACTCAAAATGCTGGAGGAACATATACAACCAGTAATGGCGACTCTGGTTCATTTGTCATGTTCAACGAAGATTCTATCTTCTTCTAAATTTCTATACAGATCCCTGACAAAACCTTCTCCAATTTATTGGAGAAGGTTTTGCTTTCTCTATACTGCGCACTTATGACTCTGCTCAAAAAATATTGTTTGGTTCTAACAGCTCTTTTCCTTTCAAGCTGCACAAATCAAAAAGTCATTGAGCAACTTAATGAACATAGCCTTAACCAAAGCAATTCAATCAGCGAGCTTACGCAAAGTATAACCGCGTCGCAGGAAGAACATTTGTCATGGAAACAAGCCATAGCACAATATACTCATCATAATATAGAATACCTACAGTCTGTCGACGCTGTATCCGAAGCTGCCAAAGCACAAAGACGCACGTGGTGGTCGTTAGCTCCGGAGATTTTTACTTTTGCCAATGTCTCCAAGTCAATAATTGACATTGCTGACCTGAGTATTGATGACCTCACATTTTCAGTTGTTGCTAACTTAACAATTCCTAATCCTTTTCAATTTTATGCGCAGCTATACGCAGACTATCTCGGACAATTAAGTTCTGAATGGAACCACGAACTCGTCCGTAGGAATTTCCGTATACGCCTTTATCGTTTCTACCTTCAACAAAAGCAATTAGATCAAAATAAAGTAAAGCTAGCTGACGCTAAAAAACAATTAGAAAGCAATTCTGACTCCAATATAGACGAATTACTTTCACAATACCAACAGCTTCGGGTGAACTATATTGCTAACAAAGAACAATTAAGGGTCCAATTGAACAACTTCTTCAACACACCGGGAAAAAGATGGAAGCTTGTAGGCACACCACCCAACATTTCCTATGCAAAACGTTTAGATAAACTCTCTCTGGAAAACGGCTATGGTCAATTAGGTCTTCGTTTACAAACTGTTGCTATTGAATCAAATATTTTAACATTATGGAATGTTAAACTTAGCAAATGGCCACAACTAAATATCGGTCTATCTAATCCACCTTTACTCAACTCAAACGGAACTGGAGCTGAATATTTCGACTCCGAGCAAACCCGATTGTTTACTGGTACATCATACGGCATACAACTCGATGACCCTCTGAGTAAAGAAAGGCTGAAAAATGCGGAAACCCGTGCTCAATACACCAGAGAAAGGCTGAGACTGACTACTGAAAGAGATGCATCTCGTCTGCATTTGCTAAAAATGCGTTACAAATACCTTCTGCAGCAAGAATCCACATTGAAACAACAACTTAAGTCATATAAGTCTCAAACACTCACAAGCCAATCACCCTCTAGCATCGCATCCACCTATCAGAAGCAAGTAGTTATAAAAGAAAGCCTTAGGAACAATAAACTCCAACAACTTCAATTCGACTTAGAACTTTGGCTTTGGGACGAAACCTATTGGTCTAAAAATTAAGAACCGGTGACATCAATGTTGAGTAAATACATATATCATATTTCAATATACCTCCTTTGCTGGGCATCAATAGCTAATCTAGTAGCTGAAGAAGTCCCAACTATAGAGAGCTATCCAAAGTCCTCATACCTCTGGGTTGGCTCCGAGAAAGCTACTGTAAACTTTAAACAAGTTGAAACTTTCTCTCTGAGCTCTGAACAGAAAATAAGCTTACTCAAAAAAAACATGACTCGTCTCAAAAAAGGCGAACACTGGGCTACGATCAACCCTGACCAATTAGCCCACGAGCAGAAACTATATGAGCTAGAAAAAGATGATTTCGCTTTAAAAATTGATGCTCTAAAAGACGCTGAAATTGAAAACCTCCTATCGATTGAAAAATCTCTCAACGGAATTACCCAAAAAATAGACTCTCTCACTAATGCTCTTACTATTCCAGATCTTTCTAAAGAGGTAAAAGATCGCATCTCATTCGGTATTGAAAAACTAAAAAAACAACAATTAAGATTAAGAAAAAAAATCGATTCTGAAACATATTTAAAGGAAACTGCCCTACAAAAACGAGAGCTAGAACTATCCCTAGATCACAAAAAAAGGAGCCTCCAAGACCTCAAACATCGTTCAGAACTAAAAGCCGAATTCTCTGGGGACTTAGAACTACTACTTCCCAGTGAAAAAATTTCTGAACTAGAAACCCAAAAAGTTATTTGGCTCAAAGCAAATCACGCATACGCTAGAATAGTTGACCGGAGTAGCCTTACAGCAACTTTGACTCCCCCTAGTAGCATCCTCTATGAACTAGACCCAAAAAGAATCAGCTTGCAAATCCCGTTCGGCACGCAAGGAAGAATTGCTCGGGCCTCGTTTGAAGCCCAAAAAATAGAAAACATCCCCCATAAGCAAGGCGTCCAGTGGCTTTTTAAACTAAGCGAGGATACCCCTTCTTCCATTACCAATACGCTGGACACCCCAATGCTTGCCAATCTTTTTTATGAACTAAACAAACCCGCGCACATCGTCCCCAAAAGAGAACTAATTTCTACGGCGCCCGACACACTCCGCAAAGAAGGTTGGCATGGTCTCATAAAGAAAATCTGGCCTGAAACCAAAATCGTAACGATAGGACCGCAGTCCATCGCCATACAAGTGATTAAGTAAATGGCTATAACAATAAAAGACTTGAGTTATGGCTACCCTTCAGCTCAGAGCCTTATCTTTGAAAATTTTAATACAGAATTCGCCCCAGGAATCACACTATTAAAAGGGTACTCAGGTTGTGGAAAAAGTACACTCCTTCGGATTATTGCCTCATTGATAAGACCTCAGAAAGGCCAGATTATAACACACTCTAAATACAAATATGGCAGTTCTCAATATCTACGAAAAGACATCGGATTCGTCTTCCAGCAATTAAATTTACTTCCCCTTGCAAACCTCAAGCGAAATGTAGAACTTGCAGCCAGCCTTGCGGGCAAAAACAAAAATGCAGCCAATGATTGGCTCAAACTATTCGGGCTCGACCAACTCACTGATAGAAAGCCTGCCTCCCTATCAGGGGGACAGCAACAACGAGCTGCCATAGCGCGCTGCTTAGCTAAACAACCTTCAATTGTTTTATTAGATGAACCAACCTCTGGCTTAGACGATTTAAACACCTCTGTAATTAAGCAAGTTTTACACGAAAAACTCCCAGCGCACTGTATCTGCGTTATAGCCACACACGATTCAAGAATAGATCCCATAGCAAATGAAATCCATGATTTTAATACCTACTTACCTATGGAAGAACACCTTCAAGAGATGGCTAGAAAACCCAATTTCACCCCTGAGTAAATTACTTGTATCGACAATACTTTCTCTCTTAGCCCTTCTCATTTTAATTTTCTTCTCTGAAACAAAAGAACAGCTCTACAAACGGCTCAAAAGCTCAGGCACCTATGATTACCATCTAGTTGAAAGGGTTGCTCCAGAGGACTCTCTTGTTCGAATCCAGCAAAATTTTAAAGAAGAAAAGCTTTGGAAAGATATCTTTGGCTCAGAAAAAATACACACCTACCGTCAGACTTCTCCAATCCTCAGATGGAATGACACCACACTTCCAGTTCTAATCTATTCCCTCAACCAAGAAAATGAAGAAATCCCTCTCAATGATCAGATTCAGTTTTTAACTACAAGTCCAAACAAATACGGCCCCTACCAAATCTGTAAAAGTAATAACATCCAACTTATTGCTAAAACAAGCTATCTAGGTGAACAAGCGGCCAACACTCTTAACCTCTCTCGTATCGTTAAAGTTCCAATCGAAATCTTCCCACAATTGGCCTCTGCTGGTTTTTTCATAAGAACCGATGCACATTTTGACTCCACAGAAGAAGTCAAAATGTTCGACTCACTAATAACCTCATACTTCGCAGCAGAAAACATCGATATCCAAACTATTTCAGCTATTTCCTTATTACAGGAAATTAAAGCACTAAACTCTCTACAAGATAGAATACGAATCGGAATAGTCGTTACATGTGGCTTAATTTCAGCCCTAATCATTGGTACGATTGCTGTACTTGAGTATCACTCTGAAAGTTATTTACTAGCTCTATTAAGAAGCTTTGGAGTCCCCAGTTTTATTCTATTACTACATGCTTTCATTGAGAACATCATAGTTGTTGGCTTAGGAGTCCTCGTAACCTCATTTGTATGGAAGCCTATATATGGCACTATCTCTTCCCAAATAAATGACTTCCAGCTAAGCAATGCTCAGTCAATTACTTTACCTCTATTCGACATTCAAATTATCATCATGGCAGCTGGCCTAGGAGTATCATTAGCAATGATTCCTGTAGCCTTCGGTTTAAGAAAACCTCCTGGCCTTATTCTTCAATAAAAAGCTGATAGATCATGCACCACTTCTTCCACCCTTCCACCACCTCACTCAAAGTCTGCGGCGTCACACTAGAGTCAGATGCCCACCAACTCGTAGCGGAAGGAATCACTGCCCTCGGTGTCAACTTCTGGCCAAAGTCAAAACGCTACCTCCCACCCGTCGACGCCGCAAAATTTCTCCCTGCACTCAAAGAAAAAATCCTCCGCGTAGGCGTCTTCGTCAACGCCCCCACTCAAGAGGTTCTCTCCTTGTTAAAAGAGGATATTATCGACGTCGCTCAGTTTCACGGCGATGAAACACCTGAATACTGCGCTCCTTTTGCTGAAAATGGCCACCCCTTCATCCGCGCCATCGGCGTTAAAAACGCAGATTCTCTGACCAACATCCACGACTATCAAGCCTCCGCTATTCTGCTAGACGCCCACGCACCAGGAGTCTATGGCGGGACTGGAGACACCTTTGACTGGAATCTAGCCAGAACATTCATTTCTAAAAATCCAACTCTTCCCGTTCTACTCGCTGGAGGAATTACCGCAGAAAATGCTGCAGAAGCCACCACTTTAGTCCATCCCGCAGCTCTCGACCTAGCCTCAGGCTCAGAGTCCACCCCTGGAATCAAAGACTTTGATAAAATTCGCGCCATCCAAGCTGCCATAAGTACAGCCCAATAACGCAATTCTCTTGCAAATCGATAACCACGAATTTACCAATACACCAACTCTCTCCCCACTTAATAGAGCACTCTGCTCCCGTAACTCATAACACCTCAAATAGAAAAAACGACTCATCGTGAAAGGCTCACCGATCATCGCCACCGCTATCACCATCCTTGTACTCCTAGGAATCTACATCGGCATGCGCAGCATCCTCCTACCCGAGGGTACTCAACCAGCCAATGACGACCACGCACATCACGACCATGCAGGCCATGATCACTCTGGTCATGACCATCCACATGATGAACATTCAGGACACGACGACTCAGCCGTTGAGACTGACTTTGAACTCTATTTCTCTTCTACTCCTCGCTCACTCACTATCGTCCAGCCCGCCACTGAAAAACAAATCCTCAAGGTCACTGATTTCGAATCCCCTGAATGGTTTGGCTCAGGCACCCTGAAACTTACTGGTCACCACGTCGAACTCCAAGTCGATGTCGAATGGGAAACCCCCACTGAAATGAATATGGTTGAAATTATTTTAAGCCCAGCCAAGCATGGCTCTCGTTCAAAAACTCTACGTAGCGATGACAACATCTCTGACATCGCCGACTTTTCTTGGTAACTTTTACTGTTAGAAAGAAAATCTATCAACAGTTCAGTACATCAATGCTGTGCACACCACCACGAGCATCACGACTTGGTGATCGATGGCCTCAGCGTAAAGTATCGTCAGATCACCGCCCTGCAGAACATTTCACTGCACACCTCCTGCGGAAACCGCGTGGCCCTCGTAGGACCTAACGGCGCAGGTAAATCCACCCTCCTCAAAGCCATTGCTGGTCTCGTCAAAAAATCTGGAGGATCCATCAGCTGGCGCGGCACTCAGATCAAAAAATGGTCAAAAGAATTCGCATACCTCCCTCAGCGCGAAGAAGTCGATTGGGACTTCCCCATTACCGTTCGTGGACTAGTTGAAATGGGCCGCTACCCCCAACTCGGCATGTGGAAACACTTCTCAAAAAGCGACACACACGCAGTCGACAACGCTATCGAATTGCTCGATTTAGCCGATCTACAGAATCGCCAAATCAAACAACTTTCAGGAGGTCAACAACAACGAGCCTTCATCGCGCGCTCCATCGCCCAAGAAGCCCACGTCCTCTTGTTAGACGAACCCTTTACAGGGCTCGACCGGCCATCCTCAGAGTCTCTCGCCGAACTCCTCCAAAAGCTAGCCCTTGAAGGCCGACTCATCATCGCCTCCCATCACGACATGGCGACCGTTAAAACCCTTTTTAACCAAGTCCTCTTAGTCAATCAGCACTCTCTCGGCTTCGGTCCCTGTGATGAACTCATCACCGACGACAAGCTAAGCGCCACATTTGACAGTCCGCAGCCATGAACATTTTTCTCAACATTGCTGAAAATCCCTTTCTGCAAAATGCCGTCATCGGTGCCGCACTGATCGGCTTCGCTAATGGCTTCTTCAGCGGTTTTGTCAACTTACGTCGAAACGCACTCTCCGTCTCAGCGCTCTCTCACACCATGCTCCCCGGCATCGCTGTCGCCATCCTCATCACCCAAGAACTCACTCAAGCCAACGCTTTCATCGGAGCCCTCTTCGCCTGCCTCTCAGTCGGTCTCGGCTCCACTGTTGTCAGTCGAAACTCCCGCATCCACCAAGACACAGCCCTTTCCATCATCTACACCACGGCCTTCGCCATCGGTATCGCTCTCCTCCCCCACCTCCCAGTAGCTACCAGCATTCACGATTGGCTCTTCGGAAATATCATCCACATTTCAGAGCAAGACCTCAACCTCGTCTTTGTCGTCAGCGCCATCACTTTAGTCCTCTCTAACCTCTTCATGCGCCCCATGCTGCTCACCCTTTTCGAACCAAACGTCGCAGCAGCCCAAGGCGTACCAACCCGCTGCATGCAGTACCTCAGTTTCACCCTACTCATCTGCATGCTCGTCACATCACTCCAAGCTGTCGGCACCATTCTCTCAGTCGGTCTCCTCGTTGCCCCAGCGGCCATCATGCTCCTCTACACCGACCGCTCCTCCTACATCTTTTGGGGCGGAGCCATCATTGGCTCGATCACCAGTGTCGCCGGCATTTTTGTCGCTCAACTCATCGATATTCAAGCCGGTCCAGCCATCATCATCTTATTAGGCACAATCTTTCTCCTCTCTTTCCTTCTCAGCCCACGTCATGGTGTGCTAAAGAAATAGCCATGGCCTTCACACAACTTCTTCTCATCTTTCTCGGCGGAGGCTTAGGCGCCACGACACGCTTCATCTTATCCACTTTCGTAAATACCAAAACGGCCAACCCCGACACCGTAAACTTTCCTTGGGGAATTCTCTCCTGTAACCTCATCGGCTGCCTCCTCATCGGCGCTACCTATGGCTGGCTTAAATCCCACCACCCCGAATGGATCCACCCACTCTTTGTTACTGGACTCTTCGGTGGCTTCACCACTTTTTCTTCATTTGCCCTCGACACCCAAATCCTCATCCAGAACCAAGCCTACCTCACTGCCGCAATCTACTCCATTGGCACCCTCATTCTAGGACTCCTGCTCTGCGCCACCGGCTTCTTCATTACTTCCCAACTCTAACAAAGAAAGACTCTCAACATGCGAAACCTAAAAGACGGCATCCGTTCCCTCGTTAAAATCGACTACTACGGCCACGTCCATAAATACTTCCGTGGAACCGATGCCGACAAACGCTGCGCCACCGAAGTAGAAATCCTCAAAGCTCTCGAAGAACGAGGCTGCGATTACGTCCCCAAACTCATCGAGTACGACCTCGATGAAAATATCCTAGTCACCACAAACTGCGGTAGCCCAGCTCCTAGCATTTCTCGCAAAAAGTCAGACTCCCTATTCCAAAAATTAGAAAAAGAATACGGCGTCCAACACGACGACCCAGAGCCACGCAATGTCACCTATGACCCCAAAGCTGGTCAATTCTGCGTCATTGACTTCGAACTCGCTACCCTCCTCCCCGATCCTCAGAAAGCAGATAACGAATGATAGATCCAGCCACATTTCAATGGTCAGCCCACTCTCAATCAGGCTCGCGTAAAAAAGAAAATGATGACTCCTTCCTCGTTTTCTCAGCAGGAATTAATGGCGCCAGAGAACTCGCCCCACATTTCCAACAATCAATTGATAAAGAAGATCTTATATTCGCTGTTTCCGATGGAATGGGCGGGGGGAATGCCGGCTATCTAGCCTCCTCTCTTATTCTGCAGTCGCTCACCTTCCTCATCCCCAAAACCTTTAAATCCGCAGCTCAAGGTTTTCACCCAGACTACCTCGAATTGCTCGAAGCTCAAGTTAAGGAAGTCCACGACACCATCAACGAGAAAGCGGATACCTCAAAAGATTTTGAAGGCATGGGAGCCACACTCTCACTCGCATGGTTCACCCCAGAAAACCTCTACATCGCCCACGCCGGTGACTCCAGAATCTACCTCCATCGCAATGGAGAAACCTCCCAAATTACCGAAGACCACACCTTCGCTTGGCGTAAATTACAACGCGGTGAAATCAACGAACGCCAATACCGCTTTCACCCACGCCGCTCAGCTCTCTACGAAGTCATAGGCGGTGGTCACCGGAAAATAAATCCCAGCGTCGCCGCCGTCTCCTACCAACCCGGAGACAGATTTCTCCTCTGTAGCGACGGCCTCATCGACGGCCTATGGGAAAAACACATCCATTCCGCTCTCTCAAAAAACCCAGACTCGACAAGTGCCGTCGCAGACGTTCTTATGAACCGCGCCATCGATAACGATGGCTCGGACGACACCACACTCATTATTGTCGACATCCATTAACGGCGACTTACATGAATTATTTTCATAAAAAGTTGGCACGATGAATGCTAAAGTGAGTATCAAGCAATTGGAAGTGGCTCTTTCACTCTCAATCTCAAAACAGCATAAACATATATCACAATTATTATGGCTAAATACAGACTAGATTACGTATGGCTCGACGGCTACACACCAGTACCAAATCTCCGCACAAAATGCATGATGCGCGATTTCGACGAGTTCCCAACACTTGAGCAACTTCCTGAATGGGGCTTTGACGGCTCTTCCACTCAGCAAGCTGAAGGTGGCGATTCCGATTGTGTCCTCAAACCAGCAGCAGTTTACCCTGATCCAACACGCCTTAACGGTGTTCTCGTTCTTTGTGAAGTAATGCTTCCAGACGGCACTCCACACCCATCTAACCAGCGTGCTACTATCGCTGACGATCCTGGTACCTGGTTCGGTTTCGAACAGGAATACTTCCTCTTCCAAGACGGTCGTCCACTCGGCTTCCCAGAAGGCGGCTACCCAGACCCACAAGGTGAATACTACTGTGGTGTTGGCTTCAAAAACGTTGGCTCCCTCGGTCGCCAAATCACTGACGAGCACCTCGAACTTTGTATCGAAGCTGGTATCAACCACGAAGGCATCAATGCTGAAGTAGCAATGGGTCAGTGGGAATTCCAAGTATTCGGAAAAGGCTCCTACAAGGCAGCTGACGACATCTGGATGGCTCGCTTCCTTCTTCTCCGCCTCTGCGAACAATACGAAGTAGACATCGAGTGGCACTGTAAGCCTATCCCAGGTGACTGGAACGGCTCTGGCATGCACTGTAACTTCTCCACTGAATACATGCGTGAAACTGGCGGTAAAGATTACTTCCTCAAACTTATGGATGCATTCGAAGAATTCTGCGAAGAGCACATCGCTGTGTACGGCCCAGACAACGACAAACGCCTCACTGGCTTCCACGAAACTCAGTCCATCGACAAGTTCTCTTGGGGTGTTGCTGACCGCGGTGCTTCCATCCGTGTTCCACACAGCTTCGTGAAAGACGACGCATACAAGGGTTACCTTGAAGATCGCCGTCCTAACTCACAAGGCGACCCATACCAAATCGCTTCCCGCGTTATCAAAACTATCCAGTCCGTACCGACTGCATAATCTCACGCGAAAGAGATATTTTATTAAAAACCGGCAGGGTTCTCCCCTGTCGGTTTTTTTATTCTCTCACAAAAGATCACAACTACGAAAATTCGATCTCAGCTCTATCTAATCACCAATATACTCAAAACGCTCCATCACTTTCCCTCCTCGCTCTACCGTTTCTAAAAACATCGTAAGCGGCCTAATCCAAAGCTCCGCATCAGCATCGTGTTGCGGTCGGTAAATCACATACTCCTCGTCCGTCTCACTACAGCGAGCGGTATCAATCACTTGGTACTCATTTCCCTTAAAGTGCCTGTACTTGCCAATTTTTAACTCTCTTTGCATACAGCAGTCTTAGCAAGACCCCACATATTCTCAACCGAACATTCGGCCATTGAGCAATCCTTGCTCCAAAACAAGAGCTATGCTATTGCTGCTAACGACTTCCACGGAATCTACCAGCCCTGAAAAAACAGAAATCACCACCCGCGCCTGGTCTCGACCACGCTACCAAACATACTTCCCCAGCAAATTGGTTGACGGGAGCGGCACCACGCGCCCCGAAACAACTGGGGCCAGTCGAACCTGCTGCCACTTCCTTTCTCACCTCCCTCCTCGCCCACCCCTATTCCGAGTCAAAACCAAAAGGTCGACTCTGGCTCCTTTGCCCACTCCCAAGACTCCGCGAACGCATCGCCGATGAAGTCCCGCTCTGGGGCCTCAAAGCACACCTTCTGAAAGAAATTTCACCAGCGGATAAATCCAGCGAAATTGCCGACCCTGAAGCCAATTCAGAGCGACTCGCCGACCTCCACGCGCTCAGTCACTGCCCATCCGCAGACTTTCCTGAAATCGTCATCCTTTCCCCCGAAACCCTCCACGAATCAGCCCCCTCACTCACATCCTTAGAATCTGCTAGACTCACATTCACACTCGGTCAAAAAGTCGATATCGAAACCCTCCTCGCCGATCTCAGTGACCAAGGATTCGAAAAAGTAAGCCAAATCCATAATCGAGGCCAATTCGCCCAACGCGGTGGCATCATCGACATCTACACCTGGCAAAACCCCGATCCCATCCGGCTTGAATTCTTCGACGTCGAAATCGACTCAATCCGTGCCTTCGATCTCGATACCCAAACCTCTAGGAAAAAGTTAGATCGCGTTGAACTCGCCATCAGCGACCCAGACAGCTCAGGCACACTCGCAGACTTCCTCACCGAGCAAGACGCCATTATTAGCATTGGTGAGGCCCCACACCCACAAGCTAGCTTCCACTTCTCTCCCGACGCTCCATTGTTAGAAAATGGTGAAGCTGACTTCTCCACCGCCCTGCACGGCAGCCCGCTCGGCGCCTTTGAAGCAGGTGACTTCGTCCTCCAAGAATCTAAACGCCACGCCTTCCACCAGCAAATTGCAGAATGGAAACAAGCCGACTGGCAGATCCACATCGTCTTCGCTAACAACGGAGAAAAAGAACGCTTTGCTGAACTCATGGGCGATAGCTTCTTCGAATCAATCGAGAGCTGCCGCGGCGAACTAGCTCAAGGCTTCACCTTCCCAGAAGCAAAACTCGCAGTCCTCTCCTCTGCAGAACTCTTCGGCCGCTACCAAAACCAACATTCTCGCCGCGCCAACAAGTTAGAGCACCAGCGCCGGGCGCGAGCTCAAACGAACATCGAAGACATCAACGAGGGCGACCTCGTCGTCCACAGCGAATACGGCATCGGCCGCTTCGACGGCATCGAAACCAACGAAGACGGTGAAGAAGAAATACACATCGAATACCGCGATGGCGCGATCCTTTCGGTTCCCATCGACCAATCTCACCTCCTCGCCCGCTACGTCGGGATGGGAGGTAAAACGCCCCAACTCTCAAAACTCGGCGACGCGAAATGGGCCAAATCCCGCCGCGCCGCAGAAAAGTCTATCCTCGACTACGCCGCTCAGCTTCTCAAAATTCAAGCCGAGCGCCAAACTCAGCAAGGCAACGGCCACCCACCCGACACAAAGTGGATGTGGGAATTTGAAAACTCCTTCCGCTTCACTGAAACCCCTGGCCAGCTCGATGCCATCGAGGACGCCAAACTCGACATGGAAAATGGCAAACCGATGGATCGACTGATCTGTGGTGATGTCGGATTTGGAAAAACAGAAGTCGCTATCCGCGCGGCTTTCAAGGCCGTCACAGGCGGCAAACAAGCCTGCCTCATGGCTCCAACAACCGTCCTAGCTGAACAGCACTGGCGCACCTTCCGCGAACGCATGTCGGACTACCCTATCAGAATCGATCTGCTCAACCGCTTCCGCAAGCCAAGCGAGATTCGAGAGACTCTCAAAGGCCTCGCAGATGGCTCAGTCGACATCGTCATCGGCACCCACCGACTCGTCTCAGACGACATCGTTTTCAAAAACCTCGGCGTCGCTATTGTCGATGAAGAACAACGTTTCGGCGTCCGTCACAAAGAAAAATTCAAGGAACGCATGCGCGGCATCGACATGCTCACCCTCTCCGCAACCCCCATTCCCCGTACACTCTATCTCTCCCTCATGGGCGCGCGCGACATGTCGACTATCGACACCCCGCCACCGAACAAAGTCCCCGTACAAACTTCGATCTGTGCCTACGACGAACGTATCATTCGCGATGCTATCCAGCGTGAACTCAAACGCGGCGGACAAGTCTTCTTCCTCCACAATCGCGTCCAAACTATCGACCTCATGAAGAAGAAATTGTTAGAACTCGTTCCCGAGGCTCGCATTTCTATCGGTCATGGCCAAATGGATAAAGACGAACTCGAAATCGTCATGCGCGACTTCGTCAATGGTGACTCAGACATCCTACTCGCCACCACCATCATCGAATCAGGCATCGATATTCCAAACGCCAACACCATCCTCATTGACCGCGCTGACCGCTTCGGCCTCTCCGATCTCTACCAGCTACGTGGCCGCGTCGGTCGCGCTGGCGAAAAAGCCTACGCCATCCTGCTACTTCCCCGAGAAATGGTCACTACTGGCGACGCCCGAAAGCGGATCAACGCCATTAAACAATACACAGCTCTCGGCTCCGGATTTAAAATCGCCATGCGTGACCTCGAAATCCGCGGCGCCGGCAACCTCCTCGGAACGAAACAATCCGGCCACATCGCCGCCGTCGGTTTCGACCTCTACTGCCAGCTCCTGCGCCAATCCATCGACCGCCTCCGCGGCAACCACGTCCATGCTAGGATAGACGTCACCCTCCGCGCCGATTTCCTCACATTCAATGAAACCGAGTACTCCCACTCAAACCATTCCACGAACCTCCCAGCCTACATCCCTGCAGCCTACATGACCGAGCCAGCCATGCGTATACGCGCATACAAACAGCTAGCCGAAGCAGTTTCGGAACCGGAACTCAAACGTATCGCCGCCGATTGGAAAGACCAATTCGGTCGTCACCCCAAGCCCGTCAAATTCCTCCTCCAAGCCACCTCACTCAAACTCGCCGCAGCTAAAGCCATGATCAACTCCATCGAGCTCCAAGGCCAACGCCTCATGCTCACCCGCAATGGCAACTACATCATGATGGACGGCTCACGCTTCCCCCGCCTCACCGAAGCCCAACCCTCCAAAAAACTCAACGAAGCCATCCAGCTCCTTAAACAGATTTAAAGAGCCGATCAAATTCCTACATAGTCCGTTCCATGACCATTCGTAGCGCGAACATCATTTCTCGAAAATGACCTCCCGATTGGCAATCCAACAATCTTGAGATAGATTTTCTTAAACATGCCTAAAAAAGCCACAGAGCCCCCACCAAAATCGCGCGCTCAACGCGCGGTGCTCGTCGTCTTTTTTTTAATGTGCTCTGCCATCACCATCGGCCTCAGCCTATGGCTCTTTCAAGATGAATTGCGGCTTCCCCAGCTCGTCGCAAAAATGAATAAACATCAACCTCAGCCTGAGCGCTACGAACTCCTCACTGAGGATTTAAAAATCCGTAAACTACGCCTCAAAGAACGCTATCTCGCAGCCGACACCATAGAACAGAAAGACAAAATTCTCTCAGAGTCTAGAGCACTCCTCGAATCTGTCCTCCCCGAAATGATGCGTTGCTGGCTCGGCACCCCCTGGGACTTCAATGGCTATTGTGAAAAACCTGGCTCAGGAAAAATCGCCTGTGGCTACTTCGTCTCCACTGTGATGCGCGACGCTGGCTTCAAACTCAACCGAATCAAACTCGCCCAACAACCATCACAAACTATCCTCAATGCCTTTGTTCCTCGTGGTGAAATGAACATCCGCACAGGTATGCACTTCGACACCTTCTGGGACATGCTTGCGGACATGGATCAAGGCATCTACATCATCGGCCTCGATAAACACGTCGGATTCATGGTGCACGATGGCACACAACTACGCTCGATCCATTCCTCCGGCAGCATCCCTTGGTGTGTCGTCGACGAATCCCGTGAAAATGCTGACTCTATCAAGCGATCTCATTACCGAGTTGTTGGTAACCTAACAGCCCAAGACAGCACGATCCTAGGCTGGTTGCTCGACAAAGAGTTCTTCTAACAATTCAGTTGCGCCAACTTCTTCTGAGCTTTCTTTACAAGCAAATCAGCAGAACGACCTTCATTAGAAATTTTTAGAAACTCGGCATAGTTCTCTACGACCGCAGCATAATCATGCGACTCGGTATCGATATTCTTTTCATACCCTTTGACTGCAGCAAGAAAATGTTCATTCGCTTCACCCACTTCACCACATTGACTCAAAGATAGAGCTAAGTTCGCATGTGACTGTGCCGTGTCAGGGTGGGTCGCTCCAAAAAGTTGCAGGCGAATTTCTAAAGCCATGAGATTCATCTCACGCGCTTGATTACTCTTCTCAGCTTTAAGATAGAGCGCCCCTAAATTATTACACAATGTCGCCGTCTTTTCGTGCTCATATCCCAGTACGTGTCGGCAGATATCCAACCCTTTTAAAAATAAATCCTCAGCTTCAGAAAAATTTCCAATGCTTCGATAAGCAAATCCTAGATTATTACAGATATCAGCCACTGGTTCGGACTTTTCCATCTCAGCACGAGCATAGAGTTCAATTGCTCGCTCGTAGAAACGAATAGCTTCCTGGTCATTATCAACACTGTCATACAAGACGCCTACACTCGCGGTAACTCGTGCTAACAGCTCTGGCTCAACACCCAATGGCATCGCTGTTTCCAGTGCTTCTAAATAAGCTAGTCTCGATTCTTCTAGCTTACCAATCTGGCGTAACACATCTCCCTGAACTTCTAAACATTCCACCAATGCTACATCTGCCGCTTCCTCCTCTTCAGAAACTGCGGCCCTGGCTTTATCTACTGCGGCTACTGCTGCGTGACATGCCTCCTCCCACTCCCCCTTGTTAGAGAGAGTTATAACACGTTCATAAAGAATCTCTAATAGATTTTCTGTGCCAGACTTCATAAAAAATAACTTACCTACCCACGCATTGGGTAGCATCATTGGCCAATCCTACAATAAAAAACCAATCAGTCTATCAGCATTCATCAATTATTTTAACAATTCAAGGCAATGAGCTCGACTCAGCGGCAAGCGACCAAATGCATCTTCAAGCGCCAAATTAGCTCGCCGCCTTCCATTCCAAACCCCTGCCAACTTTGCCAATTCTTTCTCAAAATGTTCTAAAGCTCTCATATCTCCCCCCTCAGTGTTAAGGTATTGCATCGCACGACGTAGCAAATCAAACACTGCATCCTCACTATACCCGCTTTCCATCACATGTTCTGCTAAAGCCGTAAAATACCCACCCAGCAAAACATCACGGTACTGCCCACGCATCTTGTCATGGTATTCCACTGGATGCACTTCCCTCAGGGTATGCAACTCACTCTTCCGACTCTCAGCCCACTCAATTTCAGCGATAAAAAATAAATCTAACTTCCCTGCAAATTTCCCTTTGGGGTTCCGTGCTCCTCTCGCAACCGTCTTTACGACTCCTAGCCCCTCAACACACCATGTCACAATCAAACTCGTATCACTCAGCTTCGTCAGCCTCAATATCATCCCCCGACCTGATTGCATGACCGACTAGTACACATTCCAGATTTCACACTCAACATTTAACATTCCAGCCTTGCATCTTCCACCAAGGATGACCAGCATCCGCTCCGTTATGGCACGCATTAACGACAACTTTCTTAAACTTAAAGCTGGGTACCTTTTCCCAGAAATCGGCCGCCGCGTAGCCGCATACGCAGAGGCCAATCCAGACGCAAATCTCATCCGCTGTGGTATCGGCGATGTGACTGAAGCACTTCCAAACGTAGTACGTGAAGCGATGCATAAAGCCGTCGACGAACTCGGCTGCCGCGACACTTTCCGTGGTTACGGCCCAGAGCAAGGTTACGACTTCCTCCGTAACGCGATCGCAGAAAATGCTTTCGCAGGTCTCGACATCTCAGCAAATGACATCTTCGTGTCCGATGGCTCTAAATGCGACACCGGAAATATCCTCGATATTTTCGGTCCAGGCAACACCATCGCTATCACCGACCCAGTGTACCCAGTATACGTCGACACCAATGTTATGATTGGCAACACTGGCGATGCTGACGAAGCTGGCCGTTACGAAGGTCTCGTTTACCTCCCATGTACTGCTGAGAACAATTTCGTCCCAGCGATCCCCGAGGAAAAAGTAGACATCGTTTACCTCTGCTACCCAAACAACCCAACTGGTGCTGCGGCCACTCGCGAGCAGCTTCAAGCATGGGTTGACTACGCACTCAAAAACGACGCCATCATTCTATACGATGCCGCCTACGAGTCCTTCATCCAAGATCCTGAAGTACCTAAATCTATTTACGAAATCGAAGGCGCAAAGCAATGCGCTCTCGAATTCCGCTCCTTCTCTAAAAATGGTGGATTCACAGGCGTACGCTGTGGCTACATCGTCATTCCTGACACTGTCTTCGGAACAACTGAGTCTGATGAAAAAATCAGCATCAAACAGCTCTGGAGTCGCCGTACTTCTACCAAGTTCAATGGTGCATCCTACCCTGTGCAGCGCGGAGCTGAAGCAATCTTCTCCGAAGCTGGTAAAGCGGAAGTAGCAGCCCTCGTCGAACACTACATGGCGAATGCTAAACTTCTGCGCGAAGCATGTACTGAACTCGGCCTCAAAGTCTTCGGCGGTGAAAATGCACCTTACGTTTGGGTCGCATGTCCAGAAGGTCTCACCTCATGGGACATGTTCGATAAAATGCTCGAAGAAGCGAACGTCGTTATCACCCCAGGCTCCGGCTTCGGTGCTGCAGGTGAAGGCTACTTCCGTATCTCAGCATTCAACTCACGTGAAAACGTGGAAGAAGTCTGCACGCGCCTCAAAGCGCTTCTCTAAGACTCACACTTCACATTCTTTAGCTAAAGGCAGGGCTTCGGCTCTGTCTTTTTTATTTCACACGTGCAACGCCACCCCAACACAGCATTAAGCTGGAGAGCGAGAATCTCTCCCCTGCACTAACTTTTCAACTGCTGCACGCTTCTCGGCATGCGTTCTAGAATCGCTAAACGCTTCACGAATACGCTGTAAGCGTTGTTTCACCGACTCCCGTAACTCCCCGTACTGAGGAACCTTAATCTCTATCTCTGGCTTTTCAGACATACCACCACTCTACACCATTCCAGTAAATAGGCTAACGGGAGCTTGTCCTCAACTAACGGTTCATTGCCTTAACTCGCTAACAAATAGTGACGCATTATTTTAACTTCAATGTGGCCGCGCGCCATACTGCTGGAATTGCTCAGCTTATTTTCCCGACTGCTGCCACATTCCAAGTATAGCTTCCATTTGCCCCGCTTCAAACGCGTCATTAGCAATCCAGATATACTGCTTCTTATCTTTATAAATGAGTAAACCCTTTTTGCTCTGCTTCAGCTCATGAAGCTCATTCCAAGCCACATCAGCTTCTCCCGCTTTTCCCGCCATACTGATCCCATTTTCTGAAAAAGTATAACGCACCTTGCTGTTATATGCTGGGTGCTTACGTAATCCCCGCTCCTGCCACATTTGCCAAAGCATCGGACGCATGAAGCCCAGCGAGCCCACCATTACAAGTCCACCACCAATCAGCCCACCTTCACTTCCAGGTTCCATCAAATACGCACCTAGACAAATAGCCGCAATACAGAGCAAAGAACGCGTAATTACCCACCAACGATAACGATGCCACATATGCTGGGGAAACGAACCATGCTGCGACTTGCCATCGAATTGAGTAATAATAGTAATTGGTTTTGCCATGATAGGAAAAGCTCTGCTTAAGCAGACCTTAAGCGGGCTCCCTCATACTCGCAATACCTCAAATGGCAAGCCCTGCCCACTGAACCAATACTCCACTCTTTCACTTTAACGTCCGCAACTGGAACTTGTTAACAATTAAGCCTGACTCCTGCGCACCTATCGCTACCTCATTTAGATCCTTCACCTGCCATTCTTCAGGAATCGATAAATCTAAAGCCTCAAGTGCACGCACCATCACTCGTCTCTCTCTCAGAAACACCCGCAGCACCTGCTCAGTCACCTCGATCCGTATTTGGTAGTCCACCCCTTCCTTCAAACGCATCTCTCTGCGCTGATTCCCGCCCAACACCAGAAAGCCATCGGCACTCATTTCAACCCCTAACAAACCTTGCGAAGTCGGTAAAAACACCACCACATTTCCACCTTTATCCACTCTCGTATATTCTAGATCTAACCTGTACTCCGTCGGAATATCAGTAGGAAATTGAATCAAAGCCCATCCGCTGCTTTCACACAACAAAGCTCCCGCATGCCTCCACCATTTCCCTGAAACCCTAGCCTCTTCTACCCCATAACCATCGAGAAGATCCCATTCCTCAACTGGCTCAGGCCTCACTATTACCTCTTCTATGCCCGTCGGCTCTTGCTCTGGCCTTGTTTCGACACGCATTTCTCGCAAAATAAATAAACTAGCCACCAGCACACAGCTGCCACCACCGAGCAAAGCGATACTCACTTTCTTCACATCACCTCTGCCACCCCGCCTAGACTCGCGCTGCACCTTTCTTAATTGCCGCGCTAAATTCGCCGCTGACGCTGGACGTTTGTTAGGATCACGTTGTAAACAACGCAGTACCAATCGATTCACCTGCTTCGAAACACCATATTTTGTCAATGGCTCAAATGCTCCACGCGGAGTGATCCCCGATAACATCTCGTACAACAAAACCCCCACAGAATAAATATCAGCGCGCTCGTCGACACTCTCTCCATTCGCTTGCTCAGGTGACATATACTCCATTGTCCCTATCGCCGTCCCAGTCATCGTTAGAGACAACCGCTCTTCATGAGCCTCTTTTGATACTCCAAAATCCGTTACCTTCACACAGCCACCCTCTCCTAACAGAACGTTAGCCGGTTTCACGTCTCGATGAATCACTCCCAAGGCATGCACAGCTGATAACCCATTCAACACACGAATGGCTATAGAGAGAGCCTCCCTCTGGCTCAACTTTTTCTCTCTAGCGATCCGCTTCTGCAGATCCTCGCCTTTCACATACTCTAACACCAAGTACGGCGTACCGTCAGACAGGACATCTGCATCGTAAATCCCCAAAACGTTAGGGTGCTCTAGCTGAGCCATTAATCTACCCTCACGTTTTAAGCGTTCCACAAAAAGCTCCTGCTCACTCCCCTTCGCGGTAAACAGCTTCACCGCCACTTCTCTCCCCAGACCGTGATGTCTAGCAAGATAAACAGTCCCCATTCCGCCACGCCCCAGTACAGCAAGCACGTCAAAGCCAGGAAGATCAGGCTCCTCTACCTCAACTGGGCCATCTAACTTTTCAGTCAGAGCCCATGATAGAAGCCTCTGCGCTTCCTCATTCCTTAATGTATCATCTTTAGCCAAAATGGATTCCCAGCATGCCGCAGCTCTCTGAACACACCTTCTCTAATCACTCAAGATACCAATTAAATATCTCAATTCTTGGTCAGGATCCTCACCCTCACCAATTGTTCCAATAATCTCCGCCCGCAACATCTCGCCATAGCGTTTCCGCAGACGATGTACTCCCACCTTGACGGCCGAAAGAGAAATCCCCAACCGATCCGCCACCTCTTGATATCCCTCATCTAACTCCCCCATCAAACTTGCCGATAAAGCCTCAAACAATTCTAACTTCCCTTCATTCTCGTACTTCTTTTCTAACTGTTCCTTCGCGCTCTCGACCACAATAATCGCCCAGCGCTTATCAAAACTAACAGTCGGATCAGCCGCGTCCGTATCTGCCCAACGAGCCTCTTCAGCAGCCACATCCATCGTATCCACCTTCCCATCACCTCGCTTTAAGGCTGACTCTTTCACGTATTCATCGCGCAAATAGCGCTTAAATGCCGTGAGCAAAAACGTTCGCATTTTCCCCTTCTCCTGATCAGCCGCCGAAAAAAGCGCCTTCTCGATCCCCTTTGCTAAAAAGCCCTGCACCACATCCTCAGCATCCTCCATGCTTCTCCCATAACCGCGAGCAAATGCATACAAAGGCCGCCAATACATAGCACAAAGCACATTCAGGGCTTCTCGTGCTTCCTCTTTATTCGCCTCTTTAACGCGCTGAACTAATGTCCAGCGCGTTGCCTCAAATGAGCCATTCCCTTGCATCCCCATAACAAAAGAAAATACCCAGCATTGCGCAATCAAATAGCTAAACAGCTCATCGCGTTATATAACTTTCTCCACAATCATCCGCATACGATCTGCCGCAACCACTTTTAAAGCACTCCCATTCTCCACAAATCCTCTGCACGAAATCACTTCATAAATCTCTCCAGCCATCTCCATTTTTCCAGCGGGCCGCAACTCAGTGATCGCCACACCTTCTTTCCCTACTAACTCATCATTGTGGTTTTCCATCCCCGTTCCAGCTTCTAATTCAGCCTCCGCAGCCAAAGAATGATACATCGGTAGTGACGGCATATAACGCATCAGCAGAACACTGACCACACCAGCCACAGCCATACCAATCGTCATATAAATCAATGGCCATCCAATCAAAGTCGGCAAGGTAACCAACCCATCCTTCGAATCCTTAAAGCTGTCTAACATATCACTATCCACCATCGCCATCATTAGTGCCCCTAACATCATAACCACGCCGATCGAGCCAGCCACAAATGTCCCTGGAATCACCGTGAATTCTAAAATGACTAACAACAGCCCCAGCGCAAAAATCACAAACAACCAACCTCCCGCCAAATTCCCGTCTAGGTTATTACCCACGAAAAAGATCGCAAAAGCAGTCAACCCAACCACTCCGAAAATCCCAAAGCCCGGTGTCTTAAACTCCATAAACACCGCAATAAAACCAATTCCAATTAACACCGGTGACATCAAGCCAACCCAATGCGCAAAAGCTTCCAACCCCTTTGGCTCAGCTAGTACCACTTCCGCATCCTGCAAATTCTCTAACTCCAAAACCGTCTCAATATTTTTTGCAATCCCATCCGCTAACAAAGGCTTCCCGTCCTCCATCAACACCGCCTCGTCAGCAATCAAGTTTAACAACTCACCCTCGGCGACCTTTACCTGACCATCTGCGAAACTATACTCCTGCTCCCGAAACATCATTGCTTTCATCACATCCGCATTGCGACCCTTTTCCTTCGCCACAATTTTCACATAACTCGAAAATAACGACTCGATCTTCGCCCGCATCACTGGCCCAATCTCTTGCCCACCTCCTGCAACAATCCCAGTCGAACCTATCGTCCCGCGTGGATGCATGTAAATTTTATCGCAACCAAAAGCGATCATTGACCCAGCACTCGTCGCCTCAGGGTTCACGTAAGCAATCGATTTAATCGTCAAATCAGGCATCACCCGCGTAATCAAGTCCGCAGTTTCCATCGCGTAACCACCAGGCGTATCGATATCAAAAACCAGCGCCTTTGCTTTCTCCGCCTCAGCCTGCTTCATCACCTTCCTCCAGTACTTAAAGGAATGCTTATTCATCAGCGACTTCTCCCCGACTTTTAAAATCACCACCTTATCTCGATACGTTTCTACTTCCTCACTCGACTCTTGAGCCGAGGCCACACAGCTCAACAATGCTGTTAGCATCACGTATAACCATTGCTTCATACAACAAAACTAGCACAAGCCACCCGCAGGGAAATCTTTTTTCAACACATCCCTCCTTACCCCAATAACCTCACCCCAGCCACCGTTGCCGTCACAATAATCATAGCCTCAAAAACCGCTTGAGGTAATTTCACTAACAATTTTTTACCAATCCACACCGCAATCACAATCACCGGCAACACCGCAAAGTTCCACTTCAAGGTATCCCAAGTCGTCAATGAAAGCCCAGCACTCAATGGCAGCTTTATTAAATTCACTAACAAGAAAAACCTCGCGCCCACGCCGATGAGATCCATCTTCGACATATTTCGTGACAGCAAGTACAGCTGCATGATCGGCCCCGCAGCATTCGCCAACATCGTTGCCACACCCCCAGTCACTCCAGCCGCCACACCAAAACCCTTCGAATGCGCCAATTTAGAAGTCAACTCAGGCTTCCACTTCCTCACCAGCTGCATCCCCACCATACTTAAAATGATCCACCCAATCGCCGACCGCATGCTCTCGTTAGAGACAGTATTCAGCACCCAGAGCGCCAAACCAATCCCCACTAACGCTGGCCACAATAACAACCACACTGGCTTCCAGCTCCCATACTTGCGAAATGCCGGATACACGATCATATCCGCCATAATCAACATCGGCAGTGCGATTCCAATTTGCTCTTTCGCCCCAAAAGTCTCGGTCATCAAAAACACCCCAATCAGTGATGTTCCCGAAAAACCAGCCTTCGCCACTCCTATGCAAAATGCGGAAATGCATAGAACTATAATTTGCTCAGACGTCATCTAGTCCTCATCTAACAGACCTTCTTCATCCTCAATGTCCCCTTCAAAGTCGTGCAAATCTCCCTGCAAGACCTTCTCTCCTTCACTCGCGCCCACCACCACAGCAGCACAACTGTCGCCAAACACATTCACTGCTGTCCGCGACATATCTAACAAGCGATCAACACTCAACAAAGCTACCACCGCCGTCTCCGCACCCTCGACATTAGAATTTTTCAATATCAACAAAATAGCCACCAAGCTCGCCGATGGCACACCTGCCACCCCTATACTCGTCAAAAGCGCAGCTCCCACCACCACAAATTGCGCGCCAAAAGCCATATCAACACCCATCACCTGAGCGACAAAAATCACCGCCACACATTCGTACAGCGCCGTTCCATCCATGTTCACCGTCGCACCCAGCGGCAACGTGAAACTAGAAGTTCTCCTGCTCACCCCAGCATTCTCCTGCACACAACGCATCGTCACCGGAAGTGTCGCTGAAGAAGATGCCGTTGAAAACGCTGTCAGCAAAGCCGTCTGCATCGCCTTAAAATGCGCCACAGGGCTCACCTTCCCTACAAATTTCAAAATCAGCGGCAGCGTCACAAACATGTGCACTGCCAATGCAGTCAGCACTGTCCCAAAATAACGACCAAGCTCTAGAAACAATCCAGCACCCGATTGATACACCACTGGAAACATCAACGCAAACACCCCAATTGGCGCCGTCATCATAATCCAGCGCGTGATCAAAATCATCACATCATTGACCCCCTGAATCGTCCCTTGCAGCGTCTGCATCTCACCCACGGGCAAGCGCGTCATGCCCACCCCAAACAAAATACTAAACACTATAAGACCTAACATCTGCCCATTATCCGAAGCCGCCGCTATGATGTTTGGAGGAAAAAGCTTCTTAAAAAAATCGAGATAATCCGTTGCCTGCTTTTGATTTGCAGCCTCCACCTTCGCTCGCTCTGACTCTGAAGCCGAATCCACACTCCTGTCAAAAGCCTCACGAATTTCTATGTTAGGCTGCCCATCCACTAAACCAGGCTCAAACACATTAACCACTGTCAGACCTACCAAGATCGCAGTGAGTGAAGTCAGCGCATAGAACCCAATCGTTTTCGCACCTAATCGGCCAAAGCCCTTCACCCCCCCCAGCGCACCGATCCCAGCAATAATCGAACTCACAATCAAGGGGACAATGATCATCTTCAATGCACTCATGAACAGATCCCCCACAAAGCTACTCACCGCCGTCGCTCGATTGGCAAACAACGCAAAACTCGAAACGTCGCCAGCTGCTACTGAAAAATTCCGAAACACCACTCCCAGCGCCACCGCCAGTCCCAGCGCTATTAGTATCTGCCAATGCGGAGCAATCTTCTTCATGCCATCGACACTAACGAGCTAACAAAAAGCACACAAGAATGCTTCTCCTTTTCTTCACAAAAAAGACAACTCCGTGAATAACCACAAGCATGCGGTATGAACTCACCACCTAGTTACTATCAGCAGAACTTGGAGTCCTATCAATCACCCTGAAGCCAGACTCAATCGGTAGGTAAGTCACCGTTGTCACATTCTCTAAAGCCTTTTGAAGGTCCACTTTTTCAACCGACTGACTCTCATATGTTTTAAAATAGTAAGCCAGATTTTTAGTATCCGTAGCAGAGCTCCATAGCGTGTACTCCATTAGGGTATGTCCTTCTTCCTCACTTCGAATCGCCCCCTTTGGGAGATCAAATATATTAAGAATATGAAAAGCTTGGAATACCCCATCTTCCGCAGTCTTTGAAGGCGCTGCCATATTAGCAAATACCGCAGCACGAACAAAACGTGAGGGAGAGGTCGAATCCCCAGGAAGCCCCACTAACCCAGTGCCTTCGCCAAAGGGCACGATCTCCTCACCATTAAGCTCGATCGCCTCACGGTTATTCGGAGTCAGCCCAATGTAATTTACCAAGTTTTTTAAATGCCAATCAAAACTAGGACTATTCGCAAAAGCCCTTACCTTATTATCAAATATTTTTAATCCATCTGAGGTATACTCAATGACGATGCTCTTTCCTGATGCATCAGTTAGAATATAATGAATGGGCGCATTGCCTTTTATTTGTTTGATATAACTTTCCACCACTACTTGAGCTGGCAAGGCTTCACGAACTTCATCGACTGTCGCAAAATTTCCTAACAACCAATTACCAAGGTCTGCAGATCCAATAGCCTTAGCGTTATTTTCATCATTAATATCAGCAAACTTAGCTTCACCGACAAAATAATGCGCACCGAAATAAAGACCTTTTTCATTCAAACCATCGAGCACAATCGGCATACCCACCCCATTCATACCTACGAAACCAAACTTCGTCTTATAACGAAAACCCTCATCGCCCTTCGCTGTACTTAGTGAATGGATTTCTGTGCCTGCTGGAACAATTCCGAGACGAGACTCAATATCAAAACCAAACTCCATCGTACGTCCAGGAATGACAGCACCGTCATCCGCGTGAAGAGTAATGCCAGTACAAGCATGTGTGAACGGAATTACCACTGTACTTGCTAAAGCTATGCACAAAGTCAGTTGTGGGGAGGTATATTTTTTCATAAAAGTATATATTCTCGCAGACGCTCGACCCAATCATAGGCCAAACCTCATCGAAAGGATTAAACGGCTCGACTCCTAGTATCCAGCAACACATCTGTTAGGTTTCAACTAGTAAAAGCACTACACAAAGACGTTAGCTACCATTGTTAGAAAAACAAGAAACGAAATCATCTATTTTCAAAAGAAAGCACACAGTACTTCATCAAAATTCGCAGCACCATTTCGAAACAATATTCTGCATTTTTCTCTAGGAGTTTCGACTGCAGCCATCTAAACCACAGCCATGAACAAGCCAGTCCGCACCAGATTCGCACCATCGCCCACAGGATACCTCCACGTTGGCGGCGCACGCACCGCACTCTTCAACTACCTCTTCGCTAAAAAACACGGAGGCACCTTCATCCTCCGCATCGAAGACACAGACAAGGAACGCAACACCGACGAAGCACGCGCAGCCATTTTCGAAGGCCTCAGCTGGCTAGGTATGGACTGGGACGAAGGCCCCAATAAAGGCGGTGAACACGGCCCCTACAACCAGTCCGAGCGCATGGACATCTACAATCGCTACTTCGAAAAACTCGTCGCAGCAGATCGCGTCTACGCAGACGACGGCGCCTACCGCTTCCGCTTCGAGCGCAAACCCATCACCATGCACGACCTCGTCTGCGGCGAAGTCACCGTCGACTACACCGATGAATCCATCAACCCCGACATGGTCCTCAAACGCTCCGATGGCAGCTATACCTTCCACTTCGTCAACGTCGTCGACGACATCGAAATGGGCATGACTCACATCCTCCGCGGTGAAGACCACCTCATGAACACGCCAAAGCATCTTCAGCTGTTCGCCGCCTTCGGAATCGCGCCCCCAGCCTACGCACACATTCCACTCATCCTCAATATGGATGGCTCCAAAATGTCCAAACGCGACCAAGGCGCCGCCATTGGCGAATACGCCTCCCAAGGCTACACTCCTAAAGCCGTCTTTAACTTCCTAGCCCTCCTAGGCTGGTCTCCCAAAGACGAAAGCGAGATCTTCTCCCCTGAAGAAATTATCGAAAAATTCACCATCGAGTCCATCAACCGCGCTCCAGGCAAGTTCGACATCGAAAAATGCGGCTGGGTCAACCAACAACACCTCGCCAAACTCTCCCCAGAAGACTTCGCCTCTGCAGCCCAACCCTACGTCGACGCCGCAGGCATCACCACCGATGAAAAATACGTCACCATCGCTGGCTCCATCCAAGAAAAGGTCCGCCTTCTCACCGAAGTCCCGGCCATGATCGCCTTCTTCTACAACCCAGACTATCCATTCGACCCCGAAGCCATCGAAAAAGTTAAAAAGAACGAAGCCGCCGCAGGTTTACTCGAAAAACTCGCCACTGCCCTCGCCACCCTCAGCGACTGGAGCCAGGCCAAAGACGCCATCGGCGCCACCGCCAAAGAAAACGGCGCCAAACCTGGTCAACTCATGTTCCCCACCCGCGTCGCCCTCACCGGCGCAGCAGGCGGCCCCGACCTCGGCGCCATCCTCGACATCCTCGGCCAAACCGAATCCGTCCGCCGCATCAACCGCGCCGTTACAGAACTACGTTAAAGTTCCCCCTATAATTTCCTCAATCCAATCCCATAGAACTTTCAGTTCTATGGGATTTTTTATGAAACCACATTCTCCCCCAAGATTCTGAATGGATCCACCCAACCAGAGCAGCTAAAGCTATACTCTCTCCCTACTAGCAGTCCTTATCGGTCATACTCCTGTGGGGCTTTTTCACATCCAGACACCTCAGCAGACACATTAATATACTTATAGAAAACAAATGAATCATCTCAGTCGAGACTTTGTATTTTTATCTGATGAGTTCCACCACACGTCCTAGAGGCCGTTTCTACCTTGAATGTAAGGTTATTCACCACCACAAACAATCACATTGTGTTAGAATAAGTTAGAATCTGCTAGATACCCCCCCCACGAACACTCAACACATATAAACACCTCCCTAAATACCGTCATACAGATAAACCGTAAACGACTAAAATAGAATAAAAAACAACCAATAACAGACACTGCTAGAATATGTTAGAAATGACACTTTAAAGCTTGCCTCAACAAATCGATCATTCTACTCATGCTATTCATGAATAAAAACCACTCACGTTTTATTTTTTTATCAGCTCTAGCAACAACCGTAAATCTAGCCCACGGGGCAATCACATCTCAAACACTCACATTCTCCGATTTGAGTGTTGATGATGGTGTGGCAAATACACTGAATGTGGATGGCAGTGCGGCGAATATCCAAGTAGTCAGAGATAATCTAAGCCACAGTGGTGATTTCAGCTATAAAGTGACTTATGAAACTGACCTTGATGGTGATAACTCTATGGATACAGTCGAGTTCACCATCAATGTGGCAGCGGTGAGTGACTCGATAGCCGACCACGGCCTCACTGATGTCACCAGCACTAATTCTGCAACAGCTAGCATTGGATCAGTAGACGCCAGTGTTGGGGTTAACTCCTCTTTTTCAGTTAATGGAGGGCTCGCTGATGGCAGTACATTAATTTTCACACTGAGTGGGTTCTCCTCCAGTGTAGGCAAGCTACAATTTGATGGATTCCATGGCTTCAGATATCTAGAGGGTGGCGGCCATGGCCATGGATTTGTCATCGGAACAGGTAATGGTTTATTAGGTAGAACTTGGAACAACAATGGGAACGAGACTCTGAGTTCAGCCTCACAGATTCTTTATGTGACAGGAGATCAAAAGAATGGAACGACACACCAGCCGGTCTCTTGGGGAGTCGAGAATGTGGACTTTTCATTTACCATTTCTGATAGAGACGACACAGCGGACACATTTTATGTGAAGCCCGATGGCAATGATAGTAACGATGGAAAGAGCGTAGCCAACGCCTTTGCCTCTATCCAACATGCAGCGAATCAAATGGGACAAGGAGATACCTGCTACATCCTAGGAGGTACGTATCGTGAGACTGTTGACATCTCGAATTTGAGTGGAACAGCGAATGCACCTGTCACCTTTAAGAATTATCAAGGCCAAGCCGTCTATATCGACGGTACGGACGAAATCACAGGGAATTGGAACCGCGAGAGAGCTAGCTGGATTGAGGGTGATGTTGCTGGCGAGTTTTTTAATGGAACCCCACTGAGCAATATATCCGGTTTAGGAAATGTATACCGGACGACATTACCGCAAAGTTTTGGGCCTATCAACCAGCTCTTTGTTGGCGATAAGATCATGACTTTAGCACGCTTTCCGAACGCACCAGCCTTTTCAGATACTGTTTGGAATGGCAGTCAGTCACTCCGCTATAAATTGTGGGGAGGCAGGATTGAGGAAGGACAAATTGAAGATAGAACCCACGCGGTCGATGACCCAAATACAGGTGCCAGCGACGATGTAGCCAGTGCGGGGGTTTCCTTCAAAGATTGTGTAGGGGTGATGACCTTTTGTCAGCCTTATGCTCAGTTGATTACGGTTCATGAGCCCGGCGACTCTCAGCTAGAATACACACGCTCGTTGAGGTGGAGCGATGTCAAAAGAACGTATTTCATGGAAGGCGGTGTGGGCTATGCCGAACGAGTCATGTTAGACTCTGAAGCAGAGTGGGCCTATGACGAAAACAACAGAGTAGTCGCGCTATGGGCTCCTGGCGGTGGAGATCCGGATGCCTTAAATGAAAGCATCTACGCCAAGACGCGTGCTTTTGGGTTTACTGGAAACCCATACACCAAGTACATTACCATTGATGGTATCAATTTCTTTGCCACTGCATTCTATTTTAAATCCTCGGATCATATCACGATTCAGAATTGTGAGTTAAGCTATTACTCAGCTTCAGAACGGGCATCTGGAGGAACCGATCAGAGCCAGACTGCTGACTTTGTTGGGCGAAAGGTGGATTTCTGTGAGAACATTACCGTCTACAATTGTGTCTTTGAGTATTCGGATGATACAGGGCTACGAGGTAACTACGTCGATACTCTGTTACTAGATAATAACCTATTCTATAAGACGGCATATGCTCTGGTTGCAGGCACTGATGAATATGGTGAAAGACGAGCAGCCCACACTGTTGATACAGATAACGTGAAAAACTTCACCTATCGCCGCAACACGATGAGCTATTCTGGAGCTGGTCAGGGAGTCCGTGCTAGAAAATATATGGATCCTGATCCGAACGCCCCTGTCCAACCGATTATCTGCGAATATAATTTCCACACAGAATGCAGCCTTTTAGCGATCGATGGAGCCTCACTCTATATCCCAGGAGAGCATGTCAATGAGTCCGTAACTCGCTTCAACTGGTTCATCGAAAATGCCCAGCGATGCTTTAGATGGGATGGAGCTAACCCAGTAGGAAATGTCACCACACTACAGGGAAACCTGTACCGTAATGTTGCTACATCAACGAAGAAACGTGGGGGCTTAGCAAGCTTTCGCTTGAAGGGTGACGAACATGAAATTTATCACAACCTCACCATCAATAATAATTCCAAACTCGATGTTGCTCAAGATAAGGGAGGCAATGCGAATTCGCTTTCCTACAACAATGCTGGAGATTTGGTCACAACCTATGTGGACCCCAATGACACCGATTATTTTGATAGTGGAACTTGGGCAGGAGCGCGTGCCGATGGTGACTTTGGCCTTCCTGGCTATGACCTTGATAGCGCAAACACCTCTATTAACTTCATTGGACAAATAGAGCCAAGAACGATGGATGACCTATTGCGTGATCCTGATAACTGGGATTTCCGACCAAAGGCAGATGCCTACGAATTGATTGATCAAGGCGTGGAAATCACAGATTGTACTGTTGATGGCCAATTGGTCAATGTGACTGCTGGCTACTACGGTATGGCTCCAGATTTGGGTGCCTACGAATACAATCCTAATTTAAAGTTCCACTGGATTCCTGGCCGCCAAGAAGCGTATGCCACGATGCCAATCCCTAGAAACGGAGGTGCAGGCGTCCCCCTCAACACAAACCTCATGTATTTGAACGGACTAAAGGCAGTCGAAAGCAAAATTTACATCGGAGAAAGTTCTGACAACCTCACCCTTTTGGCTGAAAGAGGACGTGGCCGCGTCCAGAGAAACATCATAAACGTAGGCGGCTATGGATTAAAACCTAGCTCCACTTATTATTGGTGCGTAGATTCAATACTAGACGATGGCACCGTGATTGCCGGCGATATTTGGTCGTTTACTACCAGCCCTAAAGATCTGCTCCCTATGGAGAGCAAAACAATCCAAGGAGGTGAATGGGAAGAAAAGAGGCATTACGTTACATACAATAATAATAGTACTAGCCAAAATAATCGTGGGATTCTCTATTCAACAGACTCTTATCAATCAAACGGAGGGTTTAAGCTAACTCTAGTGTACAAGACCAGCCGCATCGACACTGTCTACGGCCATAACTTTTCCTTTGGCCTCATCAGTACCGACACTGACCTTACTACCTATTCTGGAACTAATCCATTCAAGTCAACCACCAGTGTGTATAGCCTTGGCGCGAATGTTGCGGGAGATGACAGCTTCAGAGGACTAAACTTCACCGATGGCTCAACATGCACCAATTTGGATCAATCTGGAACCCATAGCGAGTTCATCACTGATGCATTCACACCAGTGACGATCGAAATTCGTCCAGGCGGTTTGTGGACATACTCCATCAATGGAACTGTAGAAGCAAGTGGAGTCATTAATGGAGGGTTTGATCTGAGTAAGAGTTACCGTATCGCCATTTACGGACAAGACGACCACGGTGGAGGGAAAGAAATTCAGAAAATTTCATTAGAAAACCTATAACCATAGAGCGGCCAAAGCCTCGGTCCCTCCCCCCAACATCCTGAAGGGATCTACTGAGCCAGCCCAAGATTGAGTCCATGACGACACCTTGGGTCCTAGATTCGTGTAAACATCACAACGCTGTAGCCGTGCCTCACCAAACAGAAACTCAATCCGCCACGTCTCCCTTCTCGACTTTTCCCTCCATTCATAGAATGCTGTGCTCGTGGACAACTTGGATACATCCGTGGGCATTCTCGACTCAGGCGTCGGCGGGCTTTCTGTGCTGTTAGAGATCAGAAAAAAACTCACCCACATCCCCATTCACTACATTGGGGATTCCGCTTGGTGCCCCTATGGCAATAAATCTGCGGAGCAAATCCAAGCGCGTTGCTTCGCCATCACCGAGCAACTCATCGAAATGGGCGCACGCACCATCGTCGTCGCCTGTAATTCCGCCACCATCCACGCAGTCGAGGCCCTGCGGGCCCGATACCCTCTCCCCTTCATCGGCATGGAACCCGCAGTCAAACCTGCAAGTAAGCTCACCCAGTCAGGCACTATCGGCGTCCTCGCCACCGAGGCATCCATCGCGGGAGAAAAATTCCACAAACTTCTCCAAACCCACATTTCCCCCAACGGTCTCAAAGTCATTACCCAGCACTGCCCCGACTTTGTCACCTTGGTCGAGCGCGGAGTTCTCAACGGGCCAGAAGTCGAAGATGCCGTCAAACGCTACGCCCAGCCCACGGTCGAAGCCGGCGCTGACACCCTCGTTCTCGGCTGCACCCACTACCCATTTCTCAGGGCAAGCATCCAGCAAGTCGTCGGGCCCAATGTCAAACTTATCGACACTGGTGAAGCCGTCGCGCGCCAAACTGCCAGCATCATTCCCCTCGACCGAGGTCACGGTGAAATTTCTATCCACACCACCGGAAACCTTGCTTGCCTACAACACCTTTTTCCGATTCTCTGCCCCTCCCTCACTGCTGAACTAGCAAAAATCACCATCGAGTAGCGACTCTACTCACTTCACACTTTCCACTTCACACATTTCCCATGTCTTTCAAACAACTCCACGAACGTATCCAGAAAGCAGTAAGCGATGCTGGCTACTCAAAAGAAACTCCGATCCAAGAACGTGCCATCCCGCGCGTACTCAAGGGTGCTGACGTCATCGGCATTGCCCAAACTGGCACAGGAAAAACCGCCGCTTTCACCCTCCCAATCCTATCTCAACTCACCGAGCTCACCGAGGCTAAAGAAGAGCGTTGCACGCGCATCCTCATCATCGCCCCCACCCGTGAACTCGTCTCCCAGATCCACGAGAACGTCAAAACCTACGCCAAATACACCAACCTCCGCACCGCAGCTATCCACGGCGGCGTCCCAGACAAAGGCCAAATCGATAAACTCCGCTCCGGCGTCGACATCATTATCGCCACACCTGGCCGATTGTTAGACCTCGTCGAACAAGGCCACGGCCGCTTCCATGGACTCAAAGCACTCGTCCTCGACGAAGCCGACCGCATGCTCGACATGGGCTTCATCCCCGATATCCGAACCATCTGTAAAAAGATGCCAAAATCCCGCCAGACCCTCCTCTTCTCGGCGACCATGAATGGCCAGATCGAAGCACTCACTAAAGAATTCCTCAACTCCCCTACGCTCGTCGAAGTCGACCGCCGCGCCAACCCAGCCGAGACCATCACTCAGTCCATCTACGAAGTTTTTGAACACCAAAAGTTCGAGCTGCTAGAGCATTTGTTAGAAAGCTCACACAACTTCTACGCCGTCATCGTCTTCGCCCGCACCCGCGATGGTGCCGAAGAGCTCGTCAAGGCACTCAAATTCTCTAACATCTCAGCCGAAGCCATCCACGGCGACAAGAAACAAGGCCAGCGCCGCCGCGCCCTCAAAGAATTTAAAGAAGGGAAAATCCGCGTACTCGTCGCCACCGACGTCGCCGCCCGTGGCATCGATATCGACGGCGTCACCCACGTCATCAACTACGATTTCCCAGAACACAGTGAGGACTACATCCACCGCATTGGCCGCACTGGACGCGCCGAATCTGAGGGTGAAGCCATTACTTTCGTCACTCCGAGAAATTTCCCAGCACTCAAAAAATTAGAAAAGCTCATCCGCGTCACTCTACCACGGAAAAAAGCAGAAGGCTTCAAGTACGACAGCGTACCTGAGAAAGAAGAACCACGCCGTAAAGGCCCCAAAAAAGACGACAAGAAGCCCTCACACTTCGACACCCCGTCAAAATTCTCTCATAAAAACAAACCGCAATCCGGTCCTCGCAGGAAACCGAGCAAGAAAAATACAAGAAAGCGCCGTTAGGTCTATTCAACTTTTTCAACTCGAATCCACACCTCATTAGTACGGAACATCTGTGGAATCCACGGCGGGTCATAAAAAGCGAAACTTGCTTCACCTATCGCTTGTAGCTTTTGCTTACCAATCCAGACGCGTAACTCCTCGAGTGCTTCTTTTCGACTCTTATCTGAATTAGAGTTTTTAAATGCTTTTACCGCAAACTTTCCCCCTTCGATTTTGCTAAGTGAGATCGAAGGGTCATTAGGTTTTGGAATTCCTCCCTCCACAACATTTTTTGGTACCACAAAGCTCATACTCGGTTTTAAAGTTGACTCTCGCTCGGTCACTTTAGCACCATCAATCAACACGGGAGAAGTCATTGCTATTTTTTGTCCCTTCTCATTTTTTTTGCCAATGTATCCGGCTAGCTTACGGAATGCCTGATTCCTCTGACTTTCTTCCTCCATTGTGGCAGTGACAATGTGTAACTCTGAATATTGACGCAGCTCGAACTTGCCATCTTTTTTAAGTAACTTGAAATCTGGCTTTTCAATAGCGTGAACCATTCCATGGGATAGGAGGCTTATAGTAAGCACAGTCAACAATAGAAGTATTTTCATGATATATCATACTAACACTGATAGTACTTTAGTAAATGAGTCTGTTGAGCTTCCAAATAGTTGACCGTAGCTCCCCTTTACCCTTATTTATTGAAAAATACATCATGAGCGACAGCAAACACGACCTCATCCAATCCGTTTTAAAAAGCCTCCAGCACGATCTTGATGTGCTGCGCAAAGCCGCGCTCGAAACTCACAGAAGCTCAACCTCAGAGGAAAGTAAAGCGGAAGGAAAATACGACACCCGTGGTCTCGAAGCTTCCTATCTCGCCGAAGCTCAAGCAGAGCAAGTCGTCCAGCTCGAAGAAAGCATCGCCAAGTTCACGAAAATCAACACCGATGAACTCAATGGCGATGAACCCATCGCCTCAGGTTCCATGATCATTGTCAGCACCGATGAGAACGATCTCGCCTACCTCATGCTCCCCGCAGGCGGCGGCATGCAGCTCTCTTCACAAGGTTTAGACTTCACCGTCATCACGCCTGACTCCCCGGTCGGCTCAGCACTTATTGGCAGGAATGTAGGAGAACAGGTGGAACTCCCGCAGCACGGCTCAGTCTTTATCTCTGACTTGTGGTAAGATCCTCCACGCGTTCATTTTTTATAAATGTTCGGAGACCCTGTACTACCTCCCAAAGCGGTTGCCACTCACTCACATTCGCCACTCGCATCATCGGATTGAGCAGCGATCCATCGACCTCGACATCCATATAATAAACGTCGTTGGTCTCTAAGGGACGCATCAGTCCACCTCGCACACCTTGTACCATCTGCGCACCTCCTTGAAGCTTATTAATCCAAGCGGTCTTCTCGCCTGATGCCACCACCCGGCAAACCCCAAATCCATAGCCATTCATGGTCGCCACACCGTTACTCATCACTGAGACTTCCTCCCCTAACAGCTCTAGCCGAGGCACCTGCATCACTCCACGCTGAAGGATCGATTGGAATTGAAAACTATCAAAACGATAATGCCCCCCACGGTGACCTTCTGCGACCTCCACGTTTTTTGCCCTAACATCTGCTAGTGCCTGCCAGCTCAATGGATGACCTAGATCTCCCACCATCCGCATTCTCCCAAACACAGACTCTACCGCCATGCCTACAGTCAAATTTAAATGAGTCATTAGCTCCATCGCCGATTGCTCTGGCACCTCAAGATCTATCTGAAATAACAAACCGCTCCTTCCACCTTTCACCAACAACAACTCTGGCTTTAAATCCAACCCAAAAAAACTCACATCCGTCTGCTTCACACTCAACGCATGATTCTCCTTACTCACCAAAAACTCTCCACGATCAACAATTCGTCTTCCTGCGACAACAATTTCACCCCAGCTCACTTCCCCGGTCAGCAACTTTCCCCCTATCGGTATCTCGGCCTGAAAGTTTTCCAAACTCGTCACCTCCTCTCCCCCTTTACTTAAGCGAAATGATCCATCCACCACCCTTACCCAAGCTTCCCTCTCATCCTCAACAGCAACAGCCTCGGGCACCACTAAATCGCCAGATGGCTTCACCTCGATCTTTTTATCCGTAGGCACTGGCTCAACACTAGACTTTGTTGGGCTCATTCCATTGGTACCATGACTCGCCAAGACCTCTACTTCAGCTTGCTCAGATTGAGCCTGCTCTTCCATTGCCACCTCAGGCGGTTTCGGAAGCTCCACATTTTGCGACTGCACATGGAGAATCGCGATTAAATCTTTCTCCGTTAGATCAATCGATGGTCTAACAATTTCTAACTCCTTGATTTCAATCTCGCGATCTAACAAAGGGCCAAAGCGCAAATCTGCACTCACTTTTTCGACATGTAGTCCCCCTTCATACACCAAACTTTCGATATCATACACACAGATCGTACCATTTGGCAGCACATGGAGCGTACCTATCAGCCATTCCATCCCAGTCTTACGCTCTAACACCGCTGCTACCTTATTCCGAGACCAAGTGCTATTCAGCGCTATATTCAGCAACAAATAGAGCCCCACAATCGGTACCACTACCCAAAAAAACAGGCGGCGCCAAAGACGTCGCCTATCCAGAAAATATGGAAATAACTTTCCCAATGAAGTTTCTATTTTTTAGCAGCAAAGCGAATCACCAAGCTTTGATCAAACATCGGACGCCCCTTTGCAGTCACTTCCTGCAGACGGTACACAAGAATGCTGTACTTACCGTCTTCACTAGTTCCTAGCGCGAGATTTTCCTTCATTTTCGTCAGACTATTCTCAGACTGATAACGCCATTCCTTACCGGTCCACGCTCCTAACAAACTACGTTTAGGCGCATTGATATCAACAATGCTTTCAAGCGTTCCATTCGGCGACTTAAAAGTATTTGTCTCCGGGTCATAGCTGAGCAATGACAGTGGAGTGGCATTCCCTGAACCATTCAGCTTCCATTTTCCATCTCCCGTTTCAGTCACCATCAACGCCGTTTGTGAGATCCGCTTTGCCTCACGTGCATCCCAAAGTTTCACAAAGCCATCGTATTCCTCTTGGCTCATTCCAAGCTTCTCATCGTACTCAGGGATGGGGCTCCCACCTGGAGTTTTTTTTGAATGCTCGTTAAACCACTCTGGGTCTTTCTGCGCCGCTTCACTAAGCTTTTGCACAAATTTTTCAAACTCCTGAGGTGGCACCACCATATAAATCTCAGCTTTGACAGGCTCATCAGCATCAAAATGCTTAGCCAGCACCTCAGGTAATTCACCAGCGTGCACGCCACTGATTGTACAAACTAAAGCTGCCACTGCAGTCATCCACCATTGCTTCATTTTCATAACGATCCATTCAAGTCGAACTACACATTAGCTCTCTGAACTAGCTCACGCTATTCTTGCAAACAAGCAAACACAAGAGTCAATCTCGCCAGACCTCAGCGCAACCAGCCAGCTTGCACCAGATCCTCTATCGCTACACACATATCCGATTGACTATTCTCTGGAAATCGCAACTGCAAAATCGCATGCACCTTTTTTGCTGAATGAATATTCCTACGCCCACCAGCAGTCACCATATACAACATCTTAGCATCTAACTTACTGCCAACTTCACTATACGCCCACAAATAATCGTCACGCCCTGGAATTGTCACCTTAAAGCATCGGTACTTCGTATAATCGGCAAATTCATAACCGTGAAAACCTGATAATTGAGCCACTTGTAAAAATACCCGGAATGTATGTGGCTGAGTACTGCGCACCGCAATAAACCTCTCCCAATCGCTAGGCTGATGCACTACATCTGCCTCCCAATCGACCAATGACTCACCTGCATCACTGGTTTCTAATATCAAGTAAGGCGCTTGCCCTGCTTTTGCTTCACGAGTTCGAACTCGCCACAGTACTTGATCTTTCCCCATCATCGGCTCTTCAAGGTAATCTTCTGATAAGGTTTCTGCCTGCAAGGGATGCTCACGATAGTACTCTTCCATCAATGGCTTCACTCGCTCTGCATCGCGAACATACTGCGCCTTTTCATCGACACTCGACGCGCTGAGATAACGTTCGACCGCTTCCTTCCTCGAAGCCGACTTTTCTTCATAACTCAACTCAACCACCACCTCTTCACTCTTCATTCCCGCCGACTCCTCCGACTGAGGATTCTTAGACAAAAAGAATCCCCATAACATACAACCTACAAAAAAAAAGGAGAACGCACAGACTGAAATAATCAACCACTTCCTTCCTTCTGATTTTTCAATCTCTACTCCGTCCCAATCCGTCTCCACATCCTCTACGTACTGAGGACCATCACCGAAAAATTGCGTATTCACACTCGGCGCTACTTGACTGAGTTCCTCTAACTTCTCCGCATCATCAATAGAAGTGCTCACTACTGGACGCTTCTTCGGCTCCAGTCTATGGACTACTTTCTTGAACGGATCTTGCTCGGACATCGCGCAAAACCTACTCCAGCCAACTTCTTATGGCTAGTGAAATTCTGTCATCTAACCAACTGAGAACAACGTAGACGCCATCCATAAACCTGCTATGAACAAGCGCGTGAACGAACACAGGCCACCACGAATTATCATCACCACCGCCGGATTTGGCGAAGGTCATAATAGTGCAGCCAGTCACCTCGCCCTTGCTCTTGAAAAAAATGCCGAGGTCGAAATAGTCGACCCCTGCGCCAACGGAGCTCCTTGGGTCAACGAACAACTACGTAATTTCTACCGCTTCGTCACCACCCACGCCCCCAAAACTTGGGCGAAAATCTATAATTCTACCGACTCCCGAGACTTCTCTCGCGAACGACTCCCCCTCATGCGTAAGCCTGAGAACTCGCTCCACGAAACGCTTCTCAGTTACGAGCCGGATGCGATTATCAGCACCTACCCTCTCTACCCTTACTTCATCGAGCGTTCCTTCAATCGCGGAGCCAATCGCGTCCCAGTATTCACCGCCGTCACCGACTCCATCGAGATCAACTCCTCCTGGCGAAAAGCTCCATCAGATTACTGGTTAGTCACCGATGCACTCACCCACGACAAACTCGCAGCTCAAGGAATTCCTCCAAAAAAAATAATCACCACAGGCTTCGCCGTACACCCACGCTTCCAGCAACTCAGCACCATCGCTGCAGACGACCCCGTCAAACCCTTCCGCGTTCTCTACTTCCCAACGGCAAAAAAACCCATCGTCCGCCGCTTCATGCGCGCCATCCTCAAGGTCCCCAACACCGAGGTTACCGTCGTCTTAGGAAAAAATGTCAGAACCCTCTACGACCGAGCTCGCGAAGTTCAGTTAGAATACCCAAACCGCGTGGAGCTTAAAGGCTGGACCCGTCGGGTCCCTGAGCTTCTCTGCGAACACCACCTCATCGTCGGAAAAGCCGGCGGCGCCACTGTCCACGAAGCCATTGCCGCCAAAACCCCCATGCTCATCCACCACCTCGTCCCCGGCCAAGAAGAGGGCAACCTCGCATTACTCCACCACCTTAATGCTGGCAAACTCACCGAGTCCCCCAAACATCTTCGCAAAGCCATCGAATCAATGACCGAGAACGATGCCGCTGGCTGGCGTGCCATGAAACAAAGCCTCATCGACACCTCACTCCCGTGCGGAGCCACAGCAGCCGCCGATTTCATCCTCAATTGCCTTCAAACACATTAATGAAAACCTATCTCTTCGACATAGGAAACGTTCTCCTCGCTTTCGACTTCACCCCAGCACTGAACTCTCTGTTAGGATCGAAAGCCGACCCAACGGCACTCCAACAAATCATCACCCGCAAAGACCAATTCGAAGCAGGAAAAGTCGAAATCACCGACTATATCCAATGGGCATCCGAGCTTCTCGACTTCCACGGCTCCGAAGAAGACTTTAAACACGCATGGTGCCACATCTTCACCCCCATCGATGCAACTTGGGCATTAGCCAAAGAGCTCAAAGCACAAGGCAACCGCCTCATTCTCTACTCGAACACCAATGCCATTCATGCGCCATTTTGTCTAGAGAGCTACGCCATCTTCGAACACTTCGAACACGCCGTCTTCTCCTACGAGATCGGTGCCATCAAACCCGAAGACGACTTCTTCCTCAAATCCTTTGAGCAATTCAACATCGTCCCCACAGACACCTTTTATATCGATGACCTCCCCGCCAACATCGCGGCGGGTAAAAAACACGGACTCCACACCCACCTCTACTCCGCTGACAAGCACCAAGACCTGCTAGACTGGATCGCTCAGCACTAAGTTCTCAGTCCCACGACAAGAGCCTCAAAGATGCTTCATCTAAGATTTGTGTGGCCTCAGCCCACCCCCTCGTGTTTTAATGCACTATTCATCAAACACCCATGCACACATTATCGAGAATTGCAGCGCTGAGCGTACTCTCCATCTCCTTAGCCCACTCAGACACCCTCTACCACGATACCTTTGATAACGATGGCCTCGAGGCAAACACCCGAACTGGCGGGGGATTGCTTTTGCGAAAAATAGCAGGCCGTACATGGCTAGACAATGGTCACTTATCCTTCACCACACGCAATAGCCACTACCGAACCCGTGCCATCGTCTACACGGAAAATACCTGGCAGTCGTCCACTGGCTTTCGCGTCGACCTCACTTACCGCATTCTCGCCGTCAAAGGAGCCATCGCAGGAAGCACTCTTTCTTGGGGCCTCATCAGCACTGAGACAGATTTATCCAAGTATGGCACGGGCGGCACAAAAGAATCCGCCACAGGCTACAACCCATTTGGCGCGGACGACCCAGAATCATCGGCAATCTACGGGATCGGCATCAATGCTCTCCAAAGCCCAGGCCAAAACCGTGGACTCAATTTCATCAATGGCAGCCATGTAATTCCCTTGCACAATTCTGGACAAAACGCGCAGTTGCCCAGCGAAACCAGCAGTGACCTAGTGACAGTCTCCTTCTCGATTCTGAGCGATGGAACTGGCGGTGCCCAGTGGGCATATTCCATCAACAACACCGAAGAAGCCAACGGCCGCCTCCCAAACTTCGACTTCTCAAAGGATTTCCGCTTCGCCATCTACAGCCAAGATGACAACCGCCACATCCTAGTAGATTCCGTCAAAGTAACCACAGCGGACGTCTCCACAAGCAATGCCACATCCCACCATGCGGCATTAATCAGCTTCGGCTCCACCTCAGTGAACCTCACAAGCTCCAGCAAATAAAGCCCTCCGCATGAGAGCCCCCGCAGCCGTAAAGAAAAATAGATTTGCGCCCCCTCATTCCCTTCTCCACTGCTCCAGCGAAGTTAAAACACCTAGCCCACCCTCATCCGCACGTTACTCACACACAAGACATTAATCTATTTACGAATATTTTGTGACGATTAACGAAAAACACCACAAACCCCTTGACCGTCAGCACAAAAACCCGCTTATTGAATAAGTCTCAGGAATATTGACACACACAACAACTATGAAAAGCACACTCCCCGTACTCGCAGCAGTAGCAACAACAGCACTCACTTCAACTTACGCCCAAGCAACTATCGTCTTTCAAGACACCTTTGATAATGATGGACTAGCGGTCAATGCAGGCATTGGCGGCGGAATGGGAAGCCGAGGCGCTACTAAATCATGGGGCGATAACGGAAATCTCAATTTTAACAACGGCGGCAACAGCCACTACCAGTCTCGCGCAGTAGGCTACACTCTTAATTCTTGGCAATCTGATGGAGGCTTCATCGTAGATGTTACATACAACTGGTCTGGAAGCGTAGGCTTAGCCAACTTGATGGCCTTTGGCCTAGTCAGTGATGAGACCGACTTCTCTACGTATGGTAATACTGCTGTGAACGCTTCAGCTACAGGATTCAACCCTTTTGGATTCAACGAGCCTGCAGCTGCATCACTTGTCTATAGTATTGGGGTCAACCTTAATACGCAACAAGGAGTTAACACTGGTCTCAACTTCGTGAACTCAGATGGCACCACCCCTAGCGTAGCGCAAGCCTTAGATTCAACGACCAATTTCCCAAAGAATGGTTCAGATGTAGATGTATCCTTCAGCGTCTTAGCTGACGGCCTCGGTGGCGCCAACTGGTCATACTCAATCAATGGGTCACAGGAAGCGACTGGAAATATCGCAGTATTTGATTTCTCTAAGAACTATCAATTTGCTGCTTACGGACAGGACAATGAAGCGGCAAGGTCTATCAGCTCAGTAACTGTCACAGCCGTCCCAGAGCCATCAGCAACCGCTCTTCTCGGTCTCGGTGGTCTCGCCCTTATCATGCGCCGTCGTAAGTAATAAGCTTACATCGCATCCTTTCACCAAAGCCTTTCAATCCTTCCTAGGTATTGAAAGGCTTTTTTGTTCCCAACCGGTCCACGCTAATCACACCTCCTCTCGAATCGGCAGAACAATAAAAGATCATTTATGGAATAATAAATCCATGTCTCTCAAAATGTAAAAATATTGACAGGACGCACTCCCCCCTTCTTATTCAAGGAGTCTTAGAAATACACAAACAACTATAAATAATACACAACATGAAAAAATCACTCCCCGCTCTTAGCGCCTGCCTTCTAATGATGACAGGAGTAAACGCAGCCACATTCACTTGGGATGGAGGCGGAACCGACACCCGCCTGATCACTGCTGACAACTGGGACTCTGCCCCAAGTTTCAACAACGAGGCAGACCTCATTCTTACAAACGCTAAGGCGGTAGGCAGCACCTACGGAAACATGACTGTGCGCAGTCTCACTTTTGATAACACGGCCACCGCTAACCAGAGCTTTTCAGTATGGCGAAGCGCAACCCGTGCGCGCGCCTTCAATTTTGCGTCCAGCACAGGCACAGCAGCTCTCACATCTAACACGAATGCGAATGTCGCTATTAATGGAGGTATCCATACCAACGGCACACAAAACGCCGTCAACTTAGTGAACGACCTCCATATCACCAATAATGGTACGGGCACACTTTCACTAAACGCACGAATCGCTGGAGCAGGAAACATTTCCATCTTGGGCGGTGACGTTGTCTTCGGCAGTGCACAAAACAATTACACGGGAAACACCTTTCTTGACGCAGGGTCCCTCTCACTTAGCTCAGGATCCGGACTCAGTTTCTCCATCGGAGCAAACGGCATTAACAATGGAATTTCCGGTGCTGGCGGCCTACTCTCGTTGGGAGGCACATTCAATCTCGACCTCACTGGCGCCTCCACCACCCTTGGTGATTCATGGATCCTCGTAGATGCAACAAATCTCACGGAGACATACGAAAACACATTTTCTCTCTCCAGTACATTAGGTAGCTTCACTGAAAATTCCGGCGTCTGGAGCATTTCCGAAAATGGAATTGGATACGAATTCTCAGAGACAACAGGATTACTGACAGCTGTAGCCATCCCAGAGCCATCCAGCACCGCTCTTATTGGCCTCGGAAGTCTCACTCTCATCCTTCGTCGCAGACGCTAGCATCTCGCTATGGCGGACCAGTCAGCCGTCACCGCAAATAAACGCGACGAAATCCAAAAATTTATACATTAATGCCCATCAGGCTCTCTCGGGAGTTAGATGGGCATTCTTTTTCTGGGAATGATGATAGAAACTCACTTTGTAAACCGTTAAACCTCCATTCTCACTTCACACCCTATGAAACTCATTTCTCTAGCGATTTCGATAAGCCTCTTGACCATTTCAGCAATGGCAGAACTCAAACTCGCCTCTCCATTCACTGACAATGCCGTCCTCCAGCGAGACATTCCTGTTCCCATCTGGGGCACAACAGATGCTGGCAGCTCCGTCACCATTGAATTTGCAGGGCAGACAAAATTAACCAAAGCCGATGCACAAGGCAAATGGTCAGTCAAACTTGGCCCGCTAGAAGCCAACGCCCAAGCACAAACTCTTAAAGTCTCTGATTCAAAAAACCACCTGACGATCACCAACATCCTCGTCGGCGAAGTCTGGATCTGCTCGGGCCAATCGAACATGCAGATGGGCCACACCCCTGACGTCCGCCCACTCGCACGCAAGGCCACCAATATCCGCAGTTTCGAAGTCAAAAAAACCGTCGCCTTCACCGAACAAGACCAACTCGAAGGGCAATGGTCCACTGAAGCGCCCAGCAGTGCCGTCGCACTCTCGTTTGCCTATCATCTCCAACAGCAAGCAAAAGCCCCCATCGGCATCGTCCTCACCTGTTGGGGAAGTTCGTCACTGGAAGCCTGGATGCCGCGCGACATGATCGATACCGTCCCTCATTTCAAGACCATGATCGAGGAATTTGATGCCAACACCGAAGCGCAGCAGCAAATCACCGAAATCCTCAAAAAAGCCCCTTGGACAAAAAGAGATGATGTCTTTCTTCGCCGTCAGACCAACCTCCTCTACAACGCCATGCTCCACCCACTCGCGCCCTACGCCTGCCGTGGCCTCGTTTGGTACCAAGGAGAACGCAACACCCAATCGATGTTCGGCATGGTAAAAGAGCCATGGTTTTCGCGCAATTCAGGTATGCTCAAATACGGAGACACTCTAAATGCGTGGATACAACGAATCCGCAAAGAATGGCACAATGACTCCATGCATTTCCTCATCGCGATGCTGCCAGGCTACGACGCCCCATGGATCTCTGGACCGAAACTTGGAATGGAGCACCCTGAGACACATTCTTGGGCATGGATGCGAGAATCGCAGCTTAAAGCACACGAGCTCCCCCACACTTCAGTGTCCAATAACATTGACCTCGGTGACGCCAAAAACATCCACCCAAAAGACAAACTCCCAGTCGGCCAGCGCCTCGCACTGCTCGCAGCCCGCGACACACTTAACAAAAAAATCACAGCCCAAGGCCCAACACTCAAAAATGTAGAACCAAAAGGAGACCACATCCTCGTACACTTCGATAACGCAGAGGGTCTTAAAACCAGCGACGCGCAGAGCCCTACCGGCTTCTGGATCGCCGATAATTCACAAAAATGGGTCCAGGCCGAAGCAAGCATCGATGGCACAACCATTAAGCTACGTTCATCTACACTAGAAAAACCTCTCTATGTGCGCTATGCCTTCGCTGGCAAACCATCAGTGAACTTAGTCAATGCAGAGGGCTTACCCGCCTACCCATTCCGCACGGACCATTTTCAGCCCAGTAAATAAATCCTTTTACCACACACTCTATGCAATCACCACTTCTCTCCAAACTCATTCGCCTATTTGGCGCTCTGACTCTCGCTAGCGTTTATTCCGCCCAGGCTGCAGCCGAAAAGCCAAACTTTGTCTTCATCATTGCCGACGACATGTCCTACGAAACCCTCGGTGCAGCAGGAATGCTAGATATAGACACCCCGCACCTCGACAGCATGGTAGAAGCTGGCACCAGCTTCACTCACGCTTACAACATGGGAGCCTGGGGAGGAGCCGTCTGTGCAGCTAGCCGCACTATGCTCAACAATGGCCGCTTTCTCTGGCAAGCTCAAGAAAGTACTAAGCCAGCCATAGAAAATAAGCAAATGTGGGGACAACGCATGCAGCAAGCCGGCTACCAAACCTACTTTGCAGGTAAATGGCATGTCCCACATGCTACTCCCGTCTCACTTTTCAATGTCACCAAAAACATCCGCCAAGGCATGCCAAAGCAAACGCCTGCAGGATACAATCGCCCAAAAAGCCCAGAAGATTACGCCGAAGGCTGGAAACCATGGGAAACCAAATATGGTGGATTCTGGGAGGGTGGCAAACACTGGAGTGAAGTCCTAGCTGACGACAGCTCCGAGTTTCTAACAACCGCAGCCAAAGAAGATAAACCCTTCTTCATGTATCTCGCATTCAATGCCCCACACGATCCTCGCCAAGCACCTAAGGAATACATCGATCGTTACCCGCTCGATCGCATCAAACTCCCAAAAAACGTCCTCGGCCAGTACCCTTACGCCGATAAAATCTGTGGTCTCACCTTGCGTGATGAAAAGCTCATGCCCTATCCACGCACAGAGTACGCCATCAAAGTCCATCGCCAAGAATACTTCGCCCTCATCACCCACATGGACGACCAAATCGGTCGCATCCTTGAAGCTGTAAAATCATCTGGTAAAGCCGACAACACCTACATCGTCTTCACAGCCGATCACGGTCTTGCCGTTGGCCACCACGGACTCAGCGGCAAACAAAACATGTATGACCACAGCGTACGCGTTCCTTTCCTTGTAGTAGGACCAGGCGTCAAAGCTGGTGCGCAGATCGACACACCCATCTATCTCCAAGACGTCACAGCTACCTCCATCGATCTCGCTGGTGCTCCAGATGAATCCATTGACTTCAAAAGCCTCATGCCCCTCCTACGTGGTGAAACAACTCAACACTACGACTCAATCTACGGCGCTTACATGAACCGTCAGCGCATGATCACTAAAGGAGACTGGAAACTCATCTCCTACCCGACCGCAGGAGTCGAACGACTCTTCAACCTCAAAAAAGATCCCAACGAAATGGACGATCTCGCCCAAAACCCAGAATACGCAAGTAAGCTCGAAGAAATGCGTACCGCCCTCACCACCCTTTCCACTGAACTTAACGACCCACTCACTCAAGAAAGCTCCCCTAAAAGGGTTAAAAAAAGAAAAAAGTAACAGATCAGCCCCCTCCTCCACCGAATTAATCGCAAATCATTCAAAATAAAAACAATACACCTCTAACACCAAACAACTGTTTGCCTTTTCCCCTTCACAAGTTAGCGCCTATCTACCAACATATACTAAATGGGCATCGCTCATGTTAAAAAACAACTACCTATGAAAAAAATTCTCCTAATTACAACAAGCAGCATCCTCGCTGCAGCTTCTTCTCAAGCTGCAGTTCTCTACCAAGACGTCTTTATGGGAGACGGTCTCGCCACTAATGTAGTAGACGCTGGCGACACAGGCTTAGGCGGCATCGGCGGAGGCCTCGTTAACAATTCTATTACTGCTACTAAATCTTTCGACGATAACGGGAACCTGCAATATGTCTCTGCGAGTGGTACAAACTACCAACAAAGAGCTCTCGTATACACATCAAATACTTTCCAATCAACTGGTGGCTTTAAATTGACGGTGGACTCCTTTATGACCAGTCGTGGAGGTGCAAGTGGAATTTCGTTTGGCTTGGTAAGTGACGATACAGATATGGGCGCCTACTCAGGTTTCCACCCCTTTACAGGCAATGTCGCAGGAGATGCTGCTACTACCATCGAAGGTTTTGGTGTAAATGCAGACAACCAAAACTTCTACTCGATGGATGGATCATTTGGTCAACTCTTGGGTGCTGGTTTACTTCCATTAAACCAAGTTAATACTGTTGTAATGAGCATTGTTAATAATGGCACAGGTGGAGCCAATTGGTCATGGTCAGTAAATGGCGTAGATCAAGGTGCCGGCACAATTACATCATTTGACTTTACTGAAAATTACCAATTTGTTGCTTATGGTCAAGATGACCAAGGAAACAAGAATATCCGGAGTGTAACACTAGAGTCTACAGTAGCTGTCCCAGAACCTTCCAGCACTGCGCTTCTCGGTCTCGGAGGACTCGCTCTCATCATGCGCCGCCGCAAGTAAGACAAGTTCCAAAAATTCTTTCCAAAGAGAGCAACGATTCATCTCGTTGCTCTCTTTTTGTGCCATTTACCAAAAGCGTGAGCCTGGTCACCACCCCACGCTTTTTTCATACTCTCCCTCTCAACCCATGCACACTTCACCTCTTCTCTCAGCCCACTCCCACCTCGGCAAAACCGAGATTCATACTCAGCCTGAGGTGAAGCGCTCCGCGCAAACCACAGGGCCTACGCACATACAATCCGCTGGCTAGAAGCCCGCCTCAGCTTGAACCAGCGACGCACCCTAGACAATTCCGTGTGACCTAACGAAGGCATTTTCGAGTCACAGAGGTGTCGAACGTCAGAGACACCATCGCGTGATCGCGATGACTCTCATAACCAAAATCACCAGATTTTGCTATCCCGACCTTAGACCTGATGACTTTCGACAGCGTGAATGGAGTAACTCCATTTCTCCACCATTTTTTGATAGTCACACCAATCACGCTCCGTACCTTCATTCCAGCAGCAAGCTTAAATTTCATGACCCTCTATTTTACTCGTCGTACTGTTTTAACCGCTACTTGATCAATCAAGACCTCCATCTTTCTCTCTCCGAAATGTCACAGCTCATTCAAAAAACATCCCCTCAACCTAGACTTACTTTGAACAGTCGTTTACTATAAGAGTTTTACAGACCTAGTAATAATCACCTAAACATTAACTGTAGTCGCCTCCAAACCTATTCATCACTCTAAATACACAAAGCAATATGAAAACTATCCTCTCACTCGCAGTTACTAGTGTCATAGCTACTGCGACCTCTAAAGCAGCTACTCTGGCACTCTTCGAATTTACGGGTGGTTCTCTTGATGCAACTACACAAAATCATGGAACGGCTTCAGCTATTTCTTTTGGCGGCTTTTGGGCCACCGATGCAGTCAACGGCAACCTTGTAAAAACTCTGGGCTCAAATGCAGCTCACAGAGACCAAACAAATGCTAACCACTTTGTGAGCTTTAATTTCACCGTGTCAGGCCTGTCAGCTGGTGAAGTGCTAGTCATTGATAACGCATTTGTTGATTATGTAGAAAGTCCTGCTTCTGGGAACTCAATTCGTCACTGTTACTTTTTAGACTATGGCTCAGCAACTGAAGACGTTATTGTAAATAATGCAGATCCAGCTTCTGCGTCTGGAAATTTTGAGCTACAGACATATAGCCCTAGTTACCAGTCCGCTGGGTATTCAAATGGAGATACGCTTACTTTTATTTATTCCTCAAGAGAAAATATAGGGGGAACTATGACAGCAGATAATTTTCAGCTAGTTGGAAGTGTTGTGGCAGTACCAGAACCTTCCAGTACTGCACTTCTTGGTCTTGGCGGACTCGCACTTATCATGCGTCGCCGTAAGTAAACGACACGATTTTTATTTCTCAAAAAGCGTGAGCGTGGTCACCACCTCACGCTTTTTTGTGCCCACACTTCTGTGACACGTGACCCCGTACCGTCACAAAAGCTGCGAAAGTACACTACCGAAAAGCCGGTCTCGATTTCTGAACTAAGTGATGTCTCCAGTACAAGACAGTGTGCCTTATGGCGAAGGCGTTTTCGAGTCACTGAGTGTCGAAAGTCTACAAGGTCGGACGTCAGAGACACCATCGCGTGGTCCCAATGCCCCTCAGGGCCAAAATCACCAGATTTTACTAACCCGACCTTAGACATGATGACTTTCGACAGCGTGAATGGAGTAACTCCATTTCTCCATCTTTTTTTGATAGTCACACCAATCACGCTACGTACCTTCGTTCCACAACAAACTCTCTATGAACCCACTTCTCTTCCAAACTCGAGCCAAGGCTCTCCCAGCTCTCTATTCGGCAATGGCTATGTTTTCTTCAAGCTTCGCATTCGCAGCCGAAAAGCCAAACATCATCCTCATGATGGCAGATGACCTTGGATGGGGAGATGTGCAGTGTTTCAATCCTGACACACCGATCAAGACTCCAGAGCTCGATGCCATGGCCGCTGCGGGCATGCAACTCAACCGTTTTTATTCTTCCTCCCCAGTCTGCAGTCCCACTCGTGGTTCCTCGATCACTGGCCGCCACCCTTTCCGCTATGGCGTCTATTATGCAAATACTGGAAAGATGAAGACTGAGGAACTCACCATCGCCGAACTTCTCAAAACACAAGGCTACACTACAGGACACTTTGGAAAATGGCACCTCGGCACGATGACGACAGAAATCAAGGACGCCAATCGAGGTCGCCCCAATAACACCAAGGAATTTAGCCCTCCATGGCTCCACGGTTTCGACACCTGTTTTTCCACCGAATCCAAAGTCCCGACTTGGGACCCGATGCTTAAACCAAAAGACTTCGGCACGGGCAGTCTCAAAAAAGGCTGGGACTTCATTCAGGACAAATCCAAAGCCGAGCCCTTCGGCACGCATTACTGGAATGAACAAGGCTCTATCGTGACCGACAACCTCGAAGGTGATGACTCGCGCGTCATCATGGATCGAGTCGTGCCCTTCGTCGAAAAAGCAGCAGAAAAGCAACAACCGTTTTTTGCCGTCATCTGGTTCCACACTCCTCACCTTCCTGTGGTTGCCGGCCCCAAATACGCTGCCATGTACCCAGACGCCACCGACTTCGAAAAGAACTACAACGGTTGTGTCACCGCGATGGACGAGCAGATTGGGCGCTTGCGTGCCACGCTCAAGCAAGCGGGTGTGTCAGAGAACACCATGCTTTGGTTCTGCTCCGACAATGGCCCAGAAGGTCAGAAGGAAGCGCCGGGCAGTGCTGCGAAATTTAAAGGCCGTAAGCGCAGCCTCTACGAAGGTGGCGTCCGCGTCCCAGGCATTCTTGAATGGCCAGCAAAGGTCAAAGCAGGCACCGTCACTGACTTCCCCGCTGTCACCAGCGACTACTTGCCAACCATTCTCGACTCCATCCAAGCCGAATACACCGGCAAACGTCCTCTCGATGGCATTTCCCTCATTCCTCTCATGACTGGTGAAAAAAAAGAACGCCAAAAAGCCATCGGGTTCGAATGTAAAACGCAACTCGCATGGCACACCCAGCGCTACAAACTTTACAGCTCCAACAAAGGGAAATCTTGGGAACTCTATGACCTCAGCGAAGACCCTTACGAAAAGAAGGATATCGCTAAGCAGCACCCAGAAATCGTCACCAAACTCGCTGCTGAATTAGCGAGTTGGCGCGAATCGTGTAAGCAGAGCGATCAAGGTGGCGACTACCAATAATAGCACTTCGCGATTCAAATGAGATAGGATGAGAAGAGAGGTGAGGCCGCGCCATGGTTGCTGGTAAGCTCATGCATTATGGAAAATAACACAAAGCAAGCAACAGTAGTCGGCGTCGACCTCAGTGATAAAAAACATCAAATCTGTGTACTAGACAAGAATGGAGATACCCTTGTCGAAAAAACTATTCCTAATAGCTACGCAGGACTCGATACACTCTGCACGAATTACCCCAATGCACTCATCGCTATGGAAGTCGGAACTCACAGCCCATGGATTAGCAACTATCTCAAAGACCGAGGTCATAGAGTCATTGTCGCCAATGCGCGTAAACTACGCGCCATTTATTGCAACGAACGCAAAAGTGATAAACGAGATGCCCAAATGCTCGCCAAGATCGCGCGCGTTGATACAAGCTTGCTGTACCCTATAGAGCACGGGTCGGTTGATAATCTCGAAAACCGCCAACGTATCGCGATGCGTGACACCTTGGTAAAACGACGTGTTGATCTCATCAACTCTGTTAGGTTTAGCCTTAAAAGCCTTGGGGTACGGCTGATGTCCCCTAGTTCAGCAAGTTTTGCAGGCTATGCAAGAAAAGCACTCGCCACATATCCAACTAAACTTGAGTTAGTAGAACCGCTACTCGTAGTGATTGAAACGATGACTGAGCAAATCAAAGAATCCGATCGCTACCTCAAAGAGGAAATGCTTGAAATGCACCCTGAAGCAAAGCGTTTGATGCAAATACCTGGCGTCGGAGCTCTATCAGCGGTTAGCTTCGTTCTGGCTATAGATGATGCATCTCGTTTTAAAAACTCACGAGATGTAGCTGCCTATTTAGGACTCGTTCCACGAAGAGACCAATCTGGAGATGTCGATAAGCAGCTCTCCATAAGTAAAGCGGGCAACAGGCAGATGCGAACACTACTGGTTCAATGTGCACAGTATATCATGCGCAAAAGCAGCCCTGATAGCGACCTTAAGAGGCATGGTATGCGAATCGCAGAGCGTGGTGGACGAATCGCAAAACGCAAAGCGATCGTCGCTGTAGCACGCAAGTTGAGTGTGGTTATGCTTACACTCTGGCAAAAGCAGATCGATTATCAGCCACTTGTGGCATTAAAAGCAAAAACAGCCTAACAGCTATCGAAAACAAGTTTCAATGAACAACACAAATCGATTTTCCAGAACGACTGCGGGCATATCGTCAACATGCATGAATGTGTAAATGAGAGAGCAGCGTTCTGAAACTTTAAACAACGAAACGGAACCAATCCTGCACCGTAAGCCAAGTAGAGCTTCAATAAGAGTGCGTATAAAAGCCAGATTCCGTTGTTCAACACACTTCATCACAAACCAAATAGAAAGGGACTTCAACTTACCAGTTGACCTCTCTTCACATAAAAGACGAATGCCGGTGCAATTTGTTGAGAAATCAAGGCTCGATGAAGAAGCGATGCGAGCATCGTGACTGAAGAGAAACGCAGATTTATCAACAAAGAGCCCGACACCACTTTTCTTCCGCGTAGCGCAATTCTTCAAGCTCTCAAAAAAATCATTCGTCTTTTTTGGAGTGCGATTTGGTATAAGTCGCTGCTCATTCATTTAATGATACCTTCAGCCTCCAAAAGAGCTGATTGCGAATCGACGCATTATCAATACGAATCGTGATTGGTTCAGCCCCCCCAGATGCAGCACCGATCACCACTTCCTCTGGAACGTCGCCCATCAGAGGCAAGTCCGTCCATTGTGTGAGGTTCTCACTATATTGAAAAATTTGAAGGGTGCTATTGTTCGCTATCGAGCTGCGTTCAAAGTTAAACACGATCTCAGCACCTTGGTGCTCCATCGTGGGTTCCCAATGATTTTTTACTGAAGGCTGCCCACCGAACACAAATTCGGCACCATTAGGCATCCCGTCTGCATCCGCATCCGCATCAAAACTGGCCACTTCACCGGCTAAGCCATACTCAGCCATCCACGCATCAAACACCTCACCATGTGGCGCATCAAACACCACTCCCGCTAGGCTCGGACCGCGACCAGCTGCGACATCGCGCGTTTGTCCTTCGAGGCTCAGCTCCCCACTGAAACCTTGTGGAAGCGTGATATCAAAGAACACCAATCCCAGCGCCGTCTCCAAGCCACTTACTTCCGCCAGCACCTCGCCTGCATAGAGGAGTCGAAAACCTGCGGGATCCCACCGACCGTCTGCATTCCCTTCATTGCCAGCCATCACACCGAGCCGAAACGTCCTCGGAGCTGAGCTCGCCAAGGTAAAGTTCAATAGCTCACTCCACATGTCTGCTGTGTCATTTCTATAAGTGCCAATCCCTGTCGACGTCCAATCGGTCACAGCCCCCTCAATGCTCGCAGTGGGATCATCAAAGTCATCGTAGCCAGCCAGCACCACGACATTACTGGCCGCTGCCCCTATCGAGCTCACCCATGCTGGGGACCCATCCGTGTTGCTATTGGCATTGGCTCCATTGCCGTAAAAAAAATAGCCCTCCGATCCATAGGTATGATTCGTATCGATATCTAACGACTTACTTTCTGTTGTTGATCGAAAGTTAGACACTTCATCTCCTTGCAAATCGTAGCCTACTCCATCTCCCACTGGCGTGGCCGAGGGTTTATTAGGGTCGTTCACATGCAACTGAAAACTGTAGGGCACATAAGTCACGCCATCCCCTAACAGCAAGGTCACTTCCACCTGACCGGCGGCAGAGGGAGCTAGAGTCACTTGGCGATTTTCCCCCACACCACTGAGCACGATTCCATCCAAAGCCAACACCTCTGGGTTGCTAGTGAAAGCTGTCAGCGTGAGTGTATTGACAGCACTATCTTCATCACTCAACACCAAGTCGATCGGCGCCACTGTCTCACCAAGATTGACCGACAGCGCAGCTGGTTGATTCATACTTGGAGGCCCGCTCGCAATCCCCGCTGCTGTTTTCTCCTGTAAAATCACTCCTGAAATATTGGGCTGCCCACCAGAAGTGGCAGTGCTAAAATCCACCACAAGCGTGCCATTCGCCTCGCTGGGAAGACTCGCTAGCAGTCCCACTTCACTCGCATTATCACGGACATTAATGGATGCTGATTGCGCACTCGAAGTATGCGATAAAGTTGACTCCAAGGTATTGCCAGTTCCTGCCACATAGCCCGTAAAGTAGACGTCATAAAACACATTACTTGGGAGATTGCTAAACTCTAACTGACAGGGATTTTCATGAGGATCGCGGATTCGTAGTCCGCGCTGCGTGACCACCGCAGGAAAATCTCCAATTGCACGTCCACTGCCATTGTTATGTGTCTTATAATGCTCAGAGCTCCCACCTTCCGTATTATCGATACTCAACACATAGCCTGTCGCATTCCCATCACTGTCAGAAAGCTGAGTAACAGTAGTTTCACCTTTAGGGTTCAGTAGCCCCTGTGTATTGTTGCCCAAATCCGTCCAGTCATTCAGGTTCACTGGACCGTTCTGGTGCATATTGATCTTAATCGTTTTGGTAATCGTCACGTTCGTGTCTGAGATACTCACCACACGCAACACTTCCTGTGAGACATTACCCGCCGCATCCACGACCTGATAACGCCTCAGATAGTTACCAATCTGCTCGGAGTCATACTCCTCCCCCACCCATTCCGCCACGACCTGACCTGAAATATCACCATCCTTATTATCAAGCGCGGTAAAACCTGGTTCAAAATACGGACTTCCGACCTTAAAATTCGCATCCCCTCCCACTAGGCTAATGACCGGAGCTGTGAGGTCCTCGGAAGTTTCATTGGCTTCATTGTAGGTCAGCCCCATTCCTCGGTAGTTGTAGTAGGTGTCTTTTTGAATCCGTAAATCAAAGGGTGGAAGATCTCTGCCATTCCACGTCATCTGTGACCAATAGGCTGGCGAACTATTTGGATCAAAGTTCCCAGCATGTGCCTGCACACATTCGAAAAACTTCGTATTCCCGTCGGAATCGTAATAAATCACAATGTCTCCTACCTGATAGGGGATGAACTCCCCATTTTTATCCAGTCCTGAGTCAGGAGGAGTGTTCTTATAGGTCGGCGACCAAAAAGTGATCGTTCTCCAGTCAATTTCATTCGGGAATCCAGAATCTTTAAACTGAATCATAGGAGCTTCCTGCTGCTGATTGCCAGTGCGGGTGATGTTTCCGCCATCGACAGTACTCACAAAATAGAGATCGCGCCCAGCTGGGTAGATATTGTCCTCAAAGCTAATCGCATTGTTATTATTACCAATATTGAAAAAACCTGACTCTTCGGTCGCTGGCACACTCAGGGTGTCGTCAGAATTTGGCACGCTAATCGCACCATAGACATTTCCTTTAAAAACATAGGGTGTGATGCCGTCACCTTGCCACATATAACCCATGGTGGTTCGCCCAAAACCATAGAAGTTATTCTGCATCGTCACGGGCTTATTGGCGGCTGGGTCAGTTCTTCCTGTCACGGACCCTGAATTAGCATCGCGATAGCGGAATTGATGCAGAGCTCCATTGGTTCCAATCAGCAGGTTATTCTGGACCGTGACATTCCCCTCCACAAATGAAAGCTGATGAAGGTTATCCTGAAAACGCGCTTGGAAAGGATGACGAAAAAAAGTGGCAGTTCCAAGACAGACATTATTTTCAATCACCGATCCTTCGGCCAAATTATCCGTCTGCAAAGCCTCCGCCCCAGTGAACACCGTGATGTTATTGCGCAAGGTAAGCTTAGTTATGTCCTGCTCAGCAGCCCCTGTCGAATAGGAGATATAAAACGCCTCACCTTCTCCAAAACCAGCAAAACAATCCTGCACATCGACCTCAACCTCTTTCGGATTGCTTGGATTGTCAGTCTTAATATTAAAAGAAGCAAAGTAACCTCCCCAGCTAGAGACATAATCCACCTTAACTGTCTGAAAACCTCGGATCCGTACTCCATTGCCATAGCTCCCATGGTACACTGGCCCTGACCATTTCGGATTCCCCCACATCCCATAACGCTCATAATAATCACCAGAATCGAGCGCCTCACCACCATCATGCCCCAAGTAAGCAGGGTCGCCCGTTTGCTGTTCCGCATCATATTTACCCGTCAGATAAAGGTGCTCGAAATTAAACAATTCCAAGGTCCGGTATTGATTATTTTCCGTACTGTATCCCCAACGAACTTGCCCGCCCAAGTTCGTCACTATCGTCGGATTCTCTTTCGTTCCTAGACAGTCTTCTCCATTGATATAAATTCGCTCATAGTCTCCCGCATAAATGAGAATTTTATTACCCACTGGTAATTGAATCTTAAGAAATTTAGGGTCACCACCCGGTGCATAAATTTTATCCCCCCCATCACTATTCCCCTGGAAAAAAATGTAATCCCCCTCATTCACTGAAGGCCAATACGCAGCATCCTCCACAGTGGCATAGCGATTCGTCGTCCTATCAGGAGCCGCATCAGCGACTGCGAAGAGCAGCAATAGTGTGATAAAGAAAAATGGATAGGTCTTAGGTCGCATAGTGTTTATTGTTTAGATTCCGCCAAAACCTTGCACAAGAAACAGTCCTCACGCCTCTAATTATGACTTTTACATCTCTAATATCGCTTTAAAATACCTCTAAACTCCTGATTTTAGATAGTTTTGATATTCTTTAGGCGTCTTTCCGGTAATTTTCTTAAAGACCGTCGAAAAGTAATTAGAATTACTAAATCCAACATCAAAAGCAGTCTCAGTCACTGTTTGCCTTTTCAATAAGCCCTTAGCTTTCTCAATGCGCAATCTAGTGATATATTGATTGAGTGTCTCGCTCTCGATCTCTTTAAATCCATTTGTTAGGTAAGACTTACTCACATGAAACACTTCGGCAATTCCATTAACCTTAAGATCTTGATCTAAATGGCTGGCTACATACTCCTTCACTTCTCGAATCACCTGAGCTCGCCGCTGATGAGGAATATTAACGATAATCTCTGAAAGCTCTTGTGTTTCATTCTCGGTAACGTCGCTCAGCGCCTTCAAGTCCTCAGCTTGATCAATCTTACTCCAATTCTCCTGATTTCTCTTCAACAACAGCTCCACATCCCCCCCCGACTCTATAGCGTCATCAGCAATCATACTGAGAACCTCTCTAATCCGCATTTTATAGACTTCGAGATTGCCACGCGAAGACTCCTCAAGACTCTCAATTAATTCTGAAACCCTTCCCGAGGTATCATTACTACCATTAAGTACTTGGTTCCGAAGTTCATCTTTAATAAACGAAGCAGTCTGGTTCAAATGATGAATATCTACATAAATAGCCGCAAGAAATATAGAAGCTGACACTATGGAGCCTACATAATACAACCACCATTGCTTACTCAGAATTCCTATAACAAAAAGCACCGCAAATAAAATTGCACTTGAAACAAAGGCTTTGCTCTTCAAATCACGATAACTAGTCACGATCAATTGGTAGGAGCAAGGGATCACAACTAGGACTAATGCAGTAGTCACAGCCATAACTTGCCCCCATACAAAACTTGGATGAAAATTTGGAAAAATCGTCGGAGCGTATCGTCCGTCAGCCCCAAAAAACGTCCTCCAGCCCAAGCTAAATAAGAGCATATACACACAAGATAGTCCCACACCTAGGAAGTAAGTACACAGTACTTTTTTCCTAGAGAAACACAACTGATTAAGCTTCGAAGACGCGATCACTAAGGATGGAAACCCAATCGAGAACAAGATAAACATCCTCGCTTGAATGAGCTTCGGTGAAGAAATATCCTCTACTAGAATATCAACCAAATAACACGCCAAGAAAAAGATCATAGCCCCCAAGAACAGGGCTAAAAAGCAAAAGGAACCAGCAAACCTCTTTCGAGCCACCATTAAGTAGAGTAGGCAGAACAAATACAGCTGAATTGCGGTAAACGGCAGAATGCAATCTTTAACTTGGAGCCAACTCATATGTGTATTTGCAGTTCTTTAACCTGGAAGCGGAAGACACAGATAACATCAAGTGAGTAACCACATCGTCAAGAATTCAGTTTGAGCCTGAGTTCTTTAGAGTAAAAAAGAAAGACGCCAACATCAATGCCCGAAAGACTTGGCGCCCACCGCCGTATTGTATTTTGTATTCAAAATGGAGACAAAATAATTACACTTGGGGAAATAGCTCAGACTTCATATCCACACTCACAACAATGAAAATTAAATTTCTATTCGGACTCAGCCTCGTTTTAGCAGTTTTCGGCTCTAGCGCATCGGCCAAAAACTTAGCAGGCAGCAAACCCAATATCATCATCGTCATCACTGACGACCAAGGCATGGGCGACCTCTCTTGCATGGGCAACACCCTCGTAAAAACCCCACACATCGATAAATTTTATGAGGGAGCCACCCGCTTAACAGACTTCCAAGTCAGCCCCACTTGCGCCCCAACCCGCGCCGCTCTCATGAGTGGTCGTGCACCCTTCAAAAATGGTGTCACCCACACCATCTTACAGCGTGAACGCATGGCCCTAGACACCTACACTTTCCCCCAAGCACTACAATCCGCTGGTTATACAACAGGTCTCTTCGGTAAATGGCATCTCGGCGACGAACCTGAATACCTCCCGCAAAGCCGTGGCTTTGACGAGGTTCTGATGCACGGCGCAGGAGGAATTGGCCAAGAAAAATACGGAGACTTTCCAGCCAATTCAGAGAACACCTACTTCGACAACGTCCTACTCCACAACGACACCGTCGTAAAAACCAAAGGCTTCTGCACCGACATCTTCTTCGACGCAGGTCTTTCATGGATCAAGCAACAACACGAAGCTAAGAACCCCTACTTCGCTTACATTGCGCTAAATGCTCCACACGGTCCTTTCATCGCTCCTGAAAAATATAAGAAACGCTTCCTCGAACTGGGTTGTAGCAAAGATGCAGCAGGCCGCTTAGGTATGATTGAAAATATTGATGACAACTTTGGCCGCATGATGAGCAAGCTTGAAGAATGGAATGCTCTCGAAAATACTATCGTTATTTTTATGACCGACAATGGGGCGGTTGGAAAAGGTTCCACTAAAGAAATTCCTTATTTTAATGCTGGCCTACGAGGTGGTAAAAACTCCCCCTTCGAAGGAGGCACTCACGTTCCTTTCTTCATCCAGTGGAAAGGCAAACTCCCTCAAGGAGTCGACATCCAAGCTCTCACAGCTCACCTAGATATTTATCCGACCTTTGTCGAACTCGCAGGTGCAGAACTTCCTACTAAAATGCAAAAGCTTGAGGGCCGCTCTCTCCTCCCTCTATTCGAAAATCCAGATACCGAATGGGCTGACCGCGAACTCTTCATCCACTGCGGCCGCTGGCCAGAAGGTAAACGCGAAGATTTTAAATATAAAAAATGTGCGGTTCGCACCCAGCAATGGCGCCTCGATAATAACAAAGAGCTTTTCGACATTTCAAAAGACCCTGGCGAGACTAACAATGTCGCCGCCGAATTCCCGGAAGTAGTCGACCGTCTCCGTAAATCCTACGACCAATGGTGGGAGTCCACGAAGCCACTCATGATCAATGAAGGTCTTCCCATGATTAAACCTGAAGACCAACCTTTCAAACACCGCTACGACAAACAGCTTAAGGAGTCTGGCATCCCAGAATGGGCTCCAACTCCATTCTAATTACATCAACTTCGCGGTCTCTAACCGGAGCGGATTAGAGACCGTTAATTATTTGCCTATCTGTGGGGTAATCCAAAAACGACTTACCCCACTCCTGCTATGATTCTTTTTTGCGAAAAACGAAATAAGTTTTATCTCAAAAAACCGAACTCATAAGCATAAATCGATTTCTGTCATGAGTAATGATCGGTTCATAATACAAGTACTCGAGAAATTCATCCAGAACCTCAGCAAAACCTACACGATCCCCTCAGCACCTCAGCGCATGAAACTCTCTTCATTTTTCTACATGGGCATTTCCAGCCTATTCTTATTCCCCTCACAACACGCTAAAGCGAACACTCCAAACTTTATCATCATCTATGCAGACGACCTAGGCTATGGTGATTTGAGTTGCATGGGCTCAAAAAATATCTCCACGCCTCACATTGATCAAATGGCAAAAGATGGAATTCTCTTTACCAACTTCTATTCGGCCAGCGCCTCTTGCACTCCTGCTAGAGCCTCACTGATGACAGGTAGCTACCCTGACCGAGTAAATTTGAACAATGTCCTCTTTCCCGGTAACAAAGATAAAAAAACGGGAAAAACCAAAGGACTGAACCCCAACGAAATTACCATCGCCGAATTGCTTAAAAAGCAAAATTACACCACTGGGATGGTCGGTAAATGGCACCTTGGAGACGCACCACAGTTTATGCCGAACAACCAAGGATTCGATTACTATTTTGGTCTTCCATATAGTAATGACATGGTGCCACCACGCTTTATCGACCTTCCTTTGATTCGTAATGGTGAAGTCATTGAAATCAATCCTGATCAAGACTACCTTACTCAACGCTATACAGAAGAATCTCTCGCTTTCATTGAAAAAAATAAAGACAAGCCCTTCTTTCTCTATCTCTCACACAGCATGCCGCACCGCGCCTGCCATGTATCACCAGAATTCACTAAGCGCTTCACCAAAGACCAACTAGATACTATCAAACCAGGCGAAGACAAAGCCTCGCGCGACTTCCTCTACCCAGCTGCAGTAGAAGAACTTGACTGGAGCACTGGCCAAGTCCTCAAAAAACTACGCGAACTCGGTCTCGAAGAAAATACCCTCGTCGTCTTTTCCTCAGACAATGGTCCTAAAACTGGATCTGCAAAACCACTGCGCGGCAAGAAAGGTAGCGTTTACGAAGGTGGACACAGAGTTCCCGGCATCATGCAATGGAAAGGCTGCATTCCTGCAGCCACCACCAGTCAAGAAGTCGTAACAGCGATGGATCTGCTACCCACCTTTTCCACCCTCGCAGGCGCTAATATACCTTCAGACCGGGTGATCGATGGCCATAACATCCTTCCCTTACTCGAAGCTCGACCAGATGCACAATCTCCTTACGATGCGTTTTTCTACACTCACGGTGGCATGGCCGTACGCAAGGGGGATTGGAAACTAATCCGCGGCAAACGAGGCGGTCTCTATAATCTAAGTAATGATATTAGTGAATCAACTAACCTCGCTAAACAATATCCCGAGATCGTTCAAAAACTCACAATACTCATGGAGGCTCATCAAGCCGATCTCAAACAAAATAGCCGCCCAGCTGGCACCCTCGACTAATCTCACACCCCGTAACCCTCAAGCTGAGGTTGACCTCAACAAAACAACAGTTACCAAATCTCTAGAGGAAGTAAATTAACCATGATTAAAAGCATCACAGCCCTGTTCCTAGCACTCACACTCATCGGCCAAGCCGCGTCTCCCAAACCTAATATCATTCTCATCTTTGCCGATGACCTCGGCTATGGCGACGTCGGTTGTTATGGAGCCAATGTAAAAACCCCCAATATCGACAAATTGGCAGCCAGTGGCTTTCGCTCTACCGATTGTCTCGTTGGAGCTCCCGTTTGTGGACCTAGCCGTGCCGCGCTCATGACTGGTCGTTACCCAATGAGAGCAGGCCATCCAATATCTCGTCACCCCACTGAAAAATACTCCAAATACGGCATCGCTCCAGAAGAAGTCACCATAGCGGAACAACTCAAATCCGCTGGCTACTACACTCAAATGTTTGGCAAATGGCACCTCGGCTTTCACGTCCAAGGCTCACACCCACTCGATGCAGGATTCGATGACTACTTCGGCCTTCACAGCAACTACCACAAAGAGAAAAATCGCGTCGACGAACGCACCATTTATCACAATCGCGAAGTCGTAACCGAAGACATCCCATTCACTTCAGTCACCAAACTCTACACCGACAAGGCAGTCGAGTTTATCAAAAGTGATCAGGAAAAGCCCTTCTTCCTCTACTTCGCCCATCACATCCCTCACACTCCCATCGAACCAAGTGCCCCATTCAAAGGCGCAGCTGGCATCAAGGGCAAAGGCGCAGTATATTCTGATTTTGTGTTAGAGCTCGACCACAGCGTAGGTCGCGTAGTCAATGCCGTAAACGAAGCTGGCATCGCAGAAAACACCCTGATCATTTTCTTCGCCGATAACGGCCCTGCCAAAGATGGTTCTGCAAAGCCGCTCAGCGGTGGAAAATACGTCACTATGGAAGGTGGCCAACGCGTCCCTAGCATTTTCTCATGGCCAGGTAAAATCCCTGCTGGGAATGTCTCAGATGCTATGATCACTAGCATGGATCTATTCCCTTTATTTAGTAATTTAGCGGGCATTTCACTTCCTAAGGATGTGACTTTGGATGGCAAAAATATTCTCGACCTACTCACTGGGAAAACAAATGAAAGTCCTCATAAGTATTTCTATTATTACAATGGCCTCAATCTTCAAGCAGTACGTAACGAACAATGGAAAATCCATTTCCCGCGCACGGTAGATGATCAACCGTACTGGGCAAAAAAAGCAGGAGGTAATAAAAAGAAACTCTACACCACACTCAAGCAGCCGATGTTGTTCAACCTCGATACAGATGCTTCCGAGAAAAAAAATGTGATTTCACAACATCCTGAAATCGCTGACGAACTTACAAAAGAAGCTGAGCGCGCCCGTCAAGAAATCGGCGATATCGATATCAAAGGCTCCGACCAGCGCCCCCACGGACTCGTCACCCCTAACGAAAAAGGCTAGGTTCTCTTGATCTCTAATACCAAAGGGATACGCGTTTAGACTTCTTTCTTCCTTGCAAACAAGCTGGAGGAATAAAGTAACCGATACCCATACTGCTTTGTTAGACAAAAAAGTATGTTCCTCGATCGCATTTCCCCCCCATGCAACTAAAGCTAGGCTCATCGCGAAAACTGTAGCGCGATCTATCGTTCTGGCTAAGTAGCCTCCGCCCCCTACTAGAAATTCCCTTTTAAAGTTGCAAGGACTGAAAGTTTTGCCATTCTATACAGTGTAGTTAAATTATTTCTACGTATTCATCCTACGTAGAACTAGATTCACCACCCCCCTATATGAAAATTCATACCAATACTTGTATTGCCCTCGGAGTTTTGTCCTTTGCCACTTCTGGCATAAACACCAATGCAGCTGTCATCGTCAGTGGCGGCTTTAACCTCGATGAAACTCAGTGGGTCACCGAAGGCTATGGAGATTATGGATATATTTTCTTCAACAATAGCGCCTCTAAAACTGCTGCGATCAGCACCAATATTTCCACCTCTGCCACCACAGACATGACGTATTCTCGGCATGCCGCTCACACGGTTAACGCGAGTACTCAAACTGGGATAAATGCTGCTGTTCCGATTCAAAATACTGCAGGAACAGCCACAGACCTCAGTGTAGGCTATTGGCGTAACCATGGAACGAACTCATCGACCTTCGCGAACGTGATCAGCTTCGACATGAACACTACCGCAAGCACGCTAAGAATTGGCGTGCTTGTCGGAGCAGGTGGACAATCGGACGGGAACGCAGACCCACGAGATTACCCATCTGACATTAAATTGTCTGATGGAACAAACGAATACACCCACACCGTCATACGACCACAAGCATCAGCTGCCTATCAAGCCGATTGGTATTTCTTCGATGTCACAGGCATCGACAACACCACGACACTGACAGTCTCTGCTACAGGTCAGTCTACAGTTTCACCGAATTTGAACACCCCTATCAGTGGCGTAGTATTCTCTGCTATTCCAGAGCCCTCTTCTACAGCGCTCATCGGATTAGGCAGCCTCGCCTTACTTGCTCGACGTCGCAGGTAGTCTCAATTACATAAAAATATTCTCTTCAAAGCGCACCTTCACTGGTGCGCTTTTTTATGCTTCACACTGCAGCAACACGCAGGCTTTACCCCCCATTTTTCTATTGAAGCCTCAAGAAGATCTATTAGCCTTCAGACTTGGCTACATCCCTCGATACTCGGCATACTCTTATCGCTCGCGCAATCGATCTCAATGATCAGACTGCTTGGAAAGAATTAGTCGATCACTACCAACGCTTCATTCCATACGTGCTGCGAGGAATGAACGTTCCACCTGACAATATTGACGACTTAACCCAACAAGTCCTCATCCGTCTGTCACAAAACATCCAGCATTATAATCGCGACCGCGCACGCTTCCGGACCTGGCTCAGTAGTATCATCCGCAACCTCGCCATTGATTTCTTTAACAAGGAAAATCGTAACCTCGCTACACCAAACCAAGAAGATGGTTCAATACTCGTAGACGACCAAGCTGGCTCAACAGAATTTGATCAACTTGTTGAGCGTGAATGGCAAAACTTCATCTCTCGTTCAGCTATGGAAAAAGTGCGTGAAACCTTCCAAGGAAAAGCTGTAGAGGTTTTTGAAATGATGTTTGATGGAGCCTCTGCAGATACAGTTGCCCAAAAAACAGGACTCACCGTCTCCACGGTCTACACGCTCAATAAACGCGTCAAACAGCGCCTATTCATCGAAATCCGCTCACTCATTGACTCTCTAGAATAATGGCTAGTACGCAATCCAAGGGTAAAGACGACCACCATGACCAACGCCTACTAGAGATCTATCATCAGGCGCGTTCACTTGATGCTTCTGGCCTCGAAGCTCTTTGTCCTAGCTACACCGAACTCAAAGCGAACACAGAAAGGTACACCCAATTCTCCTTGTTAGGTAAAGGCGGGCTCAAAGAAGTCTACAAATGCTTCGACACAAAAATCCAGCGCTGGGTCGCTCTCGCTCGCCTTCGTCCAGACAGAGGTGCTGATTACTATGAGCTCTTTATTCACGAAGTCCGACTCATCGCCTCGCTTAATCACCCCAATATCATCAAAGTATACGAACTAGGGATCGATGATGACCAGCGACCATTCTTTGTAATGGATTTGAAAGGCAGCAACACCTTAGCAGATGTCGCCAAACAAAGAAGTCGCTCCGATCTTCTACACATTTTCTCAAAAATCTGTGACGCCATTGCCTATGCCCACGCTCAGGGAGTCCTCCATCTCGATATCAAACCTGAAAACATCCAATGTGACAACTTCGGTGAAGTTCTCGTCTGCGACTGGGGCTTAGGAAAAATTTGGAACCCAAACGATACCCACATGGAGGAAATGCAGCTCCTCACCGAAGTTCTTTCTACCGAATCAGTCGAAACAAGAAAGCGAGGAACTCCCGGCTACATCGCCCCCGAAAAATTACGTGCTGAACCAAATATCGACGCCCAAGCTGATATCTATTCCTTAGGCTGCTTGCTCCATTACCTACTTGTCGATGAACCTCCACTCCAAGGCTCCGAGAAAGACATCTTACAACAGATTAACACTTCCACTCAGAGGTCTATGCGCGCACGCTACCCACAGAGTAACCTCCCAGAAAGCCTCGACGCTATTGTTATCAAAGCCACAGCAGTATGTCGCCAAAACCGCTATGGCACAGTTGCTGCACTCCAAGCAGATCTACAAAAATATTTAAACGGCTTTGCCACCCGTGCCGAACGCCCGAGCCTCTGGCGTCTCCTCTCGCTCTTTGTCAAACGCCACCCCTTACCCATCGGTGTCTTTCTCGCAGCAGCTTTGACCCTTAGCGCTATCAGCCATTTCTATAAGAAACATCTCGCAGAAAAAGATCGTATCGCAATAGCCGAATTTGAGCGGGCACAACGCTTAGACAACAAAGTTGACGCCCTAGGGAATGAACTAGAACGCTCAAAACAAGACATCGCCAACGAGATTGCGCAGACATCCGGATTCGTTAAGCAAATGGCCATTTTCCAGCGTCCCGTAGAAGCGATCAAACAGACACGGATATTAACCAATATCGCTCTTGAAATCGATCCACAAAGTGAATGGGGAATTCTAGAATCCATCAAACTCGACTGCTTACAACTGAACTTTAAACAAGCAATCCAACGTGCATCCGATGCAGGCACGAGCATCACCAATCAAAAGTCCTTAGACACCACCGCCCGCGAATTTCCCGACTTCGATTACAATCAAGAAAAGCGCCCGTCACTCGATACACTAACGCAATTCTTGATGCATATCATGGAAAAGAGCTATAACATGCCGAATTATTTCGAACGCGTTATTTCCTATGACCACGCCTGTAGAACAGAGCTAGATGGATACGATGAGGTGCTAAAAACCTTCCTTCAACTCGTCAATAAACAGGCGACCATAGAGCGCTTTGAGTACTCTCAAAAAACTCTAACACTCGACCTTAAAATCACTGGAAGCAAAATCATGCTCTGTACTGGCTCTAGGATCCAAAATGCTTCTAAAGAAAGTTACCTACGCTTTCTCCCAATCAACCACCTCAAACTAGAATGTATTGGTCGACTCAAATTAAAAGATATTGAAGGGCTCCCCATCAAGTCTCTCGATATCAGCAAGTGCACAAAAGCTGTTTTCAATGGATCTATTCGCCTTCCTCATCTCACTGAAATCCGCATTACTAAAGGACAACACCCAGAAGGCTTTTTACAACGTAGAATTCACTCAAACGAGGAGCTTAGCGTAGTGATCTTACCCGCTAAACTGTAACCATCACGACACCCAAAGCCACCAGACTTTTCACAATACTTCGTGAACTTCGACACCCCGCATCTCCCCAAAAAACAGCTCTCTCCAAGTCCTTCCATCTATCGCCTTGCCGCATAAAAGCATCAAAACGACAACGGTAAACAGTAATAGCTCAAACGCGACCTCACACCTCGTTCATCGATAAATGTAACATACCGGGTTTTATGGTTGGACCGCCAAATGTTCCTAGCGAACTTAGCCATTTTTTTCTCTCCATTCACCTCCACAAGCTTATCCAACTTCAGCTGAATACTCTCGAGGTGCTCACCTGGCTTTTCCACTAAAACGGAGCTCTTCGGTTTTAAAACAAACTCTTCCCTCTTCAAACTCCCTTTAATAGATACGTTAGAAAAGTTAGCGAACAAAAAGTCACCATTTCCAAACACCTCACTATTAGCAGAAATTTTCTCTACACGAATTGGCAATAACTTATTGTCTGGGTCCGAGAATACTATCAAAGCTAAGAATTTATCGGTTTTCTTCAATTTGACTTGAGGCAGCTTTGCTAACAACTCTGGTTTCAGTGGGAAATTCACATCACGAGGCGCGAAGTACAATACTCTCCCCCCCTCTTTGAATGTATATGTTTCCGAAAATTGTTTATCAGGTAAGCCCACAGTAGTTATTTTACTCGATCCTTGCGAAAAAACACTCACTTCAGTAGGTGCTGACTCTGGAGGTTTGTGGAAAAAGAACTTCACCTGAACCTTAGCTTCAAGCTGCGCTGAGACAGCAACGCAGACAAAAACCAATAAACAAAAGAGTCGTAAAATAGAGATGTGCATTAGATTTCCTTTTCGTTAAGCCATCTGAAAGAAATGATCTTATATTTTCTCCCATACTTGGCATTTTCCTCTGATTGAAGATCTGCTTTTTTGGTGATTTTAGAATCAGCTGCAGAATCGACGTACTCGGGTGAGCGAACAACAAGTGCCTCACACCACGCCTTTGCCACTATATTGCCAGAGCTGTCCTTACTATCACCATAGGCGCGAATCGTAAACGTATCATCTCTAGCCGTCATCACTGGCATCATGTGGCGCAGTACATCTGCCTGTCTCGCCCATCCAGGCATTCCATACGCTGCACTTCCCTGCGCTGCTTCTTGATATTGATAACCCACGTCCCCATTGGCTGAAGCAAGTATTTCATTTCCTTCATCATCCACCACTTCTTGTTTGATAAATCCGTAAGGATTCTTGCTGTCATCTGCGGGCAATTCTGAAAGCGCTATCAGAGCGCTCTCTACCGCACCAGCTAAGGACTTCTCTCCAGCCGTCGTTAACTGCCTATTGAAAAATTCTGACATCGAGAGGAAAGGCCCTCGCTCACGTACCTCCGCAACAATCTCAGTAGCCAGAGCCTCCGCCTGTTCCTCCGTTAGCACGAAGGTTTCGGTAATGGCGACCCCCATTCCCGCTCCCACGCCTTGCTCACCTGTAATCTGAGTTCTTGGGATAGGCACTTGCTCAGTATAAGGACTGAGATTATCGATTTTCCACGAAGCTTGGCTTGCTGAATCTATTGTAATATAAGGAACACTGGCATCCTTATTGGCCAAGAGTAGCGCTTTCCAAGCCTTCACCGAAGTCGAGTTAATGTTGAAAGCTCCTTCTACTGTAAGCTCCGATGCGATACTCTGCCACGCCTTCGCTCGTTCTAAATGTTCTTGAGCTGCTTCTTCTCCATCACCGTAAGTCTGAGCAGGTAGGTAAAATGCATTCTCAAGTGGCTCACCTTCCAAATGCTTCTGATACACATTCACGTACGTCTCTTCAATAAGAACACCAAAGTCATTCATTGGCTGTGAAATTGACGAAATAAACCAGTCATCCATCAACAAATGATTTGAAAGATAGCTATGATCCAAAGCCGTGCTATGAACAACTTGGTCGGCTGCTACATGTGGAACTGCATTACTGTTGCCAATCGCATTATGCACATAAGGAGGGTTCGGGTTATTAAAAGCCTGATCAAAGTGCTGTAAATCTCCCATCGACAATAATGGACCTATAGGAAGCTCGTTAGTTACAAAATGACTCAGTCCATTCTCGGCCGTAGGTGACGGACCAATATAAGCCACGGTATCTGCTTTGGCTTCAGGATCAAACGCCGCAGTGTGGTCAAATGCGGCAAGCGTCGTATCATTGATTCCCGTATGAGAAAAAACTCTCCATTCATACGAACTCAAATCCATATAGGATGAATTAGTCGATGTGCCTGTGACAATTGGTTTATTGAAGAGAAAACCTTTAGTCTTCACCGCAGATTCGTAAAAATTCTTTAAACTTAAACGCAGCGATAAAAACGGTGAATGAGCTCCCTCTACATTTGGGTCACTCATCGTCTTACTCGGATTTAGGTTCTCTGGTAATGGGATCTTTAATTCTAATTGCTCGGCTGGACATTGCACAGTCTGGGAAGACCCTTGATACCCTTTGGAATTACGTACAACATGCTCAGGGATAGTAGAACTAAGCTTCCCCCCTTTATGCTCCCAGTCTGCTGACATGGAAGTACTTCCAGGAAATGTTCCTAAGTTTTTCTCAACGACGTTCGATAAAGTCTGAGAAATCCCACCCACGCCATCGTAACCAGCTGTGATTGTAGGATTCTCTGCGGCATTATGTTGTGCGAAAACTCGTGTCTCACCAGGTTTTACAATCGTATCCGAACTACTTTTCCAATTGAGCGAATACCTATATTTATCATCATTACGATTTTTCTTTGAAAACAATTTATTAGTCTGCACCTCGTACTCGCTACCTCCCACTTCCATCGTTATTTTCACAGGAAATAAGTTCTTAGCATCCACCCAATTCGCCCTATTTGAAGCTCCACTGAAAGTAACCGCTACGTTATAGGGGTTCCAGTACGTGTAGGTCGGCAAAAAATGAATATAAGGAGTGTAGTTATTACCACTCTTACGAGATGAGTAGCTCAAGGTGAAATTCTGGCTCGCCGTAACCGGTGAAATTGTTACATAATCATCATTATTAGTACTATTATACCGATGTTCATAGTAAGGAGTTGCTGAAGTCGAATCTAGTTTCAACGACTTATAGAGATTTAAATAATCTGCGATCGCATTCCAGCTCATGCTAGTACTCGCATCATTCGCAAAGGGATATAGCGCCGCACTAGCACCATTATTAGCCATCAAAAGATATGCTCTATGCTCCTGCTCTGGGCTCAGAGAAAATACCTCAACAGGCTCATCAAGAGGTATTTTCCCTGCTTCCTGTAACTCTGAAAAAAGAGAAAGATCACGTTTCCAGCCACCATTCGCCACGTTAGTCAAAAGACCTCTACTTGAGGTCGACACATCATAAAAATACTCACCAGAAATCCCAGCTGAATTCGCACTAGTATTCTCCGTCAAATTAAGCGTTTGGCGGCTAAATAGAGAATCTAACTGCTCTAGCTGTTCAATACCCAATTCCTCTGGATCAATGTCAGGATTTGAGGATAAGTTTTGTGTCCATTCAAATGCTGATTCAGGCTCATCTTCTGGCATTTTGACCAAGGCCTTCTGGTTCTCGCCATGAACCCACCATGCATAGGATCCATGACTTCTTCCGCCATTTCCCTGAATGTCGACAGGATTCAGCGAAACCAACAAACTTTCCTCCGCTGCATCCCCCAAAGAACCACGCCCCACCATCGGAACTGTTCCTGTCAATATTTCCGGAGTGACTAATACATCCTCAGTATCTGATCCTGATACTAGCCACTTTATAAAACGCCCTGAACTAGGACTCCCCTTTTCATAGTTTTCATTCTTAATATCATAAATCGACATTCCATCCGCTGTCTGCGCTCGCGGCATCCCAGTGACAGGATCGTGATCTATTCCCTCCCATGAACGCCACACTCCTAGCAATTGACGAGGATTTGATTCCACCACTACATCCGCCGTCGCTGTAATCCTAGTATCAACTCCTGTCGCCTTTTGCAGCTCCGCAATGGCCAAATTTAAAGCCATCCTGGCATTCGCTCTAGCCTCCATCTGGGGAACCTGCAAATCGACACTGCGCGTAGTCAAAGCTGAAAGTGAAAGAACACCTAGTGCAATTAACACCAATAACGACAACACTGAAATTGTAGCAATCAGTGCAAATCCTTTGCTCGGAGTGTGTGAGGTTCTATTCATGTTTCTTTATCAAAAATCACATTTCAGTAATGACAATATAACTACATTTCCAATTTAGCTTTGAAAAAAGCCCATCCAACTGAAATCGAGATGGGCTCTTGAGTAATGGGGTAAAGGCTTCTTCATATGTTGGCCGCAAAATGAGCCCCTGCGGCATAGAGCCTGGTTTACTCGTGACGGATCACACCCCATCCACCATAACCATTACTTACGGCGACGGAGAATGAGCGCAAGACCACCAAGACCAAGAAGTACCGTAGAAGATGGTTCTGGAACTGCAGTAACTTCGACATCAAAGTCTAAAAGGCGTGCACCCCAAGCTGCGCCACTGTTATTATTATTCATGAGACCTGCAGTAATAAACAATTCGCTTTCTGCAGGAGCAATCGCGGTAGAGTAGTTATTATTGAATTCGACTTCTTTGAGGCCAGAACCAACCCCAAAAATACCAATATGACTATGGCCTGCTGTTTCATTCAATTGCACCGCAGTAAATCCTGCGAATGAGGCTTCATATCCAGAAATATCGAGCGACATACTTTCGATACTAAAAATAAGCGTCTCACCTGTAGCCATATTTGAACCTACCCCAAATGAATTATCCCCGCCATCAGCGACAACACCTACACTAGTTGCATCTCCATCAAGGGTCACCGAACCAGCGGAGCCAATAGAAGTACCTCCACCTGATGCTGTGAGCTGAGTGTTCGAGTAAGTGTTTCCGGACATAGCCGCTACCTTAAGGTTCACGGTTAACGTGTCGTTCCCACCACCGTCGAAATCCATTCCAGTATAGGTAATCGCAAAGTGATATTCATTTACTGCGTCGCCTCCTGAACCGACATCTACAGTACTACGACTGATGCTTAAATTAGTTCCGACTCCATCACCAGCATTAAGCAAGTTACCAGTAGTATCTGCTGTATTGGTTAAATCGACAAAGCTGACCGTTGCGGCTGGCGCTACGGCTACAGGAAAGAGACTGAATGCAAGTAGTAATGTTTTGTTTTTCATAGATGGTTTTCGGGGAATCATTTATATGTCTGAGAACCCGTATCAAAGATCATGACAGAGAGCCCTACTATGAGCTAATACCTCTAGAAAAAAAACATTGGGACAGATGCATCTTATTTTTCTAAAAAAAAAATAGAAAAAGGCCGCTCACGCCATCACGTGATCAATCACGTCAACAAATGACTCAAATTGCGAAATTGAAGTACTTAGAAGATAAAAACATCTCCCGCCAAAGTATACACAGTATGAGCAACTCTCTTCTGAAAAATTTTGACCTTCATAAATGCATCCTTTCCGCCATTGGACTCACTACAGCGGTCATGCAGCCTATTCACGCAGCACAAAAGCCCAATGTGATTGTGATCTACACCGATGACCTCGGCTATGGAGATGTCGGGTGCTATGGAGCCGAAGGCTATGAAACCCCTCATCTCGATCAAATGGCAAAAGAAGGTATGCGTTTCACCGACTTCTCGACCTCAAGCTCGATTTGTACTCCATCGCGCGCCGGTCTATTAACTGGTCGTTACGCAAAACGCTGGGGGCACAATGGCAAAGTCTATTTCCCCGACAGCAAAGACGGAATGCCCCCTTCGGAAATCACTATCGCTGAAATGCTAAAACCACAGGGCTATCAAACAGCTCTCGTCGGTAAATGGCACCTCGGCCATCAACCACAATACCTACCTACTGCACAGGGATTCGATTATTATTTCGGCATACCCTATAGCAACGACATGTGGCAAGCTCCTGAAATCCCTCTCGCTAAGAACGTAATATTCAACGATGGCCTCACCCGGGACGACTATCTCGACCCGAAACAAGCAACTGCGAAATTCCGCAATCGCGTCCCATTGATGCAACGCACCGAAGTCATCGAATGGCCAGTCGACCAGACGCAGCTCACCCGCCGCTACACTGAAGAGGCCTTAGCTTTCATTCGAGAAAATGAAAATGGCCCCTTCTTCCTCTATTTCGCCCACGCCATGCCGCACATTCCTCTATATGCTTCCGAACCATTTAAAGGCTCCAGCGAGCGCGGTCTATTTGGCGACGTGATTCAAGAAATTGATTGGTCCGTAGGTCAGATTCTTAGCTTTTTAAATGAGCGTGGACTCGCTGAAAACACTCTCGTAGTATTCACTTCGGACAATGGGCCGTGGCTCCAGAAAAAGACAGAAGCAGGAAGCGCAGATCCATTGCGAAACGGGAAATTTAGTGACTATGAAGGAGGCTGCCGAGTTCCTTGCATCGCTTGGCAACCAGGCTTCATTCCTACCAACCAAGTGTGTAACGTCAATACTTCCACTCTAGATATACTACCTACCATCGCCTCTCTCAGTGGCGCTGAATTACCAAAAAATCGCGTACTCGACGGTTTAGACATCACCCCCGTTCTTAAAGGCGATTTCGGAAACGCCCCTAAACGCGATTACCAACTCTATCGCTCAAAAAATGCCATCCGAGTCGGTGATTGGAAATACCTTAAAACCAAAAATAAAATAGAACTCTACAACCTAGCATCAGACACGAGCGAGCAGCAAAATCTAGCTGACAACTATCCAGAAAAAGTATCCTCCCTCGCCAAGAAGCTCGCTGAAGTAAATGCAAAAATGCGACGCTCTCAATAGAATATGAGCACAAATTCTCGAGTGAATCTGAAATATCAGCAATGAAAAAGTCATTCCTCATCAGAACCTTATACCTATTATCGACGTTTATTGGCATGCTTGCTCATGCCGGCAAACCCAACGTCGTCTTGATCATGGCTGACGACCTCGGCTGGGAAACCATTAGCAGCTACGGCGCTGAGGATTACAAGACCCCGAACATCGATCGCCTCGCTGCGGATGGCATCCGTTTTGAACATTGTTATTCAACCCCGATTTGTACGCCGTCTCGCGTCATGATCATGACCGGAAAATACAATTTCCGCAATTACACCCACTTTGGTTATCTCAACCCGAAGGAAAAAACCTTTGCGCAGCTGATGCAACAAGCTGGCTATAAAACCGCAATTGCAGGGAAATGGCAACTCAATGGGCTTTATGACAAAAAGACTTTTGCTGACCATAGAGACAACAGTCGTCCCCACCAGCTAGGCTTCGACGAGTATTGCCTGTGGCAACTGACCACTCCCGTGAACAAGAAAGGGCCGAATATGACAGAACGCTTCTGGAGCTCACCGCTGGAACACAATGGCAAGCTCCTTACCGTCGCAGAGAATGCTGGAAAATACGGCCCAGACATGATGTCGGATTTTGTATGTGACTTCATTCAACGTCATAAAGACCAGCCCTTCTTTGTCTATTATCCCACACTATTACCTCATGACCCTTTTGTCCCAACTCCAGACACCATTGGAGACGCCCCGCGCACACAGACAACCAACCTAGAACCTAAAAGTGACGAAGCGAAAAAAAGAAATTTCGTCGCCATGGTTGAATACCTAGACAAGATCGTAGGAAAGATTGTCAAACAACTCGATGAAGTAGGCCAGTTAGAAAACACCTTGATACTTTTCACTGCAGACAATGGCACGAGCCCTAAGATTCATTCAAAATGGAATGGCCGAGAGATCCAAGGGGGCAAGGGCGCTATGAAGGATAATGGTACACATGTGCCTCTCGTCGCTTACTGGAAGGGCAAGTCTATGCAGGGTGAGCTTTGCTCTGACCTTGTGGACTTCACAGATGTCTACCCGACACTCGCAGAATTAGCTGGAGTGCCCCTGAATGACACTGACCCTCATGACGGACAGAGCTTTCTTCCACAAATATTAGGAAAGCCGACAACTCCACGCCGCTACGCCCTATGCCATTACCAACCTTACTGGGGAGCCAGTAAAAATGCTGGAGCCTTTGTCCGCACAGACCGCTTCAAGCTCTATGCCGATGGACGGTTCTATGACATCTCCAAGGATCTCGACGAAAAGAACAATCTCGCTGGAGCAATACGCGGTGACATGGCAATCACTATACACCAGCATCTTCAAAAACTCATTCAACAACTCCCTCCCGTCCCTAAAGGTGGAAAAAAAAGTACGGAACGACCAACTCACCCTAACTGGCCAATTTTAAAAACCACACAAAACCAATGAATACCTACTTCTGCTTCACCTACCTACTAGCTTTGACATTAAGCTATGTGTTGTCTGATACAGCTTTCGCCGCAAAAGAAAGTATCTCAAATAAACCGAATTATATTATTCTGTTAGCGGACGACATCAGCGCATCAAGCCTCGGTTGTTACGGTAGTGAGAACCCTCACACTTCTCCAAATATCGATAAACTAGCGAAAGAAAGCATGCGCTTCACCAATATGTTTGTCACAGAGGCTGTTTGTGGCCCTGCGAGAGCAGAACTCTATACAGGCCTTCAACCCTATCGAAATGGAGTGATGCAAAACCACAAGGCGACAAAGACTGGCACATTGAGCGTAGTCCACTATCTCGAAAAACTTGGCTATCGCGTGGGCTTAACGGGGAAAACCCATTTTAGTCCTAAATCAGTATACCCCTTTGAGATAGTCAAAGGCTTTCCAAAAAATTGTAATGCTCGGGAGACACCTGGGGAAAGCTGGGAAGGCGTCGAAGAATTTATTTCACGTGACCCCGAGCAACCATTTTGTCTCTTCATCTGCTCTATTCATGCCCATTCACCTTGGGACGCTGGCGACACCTCACTATGGAAGCTGGAGGACTTAAAACTCCCCCCTCACATGGCAGACACTCCCAGAACCCGCGAGCTCTTCCGTGAATATTTAGCAGAAATCCGACTCTTCGATACCCAAGTCGGCAAAACCCAAGAACTGCTAGAAAAGAACAATCTCAACGACTCCACAGCTCTCATCGTACTCGATGAAAATGGCGCCGGTATGCCAGGTGGAAAATGGACCAACTACGACTGGGGCGTTCGTTCTGCCTGCCTCATCAAATGGCCAGGCAAACCCAAACCCATAACCACCCATGCCATTGCCCAATACTGCGACATCCTTCCTACCCTCATCGAAGCCGCAGGTGGCTCACCGTCCGAAAACCTCGACGGAAAAAGCCTCCTCCCATTACTCACAGGGCAAACTCAGAAACACCGCGACAAGGCCTTTTTTACTTACAATAGTGGCCCTGAAGGCCCAGCCTTTGTCTCCCGCGGCGTCACCGATGGACGCTTTAAAATGATGTGGAACATGACGCCAGAAAACCTCTTCGCCGTGAGAACTATCAATGGCTTCGACTTCGGGTATGTCGATAAAATGGAAGACCGCCACGTCCGCCAAATGTACCAAAGCTGGCTCGAACAAGACGATGCAAAATCAAGAGCTGCTGTACAACGCTTCCGCAAGCAACCCGAATTCCAGCTCTACGACCTCTCCAAGGATCCATGGGAAATGAATAATCTCGCCGAGAACCCCGAATACACCCCACAACTTGAGGAACTAAAATCCGCCATCAGCACTTGGATGCAACAACAAGGTGACAATGGCCAAGCAAGCAAACAACGCCCAAAATCGCACACCAGCAAAAAGAAACAATAACTACAACGCGATTCCCACACACATTTCAAGCAGATGTAGCCCAGCGAGACGTAGCTAGATTCTTGTTGATTAAATAGCTGTTTTGTTACGGGAAACACATAATCAAAAAAACAGAGCCTAGTGTCCTGTTCTCCCCTCTGATCCTGTATATAACTATACTATGGGATCTCGACGACACACATTACTGGCCGCGGTAGCTGCCTTACTCTCGACTCTAAGCTTCACCTCAGCCACACCCAAGCAACCAAACGTAATCTTCATCTTGATGGATGATATGGGCTATAGCGATGTGAGTTGCTATGGGGCAACGAAAGTCCAGACACCCAACATCGACCGCATGGCTGAAGAAGGGCTCAAGTTCACCGACTTCCACACGGGCGCATCCATTTGTTCACCTTCCCGCGCGGCCTTCCTCACTGGCTCCTACCCACAGCGCAATGGCCTGTACATGGGGATCAACCCGAAGCGCGAGGCACATTGGTTTCTCGGCCTCAATCCAGACGAAGTCACCATTGCCGAGCAATTTAAGAAAAAAGGCTACACCACCGCCATGGTCGGCAAGTGGCACCTCGGCATGCAGGAGAAGTTTCTCTACTGGCATCAAGGCTTCGACCATTACTATGGCGCTCCAGAGAACATGGGTCATAGCCAGGTTTTCTTAGACGGTCGCGACGTCGTGTACCAGCAAACCCCACTCGACAAGCTCAACACCCTCTACACCGAACGCATGGTAAAGCACATCCACGATTTCAAGGACCAGCCCTTCTTTATCTACTTCGCACATAACTACCCACACACACCCTACAAAGTTGGCAAAAAATTCAAAGGCTCCTCCAAAGATGGCGTCCGTGGAGACATCATCCAAGAAGCCGACTGGGGCATTGGTCAGATCCTCAAGGCACTTGATGAAACTGGCATCCTTGAAAACACCCTCGTCATTTTCACCTCTGACAATGGACCGACCTCGCGCAAGTACTCTCAGCCCTATAGCGGCACCAAGTACACAACTTTAGAAGGCGGACACCGCGTGCCCTTCATTTTGTATTGGAAAGGAACCATTCAGCCAGCAGTCACCGACGTCCCAGCTATCGCCATGGACCTCTTCCCTACTCTCAGTGTAATGATCGGTGAGCCCCTCCCGAGCGATCGAAAATACGATGGCGTCAGCCTGACTCCCGTGTTCAACGGCGGCGATATCGCGCGCTCCAAGGACGCACCATTTTATTACTATAACTGCGAAAACTTGCAGGCGGTGCGCGTCGGCGATTGGAAAATGTACCTCCCGCGCACCAAGGAACAAATGCCATGGTGGGACCTCAAGGCCGGCAAATCCAAACCGCTCACTCAGCCGACACTCTACAACATCAAAACCGACGTCGCGGAAAAGCACGACGTCGCAGCCCAGCACCCAGAGCGCGTCGCGGAAATGACGAAACTCGCCCAAGCCACTCGCGAGAAGCTCGGTGAGTTCGGTGAGCGCGGCTCAGAACAACGCCCGACCGGCACTCTCTTCCCAGAAGTCCCCATCCTCAGCAATCAAGACCAAGATTGGGACAAACTCACGGACGCAGAAAAAGGACGTGGCAAGAGCGAATTCAAAGGCGCTCACTCAAGCAAATCTAAAAAGAAAAAATAAAAAGACCACGCCCCAGCACTATAGGAATAGCTATATACGAATGTGGAGAATCAACAGACACACATGCTTCCTCCTAGCGTATATCTTACTGAAGACTGCCCACTGATTGCAGCGAACAAAACCGTCTATCATCATGAAAATCTTAACTCACGTATGCCTCAGCCTAGCTCTTCTCAGCGGTTCTATCTGTGTCGCAGAGGAAGCGAAGCCAAACTTCATCGTCATCCTCACCGATGATCAAGGTTACCAAGATCTTGGCTGCTACGGTTCCCCTAACATCAGGACGCCACGTATCGACCAAATGGCAAAGGAAGGCATGAAGTTCACCAACTTCTACGCTCAGACCGTCTGTGGCCCAGCGCGTGCAGCCCTGCTCACCGGCTCCTACCCTATGCGAGTGGCAAGAGCCGCGCACGACGATGGACTCATGCCCCACCCAGCGATGGCGCTCAGTGAAATCACCATTCCAGAGATGCTCAAGCCACTGGGCTATAAGACCGGCATGGCGGGAAAATGGGACCTATCAGGCAGAAGAGCTAAAGGAATTTTAACCTTCAGACTCAACCTCGGCCCCATCCACCAAGGCTTCGACACCGCTTTTTGGGGAGAAACAAGTTCCTGTACACCCGTCAGAGATGGCGACACCACCGTCCTCAAAAACCCCAACCGCCCATCGCCAACGGAACTCTTCACCAACAAGGCCATTGAGTTCCTCGAACAACATAAAGACGACCCATTTTTCTTCTATTTGGCACACCCGATGCCACACACTCCGCTCGTCACTACCAAGCAGTTTAAAGGAAAATCAGCAGCAGGCCTCTACGGCGACGTGATCGAGGAACTCGATTTCCACACCGGACGACTCCTCGATAAAGTCAAAGAGCTCGGCCTCGATGACAACACCTACATCATTTTTAGCAGCGACAACGGCCCATGGTGGGTCAAACAACCACACGCAGGAAGTGCGGAACCACTCCGCAGTGCAAAAACCAGCACCTACGAAGGAGGACTGCGAGTGCCCTTCATCATTCGCGCTCCAGGCAAGGTTCCCGCTGGCACCACATCTGACCTCCTCTGCGCCCAACTCGATTTAATGCCAACGATCGCCACACTCACAGGAGCGAAACTCCCTAAAGATAGAGTCATTGATGGCGTGGACATTTCTGGCGTCATGGCAGGAGAACAAACAGAGCTCGATCGCTCGTTCTTCTACTACCAGCACCAGTCGCTGCGCGCAGTGCGCAAAGGAGATTGGAAACTACACCTACCTCACACCAAACTCGACAAGACGAAAGAGGGAAAAACTTGGCAAATCCATGTTCCTAAAAAAGACCGTCCTTACATCGAAGAAGTGACACTCTACAACCTCAAAGAAGACATCGGCGAAACCACCAATGTCGCCAAGCAGCACCCAGAAAAAGTCGCCGAGCTGATGAAGTTGCTCGACTACGCCAAAGAAGACATCGGCTACCACGATGTCATCGGCGAAAATGCACGCAGAAAGTAAGCGTCAACATCTCAGCAATGGAAACTCTGCCGCTCCGACATCTACTGGAGTGGCTCCAGAGCCAAATGGCTCGGACACAAAACCCCTATCATAAAAGAGTCGCCCGCTAAAAAAGCGAAAAAACCTCACTGTAATTCCCAACCAGTATGAAAATCCTTACCTTGTTATCAGCTCTCGCTCTTTCACTCATCGCAAGTGCTGCCAAGCAACCTAATTTCATCGTCATCTTTACCGATGACCAAGGCTATGGCGACCTCGCTTGCTTTGGTGGAACTAGCCTCAGCACCCCGCACATCGACCAAATGGCTAAAGAAGGAGCGCGGCTCACCAGCTTTTACGTCGCCGCTCCAGTCTGTACTCCATCGCGTGCTTCGCTCATGACGGGCTGCTACCCTCAGCGCATTGACATGGGAACTGGTTCCAAATTCCCCGTGCTTCTCGCTGGAGATGCCAAAGGTCTCAACCCTGAAGAAAGAACCATCGCTGAAGTCTTAAAGTCTGCAGGCTATAAAACCGCAATGTTTGGTAAATGGCACCTCGGAGACCAACCCGAGTTCCTCCCCACACGCCAAGGCTTCGATGAGTTTTTTGGCATCCCATACAGCCACGACATCCATCCATTCCACCCCAGTCAAAAAAAATTTAAATTCCCGCCATTACCATTGTTAGAAGGAGAAAAGGTCATCGAGTTAGACCCAGACGCAGACTATCTCACCAAAAGGTTCACCGATCGTGCTGTCGAATTTATTGAAAAAAATAAAGACGAACCCTTCTTTCTCTACCTGCCACACCCACTCCCACACGTTCCTCTCCATGCCTCCCCCCCATTCCTTCAAGACACTCCTAAGAAGCTCACCGAGGCTTTAAGCAAAGAAAAAGGAATCGATTACAAACTTCGGGAAAAACTCTTTAAAGAATGCATCGCCGAAATCGATTGGTCCGTGGGACAAATCCTCGACACACTGAAAGCTCAAGGAATCGATGACAACACACTGGTTATCTTTAGCTCCGACAATGGCGCTGGCCGCTACGCGACAAACCCATCCACTCACAACCATTCAGGCCCATTGACAGGCATGAAAGGGAGCACCTTCGAAGGTGGTATGCGCGTTCCTACTGTCATCCGCTGGCCCGGAACGATTCCCGCCGGCAAGGACAATGACGCACTAATGACTACTATGGATCTACTCCCCACCTTTGCCCACCTAGCAGGTGCTTCAGTCCCTCAAGATCGCGTGATCGATGGCCTCGACGTGTCCTCCGTACTCATCCAACACACGGAAAGCCCCCATAAAGTATTCTTCTATCATAAGGTCAATGACCTCCAAGCGGTTCGCTCTGGGAAGTGGAAACTCCATGTCCCCACCAAAAGCCGTAATAAGAAAGGCAAAGAAACCATATCCAAACCAGCCTTGTATAACCTAGAAACAGATATTGGTGAAACGCAAAACCTCATCGATCAACACCCTGAGATAGCCCAACGTTTGAAAAATTATATCACTGAATTTCAAACTGAACTCGCCACAAATAGCCGCCCCGCAGCCACGGTCAAGAATCCAAAAATCCTTACCAAATAATTACCTTTCATCTTCTCTATCCATGCACCTCATCAAACCATTCAAGATAGCCGCCACAGCAGCCTCACTCACGCTCGCCCCCGCTCTCGCTGCGAGCGAAACCCTTCCTAACATCGTACTCATCTTCGCCGATGACCTCGGCTACGGTGACCTCGGATGCTATGGAGCGACTAAGGTACAGACTCCAAATATCGATAAGCTCGCTGCTGAAGGACGCCGATTCACCGACGCGCACTCAGCCTCCGCCGTCTGTACCCCTTCACGCTACGGCCTCGTCACTGGCGAATACCCCATGCGTGCCGGACTCTGGGGGCCATGCCATCCAACCAGCAAATTACTCATCGATACGGAGCAATTGACCATCGCAGACGTTCTAAAGAACAAGGGCTACGAAACATCCGTGTTCGGCAAATGGCACCTAGGCTTTGGTGAAAAAGAAGCGGACTATTCCAAACCTTTGCGCCCCGGCCCGCAGGATCTCGGCTTTGATTACTACTTTGGTGTCCCTGTTGTGAATAGCGCTCCGCCATACGTTTATGTAGAAAATGACAAAATCGTGGGAATGACGCCCGATGACCCGATCGTCTACTTAGGAAAAGGGAACAAGGGAGTGACACCCATTACTCCACTGGAAAAAAAGCATGGCGGCCGTGTCTCTAACTGGTTCGGTGGGGCTACCGAAGCCCATAAACTCTATAACGACTTCACTGTGGGCACGACACTCACAGAAAAAGCGACACAGTGGATCAAGGACCGCGACGACGCTCATCCGTTTTTCCTCTATTTTGCCGCGACCAATATCCACCATCCCTTCACCCCAGCCCCACGCTTCCAAGGCACCAGCCAAGCGGGACTCTACGGTGACTTCATCCACGAGCTCGACTGGATCGTTGGCGAAGTGGTGAAAACGCTCGAAGAAAAAGGAATTGCCGACAACACCTTGATTCTTTTTACCAGCGACAACGGTGGCATGTTCAACGAGGGCGGCCAAGATGCCTTCAAGCACGGACACAAGCAAAACGGTGACTTGCTCGGGTTCAAGTTTGGCGTTTGGGAAGGCGGCCACCGCGTGCCTTTGATTGCAAAATGGCCAGGAAAAATCGAGCCGGGCACTACCTCCTCACAGGTCATTAGCAGCGTCGACTTCCTCGCTACTTTCGCGGCCATTACCGGCCAGGAAATCCCTGCTGACAAAATCGCTGACAGTCAAAACGTCCTTTCAGCATTCGTGGATAACCCAAGCGCGCCAGTACGTGACCACCTCATCCTCTCCCCAAGATCTTCAAAGCATCTTTCATTGAGAAAAGGAAAATGGATGTACATCCCAGCTAGAAGCAGTGGCGGCTTTACCGGCAATAAACCAGGCCACCATGGTTTCTCTGGCCCAGCGGCGGCATCGTTCATTGGCAACAAAAACAGCGACATCGAAAAAGGAAAAATTAAAAAAGAGGCGCCACCAGCTCAACTGTACGATCTTGAGGCAGATGTAAATCAGACGCAGAATGTGATCAAAGAGCACCCTGAAGTCGCCAAACAGATGCAAGAAATACTGAAAGGCTACAGAGCGGAGATGAAGCCTGAAGCGCCAAAAGGTAAGAAAAAATAATACCACTTCGCGATGACAACTTTATTCAAACGAGCACTGCGATCATTGGCTCTTCTCAGCTTTACCGGCATTTCTCCGCTCTCTCAAGCCGCTGAGAAGCCAAATATTGTTGTCATCTTTGCCGATGACTTGGGATACGGCGATCTCGCATCGTACGGAGCAAACTATCCAACACCAGCACTCGACTCACTGGCTCAAGAAGGGTTTCGCTCCACCGATATGATCTCGGCCGCGAATGTCTGTACGCCTTCGCGTGTGGCGCTGCTTACGGGTCGTTACCCCATGCGCGCAGGTCTTCCTACCTACCGTGATCCGAAAAAAACCAGAACCTATGGCTTAAACCCAGAGGAAATCACGATTGCTGAATTACTGAAAAAGGCAGATTACTCTACTTTTGCTATAGGGAAGTGGCACCTCGGTTTTGAAATGGAAGGAGCGCACCCGATGGATGTGGGCTTCGATACCTACTTTGGCCTGCCCTACAATTATTCTACAAAACACGAACCTTGGAACATGGCTCTGTTCCGTGATCGTGAAATGATTGAGAAGAAAATTAAATTCCCAGTCGTCACCACGCGTTACAATGAAGAGGTAGTAAAATTCATCGAGCAGCAACCGAAGGAGAAACCCTTCTTCATCTACATGGCACACCAGATCGCGCACTCCCCCGTCCTGCCGAGCAAGCCCTTCCAAGGAGCATCAAAGAAAGGCAAGTACGGAGACTTTGTGACGGAGTTAGATCACAGTGTTGGTGTGGTGTTAGAAGCTTTGAAGACAAATGGTTTCGACGCGAATACTCTCGTCGTCTTTCTCGCAGACAATGGCCAAGCGAAAGTGGGCTCAGCGGGTCCCTTGGCTGGTAGCAAGTACACCACCATGGAAGGTGGACACCGCGTTCCAGCCATTTTCCGTTGGAAAGGAACCATTCCTGCCGGCCAAGTGTCAGACACCACACTTTCTAACATGGATCTCCTTCCCTTATTCTGTGACCTCGCCGGAGTCCAGTTGCCATCGGACAGAACGATCGACGGGAAAAACATTAAAGACATTCTGCTGGGACACTCAATAGAATCACCCCACGCATACCTGTATTATTACAATGGCCAAAACCTTCAGGCTATACGCAAAGGCAAGTGGAAGCTCCACCTTCCTCGTACGGTCGAAGACCAACCCTATTGGGGGAAGGTAAGCAGAAAGCGTAGTTTTGTGACTCTCACCGAGCCCTTTCTTGTGGATTTAGAATCTGATATTGCCGAGAAAGTAAACGTGGCAGCAGAGAACCCAGAACTGGTGGATGCATTGATGCAGCAAGCCGATCGCATGCGTGCAGAACTTGGTGATGTGAATGAAAAAGGCCGTGACCAGAGAGATTATTGGGCACCAGACATCGCAAACTAAAATACTTTATTTGAATATGAAAAAACACCTATTCTCCACCCTCATCAGCGCTGCCTTCACAGCTAGCCTCGCTGCCGAGCAACCGAATGTCATCCTGATCTTTGCCGATGACTTGGGCTATGGCGACCTCAGTTGCTATGGAGCGACGAAGGTACACACTCCGCATATCGATAAATTAGCGAAAGAAGGTCGAAAATTCACCGATGCGCACTCAGCTTCTGCCGTCTGCACACCATCACGCTACGGAATTTTGACCGGCGAGTATCCATTCCGTGCGAATGGTGGACAAGGGCTCTGGGGACCGTGCAGTCACTTCCAGGAACTACTCATAGACACTAACAAATTGACGCTCGGCAGCCTATTTCAACAACAAGGCTATGCCACGGCAGCCATTGGCAAATGGCACTTAGGCTTCGGCAAAGGAAAGACCGATTGGAACAAGCCGCTGAGCCCTGGTCCGCTCGACCTCGGTTTCGATTACTACTTTGGCGTACCAAAGGTCAACAGCGGCTATCCATACGTCTATGTCGAGAATGACAAGGTTGTCGGCTATGACCCAACGGATCCTATCACCTTCAAAGCGCCTTACTCAGAAACCACCACCTACCCACCAGAAGCAGGTAAGAAAACCGCGAACAAAGTCGGTGGCGCGAAAGCGGCACATGCGCTCTATGATGACGAGAAAACGGGCAAGCTTCTCACCGAAAAAGCGGTCACTTGGATCGAAGAAAATAAGGAAAAACCATTCTTCCTCTACTTTCCAACCACCAATATCCACCACCCCTTCACTCCAGCCCCTGAGTTTAAAGGCACCAGCCAAGCTGGACTGTATGGAGATTTCATTCACGAATTCGACTGGATGGTGGGTGAGTTAGTACAATGCATCGAAAAGAACGGCTTATCGGAAAACACTCTGGTGATCGTCACCAGTGATAATGGGGGCATGTTCAACCACGGTGGACAAGACGCCTACAAAGAAGGGCACCGTATCAACGCGGACTTACTCGGCTTTAAATTTGGTGTCTGGGAAGGTGGTCACCGCGTTCCATTTATTGCCAAGTGGCCAGGGAAAATCCCTGCCAATACTGAGTCAGACCAGCTCATCAGCGGCGTTGACATGCTCGCCACCTTTGCTGCCATTACAGAGCAAACAGTAGAGCCCAACCAGCTTGCCGACAGCGTCAATGTGCTGCCAGCTCTGACGGGTGAGCCAGAATCTCCACTGCGCGACACTCTAGTACTGAGTCCAAACAAACCAACGCACGTCTCCATCCGCAAAGGGAAGTGGGTGTATATTCCAGCTCAAGGAAGTGGTGGATTCAAAGGGAAGCCAGGTGACCATGCCGCCGGTGGCCCAGCAGCAATTTCCCACGTTGGCAGCTCCAATAGCGACATCGAAAACGGTAAAATCAAAAAGAACTCCCCACCAGCACAGCTCTATGACCTCGAAGCGGACTTACATCAGACAAAGAACCTCTACAACGAGTATCCAGAAGTCGTAGAGCAGATGAAAGCATTGCTTGAAGAATATCGGCCAGTGCAAAATAAAGGAAAGAAATCGAAAAAATAATTCGTATTCTCCCTACCAAAGCGTGGTTCCTTCTTAGGCCACGCTTTTTTAATCTTCGTAGTTTAAACAGGATGAACCTTAAACATTACTTCCAACTCACCCTCATCGGTTTGGCTTTCACCAGCCTTTTGGCACCTCAAGGACGTGCAGATACCACTAAGCCCAATATCATCTTCATCATGGCTGACGATCTCGGCCCCGGCTGGGTCGACTACGATGGAAGTAATCCTAAAATCAATACGCCCAACCTCCAACGTCTAGCCGAAAGTGGCATGGTTTTTACCCGTGCCTACTCAGCAGCGACAGTCTGCTCACCCACGCGCGCCGCATGCATCACAGGCATGTCGCCAGCCCAAATCGGTCTCACCACGCATATTCCTGGCAAGGCGGGCAATGAGCGCAAGGCACCAAAGGGTGGACCACGCGATGCCGAATCGCTCAATCATCTTCCCCTAGAGATGCCCAGCTATGCACGTGAATTAAAAAAGCAAGGCTACGCCACAGCGTTCATTGGAAAGTGGCACTTGGCTGGTGAAGGGTCGGTCGCGACGAAAGATGGAATCGTCGACAGCCAGTACCACCCTGAGCATTTCGGCTTTGATAGTAATCTTGGCGGCTGCGCCTACGGCCAACCGAAGTCGTGGTTCGACCCCTATAAAAATGGGACTATCCCAAATCGTCAGAAAGACGAATACCTTACTGAGCGCCTCGCCGATGAAGCGGTGACTTTTATCAAAACCAATAAGGACAATCCCTACCACCTATCACTGTGGTTCTATCAAGTCCATACCCCCATTAAAGCGCCAAAGGATCTTGTGGCAAAAAATGGCGGGGATCGTTATTTAGCAATGCTAGAGAGTATGGATAATGCTGTGGGTAAAGTGCTGGATGCTGTGAAGGCAACGGGCTCAGAAAAAAACACCATGCTTGTCTTCTATTCCGACAATGGAGGCCACAAGCCAACTCAATGGTTGCACGACAAAAAGGGATCGTTGTTAGAAGGTGGCATTCGCGTCCCGATGGTAGTGAGCTGGCCGGGAGTGATCCAAGGAGGAACCAGCACAGACACCCCAGTCAACTCGATGGACTTTTTCCCAACTTTTGTGCACGCAGCAGGAGGATCTACAAAGGAAATCACCCAGCTAGAAGGGCTCGACCTCAAACCGCTTTTCCAAGGTGCTGACGATCTCGATCGCGATGCTCTTTACTGGCACTACCCACATAATCGCCCAGACGTAAAATACTTCATGGGCTCTGCGATTTTAATGGATGACTGGAAACTCTACAAAGGTCACGGCACCATCCCAGACGCACTCTTCAATCTCAAACAAGACCCAATGGAGAAAAAGAATGTGCTCACAGAAAATCCAGAACTCGCACAACGCATGCGCGCCAAACTCTATGCTTGGCTAAAGAAAGTAGATGCCAAGATGCCACCAGTAATGGATTAGTAATTATAAAGTCGGTCAGTAAACACCACCGACCTTACATAGAAAGACCCCTGAAAGTACATCCAGGGGCCCCTCCATAACATATGAAGAAATAAACCTCTCTCTTGGTTAATTTCGAATGCAGGATGAATGATGATCGACCCATTGTCTACGCAGACTGATTGCAAAATATGTCCAACAACTACGCAATAAGAGCAAAAAACAACAAACAATCACAACAGAGACCAGAGTTTCAATTGGAGCGCTGACAGAATGACCCGCCGCAAGCGTATCCCTCGTGATCGTTAAATTCTACCATGGACCACATCACACGCCCAAAGCTCCCGCTCATCCGTTCTTCATTGACGATTCTCACATTGGTCTGCCTTTCCTCTCTAGGATTAGCGGAAAAACCCAACATCCTCTGGATCTATGCTGAGGACCAAAGCCCCTTAATGAGCTGTTATGGAGTCGAGCAGAACCCAACTCCTCATATCGATAAACTCGCCAAGGACGGCGTCCTTTTTACCCGGGCCTTCATGCCAGCCCCAGTATGCTCTGCCACGCGTTCCGCTCTCATAACTGGCTGCATGCAGACCTCTTTAGGGATCCACAATCACCGTAGCTCCCGCACACCTGATTCACAAATTCAGCTCCCAGCTGGAGTAAGAACCCTACCCGAACTCTTCAAAGCAGCCGGCTATTTCACCTTCAACCAAGGTAAAGACGACTACAATTTTTCCTATGATCGCCAAAAGCTCTACAACGGCGAGTACAAGAAAAACTTCGCCCAAGGCCATTCAGGACTGAGTATTAGCTTTGATACACTACAGTCCAATCAACCCTTCTTTGGTCAAATCCAGCTCAAAGGCGGAAAAAGCAGAGCCAAGATTACTTCCCTTGACCCAGACTCCGTAACACTTCCCCCTTATTACCCTAACCACCCTGAAATACGTAAGATATGGGCGCGCCATCACGACACCGCCAGAGTCATGGATCGCGAAGTCGGTGAAATCATTGCTAAACTAAAAGAAAATGAATTGCTAGAAAACACCATCGTTTTCGTCTTCTCAGACCATGGTTGGAACAATGGACTGCGCGACAAGCAATTTTGCTACGACGGAGGCCTTCACGTCCCCCTCACCATCACTTGGTACGGCAAACCCGAGGCCATCAACTCAGGCAAAGCACGCACTGACTTGGTCAATGGAATCGACATCTCCTCAACCAGCCTCGCCCTCGCCGGGATCAGCATCCCAGAGTATATGGAAGGTGAAAATCTCTTCGCCCCTGACTTCCACCGCGATTTTGTCATTGGCGCACGTGACCGCTGTGATTTTACGATCGATCGCATCCGTACAGTACGCACTGACAATTTCCGTTACATCCGCAACGGCCTCACTGACCGCCCCTACATGCAGCCTCAATACCGTGATACAAAGCCCTACACCAAGCTACTCAAACAGCTCTTCGCCGAGGGTAAACTCAATGAAGCACAAGCTTGGTTTTTCGCACCTCACCGCCCTGCCGAAGAGCTCTATGATCTACAGTCGGATCCTTACCAAACACGAAATATCGCTACCGATCCCGACTACGCAGAAGAGCTGAAGAAACATCGCAAAATTCTCGACCAGTGGATCATCGAAACCAAAGATCGTGGACAAGAGCCAGAATCCGCCGAAGGATTACGTGCCACTATGAAACGATGGAAGGGCAGATGCGTGAACCCAGAATACCAGAATCTGTAAGGTCTCAGCGCATAGCACAACCGCCCCAGAGCATGTATCACATAAGCCAGTCAGCTCACTGACTGCGAATATTTTCAGAGCCTAACAGATAGCTCTCTATAATTCGAGGGTAGCAAATGAGCCACGAATCGGTATACGATCGTGCATCTAAGCACAGCTACTATCCTGCTTTCCCAATGAATACCACTAGGCTCACACTGATCCAACGTGTCCAGGACCCTGAAAATCAAGATGCATGGAAAACTTTTTCCACGGCCTATCAGGACTATATCACCTCCATCCTTGTCAAGGTGGGTGTGAAGCCAAATGAAGTGGATGACCTAAGTCAAGACATCCTCCTTATTTTGTGGAAGCAGCTTCCAAAATTCGACTACAAACCCCATGAAGTTAAATTTAGGACTTGGCTCTATTCTGTCATCCGAAACACTGCCCTAAGCTATTTCAGATCCAAAAATTCAGAACAAAAGCGTATCAAGAAATACTTTGATTCAGAACTTGGGGACACCGATCTACTCGACCAGCTCATGCATGAGGAATGGAAGTCTTACCTCTGTCAAAAAGCCTTAAAAAATATACAAGAAACCTTCACGACTCAAAGCATTGAAGTCTTTCAAAATGCCCTCAAAGGAAGCTCCGTTCAACAACTGGCAGAACAATTCAACCTCAAAGAAAATACGATCTACCGCATCAAAAATCGCGTTAAAGAGCACCTAGTCGTAGAAATTCGACGACTACGCAACGATCTAGAATAAGCCATGAGCGAATCTTTTGAACAGCATCTCAATGATTTCTATGATCAAGAAATTCATATCCATGAGCTACTCGAAGCGGAAAGGTATATTGATTACCAGCTCGTAGGTAAAGGAGTCTCAAAAGTAGTATACAAGGTCACCGATACCCATTGCGCACGTGACGTGGCATTTGCCCAAATGCGTGAAGGCACATTTAACTTAGAAGAGGCCATTGGCTTCCTCCGAGAAGTCCAGATTGCTTCAAGCTTCGAACACCCCAACATCATTCGGATTTATGATGTTGGGATTCAAAAGGGACTTCCTTGGTTCACCATGGAGCTCAACTCAGGACACACGCTTACCGAGCTTATAGAATCAGCGAATAGCCCCACTCTCGCTGAGAGACTCGAAATTTTTGTACAACTCTGTGATGCTGTTAGCTATGCCCATGAGCGCGATGTCTTACATCTCGATCTCAAACCTGACAATGTGAGTATTGGAAAACACGGTCAGGTACTGCTGGCTGATTGGGGGCTTGCCTCGAGCATTCAGAAACAACCCGAAGCTGATTTAATCAAAGCCCCTAAGCGTCCAGACTTGATCAAGGGCAGCCTCGGTTACATGGCTCCAGAGCAGGCTGCCTTTGATTATAAAAAAGCACCCACTTCAGATATTTTTGGACTCGGTGCCATTCTCTATTTTCTTCTCACGAACGAGCCTCCGATTGCTGGAAAGACACGTGATGAAATATTGGAAAACACTCAGAACGGAACTTTAAACCAGTTCGATAGACCGAGTATTCCATCACGTCTCGTTCCCCTACTCGTCAAAGTATTAGCAAAAAGTCCCAGTGACCGCTATCAATCCGCATCTGAACTCCAGCAGGAAGTAGAAGCATACAGAAACGGGTTTGCCACACTCGTAGAGGAGGCCCCCCCTTGGACGAAACTTCGCCTCTTCTGCATCAGGAACAAGGCTCTCACAGCAATCACAACAAGTGCTCTACTCGTCTTACTTTGCTCCTCCTTCTACTACGTTCACGCTATTAAACAAAGTGAATCACAAGCAGTCGCAGCTAAGATAGAAGCAGAATCCCAGCGGACTATTGCTGAAACACGGCTCAATGACGTCATTGCTGCTAGGAGAAAAGCAAGGAAAGCCAACCAAGATTTTTCCGACACCCTCTTCTTGCTCGCCCAAGGACAGATGATTAACTTTGATTTTGACCAAGCTCTTAAAAGTGCGCGTGCTGCTCTGGAGCGCGACCCCAACAACCTAGAAGCGAGCCGACGACTCGGTGTCATTTATTTTGTCCTACAGCAATTCGAAGAAGCCGCATTTTATCTAGAAGCGAGCCAGTGGAAAGGCGCACAAGACCTCATCGACATTGCTGATGCACAACCAACCAGTAGTCGCATAGACACCTCTCAGCTCATCCACATCTTTTCTCAGCTCCCACACCGAGACTTTTTGCGTCTCTACATGCTGAAATACGATGCGAAAATACGCTCCCCAAAAGAGCACAGCAAACTGGTTGCATTCATGCTCAAAGAAACTGCACAGATAGAAGATCTACAGTTCAAATATGCAACACGCACGAAAACGCTCAATTTATCTGGCAACCCAACCTTAAAAAACACCTTTTCATTAAAAAACCGACACTTTAAAGCTTTCAACTTGCTTGCGACCCTCCCAATGCGTCGACTCATTCTGGATGACACTCAGTACCATCGCGACAATGTGGGCTTATTTAGACCGACACCCCAATGTGAAGTTCTCTTTAGATAAGTCGCGCACCGAGGCCAATGCGTTCATTTTTCTTTTTTCACGTTAACGTGTCCAAAAATCGGATTCCGTTTCGATTAAGCAGGTAGATGGATCAGTTGCACTCCGCCATGATCCACTAAACAAACACAATTAATCCTCAAATAGATGATGAAAAAACTTCTACTACCTGCACTAGCCCTCACGCTTGCGAGCTCTGCCCAAGCGGCTATTATCGCTGGAGACCAAATCTTCGTGGACTTCGGAAACACTGTTGCCACTGGCAACTATAACACCATTAACTCCTCAGCCCTTTCTATTGCTGACACAGTACGCTTCACTGACGGAAGCACGACAGGTGTCGGGCTTACTGTCACAGCAACCAATCCCTACGATGGCGGTGGCGCTATTGCTTCCACTGCAGGACTTACTAATGTCAACACATCTGACGCAGATGTCTATGTCGACACATTACTCAGTACCGCTGGCAATAACGGAGCAGGCAATGACACTATCACCATCACCTTCACTGGACTAGACGACAGCCTCAGATACGACATCGTTGGTGGACTTGCTCGCACATCAGGAGGTGAAAACTTCGACACAGACTGGGTGATTTCAGGTGAGACAACACAAACTGCTGATGGTACCGCAGCTGGTGGTTACGTTGAGTTTCTCGGTGTAGAAACGACAGCTCCAGGCACCCTGACCATCACACTTACTGATAACTTACGCCAATCTGGCCTTGCCCAACTCAGCCTCACAGCAGTTACTGCGGTTCCTGAGCCAAGCAGCGCTGCTCTTCTTGGACTCGGAGGTCTCGCGCTGATTCTTCGCCGCAACAAGTAATCAGAATTTTACTTTTTCATATTTGAAGGGTCCCCTGATTTTCAGGGGGCTCTTTTTGACATTATCAAACACCCACTAGGGGACACATCCAGCTATGCAGAGCCAACACGCTTCAAAATAGCATTTCAAAACCAATACATTTTATACTAATGGACACTATGATACCAACACACAAGAGAGTCTTAACATATCTTAGTCTCACGACTTCTCTACTTGGTTTGACAGCGTCCCCCCTCCAGGCGGCTATCCAAACAGGCGATGTCATCCACGTCGACTTCGGAGCCACCACTCCCGCCAGCGGCAACTACAATATCATTAACAGCGGCAATCTCTCCATTGCTGATCTCGTACGCGCTTCTGATGGTTCTAACCTCGGTGTCGGCCTCACAGTCACCGCTACCAACCCTTTCGACAATGCAAGTAACGTCGCCTCATCCTCCGGCTTAACCGAAATCAATACCAGCGATTCCGACGTCTACTCGGACGGTTTTCTCAGCACCAATGGAAATAATGGTTCGGGCAACGACACCATCACCCTCACCTTCACTGGGCTCGACGACTCTCTTTACTACGATCTCTCAGCCGCTCTCGCGCGCAGCGCAAATGGCAGCAACTTTTCCACGACTTGGAGCATCCCAGGCGTGAGCACCCAGACTTCCGACGGCACTCCCGCAAACGGCTACATCTACTTCAACAGCCTAAGCTCTACAAACGGCGAACTCGAGATCACCCTCACCGACGACATCCGCCAATCGGGCGTCGCCCAGTTAGCTCTTGTCGCTACCAGCATCGCTCCCCCCCAACCTCCCGCACCACCCACACCAGAGCTCCCTGCAGACGATGTGATCGTCTACTTCAGCCCGACGGAAGCAAATAGCGCCGCCAGCTTTGACGATCTCGACGACATGACGATCGGAGCCAATTGGGGAGGCTCACTCCCGAGCACGAGCTTCTTTAACGCCAGCGAGACCCTTGTTGGGGGAACCGTCTACGGCGTAGATGGCGCCTCACTCCAAGGCTCATACCTTGAGCTCGCCATCGATGGATCTGGGATCGATTTCTCCACCCACCCGATCGCTATTAACTTCGACATGCTCTCCACCCGCGCGTCCTCTTCCAATGACAAGCACACCACCGTGATTGGCTACGATGGCTCAACCGAGATTTTCCGTCTCAAGTATCAAGCGCATTCCTCCAACACCAACAACCTCATCACAGCGACGGCCACTGAAGGTGACCTCGCGATGGGCTTCACACCGCTCAAGCACATCAACACAACTAGCACTCCCACTGGTCTACAAGATTTCCGCATCGTTCTATCAGGTGATCAAGTCTCCTTCAGCGGCTCCAGCTTAACACCACAGTCAGGCACTATCCTTAACAGCGCCACCACTCTCACGAGCCTGCGTTGGGAAATCACCGGCACGAACACAGGCAACCAAGGGTTTTGGCTCAACGATGTTCAAATCCGCGACGCAGCACCCACGCCACCGCGCGCGGCCACTGACCGCCCTAATGTGATCTTCATCCTCATGGACGACATGGGATACAGTGACATTTCCTGCTATGGCGCCACACGCGTCGATACCCCCAACCTCGACGCCCTCGCCACAGGTGGCATGCAGTTCACCAACTTCGTCCTTCCCTCCAATGTCTGTTCACCCTCCCGAGCAGCCTTCCTTACAGGCGCCTACCCATCGCGCTGTGGCATCCCAATGGCCGTCAACCATCCGAACGAGAACCATTGGTTCCTAGGGCTCGATCCAGACGAAATCACCATCGCGGAACAATGCAAAAGCCAAGGCTACAAGACCAGCATGGTCGGCAAATGGCACTTAGGCGTCGAACCAATCTTCCTCCCCTACAATCAAGGATTTGACCACTACTACGGCACCCATGGCAATGGAGGAACGCTGTATAATGAAAGTCATATCGAATCCGTTAGCTTCCCTCAACAGACGCTCTCAGCACGCTACAACAAGCGCGTGCGTGAACTCATTCGTGACAACAGCCACCGCCCATTCTTCCTCTATTACGCCCACAATTACCCCCATACACCCTATAGCGAAGGCAATGTCTTTGACGGAGCCACAGGCAACGGCACCCGCTCCGATGTGATTAAAGAAGTCGACTGGGCCATCGGCCAAATGGTCGCTGAGCTCGAAGCCAATGGCATTCTCGAAAATACTCTCATCGTCTTCACCTCCGACAATGGCGCCGTCCCTCCAGCTAGCTACGGCAATGCACCCTTCCGTGGTTCCAAGTACGTCACTTGGGAAGGCGGCCACCGCGTTCCATTCATCATGTATTGGAAAGGGCAAACCCCTGAAACACCGTCAGAGGAAACGCTGACCACTCAGGTCTGGGCTATGGACCTTTTCCCGACAGTCACTGAATTGATTGGTGAATCACTCGATGCCAACCGCGTCTACGATGGCACAAGCTTAGTCCCCCTCCTCCAGAATCAAACTATCGCTCGCGATGAAGATGCCGTCTTTTACTATTATTCTGGTGACAATCTTCAATGTGTCCGCAAAGGCGACTGGAAACTCCATCTACCACGTACCGTCTACCAACTCCCATGGTGGGATCAAATCCAACCACCACCATCCACATACCAGCTCTACGATCTGTCTACCGATCCAGACGAAAGCGATGACGTCTCATCGTCCTATCCTAGCATCGTATCGGAACTCAGCGCCCTCGCGGATGCGATTCGTCTCGAGCTCGGCGATGCGGATCCAACTACTGGAGCTCTCGTCATGGGCACTGGCCAGCGCGGTACTGGAACACTCTTCCCAGAAGTGCCCACCATCGTAAACCTCAACTCCGATTACAATTACGTTCCCGATTGGAATAGCCTCTCACAAGCTGAAAAAGGACGGGGCGCAACCTTGTTCGGAGCCAATGGCATCAGCGCAGCAGGTTCCTTCCTCGATGGCAACACCCTGCCAGCGAATTGGCAATACCTCTATTCCTCTGAAGCCACAGGCGGTATGGAGTTCGCACTCGTTGCCGGTTCCCCCGTCGGCACCGAAGCAAACACTGGATTCCTCGGCACAGGCTCCACCCCTGCAGGATTAATCGGCAACGCCTCAGCAGGAACCTATGTCATTAATTCAGGGAACACCGGAAACGCGGCAAACGAAGGCTCAGACCTCCTCCTGACACCTGATGCTGACCCATCCCGTGACTACATCATTGCCCGCTACACCATCGACCCTAACGATGTCTTGTACGGAAAAACTCAGGCCAGCATCACTGGGAGCTTCCGCGACCTCATTGGTGGAACTTCCGATAACTCTGTCACAGTCCACGTGTTCCACAACAACACCGAACTCTTCACAGCAAGCGGCGCCAATGGCCGATTGCTTGAAGCGGATGGCACCTTCAACCTCAGCGATATCACTGTCGCAGCCAACGACACTATCAGTTTTGTCGTCGGCAGTAAGGGCGACCAAACGGGTGACGAAGTCGCACTCAATGCCACTCTCCAATTCGCCGTATCCCAATCCGCAGAAGCTCACACGCCAGACCTAAAAATCACTCACTTCTCAGGATTTGGCAGCGCCAGCTTGCAGGTTCAGGGCACTCCGGGGCAACACTACCGCATTGAAAAATCCACAGACCTCGGCATAAGCAATGCGTGGCAAGAAGTCGAAAACATCCCCTTCCTCAACCAATCCCCCATGGAACTCGACGTCAACGTAGAAAGCTCCGAGGATCGAGCCTTCTGGCGGATACAGCTAGAGCAATAAACACTCACACCAGCTAGGAGCTGGACTTCATATCTGAGCTTGGTTAAAAAAAAGCACTTTAGCAGACAGAATATTACGCTGATAACGTAATATTCTGTCTGTTAGCATTTCTAAACGACTCATCTTATGAAATTAACCCACCTACTTATCCCCTTACTCACGCTTGTCGGCATCGCCACAGCAAACGAAAAACCCAACATCATCTACCTCATGGCCGACGATCAAAACTTTAGTTCGATCGGAATCTACGGCAACGATGAAGTCCAAACCCCTAACATGGACAAGCTTGGCAAAGATGGAATGATCTTTGACAAGCACTACAATACCACAGCGATATGTATGGCCAGTCGCGCCACCGCCTTTACAGGGATGTATGAATACAAGACGGGTACGAACTTTGAACACGGTCACATGAAGCCTGAAATCTGGGCGAAATCCTACCCCGTCCTGCTGCGCGAAGCCGGCTATCTCACAGCCTTTGCAGGCAAGTTCGGCATGGATGTCTATGGGCTAGGACCCAATGGAAAGCAGGGCATGCCCGAAAGCGATTTCGATATCTGGGGTGGTTCCAAAGGACAAACTCAATACAAGACGGCCAGAAACCCATCGATGGCGAAATACGCTAAAAAGTATCCGCACTCCACCCTTTCCTACGGCGCATTCGGCCAAGATGTCATCCGCCAGGCCAAGGAAGCCAACAAGCCATTTTGCCTCTCCATCAGTTTTAAAGCACCACACAAACCAGCGACGCCAGACCCACAGTTTGACCATATTTATAAAGGTAAAACATTCACGAGACCAGCCAACTACGGTCGCGAACACGCCGACCATCTCTCACCTCAGAGCAAGACCGGACGCCAATGGGAACGCTTCGAGCAATGGGGCTATGACGACGACTACGACAAAGTCATGGCCACCTACTACCAACAAATTTATGCTATTGACGTAGCCCTCGGCATGATCCGAGACGAGCTCGAAAAACAAGGCGTTGCAGACAACACCGTCATCATCTACACCAGTGATAACGGCTTCCTCTGCGGCGCCCACGGCTATGGCTCGAAAGTACTTCCTCTCGAGGAATCAGCACGTGCTCCATTGATGATCTATGATCCACGTAGCCCTAACTCCGGCAAAGGTCTGCGCACCTCCTCACTGACGGGCAACATCGACTTTGCCCCCACCATCCTCACTCTCGCTGGCTTGGAAATCCCTGAAAACATGGACGGCAAAAGCCTCCTTGCTGTTCTTCAAGATCCGAAAGCTGAAATCCACAAGGAGCTCGCCTTCATGAACCTCTACGGAACGACCCCGACAAAGCATCTCACGGTCATCACCAAGGACCTCAAATACTCCTACTGGTGGTACGGTGATAAGACCATGGAGCCAACTGAAGACCTCTTCCACCTCGGTAAGGATTCCTTAGAACTTACCAATCTCGCAAAAAATCCCGAAGCCGCTCCGATGCTCGAAGAAATGCGTAAAAAATACGACAATGCCCTCAAGCACTGGGTCGCCAATGCTGAAGAACCTTACGAGAAATACGGCCCACTCTTCGATCGCTCCATCCCTTGGCAAGAAAAAGAAATCAAACAAACTAAAGGCAAGAAAAAGTAAGCCCTAATCACATCTCACTACTATCTTTCTCCTCAAGCCGGTGCATTTCACCGGCTTGAGCTATTTAAATAAGCGACCTTACCTACCTTCAACTCTATCTAGAGAGATGAATTTTGTATACTTATCTAGAAGGTATCGTGCCGCGCCTTGTTCCTAAAATACTCCCAAAAGCATACGTGTCGTTTTGATACGTTTAGCCCCGAAGTACAGCCCCGTTGTAAAACCTTAGCGAAAGACAACCGCCCGCAATCAGCACCCACATACGCAAATGTAATACAGTGGACTCTTTCGCTTCAATCGGTAGTAGCGAGAACACTCTCCCGATAATAAGAAACCCTGAAAAAAATCACTATTCCCTGTAAGGTTATGAGTGATCATGCAAATAAAAGAGCAGATTTACCATCGTTCTGTTTTTAGGAGTAAATCGGATCCCAGAATATGAAAGAAGCAGTACAACAGGTTCTAGATGGCGACACCAACGCATTCCGCGAAGTTGTGAAACGCTATGGACCTGAAGTCAGAGCCTACCTTGCTAGTAACCTATCGGATTATCAAACCGTAGACGATCTCGTCCAAGAAACCTTCATTGGCGCCTACAATAGCTTGGAACGCTACGAAGTTGACTCGAACTTCCGCGCCTGGATCTATGGCATCGCCCGTAACAAATTGAGAATGCACCTGCGCAAGATCTACCGCGATAAAGACCGCAAAGAGCAACTCAAAATCGAAGTCATCGAGCAACTCGCCACGGCAATCGACGAAAACTACAATGACCAAGACCACGTACGCATTCAAAACCTCAGAGAATGCATCGAACTCCTTCCTGAAAAAAACCGCAACATCATCAAGTCGCGCTATTTTGGAGGCTCCTCCGTCATCGATCTCGCACAAAAACTGCAGAGAACGGAAAACTCGGTAAGCGTCATCCTTCACCGATTAAGAATCGTTCTCCGCAAATGCATAGAAAGTGGGCTGCGCACATGAATCTAGAAATTGTCGTACTCATTGAAAAAATCTGGGACAATAGCATCTCGGCAACCGAACTCGAACAGCTTCGCAACCGTTTAACGCAGGAGCCAGAGCTCCGATGTATTTTAGCCGCCGAACTACATACGAAAGGCCTCCTCTTTGCCGCAGGCTGTCCCGACTCTGATTGCTCTGAAGTCGCCGACAAAGTGGGCATGGTTGTAGGCGCCAACACCTTCTTGCAAGAGCACGAAGACAAAATTATCGAGCGTATCACCCAAGCTCAAACACTCCAGACCACTCGACCTAAGCCAGCCAGTAGAAAAACCGCGCTCATCGCTTTCACCCTCGCTACAGCCGCAAGTATCGCATTTCTCGTCGGACTCTATCTCAGCAGACCGATCGCCGAAGCGCCCCTTCCCATCGCCACCATCACACAAACAGCTGAAGGAGCTTCCATTCTTCGAGCCGACCAACAACTAAACGTAGCACAAGACCAAGCACTCTTTACCGGCGACCACATCACGACCGGGGAACAACAAGAACTCCACATCAGCTTTATCGACGACCCCAGCACCCTTATTCTCAAACAGAATACTGAACTGAAAGTCACTGCCAATAATGGATCCAAACGAATCATACTCCAGCGCGGCTCACTACTCTGTGACATCGCCAAACAGCCATCCGAAGCTCCCTTAATCGTCCAAACACCCCAAGCCGAAATCACCGTTCTCGGAACGCGCTTCATCTTATCCTCCGATCAAGAGCAAACCCAAATCGTGATGGAAAAAGGCTCGGTCAACTTCAAAGCCCTCAATGCTCCACTAACCAAACGCGTCACTGCGGGAGAATTTGCCACTGTCGATACCAAAGGTACTCTCACTCACCAAGCAGGCGGATTAAGCTTTGAAGAAAACAATGGAGCACTCACCATCGAGGCAGAACACTTCTATCGCCGCGACAACAAAGTTGCCGGCTACCAATGGGAAAAACGGCCACCAGCCATTGCCCTCGCTGAAACTATAAACTCCGAGCCGACCAATTCCTCAACTCCAGAATGGGATGGAGGAAAAGGCCCCACCCTGAGTTATCGCACTTACTTCCATACCCCAGGTAACTACAAAATCTGGGTCCGCGCACGCACCACCACTCCACAAGACAATGCCATTTTTGCCTGCGTCAACCATGATTGGCTCAACAATTCCACCGTCCTAGGCGTCGCATCCGAAGCAACTCAATGGCAATGGTCCGAAGCCATCTTCAGCGGCCATCTCCTCGATGCATGGAAGTGGGAGAGACTAAAAACCATCAGCCAGGAACGACTCCACGGAGACAAAAGAAGCACCGAAACTACAGTGCTCAAAATCCCCAAACCAGGCTTCCATACCCTCTCCCTATCCCTCCGCACTAACAGCGTGGAACTCGACAAGATAGTTCTCAAACGCGAAGGCTCCACTCCGCCTACAAAACTAGGCCCAGCAGAAAGCCCTCACCGCTTCTAAGCCTCCCAAAATGGTTGGGACACCTCTCCGCTGACCTCCAGCAATGCCCCCTTCTTCTGCTCTGAAATGTGACACCACTGGCTTTCCTTAACTCCTCTCACATCTTCGCGCCTTTATGCCATCAAGACAACCACTCTGCTAGACAGCGCGGAGCGGGGCGTCCCTCCCCAGCCTAACGGCTCACCCATCGATCCCCATCGATCCCCATCGCGACAGCGCCACAACGCGATGCATCCTAAGTCCTTTGTCCTTCGACACTCCGCACCCTCAAAAACCTCCCCTCCCATTTTCCGCGCCTTGCGCCTATTCCTCCTTTGAACACCCGTCTACATAGCTCGTGTAAAAAAAATACACTTTCTTTGTAAGATTTCCCCATCGAACGCAAATGCCATCTTAATAGGCAGCAATCGAGTTCATAGTTATGAGGAATTTTCTTCATAACACTACAGTTCGCCCCCCTGCTTTGTCGCCCGTGTCAAAACCAAACGCTTGTCTTCCCTCCGTCATGCGTGCCCCCATGACTAAAACCAAAAACCAAAAAACATAATGAAAAACAACCCAGACCTCACTCTGCTACCCCCATCTAGCAGAGGTGAAAAATTAACACTAACAAAACCTAGCAGATTCAAAAACGGCCGATTCCTACGCCCTCTTCTATCATTACTCAGCGTGAGTGCACTTTCACTTTCCTCAGCAAATGCCGAATACTACGCCAGCAACGCCACCTCAAATGATCTGATCCTCAAGTCAAAGGCATCCCACTTCCTCTCTCAAGCCGCTTTTGGTGGAACCGTTGCCGAAATCGACGCCCTTGCAGCTCGCATCCAAGCTATCGGCCACATCCCAGCCTGCGAAGAATGGATCGACCAGCAACTCGCCCTCCCCATCGGCACCACCTACCTTGGTAAGGTCAACCAAATGCTGAACAGCCCCCTTGGCCATGCATATAACAGTAATGCCTCTGGAGATTACTGGCATCAAGCATGGTGGGATCAAGTCATCAACTCAGACGACCAACTGCGCCACCGCATGGCTTTTGCCCTCAGCCAAATCTGCGTCGTCTCCACCAACTACTGGAACAACCTTTATCGCAGTCGCTTCAAAAAACACGTCGAATACTACGATATGCTGATGAACAATGCCTTCACCAGCCACCGCGACCTCCTTCATGACGTCACCTACTCCCCCATGATGGGCGTTTGGCTCAGTCACGCACAAAACGCCAAGGCTGATCCCGAACTCGGCACCCACCCAGATGAAAACTATGCACGCGAAGTCATGCAGCTCTTCTCCTGCGGTGTCTACGCCCAAGACGCCTACGGGAATATCCTGACCGACACCAATGGTACTCCTATCGAAAACTACGATAACGACGACATCGTCGAATTCGCCCAAGTCTTCACCGGTCTCTCGATCAATGACCAGCGCGGATTCTTCTCTAAGAATCTCACCCTACTCGGCAACGGACCAATGTCGATGCACCAACAGTACCATGATGAATCAGAAAAGCATCTGCTCAATGGAGTCGTCCTCCCTGCAGGTCAGCCAGGCAACACCGACATCGCCATGGCCTTAGACAACCTCGCCGATCACCCAAGCACCGCCCCGTACTTCTCGCGGCTCTTGATTCAGCGCTTTACCTCCTCTAACCCATCAAACGACTACGTCAAGCGCGTCACCGATGCTTGGTACGGAAATGGCCCATTCGGCACTGGTGTTTCAGGAGACTTCAAAGCTGTACTCAAAGCTATCTTGTTAGACACAGAAGCACGCGATGCCATTAACTACGTGAAGCAAAAATCTGGCAGAAACTATATTGTCAGAGCAAATCCAGTCGATGAACTCAGCGGAAAAATTAAAGAGCCTCTCTTAAAACTCGCTCAGTTCTACCGCTTCGCGGGCGCAACAAGTGATTACGAAGATGGTATCATTCGTCTTACACTAAGTGATCGAGCTTACGGCCAGGCAGTGCTCTCGGCCAATTCAGTATTCAACTTCTACGATGCCGGCCACGCGCCATCTCACGGACCGATCGGTGATTATGTCGCAGCATTTGAAGCCGCCAATCCAGGACTATCCATCGAACTAACAGCACCAGAGGCACAAATCCTTGGACAAAATGCAGTGGGTGAATTCGAGCAATTCTACAACATCCCCTTCACTGGACCAAATGCCTACATCAAGAATGATATCTCCGTTCTTACGCAGCTGCCTACCATTCAGCTGATGCACGACGGACACTTCAGCTTCACCAAAGGCTTGATCCGTTACATCGATGTCTACCTCTGTCACGGCCAGCTCCCATACTCGCTCGCCCAGAGTATTGAAAATGACCTGCAAGGAAGTGCTGACACTTGGGAAGAACAAGTCGCTCAGATCGTCTCCGTCATCTTCACCTCACCTGCAGCAAGCGTTGCCAACTAACAAAACCTAACAGAAACAAATATTTATCATGAAAGAACAAAGCCTTTTTAATAAAGAAGTAGGACGTCGCGCATTTCTTGCTGACTGTGGCAAAATGACAGGAGTCGGCCTCATGGCATCCACCATTAACCTCGGTCTCGTCAGTAAAATGATGGCTGCTCGCACCCCCGGCTCTATCACAGATTACAAAGGACTCGTCTGTGTCTTCCTCTCCGGCGGCTGTGATTCCTACAACATGCTCGCACCTGGAGTCGGCGACTATCAGACGTACCTCGACACCCGTGCTCAGCTAGCCATCGCCCAGAGCAACATGCACAACATCATCGATAACCAGACGAATTGGGACTACCATCTCCACGGCAATATGGGTGGGGTAAACAATATGTTCAATGCAGGCGACCTCAGCTTCATCTCTAATATCGGCACCCTCGTCGAACCAATGACGAAAACCGAATATGAGAATGGAACAAAAAGAAAACCACTCGGGCTCGCCTCTCACTTTGACCAACAAGTACAATGGCAAAACTCACTCCCTAACGTCCGGGGCGGCAGCCTCGCCGGCACTGGCTGGATTGGCCGCATGTCAGAAGTCTTAAACGATGCCGCAAATAACAACGCCTCAGCCAGCGTCAACCTCGCCCCCGGTGGCAACAACCTCCTCCAAACCTCGCGCTCCGGTAGCCCACTCTCCGTATCAGGTGGTGCCAACCAATTCGAACTCTGGAACGAAAAAAGCCACCTGCGCAATGCCATCGAAGGAGACCTCGAAACCCAGTACAAGAGCGTGATCCAGAATCACTACAATCACACCCGAGAGGAATCGATCGAGCAAAACAACCGACTCGCAGAGATTGAGGCCACCACCACCATCAACACCCCCTTCCCGAACACCTCGCTCGGCCAGCAGCTCCTCCAAGTTGCCAAGTACATCAAGGCGCAAGGTCCCGAAGGGCTCAACTCGAACCGCCAGACCTTCCTCGTCAAGCAAGGTGGCTACGACATGCACAAAGGTGTCACCACCCGCCTAGGTGGTGCGCTAGGAACCCTCTCCGCCGCGCTCAATGCCTTTAATGAAGCCATGCACGAAATCGGCTATCACGACAAGGTAGTGACCTACACAGCTTCCGACTTTGGCCGCACGCTCTCCTCCAATGGCAGCGGCTCTGACCACGGCTGGGGGGCAAACCACATTCTCATGGGTGGCCCAGTCAGCGGTGGACGCGTCTTTGGTGATTATCCTGACCTCAGCCTCGGGGCCAGTGCTGTCATTGGCCGTGGCCGCATGCTCCCCACTACCTCGGTCGATGAACTCCACGCCAGTCTCGCCTACTGGTTCGGTGTCACCAACGACAACGAAATGGAAACCATTCTACCGAATATCCGGAACTTCTGGACCTCCGGCTCTACCGAGGTGCCCATCTCCGGCCTCTTCGGATAAAACTGAAAAGGGATTCTCAAGGTCGAACCTGAGGCGACCCCTTGGGACAGAGAACCAAATAGCACGTTTCCATACGAGAAGCCTCCTAAACCCCAAACAACAGATTTCCCACGTGCCAGAGCGCGTGGGAAATCTCTACTCACACCACATAGTCCCACTCCAAATTCTCACCATGAACCGAACACTCATCCTGAGCATCACCACGCTGGCCCTTCTCCTCACCTGGATCCTATGGCCATCCCCCACATCCTCACCCGACATCCCTCAGGCCATCACCACTCATACTGACACGAGCACCCACCTCCACGACACCAACAAGGGCGCACCCCCAAAACGCACCCAAATCAAATCCCCCGAAGACTCCTCTAAAAAATTCCTTCCCAAACGTTTCATTCAAGCTGAAGCCAAACTCGGAAACGACCCAAACGATCCAACTCAACTATCCGAAGAAGCTGAGCTCCTACGTGACATGAATCTACCTGAAAAGACCGCACTACACCACCTTCACACTCTGCTCGATAGTATGCGCGGTATCGCCAACCAAGGGTACTACGATACCGGGGAAAACGTTGACATCACCAATACTCTCCTCGGCAAAAACTATCGAAAAATTGCCTACCTCCCAGACAACCACCCGCGCATCACCCGCTACGGCGAACTCGCTGATAAGTGGGGGACCCCCTACTTCTTCCACTTCCTCTCCAGTAAAAACGTAGAAATCCAATCCGCCGGACCCGACAAAGAAATGCACACCGACGACGACATCCTCCACAACCCCACAAGCTAACCCCACCTTGCTAACCGCAGAACAAATCCTCAGGCGTAAACCTCTCATCAACGGCAAGCCCTCCTGTTTAAGATCGCCCACATGGTAGGGCGGGTTTGCCAAACACGCCGTTGTCCGCCTACGCATTCCGCTTTCTTAAACCCTTTCCGTCCTCACCACCGTACGAGACGCCCCCCAATCATTCAGTATACATTGTGGCATTCCATCAAAGCCATTTTAAAATGCCTATCAGACCCTCAACGGCGTGCTCAGCGAGCCCGCCCTACCTTGCTAAACGCAGAACAAATCCTCAGGCGCAAACCTCTCATCAACGGCAAGCCCTCCTGTTTAAGATCGCCCACATGGTAGGGCGGGTTTGCCAAACACGCCGTTGCTCGCCTACGCATTCCGCATTCTTAAACCCTTTCCGTCCTCAAGATCACACCAGACAAATTCCCAATCATCCATAGAACTACAATAACCCTTCTTTACGGGATTATTGAGGATATAAAGCCATTTCTCATGCAGAGATGCATCGTTACGAATGCGATGATCAAAAAAGTTTGCTTGCCATTTGAGATCATGATTCCTAGCCAACCAGCGTTTCCAATCTGAGACCACCTTGCGAAGCGAAGAATCAGGGTGAACCGAAATGAGAGCGTGCAGGTGGTCTGGCATCAGTAAAAGAAGCTCACAGAACCACACCTTTTGCTCATTTCTAAACCTGACACTCTCAAAAATCACTTCAGCTACTCCTGAATGACACAGCTGATTATGACCACGCTCTCTACAATTGACAGTGATGAACCAAGTTTCCGACTGATATTTTAACCAATAGGGAGGTTCATGACAAAGCGACTTTCTAGAAGGAAGATCAAACACAGTATAACAATCTAGCGTAGCCTGTGGCCTTAAGTCAAAGGCATTAAGAAGTCCCACGTTAAAAATAGCATTTTTCAAGCGCATTGAAGCTCCGGTCTGTGGCTGGAGCTTTTTTGCGGAAAGATTGTACTGAGGATTTTGAGCAAAAAAGTGGCGAACCACTTGAGCAGAAGGCGCATATTGTGGCCTGCGCCACACAGAACTGCATTGATCTTATCTCCATCCTTGCCGTGGAGGTAATTGCGTCCTAGGTGACCGTCGGTTTTCATGTGTCCGATGACTGGTTCGACCGCGGAGCGTCGCCGAAGCTCTCTTTTGATCTCGGGGGTCACGCCACGGATTTGTCCGCTGCGAAAAACTGCGCGCTTGTCTGGGTAGTCGTGACCGACATAGCCTTTATCCACGTAGATGCGTTCGGGTTTGATGCCGCTGATGGCTCGGGTTGCCTGAATGACCCGATTAAGGGTATGGCCGTCGTAAGGCCGGCCTTCGATGGCTTCGCTGTGCAGGACGAACAGCCCGCCTGCAGAGCGTTCCATCGGTGTGATCACCGAAACTTTGATGCCAAATTCGTAGGGTTTGTGCGCCTTGCCTTTGGCGATGCATTCAACCTCCGGGGCGTGCCAGCTGTAGATCTTCACCTTGTCGCGCGGCTTCTGCGTGCGGATGAGGAAGGCTTTGTAAAATGGTAGGCGAAAGGTCTCTTCAAGGCCCGCGTTGCCATTGATTTTGCGGGCGATGTCGCGCTCCACGCGGCCAAGACGTCCCTTGAGTTTTTTGAGAGTCTTACGCATGCGTTTGAACTGTTTGGCATGGGCGTAGCGACCAGCCATGATGGCGAGTCGCTTGGCCTCCTTCGCGTAAGATTGGCGCAGTTTGATGCCGTGGAGTTTTGCCATTTTGACAAGCTCTGTGAGTCCGCGCAAAGCGAGCTTGGCATCGGTGGGATGAGTGACGTTCTTGGGCTGGACGGTGGTGTCGACGATGACCTTGCTCAGGCTTTCAATGTCCAGGGCTCCTGTTTGATGCGCAACTCGTAGCAGTTCACTGATGAGGGTTTCGAGTTTCTTATCACCGATGCGTTTGCGCCAATGGGTCATGGAGCTGCGCTCGATCGGGAAGCGGTGCTGGAAATATTTTTCACCACAAAAGAGTTGGAAGTAGGGATTCTCTTTCCACTGTCGACAGACTTCTTCGTCAGAGAGAGCCTTGGCATGTTTGAGTAGATGCAGGCCAACCATGAGTCGGGTGGGAATGGCGGCGCGCCCCGTGGTCGAGTACAATTCGCAGAGTTGTCCGTCGAGCCAGTCCCAGTCGATTTTCGCTGCTAAGACGACGAGCTCGTGGGTCGGGTCAAGAATATCGATGAGCAGAGGTTGGAACAGGTGGGCGGTTTCAGGTTGATTGGAATGCTTTGGTGGGCGCATACTGTTAGAAAAATCTAGAAGGTTTACGCGCTGAGAAGGCGATTTCTTGTAGATCATTTAAAGAAAAAAGCGTGCTGGATAAGAGCACGCTTAGGATTGAATGATTTTAACGGGGGACTACGAAATGCCGATCCCCCTCAACCGACATGCTCAGCTAACTTGTCCTCCGAAGACTTGCCGAAGGAGGAGCCCACCCTCCCTTGCCCGCAATCTCTTAAAACTTATAACACACCTCCTCCGTCGCACACCGCCCATCACCACAGATTACCCAGATTCAAAAAATCAGTCAAATCAGCGTCATCAGTGGTTTACCAATCCCACCCTTCAACTGCCGCTGCTATCACCGCTTCATCATGCCAGAAACCTAAAACAGAATACCGAAAACCTCATACCATCCCGCAGACTTGAATGTGGATATTTTACATATGTTAGTTCAAACAACATATTCTCTCTTTCTGTACAAAGCCTTCAGCACAAGTTAATTTAGATTCAATCTCCACATTGGGAATGGAGATAAATACACAAACAACACCCCAAAAACATGAACAAATTCTCTCAGATAGCCCTCATAACGACAGGCTTAAGCTTAGCATCAGCTCAGGCTGCTACATTGGTTGGTTACGAGCACACAGCAGGATCGACTACACCAGACATTCTTGCCTCGGGCATCACCTCCACTTCAGCATTAGGCGGATCTCTTAACGGCACAATTGCAACTACTATTGATCAACTTTCGGCAGCTGGTGCCAATGGCCTACCAAACAGTGCAGGCCAAACTAGCAACTATTACTTTAGCTACGTTGTTACTGGCTCAAACGTTACCTATGAAAGTCTTGATCTTGCTGAAGCAGCAAAAGTTGGCACTCGAGACTTTCGCTTAGCCTACTCGATCGATGGAGGCTCTGAAGTTGAAATCCAAGGCTGGACTGGTTCACAAGTGCTCGGATCTCAGACTGTAAACAATTACGATTTCGCAGACTTTACTACTTCAGACTCAGTAGAATTCAGAATCTACTGGGGCGGTTCAGCAAACAACAATGGTAACGCTCGCGTATACTCTGATAGTTTCACCCTCAACGGCTCAGTCGCAGTCCCAGAGCCATCCTCCACCGCCCTCCTCGGCCTTGGTGGTCTCGCGCTCATCCTGCGCCGTCGCAAGTAACAACCACTTCATTTTCACAAAAAGGCTCACCGGTCACTCGGTGGGTCTTTTTTAAAGTTCGTCTTGTTCAGACTCCCTGCTTGGACACGATGTGGATATTTTGCATATATTAGTTCAAACAACATATTCACCATTTCTGTACAAAGCCTTCAGATCGAACTAACTTAGAGACAACCACTCCACACAGGGTGTGGAGGTCAATAGATAAACAACACCCCAAAATTATGAGTAATTTCTCTCTCTCAACAATCGCTGTAGCAGGCTTGTGCATGAGCTCGGCTCAAGCTGTCACACTCGCTCTTTATGAATTTACGGATAATGCAATTGAGGAATCACCAACTGACCTCAACGATCTCTCTGTAACTTCCACCGCAACAGGTGTCAGCGCTTCTGATTTCACTAGCCCTGTATTTGACTTTGCTGTTACAACTGCAAATGCCTTCACATCAAATGGCCTTGGTCTCGCAACAGGCACAGACGACAACATGGCTGGAGCGATCACTGCAAATCAATATATGAGCTTCACTATCTCAGCTGATTCCGGCACCATTTCAATGGACACCCTCAGCTTCGATATCGCAAGAGCACAAAGAGGTGCTCAAGATTTCCAAGTAAGAGCTAGCTTCGACGGCTTCACTAACTTTATCGAAGTGAGTGGTTTCCAAAACCAAGCAATCGCTCAGGACACCTTCACCAATTATAGCTTTGATCTTACCGACTCTGGTTTTGACGTCGTAACAAGCGTTGAGTTCCGCATCTACCTCGATGACAGAGCTGGCAATCAGAACAGCTCATCAGGAACATACATTGACAACGTCGTAATCTCAGCAGTCCCAGAGCCATCCTCCACCGCCCTTCTAGGTCTTGGTGGTCTCGCGCTCATCCTGCGTCGCCGTAAGTAACAACGACTTTACTTTCACAAAAAGGCTCATCGATCACTCGGTGGGTCTTTTTTATTTAACCCTCTCAATACCACCCTTCGGCACGGAACTACTCGCATAACTCATAGGTATCATGCACCATGAAACGAAATGTGGATATCCTATATATATTAGTTCAAACAACATATTCTCTGTTTCTTTACACAAAATTCACTGCTCTTTAGTTTAGTCGTCATCTCAACATAGGGAATGGAGATAAAGACAAGAACACTATCCCAAATATATGAATACATTTTCTCTTTCTACACTACTTACTGTAGGATTTAGCATCAGCTCAGCGCACGCGGCCACACTAGCTCTTTACAATTTTGAAAGCTCTACATTAAGCGACTCAGCCTCCGTAACAGACATCACGGCCACTGATTTAAACGTCGTTAGCAACGGATTCACTGTCAACACACTCTTTCACACAGGCGGAAATGCACTGGGCAACGCCTCTCTCGGCGGATCGGAAGCTGAATTTGGGTTTACAACCGCAGGACAATCTGTCGACTTAAGCTTTGATCTCTCTACTTCTGCATCCTACACACTGGACTCCATCAGCTTTCAACACAGAGCAAACAATTCTACCAATGCTTTCGATAGCCATAACCTTTCCGTATCTGATGGCGTTACGACCTTAAATCTCATCATCAACGAGCTGACCAACCCTCTTAACCAATGGAATGAATACAGTGCCAGCCTTCAAGGTACCGCATTTGAAACTCTCGATGCTGGTACGACCCTCACTTTCACAATCCGTCTCGCTGGCAAATCAAGCAATGGCGCTGGAAACAGCTTTTCCGGTATTGACGACATCACTGTCACAAAAGTTCCTGAGCCATCCTCCACTGCTCTTCTCGGCCTAGGTGGCCTAGCTCTTGTACTTCGTCGTCGCCGCTAAATTTCTAAATATAAAATACATTTTCTTTATTGAAATCAAGAGGCTCATCGTTAGTTCGGTGGGCCCTTTTTTTATACAAGCACTCTAGCCATGTGGATAACACATATTCACAAGTGTCTATGACATATGGTAAATTGCTTTACCCCATTAACCATAAAAGGTTTAACTAAAGGGGCTGATCGAATCAATCGACTGGCCTTTTATGTCTCGGAGTCCCCGAAATACACATAATTAAACTTCCAAACATATGAAAATTACAACACTCCTCAGCGCAGGCATCCTCGCCAGCGCAGCAACATCACAAGCGGCAACGCTTCAGTTAAACAGAAGCATCACGATGAACTTTGGTACTGCAGCCTCTGCAAACGCCTTTTCGAGCATCACGATCGCTGATACAGCCACAGAATCCTTCTCAGGCTCGATTCTCGACGATCAAGGAACTTCTCTCAGCACTGGTGGCTCTGCAGACGTTACTTTTTCCGCAACAAATAACAGCGGATTTGCCACAGGTAGAGCGGCAACTAGCAATTCACTTATTGCTAACGAAGCTACTGGTTTTCAATTTGCACCTGGAGCACACATTCTTCTCACGTTTTCCGGCCTCGATGACAGCTTAGCTTATGACCTGACTGGAGGATACGCAGGTAACAACAACTTCGCTACAAACTGGGTAGTAGACGGCCAAACAGAACAGGCAAACAATTACGCCTCATTTACAGACCTAAGAACAGACGGATCTGGAAATTTAGTTATTCGTCTTGATCAAGCTGACCCAAATCCAGGAATTGATACAGCAAACCATATTGTTGTAGGCACACTCACTTTAACGGCTGCTTCAGTTGCAGTTCCAGAGCCATCCTCCACAGCCCTTCTCGGTCTTGGTGGTCTCGCGCTTGTACTTCGCCGTCGTCGCTAAACTTCTAAAAAAGAGATTTTCTTTATCGAAACCAAAAGGCTCACCGTTCACTCGTTGGGCCTTTTTTATGCTCCAATACCATAGATTGATACACACCAATCCCATGCTGAAGCACTTTCCAACTTTCACTTTCATAACTCTAAGCTCCTTACCTGCGATTCAGGCCGAGCCTCTGGTTGCCTATCATTTCACCCAGAGTGAAGTGCCCAGCGTCGTTTCGCCCAGTGTCACAGCCAGCCCGCTCACAGGCAATGGCGGCTTGATAAATGCACAATGGAGTAAGCTTGGCGACAGCAGTGGCTACTACGCGAGTGGAGCATCGCGTGCCGCTACCGCCGTGGGCAGCTGGGGAGACACTAACGAAATGCTGTTTGGCCAAGATCTCAACTACGCCATCACAAAGCAAAACTACCTCAGCTTCACCCTCGAAGCCGCCGTTCCTGGCACTCTCAATCTCAGTCATTTTTCCATCTCCACATCCCGAGCCGGGCAGAAATCGGCCTGTCATTTTACCATCCTGGCTCAGGCCAACGGAGGAACGCAGTGGACTCCCGCCAGTGCCATCACCTCAGACCAGCACACCACCGTCCTACAGACCGACAAAGCATGGCAGCCTACCGGCGTCAATCTCGCTCAAAACCCCGCCTACCAGGGCATCGACTCCGTGGAGTTCCGCATCTACTTCTGGGGAGGCTCAGGACACCCAGCTGGCACCCGCATTAGCGTCGACAACCTGCTCGTCGAAGGCAGCGCTGAGACTGCCAGCGGCTTTGCCGTACTCAATCTCAATGGATCGACTCTCGTTCTCACCCCCTCCCAATCATCCAAGCACTCTAACAAGAAGTAAGCTTTACGAAGCTCCAGCTATCTACTAAAACCTAACAGGTCTACAGCCAACACTCAGCTTTTATCACTATGCGTCATTTTGCAGCACTCATCACCACCGCTTTCCTGTCTTCCCAGCTCACCTCCCTAGCGGATATCCGAGTGGGAGAAACGATTGGTATTGATTTCGACAATGCGGGCAATGGAAAAGGCATCGCTCCTCCAGGAAAGTCTCGATTCAACCATTTTACTGAAGGTAAAGGTATCAAAAATGGAGAGACTCTCACCTACACAAAACCTCTCAGAACCACAAAAGGTCGTCCCCTTAATGGTGTAAGCTTTAGCTTCACCAACAATACAGGCCAGTCCACAAACCGTATAAAAGATCAAGAAGGCCAACCCGGTCCAGGACTCCTCTCTGCACCAAGTATCTCTGGCGACCGAATCCTTTCCAATGACACGCTTGAGATGCCCATCAATAAAGATGGGCACTTCGTCCTGACCTTCTCAGGACTCGACGACACGCTAAGCTACACTCTGACAGGAGGCTATCAAGGTAGTCGACCAAACTTTGACGCTATTTGGTCGGCGGACGGTCAATCCTTTGAATCTCTTTTACAAGCTGGCTATGGCACGCTTACAGGCTTGCGCACAGATGGTCGTGGCACATTAAAGATTATTGTACAGAAACGCACTAAGCACGTCATTCTTGCTGGCCTCACCCTCACCGCTACGATCGCTCCGTATTCAAGTGACAAACATGCAGCTTTGATCAATTTAGGTTCAACTACCCTGTTACTTAACCATACGAAATAAGCCAGTCTACACTCAAGTGAGCGATACTCATTGAGCCGCGGCATAGTCGGCTAGCTCACATGAACCACTATGTTGTCATTCTACTGAATTAAAAATTTCAGTAGAATTGTACTCATACACTTCCACAGTCAGACTGCTCGGCATCCATTGAGTTTTAGCTAGGCAACCTCCAAGTTTCCTCATATCTCAATGTAATCATCCTATCCATGCCGTATCGTATTCTTCTTTCACTCCTCTTAACCTTCTTCTGTTTTACTCCAAGCTTATTGGCTGAAGGCATAGAGAAATCGGTTAAGGAGATGTCCCAAGACGCACTGGAAAAAAGGTTAGAAGATATCGATAAACGGCTAGAAATGATAGCCCGCTATAGCCCGCGCACTGGTGTGGGTGCCATCGGCTATCGCACTCAGATCCAGCCAGTCTCAAATCAAAAAGTGTGGATCCAAGTCGATCTTGGTGAGATAAAAGAAATCGAAGAAATCATCTTAGTCCCCGTACTATGGAGGGACTCCGAGCACGGTTTCCTATCCGACGCCTTTCCTGAAGAATTTACGGTGAGACTAGGAACATCAAAAGAGGATGAGGGACAGGTTGTTGCTAGCTACAACATCAGTGACCGTGTTGCTCCTAGGGTCGCGCCTTTAGTGATTTCAGTCCCTAAGGTGCGCGCTAAATGGGTAAAAATAGAAGTCCACAACCTAGCTCTCTGGAGACGAACTAACAACTACGCTATCCAGCTTTCTGAGATTTTCATTTTTGACGCTATCGAAAACGTGGCTTTGAAAAAACCAGTGTCTACTTCTGGAGGTGAGCTCAACGTACCATCATGGAACAAATCCTTTCTCACTGACGGAACTACCCCCTACCTGATGAACATCCCTCGTGGAAAGGGAACAGTAGCTAGCTCTAGTGCGGCTAAAACCCCTCCTAACAAGCATTTTGAATTCATCATCGACCTAGAGGAAGTACTCCCTATTGACAGATTACATCTACACGCTGTTGAGCAAAGTGACACCGCTCCGCAGTCGTTTGCGGGCGACTTTGGAATCCCACACCACTTTCGCCTAGAAGGTTCCATGACGGCAGACTTTACAGATCCTAAAGTACTACTAGATGTTCAACTCAGATCTATTTTCGAAAAAAGTACGATCATGATGTGGCCATTTCCTGAGCATCGCTGTCGTTTCCTGCGCCTCAGCGTGCTCGAACCATTTGCAACAGAGCTGCAAGACTCCACTATTTATCGCGTTGGCTTTGCCGAAATAGAACTCATCTCAAAAGGCTCTAATGTCGCAAAAGACAAGCAAGTCACCGGCGACTTCCCCTTATCCGATGATAAGCAGACATTCTCACGCTACACGGACGGCCTCAACCTCTACGGCACTATTCTACCTATGCGTGACTGGTTAGGTGAACTCGCTGAACGACACAAACTTGAGCATGAAAGGCCTCTCATCTCGCAAGCGCTTAAATCCCGCTACGCCAGACAAAAACGACTACTTTGGATCACGGCATGGCTCACGGTACTTTTAGGTGCCAGTGTGGCCGTCGTTTTAATTTACACAAAGATGCTTCGTTCGCGTGAAGCAGCAAGGATCCGCGAACGGATAGCTGCAAACTTACACGATGAACTAGGAGCCAACCTGCACGCTATTGGTCTACTCGGAGATATGGCTAAAAGGCTCTCAGACTCACCGAAGCAGCTCAACGCAACTCTCGACCGTATCAGAGGCGTCACCGAGCGCACCGGCACTGCAGCCATCCACTGTGCAAACATGATGGAAGCCGAAGGAATTTGCGAAAACCTTGTCGAAGAAATGAGACGCGACGCCTCACGTATACTCGCAGATCTCAACCACGCAATGAGTATTGAAGGTGAACAAAAACTGAATCAACTCAAACGCCGCACGCGTATCGACTTGATGCTTTTTTACAAAGAATGCCTCATCAACATCATTCGCCACTCAGGGGCTACTGACGTAAAGACTGAGCTCACAGCCACAAACCAAGGCATTTCCCTCATGGTCGAAGACAATGGTCATGGATACGATGGCCAATTATCAAAAGCCCTCCAACGCCGTGCAAAACTTCTCGGAGCCACAGCCTTGATAGAGAAATCCTCCTCGGGTGGTGTACGCATCCGCTTGAATCTTACAAAACGAAAAATTTAGTTATCCAAAATGCCAAAACCTATCAAAATCATGTTGGTGGAAGACAACCTCGAATACCGAGGAGTTCTCGAATTTGCCCTTGAGATGGAAGAAGGCATGGAACTTTGCTCAAGCTACGGCACCGCTGAGATTGCACTACGCAGGCTTTCCCAGTCGGCAGCCATTGACCAACCAGACATCGTCTTGCTCGACTTAAACTTACCCGGAATGAGTGGCCTAGAAGCCCTTCCACAAATGCTTGAGCTTGCACCCGGCAAACAAGTCCTCGTCCTCTCAAACTCAGATCAAGAGGCTGATGTCGTAGCAGCTATCAGTATAGGAGCTGCTGGATACTTACTCAAATCCTCTACAATCGACAGTATCCTCGGTGGCATTCGCTCGATCGCAGCAGGCGGCACCTTACTAGACTCTGCAGTAGCCCAATATATAGTAAGCCAAATCAAACCGAAAACTTCTCCAAGCTACGAAAACGGCACTGACGAAGTATTGTCAGACCGTGAAATCGAGGTTCTCCGACTCCTAGGCGATGGAATGCTCAAAAAGGAAATCGGGGACCGCCTTCAAATCAGCTACTACACCGTCGATGCTCACGTGCGAAACATCTACCGGAAAATGCGTGTACGCAATGCGGCAGAAGCCATTAGCAAGGCTTATGAAATCCGACTATTTTCACTCGAGTAAAACTCGCCCCCACTGTCTATAGCGTAAACTCGCTATAGACCAAAATTACAAATTCGTTTCATATCCCAAACGATATGAAATCAACAATCCTCTCGACTATCGCATGCTTATCCGTAAGCGGCATCGCATCAGCAGCAACCTACATCTGGAACGGCAACGCTAACGACCAAAACTGGTCAAGTGCAGGAAACTGGGACGGCGGCACAGCGCCAGCTCTTTTATCATCTCCGTCTGGAACATACGACACCATCATTTTTGATGGTAGCAACATGCCTACAGCCAACGTACCCGGCTATGCATCTGGCACCAACATCAATTCCTCCAATCTCCAATTCAACAGTGGCGGTACCTTCTCATTTAGCCTGTCAGGCAGCTTCGGTAGCGCACCTATCTCAAACACATCACGCACCTGGCTCACAGTCGGTGACGGTATTGGGACTGCTGGCGACGTAACCGTCAACATGAACGACGCAACCACCCTATACCGCCACAGCAGCAACACTCTCAATTATCTCGTCAATTCCGACGGTGTTTTAAATATTAGCAGCGATCTCAACCTTTATGCTGATAATAATAAACACGTCACATTCACTCTCAATGGAGGCTCGCTCATCTCCACGGGAGCAGTCACTACCTCATTCAACAATGGTGATAACCTCACCGACAGCTACTTCCTCTTCGATGCCGTAGGTAGCTCCTTCACTGCAAACTACGGTGGAGTGTTCACTGATTTCGTAAGCCTCCAAGCTGACACTACCAATAAGCTGCGCACAGCCTCAGGACTCTCACTCGACTTCACAGACAACGGAACCAGCTTTACTGTCACTGCAGTTCCAGAACCTTCCAGCCTCGCACTGCTTGGCCTCGGCAGTCTGAGCCTCCTAACTCGCCGACGTCGCTAAATGACACAACTTCACACCTATGTTCCTAACTCTTGGCCAGCACATTGGCCGAGAGTTTTTTTATGCACAGTGAACGCGCTCCCAACACACCCGCATAGCGTGAACTCGGGATAGACGTCTCGACGAAAGTAGTGCGAGAGTCTGAAACGATCAACTAACACCATTCATAACCACAGCTGCCTACATCACATTTTTTATGTCTATTCGCTTTCTTATTCATTGCTTGTCGGCCATCGCTTTGCTCGCCACCAGCCAGCTCTCACTCTCGGCATCAACAAAAACGGCTATCGATTGGAACGCATTCCTCTCCCGCCACGACATGGTCTGGGATATGGTCCCGAAGCGTTGGGAACTCGCCCCCTATTCAGGAAATGGCAATGTCGGATTTCTTTTCTATCAAGGCACAAAAAAGAATGTGATGTCGATCCATACTGGGCGCCACGATTACTACGACCATCGCTTGCCAGTCGATGGCAAAGAAAACCTATGGATCTACCGCTGCCGCCTCCCATTGGGGCATTTCGAACTAGAATCTAAAGGGGACATTACTGGCGTTGATTTACGCCTCAGCCTCTGGAATGCTGAACTCACAGGAACGGTCACAACAAGCGAAGGTTCCTATGAAATCCACGGCCTTTCACACAGCCAAATGGATGTGATCTATTTTGAAACAGACGCAAGCAACGGCGAGTCAGTCAAAATCACTTGGAAACCTGCAGTCCCTTATTCCTCGGTGCGCAAAACCTTAGATGCCAGCCGTGGACCGAAGGGTGGTAGCTGGGATAGGATGAGAAATGCTCCCTACCCACTCCCACCAGAACCTGTTCTCAGCACCGAACAAGGAATACACTTCTGTCTGCAAGCACTCCACGACCATCGCGGCGAAACCACCACCGGCTGGATGATCGGTGGAGACCCTGCCGCTAAACAAAAAATGCTCGCCAGCGTGCACCACAGTTTCCCTGGGAAAACCGACAGTAAAGCAACAGTGAAATCCTCACTCGAACGCGGCCGCGAGCAAATCAAAAACAACAGCTTCTTCGAGTCTCATCGTCAATGGTGGCACACCTATTACCCGCATAGCTTTCTCACCATCAATGACTCAGAGAAAGAAGCATTCTATTGGATTCAAATGTACAAACTCGGCTCAGCCATGCGTGAAAATGGACCCATTCTCGACCTCATGGGGCCTTGGTACCACGACACCTTTTGGCCAATGGTTTGGGGCGACTTAAATGTACAACTCCAGTACTGGACCCACCTCACTGCCAACCGCCTAGCTGTCGGCGAATCCTTGCCTAATAACTTAGACAAGTATGCCGCAAACCTAGCGAAAAATGTCCCAGAGCGATGGAAAGACAGCGCCGCCATCGCCGCCTGTTTTCCACAAGACTGCTGCGCCTATGACAACGGCAAGGTCCCCGACATGCTGGCCTGGATCATGAACAACTATTGGCTGCACTGCGAATTTGCTGGCGACAGAGAACGGATGCGCGACGGCCTCTTTCCCTTGCTCAAACAAACCGTCAACAGCTACTTGAATTACCTAAAAGAGAATCCGGTAAAATCCGAAGACGGAAAGATTCACATCAAACGCAGTTGGTCACCCGAATACCCTGGAGGTAACGGCCAAGACGTCAACTTCACCATCGCACTGCTGCGTTGGAGCTGCCAGACACTCCTCGATATCAACCAGGAATTCACCCTCAATGACCCCCTCACCACTGAGTGGCAAAACATCGTCGACAATCTCGTCGAATTCCAAATCGATGAAACTGGTCTACGCATCGCCAAAGACATCCCCTTTGATAAACCACACCGCCACTACTCACACTTGCTCGCATTTTATCCCTTAGCAGTGCTCAAACCCGACACTCCAGAAAACGTCGAGCTCTTGACCAAATCATTGGATCACTGGCTCGATACCAGCATCAACGGAGTACAAAAAGACACCGCCATGCCCGTCACTGGCTACACCGCTACAGGAGCCGCCTCCATGTACGCCATGGCTGGAGACCCAGAAAAGGCCTATCACTACCTCGACTTTCTCATCAAACACAAAAACGTCTCTACTACCACCATGTACGCAGAGGGCAACCCAGTCATCGAGAGCCCCCTCTCCTTCGCAACAGCTCTCCACGACATGCTCCTCCAAAGTTGGGATGGCAAAATTCGTGTCTTCAGAGGCACACCAAAAATTTGGGCAGACGTCGCATTCCAAGACTTGCGCACGCAGGGAGCCTTTCTCGTAAGCGCTAAGAAAAAAGCGGGAGCGACGCAGTTTGTCTCCGTTGAAAGTTTAGCGGGTTCTCCCTGCTTTGTCCAAACCGACATCAAAGACCCTAAAATCTACATCGATGGCTCCGAAGCCCCCGTGGACAAGGTGGAGCGCACAGAGGACGGCATGTATACTATCGACCTTAAAAAAGGCCAAACAGTCACCTTCACACCCGTCGACATCACTCAAGCGGACATGCAAATCGCGCCACTCTCCATCAATGAGAAAAACAGCCACTTGTTCGGCCTAAGCGAAAAAACAAAACGCCTCCCAGGTCACCAATTTTACTACAAAAAATAGCTCTATTCCCCCCGCTCTCATGCGCCCGCATCAAGCCTGAAAGAACGCCCTATTTCACTCAGTATCTGAAAGTGCTCTTCACTATGAAAAATAGCATCCTTCTCACCAGCCTTCTCGCTTTAGTTCTGCCACAGCTCGCCCTAGCAAAAGACCTAAAAAACAGCCGCCCCAATATTATTTTGGTAATGACTGATGACCAAGGAATGGGTGACCTTTCCTGCTTAGGAAACCCACTCCTAAAGACACCAAATATCGATAAATTCTACGACCAATCCACGCGTTTCACCGACTTCCACGTCAGCACCGCCTGTGCTCCCACGCGTGCTGCGATCATGAGCGGCCGCCACGAATTTAGAGTAGGCATCACTCACACTATCATGCTCCGCGAACGCATGGATCTCAAGACATTCACCCTACCTCAAGCACTCCAATCTGCTGGCTATGAAACAGGGATTTTCGGCAAATGGCACTTAGGTGACGACGAGGAATACCTACCACACAACCGTGGCTTCAGCGAATCCCTAATCCACGGAGCTGGCGGCATCGGCCAGACCGTCTATGGAGATTTCCCAGCCAACGGCAAGAACACCTACTACGACAGCGTGTTGCTCCACAACAACCAGATCGTACAAACCAAGGGCTACTGCACCGACTTATTTTTTAATGCAGGTCTCAGCTGGATCAAAAAGCAGCATGAGGAAAAGAAACCCTACTTCGCCTACATCTCCACCAATGCCCCCCACACCCCAAACATTGCTCCGAAAAAATACACCAAACGCTTCGAAGAAATGGGCTGGGACGCCAATCCAAAAAATGGCCCCGCGGGACGCTTCGGCATGATCGAAAACATCGATGAGAACTTCGGTAAAATGATGCAGAAACTCGAAGAGTGGGACGCCCTCGAAAACACCCTGATTATTTTCATGACCGACAACGGCATGAGCCACGTGAGCGGTAAAAAAGAGGGGGAAGTCACCCCATTTTACACCGCCGGTCTACGTGGGAAAAAATGCACACCCTACGAGGGCGGCACACGGGTTCCCGCATTTTGGTACTGGAAAGGTGTACTCGACGAAGGAGTCGACATCCCCGCCCTCACCGCCCACATCGACATGTATAAGACCTTCAGCGAGCTAGCTGGCGCCAAACTTCCAGAGCAAATGCAAGAACTCGACGGACGCTCGCTCATGCCCTTACTCGAGGACCCCAAGGAAGAATGGAAAGACCGTGAACTCTTCGTCCACGTCGGTCGCTGGGAACCCAAGCACCCAAAAGCGAAAGACGTAGCCAGTGCTAAATTTGTCAATTGCGCGGTGCGAACTAACCGTTGGCGCTTCGTCAACAACGCCGAACTCTACGACATCTCAGCTGATCCAGGTGAAACTACCGATGTCGCGTCATCCTACCCCGAAGTCGTCGACCAATTGCGTAAATCCTATGACGCCTGGTGGGACAAAACAGTCCCTCTGATGGTGAATGAAGGTCTTTCCGACCTCCGCATTCAGAAAAGTTACCCCCTAGCGGAACGCTATAAAAAACAGCTAGAACAAGGAGCCATCCCAGAATGGGCTCCCGCCAGCTTTTAACTTTCGATACTGAGAAAACGATACGCTCAGACCATAGCCAAAACGTCTTCCTAGGATCTGACCCTACTCGCTTATGGTAAAGGCGGGTTTTCTGAATTCAACATACCGCTCATACCGTAAATGCAAGAGGCTTTAGCTCTCTAATGATTTGAGACTTGTTCCAAGAAAGCGATCCGTGCACTTTCAATAGAAGTCCCCCTTATTGCATGTCGCACAGTTCTCAAAACACCCGTTACTCACTCCTTCGTCGAGCTATTGACCTCAACGACGATCACGCGTGGAATGAACTGAACAAGCATTACGAGCGCTTCATTTACTACATCCTTCACCAGCTCAATGTCAGCAGCAGTGATATCGACGACTTAGCGCAGCAAACATTGATCATCCTCATGCGCGACCTGCCTAAGTACGACCGCGAGCGCGCGCGATTCCGCACATGGCTCAAACAGGTCATCCGCAGCACTGCCCTCATGCATTTCCGCCAACGCGAAAGCCAGCAGGTCAAAATGAATAAATTCGCTGGAGACGCCCAACTCAGCCAGCAGGATCAAACCACCGACATTGATCAATATATCGAAGAAGAATGGGAAACCTACGTCACCAACGTCGCGATGAAGCGGGTCAGAAAAGAATACCGAGGCCAAGCCATCGAGGTCTTTGAATTAGGTCTGCAAGGAATCTCAGCCCAACAAATAGCGCAGCGGACAGGCTTAACCATCTCTTCCGTCTACACCCTGCGCAAGCGCGTCAAACGTAGCCTATTCCTAGAGGTGCAGGCCGTCATTCATGAGCTCGAAGGCTAAATCCCAATGTCCCCACACAGCTCCAATCCCTACCAACCCGACCAACGGCTCAAGGGTATCTACAAGCAAGTCGACCAACTTGACGAGGAGGTGCTCGACACACTGTGCCCGAGTTTCAATGAGCTCCTAGAAATTGAGGAGCGCTATACCAATAAAACTCTCATCGGCAAAGGAGCACTCAAGGAGGTGTATCGCTGCTACGATCAGATGACCCAACGCTTCATCGCTCTTGCAATACCGCGCAAAGAGCACGGTCCGGAATTTTTCGATGAATTCATCCACGAATCCTGGCTCGTATCCTCTCTCAACCACCCCAACATCATCAGTGTCCACGATGCCGGCGTCTTGACCGGGGGACGTCCATTTTTCACCATGGATCTCAAAGGCGACTCCACCCTCGCCGATGCGATTGCAAACAACCCGTCACGCCAAATCTTGCTCGAGATTTTCCTCAAAATCTGTGACGCCGTCGCCTACGCCCATGCACGTGGCGTGATCCACCGTGACATCAAACCAGAGAACATCCAGTGCGACAGCTACGGCCAGGTCTTGGTCTGCGATTGGGGCTTAGGGAAATTCATTCACGAGCAAGAAACGCGTGAAAATCCAGCCCACCAGAAGCTCACCAATGCCCGCCACCATACTTCACTGGGCCAAATCAAAGGCACTCTCGGCTACATGGCTCCAGAGCAGCTTCAGACCAACTCAGTATGCGACCAGCGCAGCGACACCTTTTCACTCGGCTGCCTGCTCCACTTCATCCTCACGGGGAAGGCGCCCTTCACTGGCACTCAGCACGAAATACAAAAGCAGACGCGCCAGCTAAAACGCAAAGCCCCTCATAAAGAATTCCCAGAAAAGTCCATCCCTAAAGCCCTGAGCTCCATCATTCTCAAAGCCATTTGCTATAACCCATGTGATCGTTATCAGTCGGCTAATGAGCTCAAACAAGACATCTATCTCTACCTGCTCGGCCACAGCACTCAGGCAGAGCGGCCCAGCATTCTCAGACGCGGCACCCTCTTTATCAAACGCCAACGCGTGCCCGCCACCATCACCGCATGCTCCCTGCTCGTGATCGCACTCTTCAGCCTTTGGTTTGCCCAAAACCTCAAACAGAAAGAAAAGGAGACGCAATTACTCAGCGGCGAAATGGAAGAGCTCTCCTCTGAGCACCAGGCTCTCCTCGAATTCACAGCGGAAACCAGAGACTCACAAGCCCAGAATCTGATCCACAAAGCACTTCAGTTAAAACAGAAAACAGTATTTTCCAAGCCGCTTGCTCCCTTACGCCAAGCAAATTCCCTCATCGACCAAGCACTCGCACTCGCCCCCGACTCAAAAGAAGCCCAATTCCAGTACTTCAGCAATCGCTGCATCATGCTCAATTTTAAAGAAGCGAGCAAGTACCCACCGGCTCAGACGCACCGACTCGTCGGCTACATGACTTACGTGAATGCTTTTCCAGATTTCAACTTCACAGAGCAGCAGCGCCCGACCATTGCACAACTCACCCACTTTTATAAAAAATCAAAAGAGCTGAATCCCGACCACCTTCCTCTGATGACGGCCATTCTCATTTATGATCGCGAAGCTCGAAGCGACAAAACCCACTACGCACCAGTGGTCGCAGCTGCCTTAGAATACCTCGTGCACAAAATTCAAACGCTGACGACCAGCTACGATCCTGCAAGCGACCATCTCACGATCACTACGACAAGCCCCCCTCAACAGGGAAGCCTCAGTAAACACCTTGGAGATCTCATGGCCTCACTCAGAGTCAATGCTCTCACCGTTCGATCATCAGAGTCTTTCAACCTCTCCATCCTCAATAAAGCATCGATAAAACAACTCGACATCTCCCAAGTAAAAGATCTCGCTATTAAAAAGAACATCGTGATTCAAGACCTAGAAGAGATCATCATTTCTCCCGACCAGCGTACTATCCGCTGGAATCTGCGCATCTTGACCCCTGCGAGCCTAGAAGGAGCAAAAATCACGGTCAAAACTGACACCCCTTAACGCCTGTCTCGAACTAGGCGACCTAGCATCCTCCCGCTACTAATTCTTTCCCAAAGTGTCCTAAAGCTCGAATCTGTCTGCACATAGTGGATGAGCCCAAGCTTAAAGACACTTCTATGCGCCGCACAACACCGACCCTACTCCTTAGTTTCCTTTCCTCAGTCTGCATCTGCAACGCACAACTACTCGACGTTGGCTCGATCGTAGGAATCGATTTTAGTAATGCTGCAGGCAGCGCGACCCATTGGAACACTCTCGGAGCACCCAACAGCTCAAGCTCCAGCCTCGTCGCTACAGATGGTACAGAAATCTTGGGACTCTCCATCGCCACTACAGGTGCCACAGGGTCAAGCGCCCTCACCAGCACCTCTCCATCCTTCCCTGATATACCTAGCGCCGTACAAAACGACTGGTGGTACGAAACGGCAAGCAATGGCCAAATGGTGTTCACGATCAGCGGACTCGACAACGGGCTCATCTACCAAATCACCTTAGGCTGCTACCGTCCTGACGCCACTGAAGTGCAGGCTGACAATGCCGATTCCACTTGGATCATCAATGGCAACACCATGGTGACCGACGCCTTAGAAGCTGCCACGTCCTATGTAACCTTCTCCGAGCTCTCGCCCACCGAGGGTAGCATCACAATCACCACTGCAGATAATGCCAACGGCAATACGATCAATGTCATTTCTGGATTAAAAATGGAAGTCACGGGCGGCGAACAGACGCTCACCCTGGAAGACGTCACCCCGCAAGTGCAAGCCAATCCACTGTTCTTCACACCCAGCACCCCTGCAGAAGTCGACTCCACTCCACCGACAAAAAAGCCCAACGTTATTATCATTTATGCCGATGACCTAGGCTATGGTGACATCAGCTGTCAGGGAGCCACAAAGATGCTCACCCCCAATATTGACCAGCTAGCCATCGAGGGCAGACGATTTACTGACGCGCACTCAGGCTCTGCGGTTTGCTGCCCATCGCGCTATTCTCTTCTCACCGGGCGCTACCCATTCCGAGACAATCTTTCCTCGCCCATTCCTCCGAACCAACCCTTACTCTTCGATGATGAGATTAAAACCGTCAGCGATGTGATGAAAGAGGCAGGCTACACCACCTCACTCATCGGAAAATGGCATCTCGGCTTTAATGACTTCACCCAAGGCAACACTTCAACTATCGATCCAAAATGGAACTACAAGCTTTCTCCAGGCCCTCTAGAAGTGGGGTTCGACTACTACTATGGCGTCCCTGTAGTGAACAGCGCCCCTCCTTATGTCTTTGTGGAAAACCACTATGTAGTCGGCTTAGACCCCAATGACCCTTTTGTTTACGAACAAAGGGCAAACACCGAAAACCAAACCGATTGGGGAGCTCCTAACAGAGGAGGTAAAGTCCTGTTAAGCTTTGTCGGAGGAGCGGAACAAGCGCACCTTCTCTATCGCGACAAAGAGGTTGGCACCCACTTAGCTGGGAAAGCGAAGCAATGGCTTACCGAAAATCATAAAGACCCGTTCTTCATGATCTATGCCACCACCGCTATCCACCACCCCTTTACTCCCGCTGAACAATTTGAAGGCACGAGCTTAGCGGGTATTTATGGAGACTTCGTCCACGAACTTGATTGGCTGGTGGGAGACCTCATCAATCATCTCCAGCAGCTCGGAGTGTATGACGAAACCCTCATTATCTTTACGAGCGACAACGGGGGCATGGCCAATGAGGTGGGCCAATTCACCATCAGCGAATATGGCCATCGCCTCAACGGGCCGTACCTCGGCTATAAATTTGGCGTGTGGGAAGGTGGCCACCGCGTTCCTTTCATCGTCAGATGGCCAGGGAAAGTCCCAGCCAACACCGTGAGCGACGACCTTATCTCCAGCGTAGACATGATGCAGACGATGGCGAGCATCCTTGATGTCGAGCTGGAAGCAGACGATGCCATTGACAGTTATAACATCACACCAGCATTGGTCGGCTCACCAGAAACACCCGTGCGAGATGTCATGTTCTATTCACCCAGCACCAATCAACACCGCGCCATCAGAAAAAAAATAGGTGATGGAGACTGGGTCTACATTCCAGGTCAAAAAGATGGAGGTTTTAGCAACAACGTCGCAGCCACTGCCCTGTCAGGACATGTGAACAGTGACATCGTCAATGGCTCGATTCGTTCAGGAGCCCCATCCAGACAGCTCTACAACCTCGCCATTGACCCCTACCAGGAAGTCAATGTCATTGAAGATCCTGAAAACAGCGAAGTTTTGGCTGAACTCGAAGCCTTGAGAGCCGAGTTCTTAGCAAGCGCTCGCACCTCTCCGATCTTCGACCCCGTAGAACTGCTCTCACCAATCGCCGACATTAAGGAAGATTACCAATCCACTCTATCTGGAGAAACCACAGCAAGCTTTAACGCTGGGCTCGGCATTTCTGACTCCAGCTCTACAGGCTTCTGGAACTACTTCGAGTCAAACGCCACCAGCAAAGAAGACTATCTAGACGGGCACACCTCTAACAACTTAGTCTTCAACACGAATCTTGGCAGCAATGGCGCTGCGGGCTACCAAGACCCTGACAATCAGAACAATTCCACAGACGGACTTCCCGCTGTCGGGCTCGAGCGCCCCTACGATGGAGATGCGGCACAACCCTCAAATGCTCTCATCATCCACCCAGGACACACCAGCAATGAAATATCCACAGTCGCCCAATGGACCAGTGGCGTCTCGGAAGACATCCTCATCATTGGGAGCGTGAGCAGAGGCAGAAACTTAGAATTGTTAGAACCCTTAGACCTTTACATTATTAAAACCGCCCCTGATGGCTCCAGCAGTGAAGTCCTCTTCGAGCACTCCTACCCAGCCGGCCATGCATCTTTTGGGGCGACCCCGTTTAATCTCGAAACCAGCGTCGAAAGTGGCGAGCGCATTCATTTTGTCGTCAATGGCAATGGAAGTTTTTCCAGAAACACAACGAACTTAAGCGCTGGTATCTATCGAGCAGACTCCGATGGAGACGGTTTGAATGACCTGTTTGAAGCAAACCTCACCAGTGACCTAACCACACTGAACGCAGAGGATGACTTTGACGGAGACCAGTTTAACAACCTGCAAGAGCAGACACTCGGCACAGACCCAACCGATGGCACAGACTACTTCCGCATCACTAACAAACAAATGCTGAATTCTGATGGGTCTGTCACCCTCGAATGGCCGATTGCCACAGGCAATCAATACACCGTCGAGCGCAGCCTATCTGCACACAACTTCTCTTGGCACGTCGTTGCGACCGATGTCGAAGGAGGAACTTGGACGGACAATACGGCAGAAAGAGCCGCCTCAGACCGCGCGTTTTATCGCGTCTACCTCCAAGACCAGTAAACAAAGTCCTCCATTCCTCAGGGCGCTCCCACCTTTATTCAAAGTAGATTCACTGACGGGCCCATATTCATGCTCCTCTCACCTCCAGCAAAAGGTGCATCGAGAAATCGGTGGGCCTTTTTTTATAAAAATACACCTTTTCTGTCCCAACTCCCTAGCCAGCACGCACAGGTATACTTGCAGGCTGGGATCCACAGAGCTCTCAGCCATGCATTTTGAATTCAAAATAAAAATACCTCAATAGTATGAAAGCAAACAAACTAGCTCTTGCGTCCCTCCTCATTGCTGGGATGACAGGAACCTCAAGCGCCGCAATCATCCTCGGCGATGTCATCAGTGTTGACTTTGGCTCCACTGCTCCGAGCACAGCAAACTGGAACCAGTTCACTCGTACTGGGGCCGCAGGCGACTTCTCCACCAACAACCTCGTTCGACTCGCGGATGGAGCCAATACAGGTGTTTCCATCACCCTGACAGGAGCCACAACTACTAACAATGGCGGCAATGGTGCCAACCACCTCGACGCCAGCGCCTTCGGTGGTAGTTCAAACGCTACCATTTACGGAGACCACATTTTTGATAATACGGGTGGGTCTATCGCAGCACGCACACTCACATTCAACATCACAGGCTTGGACGAAAGTCTTACCTACAATCTAGTTGGCGGCTTCCTGCGTGATTCAAATGCCTTTGAGAATACCTACACTGTCGGTACTGACTCAAGAAACAGCACTGAAAGTGGTGGCGTTTATAACAACTTCCACACCTTCTCTAACATTGGAGTCACCAGCATCGACGGTGGGCAGCCTGTTGGCCAACAAGGGGTGATCACCCTCACTGTCGCAGCTTCTAGCGCTGCTGATATCGCCTCCATCTCTGAACTCACTATCACTGCAGTTCCTGAGCCATCCTCCACAGCCCTGCTTAGCCTCGGTGGACTTGCTCTCATCCTCCGTCGCCGCAAGTAAGCGCGATTTAGGAATTTTTTTTCATATGTTGGAAAGGCTCATCGAGAAATCGGTGGGCCTTTCTTTTTTCCTTGAGAATGTCCCAATCTAGGACCCAGCCGGCACACCATAATGAGACAACCCAGCTCAGAGCACTGCGCCACACACTAGCGAGCAGTTCCCTAACCACCCACGCGCCATGAAAACCACCCTGATACCTGTACTCACAAGCATCCTCTGCTTACATCCACCAGCTGAAGCGGCTCCTTTGACTCCTGGTAGGACACTGGGTATCGACTTTGGTAACGCAGCAGGTGTGACACCTCACTGGCGCACTATCCTCACAAAGCAGGGTGCCACCCGCAACCAAAGCGCACTCACCGACACCACCGGTACTCCAATCGATGCCGTCCAGTTTGAGTGGCGGTTCGCTGCTGAAAATGTCTACAACAATGATGACTCTGAGGACCGCTCTGAAATGCCAGGCCTTCCTGCATTCCCAGCAAGTGCTCTTGGCGACTGGATGGGCGTCAACATCCAGAAAGGGCACGAAGGGATCACCCTCCGTTTCTCCAAACTCGATGACACATTAACCTACAGCCTCACCCTAGGTGGCGCGAATGCTATCAACAATAACAATGCGGATACCGTTTGGACCATCAACGGCAGCACCTCTAGCGAAACAGACGCCAGCGATGCTACAAAAGCCTTTGTGACCTTCACGAGTCTCCGCACTCAAGGAGATGGCAGCCTCGTCATCCGCGCACATTCGAACCAAAGCTTCAACGCGGACGGGAAGGCTCTCAAGATTGCCGTCATTGCCTCATTGGCTCTTAAAGTAGAGGGACCCGCCGGCCCTGAATGCGCCACTCTCATCACTATTGGCGGCACCAGCCTGATGCTCAAAGAAGGAGAATAAACCCTCTTCAGGCCAACCACACACAACACTTTTATGAAGCCCATTCACGCACTTCTTTGGCGTTCCACTCTATGCTGCGCCTCACTCATCACCGCACTTCCTGCCCATGCAGCCATCTCTGCTGGCAATAGCATCGGCATCGACTTTGGCAACAATACCAGCCCGAACCCACCCCACTGGAATGTGCTCGACTCTCCTGGAGACGACATTGCCGTAGACTCAGTCATCAGCACCATGGGAACCATCCTCACTGGCATCTCCTTCACCACCGAAATCAATGGCACCAGCGGCGACAACGCAGACTCAACGGTCAGCGCCAGCCACCCCAGTATCCCCACCAATGCGCAAGAGGATTGGTGGTTCGAGAACGCCAATGCGGGAGCTTTCACTTTCACCTTTTCAGGACTCGACGACGGTTTCGAGTACGCACTCACCATCGGCGCCAACCGCACGGGCGCAAACGCTACCCAACAGGCCAATGGTTCAACTCGCTGGGAGGTCAATGGCAATGCCATCACCACTGTAGTCGATGACCCAGAAACTGCTTATGTGACCTTCTCTGGACTCAGCTCCTCAGGAGGCGTGCTCACCATCACCTCCGCCGATAATGACGGCAATACTGTTGGAGCGGTCTCAGCACTGCTTCTCACAGCGATCGATCCTGCTCCAGTATCTCAAGAGAGCATCAAAATCGACTTTGGTACTACCCCTCCAGCCAGCACGCACTGGAATCAGTTTGCGATGGAATCCGCCACCACCTCGCTCCCTAATCTCGTACGCTCCAGCGATGGCTCAGCAACTTCAGTAGGCATTAGCATCTCTGGCATCTCAGGAAATGGAGCAAACCACCTTGCTGGCTCCGGCAGCGATGATGCCACCATCTATGCCGATCACATCTTTGCCCAAAACGAGAGCCCTGATGACACCCTCACCGTCACCATTTCCGGTTTGGATGACAGCAAAACCTACGACCTTTCTGGAGGTTTCCTCCGCAACAGCGCCTCTTTCGAGCACCAGTGGACAGTAGGGTCCGACATTCGTAGTAACTCCTACGACGGCACTAATGTGGATGGCTATGAGGACTTCACTGGCATCACACCTACAGCAGGTGAGATCGTGCTCACCATCTCTGACATCAGCACCAGTGATAACTGGGCATCGATTGCCGAGCTCACCATCTCAGCGGAGTCATTTGACGATGCCCCTCCTCAAGCCTTTACGCAAAACCTACGCACCGAGCCTGGCTCCCCCCTCGAAATCACCCTAACAGGAAGCGGAAGCGACCTCGTTTACACCATCGAATCAGACCCCGGCAATGGAGTGCTGACAGGTTCCGGCCAAACTTGGAGCTACAGCCCAAATGGAGATTTTTCTGGGACAGACGCTTTCACCTTCTCTGTCACTGACGGCGATAACGGCAGTGAAATCGTCACTGTAACCATCACCGTTGCAGAGAAAGGACCAAACTTCATCCTCTTCCTCACAGATGACCAAGGGTACAACGATCTCGGCGTCTATGGTTCTCCCCACATTCTCACCCCAAGAATAGACGCCATGGCTGCTGAGGGCATTCGCTTCACCTCTGGCTATGTACCTATGCCAGTTTGTGGACCTTGCCGAGCTGGTATCCTCACTGGCTGTTACCCAATCCGTATCGCTGAGCATAATAACGAAAAGCACCATCACACGGAGCCACATGCCGAGGAAATCATGATCCCAGAACTTCTCAAAAATGCCGGTTACACATCCGCACTTATTGGGAAATGGCACAACTCAGGAGAAGGCTCGCGAGCATCAAGCTTCAACCCAGGAAGAGGTCCTATTGACCAAGGCTTCGACTACTTCTACGGCACCCCATCACACAATGGAGTGCGCGCCGTAGATACAGGCACCAATGTGCAGACAGCCATCGTTCGTGCGGACATAACCGGCTCCGCACACGCAGATTCAGACCTCACCCAAAGCGAGGCCGACCAGATGATTTATAACTACACCCATGAGGCAATGGACTTCATGGAAAATGCCCACAATGCCAATCAACCATTCTTTCTTAAACTCGCCCACAACATGCCTCACGTCTCATTGGCCACGCGCCAAAGCTACCGTGACAGCGCAGCAGCTCGAGGCCTAGATGTCTACACCGCTGTTGTCGAAGAGCTCGACTGGAGCATGGGAGCCATTCTCGACAAGCTCGACGAACTGGGTATCGAGGAAGACACCTTCATCATTTACAGCTCCGACAACGGCCCGTGGACACAAAGCAACCTCGAAGGCTATTACGGCAGCGCCTTCCCACTCCGTGGTTCAAAAATGCGCTCACTAGAAGGCGGCCCCCGAGTCCCATTCATCGTGCGCTGGCCGGGAACCATCACCCCAAATGTTGTCTCAGACGAAATCGTCACCCTGATGGATCTCTTCCCCACCTTTATGGACTACGCCAATGTCCTTATCCCAGATGACCTAGAGATTGATGGTAAAAACATACGTGGGCTCATAGAAGGTACCGAAACTGAAAGCCCGCATGAGTATTACTACTACTACGTTTACACCCAGCTCGCTGCCATCCGCGACACCCGCTGGAAACTCACACTACCTCGTAGAAATAATCCAGCATCTGCATGGATGGCATTCTGGCGCGGCTGGCAGGACCGAGTCGACGAAGTCGAACTGTATGACCTCGATACAGACCCCGAAGAAACCACCAATCTTGCAGCGCAATATCCTGAAATCGTACAGCGCTTACTTGAACAGGTAGAAATCGCCCGCAGCGAACTTGGCGACAAAGATCGCATTGGCTCTGGAGCCAGATTTTTCGACGACCCAGCCACCCGACGTCCCGACATCACCGATTACAACAATAATGCCACAAAACCCTACGTGGATGAACCACTCACAGGGCTCCCTATCTCCGTGAAAACGAAAAAAGATAGCGCTTGGGTAAGCTATGATGAACCTGGAGTATTTTCCTCCGTGGAACTCGTTTGGGCATATGAAGACCAAGGCCAAGCGGACTCCACCACTTGGGCGACTGCTGCCGGTGGCGGCAGCGCAAATCTAGGAGCGGTGACTGATCAAGATCCCATTGGCCACGAAATCACAGGGCTAAACCCGTTCCGACAATACATTTATCGTTTCATTCTCACCGGCGCTAGTGGAACACGCTGGTCCATCCCTGCTCCCATTCAGCCCGAACGCGAGACAGAAAGTGCCTACACCATCGGGATCGATTTCAGCAATGGAGGCAACACCGAGGGCAGTGGTGCTGAACCCAACTGGAACAGCATCGCGGGGAACACCACCCTCACGGAAGTCTATGATGCACAGACCGGCACCATACTTCCTGGCGTCACCATTCAAACCACCGGTATCAATACAGGTGAAATGACCGCCAGTAACCTTGGCTTTGGAGAGGCTGAGTACGGGAATTACCTCGACACCCCCTTCTCCGACTTGAGCGCCAATGACGGAGTCTCTACAGCTTCAGGATCGATCCAAGTACAGCTCTCGGGCCTCAACGACCTCTACTGCTATGACATCCAGCTTCTAGCGATGCCCGAGACAAACACCAGCCTCACAAACCTCACCATCACAGCTGGAGGATCTTCACAAACCCGAACCTACGCCTCCTTCAGACCTTACATCAATAACGACCAGGCCCCATTCACCAACAGTGACTTTGTACTCAGTAATCCCTTCTACTCGCGTCCAATCATAGTGCCAGCAAGCTTTGAAGATCTCAGTACCGATGGTTCGGGGAATCTCACCATCACCCTCAGTGATGACGAGGCCATCCCCCTTAATGCCATCCACATCACGGCGAAACACACCCAGAGCCTCCATGAAATCACGGCGGGGTCAAATGTCCGTTTCTGGCTCAATCAGGTACCAGAAGGCCGACGCTTCGAGATGGAACAATCCTCGGATCTAGAAACTTGGGTCCCAGTGGATCCAGCACAGCAACTCGACGCACCGAGCGACACCCCACTCGAGCACCCCATTGATCTCGCTGAACCCAAGATGTTTTTTCGCCTGCAAGAGAACCCTCAGTAGCACTGGTGCCACCTCTAAGCGGCGGTTAGAAAACCATTAAAAACAATCTTTTCTGTCCCAAGCCCCCACTTAGCACGCACATCCCTAGTTGCATGGTGGACAATCATACTCTCCACACAACATGCATTTTTGAATTCAAAATACAAAACACCTCAAAGAATATGAAACTAAGCAAACTACCACTTGCTGCTCTTGCTCTCGCAGGACTCGCAAGCACCTCAAGCGCAGCGATTGTTGTCGGCGACGTCATCGGCTTCGATTTCGGCACTGACGCTGGCTCGGCTACGAACTTCAACATCGACGCTGCTCCTGGCAACCAAACATTCACCGATGTAATCAACACCAGTGGCACTGTTCTCACAGGTGTAGACTTCACCTTCTCCAACACTCCTGCTAATTCAGGTGACGGCGGTGACAGCAATATCAGCTCAGACTACTCCTCAGTATTCCCTAATGCCGCTCAAAATGATGCCTTCTTTGAATCAAATGCAGGTCAGTGGACACTCACATTTTCAGGCCTTGATGACTCACTCAGCTATGACCTCACTATTGGTTCATACTGGGCCGGTGGAACTGCAGCACAGAAAGAAAACCGTAATACAGGTTGGGAAGTCGATGGCGTCCAACTAGGCACAGTTGCGGACTCTCTCTCAGACTCCTATGTGAACTTTACCAATCTCAGCACAGACGGTAGCGGCAACCTCGTAATTTCCACTTACGACCTCAACGCCAACACCATTTCTACACTTTCAGCACTCACACTCACAGCAGTTGCTGTTCCTGAGCCATCCTCCACAGCCCTTCTTGGCCTCGGAGGACTCGCTCTCATCCTCCGTCGCCGCAAGTAAGCGCGATCTGGGAATTTTTTCATATGTATGTAAAGGCTCGTCGAAAAATCGACGGGCCTTTTTTATGGGCAAATAACAGCCCTCCTGATTGTAATCGTCAGACCTTCCCTCCCCCAAAAAAACTTCTATCTTAAGGCTTCACAGCTTGCGATAGCGGCGCAGCTCGAAACCATCAAACTTCTCGACCATTTCATAATCCGTAAAATACTCTACAAACTCTGGAAAAAATGTATCTCCTTCGTAATTTTTATAAACGTGAGATACTAACAACTCATCGATATACGGCATGAAGTGCGCAAAAATCTCTGCCCCACCAATGATGAAAACCGTCTCATCTTGTAGGTCCAACTCTCTCACAGCTTCTGGACTGTGCACCACATCGACACCTTCTGCAGACCATTCACGATCACGGGTGATCACTATATTTTGACGCTTGGGCAATGGCCGGCCAATCGACTCGTAAGTTTTTCTTCCCATCACAATCGGATGCCCACTCGTAGTTTTTTTGAAAAGTTGGAGATCTTCAGGAAGGTGCCACGGAAGATCATTTTCCTTTCCAATAACTCTATCAGAAGTCATTGCAACCATCGCAATCAATTTTATTGCACTCATAAATTCCTTGAAATTCTTAGCTCTAAGAGCACTTCACACAAGTACAATGATTTGATCTAACATTATCTTATGCTTGCAAAGACCCCAAACAATTCCACAGTATATCCCTCTATCCTCGACCTTTACTGTGGCAAAAAAACACACCAAAACCTCTGTAAACATCACTCGCATGCTCTACCTGTTAGTATGCGAGCTAGCTGGTAGCGCTCTCGCCTTCCAGAGTTTCGGCCCAGAATACATGTGGGCTGGAGTGTTAACAGGTCTCGCTGTGGGCGCGTTCTTCATCATGGTAGAAAGCTTGATGAAGCAGTTTACTATCAGAGGCTTCTCCACTGCGACATTCGGCCTCGTTATCGGCCTCTTCTGCGCATGGCTCCTCACCACTGTGAAAATTGGCGAACTTTTCACCGTCACCTTCGAAAGCATTATTAAAAGGCCTGACGACTTCATTATCACCTTTAATGTCACCATGTACGCCACTCTTGGCTTCATCGGTACCGTTCTCGCTCTTCGCAGTAACCAAGACGACTTTGCCTTCGTCATCCCCTACGTTCGCTTCCGTCAAGAAAATCAAAAAGGTCAACCGCTTCTGCTAGACACCGATGTCATCACTGACGGACGACTTACTTCCCTCATGAGTTCGGGCTTCCTCGACAATAACCTCATCATTCCTAGGTTCGTGTTAGAAGAGCTGCAAATCATGTCGAATTCCCCCTCACCCAGCCGACGCCAACGAGGACAACGTGGATTAGACTGCCTCGAAGACCTGCAGAACTCTCAACGCGTCAAAGTCAACATTCATGACGCTGCCACTTCCAACCCAGATGAGAGCCACGATGCGCTCCTCATGCAAATCTCTCGCTTGCTAGACGCCAAACTTCTCACCACCGATGACAACCTTAGCAAAGTCGCTCGCCTACAGAACGTAAAAGTTCTTAACATTAACGACCTCGCAGATTCTCTTAAGCCCAAAGTCGCTGTTGGGGCACAACTCCACCTAGCCATTGTGCGCACTGGCAAGGAAGAACACCAAGGAGTTGGCTATCTCCCTGACGGCACCATGATCGTCGTAAATAACGCAGTATCAAAGATTGGCACATCGCAAGACGTCACCGTCATCTCTACAATCAACACCTCCGCAGGGGTCATGGTTTTTGCAGAAATGGACAAAGTTGATTAAAAGTTCTTAAGCTCTTCAAACCCTTGTAGATTTAACTCTTTCACAACTGCTCACAACTTATTCACAATTTGCGAATAACTTTCTGCAGAAAAGCTGCAAGCAATCCTTTACAAACTCGGTCGGCTTAGGCATGAACACCTCAATTTACGACTTACTTTCATGCCAAAGGACACTTCGATTAAAAAAATTCTAGTTATCGGCTCCGGCCCGATTGTTATCGGCCAAGGATGCGAATTTGATTACTCAGGCGTGCAAGCCTGTAAGGCTCTCAAAGAAGAGGGCTATGAAGTGATCTTGGTTAATTCAAATCCGGCGACGATTATGACCGACCCGGAATTTGCATTCCGCACCTACATTGAGCCAATCACACCTGAGGTTGTTGAAAAAATTATCGTCAAGGAACAGCCCGACGCACTACTTCCAACTCTCGGTGGTCAAACAGCGCTCAACTGTTCCATGGAACTCTTTAAATCCGGAACACTCGATAAGCACTGCGTAAAAATGATCGGCGCCAACGCTGACGCGATCGACAAAGGCGAAGACCGCCTCCGCTTCAAGGAAGCAATGCTCAAAATCGGTCTCGACCTCCCACAATCCGGTGTCGCGCACACCATGGAAGAAGCACGCGAAATTGCCAAAGAAATCGGCTCCATGCCTCTCATCATCCGTCCAGCATTCACCCTCGGTGGAACCGGCGGCGGTATCGCATACAACGTTGAAGAATTTGAAGAAATTTGTGCCCGCGGCATCGACCTCTCACCAGTAAGCGAGATTCTCGTAGAAGAGTCCCTCCTCGGCTGGAAAGAATACGAAATGGAAGTCATGCGTGACTGTGCAGATAACTGCGTCGTCATTTGCTCTATTGAAAACTTTGACCCGATGGGTGTGCACACAGGTGACTCCATCACCGTCGCGCCAGCCCAGACACTCACTGACCGTGAGTACCAAATCATGCGTGACGCATCCTTCGCATGTATCCGTGAAATTGGTGTCGAAACCGGCGGTTCCAACATCCAGTTCTCAGTCGATCCTGAAACTGGCCGCTGCATCGTGATCGAAATGAACCCACGTGTTTCTCGTTCCTCCGCACTAGCTTCCAAAGCAACAGGTTTCCCAATCGCGAAAATCGCTGCCAAGCTCGCCGTCGGTTACACGCTCGACGAGCTCAAGAACGACATCACTCGAGTAACACCGGCTTCCTTCGAGCCAACCATCGATTACTGTGTCACTAAGCTCCCACGCTTCACCTTCGAAAAATTCACCACCGCTGACGCAGTTCTCACCACACAGATGAAAGCCGTCGGTGAGGCAATGTCCATCGGGCGTACCTTCAAGGAGTCCATGCAGAAAGCTCTCCGCTCACTCGAAACTGGCCGCTTTGGTTTCGGTTTCGACGGAAAAGGTGCGAAAGCGCCAACGCGTGAAGACATCGAGCGTAAACTCCACGTTCCAAACGCAGAACGCATTTTCTGGCTCAAAACTGCATTTGATAATGGCTGGTCCGTTGAAGACGTCTTCGAGGCAACAGCCATCGACCGCTGGTTCCTCGAAAACCTCAAGCAGATCGTCGATGAAGGTCTCTCCATTGCAAAATCTGATGACCTTCTCGAGCTTCCATACGAACTCCGCAAAGCGAAGAAATATGGTTTCTCCGATGTTCAAATCGCCCACCTTCAAGGCACAGACCAAGACACAGTACGCGCAGCTCGCAAGAAGCACGGCATCATCCCAACCTACCGCCTCGTTGACACCTGTGCGGCTGAGTTTGAAGCCTACACACCTTACTTCTACTCCACCTACGGAGACGAAAATGAAGCACGTGAGAACGATCAGAAAAAGATCATGATTCTCGGTGGAGGTCCTAACCGTATCGGCCAAGGGATCGAGTTCGACTACTGTTGTGTACACGCATCCTTCGCTCTCAAAGAGCTCGGCTACGAAACCATCATGGTTAACTCTAACCCTGAGACAGTTTCCACTGACTACGACACCTCTGATAAGCTCTACTTCGAGCCTCTCACCCTTGAGGATGTTCTCAATATCTGTGACCAAGAGAAGCCAGACGGCGTTATCGTTCAGTTCGGTGGTCAAACACCACTCAACCTCGCAGCAGACCTCAAACGCCACGGTGTCCCAGTCATCGGAACCTCTCCTGAGTCCATCGAGCTCGCGGAAGACCGTAAGTTCTTCTCAGCGCTACTCGACAAAATCGGCCTCAAGCAAGCGGAAGCTGGCACTGCCGTCACTCCAGACGAAGCTGTCGCCATCGCTGACCGCATCGGTTACCCAGTACTCGTTCGTCCATCATTCGTGCTCGGTGGTCGCGGCATGATGATCGTCTACTCAGACGATGAACTCCGCAAGTACATCTCCGAAGCAGCAGACGTTTCACCAGACCGCCCAATCCTCGTCGACCGCTTCCTCGAAGGCGCAGTCGAAGTAGATGTAGATTGTATCTCTGACGGTGAAACATCCGTAGTTGGAGCAATCATGCAGCACATTGAAGCCGCTGGTATCCACTCCGGTGACTCCGCCTGTGTCATCCCAGCACCATCACTTTCCGAAGATATCAAGGAGCAGATCCTCAAAGGAGCGAAAGACCTCGCCCGCGAGCTCGAAGTCCGCGGTCTCATGAACATCCAGTTCGCCGTGAAAGACGAAGAACTCTATGTAATCGAGGTCAACCCACGTGCATCCCGCACCGTTCCATTCGTCTCCAAAGCCATCGGCATCCCGCTCGCGAAACTCGCAGCAAAAGTCATGGCCGGCAAGACACTCAAGGAACTAGGCTTCACAGAAGAAGTTCTCCCTGAACACTACTGCGTGAAAGAAGCTGTTTTCCCATGGCCAAAATTCCCAGGCGTCGACATCGTACTCGGACCTGAAATGAAATCCACTGGTGAAGTCATGGGGATCGATGCAGACCTCGGCCTCGCTTACGCGAAGGCCCAAATCTCAGCCTTCAACCCACTTCCTACTGGCGGCAACGTCTTCTTCTCAGTCAATGACCGCGACAAACCAGCTTCCATACCGGTAGCTAAAGAGCTCCAAGAACTCGGCTTCACCATTTACTCCACTGGCGGAACCTACAAGTTCTTTAAGGAAAATGGCATCGCTGTAGAGCGCGTCTACAAACTCGCCGAGCAAAAGCGTCCAAACGTGATCGACATGATGAAAAACGGAAACATCTCCTTCGTCATCAACACCCCAAGTGGTCACGAAGCACGTGAAGACGAGATTCGTATCCGTTCCGGCGCAGTCGCTAACAAGATCTCTCACTGCACCAACCTCGCAGCTGCAGAAGCATCGGTCCTCGCGATCCGCTCGCTGCAGAACAAGAAGTTTGAAGTCAAACCGATCCAAGCCTACCACGGCCTCATCTAATCGACCAAACAACTCGCCCCACTTTCCAAAAGCGCAGCCTAACACGCTGCGCTTTTTTTCTTTTCCAGACAAGAACGATACAATCTGCAAGCTCTTCTAAAAACTCGTAAGCCGGTTTAATTTCAGCAACGTTTATTCAATTTTCCACACGGCCTAGTCTTCGAGCTACTTATACCACTTCTCGATTCAAAAGAGACGAATGGCGGTACAATTTGTTAAGAAATCAAGGCTCGATGAAGAAGCGATGCGAGCATCGTGACTGAAGAGAAACGCTGATTTATCAACAAAGTGCCCGACACCACTTTTCTTTCGCGGAGCGCAACTCTTCAAGCCACACAAAAGAACCATTCGTCTCTTTTGAAGTGCGATTTGGTATTACTGCATGCTGAGGGTACTTAAAAGGTAATCGAACTGTAGTAATACCATTTGAGTGGATAGATTGTCGGAATAGCGGTGTTAATTTGGCCTTCATCTCAAGGCATGACGAAGGATTGTAGCAGGCTACATGACTGAGGAAAAACGCAGAAATGAAGCCGAAGTAATGCCGCTCTTTATTGTAATCAGCTCCGCTGACTAGCGTTCATATCAAAATCATCCATTCCGACAATATAGCCGGGAGAATGGTATAAGTCTGTAGAAAAACGAAAGAAACGCAAAATAATCTAAGTAGCAACAACCGTGAAATTACTTAAAAGCATTGTCCTCAATGGAGTGACTGGGTTGCTAATCTCAGTGGCAGCTTTAGCAGAAAAACCTAACGTCATTCTGATCATGACTGATGATCAAGGGTATGGAGACTTAGCGTGTCATGGGAATCCCTATTTAAAGACTCCTGAGCTAGACAAGATGCATGCAGAGTCTATCAGGTTTACAAATTTTCATGTTAGCCCGTTTTGCACTCCAACCAGAGCCTCTCTGATGACCGGTAAACATGCTGCCAAAACTGGAGCATATCGCACTACGGGTGGGCTCTCTATCCTCTTCCGTGAGAATAAAACCATCGCAAATTTATTCCAAGACAACGGCTATGCCACGGGAATGTTTGGTAAGTGGCATCTTGGAGATCATGCCCCGCAGCGCCCGCAGGATTTTGGGTTTGAGGATGTGGTTTGGCACCGTGCTGGAGGCATCGGGCAAGCTACGGATTACCCAGGCAACGACTATTTTGATGACACTTATGAAAGAGTCGTTCCCGGTGATAGGAAAGGAAAGTTAGAGAAGTTTAGTGGCTACTGCACCGATGTTTTCTTTCAAGAATCATTGCGATTTGTGAAGGAAAATAAGGACAAGCCGTTTTTTCTCTATCTACCACTTAACGCCCCACACGGACCTTACCATGTCGATGAGAAATGGGCCGCTCCATACAAAGACAACAAGGATATCGTGAATGCGAACTTCTACGGGATGATCGCGAATATTGACTGGAATTTTGGAAAGTTCAGAGCCGAACTAGAAAAGTTAGACATAGCGGATAATACCATCCTGATTTTTATGACTGATAACGGAACCTCGGGTGGTGGTAAATTCAATCAGCAGCAAGATTCTCTGCCACTGAAAGGCTATAACGCAGGAATGAGAGGAAAGAAGTCTTCTCTCTATGATGGAGGGCACCGCGTGCCGTTCTTTTTGCATTGGGCTAATGGCGGGCTAACAGGAGGGAAGGATATTGACACTCTAGCCGCTCACTATGACGTCCTGCCCACGCTCGCAGAACTCTGTGGGATTACACTTCCTGAGGAGTATGAGCTGGATGGGATTTCACTCAACCCACTTATCAAAGGTGAGACGGAAGGGTGGCAGCGCGACCATCTAGTGCTTCACCATCACGGAGGTAAAATGTTCACTAGTCCTATCACGGAACAATATGCAGATGTAGCCGTGATGACGCAAAAGTGGCGGCTTGTGAACTCATGGAGGGTTTCCCAAAAGCATAAGTTCACTCTCTACGATATACAGGAAGATCCCTCCCAGGAAAAAGACGTATCAGCTCAGTTCCCAGAGGTTGTAGCGAGGTTAAAGGAATACCATCAGCCCTATTGGGATGAGGTTTCACCTATTATTCTGAATCGCTATGCACGTATTGATCTAGGAAACCCTGATCATAATCCCACAGAACTGTGCTCCCAAGACTGGGTTATGGAAAAAGGCTATCCACCTTATAGCATTAGCCGAGTCAAAAAGCTCCCTAAGGTGATTGCTCCGTGGAAGGTACACGTTAAGGAAGCTGGTCGCTACCGTATCACCCTGCGTCAACTCCCTAAGGCCACTAACAAGACTGTGGTTGGAGTTAAAGCTAAGATTGAAATCGCGGGTATTACTGAGGAGGTCACTATCCCAAAAGACAGCAAAGGTGTAGATTTTACAGTCAACTTGCCAGAAGGTGACACAGACTTGATTACGTATATCTATAATACAAAAGGTGAAGCTGGGGGGGCTTACTTTACCGAGGTCGAGTTACTAGACTAAAGGCCCCTAATTTTCTCACTAACAAGTGCCTCTGAGCACTCTTGGAATACAAACTCTTAACAACTACAAACAAACTATTATGATGAGAATAAAAAACTGTTTTAGCCTGCCCTTACTGAGCTTACTCACGCTAACACTTTCTGTACCTCTCGGTGCACAGGAAACAGCGGAGGACGCGTGGGCTAAGCTGGCGGGAAGGTTCGCAAAACGCCCTGAATTTGCCTATGTGAAAAACGATCCAGCTCTTCCAAATGTCCTGATCTATGGAGATTCAATATCCATCGGCTACACACAGCCATTGCGGGCAAAGATGGAAGGTAAGGCGAATATTTATCGGTTATACCACAATGGAGGAAACTCTACTAAACTCATTTCCATGATGGAAAAAATGCACAAAGCTATGCGCGACGAGCAGCTTGAGGATCCATGGACCTTCGAGTGGGATGTGATTCATTTCAACGTGGGATTACATGATCTCACTGTCACAGAAGAAGATAAGGAAAACGGCACACATGAGTCGAGAACATCGATTGACGACTATAAGAAGAACCTCGGTGACATTGTGACGTACCTGAAGAAACTTGCTCCCAATGCAAAACTTATTTTCGCGACGACTACCCCAGTACCGGAAGGAACATTCAAACCGAGACGAATTGCAGGTGATTCTGAGAAATACAATGCAGCGGCTTTAGAAGTGTTGAGCAATACTCCTGAGATCGCAGTGAATGATCTGTTTTCGTTTACAAAGAAGAAACATTCCGAGTGGTGGGCCGCGCCTGGCGACGTCCACTATAATGAGGCTGGTCGAAATGCTCAGGGCGATGAAGTAGCACGCTTTATTCTAAGCACGTTGGCTGGGGATCAGTAAGAAACATAAATGAGAAGAAAACAAGGATTCTCTTTCCACTGTCGGTGGACTCGTCGTCGGAGAATGTTTGAGTAGATGCAGGCCGACCATGAGTCGGGTGGGAATGGCGGCACTCCTCATGGCCGAGTACAATTCGCTAAGCTGTCCGTCGATTTTCACTGCTAAGACGACGAGCAGGGGGTGGAGCAACAAGGTATACTCGCTGAGAAAGCGATTTCTTGTAGATCATTTAAAGAAAAAAGCGCGCTGGGTAAGAGCACGCTTAAAATTGTATGATTTTAACGGGAGACGGACTACGATAGATTTATGGTCGAAGCTAGCATATATCATACCTACTCGGACTGGCTCTTCTGATAATAATAGACAGCTAAGGCAATAGCGCCAATAGACAAGCCAGCAATCACCATTGGCCAGCTAAAGTCAGGGAACGGCCAGTCTTCAGTACCATCATGTGAGTGTCCTGGAGGCCCTGGATGAGCCATCAGTGACTGCGAAGCCGCTAACAAAGTAAGCGGAACAATTATTTTCAGTGTATTCAGTTTCATTGTTATATTTTGGTTATAATTTCCTAAATTGTATCGGGTAACGGACAATGTGTTTAAGAGCGACCTCTCTCACACAATCTAATATTCTACGAAAGTTCACTGAGTTCTCAGCCAGCACACGCACCACCGCTAGTCCCTCACCGAGATCGCTATACGCGCACAGGCAGCCCTCTTCCAATGCAAGCGCACGAATCTCACGTTCAAACTCAGAGTCGTGCTGCACGCATTCTTGATCAAAGCACCAAACCGAGGCGATATAGCATTGCTTCCAATCTGGTGCTAACAGCTGCCAATCTCCATCCACTGGCATCAGCTCCATTCTCTCGCGCGCAATCAACCGCTCGCCCACTTTAATGTCGAATCCGTTGCGGTACTTTCTGTATGCATTGTTTTCACCATGGGCAATACGCCCCGGAGCCAAACTATCTAACAATACCATACGAGCATCTGCCGCTAGTTGAACCATCGTACTCTGGTGCACCGTAGCTCCACGCTGAGCAATTACCATTTCTGGCCAATAATCTAACACAGCTTGCTCGCCCACCACGACCCTCTGGATAAAATCCGAATGCTCACCCTCCCCCATCGTGTGGAATCGAGTCGCACTGGGAGACGTTAATGAAACATTAGCTCGCTCCCCAATACTTAAATCTATTTCCAAACTATCACCTGCAAACAAGCCCGCGGTTGGGTTGACTAGTTGCAGCGATAAAAAATCACCATCGTGATACGCCTTACTTGCATGACTCAGCCCACCTAATTTCCGCTCCACCATCTGAGTGCGCGCAGCCATCTCTGAGTATTCAAACCTCAGACGCGCTTTCGACTGTATACACGTGGCTAACATCTCAATCTAACTCAACATCTGTAAAAAGCACATCATGCTCAAACCATTCAAAAAACTCTACTAAGCCAATCCCTTCTTTCAAGTCCATCATCTCAAATGGCTTCCCACTTCGTTTGCTCAAACAATCACCACGCATGCGCTCCACATCCGCTCCCACGTATGGCGCTAAAGTCACTTTATTCACCACTAAAAAGTCTGAATGCGCAATCGCCGGGCCACCCTTCCTCGGGATATCATCACCCTCGGTCACATCGATTACATAGATAAACACATCAGCCAATTCAGGTGAAAAAGTCGCTGTCAAATTATCTCCGCCACTTTCTATCAAGACAAATTCCAACCCGTCATGACGCTCTTCCATCAGATCCACTGCATCTAAATTCATCGAGATATCATCACGAATCGCCGTGTGCGGACACCCTCCTGTCTCCACTCCGACAATCCTATCTTCAGGAAGAGCATCATGCCTTAACAACATTTTAGCATCCTCTTGAGTATAAATATCATTGGTGATCACCGCCATGTTGCGCTCCTTGCCATAGCGCTCACAAATTTTTAGACACAGTGTCGACTTTCCTGAGCCAACTGGCCCGCCAATACCTACGCGAATTGCATTGTTAGATTTCTCTTTCATTAGGATATAAACATTCTAGCGGGAGCTTGCTCATGTCTAGCAGCAGCTAGATCCCACATCGGATTTGACGCTCCGATTTCATCAATCGGAACTATAAGAGACTCGCCGAGCTTCTCACAACAAACTTCTAACGCACTGTGTAAAAGCGACTGTGTTGCTCTGGGGCCAATTGGCAAAAGCTTCAACGCCGACTGTAACACCATCGAAAAAGTTTGATAACACAAGGACCAAGCAACAGCTTCAACAGGTGTCCTTTCTCTCTGAAAAATGTGCCCCATCACCACCGGACTTTGATAATATTTCCAACTCAGCAACTCTTCATCTTTCTGCTTTGACCAAGTCTGTTGATACACCTTCCATTGTTGTCTACCGATTTTACTAAGTGCCTCTCTGAGCTGACGCGATGGACGAGCAGCGAGAGAAAGAGCATCGAGCTCGGCCAGAAATTGCAAATCGTTCTCTGCACTCGCCCGCCACGCATGACCAGCCAAAGGAATGTCCGTGCGACACAAGGAATCAATCACATCGCGCTCGAGAAAAAGTCCTAAATCAGCCGCCGTTTGAATCACGCCTTGTTGAACTAATCCCTCGAGCCCCATAGAATGCGCATAGGCTCCCACCGGCAGAACGCCATCGCTGTAGTGCATTAAAACAGCAAGCCACTTGAAACTATTCTGTGCGTTCTCCTTCACTTTTAATGACTATGGCTCGAATGTAAGGCGCACAGAAATACATCTTCACGTCGCTCAAATGGAATACCAATTTTCTCCAATGAACGCGCAAGCGTGTGCACATCTTCTAACAAAATTTCTTTTTCTCTCACCTCTATCCCCAGATGTTGGTTACCTAAATACCAACCCACTTTCGCCGCCATTTCCAAGCTCCCCGGCATAGGGATAGCAATCACGTCCTCCGCATTTTGCTGAAGCTTATAACATTTACCGTCCGAACCTAACAACAGCGCTCCGTGCGAACTTGGCACCTGTAATTTATAAACCACTTCCAGATCCTCACTGAGCAACTGCCGCCAGCGGCGTTTCGCGATGGTGTGCCGATCAATGGGCAACAAACAGACATCCATAGGTTCTGCTACATCCCACTCCTCTTGAATCACCACTTGCTGGATTTTCGTCTCCATTAAAAAAGAAAATAGCGCTGAGCGAGAGGAAGCTCCTCCGCCGGCTCACAAGTAATTACCTCGCCATCTACCGTCACAGTGTACGTTTCAGGATCGATCTCAATTTCAGGCATCGCGTCATTGTAGATGAGATCCGATTTAGAAATTTCGCGAGTATTGCTCACTGGCACTAATTGCTTCTGTAACTTGAGACGATCAGCCAGTCCATTATCCAATGCAAGCTTACTCACAAAAGTTATAGAAGTTTTGAATTTCGCTGAGCCTTGCGCGCCAAACATCGGACGATAATAACACGGCTGCGGAGTCGGTATCGATGCATTTGGGTCACCCATGTTAGCCAAAGCGATCATTCCCCCCTTCAACACGAGTTCTGGTTTTACCCCGAAAAACATCGGCTTCCACAGTACAACGTCAGCCAATTTGCCAACCATTAGAGAGCCAACTTCATTCGCCATCCCATGGGAAATCGCAGGATTGATCGTATACTTTGCCACATAGCGTAGTGCTCTAAAATTGTCCGCAGCTGGGTGCTCTTCTGATTCCAGCTTACCCAATTGAAGCTTCATCTTATGCGCAGTCTGCCACGTCCGCATCACGACCTCCCCCACACGTCCCATCGCCTGACTATCCGACGAAATCATCGAAATCGCCCCTCTATCATGTAAAATATCTTCAGCTGCAATCGTCTGAGGACGAATCCGTGACTCAGCAAAAGCCACATCCTCCGGAATTTTAGAATCCAAGTGGTGACATACCATCAACATATCCAAATGCTCATCGATCGTATTGACGGTAAATGGACGCGTCGGATTCGTAGAAGAAGGTAGTACATTTGGGTGCGAACACACCTTCATGATATCAGGAGCGTGACCGCCTCCAGCGCCTTCCGAATGGTAGGTATGAATCGTCCGCCCAGCAAAGGCCTTCAGAGTATCTTCTAAATAACCAGATTCATTGAGCGTGTCAGTATGGATTGCCACCTGCACATCCATTTCATCAGCAACACTCAAGCAGGTATCAATCGCTGCTGGGGTCGTCCCCCAGTCCTCATGTAATTTCAGCCCAATGGCTCCCGCCATGATTTGTTCTCGCAGTGGCTCTTTAGTCGCACAATTGCCTTTACCTAAAAAACCAAGGTTCATCGGATACTCGTCCGCCGCTTCTAACATGCGGGTGATATTCCATTCTCCAGGAGTACATGTAGTTGCATTCGTTCCCGTAGCAGGTCCAGTCCCACCACCTAACATGGTAGTGACACCACTGCTCAAAGCTTCATCGATCTGCTGCGGACAAATAAAGTGAATGTGCGAATCAATTCCACCAGCTGTAATAATATTCCCCTCACCAGCAAGAACCTCTGTCCCCGCTCCGATCACCATCGTATCGAACACTCCAGTAGTCGGATCTGCAATCACCGAACCAATGCCGTCTTGAATATCCGGATTCCCCGCATGCCCAATTCCAACGATACGACCAGCCTTGATGCCAATGTCAGCCTTTATCACACCTAGCTCTGCATCGAGAATCGTCGCATTAGTGATAACTAAATCTAAACACTCTGCATCGAGCGCCTGTGAAGACTGCCCCATGCCATCGCGAATCACCTTGCCCCCGCCAAATTTAACCTCGTGACCATAACCGGCAGCTTCAGCAATATAGTCTCTCTCAACTTCAATAAAAAGCTCCGTATCTCCCAGTCGAACCTTGTCGCCAACAGTAGGTCCAAAATGCTCCGCGTATTGTTTTCTTGTGAGTTTTAACGCCATGTTACTCGCTTTCTAACTTTCCGTTTACTTTCCCCTGCAATCCCCACACTTCGCGTGTGCCTGCTAGGGCCACCAGTTCTACTTCTTTCGAATCACCAGGTTCAAACCGCACCGCGGTCCCAGCTGGGATGTTTAAGCGGAAACCACGAGCCTCCTCTCGATCAAAAAGTAAGGAATTGTTCGCTTCGTAAAAATGGTAGTGGCTACCCACCTGAATCGGGCGATCACCAGCATTACTAACTACGACAACTTTAGTATCCAAGCCTGCGTTGGCTTCTAACCATTCATCCGTATCCGCACAGATTATCTCTCCAGGTATCATTGAATAGGGTGGTGTACAGTTACAAGTTTCGTCCCATCAGGAAAAGTAGCTTCAGCCTGAACTTCATGAATCATTTCAGCCACACCGGGCATCACATCTTCTCTAGTCAATATCCGCGTACCTTCATCCATCAGCTCAGCCACGCTTTTACCATCGCGAGCACCTTCAAAAATTTCATAAGTGATAATCGCAACTGCTTCGGGGTAGTTCAACTTCACTCCCCTAGCCTGTCGTCTGCGGGCTAAATCCGCAGCAACCACTACCATTAGCTTTTCCTGCTCTCTCGGTGTTAGATGCATAATTCAAACCTCTAGATACTTGGCGATCACCTCATCAGTCAACTTCGATATTTCTCCAGATTGAACAATCGATCCACGCTCCATAATACAAAAATAATCTGAACACGCCTTTGCGAAGTCTAAATATTGTTCGACTAACAAAATGCTAATATTGTGATTCTTCTTAATATAAGTGATTGCGTCCTCAATTTGATCGATAATCGAAGGCTGAATTCCTTCCGTCGGCTCATCTAACAACAACACTTTGGGATTCGTAAGTAATGCACGGCCAATTGCCAACTGCTGCTGTTGTCCGCCTGAGAGAACACCGCCTTTTCGACTCTTCATATCCTTCAGCACTGGGAACAAAGTAAAAACTTCATCCAATTTCTCCCACGCATCTTTCCCATGGACACTCAAACTAATTTTCAAGTTCTCCCAGACTGTCAGATTCGGAAAAATATCGCGCCCCTGTGGCACATAACCAATACCCGCTCGCGCACGTTTCTCGATAGATGTCGACTGGATTTCAGCACCGTCAAAAGCGATCACTCCGCTACTGGAGGGAGCGATTCCCATGATCGTCTTCAGAGTTGTCGTTTTACCCACTCCATTTCTTCCCAAAAGAGAAAGCACCGAGTTCTCAGGAAGTTGCATTCCTACATCCCGCAAAATTCTCGAACCATCGTAAAAGACATTAATGTCTTTTAACTCTAACTTAATTTCTTCAGTATTTCCCATGACTCGCCCCTTATTTAATCGTGCTTCTGTCTTCCTAGATAAACTTCCTTAACCGTGGGGTCGTTAGCGACTTCCAAGAACTTCCCTTCCTTCAGAACATGCCCTTGGTGCAGAACCGTGACTTTGCGAGCAATCTGACGAATAAATTCCATATCATGCTCAACTACCATAATGCTGTGCTTTCCCTCCAAACTAAGTAGCAATTCACCAGTACGCTCCGTTTCCTCATCACTCATGCCTGCAGCAGGCTCATCGACCAACAAGATTCTCGGCTTCTGAGCTAGCAACATACCAATTTCTAACCATTGCTTTTGCCCGTGAGATAACAACCCCGCAGGATCATTTCTCATATCCTGCAAACGCACGGTCTCGAGCACCTCTTCGATAGCCTCCTTATCCTCAACACTTTCTTTGTAGAAAAGTGACTTCAATACGGAACGGTCATGGCTGAGCGACAGCACAATGTTCTCATAAACTGTATGATGCTGATAGATACTGGGTGTTTGGAATTTCCTAGAAATACCCAACCGGTTAATCTGATATTCTCTTAGCTTCGTGAGGTCGAGATCATGCCCATCGGATTGGTGATATGTTAAAGTCCCAGAATCGGGCCGTGTCCTCCCAGTGATCAGATCCATAAAGGTGCTTTTCCCCGCACCGTTAGGACCAATGATAGTCCTTAATTCGCCCTCGCCTAAGTAGAAATTCAAGTCGTTAATTGCTTTAAAGCCATCGAATGACTTCGTTACTGACTCGATCGACAAAACTAAGTCAGTGTCTTTATATAATGCAGAATGTGACATCAATTCAGTTAGTTTGAATTATTTAATACAGTTGCCTCGGTCTCCTTAGTACCTTGGAAACGCTGAAACTTCTCCTTCAATTGAGCCCATAGCCCAACGACTCCATTCGGCATGAACAACACGACAAACAAGAATACAAAACCTAATATAATCAACCAGCTCTCAGGGTAAGCCCTAGTCGTGAAACTTTTAAGTAGGTTAATCAATACTGCTCCAATAATCGGCCCGAACTTAGAACCACGACCACCGACAGCGACCCAGACAACAATGTCTAAGCCCTTCGTTGGCCACATCTCACTCGGATTAATGATACCAGACTGCGGCACGTACAGCGCACCAGCCAAACCTGCAATCATCGCACTTATCACGAAAATAAATACTTTATAGTGAGTAGTAGAATATCCTGAAAAACGCACGCGATTCTCAGAATCACGAATTGCTCGCTGAACTAAACCAAACTTCGACTGCAACAACCAAGCAATGAGGTAATACACCCCGATCAACAAAATCCCAGATGCCCAGAACAAGCCTCTAGCAACTCCATCACTATTAATGTCGTGTCCAAATATAAACTTAAAATCAGTGAAGCCGTTGTTTCCACCAAAAGTAAAATCGTTTCGGAAGAACAATAACGCAGCAGCATAAGTCAGAGCCTGTGTAAGAATTGAAAAGTACACCCCTTTAATCCGTGAGCGGAATGCCAACACACCGAACAAAAATGCGACTAAACCCGGCACCCACATTGCAGCAAAAATCGCAAACCATGGACTATAAAATGGCTTCCAGTGTATTGGCAGCTCATTGTAGCCAAGAAATACCATAAAGTCTGGCAAGCTGCTCTTATACGCTCCTAGCTCGCCAATCATTAACATCAAGTACATGCCGAAAGCGTATCCCCCCAATGCGAAAAACAAACATTGGCCAAGACATAACAGGCCAGTGTAGCCCCACAGCAAATTCAAACTCACAGCCAACACTGCATAACAGAGGTATTTCCCCCACACACTGAGCTGGAAACTCGAAACATGGAGTGCCGCCCCTTCTGGGAACATGAAGTTCAGCATCGGGAATATCACAATAAATGCTGCGAGTAGACCGAGCATGATCTTCTCAGCTTTATTATCAAATGGTAGTAATCTATTCATGGATCAAACTCTTAAAATTAATCATCAAGGCTACGGCTACGAGCTGGGAACAAGCCTCCAGGCTTAAACTGTAAGAACAAAATAATCATAAACAGCACCGAAATCTTACCCATCACTGGTCCTAACAGCGGCTGTAACACCTGATCCACCATGCCAATCCCCATGGAGGATACTGCCGCACCGATCAAGTTCCCCACACCGCCAACCACGACCACCATAAAGCTATCTACAATATAGGTTTGTCCCATAGATGGCCCGACATTACCAATTTGTGAAATAAACGCTCCAGCTAAGCCCGCCAAACCTGAGCCAAAGGCAAAAGTGAGCATATTCACCCTATTTGATGGCACACCCAAACTTGAAGCCATTTGACGATTCTGCATGGTTGCACGCACATGCAGCCCCCAGTTTGTCTTACTCAACAACAGCCTAGTCACAATCACTACCACGATGGCAGAACCAATCAGCATGATCCGATTGTAAGACATAAGGATTCCTCCAACATTTAAACTCCCAGAGAGCCATTCGGGTGAAGAAACTGAAACGTTAGCCGCTCCGAAATAGAGACGTAATGCCTGCTGCATAATCATTGATACAGCCCAGGTAGCGAGCAAGGACTCTAGTGGTCGTTTATAGAGAAATTGAATCAAACCTTTCTCTAACAAAGCCCCTGCTATTGCCGTTGTTAAAAACGCAAATGGTAGAGCGATAAGAAAATACCATTCGTACATCGCAGAATCGGCACCATAATTCTGCACTACATAATCTTGAACTAAGTACACACTGTACCCCCCGATGGCTATAAACTCACCATGTGCCATATTGATCACTCCCATTTGTCCGAAGGTGATCGCTAATCCATAAGACACCAACAACAGGACAGAGCCAGTACTCAAGCCCCTGAAAAAGGTCCCAATCCAATCCAATAACTTCTGGCGGCTATCAATCTTACGAATCGAGTCCGTGCTTGCTTTCACTAGCTCAGCATTGCCATTCGTCTCAGCTTCTTTCTGGATTTCAACTAACAAGTCCCTCGCCATAAAAGCATGCAAGTTCCCAAGCACTTTTACCGACTCCAGCTTCTCCTCCTCTGTTCCATTCTTTAGCAAAGAAACAGCAACAGCCTTCTCAAATGCCTCTCTAACATTCGAGTCTGACTGTTTACCTGACAACTCCTTTAACTCAGCCAAGTAATCGGGGTTTTGCCCCATCCCTAACTTCTCCGCCGCATAAATTCGCTTCGCAGGATCTGGTGACTTTAAATCTAACAAATCAACAATACGGCTTAACTTCTTACGTAACTTCCGAGATGCTCTATTTTTTTCACTATCCTCAGCTGGAACAACTATCTCGCCTGTTAGCAAGTCCTCATATTGGTTAAGTCCCACTTCAACATAGACTTCACTTTTAGAATCTGAAGATTGGATCTTGCCCACTCTCCACGCTTCCACGACATCAATAATGATCGGATCCCCTAGCTCATTTAACTCTTCTAGGGCTGTACTCTCAGCTTCTTCACTATCTGCAAGAATAAGACTATACAGGCATTTCCTAGCCGTCTCATCAGCATTAGCTGCCTGACTCAGACCTGCCCCTAAGATTGTCAAAATAAACACAACAATAGGGAACCTAACTAATAACATTTTCATAACAAAAAATAATCTACCTAACCAACCTCATATCCCCAAAAGCACCATACGTGCCAACTTGAGAAGCATCCACACCAGCGATCTAACAACTATCACTTCAACGCACTCAGCTCTGTTGCTCAACAAGAGCAACAGAGCTGTCACGCATCATTAACTATAGAAAGTTTTACTGTTATGAATAACTCAACTATCAGAAAAACTACTCACTAAATGTACCTTTAAGGAAAGGCTCACCGACCACATCTTCAATTGTCTCGATAATATCAAACTGGCCGTCCTCGAGCGTCTCACCGAGGTACACAGTTTTCGTCAAATGGTGATTTTTCTGGGAAGTAACAGTACCTCCAGGTCCGTCAAAACTAATACCTGATTCAAGAGCTTCCATGACCTTTTCTGGATCAAAAGTACCAGCTTTCTCTACGGCTGCCTTCCAAAGATACACACCATTATATGACAGAACCATCGGAGAACAGGTCACACGATTTTCTTTTACCACACCTGGTACTGTAGTTTTCTCTAACCATGCTTGGAAATCCGCTTTAAACTTCTCATTTGCAGGTGAATCGATCGACATGAAATAAGTCCAGCAGCCTAGGTGACCAACGAGATCCTTTGCTGGCAGCGAGCGGAACTCATCTTCAGATAGAGAGAATGAAACAACTGGGCAATCCTCAGATTTCAAGCCTGATGCTGAGAACTCCTTGAAGAAAGGAACATTCGCATCACCGTTAATTGTATTAATAACACAAGCATCACCAGATGCTGCGAACTTTCGGATATCTGCAACAATCTGCTGGAAATCACTATGTCCAAACGGGGTATAATTACCCGCACTAATCACATTCCCCTCGTCGTCTTTACGTAAGCCACCACCGATATTCTCTACTGGAATCCCCTTGGACTTAAGGTATTCGAACAAAACTAGGTTTGTCGTTTGGGGATAAACGTAATCTGTACCGATTAAATAGAATTTTTTATAGCCTTCATCTAGTAGGAAATCCACTGCAGGAATCGCCTGCTGATTCACCGCCTCCGCAGTGTAGAAAATGTTAGGAGACATTTCTTCTCCCTCATATTGCACAGGGTAGAAAAGCAATCCTTTGTGTTTTTCGTAAACAGGTAACACTGATTTACGCGATACAGATGTCCAACAACCAAAAGTAACTGACACCTTATCTTTAACTAACAACTGCTCAGCCTTCTCAGCAAACAATGGCCAATCAGAAGCTCCGTCAGCGACCACTGGCTCTATCTTCTTTCCTAACACTCCACCATTCGCGTTGATTTCATCAAAAGTGAAAAGCAATACATCACGAAGCGACGTTTCAGAAATCGCCATAGTACCACTAAGGGAATGGAGCACACCGACTTTTACAGTTTCTTCCGCTTGCACTGACTGACTTGCAAGCATGGTACTAGCCCCTACAGCTAGAGTTGCTTTAAATAAGCTCGATAATTTTTTCATTGGTTTTATTGGATTTTAAATTGCCTAAAAAGGGCAGGATGCAGCGAAAACCAAGATCACCCGTTCGAAACAACCTAGTTTCCGCTGCTCATAGACTTTGCTTAAATCTCTTAGAAATCGAGAGATAGACCGATGTTACCTGTGATAAATGCCTCATCAGCATTACCAGTGACATCATCGTTAGTATAATAACCAGTGAGGCCACCATTCACGGCCCAACCTCCATAAATTGGGTAACTAACCTGAGCCCCTGCACTCGCATAACCAAAGCCACTATCATAACCGTGGAAATCATTCGGAGTAAAGGCTAGTGCCACAGGGAAACTGATAGATAACTTGTCGTACTCCTTACCTGGCTCTACACCAAATACAAAGAATACTCCATCTTCACCTCCACTAGCACCTTCACCTACTCGAATGTGAGCTAGGAAAGATGGGTTAAGCCAATGATCATAAGCATATCCTAGATCAATAATATCCTCAGTACTACCACCGTACACCCATGCTTGATATGTTACACTAAAGCTGTGCGCACCCATCGAATACCCAAGGCCAGCCCAAAAATCCACCTCTTGGATCTGTCCACCAACAGAGTCTGTAGTCGGCAAGTTATCATTAATATCAAACCATGTACCAACACTTAACGTGAGGTCATCAGTAACGGCAAAATCGAGATTAACAGAAGGGTTAAACGTTGCATCTGTTCCAAAATCAGTTCCTGCACCCCAGACATCTAGACCATAAGATATGAAGTGAGTATTATAAGATAAATCCAACGTACCAGAGACATATTTTACTGGTTCAGTCTCCATAACAACTGGCTCTGGAGTTCCTGCTAGCGCTGACCCAGCAATCATGCTCATGGCCGCAAATGTAAACATATTAGTATTATTCATAGTTTTGTGTATTTGTCGTTTTAGAGCACTTTACATCGCCCTACTTCGACAAAACCATCAGCATTAGACGTGCCAATATATCTAATTTATTGATATTATTATGAATAAATTTCATTCATTGATAACCATAAATTACATTCATACTAATTCTGGGAATCTGTAACTTCAGCTAGCGATTGCTTTACGATTATTAAATATCGAGGTATCCTGCATACATGCATCGCATAGGACTCTCTCATATCCTAATTTGGCTCACCTCAGCATGCGCCCTTTTACTAAGCTCTTGTTCAAATCAGATCAAAGCTGATAGCGCACATCTCTCCCACTCCTTCGTCCATGGAAAAACAGCGTACCTTGGACCTGACGGTATAGCCCACGCCCCACCGAAGGCTCCTAAAAGCGTTCATAAAATGGTAGCAGCCGCAAATAGCCTAGTCGGTAAGCCATACAAATATGGTGGCGGTCACCGTAGCTTCTACGACTCAGCTTATGATTGCTCAGGCGCAGTTTCCTACATTCTTCACAAAGGAGGTAAACTCGACGGCCGACCGCTCGTCTCCAAGGAATTTTTCGACTACGGCAAAAAAGGCTACGGCGATCACGTGACTATCTACGTACGAAAAGGACATGTCTTCATGGAAATTTGCGGCCTCCGCTTTGATACTGGTGGCACTTGGAACTCTACTGGCCCACGCTGGAAGCCCGAGCGCCGCGGTCTAAAAGGATATTATGTGCGTCATCCTCGCGGCCTGTAAAACTGCTGTTAGTCAAAAACTTCAAAAAGTTCTCGCCCCTCTCGCTTGGTACACTATGGATGCCTGCCTAAGCATTTCACAACATGAGTATTTTCAACAAAACAGAATTTAACGACGAGGTAGAAATTCTCGTTGATAACTTGGAACAAGCATCTAACCAACGTGAACTCACTCGCGAGGAACGCGCACTCATCGATGTACTCGATACCGTTAAACTCATTGAAGATGGTGAAGGGCTGAATGAATTCTGGCTCAGCTCTATCGATCACACTCGCGTGATCAACTCTTTTGAACTCGTCGGCGCAACCACCATCGTAGACACCTTTAATTCAAGCCAATGGTGCCAAGCTGCTACTGAAGACCGCAGCCAATACTCCGACACAGAGCTCAACTACCTCTCTGGTATCGAAGAAGAGTATTTCGAAGCTCTCAACGAACTCCCAGATCTCGTCGACGCCTTTATCGAAGACGAACTCGACTCCTAACAAACTCACGGAAACTCGACAGCGATTCCTCCAGTCGAACAAAAACGGCGAAATTGCTCTTGAAGCTCCGCGTGTGTCCGCCCGCGGAGCAGATGCTTTCTAGCCTCTTTCTCAACCTTTCCTTTTTGCAAGGCCTTGATGTATGCTTTCATACCAGCGGCATCACCATTACCGTCTTCGTGATAGAAAAAATAAGTGAGCATTAATGCCACCGCATAATTTTCGTGCACTCTTCCCCTAGAAAAATTTTGGTAATTTAGATCCATAAATTGCTCAAGCGGCATCATCGCTATTCTCCCTCCTAACCGACGTCCTGAACCGTCTGCCAATCCGTCCTTATCTCTCACATAATCAAACATGCGGGTCTTACCATTCACCACATGATACGCTCCATGCGTATAACGTGTCGAAGCCACATACTCCGCACTCCCTTCAATATACCAGGCAGGAAAACGCGTACCTCCGGTGAGTTGATGCTGCAGCTCATGCGCTAACACTTTGTTAGATACATCCTTCACATACACCCATTCTCCTCCTCTATCCTCTAAACCTAACATCTCTAAAGGCACCATCACCATTTGCGTACGGGGTAGATAAACTCCAGCAGACCCAGGTGATCCTCCAGCTCGTACATAATTGCGATAATTTCCAAATAAATAGATCTTAAACTTCTCTTCTTTCTCTAGATAGCGACCAGAAGCATTGAGTGGCAGCTCCATCACGTACTCATATGTCGTTTCAAATAAAACAGCAAAACGTTGGACTACCTTTGGCTCGAGCTTAGCATCTGAAACAAATCGGTAATGTGTACTCTCATACACATAATGCCCTTTCTTAAACTCTTGATACTTCGCTTGAATATCTATTCTCGTGGGTGCGTACACAGTTCTCGGCCATGATGCGCTGAACCCTCTTCCTGAAGTATCAATCCAGCTCGCATAATTATCGTCCCCGCCTTTGCTACGTATCCAACCATTCACATATACCAGACTTTGCGGGTCTAGATCTTTCAAAGCAACTTTGTAAGTTACACCATTCTCCCCGACAATATACGCCTGCTTTGCCACCACATAACGTATATGTCCTGTCAATGTCCTCGAGTCTTTGATCGTGAATTTCTGGACAGCATAACTACTCAATAAAGAAAGTAGCCATACGAGCAAAACTGGGAAAATACGAAGCATGCCGCACGCTAACATTCTCCAATCACAACTCAAGACCAAGACGAGCCTAGCTTATCCCAACCTCTTGCCAATTTCTTCAACATCTGAGGAAAAATGATCAGATGGAATGGATAAGTGCAAAACCAATAGAGTCGGCCTAACAAGCCACGTGGGCGGAAGACCGCTCGTTGCTTTAGCTTCGTTTCGCTCACAATAAACTCTAACCAAGCTTCACCAGGAAGCTTCATCTCCGCGTAAAGAATCAATCTTCCAGCCTCTTTATCTGCGACCACGACTCTCCAAAAATCCAAGGCATCACCTGTACGTAAATCCCATTGGTCACGCCTCCCGCGGCGCATCCCCGCCCCTCCAAACACCTTATCCATGATCCCTCGCAAATGCCATGCCCAGTCCATACTCGGCCACCCATGCGCACCTCCAATACTCCAAACAGAATCGATCACCGCCTCTCGACAGACCTCTATCCGACATTCACGCGTATCATGTAAAACCCCATGCTCAGGAATCTTTACATTCCGTATATGCCGTGCGTCAAACTTCCCCGAAGCCATCGAATCATACCAAACCGACGGCACCCTATTCTGAGCCACTCGCGACAATGCCAGTTCAATCGCCTCATCATAAGCAAGCAACGACTGTGGTATAATTTCACTAATAGAATCCTCCTCACATGTCGTCTGTAAATGTAATGATCCTACCAAGGCTCTCGCTAACGGAAAGCTAGTCGCCGTCATAAAATACAACCAATAGGCCGAGAGCTTCGGACTAAGAAAAGGAACGGGAACTACCAAGCGCCACAATCCACGAACACGTGCGTAGCCTTTTAACATTTGCTGATAAGTCAGCACTTCAGGCCCGCCTATATCGAATGACTTTCCTGTGCACTCCTCACGAACAACGCCATCAATCACACCTAACAAATAGTGTATTACATTCCGAATTGCAATTGGTTGACACTTTGTCCGTGTCCACTTCGGCGTAGACATCACAGGTAGCTTCTCTACGAGATCGCGAATAATCTCGAAAGAAGCACTTCCTGATCCAACAATGATAGATGCTCGCAACACAGTGAGAGGAATTCCCGAAGACGCCAGAACATCCGCAACCACCATACGAGAAGATAAGTGCTCTGATAACTTCTCTCCAGCCGGAGCAATTCCTCCCAAATAAACAATTTGCTGACACTCAGATTGCTCTAACCAATCAACAAAATTCTTAGCACATTGCTTCTCTCGCTCAGCAAAATGCTCACCGGCCCCCATTGAATGTAATAGGTAATAGGCACTCTCTACTCCAACTAACACATCTGGAGGAGGTAAACTCTCAGTCTCTAAATAGTCGGCTTCTATTAAAGTAAGCATCGAACTCCATGCCTCAAAATCCTTCAAAGGGAAGCGACTAGCATTTCTCACTTGCGCAACAACTTCATAGCCAGCATCCAGCAAAGAAGGAATAAGTCGTAGACCTATATACCCATTTGCCCCTGTAACTAATACCTTCACTCCACACACTCTAGCATACCTCTTGCCAATTCCACTAAAACACTACGCATCATTTCGATGTGGAGCGATGAACTTACGTGCATCGGGAAATTTAAATCTGCGCCATTATCATTTTCAGATCAAAGACATAGCTCATTCCGAGTTGTAGGAAGTGCCACTCAATCTACCCTCTAGCATTATTCTCACTCACATTAAGCACAGATAGGCCCGATCCATGAAAAGCTTCATCATATTTCTAGCACTTACTCTCCTCTGCTCAGCCAAAGGAAACTCGCCATTTCAAATAGATGAAAATGAGAAAATCATTTTTTTGGGAGACTCCATTACTAGAATGGGGACTAAACCAAAAGGATATATCTCCCTAGTAAACCAAGCCGTTCAGCAAACGCGTTCAAACGATAACATCCAAGTCATTGGCAAAGGAATTGGTGGAAACAAAGTCCCAGATCTCCTCAAGCGCCTCGAACGCGATGTTCTAGACCATCGTCCAACAATGGTGATGGTTTACATCGGCATTAACGACATTTGGCATTGGACTAGGCCACATCCAGTGACCAAGGAACCCAGAGAAGGAACCACAGTGGAAGCCTATGAAGCAGGACTGAGAGACATCGTCCAGCAACTCCAGCAACAAAAAATTAAAGTCCTCCTCTGCACGCCGACAGTCATTGGCGAAAATAGCAACTCGGCTGAAAATTCACGCTTAGACCAATACTCTAACATTGTCAGAAAAATAGCTGCCGATACTAACTCCGACCTCCTCGACCTCCGCAAAATTTTTGTCGATTATCTCCGAAAAAATAACCCTCAAAATCAACGATCAAATATACTCACAAGCGATAGCGTCCACATGAATGATCAAGGAAATGCCCTCCTCGCCAAATCCTTCCTCAGTAAATTTGGAATGAAGCTTCCACAGCCATCCACTACCACAGCACCTCCAAATGAAGACCTCGCTGTCTATCTACTCATTGGTCAATCAAACATGGCTGGCCGCGCTCCAATCCCGAGTGAACTAGCAGGAGATTTAGAAAATGTATTCCTACTCAATGACGCCGGCGAATGGGCTCCCGCTAGAAATCCACTCAACCAATATTCCACCATCGGCAAGCCACTCCACATTCAGAAACTCGGCCCTGGATATTCCTTCGCACAGTCGATGGTCAAAGCAAACCCGATGCAACAAATCGGCCTCATCGTGAATGCCCGTGGTGGATCAAAAATAGAAAGCTGGCAAAAAAAACAAGAGTACTACCAGCAAACCCTTGATCGCGTGCGCCAAGCCCAAAAACTAGGCTCACTCAAGGGTGTCCTCTGGCACCAAGGGGAATCCAACCATGAAGACCCAGAATACCTCCCCAAACTCATCCAATTTATCAATGACTTAAAGGCCGACCTGAGCATGCCCGAGCTCCCCTTCATTGTAGGTCAAATCAACAACGTCGCACTCATCAACAATCAGCTCAATCAACTCCCACAAAAGGTCAAACATACTGCTTGCGTCTCCTCAGAAGGACTCACTACAAGCGACAAATGGCACTACGACACCAAGAGCCAACTCATGCTTGGCGAACGCTTCGCCAAGGCTATGCTAGAACTGCAAGAATAACTTCTTCACAGCCTGTAGTTTTAAAATCGATGTAGCTACTGAAACCCTTGCAAGTTTGTAGTTCTGTACGACATTGCCCCATGGCGGCAAAAAAATCGGCGAAAAAGAAGCAGGCTATACGCAAGAAACCCACAGCAGATGAGATTGAGGAATACTATTGGGATCACACGCTGACGGAAGGTCAGCGACCCAAGTCAGTCTATGCATTTTGTAAGCAATTCGACCTCTCTGAAGGAGACTTCCACACCCACTTTAGTTCCTTCGAGTCACTAGAAGCACGCTACTGGCAATCCACTGTCACTGATACCATCAGCGTATTGGAAGCTGACGATGACTACGCCGAATACCCTACTCATCAAAAGCTTCTGGCGTTTTACTACACCTTTTTCAGCCATATTCAGAACCACAGATCACGCATCACCCAGTGCTTCCCATGCCTCCAGCAAATGACCCCGAGCGCACTCAAAGCAATGCGGAGTAGCTTCACAACATGGGCAGACTCTCTCATTCAAGAAGGAATCGCCAATGGTGAAATAGCTGACCGCAAAAAGCTCAATGACCTCTACGCAAAAGGCCTGTTTGAGCAGCTGCGCTTCCTCATCGATTACTACCGTAAAGACAACAGCGAAAACTTCCAAGACACAGATGCGTTGATTGAAAAATCCGTCCGCTTCTTTGCCGACAGCGCACGCTCCGGCGTGTTGGACTCCGCTCTCGACCTCGCTCGCTTCATGCTGCGCCGCATTCAACTCTAAATAAGCATGAAAGAGCAAACATCGATCCCGAAACATAAGTTTGGCCGCGCCGCCTCACTCACCGCAGCTGGTGCTCGCGTAGGAGTGAACTACCTAAAGTTCGCCGGTAAAAAAGCCATCACTGGTAAGGAAACCAAAGCTGAGTTTCACGAAGCCACCGCCGCTGAAGCCTTCGGCACATTCAGTAAACTCAAGGGAGGGCCCCTCAAACTAGCGCAAATGCTCAGTATGGACCGCAACCTGTTGCCAGAACCATACGTCCGTGAATTTTCAAAAGCACAGTACTCAGCCCCACCGCTCTCCTATCCGCTCGTCGTAAAAACATTTCAGAGCGAACTTGGCAGCCCACCAAGCGACCTTTTCGACAGCTTCACTAAAAAAGCCGTCGCTGGCGCCTCTATTGGACAAGTACACAAGGCCGAATCGAACGGCCATGACTACGCCATCAAAGTCCAATACCCCGGCGTGGCAGATAGCATCCATTCGGATCTAGCTATCGTAAAGCCACTCGCAATGCGCCTTTTCAAACTAGATGCAGCTTCGATCAATCCTTACCTTAAAGAGGTTGAAGAACGACTCACTGAAGAAACCAACTACCTGCTAGAACTGAGACGTTCACAAGAACTCGCTGAGCAGTCCAAACACCTAGATCGCATCCGCTTCCCAGGCTTCCACCCCGAACTTAGCACTCGGCGTATCCTCACCATGGATTGGGTTCACGGCGAAGTATTAGACCAATTTTTCGAGCGCAATACCGATCAAGCACTTGCGAACCAAATAGGCCAATCACTGTGGGATTTTTACCACCATCAGGTTCACAACTTGCGGGTCTTCCACGCCGACCCTCATCCAGGAAACTTCAAAGTCCACGATAATGAACTTTGGATTCTAGATTTCGGCTGTGTGAAAGAACTTCCTGACACTTTCTATCGACAATACTTCAGCTTAATGGAGCCAGAAATTTTTAATACCCCTCAAAAATTCCAAGAACTTCTCTACAAAATAGGACTACTCCTTCCTGATGATTCCCCAACTGCAGTAAGAAAACTTACTGACATTTTCCATGAATCTGTCGACCTTCTCTCGCGACCATTTCAGCAAGAAACATTTGATTTCGGTGATGAATCGTACTTCCGTGAACTCGCCGATTTCGGTGACCGCACGCGTGATGACGCAGAGCTTCAAGCTCTCAACTCAGCACGCGGCAATGCAGACGCACTCTATCTGAACCGCACTTACTTCGGACTCTACAACCTAGCGGGCGCTCTCAAAGCTGAGCTCAAGACAACACGACCCGAGCCTCTAAAACCCAGCCAGCACCGTCTTCCCGCGTGACGTACCGCTTTCGATTTTAGCGTGCACCGCACGTAAAGTTTCCGCATTGATTCTCCCCGCTACCTCAGTGGCGGTGGAACGGATCTTTCCTTCATCAACCAACTTTGCAACTTCGTTAAGTATCCTACTTTGCTCCTCAATATCCGAAGTCCCAAAAAGCGAACGCGTGAACATGAACTCCCAGTGAATTGAAACTGACTTTCGCTTAAATGGCATGATCGACAAATCACTCGGATCATCGATCAATCCGAAGCGTCCCTGCGGAGCAATAAGCTCAGCAATCCCCTCAAGGTGTTGATCAGTCTGGGTCGTAGAAAATACAAACTCAGGAGCCCTCAAGCCTAAGGCAATAATTTGCTCGGGCAATGGCTCGCGATGGTTAATCACATGATGCGCACCACATTCGCGCGCCCATGCTTCAGTTTCAGGCCGAGACGCTGTTGCGATCACAGTCAAATCCGTCAGAGCTCGAAGCAGTTGTATAGCAATAGAACCCACACCTCCAGCGCCCCCAATGATCAGAACGATATCACCACCTTCAGCCCTAGGCCTATCTACCATCAGTCGGTCGAACAACATTTCCCAAGCCGTCAAAGCTGTAAGAGGTAATGCTGCCGCTTCAGAATCGCTGATCGAACTCGGCTTTCGCCCCACTATCCTCTCGTCCACCAAATGAAACTCGCTATTCGTCCCAGGTCGCACCAATGACCCAGCATAAAACACCTGATCCCCCACTTTAAAATTTTCTACAGATCCGCCTATCTCTTCTATAACTCCAGAAGCATCAAACCCTAAAACTGCATATTCATCTCCTTCAAATGGCGGACGCGCTCTACGCAACTTCGTGTCCACCGGATTTACCGACACCGCCTCTACCTTCACTAACAAATCGCGACCACTCGCCTTCGGCTTTTCTAGAACAACATCTATCAGCGACTCTTCCGAATCAATCGAACCGGGCACTTTATAGGCAACTGCTTTCATCATCCATAAGTGTACGCTGCTCTCCCCCGCACGCAACGCATTCTCACACTTATTCCGTAGGAGTACTATCAGTCACAAGATTTTAGAAGCACTTATAATCTCTTTAGTCTGATTATTATTCTAAAATTTTAGATCAACATCACAGATCCCCCTCATTTTTTTATAAATAAAAAACTCAGTTTGGGGCAAAGCCTAGGCAATGACGTTTATCCCTAAACATCCGGCTGAAAAAGCATCTTGATATCTACCACGATGATCATTTCAAAAATCGATCTAGGAGAGACATTCTGACGCATTTAAAATCTAAAGACCTCAAAATCTCAAAACCACCGGACACTTAAGGATCAGCGCCCCTGTTCGTCATAGAACAGTCGATCTATAACACACCATCTACAGGCAAAAAAAAATCGGCCTTAGGAAAAACCTAAGACCGATTGGAAAATGTATTAGCGAGTTAAGCTTACGCTTCGACTGGCGCAACGTTTACTCGGCGACCAGATTGGTCGAAGTAAACAGAGCCATCTACATATGCGTGAACTGTGTGGTCTTTTCCAAGGTAAACGTTCTTACCTGGTGTCCACTTAGTGCCGCGCTGGCGGATGATGATGTTACCTGCAGTAACTGTTTCGCCACCGAATTTCTTAACGCCAAGACGCTTACTGCGTGAATCGCGACCGTTTTTAACGGAACCTTGTCCTTTTTTATGAGCCATGGTGAGTGATTGTGTTAGTGATTAAGAGATTAAGCAACGCTTACGATCTCGAGCTTAGTGAGGTGACGGCGGTAACCCTTTGTCTTGTGGTAACCTTGGCGGCGCTTAAACTTGAAAGCGATGCCTTTTTTACCGCGGAACTGGTCAACAACCTTAGCTTTAACTGTTGCACCTTCAACTACAGGCGCGCCAACTGTTGTGTTGCTACCGTCGTTGACGAGGAGAACTTCGTCAAAAGAAATTTCGGAATCAACATCTGCGTCGAGTTTCTCGACGTCGATTTGATCACCTGCTTGTACGCGGTACTGTTTACCGCCTGTTTTGAAAACTGCGTATGCCATGGTCTGACAATCGTTAATGGTTAAAAATGAATACTCCTACACAAGGGCGTGTCGGACTGGGCGCGGAATTGACCACAAATCATTCATTTCCGCAAGATTTTTTTTGAACTTATCTCAATAAAATTCAAAAACTTCTCTATGCAACAGCATTTCCCAGTCGAAATCAACTCACCCGAAGCAATGAAAGCCTTTGGTTTCAAGCTTTCAAAACATTTATCCAGCGGCGATGTACTCGCCCTCATTGGTGACCTCGGCGCCGGCAAGACCCACCTTACCCAAGGAATTGCTCAAGCGCTCGGACGAAATAACGCCGTCACCAGCCCTACATTCGCCCTCGTTAATGAATACACCGACTGCTCACCGGAACTGATCCACTTTGATTGGTACCGCATGGAAGCGCCTGAAGAACTCCTCGCCATTGGCTGGGAGGACTACCTAGAGCGCGATGCCATCCTCGTCATCGAATGGCCAGATCGATTCCCTGAAATGATCCCTCCTGGCACCCACTGTATTCATATTGAGCACATCGACGGGGGGCGGAAGCTCAGTTACGCTATTGCTTGAGTTACCCTAAGCGTCAAAATATTTCAGACACATTGACCTTCTCGACTCCATCAACTTGTCAAAGTTTTCTCCCAAAATTCGCTAGTTAGGAAAGAGTTAGATATTCATCTCGGAATTACAGTTTACAGCTCGTCCGACTAGACATTATTCTATAACCAATGAAGCAAAGCACGATCATCGTCAGATTCGCAAACCCAGAGCACAAAGCAGACTTTCTAAAGGATATTAAAGTTGAAGAGTCCTCCATCTTTCTCAATGAAGAAAACATGGTACAGCTTCCGCTCTACTTCACAGCAGAAGCTGAGGAGCACAACCTCGTAGTCAGCGTAGAAGACGGTGAACCAGTCGAAGTCGAAGATGAAGATTTCGACCTCGATCTAGACGACCTCTAGGTTGCTCACATCGGCTTCTACTTAAGGCTCAAACCTAAGCTCCTCATGCTTTTTAGCGTTAGGAGCTTTTTTATGTCTAAATAGAAGCTCCTAAGCCCTCTCCGCCATTCCAGAAATCCACTTGCATCACCTCCTGTGTCCACTACACTGCAGCTCAGACAGGGGAGCCGACGAGGCTGAGAATAGGCAACACCGCCCATGACCCTTCGAACCTGCTACGGCTAACACCGGCGAAGGGAGTCGCATTTCATCATTGAAACGAAATACGCCTGTCCGCCGTCCACTGCGCCGACAGGCATTTTTTATTTCCAGCAGAAACTAACAGCTTCACAAGAGCTTCTAACTACCCCACTTTCAATTACCAACTCAACTCTATTTAACCATGATCTCACCAGACGAAACTACACCTACGCCGGAGAACTCCTCAGCCCGTTCCGACTACACTGGTAACTTCATCGAAGACATCGACAACTCCGAAGAACTCGCTGCCCTCGAGAAAGATCCTACCATTTTCCCAAACTCTACTCGTGTCTACGTTGGCGGCCAACTTCACCCTTCCGTTCAAGTGCCAATGCGTGAGATTCGTCTCTCCGACACCGAACACCCAAATGGCCGTATAGAAAAGAACGCACCCATCCGCGTCTATGACTGCTCAGGCCCTTGGGGAGATCCTAATTTCAATGGTGACCCACGCGAAGGCCTCCCAGCCCTCCGCCGTGATTGGATCCTCGGCCGTGGTGACGTCGAAGAATACGAAGGCCGCGACGTCAAGCCATCCGACAATGGCTACCTCTCCGACAAACACGCCGAAAAATACAACGAAGGAAAAGCCGCCAAAAACAAGCTCAAGGAATACCCTGGCCTCAAGCGTAAACCACTCCGTGCCTCCGCTGGCCACCCAGTCACACAAAAATGGTACGCCGACCAAGGCATCATCACTCCGGAAATGGAATTCATCGCTATCCGCGAGAACATGGGCCGCATCGAAGAATTTAAAACCGTCAACGACCGCTACCCAACACTCGATGAACTCCCCGAGGACGCCTCTGACGCGATCAAGGAACTCATCAAGAGCAAATCCCACACACCAGACGGCTACAACATGCCGCGCCCATCCGAGATCGACCCCTTCAAACAGGTCTCTCGCAATCGCATGGACCACCAGCACCCTGGCCAATCCTTCGGCGCTGAAATCCCCAAACTCATCACCCCAGAGTTCGTTCGCTCCGAGGTAGCCCGTGGCCGCGCCATCATCCCCGCCAACATCAACCACCCAGAAATAGAGCCAATGATCATTGGCCGTAACTTCCTCATCAAAATCAACGCAAATATCGGTAACTCCGCCGTCGCTTCTACCATCGACGAAGAAGTTGAAAAAATGCGCTGGGCCACCAAGTGGGGAGCAGACACCGTCATGGATCTCTCCACCGGTAAGAACATCCACGCCACCCGCGAATGGATTCTGCGTAACTCACCAGTCCCAATCGGCACAGTACCTATTTACCAAGCACTCGAGAAGGTCAACGGCAAGATCGAAGACCTCACTTGGGAGCTCTTCCGCGATACCCTCATCGAACAGGCTGAGCAAGGAGTCGACTACTTCACCATTCACGCAGCGGTTCTCCTTCGCTTCGTCCCACACACTGCACGCCGCATGACAGGCATCGTTTCCCGTGGTGGTTCTATCTTGGCGAAATGGACGCTCGCCCACCAAAAAGAAAACTTCCTCTACACTCACTGGGATGACATCTGTGACATCTGCGCCGCTTACGACGTGTCCTTCTCCATCGGCGACGGCCTCCGTCCAGGCTCGATCGCAGACGCCAACGACTACGCCCAGCTCGCCGAGCTCGAGATCCAAGGCGAACTCACCAAACGCGCATGGGCAAAAGGCTGCCAAGTCATGAACGAAGGCCCCGGCCACGTCCCTCTCCACCTCATTAAAGAAAATATGGAGAAGCAAATCGAGTGGTGCCACGAAGCTCCCTTCTACACTCTCGGGCCACTCACCACTGACATCGCTCCGGGTTACGACCACATTACTTCCGGTATCGGTGCAGCAAACATCGGTTGGTACGGTTGCGCGATGCTCTGCTACGTGACACCGAAAGAACACCTCGGCCTACCGAACCGTGATGACGTCCGCGAAGGCGTCATCACCTACAAGCTCGCTGCCCACGCTGGCGACCTCGCCAAAGGCCACCCAGCCGCGCAGGAGCGCGACAACGCGATCTCCAAGGCACGCTTCGAGTTCCGCTGGCGCGACCAGTTCGCCCTTGGACTCGATCCTGCCCGAGCTATCGATTTCCACGATGAAACACTCCCCGCAGAAGGCGCCAAAACCGCCCATTTCTGCTCCATGTGTGGCCCCACTTTCTGTTCTATGAAAATCACTGCCGACGTCCGCAAGTACGCCGAAGACAACGGTTTCACCGAGCAGGCAATCGAAGAAAAAGGCCTAGAGAAAGCCACCGCCGAACTCACCGGTCAAAGCTAAAAGAAGCCCAACAGATTCATCCCTAGTTAAAAAAGTACCCTTAAGCGCCACTTCGCACTTAGGGGTATTTTTTACCCCCTGCGGCAGTAGCAGCACAAACATCAGTCCTTCTGCAACCGCACCAAAGCCCCCCAGTGTCCGCCACCACTACAGCGACTGCTTTCAACACCGAAATGCACCTCATCGGCAATTGCTGGTGCGACCTCGCCAACCATCAACTCCAATTGAAAAACCTCTGGCCTACCAATTCCTCCGTCCCTGAGGACACAAAAAATCCCCACGCCTCTCGATCAATCGAAAAAACGTGGGGACAAATCTTTCTGCCAATGAGTGGCAGACGAAGCTCAGCGTAAAATTACTTGTTCGCTGCACTCACCTTCGCAGGGCGCTTGAGCAATGCACGAACTTCGCTTGAGTTCAATGCCGCAACAGCAGCTTCGTCCATGCCTAAAGCGACAAGGCGGCGGCGCTGAACTTTAGTGCGCTTGGCTTTTGCGCCTGTTGACTTTGTTGGACGTGTTCTGTTAGTGTTACGTTGTAATGAAGTAGCCATAATAGTAGTTTAGATTTCTGGTTGAAAATGGACAGAACCGCCTGATCGACAATATCAAATCACTGCGGCCTGCCGACTACTAAGGTTCAAGCCCATTTTAGTCAACTGGAATCCAGCTCTGGCCCAATGGCTCGGCCACCAGCACATTAATCCGTAGCAAAGGTATTCTTGAGTGCCATCTCGCACTTAGCGGGTATTTTTTTACCTCAAAAACTATCACCTGAACATAAAAACAATTTAGTTGAGCAACTCCGATAGGGTTTCCCACGGCTGAGTTCTATGCCTTACAAGAACTCCTCCAACTCCCAGAAGAGGAACTCGGTCGCGACCTTGGCATTTCTCCCGCCACGCTCCACCATCGTAAAAAAACAGACCGTTTGGAGACTCCAGAAAGTGAGCGCATTACCCAGCCTCAGTACTCCCAAATAGTTGGCGGAATATCTCACCTCCGTGCCCTTGCCAAGAATTTGGTGACGACTGGCTCGCTTCCAACGCCCAGCTCTAGAATGATGAGGCCAATGCTCTAAAAATCCATTCCTAGCCAAACACCTAGCACCACGCTGTCATCGATATCTCCAGTTCCTCCTGGTCGGTGAATGTATTGGACTGACGGCTGCACACAATACGCATCCCCCAATTGAAAACGGTGACCGATCTCACACACAATCTCGTAATCCCGATCTTCACCGATTTCTTCTCCATACTCCGCACTGTAATCTCCATAAGTCGCATACAGCACAGTTCTATCTTCTGGTCGCGCAGGGAATAAGCCCTTCCAGATGAGTCCAAAACTCGACTGAAACTCAATGCGAGCTAATTCACCTTGCCCACTGTAGGCTGCTGTTAGGAAAACCTGTAGATCGTCGAGAATTTCATGATCTATGTGACCATAATACTGACTAAACTGCCCCTCAGTCCCGTCGCTTCCATACGTCTCAAACTCATCAAATGCCTGATGCGTACCAAGATACATTCTTGAATTCCTCCCAGCGATTTCACCAGTCCAATCATATTGTAAAAAGACCGACAGGCCATCGTCACCACTGATATCAAAATCTGTACCATGCGCACTCGCATCCCACATACTATCACTCACCTGATACGCTCCCATACGAAAGCGATGCTCCTCATTCACTACGTATTCTAAACGCGTGCCCCACACCGGAAAAGGGAAAGAGCTCATCACACCGTCAAGCAATAAAGCCCGTATCGGTCCATTCACCGTATTGTTTAATGAATACGCATAAAGTGGAGAAGTTGAGAAATCATCGGTCGCGGCCATGCGCCCCACTTTCACGGAAAACGCATCAGTAAAATCCTTTTCAATACTTAGGTCGTACAAGAATGTTGTCTGCCCTCCATAAATCGTCACTGGATCAAACACGCTTCCTACCGAACCTGCCAATGTCTCACCATGCCGATTTACCATTGAAACTTTAACTCTAGCGCCTTTCCAATTCCATAGCTGCTCTAGGTCTAAATGCACACCTGCATAAATCTGCCCAGCATAAACACTATCACTTTCAATACCGCCCGACACATTAGACGCACCGATTCCCACATAAGAGGCAAATACATCCACACCTTTGGGCTCAATACTTGAAAAGAAATTACCCGAAGCCTCCTCAGCTCCTATTTCTTCCATACTCTCCACCGCCGGAGGCTGTGCGAGACTTAGTTCTTCACCATGCCCCACAGCTCCCCCCATCACCACTGCACATACTACTAATTGCTTCGTTTTCATCATTTTTATTTTTTAGACCCTAAAAAGGGCACAGTTCTCCCATCGTGGCTCTCACCACGTAAAAGTATCAATAGACGGGCCCTTCAGCCCCAACTAACAAGCCACTACTTCGTGGACTAATATCATTCAATCTCGGCCAAAAAGCACCGCTTGCATGTGACGCGCAATGTCAGGATCATCATAAATAGCCTCCACCATTGATCCGTAAGTCTGAGTAAAGGCTGTGTTTTCAGATAAGTCACCAAACACTTCTCGCACCCTCAAAAAGGCCAAAGGATTCTCCGAACTTCCGGCAGCTGCTTCATGAAGCTCAGTTTTCATCTCATCAGTTATTTCCAATTGTACACCATGGCGGTCTCTGCCCTTATCCGAGTAATAACACCATGCGGCCAGGACTAAGCTTCCATATTCAATACTCCCACCACTGGCTAAATTTTCTCGAATGGTTGGGATCAAAAACTTCGGCAGTTTTGACGAACTCTCTAAACAAATACGGGAAAGCTTATCCTTTATGTTAGGATTTCCAAATCGCTCAATCAACGAATCTTTATAATCATCGAGATCAATTCCTTCCACTGGATCCAAGACTGGAGTCGCTTCAGAATCCATAAAACGCCTCACATAGGTCTCAAAGAGAGAATCGTCTATACAGTCATCAATGGTAGCATGTCCGTGCAACGCACCCAGTATTCCCAACACGGAATGACCTGCGTTGAGCAGACGGATCTTCATCGTTTCATACGGTGTAACGTCAGGAACAAACTGTGCACCCACACTTTCCCATTGTGGCCTCCCATCTGCAAAATCATCCTCGATCACCCATTGGCAAAATGGCTCACACGTTACCGGCCACTCATCTTTCCAACCAAGCTCTTCTAATGATTCTATATCTTCTGGTGTCGTCACTGGAGTAATCCGATCCACCATTGCATTGGGGAAACGCACCTCATTTTCAATCCACTCCGCGAGCTCGCTATCTTGCTTACGAGTGAAGGCTAACAACATCGCCTTCGTAACATCTCCGTTGTGCTGAATGTTATCGCATGACTGCACCGTAAACGCGCCAGCCCCCGTAGATCGGCGCTTCCTTAGAGCTGCAGCTAAAAAACCAAACACGGTCCGAGGTTGTTCAGGCTCCGCTAAATCATGCTCAACATCAGGATTCTCAAAATCGAACTCTCCTGTCGATGGGTCGAAATTATACCCTCCTTCCGTGATAGTAAGTGAGACAATCTTAGTGAGCGGGTCCGCCATCTTATCGATCACACCTTTCGCATCATCACATGCTAACAGAAAATCTACAATCGAACCGATCACTCTATTCTCCACCTTACCATCAGGATGCTTCACTATCATAGTGTAGAGATAATCCTGACGCTTTAAAACATCCGCGATCTTGCGATCAGATTCCCTCAAACCAACACCGCAGATTCCCCAACAGCGCTCGCCACCTCGCTCAAGCAGCAGGTCCGTATAGTAGGCTTCGTGCGAACGATGGAATCCCCCAACTCCAACGTGCACAATACTCGCGGTAATCTCACTGCGATCATATTGTGGCACATGAGCGCTGTTAGGGAGAGTTTCTAAATTAGATTGGTTTAATCGAATTGCTGCATTCATAATAGTTTGGGTTTTTATGATTTTATAAGTTCATTTGAGATAGATTATATTAATATTGCTGTAGTGCTTTCTTCCTACGCAGCGCCCAGTAAGCACAGCTGAAATAGACTACCGTAAATATAAAGGCGTAAACATGAAAGCGATCTCGGTTTTGCGTATAAACCTCCATATCTGGACTCGCAAACATCGTCAGCGCTGCAAGGATAAATATAAGCGCTAAACTCGATCTCGAAACCCAGTGAAGACCTCTTGAGAAAAAGCTCTCATCCTTCACAGCTTCTTCTTCAGCTTCAGCCTGCTGCTCTTGATAATCAGCCACGACTCGATCGCTCTCTAACATCTTCGCCTCTTCTTCTGGATAACGTTCTGCTGCTCCAAACTGACGAGCCAAGATAATATAAGAAATGGTGGTCACAAACCAGGTTGGAATGAACAAATAATAGAAAGACATTACATCTAATATATTGAGTCCGAACCCACATGTTAAGCCAATTGCCCATGATGCAATCGCTGGAACACTATGTTTGATGCCACGGTATTTTGCCCAGTAACGAGTAAAGCCAATCTTAGGGAAAATCACATGCTCCGCGAAAACCACAGCCCCCACAGGAACTACGATCAAACCTGCATAAGTCAGCAATGGCAACATCTTCGTGAACACGAAAGGGAAACACGCCACCACCACAGTCACTAAACCTACCGCTAGCGTAGTTTTCTGACGTGAATGGTTCTTGAAAATCGCCTGAGCAGCTAAACCTGCTCGATACAAGTTCGCATTCGCTGTCGTCCAACCCGCTACGAGAACAATCACAAAACCAGCCCAACCCAATGCCTCATATGCCACATCGCCCGGATCTAACTGAATGATCGATTTCTTTAACAAAATAGCAGTCCCTGCACCCATGATCCCTGCGGCAATCCATGCAATAAAATGGCCAAACAACATCCCGGAGCTCGTGCACAAACCGTAAATCGGCTTCTTCGCATAGCGGAATAACGCCATATCAATAAGTCCCACGTGCGTAATCGTATTCGCTGCCCACGCAAAACCGATCACCTCTAACAAGCCTATACCCGGCTCACCATTCGCCGCCACACCGGTCCAAATCGATTGATCACCAATCGTCAGAAATTCCCCAAATCCATCCAGCGTAGTGCGTCCTAACACACCTTCAGCTAATGCTGGAAACATCACCAATGCACCCGCTGAAAACATCACAAATAACCACGGCCCACATATACTTGAAAAGTCAGACACTGCATTAAATCCATACATCGCCACTAGTACCACAATCGCCCCTACACCGAGCACTACCAACACAAAGGCCCAATCATTCGGGTACCAATCTAACTGAGCTGGTATGCCGAATAAAAACCGCACGGCCGAACATGAAACCGTGATCATAGCAGCCGAAATCACCGTAAAAATAACAACATTTGCCCAGTTATAAAGCTTCGTCATCGAATTCCCTGCTATCTTATTAAGATAAGTATACAGGCTTAATCGAGTCTGTGTGGCAATCGGGGCAGTGATTAAAGTCCAACTTAAAATCGCTAATATATTACCAATCAACAGACCTAGCAAAATATCCATTGTCGTCGCACCAAGCGCCACAAATGTTGCTCCGATCACAAACTCCGTTGCAGCCACATGCTCTCCAGCATACAGCCCCAAAAAATGTTTCCAGCCATGCAACTTATGCTTTGGTACTGGTAATTGCTCATCACTCACTCCGGCAAGCGCTTCAGGTCTTTCAATTGAATTACTCATTTTATATCTAGGGTTTAATTAAAAATTCTTAATCGAGGCTGGAAGTTCAGGGCAGGCACCTGACTGAGCACACACATAGCCAGCCACTCGGTTCGCAAATTTGAGACAATCTTCCTGTGCATAACCGCGCAACAATCCCACACAAAAAGAAGCGGTAAATGCATCGCCGGCACCCACTGAATCGACCACCTCAGCTTTACTCGATGGCGCAAATAAATAACCATTCTCTGAGCTCAAAGCACTTCCCTCAGCGCCACATGTATAGACCACATAACGTAAATTAAATTGCTGACGGATACATTCAAGTTGCTCTGCCGCACTACCTCTTAAATCAAAATATTCCGCTAAAACTGGCAACTCCTCATCACTCAGTTTCAGCACATTTGCCGACACCAGCGCCAACTCCACCGCATTTTTATCATACCACGGCTCACGCAAATTCACGTCCAACACTTTCAAAGCACCCTCAGGCATCCGCTCTAACACTCTCTGAATACTTGTCCGAGACATCTCACTACGTTGAGACAACACCCCGAAACAAACAGCATCTATGGTTGTCGCAAATTCGAGCAACTCATGCGAACTTGGGATCGCATCCCACGCCACATCAGCTGTGATCGCATACCGTGGTTTCCCCTCTCCATCCAGTTCAACCTCCACGGTTCCTGTTGGCAAAGTTTCACTCACATGAATAAAATCAGTACCCACTCCGAGCTCAGCCAATTCCACCCTCGCTTGCTCACCTTGGGCATCACCACCAACACAACTGATCACCTCGCCGCGCTCACCTAACTGAGCGGCATGACAGGCAAAATTAGTCGGAGCTCCACCGAGACGAGCCCCATCCGGATACACATCCCACAAGGTTTCTCCCATCCCAGCTATTGTGAATCGCTTTTTCATAATTAACTCTCCGACAAGCACTCATTGCCCCTCTGGAGTAATCATTACAATTGACAATTAGAGAACCATTTGCAAACAAATAGACTATCAATTACCAAAATAATAATTACATTTAGTTTACATTAAAGCAATGAACGCAACAAAACCAAGGTATCTACAGATTTATGAAGAAATCCGCCTCAGACTGCGCAATGCCGTTTACCAAGCAGGTGATTTCCTCCCAACAGAAGCCGAACTATGCCGAGAATTCTCCACATCCCGACCCACTATATCTAAAGCACTTAAACTTCTCTCAGAGGAAAAACTCATTAGCCGTAAAGCTGGATTTGGCACCAAAGTCCTCGAGCCCAAAAAATCACCCATGCTCGCAGGGCTGCTCGTCCCCCAAATCTTAAATACCGAAATATTTGAACCAATCTGCGCCAGCATCGCCGAAAATGCTGGAATTGCAGGAATGAGAGTAATCCATCCATCCCAGCTCAATCTCTCAGGAGATGTAAAAACTCTCACCAGCGAACTCGCTGACCACTTCATTGAACAAAAAGTCAAAGGCGTCTTTTACGCCCCTGTTGAACACGTCAATAACCAGCTAGAATTCAATCTAGAGATCATTAACCGTCTCTCAGATAAAGGAATTCGAGTCGTCCTCATTGATCGAGACATCTATCCTTGGCCACGCCAGTCACCCTGTGACCTGATCGGTATCGACAACATTGAAGCTGGTTTTGTCGTCGCCACTCATCTCTTAAACAAAGATTGCTCAAAACTCGCTTTCGTCTCTCTCCCAAATCCCGCATCTACTGTGGCTCTTCGCCGAAGTGGTTGCCGTGAAGCTCTCATCCAAAAAGGCCTGCGCGCACGCACTCTAGTCGACGTCGAGTTTGACCCGAAAAAACCATCTCACGCCGTCGAAATATTACGTCAAAACGAGGTGGATGGAGTCGTCTGCGCCAATGACGTCACTGCTGCCTCCCTCATGCGCTCATTGTTAGATCAAGGAGCTTCTATCCCCAAACGCATTAAAGTCTGTGGATTCGATGACGTAAAATACGCCTCTCTACTCAGCGTCCCACTCACCTCCTATCAACAACCTTGCCGTGACATTGGACGAGTTGCCGCAGATCTCATGCGATACCGCATCAAACATCCAAACGCTCCTACCCAGCGCATCGCTCTCCAGGGACAACTCGTCATCCGCACCTCATCTCAGTAACTTCAACTACGTGTTTCTATTCGACAAGCCACTTGAAACATTCTCAATATCGACCAACTTACAAAACTTATGAAACAAGCATCACTTTGCATCCACGGCGGCTACACACCCGACTCTGACACCAACTCCTGCTCCGTACCTGTCTACCGCAGCACCGCATTCACCTTCAATTCCACTGAACACGCCGCCAACCTATTCGCTCTCAAAGAGCTTGGAAATATCTACACCCGCCTCACCAACCCCACTACTGCGATTCTGGAAAAACGCCTCTCCCTTCTTGAAGGAGCCCACGAGCTAGGTGGCCTCGGCCATTCCTCCGGCACCGCAGCCATCTTTAACACCATCATCAACCTCGCCGCAGCTGGCGATAACATCGTCTCCGCCAGAAACCTCTACGGCGGCACCTACACCCAGTTCGATAGCATCCTCCCAGCCCTAGGCATCGAAGTCCGCTTTGTCGACTCTAACGACCCTGAAAACTTCGCCAAAGCAACCGATGATAAAACCCGCGCCTACTTCTGCGAAACCGTTTCCAACCCAGCGCTCGAAATCACCGATCTCGACGCCGTCTCCGCTATCGCAAAAGCACAAGGCCTACCACTCGTAGTCGACGCCACCTGCTCCACTCCCGTCCTCACCCGTCCCATCGAACACGGCGCAGACATCGTCATTCATTCCCTAACCAAATGGATCGGCGGCCACGGTGCTGGCCTCGGCGGCATCGCCATCGATGCCGGAAAATTCAACTGGGCTGGCGGCCGTCACCCACTTTACGACGAGCCAGACACCTCCTACCACGGACTTCGCTGGGGCCATGACCTTCCAGAAGTACTCGCACCACTCGCCTTCATCCTACGCATGCGCACTGTCCCACTTCGCAACCTCGGAGCCTGCATCAGCCCAGACAACTCTTGGCAACTCCTCCAAGGCATCGAAACCCTCCCACTGCGCATGGAACGCCACTGCGAAAACTCACTCGCCGTTGCCAAGCATCTCCAAGCACACCCGAAAGTCGAATGGGTGCGCTTCCCTGGTCTCGAGGACGATCCTGAATTTGAAAAAAACCAAAAGTACCTCGATGGCAAAGGCGGCAGCGTCGTCGTCTTCGGTATCAAAGGTGGAGCAGATGCTGGTTCCGAGTTCATCAATTCCCTAAAAATGTTCTCCCACGTCGCCAACCTTGGCGATGCGAAGTCCCTCGCTATCCACCCAGCCACCACCACCCACTCTCAGCTCAGTGCTGAACAACAACTCGGCGGCGGCATCAGCCCCGAACTCGTCCGCCTCTCCATCGGCATCGAACACATCGACGACATCCTCGCCGACCTCGACCAAGCCCTCGGCGAGTAGCAACCTAACAATCACCCAAAACACTCCAAACCACCGCCCCTTCACAGGTCGGTGGTTTTTTATTCCTCCAACTCACCACTGAGGCAACTGTCAAGGAATCCTTGACAGTTCAAAAAGAAGGTAACCGCGAAGTTAAGCGCCCCGTCACACTCTACAATCTCGACGCCATACTCGCCGTAGGCTACCGCGTCCGCTCCCCCGTGGTGTCCAATTCCGCCGCTGGGCATCCACCACCCTCAAGGAATACCTTCTCAAAGGCTTCGTCATGGACGACGAACGATTAAAGAACCCAGACGGTCACCCAGATTATTTCGACCAGATGCTCGAACGCATCCGCGACATCCGGGCGTCCGAAAAACACTTTTACCAGAAAGTCCGCTACCTCTTCGCACGCAGCACCGCCTCCGAGTCAGTCACCAGCAAATGGACCAACAAGACGAGGCCGAACTCAAAGCTATCGAATAAAAACTCAAACACCGCCCCGAATAATCCTCCATTCCATCCTTGCCAGCCTCTACTAAATATCTAACATTTCAGATAATCCCCCCTACTCACCACGTGCTCGTTTACTCCGCTACCAAAGAACAACTTCGCTCTGGAATTTGATCTACCGTAAATTTCATAAGCCTTTTAACATATCCAATAACTAACAACTATAGTTCCGTAACAATATTTCACATACGATAAATTCAAAATTTATATCCTCCCATGAAGTTCACCAAAGTCATCCGCAGCATTTCCACTAAAAATGACCTCAAGCGCTTTTGCAGTGCATATGTCGTTGATCATCGCAACCTCCAAGAAGAAGAGATTCTCCCAGCTTTGGAAAAAACGGCTCCACAATATTTCTATCCAGACAACGTGCGAAAAGCGTGGCGTGAATGTCGACTCCATAAAGAACAAGACATTAGACTCATTTCTTGGATTATGCTGACCCACGTACTTCTGAACAAAGACGACTTCATGTCTCCGCTCGCTGAGACTGATCAAGAAGTATTAGAATGGGAAAGACTGGTCATTGATGCCGCCAACGAAAATCCTACCCCCTCTAACGGAACTAGTGCTAAGAACCTCGATTTATTTCGCTTCGTATTAGAGACCGCGTGGGATCAAGACAACGATATTACTCCAGATGAGCAAAATCTAATTTCGAATCTGCGTAAGCGTCTCAACATTACTGAATTTGAATATCGTATCATCGAGGCCGACCTCGGGAAATTCCCACAAATAGGTAATGAAGTCCATCTGCGTAGCCATATCGATACCGCACGCAAACATCTGCAATCTGCAGGTTTTCTTACCATTGTACGGGATGATGACTCTAACGATTTTGACGTCATCCCAGAAGAAATCGCTGCCTGCCTACGGCAAATTCTAGATATCGAAATCCGTCAACATGGCTACCAAGAACTTTTAAAATACAAAGCAGTTAAAAAGAAAAGTTACTGCATCAAGACTCTTGAGAAGATAGGTTGCAAACCAAAAGGATCCGAGACCCTAGAAGAGCTCCGCGACCTCATCTTGCACCGTGTAAAACCATCCCAGCTACTTGGTGGAACCTCCCCACGTGATGGACTCGCTCATGAGGTTATAGTTGACTGGTGCCGCAACCTCAACCTCCAGGTTTCAGGAACAAAATCCGAAGCGATTGAGCGAATCATAAACTTTTACGACAATCTCAAGCAACGCGACGACGAAGTCGAAGACGAACGCACTCACTGGTATCAAGAATATCTCAAATTCGCCTCACGCGATCACGCCTATCTCCGAGCTCAACAACTCATCGAAAAAGATATCGAGATCGAACGGAAATTCGAGGAAGCTACCAAATACCTATTCGAGTTCAAACTAGGTCATCGTCCACTTAAGCAAGTCGGTTCAGAACATGCGGACGGAGTCCTCTCTCATGGCGATGGACTCATCCTCTGGGACAATAAATCTAAAGAATCCCCTGTCCACCTAGCCGACCACATCAAACAATTCGACCGTTACATCGATGCTTCAGAAAAACGAGTCAATGCTTTCCTTGTCATAGGCCCCTCTTTCACAACTGAAAGCGCTGCAATTGCCATGCGCTTCTTCGTTGAGAAGCAAACCATTATTACTTTAATCACGGCAGAAGAACTCAAAACGCTGGCAGAAACATGGGAGAAAAAAGGAGATGAAAAGAGCCGAGGCAGCTTCCCCCTGGGCTTTCTCATCCAACAGGGACGCTTCAACCCCGAACTCGTCAACGGCTAATACTCCGATCTCGCGGAAAATCAATTGCAGCTTAATGCGCAGATTCTAGCTTACTTTTTTATTAAAGTTTCTAAACGTTACACATAATAATACATTGTGTTACACTTACCAACATCCATGCCATCCCGGTGTCTTGCCGATCCTCCATGAATATAGAGCGCTAGAATTGATGACCCACCCGAAGCTTGGCAAGGAAATGGATTGAGACTGCTGTGCCGACCAAGAATATTTTCGCAATCGCCCGCTTTATCCTAGAGTGACCGAGACGCTCGAGCAGCCACCGACTAGGTAAGCGAGTATTTATGAAATGATCAATGGGTGCTGCGCATCATCTCCCTCAGAGGCCACGCACTACCACATTGCCAAAATGTTTCCCGGATTTTTGATGGGTGTACGCTTCCTCCGCAGCTTCAAAAGCAAACACCTTATCCACCACCGGTTTGATAGCGTGCTTTTCCAATGCCGCGTGGAACCGATGATGCATTTCCTTACTGCCCACATAGATCCCAAACACTTGCAAACTCTTGCCCACCACCGGAAATGGATTCACCTCCGCCTGTGTGCCCGTCAACACGCCGATCAAACTGATCACTCCATGATACTTCACCGCCTTCATCGACCGCTCTAAAGTTCCCGCGCCACCGACTTCAACCACCAGATCGACACCGCGTTTCTCTGTGATTCTCCACACCTCCTTGTCCCAGTCTGGCGTCTCCAGATAATTGATCGTATGGGTCGCACCGATCTCCTGCACTCGCTCTAACTTCTCGCTGGAACTAGAGAGCACGATGGTCTTCAAGCCAAATGCCACCGCTAACTGCAGCGCGAAAATCGACACCCCTCCCGTTCCTTGGATCAGTATCGTGTCACCTTTTTTGGCCGGCCGTGCGTGCTCGAATAAAGCATGCCACGCCGTCAAGCCCGCACATGGCAAGGTCGATGCCTCTTCAAAATCTAGATGCTCTGGCACGGCGACAAAACTCTGCTCGTGGCCCACTACAAATTCAGAGAGCATCCCGTCCACATCCCCCCCTCCACGCGCCACACCGTGAATTTCACGCGTAATCTCCCCATCGATCCAATTTGGAAAAAACAAGCCAAGCACGCGGTCACCAACCTTAAAATCCTCTACCTCAGCGCCCACTTCGACCACCACACCAGCTCCATCCGAGAAGGGCACAATCGCCTCTGGCGCACGCTTGCGCATCAAAATGTCTCGATAGTTCAAAGAGGCTGCCTTCAGCTCCACTTTCACATCCTTTACCCCGACTTCAGTCTCAGTAGCATCGACTAGACGGATCGCATCCGCCCCTGGTTCCATCACATATTGCTTCATCATTCTATTCGCTTAATTTTAAATACTCTAATAACACTTCTACTCTATAACTAGTGAGCTTGAAGCTCATAACGCCCAGCATGGCGAATATACAGCACGGCCTCTTCACTCGCTTTGACCTGATAAACTTTTTTGCCAACATTGGTAAAATAGCCTCCCGCCACTAGCTCAGAAGATTCTTCTCCATCGAGTAAGTCGACCTGCCCATCCACCACTACCGCGCGCAATCTGCCGTCGCCCACCCGCAGCTCACCTTCAAATCCAGCAGGTAATTTCAACAAGGAACCATTGGTCTTCGCCTCATCAGCTTTCATCCACAACAATGCCACCTGAGGAGACGCTTTTCCTGTAAGCTCGCTCGCCACAATCCGTGTCGTCTCAGTCGCATCTTGCCACACAATGTTAGAAGCGTGTGCATTAACTGGTCGCTCCCCATTATCCGTAGCTTGCTCAGACGGCAGAACTAAATACGGCCCACTATCTATCTCGATCAGCGCCACATTGTGTTCACCCTTCGCCGCCGTAATATGCACTTCTCCCGCAGGCTGGGTCCAATACGAACCCGATGGCATCCACATCTTAGCCGCAGCTGGGTCATCATTGTGAATCATCCCTGATATCACCACACCACGATACGTCACATTGTGAATATGCGGCGGTGAAGAAAACCCATCCTTAAATTTAACGAGAAATCCAGTCGCCTCATCGCCCGCACGATCTCCCCAGAGAGTCGCAGCCTGTGGACTCGCAGCTCCGCGAGCTGGGTTTAAGGGTGTCCACAACACATCGGATGACTCAACCACATCCTTCTCATCTTTCTCAATCTTATCACCAGCCACAGCATTCAAATGGACGCCTCCAGCAATCACTAGAGCAATGATAGGAAACCCAATGGGCACCACTTTTTTCATCTGCGCTTTCATATCATGATCTCTATAAAGTTCTTCGAATTGCCCTAAACATTTATAGATCAACTACTACTTTGCCCATACCTTTCCCACTTGCGAGGCGCGCATGCGCAGCATCGACTTGCTCCAGTGAGTAATAATTCTCGTCTAACACTACTCGTACTCCTCCCTCTTCAATAATCCGAGCCAGGTCCTTCAAGATTCTCCCATGTTCCGCACGCTTATGATCGTGAAGCATCGGAATAAGCATAAATACGACATGCAGCGACAAACCTTTGAAATGCGCCGTCGTCAAATCCAGTTCACACATTGAAACAGTGGTCGCCACCTGACCATTAAGCGCTGCAGCATCAAACGAGTTGAGAAGGTTTCCCCCGCCCACTGAATCAAACACTACATCAAAGCCAGCTCCACCAGTGTGCTTCTCCACGTATTCTTCCACACTCTCAGATTTATAATGGATAGCAGACGCACCCAACTCGCGAATTAACTCTAACTGCTTCTCTCCACCACCTGTCGAATACACCTCAGCTCCCCAGTACTTTGCCAGCTGGATCGCAACATGTCCAACACCTCCAGAGCCGCCGTGAACTAACACCTTTTGCCCTTCAGCTATCCCCGCACGTTGTAAACCCTCATACGCGGTAATCGCGACCAAAGGCAATGCAGCCGCCTCGCGCATCAATAAATTTTTAGGTTTCAACGCCACTAAATCACAGTCCGCGACGATATATTCTGCCAAGGTGCCAGGCAAGTCAGCCAAGCCTCCCGCACAGCCGTATACCTCGTCTCCCACAGCGAAATCATCCACCCCTTCTCCCACTTCTTCCACCGTACCCGCAAAATCCATGCCCAGTAATGCTGGTGTCGCTGGTGACAATGGCAACTCAGCCCCCATAGTACGAATCATCGTATCCACAGTGTTTACGCTAGACGCTTCTATTTTTACCAACACATGGCCATCCTTCACCTCTGGTTTAGCTATTTCAGCCACTTCAAATTTAGCGTTAGCCCCGTACTCCTGAATAAGCATTGCTTTCATAAAATCCATTTAAATTAAGTTTAAAAATGCGCCGTAAAGTATGTCCTTCCAGCGAATAAATGTACTGTAGCAAGATTTAACCTATTTGTTAAATTGCTTGTTCAAATCACAACTATGAGATAATCGAATAGGTGATGTACGATAAAACTTCGTCCGACTTCACACTAGATACCGATTTACTCTCCCTCCGCACCTTCATTGCTATAGTCGAAGAAGGAGGCTTCTCCGCAGCATCCAAACGCATCCACCGGACACAATCTGCGATCTCTCTTCAAATAGCCAAACTCGAAGACCGTCTCGGCACTAAACTTCTCGAACGCAATTCAAGATCAGTCTCTCTAACAAGTTCAGGAGAAACATTCATCAGTTACGCTAGGCGAATTCTCGAACTCGCTGACGAAGCAGCTCTTGCAGTAACCGCACCTGATGAATCAACCTCACTGCGAGTCGGGTTCGCAGACTACCTCGCACCTCAACACCTTCACACACTACTCGCCCGCTTCAGACGCGCTCACCCTAATTGTGACCTCAGATTATTACTGGGCATAGGAGCCGACCTCCTACCGAAACTGAAAGATGGAGAGCTCGATCTCGTCTTTGCCGGTCCTGAAGGCAACAAGGGCAATGTCCTATGGGACGAACCGCTTGTCTGGACTGGCACTCTCCCTGACGATTTCAATAAATCCACTTCACTCAACCTGGTTCTCATGCCCTCGCCCTGCGGCTACCGCAAAATTGCCTTCGACTCACTCACTTCTGTCGAACAAGCGTGGAAACTAACTATCGAAGCAAACTCAGTCCACGCAGTCCAATCAGCAGTGCAAGCCGGACTCGGCATCAGTATCCTACCTCAATCCGTACTCGGCGAACAATTGCCTCAAATTAATGACACTCTCCCACCTCTCCCTAACACTTCCGTTGCGAGCTACATACCAAAAGGCTCGAATCATCCCTACGCACAACGCTTTACCGACTTTCTTGTCACCTGTGTCAATGAGTCTACAAGACCTAGTAAAACATAACGTCACCTCATTAGTTAGAAGCAAATCTAACAATAGATTTCTAACGTAAAAAAACTCATATTTATAGGAATAATTCACCTTCTCACACCTCCCAGTGAAGAATCCTGTCTTCATCTTTGCATCGCTCTACTAATTTCGATATCGAATGAAATCTCTGCCATGCTCATCAATTTATTGTCTTTAGGATCCTACATATCACCAAGCGGCACCTATCACTTTCCTTTTACCACATGAAAAAACGACACATCTCCCGAATGGCTCAAAGCGTTCCTAACAAAGCTTTCATACCCATTCTGACTGTTCTTACTATCAGTTTTGCAAGTATTTCTGCAGCACAAGACAACGCCAAACCCGTCGTCGTCACCCAGGCTACAAAGCTTGACCAACTTACCAACAAAATCACCCTCACCGGCACTGTCACCTCCCCACGCCGCGCCAGACTTTCCTCTCGTATCGAAGGACTCATTAATAAAATGAATGTCGACGCTGGTCACTCGGTGAAAAAGGGTGACGTTCTGATGGAACTAGATCCAAAACTCTCCGAACTCTCCCTCGACCTCATCGCTGCGGAACAAGAACAAGCCGCCGTCGAGCTGGCCAACGCTCAGCGCCTTGTCGACGAAACCAAACCACTCATTAAAACTGGTGCATTCCCTGAATCTCAAGCAAACACCCTGCAATCAGACGTCCACATCTCAGAGGCCAAAATCAAACAGCTCGAAGCCCGCGAGAAGGTGCAGCAAGAACGTATCGCTCGCCACAAACTCGTCGCACCCTTCGATGGTGTAGTCGTCAACAAACTCGCAGAAACAGGAGAATGGGTCACCACTGGAACTCCGGTAGTGGAACTCATCGAAATGGAAAACCTCAGATTCGACATCCAAGTCCCTCAAGAATTCCTCAGTCGCCTGCGCAATGCCCAAAAAGCAACCGTCAAACTCGACGCCTTCCCTAACCAGACTTTCGACGCGAAACTCGCAGTCGTCGTTCCTGTGAAAAATGCGGTCTCGCGCACCTTCCTCATCCGACTCGCAATAGATGGATCAGACAACAACGCAGCTCCAGGAATGTCTGGCACCGCCACTATTGAATCACTTCACTCAGATAGCCCAACCGTCCAGATCCCGCGCGATGCTGTCGTACGTTTCCCTGATGGAACCGCTAAAGTATGGATCGTCCAAACCAATGGTTCAGAATCTAGCGTAGTATCTCGCGAGGTCCAAACAGCTGGTCGACTCGGTGAAATGGCTGAAATCGTCGAAGGACTCAAAGGTGGTGAAACTCTTGTTCTGAAAGGAAATGAAGGACTCCGTGAGAACCAGAAAGTCAGCATCTTAAAAGCACAAGAAACTAACAGCCACTAACATGATCCGTTTTCTGCTCAAACACGGCACACTAGTCGCCGTCATTGTTATCATGCTCATGGTGCTGGGCATCGTCGCTGCCACGCGCGTCCCCGTCCAGATGATCCCCGACCTAGAGACGCGAATCATCTCAATCGAAACTCGATGGCCGGGTGCCACCCCGCAGGATGTCGAAAAAGAGATCCTCATCGAGCAAGAAGAATACCTCCGGAGCCTACCAAACCTGAAGCGTATGACCTCACTCGCCTCCACAGGCAGAGCTGAGATCGAACTCGAATTTCCATTCGGCACCAATGCAAATGACGCATTGTTAGAGGTCAATAATGCCCTCAGCCAAGTTCCAGCCTATCCGGAAAATGTCGACGAGCCAGTGCTTCGCTCCGACTCCTTTTCCTATAACCCTTTCATCTCATTCCGCATTGTCCCGATGGAAGGAAACCCTAAAAACCTCAACATCAACATGCTATTAGACTTCGTTGATGACAATGTCCGCCCATCACTTGAGCGGGTCGAAGGTGTATCCCAAGTCCGCGTCAACGGTGGAGCTGAACGCCAAATTAGAATCCGCGTCGACGCAGCTAAACTTGCCGAGCGTCAGCTCTCTCTAAATGAGGTCCGTCAAGCCATCCGCGACCGCAACATCGACGTATCTGCTGGCGATCTAGACAGCGGAAAACGCCGCTACCTTCTGCGCACCGTCGGCCGCTTCCACACTCTCGACGAACTCCGTAACCTCATCGTCATTCGCCGCGGTGACTCGATCACCCGCCTCAAAGACATCGCTGCCGTCGAACTCACCCACGCAGAGTTGCGCGACCTTTCTTACAGCGAAGGCGAAGCCAACATCCGCCTCAGCCTCGTTCGCCAAACAGGCTCTAATGTCATCTCCATTAAAGAAAAAGTCCTACCCGAGATAGATCGCATCAACAAAGAAATTCTCGAACCTGAAGGGCTCTTCATGAGCCTCTCTAACGATGATGTCCAATACGTCCAAAGTTCCATCGATAACGTCGTCAAAAATATCGCTATCGGTGCCATCCTTGCGACCCTCGTTCTCTTCCTTTTCCTCCGCTCCGGATCCGCCACTCTGATTGGCATGTTAGGAATGCCAGTCTGTATCGTCGCAGGCTTCCTTGGCCTCCTCATGATGGATCGTACCATCAACGTCATTTCCCTCGCTGGTATCGCCTTCGCCATCGGCATGACTATCGATAACACCATCGTTGTGTTAGAAAGCATCGAAGTAGAAAGGCGCAAAGGGAAGAACCGAATGGATGCTGCCCACGATGGTCTCAAAGCCGTCTGGACCGCCGTTCTCTCAGGCACCATGACCACCGTCTTGGTATTCTTACCGATCCTCTTCGTTAAAGAAGAAGCCGGCCAGCTATTCTCCGATATCGGCATCGCCATTTCAGCATCGATCATCGTCTCTATGCTCGTTGCGACCGCCGTGGTTCCTGTCGCCTTCGCCTACATGCCCGGTCTCAAAAGGAAAAAAGGCGAACACAGTTTCGCCGAAAAACCGAAAAAAGAACCACGCCTACTCAAACCCATCGGCTGGCTTATCAGCAGTAGTTGGCGCCGCGTTTTCTGTATGGCTCTAATCATTGCCGCCAGTATCTCAGCCTTTCTATTCCTCACTCCACCAGCCGAATACCTACCGGAAGGTGAGGAAGCCAAAGCTTTCTCTACAATGATCGCCCCTCCTGGCTACAGCCTCAAGGAAATGGAAAAGATCGCCAAGGAAACGCAAGATAAATTCCTCCCATCGCTCAAAGACGACCCAGCAAACTTCGATTCAGGAAAGTCGAAAATCCCAGCTCTCGATCGCTTTGTCGTCCTCGTCAAACCTGAGTCTATGCGCGTCATCGCTGTGACGAAAAACCCAAAGCACATCGACCCATACATCGATGTCATCGATGAACATTTCCGTTCCTACCCAGGCATGCGAGCCTTCTCCGCACGTGGTTCAATTATCTCGAGTAATGACGGCGGCACGCGAGCTGTCGCACTTGATATCAGCGGACGCGAATTACCTGAAATCTACAACACCGCACTCAAAGTCTACCGACTCAGCCGCCAACACATCAAAGATGCTCAGATCAATTCTACTCCATCTTCACTCACTCTCGGTCAGCCATTGTTAGAAATTAATCCCAAATGGGAACGCCTCGAAGAGCTCGGTTTCGAAACGCGCAACTTCGGCTTCGCCGCCGCTGCTCTCAGTGACGGAGCCTTCGTCGATGAATTCTATTACAATGACGACAAAGTCGACATCTTCATGTTCAGCGAATCTGAAGACCGTCAGAACATTTCCGAACTCGCCACTTTACCAGTTTACAGCCCACGAGGCGGTGTCATCCCCCTCGGCTCTATTGCATCGATTAAAGAAACTGTCGACACCGCTGAGGTACGCCGTGTCGATGGCCGACGCACAGTCACGCTCTACGTCATTCCTCCACGTGATGTCCCACTAGAAACAGCTGTCGCAACCGTACGAAACGACATCGTCCAGCCGCTCCGTGACTCAGGAGATCTACCGAAAGGTGTCAGTATCGACCTCACAGGGGCGAGTGATCAGCTGGAGGCCACTCGTAGTTCACTCGGACAAAACATGTGGATCGCCGTCGTGCTCTGTTACCTCCAACTCGTAGTCATTTACCGCCATTGGGGGCACCCATTCCTCATCCTTATCACCGTCCCAATCGGTATTAGTGGAGGCATCGTCGGGCTTTGGCTCCTCAACTACGTGGGAGGTATCCTACCAAGCATCGGACTCGCGCCCATTCAACAACCCTTCGACATGATCACCATGTTAGGCTTTCTCATTCTGTTGGGAACAGCCGTCAACAACCCGATCCTCATCGTTGAACGGACGATGCAAAATTATAAAGAGAATGGTCTCGCTCCACTTGAAGCGGTCAAAGACGCTGTTTCCTCACGCCTACGCCCAGTGCTCATGACCACTTGCACTACACTCATGGGGCTCTCACCTCTCGTCTTTATTCCTGGAGCAGGTACAGAACTCTACAGAGGTCTCGGTGCTATCGTCTTATTCGGTCTAGCCTTCACAGCATGCATCACCCTCACATTCCTCCCGTCCATGCTCGTGCTAATCTTAAATCTCATAGAGCGATTTAAGTCGAAACAATCAACTCAAAAGCTCGCATCTTAAAATAAAGAAAGCCGCCAATATTTAGCGGCTTTCTCATATCTTTTTGACTAATACCATTTAAGTGGATAGATTGTCGGAATGGCGGTGTTAATTTGGCCTTCATCTCAAGGCATGACGAAGGATTGTAGCAGGCTACATGACTGAGGAAAAACGCAGAAATGAAGCCGAAGTAATGCCGCTCTTTATTGTAATCAGCTCCGCTGACTAGCGTTCATATCAAAATCATCCATTCCGACAATATAGCCGGGAGAATGGTATAAAACCAGCACACTCATTCGCGTGCTGGTCCGTGAGTTCTTTTTTATCTTAGATCAAAACGATCAAGCTCCATGACTTTCGTCCATGCTGCCGCAAAGTCTTCAACAAACTTCTGCTGCGCATCTACTGTAGCATAGACCTCAGCCACTGCACGTAGCTCTGAATTCGAGCCGAAGAGCAAATCAAAACGTGTCGCTCTCCATTTCTCTTCTCCACTCACGCGATCGCTGCCAGAGAATAATAACTTATCCTCATCCATCGCCTTCCACTCAGTCGCCATATCCAGCAAGTTCACAAAAAAGTCATTACTCAAGACCTCTGTCTTATCAGTAAATACACCTAAGTTTGTTTGACCATAATTTGTACCTAACACTCGCATACCACCGATTAATACGGTCAGTTCTGGAGGCGTGAGAGTTAACAATTGAGCTCGATCAATCAACATCTCTTCTGGAGATACCGCGAACTTAGCACGCTGGAAGTTTCTAAACCCATCAGCTACTGGCTCTAAAGGCTCAAACGACTCTACATCGGTCTGTTCATCTGTCGCGTCAGTGCGCCCAGCATTGAAAGACATGCTCACGGAGCAGCCTGCATCGCTCGCAGCCTTCTCAACAGCAGCATTTCCAGCAATCACGATCAAATCAGCGAGAGATACTTTCTTCTCACCCGATTGTGCTTGATTAAACTCTCCTTGGATTGCCTCTAGCTTAGTTAACACTTCTGCGAGTTGCTCTGGTTGATTCACTGTCCAATCTTTCTGCGGGGCCAAACGAATACGAGCTCCATTCGCACCACCACGCTTGTCAGAACCTCGGAATGTAGAAGCCGATGCCCACGCTGTAGTCACCAACTGAGAAACTGACAGACCTGAAGCCAGCACCTTTTCTTTTAACTCAGCCACATCGGAATCATCAACCAACTCGTGATCAACTGCCGGGATTGGGTCCTGCCAAATGAGTTCTTCTTCCGGCACTTCTGGACCAAGATAACGAGAGCGCGGGCCCATATCACGATGCGTCAGCTTAAACCACGCACGTGAAAACGCCTCGGCAAATGCATCTGGATCTTGGTGAAATCTGCGCGAAATTTTTTCGTACTCTGGGTCAAAGCGTAGAGCGAGATCCGTTGTTAACATTGATGGCACATGGCGCTTACTCGAATCATGCGCGTCAGGAACCGAATCTGCCCCAGCCCCATCTTTAGGGATCCACTGGTGCGCACCAGCAGGACTCTTAGTAAGCTCCCACTCATAGCCAAACAGGTTCCAGAAAAAGTTATTACTCCACTTTGTCGGCGTACTCGTCCAAGTTACTTCCAAGCCACTCGTAATTGTATCTCCCCCTTTGCCAGTACCATAAGTACTTGCCCACCCCAATCCTTGTTGCTCAATACCTGCAGCCTCTGGATCTTTCCCCACATGTGCCGCATCTCCAGCCCCATGAGTTTTACCGAAAGTATGTCCACCTGCGATCAATGCCACGGTTTCTTCATCATTCATCGCCATCCGAGCAAAGGTCTCACGAATATCCTTCGCAGCCGCGACGGGGTCAGGCACACCGTCTGGCCCTTCAGGGTTCACGTAAATCAATCCCATCTGTACTGCTGCCAATGGATTTTCTAAGACACGGCTGTGTTCTCCTCCCTCCACATCATCATCAGAAACAAGGACGCCTTCACCTTTCACTCCTTTAGAACCATGGTCGTAGCGTTTGTCTCCACCGAGCCACTCGTTCTCACTCCCCCAATACACATCTTGATCAGCTTCCCACACGTCTTCACGACCTCCAGCAAAACCAAATGTCTTGAAGCCCATCGACTCTAGAGCAACGTTACCCGTCAAAATCATCAAATCCGCCCACGAAATTTTACGACCATATTTTTGCTTAATCGGCCAAATCAATCTCCGAGCTTTATCCAAACTCACGTTATCAGGCCAACTATTCAATGGCGCAAACCTCTGCTGACCTCTTCCTCCTCCGCCGCGCCCATCATTAATCCGATACGTCCCGGCACTATGCCAAGCCATGCGAATGAAAAGTGGCCCATAATGACCGAAATCTGCTGGCCACCAATCTTGAGAATCCGTCATCAAATCACGTAGATCCTTCTTCACGGCCTCTAAATCAAGGCTCTTAAACTCTTCCGCGTAATCAAAATCATCACCCATCGGATCTGATTTACTCGAATGTTGGCGCAGTAAATCTACACGCAATTGATTTGGCCACCAATCCCTATTCGTAGTTCCGCCTCCCGCACTTGCTTTGCTCGTATTATTCTGAGCCTTATCTTTAAAAAATGGACATTTGCTAATATCACTCATGGTTGTAGTTCTGGTTTGGTTCCCTCTAACAAATTAATAAAAATGAGGAGTAATATACTTACATCACACAACAAACGGGCACAACAGTATTCAACTACAATGCTAAGCATTAGAGATTCTAATGAAGACTGAGAACACTAAAAAAGCGGTAAGCGCATCTCTGCACCTACCGCTTTCAATAATGATAAATATGGAAACGATTTACTCAGTCACACCCGGTCCCATAGTACCTTGCGAACTACTAGAGCTCTCCTTTGTCGGCGGTGCCTGATGCTCCGTTTTCTCAATTTCAATCCCCTCCGCTGCCGCAAAGTCAGCAAGCGCCATTTCAGCAAGCGCCTCTTGTTCACTTTGCTTCATGTTGATTTCAGTAAGATCCATACTGTCCTTCGCCACACGAGCACGGCCTGCAGCCTTTGTACGCTCGTCTTCCACAATCTCACTAAGTCGATTCAAATTATCTCCTGATCCACCAATCTCATTAATCATGCCAGATGCCATCTCGTTGAGCTCAGCCACAGCCTTCTTCACCTTCATGTCATCAATGCCACGACGAAGCTCTTCAATCTTCGCTTTTGCCTCTTTCACAGAAACGTCTCGAGCACGGATCAATTCCTTATAATGCTTCTCCGCATCCTCGAGCTGCACCTTCACATCATCGTGTTCAGCATCCACCTTTTTTAGCTTCATCGCAAACTCACCCGCGAGCTGACGATTACCAGCCTTCAAATGCGCAGCGGTCTTCGCACGCAGCTCATTCTCCTCTTTATCTAATTTCCGCACTTCAGAAATAAGCTTCTCCACCAGCCCTGCGTGCGTCGCAAGACCTTGGTTAAATTGAGCAATTTGCTTGCGCAAATTTTCTTTCTCCACTTCGAGGAGAGCTTCTGGGCTGCGCTTCTCTAAGCCACCAACGAAGAGGCCAAAAAAGCCTTTAATAAGATTTCCGAGTCGTTTGAACATATCTTTGCACTTGTTAGCCCACACTCTGCTTAAATCTCCCACCAACCGCAAGTATAAGAACCCAGAGTTTTTGGAATCCGTCTGGCGCTACTATGCTTAACAGTCAATCTCACGACAATCTGTCAGCCTTCGAAACAGCATCACATGCTCCCGCCCCTCTCTGCCTTCATAACAACACTTTGGCTCAGATTCCCACTCGAGCACAAAATGAGAAGCAAAAAGCGCTCTAATTTCCTCCCGACTGGCTCCATACGGAGGACCTTCACCAGCTGCAACATCGGGATTAATAAAAAATACGCCTACCACAGCCCCACCTTGCTTCAGCACTTTCCACATTTGCTCTACATAACGGGACCTCAAACTCGGATCCAAAGCACAAAAACAGGTGTGCTCCCATACAAAGTCAAAACGACCATAGAGGTTCTCAGCTAATTCAAAAATATCACCCGATACGAAAGACAACTCGCGTTCGGCTGACTCCAACCGCTGCGCTTGTTTCACGGCAGACTCGGCAATATCCATCCCAATCACCGAACTCCCAGTTTCAGCTATAGCCAGAGCATCGTAACCGAAACCACATCCAGGTACAAAAAAACGCTTTGACTCACCGAAAAAGAAAGGATTTTTCCCAATCAGCTCAGTAAGAACAGGTGTCACACACCCTTTATCCCATGGAGTATCTCCCACTTGATATCTTGCTTGCCAATCCACAGGCTACAAACTTCAGCAAACACGGCGACCCGTGCAATCTTCCAATACGAGTTTGTCCTCAGACTTAAACGCTGTACAGAACATCGAAGCCATCTTCATCGCTTCTTCAATGGTTTCAGCCTCAGCAATGGTCTCGTAATCACCATTTTCCCCCTCAAGCTTCACCACGAACGGACCTTCCATTAATCTCCATTCATCCTCTTCAACTTGAGCGAACTCAGAGAAATCTACCTCAGAAAAAGTCTGGGACAGGAAATGCATCACACTCCGGTGAAACCAATCTGGAGTCAACTTATGATACTCCACATCCATCTCGTTAATCTGCCCAGCATAGTTGTGCGTTTGCAGCGTAAACTCAAAGCGATATGGATCGCCAGTGTATACTATTGCTGAATGTAAATGCCCACGAGATACCCGCAGGCCAGCTCCGCAAACAAACAAGTCATCACAAACAGACGACTCCGTATCGAAGACCACTACCTCCACATCATACCCAGCATCGATCAGTATACACCCTACTTTTTCAAACTCAGGTACAACTACCTCTTCCACAATGCGCTCCATCTCAACAAAGCCGATGCGCACTGCCTGACGGTAGCGTTCACGCTGGTCATTCACTTCCTTCTCTGATGGACGGAGGTAAAGATCTGCAAATTCGGGGACTTTCTCGGCGGAGGACATTAATTTAGGGGCTAGTATTTCTTGAGTCCAAACTATTCAGGAATATTAAAAATATCCAGAAATATTTGTTAGAGTTTGCGATAATTTTAAAATAATTTCTATTCCAAATTAAAGCTAGAACTTTGAAGGACTAAGAGATTTTACTATTTCATGAAGAATTGCAAGCTATTCTGACAACTAAACAATCGTTCTAAATATTTATCAAAATATCTGATTCAAAGATCGACCTAATTAAGAAATCTTAAAATTCCTATGGTATCGCAGAAAAATTTTGCTAGCCTACCTGTAACTCCCGCCAAAACAATCCTCCAGTCTATTACGTCACCCTATATGCAGCAAGGAAATTCACCTGCAACAACTTCAAACTCTGATGCTCAAGACTCTAGAAAACTAGAGGACGAAAGCATCTGGGAACGTCAGAATTTCATACTGGGCTGTCTTGAAATGGAACGCATTACTGATGACATCCTAGTCCCAGTGTTTATGCGTCTCGCCAATGCGGTCAAAGCTAGTGACATCCCTGTAGACATAGTCCTCATGGATTGCGAGTCACCACTCGACAATGAGCTCTATAACGTTGGCGTACGCCTCACATTCTCTCATAAACAACAAGATTGTGAAATTAGCATAGTCGCAGATCCTTCCGACTTAACCTTTACCCTACAGCTAGAAGGTATTAGCCCGTCACCGCAAAGTAACACTTTTCAATACCACGAAACTATCCCGAGGACTATTGAAAATGAGATCCAAAAGCATCTTGCGGAGCACCTCCCTTCTATCGACTATCAAACGAAAATAGAGAAAAGTGACCAAGCGTTTGAAAAATTTGTCGCACCATTTCGTGTGCAATATAATGACCAAGGCACGATCTCAGATGTCGCAACGACTCAAACATTACTAGAAGCCGCTCACATGGGCGGAACTTTTGCTAAAATGTTTAAAAAGGAAGAGGCGATCACCATCATCGATGCCAACGACACCGTGATCTGCTAGTTCCTGTGATGGCCGCTAATCGCGGAACCACCGACGACTTGCTACACTTGTCGAGCATTACGCCCTTCATCGATTAATTTCCAAAAATGTTTGGAATTACTCAAGGCTTCGTCCTCACCCACAGGCATTTTAGAACGGAATAAAAAGTCCGAGAAGGTATTTTTGTGGAGAACTCTGTGGACAATCACATTGTCACCTTCCACTCCAAAATAAATCCGGTAATCATCCGTGCGGAAGCGATACAACACCTTACCGTCGCGTTCAAATTTCGCATAATCCTCACCATCGATGTTCTCTAGCTTCTGTTCCGTCACTTGAAATGCATCGAGTAAATCAAGTTGATCTAGAGTATCTAAGCGTGAGATCTCTGCGGCGCTAATTTCATTGAATACTATCTGGAGCACGTCCGTAGCATAAAACTAGCAGCTATCATTGACCAAGCTTTTTGAAGAAAAATCAGTAATTCTCTTATTTCCCTCGCAGCTGCTGCACCACTTTGGCATCGATCTCAAAATTTCCGCTACCAAATGGCTTCACTGCTTCGCCCTCATTCACCTGGTACTCATAAACTTTGATCGGTTTCACACCGGCAACTGTAGACAGTAGGTACACACGAATACTCAGAGCCTCCTTACCTGTGCTCCCCTCCAAGGCCTTCGTCGCGAACTGCACTTCATTCGATCCTGGCTTGCCTCCACCGATCACTACTTCAGCAGCTTTAGTATCCTGAAAATGGTGGTCTGAGATCTTATTCACCTTCACCCTCACGTCGCGACCAGGACAAAAAACATACACCTTCGCAATAAACTGAGCAGGCTTAACCGGTATTGGCATCTGCGGTGGCACTCCACTCGCCTGAAAATCTTTTTGTTCCACATAACTCAAATCTCCCTGCTGCAACTGCGTTCTTACATCAGGCAATGACTGCAAACTGATATAGTCAGCGGTGTCATACCTCCAACGCCCCCCATCATTGACGAAATGCAATAACAGCAAATTGTCAGTCGGATCACCGCCTACGCCAAAATCAACCTTACCAAAATATACTGCAGTACCTGTCGCCCCCTTTTGGTGCGCACTCAGGCCCTTCAAATTTGCAATCGAAGGAGGTGCAGCTGGCAACTCAAACACAGCCTTCGGAAATTCACGCTTCTCAGAATAAATGCGATTGCGTACCGCTAACTGGCGATTCTTCGCTGTCAGTCGCGACCACGCGGCAGCATCCCCATTAATAACCGACTTGCGCCATTGATTGTACACCTCATCGAATTGTTGCTGCAGGGCTGGATTATTGCCCGCATGTAACAGCTCGCCCCCACCAATCATCAAGACGAACACTAACATACAAAAAATTCTGAATTGCATCATGCTGCGCATTGCACAATGAATTTGCTCAGAGGTAAACTCAAACCTCTATCAATTTCACTCCACATATGGACGCCAAAACCTCTGCCACTCCACCCATCGCCATAATTCGCGATAAAGAACTTCTCAAGGACGCAGAAACTATCGTCTATAAAAAAAGCGAACAAGGGGAACTCGTCCTCCATTGCTTCTACCCCGAAGGTCACAGCAAAGAAGACCACCGCTGCGCCGTCATACTCTTTCACGGAGGAAAATGGGATCAAGCAATGAGCACTCAATTCGTCCCTCAAGCACTCAATTTTGCCTCCTCCGGAGCCGTAGCGATCACTGTTGAATACCGAGTTTCCAGTAAACACAATTCAACACCCATCGATGCAATCCAAGATGCCCAAACTGCCATTCTATGGGTTCGCAAAAACAACCGCTACCTCGGAGTCGATCCTGAAAAAATTATCGGCGGCGGCTCCGGCTCAGGAGCCCACATCGCACTCTGCGCCGCAATGCACAAAAAAGTCGAGCACGATGGATTCTTCTCAGGAACCCCAAATGCCCTCATCCTCTGGAGCTCCATCATCGACACTACCAAGCGAGGTACCGGATACGACCTTTTCCCTAGTAAAAGAGATGCTCGTCGCACCAGCCCTACCAAACACATCCGCCGAAAGCTCCCCCCCATGCTCTTCTTTCACGGAAAAGCTGATCCAGTCACTCCCGTAGCATCTGTAGACAAATTCTGCCAACGACTCCGCTCTAAACGTAACATCGCCCGATTCGTACCTTTCAATCGCGCCACTCACTCATTTTTCAACTTCAACGTAAACCAACAATATTTCGTACAAACTCTAGACAATGCGGAAGGATTCCTCATCGAACAAGGATTCCTCACCCCAGAAAAAACTGACGTCATCGGATAAGCTCTTTTTTATTTCACTTTACTGAAAGAAACCTCCGCTAATCATTGTTCTATCAGCTGTACTGCTAGAGCTGATTCCTTGACAAAACTGCACCACTATGCGAATGGATGATATAGTTTTCTAGCCATTTGCCCTCCCCCTTCTAGCCAACTTACTACACTTATCATTCATGCTTTCCCTCTGCCGCCTATACACCACACTCCTTTTGATCGCTACCAGTTGTCTAGCTACAGCTGGTGCTTTCAGAACTGTAGTGATCGATGCTGGTCACGGTGGCAAAGACATCGGTGGCAATTACGATAAAGTTTACGAAAAACATCTCGCCCTCGATACCGCAAAACGCGTCGAGTATATGCTGAAGAAAAAAGGCTACTCGACGAAAATGACACGGACCAGTGACGTCTTCATCTCACTCCAAAAGCGCGCCTCCATAGGCAACCGCTACAGCAACTCTATCTTCGTCTCAATCCACTATAACTACACCTACCGTAAGGCTGCCTGCGGCATCGAAACTTTCTACTATACCTCGCGCTCAAAGCCACTCGCGAAATACGTCAACGAGGCAGTGCGCTCTAAAACGCGAGCCCACAACAGAGGAGTTAAATTCGCCCGCTACTACGTCATCCGTAATGCTAAAAACCCTGCGATCCTTTTTGAAGGTGGATTTCTCCAAAACACTAGCGAACGCCGCGCCGTCAAGAAGGGATCCTACCGTCAAAAAATAGCTGAAGGCATTGTTCAAGGAATTGAAAAATACCAATACGCCCGCAAAAAAGGCTGGGCAAGGTAGGCTCCCCCTCCACCTAAGCTGGGAATAAATTGCGCTTCCCACCCATCACACTTGTATGAAACCTCCTGAGCACAATGCTAGGGAACATCACGCCAAGCCCCAACTATCGCCGCTCATGAAGTGGCTCATTTTTGGACTCGTTGCCTACCTCATTCTTAATGGGATACTCAACAACAAACTAACGCCTTGCTGAGTACTCCCCCAAGACCACGGCAACTCGGTCGAGTTGCCTCAAAAAACTAATAAAACTCAGTCCAGCGCAACTAGCGAGGCCGGAAATTAACCCCACCTCCCTCAGGCATATTGCGTAAAAAGTCTGCAACTTGTAGAAAAAAATCGTGGAGCATCGCCTTCGCATCCTCCACAATGTCTGCATCATCCATCGCAGCATCCATCAGTTCCACCCAGCGGTCACGTTCACGAATTCCTATCTGAAACGGCATGTGACGTGCTCTAAGTCTTGGGTGTCCTCTTTTCTGAGTATATGTCTCGTCTCCTGCCAACCGAAAAAGTAAGAAATCTCGTAACCGTTCCTCAGCCCCTACCAAGTCACCCTCTGGGTACATTGGTCCCAATATTGAATCTCCTGGCACCCTCTTATAAAAATGCTTCACCATCCGCTCGATCCCATCTCGACCAACCTTTTCCATTATAAAATTCTCATTCATAAGTAATCGCCTATAATTGTTAGAACAATTAGATTTATCACAGAAATGTTACGTAATACACATGTTTGTACACTTGACCTTTCCATCAATGTATTCTGTAACTCGCCTAGTTCCTCCACTTAGTAAATTATAATCGTATGTCGTCCGATCAAATTCCGCAAGCTATCCCCTTCGAAGCTCCTGCAGTCGAAATCATCAGCCAGCTTTTACCCTCCTATTCCTTCGAGTCTCTTATCGCAACCGGAGGCATGGGTGCCGTCTATAAAGCGACACAAACTTCTCTCGACCGTCCCGTTGCAGTCAAAATTCTCCCACCTGAATTAGGCGCAGACGACACTTTCCGCCAAGGCTTTGAAACTGAAGCCAAACTCATGGCGCGCCTCAATCACCCCAACCTCATTGGAGTCTACGACTTCGGTGAAGTCGACGGCATGCTCTACATCGTCATGGAATTTGTCGATGGCACCACCCTCTACGAACACGCCTACCAGAAGCAGCTCCCTCAACTCGAAGCCGTAGAAATCATCATAGGTATCTCAGATGGTCTCTACAATGCACACAAAGCTGGCATTCTCCACCGTGACATTAAGCCTGCAAACATCTTCATTACCAAAGATGGCACTCCTAAAATCGGGGACTTCGGCCTTGCCCGCCCTTCAGGTAACACAGAATCAGGCGTCATATACGGCACTCCGGGCTATGCAGCACCAGAAGTAGTAGCCGCTCCAGATAAAGTCAGCGCAGCTACTGATATTTTTGCCGTCGGCGTCATGCTTTACGAACTCCTCGCAGGTAAGATGCCTGAGCAAATCTACCAACCTCTCGAACGATTCGGCAAATTTGACAGTTCTCTCGAACGCTCCATCCGCAAAGCAATAGCCGCGGACCCAGCCCTGCGCTACCAATCAGCCGAAGAGCTTTCCGAGAAACTCAATGAAGTTCGCCGCCGCATCAAAACCGGTCAAAAACTCGCTCCTAAAGCGACCTCAGCCATGCCGAGATCCGTTGTCAGCGGTGCCACTGCTCGCACCACCACTTCGAGTAAAAAGGTCAAGAAAAAGAGCTCTGGCTTCCTATCATTAGCCGCCATTATAGCACTCTCTGCAGGCATCTACTATGCATGGCAGGCCTATGAAGCAAAGAAGGCTGACATCGCCAAAGTCGAACAGCAGAACGCCGAAATTCCTGACCAAATTCATGAAAAAGAAGACGGCTCAAAACTCGAAGTCTTTTTCGATGACTCATCTAAAAACAGACTCGTCAAAGCCAACGGCAAAGTAGACCAAACTGATTCTCTCGCCAGTGCAGAGAACTCAGGAAAAAAACTCAGCACCAAGCGGAAAGAAACAATACAGGCTAGCAACTCTAAGAAAGATCCTCAGAACGAGACTCCTGCAGCACCAGCACTGAGCGATGAAGAACTCGAAAAACAATTCATCGCAGCACTCACCGCCCAGAATCCAGAACTTGCAGAACTCATTCAAGAAAAACGTGCTGTCTTGCTTGATAACGGAGTGCGCCTCGTGGCATTCATCCATGACGACATCACTTGGTTAGAAGCTGAGAAAATCTGCAAAAAATACGGAGCGTCCCTCGCGGTGCTGGCCGACAAAGACGACATAGCAAAAGTCAAAACCATCATCCCAACTTGGGGAGCTTGCTGGATTGGCGCCTACACCGACGGTGATCAAAAATGGAACTGGGTAGATGGCTCTCCTTGGAAAGATAGTATTGAAATCCGCACAACGACCTCCACAGCCTACGCTCAGATCGATTCCGACATTTTTGCTAGCGCGAAAAAAGACACTGACACTGCAGGCTTCCTTATTGAATGGAAAAAAGAAGACTCTGAGAAAAATAAAGCTGCAAATGAATCTAGCAGCATAAAGAAGATCTCCAGCTCAGCCTCATAAATAACTTACTTTAAAACGTCCAAAGCCCAGGATCTCGTCAGAGACCTGGGTTTTTTCGTTATTCATCCCTCACCTCAAAAAAGTGGTTTTCATTTTCTAGTCTCTCACATACCATACCCAATACTCAAACATCCCCCTACAAAATACTTTATAACGTATTGAGGATGCCTAATAATTTCACACCGCCATCACCCGAAGAACTAAATGATCTTCTACCAGATTATCGAATAGATTCCTTTCTAGCAAAAGGCGGCATGGGCGCAGTCTACCTAGCGAAACAACTCAAGCTAGACCGTGAAGTTGCGATTAAAATCCTCCCAAAAGAATTCGGTGACAACCCCACTTTTCGCAATGCTTTTAAACTTGAAGCTAAAGCAATGGCTAAGCTCAGCCATCCAAACCTCGTTCGAATCTTCGACTTTGGCTCCATCGATGACACCCTCTACCTCGTCATAGAATACGTTCCGGGACGCACACTCTTCGACAAAGCGCATAAGCGAAAGGTCGACATGAAAGAAGCAGCTATCCTAATCGCAGAGATATGCCGAGGACTCGACCACGCGCATCGCTCCGGCCTCATCCACCGCGACATCAAACCTGCCAATATCCTCATTGATGACGAAGCTCGCCCCAAAATAGTCGACTTCGGCCTCGCCCGCCCACTCGATGACACCCACGATGGCGGAACGGTCTATGGCACCAAAGGCTACACAGCTCCAGAAGTTCTGCGTGACCCACACGGTATAGACCAGAAAGCCGACATTTTCTCAGCTGGAGTCATGCTCTACGAGCTGCTGACTGGCCAGCTCGTTCCTTACCCCTACCTCTCGGCCTCCAAACTCAGCGACTCCTACGAAGACTTCGACGTCATCATCCTTAAAGCCATCCACCCTCAACGCGAACTCCGCTACCCTCACGCGTCTGAAATGGCCGAAGAACTCGAAGCACTTGTGGAAAAAATTGAAGCCGCCGAGAGCGAACATCAAAAAGAACAAAACCAACCTAGCTTCCTATTGGTAACCGCTCTCCAACCACTGCAACTAGCTTCGGCAAGTTCAACAATCGGTATTCCACTCATCGCACTTATCCTAACCCTTCTCACCACCACCTTCCTCTGGTTAGTCTTTGCGTTTTAATTTCTCTACCACGCATTTCACAGAGACAAACGTCCCCATACAGGCTAGAGTGAACTATTCACCTATGAAAAAGCTCCTCTTCTCCGCCATCATTGCTCTCTCAGCTGCACTCTCTATCAGCTACGGGCTAGCAAGCACTAGCAATCCCTATGCTCTCCAAAATGGAGATATCGTGTTCCAGAGCGGACACCGCGGCCAAGCCAATGCCATTAAAGCCGCCACCAACTCCCAGTGGACCCACGTCGGTGTCGTCTTTAAAAATGAAGACCAATGGTGGGTCTTCGAAGCAGTCCAACCCGTAAAATATACCAAACTCGAAAACTGGATTAAACGCCACCCACACAGCTTCCACGCTCGACGACTCAAAGACAGTAGCCAGATCACTCCCGCGAACCTCGTTAAAGCTGAAATCTGGGCCAAACAACAGCTCGACAAACCCTACGACCTCAAATTCCTCTGGGATGACGAACACCTCTATTGCTCAGAACTCGTCTGGAAAATCTACAAGCACGCCACCGGCATCGAACTCTGTCCTCCTCGCCACATGGGCTCCTACAACCTCAGCGACCCCACCGTAGCCGCTCTCATCGAACGCCGCTACGGCAGCATTGCTAACCTCCCAAAAGACGCCCCTGTCGTCGCCCCCTCAGACCTCGCCGAGTCCCCACTCCTCACCGAAGTCCCTAAAAAGTAAGCTCCTCCATTTGGCGCTACTCGAACCCACCCTTCCGCCAACGACGAAACTCATACCAGCCTAGGCTAAAGCGAAGTGTCGACCAATAAAACCTACGCACACATCCCTACTGGATAAAAGCCAGCCTCACCCTATTCGTGTCATTCGTGCGATCCGTGATAAAACATCAATAACCCTAGACATTTTTCGAAATATTCACGCATTCCCAGACCCACTCTCCTCCCCCAAAAAGCAAACTGCCGATATCACGCATCTCTCTTAATTCCTAATTGCTCAAAACCTAATTGAGATTAAACTCCCCCCGTGCCAGAGAACATCCCAGCCATCCAGATTCGAGGAGCCCGCCAACACAATCTCAAAAACCTCGATATCGATATCCCGACCAACCAACTCACGGTCATCACTGGCCCCTCTGGATCAGGGAAATCCTCACTCGCCTTCCACACCCTTTACGCCGAAGGCCAACGCCGTTACGTCGAGACATTTTCTCCCTACGTCCGCCAGTTCCTCGATCGCATGGACAAACCCGTCGTCGACCGCATCGACAACATACCTCCCGCCATCGCCATTGAGCAAAAAAATGCCATCCGCACCACCCGCTCCACCGTCGGCACACTCACTGAACTCAATGACTACCTCAAAGTCATATTTCCTAAACTCGCCCGTGCCTTCGATCCCAAAACCGGAGAAGAAATCAAACCCGACACCCCAGCTACCATCATTGACTGGGCCTACCAAAACCATGCCGAAGAATCCGTCCTAGTTCTCTTCCCCATAACCATTTCTAAAGACGCTACCACTGCAGAGGTCTTCAACTTCCTCAGCCAACAAGGCTACCTCCGCGTCCTAAAAGACAATCAAATACTCCGCACCGATGACGAACCAACAGATTCCCCTTGGGGCGATCCCTCAGCCGTCATTATCCAAGACAGGATCAGCCTAACAAAGCCTAACAAGAAGCGACTCCACGAAGCCCTCGAAGCCGCACTCAACTACGGCAAAAGCAACTGCTCTATCCTTTCTCAATTCAACACACCGGACTCAACACTCAATACTTTTTCAACCGAGTGGAAAAACCCGAAAACCGGCTTCACCCTGCGCCCACCTACCGCCTCTCTATTCTCCTTCAACTCCCCACTCGGCGCCTGCCCAGAGTGCCGTGGATTCGGCCGCATTATTGGTATTGATCTCAACAAAGCCATCCAAGACCCCACCCTCACAATCCGCGAAGGCGTCATTAAGCCCTTCGAAGGAGAACGTGGAGCCGAGTGTAAGGACGACCTTATCCGCTGTGCGCGCGAGTACGGTGTCGACACCAACACCCCTTGGCACTTACTCCCTAAAAAGGATCAAGATTGGGTTCTCAAAGGAGAAGCGGGCAATGCAGATAAACTCTGGAAAGCTGGAAAATGGTACGGCGTGCGCGGCTTCTTCGACTGGATGGAAACCAAAGCCTACAAAATGCATGTCCGCGTCTTCCTCTCCCGTTATCGCGCCTACACCGACTGCCCCGTTTGTAATGCTACCCGCCTCAAACCTGAAGCCCTTTGCTTCAAAATCAACGGCAAAACCCTCCCTGACCTCTGGCACATCCCCCTCTGCGATCTAAAAAAATGGTTCGATGATCTCATTCAACTCTCGACACACAACACTCAACATTTAGCCGAGGCCAGTCAATCGACATCGCTCAAACACGCAATGTCTGAAATCACCAGCCGACTCAGCTACTTGAACGATGTCGGCCTAGGCTACCTCACCCTAGACCGCCCAGCCCGCACCCTCTCCGGTGGAGAAATCGAACGCGTCAATCTAACAACATGCCTCGGCGCCGCCCTAACAAACACCCTCTTTGTACTCGATGAACCGACTGTTGGCCTCCACGCACGTGACATCAATCGCCTGATAACCGTCATGCACAACCTGCGTGACAAGGGGAATACCGTCGTTGTCGTCGAACACGAAGAAGCCGTCATGCGCCAAGCAGACAACCTCCTCGACATCGGCCCCGCCGCCGGTGAAAAAGGCGGCCAAATCACCTACCACGGTCCACTAACTGGCAATCTGAAATCTGAAACTTTAAATCATCAATCTTCAGTCACACTGCCTTACCTCACTGGTGAGAAACGCATCGAGACACCGAAAAAACGTAGAAAATCGCGCAAGAAACTCACCTTTACAGGCGCTCACAAACACAACATCGAGAACCAAACGATCTCTATCCCCACCAGCACCTTCACCTGCCTCACCGGCGTATCGGGATCAGGAAAATCGACGATGGCTAACGACGTCATCTACCTTAACCTCCAAAAAGCCTTCCTACTCAACACCGAAGAAGACCCCGCCTTCATCAAGTCCCTCAAAGGCATCGACCACATCTCGGGCGTCGAACGCGTCGACCAGTCACCCCTCACCAAGACCCCACGCTCTACACCCGCCGTCTACGCAGGAGCTTTCGATGCCATCCGCGAACTCTTCGCCCTAACAGACGAAGCCGCTGACAGAAATCTCAAAGCCGGCTTCTTCTCATTCAACTCCGGCGCCGGACGCTGCGAGCGGTGCTGGGGCAATGGCTTTGAAAAAGTTGAAATGCAGTTCCTCAGCGACCTCTATATCACCTGCCCAGAATGCGATGGCTCACGCTACAATAACTCAGCCCTCGAAATAAAACTGAAAGGAAAGTCGATCGCAGACATCCTTAACCTCACCATCACTGAAGCTCTTAAATTCTTTGCCATCGCAAACGGTGAAACTAAATCTAAGACGCTCACACTGAAAACCAAGATCGCCAAAGCGCTCCAACCCATGGTCGATGTCGGCCTCGGCTACCTTCGTCTAGGCCAACCTCTCAACACCCTATCGGGCGGAGAATCTCAGCGCATCAAACTCTGCCAACTTCTCTCCAAGACCAAAAAAGTCACCGATGCCGGCCAGCTCCTCATCCTCGACGAGCCCACCACGGGCCTCCACTTCACTGACATCGAAAAGCTCCTTCAAGTCTTCCAGTCCCTCGTCAATGCTGGCCACACCTTACTCGTCATCGAACATAACCTCGATGTTATTCGCTCCGCTGATCACCTCATTGAAATGGGCCCCGGCGCAGGAACAGATGGCGGCAAAATCGTCTTCCACGGCACCCCAGAAGAAATTCTCACCACCGAAACGGAAACCGCCAAAGCTCTCAATAACGACCTAAGCCCTACCCAAGGTGCGGAGGGATCGCCGAGCACTCCGCCCGAACTATCTAACAGCATAAAAATTTCAGGAGCCCGCGAACACAATCTAAAAAACTTCGACCTCACCATCCCGCGGGATGAACTCGTCGTCGTCACTGGTCTCTCAGGATCAGGAAAATCCACACTCTCATTCGACATCATCTTTGCCGAAGGCCAGCGCCGATTCCTTGACTCCATGTCACCCTATGCTCGCCAGTTTGCCGGCCAGTTAGAGAAACCCGACATCGATAAAATCGAAGGCCTACCGCCCACCGTTGCCATCGAACAGCGCGTCTCACGCGGTGGTGGAAAATCCACCGTCGGCACCGTCACTGAGATCTTTCACTTCCTCCGCCTACTCTATGCCAAGCTCGGTATCCAGCATTGTCCCGAGTCGGGTGAACCCGTCGTCTCACAAACCAGCGACGCCATTCTCGATCAACTCACAAAAGCCTTCAAAGCCAAGAAACGCACCCTCTTACTCGCCCCGCTCATTAGAGGTCGAAAAGGCTTCCATACCGATGTTGCCGCTGCTGCTGGGCGCAAAGGAATCAAGCTCTTATTAGTCGATGGTAAGCTGATTGCCACAGAAGACTTCACGGCGCTCGCCCGCTATAAGGAGCACGATATCTTCGCCGTCATCACAGACAACACCACTCCCACCTCCGAGGAACTCGCGCAAGCGCTCACCCTTGGCAAAGGCCAATGTGCGACAGCAGTAGAACTAACTACTTCTAACTACCAGCTTCAAACATACTCGACTGCCCGCGTCTCCCCAGTCACTGGCATTTCCTTCCCCGAACTCGATCCTCACCATTTCTCCTTCAACTCGCCGCGCGGTTGGTGCCCGACATGCCGTGGCTATGGCAGCATCGTCGAATCCAAAAAGAAAAAGCGCAAAACCAAGCCGAATGAATACAACTCGGAAGCCGAAGCCGAAATAGCCGAAGAACTCAGCCGATCCAATGCCGATGACGATGAAGTCACCCGCACCAATTGCCCAGAATGCCTCGGCGACCGCATTAATAAAAATGCCCGCTTCGTCTTTATCAACGACAACAATATCGCCCACGTCAGCCGACTCTCAGTGTCCGATGCCGCTGACATGTTAGAAACTTGGAAATGGACTGGGCGCGACAAGCTCATCGCCCGCGATATCCTGCCAGAGATCACACAACGCCTCCGCTTCCTCGAAAAAGTCGGCCTCAACTACCTCTCACTCGATCGCTCCGCCGACACTCTATCAGGTGGAGAGTCCCAGCGTATCCGCCTTGCAGCACAACTCGGTTCAAACCTAACAGGAGTGCTCTACGTGCTAGACGAGCCCACCATTGGCCTTCACCCACGCGACAACCAACAACTCCTCGACACCCTCGAGGCGCTCCGAGCACGGGGGAACTCACTACTCGTCGTCGAGCACGATGACGAAACAATGCGCCGCGCCACCCAGCTCATCGACCTCGGACCAGGGGCTGGAATCAATGGCGGTAACATCGTCGCCAACACCACTGGAAAAAAATCCCAGCTCAAGAAAACCCTCAAGGAATTTCCAGACTCACCCACTCTCCACGCCTTCTCTCACCCTCTTCAGCACCCATTATTAGGGAAGCGCCGCAGCATCCCTAAAATTGCTGAAAAGAAAGCGTGGCTCAAACTCACAGGTTGTAACTACAACAACCTCAAAAATATCGACGTTCGCATCCCTCACGGTCGACTCACCGTCATCACCGGTGTCTCCGGCTGTGGTAAATCCTCCCTCATGCGCGGCACCCTCCCCCACGCTGTGAAGAAAAAAACTACCAACTCCAAACTAGCAACTTCTAACTATTTTTCGAAATCCGAAGGATTTGAAAAGATCAAGCATTGCTACGAAGTCGACCAATCACCGATTGGCAAAACCTCACGCTCCTGCCCCGCCACCTACGTCAAGATCCTTGACGACATCCGCAAGCTCTACGCAGTCGTTCCTGAAGCACGCATGCGTGGCTACACGGCCTCGCGCTTCAGCTTTAACAATGCCGAAGGCCAATGCCCTGAGTGTAAGGGAAATGGGCGTATCAAACTTGAAATGGATTTCCTCCCCACCACCTGGGTTCCTTGCCATACTTGCAACGAGAAACGCTACAACCAAGCCACCCTCGAAATCCTCTACAATGGAAAAACCATTGGCGATGTCCTCGAAATGAACATCTCCACCGCCGCCGAGTTCTTCAAAAATCACACCAAACTCCACCGCACCCTTTCCTTGTTAGACGATACCGGGCTCGGCTACCTCAAGCTCGGACAGCCCTCACCCACCCTCTCAGGTGGTGAAGCCCAGCGCCTCAAGCTCGTGGCAGAGCTCACCAAAGGGCGCAAGTCCGTTCGCAATGTCACGCGCAACAACACCAACCTCTACCTCATCGAAGAACCCACCATTGGCCTCCACCAAGAAGACGTAAAAAAACTCATCGAGGTCCTCCACCGCCTAGTCGACGAAGACCACACCGTCGTCGTCATCGAGCACCACACCGCCATCATGGCAGAAGCCGACTACCTCATCGACATGGGGCCAGAAGCCGGCGACCATGGCGGCACCATCGTCGCCCAAGGCACTCCCGAGCGCGTCGCCACCAACAAAAACTCTCGCACCGCCCCCTTCATTGCTGAAACCTTAAGAAATTAACTGAACTTCCATACAGCAAAAGACACAAACAATCGCAAAAGCACTAGGCCGTTTTATAGTAAGAATTAAGTCGTGCAACGAGATCAAAGGTTTTTCACCTAATATTCGCCAAATACCATTTGAAAAAAGCCCCCGACTCAGTCTGATGCAGAGAGCCTACCTATGCTTAAGTTGACGCTAATGAGGTAAGTCCTCCCCAGAATTAGGTAATCACCGAGGGTTGCTAATTTGCTCACTTCGCGCTACGCGCTTAGGTGCTTTGACTACTGCAGCATCCAACAACTCGGTTCCAGCCGCCGCCGTGCGTGAGATTTCACGCCGCCGTACCTTTGCCATCATCTCTCACCCAGATGCGGGTAAGACCACTCTCACCGAAAAGCTTCTCCTCTACGGAGGAGCTATTGGCCTCGCTGGAAGCGTCACCTCTAAGAAAGAACAACAGTCCACTTCAAGTGACTGGATGGCCATGGAAAAAGAGCGCGGAATCTCCGTCTCCTCCACAGTCTTGCAATTCGAATACAACGCCTGCTGCGTCAACCTACTCGACACCCCAGGTCACCACGATTTCTCTGAAGACACCTACCGCGTACTCTCTGCAGTCGATGCCGCTGTCATGGTTATCGATGCTGGTAAAGGGATCGAAGCTCAAACGCTGAAACTCTTCGACGTCTGCCGCAGACGCGGGGTCCCCATTTTCGTTTTCATCAACAAGATGGACCGTCCATCGCGTCCGCCACTCGAACTCCTCGACGAACTCGAAACCGTTCTCAAGCTAGCTCCTGCTCCTGTCAATTGGCCACTCGGCGATGGTCCACGCTTCCGCGGAGTCTTCGATCGCCAAAAGGGTGAAGTCAACCTTTTCGAGAAAACTGCACACGGTGCCTTCAAAGCCCCACTCGAAGTTGCTGGCATTGACGATGAAACAGTCCGCGCGTCTTTAGATGAAGACCTCTACGAGACAGTCACCTCAGAACTCGAAATGATCGATGGCCTCACCGAGCCGCTCGATATCGAAAAAGTCATCGCGGGCGAGCAAATGCCTATTTACTTCGGTAGTGCCATGAACAACTTCGGGGTCCAAAACATGCTCGAAAGCTTCTTGGACCTAGCTCCCGCACCAACTGGTCGATTCAACAATGGCGAAATGGTCGCCCCGACTACCAACAATTTTTCTGGCTTCGTATTCAAAATTCAAGCCAACATGAACCCCCGCCACCGTGACCGCGCAGTCTTCATTCGCATCGTCTCCGGAGTCTTTGAGCGCGATATGCAGGTAGTCGACCAGCGCACTGGTAAAAAAGTTCGCCTCGCCAATGCCCAAAAACTCTTTGGACAAGGCCGCGAAACTCTCGACACAGCCTACGCTGGTGACGTCCTAGCACTCATCGGCAACTACAACTTCCTCATCGGCGACACCCTGACAAGTGATCCAAAGGTTACTTACGATGAGATGCCTCGCTTCACCCCAGAGTGCTTTGCCTACATTCTCAATAATGACACCGCCGCGATTAAACGCTACCGCTCTGGCATGGAACAACTGATGAAAGAAGGTGTCGCTCAGGCGTATACTGTCCACGGAAGTTCGCAGGCAGTTCCTATGTTAGGAGCCGTAGGCCCACTCCAGTTCGAAGTCCTCCGCGCACGACTCGAATCCGAGTACAATGTCCCAACCCGTCTCGAGACTCCACCCTGGTCTGTCGTACAATGGTTCAAAGAAAATGAACCAGACACTAACAGAAGAGAGCAAGACCCTCCAAAGGTACATCTCCCCTCAGGTGCCGCCATCGCACGTGACCAAGATAACAACTGGGTCGTCCTCCTCTCTTCTAAATACATGGTCTCGGTACTCCACGATCGCAATGAGCACCTCACCTTCCGCGACCACGCCAGCGAATAAGCTGGTGTGAGTCTGACTCGGCTCAACTCTCCACTACCTTTCGCCACCAATTTCGCGTAGCCTTAACACTCAGAAGGGATAGTGGACTCTCTTGCAGAACTTGAAAAAAACGAAAAACCATATAAAACAGACAAGTACATGAAATTTTACTCTCGAAAATGGGTGAAGCCCGAAGACCTTAATGCTAACGGCACCCTCTTTGGTGGCCGACTTCTCGCTTGGATCGACGAAGAAGCCGTCATCTATGCAATGTGTCAGTTAGACAGCAAACATCTCGTCACACGCTTCGTTTCCGAAGTCAGCTTTATCAATGCAGCGCAACACGGAGATGTCATCGAACTCGGTCTCGAAACCGTTAGCGTAGGTCGCACATCCATCACTCTGAAGTGTGTCGCTCGTAACAAAGTCACTAAGCAAGACATCCTCACTATCGAGCGCCTCGTCTTCGTCCAACTCGACGAAAACGGCCAACCCACAGCACACAAGTTAGCGCCCGAAGCGTAACCCTACTGTAGTTGCGCCAACGATATGGATTGCTTTCCTCAAAATGCGTATCGCCATTCTGAAAAAATTGGCACAAGATCTTCCTCCACGCATTCATGAGCAATCCCAATCCATCATCGTCTAGACCTAATACTTCCCCTAACAGCACTCCAAAGAAGCAGCGTCTCACCGCTCCTAGCAAGGCTGAAACTTCCCTGCTACCAACGTTCCCAGGGCTTTCCGAGAACCAGATTCATGTCCCCGTGAGCCAGCAAGAATGCCAGGCCGCAGTCGATGCCATTACCGCGGCAGGAGTGACAGGATTCGATACTGAGGCTAAACCCACCTTCCGCAGAGGTGAAAAAAGTAGCGGACCTCATGTCGTACAGTTTGCTCTAACTGATTGCGCATATCTCTTTCAGCTCCACCGCCCTTGCTGCGAAAAAGCGGCTGCCAAGCTCATCGCATCCGAGCAGCTTCTCAAGGTTGGCTTTGGCCTTAAAAATGACCACACCCAGATTCGCAGCCGCTTCGGCATTGAACTAAAACACGTGCTCGACCTCGACCAAGTATACCGCCAAATAGGTTATGGTAGAAATATTGGCGTACGTGGAGCCATCGGCGTCCAACTCAAACAATGCTTTAAAAAATCAAAAACAATCACCATGAGTAACTGGGCTGAGAACACACTCACTCCACGCCAACTCGTCTATGCGGCAAACGACGCCTATGCCGCGCTCAAGATTATGGAAAGCCTGCAATCCGAAGGCCTCCTCGAGTAAAGCTACAAAAGTGATCTACGTAAAATAGATCACTTCCCATAACTCAACTGTTCATTATAAAGCTCAGCCTTAAGCTCCTTTGCTCATCAGCTGAGCGAGTTGACTTGCTTTCTCTAGGATCGCAGTCTTGTCACATCCGTGAGAGTAGTAATTCTTCAACAACATTGCGATCATGTTAGGAGTAAGATTGTAAGGCTTAGTCGCTAGAACATCCCGAAGACTTTGCTTTTCATTGTCGCGAAGAATAACAATCGCCTGCTCGTGGAATTCCTTAGGGATCGTTTTTTCGATCTCTTCCTGAAGCTTCTTAGGTGTTGATTTAGGAAAGCCGAATGTGGACTTCGGTGCGTTCTGTTGTTCTGACATAATATTAAATGAATGAAGTGTTATAAATTGATAAAGACTGAGATCTCGAAAGTCGAGAGACCTCGAGTTCTCGCTTGCTATAGGTGAATCGACAATAGAGTCAACAGAAACAAAAACGACTGCTCACTTACCCCACTCTTGCGAACCTGTTTGACATTCACTCAGAGCCCCCCACTAACAACGCATTGATTCACAACTCATCATTATGGCTAAACCAAAAGGATACACTTCTATCGAATTCGATGTCTACGAGGCATTAAACTGGGACCGCGACACTATCATCCTAGCGCTCAACGTGATCCGAAAAAAATTCTGTGAACCCCAAGACCTAGCCCGCCACGGCCTAAGCGCCCACATCATGCCACGCGAACTCCCACAGAAACCCGGCGGACTCTACCCTGTAATCGGCTTAGTCATCCCCACCACCAAGTACTTTGGCCACTTCGACACCCATTCCATTACCTCCCTCTTCGAGGCTTGGAAACGAACCCACCAGATTTCTGATCTCCTCAAAGAAGCCTCAAGCATCGGTGTCCCTAATTGGGAACAACTCCTCACCCAAGAAACCTACCCCGTTGACCCACGTACCTTATACGCCTAATCCAAGTCTAGAATTCAATAGGGCGCCTTAAAAGAAGTCCTTCTAGGCCGTTGCTTGCCCAAGACCTTGAATGAACTTGCGCAACACCTGCTCAGGGCATTTGGCATAGTTGCGCTGACCTTCCTTGCGGAAAAATGATCCCAACTCGGCTTTAGTCACCTTGAAGTCAACCTGCTTAAAAACCTCCATCATACCCTCGTCGCGCAGAGAAAGCGCGATTCTCAGCTTCTTCAAAATTTCATTATTAGACAAAAAGTCTAGCGGCTTCGGAACCACCCCGTCGGGACGCTTCCCACGCTTTTCAATAATCAGACCATCGAGGAATCGACAAAGGTCCGCATCGCTCATTTTTTGAAACTCCGCATCCTCATCGCGCTTTAACCATTTTTCGACTTGAGTAGAACTCATCTTCTCCCCCACATGCTCGAAGATTCTAGCAATCTTATAATCATTGAAGTTAAAGGCGTAGCGTAAGCGGCGCAGAATGTCGTTATTCGTCATATATCCCAATCACGCTGATCACCTCTTGAACCAGATACAAGAACAATCCCCCGCCTCGTACCCATTCCAGCAAAACTCCAACGCTAGAAAACTATACCAGCAACAACACTCGCTATGCTTGTCGAAAACTCAACAAGCGTGTAGCCACTCCCAATGGCAAAACTCTCTACCGTTCTATGGTTCATTCCTGTCCTGTTCATCTCATTCGTGCTCTCTGGATGCCAAACGCCTCCTCACCGCCAACCAGCACTTTCTGAAACCTCAATGGCCGATAGATTACCGAAGGATCAACGAGTCACCGCCTCTATTAAGTCCCATAACCATTCTCTCAAACAGGATTTTCTCGATTTAAAAGATGCAGGCCAATGGAGTTCACGTGGCTACTTCTCAGCTCAAGAGAGCGACAGAATCGAACTACTCCTCTTCCGATTTCACACCGCGCACCATCAGCTAAACGACATCGCGGATCGGTATCGCAATGCTAAACAAGGTTCAAGCACCGGTGACCAAGCTCTCGCCCTACGAACCGAGGCGAATCAGCTGGCGTTCGAGCAAGCCCAATTTCTCGTCACCACCTTTGCTGATGATCCCGTTGCCATCAACAAGCTAAACCAAGCATACCCTCGAACAGAAATCCCAGCCAATACCTACGCAGAACTAGCAGGCGCCTTAAAATCTTTACCTAGACGTGAAACTAAACACATTACTCGGCGCATTGAAGACGATTTCGACAAAGTAGCCTATACGGCTCAAGCAGAATTATTTTATCGAGTGAGTCGCCTCAAGAAGCCTACTGCTCAACCACTTTCCTTTAGCAAGAAACAGAAAGATGAACTTATCAGCCAGCTTCAGCCCGGTGATATTATCCTAACTTACACCGCAGGATATGCCAGTGATGTCTTCATTCCCGGTGCCTTTAAACATGGGATGACCTACATCGGAACAAGGACACAGCGACAGCAAATCGTTCAAAACCTTGACCAAGTAGTGATGGTAGGAGGGAGCCGTGAAGCAAAAAAACTTAAGAGAAATTTGCTCACTGAAGAAACAAAACAAGGTCTCCCAGCAAATTTGATCGAAGCCGTGGCCGAAGGAGTCAAATTCAGCAACTTAGACTACATCATGGATACCCACATCAATCGCATGTTAGTTTTAAGACCGAGCCTATCAATCACCGACCGTGCGAGGCACACTGGCCGTACATTTTCTTACCTAGGACAGGAATACGACTTCAGATTCGATTTTGCAGATGCCAGCCGTCAAGTTTGCACCGAAGTAATCTACCGTGCCCTCATGGGGCTCAACGGTTTTGACTTCCCTCTGACCAAGCGTGGTGGCCATGTAACTCTGAGCGCGGACGACATCGTGAACTATTGGCTGAACCAACAACCAGACTCATTCGAATTCGTCCTCTATGTCGACGAAGACCCACTCAACTTCCCCCATAGGGCAAATATTTTAATAGGCCCTCAAGGTAAGAAACGTGTCGAAGAACTCATGCGTGAGCTTGCCTCCAAAAAGTAAATACAGCCACTTTCACCAGTGAAACAAACACACATAATTTGAAGCGATGTATTTCTAACGAGACCCTTCATCATTAGAGTCGAAGTGCATCAATGATTATAAGCGCGTAGACTATTAAAATTTATTAGGAGCTGTTTTAAATGGCAAACCAGTGAGTTCTGCTATCGTCTCCGCTACTGCTTCTGCGTACCCCTTCGGTACATGCAACCCAGTTCCCACTGCTGTCCCCCCTAGAGCTAACTCACTCAAATGAAACAAAGAATGCTTAAGAGCTCTGAGGCCGTAATCAAGCTGCGCCACATAGCCCAAAAACTCTTGCCCCAAGGTGAGCGGCGTAGCATCCATCCAGTGAGTCCGCCCAATTTTTACCACATCCTTCATTTCGCAGCCAACATATCACGCAGCGTCTTCACCTTCAGCAGCGTCTGCTCCACTAGCACTTTGTACGCCGCGATGTGCATCGCCGTCAGAAATGTATCGTTCGACGACTGCGACTTGTCCACGTCATCATTCGAATGCCCCCACCTTCCCCCAGTCCCCCTCCTAACACATGGCAACGGTTCGCAATCACTTCATTACTATTCATACTCGTCTGCGTGCCTGAACCCGTCTGCCACACCACCAACGGAAAATTCTGAATAGAACGCTGAGTCTGCGCTCCCCAAGAACTAACATAGGTCGAACGCACAAAGCCAAACCTCAGAGAATGTTTCCAGCCAAGCACTTCTACTCAGCAGTACACGCCGACGCGCTATGATACAATACTCTCATACGGCCTAAGGCTTAACCGATAGAAATATCCTTTACACTATCAGCCTAACAGTTAGATAGATTACGTGTCCATTTTGTAAATTGGAATCAACTGCGAGATCCCCTCCACTCCTTATTTCCAATCTATTCTTCATAAAAAAACTCTACTATGTCTGACTCATCTAACTCTGATTTATCTCGTATTGTCCGTGCTGAAATTCACCCTGCAATTGGTGTTGGCAGAGTGGGCAATGCAACTAGTGAATATTATCTCACACCACAAGTGAGTACCCCTGCACCTCGACCACCGCATAGCTACCGCGATGCAACTGGAGCAATAAAGCGAGAAGCAGTGCAATTCCGCATCTACGGCTACGATGCCGGTGGCGAAGTTGTGGCCGAGCTCACAGCAGATAATGCCGAAATCGAATGGCAGGCGCACATCGCAAACCTCAAGTCGGCTTGGTATGAATTCAGTGTCGCTCTCGACCTCAAGCAAGCAAAGGACATCAAAATGCCGCGTCGCAACCCAAATGTGGTCGATCCTGAAGATCGTGCAGCCTTGATCATCGATCCTGGCTTGCGCAGCATTTCAAGCAAAAATCAAGAGCAAGGTGCACGCTTCGACAGTGGCACATTTATGGGAGAGAAAGTCTACTTAGGTGAACTCCGCACCGATGACGCAGGACGCCTACTTGTCCTCGGTGGTCATGGCGTGTCAAACTCACCTACAGGCATGCCAGCCTTCAACCCGGCGCAAAACAATGGCTTTGGCAATGCCATCGGATGGCATGACGACACCTCTGATGGACCAGTCGATGCCACCGTTACGATCAATGGATCCGAGATCCCTGTCGAGGGAGCCTGGGTAGCCTTTGGCCCCCCCAAGTTTGCGCCCGACATCATCGGCTGGCGCACCATGTACGAACTCCTCGAGGAGCTCTTCATTAAGAATGCTATGCTCGACGCTCCAACAAAAGTGTCCTTTACCAAGCACGTCTACCCGATCCTCCAGCGCCTATCTGGACTACAATGGGTAAACGCAGGCTTCGCTACTATGTTTGGGGCCGATGGTCCACTCAACTTCGAAAACCCGTCATTCATCGACAAGCTCTGCCGGATCCATGGCGAGCGTGATGCATTTGGAGGCTTACGCCGAGAAATCTATAATTCCTTCCGCCCAGCTCAGGACAATCCAGGCGCGAACCCACGTACATGGCCGTGGCTTTACGGCGATGCCTTCGGCTCCTATGATGACGACCTTTCAGCCGAAATCTACCTCCTCCTACCTGACCTCCTTGAAAAATCGCTGAAAGCTTGGATGCTCGGCGACTTTGTAGCCGACTGGGCCGAAGTCGCTGCTCCACCGCAGAACATCGACCAAGTACCACTTGCCGAACAGCCGATGTCTCTCACTAAGGCTTCCCTGCACTTCTGTGCTGCCGACGCCTTCCACCCAGGTATCGAACTCACCTGGCCAATGCGCCACATCACCATGTACCAAGCCCCATTCCGTATTAAGCGCAATAAAGGAGGATTACCGCAACTCGACTTCGGCAGCCACCTCACACAAGACATCGCCCTAGCCGTCGATGGACCTCTCAACGCTCAAGGACCAGGTGGACTCACCCGCTGGATGTTAGTCCCTTGGCAAGTAGACACCGCAGGCTGCCGCTCTGGCTATACCAAGTCATATGACTCGACTATTCCCACATTCTGGCCTGCACATGTACCAAACCAAGTCCTCACCGAGGAAGATTACCAGACTCTCATGAACACCAGCAATAATCCTGTAGAACGCCGTAATGCTTTCCTCCACCGTGAATCCTGGTACGCCACTATGCCCACTCACAACAGTAAAGAGCAGCTCTCTCTTATGGTCAGTTACTTCAGCAAGATGGGAATCATCGAAGCTCGTCCAGGCCCAACAGACCTCGATGGCGTACCTACCACCATATACGTCCAGACGGTGCCCAAAGAGTTAGAAAAATCAGTCCAATCAGCGGCTTCCAGCGTGCGCAAATCTACCAAACAGGCTGCCGCTACACATGCAGCTCAGCAGGCTGGATTCAAAGATGAAAACGACAGAAAGGACATGAAAAACATTCGCTTCCAAAAGCCATAAGCCACCGATGTCATCCCATACTGATGTCCTCATCCAAGGGGCTGGACCCGCCGGCCTTTTCGCAGCCTCATGGCTCGCACGAGAAGGTCATTCGGTTTTAATCCAAGAGCGCCCCCGCGCTTCTCCACTACAGCGCATTGAGGCGCTTGGCCCAGATGTCCTCTACTACCTCCGCCAGATCGGACTCGACCGCTCCTGGCTCAGCAAGGTCGCTCAGCCAGTTCCTGGGACTATATCTCGCTGGTCCACTGAGGAAGAAGAATATAGCGATGCTATGCTGAATCCACACGGCCATGCTTGGAGTACCCGCAGAGACCACTTCGACTCCGCACTGCGCAATCACGCTCAGATACTAGGAGTGCAATTTACTAAAGAAGCTAGACAGGCCGATATCATTCTCACCGCAACTGGATCAGAGACTGCAAAAAAAGCTATCATTACCGACAAGCTGATCGCATTCACCCGTAACTACCATTGCCAGAATGTACTTGATCTACGCCTTCGGATCGAAGCCACACCTCACGGATGGTGGTATGCACAGCCTGCTCCTGGAGGCATTATTGGACTTGGTTTCCTAACAGATCGTGAAACTATCAAAGGACTCAACAAAGAGCATGTTTGGCAAGAAATGCTACCGCCTAGCCTAGTGAGCATCCTCATGTCTGCGCAGATGCAGAGCCCGATTCACGCAACTTCCGTAACATGTGCACTCGTCAGCCACTCTCACCATCATATCGGCAACGCCCGCGCCTCATATGACCCCCTGACTGGCCGTGGGGTCGCAGAAGCACTGCGCAATACCCTAGAAACAATCTCGAGCCTCCCCCATGAGAGCGGTTCTAAACCCACCGAGATCGAACAACACTACAACGCCTATCTAACCGAACGTAGACAACTCTATACACTTGGTTTTAAACGTTTTAAATCTGATTTTTGGCAGAGGCGCATCACTACCCCTTCAAGCCTCGTTCGAAGCTACTGATAACCGCACTCAGTACCCACTCCGCTACTCTCGACTATGGCACGAATAATATTTTCCTTTTCGTGAAGTGATCGTAGTCCTCAACACCTGAAAAGCGCATACCCATAGAATTTTGAGATAGTTCTGAAGTCCTCCTTAATATGCTCTGAATGAGTAGACATAAACACCTCTAATCGTTTAGCCAAAATAAATTACACACAATCTAACATAACTATATATTGATTTTTGTTAGATTGCATGAAAATATCTAACAGATTGAAAAATAAAATTCCATGAATCTAACAAAAACTCCAGTCGTCACTATCAAGGGTAAAGCTCTCTATACCACCTCAATAAATGAAAGGTTTATTGTCAGAGGTGTAGCTCTCTCAGCTAAAGATGTCCCAGCTTTACAAATCGATGATATTCTCTCTGACACGCACATCGACTTCATAAAGAAAACCGTCATTCCACAGCTGTTAAAGCTGAATGTGAATATGATTCGCGTGTATCAAGCAAACCCGAAGAACAGCCATAGTAAGGTAATGGAAGAACTTTCAAAAAATGGCATCTACGTCATGCTCGGTCTCGCCACTTCCATATACTCTATAAAGCGTATGAACGCTGAATACACTCAGTCCACATTTAATCATGCGGCACAACTTGTCGATGAGTTTAGTAACTACGAGAACACTCTCTGCTTTTCCGTAGGTAACGAAGTAGAATTTCCAGGCCAACAAGCAGCCAACTTACATCAAGATACCCCCAATCAGACGGATGCAGAAATCGTCCAAATGACGATCAATCTTGAATTGAAGGTTGCCCAAGCGATGCGCTCCTTCGCACGGGACGTGAAACACCACATCAGCACAAACAACTACCGCACCATTCCAGTAGGATGTGCCATGCAAGATGGGCCACAAAGCTCTTGGACAACTACGAACCCAAACGACTACGAGGTCGGCATTATCGGCACTGATATCATTGCCCAATACTATGCTAGCGGAGATAGCACTGAGAGAATGGACTACATTGGCATCAATACCTACCGCTACCTCAATGGTAACCCAATGTCCTCCTATGATGGACTTGCTATTGAGGCTAGCCCTCTACCAGTACCAGTGATTCTCAGTGAAACTGGCGGCCTCTCCTCCACTCCTCGCGATTGGAAAATTGTCCCAGAAATGTACACGCGCACTGAACTCTACCCTCAACTCTCTGGCCAAATCGCCTTCCAAATGCTTGAAGAAGGAGCAGGCTTCGGTCTCTACTCAGTAAGCAACAACAGTGGAGCCCTCACCCTTACTGAGACCACAAATGGTGGCGCCAGCAATCTAGCTAGTGTATACGCTACCGCAGCATCCAAGCCTGTACACACCATCGCGTCGACGCCGAGCAGCCCAACAAGTCCTCCTCCATCAGCTGGTAATGCGCCAGCAGTCAAGATCACTTGGCCTAGTTCATTACTCCCTCTAAAAACCTATCAAGCTCCAAATGCTAGTATCACAGTAAAAAACTACGCCACCTACCCAATCCAGCTCGTCCAAAATGACGCAGTAGTTGGCACTATAGCTGCAGCGGCATCTGAAACAAGGCCGAGGTCTGGCATGATGAAAGTCACTCCCGGCGTAGCTCTTTCTATGCAAAGCAAAGTGAAAAACAATTGGGATGCAGTGTGTTACCTACCTGCTCATAAAGTAAAAGCTGGCATCACAGTCAGAAACGATGTTAGCTGGCATGTAAATGCGGTGTGTCCATTAGGGGCCTAATCAAATAAAAAGCTACTCTTCACTTAGCTTGCAAATTGGCAAATGAATGACGTCTAACATAAAATGTTCCTACACGAAACAAAGCAAGAAGCTCACCCGAACCGATCAAGCAAAACGAAAAATAGCTCCCCCCCTCCGTTTAAAGACCATAGATACGAAACTTCGCAGCTAAAGGGTGTACACCAAAAAAGCTGCTCATGCCCCGCATGCACTATGGTGCAGCCCCTACAACTTAAAGGAGTCGTACAACGGTTCTGTGGTGTACCAGGCTGCTCCGACCCTATGTGCAATGACCCCAAAAATCATAGCATATCCCATTTTAGACGTCTAAGAAATGTCGATGTTTACCATGCCGAGCGCGATAAAAAGGATCTAGGGAAAGGCTCGGGAACGAGTAAAAAAACACGAGACTACGTTCAGGACCCTAATTCATTCTACCCAGAAGAAGTCTCTCTTTCATACACGAATGAGGATGAATCCTACCGAGGAAGATCCAGCTACATCCAGCCACCCCGCACGTCTAACATGAAGCCTGATGCAGGCCATATCTTCGGCAATCAATATGGAGGATCAGGAAAAGATACCGCAAACATCTTCGCGCAAGAACCGCGCCACAATAGAGGTAACAGATATAAAGGCAAACGAACCTTTAAGAAGTGGAGAAGAACAGAAAATGAAATTCGGAGAGGTATCCAAAAAGGACACAAAATGCGTGCCACAGCCAAACTCTATCGCAAACGCCGTATTCGATACGACCCTTCTACCATTAGCGATGAGGATCACCGTAATTTTATGAAATATTGGTACTACTCACGCAGAGACCATGATGACCACGACCCAAGTGGTGGCGGAATCATGACATAGTATCTAAAAATCCTAAGCAGCAAAGAACAGCGATTGGGCGCAGACCTTCACCTTAACTCACACACCTAAACACCTCATGAAGCACCTAGCGCTGTTTCGATGCGAGAAAATAGCTGATTCTGATCCTCAGCGTCCATTGCCACAATAATCAGCAAGAAACTTCCGTTCCCGATTTCACGTAATGGAGGAATACCTAACACTGCTCCAGTACGTGATTCTTGATCATACAATAACCCAGCAGAATCCAACCTACGTAACAATTCCTCCGTCGCAAGATTTGGCCAATGGTTTGGAGAAAGGTGCTGCACGACATACCGATCCACGGATTGTCCAGCATGTACCACTCGTTCCCACACACCTCCATAAATCGGTAAAGAACCACCAATACGAGCATTCATTTCTGTAAACACATAATCACCATCATCATTGATCAAGCCGTCAGCACTTAAATATCCGCGATAACCTATGGCATGATAACTACTAGCTAGGCGATGGGCATCTATTCGAGCTTTTTCTAGACCCACCGGATGCACATCCCATTGCAGCGGCGTATGTTCACGCACCATTTTCCCAGCTTCATATTCAAGCCCACCAATAGCGCGCAAAGCAACTCCATCGTCACGCGATTCAAACTCAAACCACACGGTTCGATAACCTAAACACAACTCTTCAACCACGACAGGAAAACGGCCAGCCACAGACGACCAATGCCATAAAGATTCCATACTGTCCTCTAATTCACCAAGATCGTTAGTCCAGATCGAGCCCGCCGTACGAGGAACTAAATGTGACCCTTTAGAAATCACCGCACACCCAGCACCTGCCCCATTGTGTGACTGTTTCACCATCACCCCATCTGCCCCTTTAAGTAACCATTGAATACGATCAGGCAACTCTTCTTGAGTTTGGCAAACACCACCTTTAGGAATCGGAACTTCGGCAGACGCTGCCAGCACTCGAAAACTCGACTTACTATTAGCAAATGCAGCCCCACCTTGACTAAAAAACGCCGATCCTGGATACACATGCTCAATTCCCAAGCACTGAGCCAATTCAGCCACCTGAACACTCGGCCATAAACTCACAAGCTCCGTACAATGCTCCGCATAATCCTCTAACTTATGAAGAAATAATGGTTCAAGTAAAGCACGAGGCTCAAACACACGACCTTCATTCTCACTCTGGCCAACAAGAATGAAAGTTAGAGAGTCATCAGAAATCCCCAAATATCCACAAACATGCTTGAGAAATAGGCGATCTGGCTCGGAAGACACAATAACTACATCACCTTCCTCTAACAACCAGAACACACGTTGCGTGAATGTTCGTTGATCAGGCTGCTTTAGTAATGAAGGATCAATGTGGTTGGCAACAATAAGACGATTACACGACATAAACTAATGATATTATCTATAATCTTCTAGTGTACCATCGCGCACAGTATCGAGCGTGAAGCAATGAAAACCTCCACCAAATAGCCGTCTGTGACGATGCCTTACTGGCACCACAGTAAAGTTTTCTTTTTCCAAAGCTTGAATCACACTCGGGCAATCCTCATTCACTAAAACTGTCTCAGGGTCAATGGACAAAACATTCAAATCAATATAAGGAGATGTGAGTAACAAATCTCCGTCATCGTAGACTGGAAATTGATTCTCCGTCGGCTCGGGAGGGATAATGCATTTCCACTTCTTGAATGGCTCTGGTAAAAACTCTCTCACTCGCTGATCACGTACTAAAAAAACACCAGGCTTTAACGCCAAAATCATACTATCAATGTGATTATCACTCATTTGGTGCACTCGATGTACTCGATAACGGTCTCCTAAATGACGCTCTAGCCACTCACATGCACTCGCATGATTTGCATTAGCTATATTCACGATCAAATCTTTTCCCAAACGTAACACCTGAGCTCCATCCAAAATCATTTCATAACCGACATCAAATGGCGATGATTGCGGGTTTTCAATCGGCTCCGTAGGGCCACCTAGAGTGGTCTCAGTCGAACGCGCATAGGACAAATCAAAAGAACGATCTGTCAGCATCGGTCTCGGCATAGTCGTCCACTTTGCCCCTGCATCGTAATACTCGCGAAACACCTTCGACAATAAACGCGTCTCGAGATAACGCGAACGAACTGCAGGAGGAGTCTCAATGATCTCATTACCTAGTAAAAGCGTGTTATCTCGAATGTTCAATGCCGGTACTGGTAACGCCTCCCACCCGAAACCACGAATCGCCTCAGCATCTTCTGGTAATGGAATTGGCCGAAGCACTTTCACACCCAGCATCTCGAGAGTATCGGCCAACCCCTCCACATCCTCATTCAGCTCATCCACGTAACGCTTCTTGATCGTCCACTCACGCTCTTTCACTTGCTTCTGAGTAGAGCTTTTCAAACGAGGGTATGCCCAATCACTTCGGAACAAATTCTCATGAAAAAATAAATCAAATGAAACCTCTCGGTCATGCGAGCAATAATTCTTAGCACTACCTACTATCACCTCTCGTAATGGTGACCATTCATCAAAACTATTCAACATATCTAGTTCTTATTATATTAAAAAAATTCACTCCAACTCCACACTACAACACTTAAGAAACTACCCCAGAGTTCCTATTCATTTCTTTATCAATCAAATAGTCCAGATGCTCTATCAATGCTTGTGTTGAGTATGTCTCACGGCCCAAAAATGCCTGCATCCGATCCGTCTGAAAGTATGGCGTCTCCCTACGCTCCTCATTCTCTAGGCTGAGTCGTATTTCTCCGCCCGTGCGTACAGCGATAAGCTCCGCTACACCCTCCCAAGACAGAGACTCTACACCTACACAGAAATAAGTAGAATCAACACTCTCACTCCTTGTCAGCTGAGCCAATAACTGTGCCAACACATGCACATCACACAGCTGAAAACAACCACGCTGCCCTACTGTTAGTAAGCCACTCGTAAACGCCTCCTCCACTAGAGCATGCACTTGCTGTGGACCACGAAACGCCGCATCATCAAATGCGGGACGTCCCACCACGGGACCAGGTCGCACTACTACACTCGAAATTGCATGACGCGCACACGCAGCCCGGAAAAACATTTCTCCAGCAGCCTTAGTCGCCCCATAAAGCTCTTGGCTGCTATACACTGCGCTCTCATTAATCCGTCCCACAGACCCACGATGCACCGCTGTCGAGGATAGATAAATAGCACGACGAACCTTCGCTTGACCTACAGCTTCAAAAAAGCGTGCAGTAATACTCGCATCATACCCTTCTATTTCTCGCCGCTCATCTCCCCACACGAGTGCAGCATAAATACAGCAGTCCTGCCCCTCTAACACAGACCTATACCAGCTAGGATCTTCCAGATCCGCTTCCACAATGGTTAATCCATCACCATAACCTCCACGGCTCAGCTTCTCAGGATGACGTGTCACTACTGTTACCTCATGACACTGCTCTAATAAATGCTTCAGTATGTGAGTTCCTATATAACCAGAACCGCCTGTAACTAGTGTCTTCATCCTCCAGTAACAAAACACTCCACATCCTCGGATTCGACACCGTCCTCACCATACTCTATAGCCTCTAAATCAAGTGAAGCCAAACAGCGCAAAGTAACCGTATCCATCCACTCTGCCCCACCAGATAAAATAACCTGTGAAGTCATCCACCCAAGGCGCTCGATATAATGTCTAAGAAATAACTGTGCAGGCATCGCTCCAACACAAAAATGTGGACCCCAGCCGAAGCCAAGATGGGCCTTCGCATTACGATCCGGATTAAATTTATCTGCATCCATAAACATCTCAGAGTCCCTATTCGCAGAAGCCAATAATGTAATAAGCGGATCTGTCTTTCGAATCTTCTCTCCCCCCAGAGAAACATCCTGCGCAGCAAACCGCATCGTAGCTTGAGCTGGACTGGTTAGGCGTAACAACTCTTGAACCACTCCCGTCATAGAATCGCATTCTTTGATCTCAGCAACTAAACTTGGATCCTGTAAGCCTAAGTTTAAAAAGCTCCCCATCGATGTATAAGCTGTACTGTAAGCTGCATTGAACATCGCTGACACAGTATTGCGCACATAGCCAAAAGACATCGATTTTATAGCATCTTGAGCGTGTAGTCCAGCAAGCACACTCCCTGGCAAAAAATGCTCCATCGAAAGATTCACCACTTTATTTAACTCCTCAGTAGCCAATTCACCAGCTCTCTGTCGTTGAGGCTCTAATGCACTATCCATTGCTCGCGTAATTTCCGTAAACATCCTGCTATAGCGCTCTACAGAGAGCCCCCTCACACCTACGAGTCGCGTCGCAAAATCAAGCGCTACTGGTGCCGCCACCTCTTCCATAAAATCAAAGTGACCACGATTCACTTGGCGGGCAAATAACTCCTCCAGAAGTGACACAGACTCCTGACAAATCTCCTCCACATCCACATGTTCAAACGCTGTGCTAATCGCACGCCGCAGCGGCATACTATGAGGAGGATCATGTGACTGGATCGTCATTTCTTCTATATCTTGCTCTCCTAAGCCTAACACCCGCATTGGATTCCGTGAAAATACATCAGGAGCAGCTAAAACGCTCTTGCAGTCCCTATACCCACTCACAATCCAAGCGTGAAGCTCCTCATGCCAAAACACAGGGTGCTCACGCCGAATCTCTGCATATACAGCAAAAGGGTCAGCTAAGGTATCTGGATGCAAGGGCGTGTACTTCATTCTAAAATAGCTTCTTTGATCAGCATCCTTTCTTCTCCGAACTAAAGCTCGTAGATACCTTTTGCTCGTCAGCATACAAATTCTCTAAAGGAATACGAAATGCGGCAGAAAGCTTATATGCCATATTCAACGTTGGCTCCAGTTTACCAGCTTCAATCAACTTGATATTCTCAAGAGATATCCCAGTAAGCTCAGATAATTTCTCAGGACTTTCCGCATCTATAGGTGCTCGTTTAAGCAATTCAGAAATACGGTTAGCTGGCATTTTTGATACAATATGATCGTATGTCATTTCTTAATTAGGTTTTTTGTTTATCGCAACGTAACTCCGTCACAAAATACTATCTAACAGATTCAGAACATTCTGTCAATAAGCACACTACCAATATAACAAAAAAACAGTTAGACAATGAAACGTCTATAAAAATAGACTCTATCGTAACAACTACTGACTATATGAACAAAAAAATCATCAAAAAATCCCCATCACAAATGAAACTAATGCGCCAAGCTGGAAAAGTAGCTTCTAACACCCTGCTCGCCGTTGCTGAACGGATCACCCCAGGAATCACAACTGAAGATTTGAATCAGTTTGTCCACCTTGACACTATCAAACAAGGAGCCACGCCAGCTCCTCTCAATTACCAGGGATTCCCTAAAAGCATCTGCACCTCACGCAATGAAGTTGTCTGTCACGGAATTCCTAAAGATAATGAATTCCTAGAAGAAGGAGACATAATCAACATCGACCTGACCTCCCTCTATCAAGGCTATCATGGCGACACCTCAGCCACCTTCTTTGTAGGTAAGCCGAGTGCAGAAGCGAAACACTTAGTTGAAGTAGCTCGCGAAGCCCTCACTAGAGGTATACAGGCAGCACGCTGTGGATCCACATTTGGAGACATTGGAGCCGCTATCCAAGACTTCACAAGAGAAGAAGGCTGCACAGTAATCGAACGCTTCGACGGTCACGGAATAGGAGAACATTTCCACGAACCCCCGTGGGTCAACCACTATGGAATGAAAGGTTCAGGCAACACCATAGAGGAGGGTATGACCTTCACCATCGAACCTGTTATAGTCCTTGGTAGCCAAGAAGTCCAATTACTAGAAGACGGTTGGACGATGATTACCAAAGATGGCTCACTCGCCGCTCAATTTGAGCACACAGTTGCAATCACAACACTTGGAACAGAAATCCTAACAGACCGATCTAACAAACTAGCTAATTGCGAATTAATATAGGATTCTTTAATAAAGCAACAACATACAGACACACCTAAGTTAAAGCTCCGTATGCATTAGATGACGACCTGCACAAGCATGTATGTAAGCAGCATACCTCTTAAATACGGGTTCCACGGTCCGCCAGCTCCACACCTTGTCGGAATAAATTCTCTAAAGTTTTCTCACACAGATAGTACCATGAAATTAATCACTACCCTAACCACTATCATCTCAACTCTCACCCTTATGGTCTCAAACACATCTGCTCAGGAACCAGCAGCGATCAAGCGCCCGAAAGTGATCTTCTTTGATGTCAACGAGACTCTGCTAGACCTCGAACAAATGCGTAGCTCGGTAGGCAAAGCTCTGGGAGGAAATGAAGAACTCCTGCCTCTCTGGTTCTCCACCATGCTGCACTACTCACTGGTCGATACTACCACCGAGCGTTACCACGGATTTGCCGACATCGGGGTAGCCGCCCTTATGATGGTTGCTAAAAACAACGACATCGAAACCACCGAAGAACAAGCGCGTGAAGCTATCGTCACTCCGCTCCGTAGCCTCCCACCTCATCCAGATGTGAAAGAAGGACTCCAATCACTCAAAGACCAAGGTTATCGTCTAATCAGCTTCACTAACTCTTCGAACAAAGGTGTCCAGACACAATTTGAAAACGCAGGATTAATCGAATTCTTCGAGGCACGCCTAAGTGTCGAAGACATCAAAACCTACAAACCTGCACTTTCATCCTACAAATGGGCGCTCGAACAGGCGAATGTGAAACCAGAAGAAGCCATGATGGTCGCTGCTCACGGCTGGGACATTGCCGGCATCAAAGCTGCAGGCATGACAGGTGTCTTCGTCACCCGCCCAGGAAAAACAACCTACCCGCTCGCGATCCCAGTAGATAAAAAAGTCGCCACCATCACCGAACTTGCAGAATGGTTAAAAACCCTCGATGAGTGATCGGCTCTTACTAGCTGTGCCCCTTTAGTCCTTGATTGGTCGGCCCCTTGTTTTACATTCAATGCACAGCATTATGTCAACAGACACACACTCCAAAGCCATTGGCTATATTCTCTGGATTTTCGGCTTCACTGGCGCACACCGCTTCTACTACGGCAAACCCATCACCGGCGTGATCTGGTTTTTTACAGCTGGCTTGTTAGGCATCGGCTGGCTCATCGACCTCTTCCTCATCCCCTCCATGGATAAGCAATGCGATTTCCGCTACCGCTCAGGGGCTGTCGACTACAATATCGCGTGGGTTCTCCAGACCTTCCTCGGTCTCTTTGGCATCCACCGTTTCTACATGGGCAAGATCGGCACCGGCCTCATTTGGCTCTTCACCGGTGGACTCTTCGGCGTCGGCTACGTCTACGATTTCTTCACGCTCAACGAACAAATCAGCCTACGCAATAGCCAAAGTTAAGGCGCCAGCCGAGCTTTGCGGTAGTCCTTCAGATAATCAAAGCCCACCAGCCGGCCGTTCTCCTCATCGTGTAGACGGTACTTGAGACAAGCCAAACTACTGCGCAATGTCATGGCCGGCACCTGCTGGAACAATGGCTCAGAGTCGTGGCATTCCTCTAATCGATAATTCGGAATGCGTGAGCTCAGGTGATGAATATGATGAAAACCTATGTTACCTGAAAACCACTGCAGGACTTTGGGCAATTTATAAAAGGAACTCCCTTCCAGCGCCGCCGCGGCGAAGTTCCATTCCTCATTGCGCGCCCAATAGACATCTTCAAACTGATGCTGGACGTAAAAAATCCAGACACCTGCTGAGTTCGCAACAAAGCTAACGCCAAGCTGGAGAATCAAGTACTTCTGCCACCCCAAAAGATACCAACCCGCACCCACCATCACTGCGATCCCTAGATTGGTCCACAACACCGACAGGCGATCCTTCCGACTCGCCTTCTTTACCGAAAATCGATACCAAATCAAAAAGAGAAACATCGGAGAAACCGTAAAGAGAAGGAACGGATTTCTCACCAAGCGGTAAAGCAACCGCATCGACCAAGTCGATTCCTCGTACTCTTTGACCGTCATCGTCCAGACATCGCCTTCAGCGCGACCATCGAGATCCCCTGTGGTAGAGTGGTGAATCCGGTGCTCCCAGTGCCAAAATCGATACGGTGTGAACACCAGCACGCCTGTGATATAACCCCAGATATCATTGGCTCTGCGCGATTTAAAAAACGACTGGTGACCGCAATCGTGGAAGATGATGAAGATGCGCACGCCCAGTCCACCACCAATCAACATCAGCGGAATGGTGAGCCAAGGCGAGATCTCATACACGAAATACATGGCTACCCACACCGCGAAGAACGAAACCAGAGTATTTACCAGCTGCCAACAAGCCTTGGCTAAATCAGGCTGTTGGTATTTCACCACGATTTTTCGCCATGCCTTTGGGTTTTTGAAGACTTCGGCTTTGTCTGTAGGGGTGTCTTTACTCACAAGATGAGGCTTCTTGCCTATCCGAGCACACTCTGCAAACAAATAACAACACGCACTATCATTCTCCCTCCAAAGAAACTCTCTCACCAAAAAATTACGAAAAAACTCCCCCGCCACCCAGCTCATATACGCTTGGCTCTTCTACCGCGAACAATAAAGATGCTACCCCCTCCTCATCATGGTCATGCCAGACCACCTCCACATGCTCATCAGCTTCAGTTGGCACAAAAGTGCCGGAATGTCCACGCTCATGAAATCGAGGAAACGCTACATCGCCAAACAATGTAATATCCAATGGCAACGCGATTTCTTCGACCACCGCATCCGCAACCAAGAAGACTTTAATCAAAAATGGGACTACATCATCAATAATCACACTACACGACAATTTTTTTGGGAAAAGCTCCATTATCAATCCATCCTAAAAACTGATTCCACAGTTGCTCTAAGCGTTTGGGGTGATTGAGCATTTCAATCACATGCTCGAGGCCAGCCCTGAAGTAACTCTTGCGTTTTATATAAGCAGGCAGGGTTTTGTTATGCTTCAAAATGACTCCCCAACTAAAACAGAAGAAGAAGCTTAGGGTGACCACGGCTACTAGTGTGTCGACTCTTTTTGCTTCCCTTAGATGAGTGTCTTCTATGTTGAGCCCTTTCTTTTTGAAGTGACCAAAGAGTACTTCAATACCCCAGCGACGCTGATAGGCGTTCAGAGCTTTCTTACTTTTGAAACGGTTACTCACGACGTAAAGCGTTTGGGTACGTTGTGTTCGAACTTCTTTTTTACCAAAATAGAGATTCATTCCCCAGATACTTTGGCGTTCTACCCGCGAGCGTTTACACTCCATAGCGAGTAGATCACCAACAATGGTATTTGCTTTGATTCGCAACACAAAAGTAACTTCCTTCTTGTCTAACCAAGCAAGCCACCTCTTCCCGTGGAATTCGCGATCCATAGCAATGAAGTAAATGTCCTTGGCAGGCAGAACTTCGAGAAGTTTACTCATTAGCCCAATGCGTAGCTTTGTGTTGGAGTTCCCTCGTTTGGAAGTCTGTGGTAAGGTTTGCCAAACGAGAGGAACAGCTATTTTTCCCACAATCACTCCGATAGTTAGGATGTTGATGTGAGTTTTACCGAACTGCCAATTGGTTCGATCAATACTCAAAATATAGCCATCCTTAGGTTTAGGGATTTTTCCCAAAATGAGTTGCGTGATAGCGAGCATGGGCAGTTCCCATGTGGCAAAGAACCTTTGGAACCGACGGTAACGACTACTTTGTGAGCACTCCATTTGGCTATCCGTGGCCAGCTTCACCAAATTGACAGATCGAGACTTTGTGATCGCAAAAATAATGTCAGCGAGACACTTGAGACGTGAAAGATTCCCTCCAACCTGCTGTCTCAGAGTTGTTAGTATAGAAATGTGTAAAGACATGCCTATTTTGCGGCATGGCACTTGTAGTCAAGGTTTTATCTAACAAGCAGTTGTGATTTTTTGTCGTGTAGTGTGATCAATAATCCCATCAATGCCAGCTTAGCAACCTCCTCTAACGATTGGCACTACCTTCCTTCACGACGACCGCATACTAAACAGCCCCGAAAACAGCTGCACAGCCTGACGCGAGGGATAATACCATTTGAGTGGATAGATTGTCGAAATGGCGGTGTTAATTTGGCCTTCATCTCAAGGCATGACGAAGGATTGTAGCAGGCTACATGACTGAGGAAAAACGCAGAAATGAAGCCGAAGTAATGCCGCTCTTTATTGTAATCAGCTCCGCTGACTAGCGTTCAAATCAAAATCATCAAAATCATCCATTCCGACAATATAGCCGGGAGAATGGTATAAGCGCCCCCGCTACATCACACGTCGTAATCAGCCTAACTTTTAGCCTCCGATGCTTCTTCATCTAACGACTAATAGAATTTCTAAAAGACAACTGCTGCCCTCTGTATTCTGAGTCGGTGTGCCGCTCACTATCAACTTGCATTCGACTTCTTCTCTTTTAGGTTCCTCGCAGTCCCCCAATACGTACTATCAAACCATGGTCAAAGATCCTGAAGAATCGAGTGTCATACTCACTGAATTGATGTTGCCGTCCCACTCCAACTTTAGTGGGAAAATCCACGGTGGTTATATCCTTAATCTCATGGACCAGATCGCCTTTGCGGCGGCTTCAAAGTTCTCTGGCAAGTACTGTGTGACAGCCTCGATCAACAAAGTTGACTTCAAGAACCCTGTCAATGTGGGTGAATTATTAAGCCTCAAAGCGAGGGTCAATTATGTTGGGCGCACCTCAATGACGGTTGGTATTCGCGTCACTTCTGAGAACATCCAGACGGGTGAAATCAAGCACTGCAATTCTTCCTACTTCGTGATGGTCGCCAAAGATGACAATGGCAAAAATGCCATGGTGCCGAAGCTCAGGCTGACTTCCGACCAAGACGTCCGCCGATTCGTGCGCGCCAAAAGTAAGCTCGAAAACACCCGCGCCCGCGTCAGAGAGTTCGACGCAGCATGCTTCGACGCCCAAGCACACCTCGATTCGTTAAAAGACCACCGCGTGGTGCTGGATCTGCAGTGAGGTACACCACCCTAACACATCGATAAACCCTTCCGCCAGGCAGGGATGGTTTTCCAAACCGTCCAGCGGAGATGTTGGTTTATCCCCACGCGAAGGCCCAAACTTTCCCAACACGACACCTCACGTCCATCGTTACAATCGCCTACAAGATGAATCCCCCAAGAAAATCATAACATCTCACCGCATTCGAACAATAGAGCGTCACGGTGATGTATGGGGACATTCAGCTCAATGCCCTCAAAGACGCGTTAGCAGCCGGACGTGCAACTCAATGACATTAGTAAATCCGCACATCACCAAAAACTTTCTCACACCTTTGCACAAACCTCCTTCACGGTTAGTCTCACCATTCAGCTAGGCAGGGACGGTTTTCCAAACCGTCCGGCGGTCTTGAGGGCTTATCCCCTCGCGAAGGGTCGAATGCTCCAACCAACGAGACCTCACGCGCATAGTTGGAATCGCCTACACGGAGAATCATACAGATCGATTGTTAGATAATCATAACATCTCACAGAATTCGAACAATGGGGAGTCGCGGTGATGTATGGTGACATTCAGCTCAATGCCCTCAAAGACGCGTTAGCAGCCGGACGTGCAACTCAATGACATTAGTAAATCCGCACATCACCAAAAACTTTCTCACACCTTTGCACAAACCTCCTTCACGGTTAGTCTCACCATTCAGCTAGGCAGGGACGGTTTTCCAAACCGTCCGGCGGTCTTGAGGGCTTATCTGCACGCGAAGGGTCGAGCGCTCCTAACAAGAGACCTCACGCGCATAGTTGGAATCGCCTACACGGGGAATCACACAGATCGATTGTTAGAAAAACATACAGCTCACAGCATTCGAACAATGGGAAGCCGTGGTGATACAGGGTAATGGAGCAATTTAACGCCATCGAAGGAATCTTAGCCGTCGGACGCTTAAGGGTACGCGTCCCTCTCATTTTCTAAAGCTGTAAAAGGGCGTATCATCCCCTCTCCCAAAAGGCTCAACCAATGGCATTACGTCCTCATCAAAAAACTCACTTAAAAAAATAATCATACATGCTCAGCACAATTGAATAATATGGTGTGTATCTGCAGACACCCCTATAATCAACAGTCGCAGGCCATCTTTTTAATAAACATGAAATAACCCCCCAACAACACACCTAATACACTAACAGTTAATCACTTTACATTTTTAAAACTATTGTTAGAAAGAAGGAAATAAATCCCCTTCTTGTGTGTCAAAAATTATTGTAATTATCCACGGCTGGAGCGATGACGCTCAGTCTTTCCAGCCTCTCGCTAAGTACATCCGCAAACACTGCACTCCCAGTGTTAAGACCATCAAACTCATCGATTGGCTCTCAATGGACGATGACATCTCCTACACTGATCTCGCCGAGGCGTTTGATCAGGAATGGCGGCATAAAGAACTCAAACGTACTCCTCATTCTGTAGATTTTGTCGTTCATAGCACAGGAGCTCTAGTCCTACGCGAATGGCTGACTAAGTATTTCAAGACTCCATCGAAGTCACCCGCTCACCGCATCCTCATGCTCGCTCCTGCGAACTATGGATCCTACCTCGCCGATGAAGGGAAGACCTTCATGGGAAGAGTCTTCAAAGGAGGTTTTGGTGATACTGGTAAGAAGTTACTCGATGGCCTCGAACTCGCTTCTCCTTACACACAAGAGCTTTCTGCGAGAGACATTTTTAAAGGCTGGTTTGACCCAACTAAAAAGCACTTGGTCACCACACTGATTGGAAACAAAGGCTATGGAGGCTTAACAAACATTACCTATCAAGACGGCAGTGACGGCACAGTCTCTATCCCCTGCGCTAACCCCATACCTTTTGAAATTAACGCCACCTATACCACTGACACCGACTCCTATCACCTCTCGACGACCCCTTTCTCTGCAGATACAGCATTTGCTGTCTTTGATCGATACAACCACAGCTCCATAGCGGGTAAAAAACGCATCAACCCCAAACTAGGAGAGGCTATCAAACGTGCACTCAGCGTCACTGCAGAGACTTGGCCACAGCACAAACAATGGATAGCCCAGCACTCCGTGATAGAGAGAGAGCAATACGCCAACCTTGTGTTCTGCGTCAAAGACCATCTCGGTCAACCAGTCGATCGCTACTTCGTGCTACTCAGCTCATGGCTAAAGCAAGGGAAGCTCGATAAACTCGAAGGAATAATCGATGTCCACCGCCTCAAAACAGATCCCTCACGGCGATCCTTCATCATCGATGTCGGAAAGCTTAAAAAAGAGCTCAAGGGCTCCGACCTCAGTCTTCAAGTCATCGCGGATCCTACTTGCCCTCCAGAGAAAACCAGCGAACGCATCGCCGGCTATCCAGCACAGCAAGACATACCTGCAATCCGTATCGCCGCTAACCAAGTCGATACCTACCTAGCCCCAGGAAAAACCATCTTCCTCAACGTCTCCATCCCACGTCTTTTCCATAAGGTAGTGACCATTTCTGAAAATAAATAAACGAATATCGTCCTCACTCTCGTGGCTAAACTACTGAAATTTTTATACTAAGTTATCCTATGTTCTCTCAGCAAAATATCGTCTTCGTCGTCATCGTTCTCGCCTTTTTATGCGCATTAGGCATCGCTCTCTACGGGCTCATCACCAACAAGATTAATCGCATCTACCTCACAGGGCTCGTTTCTACAATTCTGATTGGTGCGGGTACTGCCATCTTCTCACAAAACAAAGAAGCTAAACTCGAAAACCGCGTACTAGAAATCCAACATGCTTCCTTCAAAGATGACCAATCGGCGCTAGATCGAATCTCTCAAATTCAAGTCCTTCTCGATAGAGAAGGGCTGAATAGCGATTTTACCACCTCCGACATTACCTCACTAAAATCAAAAATTGCCTCCCTTAAATCAGATTTAACCGCAAGCCTCCCAAAAACAGAGCATCGGGCTATCCTTGCAAGTAAGAATCAAGAGATTAGAAAACTAAAAGAATCTAAGGGACAATTAGAAACCCAGCTCCTCGCTTCTAAAAACGAAACGCAGTCCTACAAAGACTACCTATCCAGACTTGGCATACAGCTCTCTAGCAATACACCTTCAGTAGCTTCACTCATCACGGGCCTGTTAAACTCGGTCGACCTAAAAGCAGCCTTCCTAAATCACCTAAAAACGCGCAAGTACTACCACGTGCTCGAGGATAAAACTTATGTTGAGGAAGACATCGCAGATCTTACCGATTGGACAAACGACGTGCACAAGGCTCTCAACGAACTCTTAAGAAACGGAGAAGGCCCCTTCAAGCGAGAATTTATTAAAGTAAAACTCTCTATCCCCTCACATAATCGCATCCCTGATGACCAATGCGCTGTGCGCAAAGGCAGTGTCTTTTGGCTAAAGAAGCTCGAAGTGACTGAAAATGCCCTGATCGGAAAAACTAGCCCGATTCGAGCCGTGAACCAGCACTTCGCTCCACCCAGCGAGGACGATGTCGAGCTCATTCAAGTAAACCAGAAAACTGCAAAGAAAATCCTCGGTATAGATACCCTCCCGAGCTCCACCGTCACTGCATACGCCATGTTTTTCCCATTGGACTAGCAGCAATGTGTTTTATGAGTAAAACACACCAAACTAATACACGCACTGTTACGTTTACTTATTAGGCAGCGATAGGTGCGCCTTTAACTTTACCTACATCCGGCTCTCGCATCTGCCATTTGTTTGGCGAATGGATGGATACGATCATTACACGAAGGGGCTGTCCCCCTATTTATGTGGAGGGAGCAAACACATCGCAGCCAGAAACAAACCACCCACACACATCGCCATACCATTCCGCCAGGCAGGGATGACTGTCCTCAGTCGTCCAGCAGGGTTGATGCGTCATAAAATCCAAAAGGTCAAAAAATAGCCATCACGATCCTTCACGAAAACCGCCCCCCTAAAGCCTCCGAAGACAGCTGCACAGCCGGACGCTTGTGGACAAGCGTCCCTGCCAACGCTAGGAACCAAACAGCTTTTCTCCATCTCATATTCTGCACCCTATGCTCTATTGCCCCTTCAACTTCTCGACTTCTAACTTAAGCTTTTTAAGCTCTAGCTCTTTGATTGCGTCGTCCATTTTCTGCACGCCGTTCTGCCATTGGCGAAAACCATAGAATGAAATTCCAGCTCCCACAGCTACTAGACCTAACAGGAGGCGTTTAAACCCCTTCCTATCTTCACCAATCACTTCTATTTGTTTCAATGCTGAGGCGACTACTGGCGAGTCTTTGGCATTGGCAAACTCAGGATCTCGCTGATGTACCGCTTCCACATCTTTGGCGAATTGGTGGATGCGCGCATTGTTCATACGGTTGAGTTGAATCGAGCCAATAACACTCGAGACGATTAAAGTCAGACCAAAGATTGCATAAAACTTGTACACATTGTCCGTCACACTCGGGATAGAAAAAGCCATAGGTATTAACTAACAGATCACAGTCAGAGTGGGATAGTATCAATTCGCCTTCTTTTTGTAACTACGCTTGTACGCGTAAGCATAAGGCTGGGACGGTTATCCTCAACCGTCCGGCGGGGTTGAGGGCTTATCTGCACGCGAAGGGTCGAACGCTCCTAACAAGAGACCTCACGCACATTGTTGGAATCGCCTACACGGGGAATCATACAGATCGATTGTTAGATAATCATAACATCTCACAGAATTCGAACAGATGGGAAGTCGCGGTGATGTATGGTGACATTCAGCTCAATGCCCTCAAAGACGCGTTAGCAGCCGGACGGTTTGGAAAACCGTCCCTTCCATGTCATATGTTTCTAAGAAGAGTTTAGTCAATTCATCCCTCACCTTCTGACCTCCTTCAAAACAAACCACCCTCACACTTCGCGCCATCCTTCACACAGGCAGGAATATCTCACAGAAATAATCACCTCTGGGTCACTGCCTCCGCCAATCACAGCGCTCGACACAATCTGAGCATTGCTGCTCTTTTTGTAAGGAATCGCGTTCTCTTGCAAGGTGCTTTCCACGTCCTGCAAGGCCTCCGCATGAAAGCATCTCTGCAGTTCTACCAAATGCTCTGATTCACACACGTCACTCATAACGATGTAGCTCTAACAAGTATATTTTAACTAACAGTTGTGAAATGAACAGTTTTTCACTTACTATTTCAGATCGTATCTGATTGACCTCAGATAGGGTTTAATCTCTAGAAAATCAGATATTATTAATGCTATAGATCCACCATACTGAGCAGGGTTTAGCATCACATTCTTTCACATAAACGCACTCCTAAAGAGCCTTTCATCCACTAGTATGATTTTTGCTCCCCACAAAGACAGCATACTCCATAATTTTTCTCTCTACACCCATCTACCCTATATTCATCAACAGAGTAACAACCACCACATGAACATTCACGTCTACCTTCAATAGCATATCCTTCATTGGGTGCTGCTATTTCCCTACACACCTCCTCCACCAGCTTTCCACAATTTACACAATTACTCATATCGTTATTTATCCATTAAGTTAATAAATTTACAAATTTTTCGATACTAGTCACCTCTACATCACAGCTTTCCAATATTGTAGAAATATACAAATCAGATTGATCTAGACTCTTCCAGAGTTGATCTAATTCTGGAGAACACATTACAGGTATATTCGAAATCATTTGATCCAACCTTTGGCAGTCTAAACGTATCTTCCTCATATTACTTAGAACATAATATCTATTCAATTTATCTAAGTTATAAAGGAAAGATTGTAACCTGCTCTTAATTATTCTTTTTTTTGTCGCTATGGCTTCTTGAGAAACTCTAGCAAAACTGACCGAACCTTTGTCCCCTTTTACCCACAAACCATACACAGACACATGAGAAGCCAATTCTCCTCCTAACCACTCTTTCGAAGAAAAATAAGATTTAGATAATGTAATCAGGTCTAATCCATCTGTCTGTACTCGAGTTTTATCTGCCCCATCTTTGAGCTGATCAACAACCCTAAGTATATCAACATCTGACTCAGATGATGCCATACCTCTTGCAGCTGAGCCAAAAAGTATAATCTGATACGAATCTTGTTCAAAATCCGTATAGTCAAAACCAGCTCGAACTATCGCATGTTCACACAAATCTTGCGCTTCAAATAAATCCATCACATCAGAATATCCGATTCGCAAACTTCATCACTAAAATCTGCAAGCACACCTTCATCAAGCTGTGCTATATCACCATATACCCCTCCAAGCATATCAACTATATCTTCATACAAATATACCGCCACATCACTGATCAACCTCTTTTTATTTAATGCCTTCAAAACAAACCGAAGAGGCGTCTCCTCTGTAACCCCGTCAACACCAATCCCCTGACTATAACTCACGAGAGCAGTCGTCAACGAGTCCAGATAGGGTATGAGTTCATCCCCACTATCAAAGATAGTGTTTTTAATATCACTACATATCTCTTTTATATCTTCACTCAGCTCAGTTTTTAGTGATTCTTCCATGTTGACTCTTTTGCTCGTTTGACTCGTTTGGCTCTTTTGACTCTTTTGACTCGTTTGTCTCGTTTGTCTCGTTTGTCTCGTTTGTCTCGTTTGTCTCGTTTGTCTCGTTTGACTCGTTTGACTCGTTTGACTCGCTTGTCTCGCTTGTCTCGCTTGTCTCGCTTGTCTCGCTTGTCTCGCTTGTCTCGCTTGTCTCGCTTGTCTCGCTTGTCTCGCTTGTCTCGCTTGTCTCGCTTGTCTCGCTTGTCTCGCTTGTCTCGCTTGTCTCGCTTGACTCGTTTGACTCGTTTGACTCGCTTATGACATCAACTATGACTATGGTTGGATCATATTTATCAACTGCTTGTTCTGAGCCAGCTAATAAAATGAGAAGTACAATTAAATACTGTACTGCATAGAAAAAAACAGAAGGTGTTTCTCTAAACAAAGGAACATGAGTCCGTGTGCCTCGTTTCAAAAAGCCGAAGAGCTTCGCCCATATACCGCTAGGAGTACGATAGTTTTCATGAGAAACCTTTTTCTTAGATTGCTTGGAGAGAAATGTATAAATGCTAGGTGATATCAATCTTTCATTTTCAGATTTCCCCTCTAACTTAAATAACTTCTTAATATTTCTCTCCAAGATTTGGACTCTTGAGATTAATTTTTGAGCATTTCTCAGCTGCTCATTTTCCACAATTATGAAAGAGGTGGGCAATAGCCCCATTATAATCAACCATCCCCACTCAAAAGAATCTCCGTAAACACCCTTGTATTTTCCAGCCAAAGACGCTCCTAGAACCAATGTTACAGACCAAGCTTTTACCCTAAATCTATGAGCTCCATACGCATCAATTTTCCCTTGAAGAACCTTCCATTCTTCCAGAGCTATGTCACGAAGCTCGCTTTTATAGTTTGAGTCTTCTTCCATTTATTTTTACATCCAGCGTAATATGAAAAACTTACCATTATATTGACCATTTAATACATATAACGGCTTGTTAGTTTTTCGTGCGAATCAAACTCTATGTGGTATCTTTTCCCACTTGCAAATCTCACTCAGCACACCATTCACCCGCCTTCGCTAAAGCTCCGGCGGGCAAGTCATTGGTGAGTTTATTGGCAGGCTTCACATTCTTCACCATTCATCATGGCTTCGAGGGAGCATGCTTGGACTTCCGCAGCGGTGTATTGCTTTTTCGGAGCGGCGGCGGCAGCGGCACCTGCGGCGGCGACACCACGGGTTTGCTTTTTCACGTCGATAGTGGATTTCTCGATGTTCGATGCGCCGAGTGTGCGGAGGTAGTAGGTGGTCTTGAGACCAGTGGACCATGCGCGGCGGTACATGTGTGAGAGTGTCTTGATGTCTGGAGTCGCGAGGAAGAGGTTGACCGACTGAGATTGGTCGATCCACTTCTGGCGGCGCGCAGCGGCATCGATGACAGCCTGGTAAGGCACGCCGAAGACGGTGCGGTGCTTCTGCTTGATGTGATCAGGGATCTCAGCGATTTCGTCGAGCTCGCCATCGAAGTACTTGAGCTGGTCGAGCATTTCGCGGTTCCAGAGACCTTCCTTCTTCAGATCATTGACGAGCTGGCGGTTGAGCACGAGGAAGTCACCTGAGAGGTTCGACTTCACGAAGAGGTTCTTGTAGTTCGGCTCGATACATGGGGTGGTGCCCATGATGTTAGAGATGGTGGCAGTCGGCGCGATAGCGAGCACGTTCGAGTTGCGCATGCCATTTTTAGCGATTTTTTCACGCACGGGTGTCCAGTCCATCTTGTTGCCGCGAGGCACGTCCACTTTCACGCCGCGCTCATCTTCGAGCAGGTCAACAGTGTCCTGTGGCATGAGGCCGCGGTCCCACTTAGAGCCTTTGTAGGTAGAGTAGGTGCCGCGCTCTGCTGCGATGTCGCTGGATGCGGAGTACGCGTAGTAAGCGATGGCTTCCATGAACTCGTCATTGAACTCGACTGCAGCATCTGAGGCGAAGGCGAGGTTCTTCTTATAGAGTGCATTTTGCAGACCCATGACACCCATGCCGATAGGACGGTGACGGGAGTTTGCGGTCTTGGCAGCTTCTGTTGGGTAGAAGTTGATGTCGATGACGTTGTCAAGCGCACGGATACCGACGGTGATGGTCTCCTTGAGCATTTCGTGATCGAGTGAGCCGTCTTCGCGGATGTGGTTATCGAGCACCACGGAGCCGAGGTTACACACTGCAGTTTCTTCGTCAGAAGTGTTGAGCGTGATTTCGGTACAGAGGTTTGAGGAGTGGATGACGCCTGCGTGATCCTGTGGGGAACGGAGGTTACATGGGTCCTTGAAGGTGATCCATGGGTGGCCAGTTTCGAAGATCATCTTGAGCATCTTCTTCCACATTTCGATGGCTGGCATTTTCTGTCCCCAGATCTTTCCTTCTTCCGCCATTTTTTCGTATTCCACATAGCGCTGCTCGAAGGCCTTGCCGTAGAGGTCGTGGAGGTCAGGTGCGTCATTCGAACGGAAGAGTGTCCAGTCCTGGCGCGCTTCCATGCGCTTCATGAAGAGATCCGGAATCCAGTTCGCGGTGTTCATGTCGTGACAGCGGCGACGCTCGTCACCAGTGTTTTTACGCAGCTCGAGGAAGTCTTCCATGTCATTGTGCCATGTCTCGAGGTAGGCACAGCCGGAACCGCGACGCTTACCGCCCTGGTTCACCGCGACGAGCTGGTCATTGTGCAGCTTAAGGAATGGGATGACGCCCTGGGACTCACCATTGGTGCCCTGGATGTATCCACCGGTACCGCGCACAGCTGTCCATGAACCACCAAGGCCGCCCGCCCACTTAGAGAGGTAGGCATTGTCTGCGATACCACGCTGCATGATGGACTCGATGGAGTCGTCGACCTTGTAGAGGTAGCAGGAGGAAAGCTGGCTGTGGAGTGTGCCAGAGTTAAATAGTGTCGGGGTGGAGGAACAGAAGCGGCGGCCTTTGTAGAGGTTGTACAGACGCACACACCAGTCTTGCTTGTTCTCACCGTCTTCCTTGAAGAGGCCCATGGAAACACGCATCCAGAAGAACTGTGGCACTTCGAGACGGCGTTGCTTAGAGCCAGTCTTGTCGATCACGAGATAGCGATCGTAAAGGGTCTGAATACCGAGGAAGTCGAAATCGAGATCGGCGGTCGGGTCGAGTGCTTCGGCAATTTTATCAAGGTCATAGCGCCCATCGATCAGCTCAGGGCTATAGCGCTTAATCTCGACACCGTGCTTGAGATTTTTCTTAAAGGCTTCGACGTGTGCCGCCTTGAGACCTTCAATCCCGTCATCGAGGATATTCCAGTCGAGCACTTCTTCATAAATGTAGGAAAGTAGGATGCGCCCCGCGAAGAGTGAGAAGTCTGCATCTTGCTCGATCAACGTCTTGGCATTAAGAATGATGGTTTTCTGCAGACCTTCGGAAGTGATTTCTGTACCAATGGAACGGCGAAGTTCTCGCTCGATGTCTGCTTCGGAAAGACACAGATCGAGACCGATGGAAGCAAACTGGATGCGTCGTTTAAGCTCCGTGCCATCCCAGAAAACAGAAGAACCATCCTCGGTAGTAACAACCACCATAGAATCTTGCTGCGGATCTTCCACTGGCAATGCCTCTTCCTGCACACGATTCGCTGCGCGCTCAGCACGATAGAGAACGTAGTGAGCCGCAATCTTAAAGTGGCCTTGACGCATCAACTCTTCTTGGACGATGTCCTGAACGTCTTCGATGTGGATAAATGCTTTTTCTTCCTTACGTACGCGCTCAGTAACCGCATGAGCGACGGAGGAAGCTGGCGCTGGATCTTCCTTCATGGTGAGGAAGGCCTGACGCACTGCATTCTCAATTTTAGTCTCAGACCAAGGCACCACATTGCCATTGCGACGAATGAGACGCACCGTGAAGGGCTCATTGGACATCCCAGACATCTCGATCGAACCTTTATCGGCAAGGGAACGGTTAAACACGAGCGACTTCGCCACGTCATGCGCATCATTTTCAATCAGCGCTTTTTCGATGAGGAGGAACAGGTCGGTCTTGGTGAGCTTGAGCTGGCCGCCATCGGTCACCTGCTCAATGAGTGACTCTGCCACGTTGTGTGCGACATTAGAAACGAAGTGACGGTTCTCTTCATTGAAAATGTGATCTTCTTCAGCCTGACGCGCGAGCAAGAGATCAGTCAATGCACCACCGATGGTGTCTGCTACATCTTCGAGCGAAAGCTCGGATTCCATCGCGCCGTTAACCACAATCACTTGTGGAACGCTTTTATTAGTAGAAAGCTGTTCGCGCCATGCGAAATCAGGCTTTTCAGAACGCGGGCGGGTCACGACGTTTTTCAACGCGACATCTTCTTCGAGTGTTAGGTTGCGGTACATGGGTAGGGCTGCGTGGGTTATTTTTGGTTAGAGAAAGTGGTTTGGTGCTCCGATCCGCCGTGTTAGGAAAAAGGAGAAAGGATAAAGAAAGACAGGGAGTTTCAGTGTTCAGTTTTCAGACTACTGAGCTTGATTAAACTCATAGAATCTTAATCGTTAGAATTATTTAGTCTTTTGGAGTTTTTGAATCAGACCTTGAAGCATCGCTAGAATTTCCTTGGTCTCTTGGATATAAATTGGGGTTTCTCGGAGGTTATTCGCTCCAGTTTCCTGAGCTACTTTCTGGTTGATATAAAGTTGTGTTCTTAATTCCGCACATGAGCCTTTGCTAATTCTAAGAAATCGAATGAAATTGTTTGTTGAATCTCGTTCTGCGCCTTCAGCGATATTCGAGGGGATGGAAATAGCGGATCTAGATATCTGGTCTCTTAATGCGTAGTTTGTGTGATTATGAATGGCGATATTGATGTCAGCGGCGAGCTTTGCAGAGCGTTTCCAAACTTCTAAATCTTCGAATGTGTGAAGCATGGGAGACTTTAAGTTTTCAGCTTACTGGTTGTTTGGTTTCATCATTCTGGTCTGAACTCTGAAAACTGAACTCTAACAAACTCGCTTTAGGCTTCGCCTAAAGCTCGTCATCATCGATCTCTCCGAGCGCCGACGCTTTTTGGTATTCAGTAACTCGGCCTTCGAAGAAATTTTGTTCCTTCTTGATGTCCATCATTTCGGCGAGCCATGGAAATGGGTTGCCGGTACCACCTTCGACTAGTGGCTCAAGACCACACGAAGTGAGACGACGGTCAGCAATAAAGTCGATGTATTGTTCGAACTCAGCCATGTTGAGACCGACAGCGGCTACTGGGAGACAGTCGCGGATAAATGCTTTTTCGAGGCGAATGCCTTCGGCCATTGTCGCACGGAGGTCCTCACGAAATTCATCTGTCCAGATCTCAGGATTCTCGTCGATCAGATCCATCAAGAGGTTGCGAAGAAGTTCGATGTGGTTCGACTCATCGCGCAAGGTGTAACGAAACATCTGGCCAATACCTGGGAATTTATTCTGGCGGTAGAGACTGAGGATCATACCGAAGAGTCCATAGAACTGCGTACCTTCCATCACTTGCCCAAACATGAAAATGTTACGTGCGAGCGCCTGTTTGTTCTCAAGCTTAGACATGTCCATGTCGCGGCGTAGGCCCCGACTGTTACTCACTACGAAATTTGTCTTATCCTTGATCGTTGGAATGTCTTCGAGCATCGCCTCACATTCGTGCGGATTGATACCGAGTGATGAAACCATGTAAACCAAGGAGTCAGCGTGGATGTTTTCTTCGTGCCCATGACGGCGGAAAACGAGATTGAGCTCAGGCGCGGAAACGAGCTCACGGATCACGTGAATCACATTGTCACCAACAATGCCTTCAGCAGCGGAAAAGTAACCAATACCCATCTTGATGATCCAGCGCTCAACGTCTGTGACCTCTGAGCTACGCCACTGCTCGACATCCTTCTGCATAGTGATGTCTTCTGGTTCCCAGTGATTGGCGCGCATGTTCTTGTAAATTTCATACGCCCACTCGTACTTGAGTGGAGCTAGGCCGAAACCTTTCGGAGTAGTGCCGTTAATCACACGCTTACTGGCAAGAATTTGCTCAGCAGCATCGGAATCGAGAGTAATCTTGGCGTCGCCTAATTGTGTGGTGGTCATTTGAAAGTGAGAAGTTGGGAGTGTGAAGTGCTTTGCTTGATGAAACTGAGGAGTAATCTGTGTAATTGCTTTATGCTAAACTTCGCAATCGACACTTATCACTCCCCGCTGGGGCTTAAAGATCGTCGTCGTCGAAGTCTGAAGTGGATTGGGTGGTGGCTGAGGAGTGGCCCGCGTGGACCTCGTTCGGGAAAAATACTTCATCGAGCCATGGCAAGGGAGAACCAGCAGATGCTGGACCAAGACCGCAAGCCGCTAAGCGACGTGCCGCGACGTGATCAATATAGTTGCTGAGCGTGGCGCCATCGAGCCCAACGCTTGCTGCGCCAGGGAGAGTCGCGATGAATGCTTTTTCAAGCGCTACCGCTTCGTCCATCACCGCCGCCAGTTCGTCATCGAACTCAGACGTGCGGATATCTGGATTTTCCTGACAAAGCTCCGCAAAAAGCTTACGGAAGAGCTCACAGCGGAAACCGGCATCGCGCAATAGCTTGGAGAAAATTTCAGTCACACCCACGAGCTTACCAGTGCGACCCATTTCCAACACCACGCTATAGAGGCTGTAGAGCTGCAGACCTTCCATACACTGACTAAAGAAGAAGGTATTTTTGGCGAAAGCCTGCTTATTTGCCAAAGTAGTCATATCGACATCGCGATCAAACTCGACGAGATGCTTATCAGTCAGCGCCTTCATTTGCGAGGCTACCTCTGCAAACTTGCTGGTGCAAGTGACAGGATTGAGACCTAGTGAACTAAAAATGTGCACCAACACATCCTGTTGAGTATTCTGCTCGTGAACGTAGCGACCAAAAACGAGCTTGAGCTCAGGAGCTGTAACAATATCGCGGATTGCGTAGATTTCTTCAGCACCAGTGATTTCACCAGATGTCGCTTGGTACCCCATTAGCAACTCGACGGCCTGCTGGAGGTCCTCAGGAAGTGAGGCCCACTGTGCTGCATCTGCACGGAGCGCTACATCTTCAGGTTCCCAATGGTTGTTTTTCATCTCACGGTAAAGCTCGTATGCCCACTGATACTTCAGTGGGAGGATGTTGAAAAACATCGTGTCACGGCCATTGATAACCTTCTTTGCCGCGTACGCTTCCTGAGCCTTTGCTTCGTCGATTTCAAAAGTGCGATCGCCTAGAGTTACTGTGGTTGTGGACATTGGATAGTGAGCGAAAAATGAATAAATAATAGAAAGCTTGGAAGTAGCTTCACACTCGCTTTGAGTGCTCGTCTGTGTCGTTCAGACACGTTGGCGAATATGCACAAAACCACCCACCTAGGTCAACGCCATTCTCACCCCTAGTTCTTCTATGTGGTATACACAAATTATTCACAATACCATATGTTGTGGATTGAATGGAATTCATCCATTCGCTTAATTACCACAAATTATCGCCAACCCTTGAAGTTTCTAGGATTAAGAAGGATTTCACAGGAGTGACGAAATTGTCTCAGTAGTCACCACTTGGGCCTCAAAAAAAATCGAATTGTTAGAGAGGAAAAATCAGCCTCAAAAATTTTAAAAAAGTCCTATCCACAGAGGCAAAAGTATGCCGCTAACAGCTATATTCCGCAATTTTCTGGGAGTAAAATTTTACCCAGCTGGCTTCTTCCCTGACTACCTACGCACTCCGCGGAAACGGCTCTCTTTGGGGTCACGCTCATCGTAGGTAGAATCATCTTTATAACCTAAGACACCGTGACGCTTGAGATTTTTAATGAACACCTTGGTATCCGTACTCACCTCTTCATCCGAAACTAAAGTACCCAGCAAACCCTCGCCGTCACTCAACCCATTGAGCGTTTGATCCGCTGAATCAGCGAATCGGCTTATCTTCTGCGCTGCTGTACGAAACTCAGTGAGCGTCGCCGGCAATTCATCAATTGCTGGTCCGAGATGCTTCACTTCCACTCTCACAGCTTCAAAAGTCTGCTCAGCCGATTCCGCCGCCCCTTTAACTGATGCGATCGCACTCTCAATTTCCTCAACCGAGGGTTCTAAACCTGCTCCTACATTCTTAAAGCTTTCCGTCGCTGACTCGATGTTAGCAATCGAGTTTTTTAGAGCGTCCAAGTTTTCATCCCCTAAAACCCCTTGATTCACTTTCTCTAAAGTCTCGCCAAGTCGCCCAGAAACCGTACGGATATCATCAAGCGCAGAGTCAAATTTAAGTAAAGACGTACGCGCATCTTTCATCAACTTCCGCGCATCTCGAGCAACCGATTCCGCATCTGATTGCAACGCATCAAGACCACCAGCTCCTCCACCTTTCACCATATCTCCATCCGCTAAAGTCGCCTTCTCATTACGCACTTCTGGAGGACGTACCACAATAATCTTATCACCTAACAAAGAAATCGATTCGACCAAAAACTGGGAACCTTCATAAATTTTCACTCGATCATCCAAGCTGAGCTTCACCATCACCGTCAAATCATCAGTCAGCTCTGGCGATGTTAACACGTGTCCAATTTTCGCCCCACCCATACGCACCTCACTCCCCTTGATCAAACCAGAGGCATCCTTGAATTCTACATTAACGTAATAACTATCCCCCTTGGTTTCACCCAAGCGTCCAAACTGCACAATCAGCGCACCAAGCGTAAGTAAACCCACAAGCACAAAAAGGCCGACGAGAGTTTCTGGGCGTTTTTCTTTGAGCGACATAATTATATTTTTGCTGAGTTTCTATGAGAAGCAAGTACAGACTCCCTCACTCATCCCACTCCTCACCCGATCTACCGTGAATGAAATTACTCAACTCAGGATCTTCACTAGCCTTTAACTCCTCAGGAGCTCCCACCCAATACACCTGCCCTTCCTTCAAAAACATGACCCTATCCGCTATCCGAAACACCGAGCGCATTTCATGCGTCACGATTACATTCGTCATCCCATGATCGCTCTGTAAATCTTTCACTAAATGGTCAATCGTATCCGCTGTAATTGGATCCAAACCCGCATGTGGTTCATCAAACAACACACAAGCTGGCCGATCCACAATCGCCCTCGCCAGAGCTACCCTCTTCCGCATGCCGCCTGATAAGTCTGAGGGCATTTTAGCCTCTTGATTAGGCAACCTCACAATCTCTAAAGATTCAGAAACCAGCTCCTGAATCTTCGCTTCATCCTTCTCTCCTCCCATGCGCAGTGGAAATGCAATATTCTGCCCCACCGTCATCGAGTCAAACAACGCTCCATTTTGAAACATCATCCCCATCTTGCGCCGCACCTTTCCCAGCCGACGCTCCGACATCTTTGATATATTCTCACCTTCCACAATCACCTCGCCAGAATCAGGAGAGAGAAGCCCAATGAAATGCTTCATCAACACCGATTTCCCCCCACCAGAACCTCCTAACAAAACAAGCGTCTCACCTTTGTACACTTTTGCAGAAACGCCCTTGAGCACGTGCTGCGCCCCAAAACTCTTATGTAAATTCCGAACTTCTACAAAAATCTCTTTATCTGCGGGCACAAACAAACGCTAACCACTCCTCCTGCATTTGTAAAAAAAGAAAAAGCCTAACAGCAAGCCAATGTCGCTGTTAGGCTTCTGAAATCGTCTCTCAGCGCTATTTACTGCACGTAGGCCAACGATGCAGCGACCTTATCAATCTGTGTATCTTGCGCCGCAAGCTCACCGATCGTGTCCCATTTCGCATTGATCAACGCTTCACGCGCGCCATCTGGCATATCCATAGCAAATACAGTATCGCCAAAAGTCACCGTCTTCGCTTCCAAATCCACTTTAACCTCTTGGCTAGAATTTGCTGCGACAAGAGCAAAAAGCTTTTCGTTATCTTCGATCGACAAGGACACACAAGGCATCCCGAGATTCGTCGAATTCCCAAAGAAAATTTCTGCGAAAGAAACACCGACAATCGCACGGAAACCTGAGCGACGAATCGACTGCGGGGCGTGCTCGCGCGAAGAACCACAACCAAAGTTCGGTCCAACTACCATCACCGAAGCGCCCTTGTACTCAGGCGCATCAATCGGATGATTCTTGCTAGAGCCATCTTCTTCGAAGCGCTCATCGTAAAACATTCCTTCAGCCAGATCATCGAAGGTCACACACTTGAGGAAACGCGCAGGAATAATGCGGTCAGTATCCACATCTGCACCCGGCACAGGAACTGCCGTGCCCACCACTGATTTGATTGCTTCGATTGCCATAACTGCAGCGACCATTCCCCATACTCGCCAGAAAATCAAGCCCACATAAGATCGAACACTTAAATCTTAAATCTGAGGAACAGCCTCTAAAAAGTCGAGGCCTTCAGGGGAGAACCTGAAGACCTCTAGTACAATTCACTCTGCCGAAACAGAGCTTCCTGCGGTTTGGCAAGGACATCCATGCCTCAGGAAAAAGCCTTTGTCTACTAGATTCCTAGAATCTGCATCCCCAGCGTGATCACAATCGGCATCGTGATAAAGCACACAACCGTCGTCGCCACCACAGCTTGAACTGCCACCTCTGGTTTTCCACCGTAATGTTTTGCTAGGACAATCGGGAACATCGCTGATGGCATCGCCGCTTGAATCACAACCACCTGCTTGAGCACTGTCGGAATGGGTAAAAAATACGCAGCAGCAATCATCAAAGCTGGCAATATCATCAACCGCACCAGCACCGAGCCAATCGCCACATTCCATGCAAACCGTTCTTTCCGTAAAAGCTCCACCAAACCCGCTCCGATCACAATTAAAGCAATCGGAATCGCCGGCGCGCCCAGCATCTCAAGCGACTTCATCGGAGCTCCCACAAACAAAAAGTCGAGCCCCACAAAATTTATCAATAATCCCGCAATCACTGCCAACACCGGCGGCTTCAGCACCAAGTTCCACGAAAACTTCTTATCCCCACTCATCAACGCTACACCCACAGTCCACATCGCCAGCTCCACCCCCACGTTATGCGTAAACAAAACCCCTAACAAGCCCTCACCCGGAAACATCGTCAACAACAGAGGGATTCCCATGTATCCATAATTCTGAATCCCATTACACACTCCAAAAGTCCGCTTGCCATTGCCGCGCGACAATCCGAACACGCCCGCAAGAAAATAGGCGAGCGGTAAACTCACTAACAAACTCACACAGCCAAAGCCCGCAAACATCCCCACCTCACCAATGTCCTTCAGCGACTCATTCCCTATAATATTCGCCAAGGTCAAGGCCGGCATCAGCACCTGCACCACCATCTGCATCATCCCCTGCTCCACCTCCGCTCGCAGGATATTAAACTTCCGTAAAAGCGCTCCCACGCCAATCGTCACTAGGACAGGAACTAAAGCTTCAAGTACGATCAGAGATTGGCTCACACCCCGAACCTATCTCACACCAATCAGATGACAAGGAGGATGCCTCCATTCATGGATTAATTTTGAACTAAAAAATGCAAATGGAGCACTCACTCTCTCCTGCCTCAATGTTCAATTCCTCCACTACCCCCCGCTTCTTCGAACCATTTGACCGATTATAGCTGCAAACCACTCAAGCCCACCTAACAAATCACCTCCGTTTTTAGTTAAGATCACTTAACCAAAAGCAACTTTCATCCAAGGACTTAGCAATAGACGAAAAAACCACCGGAAAGTAACAAACAATTTCTTGCCAAATCCGTCACCCACTGTTAACACCCGCGCGCTTCATCTCACGCCGCCGCAAAACAACGAGAGACTCAGACGAAGCTATCCCCAAGCGGCGGGGTTTCTCAAACACAGAGCTCCCCTGATTCAAGGGCAGACACCCAATATTATGGTAAACGAACTTATCCAAGAAATGGTAGACGCTGGCGTTCATTACGGACACCAGACCCGCAAGTGGAATCCTAAGATGAAACCTTTCCTCATGAAGGACAAAGGCGGCATCTACATCATCGACCTCGAGAAAACTGTTCAAAATCTCGACAAGGCTTCTGACTTCCTCACTGACCTCGCTGGCAAAAGCAAGAAGATCCTCTTCGTAGGTTGTAAGCGCCAAGCTCAAGAAGCAGTGAAAGAAGCAGCTGAAGCAGCTGGTCAATACTACGTCAACCACCGTTGGTTGGGTGGCACACTCACTAACCTTACCACTATCCGCCGTTCTGTAGAGCGTCTCAAGTACCTCGAAGACATCGAAAAACAGCCTGAATTCAAGGCAATGTCTAAGAAAGAACTCGCAGCTCTCGCACGTGAGCGTGGCAAACTTTTCCGCAACCTCTGCGGTATCCGCGACATGGAGAAACTTCCTGACGCTATCGTTATCGTCGACTCCGCACGCGAAACAATCGCAGTTGCAGAAGCTCGTCGTCTTAACATCCCAGTGATCGCTATCGTTGACTCCAACGCAGATCCATCCGTTGTTGACTACCCAATCCCAGGTAACGACGACGCTATCCGCTCTATCCGTATTCTCCTCCAAAACCTCGTCGATTCCATCGTCGTAGGTACAAAAGGCTAATACGTCACAGAGACACACTTTCACTGCGGGGCTCAAATCCCGCAGTATTTCTATCCAATCTCATTTTATAGAATTTAAAGATCATGGCTATTACAGCATCCGCAGTTCAAGAACTCCGTAAGCTCACATCCGCTGGGATGATGGCTTGTAAAAAAGCACTCACAGAAACAGACGGCGACTTCGAAGCAGCAGCTAAGCTCCTCCGTGAAAAAGGTGAAGCTAAGCGCTCAGACCGTTCAGATCGTGAAACTTCTGAAGGCATCGTCGCTGCATACGTTTCTTCCTGTGCAAAAACTGGCGTTCTCGCAGAAATCAACTGTGAGACTGACTTCGTCGCTAAAAACGAAGCATTCCAAGCATTCGTTGGTGAAATCGTTGAAACTATCGCTAACAGCGATGCTGCAGACGTTGACTCCGCCCTCCAAGTTTCCTTCGGCGAAGGTACAGTAGAAAATGCACTCGGTGCTAAGTTCACTGAACTCGGCGAAGTGATCAAGATTTCCCGCCTCACACGTTTCGCAGTAGACGCAGGTGCAGCAGCATCCTACATCCACATGGGTGGCAAGGTTGGTGTACTCATCGAAGTAGCTACTGAGAAGCCTGAAACTACAGCAGACGCTTCCTTCCAAGAACTCGTGAAAGATATCACTCTTCACGTTGCTGCAGCTAATCCTGCTGGCCTCACTCGCGAAGACATCGACGCATCTTCTGTTGAAGAAGAAAACGAGATCAACCGCAAGCAGCTTATCGCTGAAGGCAAGCCTGAGCAGATCATCGACCGTATCCTCGAAGGCAAGATCAACAAGTTCTTCGGTGAGCAAGTTCTCCTCGAGCAATCCTTCGTTAAAGATCCTGACATCTCCATCACTCAGCTTCTCGAAGCTAAGAGCAAGGAGCTCGGCGACACACTCAAGCTTGTACGTTACGAACGCTTCAGCGTTGGTGCGTAATTAAGCGACCACCTTTAAAAGCCCCGTTCCACCACGAGCGGGGCTTTTTACTTCTCAAGGGCACAATCACCAGACACACTCTCAAGCACTATGATGGCGAAAAAAACTATCTCGATCTGCATCCTCCTTTTCCTTTTCTCTCTCATCGCAATGGCGGGCATCTATGTATTCAAAGTGCTCGACATGATGAGCCTAGTCTAAGTCTCACACTTTGACAAAATTCCTTCAAACTCCGGCGCGGACATCCGTAGCCGGAATTTTTGTTTCATACGCGCAGATAAAGTTTGATAGGCCGTCGAGCCGTTCTACGTATTTAAGCTCCGAGCACGTCTTAGCTCCCACTCCTATGAAATATTTCCTCAGCGCACTCATCCTCATGGTCGCCCCCATCCTTGCGGATAGCCTCCCCATCATCCCTAAGCCTGTTCAGGTTGAAAGGAACGAAGGGTCATACCAGCTTCAGGAAAACCTCGCCATCCGTTACCAAAGCGAGCTAAAAAGAGAGGCCGAAATACTCGCTCATGGCATCGAGAATACCACTGGCATCAAAGCCAAACTCGTCGACTCCAAACTCCGTATCGCTCTCCAACGCCCGATCGAACTTAAGCTCCTGGCGCATGGCGACACACAAGAAGCGTACAACCTTCAAGTCAAACCCTCTGGCATCCGGATCACAGGCTCCGACTCCGCAGGTGCCTTCTACGGTATTCAGTCACTTCTCCAGCTCATCCCTTTGGATGGAACAAAAACTATCCCAGCCTGCTCCATTCACGACAGTCCACGCTTTCGCTGGCGCGGTATGCATCTCGATGTCGCCCACCACATGTTTCCCGCCAAGGATATCAAAAAATGGATAGACTGGCTCGCCTTCCACAAAATTAATACATTCCATTGGCATCTAACCGATGACCAAGGCTGGCGCATCGAAATCAAACAATTTCCAAAACTCACTGAAGTCGGTGCCTACCGTAACTCTACCCCCCCTTATCTCGACCGATGGGGCTCCGACAACACGCGCTACGGTGGCTTTTACACTCAAAAAGAAATCAAAGAAATTGTCGCCTACGCCGCAGATCGTCACATCACAGTCATTCCGGAAATCTCCATGCCCAGCCACGTCGCAGCAGCCTTGGCTGCCTACCCAGAGCTCGGCAACAAAGACATCAAAGATTACTCACCAAAGGTCCATACCGTATGGAGCGACTCACACGATGGACTTTCCCCCACAGAACCAACCTTCCAATGGATAGACAAACTTATCGGCGAAGTCTGCACCCTCTTCCCCTCACCCTACATTCACATCGGCGGCTATGACTCCCCCATCACCCAATGGAAAAAATCTAAACAAGCCCAATCCGTCATCAAACGTGAAGGGCTGCAAAACGAAAAAGAGCTACAAACCTACTTCTTTAACCGTGTCAGCGAAATACTCAGCAAGCACCAGCGCAAACTCATCGGTGGAGACGCTCTCACCGACGGACAAATCCCAGCGAACGCCACCATCATGCTCTCGCGCAACTCTACTCAAGCAAGCAACACTCTTGAAATGGGCCATGACCTCATTCTTGCTTCCAGTGCACACACTAACTTCGATCACTACCAAAACGATCCCGCCATCGAGCTAAGCAAAGGCTCTTCATACGAATGCGTAGGCGGTTACCGCCCTCTCGCCAGCGTGTATAACTTCAACCCCATTCCCGAGCCATTCCGCGGCTCCGAAAAAACCAAACACATCCTCGGCTGCCAAGCCCAACTATGGACTCAATACATGAAAACTTGGGACAAGGTAGAATACCAAACATTCCCTAGAATCGCAGCCTTCTCCGAAGTCGTCTGGTCACCACAAACCACGCGCAACTACCCGGACTTCCTCAAGCGTCTCAAACCCACCCTCGCGCGCTACGCCAAATCTGGCATCAACTACTTCGACCCCTTCAACCCTGGCACCCTCAAAACCCGCAAAGGCGCCACAGTCGAAACCAATCTCCCCTACCACAGAGATATCCCCGAATACGCCATCATCGGCAACAATCGATTCGCATTCCAATCAAAACGCCCCGCCAAAAAAGGCGACCACTTCACCGTACACCTCAAACAAACCACCAAAGGCCCAATCACTGTCACCACCGGCGGTAAAGGCAGAAAATCCGGTAGTGCACTAGCTTCCGGCACTCTCGAAGTCTCATCCGACTCTCAAAACTGGACCCAAATTGCCCAGTTCGAAAATGGCAAAGCCACCGGCGAAGCACCAGACGGTACCAAGCACATCAAAATCACAGTCACCGCTGACCAAAAGAAATGGCTCACCATCGAAGAGATCCATTTCCAATAACATTAGGTAATGCCGGAATCGCCGAGCTACCTCATTCTCGTCTCATCGTACTGCGACTCAACACCCAACATTAAAAATTTAGCAGTTGGCCGCAGCCACCCTCACAGCTGCGGCTCTATCAACTTCCCAACCCACATCTTAGGGCGCTCCGACCAACTATAGCCCGTATCCTCCATAGTCATCCGCTGGCTCTGCGCAAGATCACGCTCAAACATCGCACGCTGCTCCGCTGCAAACTCTCGGCTCAAAACGTTCACATTCAGCTCATCATTGATGAAAAAGGTCCGATCGTCAAAATTACCCGAGCCGATGATCGACAACACATCATCCACAACAATCAACTTCCCGTGTAGCATACAAGGGCCGTATTCGTAAATCCGCACACCCGCCTCTAACAATTCCGGCCAATGCGAACGTGATGTTAAACGCACCACTGGCGTGTCGATCTTATCATTAGGTAAAATAATATCTATCTCCACGCCACGCTGCCGCGCCCGCAACAAGGCTCCGCGCAATTCCTTGTTAGGAATAAAATACGCATGCTCTATCAGAATCGACTCCTTCGCGGCATCGATCGCTAACAAATAGCTCGCCCCCAGCGTATCTCCTCTCTCTTGTGGCGCCCCTAGCACAGCCTGCGCCTTCATCCTACCTTCCTGCTTCAAGTACGGAAAATACTCCTCCCCACTCAAGGTCGAACCAGTCAGCTCTTTCCAATTATCATTAAAAGCATGCTGTAAATCCGCCACCACAGGCCCACGTAGACAATACATCGTATCACGCCAACGCCACTCCTTCTCCACATCGCCGTCCCAACAATCAGCATAACCCGCGCCCCCAGTAAACCCCACCTTTCCATCTACCACTAAAATTTTCCGATGATCGCGGTTATTACAATCCCATGGCGACAAATAATTCATCGGCTTGTATATTTCCACCTCCACCCCCGAGTGCCTCAACTTCTCCAAATATCTTTCATCCATTTTTCGCGAGCCAATACCATCAATAATGAAATGCACCTTCACCCCATTCTCAGCACGATCAGAAAGCGCCATCACCAAGTCGTAAGTCACCACAGCATTCACCGCCACGAAGGTTTCAAAAGTAATCGTCTTCTGAGCCGACTTCACCGCATCTAACATTGCAGGAAAATACTCTCCGCCATTCACCAAGGTCTCGACCTCATTACCCTCAGTCCAAGTCGACTCTAGCTCTACCGTGGTGTCCTCGCGAAACTCTGCATCGCTAACTTCAGGCGCTCGCGCCCCCAATTCCGCATACACACTTGGCTCCAGCTTCGCACACGAATTGAAACAACAAACAACTAACGCTGTTAGTATATATCTTAGATAGCCATTCACAGTTCGCAAAAACTAGTGACCCTCCCCAACAATTGCAACTACTTCACTCGGTAATGACCCGTGAGTGGGTAAGCGAGCAAGCAATCCTCCAACTGAGTCCCTGCTCCGATGTTATGAATCACCAGCGGGACCCCATCAGCATTCACAGTATTGCTCACAACCATAATATGCGGCAAACGCCCCGCCACAGTACAAGTCACCAAATCACCAGGCAAATAATCTGCAGCATCTTGGCTCACAGCCACACTCCAGCCTCGCCTCTTAAAGTACGCCCGCATGTTGGGCACCCGCCGATGATCGATATTCTTATCTGGCCTCTTTAATCCCCAACGCTGCGGATACTGCGCAAAATTCGCCTTCATGTCTTCATGGAGCAATTGCTGCAAATCCATCCCCCACGCCTTGCGCATCGCCCGAATCACCACATCAGTACACACCCCTTTCTCCATTGGTATATCTCCCATCGGATACTCTAGAACTACATACGCAGGATCATATATTCGCGTTTTTCCAATTTGCCAACTCGCAGCCTCGATCAACTGCCTTGGCTTCCCAGAAACCTCAAGCTCAGTCCTTACTCCAGTCTTTTCTCCACAAGCCACACATGCCAACACCACATAGACAATGCCAATAAATTTCAAGAACTCCAAACGCATTCCTACTTATAAACAATCTCTCACAACCTACAATCGAAAGCTAGCGCGTAATGACCACCCCACAATTGTGGGAGTAGACCTACTACACAATAAACTGTGTAGTAGTTCGGTGAATTTAGTGACCTCACGCCACTAGTTGCGTCCACAGTCAACATTCCCCCCTATCTGGCTGCCGCAAATCACAATCTCTCCATCTAGTTTCCTAGAAAGAATCCCCCGACCCCTGACCAGCGAGTGCAGCTCCTCTGCCTCGCTGGTTTTTCACTCTAGACCAAACCTATCTCCCAGAAAACTTCCGGATCAACTCCGCATGAGATTTTACACTAAAATGTTTGTAAACACCCTTGGTGTACCCCGCCACCGTTCCCACAGAAATTTCTAATATATCCGCTATCTCTTTGCGCGATTTCCCCTCCTGCAACAAATGCATCACATTGCGTTCACGAGGCGACAGCTTTGGTAACTGCACCCCACGATCTTCCGGCCACCCCTGCGCATGAAGCCATTTTACTTCAGACAACACAATGTGAGCGACCTTTGACTGAAGATCAGTAAATTGTGCCCGACCAGACCGACGATAAATAATAATATGACTATAGCATTCATCGTCGAGTGGATGACCACTGTGAATTACCGCATCCACCCCCGTCGCTGTCACTAGCTTCCGTAATTCGCCCTTTGGATCCATCACTCCATCGGGGTCTAGCTGATCACGATGCAAAGTAACTGACGATTGCCCTTCTAATATCTGCTTAGAAAACCTTCGGTTCATTGCCGCAATCTCAGGATTCTCCACAGCTTCCGAAATGCGCGCCAAACTGCGCGCCGATAGCCCCTCTTGCTGCCCTAACAAAGAGCTCACCACCCCTTCGCCATCTGGTCTCATCCGCGACAGAGCCCACGCCCACGCATCAGCATCAATTAACCCACGCAAACCATTCAGTAGAAACGCGCGCGTCCCTGCTATATCTCGCGAATGTGACACCGCCGCCGTATCACCGACTAACGCAATCATCTTGCGCACTACACCTTCTGGAACTTGAGCTTCACACATACAAACTAAGTTACTCTCCCCCCACTTAAAAAGACTCATCGGCATTCACCACAGCTTCCGCCATACGCATCGCCTCATAATTACGCTTCACTTCGTGCACCCGATGAATTTTCGCGCCCGCGTTTCGCCCCATAGCCGTCAAAGCCACCGTCCCTGTATCGCGATCCTCCGCCTCTTCCAAACCTAGAACTTTCCCAATCATCGACTTTCGTGACACCCCGAGCATCAATGGCCGATTATTTACCACTAAAGATGATAAACCATTCAACAACTGTAAATTGTGATCCAGCGTCTTACCAAATCCAATACCTGGGTCGAAACAGAGGCACTGAGGGTTAACTCCTAACTTCGTCAGCGTCCTATAGCGTTCTTCAAAAAATTTCCTCACATCGCGCAGCACATCCTCATACTCAGGCCTATCTTGCATAGTATCCGGAGTGCCCTGCATATGCATCACCACCACCCCTACGTCCGACTTCGCACAGACTTTAGCCATGTTTACATCCCCCTTCAGCCCGGTCACATCGTTCACCACATCAACACCCGCTTCGATCGCGACCTCCGCTACAGCCGCCTTACTAGTATCGATCGATATCAGACAATCACTCGCTGCACGCAGAGCTTTTATCACGGGAATCACACGCTCAATTTCCTCTTCAGCTGTTACCATTGGCGCCCCTGGTCGCGTCGACTCGCCGCCAACATCAATAATCTCCGCTCCATCCTGCAACATACCAATTGCATGATTCACAGCCGCATCCACATCGACAAACATCCCCCCATCAGAAAAAGAATCAGGCGTCACATTGAGAATCCCCATAATGAGACCTCGGTCCGTAACATCTATCACTCGGCGTTTTGTCTTCCAGCGCATACTGTTAGTAAGCCGATCTCCCCCCCTCTGGCAAACTGAAAACTTGAAAGCTGACGGAATTGTCGCTTAGCTGCACAGTATGCACACCATCCCTCGCATTTTATTGGCAATTTTGGCTCTCAGCGCCGGCCTCAACAACACAGCCTTTTCACAAGTAAAGTCAGTTAGCGACAGTAAACACCTCTCGCGCCTGATGAATAATCGCGATGGCTCAGTGACTAAATTCACCCGCGATGCCGACAACACAGAACTCATCAAAACAACCTATGTCGAAAAACCCAATGGCGAGCGAGTCATCCGCGACACCACCACTTTCCGCCGTGATAAATACGGCAACCTCCGGAGCGGCATCGTCCGTGATGGCTCCAAACGCCCACTCTTCCGCATCGTCTATGGTTACCATAAAGACACCGGCCGTCTCGTTGCTGAAAATATGTACGACGCTCGCGTCAAACGCACATTTAAAGACGACCCCACTAAAGAAGAACCCGTACGCGCCACTCGCTACCACTACACTGCTCAAGGCGAGCGCTCTGCTCCTATCGTCTTCACCTCGCAAGCAGGTAAAACCTCTGAAGAACTCATGAATTATCTCAATCGTAACAAACCTGGATCTGACGTGGATCGCGACCCATTCCGCAACAACCCCGTCAATCCTAACTCTCGTCCACTTGGCGAGTAACGGTTATGCTGCGCCCATCTATCTTACTCATGCTCTTGAGTCTCGGCGCCACCATTCTCGGAGCTAAACTCTATGTTGATCGCGCCCTGCGCTCATCTTCCAACCTTGAGACACCACTCGGTCCTGACGAAACCACTCTCGATTATATCAAAGCGCTCGAAGAAGAACTCGACCGCCTCAACGCAGACAACGCCACCCTGCGCCAACTTATCGAAAGTGATGGTCCGATTTCCATTCCATCCCAGCTCATCAGCTTCGTCGAAAAGGACCTCGAACTGAATTTCAAAGACGCACCCATCGCTCTAGTCAGAGACCAACACGTTCTACGCGACGCCTCAGGTCAAGCATGGCTCAGTGCATTAAACGAACAGCAGCTAGAGATTCTCAGCTACAGCTTCGACGTACTTGGTATCCTCCCTCCCGACCAGCAATGGATAGCTCAAGTGATCTCTGCGGAAACCACCGGCTCGCGCGGCATCTACGACCCTAGCACAGGAGAAATTATTCTAGCAGAAGGCTTTGACATTGAAAATATCCACCACCAAGCCGCACTCATTCGACTATTAACGATAGCCCTACTCGATCAACATTACCCGCTCAAAGACGACCCGAGCTTCGATCATTTTATAGCCCGCCGCGCACTCCACTTCGGCAGAGCCTCCATCATTCAAGACCGCTTCTACACCCTACAAGCAAAACATATTGGCTTCATCACCGAGCGCTCACCAAACACAGAAGCCGCAGAACTTTTCTCCAAACTTCCCATATTCGTACAAGATATCACTACCTTTGCCAACACCTACGGAAAAGACTACCTCAACCAGCTCAAATCACAAGAAGACCTACATCAAGCCCTACAATCGGCAAGCTCCTCCACACGCGACATACTCAAAAAAACCTTTCCGTTTAATAACTCCCAATCACCTAACACAAAACCAGCAGACTGGACAAGCGACAGCTTCTCTATCCAGCTGGACACCCAACTCGGATCCCTCACCCTAAAAAGTTATCTCAAGCTCCACGCTGCACCTTCCGAACAACTAGACAAATGGATCACCGCGTTAGAAAGCGACCATCTCTCCATCGCGACAGAATCCACCCAAAACGCGCACACCCTCTGGCAACTACAGTTTTCCGAGGAAAGCAAATCCACCGAATTTTTCCAATGGCTGCAAAGCGCACGACAGACCATTCCCAGCATAGTACTCACTCGCACTTCGAAGACTGTGACACTCACTCACAGCGAAGGCTTATCAAACGAGTAAACGGCCACATATCGACTGACGAAACCTTCTCTCTCGAAAAGAGGGCCATTAAGGATTTGACTGCAGGCTCATCTCGCGCAACATCCCCCCGCAGCGGCCATCATTGCCTGGCAATAGTCGCAACTTAACACTTCAAACTTAACACCTAACACTCCTGCTAAAGCACACTTTTGCAGGTCAGAAATATGGCTACACAACACATCGGTATCGGCATGGCTGGCTTCGGCACAGTTGGCACAGGCGTCTGGGAAACTCTCGAACGCAATGGCCAGCTCATTTCGAACAGAGCCAAAGACGCATTCTCACTCAGCGTCAAAAAAGCAGCCGTACGAGACATTTCTAAAAAACGTATCGAAGGCGCCCCAGCAGACTTGTTCACCACTGACTGGAAGGAAGTCGTCCATCACCCAGAAGTCGACATCGTTGTTGAACTCATCGGTGGTACTACCACAGCCTTCGACATCGTCGCAGAAGCCATCAAACTCAAAAAGCCAGTCGTCACCGGCAACAAGGCCCTACTTGCTGAACGCGGCAAGGAACTCTTCGCGCTTTCTCGCGAATACGGCACTCCCATTCATTTCGAAGCAGCAGTCGCTGGCGGCATTCCCGTCATAAAAGCAGTCCAAGACTCCTACGTAGGAAACCGCATCGAGACAATGTCTGGTATCATCAATGGTACCTCTAACTACATTCTTGAGCGCATGACCACTGCAGGGCTCGATTACCTAACTGCCCTCAAAGAAGCACAAGAACTTGGTTACGCAGAAGCAGATCCAGCACTCGACGTGAACGGCTGGGACGCAGCTCACAAGGCAATCCTCCTTGCTACACTCGCATACGGTTTCACCATTCCGGCTGAAGACGTCTACGTCCGTGGTATCGAACGCGTACGCAGCCTCGATATCGACTTCGCAACCCAACTCGGCTACGCGGTCAAACTCCTCTCGCTCGTCAAAGAGCATCCCGACGGTTCCATTGAAATTCGTACTCAACCTTCATTCATTACCCAGTCACACATCCTTTCTTCTGTAAATGGTGTGTTCAATGCAGTCGCTGTCCGCGGAGATGCATCAGGCGAAGCACTCTTCTACGGTCGCGGTGCGGGTAAAGAACCTACAGCCTCCTCTGTCGTCGGAGACCTCGTTGAAGCAGCTTACACCTTTGTACACGCTGCAGGGCACCGTGGCTTCCTCCCATACTCAGATAATGGGAAAGTCCTACCAATCGAACAAACCGAAACGTCCTACTACGTCCGTTTCGAAGTTCAAGATCGCCCAGGAGTCATTGCTGAAATCGCCAACATTCTTGCCAACGACGGCATCGGCATATCAGGCACACACTCACCAGTGGACCCAGAAAATCCAGACAAGGAATTCCGTGACATGGTATTCCTTCTCCACACCTGCCCATTCGGTAAGCTCAGCGAAACCCTCAACAAATGCGAAGCACTCGACTGCGTCACTTCTGAACCAGTCATCTTCCGTATTGAGAAGCTTGCGACAGACTAAGTAGTCCGCCACCCTTTTTCAATACCCTGTTCCGACTCAGATCGGAGCGGGGTATTTTATTTGCAGCTCATCGCATTCTCGCTAAGTTGCCCTTAATGAAGGACAGCTTTGGCAATAGTTTCACCAAAACTCTCGCCACTCTTGGCGTAGCGGCTACAACCGCCGTCCTTTTCATTACCACAGCCATTGCCAGCGGAAAGCTCGGAGGCCTCGCAGCCTATCTGCCAATCGCTATCCTTCTCACTAGTTCACTCTCCATCTCTGCCATCTGGCTGTTCGGTCGTCCGCGAAAATCCGACTCCACATCCCTCAAAAATCTCAGAGAACTCGAAACCAGAGTCGAAGAACTTGAAGCTCGTATCCACAACGCAGAAGTCGTAGACGCCTTTGAAAACCGTCTCGCCGAGAAAGAAGTCAATCAACGCTTCCGCACAAAGCCGGCCGAGCAACAAAGCCACACGCCGACTCTCCAACAGTAAGCAAGCTGCTAAATATTTCTAGTGTGGCTTCCATGACGTCACACTAGGACCTACCCAAGCGCTCATCTAGCGATTGCTGATTGTATGCTGTGCGAAGACCTAACAGCACTGCGAAATAGGCAAGATACACCATTTGCGATCCCGCATTGGCCCAATTCTCTAGCAAACATGTACCGAAAATTAGCGAAAGCATCAAAAACATCGCCACCACTAGAGTCTGTCGCGTCAACAACCCCAGTATCAACAAGACCCCAATACCTAATTCCACAAAGGGTACCGCATACGCATAGGGCTTAACCATCAACGATGGCAGAGCCGTCTTTTCAAATTGGCCAGTGATGTAATCCACAAAGCCATTGAGCTTTGGTAATCGTACCAATCCATGAACCAGCATGTTTATCCCCATTCCAATGCGTGCAAGTGTGTACGCTAACGTTTGATCAGATGTTTTCATAATTACTTAAACAGAATCTGACTCACCCTAACACAATCCACTCATCTCGCCAGTGACTATGCAAAACCTCTTACTTTCACACCAAAAAACATTCGTTTGTCACTCTAATACAGAGCAATACATTCACTAAAAAATGTTTGACAACCGCCAAAAAGGGAATACCAGTACCGCACCTCGAAATACCAAATGACCATGAAAAAAATTCCATTCATTCTCTTAGCGGGCCTAATTTCTTCTATTTCAGCTCACGCGACCACTCTCATCTACGAAGAAGATTTTTCCAACGCTACCCTCAACTCTAACGGCAATCCATATCTTGGAGGTTGGTATAGTAACCAAATTGGATTTGAAGAATTTACTGGCAGCTCGTCTGACACTAGCATCACAAACTCCGACACTCTAAAAGTTTCTTCCAGCTCAACTCACCGCAGTGCCGCGATCATTCTTGGGCCAGATAGCTTTGCTAATGGCAGCGGCCTCTACACTTTATCATTTGACATCGTAAGCTTTGAAGGTCCCTCTGGCGACTCAGCCACAGTAAGCATCTGGCAAGGAAGTGGTTACGACTTAGATGAAAATTCTGCAGACGCTCTCATACTCGACACCTATAACGAAATGCTCAAATCCCAGGGTAATGCTACTGCGAGTATGACCTCTCGCTCAGAACACACATCCCCCGTAACTGACTACAGACAAACATTCTTCTATGATGGCACCAGCGCTGTAGCACTCTTCTTCGGCGTAGAGAACGATGGCTCTTGGCCATTCCCCACCGCCGAGTACGATAACATATCAATTACTCAAGGCTTTGGCGCAGCTACCCCACCCCCAATCGCTGTACCTGAACCATCATCACTCGCGTTGCTCGGGCTCTCCTCTCTATTCCTCATCACGCGTCGCCGCCGATAAGGGATTTAGAAAAAATTACTTTGACCAATACATCACGCTCCAGCGCTCCGCTCTGGAGCGTTCTTTTTTTAGCACCACAGTGATTCTAATTACGCAGAGAGCTCTAAAGCTCCTTCAAAAAACACATTCGTCTCGTTAAACGTGATATTTAGTCCTACTCTTGGTCAACTTCATGACGACAGCACTCCAGCAGACACGCGAAATTGCAGCCATCGACTTAGGATCTAACAGCTTTCACATGGTGGTAGCCAAAGTCATTGGACCAGAACTCCAACTCGTAAGCCGACACAAACAACGTGTCTCTCTAGCCTCTGGACTAGACCACAACAACCATCTCGACGAAGCTGCGATGCAGCGCGGACTCGACTGCCTAGCAATGTTCGCGGAGCGACTGACAGGCATCGCCCCAGAAGATGTAGCCATAGCCGCCACCCACACTCTCCGCGTCGCCACCAATGCCACCACTTTCCTCCAACGCGCAAAAAAAATTCTCCCCTTCCCCATCGAGATCATCCCTGGACCAGAAGAAGCCCGCCTAGTCTATCTAGGAGTCGCTCACACCCAACCTGAATCAGATTCGAAATTAGTCGTCGATATCGGCGGCGGCAGCACCGAACTCATCGTCGGCCGTGGATTTGAACCACATTTGGTCAACAGTAAACCCATGGGCTGCGCCAACTTCACCCACGCCTATTTCTCCGATGGAAAAATCTCTAAAAAGAATTTCTCCAAAGCCGTACTCGCTGCAGAACAAAAGCTTGAATCGCTCGCCTCACAATACCGCAAAACCAAGTGGGACATAGCCTTCGGTTCCTCTGGAACAATCAAATCTATCAGCGAGGTCCTCTCGAAGTTAGACTCTTCAGAATCAAGTTTCACACTCGACGGTCTACAACTACTCGCCGATAAACTATTCAAATTTAAAACAATTGATAACATTGACCTAGATGGTCTCTCCCCGGAGCGCAAGCCCGTCTTCGCCGCAGGAATCGCCATTTTAACCGCTGTCTTCAATGCCTTTAAAATTGAGAAAATGTATTTCTCCGAAGGCGCCCTACGAGAAGGTTTACTCTATCAGATGGAAGACGTTTTCCATCGCACAGATATTCGTCTGCGTACAGCTGAAGCACTCGCTCTAAAATACAACGTCGATTTCGAACACGCCACAAAAGTAAAGCAACAAGCGCACACCTTTTTCGATCAGCTCAGCCATCAGCTCAAACTACATAAACAAAAAGAACTCAAAGAGCTTCTAGAGTGGAGCGCTCTGCTGCACGAAGTCGGGCTCAGCATCAACCTCCAAGCAGTCCACCGCCACTCAGCCTACATTCTACGCCACACCAACCTCGCTGGCTTCAATACCGAACAGCAACAAGTCATGGCTACCCTCGTCCGCTTCCACCGCAAATCCCTGAAGTTACACGAAATTGAGGATCTCACCCTGTTCAGAAAAAAACACGTTCTCAACTTGATCCGCATTCTACGACTCGCAATCGTGGTCAATGGCCAACGCAGCGACGACACGCTCCCTCCGCTCCAACTAAGTATCGACCAAGATACCTGGCGCCTCAGCAGCACTGACCCCAATTGGTTAGAAAACAATAAACTTCTCAATGCCGATCTCAGTAGCGAACAAGCATACTGGGATGACGCTGACTGGCTGCTAGAATTTGAATAAACACACTCTTGGCCGAAACATTTTGCTAGAAATTTCCAGATCTTGTAGAACATTACCCGATGAATACCTCAATACTCGCTCGTGTACTCTCAACTGTTGTAACACTCACCGCTGCATCTTCCTATGCTAGCCCAAGCCAAAACGCCAAAGCGCTAGCCGAAGAAGTCGGCTCACTCCGTGGAGCCAAAGTCGCCATCGCAATGGCAGATGAGAAAAAGCAACTCACCTACTTCGCCAGCTCGCTCGACAAAAATGATGTCGAGGCACTCAAACAAAGTGCGCCAAATGTAAAAGTCATCACCGGACTCTCCAAAGAAGAAGCACTCGCTCGAGCAGACGAAGCTCACGGTATTAGTGGCCGCTTTGCTGAAACCGAATTCCTCAATAAAGCCACCAATCTCAAATGGATTCAGACCCCCACCGCTGGCGTGGACCGCTACATTGCGATGCCATCCATAGTCGACAACGACGCCATCGTCCTCACCAACTGCCGTGGAGTTCACGGCCCAGCCATTGCCGACCACGCCATGGCCATGCTACTCTATCAGACTAGAAATCTAGCATTCTACTCAGGAAACCAAGAGAAAAAGGCTTGGGTGCGCGAAGGCACGCCACACGAATCCATTTCGCTTAAAGGAAAAACCATGCTCGTTGTTGGACTCGGCGGCATCGGTTCTGAAATAGCCCAACGCGCCCACGGCTTCGGCATGCGCGTCATCGGCACCCGTCGCAGTGATTCTCCCTCAGCTTCATTTATCGAAAAAGTTGGCAAACCAAAAGACCTCCTCAGCCTTTTACCAGAGGCCGACGTCGTCGCCCTAGCCATCCCACTCACTGACGAAACTAAAGACCTCTTCAATGCCGAAGCATTCTCCGCCATGAAAGAGGGCTCCTACCTCATCAATATTGCCCGCGGTCCTATAGTTAACACAGACGCGCTCATCGACTCACTCAAAAGTGGTAAACTCGCAGGCGCCTGCCTTGACGTCACCGACCCCGAACCACTTCCTGCAGATCACCCACTCTGGGATGCCCCTAACACTATCATCACTCCGCACATCGCCTGGAGCGCCGCCATCACTGGCGAGCGCAGATCCGCTGTCATCCTAGAAAACATCCGCCGTTTCGGCGCAGGAGAACCTCTGCTCAACACCGTCGACAAAGCCGCCGGTTACTAAGTTTTACTCCTTCACCTCAAGCGAAGGGTTAATACGTACATACTGCTCCCCCCCCAGCCCTCTCTCTGCGTACAGCAGACACGGCAAGCTAGCCGCTAGCTCAACGTGCTCAGATGCTTCAGCTCGAATTCTAACACTCCCGTTCTCAAGTTGCTGTACCTGCTGAACAAATGACGAAGTTAGCTGTCCATCTTCACTATAAAGATAGACTCCCCCCAGCTCCTTTTTTTCACCTTGTGGCTTCAATAAAACTTCATACCAATCTCCCTTACGCATAGCGGAAACCTCCCAAGCTACAAGCTCAGCAACTTCACGTGTTTGCAATTGCTCAAACCATTCTGACTTCACTCCCTTCGCACCTACCGGCAGTTCAAGCCGGAACTTGTGCCGCTGAGGGAAACAATTTTTAGAACAAGCCATCCAAGCGACATCCACCTCAACGCTAAATACATCGCTCTTGAAATTCTCAGGGACATGTAACTCAAATGAGTGAACCACATCACGCTTAAATCCATGGGCGGGATGCCCATTCATCGAAACTCTCTCGGGAAAATCCCAGTCGACTTCTGGCGCTTCCTCCAGCTCGGGCTGCAGAATGCTAAACTGCATCGGGTAACCAACGATTCCAGGTTGCTTCCAGTAGGTGTGGAATCCTTCCCGATGGCGCACCCGAAAGCCAACTCGCATTGACTGCCCAGTAACAACTTCCGAATGATCACAAACGAACTGTATGCTTAAGGTCTCATTCGAAAGCACAGAAACTCCATCACTCACCCCGCAACAAGATTCACTAGCCCTCACTACAGTGCCCAAACACAATGCTGCGATAGCTATAGCAATACATTTTCTGACGTCTGGCATGATCATTATACGGTAATAAAAAGAGAACCTTTCTGGCTCACCATAAACTGCCTGGACTTAGCAGGCATTGCAACGTGTTAGAAAAGGCATCACTGAAAGCAACAAAAAGCCCGCTCTCGTTGAAACCGAGATGCGGGCTATTAAAAATGGTTCTCAGTTAAGCCTATGCTTTACCAATACCGAAGGCATTGAAACCGATCTTCTCGAGCTCAGCGAGATCGAGGATATTGCGTCCATCAAAAATGTGCGCCGGCTTCACCATGCTCTCATACAACGCTGAATAATCGAGATCCTTAAACTCATCCCATTCAGTCAACACCAGTACCGCATGCGCACCAGCCACAGCCTCAGCAGCTGAACTAGCCACCTCCACCTTCTCTGAAGTCAATCCCTTGATCTCCTCAGCATCCACCTGAGGATCGTACACCACAATGTCAGCACCCTCTTCGATCAAGTCACGGCAGATGTAAATCGCCGCAGACTCACGCGTGTCATCTGTATCCTTCTTAAAAGCAAACCCAAGCACCGCAATGCGCTTGCCTTGCAGCGTATTGTATAAGCTGTGGATCACCTTACGAGTGAAACGCTTGCGCTGGTATTCATTAATCTTAATCACCTGTCGCCAGTACTCTGCAACATCAGCCAAGCCGAAATGCTCACACAGGTACACCAAATTGAGAATATCCTTCTGGAAGCAAGAACCACCAAAACCAACTGATGATTTGAGGAACTTAGGACCAATTCGGCTATCCTTACCAATCGCATTCGCCACTTCATCCACATCCGCTCCAGACGCCTCACACACTGCGGAAATCGCATTGATCGAGGAAACACGCTGCGCCAGAAACGCATTTGCCACCAACTTGGAAAGCTCAGAAGACCAAACATTCGTCGTGATAATATTCTCACGCGGCACCCAGTTGTTATAAATTCCCACCACTGTCTCCAGCGCCTTTTTACCCGCTTCTGTTGTGGAATCACCACCGATCAATACTCGGTCGGGATTTTCTAAGTCTGAAATCGCGGTGCCCTCAGCGAGGAACTCCGGATTAGAAAGAATCTCGAAAAGATCACCCTTCTCGTAACCATCAAAAACATTTTGAATTACTTCTGCAGTGCGCACTGGAACAGTCGACTTCTCGATCACGATCTTTGGACCATCACAAACTTCAGCAATCATTCGCGCACAACCCTCCACATAGCCAAGCTCAGCAGCTTGCCCGGCACCAATGCCGTAGCTTTTCGTCGGTGTACCCACCGAAATGAAAATCACATCCGCATCCTTGATGTACTTTTTAACCTCCGTAGAAAAAAACAAGTTCTTGTCGCGGCGCTCTTCTACAATTTCCTGCAGGCCTGGCTCGTAAATAGGGAGGTTAGGCGAGTTCCACGCTGCGATGCGCTCTTCATTGAGATCGACCACGGCCACTTCAATATCGTGACACTTCTTAGCAATCATCGCCATCGTTGGCCCACCAACATAGCCAGCTCCAATACAACAAATTTTCATCTTCTTTTATTTCTAGGGAATTTAATGCCACCAGTTCAATGACAACGCGGGCGGAAATAACCCTTAATCGCACATATGTCGATACTTTCTCTCTCCTTCTTCCTAGACAATCCGCTCACAAATTGTCACGCTCACACCTCACTCTATCATGACACCGATTACCTTCACTCCTATCTACCAGCAACGCGTCTGGGGTGGAAGAAAGCTAGAAACCATCTATCAACGCCAACTTCCAGATACTGATCAGCCCTACGGCGAATCCTGGGAGATCTCAGACCGCTCTGAGGCTCAATCGATTGTCACCTCCTCTAATTTTGAAGGTCAAACCCTTCACGAACTTTGGAAAAATCACCGCAAGGAACTGTTCGGTGGCTACCACTCCGAACGCTTCCCTCTCTTGGTAAAAATTCTCGACGCCCAAACCGACCTCTCCATTCAGGTCCACCCACCTCAACACCTCGCTTCCGCACTCAACGGCAAGCCAAAAACCGAAATGTGGTACATCGCCCACGCTGAGCCAAATGCGGCTATTTACTTCGGGTTCAAACAAGGAACCACTAAGGAAGACTTCGAAGCGGCGCTCAAAAACGGCGACCCCGAAAAGTTCGTTCATACCATTTATCCAAAAGCTGGCGACTCCATCCACATCCCCTCAGGCCGACTCCACGCCATTGGTGCTGGCATTGTCATCTACGAAATTCAACAGAACTCCGATACCACCTACCGCGTGTTCGACTGGAACCGACTTGGGCTCGACGGTAAACCGCGTGAACTCCACATCGAAGAATCGATGAAATGCATCGACTTCGACGACATCGAACCGGAAATGGATAACCCGGATGGTTCCACCCTCGCGGAATGCCCTTATTACAAGGTCGACCACTTTAAACTTCAGTCTGGAGACACCATCGCTAATCCTGAACCCGAGAAATTCTCGATACTTACTATCATCGAAGGGTCACTCGTAGATTGCGAAAACTCCACATACTCAGCCGGTGACTTTGTCATCCTCCCTGTTGGCGCCACAGCTCTGAGCGCCACTTGCGACGCAAAGGTTCTTCAGACCACAGTACCAAACTAAGCGAGGCGCAATACACGCTCCAGCAGTCACACTCGTATTACTCTCAAAACAACAAAGGCCTCCAGCTGAACTGAAAGCCTTTTTGAAAAAATGGTGCTCGAGGGGGGAATCGAACCCCCACGGCCGCAATGGCCACTAGATCCTTAGTCTAGCGCGTCTACCAATTCCGCCACCCGAGCAAGGTGTTGTTTGGTGCGGCGCTTTTCTACGCCAAAAACTCTGCTTGGCAATGAAAAACTACAGGAAATTTCACATCCTCCCCAAGCATTTAAAAAATCCACGTTGCGAACCCGCATTCCTAGCTTTATAATCAACAGTTAGAATTGTAATCCACAATACTCACACACCCTGCTTTAGTAGCATCCAACAACAACCCATTTCCAAATTATGACTGAAGAAAATCAAGAATCTATCAAAGAAGAAGAAAACCACTTCCAATCTTTTTCAGACGCCGTTCACCAAGCATCAGATGACGCCAAAGAAAAAGCACGTGAAGCAGCTCCAAAGCTAAAAGAAGCTCTCGCGAGTGCCGCTTTCGATACTGCCTATAATGTCGCCTACGGTGCCGTTTTCGCGGGAACTTTCGCTCACGAATTACTCCCTCAAACACTCAAAGATGGTATCCAGAAAGGAGCCGATGCTGGCAAAGCTGCCGCACGTAAAGCCAAGACTAAGGCTGAGGATGCCTTCACTCATCCTCCAAAATCAGCAGCCATCACACCTGCTGTCATCGAACTCCCTCAGTCACCATAATTTCTCGTGTGTATGAATAGTGCCTCTAGGCACCAAAATGCTCATCTTGCAGAAGGTGGGCATTTTTTATTCTTGCTCAGGAGCTAACAAGGCTGAGACGGTAAGATCTACAAAACTACTCAGTACTCCGTTGTATTGAATTTTTCCTTCACGATCGATCACAAAGGTCATCGGTGTATCAGTCACTCTATAAATCTGAAAAAGTTTGCCGTATGGATCAGCAAAGGTACGTCCTGTTACTTCTCCCATTTTTTCCAGCTCACGCACGGAGCTCAAAAAATCTCCACTCACTCCGATAATTTCTACAGGCTGTCCTGCGTAGGTCGCTGCTAATTTTTTCATCACCCGCGAAACCTCTTGATAGTTTTCCCAGCTTCTCCAGAAGACTAACACAGTCACCCGCCCCTTTATATCACTCAATTTCAAAGGCATTCCCTTAGTGTCAGAGCCGACCAAGTTAGGCGCCACCGCCCCCTTCGAAAGCTTCGTCATCCGGTAGATTTCTTCCTTTGCAAGATCGGCCAATGTCACTTCGCCAACTTTCGAATCCGCAGCATCAATAATCGCCTTACGCAGTAAGTCGAAGCGGCGCTTATTTACCTCTGGGCTATCGCCTAACTGTGCAACCATCGCTGAAAGCGCAAAAGCCGCCTGTCCACGAACCGCTGCCGTTTTCCCTCCGCGGATGACCTTGTTAATGAAATTTTCTTTCTTATTTTTTAAGGTCTGAGAGGTGGTGATCCCTTCAGCTGTAGTCAAATCCGACGCGCCAGCAGCCACAATGGCGATGCAAAATTCACCCAACTGAGGTGATGTCGTGTGATATTTTTCCACAACTTCGATCAGTTTAATAACCGTCGCGCTATTCATGTACGGCCGGTACTGCAGCTGCCACACGATATAAGGCATCACCCACGGTTCATCCAAACTCGACTCCAGCTCGGCAAACATCTGATCCGTATAAATCTCATTATTCGGACGCTTCTCGTATACTTCAGACTTTTCCGAAAGTGTCTGCGCCGCCAGTAATTCCTGCTGCCACTCTAACTCAGCGAGGCGTTGCTCTTTGACAATCCGCTCAGCCCCCAGCTGAGAGCCAGCCCACGAGCTCACCGCGGTAGCTATTATCATACACAATCCTAGAGTTAATCGCTTCATACCGGCGAAAATAACAGCCAATTTCCCAATGACAAGTTCGCTAATTTCTCAATCTGTCTGATAAAAAAAGAGCACCCATCTGGATGCCCTTCTCTCATTAAATTTATAGGCCGAATGCCCAGTGATTCATTTAAAGGATTTTTAAGGCCTTATCCGCACGCTCGCGTTCAGCCGCGTAGCGTACTGCGTCGTCAGCTAATACATCTCCATAGGAATGGACCATTGCTTTAAGCTTCTCCGAACCAGCCTTAACCTCATCTCCAAAACATTTCTCGAGCACCTCGAGGATAATCGCTACCGATGTCGATGCGCCAGGCGATGCGCCTAGCAACGCTGCGATCGAACCATCTTCAGCAGAAACCACTTCAGTACCAAACTGCAGCTTTCCGCCAACTTCTGGGTCTTTCTTAATAATCTGCACCCGCTGACCCGCAGTCACCAATTTCCAATTGCCTTCCTCGGCTTCAGGGAAAAATTCACGGAGTACGTCCACGCGATCCGTATGCGTATTGACCACCTCTTGATAAAGATACTCAGTAAGACTCATGTTATCACGACCTACAGCGAGCATCGGACCTAAATTATCCGGCTTGACCGATGAGATCAGATCAAAAATAGAACCGCGCTTGAGGAACTTCGGAGAGAATCCAGCAAATGGTCCAAATAGTAGACTCTTCTTGCCATCAATAACACGTGTATCCAAATGCGGTACAGACATAGGAGGAGCGCCCACAGCCGCCTTGCCGTATACTTTCGCGGCGTGCTTCTCGATAATCTCTTCATCTTGGCAAACCAAGAATTGACCACTCACAGGAAAGCCGCCAAAGCCTTTGCCCTCGCGGATTCCAGACTTCTGAAGCAACTTCAGAGAGCCCCCGCCAGCACCGATGAAAACAAACTTCGCGTGAATCTTCTCAGAACCAAGATCTCCATCTCGGCGCACACGCACCTTCCAGCCACCACTCGGCACGCGATCAATATCACGCACAGATGTTTCCGTCGCGAGATCCACGCCATCAAGTGATTTAAGGTGGTTAATTAAAATCTGAGTAAGAGAGCCAAAATCAATATCAGTACCGCCGTCCACACGGGTCGCTGCAATCTTCTCCTCTGCAGCACGCCCCTGCGCCAATAAAGGTGCCCATTCACCAATCTCACCCACGTTTTCTGAATAATCCATATCCGCGAAGAAATGATGTTCTTTCATCGCTTCGAAGCGTTTGCTTAAGAAATCAACACCATCTTCGCCACGCACAAAGCTCATGTGCGGCACCTTACGAATAAAGTCCTCTGGAGCTTCGATCACACCTTGTTCCACAAGGTAAGCCCAGAACTGTTTGGACTGCTCGAACTGTTCATTAATCTTAACCGCTTTGTCGATTGTCACCGATCCATCAGCGTGTTGAGGCGTGTAGTTCAGTTCGCACAATGCAGCGTGCCCAGTGCCCGCATTGTTCCATGCATGAGAACTTTCCAGCGCAACACTCGGGAGCGATTCTATGATCTGGATCGTTAACTCAGGCTTCAGCTGCTTGAGCATCACGCCTAAGGTTGCGCTCATAATTCCGCCACCGATGAGTACCACATCGGGATTATTGTTTAGCTCACTGCTGCTTACTTGATTCTTGCTCATAGTGCTCCGGAAGAGATAGAAATGGTTGCGCAAGCGACTATTCCACAAGCGGCTCGTTGTCAAACCCATCCAGATTCGAAATCACTTCTAGCATCTTTCACTCTCAGCACTTCCATCAATATTTTTCATCTATCCCCCATCTCTCCATGCCCCATTTGCCCAGCATCAGTATCTGCGGCGTGGTTGATTTCCAAAAAATCGACCGCAGCCCCTTCACTCACATCATCTCCATCTGGCACCCCAATCCCAGCCTCCCCACATTCCAGCGACAAATGCACATCGGATTTCCCGATGCAAACATTCACTTCGCCACCTTCGATGACACCGAAGTACAAGAGATTGGCCAAGCTCCTGTCCACAATGATGTTCTCCTGTGCCTTGAATTCGCCCGCAGCATTCCACAAGGCTCGCATCTTCTCATCCACTGCATGGCGGGAATTTCTCGCTCTACTGCCACCGCAATGGCAGTTATCAGTGATTTCTACGGTCCAGGAAGCGAGCTTGAATCAGCTGTCAGCATCCAAGAAATTCGGCCCGTCGCTAACCCGAATAGGCTCATCCTCGAAATTGCCGACGAAATTCTCGAACGCAACGGCGCTCTACCATCAGCCGCAGATGAAGTCTTTGGCCAATCTCTAGGTCAAATGAATAAAGGCTGGGGTCGCTAACTATCCGCATAAAGTGTAGATCAAAAAACATTTACACATTCTAATGTTTCACGAAATACCACTTTTTCGTTGTCTCCTGCAGACTTTATCATATGCTGCCTAGTTAGCTCCATCCTCATTTTTGTTAGATTAAACTGATAGAGCACAACAACCCTGACCCCTAGAAACAATGAATGAAATGTATTGGATCACGCCAGTCACTGGCATCATTGGCCTAGTCATAGCTGGTGCTATTTTAGGATCGATCACTAAGCGCTCTGGCGGCGAAGGCAAGGTCGCAGAAATAGCCGAAAAAATCCACTTGGGTGCCATGGTTTTTATGAAGCGAGAGTTCTTCCTCATTTCACTGTTCGCCGTCGTCATAGCCTGCCTCATTTTCTTTTTCCAGAAGCCTGAGTACGCCATTTACCAAGCTGGAGCCTTTCTCTTTGGCTGTCTCGCTTCTTCATTTGCTGGCTTTATCGGAATGTACACCGCGACTAAAGCAAATGTAAGAACGACCATTGCCGCAAAGGATGAAGGAGCTGCATCAGCTCTAGCAATTGCATTCTTTGGAGGGTCAGTCATGGGTCTCACCGTGGCCTCTATGGGGCTGTTAGGGCTAGGCACTCTCTTTTGGATGTTTATCTCTGGTGACCACCGGCCCCACGTCGCAGAAATCATGGAAGGTTTCGCCATGGGCGCCTCACTAGTCGCTCTTTTCTATCGAGTCGGTGGAGGCATTTTCACCAAAGCAGCCGATGTTGGCGCCGACCTCGTTGGTAAAGTAGAAGCAGGCATACCAGAGGATGACCCGCGTAACCCAGGAGTGATTGCCGACAACGTAGGCGACAATGTAGGCGACGTAGCAGGCATGGGCTCTGACATTTTTGAATCCTACTGTGGAGCCCAGATCGCCACCATTGCCATTGCTGGAGCTGCAGGTGCTCGAGTCGCTCAAACCGGCGGAGATGCTTTGTTAGAAAAAATGGGGGCCGCAGCCGACAAAGTGGAAACCCTCATGTTTCTCCCGCTTGCACTGACCACTATTGGCCTACTCTGCTCCGTCCTCGGCATCCTACTCGTCCGCCTGATGTCAGCCAAAGAACCCGCAGTAGCACTTCGCATCGGCACCATTGGTTCAGCTATCCTCTACATCATCGCCGCATTCATCACATGCAGCTTCTTTGGCTTCAACGCAAACCCAGCCTTTGCGGTGCTGGCTGGCGCCGCTGGCGGTATCATTATAGGCCTAGTTACAGAACATTACACCGGCGGCAAACCTGTCAGAGATCTCGCCCACCAAGGCGAAACTGGTGTCGCCACCGTTATGATTGCCGGGCTGGCTCTCGGAATGCGCTCAGTAGCTATCCCTCTCCTCACCCTCGCTGGAATCATCTCAGTCTCTTATCATTTCGTCGGGCTCTATGGAGTAGGACTCGCAGCAGTTGGAATGTTAGGAACAGTAGGGATTACCATGGCTATCGATGCCTATGGCCCAGTAGCCGATAATGCTGGCGGCATCGCCGAAATGGCTCAAATGGGTCCCGAAACCCGTAAAATTACTGATGGTCTCGACGCAGTAGGAAACACCACAGCAGCCATCGGTAAGGGTTTCGCCATTGGAGCTGCTGGTCTAGCTGCTCTTGCTCTGATCACTGCCTTCATCGAAAAAGCAAACCTCGCTAACTTCGACCTCACTGACCAAGCTGTACTCTCCACATTCTTCGTCGGTTTATTCATTGGAGGCATTGTACCCTTCCTCAATGGAGCCATCACGATGACGGCAGTCGGCGAGGCCGCCTTCGAAATGATCAACGAAATCCGCCGCCAGTTCCGAGAAATCCCTGGACTGTTAGAAGGGAAGGCAGAACCAGAAACTGATAAATGTGTCGATATCGCAACCCGCGCCGCGACGAAGAAAATGGTTCTCCCAGCCGTACTTGCTGTCGGCACGCCGATAGCTGTAGGATTTGGTTTCAACGCCCTCAATGATTCAGGCGCTATCGCCCTCACTGGCACATTAGTCGGAGCGCTGTTAGGCTGTATCCTTATGGCTCTCATGATGTCGAATGCTGGAGGAGCCTGGGATAATGCAAAAAAATATGTCGAGGATGGCAACCTCGGCGGAAAGGGCTCAGACGTGCACAGCGCCTGCGTCGTTGGCGACACTGTTGGCGATCCATTTAAAGACACTTCAGGCCCCTCCATGAACATCATTATTAACGTCATGGCTATCGTCTCCCTAGTGATTGCAGGATTACTCTAGCTCACAGATAGTATCCGCTTGTGAGACGCCTCCCCCCTTGATAACTAATCATTCTATGTTCTGTAAATTCTTACTCAGCCTCATCGCGCTAACTTCAGCTTTCTCACTCACAAGCTGTGTCACCAAACAAACTACCCGCCAGGGCAACGAAGTCGTCGATGAGAAATACATCATCCACAGGCCAGTCAAAAAATTTATCGAAAAGGCGGAGTTTGAATAACCGCCCCACCCAAAATGCTTCCTCTAAAACCTGGCCTCCCTCAGCATCTCGTCGCTAAGCTTATTTTCATATGCATGCTGGCCTTCACAGTATTTTATCTCACTACCACTTGCACCAAACTTCCCAGTACCACTAATCGTCCAAGTACTTTCGCCATATCAAATCCAGAGATAACACAGCTCGGCATGATCTTTGAAAATACAAACCCAAAAAATTCAGAGAAGTCTGGCTTCTCAATCGTCCACAACTGTCAAGACGCCTTTGCTAACCGAATTGGACTCACAGCATTGGCTGAAAAAACTCTCGATATCCAATACTACGTATGGGAGAACGACACCTCTGGAAACGTCCTCGCAGAGCATGTATTGAGAGCTGCCGAGCGAGGTGTCCGCGTCCGCATCCTCATTGACGGACTCAATTTTGCAGACCGCGACAAGCTAGCTGCCAGCTTTGCCGTTCATGAAAACATCGAAATTCGTGTATTCAACCCAGCCCTCAATCGCTTCGTCCGCACTCTGGAATATGCCGTCGACTTCAACAGACTCAATAAACGCATGCACAACAAGCTCATGGTTATGGACAATGCCTGCGCCATCATTGGTGGACGCAATATTGCAGATAACTATTTCGGGCTACACTCAGATACGAACATGCGCGATCTCGATATCGTTGCCGCCGGCCCAATAGTTCAAGAAGCCTCTTCAACATTCGATGAGTTCTGGAATAGTCAAGCTGCTGTTGCTATAGAAAAAATCATTGAAGAACCCGTCGATCAACAAGACTATCTTGAAGTAGTCGCCAAACTTCACAAGGCAGTCTCAGAGACACCATTTCCCTACCCCATTGATCTCGATACTTCTACTCTACGCGAGCGTATACAAGAAATAGCCAACTCCATGATCTGGGCTAAAGCAGAAATTTTCTATGACAGCGTTGCATCCATGGACAACTCCGATGAAGGCCCCACAGTCTATGCTCAGCTACAACAAGAACTCTTGGCTGCTCAAAAAAGTGTACTGATAGAGTCAGCATATTTTGTCATGCGTGAAGACGGGATCGAACTCGCTAAACTCTATAAAAATAAAGGTGTCGACGTGCGTGTTCTTACTAACTCACTCGCCTCTAACGACGTAACTGCCGCTCAAGCCAGCTATAAGGAAACATCCGACAATTTGCTGCGCGAAGGATTCAACATCTTCGAATTTCGCCCCGATGCTGCCGACCTTAGAGAAAATGTCGCTGACATTGCCAAACAAGCATCTACCACACTTCACACCAAGGCCCTCGTCATCGACCGGAAGCGCACTTTCGTTGGCAGCTACAACCTCGATCCCCGCTCCGCAAAAATTAATTCAGAAATCGGCCTTTTTATTGAAAGTGAACCATTCGCGGAACAAATCTGCCAATTTCTAGATAGCGGCGTACTTCCCCAAAATGCCTACCATCTTACCCTCGACAGTAATGGCAAACGACAATGGAGCACCACGATCAACGGTCAGCGAGAAACTTGGGACACCGATCCGAGTACCTCCGCACTAAAACGGTTCAAATCTGACATCTTAGAAATTCTCCCCATCGATGGCCAATTCTAAACACTCCTAGCTCGAGCAAGCCAATGAGCAACCTGGTTCAACTCATTAATCTCCTGCTCGCTGAAGTCATAGGCTTCGGTTTTTCCAATCCCTAACGTACCCTTGAGAACTTCTCCCTCCATAATCGGGACAGCTACCGATCCCGCCACATCCGTCTTCTTCGCGTCAGGCTTCGCCACACCAGAAGTGTCTGTTTGAAGATTACAGATTTGTACCGGCCCTCGTTGCTCAGCAGCAGCTCCTGCTATGCCCTTACCAATCGGAATCAATGACACTTTATCGAGCAAAAAGGGAGGCACCCCTTGTTGCACAACAAGCTCTAACATCTGGCTATCAGGATTTAGGAAATGAATCGTTCCAGTCACACAGTCAAAGGCTTCTAATACTGTAGTCAGCACTGCTGAAGCCTTACCTTCTGAGCTTAAGTCTGGTGCCTGCGAAATAAGTTGCTCAATTGCTTCTTTCATATTTTCACCTATACACCAGACCCCGACACTTGTCTCAGAAAATCCTAGGATAAATTAGTTCTAGCCCAGATGGGCCACAGCCGCATCTAACAAGTCACGCACCTCGTAACTTTCAAGTTCAGTAGTCGGCTCAATTTGTTTTGATGACACTTTCCCTTGTTCACTCGTATGCTCACTTTGAACGTCGTAACGATGGTACTCAGAACTCAATATCACCCGAATGTCACGCATTTCAAAATCTGCCACCTTTTCAGGTAAGCTGTATTCAAATTTTAATGACCCATCGGGCCCACTAACAACACAATCAGCTAAATACGCTAAACGATAACCCTCATTGCCACTGGGCTCTTGCACATGATAATAAAGAAAGTAATGCATAAGAGACACTAACTCTTATCTTCTGGTTTTAGCAATCTCAGGAAAGCTTTCTAACACAATTGTCACCTAGCCGGAACTCCCTACACTTACATATCACTACAACTTCACTTTATGCGCTACCTACTTCTACTCTGCATTCTCCCACTATGCTCCTGCAGTATGCCTGCTCCCTACACTCCAACACAGAGCGCGGGACCTGACAGAAAAATAAGCCGAAAAGCTCCCACCCCCGTTAACAAACCAGCCAAACCTAAACTCACAAAACTTGAGAACGGCCACTATCGTGTAACCCAGGCTTGGACAGTGAAGCTTTCTAACAAGACTTTCCGCGTGCAAAAAGGATACACCTCTAACGGTATCACCGCTCCGTCGTACATTAAAAAGTCACTCGGAGACAATATCAATGCTCCTACCACGTGGGCAGCTGTGTTCCATGATTGGTGCTTCACACAGAAAAATATTTCACGCAGTCAAGCGGACGATTACTTTGTCGAGCTCATGCACGCCTACCGCATCCCTCAGCAAAAAATCGATTTAATGGGAACTGCCGCTAGAGGATACACTCTCTATAAATATTGGTAACTATGCGCCTAGTACTCGCCATCTCGTTTTTTTTCTCCCTTGTACCATTTAGTGGAGCTCAGTCGTTAGCCCCATCTCTGCAGCGAGCCCAGAGCTACGACGACTCTCAGACAATAGACATTGCAGACTATTGGATAAGTGAAAAACTTGATGGGGTCCGTGGTTATTGGGACGGCAAGCAACTCCTTACTCGCAGTGGTCGCAACATTCCTGCACCAGCCTGGTTCACAGCCGCTTTTCCCAAGGATACAGTACTCGATGGTGAACTCTGGATTGCACGTGAATCCTTCGACCAAGTCAGTGGCATCATCCGCACCCAGCAGGCAAACGATGATGACTGGAAAAAAGTCCAATACCACATCTTCGACCTACCAAAACATGGGGGTAACTTAGACCAAAGAGTCTTAGCCATCAGAAAGCTTGTAGCAAAAAACTCCTGCCCATGGCTCAAAGCGGTTAAGCAATTTAAAGTCCAATCAGAAACAGAGCTCCATCAGTATCTGCAGCAACTTGTTAACGACGGCGGTGAAGGTCTCATGCTCCACAAAGGAAGCGCAACATACCAGACCCAGCGAACCAATGACTTGCTCAAACTTAAACCCCACCAAGACGCCGAGGCTGTCGTCATCGGCCATGCCCCTGGGAAAGGCAAATACACAGGAATGTTAGGAGCCCTCATCGTTCAACTCCCAGATGGGCGGCAACTCAAACTAGGAAGCGGGTTCTCAGATGCCCAACGAAAGTACCCTCCCACACTCGGCTCGACCGTGACCTACCAATACACTGGTCTCACCGCCACGGGATTACCTAGGTTCCCACGCTTCTTACGCATTCGAGAAGAACAATAAGCCTCTGGAGAGCGCAATTATCGCGTGTACTTCTTAGGCTTCCACTTCTTCTTTTTGTGCTGTAAGGGCTTAGAACGAGGACCACGCTTCGGCGTCTTATTCCGAGTCTGCTTCGTCCGCAATGCCTGCGTTTCATAGGCGAACCCTTCAGCTCGCTCTCTGGCAATCTCTTCACCTAACAGCTCCTCCACTTTAGCCAGAACATTCGCATTGTGCGGATTCTCAAAACTGTAAAACACTCCGTTCTCTAATTTTTCAACCAATCCCAAACGCGCTTGATAATCAGAGACCAACTCGGGCATGTCCACCTGAATAATCGCAGGAACTCCCGTGAGATCTATATTCCTTGCTGACGCGTCAGTCACCACCAACACTTGCACCTTCCCAGATTTAAGATCACTCAGAGCTCGCTCTATCAGTTCTGACTTTTTCTTTCCGTGGACAGAATCTACTGCAATCCCAACATTGGCCAATGCAGTACTGAGCGCGTGCACTCCCTCGCGCGTGCGCAGAACCACCAACACCTGCGAAAGCTCCTCCTGTGCATTCAATAAATGGAGAAGGAGATCGTTCTTCTGATGATCGAAAACTTCGTAAATTGCGTGTCTGGCCATAATCTGATGTACTGAGAAATTCCTCAATGGCGGAGTCTACACCGATTGTCGAGACTTAGCACGACAAGATCGCCACCTATTCGTAGTTGCACAGACGCTACAGACCTCTTTAGTATGCAGTCAGCTATGGCATCCAATCCTGATACAAAGCGCATCCTCGTAGTAGACATCGGAGGCTCAAATATAAAACTCATCGCAACTGGCGTTGAGAACCGTATTAAAATTCCATCTGATCCCGACCTCACAGCCAAACGACTCGTCAAGCAAGTGCGTGAAGCAACTGCTGACTGGGACTACGATGTGATCTCGCTAGGTGCTCCGTGTGCCTGTAAAAATAATCGTCCAGTGAAAGAGCCTCATAATTTAGGCACAGGCTGGATCGACTTCGACTTCGAAGCTGCCTTTGGCAAACCGACAAAAGTCATCAATGATGCCACCATGCAAGCCATCGGCTGCTACCAAGGCGGCACGATGCTCTTCTTAGGTTTTGGCACCGGTCTAGGTACCACACTCATTAAAAATGGCACCGCGGTCCCCCTGGAAGCAGGTCACTTACCCTACCGTAAAAAACAAAGCTTTGAAGACTACGTTGGTAAAGATGGCCAAGCACACCTTGGACAAGAAAAATGGAACAAACACGCACTGCGTATCATTAAAATTCTACGTCACGCCTTCAATGCTGACGACGTCGTTCTAGGTGGTGGTAATGCTAAAGTCATCGAGAACATTACAGAGAACACACGTTGCGTAACGAACCATGCCGCTTTCGACGGCGGATTTCGCATGTGGGAAGCTGACTGGTAATTGGGGCCCTAACTAGACCTAACACCTTTAATTTGGCTGTGTGCAGTACAACCTCCCAGCTATGAATCATGCATAACTGGTTCAAGCATTTCCCCGTTCCGTGGTGGGCTAAAAACTCTCACGTCCAGACCATTCTTCCGACCTTTCTCAAAACACACTCTCTTTCGCTGCGACGCGAGCGACTTGAGTTAGAAGACGGCGACTTCATTGACCTCGATTGGGCGGACACCAGCTCTCCGTCTGATCGCGTTGTCGTCATCCTCCACGGGCTCGAAGGGGGATCAGACTCACCTTACGTCAAGCGCCTGATCACGCTGTGTCAGCAAAAAGGTATTCCTGCCGTCGTCCACCACCATCGTAGCTGTTCAGGGGAAAACAATCGCCTCGCGCGCAGTTACCACAGCGGTGAAACCAACGACTTTCAACGTACTTTCACCTACCTAAAACAGCTTCATCCAGGCCGCGAAATCCACGCCGTCGGGTACAGTCTGGGAGGCAATGCCCTGGCAAAATATTTAGGCGAACAACAAGAGAAATCGCTCGTCGACCGAGCAGTCATCGTCTCCGCGCCCCTGCAGCTTTCAGCCTGCGCCAAACGGCTCGAAGGCGGATTCTCCACCATTTACCAACGCCACTTGATTAAGAAGCTGCAACGTAAAACCGCGGAAAAACTAGCTAGCCCTCAGCTCCGTGATTCCATGCCACTACAGCCCTCACAACTCCACCAGCTGAAAACATTTCACGACTTCGACAACCTCGTTACCGCACCGCTCCACGGCTTCGCCGATGTCCACGACTACTACGCGAAATGTTCCGGTCTCCAATTTCTAAATGCAGTGACCACGCCCACACTCATCATTCATGCCGAAGACGACCCGTTCATGACAGAAGCCGTCATTCCCAAGCCCGCACAGCTTTCAGAAAGCATCACATATGAACTCTATCCATTCGGCGGACACGTCGGCTTCATCACCGGCGGCCCGCCATGGAAACCAAAGTACTTTCTCGAAAGTCGCATTGGAGCATTCCTCAGCATTTAAAAAGACGAGTAATCAGTTCATCTGATAGGAACTAATATCATCATTAGTGAACATCGTGAGATCTGGACCCGCAGAACGTACCTCCAAACGCGTGCTGGATTCAGAATGGAAAAAGTAAGGAGTACCCCACTTATCAGTCAACTCCCCTTCATGGTTAATCCGAGTATTTTCACGCGAAATGAAAGCTATCTTCTTTTTATTATCTCCGAGCAGAGCATTGGTGATCTCATAATTAAATCCAGTGGGAAAATACCCTCCGTTGGCGACGCTTCTGAAGCTTCCTAACAAAGCAAGAACATGATCGATTTCTGTCTCAGGTGCCAATTCCATACCCCCCAATTCTGTCGCCTCAGGCAATAATTGTTGGGGATCACTTGGATCATTTCTGAGCTTCGCCAACATTTGATCAAAACGAAACTGAAGAACTGCAGCCTCTCGCTGATCGGCGGTTAACTTCCCCTCAGAGAGTCTCCGATCAGGGGCTTGTAAATCACTCGATCTACCTCCATGACCACGTAATTTAGCCTTTGAATGAACTAGAGAAGAGAACTCCCCTCCAGCTCGTTCGGCCTGCTCACTAGTTTGAGTAAGCAGCAGGCAGCTTATGCAAATCAAGCCGCCTACTGCTAATGCTAAAATCCATTTCATAGAATAGTTTTGTAACTTTTTCTTCTAAGCATGATGACTAACCAAACATCCCTGCTATAGGTGTTTGCGTGGAACCAGAAGTCCAGAAGTTGCGAATATTCGGCACTACTAACTCCATCTCATTATTATTCTCGATCCCGTACCAATACGCCAATGAAGCATGTAACTCATCGACCGAAGTCGTCGGCAATTGTCTTCCCCGGCCAGTATCAGTCATGGTTCCGAGCGCCAAGGTTGGGTAATCTCCAAAGACTTGCCCACCAGAGACTGGTCCACCCATCACAATCTGGTTTCCACCCCATCCATGGTCGGTACCTCCGCCATTGGTAGTAAGACTTCGGCCAAAATCAGAGGCCGTGTAAGTCACCACTTTGTCGTGGTAGCCAATTTCCTTCAGAGCTGCATTGAAAGCAACAAGCGCATCGCTCACCGATTGAAGCAAATTATTATGAGCATCAAGTCCTTCACCGTGTAGGTCAAATCCACCTTGAGAACAAAAGAAAGTCTGCCTGTTAGCATTGAGTCCATCCACACCTTGAGCCTTAATGTAAATTGCCACTTGGCGCAATTGCTTGCCAAGGTAGGTGTTAGGGAAAGGCGTCGCGATGTCGGTATTGTCTGCGATCGTTTCCAGAAGCTCAGTTTGTTCAATAGACCTCGCTCTGACGTGTTCGTGATGGTTTTGTAGCACCGTGCTGTATGCTTTTTCTAAATCAGAATCCACAGCATCTTTTATCGAGCTATTCGACTTATACAAATCGAGACTATTCACTCCCCCTTTAATCGAAAACGGAATGGAACTTCCACTATCTTGGAAAAGATTACTTCCGCTAGGTGACAAATTAACCGCGGCGGTCGCATTATTGTTAGCCGCATCATTGAGGATTTCTAACATCCGTCCACCCCAACCCGTTACTGAACCGGATCGAGTATCACTAATGGATGTCTGCCACTGCTTTTGCTGGTCATTGTGAGAATAGAGACCATAAGGAAGTTTCACAGAACTGTTCTGCATTTGGCTCAAGGTCGTAGGTTCGACTAGAGTTCCCACATTCGCAACAAAACTGAGATCTCCATCATCAAAGAGATTTTTTACCCCCTCCATCCGACGGTGCACATGGTAATCCTGACCTGATACAGAATCGACGATACGATGCATCTCCGCTTGAGGCAGCGCTAAATTCCCACGCGTCGCCACGTAATTATCCCATGCTGAACCCAAACCAGGAGTTAACATGTTGAAAGAATCATTACCTCCATGGAAAAAAATACAGACCAAACCTTTGTAGTCAGTAATCGATCCTGACGGCCTAGCGGCAAATACCTGATTTACCATCTTCAGAGAGATAATTGAGGAGAGCGCTCCAATCGAAGTCATTTTACCGCAATCTTGGAGAAACGATCTGCGGCTGACAGTTTTATTAAAGAAACTATTTTTCATAATACTTAAGTAGCTAAATTTGTGAAATGAATGATGATTAAAATGAGAGGGTGTAGTAGGGTGAGCTAAAAATTAGCGTCAAAGCCTGCGCGAACTGCTCCTGCTTGTTTGCAGTAGAGCTCTCAACAGAAGAGACTAAAACGTCTCTAGCTTCCTTACTCATTTGCCCATGGCAGAGTTCTCGGTTCACATCTCTAACGAATTGTTCAAGCGGAATGTCCATCTCGATCATCCGCTGCAACCAAGTGAACTCCACATACGCATTCTCCTGAATATAATTGAGATAACTCGTAGTACGCGTATCTTCCATCATAGCCAAACACTCCTCAAAATCATGAATCACATGATCCGAGAGTGTCTGCGTCTCGGGTGACACAAACTCGATATCAAAGGCGCTTTTCGCCGCTGCAATCGGTCCACTTCCTGGTGAATGTTCAGTATCGTAGTAATTAAACACAGACGGAGCACGCATAGGAACTTGTCCAAAGTGTGGTGTCATATCGCTCGCCGCCTTCTTTGTTCTAGGCGGATACAGCAACATGCCACTTGCGGCAGTAGTTGTTGGCTCCAGATAGCGGTATAGCTGAGTCCACTGGAGGATAGGCTCTTTAATCCGACCCGAAAGTGAATCTGAAGAAGCTACCGTGACGTTGTCTGAACTGATGTTTGCACTATTCGCTATACCAGAAAACTCAATCACTTCACGTACTTCAGGGTCTAGCAAGATCGCCTTCAGCACATTCTTCATATTTCCTACTGAGCCGTCGCCACCATATTGTCCCTCACCTCTCCAGCTTTGCGACACACGCGCCACATATGCACTAGATGGATTTGAAGAAGTAAACCGCTTGATGAGTTCACGGCTCAAGTAAGGCGCAGTACTCGGATGATAAGCCAGTGCGTCCAGAGCACTACTAATATCAGCATCACCACTTGATCCAGCAGTAAGAACCTCACCTGTTAGCAAGACCTTCTCACTCACATCGTGGTAAGCTTCCACCATAACCATCTCATTCTCATAAGAACCTGATCTTGTGACTGGAGGGGCTAAAAAGTTAGGTAATGATCCATCAGCATTAGAAAGACTCAGTCCTGTAAAAACCTTAGCCATCTCGCGAATGTCATCATTATCGTAATTTTCAATGAGATTCCCATTGCTATCGAATTGATAATTACCGTCTTGGTTTAAGGAATAGACACCACAGGAGAAGAGCTGCATTACCTCACGGGCGTAGTTCTCATCAGGAAAAATGTCTAACTCCTCATCACCTTTACTATTGTGCGCATAAGTTAGCCAGACTCCCATGAATGGGTCATAGGTAATGTCCTGCAAAATATCACGATGCGAGGTGAAGGCGTTGTTCAGCAACTTATCATAATAACTCGTGTAAGACCTCCAGATGTTATGACGCTCGAGATTTCCCCAGTACACAGAGGAAGTCACGAAAATTTGGCTTAATGCAAATGCCGTACGATGGCGCAGCTGCTCCTCAGACGTAGTAGCTTGATCCCACCATGCGTATTCGAAGTTATGAATATTGACACTCTCAAGAGGGTCGATCGCATAATAATTTTGGTGATAGAGGGCTAAATCTAGCAGATTTTCTCCACGCGGAAGCGCAAACTGCGCATCGATCCATTCCTCACAAGCTTCCAAATGACCAATCTCCGAAATACGTTTTGCTAAAGCATGTATCTCCTGACGCGAGCCGCCCATCGATGCGTGAGACAAGAAATGAGACGCCTGACATACTTCAATATAGCTTTGGCTTGGTGAGATTTCTAAATAATCCACCCGTCCAAATTCACCATTACTTCGTGTACCAGTAAGCCCCACTACTGATCCACTCTCCAGATAGATCCAATCGGTTTTGTGACTAGTCAGCGCCTCAACTGTAGGAGCTGCACTCCCAAGGTTTTTATTGGCCGTCCAGCTATCAACTCTCACGCCATCTACCGCGAGGGAATATACAGACTCCCCATCAGACTCATCAAAGTAATGAGTATCGATAGCGTAGTAGCCACTTGGGCCCGTAAAAGAAAAAATCGCCGTACCTTCTGCACCAGTTAGTATCACTGAACCACCGCTTGCCACCGCCACAGTACTCGGATTATATCCGCTCAGTTGAAGACTCTCAGCCTCGACGATTTCAGAAATCGAAATTGAGTCCACACGCCCATATTCCCCAGCATCCCTGGTAACCGTTAAGCTAAGTGTGTCACCATTTTGCAAGGCCACTCTTGGAATCTGCGCTGTCACTAAATTCCCTAAAGTGACCGCAGCTCCCTCTAAAATTTGATCGGCCGACCATGCAGCAATCTCCGTCCCATTTAAATTAAGAGTGTATTCAGAAACACCATCCGACTCGTCAAAATAAGTGACTGCAATATTCGCAAGAATGTCTGCACCGTTGTAGACTGTCGACGCCGTCCCAGCTGCTCCGCGAATCTGGATGTATTGTTGTGAGGAAGTGAATCCACTATCTCTCACAATGAAGCTGCTGAGGCTCATCGACTCTGCTTCGAAAATTGTCGGATTGGCCTCCGCCACACTCAAAGTGGCTCCTAGCGCCAGTAATTTTAGACACGGAGCACCAGTAAAATAGCCCTCCCTCTTTTGATTTTTTTTCATTGTATATTGTTGGGTTTTGCAATTTTCATGAATCTCATGAAAATTAATAATCTGTTAGAAGGAAAAACAGAGTATCGTAACTCATACATTATAAACACAATATGAGTCAATACACCCACAACGCCAACGCTATATACAAAATGCGACAGATTGCTATTGTGAGTAAATCTCGAATAGGCTCACCTTCGAGCAAGTAAAAACCACCTCCATATTCATCACAAACAAGATGGCACTTGTTCCCCTGCACATTCTGGTGAAGCCTTCGATCTATGAAGCCATACGAGAATCTTGCTAAATCTACTTTGCCTGACGGCACGGTATTTTCCCTCCACAAACACGACGGAAATTTCTATCTCAAGTACAATGGCTACGAGCTTATGAGTACCTCTCAGACATTCTCTGAGCGCCACCTCGCAGACATCGGACTCAAGCATTTACTCGAAGGCAAACCTTCTCGTCCGGAGCGACCACGCGTCATGATCGGAGGACTAGGACTTGGTTTCACCCTCAAGCGCACACTCGAACTCATCGGCAGGCCCGCCACAGTGGACGTCGCTGAGCTAATGCAGCCAATTATCGAGTGGAACCGTACCTTTCTTGTCGACTTCAACGGACCACTGTTAGAAGACCCTCGCACCTCAGTCATTGAAGGCGATTTCTACACGACCATCAGCAACAAGCCAAAAAATAGCTACGATGCCCTCCTCATCGACATCGACAACACGCCTGACGACCTCATCACCTCGGGCAATGACAAAATGTACTCACCCGCTTTTCTCCAGAAGATTAAACAAATCCTTAGTCCTAACGGCTGCGTGACCTACTGGCTTTCTGAACCAGCTCCCAAGTTCAAGAAACTTCTCGGACAGGCCGGTTTCAAAGTGGAAGAATACGCTTCAAAACCTCGCGAACACGCGAAACGCGCACGTCACTGCATCCTCATCGGTCGCAAGCAGTAAACTACTGCCGATAAAAAGCGAGATTTACGACTGAAAGCTTTTTCTCTAAAGACACACATTCAAAATGAAACTCTTCCACATATCAATCATACTCGCCTCAGTACTTTTGGCATCTTTCACCACCGCAGCTGAAAAGAAAGTTGCTTGGGAGGGTGAGAGCTTTCTCGATGTCACGTACAAGCAAGTGGGCAAACGCCAAATCAAGCTCGACATCTACAAGCCAAAAGACAGCACATCCACCAAAGCCCCCTTACTCTATTACGTCCATGGCGGCGGTTGGGCAGCTGGTGACAAAGCAAAAGGAGGCCTCCCTCTCATGCAACCAGTCTTCAAGCAAGTCGCTGAAAAAGGTTTCGTTTGTGTTTCAACGAACTACCGGCTCTTCAACAAAAACAATGGCGTCATCATGAAAGACTGCGTGACTGATGCCTTCGACGGCCTGCGCTTCATGATCAAAAATGCAGAACACTACGGTATCGATCCAACACGCGTAGTTGTTTGGGGTGACTCTGCTGGCGGTCAACTGGCACAGATGCTCACCCTTGCCGACTCAAATCGCTTCAAAGGGGACAAAGACCTAGCAAAGTATTCTACCAAGCCACTCGCTGGGATTTCATGGTATGGCCCAACTGATTTTACCGATGTTGAACTCTTCAAAACCGACCTCTCTGACAAGAACCCAGATCGCTTTGGGTTCAGAATCACTGGTGTCGATGGAGGCTTTGAGAAATTCCCTGATGAATACAAAGAAATGAGCCCCTACTACTGGCTCAAGAAAGACAGCCCACCGCTGTTTCTACTTCAGGGCGACACGGATGCTACGATCCCCTATGCACACGCGCCGCACCTCAAACAAAAAGCCGATGAAATTGGCGCCAATGTAAAGACTCTCATCGTCAAAAATGCAGGTCATAACTGGCGTAAGGCAGGAGGCCCCCCTGAGCCGAGTATCCCAGAAATTCAACAACTCACAGCGGAGTTTGCTATCCAGCAAGTTGAGGATGCTTCAAAATAAGCAAAAAAAGACGTGCCCCACTGCATCAGCAAGGCACGTCAGAAATTTATTTTCTTAAACGCTTAAATGCGACCTTCTTCGATGTCGTAGATGTCGAACCAATAGTATACGACGCGACCTTCAGGAAGATTTTCAGGGATGTAAGATTCAATAAACACCTGAAGCTCGATCGGCATTTCGCTAATACGCTTATAGCGAAGGTCGTTGTTCCACTGGACGATTTCTTCTTCAGTCAATGAGCTAGTCTGCTCCTTTACCCATGCTGCCATAGCTTCATCATCAGCTCCGCTGGCAGCCTTTTCTTTAAATGCTTCGGCGCTGATTCCTGTAAAATCGAAGAACACATTATCGAGTGGGCAATCGAAGTGGTACTCGTCAGCAGTGCCATTGATCGTAGCACGGCATTTATCGAGTGTACGGCCAGCAATGACAAAACCGCCTAGGGTCGCGCGCGGGCTACGTGGAAATTCTTTGGAGAGGTCAAGTGATTGAATAGACATAATAATTGGGTATAGAGTTATTCTTAGGAGCCACAAGGCCCCACCATTATTCCCAAATTTCTGACGCCCCCGACCAAAAAGCCCCACCAGTTTACTGGCAGGGCTTACTTTAAAATAAGTACTGAGCGAACGAACCCTTAGTTTAAGGTTTTGATGTAGGAAATAAGATCTACCATCATCTGGTCCTGCCATTGGTCAAACTCAGATGGCATGAAGGACTTTCCTGTCACTGAACCTTCAGACTTGATGTCAGATTTCGGGATAAACGTCTTTTGATTTCCACGCTGAGCAATCGTCATTCCGAAGTCGTTATCTTGGTAAAGGTAACCTTCTACCACAGTGCCATCCTTGCGGGTGACGCGGTGAAGATTATAGCCACCTTCCACCGCAACGTCTGGCTTCACAATCGCTGTGATCAGTGCATGCAGCTCACGAGTGGCTGAACCATCAAGTGCTGGTGCGATGTCGTAACCTTGGTCACCTACCGCATGACATGTCAGACATGAACCGAAGAGCGCCTGGCCAACAGCCGGATTCCCCTTGAGTGTTTGCGCGGCTTTCATGAATTGATCTACCTTCGCGTCCAGCTTAGCCACACGCTCATCTTCTGCTTTTTTCGCAGCAGCAAACACATCATTCGCATTCTTATCCTTCTTCAGATAAGCACGGACACGCTCCGCAGAGGAAAGATCGAAGTCAGATGCAGCTATAAGCTTATTCGCATACAAGTGCATCAGCGTTTTCGCCCCAGCAGCAGATTGTGAGAACAGCTTAGCCACAGACGCCTTGTCCGCACTAGACTCAGCCTTAAGAGTATCCTCAAGCACAGCAGTTCCTTCTTTTCCGTTTACTCTATTCAGAGCATCCATGACCTTGAGACGCGCCATAAATGGCAGACTCTGCTTTTGAGCGAGCTCCTTATAAAGCTTTTCATTCGCCTTCGCATCTAGCGCAAGTACAGGCAACGCAGCATCAATCAGCCCAGCGTCATTTGTGCTGGCCGCAATCGCCTTCACCTCTTTTGAGATAGCTTGAGACTTAATCATAGCAGCAACCTGCATGGTCAATGCCTGGCCTTCAGCAGACTCGGACTTAATACCTGCCTTGAGAGCTGGAGTCATCACTGCTGCAAGATTCCTAGAATCGACACGGCTCTGATTATCCACCGCTAACTTCAACAAGCTCGAGAAATTCTTTGGATTCTTAAAATCAGGCTCAACGACCTTGAGAATATTCTTATCCTTGAGCAAAGCGACTACAGAAACAAATGTCTCATCATCCATTGCTTCATCTCCGCGCATTTTCCAGAATTTAGCAAAAACCTTGCTTGTATCCTTCGCTCCCATTGCTTGAGAAGCCCAAAGCAAACTCCCTACAGGATATTCAATTGCCTTGTCAGAATTAAGAAATGCCGAGAGCGTCTCCGGATACGTTTCGAGAGCCTTACGCGCCAAGTAGCGTTCAAAGCTACGCTCATACGCACCACCAAGTGAGTTGCCTGGAATGTCTGGTTTGATGGTGGAAACAATCAACTCAACGATCGCTGGATCATCAATTTGCACCTCTTCCAGAGTTCTGATCACCTGCGAACGCACCATGCAGTTCTTATCTTCTACCAATGGCTGAAGAAGTTTCACCACGGTCCCCGCTGAAAGCTCAAAGCTTGCAAGCGAACGGATCGCTTCTCTACGGATGTTGTGATTTTCATCTCTCAGAAGTGGCGCTACGAATGCTTCATCGAATTCACCGAGTGATTCAAATGCCCAAATCGCGTGAACGCGTGTGCTGACTGTATTATTAGTATCAGCAGCGATCTTCTTGATTTCAGGAAGTAGACTCTTCACCTGGCGGTCAGCAATCTGGTGCCAAGCAGCACGCTTTTCCCAACGAGTAGGACCTAAAAGGTGCTTAGCGAGATCTTCATCCTTAGTCTCGATCAAGTTCGGCACATCGATCGGCTTTTGGCTCTCGTGACGAATTCTCCAAATACGACCGTGCGATTTATCACGCGTAGGGTCGGTTCTCGGAAGCTCATTATGGGAAACGATCTTGTTGTACCAATCAGCAATGTAGAGGCAGCCATCTGGACCAAACTCAATATTCACTGGGCGAAACCATTCATCACTCGACTTGAGCAAATCATCAAGGTGGGTACCAACGATATTGCCATCAGCATCGCGCTCGACACGCACGGTATTGATCGTGTTAGTGATCGGGTTCGCGAGGAACGCCACGTTTCTCCATTCCTCTGGGAAGGTGTTCGCGTCGTCGTCGCTAAATGCAAGGCCTGAAATCCCTGTGCCGCCCACTCGGAAGGGATGCACTACAGGCACCATCGGCTGATAACTGCGAATCTTATCATTACCAATACCTAAGAAGCCAGTTCCCGGCTCCATTGGCACGACAGAGTGACTTTTATCATTCGCCTCTGTACCATACCACTGGCCGTCTGCGCGCAGCTGGAATCCCCAGATGTTATTTAAACCACTGCTCACCAATTCGATTTTCTTACCATCCAGTGAGAAACGCGCAATCTTACTGTAATTAATCTGTTGCTTTTCTCCAGAAGCCACCGCAGTGACTTCACCGAGATTCATCGCCCCATGTGAGAAATGTATCCAACCACCAGGACCACGCACCAAGGTGTGCGACATCGTGTGGGAATCAATAAAGCTAAAACCGGTCAGAACGGTCTTCGGCTTCTCAAATTTCCCATCACCATCCGCATCTTCCATGTAAAGCATTTCAGAACCGTGCGCGACATAGACACCATTCTTGTATGGAAGAATACTCTGCGGCATCGTCAAACCTTCTGCCACCACTGGAATTTCACCCTCAACCTTTTTCGTCGGATCATCAATTAGCAAAATTCGATCAGTCCCACGCTCTTCTAGCTTATAAAGCCTCTTCAAACGTAAGTACTCAGGCTGCTTCCAAAGCTTATCATTAGGGTTGCCTACCTTGGCACGAATTGTGCGATTCGGAGTGTTCCCAAATGGATCCATGGGGTACATCTCAGCAGTCTGCGTCCATAGACGTCCTGCATCATCAAAGGTTAAATCGATTGGGTTGATCACACCATTTTCCTCAGAGGCAACCAACTCGATCACAAAACCTTCTGGCAATTTAAATGACGCTAACTCTTCTTCTACCGAAAAGGGATCTTTACGATTCGAGTGGGTAATTTTGATAATATTCTTATCGCGCTTATACGCCATAAGGTCCGTAGGCAGAGTCAAAATGACTCCAGCTACGATAGTTGAGGTAATCTTCGTGATGTGCATGATATGATAATATGGGATATCAGAAATTTATGTGATTGGCAGTTCTTCTCTGTGAGAAACTCAGCTGTATGCAGATTACGCACACTTTAGAGAAGTTTTTCAACTTACTCGATTTTCTGTGATGCAGATCGATACCAATCCGACTGAAAGCTATACAACTCCAGTTCCATAACAAACAGAGCTTATTGATGTAAGCTCGTTCTCCCGCCCTGTCAAATCGAAGCCCCCTACATACCCCACAATGGAATATGTAAAACCCACATAACCCAAACTAGGCATTCATTGACTACATCCTCCATCAATCACCGGCTCAAACTCACCAATGCGATAATACTCTCCATCGAAGTATGCCCTAGCTCCGTGGTAATAAGAAGAATTGATTCCTTCCACAGTCACCGTCCGAGCATCGTAAGCTTTTTTAAAGTTGATCCAAGTCACACCTTCTTTTTCCTCAACGATCCCTTTGTCAGTGAATCTTGCAGCCATTTGATTTGTAACAGCATTTCCAGATATAGAACCAGTATGATATGTCGGACCACGCACTACCATCATTTCAAAATAGATCGTCCCATTCTCGTTCGTCAAAATCGACAAAGAACCTCCGTGACCATCACTATAAAGCCCATCCCACACCCCTTCCTTCGGCTTCACGTTAGCACGCACCCACAGGTATTGCGCTCTACTTGCCGTCATGTATTCCAATAACTCCCAGTAACGAATCGTCCCCTTCTCTGATGCTAAACGCTTTTCTGTATCTAATTTGTGCTCTAGCCACTCTTTCTGCGATTTTTTGATCTCCGCAAACTCATACTCTGGCAGCACCTTTTTGACCTGCTGATAATTGGCATTCAATTTTTTATCCGCCGCCTTATACAACAACTTCACCTCTGCAAGCCCATCTGCAGACAATACTAAGTTAAAACAAAATAAAACGAGGACTGAGAACACACTGACTTTCATAACGAACAAATATTAGAACTCGATCTATCAGTTAATGATCAATCTCACAAGTGATTAAGCGTGAATTGAATCCTCCGCTCGCATTTTTCACCACGTATATTCGTATTCAAAAGGGTCGCACAATGTAGAACTAGATAACCCTTTGTGAGGCTCAACATCCTCATCCATCGTACCAATCATACAAATATGGCTGCACTACTTCTATGACGCCATACGGCCTAGACTTGACAGACTGAGCCATTTCTTATTGATTCCCAGTCAAATGCATTCTGCAGCTCATTCACTCATTATGATCGCACTCCGCTGGCTCGTCCCAGCGCGGGTCGTAAATGAGTGCTTATAAGTTCTGAATGTATTTCTAACTAACTCTAACCGACCCGCTTTGGATTCACCGATGCGGGTCTTTTTTATGCCTAAATGAGTGTGAGTTCAGACCGGTCTATGGAGATACTACCATGTATAGACCACCAACCATACCAACGTCAGTCACCATACCATCATTGGTGATTCTCGGTTCCTTTTTGTTCTGCGCAAAGGGAATCATCGTGAAGCTCATGTACGCTGAGGGCCTTGTTCCTAGCAGCGTAATGGCTCTGCGTATGCTTACAGCCACACCAGTATTCGTGGTGATGGTGGCTCTACATTGGAAAAAACTCACGACGATCCGTCGCCGAGATTGGGGCTTGATGGGGCTCCTCGCCTTCATCGGCTATTACCTCTGCTCACTAGTGAATATGATTGGGCTTCAATACATCAGTGTAGGATTAGAAAGAGTCATCCTTTTTAGCTACCCAAGCATTGTAATTGCTGGATCCATTCTCTTTCAAGGGAGTCGGCCAAAAGCTGGCACCTACATTGCCTGCATCCTCACTTGGGTGGGCTTGAGTTTACTCATTCACAAAGAAATCAGCTTTGCCGGCGACACAAACCAAATACTCTACGGCTCAGCCATGGTCTTACTCAGCGCCATCATTTACGCCAGTTACATCATGATCGCTAAACCAGTAATTCAGCGTGTGGGCGTCCAGCTATACACGGGGCTCACTATGTGCATCTGCGCTGGAATTATCCTTGGCCACTTCAGCATTGAAAATGGCGATTTCAGTAGCCTGTTTGCTTCTCAGGAAATTATTTCTTACGGAGCCGCTATCGGTATTGCTGGAACTGTGATTCCCTTACTCTTGCTATCCTATGCCTTGTCCAAGATCAGCTCATCCTCCTACGCAGTGATCTCCTCGATTGGTCCTATCCTCACAATCGTGCTCTCCATTTTGTTCATCGGGCAGTTGCCAGATAAAGCGCAATGTATCGGGCTCACGCTCTCAATTGTCGGTGGGATCTTTGCCAGCCTTCAAAAACAAAATAACGCTAGTACCTAAAACCATAAGTGGCTCAAAGTTTTCAGCTTGTAACTTTGAGCCACTTTTTAAATTTATCTATTCCACCCGTCCTAGGGACGTTCGGTCCCAGTCTTAGAACGTATTTTATCTGCTAAACCACCAAATTTCTGTTGCACCTCAATATCACGATCTGCTGCCGTTCGTTCAGTACCTGAAACTTCCTGAAGTAGCTGCTGGTACTCAGCATTATCAGTAGCTGGGTCACTGGGGCTAACACCTTGTTCAGAGAGGATCTCATTCGTTTTAGCCTGATGCTGTTCAATTTTATCCAATGATTCATCATAGGATCGAATTACCTCAGACACATCAGTTTGCTTTTTGGTTTCAGCCACCAGAGCTTGAGTGTTCTCCATTGCGCCAGCCACCTTAGCCTGATTCTCCGAAGAGAAATACCAAAAAGCTCCACCTCCAATGATCACCACAAGAACTGCAATCTTAGCAATGTTCGAACTGGTCTTATTCCGTGCTTTTTTCTGCTCCCGAAACGCAAAGGCTTCTTGTAAACCCGTGTTGTAATCATGCACACTTATCGCTTCTGTATGCTCGTGATGGACCTTTAACTCTTCGCCGCTATTCTCTTTAGGAGATTTATTTGGAGTGAGCACGTCCTCGGCAAAAATTGGCTTGCTCGGGATTTTGAAAGGAATTGCAGAAATTGCACTAGTTTTGCTTTCAGGGGAACCACCGTCCACCGAATCATTAGGGGAATTTTGACTCATTTGAAAACAAAAATTAAAGGTCATAGATACTAGGTCAATCATAAATTCGAAAACCTAATTGCACTATATATTTTCTCTCTTCGGCACTCAGCCAAAAAACATTTCGCATCTTTTGTATTTCTAACGCACAATGACTGGGAAAATACCGAGACATGCCGAAAAAAGAGAAAAAGAAAGACTACGCTGGTGTCATGCCGAAGAAAGGATGGGTCAAACGCAACATCCATTTTTTCGGTAGACGTATTTTCGTGCAGGTTTTTAAAAAGCGTCTCGGCGAAGCAAAACACGCCGTGCTCGATCCGCCAGCTGAAGGCATCGCCCGCATCACCTGGATCGGTCACGCTTCCTTTCTGCTCCAATTCGCTGACCACTCAGTCCTCATCGACCCTAACTGGGCCCACTGGCATGGATTCGTCAAACGCCAGCGCAATCCTGGCCTTGGCATCAAGTTCCTCCCCCATATCGATCTCGTCCTCGTCAGCCACGCTCACTTCGACCATCTTCATAAAAAATCGCTCAAAATCGTCGACTCGCGCGAAGGCATCATCGTCCCAAAAGGCAGTCGCAAACTCGTTGAAAGGTTAGGTTTCCACAAGGTTTATGAAATGGCCATCTGGGACGACCTAAAATTTGATGACCTCACCATCACTCACACACCCGCCCACCACTGGGGTGCTCGCTATCTTCATGACACCCACCGCGATTACGGAGGTTACATCGTAAAATCCGGAGACCTCACTATCTTCCATTGTGGTGACAGTGCCTACTTCGAAGGCTTCGAAGAAATTGGCAAACGCCACCACATCGACATCGCACTCATGCCCATCGGCGCTTACAACGCTCCCAGTGGTCGTGATGTCCATATGAATCCCGAAGAAGCCATCAAGGCCTTCCTCGAACTCGGTGCCGAATATCTCATCCCCATGCACTACCGCACATTCCCACTCGGCAATGAACCCGACAACGAACCTGAAGAACGACTCGTCGCAGAAGCCAAACGCCTAGGCCTCGAAGACCGCGTCATTGTCCTAGACGAAGGGGTAGGCATCGAACTCGAGGGCTCGTACAGCTCCGCCGGTGAAAATATATAAAAAAGCCGCCTGAACCAATTGGTCAAGCGGCTATAGAAGTCAGGGGGTTCCAAGTATAGATTAATTACGCTTTAGCCAAATTTCGACACGGCGGTTCTTAGCACGTCCATCTGCAGAGCCATTATCTGCCACAGGCATCGCTTCACCAAATCCTCTTGCCACTACGTTGGTCACCCCCTTCGCTTCCAATAGCTCACGCACTGAATCGGCTCGCTGCCTAGAAAGGCGCATGTTCGCGAAATTGGAACCCACGCTATCTGCGAAACCAACCAACACCACTGAGACATTCTCATTCCCTGAGTTTGCTAGGTAACTAGAAAGACGATCCAGGTTGTTGATAGAGTTAATATCTGGCTCGTTCGACCCTTGCACAAAACGAATGTTCGCCTGCGTGTCCTTACGGTCAGCTCCGACAATCAAATCCTTGTATTCTTGGGGCACACTTGCATCAGCCAAAAGCTGCTTTTTTAAGCTTTCCGCGTTGCTCTGATCCTGCTTGGTCGACAAACCTTGGCCAACAAGACCAACCTTATCAACGACTGCCTGACCATTGTTAGACATCACGAACTTCACCAAATCACGCGCCATTTGATTCGCTTCAATTGGTAAATAAAAATACAACAGACGCGCCAGTGGATAATCCTGCGTCTTCACCGTCAGACGAGTTGGCTGAAATGGACGTGCTTGCTGTCCCGCCTGCACAGCTAAGCCTTTAACAGAGGAATTCACGTAAGCTAACCCCGTAAAACCAATTCCACCCTTATCCGCTGCCACATTACGTACCAACAAAGATGAGTCCTCAAAACGCTTCACATTCTTTTCAGATAAGCTGAGTTTGAATGGCTTGAGCACGCGCGACTTAAACGTATCCCAAGTGCCCGATTGTTGATCGCGAGCATAGAGAAAGATGTTTCGGTCTGGCCCACCTAACTGCTTCCAGTTGCTAATCTTACCTGCAAAAATATCAGCCACTTGCTCTACGGTGAGAGACTTGATCGGATTCGAACGGTTCAACACCACAGCCACTCCATCTAGAGCAATCGGAAATTCTGAAGCTGCTGTACGCAAGTCTCCATATCCAGCAGCAGCCAGCATTTCTTGCTCTTTATCCTTCATCGGACGAGACGACATACCGATATCGCAATACTTCCCTCGCAAGCCGACTCCCTTATTCTCCTCAGTCTCGTCAAATGCAGTCGATGAGCCATGCGCTTTAATTTCCACTACACCCAGCTCTCTCTTTCCTGGTCGCTTATAAGTGATCTGAGACTCTACCCCTTCTCGCTCAATCGCAACGTTAGAATACCCACGGTCTTTTAAAAATGCCATCACCAGCTCAGGAGCCAAAGAAGCACCTACCGTATTTGAGCCATCAATTCGCAAGGTCGTCACTAACTCTGGAGCGGTCACATCCACTCCCATACGTATGGCAAATTGCTTCGCAATCTCCTCCTTAGTCTGGTGCTGCATCGCAGCAATAATACTAAACATGCGTTCGCGATCCTTATTCTCAGCTTCGACCATACGCTTTGCTTCTGCAGGCGCGCCTTCTGCAGCGCTCAGCAAGCCAGAAGCTGTCTCCTTAGCGGCATCAGTTGACTTTAAATAACTCACAAGAGCTGTCCGCTCTGCCCTACTCTTCTTTAGGCTAGCGAATTCTTCCTTCTGCCCATCTGCTTGCACAAAAGCAACCATCGCGGCCATGAATAACCCGACTAACCAGGTGATCTTACCATTCGTTTTCATTGTATAATTCTAGTGTGTGGAGATTTTTTATTTCAGCATTTCGCCTAACATATCTGTTTCCGTGTCAGCCGATGTACTTGAGAGCATTTCTTCTAAACTAAGCGTTTTTTTCTCAGCAGGGGCTTTCTCAGAACCTGCAGTTTCACCTAACATTTCACTCAGCCCGACTTGAGTATCTTGAGCTTCTTGCTCTAACACTATTGAATCTAAACTTGGTATTGGCTCTTTCTCCTCTACTTCCACTACTACAGGCGTATTTTCTACCTCTACAAACTCAGAGCTCTTAGTGTTTTTAAACTCCTCAAGCTCTTCCGTATCGACGGGCTCCGCTACTACCGCTTCTTGCACAGGTGGAGAAGAAAGGACCTCAGTTGGATTTGTACTCGGTACACTCTGCTCCTGCGTCGTCAAAGCTTTCGAAATCCCCAAAATACCCAACGAAAGCATCACCACACTCACTGCGACTACCCCAAACAGAACCTTATAGTTTCCAGTTCCACCAATACTCCCTGCCAATTTGCGGCCACCTTCACCCACTGCAGCAGATGCCACCATCTGCCCTACCGGCACAGTTGATGTCGTTGGTGCCATCGAAGTGGAGAGAATGCTGCGCATGTGACCCAGCGGTACATCCATCAAAATGGAAATCGCCCTCTCTAAAGAAACAGCAGGCTCCTCCTTGGTCTCATAACCCCAACGAATAATTAGGCGCGACTCCTCACCTTCCTTATAAAGCATATACTTATCCAAGGATTGACGAGGATTCGGCACACGAAAATTCAGTAAAATCCCCGCCACGCCCTTCGACACAACACCCTCTTGCAACTTCCGTCGCAATCGTATCCAGCCCTCCATCAAACGCATCATCTCCGCCTTCGGAATATCGTTTATATTTTTAACCGGCTTCGCCTCCAGCATGACATCCTTCTGATGCACATTCACAGCTGTATAACGCTTCACTCCACGCTTCACCTCAACGATGTTCGGGAACATCACGCCAAATGCCTCAGAAAGTAAATTCTGCACCTCTGGACTATCATAAGGCACTTGGTGCCTCGGAGCCCTCAGACCAGGACTTTGTACTGGTTTCCACTGATTTGTATCGATAATTGATAAATCGCCCTCTCGCATGCCCGCACTCGATAGCAGTATGCAGTCTTAGAACGAGAATCTTCAAGTGACAGAAGCGCCACGATCCTTTATTTCACATAGGAATTGAGCTGTTAGACGTTAGCTATCCCCTTGGGCATAAAATATGCTTCGACTTGTGGTGTAAAACTATTCGGAAGAATCTCTCCCAAGCTTCTTATCCACAGATTCGATCAACTTGTAAGAACAACGCTTACGCTGGTATTTACGGAAAAGAACATCGCGCAACTTCTCCCACAGTTCTTCCGTCACTTCATCGATGTCTTCCCACTCTGGTCGATCACGTCGTGAACCTTTCATTGCCGTAGCAAATCGCCATTCTCGAGCGAAAAATACCGCTTTATACAAGCGAATCCCCTCTTCGGTATCTTCTCTCCACTCGTGACGTTCTTTACTTGGCATGCAGTGAGTGTCCTCAAAATCGAAACAATTTCAATCTCAATTGCGTTTCGTTAGAGTAGCAAAAATTGCTGAACCAATGACCAGCACACCGCCAAGCACTAGCCCCCACCCAGCGGACTCACCCTCAAGAAATGACAAGGAAAGCAACACACCAAAAACTGGAATAAGAAAACGGCAGCTCGCTAACAAGTGCACCGGGTAGAGGGTAGATATGTGATTCCACACCGCAAATGCCGTTGCCGAAACCACCACAAGCCACGCAGTCAGCATCATCACATAACTATCAAACAGCACAGCGGCTTTACTCCATGCCGGCAACCCCAATAAACAAAGACCGACACCTCCTAAGAAAAGCGAAAATCCCGTTGCCGCTCGGGCTCCCATCGTCGGCTTGATCTTTGAAAAAATAACCACACCCACCGATCCAAAAAAGGTTGCAAGCATCACGCAGAGCGCTCCTAACATCGGGTTTCCCGCCCCTGATCCAGGCGCATACACAGCGAGTGTCACTCCAAGCGCCCCCACAATAAGTCCAGCCCACTGACGCCATTGTGGCCACGCTGCCCCTAACATGATAGGAGCAAGCAGCATCCACCAAAAACTCCCCGTCGATGCCATCAGTGCCGCTAAGCTCCCACTAGCTAACGAAAGCCCTAGATAAAAGAACACATACTGAAAAAGCGTCTGCCCCATTGAAAGTAAGAGAATGTACTTTTTAGGCGTCTCCCTCCATTCATCCCTTGGCTGCCGAGCCAGCAAAAGTAACACTGCCCCAGCGATGACAAACCTCATCCCCGCGAACAGCCATCGATCGAAGAGCCCAATCTCTAACCCCAAATCAGCCCAATGCTGATACACCAACTTAATGCATGGAAAAGCACTTCCCCACAACAAAGTGCACAGCAGCACTGGTAGAAAAACTAAGTAGGGAGAGCGCTGCATTTCGCATCAAACTTCCATCTCCTCTCTCTAATAGCAAGATCAGTATGCTTTACTCCCCCTTCACCACAGGCTTTTTCGCTTTTTGCCAAGCCTGGATTCCTCCCTGCAAATGATAAACTTTTTCGAAATCTAACTTTTTAAACAGCTTCAAAGCTCTAGCACTCCGAGCCCCACTACGACAGTGAATCAAGTAGACTTTTGACCTATCAAGCTTGCTCAGCAGTTCTTCAAAATCCCCTGCATTCACATCTAACAAGGTAGCTCCCTTGATGTGTCCATCAGCATATTCCTCTGCCGATCTCACATCAATCACCCTTGGATCCTCTCTAGAGTTCATCATTTCTACCGCTTTCTCAGGAGAAACATCGATCACCTCTGTCCCAGCCCATCCACTAACGACAAACATCTGACTCAAAACATAACATAAACATAAAAATTTCATATATCCTCTCAAACTATGTGCTCCATTGACACCTTCTCAAGCGTAGACTTCACATTCTATAATATCCCATTACACTCTAATTCGTGAAACGCATCATTCCTATCACCTGCCTCGTCCTTGCTCTCACGAATTGTAGCAAAAAAGAGACCGTGCCTCCGAATACTACAGAAAATGCTCCGACTCAGAGCACTCAACAAAGTGATGCCGACTTCGCCACTGAAGAGCTTGACCTCAGCGACAAAAAGGATGCTGCGGCTAAACGTATCGAGCTCGAAAAATCTCTAGAGTTCACCAAAGCTGACGACTACCTAGCGCGCATCAGTGAGCTCTTCGATTCCGCTCAAAAAGAAAACGACTTTAGCACCCTTAGTGCAACCATCGGCAATAGCGCGCTCGATCAAAAACAGTTAGCTCAGCTCCGCCAGCTCCTAGAAAAACACGCAGTCGATACCGAGATTCCTTTCGAACAAATTGGTGAAATTAAAGCCAACAAACACGCGCGCTGGGCAATCAATTTACAAGGCTCAGACCCCATCGTTCTCGACCTAAAACGAGATGTCAAAGGTAATTGGAAAATTGATAAAGTCGTCCTCCCTACTAGCCAGAAGCTTGCGGGAGCAGATAAACCAAGACTCCCAAACAGCGACACAGACGCTCTCAACTATACCCATTCCTTCCTCAAAAGCCTACTCACCCAAGATTTTAAAAAAGCCAAGTCAATGGTCGATGCCTCCAACATCACCGACGCCAAACTCGCTGGGCTCTGCATCATTTTCGAAGAAGCCGATTATAAACTCGACCCTAATAAGCCACTGCGCGCGCTATTCATGCGCGACACCTCTGCCGGTTTTTATATTAATGTCATCTCTAACGATGGTGAAAAAGCCGCACAATTCTCAATCATTGCCCAACGGGAAAATGCCGCGGCAGCTTGGGAAATTTACGAAATTAACCTCGACTCCCTACTCGGCGACTACGCAAATCGAGTCTCTGATGGTGACGTCTATTTCACCCCATTGCTCAAAAATCCAGCAGGCGGCGACACCTTGGTCATCTATTTTGAATTCGATTCCGAAGGCCTTACTGAGCGCACTAAAAAGCAACTCGACATCGTCACTGACATCCTCACTGTCGACCCTAACCGAACCATCACGATTTCCGGCCACACCGACTCAAAAGGCAGTGACCAGTACAATAAATCACTCTCTAACAACCGCGCAGATTCGGTAAAACAATACTTCGCCGAGCAAGGCATCGCACCATCCCAAGTACTCACCGAAGCCCATGGCGACCATCGACCACGCCTGCCAAACACGAAATCAGATGGCTCTGACAATCCAGAAGGACGACGCGCAAATCGCCGCACAGAAATCTATCTCGATTTCTAACTCTACCATTTCTTGGAACAGAGAAGCACCGGGCAGACAAGCATCTATGCCCTAATAGCATTTGCAAAGCGTCCCTCATACCAATATGCCGAAAGTCTTATCACGCCTTGTCCCTGCCCTCATCATGGGACTCTTCCTCTATGTGGGCTACTACGTGCTCACCACTCACAGCGTGCCAGATACTCCAGTGCAAGGGTTTAGAAATTGGCAAGAAGCAGATGCTCCCTATGGCTATCCGGTGGGCCCCGATGACACACCCCAAAAGTTCCACCCGCTAATGCACCTGCACTCGCCTTTCGAAACCGCACTCATTCCCACCGCCCCACGCATGGATCACCCCATGGGATCCGAACATGGCGCTCTCACCTACAACGCCCAAAAATTCATGGATATGAATGACAAACGAGGTGGAATGCACATGGGAGATGACGTCAACGGCATCGGCGGTCAGAACTCCGACTATGGCGACCCAGTCTACGCCATCGCCAATGGTCTCGTCGTCTACGCTGGCACCCCTTCCCCAGGCTGGGGAAAAACCATTATACTCGCTCATCGCCTGCCGGATGGACAACTACTCCACAGCATGTACGCCCACCTCCACGAAATCTCTGCTGCACTCAACTCACACGTCGGCCGCGGTCGCCAAATCGGTACCGTCGGAAGCGCTGGAGGGCGCTACCTCGCCCACCTTCATCTCGAAATGCGCCATACCGATGGCATCTCAAACCAAGCCGGCTACTCCATGCACCCCTTCGACCGGCTCGACCCTGAGTCCACCATTATTGCCAAGCGCAATGCCTCCCCCGAACAGCTCAATCCCTCCGTCCTAGAAATCCTCAAAGACTCACAAAAAAAATTCTTCCCAGAAATGGATGCCGAGTCCGCCCTCCAATTTCAAAAATTCCTCGAGCGGTCACAGTAAATCCCCACTAAACTTATGAAAATGATCCCAAATGCCTTTGTCGAAACACTCAAAGACGTAATCGTGGGGTCTGATCTCAACTAAAAGTCTCTCGCAGATGCCCTTGGTATCAGCCCTTCATCTCTCTCTATTTTTTGGAACGACTGAAAGATTCTGGCTTCCTCTCTAAACCGCTTACCTACTTCGTCTGGCCAAAGCAAAAAAAAGAGCGACCATCTAAAAAAGAGGTCACTCCTGCTGCAGTGAAAAGTACTCTATAGAGTCAGTCAGCGCCGCAACACTCGCCTAGTAATTCAATTTGTGCAGAGACTTCGGCAGGAACACGCCATCTTTGCGGATGAGTTTTCCATCGAAGTAAATCTCACCACCGCCCCACTCTTCACGCTGAATCGAAACCATATCCCAGTGCACCTGTGAACGGTTGGTATTATCAGCCTCCTCGTATGCTTGACCAGGAGTGAAATGAAAAGAACCTGCGATCTTTTCATCGAACAAAATATCGCGCATCGGCTCCATAATCTTCGGATTAAAACCAAGAGCAAACTCGCCAACGTAACGCGCCCCCTCGTCACTGTCTAAAATCTTATTCAGCTCCTTCGTTTTTCCCCCCGCATCCGCTTTCACAACTTTTCCATCTTTAAATTCCAGGCGAATATTATCAAACGCGATACCTTGATAAATCGTCGGAGAATTATGCGTGATCACACCATTCACACTCTCTTTCACTGGCGCAGTAAACACCTCCCCGTCTGGGATATTGAAATGACCACAACACACCACCGCCGGAATATCTTTAATCGAAAAGGTCAGATCGGTCCCTGGATTCACAATACGCACCTGATCTGTCTTCTCCATCAATCGTTGCAATGCCTTCGCAGGAGTTAAAAGTGCCTTATAGTCTAACAAACATACATCGAAGTAAAATTCCTCAAACGCCTCAGTACTCATTCCCGCTTGCTGAGCCATCGCGGAATTCGGCCAACGTAGCACACACCACTTCGTCTGCTTCACCCGATGGTCCATTACCGGACGCAGATGCTTCATCGCAGTCGCCATATTCTTGCCAGGGACATCACTCAACTCAGTAATATTGTGGGATCCCCGCAGCGCAATATAAGCATCCATATCCTCCATCTCCTTCAACTGATGTTCTGCAATCGCCTCGTACTGTTCATCCGTTGCGCCCATCAACATTTCTCGATTTAGTTTCGCATGGTTCACCCGCAAAAATGGAATCGCTCCCTTCTTACGCGCCTCACGTATCAGCGCGATACCTATCTCATCTGGCACCTCCGCCACATCAATCAACAGCTTTTCACCACGCTTCAAACTCGTCGAAAATTTCACCAACATCTGGGCCAAACGATCAATTCTTGGGTCTTGCATGACCTTACTCTCTGCACAGAAAGAATCTTGTCAATCCCGCCACCATTATTCCTCTAAAATCATCTGCACATAACCCATTTCAAACCACACAAACCTTCCCATTGATATTAATGAAGGGTCTTGCCTAGATCGGGAGTTTAAAAAGCCCTAGAATCAAATCCCCCTAACAATTTCATCATCCCCACAAAGCAAAAAGGCAAACTCACTTTTCCCTTCACACACTCCCCTTCCCACCGCATAGATCATACATGCCCACTGAGCTTGAAGCCGCAGCACTAGAACTCATTGAAGAACTCGCCCCCTTCACCTTCTCTGAGCCAGTCACACACACCTACAACCCTCTGGAATACGCTTGGACCTCACACAGTGAATATCTCAGACGTTACGGCCAGGGCAAAAAGCGCGTGCTCTTTCTCGGCATGAACCCCGGACCATGGGGCATGTCCCAGACTGGTATCCCCTTTGGAGAAATCCCTGCCGTACGCGACTGGGTTGGCATCGAAACCAAGATCGACAAGCCTGCAAACGAGCACCCGAAGCGCCCAGTCGAAGGCTTCGCCTGCCAACGCTCCGAAGTCAGCGGGCGCCGGCTCTGGGGGCTCTTTGCCGATCACTACCCGAATTCTGCAGACTTCTTCACCGACCACTTTGTCGCCAACTTCTGCCCACTCGTCTGGATGGCTGAAACTGGCCGTAACATCACACCTGATAAACTGAAAAAATCAGAATCCGCCCCAGTCGACATTGTATGTCGCAAGCACCTCGCGAAAATAATCACATTACTCCAGCCCGAGTTTCTCATCGGAGTCGGAGCCTTCGCAGAAAAGCAACTCAAAGTTACTGTCAAAGAACACCTACCGGACAACACCGCAATCATCGGAAAAATTCTCCATCCCTCACCCGCCTCACCTCTAGCCAACAAAGGCTGGCCCCAAGTCCCCACTCAACAACTCATCGACCTCGGCATCTGGAACGCCTAACATTCTCATTTAACATTCCAAACTTGTAATGGACCTCTCCGACTACCGCAAAGAATACCTCAAGCAAGCCCTCACTCGCTCCAGTGTCGATGCTTGCCCCTTCGAACAATTCACCCATTGGTTCCAACAAGCCGTCGATGCCGACTACCCCGAGCCAAACGCCATGTCTCTAGCCACTGCTAACGCCTCGGCGGCCCCCTCCTTGCGCACCGTACTCCTCAAATATTTCGACCCAAAAGGCTTTGTCTTTTTCACCAATTACCAGAGCCGAAAAGCTCAAGAAATTGCAGAAAACCCACAAGTGTCCCTACTCTTTCCATGGGTAGCCCTCGAACGCCAAATCATTGTCCTCGGTCGCATAGAAAAAATTTCCGAGGAAGAATCTCTTACCTACTTCCGAAGCAGACCACATGACAGCCAACTCGGCGCTTGGGTCTCTCACCAAAGCTCCGTCATCCCCGATCGCGAATGGCTTGCCACCCAACTCGACGAACTCAATAACAAATACGCCGAAGGCGAAGTGCCATTGCCAAAGTTCTGGGGCGGCTACCGCATCGTCCCTCACCACATCGAGTTCTGGCAAGGCGGCCCAGCACGCCTCCACGACCGCATCCTCTACACCCGCGAAGCAGACGGTACCGAGTGGAACATCAAACGCCTCTCCCCATAATCTAGTAGCTTTTTTCTCGCTAGGAAACCAACCTGCGGTTCGGCGCAAACTACAATTCACACCTGTCTGAGATCCGAGCTAATAATCTCACCATCGCCACCACGCGATGCAAAACAAGACATTCGACTTTGACTCCTCTGACACTTCACAAAAAAAATTCGTTTCGAAACCTCCGCCTTCTTTCACCGTAAAAAACTCTCGGACTACTTAAAATACCCACGTTGCTTCTCGCTAATCGGCATTTTTAAGAGCTCCATCACTTCTAACATATCGCGCCAGACTTCTTTTTTCTGATCCGTGACACCCTCTGCTAGTAGATAGCTCGGGTGGTAGGTAGCACGTACTGGTACTCCAGCCACCCTGTGAAATTGTCCTAACATATCAGCTACTGGAACATCTGGACCAATCAAAGATTTCGCAGCTGTCGCGCCCAACACGATGATTACCTTAGGCTGAACAGCCTTCACCTCAGCCATTAAGTAGCGCATCGAAGCTTCGATTTCCTTCTCATTCGGCTTGCGGGTATTCGTTGTCTGGTTAGGCATCGCAGGGCGAAACTTCACCATATTAGTCATGTAGACCTCATTCCTAGCAATTCCCATTGCCTTCAGAATCGCCTCCATTTTCTTGCCCGCAGGACCTGAAAACGGCGCACCTTTTAATTCATCGTGATAACTCGGGGCCTCACCTACCAACATCACATCGGCAGTCGAGTCACCTTCAGAAAAGACCATCTTCTCACGTAGACTCCCAAGCGTCTTGAACACCGGATCCACGGCCATTTGCTTCTGAATGCCCTCCAGCGATTTACTCATCGGCACTGGCGTCTCAATATTCACCGCTGTTTTCTGCTCTACTGGCTTAGACTCACTAACAGGTGCGTCACGAAGTACTGGAGCAGCCTGCACAGTAGATGGGGTGTCTACAATACCCTTGGAACGCTTATAAAATTCACGCAAAATCAAGCGCGCACGCTCATCTAGGTGCACATGCGTTTGCCCCTGCCGCTCAAGCTGGCGTAGGTAATCAATCACTGGATCGGCAATCGCGGACATGCACCGAGATTCGCTGCCGCTCCTCTCTCCGTCAAGGATGGACTAAGCAGTGTGGACAAATTGATTTGCTTCACGATGAGAGCTCATTTCTGAACGCATTCAGGCCCTCAATTTCATATCAAAAACCATCCGGTCGTGCGGTGATGCAATTTGTCCACACGGCCTAGTCCTGAATACTCACCTGCCGCATTCCCTCATACAACACGATGGCTACCGCGGTTGCTAGATTCAAACTCCGCGTACTCCCCTCCACCATCGGGATTTTTACTGCCGTGTCATGATGTTGTTCAATCAACTCCTCGGCCAGCCCGCGCGTCTCACGTCCGAAAAGTAAATAATCGCCCTGCTGATAGTCCACACCCCAGTGCGCTTTTGTAGCCTTGGTGGTTAGTAAAAACATCCGCTTCTTATCAGGGACCGATTGATAAAACTCCTCCCAACTCTCCCAAATCACCAAATCCACATCCTTCCAATAGTCCAGACCCGCACGCTTCACCGTTTTTTCATCGATCAAAAATCCCAATGGCTTCACCAGATGCAGCTTAGCCCCTGTAGCCAAAGCCAAACGCCCCGCAGCTCCTGTGTTATGTGGAATCTCTGGATGAACCATCACTATATTGAACATGTCTATGGCATAAATCCTTACCCTCTTCCAAACAAGTATAGCTTCTCTAACTATTGCAGTTAGATGTGCAAAAGCGTCACCGTATTGCAACTTTACAAAAATCTCTGATGCGGACTAAACTCGCACAATGTCAGACCTGTTTCATTCCATTGGAGAATTCTTTGGACATACCGAAGGCGCCAGATTAATCCAGCGCATCGCCGTCGTCCTGACAGCATTTGCTCTACTACTGATCTCATGGTGGCTCGTGAAAAGATTTTTTAGATGGATTGGTACTGAAGATGGCCGTGTCTTCAGCCGCAAAATCCGTTCAGTAAGACTCCAACAGCAAGAACTACTTAATGGGCAAGAAATCAGCAGACTCTCAGCCACACTCACAGCCTTCATCCGCAGGATTATCAACATCTTGCTCTTCGCCACCTTTTCCGTCGTAGTCCTCACTCAATGGGACAGCACTCGCCATATCCCTGAAATTGTCTGGGCATATCTCAGCGAAAAATACCTCGGGCTACAAACGGAATTTGTCAATTTCATCCCCAACCTCGTTTTTATTCTAACAGTCGGTTTTATCACCCACTTCATTATTAGAATCGTAAAACTTATCTTTGACGGAATCGACAGTGGCCGCATTCAGCTAGATGGTTTTTATCAAGAATGGGCACGCCCCACTTTTGTCCTAGTTAGACTCATCATCTTCGTTTTCGCCTTCGTCATCGTCTTCCCCTACCTACCAGGAGCGCAATCTCCAGCACTTCAAGGACTCTCCATTTTCATCGGTATTCTCGTATCCCTTGGCTCCACTTCAGCCATCACTAATATCATCTCAGGAATCGCCATTACTTACATGCGCGCCTTTCAAACAGGTGACCGTGTTCGCATCGCTGAAACCACAGGAGACATCGTAGAAAAATCACTCCTTGTCACCCGCATTCGTACTCCCAAAAATGTCGTCATCTCCATCCCAAATGCCATGGTGATGAATAACCATATCGTTAACTACAGCACTCACGCTAAAGTCAGCGGCATCGTTCTCCACAGTACCATCACCATCGGCTACGATGTCCCTTGGCGTCAAGTCCATGAACTACTAACTACCGCTGCAAACGAAGTCGAATTCCTAGACTCCAGTAAACCTGCCTTTGTGCTGCAAAAAGCACTCGGAGACTTCAGTGTCGAGTACGAGCTCAACGTCTTCAGCCGCCATCCCCGCAAGACTCCTCTCATCTACTCACAGATGCACCAAGCGATTCAGGACAAATTTAATGAAGCTGGCATCGAAATCATGTCTCCTACATTCACTGGTGTTCGCGATGCAAATCACATCAACATCCCCGAGGAATACATCGAAAAAGAATACCAACCTCAACCTTTCAAACTCTCCCAAATCCTCACAGGGAAACCCAAAGTCGAAAAGTCCTGACCCACCACTGACACCGCTAAAATGCCATCCCAAACACATCAGCCCTAGGTAATAGAACACTATATATGAAAAAACGCATACTCCTTATCAGCATCTTAACCTCCATTACCCCCTCAGTCATAGCCGAACCTATGATCCCCACTTCAAGCTCTCAGTGGGCTGAACTATATCAACCTCCCTACAAACAACCTACTGAACTCCCCGTAGGATCTAAACTCAGAAAAGAGCTCTTCAACATGTTGCGAAAAGAGACAGATCCTGCAACTAAGTTTAAAGGCAGCCTCAAAGCATTTCGTAACTGGGCGGTATTCATCGGTGAAACAGTCAACGCGAAAGGACAAATGATCACCCACCCTCCGTTCGATAATCCAGACACAGCCTGTCTCTGGATTCGCACGACTAAAGGCTGGGTAATCGTCGAATCTAGTTTCGGCCATTCAGATGCATTCTATATCATCTGGCCAGAAATCTATGGAACCCCAAAAGGCCTAATAGGTATGGAATAAATACCTGCCCTTAAATCGCTTTTTCATAGAGCAACAAGGGATCGACAGGCTTCTTCGACATGCAAACTCGGTCGACTAAGTTTTCCCACACACCCTCGCCACTGAGGATGTCTACCTCGATCCGTAAAAAATACACCTCCACATCCATTTCCTCTGGTTTAGGGAAGCGCACAGCATCTTTTTCAGTCGTTACAATGATATCAGCATCGCGACGCACACAACGACGCATGAAACGATCCACATCCTTCTGTGAAAACGAGTGATGATCGGCAAAAGTCCGGTGGAAAAGTACATTCGCACCAAGATCGGTTAACTTTTCTTCAAAACTCTCTGGCACCGCAATGCCACTGATCGCAGCCACGTACTTACCATCCAGAAAATCAAGAGGGAGGATCTCACCCGTGAACACATTTTCTAAATGCTTAGGACCATGAGTACACTCAATGATCTCTGCTACTGGATTATGCTTGCGTATCTTCTCTATGAGCTCGGCATTTCCCGCCTGATAACATTTCGTAATAAAAATATAATCCGCGCGACAAAGATTTTTTGGCGGCTCACGTAGTGTGCCACGTGGTAAAATAGCTCCAGTCCCAAATGGAGCATTGGAATCTACCAAGACCACATCAATGGTATGCGCAATTTTTAAAAACTGCATCCCATCGTCTAACAAAAGGATATCAGAATCTAACTCCTCGATCGCAAACTTCCCACCCTTCACTCGATCCTTATCAACGACTACAGCCACTCCATCCAGATTCTTAGCAAGCATGTAGGGTTCATCTCCTGCATATTTCACATCCAGCTCTAGACCTACACCTGCACTCACAACCTTTGGCATTTCCTCTTCGCTCACAAGCTCACCAGTAGAACGCCTCTGCCACCTCTGTGGCTCTTCCAACTTCTTCGATTTGTACCCACGACTCAAAATCGCCACCTTGCGACCACGGTCTCGTAAGGTCTTTGAAAAAAGCTCAACCACCGGCGTCTTCCCTGTCCCTCCGACCGTGATATTGCCAATACTAATCACGGTCGTTCCTAGATAAGCTTGGTCTTTAAAACCCAGACGAAACATCCGCAAGCGATGCATCACCCCTGCCCTATATAACCACGAAAACCCACGAAGCACGCAGCACATCAAGGCTGCACGAAAACCCTTCGCGCGCCCGAAAATCACATCTTCTCCCCATTGCTCGAGGTCTTCTAGCGTCTCCTTATTCATCATCCAGCACACCAACCATTCCTTATAGTCAGCTGCTTCACAAGCTTCATTTCAGAACCAGCTCTCACTACCTTTGACTTATACTCCTACTAACCGCCATCTCACACAGAATCATAAAATTAAGTAGTAAGACTCATTGCAACATACGGAATTATTAGGCAAACTTATCACAAGAAAACGTACGACTACATGCACCTCACCACCACTCAACTCCAAGCCCTCGATGCCCTCTCCGAACTCCGCCACTTCACCAAAGCTGCCGAGCGCATTGGCATCACTCAGTCAGCCCTCTCCCAACAAGTCAAAGCTCTGGAGCAATCCGTTGGCCTCCCGCTCATCAACCGTGACACCCGTCCGCTCACCCTCACCCCCGTTGGTGAAAAACTCCTCGTCCGCGCACGCGTCATTCTCCAACAAACCAACGCCTTCGAAGCAGAATGTCGTGAAACCGAATCGCTCAAAGAGGGCAAACTCTCCTTCGGCATCATACCGACCATCGCCCCCTATCTCACCCGTACTATCCTCCCACATTTCATCGCTTCCTACCCAGGGATCCAACTCGACATACACGAGGCCACTACAAGCAACCTCTCAAAAAAAGTCCACCAAGGTCACATCGACCTCGCAATCACCAGCGATCTGAACTCCATCCCCACAAGCATCTCCCAACACCTCGACCAACACCCGCTCTTCAACGAAAAACTCTACCTAGCAACCCCAAAAAAATCAGCCACTCCTAACGGCGCTCTCCCCATGATCGGGCTCAAAGAAGGCCACTGCCTACGCGACCAAGCCATCACAGTCTGTAACCAAGCCATCGACCACAACATCAGCTGCGATCAAATCGCCACCCTCCTCTCCATTGTAAAAGCCGGACTCGGCACAGCTGTCATCCCAAGTATGGCAGTGCCCAACCCAGCCGATCCATCCATAGAAATCAGCGAAATCCCTAACGCCAAACGCCTAGTCCAAGTCATCACCCGCCCCCAGGTCCACCCAAATCCCGCAACCCAAGCATTCGTCGAAACCCTCACCAAGCAACTCCCACAGGTGAAATCCATCTCAAGTTAACGCGAAGTTTATAAGCTCTAAGTATACAAGCAAATCCCTCAAGAAATCCAAACCAATATCCGCCCCGTCCCTCCACCTCCATATCCCCTACCAACGTATCTTCTTGAAACTTCTAACTCCCAGCTCTACCACTTCCCCATGAATCGCCCAGACAGCCGTAGTGTAGACGCTCTCCGCCCTATTTCTTTCCTCCCCAATGTAGCTCCCCACGCTACTGGCTCCGTCCTCGTTTCCTTTGGTGACACCCGCGTCATCTGCGCCTGCACCGTCGAAGAAGACGTGCCGCGCTGGATGAAATATCAGAAAGTCAAAGGTGGCTGGCTCACAGCTGAGTACAACATGCTGCCCTACTCCACACTCGAGCGCAAACAACGCGACATCACTCGTGGAAAAATCGACGGCCGCTCCTCCGAAATCCAACGTCTTATCGGCCGCTCCATCCGTGCTGTGGTTGATCTCAAAGCTCTTGGCCAACGCACCCTTTGGATCGATTGCGATGTCCTCCAAGCCGACGGTGGTACACGCACTGCATCTATCACCGGCGGATGCGTCGCAGTAGCGATTGCCATCAACAAACTCATCGCCGACGGTAAACTCAAACAATCGCCGCTAAAGCAACTCGTAGCAGGCATTTCCGCAGGTATCTATAAAGACACCGCAGTCCTCGACCTCAACTACCCCGAGGACAGAGATGCCAGCGTCGACTTCAATGTAGTCATGACTGAAGACCTCAACTTCGTCGAAATTCAAGGCTCCGGTGAAGAAGCTACTTTTTCTGCAGAACAGATGACTCAGATGTTAGAACTTTCTAGCGTAGGCGTCACCGAAATCGTCAAACTTCAAAAGCAAGCCATTGCAGATGCCGACAAACCAGACGGCGATGCCCTCAACGATCTCGCAGCAGCCTTCGGCCAATAAATAAACCATAGAAGACATCGCGACCACACGATGATTACTCCGACTATAGACCTTCATACTTTATGATAGTTTGAGCAACGGAGAAATTCCTTTGAATTAGCGAAAGTGAATTCACGTCAAAGCTACTGAACCAAACATTCAGTTAGCTCATGAAACATATACTTATTCTTCTCGCCGGTAGCTGCTTTGCTCTTCAAAGCTGTATGACCACCTATGACGCCAATGGTCGTCCAGTACAATCCGTTGACCCAGGTCTGGCTGCCGTTGGAATTGTTGGGGCCGGCCTCATCGGAGCTGCTATCGCCAGTGATAATAACGACCACCACCATTCCAAACCAAAACCTAGACCTCCCCATAGAGACAGAGACCACCACGGAGGACATGGTAGACACGACGGAGGCGGAGGACACCGAGGAGATCACCGAAGATAACTAACTCCTACCGAGCATGCACTTTCATGCACACAGAAACTCTCTCCACAGTTGCATTATTTCACCAAACGCTCCATGCTCACCGCATGAAAGCGCTTCTTCTTAGCACACTAATCATTGGACTTTTCGGGCTCAGCTCCTGTAACACCTTCGTAGGTGTCGGACGTGACTTCAAGAGCCTCGGTCAAGGCGTCGAAAATAAAGCCTACGGAAAAACTTGGCAAGGAGCACCGCGTGCTCAAAACTCCCAGCACCAAGCCCCATCTCACCAATCTCCTGTGCCGCAAACTACTGTGCCACAGCCATAGTTAGAGCCTTCTTCTAACTTCTCTTTTCTCGATTCTAACTTTTTCTAAAATGCGAATTCTAACAGGTCTCCAGCCAAGCGGAAAACTCCACATTGGCAACTACTTCGGTGGCATGCAACCAGCCGTCCAGCTTCAGGACCAAGGCGAAGCATTCTACTTCCTCGCGGACTATCACGCCATGACTTCCATGTCGGATGCTCAGACATTACGTGAAAACATCCAAAACCTCGCAATCGACTTCCTTGCGTGTGGCCTCGATCCACAAAAAGCGACAATCTTCCGCCAAAGCGATATCCCAGAAGTCAACGAACTCGCATGGATTCTCTCAACAGTCTGTCCAATGGGCTTGTTAGAACGTTGTCATGCGTACAAAGACAAAGTTGCGAAAGGCATTTCCGCTAACCATGCACTCTTCGCCTACCCAGCGCTGATGGCGGCCGACATCCTTCTCTATGACGCCAACCTCGTCCCTGTAGGAAAAGACCAAAAACAACATCTCGAAGTCACCCGCGACCTCGCACAGAAAATCAACGAAAAGTTCGGCGAAGGAACTCTCACCATCCCCGATGCTCAGATCCGAGAAGACTTTGCTGTCGTCCCCGGAACCGACGGTCAGAAAATGTCTAAATCCTACGACAACACCATCCCTCTCACAGGTGGCAAAAAAGCCGTACGGAAAACTATTATGCGCGTCCTTACCGACTCAACACCGGTCGAAGATCCAAAGCCAACTGAGGGCTCTAACGTCATCGCTCTCTACAAACTCTTCGCCGATGAATCAGCTGTGAACCAAATGATCGCCGAACACGAAGCCGGCGGCCTCGGCTACGGACACTTCAAGCAACAACTCTTCGACGCCTACTGGGAATACTTCTCAGAAGTGCGTGAAAAACGCGAAGAGCTCGAAAACAACCTCGACTACGTCAACAGCGTCATCGCTACAGGCGCAGAAAGAGCACGCACCGAATCGACCAAAGTCCTCGACCGCGTCCGCAAGGCCGTAGGGCTGCGCTAGTCCCCCCCACCTCACATTCTCCACACAGCAAACCCGAGGCTCCCACACCTCGGGTTTCTTGTTTCCCTGTTGCCACCAGCACTCATTCCTTGATATAAGGAAAAAATGAAAGCCGCTGTCGTCGCCTCACTTTTTCTCACCCCCATACTCCCTGCATACGAGGTTCACGAATGGGGAACCTTCACCACAGTCTCCGCATCAAACGGCACACTTCTCGCCGGCCTGCACGTGGAAGAAGAACATCTTCCGCCCTTTGTCTACTCACACATAGGCATGGAATCTGACATCAACACCAGAGACGCGTATAACCGCCAAACCGGAAATATCCGTCAACTACCTCAAAATTCAGACCAGATCGCCGTCCATCTCGATGCTAAAACACAACAAGCCTCCGCACGATTCGGCAAAGGACTCGCCGGTGCGAATCTACACAATGTCACCGTAAAAATGGAGACCCCAGTCATCTATTTCTATGGCGACGACACACCCAAGGTAAATGTCAAAGTCGGTTTCAATGGCGGCACAATCAGCCAATGGTATCCCAAACGTAAAACTGGAGACACCCCCCACTCTATCTCCTTAGATGGCTACAAAATCACAGACAGCCACGCTCACCTCCTCGATGGCCTACGCACCGCTGTCGATCTCAGAAAACCCATCGACTTCGCCAATCCCTACCAAGGCTCTATCGAATGGGACGTCAACATTCTCCCTAAAGACCAAGCCGACACTGCTCTCACCTTCAAACCTTTCGAAAACTACACATGGATCTATCCTCGCGTCCCAAATGCAAACATGCTCAAAGTCGATGATGAATACGAAGACTATCTCTTCTACCGTGGCATTGGCAATTTCGAGCTCCCAGCCACATTCTCAGTCGACGATAACGAAACCCTTAGCGTTTCGAATAATAGCAGAGACGCCATCCCCTTCGCACTCGCTTTTGAAAATATCAACGGCAAGTTCCGCTACAAAAACCTCTCTAACATCCCAAGTAATTCCGTTATAAGCGTCAGCGAAAACGACTGGATTAGCCCACAAAACCAGCAAGTCGAAGTCTTCCAAGCCATGCGCGCCGGTCTCGTAGCTCAAGGCCTCACCACCGATGAAGCAAACAGCATGATCCGCACTTGGTGGAAATCCTACTTCAACAAACCCGGACTCCGAGTCTTCTGGGTCGTTCCCAGCCACGATTTAGAAAAAATCCTCCCACTCACCCTCACTCCGCAGCCCGAAAAGGCTGTTCGAGTCATGGTTGGACGCGCCGACATTCTTAGACCCTCCTTTGAGCAAAGCCTCGTCAAGACCGTCGGAAAAAGCTCCTTTCAGCCCTACGAAACTGACCGATTCCAGCTCGCTTACAAACAACGCTTAGAACAACTCATCACCGAACCCGTTTTTAGCCACCTCTCCCCTCAAGGAATCGGCATGCAGACCTTCCAAATCAAAGCCATCGGTAACAACACTCAACAAGCAGGAAGCATCGCCTTCTACTCAAGCCGTGATGTTAAAATTACTGCGTACAACACTGATGCAGAAAAATCGTGGGGACTCTCAGGAGCTTGGAAAATTCTCGACGACACCAGCCTCCAAATCGACGACCACATCTTCGAACTCAACCCAAAAACTGGAATCCTCACATCGAAAACTACAGCGAATTCTAATTGGAACCGCTTCGAGATCCAACTAAAGCGTTACCTCAATTAAAGAAAATCAAGGACTGTTCCAAACTACTAATCTAGGTAAAATTGGGACTCCACCTGGCCTAACAGCCTGTAATCTCCCTTCCTCGTCTCTATCTCATCGAAGAACCCGCCATGGGACTCCACCAAGAAGATGTCCGTAAATTCATCGACATGACACCAGAAGCTGTCGACCACGACTTAACTATCGTCGCCCAAGGAACTCCCAAATGGGTCGCATCTGACAAAAAATCCCACACAGCCCCTTTCATCGCGACGCTTGAAAAAAGTAAGCCCTCTTTCTACAAGGGGTGCTGAGCTTTGCGAGCAAATCCCTGCCCACAGTGGCTCGCGAACCATTCAAACTATTTTCCCACTGATTTCCAGAGAATGATCTTATCTACATCGTTCTTCAGCTCAGGCCCAGCAGTGCTGCGACCACGTGCGATATCGGATTTCAATTGCTCTAACAATTGCTGCACCACCTCTGGATGCGATTGATAAAGATTCGTCGTCTCGCCTGGATCGGCCTCCATATCGTAAAGCTGACCTTTAGGCGCGCCTTTGGGAATTTGGTTTTCTTTAGGGCCAGTCCAACCCGCAGAACCTTTTGCCAAGAGTAACTTCCATTTCCCCTGACGATAGGCGAAGTGACCACTGATCGAGTGATGAATCACTCCCGCACGAGTCGAAACAATTTCAGCCCCAGACAACGCCGGCAAAAAACTAACACTGTCTTCAGCATTTTCAGCAGGTAGATTCACATCGATAATGTCTGCAGCCGTGGCAAAAAAGTCAGTAAGGCATATCAATTGATCACTCGTCGATCCAGCCGCTACATGACCCGGCCAGCGCACAATGAAAGGCACACGGTGACCTCCGTCCCAGAGGTCGGCTTTCGAGCCACGATACCCAGCGCTCACGATGTGCCCTTTTTTCTCAAGATCAGGAATATCGGCAGCTTTGGAGGTTCCATTATCAGAGCTGAAAATAACTAAGGTGTTCTCCGTTAAACCATTCTTTTCTAATGCCGCCATAATTTGGCCGACACCGTCATCTGTCTGCATCACAAAATCCCCGTAAATTCCTAGCCCACTTCGCCCGATCCATTCAGGCGAAGGCACAATAGGAGTATGCGGTGAACCGTATGGCACATAGAGGAAAAAGGGAGTCTTTGGCTCAGCAGCACGCGCTTCGATGAACTCGACCGACTTACGTGTAATCCGTGGCAACATATTCACTTCTTCCTCGTGCTTAATCACGGTTTCATTTTCGATCACCCCCTTCATGTCACCAGCATGGTGAAAGCCGTGGTAATAATCAAAACCACGCTGGACGGGTCCATCAGGAATCTTACTCCCTACTGGCGCGAGTTTCTTCCCCTTACGCTGGATGGCGTCGCCAGTGTCTGCATCGAGATACTGAAAGTTAAGATGCCACTTCCCCACAACCCCAGTGTGATACCCCTGCGCTTGCAAAAAGCTCGCAACCGTCTCCCGACCCTCAGCGATCAGATTGGGAGCAAAACCTTGCACTACACCTTGTTGTAATTTCGTTCTCCAGCTATAGCGACCGGTCATCAAGCCGTAACGTGTCGGTGTGCACACTGCAGACCCAGAATGCGCATCAGTAAAAACCATCCCTTCTGCAGCCAAGCGATCGAGCGCTGGTGTCTTAATTTTCCCATGCTCAGGATTAAGCGCGTGCACATCTCCGTAACCGAGGTCATCACAGAGGATAAAAACAATGTTCGGCCGATCAGCGGCGAAAGAAACGCTTGCAAACAGAAGCGGACTCAGCAGGAAAACTGCCTTTAGAAGTAATGGGTGTTTCATAAATCAAATGGTCAATGCGAGGCGCGTTCGTAGTAGGGATGCGCGTAGAGTGAAAAAATCCACCCGCATCGACTATTACAAAACGTCCTCGCGAACTTGATTCTTTCATCAGACATTTGCGAACTCTACGCTGAACCTCTATCCTGAGATACGTGCAATCACAGAAGGGCTTCGATCTACCTTTCATCAGCCTTCGTGAGCACATTGCCCACCTGACTGCTACCTCCAATTTCAAGGGAGAATGTAATCCCTTATAAAAATAGGTTCGAGTACCCGTACTCGAACCTATATCAATCAGCACATAGAAAATATTGCTTATCCGCGGCGTCTACGAAGCACGAGGGCTCCCAAGCCTCCGAGAAGTAGAGCGGAACTACTTGGTTCTGGAATGGCTGTAACACTAAAGTTATCAATCGAGATCGCCCCAGTTCCAGTGGTGGTAGTCACATTGCTTCCCCAGCCCATGGTTAAGTATTGTAGATCATTAATATCATTAACGCCGGCAGTAGCAAAAGCACCTTCGCCAAGAACAATGGTCTGAGTAAAGGTGCCGCTTCCTGTCAACGCTCCGCTGAACGCTGTCGAAGCGTTGCCAGCCCCGCCAAGGGACCCGTCCTTAAAGTTGATTCCCGTGAAATCCCCCTGATTGGCCGTAGGTGAACCATCGAACTGCGTCTGTATCGTTCCGTTTTGCACACCTGTGTTATGCAGCTGCGTGTTATTCCCTGTAGTCGTCCCATTATAGAGACCGTAGGCATGAAAATACAATGTGGCATCAGCACCCACATTATAGTCAAATGAAAAGGTCAGTTCAGTATAGTCAGCCAATCCAGCAGCGCCTACATCAAAGACTCTTAACAACCCTCCTTCTGAAGGGATACCAGCCGTTGTTCCTGGGTTCGAGACGACACCTCCAGAAACCGCCCATTCGCTGCTGGAGAATTTAATCCAATTGTTTGCAGTATGCCCAATGCGCAAGCGGTTATCAGAAGTAATCGTGTTGCTACTGAAATCATCAGTCACTATAGAAGCAGCATGAGAGGCTGAGGAAACGCCCAACAACAAGGCGGAGGAGAGGAGGAGTTTTGTAGTTGTGTGCATAATAATATGGAGTGATCTCAGAAATTATTTTCTGAGCTTAAGCTAAGGCTAATCAACTGCACCCAAATGAAGTAACCCCCTATTTTTAGGGGGTATTCAGAATGCAATTTCAAAAGAAAGAGGCCCGAGCACGAATGCTCGAACCTCTATCAACACATATGAAAATGTTTGCCTAGCTACGGCGTCGACGAAGCGCCAATGCTCCTAATCCTCCGAGCAACAGAACCGAAGAGCTTGGTTCAGGAACAGCTTGGACGTTCAAATTATCAATCGAAATAGCTCCAGTTCCATCGGCATTAGCCATATTCGTCCCGAAGGCAATTTGAATAAAATCAAAATCGGTCACACCGTTAATCCCCCCTGTTAGTCCCGGAGCTTCATCTGCACTCCACGAATAACCAGTGAGATCAAAGGTTGCAGAGTAAGTGCCTGTAGTCCCAGCTGCAAACGAAACGGCATCAGCTACGCTATTTCCTGGATCGCCCCCAGTCAAAAGACTCATGTCGCCAAATTGAGCGTCACCCTGGTTTTGCATCCCACCATTCTGAGCTTCAGGGTTATTCAATATTTGATTACTACTTGGTGAACCATTCTGCGTCCATCCAATGAGATGGAAATACAGCGTAGATCCCGCTCCCACAGCATAATCAAACGAAACAGTAATCTGCGTCAAACCCGCTCCCAATCCAGAAGTGGATACCGACTGACCTACCGCACCTTCCGACGCAACCCCAGCTGTAGTCCCAGGGTTCGCCAAGGCACCACCTGTGATAGACCATTCTGAATTCGTATGCTTATAATAACCAGCACCGACTTGGTCGAAACGAAAACGAGCATTCGTGCTAATACTACCCGACGAAAAATCGTCGTTGATCATGGTCGCTGCATGCGATGCTGAAGCCATTCCCAACAACAAGGCGGAGGAGAGGAGGAGTTTTGTAGTTGTGTGCATAATAATGATAAATTTCGTGAACCCAGAAACACTTATCTAGATTACGAGAACGCTAACGGATGAAAACAAAATGGAGCAACCCCCTGTTTATAGGGGGGCTCACTACTAGCCACTCCTAAAGAGAAAATACACAATCTGAACCATTCCACCCGAACGCCATGATCGCAACTATTGGCATGGACGACTGCCCCCAGTCGTTAGACGGGATTGAGACATCTCATCCTCCCCTCAAGAACAAACCTTCGCCCAATTGTATACTTGATGAAGCGCGTTCCGAATCACCTCTCAATCTCAAAACGCAGGAACTGCACAGCCCCTGGTTTGAGATCTACTGTTAGATTCTTTCTTTGATCCAATTCGAGAGTTTCGGTCGTCCCTTGTAGTTCCTTGTCAGCATCACTCCAGCGGATCTGTTGGACTTCTTGTTTGAAGGTGAAATCGCCCTTGATTTCCAGCGGCACATCAGCGAAGGCGCGCTCGCTAGGGTTAAGAATCCATAGCGTCACGCTGTCGTCCTTGCGAAAGCACATCGTCTCTACATTTTCTAACTTTGTGCGTGAGGGGATGTAGTGTGCTCCCATGGTATTTGAGGCAAAGTGCTTGAAGAGCCAGTAAGCCCGCATGCGCTTGGCCTTGCCTCCCCACTTAAAATAGATCGAGCGCGTTTCCGAGTTGATCCCGCGTGACCAATTCTCAAAGAAGACCTCCCCTTCGAGCCCCGCGCGGTAAGCCCGGGATTTTTTCGAGTAGGTTTCAGCTAGTTTATGCACTGGGACTTCTTCCCCGTAGGTGCGTCCACCACCGCCGGTGTGGCTTTCATCGTCATAGGCGGGTTTGCCCATGGCATTCGCCAGGCCAATAAATGTTTCCCAGTCTTTCTCCGTTCCCTTGTTGTACTGGTGGGTCGAGAAACCAGCGTAATCACTCGCATTTCCTACCTTCTGGACCTGTCGAAGATCGTTGATTCCTCCCTTGAGACTCCAGGTTGCCGGCCCGACAATGTAGGGCATCTGCACCTTGCGTTGCGCACACATCCGCTTGAGCTCTGCAATCACCTCCTTGCGTTTCGCCACGCTTGCCACCTGCTTCCATTCCTTTGCTAGGGTAAGAATGCGAATCGGCACTTCCTGCTGCTGCATGTATTCTAAAAAATCGACAATGAAGCCCGCGAAGAGCTTCGTCTCTAACAAACTTGGATCATACTTCCCACCATCATAGCCACCTCCTTTGTAGATCCAGTCTGGCAGGTTATTACGCGTCCCATAGCCATCATAGTCTGTGCGCAAGGTCGCCCAGAACCTGATGTCAGGTCGCAGCTTCTTGATATCTAACATCGAGGCGACTTGCTTTTTATAGAAGCCAAAGTCCTTCGTCCCCTGCTCTAATTCTTGGTGCTTATCATACACCACACGCAGGTAGTTCACCCCTTCCGTATCAAGGAACACCCACTTGAAAATCTCGTCCTTGTTCTTGGCATGCTGCAGAGCATTCGCTGAGCGCTCCATGTCAGCTCCCATCATCGTAATTTTTTGTTGAGGACGGTGCACATCGATCTCAATGGATGGCTCCGCCATCAATGGCATCACGATAGCCAAAGCCAGTAAACAAACCACATTCCTCATATGCCCTATTACTCTCAAGCTATTCATCATCCGTCTTCTTCTATGTAGATTATGTTGGAGAAATCTATGTCAACAAACAGACAAAATCTCACTCCCCAATCTACTCTTTAATCCCTAGGAGCATAGAGGACTATTCCAAAATCCGCATTGCTAATCGCGTCCCCATCAACTTCAAATCTACCTTCCAGCTCTCTCCACTCACGCGCCACAGCCCCTTTCCCGTTTGCTCTACCTTGCGAATTTGGGCTCCGTCTTGCTGGAGGTATGGTTCGTAAATAGCAACAAAGGGCGACTGAGCTGCCGCTCCAGCCTGGCGCACCACAAGCGTAGGACATGGCAGCGCTTGAATCTCCCTACTGTAATTGCGAGCTGCTCGATTCGGTGGAGCATCAACTTTAAATAATGTTCTCCCCTCTGCTCCCAGCAACCAAAGATCCATCGCCACCTTTTCCTCCCCCACCTCGAATGGAAAACGTGCACGGAAGCCTTCGCTGTATTCTAACGATTGCTCATTCTTGAAATAGCTATAGCCGCGCATGTTACCCATGTCTTCTGTAAGAAGGCTGCTCGCAGCTAATTCCAATGGTCTACCATCCATATCAGTGACGATCATGCTCTGCGCCATGCCATGATACAGCCAATCATGGTACTCGCCAGACTGTGCTTCTTTCAGCTGCGAATAGAACACATCAAAGTAAAAGGCAGTGGTCGCGTTCACTCGGATCAGGGCCAAGGTTCGGCGCTGCTCGGCCGCTGGCTTCTTTAAGCTAAAGCTAGAAGTCAAATAGCGAAGTTGCTGGTGGTTTGAGATTTCTCCCAAGGGTGGTTCAACCACCTCAATTGCCTGGCGAATCCCCTTGCCATGTTTCGCATCATACTCTGCATTCCCCATGGGTATCACCGTATTATGTGCGGGCATCTGTAAATAATAATGGCGGTGGTCAGGCTGCCAATAGCTACTGCCACGTCCAGGATCAACAGCCAACACATGCCCCGCACCATACAGCTCCACTGCCAAGCCATTGCTGTGCATGTGCCCACCCTTTGTACCAAACATCGCCGCCGAAAGCGCGTAGCGAGGATCACCATTTTCAGACAAATTCTCTAGCATCACTATATCTAAGGGCTCTGCAAAATAACTAGAACCACGATCTAACAGACCACCTGTAGATATGACAGGTAATTCCTCTACATAGCGGGTAATTTCTAAAACGCCACCAAGCTTATTGCGATCGTATTGACCTGCATCGACTTCTCGTTGAATGATACTCGCCATGACCTTGGCCAACTCCCCCTGTCCCTCCTTCATTGCCCAAGAAAGCATCATCTCCGCACCCCGGGTCATCACTCTTTTATAACTGGTATCACCTACCGCATTCGACCAGCCATTCGGGTGAAGCAATCGGGTCTGAGCCAACATCGCCCGCTGCACCACTGGAGTTTCTAGAGCTGCTTTTCCTTTTGGATCATCGGCGAGTAGGCAGGCGAACTCGATGATGTTCGCTGTCGTATCAAATCCATAACCAGACGCCTCTGGCCAGATAGCGGTCTCCTGATCAAAGCCTTCCTGGATCACAGCAAGCAAACCCTTCTGCTGTGGCAAATCGGCATTCAGCACAATATCCACATAGTACTGGCGTCCACGTCCGTCCGCATAATACGCATCATCCTGCAGCGCCATCCCTCCATAGGCAATGCTTCGGGCTTGATGGAGATTCCAGTTGCCGTCTCGATTTCCACCTTCAACGATGCGATCTACCATCCGCTTCAGACACTGTTCGATGACGGCGCCATCCACATCTTCTCGGCCTTGAATATAATGAAAAAGAAAGTCATACGCTAAACCAGCATGGGACACTAAGTTGTCGTGAATTACTTCAAATGAAGTCGAACCAATGATCCGGATCGATCCTTCATTATTATCAGCCACCAATGGCGGCTTCACGTATTGAAACCCCTCCATGTAAGTCCAGAGAATGCCTGTCGCAAACTTGGCGTAGCGTTCTTCTTCGGTGAGCCAATATAGAAACGCCGCATCCTGAGCTAGAGCCATAATCTGCTCATTGCGCTTTTCAATGTTATGCCCAGTGAGACTAGGCTCCACCCACTCGCCCTTTCCCGTCTTGTTACTCCGCATCCAGATCAGCCCATTCTTATCATTAAATGGCTTAGCCTGGTCTAAGCCAAACCGGCTGTACTCCGATTTCCAATCGCGGGCACCAGTGAAACGCGGAGTGGGCACCGGTGCCGCACCTTGCCCACCGACAGTACGCGATCCCTTGGTTACCGCTTGGGTGTACGCTGTCTCCCAGTTCATGAACAGACGAGAGGTCATCCACTTTGGATCTTTTTCTACCTTTCGCACATAGTTATCTACTCTCTTTTGAATGCGTCCAAAAGCATTGCCAGCCCACTCCACTGAGTCAATTTTGCGGACAATCTCTCCATGCTGCCCATGACTCACAAGCACTCTAGGGTGCGTCCTCTTATCCGTCGTCGCCCCTGCCTCTATCACAATGAACGGCAACACCACACAGCAACATACAAGGAACCAAAAACGCATCATGCACAAAACTAAAGAGCTCTAATTACTTTGCAAGAAACAAGCCCCCCTCTGAACCTAATACATTTCAATCCGTCAGACCGCTTACTCGCTAGGAATCTGATTCAGCGTGTAATAGCTGTTAGGATGCCAAAGTGGCTTGCCGTCAGCCGAGCGTAGGGCTGAGCAATCAAAGTGGTGGACGTGTCCTTGGGTCAGTGTGTCCAAAACCACGCGCACGCTCTTGCCATCTTTAGCCACCTCAGCCGAGACCACCTTTGGTCTCACCTTATCCACCTCGGGACTCCCGTAGCTTTTCTGATAAATATACGTCCATGCCGCCACTTTATAGGAAGCCACATCTGCCGCAATTTTAGGATCTACGACCTCCGTAAAGCTCAGAGTAAAGCCGTCTTTCTCCGCTTCCATGGTCAACATTTCAAAAGGAGTTACCCCCTTCCAACGCACGCGTTCGAGGCTAAATGATTTGGGACCGATCGATGCCCAGCCACGGTTCGTGCCCCCAACAAAGAGGGTTCCATCCTCCGCCAACCGCATCGGCACGATGCCGCATTGGAAACCATCGAGAAACTTCCAGACAGCTCCTTGATAGACACCGTTGACTTGCTCGAGAAACGCACGCTGCACCTGTGAGTGTGTCTGCTCACCGACTAACAGCTGGCCAGCAAATGGGCCGAACTTCCCTTCAGTCTCATCCGTGATAAGCGCTGTCGGTGATTGGCCCACCTTGCCATGCGGAATCTGAATCGCAGGTGGCACATACTCAGGAATGCGTTTCGCTTCAGTGACTATCCGTGATCCAGATTCTGGCTCTGCAGGCTGCTTCCCCATATGCGGCGCATCCTTATAGTAAATGTTCCCTGTAGGATTGCCGGTGAAACTTCCCGGCTTGAGATGCTTGATACATGAAGTGCCATTCCAGGGGCCTTGGTTATCCGTATAAAAGGCATCACCTTCCGCATTGAAACCAATACCACCCGGTGAACGGATACCCGAACATACCTCGATCGTTTCTCCCTCGGGAGTCACACGCTGCGCCCATCCACGCCACTGCGAGTTCGCTTTCGCTGAGCCCGTTAGACAATGCACAATCCATACATCGCCATTCTTATCTGGAGTCGAGCCAAAGGAATATTCGTGATAGTCTCCATTAATCCCCCACTTGTTAGATAGCACTTGGTACTCGTCATAGCGCCCGTCGCCATCGACATCTTTGATCCGTCCATAGGCATCGCGATCGGTAAAGTGCAACCAGCCCTCTTTATAGAACATACCAATTGGCTCATGCGCACCCGTGAACGCCTTTGTCCACTCCACCTTGGAGAGATCATCCGCATAAGCACCAGTGCATGTCCAGATCTCACCACGACGCGTCCCCACTGCGATCACTTGATCAGGCATTAGAGCGAGCGAGGTAATTTCTAGCACCTCACCTTTCGGAAGAGGAATCACCTCACCTTGATAGTACTGATCCTGCTGAGTATTCTTTGCTGGCAGCTTGTCGTTTTTCCTAACTTGAGCAGTGAGAGGTACTGCGAGGGCCGCAGAAAGACAGACCAAGGAGTGAAAATAATTTAGTCCCATGAGTAGTTCAAAGTAAATGTGTTGGTTCCCTTTTTCAAAGGAAGAAGAGTGTAGTAGCCCTCAGGCCCTTTTTGAATTGATTCAGTGGAGGTAACCCGCAGTTTCTTATCCACGAGCAGCTCACGAGACCCTTGCTCTGAACCAGATTTGGCGAGCAACACGGCAAGATAGGCATTTTTATCAGAAGTGATCTTCAGATGTCTCTGCATACCAGATGCATTCGGCAGAGACTTCTCCAGTATCTCAGCCTGCCCCACACGATAACGGAAGGTCGGGTAACGGTTCGTGTCTAGGCTGTAGCCTAAGTACTGCACTTTAGGAAGGTCCTGCCAGTTCACCGCCTCCTCAGCAGCGATGCGATACGGCACGCCTCCTGTCAGCGAAACCACATCTTTTGAAAGCGGATTCTCCGTACCTTGACCACGTCCCGTCCAATGTCTTCCACCGCTGATGAATTTTCCGCGCCACAGCAACTCAGGAGCACAATGCTCTGTGCTAAAGGCTGTGTTGACTCCCCCTGGATAGCCTACCCCCAGTGCTCGAGACGTCGTCCCAGTAATGAAGTTGTTATAGAGAGCTGCCTCTTTGTTCGTAGGAGTCAAATCGATCACAGGAGCAGATGGTTTCTTCCGTCTGCCTTTAGGGCGATCTGTGAGTAACTGCTTGCGAGAAATGCCAGGGCCAAACCAGCGTAATTGGAGATCAACACCACCATCTAACTGGTAATATTCTAGTTGGATTGGGTTCGCTCCCTTTTTCAATTTCACTTTTCCAATCCGCCACTCGCCCTTCGCCTCAGAAGCTGCAGCAGAAACCACTTCATTCCCAGCCACACTCAGGCGCGCGCCATCGTCTGCCATCATTTCAAAGCAATATTCAGCGTCCTCAGGTGCCACAATCTCTCCCTGCCATACTACGCCAAATTGTTTCTTCTGAGCGACATTGCGGAAACTGAATAGTCCATATGCCTCTTCTTCCACCGCGTCGGGATCGATCTGCGAGAAGTCTGGAAGCATCTCCCACTTCCCCTTGTACACCTCCATCACAATATCCTTGAGCACCTTCTCCTGCTTCGGGAATGGATACTCTTTTAGGAGTGCGTTCGCAGTCCATGGAGAGGAACGGTTTTCACTCTTCTTACGCGCAGCAACCACCTGTTTCGTCGTCACAGCTGATTCCTTATTGCCAAAGTGGCTGCGGACATAAGTCAAAACTGCCGCAATCTGTGCATCGTTCAGCGCCCCTTGAGGCGGCATCGCTAAATTGTATGTCTTGCCATTAACATCCACAGGGCCTTCCAAGCCATGCAGCAAGATTTGGATCGACCGCTCCGCAGTGCCTGAGAGCCACTCACTTTGCGCAAGTGGAGGGAAGGTGCCAGCACCCGCGCCCTCACCCATTGCGCCATGACACGCGACACAGTTCAGTTGGTAAATTTGCTTACCGTCCTCGGCAGCGAGTAGAGGGGATGCCAGCAAAACACTGCAAGCGACCACGCTCTGATGGATTTTAAGAACCAAATTCATTACACATTCATACTATAGAGGTGCGCGACTAATTGCGCAACATCACTCATCATGAATGATGAAATGCGCAACACTAGTTTCCTAACACTCCAGTTACTTTGCTGACTGCTTGGCCATCAACTTGCGCTGCAGTTTCTTTTGGTAGCGCCCCTGAATCACATCCACAGCCACCAACACACCGATCACAAAATAGAAGGTAGCCTTCGACATAGCCTCCACATGGTGCCCAAAAAACATTAGATGCGCTTTATGTCCACCTTCTGAGATTAATAAAATCCCAACGATAAAGAGAATAAACAACCCGAGCACCTCATACATACGGTTCTTCTGCAAAAAGCTAGAAACCTTATCGGCCATCCAAATCATCAACACACCACTGAAGATAATCGCTGTAATCATAATCCACGCCACCTCAGTGATCGCCATCGCACCAAGAATAGAATCAAACGAGAACACCGCATTCATCACCACAATCATGGTCACCGCTTTGGCTACTGAAGTTTTCTGCACCGCATCACCATGCGCCTCTTCTAAAGTAACCATATGCAAGACTTCCTTGATGGCAGTGTAGATGATGAAGGCTCCACCAAACAGCGTGATGATCTCACTAAAACCAAAGGAACCCGAAATTGCATGGGTATGAATCTGAAACCACGGAGCAGTCAGTTTATCCATTAAAAACATCAACACAAACAGGAGAGCAACCCGTAATACGATCGCTAACCCAATCCCCCATGTGCGCACCATTTTTTGCTTTTCCTCAGGTACTCGCTTCGACTCAATCGAAATATAAAGCAGGTTATCAAACCCTAACACGGCTTGCAGGAGAATGAGCATGAGTAGGGTGAGCAGGTTTGGAAGTATTTCAGACATAGGGATTACAGGGACATAGAGTTCGCTTTTCTAGCAGAATGATTTAAGTTGATTATACCGAATTGCAACCCTCATCTCACCGTGTACGTCCTCGTCTCCAGCGCCTATCCCCTCACCAGCCCAAAAGGCAACACCATCACCGCCAAACGCATTGTCCAATTATTAAATGATGCAGGGCATCTCGCCGAGGCCATCCATACTGACATGCCGCCGCAAGCCGACGCCATGATCGCCCTACATGCCACGAAGACCCTCATCACCAGCCAACGCTTTAAAGTCTGTAGCCCCCAAGGAAAACTCATTATCTACCTCACTGGCACCGACCTTTACAAAGACCTACCCGACAACAAACCTGAGTTTTTCGAGGCGCTCGAACTAGCGGATTACTTAGTCGTCTCCCAAAAAGCCTCACTCGCTAGCGTCCCGTCAAAGTATCGCCCTAAGGCAAGATTCGTCCCCGCTAGCGTCCTCCTGCCACCAGAACACCCATGCCCGCCTCCACCAGAGAACAGCGTTCTCCTAGCTGCGCATCTGCGCCCCGTAAAAAACCCCTTCCTCATCAATAAAGCACTCACCCTGCTCCCACAGCTCCAACTCCACGCCTTCACCCTCGGTGCCGCGCTAGACCCACAAATGGCTGAACAAGCGAACCATTGGCAAACCATCGACCGCCGCTTTCAATGGCTCAACACTCTCCCATACCCTGAAACTCTCAGCTGGATGCGCCAAGTCGATTTCACCATCAATACCTCCCACAGCGAAGGTGGCTCTAATGCCGTTGCCGAGTCGATCGCTCTCGGCACCCCAGTGCTCGCGAGCCGCATAGAAGGTAATCTAGGATTACTAGAAGACAACTACCTCGGCTACTTCGAACCAGACAGTCCGCAGAGCCTCGCAGACCTCCTTGCTCTCGCTCTTTCTGACCCAGATTTACAGGCTCAATTGCACACTCAAACCCAAAACCTACAGCATAAATTTCTCCCAGAAAAAGAAATTCAAGGATGGATTACTCTCTTCAAACACTAAATCCGTTTTTTCAGGTGATCATGCTTTGACATTCTCGAACGATTCCACGATGACTTTCTCATGTTCGAAATTAGCGGAAAGATCAAACTCATCGACGACACTCAAACCTTTAGCTCAGGCTTTACTAAACGCGAATTTGTCGTAACCACAGGCGATAAATACCCACAGGACATCAAGTTCGAAACAGTCAAAGACAAGTGTGCTTTCCTCGATAATTTCTCTGTTGGCCAAGAAGTAAACGTCAATTTCGACATCCGCGGTAACGAATACAATGGGCGTTACTACGTGAACCTCAACTGCTGGAAAATCCAAGCCGCTAGTGGGCAGTCAGGACAACAGTCTGCCCCACAAAAAGAGCCAAACTTTGATAACCCATTTGGCAATCAACAAGAACCGAGCGCTGCAGACCTCCGTTCTAATCTCGACGACGGCGACGACATCCCATTTTAGGGAGCTTCTCGCAAGTTGAGCCGCCCAACTTTCCACCCTCAATATTCCAAAACTGAATCCACCTTCCATTGCTATCATCGGTGGTGGTCCTGCGGGACTGCGCGCGGCTGAGGTGGCTGCAGAAGCTGGAGCCTCAGTCACGCTTTATGAGGCCCAGCGGTCTGTCGGTCGCAAGTTCCTCGTTGCTGGAAAAAGCGGCCTGAACCTAACCAACGGTGAAGCCTTCCCCGCATTTCTCGACTATTACGATGGCCCCGAACTCCCTAACTTTTTCTATCAAGCGCTCAGTAGCTTCGATAATGACGCCTTGCGCGCCTGGGCTGCAGGACTGGGTATAGAGACCTACGTCGCAAGCTCTGGAAAAGTCTTCCCTGTCGGCATGAAAGCCGCTCCCCTCCTACGCCGCTGGATCGAAAAGCTCCGCCGTCTCGGAGTCGATTTCAAAGTGCGTCACGAACTCACCGCCATTTCTAGTGGCACGCCACACCGTCTTGCATTCCAACACGACGCAAGCGAAGTTCACGCTCAACACGACGCCATTATCCTAGCTCTCGGTGGGGCCTCATGGCCTAGTACAGGATCTAATGGAAAATGGGTCGAACTGTTAGCGTCACTCGGGCTTCAAATCACAGCTCTGAGTTCAGCAAATTGCGGATGGGAAGTCGATTGGCCCGAAAATGTTCTAACTCAAGCCGAAGGCTTACCTCTCAAGAACATGACCGTCCATGCTGGTGAACATTCACGCCAAGGTGAGCTAGTCATCACCCGCTACGGGCTCGAAGGCGGCCCGATCTATCGACTAGGTCCAGCTATTCGCGCGATGAAATCTCCACACATCATTCTCGATCTCAAACCCACCTTCAGCGAAGAGGCATTGCTCAAAAAAATGGAATCGGCGAAACGCAACTTCCTCCACGAAGCGAAACTGCGTTGGAAGCTCAGCCCAGCCGCCCTCGCGATCATAGAACACATCCACGGTCCCTTCACGAACGCTCAATCACTCGCCCACTGCGTCAAACAATGCCGCATCCCACTCACTCGTCCCCGCCCTATCGATGAAGCCATCTCCTCCGCTGGTGGTGTCAAATGGTCGAATTTCAAAGAAGGTTTCGAACTCGAGCAACACACACACATTTACCTCGCCGGTGAAATGTTAGACTGGGAAGCGCCCACAGGAGGTTTCCTCCTGCAAGCCGCCTTCGCCACTGGTACCGCTACAGGACAAGCCGCCACAGCCAACTGTAATAACCACTTCGCAATTTAAAAAAAGAGATAGGATGAGAAGAGAGGCGAGGCATTAATCGTCACCTCTCGCAATCCCCCTATAGCTGAAGAATCAACTATAGGAGATTACGGTGAAATACTCTCTACGCTAATCTTTCTGCACGTAGATTCCCGTGATATTTACAATCATGTTTTCGTCATTGGACTCCTCAGCAACAGCTCCAAGAACAGTCACCTTACTAAGCTCTTGAATACCTCCGAGCCCACGGAAACTTTCTTTTAAAGGGCTGCCACTAGCATCGACTGCCTGCACGGTCACGATGTTTTGCTTGATAGCGTCACTATCATCACAGCACACGTCCCACGGAGTTTGACAATGATCATCTTCACCCATCAAGTCACACGAAATTAACTTCGCAGGATCTCCCAGAGTCATGATCGCACGCTTCTCAATCAGCACAGGATCTCCACCAATCAGCTTTCCACTGAAAGCAACGGCATCACCTGCTTTTGCTGAAGAGCGCAGCTCATTAATCGTAATCGCACCTTCTGGAGCCGATTCTAACAATAAACCTTGAAGGCCACCGGCCACTTCTTCTGTGGCACCAACATTAGTTTCAGCACTTGGCTTTTCTGAACAAGAAACGAGTCCAGCGAACAAGCCACATGCGAGTATGTATTTTAGTTTCATTATTGTATTTGTGTTGTTGTGAATTTTACGAAGAACGCAAGGCGCTAGGCAAGCTTGGAGCTAAACAGCGAATTGCTGGAGGTAGTGTTCCAATCGTCCCTAACAGCACCCCAGTGATCAACCCAACGCCAATCACTGACGGCGTCAGTGTCAGCGTGAAAGTGCCAATCGAAAACGGCACCGCTAAACCATCGAGGATAAAATACCCGAGGATGAAAGCCACTAAGGTGCCAGTCAGCGTCGCCAAAAGTGATTCTTGAATTAAAGAAACAAACAGCGCCTTCCGCGTGAAGCCGATCGATTGCAAAGTCGCCATTTCTCGAATACGCGCCGCAAAGGCTGCATACAGAGTATTTAAACCACCGAACAACGCACCAGCTGCGACCAAGGCCGCAGTCACCCAAGTCATCACTTTGATAGGCTCATAAAAAGTACTTAGCTTATCATAGTAGCCCTGCTCACTGATCGCTGCCAGCTCCAAGTCATTGCGCTGTAGCGTAAAGACCTCCACATCCTCAAACTCAGCTGCATCCATCCGCACAGTGACAGACGATAAAGAATCGCGCTGAGTCAGCACCGCCAAGTCATTACGGTCAAACCACACTTCAGATTCTAACACCGTCCCAGGAGCGATAAATCGCCCCGCAATTTTCAACTCAGTATCACCGAAGTAAAGTGACTCACCTACCGCGAGGTCTTCTTCTGCTACACCGAGCTTGCGATGCGCCAAATGCCCTACCATCACTTCTCCCGATTGCGGAAAGCGACCGTCGATTAACTGCACCGAACGATGCACTAACAGAGCATTCTCTAACACACCGCGCAGCAATGCTTGGCTTTCCTTGCCCTGAGCTATGTGGAGGGGAGCTTGATAAAAAATCTCACCCGACACCGCACTCACACCGAGCACTTCTTGTAAGCCTCGAACAGAAGTCGCCACAGCAGATTCAGCAGACAAAGGAACCTCGGACCGCTCAATCGATTCCTCGGAGCCCTTACCCATCAGAATCACATTTTTCGTCGATCCTGAATTCTCTAAAACCGAATTCATCCCTTCGTTCAAAGCCACTGCCGCTATCAATAAGAGCACAACCAAGGCCGCGCCTCCCACAGTCTGTAACAGACGCGCTGGATCGCGGAACAAATTCCTTAATGCATAAGTAAATGGTAACATGATCTTAGCTATTGAGTGATTGAACTAATGGACGAGATGTCGCTTTCCACGCGGGATATAGCGATGCCAACAAACCGAGCGCCAGAGCTACTAACAAGCCGCTCATCACCACATTGAGCGATGGAGACAGAGCTAAGGTTAATCCCTCATTGCCAAGCGTAAATGCCTTCCACTTGAAAAACAAAGCAGCTCCTAACACCCCTAACAAACCTCCGACCAAACCTAACAGCGCCCCTTCATTCACCACCATAAAACCAATGTCTTTACGCGTGAATCCCAAGGTCTGAAGAATCGCAGTCTCTTTCACCCGACCGCGCACAATCAGTAACACAGCATTCGCGACCAATCCTAACACCGCTACCACAGCACCGATCCCTAGCCAGCGGGTAAAACCAATCAACTCTATCATCTGCTTTGCCGTCTCTGCAAAAAATGCTTTCTCTGGACGCGTATTCGTAGGCTGCTGGTCAGAAGCGAATGTCTCATCGATCTTCGCCGCCACTGCATCTAACATCTCTGCAGATTCCACTTTCACATTAAACTGTGTCACCACCCCCAAGCCCACCCGAGAGGCTTGTTGAAGGAACGGTAAATGCACATAGGCCACATTTTGGTCCTGCGGTTGATCCGAAGTGATAATCCCAGCCACGTAGACATTGATGCCAACAGCCTCGAAATTGTCACCCGCCTTCAGCCCTCGGCGCGCCGCAAAATGCTCACCAACCAAGGCCGCATCACTTCGCTTACTAAAGTCCTCAAAGCTCCCGCTAATCACTTCCATGTCAGGGCTATATTGTTTCAGCGTCTCTGGCGGCACCCCGCGAAAGGTAATCACATCGAGAGAAGCCCCACAGTTATTCACCGTGATCTGAATGGGAATCACTTCGCGCACTCCTTCGATCCGTTTAATCGTCGGCGCGTAGTGCTCCGGTAAACGTGAGGTCATCGGACAAAAGCGATTCTCCCTGTACACCACCAAGGTTGTATCATCAGCATTCATCTTCGTTGCTGTTGAGAGGGAATACTGCATCGTCTGCACAGCGGTGTAGAGAAACATACCTGCCGCCACTCCGAAAATGGTCAGCAACGACCGCAGCCGGTGCCTTACAAGATTCTTCCAAGCTAATACTAACAGTTTCATTTAGTGCGTCAGCAAATGCCCCTCGTTTACAAATTTCCCTTTCTCTAACTGCAATGCTCGGTGCGCTGCAGCAGAGGCTTTCGGATCATGCGTCACCATCACGATAGTTTTGTCGTGTTGCTCAGCAAGATTGTTAAGCAATCTCAAAATAGAATCAGCCGATTCACGATCAAGATCACCAGTTGGCTCATCCGCCACTAACATCTCGGGGTCGTGCACAATCGCTCGAGCAATTGCTACCCGTTGCTCCTGCCCTCCAGAGAGTTCAGACGGACGGTGCTGAGCACGATTCGCCAACCCGACCAGATCCAGCGCAGCCATGATTTTTTCTTTCCGCTCAGCCTTCGTCCATTTTCCTAACAATAACGGCAACTCGACATTCTCATAGGCAGATAAAATCGGCACCAGATGATACAGCTGGAAAATGTAACCCACATGCTTCGCCCGCCAATTAGTAAGTTGAGTGCGTGACAAATGAGCAATATCTTTGCCATTGATTTCGACACTTCCAGAAGTCGGCGTGTCTATCCCTGCAATGATATTGAGCAAAGTCGTTTTACCCGACCCAGAAGGACCCATCAGCGAGAGAAATTCCCCGCGTTCGACTTCCAGTGAAAGATCCTCCAGCGGAGTAATCACTTCCTTATTTTTATGAAAAGATTTTGTAAGATTTTGAATTGAAATAAACATCGTTTTTATTGGTTTGTTTTTACACGGACGCCCTCGGCCAGATCCGTATGCGGCGGCAAGATCACTTGCTCACCTGATTTTAATCCTGAAATGACCAACTGGTGGTCATCGCGAGTACTCGATCCGAGCTCGATACGGCGCAACTCAGCACGCCCTTCTGGGCTCAGTACCCATACTTGGTTCTCATCGAACACTGCCTGCTGCGGCACGTAGAGTGAAAGGCGACCACTAGAGACACCGGATTCCACCTTCTTAGTTGTCGCAGTTAGAGCAAAGAATTTCGCGCGCACGAGCATGTCTGGACGCAAGCGAATATCGGGATCTTGAATCGCCACTTTCGCCTGCAAAGTATTTCGTTGGAGATCTGCCTGACCGCTAATGCGCGTCACTGTCCCCTTGAAAACTTTGTTGGCCAACAAATCGCTCACCATTTCCACCTCTTGGCCGACCACCAATCCTGCAGCCTCAGTCAGTGGCACATCAATCCGCGCCTGTAGCTTTTGAGGATCGTACAGTTCAACGATCACTGCCGATGTCGGATCGTCCATGTTCAGCATCCGCTTTTTCCCAGGAGCCGCATGCAAATGAAGCACAACAGCATCCATCGGCGCGTACACCTTCGTTCGATCCAGAGCCAATTTCGCTTCAGCCTTCATCACTTCATACTCCTTTAAAGTAGCCTCCATCGAACCCTGCTCAGCATGAATCTGTTCAATTTTGGCTTCTAACTCAGGCAACTCAGCTTGAGCCTGAGCCACTACAGCTTCGTGCCTCGTCACAGTAAAACGGGCAGCCACGATACTCTGCTCGGACACAGCATTGCTGCCTATGTTTTCAAGCCTTTGCAAATTATCGCGCTCCTGTGATAACAAGGCAGTCCCAGCTTCGATCTTTTTCTTTGCCGCCTCAATTTGCGCGTTGATTATTGGCACTGCCATACAATGAGCATCAATTTTCTTTTGCATGCTTTCATATTTTTTCTCAGCAGCTTGATATACGAGCTCCTGCTCATCCGAGATCAACTCAGCGAGAAGTTGTCCCTTCTCTACTGTATCGCCCTCGAGCACGTGCACCTTATCGATAATCCCGTTCACCAGTGCTGGCACATAGGTAATGTAAGGATCTGGCTCTACCCAGCCAGATGCCTGGAACAGCATTTCACCTTTACCACCACTATTCTGAGCGAACTGTACTCCACCTTGATCTTCTGAGCGCAACGTCTCAACTGGCATAGTATCCACCTCAATCGCTGGCAACATCCTGTCACCAAAGAGTAAGGCGAGAATCAGCACGAAGCCCACGAGTAAGCCGACCGGCAGCATCCATGCATAAGAACGCTTCGCCTTCCCCTCTTGAGTTTCGCCCTTTTTTGTTAATAAATCTAAAGACATGTATTTTTTGAATTCGTCGCATCGCGACATTGTTTGAATAAGAAATGTGTAAACCACACATGATCAGGACCTCACAAACACTCCAACAGGAGCGCTAGTCCAAGCAACAAAAACGCAAGCCTCCACCACTCAGCAGGACTTGCGCAAATTCAAAAAACTAAAGTAAATACACCGAATGCCTTTGATACAAAGGTGCTGCACTAGCAATCGGTAAGTCGGGGCTACCGCGAATCGGAGCCAAGCTCTCGAGCTCAAAACTATCAACCAGGAGAAATTCCACCGGGAGCATTTCTCCTAACTCAGAAGCCTCAGAAAAATGGAAAGTCTCAGTCTGTACGAACTCGCCGGAGTCAAACATCAAACTTACAAAACAATCGTCAGACACATCCGAAGTCTTGCAGGGCTGCTCGTCTTCCAGCGGGCAGCAAGTATCACACTCAAACTCGACAACCTGCTCTTCCACACATTCACAATCAATCAAAGTGAATGACTCGAGGCATAGGCAATAATTAAACGCAGGGTGCTTCAATGTGATCAGCAGAGCCATCACACCAAGCAGAAATACACCTGTCAGTTTTTTTGCCATTTCTCTCATAAGAGGGCTTTAAACTCTCATCTATTCCCCCGATTGTCAATTTCCACATCGCATACCGATGATAAACCATGCCTCCTCTCCTTGGAAATACGCGATGAGCCGTCCGCATGAGTAACTAATAAATACCCCATTGAGATAGGCTTGCACTCTGAATTTTTCGCTCGTATAAGTCGCGAACAAACAAACTATTCTCATGCAGCCATACATTTACAGCATTATCCACATCGTAGGCATTCTTCTCACTTTCATGGGCTTCGCCTATGGAATGAAACAATGGAGCAAAGGCGCAGCGATCGCCCACGGCACAGGCTTAGTGCTTATCCTAGTCTCAGGCTTCGGATTAATTTCTAAAAAATACAATAACGAGCTCCAAACCTGGATGTTCGTCAAGCTAGCCATCTGGCTCGCTCTTGGAGGCGCCATCGTATTAGTAAAACGCCGCGTCGTCACAGGCGTCGCCGCGTGGGCTATCCAGCTCGGTCTCGGAGCTGCTGCCGCTTGGACCGTCTACCATGGCATCAGCCTACTCGGCTAAGCTTCTTGCCAAGCCCCTTTAATTTCTAAATCGCAGCTCCAAAGACAGAGCTGCGATTTTTTTTGCTCTCCCCCTGCACTCTCAATGGCCATTGACTAATTCCATGCACAAAGCTATGCGGTGACTAGCACATGCCGATTAAAGTTCCAGACACACTCCCAGCTCGGGAAGCGCTCCACTCCGAAGGCATCGACTTGATCGATAGCTCTACAGCTTCGCGCCAAGACATCCGCCCAATGCGAGTCCTGCTCTTGAACTTGATGCCTAAAAAGGTCCAAACGGAAATCCAATACGCGCGACTATTAGGAGCTTCACCGCTGCAAGTAGAACTCACCTTGATGACTACTGCCAGCTACCAGCCGCGCAATACCGGACAAGACCACCTCATCGAATTCTATCGAACCCTCGATGACATTCGCGACGAATACTTCGATGCCCTCATCATCACTGGTGCGCCTATCGAGACACTTCCTTTTACTGAAGTAAAATATTGGGAAGAACTCAGCGAGATCATTGAATGGTCACGTAGCCATGTCTTCCGCCGACTCGGAATCTGCTGGGGAGCGCAAGCACTTCTCAAAGTACTCCACGGCGTAGAAAAATATGACATGGGCAAAAAGCTCTTCGGCGTCTACGACCACAATCTCGAACCCGGCTGCGCCTCTAGGCTCATGCAGGGATTTATCGATCGCTTCCCGATGCCGGTTTCGCGCTACACCGCCAACAACGCCAACGACATCGAATCCGCAGGCCTCCAAATCCTCGCCCGCTCAGAGGAATCTGGCGTCGCCATGGCGCGCTGCAAACAAACCGGTGATCTATTTATACTGAATCATTTAGAATACGATGCCGATACCCTCGGCCAAGAATACTGGCGCGACAAACAAGCCGGCATCGACACCAAGCCGCCAGAACACTACTTCCCTGACAATGATGACTCGAAAGAGCCTATCAATCGCTGGCGACCCTATGCATTCTTGCTCTTCAATAACTGGATTAACGAACTTTACCAAGACACTCCATTTGATCTCTCAAGCATCAAAAATGCCTGAACCCGTCACTGCCATCAATGTGGAAATAACGTAGTAACATGATGAAATAATCTATAGGCAGTCTCACCGATTCCCTATATAAGCACCGAACAAAATGAAAGACTTCTTCGATTCACGTTTCCCTTCTGTGGAAGCCCTCCGCACTCAGGCAAAAAAACGCATGCCTGGCTTCGCTTTCGATTACCTTGATGGTGGTTGCTTTTCCGAAATTAACCTCAGCCGCAACACCGATGAAATTCGTGAAGTGCAGCTCCAGCCCTACTACCTCCGCAACTACCCAGGCGCATCTCAGGAAGTAGAACTATTCGGAGAAACCTATGATGCCCCATTCGGCATGGCTCCCGTCGGCCTCCAAGGCCTGATGTGGCCAAACTGCTGTGAAATCCTCGCCCAAGCTGCGAAGGACCACAACATCCCCTTCGTCCTTTCCACCGTCGGCACAGCCAGTATCGAAAAGATTGCCGAAATCACTGAAGGAAAATTCTGGTTCCAGCTCTACCATCCAGCTGAAGACGATCTCCGCGATAAACTTCTCGAGCGCGCATGGGCTGCAGGCTGCCGCACCCTCGTCATCCTCGCAGACACCCCTACTTTTGCCTATCGCCCGAAAGAGATCAAAAATGGTCTCTCAATTCCGCCGCGCATGACCGCACGCAACATTTTCCAAATGTGCACCCACCCCACTTGGTCCTTCAGCCAGCTTTTCGCTGGAGCCCCCGAGTTCCAAACCATGAAGCAATACATTCCAAAAGGTCTCAACATGAAGCACCTCGGTCTCTTCATGAACAAAACCTTCTCCGGACGCCTCAGTGAAGATAAAATCCAAGCACTGCGCGACAAATGGCAGGGCAACATCGTCATCAAAGGTATCGTCAACCCTGAAGACGCAGAAGTCGCAATCAAGCACGGTCTCGAAGGACTCATCGTTTCAAACCACGGTGGTCGTCAGCTTGACTCCGGCCAATCCACGATCAAGCCACTTCAAGCTCTCGCACCTGAATTCAAAGGCCGCATCAAGATCATGATGGACTCCGGTATCCGTTCAGGTCCAGACATCGCTAACGCGCTCGCCTCTGGCGCCGACTTCACCTTCCTCGGCCGCACACCGATGTACGGCGTCGGTGCTCTCGGCAAAAAAGGAGGTCATCACACCTTCACCATGCTCAAGCGCCAGCTCCAGCAGGTCATGGAACAAGTCGCTTGCGAACGCATCGAAGACTTCCCTAAGCATCTGATTCACGAATAAGCACACTGACTCATTGACGAATCAGCTTTTTAAGCTAAGCTCATCAGCCCTACCCGAAAGGTGTAGGGCTTTTTCTTTCATTATAAAAAAGCTAACAATCTCCGATGATAACCATAGGCTTGGAATTGGCCATAGGCCTAAGGTTCATCATCTAGCACCGGCCTCACAGCTGATGCACTCAGCGGTCATGCTCACCCAGAATGTGTTTTGTGGTGAAGTCACTTTCTAATACCGAGCATGACCGCCATTTTGAACCACTTCTCAAAATGAGACCACTTCGCAATTAAAAAGAGACAAATAACGGTGCAATTTGTTAAAAATTTAAGGCTCAATGAAGAAGCGATGCCAGCATTGTGACTGAAGATAAACGTAGATTTATCAACAAAGAGCCCACACCACTTTTCTCTCACATAGCGCAATCCTTCACCCCCAAAAAAATCATTTGTCTCTTTTGGAATGCGGTTTGATATAAGGAGGGCATGCGCTCTCCCAAGCACACACCCTCCTACCACGTTTACTACACAATGAAATTTCGTTGTAAAAGCAGCTTGTATGCTTTCCAAGCTGCCCTTTGTGACTATTTTAAAACATATCTTTGATCCGCAACTGGCGCTCAAGCTCACCTAACATTTTTTCTACAGTGTTGAACTGAGAAGCACTAAATCTAGAAAACTCTTTCCCTTGAGGGTCTAACAACACAACTGTCGGCACGCCAGTAACCTCATATTCATCGAGCACCTTCTCGTTCTTTTTACTCAGCTCCTTATCCCCTTGCGGAATATCTATTTTCACTAAGATGTAATGCTCCTGCGCCTTCTCTAGAAATTCCTTCTTAGAAAAGACCTTCTTATCCATCATGATACACGGTGGACACCAGTCCGACCCCGTAAACTCTACAAAAATTGGCTTCTTCTCCGTTTCACTCAGCTTCAATGCCTCTGGGATGCTCTTTAACCAAGCATCAGCAGAGAACACGCTAGTAACTGAAACCACGAAGCTCATCATCGTCACCAAAAAAGTCTTACTTAAGCTCATCATACCTATAAGCGGTTTGAGAACTGGTTTTTATTCCCATTTCTTTAAAATCGTGCAAAACAATCCCATGCCTCCAATAAAAAGTATCCTCATAGCCACCGGCAACTCCCACAAAACCGAAGAAATCGCTGCCATCCTCGGTTCTCAATATTCTGTCGAAGATCTCGCGGGGAAAGATTTCCCAAAGGTCGAAGAAACTGGCACCACCTTTCTCGAAAATGCCACCCTTAAAGCAGTCGAAATTAGTAAACTCACCGACCAATGGGTACTCTCAGACGATTCAGGCCTTGAAGTCGATGCCCTTAACGGCGAACCAGGCGTTTACTCCGCACGCTATGCTGGTGAAGAAGGTAATGACGCGGCCAACAATGAAAAACTTCTAACTGAACTCGCTAAGTTTCCAACTAACGTCCCGCGTACAGCACGCTTCCGCTGTGTGATCGTTATTGCAAAAAACGGTGAGCGACTCGCCCACTTTTCAGGTGCTGTAGAAGGCACTATCATCTCACAACACTGCGGCCAAGGCGGCTTCGGGTATGATCCTCTCTTCATGCCTGACGGCTTTGAAGAAACATTTGCTCAGCTCTCTCTTGAGACTAAAAATAGCTTAAGCCATCGCTCTCGAGCTCTCGAGCTCGCCCAACCATGGATCTCTGAAAATATTTAACTCTATTTCACTATCAAAATTTGCGTTTCTTCTATTCTCTGCACAGAAAAGCTGACACACTGAGATAACAATCCCCCAATAATCTAAGAGACCATGGACGAAGAAAGGTACGAATTCACCCGTATCATTGGCAAAGGCCGCACTGGCGGCGTCTACGAAGCCACTGATCACCAACTTGAGCGTAAAGTCGCTATACGTCGATTTTACAGTGCTAAGGGTGACACTTCAGTAAATGGTTGGGAAGAAACCTTTACAAACCTCACACATAATCTCAGCAGCCTCCTACATCCGAATTTACTGGGAATTCTCGAAGCTGGAGTCGATGAAGACGGCGCCTACTTGATTTATCCATTCATCGAAGGCGACACACTCTCTAAACATGTCGATAAAGGGCCACTTGAAGAAACGGAAGTTTACGAAATGGCCGCACAGCTGTTGGATGCCCTACAGCTTGCCCACAACAATGGTTTTATCCACGGAGCCATGTCTACCGGGTCGATTACTCTCACACCAAGAGCCCGTGGTGGATACACTGCCATCATCAACGACCTAGGCCTCTCTAGACTAGCTCCATTGATTCAAGGCATCGAATCAGCCTATGCTCGAATGGCAGATCCAGTCATCATGCCGCCGGAAATGTTTGAGGATAAAGAAGCGACCTCACAATCAGATCTTTATATGCTAGGGCATCTCATCTACCTAAGTTTGATAGGTGGTCACCCATTTGCTGAAATCGACCTCGCTGAACTCAGCCGAGCCCACCGTGATGGCACACTTCCCCCCATCACCGATTACCGGTCCGATCTCTGCCCCAAGTTCATCGAGTGGATTGCCAAGCTTACTGAAAGTAATGTAAAAAAACGATTTTCTGGAGCTTCTGAGGCCTTGCACAGGCTTCCTACACTTACTCCCAAAGAACAACGTAATAGCTCTCGAACAGCTCCCCCTCAACTCGTTGTCCCTAAACTGCCCAACAAAATTATCCACACCGCAACCGTCGAAACCCTCCCAGTTTACATTCCTACAAAAAAAAGTGGCACGAAGCTAATGATCGCTATCGGCAGCTTTGCCGCTATCCTGCTCATCGGACTTGTTGCTCTCATGGGTTCAGGAAATAATAGCTCAAAGCCTGTAACTCTAGCCGATAACCAGCAAACAGCAGGAAATTCTACTCCTGCCACGACACTCGATAAAGATAAGCTCGTGCCTGTGAATAACACTCCTAGCTCAGGAGTTGAAGAGACATCGCTCCCCCCCATCTTAAGTGAAAGGAAAATTGTACGCTACTCGAACCCTCTGAATGCCCCCATCGGCAAACCACTCTTAAATATCACAAATACCCAATGCGATGACTGGATCGTGTATCAGGGCAAATCACTAACCAAAGAAACTAGCTCTCACCCCAAGGGCGACATCATCCAAACCACCTCCAACATCGGTTCATTCGTCCATCTCAAAAAACCAATCGGTTTAGTTAGATTTCATCAAATAGGTGTCAAGCGTGACAAAGTCCCAGCTCTCCACGCCAACACCAAACATTGTGATCTCGACCCCGGCGAAGGTTGGAAAGTCAAACTTGTAGCTCCAGACACACTCGCCAACCAAAAAATCCAAGTCCAAACTCATTTCACTACTTGGAACTGTGATGGCATTATCACCTATAAAGACAACAATGGTAAAATCATAGGAAAACCCAAACGTTATGGCTCAGAGCGCACCAATACCTCCTTTGGAACCTCAGACATCCTATCTAACTTAGAACCCAACGAAGAGTTCTTTATCGAAATCACCGCCAGTGAACCAAAGTCCGGCGATAACCTAGGACTCTCCCTCAACGGATTGAAAATAAAAATCCTAGATCTCTAACGGACTTCGAGAAAGTGCCGATAGAGTGTCTCCACTTTCGCTCTCGCCCACGGAGTTTTACGTAAAAACTTCAAGCTCGATTTCACACTCGGATCCTTCGCGAAACAATTAATCCGAATCCGGCAAGCCATATCTTCCCAACCATAGTATTCGACTAACTCGATTAGCATCGTTTCTAGCTTCACTCCATGTAATGGATCATTCGGGTGCTCTCGCTTCTCGCTCATTACTGAAGAACATCCTTCATCTTTAGTTCACTGTCACTCTCTAACCATTTGTTTCTTGGGAAACATACTGTAACATCGCCCTCGTGGACTCTATCACCCAAGCAGCACTCGGCGGACTTTGTGGCGAACTCGTTCTGCGCCGCCAACTCGGCTGGAAAGGTGCCCTCTGGGGCGTTTTCTTCGGCACAGTCCCCGATCTAGACATTTTTATGGCCCCTTGGCTCGATGCCATGGACAGCCTGCGTAACCACCGTAGCCTCTCTCATTCTCTCTTCCTCATGCTACTGCTGAGCCCAGTTTTCGGCAATTTACTCAGTAAATTACATGTATCTCTGACACACCGGCGCGCCACAGCCTTCGTCCTACTCACTTGGTTCACTCACGTCCTCATTGACTGCTTCAACAGCTACGGCACCCAGGTCTTAGAACCCTTCAGCGATTACCGAGTCGCATTCGGTAATATGGCCATTGCCGACCTTTTCTTCACCATCCCTATCTTACTCGGAAACCTGCTCTGCCTCTTCTGCCAACGCGATGGGAAAACACGCACTTGGATCACCTGGACCACCACCACTTGGATTTCTTGCTACGCTCTTCTCAGCGTGGTTTTTCTCAACCTCTCAAAATCACAATTCGAACAGCGCTTAAGCAGTAAAAATATCCAACACACAGACATGCTCGTCTCCCCCACCCTCAGCAACATCTTCCTCTGGCGCATGCTCGCACGCGACGACTCCCACTACTATATCACCTATTGGTCCATCTTTGACTCTGCCTCCCGGGCTTCACCCATTCACATAATCGAACGCCATCCAGAAAGCGCCAAACCCTTCCACCACTCAAAAGCCTTCGACACCCTCGACTGGTTCAGCAAAGGTTGGTGGAAGGCATTCCCTGACCCCGCGCAAGCCAATAGCATCTACTTCGTCGACCTTCGCTTCGGTGAAATGCAAAATTTCAATGCCGACCCCATCATCCGTGCCACCCCATTCATGTGGAAACTTACGCTTAAACCAGACGGAACCATTACCGATTCAAAAACTCGTATGCGCGATGGTATCGATACCAAAGCCGCACTTAGGGCCCTAAAAGAACGCGTCATGGGCAGAGCGCCCCAATGGGATGATGGCGTTTGGCCATGGCAGCTCACTCAGTAAGTATAGCGCGCGTAATTTTCATAATAGTACAACGCGCCTGCACCTAGAACGATCAACGAGATCAAAAACAAAAAACACGCGTGGTGCCGCGAAAGTGGTTTCGCAAAATACAGTATCGGGCCAATCAATAAGCCAGCTCCACCAAGCGAAAGCAAATACCCCAGTACCAACAAAACCGGGTGCGCAACCTGACGTTGGTACTGAGCCACCGGCGGACGCATCTGCATCGCATTTTGCATCTGCATCCTTGCCAACTCATCAGAGCTACGCTTCCTTTCTGGTATCTTTGCCATCCTGACAATGAGATTTCCCAAGCAAACACAAGATGTAAATCACCAATCACTATGACCGCTGCCGAGCTTCTTAAATCTGCCCATTCAGATAAACCAATGCCGCAAGACCTAATCCCCGCTCACCAAGCCCTTTGGCTAGAACAAGCAGGTGAATGGCACCGCGCTCACGATATGTGCGATTCCATACCAGACCCAGCCGGCTCTTGGATCCACGCCTACCTCCATCGCGTCGAAGGCGACCTGCCAAATGCCTCATATTGGTACCACCGCGCTGGCAAAGAAATGCCGAGCTATTCACTTGAACAAGAATGGCTCCAGCTCGTGGACGCCCTCGCTTAAAAACCACTCAAAACAAGCGAGACTCTCAAAAAACGAGCCTGAGGCACCACACCTCAGGCTCGTTCCGTCCTCGGCAAAGGACATTCAACACATATCTATGGCTTAAAAATTCATCTTTAAAAGAAGCTGGTATTAGGCCGCCTGTTCAGCAGTAAGCCCGGCATAACCAGCACGTTTCGCACTATCCTCAAGAGCTCGCAGCAGAGCTTCTCGAGCCCGCACTCCTGGCGCATCGAGCACCTCGGCGTATGTCTTCTTGTAATCCTCCAGCGCTACCACGCTGTAGTCACGATTCGGATTCGTCAGCTGTAAAACCACATCCACCAGCAAACCTGGCTCTTCCGCCAAGATCGGTAATAGATTGCGCACCAGCAAACCTGGCCCAATCGTCTCTTTTACGGTGAGCTCCACCAGAAGCTCTACCTCATCGGCCACCACAGCAGCCTCGTTCTTTGTCCATTCAAGTAAAGTTGTCATAATAGTAATAAGTTGTTACGAGTGCTCACACGCACCCATTTGTTAAAATTAAAAATATTAATATGCTATCTTAAGGATATTTCATCCAGAAGATTTCACGGACTCATCAGAGTCAATTTGGTTAAAGTGAAAGATCATTTTCTGATCCAGATCTTAGACATCGAAAACCGCAATCCACTGCTCGCGTTCTTCAGTTTGTCTCATTCGTAAACTCGTTGTGGGCATTCCTTACTGGATTCAAGACATAAAAAAACTCGCTTCCAGTCTTGGAAAGCGAGCCACATTGAATTCGTATCTATTGTAAATACTGGGTTATGCAGCTCGCGTCCCTCCTTTCTGCTGAAAGGACCAAATAAAGGAAATCATCTGAATGCCTGTAAACATAGCACCATGAGACTTCCCGGAGGAAATCTTGCAAATGGATGAATGGATAATGTTGGCGTTCATGGATGATTTCGTTAAATCTGTTCAAGAACTAGTCTCAACTTTCATAAAGCGCAACACTAAAGTTATACTTTCACGTAATTACTCTGTCATAACCGCTGCGAAAATCACCCAATTTAAAGTTATAGCACTCAATTTGAACCGCGTATTTCTTGACCAAAGCTACATCACCAGTGACTAATTAACCCATCAATGTTCAAGCTTCTCAAGACCGACGAAAAGACTAAGGCGCGCCGCGGAGAACTCACCACCGCACACGGCGTCGTCCAGACTCCCATCTTCATGCCCGTCGGCACCCAAGGTACCGTCAAGACCCTCCACCCCGATGACCTCATCGATCTCGGCTCGCAAATCATCCTGGGCAATACCTACCACCTCAATCTCCGCCCGGGTCTCGATGTCATCCGCGCTGCTCAGGGCCTCCATAAATTTTCCAGCTGGGACATGCCCATCCTCACCGACTCCGGTGGCTTCCAAGTCTGGTCACTCGCTAAGCTACGTAAAATTACCGAAGAAGGTGTCGCTTTTGCCAACCACCTCGATGGCTCTAAAATGATGCTATCGCCCGAATCCAGCATGGAAATCCAAGCCACCCTCGGCTCAGACATCGCCATGCTCTTCGACGAATGCCCCCCCTACCCCTGCGATGAAAAATACGCCGCAGACTCGCTAGCACTCACCACCCGCTGGGCAAAACGCTGTAAAGAGTGGCACGTAGCTAATCGCGAAAAAATCGTCCCTTGGCAGCAAGACAACAGCCTTATCGCCAACTCTACCGCGGTGAACCGCCAGCTCGCCTTCGGCATTGTCCAAGGCTCCATCTACGCTGACCTACGTGAACAATCCGCAAAAGAACTCATAGACATCGGCTTCGATGGCTACGCCGTTGGAGGCATTTCCGTAGGTGAACCGGAACACGAAATGATCCGCGCCATCGACAACGCAGTCCCACACCTCCCCGAAGACAAACCACGCTACGCCATGGGCCTTGGCACTCCTCCACAGATGCTCGAAATGATCGCCCGAGGTGTCGACATGTTCGACTGCGTCATGCCAACCCGTGTCGCCCGCCACGGACTCGCCTTTACCTTTGACGGCCCCATCCATATCAAAAATAAGGAATTCGAACTCGATCAGCGGCCACTCACTGAAACCACGCACCCCAGCGTATCCCGCTTCTCACGCAGCTACATCCGTCACCTCTGGCGAGCCAAGGAAATGCTCGCTTTAAGATTGCTTTCCTTCCACAATCTGCATTTTTACCTACAGCTCATGGAGCAAGCGCGCGAAGCGATCGAAGCCGGTACCTTCACCGAGTTCAAAGACGCATTCATCGCCCGCTACACAGCAAATTCTAAATAAGTTATGACAAATACTCTGAATATCTTCGCACAAGGCGGTGGAGCGGGTGGCCCAGGCCAATTCATCTTCATCGGTATCATGATCGTCATCATGTGGGTTATCATGATCCGTCCACAGCAAAAGCGCCAAAAGGAGCTCAAAGCGAAACAAGAAGCACTCAAAGTCGGCGACAAGGTAGTCACCATCGGCGGCATGCACGCCACCGTCAACGCACTCAGTGAAAAGACAGTTTCTCTACGCCTTGCAGAAAACGTCTTCGTCAAATACGACCGCACCGCTATCGCCACGGTCATCAGTAAAGACAGCAAAGGCGAGAAGAAATAATTCTTACTCCAGACTCTATCCACACCACAGATTCCGCTAGCGGTTCTGTGGTTTTTTTATGCCCACTTAAAATACTCTGCCAAAATCGGCACATCAGCAGGCGCTAGATCATAAGACTTCACTTGATCCATTGACACCCACTCGATCGCTTGATGCTCCAGTGCTTTAGGAGTACCGAGACAACGACAACGAAACGGAATCAGCCGAATCAAAAAGTCACCATAGTCGTGTTCGACCGGCGTCAAAGCTTCGCCAATTTCAAACTCACATCCGAGCTCTTCTAACAACTCCCGCGCAAGCGCCTCGCGCTCGCTTTCCCCTGCTTCTACCTTACCACCAGGAAACTCCCACAGCCCCGCCTGTGCTTTCCCCTCAGGTCGCTGACACAGCAACAACTCGCCAGCAGCATCCTCAATCAATCCACAAACAACCGAAAGCATAATATTCAAAGGTTGGTAGCGATGTCGCTCCGCTGACACCCAGCTGAACACGGCTAGAACATCAAAAGCCAGCTCATTTACCACCAATCTCCATTCTCCCAATCATCGAAAGCTAAAACTTGGCCGCTCGGGCGCCATCGAAGTGACGCCCCAGACAAACTTAATCCATCTTAAAACGGGATATCGTCGTCCTCTTCCTCAAACTGAGGCATTGGGTTAGCTGGTGAGCCTCCTTGCTGCTGGGGCGGTGCAGCTTGCTGCGACTGAGGAGAAACCTGCTGTTGCGGTGCTCCTTGTGGCTGCTGACGCTGTTGACCTCCGCCATTTCCACCACCTCCGCCACCACCAATAAACTGCATATTTTCACCCACCACCTTGAGTCTGCTACGCTGCTTACCAGTTTGAGAATCTTGCCAAGTATCTAACTGCAAACGACCTTCGATGAAAACTCCGCGACCCTTTGAAAGATACTGGCCAGCAAGTTCTGCTGTACGTCCCCACAAAGTCACATCGACAAACGTCGTTTCATCCACCCATTCCTCACCCTGCTTAACACGGCGATTACACGCCACCCCAATATCCGTCACTGCTGTTCCCTTCGGGGTATAACGCACTTCAATATCACGGGTCACATTCCCCATGAGCATCACTTTATTAAAACTAGACATGTTGGCGGGACTCTAAAAAGAAAATCCCTGCTCGACAACAGAAAAGGCCAAGCAGGGATGAAATCATTTGTACCACCTCTATACGAGGCGTCGATCGACTGGAATTTCTAACGGTTTCTAACCGGTAGAGAATTACCCTTGGCGACGGTACTGGTGCATGTAGACGCCTTCGACTAGGTCGAGAGCTTCTTTGATGTCTTCAATAGCTTCAGGAGCTGCATTGAAGAAGTAGTTCACGTAAACACCGCCTTCGATCTGACGCGCGTTGTAAGCAAATGTCTTGCGACCAAGTTGCTTCACTTCATCGAGTGTCGCACCGTTTGCTTCGATTACTTTACCTACTTCGCTAACGAACTCGTCAACGGATCCTTCTTTACCTTTGGTGTCGAGAACGACGAGACCTTCGTATTTTCTGCTCATAATTTTCAGTTTCTATGATTTGTTTTTGACGTTATGCACGTTTGCAGCGGCTTCCAGCCCATCTGATAGCGCAAGCTGCACAGCATCAGCTGCTCTGGCAAGCGCGTTTTCCATTTCAGCCCTTTCCTCAGGAGCAAATTTCCCGAGTACATGGCCTACCATTTCTCCAGGTTTTGGACCGCCAATGCCGACCTTCAATCGTGGGAAATCGTCGCTACCGAAATGCTGAATCAGTGATTTGAGTCCGTTGTGTCCTCCTGCCGAGCCGCTCTTGCGAAACCGCAAGGAACCCACTGGGAGAGAAACATCATCAAACACCACCAGCACCTGCTCCGGCTTCCATTTATAGAAGCGCAGTGCCGCTCCCGCTGCTACACCACTTTCATTCATGAATGTCTGTGGCTTCATCAGCAGAGCTTGAGGATGTTTTGCGATATGTGATTTCCACTTGAGGTGGTTGACAAATTGTGCACCTGAGCGCGCAGAAAGAAGATCGAGGACATCAAACCCAACATTATGCCGGGTGCCTTCGTATTTCCTTCCTGGATTCCCCAGACCAATGACCAACTTGATCGCCACTTCTTGAATGAAGGTCTACCAGCTTTCAGGAAATGGATTCCCTACGAGCCGATGCGAAACCTTGCTATGAAACGTCAGTGATTAATTTTATTCTTCAGTACCTGCACCTGCGGACTTAGCAGCACGTGTCATTGCTACGAGAGCGATGAGAACCTTGTCGTGAAGTGTTGGAGTCACACCTTCTGGGAACTGCACATCACCGATAGTGAGGGACTCAGAGAGGTCGAGACCAGTTACGTCTGCCTTAATTGTTTCAGGAAGGTCTTTCGGAAGCGCTTTCACCTTAAGTGTGTGAACGAGCTGCTCGAGAGCACCACCAGCTTTTACACCCTTAGGCTCACCGAGGAGAACCACTGGAAGCTTCGCTGTGAGAACTGTCTCTTCAGTTACTGCCATGAAGTCAGCGTGAAGAATAGCACCTGTAAGCGCGTCGAACTGGAGATCCTGAAGGAACACCTTTTGTGGTGCTGCACCTTCAACTTCGAGGTTGAGAAGGATCTGGGAAGAAGGTGATGCATTAAGAAGATCTGTGAACTCCTTAGCGTTTACCTTAATGTTCTTGTTTTCGGTTGCACCGTAAACGACGGATGGGACAAACCCCTCACGACGCATTGCATTCAACACGCCAGAACCTGTGCGCGCGCGCTCAGTTGCTTTGATTGTTTCAATAGCCATTTTAATTAGTTTATATAGAAGTTAGACATCGCCCAAAGTTACTTTATCAGACGTTTCTAGATGCGGTTTGCCCTGTGAAAAAATATGGCTGGTAGGTTGGTGAGAATAGTAACCTTTTCACAGGCCGGGCGCGGGTGGTAACGCCTTGACCACGAATTGTCAAATAAAACCCTCAACGAGGATCTCTCATAAGCAAAATCACCAGATTTTACTGATCTAACTTTAGAATTTCCGACCTGAGACACTTCACCAAACCTAAACAGTCTGTGATGTGCCGAAAGCCTATATGTCCAAAGTCGATAAATACATGTCAGGTCTACCGATGCTTAAGTTGACGCTAATGGAACCAGCCCTACCTTAATTCGCCAACGGCGACACCTATCGTGGCCTAGGCTAGTGCGATGCGTTAACCTAGGAATCCCCCCCACAACAAGCCACACTTGGCTGAAGGCCAAGCCTAACAGAACTGCCAACAACGGCTCTTACATGTCAAACAGCGAAGTCACACTCTCTCCATTGTGAATGCGGCGCATTGCCTCACCAAAAAGTGGCGCCACTGAAAGCGCAGTCACATTATCTCCATACGCCTGCGGTACAGAATCCGTCGTGATTAAATCCTCGATCACTGAATCTTCAATCCGCTTCCGTGCCGTCTCGCCAATCACTGCGTGCGAAACACCCGCAAAAATGCGCTTACAGCCGCTTTCCTTCAAAATTTTCGCCGCCGCACAAAGTGTCCCACCAGTCTCGGTCATGTCATCGATCAAAAACACATCTTTGCCTTTCACCTCACCGATCACTTGAGTCGCTTCCACCCGAGTCGCACTCACGCGGTGCTTAGCAACGATCGCCAAATCCGCACCCAGCGCATCCGAGTAAGCGCGTGCATTTTTCACACCACCCACATCCGGGGAAACCACAGCGAGGTTTTGCCCATCCACACCACATTCCTCCTTAAGATACTTCACCATCACTGGACGCGCATAAAGATGATCCACCGGAATATCGAAAAATCCTTGAATCTGTGCGGCGTGAAGATCCATTGTCACTACACGGTTGATCCCTGCAGCAGAAATAAGGTTCGCCACAAGCTTCGCCGTAATCGGCACCCGCGACTTGTCCTTACGGTCCTGACGCGCGTAGCCAAAAAATGGCATCACCGCGGTGATTCGGCCAGCTGACGCGCGGCGGGCGGCATCGGTCATAATCAACAACTCCATCAAATTATGATTCGTCGGAGGGCAGGTAGGCTGAACAATGAAAACATCCTCACCGCGAATATTCTCATTAATTTGCACGAAGGTTTCCCCGTCTGGGAAAGCATCCACTGTCACATCAGCAACAGAGGTTTCGAGGTAAGAGGCAATATCCTCTGCGAGCTGATTGTGCGCTGAACCTGCAATGATTTTCATAAGACCGGTCCGCAGCATGAGCAGCGATCGCGCTGCAGTCAACCACGCACACAACGAAAATTTGACACTGAAAGGCTTAGCTCACCGAGAATCCGACCGAGCAAATTTACCGCAAAATACACAGAAATTTCATAATAACCAATGCTATCAACTTCCTATCACGAGCTGATCAAAGAAACAAAATTTCGCTACAGTTAAAGAAAATACGATTCTCGATTTAACCCAATATTGCAAAAGGGCCTTCATTCAACACTTCGCATCCAGCACCGAAGCTGACATCACATTCCCTTGCCAAAAAGCATCATGTAAAATGTCTTCACCACGATCGCCACATCAAGTGTTAGCGAGTAGCGACGCACATAATAAAGATCGTAATTCAACTTTTCTAAAGTGTCCTCATCATTCGCCCCATAGGAATAATTAACCTGAGCCCAGCCAGTAATCCCAGGCTTCACAGCATGACGAAAATGATAAAAAGGGAAGCGTTCTTCATACCCCTTCACCAGATCTACCCACTCGGCTCTTGGACCAATCAAACTAAGGTCGCCCACCAATACATTCCATAGCTGAGGAAGCTCATCCAAACGTGTTTTCCGAATAAATTTCCCGATCGGCGTGAAACGATCATCATTCACTTGAGTATATTTGGGGCCTTTTTCCGACCCCACACGCATCGAACGAAACTTGAGAATCATAAACGACTTCTCGCGAAACCCTGTGCGCTCCTGTTTGAAAATAATCGGCCCCTTGCTGGTTAATTTGACAGCTAAGGCAGTGCCAATGATGAGAGGTGATGCCAATATAATACCAACAATTGCCGCCCCGATATCACACAAACGCTTCAAGCGATCATACGTCACGCTCCTATTAAGGCGAAAACCGTCCAACATTGGCCAGTTAATCGTAAGCTGAGATGGCGGCTCGATCCTTAATGCATAAGCAAGATACGCCTCATAAGTATAAATTTTATGACGGTGGAACAAAGCTGAGACCATGCGCCTACTAAACTCATGCGGAATTCTTTCCATCGGGGAAGCAACAATGTAACTCTCCACATATTTACCACGAATAGAGGATTGAAATGTTACCTCCTTCGAATCCTTGATAATGGGAGAATCAAAGTCATCAGCGATGAGATGTTTGCCAATTTTATTGGGGTCAAAACTTACCACCACGAACTCATGAGCCAAACCTCGGGCAATTAAACGACGGTAAAGATCTTGAGCTCGATCCCCAGCACCAATAATGCACACCGCATTATCACGCTCAAAGTATGCCTGGATACGGGCTAAGAACACTCTATAGAGGATCGAAATAATCGGGAAGACAACCAATGTCCCAGCCACTACAAGGCGTGGAGATTTCAAATCCATGCCATAAGCGACAATAGAGTATATTAAACTAAAGGTGAGAATGGCCACCCCGACCGACATGATCACATGTTCGGAGATAAAGCGATATTTACGTTTATCAGTGGCATAGTTGTAGCCCCCTACAAGGTAAACCCCAAGAATGCTTGGTAATATAACCGCTAGTAAGACCCTTCGACTTATCGAATTTAAAAAGTCAGCGTCGGAAGACAAATGAATTCCAATACTAAAAATTGCTGTGATCAAAATGATGTCAATCAACAATAAAACAATAGGATACACCAGAATTACTAAGCGACGCTTCCAGTGCGTTTTTGTGCTCACTTCAGAGCTCGTCACTGCAAAAATTGAACCACTCAAAGGAGTTGTTTTATGATAGTCGTCTGGAGGGGTATAAGACATTATTGTTGTTCTTTTAGTTTGATAATCTCATTTTGAAGAGCGCGACGGTATTCCTCCGCTTTCTCCGCATTATCTAAATTCGCATGAGCATTTGCTAACCAATCATAAGCTCGTACAAGATCTTGACCAGTTAACTCAGAAAGCCGTGGTTCAACCATCCGAAGAACCTCTTTCCATGATTTGCGAAGAGAGTAGATATAGCAACGATCAAACATCGTCTCGATCGCTAGCCCCTCGTCTATCTTATCAACTACATTTAGCAACTCAAACGAACGTTGGTAGGAAGATAAATTTACCCCCGTGAAAACAGTAATCGCACTCGAGCCCTCGCGGGCCAAATATTGAGCGGCGTAACGCACCACCTTCATCGCATTTGGACTCAGCTCATTAGCTATTGAGAAGTGAAGCTGAGCACTGCGGTCATTTCCCTCAACCCATGCATCCATAGCACGGGCCAAATGGGCTCCTACTCCTCCCCGTTTCGCTACAATCTCCAAAATCTGCCCCGAAAGCAAAGGATAGCCCGAAGCCGGATCAATAATCTGATTCAGCACAGCACCCGAGCGCCCAGGCGCTTGCCCCGCCTCGATGGCTTTATCAAAATACTCAAAGGCTTCAAGTCGCATAGAAGCATCTCGAAACTCCAATAGCATTTCAAACATCCGCAAATAGAGCTCTCCCAACCAAGCATCATAAAGTGCTCGGTTTACTGCCATAGCTCGCTTCTGTTCTAATACTTTAATCGCATTCTTTAACATGACAGATCCACTCGCTAGATCTGCCGTGTTATGCGCCTTAATGGCATTCCCCTCTACATATTCCTTTAAATAAATATTCTTTGCTGGGTCTTCATCAGAAATATAACTCAGCATACGATCTACCTCTTTCAGCGCTTCTTCGTTTTTCGATTGCGCCAAATAGTTCTGAGCTAGAATCAATGAAGCCTCAGGATCGCGATTCTCATCAGCTTCTAGCATTGCGACTACCTCTGAATACTTTCCTTGCCCCTGATAAAGGCGAGCCAATGCTTTGCGCCAATAAAGCTCACTTTCCTCCGTCGGCGCCTCAGCTACCATCTCCTCCGAGAGCGCGACCAAGCCCGCTGTATCCTCCGCGCTTACGCGTCCCTGATTCAAACGCTGAGCCACTACCCAGCGTTTCGCCGGTTCATAGTTTCGCTCCACTACTAGCTTCTTTCTCAGAGCCTGTTCTCGCGTCGCATTATCATTTGCATTCGCGGCCATCATAGCCTGAAACAGAGCCTGATTATTATCGCGATAATTTTTATGATGAATCAGCTTACCAAATAAAAAGTCCGCCTGCTTGGCATCTCCAGCATTCATCGCAGTCAGCGCATCCTGATAATACCCAGCATACACCCCTCCACGATTTCGGTTTGCATTAATGAAAAATGCCGTAAAACCAACAAAAGCAATAATAAGCACAGGTGATGCTTGTAACAATCTCTTCCACGGTCGGCTCCCACACCAAGCTTTGATAAAATCAATCACCGCGCGAAATGGCGCAGTGATTGCAGAGCAAAAGGCACTGACTTTAATCCAAAAACTGAACCCTGAAAATAGACGATCAAGCTTCCACAACACCAACATCGGAAATAGTACGATCTGACCAAGTAAGTACAGCCCCTTTCTCTTCCGTTTCCATGTCCGCATCAGCGTTGATTCATATGGATGGTCCATTACTTCATGCCCTCCTCTTTGATCAATTGACGTGTTTGCTCGCGAAACTCAGCATACATGGCACGCAGTTCCTGCTTCGTCGGCTCATCCAGAGGAAAGGCCGTAGTCACCATCATCTGTGTTTGATAGAATGTGTTCTTATCTTTTTCTAAGGACTGCCCAAATGGCGCGGCCCATCGCGTAGGCCCCAACTTAAACAGCAAGAATTCCAAGCTAAATGACTCACTGGGCTTAGCTTGCACCATCTCACCTAACTGGTTGGTATGACTACATTGAATAAACCCGTAGTCACCCGTAGGAAGTATCATATCAGTTTCAGAGGAGCCCCACGCCACACTCGGATCCGGCTGCACCAAATGCGCCTCCTCTACTTGCCAGCCCAGATTGGAGTAACACACCCTCACATCATGCCAACTTTCAAAAGGATAATCTAAGGCAAAAATCACTTGAGTATCGTGGTACTTCGTTCGCCAGACCGTTGAAAATGCACCCCAAATACTATCAAACTCACGCTCTTCGTAATCGACAGATACCACTTCCCACCCAGGCCTATCAAACACCACCTTGTCAGAAGGAACCCTCACCAAATCCTCTTCAGAGTGCATTTTAACCACTCTTTCAGCCACCACCACATAGCGGTAATACACGATCACTGATGCAAAACAGACCAGACCTACCCACATCGCTCCGAGCACTGCCTTGCGTACGCGATGAGGTCGTCTGACCGCATCCGCATCGTTGTAGAGTATTCTCCATCTACGAAAACATTGGGACAGCTTAAAACTCACCACTGTATCCCAAGCCTTTACCAAAACCTTTTTAGATTTCTTCGCATCATCGATCGTACTCAAAAGCAAATCTACAAAAGCATAGCAACTCGCCATCACACCCAACCCTAGAACGATCGATACTAACTCCAAGATAAGCATCTCTCCTTGACCACTCCAGTCCTTCCCGAAGAAATAATACACAGCGCCAATCCACACGATTTTAAACACATCGAGGCTCAGCCCCACTGGCACAGCAACAAGACAGAATAATACAGTAAACAGATTACTCCTCCATTTCCACACACTCCAAAAGAGCGCGATCACTACCCACAAATTATAAGAATTCCAACCACCAATAATCTCTCGCACATTGATCTCATAATCGCCCATGATCAGCACACTCCCCTGCACCAAGTTGTGTTGACCCAACAAATCAATTCCATAACCAGCCAGTTTACCGGCCCAAGCCTCAAAATAACCTCGAATTAAAATCTCAAACTGAGAAGGAATCGACACCAAGGTAAACAACAGTAAAAAAATCGCAAACGGCTTCGTCATTCTTCGTCGCCCCGCACAATCGAGCACAAGCAGCAAGAGAGCCATCAACATCACAAGCACCGCTAAGCGAGACTCTTCATATAAATATCCAATTGCGGTGACTCCTAAAGCGACAAAAACCGTCGCGTGCACCACATCTGGCTTCACTCTCACACGCTCCTCTCGCACGTCGCTCCGCAGATAGGAAACAACGAATGAAACCACCGCCACTACAGTCGCCACTGGGAACCAACGGTAGTACTCTAGCTCCCATAAAAACCTTGCGTATCCCATCAACAATGGCACCAGCGTTACCAACAAAGCAACCACAACCCACACTACACCATTTACTTCGCGTTTCATCGGTCTTGATTACTCTTGAGAAAGTTGCAAATGATCATCCGCTAAGATGTCCTCACCACACGCGCGATAAGCTTCTGCAAGTATACGGTGGACTTCTCGCTTTGCCAGCACATCACCCACTTTGCCAACTTCGCCCACTAAAACCTCAATACATTTCTCTGGCTCCCCCTGCTTTATAGCGATCTCAGCACGCAACAACTGTACCTCTAATGACTTCTGCTCAAGTCCCTCAAGTGCTTGGTTCATCTGCGCATACTCCTCACTTCCCTCCTCTAACTCATTCCGCAATCTCATCACCACTAAGCTTGGTCGATCTGGCGCTGCTTCTACAGCGGCCTCGATAAATTCAGACTCACGTCCAGGAACCCACTCAGCTAATTGGAGATAGAGGTCCGCTCTCACATCTCCATCTTCCACATCCTCTATCGTTGTAAAAATAAATTCTCCCACTCTATCTTTAAATTCCGGAAACCTCTCGACCAGCAGCTCTAATGCCTCAGTAAATGCTTTACGGCCAGGTTGGAACCGCTGCGCCATCAAGACTTGCTCCACGATTTCATCCCCCTTGAGCTCCTCACCATTTAGTAAATCAACCGCTTTAAAATACGCCTCAGAAGCTTTGACCGACTTCACCACTTCTACGCGTTCTGCAAAGTCGCGCTCAAAACTCTTCAGCGATCGCTCCACTGCCTCAAATTCCCCCAAAAGCATCCCAGTAAAAAGATAATCTAAACGCACATTCAGATCACTCCTTCCCCTACCAATGACCTCTTTTCCCAAAGTCGCAAAACGATGCCAACCAGCCTCTTCCAGCGCCAAGTCATCACCCTTATAACATCTCGCATTCGCCAAATTCACTCCCAAATCCACCTGAGCCCCCTCATTCTGTGCAATCGACTCTAATAACAACAACACTGCCTCATTCCGCTCCCCACTTGCCAGCCTGTATTCAGCGAGCATCAGAGCAGCCTCAGCCCTCACAGCATCCAGTTCCACCGCAGCCTCCAAATGGCGCTCTGCCTTTGATAACAACTCGTTTTGCTCAAGTTGCACCGGCGGCTCAAGTCCCGCTGCACCATAGGCATCTAGAGGGAACCCCTCTAAAAAGCCAAAGTCTTCAGCTGACAGCAAATCCTTTGCCACCCACAAATGTGCCAACCCGTTACCAACCGCGGTAGCATTCGCCACCTGTAAGGGAGCTAAGCGCTGCATCACAGCGCGAGCCTTCGCCTCATCCCCCTCATTCCATAGCAGCAAGGCATCTTCATAGCTTAAATTCGAAATCTCCTGTGCAACCTCAGAAATCCTCGCATCCCCAAAGTCCTCCTGCACCACAACTCCATCAGTCGAAGTCGCATGCCATATACCAACGCTGATCACAACAAGAATCACCACCGTGATGCCAAGCATCCGACCATAATTTTCGAACCAACGTTTTATTTTCTTGAGGGGGTTTGCCATACGCGCGCGAAACTTGACCTTATTTTTATAATTATTCAAGCCCAGCTTTTCACTATCATACAGCGGCTGCGCCGCTGTAGTTGAAGTTAGAGCCGCATTGCGGTTCAGTTTAAGTTTTCCTTAAAGTGCGGAAGAGGCTGTAAAGCATTTCCGCAAGCTCTCCAAGCGAACCTTTAGCAATTCCCAGAAATTGAATAAATTCTTTCGTTCCATTTCTTTCCGCACCTTCAGCAATATTCGAGGGGACAGAAACCGCAGTGCGCGTCACCAGATCACGGAACCCCAGTCTCCCAAAGACCCTCTAATCTGACACACAGCAACAGCCAAAGCCTTAGAACGTTGCCAAACCAACAACCCTATACGCAAACTCATAGCGAAGCACAACTTAAACTACTTCAAAGGAGCCGACTTAAACTGTCAGCTCCGCTGACCCTCTACCGGCAGAACGGCTCAATCGCCCTCATCTTTTCATCCTCAGCCACCGCTGCATCACGCGCCTCGGTTGCCGCAAAGAGATATAGCGCATAACCACCATGACCACCACCACAGTACTTGCTCGCCAGCGCTCCCACTTTCTGAGCCAAGGGCTGCATACCCTCCTTCAACTGCGCTTCGTGGTACAAGCGCACTCCCTCCGCCAACTTCTCGAAATCCTCATTGAGAACTCCTTCGCGCGCTATCGCTGCAGACTCCTCAATCATATCGTAGTCCCGCTCCTTGTCTGCAAACGATGGCGTATCGTGCTCCGCCCCTGTCCACAACAAAGCCATCCGCCCCTCTAACATCTCGCCATTGCGTTTGAAATCTAACACCGGAAGCTGCCCACTGCGCCACACGCAGAGCCCACTTTCCTTAATCACCGCCGGATCCTGCCAACCCACTCCTAGATCCAGCTCCGCCTCTACTCCATCATTACCATTCAGCAATGCCCACGCTCCACTGCCCCCCAGCCCAGCCTGACGCTCGTAACCCCAATCACGCAAACTTACCGTCGGCGAAATCGCACAATTTACCACATACGCACCCTCGCGCGAATGCCGTGGCACATCCAACCAACCACCTGCGAAGTCAACCCTCAGTGGCGCTTCCGTCGGCGCCTTCACCCACTTGACAATCCCAGACGTCGATACCGGATCGAACTTCGGCGGTGTCTTTGGTAAAATATAATACTCAGCCCCCACCTCCGCACAAAGCGCACGCTTCACATCACCATATTGATCATCCTCGGTCACCACCAGCATGTCGGGCTTCGCCTCTAAAAAATAACTGCGGAAATCCAAGCCCGTATCCGTATCCGTGCCGATGATCACATCATCGACCATCCGCAACCCGCGTAAAAGAGCCTCCTTATGCGCATCCGGAATCGAAGACCTGCGTTGCTTGTGATGCCACAACACATCTTCCGAAGCAAAACTCACCGTCAAGTGATCACCCATCGCACGCGCCTCCTCAAAAAACTGCAAATGACCTGCGTGGATAATGTCATAACAACCAGAAACAAAGATTCTTTTCATAAGTTTGATTTAAGATGGGGGGGAAGCTTCGCTTCCGAAGGTTTGGTAAGGCAGGCTCGCCGATGCCTATTAGATACAACTCAATTGCCTGTAAAAGCTCTGTGACTTTGCCGCACAGTCTAAGCGACCGTTAGAAACAAGTTGAAGCCTTAAATGAATTTTCTTCACAACTTTTCAACATTCACCTTCGGTTTCACACCATCTCCCTAAAATAAGCAATCGTCTTGTCAAGACCATCATCCAGTGAAACTTTTGGCTCCCAGTCCAAATGCTTTTTCGCGAGTGTAAGATCTGGCTGGCGTTGTTTCGGATCGTCTCCTGGCAAAGGATGAAACGTAAGTTTTGACTTTCCACCAACTTTCTCGATCACTTTCTCAGCTAGCTCCAGCATCGTAAACTCGCCAGGATTCCCCATATTGATCGGCCCCGTGACCTCATCTTGATTCATCAAACGCACAAAACCCTCGATTAAATCATCCACATAACAAAATGAACGCGTCTGCATGCCATCACCATAAATCGTGATATTTTCACCGCGCAGTGCTTGCACAATGAAATTCGACACCACCCGCCCATCATCTGGGTTCATCCTCGGTCCATAGGTATTAAAAATACGCACAATCCGAATATCCACCCCATTTTGCCGGTGGTAATCAAAGAATAAAGTCTCCGCCACGCGCTTCCCTTCGTCATAACACGAACGTATCCCGATCGGATTCACATTCCCCCAGTATTCTTCTGGTTGCGGATGCACATGTGGGTCACCATACACCTCAGAAGTCGATGCCTGAAACACGCGTGCTTTCACCCGCTTCGCCAGCCCTAGGGAATTGATAGCCCCCATCACCGATGTCTTCGTCGTCTTGATTGGGTTATGCTGATAATGCGGCGGAGATGCTGGGCATGCCAAGTTATAAATCTGATCCACTTCAAACTTAAACGGGTCAATCACATCGTGGCGAATCAACTCAAAATTCGGATTCGGTAACAAATGCGCAATATTACGCTTAAAACCCGTAAAAAAATTATCCAGACACAACACCTCATGTCCCTCGTTCAGCAAGCGTTCACATAAATGTGACCCCAAAAAGCCCGCTCCACCTGTAATAAGAATTCTCATAATCGTAAAAATATAAACCTACGCTTTGCCAATGCCAAATGCGTTGAAACCAATCTTCTCGAGCTCAGCGAGATCGAGGATATTGCGCCCATCGAAAATGTGCGCCGGCTTCACCATACTCGCATACAGTGCCGCGTAATCCAGCTCCTTGAACTCATCCCACTCTGTCAGCACTAGCACAGCATGCGCGCCAGCCACTGCCTCAGCAGCTGAACTAGCCACCTCCACCTTCTCTGAAGTCAATCCCTTGATCTCCTCAGCATCCACCTGAGGATCGTACACCACAATGTCTGCACCCTCTTCGACCAAGTCACGACAGATGTAAATCGCCGCAGACTCACGCGTGTCATCTGTATCCTTCTTAAAAGCAAACCCAAGCACCGCAATGCGCTTGCCTTGCAGCGTATTGTATAAGCTGTGGATCACCTTACGCGTAAATCGCTTGCGCTGGTATTCATTAATCTTAATCACCTGCCGCCAGTACTCTGCAACATCAGCCAAGCCAAAATGCTCACACAGGTACACTAAATTGAGAATATCCTTCTGGAAGCAAGAACCACCAAAACCAACTGATGATTTGAGGAACTTAGGACCAATTCGGCTATCTTTACCAATTGCATTCGCCACTTCATCCACATCCGCTCCAGACGCCTCACACACTGCGGAAATCGCATTGATCGAGGAAACACGCTGCGCCAGAAACGCATTTGCCACCAACTTGGAAAGCTCAGAAGACCAAACATTCGTCGTGATAATATTCTCACGCGGCACCCAGTTGTTATAAATTCCCACCACTGTCTCCAGCGCCTTTTTACCCGCTTCCGTTGTGGAATCACCACCGATCAATACTCGGTCGGGATTTTCTAAGTCTGAAATCGCAGTGCCCTCAGCGAGGAACTCCGGATTAGAAAGAATCTCGAAAAGATCACCCTTCTCGTAACCATCAAAAACATTTTGAATTACTTCTGCAGTGCGCACTGGAACAGTCGACTTCTCGATCACGATCTTTGGACCTTCGCAAACTTCAGCAATCATTCGCGCACAACCTTCCACATAGCCAAGCTCAGCAGCTTGCCCGGCACCAATGCCGTAGCTTTTCGTCGGTGTACCCACCGAAATGAAAATCACATCCGCATCCTTGATGTACTTTTTAACCTCCGTAGAAAAAAACAAGTTCTTGTCGCGGCGCTCTTCTACAATTTCCTGCAGACCTGGCTCGTAAATGGGAAGGTTGGGAGAATTCCAAGCCGCAATGCGTTGCTCGTTTAAATCAACTACCGCCACATCAATATCGTGACACTTCTCTGCAATCATCGCCATCGTTGGTCCACCAACATAGCCCGCACCTATACAACAAATTTTCATTTTGGGGGAATCTTTCTATTCTAGTTTTTATAGTCTAACAGCAGACGGCGAACTTATAAACACCTGATCAAAACAACGCAAGTGCCACTTCTCTGAATAATCTAATCTTCTACGAATTCTACGCATTATTCAGCCCAAGGGTTTTGCCCCTTCATAAAAAAGGGCTTAGTCCCATTGATATATTCTAAGGCATCCTGTTCATTCATGGGTCTAAGAGGCCACTCGTTAATAGGCGTTTGGCTTCCTACATTAAATATCCCATTTTCTATAAAAGGCGTCCCATCAGGAAACTCTCCTTTATAAATTGTTCCATCGGCTCCGGTCGCCTCTGCATTTGGATTGATGCGGAAGTCTCCATTAGCTGGCGCATCAATCCCACCTAACCAAAAATTCTCAGCCTGTTCCTCCGTAAGCCATAAACTGTTGGCATCTGCGTTCACTGCAGACTGCCAACTTGCCAGAGTGGAATACTCAGTTGCCCCAATTCGACACTCCACTTCTTTACCTCCTGGAACATAATAAATATTATGATCTCCTGAATAATTCTCTGCAGATTCTATAAAACGTAGATGTTTTTGCCCAAATAACACACAATTTTGCATCCTCACAGAGGGACTACCAGTAAAACTCCGTATCAAGTGACCCCTCAATGCATTTTTAGAATAATAAATATTATTGAGCAGCACTAAGTCTCCTGAAACTCTGCACAATTCGTCATTATAGAAATCTACCAACAATGTAAACACACTGTTAGACCAAGTACCGCTACCTCCATGGCCTCCATTTTTACATATCAGCCAACTACCATCCCCTCCGTGTGTAAACAGAGGACGGGCGGCGTTAGGCTCAATTGATTCAAAATATGTTTCAGTGATCTGAGCTTGCTCCGCTTCTAGCTTGATATTCCCCATCGTTATCGACCGCCCTACAAAAACTTTCTTATAAAGATTGCCTCTAGAATCATGGTTAAATATTTGCGAACCAACTGACTCTAATTCATTATGTTTAATATGCACGATGTTAGTCGCTGATAGCTCTTTATCCGTGCCGTCTGGGTAATAAAATACATAACTCGAATCAAATGCCTCAAACGGCGTTGGAGCTGCCTTACCATAAGCAACTACGTTATCAATTTCACCATAAGCAAACAATCCGTTATGCTTGTGACCATTACTCATAATACAATTGGACACTTTCGCTTCAGACCCACTCAGATCCAGTGAGCCATTATTCCCTAAATTACACCGAGTATGAACCCCATCTATCTCCACAAATGATGCTACCCCATAAGAAGTCTGGATCGCATCGCGGCGTGATATTTCAATTAAATCTTCAAAGTCACTGCCGTTAGGATTAACGTATATCCAAGGTGAGCTCTCATTCAGTAAACTTGGGTCATCCGCCGTATAAGACCCTTCTATTTGCTCTAACATCTGGAGTCGTGCTGACAACTGAACAGAATTGTCTCCATCAATTTGCACCATCGTCTTCCCTTCTTCCCATAATGCGACGCGCCCAGACCTAGCCGCGCCTGTATAATTAGGATTAGAAATTTTATACACATTTTGATATCCATCCACCTGCATAAAATCACCGTTGAGATAATCTGCACCATCGATCACTGGTAATTCAGCACAAAATTCATCTCCTTCCCATGCAGCTATTCTTGGAGGGTTTTGATTAAACCAGTAATCTAAATTGATCGATTCTTTCCAACGCCCTCCTCGTTTTAGAAAAATAGTCAACCTTTCTGCTTCTTCTCCATCAGGTAAATACGACTGATTAAGAGTCAAAGACTGGGCAATCTCACAAGCTTTACCCAATGTTTGAACTGGGTTCGATGTATCTAATCCATGATTAGTATCATCACCTTCTGGGTCTACATAAACCGAACTTGCCTGTAGATAAGAATAAGTCACCACTTGTTCGCCATCCCACTGCAGAACAATCTCTGGGTAAAAGGGCCTCCCCCTCCACTTCGAATCACCTGATCGATTGTGATAATAAAGCGTGCCTGCTTCTTTTTGCGGGATACTATCTATATATTCGCTGAAATGATCAATACGGGGAGCATTCATCGTTATTGCAAGCTCTTCAACCTGCTCCAAATTTACAGCTGCTTCATTAATATATGGCCGTAGCCTATAAAAGCTCTGATTCGAATCGACATCTATATCGTAAAGATTTGTAGATTGAGCACTGAAAGGAATTCCCACATCCAAAAAAGCACTCAGATTGTCCGATTTCTGCAAAATATACATTGCGTCTCCCTCTACCTCTAAGCAGAGCTCTAACTCTCCCTTCTCCATATCTACTGATGTAACCGTCAAGCTCTCTTTGGCTGCGCTAAACACGTGAGATGACAAGTAAACAAGAATCACAAAAATGTAATATCGGCAGAAAGGCATTGTTTCTTCTAAGCAATCTATATTTATCCCGCTCCGATTCATCATTAACTCCAAATAATCACACAGATTATTCAAAACAACAAATGACCGTCATAGTGCAAAATTAAATAATCTCTTTTCTCATCCTTCCTCTATATTCAAAAAATAAAGAGTCCAGATTCCAGCAGATTACTTACTTCCCAAAAACTGCGGAATCTTGGAAAAGTTTTTCCAAAGGAGTGTGCTCACTCCTAAGCCATTCTTCAGCATCACTGAATAATCTTCCTTCGACTTCTGAATGATATTTTTCAGATTCCGATTACTCACCCCACCAGTCCGCATCATCATCAACACCTTCGGCAGATACTTCGCATGCAACTTATGCTTCCATAAATAACGCACCATACTGTCGTAGTCTGCCGCTATCTTATACTGCAGATCAAATCCACCCAGCTCTTCATAATATTTTCGGCGCATGTAAAACGAGGGATGCGGTGGCATCCAACCCTTCTTAAAATTCTCCCGATCGTACTCACCACTGCTCCAATGGCGAACAACGCGAAAGCTTTCGTTCGAGTTTTCCGTCTTCAGTGTTCCGTTTTCCGACTCAACTTCCTGCGACTCCGTCGCAGCACCCTCAACTTTCTCCTTTCTCCTTTCTCCTTTTTCCTGTCGCTCCGCGACATACTCCAAATCCCCATACACCGCATCCACTGCAGAATCCTTAAAAACCTCGGCCACCTCACTCAACACCGAGCTATCCGGATAAAAATCATCCGAATGCAATAAGCCAATCACCTCTCCCGTCGCATTCTTAAGCCCCTTGTTGAGTGCATCATAGATCCCCTTATCTGACTCAGAAATCAGAATGTCTGGCTGACGAGCCGACGATTTCAACACGTCCAACGTCCCATCCGTCGAACCTCCATCGATCACTACCCACTCAATATCCGCGTAGTCCTGCTGCGCCATCCGCTTACAGGCCTCTGCCATCGTGTCCTCGCGATTATACACCGCCGTGATTATGCTAAGTTTCATGACTTTGCTTCTAAAATTTTAAAGCGAATATCGCTGAAGTATCTGTACTTCATTGAGGCAAACCTCCAACCTATCACCCCATCTAAAAAACCAAATTTGGCGACATAGGTGACAAAAAAGTAGAAAGGTGCGAACCACCACTCTTTTAAATGCTTATATTTAAACTGTTGGCGACTATTAAGTCCCTCCCACTCACTCAGATCTGCCTCCTCTAACCAGAGGTAGCGGCGCATTTCCCAATCGGAATACTCATTATGCTTACCAATATAATGCTTTAATCCCCGGTAATCCTTATGCTCAATCAGACTTTGAACCTCACCAAGTGGACCTTCTAACACAGGATGCTCATGCACCTCCATATCCAAGTGAGTCCACGCATCCTCAGGAAAACGTTCATATTCACCTGCACTGCGCTTGAAGAATGCTAATTTCCTAAATTTATCACCATGCTTCAGCTCACAGCCCATGAACCAGTTAGAGTAGTTTAACCAACAACCTACTACCCTATCCTGCTTCACCACACTTGTTATTTCAGCAATGAAGGCCGGGGAGATGATTTCATCCGCATCTAAAAAGAGCACCCAATCAGTCTGAAAAACATAATTTCTCAAACACCAATTCCGCTTCTTAGGAAACTTCCCATCCCACTCAAAATGAACCACCTCAGCTCCATGCTCTCGCGCAATAGAACAAGTAGCATCCTCACTGCCAGAATCGATCACCACGACCTGCATGAAAGCAGAACCTATCGCCTCCAAACAACGCGCTAAATTCTTCTCCTCATTCTTCACGGGTACACAGACCGTGACTGCTAATTTTTCATCCATCAGTTTTGTTCCTTAATCACACGTTGTTTTAAATACTTAGCTGGGTTACCGCCATAGATCCCCCACGCTTCTAAATCTCTCACAGCTACTCCGCGAGCCGCTAACACAGCCCCCTCACCCATAGTCACTCCCGGCCCCACAAAGGCCTCAGCACACACCCACGCATGCTCCTCTATGCGAATCGGAGCATGGATAAGCGGCTTCTCCAGCAAACTTACCTCATGCGAGGCCGAGCACAAAAAGCTGCGCTGACTCACCGTCGCATACTTTCCCAAATAAATCGGCGCCACGTTGTAGCAATCCACACCCTCAGCCAGACACGCAAATGCACCCATCTCCAGATTCCATGGGGCCCACACCTTCACTGAGGGATACACATTCGCACCCTTGGCTAATTTGGCGCCAAACCGCTGTAGCAGCCAGCGCCGCCACCATTGAAATCCCACCCGCGGACTATAACGGAAGAGCACCACATACGTCAGCATCCAGAGACACCGAGCCAGCCTGTTCCACTTGCTCAAATTGTCTACGTAAATCGCCTGCTCGCTCATCCTTTAAAGTTCTATGATTTCAGGTTGCGCAGTCTCTCCTGCCACCCATTGATACACTTCCGCCATTTGCTTAGAAATCTGCTCCCATGTAAACTTGTCTTTCACCAACTGCAGGCCGCGCTCACCGATCTCCTGAACTGCCGCCTCTGGCAGTGAAACCAACTGCTCTAAACCTGCTAATATCGATTCCTTATCAGTCCCTATCTCAATCGCCGCTTCAGCCTCAAAACCTTCTGGTATATTACAAAATTCAGTCATCACCACAGGTAATCCATATGACCAAGCCTCTAACACAGCCATCGGTAAGCCCTCACTATAGCTCGGCAAAATAAATGCATCTGCCACTCGGAGTAATGCCTTTTTCTCATCTCCATAAGTAGAACCATAGAATTCTACTCCACCCTCACTCGCCGTACGCGTCGAGTCATCCCGACGGTCAACCCATGGCACGCCTGCTTTCGTCAATAAATCTTTGAGCTCCTGCTCATGCCCACCCTGATCCCAGCCCGCAATCACAAATTTCCACCCATCTCGCGCAAGCTGTGACCATGCTTCTAATGCATGCACCAAGCCCTTCTTTGGATGGATTCTACCAATAAATACTAAGGTCTTTAAACCACTCTGCTCCTTTTCCGCTCCAGCCCCAATCTCAGGTAAATGAATCCCATTCGGTATCACACATATAGGATTCTTTAAGCCATAAGCACGCATCGACTCCGCCTCTGAACGACACAGCGCATGCAAACACGCTGCATTCTGCAAATGCTTATTTTCATACAACAACCCTGCCACCTTCTTCTTCCATCGCGCGTTCGCCAAGGCCCAAGGATCTAACATTCCCCTCGGCGCCACTAAATAAGGTTTATTCATTTTATCATGCCAGTGATTCACCGCATGTGAACAACCCTGCCAAATCCCTTGCGTGTGTAACACATCACACTCACTAGCAACCAAATCACTCTGCAAGCTAGGGGAATACCCTAGCGCCCCAGGCCCTACCACCTTGTGCACATTAGGCCTAAGAGGCTGCCACTTCACCACATCCTCAGCACTGTGTGCATCCTCTAGACTGAAAACACGACTCTCAAACCCAGCAAGTGCGTTCACCGTCTGCGACAAACTGCGAACACTAAAAAAGAGCCCTCCAGCATTCCTAGATATCGAACCTGATACGTAGCCTACCTTCACGCCGCCCCCCCTTCTTGTAATTCATTTACTAACTCCATAATACCATCTTTCCATGTCTGCTCACTGAGACGCTCACGGTAATCTAAAGCTCCCTGCGCCAACCTATCTCTAAGTTCTCTATTCTCTACCACAGCCTGGATCGCGTCGGCCAAAGCCAGAGCATCTGCTTCCGCTATAATCAAACCTCCCTGCTCATTCTTTATCACAGATCCAGCACTCTTAGTCGTAATCACCGGTAAGCCAGCAAATAATGACTCGTGCACAACTCCAGCGCAGCCTTCTGCCAAACTAGGAAAAGCCATTACATCTGCAGATAAGAACTCTTCCTTCATATCCGGCCGCGCCACTCGACCTAAGAAATGAAGATACTCACACTCAGGCAAACTACGGATAGACTCATCCACTCCGCCTGCCACGCGAAAATCATACTCGCGCCCACGCTCCCGTAAAATCTTAGCCGCTTCAGCCAAATAAGGTAAACCCTTGCGCAAATTCGCCGAACCAGCAAACAGCACCCTCCCCGGCTTTGCCTCATTCACTCGCCCCTCAAAATCAATACCACACCCATACGGTAAAACCCGTACCTTCGAGGCATCAAATCCCTCAAACTCCCGCAAGCCATCCACCACATTTTCACCGGGACAAAGTAAAATGTCTGCCAGCTCTATCATTTCAGTCACTCTGCGCTCGAAATCCTCGCGCTCCACCCGCTCTCTCCCCTCCCACTCTGGCCACTTCTCCCGCTCCGCATTCACCGTGTGATGCCACGTCGGAGTAATGTACACATCATAGATCACCTTCACCCCCTGCGCCTTCGCTTTGCGGATAAAGCGAGGACTCGCCTCAAACAGCATCGCGTAGATCACTTTCACACCACTCAAATCTAAACTCATGCACGACTTCTCGTACTGCTTGAAAATAGGCCCATCAAAATCCCAATGGTCACGCAACACACCTCTCGACGCTAAAAGTTGATAAACCCCAGATAATTCCGAAGTGTGAATTTTCTCCAAAGCCACCCCCCTTGGAGAACGTGTCGACCACTTCTTCAGCACACTCGGTAACAGCGGCTGAGGCAATGCCTTTAAAACCCGTCCTATAGCTCCCGCCCCTGGACAAGTATCTGTCACCACAGAGTGTAAGCTCTTTTCCTCCTGAAGCATCCGCGGTATCGCGAAATGATGCCTCGCTCCCACTTGCAAAACCTGTACTCCCCCTCTCGATTGACTCATACTACTTCCCCTTCGTTTCTCATTTTAATCACTTTAGCCGGATTTCCACCCACTATGGCGTACTCTGGCACATCCTTCGTTACGATCGATCCCGCTCCCACAATCGCGTGACTCCCGATCTTAACTCCCGGCAAAATAATACAACGTGCTCCTATCCACACATCATCGCCCACCACAATAGGCCGCCTCTCAGGCGCCCCCTGCTCACGCATCGGTATATCTAATCTCTCAAAATGATGACTACCAGAAAGCATCATCACCGCCGGTCCCATCATCACGTCCTTACCAATCACCGTGTCGTTACTGATCCAGCTATCAATACTAAATGAAGAATAGTCTCCTATTTCAATATCCACTCCACTGCCAAAGTAAGACCCTCGCCCAATCTTCACATCCTTCCCCATAGAACGAAACATCCGCCGGCAACAAAACTTCCGCAGCGCCCCTGCCAATTTAGATCCTGGCAAAGGGCTCGAGGGCAACCACGTCGCCAACCCATAATACACCAACAACCAAAACGCCCTGAAACCCAACTTCTGACGCTTCAGTACCGATAAGGCATTATCCTTGTAATTTTCTACAGCCATAATTTATCGAGATGGTTTAAATGATTTTGCTTTGAGAACCATTTTACAGAAAAATAAATACACCAAATAAGGTAACAGAGCCAATGTCAGGAAAGTACTCCATGATCCATAAATAAAGAGCAGTGGATAAAAGCCAAACATCACGATAAACACGTAAGATTTAATGTTCTTCGCCAACAACCACGAATCCGTCTCCTTGCGATACAAACGCCCCATAAAGTAATACAACAACAACCCAAACGGACCAAACTCAGAAAAAGAATCAGCAAAGCCACTCTTAGAGATATAACTCAGGTATTCCACGTCGTGCTGAAGAGGGCTACTATAAAGAGCTGCACGTCCATCGTTCAAAAGTAGACTTTGCTTCATTTGGCTTCCCACCAAAAATGCGGGCACATAATGCCATACACACCCATTCCAAATCCCAGCTCCCCAGCGAATAGATCCGTGTTGCACCGCTAGCTTGAATTCTAGTACTGATTGCTCAATTTCCAAGTTTTGTTCACCCGATAGATATTCACCAATCACCTTAGCAGGGGGCTCACGTTCAATAACATCAGACACACTTAAGTTGGGATCCATAAATTGATCCCTATAAGCAGGTAGTAGAATAATAACTACAGGAATGATCAACACCACTAATATAGTGAGCAGCCACCTAGATATCTTATTAACTCTCAAACGCCCTGTTAATAGCAATGGAAACACCGCAGCATACATTGCTACAAAAAGCCACTGCCGTCGCCCTAAAACTATGATGAAGTACGCAATGATAACTCCGCTAAGAATAGCAAAAAACTTAAACCACGCATTTTTTACTCTCAAATTCACCAAACACAGTGACAAAATGAATAATGGCATAGCTAATTTCACCAACATGTATATCAGTGCCATAAAGCCACCAGTAATTCTACCAGCTCCCCCTGGTCCATAAGTAAGGTGATGGCTCAAGACTACAGAAAAACAAGCTACAACTAAACAAGCAAGCCCACTTAAGACCATGTTAGCTCCCCCTAGTCGTATTAAATAGCGCACTTTTTTCAACTCCACCTTTTTGGCATACCCCCAATACGCACAAAGCACGCAGGCAGAAGACCATAATAAATAACCACTTACATCTAAAGTCGTGTGATGTTGTTTACTAACTAAATAAATAATCAATTGGGGCACAACAAAAGCCAATGACCCTAGGCCAAACAAGAACGGTAACTGAAACAATCGAGCTCTTTGTTCCATACCCCATAACACCCCCCTTAAAGCTACGATTACAAAAATTCCTAAACTTATATACTCCATATCACTCTTTTTTCTGATTTATTCTTCAGCGCTCATTAACTTCTTTTCAATTTTTTAAGCACAAATGATATGACATCACGACATTCGCTTAGGTCTTTTGCTGATAGATCAAGCAATTTCATCGAGCTGGGAATCGTATACACAGCGATCAAGCATTCCATCAGCACTAGTCCACACAACACCCCGTTCAAACCGAACTGCATGGATAAGGCATAGGCTACCGCCACTCCTATACAGGTAAAGACTAAGGAAAGGATATTAAACCATCCGGGACAGTTCGCTGCGCGAAATGACATCCCAGCAGTCCACCACAAACTGCGCACCAAAAGCACCACCCCAAAGAGCAACCACAGCGAAAAGCTCGGCTGAAACACTCCACCTGTCCACAAGGCAAACACGAAAGGACCAAGCAATACAAAGCCACCCGCAGCTATAGAACCCAGCAGTCCAGCACTCAGCATCCCCACGCCATAGAGCATGGAGACACGCTCTTGCCTCTTCTCCGCAATTGCAATCTGTAACTCAGGAAACAAGCTCGCATTGATCGTGCTCAGTACTTGGTGCGCGGCATTCACGAGAGTCCGCATACTGTTAAACAGAGCCACAGCTTCCGCGCCTAACACCACCCGCACCACCAACGATGCGCCTTGCAAAGAAATACCTTGTTGCAGCGGTGTCAGCATATAGGCAAAGCCTTTCGTCGCCAATGGACGAATCACCGACCATTGCTTAATCAGCTTGCCGCGGCCCAGATCTACCACTGTCCGCTGTCCGATTACCCAGACGGTCACTAAAAACACCACACTTACGCCGAGATCTGCCACCGCATACTCGATAGCTCGACCACCTGATAACAAAACCACACAACCTACCACTATGCGGATCACACTAAACACTGTAAAGAAATTGATGTATTGGTGTGCCTTACGAATCGCCCGAAATTGAGCCTCACCCAGTGACAAAAAGAAACCCAAGAGCCGAGATAAAATCAAAAGCATCAGGGCTGTAATCGCCACATCCTCTGGCAATGCAATTTTTTCAAACCCTCCTATAGCATGCACGATTCCTACCACAGCACTGGTACCCATCAAGACGACCACACAACAGAGCGCAATGAGACACACCGCCGTTTTCAGCAGATCCGCAGCCTGCTGCTTCTCCCCTGCTGCATACTTCAACACAAAAGCATTCCCAAACGCTGTGCCGAACCCTAAGTCCGTCAGTGCGATCGCTGCCGGTATCGCTGTCAGAGTCAGCCATTCACCATAATACTCAGCCCCCCAGGCACTCAGAAAAAACGGCACTAAAAATAAGTGCTGACCAGCGAGAACTAGCTTCTGCAACACAGTCGCTATTCCGTTCTTCGCAATGTTTTTCTTCACGCTCATGCTGCCTATCTATCTTGCATCGCCTGATTCTCAGGCAGCACAGTGACTCCAATCTTACTTAAAGTCCTAGCAGCCAAGATCCTGTAAATAGGGCCAAACACCTTTGAAAGAGCTGGTGCTGAATAACAGCTCACCTTAATCTCAGGTTCTAAACAACGCGCCCAACAAACCACTGTGCTCTCATAAGAAACCACCTCAGATACCCATCCCGATAGTAACACATCTTCAGCAGAAATTTGAATGTCAGTAGCATGAGCAATCCCATCAACGATGATTTCCCTATTTTTTGAAGTGGCCCAGAAAGACGATATCCCCAGCTCTTTTGCCATTTTTTCCGCAGAATAACCAAAACCTCCAATCAAAAGCGGCCTCTTCTCAGTACCAGCGTAGCTATCTAATACTTCTCTCTTAGCTACACCGAGTACTGGTCTTGTCACACTTCTCGTACGTTTTACAAAGGGATTAGCTAGATACTCAGCCAGCGGATAATAATTCTCGTCAGGTTTGTGTAAAAGCGCATACAGCGGTGTCAGCAACACTGCCGGTAAGGATTTCCAACTCAATCTCCTATACCCCAATGCATATCCAAGCAGACCAAATGAATCAGGTAAACCTTCACTCAAATGCACCGTGCGCACACCTGCTTTCACAGCCCGCGGAATATGAGCCAGCGAAACCCCTTTCTTGCCACGGCCTACGCCGAGCAACCTCCATGGATACATGTACTGAATAAAGGGAGCTGCAAGCGTATCCCCAATTTTCAGCTCGAGCGCGCATCGCCCAACTGCATCCATCCATTCCTGCTTGCTGCCATGAGCAACAATCGTCACATCCCTCTTCACAGGCAGCTCATCTACCACCTTTTCAACGGATTGCTGATTGTTTCTGCGATCTTCAATAATATGAAAAATGATCTCATCATAGCTATCCTCAGTCAGTAGAGACCAAGCCTCCAGCCAATCAGAGTATTTCACCATCGCTATGACTAACTTCTTTGACATCATTCAGCGTGAGTTCTCAGCCACTCCTCAGTTCGCGCAATGTCCTCCAATGTGTGAACATCAAAGCACCCCTCACCGATGTATGGTCTAATGGTTTTACCCATACATGGCCAAGGGCCATCACCTAAACCTTCTGAGCGGACCACATCCAAATTGATCGCCCAAAATGAATGATCAAAGAACACAGCCTTTGGCAAATCTTGGCGATTAGCAGACACCTTTCCTCCCGGAGGAAGGACAGGATCTAAGAGCCCATCACCATTAATAAAGGACGCTCTGTACGGATGGTACTCGTCGTGATAATGCGCCGGAATCACAGACGATAATTCAGGATTCTCCATCAAAATGGACAGACAATCATCAATCATGGCACTAGTGATCGTGCCCACATTAGCATGCAGCAACACCAAATATTTCACAGGTGACTCAGACTCGATCACATCGAGTGCGTGGAATACCGCGTCACTACTCTGAGCTGTATCAGAAGCTAACTCATCCGGCCGCATAATAGGCTTGAATCCATCTTGCTCAGCTGTCTCTAGAATCAACGTATCATCACTACTCGTAAAACACCTTCCTATATACTTAGATCCCTGAGCAGCTACTGCAGGATAATGGAGTAAAGGTTTTCCTAAAACAGGGAGAACATTCTTGTTTTTTAGAGAACTCCCACCACGCCCAATCATTAAAGCAACACAATTTTGATCCTTCATAACTATGATTTCACCGCGTATTTATGATGTTCACAATCTAGGATTTTTTTCTCGCCAGAGCCCACCATTTCTTCAGCGATGCGCACATCCTGAATAAATTTGGCAAATTCGTTCGTGCGTAGATCTAGGGCCACCTTATCAAAATGCACCCAGTCGACATCGCCTAGTTTGACGTGCTTTTCTAACATTTTCGCACCGCTCGCCACTGCCAACATACAGCCGACAGAACCGATGTCGTGACTCGAATAACCAGGAATGATGCGCTTATCCTCTCGAGCAAGCGCATTGTACTCCCCAACAACCGCAATGTTACATGCCTCGCGCGGAGTTGGATACGCGGAAATACAATGCAGCAAATACACCGCTTCATTGTGTTTATAGGTATCCATCACGTGGTCGACATACTCTTGCTCAGTATACCCTGTAGAAACCACTACTGCCCCTGTGTAGTCTTCAGAAAGCGCCTTTTGGTAGTCGCGGTGATTAGAAATAGTAGAAGGAATCTTAATCAGGCGTGGGTTAAAACGCTTCAATGCCTCATAGGATGGATAATCCAAGATCGAGCAAAACCACTCGATGTCATGCTTCTTACAGGTAGCATCGAGCAACTCTAGCATTTCATCGTTAAGCTCCACCCCACGGCGGTAATCACCTAGTGTTTTCCCAAAGGGGGAGTAGTAATAACTATTAAGCTGCTCTTCAGTGTAGAAGCTGTCAACATCGCGCTTCTGTACTTTGATCAAATCAGCACCCGCCTCCTTTGCGCGTTCGATCATTTCCACCAAGCGCTCTGGATCACCTAAGTGATTATTCGTGAACTCTGCGACAACCAATACTCGATCGGGATCTTTCAAGTCGATCGGCCCACTCGCTAAAGGTGCTCCAACTCCACAAATCGTCCGATTAAACGCTACTGGAGTAAACTCACTATAAGAAGCTTCTCCCACATGATGTAGACGCAGACGATCTGCTTTTTCAAAATAGTGAACAAACTGCTTAAACTCGTGCTCCTGTGCAGCGATGATCGCTGCGCGCTCATTCGCATTCGTTCCTGACCAGTCTGTGCCAGCCTTCGTCGTCTGAGACGCTGCTTGCGTAGAGAAATCAAAGCCTAGAAAATACACATCGAGAGGCTCTGCAGCATCTTTCTGCGCTAGCAATGCTAACTTAATCGCATTTAACAACACGAAGGACTCATCAAAGAACTCCTCCTTCTCTAGACGAAGAACATTCATGTCCTCGTGATCGAGCTCTATCGGAGTTGGCGCTAGCACCTCATGAGACACCTCTTCAGGCAGAGGCTTTCCAGCTAAATAATAGCCACTGCGAAAGCCGTGTTCCTGCAAGCTATGACGCACCCAGTTGGCACTAAAAATAGCCACGTCACCTGGAACAATACGCTCAGAATCATTGAGGTTAATAATCAACCCTTCTGGCAATGCAGAAGTGTCTATGGCATCCAGGCTTGGCCCTTTGCCAATCACAAAGATCGGTTTACCCTGATACTTTGAAACGATATTTTGTAGTGTGGGGGAGATATTCTCCATGGTATTGTTTGTCGTTTACGATGACATTTAAGCCATGTTCTAATGCTAAGTTTAATCCTGCTAATATATCCCAAGAATTAGCTCCCTTGGGGTTTTCAAAGGTACAAAACGAGCCCTTAAGCACATTCATCATATTGTACACGCAGCATCCTAAAATACGGTACTCAAAACCACGGGTCGCCTGAATGATTTCCTCAATCGTCAATGACGAGGATAAACCGCAAATCCGAGACTCGTGACGCTCAAACACATCTCCAGTCTGCACACATTGCTGCATCTCAGGGCAGAAGACCATCGACTCGAAATGCTTGCCATTCTGGTAATGACTGACCGAGACTCCCCATTCAGCCAAACCACTAGTAAAATTCTCAGTCCCATCAATAGGATCCACCACAAACACATCACTCGAACTGATGTCTACTTCCACATTCTTTAACTCCTCAGAGATCACGATCGCATCAGGATAATGCCCTGCAATCTTCTGCATCACAATATCCTGAACCATCAGATCTCCCTTCGTCACATAAGAACCATCTTCCTTTTCCTCGCGCGTCGCACGTAGAGCCAGAATCTCCTCAAGCTGTTGAAGCACTCCTTCTTGTATTAAATTAAGTACAGACATTTTTCTATTTTCTAACCTTTTTGGTGATCGAAATACGAGGAGTACCACTCCACAAATCGGTCTAAGCCCTCTTTAAGCGAAGTGCGTGGTTGGTAACCCAGCTTCTGCTGGGCCTTGTCAATATCGGCATAGGTCTGATAGACATCTCCTGGCTGCATCGGCAACATTTCCATTTTAGGTTCCACCCCGAGAGCTTTTCCCAGACACTGAATCATGTCCATCAACTGCTCTGGCTGGTTATTGCCTAAGTTAAAGATCTCGTACTGATCGAGCCCGTCTTTAAACATGGCAGCTTCGACACCATCGATAACATCATCGATGTACGTAAAATCACGCTGCATATCCCCATTATTGAAGACTTTAATGCTCTTCCCATTCAACATGGCTTCCGTAAATAACCAGTAAGCCATATCCGGTCTACCCGCAGGGCCGTAAACAGTGAAAAAGCGCAAGCCAATCGTCTGAAAACCATAGAGGTGACTGTAACTATGAGCCATCAATTCATTCGCCTTTTTCGTCGCTGCGTAAAGGCTGACGGGGTTATCTACCGCATCTGCCTCACTAAACGGAATTTTAGTATTACCGCCGTAAACACTAGAGCTAGAGGCATACACCAAACGCTGCACCGCAAAATGCCTGCAGCATTCTAAAATGTTTAAAAAGCCTTTTAAATTACTTTCCTCATACGCATGCGGATTTTCCAAGGAGTATCGCACCCCAGCTTGAGCTGCCAAATGACACACCTTCTCAGGCCTATGCTGCTCAAAAAGCTGATTCATCAACTCTCTATCTGCCACATCACCGCGGACATGCGTATAACGCTCATGCATCTCAAACTCAGAGATGCGATGGTCCTTAATACTCACATCATAGTAAGCATTGTGATTGTCAATTCCGACTACAGTACAACCGGCATCAAGCAAACGCTTGACCACATTAGATCCTATAAAACCAGCAGCACCAGTTACCAAAACTGGCATTTTCGGGGGATTCTTCATATTATTACTTAAACTGCGGCTCAGCCACTTTACTTCAACTTCAACAAGTTCTACTTCTCATTTCCATAATAGCCGTAATCTTCGGCTCCATATTCGCCGTAGCCACGATAGCCTCCATAATTGCCGCGATCATTGCTGCGCATGCCATTCACCACAACACCTCCAAGCCTTGCACCTGCAAAGTTTAGCAAGTCGCGCGCACGCACCATTGCTCCAATCGGGGTCTTGCGTGTCCGCACTACCATGATCACTGCCTGCGCATGCTTCGCTAGCAAGCGTGAATCTGCAACCGGCAACACTGGCGCCGAATCCAGAATAATCCGATCAAATCGAGGACTCAATTGCTCAAGAATTTCTACAAACTCACCTTCATGCAGCAGTTCAGAAGGATTCGGTGCACGGTTTCCAGATGCTAACACCTTCATCTCCGGAATGTCGGTGTCGTGAATTACTTCCTCTAAGGTCGCCTGACCAGCAAGCACTTCCACAACTCCCTTTTTACCTTTCAACTGTGGAAACGACTCCGTCAACTTAGGACGACGTAAATCCATATCCACCAGCAAAGTACGCTCTTTATTTAACGCAAATGCAGAAGCCAATTCTGCTGAAATCGTCGTCTTCCCTTCCCCGGGAATCGCCGACGTCACCAGTAAAATCTTATTCCGTTCTTTTTTACCGAACAAAATAACAGATGCCCGCAAATTTCGTACAGCTTCAGAGTTCGAAGAATGTGGGTCGCTTTTCAATACAGTTTCCCAACCCTTCTTGCGCCCAAATTTGTTCGACGCTGGAATGGCCGCTAAACATGTCAAACCAGTCGCCTCTTCAGCCGAACGCACATCGTAAATCTTGTAGTCGATCACAGACAACAAAAACGCAATTCCAAAACCGGCCGCCGCCCCCAAGAAAGAACCCACTGCCAAATATTTAAGACGCACAGACTCAATCTCCGTGCCGATGAATGCCGGCTCGATGATTTTTAATTTAGTCAAATTCTTATCATCAGAAGAATACACATCGATCTCAGTCATACGCTGTAAGATGTTTGCGTACATTGTGCTGTTTTGTTCTACATTTTTCTGCAAGAGATTTGCTCTGGAATTGAGAGCATTCTGTGCGATGGAAAGCCACTCATCGACAGCCTGATAAGCCTCTTCACCTTCTGACTGTTGCGCTAAAGCCTCTAATTCATCAAGTTGCTCAGTAAACTGCAGCCAATAAGGCTTCTCACTCCTTACCGAAGCCGAACGCTTGATCTCACGCGAAAACCTCTTCAAAAGATCTACATAAATGGCTTCCTCTTGGATCCGCTGCGGATGCTTCGACTTATAACGCTGGCGCAAGGTCACAATCTCCGAACGCTTCTCTTGGATTTGTTCACTGAGACGAATGGCCGTCACATACACCTGAACTGCTGTCTCTGCCGCCTCGAGCTTATCCTTTGCTCCATCCGCTTCATTTTGCAAGATTTTGAAAGCATCAGAAGATCCACTCGCTACTAATCCTTCTTCCTTTTCAACAAAGACACGCAATAGGGTGTCAGCAATCACTCTCGCTGTCTCAGGCTTTTCGTGTCTCACCTTCACTTCGAGCAAAGTCGTTCCAGGACGCATCCCGATATCAAGCCATCCCGTGAAACTTTTTACGATTTCTGAAATTTCTAATTCAGAGGCCGCTGTGTATTCCAACTCTTCATCACTCCGCATATAGCGCGGCTTGTAGGAAAAATCTGGAGCTTTAAACTCTGTGAGCGCCTGTACTTCTGGGCTTTCAGCCACCTGTGACAGAATACTAGGGCTCAACAACTTGCTCATAGTAGTTGCAAGCTGCATTTCCAACTCGAGTTGTTCTTGTTGGAACTCAGCCCCGATCAATTGATCCTGCTTCGTTTCCACCTCTAGCACTGCTACCGCCTCCACAGTCGTAGGAACGATCGACATATAGTACAAAGCTCCACAATAACCTAGAATGCCAAAAACAAGCATGACCCACCAACGCCCTAAAGCTTGGCGGACGTTGCTCATTCCCAAGCGATTGTTCACTGGGGCTTCGTCATTTTTTGTATCTAAATGCTCTCTTGCTTCATCTGCAAAAGGATCAATTTCTCGGCTCATTATTTCAATATTAGAAGCGAAGCTTCAAGTTTAAGTTATTAGTCGCTATGCGACAATTTAAGTTTAAGTTCTGGTAGGGTGTGCTCGGCGAGCCACCTCATTTGGAAATTTTAACGCCTGCGGCGCTGTGTTACGTAATTATATGCGGGTCACAAAGAACGTAATTCTGTCATTTATGTAATTCCTGTCTTAAGCCTTCCGTTTCATCGTGTTGAACATCAAAAACTGAAAAAACTAGCAACTGAAAAACCGCACCACCAGCGTCCTTAGAACCGACTCTCACGCACCACTACTAAATCACCAGGCTCTAGCAAAAACATCGGTGCACGACCATCTTCTATCGCTTTAATATCCACCAACATCTGACGTTTATTCCGGTGCACTGTAACCGCCTTCTTGTACGCGATCCGGCTAAAACCTCCAGCCTGCGCCAATGCAGTCATAATATCCATTTTCCCTTCTTTCGGATACTCCACAACCCCTGGTCGATTGACCTGACCTGAAACCGTCAGCGTCATCTTCTGCATAGTCTGGCGTGGCACCGTAATCGTATCGCCATGTTTCATAACCCGACTGCCCGAGCCCTTCAAACTATGATAACTGATCGCACCACTCTTACTGCGAACTACAATACCGTCCGTATTGGCTGACTCTAAAACACCTCCAGCCTGTGCCACAGCTCCACGCAGATCAAGCGCGCCTTCTTCAGGAAACGGTACTGTTCCCGGTGAGCGAACATCGCCACCGACAATCACCCATTTTTCTGCAAATCCAAGAATCGACAGATTAACCTGAGCATTGACCAAATAATCCTTTTCGTAGAGTGCTTTGATTTCATCCTCGGCTTCTTTCAAACCCTTACCAGAGACCTTGACATTACCTATCAGCGGAAAGGAAACATAGCCCGATTTACCAATCTTAGATTCAGTAGTGAGGTCGGGCTCCTGAAAAACAATCATTCGAATAACGTCGTCTTTCTGTAATTTGTATTCTTTATCCTCAGCAGCATTCAACACAAGCAAGGAGGTCAGAAGAAAGAGAAAAGCAGCGAAGTAAGTTCTCATTGGGGTATAGTAGAGTGCAAAAGAAAGGGTACCACGGTCGTTTCCGTAGCACCCCTGAAAAATGGGGATGAGCATCTTTTTTGATTAACCGTTGCTATCGGTACCGCCAACCCCTGAGGTGGTGGCTATATCTGCAGCGTCATTTTGAACCTGATCTGCTGCTTCAACTAAAGCCTGGATCGCTCCACCTGTGTTTTGCTGTCCACTCGATGGTGTCGCTTGCTGAATCGCATTCACCTGAGCGCTCGTAGCAGGCTCAGTAGTGGTACCGCTTGGAGATGTCACCGTAGTCGTTCCCGTACCAGTCGCTAAATCAACAACAGTCGTCACCGTGGTAGTTCCTCCTGCTTCTTGAATGGTAGTAGTAGACGTCATACTTGGACCAGAACGACTAATCACTGTCGTCTTATTTCCCTCAACTACAGTCGTAGTTCTGTTCGCTACATCAATCGTTGTCGAATCACCATTCGCTTGAACATCTGTGATCGAAATAACTTGAATCGGAGCTGAACTCCCAGCCAGTGTCTGACTAATATCTGCCGATGTGACTGCTGGAAGCGTCGTCGCAGATGTAAGCTCAACATTCGCAGTTGTCTCCGAACCATCTGGACGCCTCACATTAGCAATCACAACCGCTCCTGGCGTAAGCTGAATATTGGTAGCAGCCGCAGGGAGTGCGACCGTATTACCCGGCTGGATCCAGAACGTTGCACCTCCAACCGTATAACTTACTGCAGTCCCGTCTGCGGGCACCATGATGGTTATACTTGCTGAATCTTCCGCTGCTACTGTTTGAGCTGACACGCTTTCTGGCGAGAGAAAAGCCAATCCGGCAATTGCCGTGAATGCGCCCATTGCGCTAAGTTGAAAAAATGATTTCGCTTTCATGATGGTGGTTTAGTGGGGGTTATACTCCTCTACGAGATGATTGGTAAAGATTCACCTTTAAATTGCAACTCGAAAACACGCTTAGTCTGTCTTCTAACCTACTAAAAGCATTTCCAATGCCAAAATTAGAAATTATATCCAGCGTTGATATTGAAGATCAAATTTCCAAAATCGCGAGTAGGCGCTTCCGAATCATTGGTAGAGTAGCGCAGACCTGGCCCCACATAAAAACCATTATCCATGACATAATTGCCACCCAAGAAGAGGGTCACATAGTCAGAATCAAGATCTCCCGCTGTAGACAAGGATGAGGTCTCAAAATAATTATCATGCTCGTAACTCACTCCTGCATTCACACTAATACGCGCTGTAGCTGCATAATTAGCAAAGAAATTCACACCTGTCGCTGTATAAGACTGTCCAGCATCTGAGTAAGAAGCGCGAATATTGTGATAAAGCATCCCTGTAAGATCAATCTTACCAGTCAATTGATGCTTCGCCCCAAATTCAAAAGTAGGTGATGTCTTGTCATCCAAGTCACCTCCGTCAAAAGTACGATGCTCCGCACCGATGTAACCAATGAGGGTAGTTTTACTAAATGCTTGGTATTTTCCGCGTACACCGAAGGAAATAGCGTCTTGATCTGGATTTGCCACACCATCTTGAGACGCATGCTCATACGCCACATAAGGCCCGACCTCAATCTTCCCTGTCGCCTGATACTGCCAAGAAACACGAGCATTGTAGCGCTCACGATCAAAAAGACTATCGTCCTCAAACTCGTCCGCTAAAAAGCCCAAATCAAGATCGAAACGGGACTTTCCAGAATATTGATGACTGACTCCGAGATTCGCTTTGTAGGCATCTTTCGCAATCGATCCTGATGCAAAACGATCAGCACCATCTGTCTTTTCATAACCCAAACCTAGATCTACAGTGGTCTTTGCAAACACATGGCGATATCCAGCATCGACAAACTGATCCACACCATCCTGATCAGAGTTGTCAGCATAAAAATTAAAACGTGGCGTATAACTTAGACTCCACTGATTCTCTGAATCTTTATCGTTAGAAAGCCCCAATGGCACACTCACACGGAAAATGAAGTCTTCGACTTCATCTTGATCTGTCAAAAAGATGTTATCGTTGTATTCCGCATTTACATTCACTCCAAAGGAAAAATATTCAAACGCCGTAGAGGCGTAACTATCTTCACTAAAACCTTCTCCGAAGGCCTCCAGAGCCGCCGACTGAAGGGCCGCATCACTGAATGAACCGTAAGATCCTGTTAGATCCTGCGCGGTTGCGCTTCCTACTATCGCCAGAGCCCCGAGTGCAGTTACGAGTCGGGGGCTGGGGGTGTTCTTGAACTGCTGTTTTTTCATAACTTTAACGCTCTAATCGCTACACCCGAAAAAAGCGCCTACACTGATTTAGTCAAGCGATAAACGAGCATTTGATTTTAAATGTTTTGTTAGAACACTAACAAATCAAAGGAATCGTCTAACGCAAGCTAAACACTCCCCTTTTTATCTACAACACCCTGCAAAATCTTTTTCAGCAGCCTTGTATGTTTCAAGGCATGGCCTATACCTCTATTGCCATGCCTGCGCTACGAGTTATTTTAGCTATCTTAATATTATTTCCATTAGCTATTGGCCCCTGGTACCTCGGCTCTTACTACAATGAATATCGCTGGCCCCTCATTTACGCAACTTGGATCGCTGTTGCTGCCAGCTTGTTTTTGTCTCCCAGAGGCCACACTCCTCATCGCCGAATCACCAAATGGCTACCTCTACTGCTAGTCACTCTCATAGTGACTCAAGGCCTCTGGATGCTGAATAACACTTGGGGAGAATTCATTGAAAATGAAGTGATCGGCACTCGTCACTATTTTTGGGAAATCATTTCACTCGACAATCAACCTTATCCTACTCTTCCGGGAACAGTTGACAAAAAAGAAGCTGCAGACCGTCTCAGTTATATCATACCCGCACTGCTCTACTTTACGGTATTGCATTTGAAGCTCGCTTCTCGCTCGATAAAACTCTCGACCCTTTGCGCTACTATTTTTTGGATCGGAGTGAGCATTGCATTTTTAGGCTTGGCCCAAAGATTTACCGATGCCCCTGGATTTTACTGGAATGAAGAGCTCTATGATCGTCACCGCCCACTTTTCTTCGCCACTTTCCGCAGCCCCGGTATCGCCGCTTGCTATCTCAACCTCTGCCTAACTATGGGCCTCAGCTACTTGCTGGCAACCAGTCATCGACTCCGCAGAAAGAAACATGCAAAACCCACTTTACCTATCTGCATCAGCATCGGTGTAGTCATTCTCACTACAGCTGCCATGAGCGCAGGCTCTAAAGCGGGAACCATTTTCACAGTCATCACTATTCTCCTCTGGCTACTCACTAATCTGCGCTCCATCTGGAAACTCCTCCACCAATCTACGGCACTCTTACCCAGCGGCAGCCCACACGAACGTAACATCATCATCAGTAGCGTGCTAGCCACGATGATCTTTGCAGTTGTCAGCTTTGGTGGAGTCTTTCATGAACGCTGGAATCGAGCTCTCGATTCCGACTTCGGCTCACTCACTCATCGCCATATTGCCAATCATTGCATGCTCACCATGCTAGAAGAAAATCACCCTAAATTCTCAAACTGGGGCGCTCTAGGATATGGCCCAGGATCTTTCATGCCTATGTTCCCATTCTTTACTCACGATAAAGCTGGAGCATTAAACTCAAAATGGATTTACGCTCACAACGATCCCCTCCAGACCCTCATCGAGTGGGGATGGCTTGGAACCTCCTTCTGGATCTTACTTATTGCCGGATCAGCCTTCCTCTTACTCTACGAACAACTCGCAAAGCGTAAAAAGCAAAGCCGAACCCACCTCTTCTACTTCAACGGAGCCACCATCGGCATGTTCATTTTCCTACTCCACTCCACCGTCGACTTCCCCTTCCAAATCGAATCCATCGCCATCTCTTTTGCCGCCGTCCTTTCCATCGGCTGGGCCGCCCCCAGCCTAAGGCGACACAGTCGCCAGTAAAGATAGAGCAAGATCGCCCGAGCATGGCGTTGCCAGTAATTATTCACCAACGGCGATACCTATCGAAACCTCGGGCTAGAGCGAAGCCTTAGCCTAGGATTACCCTACCCACAAGCACACTTAGCTGACTGCCTAGCCTAATGAAAAACCTCATCGGCGTGCTCCGCCATCTTAAATCCACTAAAACACACTCTCTAGCAAATCGACTCTCGCCTTAAGCTCTTTTTGTATCTCACTGAAGCGCTTGCGCTCCTCGCGTGGAGGACGAGCCTTCGCTAGCAACTCTTGTGCTTGCAGAAAATACTCCAGCGCCATTTCAGCTTCGCGCTCGAGCCATAAAGAATTTCCGCGTTGGTAACAATAGAGCCCGTATTTCCAATAAGGATATAACCAGCGCTGCTGACTCACACCATTTTCTATGGCGAATTTATACGCTTCCTCAGCTTGGGCATACTCGCCACGCACAGCCATAAAACCCGCCTCACTTAAGCGCAAGTCAGGCGACATCGGATACAACTCAGCCGCTAGAATATAATACTCAGCCGATTTCTCGAAATCCGCCAAGTCGCCAGATTTCTGGTAGAGCGCATTGTACATCCCGCCGACTCGCCTATACCGTTTGAAGTTTGGCGCACGTCCCACCACGCTCTCTAATTGCTCCGCTTGCTGTCGCAACTCAGGCTCCCAATCACTCAGCTCCATGGTGTCATTAAACTTCGTGTACAACTGAAACGCTGGCCATTCTTTCCATGCAAATTGCGCCCCATAGGCTGCGCCAATCAACATCACTACAAGCACGGGCACGCGTACCAACCATTTCCTCACACCTTCTGAAGATTTGAGCGACGGCCAACCGAGCGCGCACACCGCCACAATCGTCAGCAAGTTAGCGGGGATATGCGCAGGAAACGAAAAGAAACAATGCACGCAAAATGCCACAAAGGCTGCAAACACCGCCATTCCCCACACCATATCCTCACGCTTCAACAAGGAAAAAACGAGGCGCCCACCATAGCCAAAAATCAAACACAACAGCAACACGAATCCCACTAAGCCGTAATCGCAAAGCACCTGGAAATATTCGTTGTGCGCATAGTTCAAGGTTCCCAAAGCCCCCTCACCACGCTTACTCAACAAGGCAACACTCCGCCACTCCACCGAATGCGCACCCGAGCCTAACAGCGGCGCTTCAAAAAACTGATCCACTGCCAGCGAGCTGAAATCCTTACGCCCACTATCTTGAACCTGCCCCCCATGCGCTGTCCATCCGCGGCTCTGATCCAACCGACCAAACTGCGAATACGCCGCCCCAGCAGCGACAATCGCCAATAACGAAAAGCCTGCCACAACCACAGGTTTCTTCATCTTACCCGCATTCCACAAATGAATCGCGTAAAACATAAAAAACACCGTCAAACCAACCGCTACACTCACAAAGGCACCGCGCGAGGCACACATCCCTAACAGTACTAAATTCCCTACAACCACAATCGCAGACAAAACTCGCACCAACAGCCCACTCGATTTCCCAAACAATAAGCCCAGACAACTCAGCGCTGCCACAGCAGCAAAATTGCCAAAATAGTTCCGGTGGGTGAAGATACCACTTGGCATCACCGCTCGCTCAGTCCGCTCCACAAACAAGCACCAGCGCAAGTCCACATTGAGCTGATACCAACTCGCCGCAATGTTCGCTCCGAGCATCAACAACATCGCCACCAGCCACACCCGCTTCGCCACATTTCCTAATTCAGAAAATGTCCGACAAGTGAACCACATTAACACTGCCGACAAAATCAAAACGAGATCGGTCTGGCCGTACAAAGCCACCGGTGATCCCCAAGCGCGCCAGCCAAAATATCCAGCCACACACAACACCGTAGCATCGAAACCGCCCAAGCTCAGTCGTTTTGAAATGGCAACTCCAAGCACCGCCAACACCCCCGCCACTGCCAACACAGCTACATAAGGAGCCATCGCCTCCGGCCGATCCCAAGTCGCCACTGTCACACAGAGCAAATAGCCTATCAGTAATAACAAGCCCTGCAGCGACCAAAAAGTATTGTGTACTAAGCGATTCATCATCGACCGCTTTAACTCGCTCCCCTCTGAAACAACACCGCAGGAATAGTCTTGAAAATAATTTTAAAATCAACCCACAGCGACCAATTGTCAATATACTCCAAATCCATCGCTACCCAATCTTCAAAACAGGTAATCGTATTCCGCCCACCACATTGCCAAGTACAAGTAATCCCAGGCTTCACACTCAGACGTCTACGATGCGCCGATTCCTCAAACTCTCTAACCTCATACACCGGCAGCGGACGTGGACCCACCACACTCATATCACCTAACAACACGTTAATAAACTGTGGAAGCTCATCGATACTCCACTTTCTCAAAAATTTAGCAAAAGGGAAAACCCGCGGGTCGTCATCGAGCTTGAAAACTGGTCCAGTCATCTGATTTCCCATCTGCGCCTTAACCTGCGCCAATTTCTCCTCCGCATCCACGCACATTGTACGAAATTTCCACATCCTAAACTCCTTTCCGTACTTCCCTGCGCGACGTTGCTTAAAAAATATAGGACCAGGGTCAGAAAGATAAATCCCCACCCCAGCTAACACCCACAATGGAGCACTCGCCAAAATCACCACAAATGCAAAGCAACGGTCTAATAGCGACTTCATCAACAATGCCCAAGACAACTCCGGCGTCGATCGCAATACCAACATCGGCTTGTCCCCCAAGGTATCAAATGCCGGCCGAGAGATCTGCGCACTCACAAAATTGGCCGCCACCCATACCTCAAGCCCCTGCACCTCGGAAATCCTCACCGCCTCGCCCACTTTATCGAACAACACATTGCGCGGAGAAACAATCACCCGCTGCGCAGATTCCTCCACTATCAAATCAGCCAACTCCAACACATCCCGACCATTCAAATCAAATTGCGCACATATCTCAATATAGTCCGTCACTGATGCCGGTAACTCAGCCTCAAAATCCGCCAAATCCTCCAGCGCTCCCACCAAAATAGCCTTCTCCCTATCCGCCCCCTTCTTAACCCGCCGACGCAACACATTGCGAACCCACACAAAACGCCAAAATACAAAGTTTAACGCAAAAAAACCACCAAAGCCCAATACTAAGCGCGATGAAGGATCGAGCTGAAATACCACTACGCAGCCACCCACAACCGCCCCTAACACCGCCGATGTCTGCATGATCTTCCACAGCGCAGCTGAGGCCTTCAGGTTCAGCGTATTCTTGTAAAACCCAAATAACTCCAACGTTAAGGGCGTGAACGGAACCACGATGAATAGCAACCACGCTATCGGATTTAACCCTAATCCCGAGTACGCCTGATCAATCACATTCCAGCGTATCGCCGATGCGATCGCAAACCCCGCCCACACCAAAAAAGCGTCTAACAACTGTAGCGCCTGTAGTGAAAATTCCTCTTTTTTACGTGATCCGAACAAAGTGATATAAATGAGACGGTTTTATTCGCCTGTTGTGTCGTAGCTAGGTTTTCGTAGGTTGAGCGTACTCGCCGAGTACGCTATTCATTCTGTCACATGAGCATCATCTGTCTATTTTATAACGTTGCCCTGTCAATACCTAACAAACCCACCAACAACTTCAACGTAATACAACCTCGCGATTCAAAAGAGATAGGATGCGATTTGGTATAAACTATCGCATCAAATCTTCTCATGCGTGCGATCCGATCAATTCGCGATAAAAATCGTCATGCTAGCATCCAACACGATTCGTCGCGGCGTGCCCAACGACTTGTCAGCCGAATCCTTGACGAAGGAGGGACTAGCAGCTTAGGAACCACACTTGGCTGAACGCCAAGTCTAATGAAAAACCTCAGCTAGCCGACACCTTCCTTCTTAAATCAATGCCTCTGGTGTCCCACTCGTGATAAAAACCACCGTGCTGGCGCTCAACACGCGACATTTGCCATTCAACATTCTCCTACGGCGCCACCACCTCTGGCAGCAGCTTGCGCATGAACTCCTCCATCAGCTCCGCACTCTGCGCCTCGTCAAACACCTGTTCGTCGGGTATCTGAAAACCTTGCTCTCGATACACCGAAGTCACCGGCACACTAAAGGTCGCATACGCCCACTGCTGGTCGTAGCCCTTCAACAAACGTGCCTGAATATCCACAAAGGTTCGATCATAATGCCCAGAAACTATCTTTTCAGCCCCAAAAAACGTATAATATTGAATCCTCTTATCATACACAGGCTCCCCAAACATATTCTTCGGCGGCTCCACCCCATCATGCGCTACCCGCGGACGTACACAGACGATCTCTCGAACTGGCAGCCCACTACCATCTTCAAACACGTTCGGAATCACGATCGAACGCTCACGTACAAAATTCCATCCCTGCCCTCGCAAACACACCTCTGGCCGGTGCAGACTATTATTAATGTCCTTACCCGAAAAGACCACTGAAACCTCCACTCCTGCAAACCCCTGATTCGTAGTATCCTTATAAAACCGTCGAGCGAATTCCGTATCCTCCGCCAGAATCTTTAACTCCGCCGCACTCACCTCACGTTTCTCACTCGTCCATGAATCAAGTGACACTGGCAAATCCTTACTCAGTCGTGAAACCGCCATCTCCTTCTGCTTCGGTAACAGCCAAATCGAGGAAAACCCCACTGCCAAAATCACCAGCAGCACCCACAAACGTTTTGTAATAGCATCCATCGTTTAAGCCTTCTGAGTTACCTTCACCTTCTTCTTAAACCTCTTTGGATTGAGCAATCGATCCAACAAAAACAGCCCAGCCAAAGCAGCAGGGAAGAACAACAAGAGCCCCGAAAAATCATGATACGCATTCGCCGCAAAATCCTCATAACCTAACTCCGCTAAAACGAGAATCGTAAACACCCGGCAAAAATTCCCAAACAACGCCAACGGCAATGCCGATGCAAACACCACCGCCTTCTTCCACAATTCCTTCTGCGTATAATACGCATAAATCGCCGCTATCATCACCAGCGCCATAAGCGAGCGCACCCCACTACAACCCTCCGCAATGTTGAAATCCCACTTGTTCGACCCCGAATGAATGTTGTTCCCCGTATTGATCAGATCCATCCCCACGCCAGTCCCCACATAATAACACGCCTGCGTCACAAACACCTGCAGGTGATTCGTCATCTGGTTCAGTCCCGGCACCGGAATCGCAAACCACCAGAAAAACGCCGGAAACAACAAGTGCCTCCCCTTCTTCCACCCCAATACAAAAATACTCCCCCCAGCAATCAAAAACGGCAAACCAATCAAAGCCAATCGCGGCTGAATCGTCCGAACCGATGCCACAAACAACAACAAACCAAACAACAACACCGGAATTCCAAACCAACCGCTCGATTCCCCCTCAGCCTTAATCGGCCTCACCGCTGAATAACAAAACGCCACAAACAAAAACGGCACCGCATACCCATGCAGCAAATCATTCCTCTCATTCCAAGAATCCACCATCCACGGAATAACCTCACTCTTCCGGTGATCTATAACCGTGTACACATCACACACCCCAAAAAAGTATATGACGACAGATCCTATCAAAATCAAAGGCACTGTCAGGGGGGATTTTATCCAGTCTCGTTGCGTATTCATTCTATATAATTCGTAGACCTGCACTCACAGACACAGCAAGCTACACCATCTGTCAAATATAATGCGCATTCATCCGAGCTCCTCGAGAACCCGCTCAGTCGACCTACCATCCTGATAGCTATGGAATTGCTTACAAAGCTTGCGTCGTTTTTCCTGAGAGCTATCCTCTCCCGCCACACAGCTACTGATCGCCTCTCTGAGCCCCTCATATCCATGCACGATCTCTCCTGGCAACCAGTCTTCAATCGGCTCAAATACCATCTTGCGTTTTGCCTTATATTCCTCCGAATCCTCAAAACACACAAACATGGGCCTATCTAATAAGGCAAAATCCACCATCACCGACGAGATGTCCGAAACCAAAAAATCCACCTCAGAGAGTATCTGATACAGCAACACCCCACGCTGCCACATCCATTCCTCATCAATCACCATAATATTCTCCGGAAATTCCTCCTCATTCCGTGGCGCTAATGGATGCGGCTTGATGATACATAAACATTTCTCTTTCTCTAAAAAACGAGCAAATGCTGTACTTGGAAAACCCACCATATTGAAAACATTCCCTGCCTCCACCCCATCCTCAATAAGATTCCCCATGGTTGATGTCCGATACGTCGGCAACCAAAAGAAAACCTTCTTGTACTTCTCCCTCTCTAACCCCATCGCCTCCCAAATTCCCTCTTTGGACTCAAACAGAAAATCATTGCGCGGTATTCCACTCATCCATCCACATTCCTCCCTCACCCCAAACGACCGAGCCAACACATCCCGAAAGAGTGGCGATGTACTGCAAAAATAACTCGAGTCCTTCCCTTCTTCCCCCGCCAACAAGCCAATCGCCTTAAAAGGCATCCCATGCCACACATTCACACACACTTGCCCACGAGGCACCGCTTTCAGAAAATGCCCATGCGTCGTGAACATCGTCTTCGAAACCATTCCGTACCATAAATCCTTCAGACTGCCGTTGCGTACAAACTCCGTCCCCTTCCGCATCTCAAACGGCCTTGAATGCGATAGATCATACACACTCCAGATAATCTTCTCATAGGCTCCCGTATCAAAACGCTTATACAAAGCCACCAAACTATCGTCATAACTCGGAATCCCCTTGAGATAACAATAGTTCCTTTTAGGCAGCAGACTCGCCACCCAATAAAAACAATGCTTTAATACATTTTTTAACACCCCAATTTAACCCTCTAACTTCTTTCTAATACCGCTTGTTGAAATCCCCTCTGTCCTACTCAAATACCTCACCTCACAAAGCTCCTTCAAAAAATCAAACTTCCCCTCCCAATCATCACCCATGACAAATACATCTGCCCCGTATTCTATAACATCAGTTTGTTTTTGTTCCCAGCATCTTTCAGGACGCACTTCATCAACATACTGTATAGCCTCCACAATGGCTGCACGCTCCTCATACGGAATAGCACAATCCTTATTTTTATCCCTACTACTAAACTCGTCCGTCGACACAAACACCAACAAGTAATCCCCTAGCTCTTTAGCCCTTCTTAGTAACTCCAAATGACCAATATGAAATAAATCAAATGTTCCGTATGTGATTACCTTTTTCATAAAAAATATTCCATGTACCGCCCCTACTCACACCCCTTTTGATCAATATAATCATACTCAAACACATCAATGTCTTGAGCATAAAAATCACGTACAAAATCTATCGCGTATTGATCGTAAAAAATAGAGTAATGCGCCCGATCCTTACTTTTATTAACATGAGGCACTTTAACATCATTCAAATTCAACGCTTTTGCCACCTTTATTACGTCTTCCTCCAAGTTTTCAAACCTCCCTATAAAATCTACCATCACTTCTCCCTCATGAAGCACAAATTTCGATTGCGGCTCCATATGCACCCATCGCTGCATACGCTTATCTACAGATAACAACCTTACAAACTCTGAAAAATCATCTGCCCTCGCATTAATATACTCAGAAACTAATTTAGTTCTATCTGCAACCCAGGACGGAGGCGATGACAAGTGGTAATACGCCGAAACAAGCCGGTCCCATGGGTCCCGTACAAATGCAAATTTAAAGCTGCTGTTGTATAAACCCTCGTCCTCTCTTAAAAATTCATAATACGGATAGTGCCCATGCCCCACCCCTTTATCCTTATAAATAGCGGAAGCTATCGATGTTCCTGCAGTTTTAGGGATGTGAATATATACACTATTGGTATCTTTATATGCCTGCGGAAAATGACTCCCATGCCTACTAAGCCTAATTTTATGCTTCACTACATCAGGAAGAATCAAATCATAATAATACCATAATTTATACTTATTCATCACTTAAGTAAGTTTATCTCTATTCTTAACAGAGATATAAGGACAGAGACAAAATATCCAAAAATCAATTTAATAAGCAGTAAACAATGCAATAATAATCTAATGCGGCACACTCTCTACGATAGACTTCCACTTATTTAACCATACCTTCGTATTAAATTGCTGCTCTAACTTAAAATGACCATTTACTCCCATTTCATTGTACGCAGGAGAAGACAGCGCTTTTTCCAATACCGCTGCGAAACCACATCTGTCAGTTGGCGCTAACCAGCCATTTTTTTTATTATCAATAAGATCTGGAAAGCTTCCTATATTTGTCGTGAGGACAGGTCGATAATGCTTCCAAGCCTCTAGCACCACCATTCCAAAAGGTTCTTCCCATACAGATGGAGCAACTACAAATGCACTCTTTTTATAAAATGCATCATGTTGTGATTTATCTACAAACCCCATAAATTTAACATTCCCAATTTGTTCAGCTCGACATAATTCATGAAGATCCTCCTCAAGTGGCCCTGAACCAATAATTCTAAGTATCCGTTTAGTTTCTGCCACCTCTTTCCAAGCTCGCAACAGAAGCTCCAAACCCTTTTCCTCTGTCAAACGCCCAATAAATAAAACATCCCCATTCTGAGGAGGCTTATTATACTCCAATCCAGCATCTAAACTATGATGTAGAACATGAATATGCTCTGCTGCTATCCCCATTTTCACATGCCGCTGCTTTTGCGATTCACTAATAGCAATAAAAGCTTTGATACTCTCTTTACCACCGCGTAACCAAAATCTTTTTAACGTCGCCACCATGGAGATCGTAGCTGGAAAGCTGCTACGCCAACAACGATGCTGAATAGCCGGGAAAAAATTGCTCGGTGAGCAATCAAAGCACCTCTCTCCTCCACGAAAATAAGTCGCATCAGCACAACCAAATCGATAATTATGCAAAAACTGTATGACAGGAACGCCTAACTCCGCTGCGAGCTCATACACGGCGACTGACATTGCTGGAAAAACATTATGAATTTGCCAAAAGTCAAACTGCTCATCTTCTTGCAAACCGCGCAGATCTCTAATAACTCTTGCATTATATTGCATTTTGTAGGGCATCGACAGCTTACCCAAGGGGCTGTTAAGCAGTTCCTGAGTAGAATAAGTATACGTCCTTATAGTATGTTCACTACGTAATTGTTGAGCAATCCTACTCACGCTGCCCTCTTCCCCACCATACTCAAGATATTGATTAAATATCTGTAGAATTTTCATGATCTACCTAGCACCTTGTCGTACACTGCGTAATTACCCTCTAAAGTCGCTCGCCAACTGTAGTTTTGACTTCTTTTTAAGCCATTGCGCATCATTCTTAAATGCACATCTGAATCTTGTATCTTCAAAAGAGCCTGAGCGATGTCATTCGCACCATGCGGATTCACATACATAACTGCGTCTCCTCCAACTTCAGGCAAACTCGTTGTGTTTGATGCTATTACTGGAACTCCACGAGCCATTGCTTCTAGTAATGGTAAACCAAATCCCTCATATAAAGAAGGAACAACCAACACATCGATGTCCTTATAAAACTCTTCTAGTTCAGATGAACTTACCCGACCCAACTCTATAAAATTAGAGCCTAGTATAGACTGAAACTCTTCCGCCAGTTGTTTCGATACATAAGCCCCAGCCCGCACTAACTCCATCTTCCTCCCCCCCTTCTCTAAATATTGTTCAATAGCTGCCGGCAAAATTTCAAGGTTCTTCCTCTTTAAAACGCTACCTAAGCTACCCACACGCAAAACTTCTTCACCTCCTAGAGGTTTGCATGTCACGTCATACTTAGCGGGCTTCACACCATTAGGCACAACATGTATTTTCTCTGGAGCAATCGATAATATATCAATAATCTCATTCTTCGTGTGCTCAGATACCGCTATAAGTGCATCCGCTTTTCTCAAATACGATACACGTTTACGGAAACGTTCGACTTGCTTCTGCTTCAGTTCTCCTGCAAACCGTAAAGGTATTAAATCGTGTACAGTAACTACGGTTTTCGCCCCACTAGGTATCCATCTAAGTAGATCCGCCCAACTGTGGTCTAATACATGATACAAGTCACACTTGGGCTGTCTCAAAATAGAACAAGGATAATGAATGCCTCGTGTCCACGCTCTTCGCATCTTTGAACCACGCTGCAGTAACGACTCATCCACATCAAAAAAGAAGCTCCTAGGTGCATAACTATCCTCACCCCGAATCTGCCCCGCCAATAATTGCCAATACCGAAACATCGACATACTCCCATTAGCTGGATGAGCAGGTAACAGTAACACAGATGAAGATTTATTCCCCATTATCGGTATTTTCTGCATTCAAATCTGACATGCTTCTCCCTAGATTTCGCCTTCCTGTATCTCGAATACCTCCAAATACAACACCAACAAGAGCGCCCAGAACCGCATTTACAGGTGAAACAAACAACAAGTTACCATACAACAACCCAGACAGAACCAAAGCTGCAACAACCGCAGTCAACCTCGTATAATATATACGGTCATCATCTGATTGCATTTTATAAAGTTTGCGATGCCATACAACTAAAACTCCGGCCACCGCAGCAAGCATCGATCCAAGTGGAACATAACCAAAGCGGAATAAAATCATACTAAGAGGATCGTGAGAAAGAGGTTCGAAACCTTCTTCAAAGCCTAAAGGCTTCCAATTTTCTACTTCTGAGAGATTCATGAAACCTTCCAAGCGGTCTTGATATGTCCCAAGGGTGCCTAATTTCTCACCTACGGGGGTTGAGGTCAGTCCATCTGACCAAGCATTGATATTATCATAGATGAATGCACTGTAATGAATCATCAAACCAAATAAGATTACACCTACCGTATACAATAATAGTGTCCGCCCTTGATTCTTAAAACCCCACGTAAAAGCTAAGTAAAATAATGGAATAAAATAAGTGGTACGATTTTGGGCAAATAGCATCGAGCTGAAAAAGATAACCCCAATCATGGAATAGAAAGCCTTTGTACCGATGCCCTCCCGATTCCCACATAACAAAAACGCTAATATACAAAGAACTCCACTTACGGCGCCCACCGACGGGTGGAGGTTTAACGTCGAAAAAGGACGCATGTATTCGACCCCCCCGTCAACAAGATAGAAATTATACAAAGTAGCACTCAACCCTGTTTGTATATATTCCTCCTCCCACATGGCAATTCCATTAAAATACTGCCAAGCTGTATACAGAGCCATCGGTAGGGCTCCTATCACTAATACTTTAAGCAATTTCAACGAGTCCGCCCTCTCTCTATACAAACAATAACTAGCGAGAGCGGTCATCCCAACTAATGATGATCCCATCATAGCCTGACCTCGCTCCATCCAATCCTCTCCCTCTCCAAAAATTCCAGAAACGGATACCACAACACAGCCTAGATAAAAAAGCCAATCTCCAAACTTTCCGAATTTGATGCGCTGAGCAATGATCAAAATAGTACAAGAAATGCAAATCGCAACGATGATAACAGGACCAGCTCCTATTGAAACCATCACATCCTGCATGGAGGTGCCGCTCCATAAAATCAACAATCTCTTGAGAAAGTCTAGGTAAAAGAGCGATACAAGGAAGACGAGTACACCTCGCTTAGGAAAGATAAGACCGTATAAGCCGCCGACGATCGCAATCCAACGCATCATCCGACCTAATTGATTCCAGTCTCCCGCAAAAACATCAAGAGTCACCAGAAACATCAAAATCACGATGCCACAGAGTGTGAATATATTTTTTCCTGTAGGAGAATTCATCAAACTATTTTTTATATCATTAACTACCAAATAACATCCTCTTCAGGATCACAATAAATTTACCTTATCAAAAATAACCCTCTCACTCCCCCTCTCGTATATGCAACAAACGTATACTTAACCATCACCAAAATAATCTTGAAACTACTCAATGCGTACAGTGCTCCCCAAACATTCTTCCGAAAACGAAATCTATCATTTAGATTAGCTGGGGAACCTTTTTTCCACAAACTCTTCCACGCATCTAAAGCGCTAAGAGAAACCCCTATACGGTCAAAATAATTGGATGATTCATTGATAGCGATCGCGCTACCGTCTACTTCTACACTTGCTCCTGACTGCTTGGCTTTCCATGTGTACCAAGCATCCGCAAAATAATGCTGAAACTCACTTGAATCAAGTAATCCTATTTGTCGGATTACAGACGCGTGAATAGCAACAAGGTTACCTCCCAAAAAGTCAGCTTCCAGCCTCATTCCATCCTCAGGTCTCAATTGCATTTTACCACACACTTTCTTCTTATAACCTGAGTACGTTACTTCTGTTACTGAATCATCCCAACAAACTCCACCACAGACACCTTTACTCGTCTTGACACGATTCACTAGTAGCTTAATTGAATCATCTTGAGGCAGACAATCATCATTCAACCACACGATAACTTCAGCGCCTCGTTTAACTGCATAGTCCATTCCTATTGAAATAGCTCCACCCCAAAAAAGTGAACCATCACCTTTGAGAACATAAACCCAAGGATAACCCACGTTAATCATCTCTTCAGTACCATCACTAGACCCATCATCTACGACTAGTACATTGTATTTCCCTTTAATCTGAAGAACCTCAAGATTCTTCAGACACTCCCTAGTAATATCTACGCGATTATGAACAGGTATAACAATCCATACTTTTGAATCTGTCTCAAACATACATTATTTAATCTAGACGTTTCCCTTTCACTCCGTTCAATCTATCACTAACCGATTTTTTTAACACTTTCGATTGAAGCAAACATTTAACTTCATCGACAAAAAAATCAACATAATCATTAATATATCCTCCTTTTAAAGGGGCATTTTTAATATCACTAACTAACGAACTCTTATCATACCCCATTATATTTAATCTCTCATCACCAATCCAATCTAAATAGTTCATCCCACTTTTTTTTCTATAATTATTTTTAAACTCATCTTTCCAACGATCCAATGAGTCTTGACTAATTTTATTAGAATACTCCAACAAACCAGTAGGGTCGCCCAACGCGGACTTGGAAAATAATTTCGTTTGAACTATATCTGTAGATAAATCTCCATTTTCTAGGTCAAGAAACCTTTCAAGATTCGTTATCTCTGTGTTTGGATCCTTTACTAAATCCTCATAACGGAGTGAGTGAAAATTTTTATTATCTAGCTGAAATGTCTTCACCAAGGATTCTACCCCATCATATAAATCTACTTCAAATGTTGACATTTTCCATTTAGAATCAAGCCAAGTTCTAGAAATTGACGACATAATAGCCGCCGGATTTCTCCATAGAAAGATATATTTCGCATCAGGAAATGCCTTTACAATAGAAGGTGCTATCAAATAATACCTTGGCGTTTTATCTAAAAAATAACGCTTTCCATCAGATAGCTTGTCATAAAATTCACTGACACCAGACCTAACAGAACTGTAATAGAAATCCTTTCTTTCATCACACCTAGAAAACAATTCATTCATTGCCGTCACATATGTGTTATGTGAATAATTCGCATAACAACTAATATTATTTTCATAAGAAAAAAAAGGTAATAAAATCCATGGCTCAGGAGCTGTCGAAATATCTTGACTTCCTGAAAGAATTCTTTGCAGTAAAGTTGAACCTGACCGCGGCAGTGAAAATATAAATATTGGTGAAGACATACAAACTATTATAAGTATTTTATTTCAATACCTTGCTTAAGAAGGATTCCCCTGTGATACAATACTCTACCCTCTTCCAGTCTATCGCATTCCTGCTACTCTCATACTCTATAAGAGTACGCTCTGTACAATCACCCCAATTGTCTAGCAGTACTAAAGGAAACCCAGCTTCCGCCAAATCTTCGAAGCAAGGATTTCTTGTCACTATAGGCACGGTATTCGCCAACCAGGCCTCAGCTAGCTTCGGAGCTTGCACTCCTTGACCAGCTGGGGCGATGAGGTATTTTACATCTACTAACCGTTTCCAATACTCTTGAGGATTCAATAACTCTCTTGATATCCACGAAGCTTTATTCACAAATTCCACTGCACTCTTCCTATCATCTAATTCTTCATCAAGATGCTTCCAAATCCCTCCCCACGCTGCGAGAACTCCTTGCTTTTTCAATGATGAATCACTTAATCTACCTAATTGGGATTCAATAAATTTTTCGCCTACACGATGCACATAATAAGATATCAACCCCATAGAAAACGATTTTATAGTGTCGTGATACACATCTTTTGCTTCATAATAAATCGTGTTATTTTGAATTATAACAGGGTCTATGACCTCTAAAAAAACGCTTAGATTAGTATCTTCTCCCGCAACTATAATGGTGCAATCACGTAAAAAACTACTACATAAGTTTAATAATTTAAATGTTTTAGAGTTTGCCAAACATAGTATGTTTTTTGGTGATCTATTATAGATTCTTGAAGCTCTAATACTATCTGGCCACCACAGCACCAAATCAAAATGCTTAAACACAGGAGGCAGTTCATATTTATTAAACTGCGGACGCTTAGGTTTATACCTCAAATGAAGATATGTATCCAATAAACTCATAAATTAGCCTTTAAATAGATAATCATGATGAGTGCATTTTTCTAGAAAGGTGTAATTATTTTCCTCAAGTAATGCACGTACATCAGAAAATAGAGAAGTTTCTACAAGAATATAACTTGGACGATGTCTAGAAAAATCTATTCCCTTTAAAACTTGCAATTCAAACCCTTCCACATCCAAACTAAAAAGATCCACCTTCTCCATGCCATCTATACCATCCAACAAGCTCGATAATGGTTGAGCAGGCACCTGTGAGAATGGAGATTTTGATAAGTTCTGCAATTTTCGCCCCCGCTCAAGATGCCTCTCTTGAGCGGGAGTCAAAGAATCACCGTGTTGAATAACGGACATCAAACTAGAATCATGAATGGTCACATTCGTTCCTTTGAAATCAAAACCAACCAAAGCTCGTTGTACCACCATAGCTCTAGGTCTATTCCAGACACATTCTTTATATAATCTCTCGATAGGTTCAATTAGCAAACCTCGCCATCCCTTTACTACTTCCAAGTAATATGTATTACTTTGTGAAATACCATTATTAGCTCCTACCTCAATAAACACACCATTATTAATATCTAGATGCTTCTCAATAACATCATCTAATTTATTTAAAGATTTTCTAGGATTATACTTCAAAAGGTACTTTAACCTGTTCAACAATCTATCTTTTAACTTCATGAAACGATCTCTTTATTTTCGGATATGTTAAAAATAACGACTTAATTTGCCCTATAAACAATTCTTCCTTCTTGAAAAAAAACGAAGCCCCAACAGCTGAGACATAATAGGACACAACAGAGGCAATTGCAGCGCCAGTAATACCGTATAGTGGAATGAAGATCCAATTCAGTACAAAATTACAAACAAGACCCAACACACTAGTAAAAAGTATAAACCGATACTCACCGTGATGCACTAAGTAGAGAGATCTCGCTAAACCAAGCGCAACCGCAGGAACGCCAAGAGCCAAGATCATTAATATAGTAACCGAGGCTAAATATTCATCACCATACACTACGGGGATAAAAAATGGAGCCACACTCATAAGACCTGCCCCAATAACAACTCCAAATAAAGAGAATAGCGTAAAAACAGAGCTTAAGAATCCATCTTCACTATTAGCTGCAAGTACTTGATACACCTTCTTTGACATAGTCTTAGCTAGTGCAGTAGGAACAAAATATGCTGCGCTAACTAGCGCACTCGCGACTGCATAGAAACCCACGTCCTGTGTTTTCATAAAATATCCAATCATCAAAATATCTGATTTCATATATAAAACAATAGATACGCTAGAAACCATCAAAAATGAACTCTCCTTCAATAGATTACAACCATCAATAAATGAAAACTGGAATGGAGGTATGGTTTTATTGCGATGAGAAATCCATATGAAATTAATTATTATAAATAGATTATCCAAAAGGTAAGATAGCAAAAACCATTCTAGTTCTTGTTGGGAACAAACTAAATATATTTTAAAAACAGAATTAGCGATAAGCACACAAATCTGACCTCTCATTAGATCAGCATTTTTTAAATGGGCTGTGATCAATATCTCAAATTGCCTCCAAGGAATGAGTAATATCATTCCTCCAGTGATCCACGCTAACACCGTGTTATTTATACCTTCGTCTGCAAACCATTCTCCATGATATGCCCAAAGAAACACAGCCAGCGTAAGGAATGATATTACACATTTTAAAAAAAGTCCTCCCCAAAATCGACCCGCTACAGCCTCATCAGCAACCGATACATTTTTGATTAAAATATTTTTAGTCCCAAACTCAATAAATGGGGCTATCATTGCAACTAAGGCTATAATGAATGAAATGATTCCGAAATTAGCGGCCCCTAAATAGCGAGCCACATAAGCACCCACAAGGATACCAGCAATTAAACGCAATGCATAAATGAGAACTTGTGAAGAAAAGTCAAATGCTTGGTGCCCTCTAAGTATTTTTAGTAGTTGCGTCACTCTATGGAATTCATTTGTTGAACTGGTACCACACAAACAGCCCATTATACTTAAAATACCGCTTAGATAGCCTCCTCGGCTCTTTGCATAATCTGTAAAACCATTCCATCCCAATTCTCTGCATCCAGCACGGAGCTTGGTCCACTTCTCCAGCATGGAAGGCAAACGCCGCTCCAATACCAAAGTAACACCCTGGAGGTAATTGTTCTTTATATTTTGCGATCCAGCGCTCTTGTTTCGGACAGCCTAATCCTACCCAAATCAAATTCGCACCAGATGCTACAATATTCTCTCTGATTTTCTCGAACTCCTCTTCCGGCCAATCACCAAAAGGTGGCGAGTAGCTCCCCGCGATATGGCTCCCTGGATATTGCTCTTCAAACCTGCGGTGAAGTTTCTCCAAAGTACTCTGCGCTCCTCCCAAGAAAAAGTGCTTTAAATCCGGCTGTCCTTCAGACGCCTCAATGGTTTTCAACATCAAGGTCGGCCCATACACTCGATCCGTCAGCTTCTCCGGGCTTTCTTCTTTTTCCTTTTTCCTTTTTCCTAAGCACCTATTGATCGCCCACACCAGCGGCATCCCATCGGGACAAATGAGGTCAAATTGAGCCATCACCTCACCAAATTCTTGCTCGTGTCTTGCTAATGCGGCCACATGCGTATTCGCCGCCTCAATCGCATAAGCTCGATCAGCTGCAAGCGCGCGATCAAATATCCAATCAATCGCAGAACTGTAATCTGTCACCGCCACTGGCAAGCCAATGACATCAACAGTCTGAAATGGTGTGAATTCTCCCAATGGTAAACAATCACTTAGGATTTACTCAACAACTCCCTAAAATACTTAATCGTCAGATCCAGCCCATTGTCTAAGGATACACTTGGCTCCCAGCCCAACTTCTCCTGCGCCAGACCAATATCCGGCTGACGTTGCTTCGGGTCATCGCCTGGTAGTGCGTGGAAAGTTAGCTTTGAAGGACCCCCGACTTTCGCCAAAACCTGTTCCGCCAGCTCCAGCATCGTAAATTCTCCGGGATTACCAATATTCACTGGACCGACAATCTCATTCTGGTCCATCAAGCGCACAAAGCCTTCAATCAGATCATCGACATAACAAAACGAACGAGTCTGTGAGCCGTCTCCATAGATCGTAATATCCTCTCCGCGCAGCGCCTGAACAATAAAGTTAGAAACCACTCTGCCATCATCAGGATTCATCCGTGGCCCATAAGTGTTAAAAATTCTCACAATCCGAATATCGACCCCATTCTGCCGGTGGTAGTCGTAAAATAAAGTCTCCGCCGCGCGTTTCCCTTCATCGTAACAAGAACGAATCCCAATCGGGTTCACGTTCCCCCAGTATTCCTCAGGTTGCGGGTGCACATGCGGGTCACCATACACTTCAGAAGTAGATGCCTGAAACACGCGCGCTCCAGTACGTTTCGCCAAGCCTAAGGAATTAATCGCCCCCATCACCGAGGTCTTTATCGTTTTGATTGGATTGTGCTGATAATGCGGCGGCGATGCAGGACACGCTAAATTATAAATTTGATCCACCTCAGCCTTGAATGGGTCAATCACATCATGGCGCATCAGCTCAAAGTTCGCATTGTCCATCAAATGCACGATGTTCCGCTTAAATCCCGTAAAATAATTATCGAGGCAAATGACTTCATGACCCTCTTTTAATAGCCTCTCACATAAATGAGACCCTAAAAATCCAGCTCCTCCTGTAACTAATATGCGCATGATGAAAGATACTAGACCTTAGATGTTAAGAAAGCTTGAACTGCTGAGATCACTTCATCTTTCTGCCCTTGAGTCAACTCCGGGTAGATCGGAATACTAATCACTTCCTGAGCCAGCTGCTCACATACTGGAAGTGCATGCTTCGGTATATCCGCAAAACACTCCTGCTGGTGCAGTGGCACCGGATAATACGTATCACAGCCAATTCCTTTTTCCGTGAGATGCTCGCGAAATGCATCGCGCTGTCCATCTAACACGCGAATCGTAAATTGATTCCAAATGTGTTCATTGTGATCATAGGCCACAGGAAGCACCAACTTCGCAGCATCGGCTTGATATTTCAGAGTTTGTGACTCCAAGCATCCACAATCTTCTTGTTGTGCCTGTACCACACCCTCTAACTGCAACAACTTTTCGGTATAATACTGCGCGTTCGCTTGGCGCTTTTCGGTATAGCCCGTGTATTCACGCAGCTTGACTCTGAGCAAAGCTGCTTGCAGCGCATCGCAACGGAAATTCCCCCCCACGTACTTGTGGTAGTACTTCGGATTCATCCCGTGGTTACGCAGCATCAGTGCCATTTCAGCTAAAGAATCATTGTTGGTGACGAGCATTCCACCGTCCCCGAAGCCGCCAAGGTTCTTCGATGGAAAAAACGAATACGCGCCAAAGTCACCAATCGAGCCAACGCTTTTTCCTTTATACTTCGCACCGATCGCCTGCGCTCCATCCTCGATCACTTTGAGAGAATGTTCCGCCGCAAAACTCATCACTGCATCCATGTCAGCCGCTTGACCAAAAAGATGCACTGGCACAATGGCCTTAGTTTTTGCCGTACGCTTCTTTGCCGCATCCTCAAGGTCGATGTTGAAACACACCGGACAGCTATCAACAAATACCGGAGTCGCTCCGGTACGAGCAATGCAACCCGCTGTCGCGAAAAAAGTAAACGATGGACAAAGCACCTCATCCCCCTCGCCAATCCCAAGCGCCATAAGGGCTAACAAAATGGCATCAGTGCCAGACGAAACCGAGAGAGCGTGCTTAACGCCGACCATCTCAGCAACTTCGCGCTCGAAGGCTTCCATTTCTTCTCCCATGATAAAGCGACCCGATTGCAAAACACGATCAAAGGTCGCTCTGAGTTCATCTTGGAGTGGGAGATTCTGTGCGTTGACGTCGAGAAGTGGTACTGGCATTGAATAAATGTGAGATTAAAACTTACCCATTAGGAAAGCATCCTAATACGATGTGTTCTTTTACGACGAGAAAGCAGGGCAAGTCCACCCATACCTAATAAAAGTGTAGAAGAAGGTTCTGGTATGGCTGTGATCGAGAGAGAATCAAAACTCACACCATTTCCAGATATATGCTCGATCTCAAAAACATCGCTAGCTGTAAACGAGAGGTTCGGCAGTACTGAATTTGCCGAATAAATTAGTCCTCCCGCACCATTTTTAGTGACCCTAAAGGAGTCAGAACCCCCTACAGAAGAAAAGTTAAGAGCTTCCAACACTCCCGATGTATCGAAGCTAAAAAGTAGTACTTCAGCTCCAGCATCTCCATCGATTTGAGCGGTATCATCACCAGCTCCTGCATGATTTATGCCAAAATTACTCGTAGTCTGGTTTAATACACCACTGGGTGAAGATAAACTCAAGATCACTCCATCAACTTCATAACTTCCAGCTTCAATACTTGAGGTATAAGCTGTATCTCGGAGATCAAACAAAATTCCTGCAGCCTGAACATTTGTCCACAAGGCCGCACCAACAATGAATACACACACTTTTGCTTTCATTGCGAACCATCATAACAATCTGCATTTAAATGGCTAGAAATTTCATCATCGGCACCCCCCTAAACAGAGGGAGTAAGCCCGTTAGAACATTCTCTAACGGGCTTTAAAATATTAAACAATCATACCAGCGGCAACCGTTTCGTTGGTGCCCGCATCGATGAGAATGAAAGAACCCGTGTGACGATTCTTAGTGTATGGGTCGATGTGAAGGGCCTTCGCTGTGCGGAGCTTGATACGACCAATGTCGTTCATGCTGAGTGTCTGCACATCTTCTTGTTTGTGGAAGGTATTCACGTCGACTTGGTAATCAAGCTCTTGAATCATCGCCTTCGTCTCCTGTTCGGTGTGACGGATGATATACTTTCCACGCACAGTAAGTGGACGCTCGGAGAACCAACAAACCATTGCTTCGACATCTTGAGTCGATACTGGTGGGTTGTTCGCCTTCACGATCATGTCGCCGCGCGAAATGTCGATTTCGTCGTCGAGAGTGATCGTTACAGACTGCGGTGCGAATGCTTCTTCGAGCTCACCATCGGCAGTGTGGATTGATTTCACAATGCTCTTGAAACCAGAAGGGAGTGCGAGAACTTCATCACCTGGTTTGAATACGCCACCAGCTACGCGACCAGCGAATCCGCGGAAGTCATGCCACTCATTAGAATGCGGACGGATCACCCACTGCACTGGAAAACGCGCTTCGACGTGGTTTTCACCACCGCCAACGTACACGTTCTCAAGATGGTATAGAAGACTGCCACCTTCGTACCAAGGCATGTTTTCAGACTTATCGACCACGTTGTCACCGCGAAGCGCAGAGATTGGAATCGTGGTGATTTCAACGAGATTACCGAGTCGGCTCGCGAGCTCGCGGTATTCAGCAACGATTTCATTGTAGCGCTCTTCTGAGTACTCAACGAGATCCATCTTGTTCACCGCAACAACCACGTGCTGGATGCGAAGAAGGTTAGCGATGAATGTGTGACGCTTAGTTTGCTCGATCACGCCTTTACGCGCATCGATGAGAATAATTGCCATGTCCGCCGTGGACGCGCCAGTCACCATGTTACGTGTGTACTGTGTGTGACCTGGAGTATCTGCGATGATGAACTTGCGCTTCGGTGTCGCGAAATAGCGATAAGCTACATCGATGGTGATACCTTGTTCGCGCTCAGCTTTAAGGCCGTCGGTGAGAAGAGCGAGGTTCACTTCTTCATCACCACGCTTCTTAGAGCTAGTTTCAACAGCTTCAAGCTGGTCTTCGAAAATTGACTTGGAATCGTAGAGCAAGCGACCGATGAGTGTGGATTTACCGTCATCAACGGAACCTGCTGTGGTAAAACGTAAAAGATCCATAATTATAAGAGTTTAGATATTAGACTGCACGCTGTGCGTGCGGAGAGGAGTTAGTATTATTGTAGTCGTTTGATAAGAGCTTCGATCATTGAAGAGATTTCCATGCTTTCCTTCTTCAAATAAGATGCAGTCTCCTTCGGAAGAATATTTAAATTGGAGGCTACAGAAGCTTGGGTGAAGAGTTCTGCGATAGAACCTTTGGCATATCCCAGAAAACGAATGGAATCTGGATTACTCTTCCTTTCCGATCGCTTCCGCGATATTCGATGGGATAGAAAGAGCACTGCGTACCATTTGAGATTTCAGCTCGTATTCTGTTGATCCTTTAAATGCGGCGTAAGTTTTTTCAGTCAGCACACAACCTCGTTTCCAGATCTCTAGATTTTGAAAATTATGTGCCATTTTCTAAATGCTTACAGGCAATGCCGATCTCTCTTCATTCTTCTAACAAGCAAAGCTTGTTCTAAAAGTAACCTTCTTTTTTGCGGTCTTCCATGGAGGTTTCAGAGCGCTTATCATCAGCACGGTTACCGCGCTCAGTCTGACGTGCTGCTGCAACCTCTTCAATAATGCCATCAAATTCGGTTGCTGTAGATTCTACTGCGCCAGTGATGGTCGCATCACCCATGGTACGGAAACGAATGCTCTTCTTCTCGACTACTTCACCTTCGCGAGGAGAAACGAACTCAGAGATCGCAAGGATGGTGCCATTACGAGTAATACACTCACGCTCCGCTGCGAAATAGAGGCTTGGAAGATCGATGTTCTCAGCCTTGATGTACTGCCAGATGTCCATCTCTGTCCAGTTAGAGAGCGGGAATACACGGAAGTGCTCGCCCTGCTGTTTGCGGCCATTGAAAAGATTCCAGAGCTCTGGGCGCTGGTTTTTCGGATCCCACTGACCGAAGTCGTCACGGTGTGAGAAGAAACGCTCTTTCGCACGTGCTTTTTCTTCATCTCGGCGTCCACCGCCGAGACAGGCGTCAAAATTGTGCTCCTCAATAGTATCAAGAAGCGTGATCGTCTGTAACGCGTTACGGCTCGCATCTGGACCAGTCTCTTCCTGCACACGACCTTCGTCGATGGACTTCTGCACAGAGCCTATCACAAGACGTGCGCCGATCTTATCCGCATAAAAATCGCGGAATTCGATGGTTTCAGGGAAATTGTGTCCAGTGTCTACGTGCACCAATGGAAATGGAATACGCGCAGGGTGGAATGCTTTGTACGCAAGATGCGCCATCACGATAGAATCCTTACCTCCAGAAAAAAGGAGACCCGGATTTTCGAACTGTGCCGCTGTCTCACGGAGAACGTAGATCGCTTCCGCTTCAAGCTGCTTAAGGTGACTCAAATTATAATTAGACATATTCTTTTTAGTTCTGAGAAATTTGGGGAGAGATTACTTCCAGGAGAAGCGCCAAGCTCTCTTCAACACTTTGGTTTTCGGTTTCGATCACTAGATCGGCATTGTTTGGTTCTTCAAATGAAGAAGATTTTCCAGAGAAGTTCGCAACCTTACCGTCCTTCACTTTCGCGTAAAGCCCTTTCACGTCTCGCTCCTGACAAGCTTCGAATGACGCCTTCACATAGACCTCGAGGTATTGATCATTTCCAAGTATCTCACGCACTTGGTCGCGAAAAATGTTCTGCGGTGTGATCAATGACACTAAGACAATCGCTCCGTTATGACGGAGGATCTTCGCAAGCTCTGCAGCCCGGCGGATATTTTCCTTGCGGTCTTCATCCGTAAAGCCAAGTCCTGCATTGAGACCGCTACGAAGGTTGTCGCCATCGAGCATCGTCACATAGCGGCCCTCAGCGTGCAGCGCTTGTTCCGCAGCATTTGCGATCGTTGATTTTCCCGAACCCGAAAGCCCGTACATCCACACTACCAAACCGCGTTGACCAAGAAGCTCCTCTTTCGCCGACTGTGGTAGCTGGCGCTCGTACTCTGGATAGATATTACTCATGCTTCTGCTTTGCTAAATTTTGCTTTCCAAATCGCACTTTGTCTCGGCAGCCACTGCCAGAAGCGCTCGTGCATATAATAAATGAAAAATTTCAAAAAGAACTCAACCGCCGCAATCTTGCCAGCCATCTCAGTTTCTCCAGTCCACAACCATGCAATCAGATAAGTAGTCAACGTTGCCAAACAACGCCAAGTGATACCTTTAATCACACTTTTTCTTTTGCTGTCTCCTTGGGGTTCGCTCATGACGCCGACGGCTTTAAGCTTGCCCCTTCATTTTGGCAAGAATTATTTCATTGTTAACTTACCAAGTTTACTAATGATTAGGTGTGGTGATACTCCAAAGACGCTGCCGCCCTTGGTCGATCCAGCGTTTTCTACCAGAAACCTTCAGAGCATTTTTTGTGAATTTTTTCGACCTAACCGCATTATCCAACGATCAATCAGATGAAAAACAACAGGATTAGAAAAAAGTTCAATTAAAAATGAACAAAGTTGAACCCCACCGAGTTAACTCGCATCATCAGGCCTCCCAGGCAGCAATAAAGAGTAAATATCCAGCTCCACTTCGCGCTCTCCACCGATAAATTCGACTAACAACCGCACACGCTCGCGCGCCGGCAACACTTCAACCACTTCGCCCATTTCCCCCATCAAAGGGCCACCCGCAATCTCATAACTCTCCCCCGCCTCCACGCTATGCGCAATTTCCACTTCCTCAGTATCGCCTAATTCATCTTTCAAGCTCCGCATAAAGCTATCAGATAACGCTGGCACATAATCACCAAACTGCACCAGCGTCAGCACCCCCTGCGCATACTGCACAGCACGCCCATCTTGCGACCTATCAAAACGTGCAAAAAGGTAGCCTGGGAACATCGCCTCACTCCACCACACCTTACCCCTACGAGTCACTTTTTGATACTTCACTATAGGACAAACCACCTCAATCCCCAATGCCTCCCGCAGCGAACTCGCTGCCAAACGCTCGCGCTTCGGTTGCGAACGCACCACGTACCACGCCATTGCATCCTCACTCATTAACTCGACAATAGTTTCTGTAAAATGGGCAACAACAGCGAAGCTTTAGCACGCCACTTATCCAAACGATCTACCCGATCCTTCAAAAAAGCATCTCCTTCTTCCACTTCTTCGCGCAATACCCCAATCTTCGCCTTCGCCGAAGAAAGGTGCGGACGAATCTCCTCCCGAATAAATCCTCCCACCAAACTCTTTAGCTCAACATCAGCCTCATAATATGTTTTGCGCCCCTCTGTCAAACCACACTCACGCACTGCCCCCAATGTCCTAAGCATCTTCAAGCCCTGACTCGCTGTCCCTTTACTCACTTGCAAACGCTCCACTAAATCATCTAATGACAGCGCCTCCTCGTGAATGTACAGCAAGCCATAAATTTCACCTACCGATTTAGGCAAACCTAACACCTTCACCCCATCGGCAAATAGCGCCACTACACCCTCTTCTAATCGCGTTAAATCAGAACTCGCCTCAGCCATTACTTAAATTTAGGACAAAAAAAGAGCCGCTACTTCCAGAAGAAGTAGCGGCCTCAAAAAAATTATTTGCCGGAGTGTACAGGAATATCAGCAAATTGCGGAAGTGGTCGAAGCGGTGGAGCCTTGGCCTCACCTGTGCAACAGCCACAGGAGCTTAAAAGAACAGAACCTGCAGCAGCTGCAGCGATTGTTAGAATACGTAGTGCTTTCATAGAGTGTTATTTATTTCGCAATGCATATTGCGCGAGCAAAACATCAGCGCAAGAAAAAAGCGGGCTTCCACAGGAAAGCCCGCTTCAAATGTGTTGCTTATCAGCTATTACTTCGCTGGCATTACTGGCACTGGAGCAGGCTCAGGAGATGAACCAGCTGAACCACATGAAGATGTGAGTGCAAGACCTGCTGCAGCTGCTGCGAGTGCGATTACTTTAACGAATTTCATAATACTATTTAGTTTTTATTAGTTAGACGCCCATACGGGCATTGGTTAGACTAGCATGTCAAACATGCCATTCCATTAGACTTACATGCAACCTGCACAGCAAGAACTAAGGAAAGCGAGAGATGCTGCCGCAGCAGCATAGACGAAAGCTTTAACGAATTTCATAGATTTACTTCGCTGGAGCTACGTACACAGGTGCTGGTTCGGCATTGCTACCACATGAGGTGAGAGAAGCGAATGACACGGAGGCCGCCAATAGTGCGATAAGTTTAATGAACTTCATAAGTTTTATAGGTTAATTAAATGTACGGTTAGACAAGCCCTACAGCCATCTAACATCAAACCTAAACTAGTAAACAATCCTGCTAGATGCAAGGTCTATTCTAGTGAATTCAATCGTTTTCCTGAATATTCCCACTCACCCTCGAAAACTCAATCACCCAACCCATTCACTCGCAGCCATTTAAATCAATTAATCTTAACAAAATAAACTGACAAACTCTCCAAAGACTAGCATTGCCAAATCAAAATTCATGAGTATGTTTCCCGCCCAACTCAACCCGAGTTCTAAGACCATGAAAGAAGCTAAACACATCGCAATCGTCGGCGCCACAGGTGCCGTAGGTGAAGAAATGCTCGCTTGTCTCGACCAGCGCAACTTCCCAATCAGCGAGCTCACATTGCTCGCATCCGCACGCTCTGCAGGCAAAACCATTCCCTTTCAAGGCAAAGACATTATTGTTAAGGAACTCACTCACGATTCATTCGAAGGCGTAGACATTGCCCTCTTCGCAGCTGGTGGCGACACCTCACTCGAGTACGCTCCATCCGCCGCCAAAGCAGGCGCCATCGTCATCGACAACTCCTCCGCCTACCGCATGGACGATGAGGTCCCGCTCATCGTGCCGGAAATAAATCCAGAAGCAGCCAAGGAAGCGAAAAAAGGCATCATCGCCAACCCGAACTGTACCACCATCATTTCCTTAATGGCTCTGTTCCCGCTTCACAAGAAGTACGGACTTAAGGCGATCATAGCCTCCTCCTACCAAGCAGTTTCCGGCTCAGGTGCTCAAGGCATCGCTGAGCTCAAACAACAGTGCGAAGCACTAGCCAACGGCGGTGAAATAGTTTCCGAAGTCTACCCGACCCAAATCGCTTTCAACGTGATTCCGCAAGTCGATGTCTTCCAGCCAGACAACTACACCAAGGAAGAGCTCAAGATGCTCAACGAATCCCGCAAGATTCTCGGCGTCCCTGAACTCAAAGTCACCTGCACCTGTGTTCGTGTACCAGTCTACCGCTCCCACGCTGTCTCCATCACCGCTGTTTTTGAAAACAAACCAAGCGTGGAAGACGCACGAGCAGTCTACGCAAACTACCCAGGTGTCGACTCTAAGGACGATCCGTCGCAAAACCTCTTCCCAACGCCACTCGACACGACTCTCAAAGACGACTGTCTCGTTGGCCGCATCCGTGAGGACAAAGTCATCGACAACGCCCTCGCTCTCTGGGTAGTTGGGGACCAAGTACGCAAAGGTGCAGCGCTCAACGCTGTCCAAATCGCAGAAATTCTCTAAGAGATTCGCGAAACACGAAACTAATACTTCAAACTTAACACTACCCACTATCCCATTTTTGGGGTAGTGGGTTTCTATCTATGAGCGAGCTCAAAACTTGGCTGAAATCCCAACAAGAAATCGTCGACCGTGCGCTCGACTCACTCTTGCCATCAGAAGACACACGTCCGACCACCATTCACCAAGCCATGCGCTACAGCATGTTCGCTGGGGGTAAACGACTCCGTCCCGTCCTCTGCCTCGCTGCCGCTGAAGCCTGCTCAGGTAATATAGAAGCCGCTCTCTTTCCAGCCAGCGCAGTCGAAGTCATGCATACCTATTCCTTGGTGCACGATGACCTCCCGTGCATGGACGACGACGACCTCCGCCGCGGCCGTCCGACAGCTCACGTTGTCTATGGCGAAGGCATTGCCGTCCTCGCTGGTGACGCTCTCCTCACCGAGGCTTTCACCATCGTCGCTCAAACACCTACCACCAAGCGCTACAATGCTCGCGATTACGTCCTCGAACTATCGCAAACAGGAGGCAGCAAAAAGCTCATCGGTGGCCAAGTCCTCGACCTCGAAGGTGAAGGAAAAAACCTCAACCAAGAGCAACTCGTCCACATCCACGAGGCAAAAACCGCCGCTCTACTCTGCAGCTCACTCCGTCTCGGCGGCATGAGCGCAAACTGTTCCGCTGAACAACTTCAGGCACTCACCGACTTTGGCTACAATCTCGGCCTCGCCTTCCAAGTCATCGACGACATCCTCGATGTCACCCAAACCACCGAGCAACTCGGCAAGACGGCCGGCAAGGACGAATCGGTCGATAAATCCACTTACCCAGCTATTCTCGGTCTCGAGGAAGCAAAAGCTGAAGCCGTCCGCCTCACCCAGCTCGCCCTCGATGCTCTCAAGCCACTCGGCGAACAGGCCACACGCCTCGAGCAAATCGCACGCTACATGCTCGAGCGCGAATATTGATTCCTGCTAGACGCTAGGCACAATGTTGAGCATACTCCCACCATGCTCAAAACTTTCTTCCTCGCCACCCTACTGCTCGCCCCACTCGCCAATGCGGACGATGTCCAAGACGCGTGGCACGAACTCTCCATCGTCAGCCAAAATGCCGGCTATCACATTCACATGATGGGTGTCGATACGGGTAAACCCAATGCTAAAGACTTCGAAAAGCAACTCAGCCAAATCAATCAAAAACTCGACTTCCTTGTCGAAAAAGGCGTGCTCGTAAAAAAGCATTTTGAACTTAAATCCGAACTCAATATCCAAGACTCTGTCGTCAAATCCGTCCGTGAACTCGTCGGTAAATACGCACCGGAATACGGCATCTATGTCATTCGCGAAATGATGGATATCGGCACCCGCCAATACCTATCAGAGTTTGAAGAAAACGCACCCCTTGTGCTCGACGTCCGCCTACCCCAAGAATTCCTCAACGAACTCACTGCAATCTTAAAAAAAGAAGGCTATAAAAAATAGACATCAACACCGCACTCTCGGCCTTCCTTTTTAGAAATCCCGTATTTCACGGTGAAAATCACTCACCCACCAGGCGCCACACGTGAATGTGATACATCTCGCGTAACAAAAACTGCCACTGGCTCTTTTCTGAGCGATACATCGTAGTTCGCGTGGCAGAAGGCTTCGCCTCCACATCATGCTTCTTAGCCATCGCTAAAGCGCGCTTGAGATGCCATGGATCACTGACTAATAGCGCATTATCGAAATTCTCAGCCCGCATTAACTTCTGCGCCTCCATGATATTCTGCTCTGTCGTCTGCGACTTTTTCTCAATAAAAAGATCACGCTCCGGGATCCCATTTTCCACGCAATAATCGTAAGCCACCTCGCTCTCAGAGAATTCAGCATCCTTGCCATAACCTCCCGTCAGCACCAAGGACTTCACCCGCCCATCTTTGTAGAGTTCAATCGCGTGATCGATCCGCGCCTGAAACACCGGCGACGGCTTCGTGTGATACGCTGCCGCACCTAAAACAATCGCACAGTCAGCATTCGATCCATCATCGCTATAACCAATGTGATGAATCGACCACGCCTGCCAGCCCATGTAAGCGAGCAACAGTACAAGAATCAACGCACCGATCTTTAATCGGCGTCGCCAAGATTCAAAAAATGTCTTCTTCGTTGCCAAGGGGAAACACGTGTTCGCGGCAGCTTCTCTAGAAAAGTCACCACTGTAAACTCTCTAACTTCTCTTTTTATATTGATCCACAGCCAGCCGCATCCCCCTCGCCTTCTGTAATGTTTCCTCATACTCAGCCACTGGATTAGAATCCGCCACTATCCCAGCACCAACATGGTAGTGCAGGCTCTCGCCATCGCGCACTAATGTCCTGATCGCTATGTTAAATTGACTCTGACCATTAAATCCAAAATACCCCACCGCCCCAGTGTACAAACCACGCGATTCTTCCTCTAATTCATCAATAATCTCCATCGCCCGCTTCTTCGGAGCTCCAGTGATACTACCCCCAGGGAAACACGACTTCAGTGCCTGCACTTGACTCACGCCATCCTCTAACTGCCCTGTAACAGTAGAAACTAAGTGATACACCTGCGCGTATTTTTCTAACTTCAGCATCGCCTCCACCTGCACCGATCCAAAAGCGCAAACCTGCCCGAGATCGTTGCGCTCCAAGTCCGTAATCATCACCAGCTCAGCCACCTCCTTCTCAGATGTCCTCAACTCAAAAGCACTGCGCTGGTCCTGCGCCGGATCCTCAAATCGCGGGCGCGTCCCCTTAATTGGCCGCGTCTCCACTCTTCCATTATCAAATTTAAGAAATGTCTCGGGCGACGAAGACAGCACCTCTCTTCCTCCAAGCGCAAGATAGCTCGCCAAGGGTGCCGGAGTCACGTCTCGCAGAACTCTGTACAGCCCCCACCCACTGCCACCCTGGATCGTCGCAACGAACTGCTGGGTCAAATTTACTTGGTAAATATCTCCCGCCGCGATGTATTCCTTAATCCGCTCCACTTTGCTCATATAATCCTCCCGCTCCATCTGCGCTTCAAACACACCCAGACTCACCTCCTCTTCAGTCACATCTTTAAATTCCGTAGAAAGCTCCCCCACTTCATACCATTGGCGAGCAGCGTGCACATATACTAACATCTCCCGGTATTCGCCGAAACAATACCCACCATCGTATTCGACCCAACCACAAAGCCCTCCATTCGGCAGCTCAGACTGCGCACCATCATTCTCAGCGAGCACCTGCTCGAGCTCCGAAATATCATCCACATTTCCCCTCAACACTCGAGCTGGACGCGCCGCCACCACACTCACAATCTCACCCGCACTCTCGGGGAAATTTCCAGAACTATCAAAAAACACCAAACCGCCGAGATGCCGCAAGCCAGCAGCAACCTCCACTGGCTTCATATCCAGCTCTAGCTTTCTCATTTCAGCGCTCATCATTTCCGTGCAAAATCCATACGCCATCCACCCATTTCCTCCAATCGAATATTCACCCTAACAGCAAATCATTTAGCGAAAATCATCCTTTCCATCCCCCACCTCTCTCCTCTAGTCTGCGTTGCTCATGGGCACACCTACCCCACAATCGGCTGCAACTCGGCGTCCGACCTTCGCTTTCGCGTGCGGTCTGCTCGCCTGTATCGCCTTTGCCCAGCTACTTTCAGTAGGCATAGCCATCGCTCTTAGATCCGGTGAAACCCGCGAAGTCATCCGCTACGTCAAAGGCGATCCACTCATCGTCTCAGTCCCCACCCTCCGCGACCCCATCGAACCCAAAGGCAAGGCCGCGGAGCCACGCAGTATTGAACAAATCCTAGCCACCTACGCCAGCGATGTCGAAGTCTCCTCTGAAGCCCTCGAAACTACAACTGCCACTACAAATTCTACCCCTGTAACCTACTCACCCACACCCTCAGATTCAGAATTTTTCATCGAGGACCCGCAAGCCGAACTCCTCATCGAACAAGCAATCCAAGAACACAGCAAGGGCGACATCATGAACGCCCTCGTCAAACTCGAAGAAGCCGAATCCCTCGCCTCCGACGAACCCGCCATTTTCTACCGCAAGGCCCTACTTTTCGAGGACATGGGTCAGTGGGATCGCGCCACCGATAACTACGAAAAAATCTTCACCATGGGCCCCAGCATCGGCGTCCTCTACCACAAAGCGGCCTTCAAACTCTCTCACGGTATTAATCCAGAGGCTAACAAGCAAAACCTCCTCGTCATTGGCCACATCCTCCACCGCATTTCAGACGACAAGCTCCACGCCCGCCTTACTATCCCTATTCGCTCTGGCTCCAATAGCGACTTCGATCCCACCCACATCTCTGTCGAAGTCCACCACTACGACCTCGTCGACAATAAACGCATCGAACCCGTCCCGCCCGCCCGTGCAGATGCCAAGTCCGAACGCTGGCTCAACCCTCCCATGGACTGGGCGGATGGTGAAGAAATCGCCGAAGCTACCTACACTCTCCCTTCCGCCACTGAAGCCGACGTCCACCTCTTCGGCGAAAGAAAATATTTTGGCTACGTCGCTGAGCTCTATTACAAAAATGAACTCCTCGACCAGCAAGCGTACCCACGCAGACTACATGCTATCCATGCTGAAAAACAAAATCAGCCAAATTACGACATGCCTTTCGACTTCCCGCTCGATGAGCCATTGCCAAATATAAACCCCGACAACCCTTTGCTGCCCGCACTCCCGCGCAATTAATAAAACACCATGGAGAATGCAAACCAACGCCTCGAAGTCGGCATGCAGGTCGGAGACTATCGCTTAGATGAACTTATCTACGATGGCCCCACCACCCGCACCTGGCAGGCCCACCAAGTCTCAGTCGACCGCGAGGTCATTATCGACAGCCTCAACCGCTCCGAACAAGACAACGAAGAAACCGTTGCCACCTTCCTCAGCGACGTCCGAGCGAAGGCACATGTCGACCACCCACTCATTGGATCCGTCTTCGAAGCCGTTCGAAAAGGTAAACTCTGCTTCTACGCCAGAGAATGCCTCCACGGACAAACCCTCCAGCAACTCTCCGAAGATGAGACCAAGATGCGACCTGAAAAAGTCGTCCACATCATCCGCCAAATTGCCGAAGCCAACCTCTATCTCGAACAACACAAAATTGCCTCATTGCCGATTAGCCCCGAGCAGATCTTTATCTCCGAGCACAGCCTCTGCCGACTAATCAATATGGCCGTCGGTGGCGATCGCGACCACAACATTTCCACTCAGGACAAGCACACCATCGCCACCGCCTTCATTCCCATACTGCAAGAAGGATGCCCCGGCTCCACCCGCACCCGTTCTTTGCTTAACTACATGGAAGACCTCGGGCGAGAAATCCCTTTAACTTGGGAACAAATTCGCGAACTTTCAGAAGAGGTCGAACTCCAACTTTCCGAGCCCAGCGTCCCCATTGCTATTTCTGAACAAATTCCCTCACCCAACAAATCGAAATCCCTCATTCTACTAGCTGGCGCTGGAATTGGAGCCGCCATTGTAATAGGCCTCGGCGCCGTCCTTCTCAATCAGCCTGAAAAACCAAAAGAACGTCAACTCACAGACACCGTTCACATCCCGGCGGGAAAATATCTTACTCACGAAGGCTCCCGAAACGAGCTAAACGAATTCTGGATAGATGCACACGAAGTCACCATCGCCGAGTACGCCAAATTCCTCGAAGCCATGGACCTCTTCAGCGCAGAAGAATCAGAAATTTACCAGCACCCTGAACAACCCAGCTCAAAAACTAACCATCTCCCACTCGACTGGCAATCCCTGCTCACCGCTGCACGCAATGGCGCCTCATGGAATGGCATCCAAGTCGACCTCAATTGCCCAATCATTGGAATCGACTGGTGGGACGCATTCGCCTATTGTGCCTACAACCGACGCCGCCTTCCCACTCAAGAAGAATGGAACGCCACTCTGCGTCACTCCAAAGCCGATCACTTAACTCGCTCAAACTGGGGACCCGTCGACCAGCAAAGTAAAGACATCACCAACAATGGCATTTATGGCCTCGCCGGAAATGTCTCAGAGTGGGCCGCCAACCCAAGCAAAGATCCCACCTTTCCCACCAAACCTGAAATGCCTGTAGTTTGCGGCGGCTCCTACCTCAAAAAAAGTAGCTCCGCGACTTCCCGCGAATGGCTCTCCACCGAACAAACCGAAGAAATAGACGCCCGCAGCATTCGCCGAGGAGACATCGGCTTCCGAACCATTTCTAACCGCCCCGACTAAACTAAATTCTAACACGCCCACACTCTTATGCGCCTCATTATCCTACTCACAGCACTCCTGCTCAGCCCAAACCTATTTGCTCAAATCACCGTACATACGAAACCTAGCCGCGAGGCCTACCTCAGTTACGAACCCATCGACATCCAAGTCACCATTACCAACCAAGCGGGCAGACCACTCACCCTCCGTAACACCGGCAACAACAGCTGGATCGAATTTGTCGTCAAAAACCAAAGTGGTCGCGTTGTCGGTCAAGTCGCAGCCACCGCATACGCCGGCACCACCATCCCCACCGGTGAAACCATCCGCTCCTCATTCACTCTCAACAATCATTACGATCTCGCTCTTCCTGGCAACTACAGCGTATATGCTGTAGTCCGAACACCAGAGCAGAATGGCCGCGAAGGCACGCGCTCCAATCAAGGCTATTTTACAGTCAACCGTGGAGTCCCCTCATGGAAAGCAAAAGTCGGCGTCCCAGGCGTCGCTGGTGACCAGCGCGAATACCGACTCATCGACTTTAATAATGGCTCCAGCCCGCAACTATACGTACAAGTAGAAGATGTCAGACTCGGCCGCATGCTCGCCTGCTACAGCATGGGCCGAAACCTTTCCTTCCGCCAGGCTCTCAAAGCGATCGACCGAGAAAATAAACTCCACGTCCTCTTCATGACCACTCCTGAACTCTACTGCTACACCATCGTCAACACCTCAGGAGACACAGTCAAACGACTCTACCATAAAGCAATAGGCTCCACCAAACCCTACCTCCACACCCACGATGATGGATCCGTAGTCGTTGCGAACTCTGTGCTTTACGACCCAGAAAAAGAAGCGGAAGAGCAGAAAAAATTCCACAGCCTCTCCGAAGTTCCTGGTGGATTTGAACAATAAAATATTGCATCCCACCACATCCTCATTGAGCGTCCCCCGCCACCAGCCAGCGCACCACACTCATGTCCAAACCTAACTTTAATAAAGCCACACTCTCTCACGTCACCCTTGCAAAAATCGGCAACCCTCTGCGTGGAGAATCCCTGAAAACTTCTAAAGACCTCTGCAAATTTGGCGAAGACGATAAAGAAATTCTCACTCTCGCCTTCCTCAAACCATTCAAAAATCTCGAACCTTACCACTTCCACCACACCAGCTCGCTCGACCTCCACGAGATGCATTGCTACGTCAATACCATCTTCGACCAGCAAGAGCGCTTCCTCACCTACTCCCGTAAGATCGCACGCCACCTTTACGACAAAACCAAACACCCTAACATCAAATCGGGTGACCTCTGCATCGCCTACCTTAAAGGAGTGCAGATCGATGGTGAACCCTGCGACGCCATCTCCGTCGTCAAATCCGAAAGCCTCACTCCCTTCCTCGAGATTTCCGACAACGACGGCGACCTCCAGCTCACCACTCATAACGGCATCTACCCAGACAAAATCGACAAAGGCTGTCTCGTCATTAACTCCCAAAAAGATTCCGGCTACACCGTCTTCACCTTTGATAAAGGAGGCGCCGACACCAACTTCTGGGTCCGCGACTTCCTCGGCGCTCGCGCGCGCAAGGACAACAACTACAAAACCAAGCAATATGCTGAAATGTGTGTCTCCTTCGCCGATGAAGGTCTCCCCGAAGACATGCCACAAGAAGACAAGTACCGCGTAGCGAACGATGCCATGCAGTACTTTGCCGAAAAAGAAAGGTTCGATGAAAAGCACTTCCAAGAAGAAGTCCTCAAAGAGCCAGCAATCGTAGAAAAATTCTCTCACTTCAAAGACAATTACAAAGACGAAGACGGCGAACCACTCGCAGACGAATTTGAAATCAGCAAACCGGCAGCCAAAAAAGCTGGCAGCAAGATCAAATCAAACCTCCGACTCGATACTGGTGTTGTCCTCAAGTTCACTCCTGACTTCGCTGAGCGCCAAAACGAAATCATGGAGCGCGGCTACGACGAAAAAATGCAAATGAAATACGTCAAAGTCTACTACAACGACGAAGTGTAAATCACAGCCGTGGCTCGAAATCCCATCGCGACCACACGATGAGACTCTCAATTCCAACCCACCGCCCTTCGACACTCTGAAACACCAAGAACCCTCTTGGCTGATGTAAGCAAGTAGTCCTATCTCACAAAATCCTGCTATCCAGATTAAATACCTGCCCAGAAGTCTGAGTCATTGTTTGATCAAGAAATCTCACGAACTGCGCGACCTTATCAGGAGAGTTAAAACTGAACAGTACATGCTTCTTCTTCACCGCATCGAGCACAGATTCATTGAGACTCTCCGTCATCCTTGTCTCCATAAATCCAGGCACTATCAAGTTCACGCGCACTCCGCACCCGCCCCATTCCTGAGCAAGCGACTTGCACATACCCTCTAGCCCAGCCTTTGCAGCAGAGTAATTCGCCTGCCCCAGCGGCGGATGAAATGCCGAGTACGAACTCACAAAAACCACGTGACCTGAACGACGCTTAAGCATCGCTTTACTCACTGCACGCGCACAGCGAAACGCCCCCTTCAGGTTCACTTCCATGACCCTGTCCCACACCGTTTCTGACATTTTAGCCAAAAGTCCATCCTCCGTCTTTCCTGCGTTACAAACGAGAAGATCCACCTCTCCGCATACTTTAAAAAACGCATCAACCGAGGCGTCATCCGTCACATCCAGCTCCTCTCGTCCTGGAGCAAGTACTTCATAACCACTCGCTTTCAACTGCGTATGCAAAGCCTCACCTAAGTCTCCTTGTCCACCTGTGATCACTGCACGCTTCGCCATACACACCTTCTACTAGCAGATTTCTTGTCAGACCACCGAAAACTAACTACTTGGAAGTTGGACGGGATCAGAAATCTAGTCTATACCCTAAAACATCATGACCGCAGACGCTCACACAGCTCTCCACTACTGCCCAGACCTCTTTGCCTATCAGCGCCGAGTCTCACGTGAAATCACCATCGGCCCACTAAAAATGGGCGGCGACAACCCCGTTCGCATCCAGTCCATGATCACCTCGGACACCCGCGACACCGATGGCTGTGTGAAAGAAATTCTAGAACTCGCCGAAGCTGGCTGCGAACTCGTCCGCGTCACCGCACAAACTCGCAAGTACGCAGAAAACCTAGAAAATATCGTCCGCGAAGTCCGCGCCGCCGGCTGCGATGTCCCACTCGTCGCAGATATCCATTTCAAACCAGACGCAGCACTCGAAGCCGCCAAATGGGTCGAGAAAATCCGCGTCAACCCAGGCAACTACGCCGACAAAAAGAAATTCGAAATCCGCGAATACACTGATGCTCAATATGAAGAAGAGCTCGAACGTATTCGCGAAGAATTCACTCCTCTCGTAGAACTCTGTAAAGAGAACAACCGCGCCATGCGCATCGGCACCAACCATGGTTCGCTCTCCGACCGCATCATGAATCGCTACGGCGACTCCCCTCTCGGCATGGTCGAAAGCGCCCTCGAATTCGCCCGTATCGCCCGCGATAACGACTACCACAATTTCATTTTCTCGATGAAGGCCTCCAACCCGAAGGTCATGATCGAAGCCTATCGCCTTCTCGTCGCCCGCCTCACCCAAGAAGGGCCAGACTGGAATTACCCAATACATCTCGGCGTTACCGAAGCTGGCGACGGCGAAGACGGCCGTATCAAATCCGCTATCGGCATCGGCTCACTATTAGCTGACGGCGTCGGCGACACTATCCGCGTCTCACTCACCGAAGATCCAGTAAAAGAAATCCCAGTAGCCAAAGCACTGGTCAATAATATCGAATTCTCCCACCTGCCACACGACCCAGAGAACCAACAAAGCGGCACACTCAGCTACGATCCATTCTCCTACAAACGCCGTGGCAGCAAGGAAATCACCATCGGCAACCTCAAGCTCGGTGGAGCCAACACTGTCCGAGTCTTCACCTCTCAGGAAAAATACGATGCACTAGAGCACAAACTCGATAAACTCGGCGACTTCAAACCTGAAATCGTCATCGAAACTTCTGGAGCAGTTGAGGTCGACCCTGAAAACGACAAAGAAATCGCGGCTATCAATGCGGAGTCTAAACCCACCCTAGTCACCATTCCAAATGGTCACCCGATGGCCGTCATCCACGCCTACCGCCTTCTCGCATGTAAGCTCGACGCCCACCACCCGATCCTCCTCAAAGATACATTCCACCCGTCTAACGATCCTGAAAAAGATTTCCAAGACACACTACTAACAGCTGCTAGAAACATCGGTTCCCTGCTCTGCGATGGCATTGGCGACGCTATCCTCATTCAGGGCGAACAAGCACCGGGCCAATCTCTCAGACTCGCCTATAACGTCCTACAAGCAGCTGGCACTCGTATTTTCAAAACCGACTACGTTGCATGCCCAAGCTGTGGCCGAACTCTCTTCAATCTCCAAGAAACCACTCAAAAAATCCGTGCCGCCACCGGCCACCTCAAAGGAGTCCGCATCGCGGTCATGGGGTGTATCGTCAATGGTCCAGGTGAAATGGCTGACGCCGACTTCGGATACGTTGGGGGAGCTCCTAACAAGATCAACCTCTACGTCAACAAGACACCAGTGAAGTTCAACATCCCTGAAGCTGAAGCCGTGGATCGCCTGATCGATCTGATCAAAGAACATGACAAATGGATCGAACCTCCAACTGTCGTTGCTGAGATCTAAGCCACCTAACAGAACACTCTAGCAATGCTGCAACTCGCACTCAGCCAAGGCGCCTTCGGCCATCAAGTCCTTCAAGACATTGGGTTCATCTGCTTGATCTCCATAGTTCTGGCTGGGCTACTCCACGCATGGCTACGTAAAACAACACCAAGCTTACAGTGGAACCAATCTGGTAAGGTCGACACTTCACGCATTGCACCTGCAGACATCATCGGCTGTATCTTTGTAACCCTGCCATTCACCCACACACTTTTCCTCTCCTATGCTGGACCAGGGCGGTCGCTCACTCCCATAGAATTAGCGATTAGCTTTGGGATGTTACTCATGATGTCTGGCATCGTACTCTTCATGTACAAGCAGCGCGACATGCTGCCAGAGGCTCTAGGCTTGAGCCCCAAGCATCCTGCCTACGTCTTTGCGTGGGGCGTAGCTGTGTATGTTGGCTTTATTTTGCTCTCCATTGTGCTGCAGCACGCCGGTCTCGAAGCCTGGTTAGAGAGCCGTCTCGGCGAACCAGAGCATCAACAAATCGTTCAAGAAATGATCAATGCCGTGGAAGTGGAGCGCAAACTCATCCTCATTCTCGGCACCTGCATCATCGCTCCGCTCGCAGAAGAAATCATCTTCCGCGGTTACCTCTACCCAGTACTCAAACGTTACACCGAGCCCGTCTTCGCTGCTATCGTCACTGGGATCATCTTTGGAGCTATTCACGGTAACATCTGGGCTGTCATCCCGCTCTCACTCTTCGGTATCCTACTCGCAGCCCTCTATGAATGGAGTGGAAGCATCTGGTCCTGCATCCTTTGTCACGCACTCTTTAACTCCATCAATGTAGCCTTCATGCTCTCCATGGGGGATCAGCTCTAAACCCTATGACTTTGGGCGAAAGCAGCGAAGATCAAATCATCGAGCGTATCTGCTCTCAGCTGACGCAGCGCTCAGACATCCTCGTCGGCCCCGGTGACGACTGTGCTGTCGTTCAGTTAGAAAATGGCGCACTCCAGCTGCAAAAAACCGACTGTGTCGTCGAAGGCGTTCATTTCTACCCAGAAGAAATGGCCGAACGTGTCGGCTGGAAAGCCATGGCGCGCGTCGTCAGCGACATTGCCGCCATGGGGGGGACTCCTAGCTCCATGCTCGTCACACTCATATTACGTTCAGATACTAAATTAGCGTGGCTCGAAGCACTCTATCAAGGGATACAAAACTGCGCTAACACCTTCGATTTCTCCATCGTCGGAGGCGAAACATCCTCCGCTCCAAAAGACTCAGCCAATATGCTTTCCATCGCAGGCACAGGCAATGTCACGAAGGACAACTTGATCCTCCGCAGCACCGCGAACCAAGGCGATACGATCTTCGTCACAGGCCGCTTAGGCGGCTCACTCACGGGTAAACATCTCGATTTCACCCCCCGAGTCAAAGAATCACAATGGTTAGCAAATCACTGCAAACCAAGTGCAATGATGGACCTCTCAGACGGCCTAGCAAAAGACCTTCCACGCCTCGCCAAACTCAGTAATCTTGGCTTCCTTCTCGATCCTCAAACCCTCCCCATCAGCCCTAACTGCACAGTTGAACAAGCCCTCGGTGATGGTGAAGACTACGAACTTCTTTTTACTCTGCCCACTCAACAAGTAGAGTACCTCCTTTCTAACTGGCCGGGCGATCTCACTCCTCTTACTCAGATTGGGATTCTAGAACAGCGTAGCGAAACAAACACTGCGCTCGATGGCGGCTGGGATCATTTTTACTAAATCTCGCATGCGGCTGCTCCTCTCCATTTTTTTCTTCACCTGCCTGAGCGTTAACGCCCATATCGTCGAACAACTCTTCGTCGATGTCACCACAGATGAAAAACAATGGAACGCTACTGTCCGCTTCGACGCCGGCATAGCCCTCCCCGAAATGCGGGCTGACAAACAAGCTCTTCAACCAAGACGACAGTGGCTGTTAGAACAATCCACTACTGAACAGGCAATGTTCCGCAAAGAAGCGGAAAAATACCTCCGCAGCTGCCTCATTTTTAGCGATGGCAACAAAGCCATAGAATGGACAGCCCAGTACCCTGAATGGCAAAGCAGCCCTCCACAATTCCGCAATCCTTTCACCGACCTTGGCTTTGCCTACTTTGACATTGTCATGAACGGGCCTCTACCACAGCAAAAACTCAATGTAACTGTCACTGATGGAGATCACCCCGACTTCGTCTTTGCCAATGGAGAGAACCTGCTCACCGTAGAACCAGCTCAGTCCATCGTCATTTGGCAAACTCTTCAAAACAAACCGAGCAGCTCGCAAAGCTTCTGGAATTTCGTCCACTATGGCTACCGCCATGTCCTTCCACAAGGCTGGGATCACGTCCTTTTCATCGCCGCCCTCTGCTGCCTAAGTTTCAAGTGGCGACCGCTCTTAGCGCAATCACTCATCTTCACCCTCGGCCACAGTATCACCATGGCGCTAAGTATCACCAATGTTCTCCCTACGCTCTCCCCTAACAGGCTGCAATGGGTCGAAATAGGCATCGCGGCGACCATCGTTTACATTGCTATCGAAAATGTCATTTCTCAAAAAATGCGAGTTCACCGACTCGCCACTATTTTCCTCTTCGGACTTATCCACGGTCTCGGTTTTGCCGCCGTACTAGGCAATACCATTCGCACCACCGACCAGATCACCACGCCACTCATCGCAGCAAACCTTGGGGTCGAACTAGGGCAAATCACCGTCATCGCCATAGTGTTTCTAATACTATTTTGGTTCCGACAAAAAACCTACTTCCCCAAAGTACTCAAAGCCACTTCTTGCGCCATTGCTCTCACTGGAAGCTACTGGATTTTCGAACGGATCACATAAAATCAATCTTCACCCCACGCTTGCGCCAACCCGTCGTCACATCCTCTTCTAACTGCTCCCAGCTCCGTCCTGCGCGCAAAACCTCAAGCGCTTCCGTCCCTGTCTTCCCCTGCTTTATTGCGCGTAAAAAATTCTTAATATTCGCTGCATCTCCCTCACCATCATAATGGTTAAAGTAGGTCACTAACAAAGCTCCGAGACCATAATTGAAATTCCCATTTTCCGCAGAAGCGAAATCACTGTACGACATCGTCATGAATTTCTCTAAGCGAGGCGCCAAAATCTCCTCACCTAAATTACGCCCCCTATTGTCTACTCTTGAGAACGAAGTCACATATTCTTCAATATACGATGGAGCCTTACTCACTGAAAACTTCCCACTGCGATACGGCGTGACAGCCACATACTCAGCAAAACCTTCACTAAACCATCCTCGCGCCCCCTCCACAAAATACTCTCTATCCGTCAGCTGATGAGTAATCTCGTGGGGCAAGGTCTTGTTAGTACGATCATAATCCATCGCCCAAGTGCTACCCCGTTTGACTAAGCCCAAACTCTGGCACAGCACCATGATCACGTCTTTGCCGCCCAAATACACTCCAGCCGATCCCTCAGGCCCACCCGCTCGCACGTAGGACTCCATCGTATCGAATAAAAACACCTGATAACGCACACTTTCCTGATGCGCTTTTTTATTCGCATACGGCAATTGCCTCACATACTCGCGCGTCGCTTCAAACAACACTGAAAACCGCTTCACTGGAACCTTACTCAGTTCAGTATTACTAATAAATTCATAATGTGGGCTACGGTAAATGTAACTCCCATCTTCACCCTCTTCTTCGGTAATTTCAATATCCAGATCTATCGATACGAGCTTTGGCCATTTCTGCTCAAATAAAGCCTCATACCCCGCTACATCCCCTCGCTCCCAATTCTTAACAAACTTTTGATCGGACTCACTCAGCATCTCCAAAGCTATCTCCGTTTTCTGCCCCCTAACCAACACGGTCACTGAACTCTCACTCTTACTCACCATCTCAGCCTCAAGTGTTCGCCCTTTTACATCAGTCCAAGTGCGAGCAGATAAAAAATCTGATAGTAAGGACAATGCAGCAACTGTAAGCTTTGGAAATTTCATAATAATACGGACGCAACCCCCTTCATATCATGGTCCTTGCAGAAAAGAAAAACCAATGTACCATCGCTGTCGACTATGAAAAAGTTACTTATCCTTTCAGTAGCAGCCCCACTGCTTTTTGCATCTTGTGCTCAAAATTCCATGACAGGTGACACCTACACACGTGGTGAAGCTGGTCGTGCACAATCCGTCAACCCTGGCCGTATCACTTCTATCCGTTACGTAAAAATCGAAGGTAATAACAAAGCTGGCGCCGTGCTCGGTGGTATCGCCGGCGGCTTCCTCGGTAACGAAATCGGTAGCGGTAGCGCAGCAAACACTGCTGGTGCAATCGGTGGTGCCGCAGCGGGTGCAGCCCTCGGCTCACACCTCGAACAAGCAATCGGCTCCCGCCAAGGCATCGAAATCAATGTCGACCTCGACAGCGGCCGTAGCGTATCAGTCGTACAAGAAGTCAACAAACGTGAGACCTTCTCCGTCGGTGACCGCGTCCGCGTCCTCAGCAATGGTAGCACCTCTCGTGTGACTCACTAATCAATCACATCAACTTCACTTTAATTATGGCCTGCTAGTTCGCAACTAGCGGGCCATTTTTTTACAGTTAATCCATTTTCCCATCCCTATAAAACACCTCTACCATAGACTTGACCACTATTCATGAAGTCCCAGCTCCTCAGGAATCAGGCTCGCATCCGTTGCTTCGTCAGCAGCGATCTGCATTTGGAAACGCAGAGTCTCCAGTGCCACGGGTGGGCGATATTCTTTAAGGCAAGCAATCAGTGACTCGCTGTCGCTGAACTGTTGCGTCATCTTAATGCGATACGCTTTCACAGCCAGCGTCTCCGCGGCACCTGGTGTTAACAACTCAGGCACATAAGCTGCCAGCTCTTCGAAATCGCCATCCTCTAACACAATGCCCCTGCGCTTACACAGCGCTTGGATCAGGTCGAAACCTTCCTTCGCATTGAGCGAGGGAAAGAGCGGGATTTTTACATCGATTCGCCCTGGCCGCTTTAGATCAACCTCTATCAAGTCGGGACGACTCGACGCCAGCACCCACACAATCTTCCCACGGTTGCGCGTGTTCGACATCTCCTTTGCCATCATCGAATAAACGCGCGATGACACACCGGAGTCACCCGATCCACTCTCACGCTTGCCGAGTGCCTGATCCGCCTCATCGACAAACACAATACAGCGCCCAAGCGCGTGAAGCAGGGCAAAGATTTTCTCTAAATTCGCTTCGGTCGAGCCCACCCACTTATCTCGGAAATTACGCATCGTCACCACTGGAACTCCAGCTTCGCCAGCGAGACATTCGGCCAAATAAGTTTTACCAGTACCAACCGGGCCACAGAACAAATACCCCATCGGCAGCGCTTCTAACTCCCCTTGATTCCACAATGCGATATCTTGTCTCAGCCATTGCTTCACACCGTCCAGACCAACCACATTTTCTAGAGAACGATCAGGCTCAACAAAATCGATCAACCCTTTGTTCTCACGCTCCACTAGTTGCTTCTTCAGCTCCGAGAGACGCCCTTCACTGAGCGATTCCCCATCGTGCTGCGCTCTCAACAACAATTGCTCAACAGCAGTGGTGCTCGCACCTAACAGCTTTTCAGCGACAGCTCTAATTTGGTTCTCATATGCCTCGAGCGGCTTCGGACAGCGCACCTTCAAAAAATCTAACAAATCCACTATCTGCCCCGCATTCGGCAAGGGCACCTCGATCGAGCTCACACGGCTGCTTTCAGCCACCAGTGGATGCAAGCCATTGAGGTTTTCAGAAATTAAAAAGGCAGTTTGCCCATATTCCTGAAGTCGCGCATCTGCCGCCCAGCCTCGCAGCAAGGAGGCCATCGAGCTAAGATCGTAATTCAACAAATTAGGAATCGCAGGACACACCAAATGCGCTTGCTTAACGATCACTGCCACCCGCGGAGCCATCCGCCCCATAATCTGTAGATTTCTGCAATACTGTAAATAATGCGTAATGAAGCGCACCGCTTCTAACGGGTCATGTGGCATTTCTGGAGTATCTTCGAGCGATGGCCACTCACGAAACTTTTCCCCACCTCGTTCAATTCTCAATCCAAATCCAAGATCATAACTAAGCACTACCTCAAACTGCGGCACGAGAGTCTCTTGCACAAACTCGCTCAAACTCCCCAGTTTGCGCTTCTGCCTGCCATACCCTAACAACAGGCGATCATTCACATTACCATGTAGCACAAAGCAACCCGCTGTCCCACTCTCGTAGGACGCTATCACCTCTTTCGACCAATTAGGAAGTTCCATCACCTCTACAAACTCACCGATCTTGACCCGAGTCGACAACTCAAATCGAAATCATTCAGTTTATTTACTGCCAGTATCTTCCTCCATCCCCATCGACTTCGCACGCTGAGCCCACAGCTTTCTAGCCAAAACCTGCATGTCTTCATTGCGATCCGCCTCGTCTACAATCTCCATTCCTAATAATGTCTCAACGACGTCCTCCATAGATACCACGCCATCCATTCCACCAAACTCATCCACCACTAACATCAAATGCTGCTTTTTCTGTGTCATTGTTTTGAAGACCTCATAAATCGAATCCTGACCAGATGCGGCCATGATGGGACGAATAAAATCCGCGAGCGTTTTGTCGATATGCCCACCACTGAGTTTTGCTAACATCATGTCACTTTTAAGTACAAATCCCGTGATATGGTCTCTATCTTTCTCAAACACAGGAACGCGCGAAAATGGCTTCAACATGGAATCCTCTAGAAAATCATCCACCGTGTTCGACTGGCGCATCGCATAAACCACCGTCCGAGGCGTCATGATGTCTCTCACCTTAGTCGACTGAAACAACAAGAGATTCTTAAGAATCAGGCTTTCCTCATTCTTAAGTTCACCTGACTGGCTCACGATGTCTGCCATCGCGGCCAACTCAGCCTTACTCACACCAGATCCATGTCCGCCACCACCAACCAACTTGGTAATCATTTTCAGAACCGGTAATGGCCACGGAGGCAGGTAGGTCAGCACCCAAATCATTATGCGTAAAATGTAAGTTGTTGGAGCCGCCAGCTGACGCCAAAGCTTCGCGCCTAATGTCTTTGGGATAATCTCTGAAAGAATCAAAACTAATAATGTAAGCACACCCGCAAAGATCGCCTCGCCAGTGTCATTATACAGCACCTTCCACTGCGCACCCGCTCCAGCTGCACCCATCGTATGGGCAATCGTATTCAGCGTCAGAATAGCAGAAAGCGGCTCGTCTACCTCCTCCTTCATCTTCGCTAAACGATTCGCATACTTCTTACCGGAGGTCAGTTCGTGCTGAATAAATCCAGGTGTGATCGAAAGCAAAACAGCTTCCAGTACGGAGCACAAAAAAGACACCCCCAACGCCAATACAACATAAAATACTAGTAATCCCATCTCAGTAATTATCTATGAGCCTTAGTGATTTTTTGGGGACTAACAAAAGAAAAGAGCGCTGCGCAGCGAGCGCGTTGAGTCGGATTATAATAAGGATGCACGATAGTTTGATTGATCTAGGGGAAAATAGCACGGGTCTAACTTGACTCAAGTTTAAAGGAACAACCATCCGCTCTTGTAGTGAAGCAATTTGTCCACATGGCCTACGCTCAATTACATTTGCCACATTTCCTTCCTTGTCATGAAGATGACTAACACATAGCAATGGTAGATTACTAAATTTCTCAAACCCTATGAAAGTTGATCATCCACGCCGTCACCGCGCTGCCTGCCTCCGCCTCGTACTCGCACTTCTCGCCGTCTGGTTCTTTGTCAGTCTCGGGTGCGGCGTTCTTTTTCGAGATTGGTTAGACATGAATATGCCTAACATCGGCACTGCTCCTTTCGGCTTTTGGATGGCCCAACAAGGCTCCATCATCACCTTCCTCCTCATCCTCGTCGTCTATGCTTGGGGAATGAATAAACTCGATAAAAAACACGGCTACACCGAAGAAGACTAAGCACCATTCTAACACTTTTTCGATTATCTAACTGCTTTTTTCTAATTTCCACCTCTAAAACTCGTGTCCCAAGACCTTCTCAACTTCATCTTCATCGGCATCACTTTCGCCGTCTACATCATCATTGCCGTACGCTCTCGCGCCTCTTCCACTAAGGAATATTACACTGCAGGCGGCGGCGTTTCTCCATTTGCCAATGGCATGGCCACGGCTGCCGACTGGATGTCTGCCGCTACCTTCATTTCCATGGCCGGGACTGTAGCAATCAGTGGTTACGATGGCTCCCGCTTCCTCATGGGCTGGACCGGTGGCTTCGTCCTGCTAACCGTCCTCATGGTTCCCTACCTTCGGAAATTCGGTAAAGCCACCGTGCCTGATTTTGTAGGCGACCGCTATTACTCCAAAGTCGCCCGAGCCGTCGCCGTTGTCTGCGCCATCTTCATCTGCATGACCTACATCATGGGGCAAATGCGCGGAGTCGGGGTCGTCTTCTCTCAGCTCTTCGGCATCAGCATATCCGCCGGTGTCATCGTCGGCGCCGCCATCGTTTTCTTCTACGCGGGTCTCGGCGGCATGAAAGGCATCACCTATACTCAAGTCGCCCAATACTGCGTCATGTGTTTCGCCTACACCATCCCCGCCATCTTTATCTCAATGGCCCTCACAGGAAATGTCGTCCCACAGTTCGGCCTCATTGGCGAATACACTGCTGGCGGAGTTGAGCCCGTCCCCTTCCTAGACAAACTCAACAACATCAACACTGAACTTGGCTTCCAAGAATACACCTCGGGTAAACTCTCCACCGTCAACATGTTCTGTATCACCGCCGCCCTGATGTGTGGCACCGCTGGCCTGCCACACGTGATCGTCCGATTCTTCACCGTGAAAAACGTCAAAGCCGTGCGCAAGTCAGCCTGCTGGACACTGCTCTTCATTGCCGTCATCTACCTTACCGCTCCTACCATCGGAGCATTTTCTCGGGTCAACCTCATCGAAAAACTCCACAACACTTCCTACACCGAAGCCCCGAGCTGGCTCGCTGAATTTGAAGCCACTGGCCAAATGGCATGGATCGATAAAAATGACGACGGAAAAATCCAATACTACGGCCCCGCCAAATCCGACTCTAACAGCAATTCCGTCTTCCAAGGCTCAAAGCCGGCCTATCCAACCGCGGAGTCGCCCGAAGATCAGAAAGTTGGCATCCACGGCGAACGTCTCTTAGCGAACAAAGCAGACACCTCTAACCCAAATGAACTCTGGTTCGGCAATGACATCATGGTCATGGCAAACCCATCCATGGCCAGCTTACCTATGTGGGTCATCGCGCTGCTCATGGCTGGCTGCATCGCCGCGGCACTCTCCACTGCTGCCGGACTCCTCCTCGTCCTCTCAACCTCGATCTCACACGACTTGATGAAAAAAATCGTCAAACCTGACCTCAGCGACAAAGAAGAAGTCATGTACGCGCGCTTGGCCTCCTTTGCCGCACTCGCAGTAGCGTCCTTCTTCGGTATCAACCCTCCATCCGAGTTCATCGCCAAGACCGTAGCATTCGCCTTCGGCCTCGCCGCATCCTCCTTCTTCCCGACGCTACTCATGGGCATTTTCTCTAAACGGGTCAACAAACAAGGAGCCATCGCAGGCATGATCTCAGGCATCGCCTTCACCCTCGGCTACATCCTCTACTTCCAGTTCTGGGGCGGTACCACCGATCAATACCTCTGGGGAATCACCCCCGAAGGCATCGGCTGCCTCGGCATGCTCATTAACTTCGCCGTGACCTTCATCGTCTCATCCCTCACCCCACCACCACCAAAAGAAATCCAAGAAATGGTCGAAAGCATCCACATCCCAAGCGGCTCCGGCGAAGCCAGCCACCACTAACACCTCTATCAGAAATCGTTGATAAACTTGATTTTTCAATTGGCAGACTAACAGAACGTTCTTTAAAACGGCCTCGTTCATTCAAGATCGTTTTTTCTGATGCAAATCTACCCATGGTATTACACTCACACTGGCAAACGTCATGGTCCCGTATCTAATGATCAAATCCGAAAACTCATCATTGAGCGTAAAATTCAACCAGACACTTGCTTGCTCTGGCAAGAGGGAATGCACTCTTGGATTCCGATAAAAGATATCGATGAATTTCAGGCTTCACTCGACCTTATTCAGCGAATGGACCAAAAACAGCATGTATCTTCCTCAAAAGATGGCCAAATTTTAACGAGAGCCTTAGAAACCCGCAGATCCCAACATAAGACCTCTCTTTTTTCAAAACACGCTCACTTTTGGCTCACTTTCCGAATACTTACAGCAGCAATCCTCTTGGCATACACATGGGCATGGTTGAATCAATATGCTCAACCTCACTACCTATACTGTGCACTACCTACAATCTTTGTCATACTTCTATTCGCGGGTCCAAAAGAAGAGTGCACGACCGGTGAGCGCCTCCTCGTAGCTAGCGCTTCTATCGGCAGCTACCTTTATGCCAGTTATCTTGGTTACCTAACTAACTTCGGTGCTGTAGTAGGTGAAAACCTCTGGCTGAGCTCACATATTAATCATATCTACTCCTATTTTATCCATATGTTCCAATCCCTGGATGGAATGCAAACCTGCACAATTCTACTAACCTTCTTCTTACCATTTCTATGGTTAGGGAGCTTCTACTCACTATTATTCGAGCTCTCAACTCGTAGTAGATGGTAGACACCACTACAAAACTCAGAAAATTCAGTGAATACTCTATCAAAAATATTTCTCAGCATCTTTCTAATAGGAATCGCTCTATTCTGCTTTTACGTAAAATATGACGGTCTGCGTGACTATGTAATTCAAGCCGACAAATATGCTGAAATTGTCAAACGCGGAGCATCCAGCATGGAAAAAGCCACTGGCGTGACATCAGCTCACAGCACTGCTGAAGAATTACGGAGTCTCTCCGACGAGTTGAGAGAAATGAAAAAGACCATGAGGCTCTCCCCTATTTCTAATGATGAAGCCAAGGAAAAACTCCAAACCCAATGGAGTAAACTTGACCGAGCTTACATCAGCATTCAGCAGTCCATTGATCGCATTGAACACAATCCCGAAATGACTCAGATTCTCGAGAAGCCGGTCAACGATTTCCTAAAAGCAGCCGATGACCTCGTCGGCCAGAGCGTCTACTAGTTTTCTAGGTAAACACCAGCCCCAGAAAACCCTTGAAACTCAGCCGCTGAACACCTACTCCCTCGGTCATCAAATCGACTTTCGAGCCACCGCTCGGCCGCTCGCCAATTTTTATAAATAGATAAGGGACAATCAATCTCATGACCGCTAACGAAATCCGCCAATCATTTTTCGACTTCTTCAAGGAGCGTCAGCACACCCTCGTGCCTTCCGCTTCCTTGCTTCCACAGTCCCCTGGCCTGCTCTTCACCAATGCGGGAATGAACCAGTTCGTCCCCTATTTCCTCGGTACCGAAAAAGCTCCCTACAGCCCGCCACGTGCGACCGATACCCAAAAGTGTATCCGCGCCGGCGGTAAGCACAACGACCTCGATGATGTAGGCTACGATACCTACCACCACACCATGTTCGAAATGCTCGGTAACTGGTCGTTTGGTGATTATTTCAAACCAGAAGCCATCCAGTGGGGCTGGGACCTGATTGTCGAGCGCTGGGGCTTCCCTCCTGAGCGCCTCTACGCCACCGTCTATCGTCCAGACAAATCACTCGGCGATCCATCCGAATTCGACCAAGAAGCCTACGACCTGTGGGCGAAACTCTTCGAATCCAAAGGGCTCGACCCAGTCAAACACGTCGTCGATGGCAACAAGGCAGACAACTTCTGGATGATGGGTGACACCGGCCCATGTGGTCCATGCTCCGAGCTCCATGTCGATCTCACACCGAATGGCGACAGCGAGGGCAAGCTCGTCAACATGGACTCCGACCTCTGTATCGAGATCTGGAACCTCGTGTTCATTCAGTACAATGCTGAAGCCGACGGCACATTCCGCGACCTCCCGTCCAAGCACGTCGACACCGGCATGGGCTTCGAACGCGCATGCTCGATCTACCAAGGCACTAAAGGTTTCACCGACTTCTCAAAAAAGCCAACCAACTACTCCACAGACCTCTTCACCCCGCTCTTCAAAGCCCTCGAAAAGATTTCTAACAAGAAGTACCAAGACATCTACCCTGAGTCCGTAGAAGTAGATAAATCGACCCTCTCTGTGGAAATGAAAGAAGCAGTCGCCTTCCGCGTGATCGCCGACCACATCCGCACCCTTTCCTTCTCCATTGCCGACGGCATCCTACCTGGCAACACTGGCCGCAACTACGTCCTCCGCCGCATTCTCCGCCGCGCCGTTCGCTACGGACGCACACTCGGGTTCACGGGCGAAACTCCATTCCTGCCACAACTTGTCGACACCCTCGTCGACCAGATGAAACATGTTTTCCCAGAAATGGAAACCCGCCGCGACGCCATTAAAGAAACTCTGACGCGCGAAGAAGAATCCTTCAACCGCACCCTCGACCGCGGGCTCGGCATGTTCGACGCCGAAGCTGAAAAAGGAAAAATCTCTGGCGACTTCGCCTTCGAACTCTACGACACCTACGGTTTCCCGATCGATCTCACCGAGCTCCTCTGCCAGGAGCGTAAACTTGAAATCGACATGGATGGATTCGAGAAACGCATGGACGAAGCGCGCACCCTTTCCCAAGCATCACAGAAGAAAACGATCGTCCGCGCCCTCGACATCTCCTCAGACGTCGAAACCAAATTCACCGGCTACGATGAAGACTCCAGCGAGGCAAAAATTCTCGAAATTCACGAAAGCGACGATGCCCTCCTAGTCATTACCGATCGCTCCCCATTCTACGTTGAAATGGGTGGCCAGCTCGGTGACACCGGTATCCTCACCCCCTTCAAAGACGGTGAGTTTGGCGATGCTATCGAGGTGCCTTCAGTCCAGAAAATAGGCCAAGCCATCGCGCATGAAGTGGCGAAAGATGCCAAGATCTCCATCGGTGACACCATTGCTCTCACTGTCGACGCTAAGCGCCGCCGCCGTATCGAAACCCACCACACCGCAACACACCTGCTGCACTGGGCACTTCACGAAGTCGTCTCGACAGACGCTACTCAACAAGGCTCACTCGTGACCACTGACCGCCTCCGCTTCGACTTCACCTCCGGAGCGCTCACCCCTGAGCAAATTACCGAAATCGAAGTCAAGGTGAATGAAAAAATCGCCGAGAACTCTGGCGTATTCTACAATGAAGTACCACACGCCGACGTCAAAGACCGCGAAGACATCATGCAGTTCTTCGGGGATAAGTATGGCGAAATAGTCCGCGTGGTCCAAATCGGCGGCAACGAGCTCGGGCTCGACGGCTACGCTATGGAACTCTGCGGCGGTACTCATCTCGATAACACCGCTGACATTGGCATTTTCAAAATTAAATCCGAAAGCGCCATCGCCTCAGGCGTACGTCGCATCGAAGCCGCTTGCGGAATCGCAGCTTACGATTGGGCTCGGAGCATTATAGAGAAAAACGGCCACGAAGAAGACGAACTCCGCTCCAAACTCGAAAAAATTAACGAAGGCCTCAAGACTATCGGCTCAGAAGAAGTACACTACCCTCTCGAAGCGCACCTCATGCCAGCAATGCTAGCAGAAGCCTCCTTTGAGACAGTCAACAACACCTTTAACAAGTCGCTAGCCTACACCCAGGGCCTGCGCGACACTGTCACCGCAGCCGATAAGAAGCTCAAAAAGGCACAGGCTGGTGCCGCAGCCGCCATGGCAGATGCCGCTCTCGTGGAGCTATTAGAAAAAGGAGGCAATATCGCAGAGATCTTCGAAGGCCCAGCAAACATGCTACAGGAACTGCTCAACGGCCTTAAGAAAAAACAATTCACCGGTGCAGGCTTCATGATCGTCGATGACGGTTCACGCCTTCACCTCGGTGCCTTCTGTGGTCCAGACGCACAAGCTGCAGGCCTCCAAGCCGGTAAACTCATCCAAGAACTCGGCCCCATCGCTGGCGGCAAAGGCGGCGGCAAACCCGATCAAGCACGCGGTGCCGCACCAGAACGCGACAAAGCCGGCGACCTCCTCGCAGCCGCGAAAACCAAACTCGGCTAAATGGGTAGGACGGCTTCGCCGAAGACGTCACTTCCACAAACCATCTCAATCACAAAAAAAGGTTGATAGATTTTTCTATCAACCCTTTTTGTGTAATCTAATAAAGTCATTGCATCATTCCCACAGCTCAAGCACTATCCTAGCTTGATCGAAACCCAACGGACTTCTCTCTCCCAGCCCCATAAAATTGGCAAAGCTTACAACATGAGGGCTCAATGCGTAATTTAGCAACAACTCTGAAAGCGTTGCGGCATAGAACCATCCCCCAGCATCTCTAACAAAGAAAGTGAACTATGGGTCACCGGACATGGAGGAGCGATTGATTCACCTATCGCTATGCATTAACGGCCAAGCTTAATTTCTTTCGCCTCCTGATAGATCGATTTTACGTACTCAATCTCAGCTTCTTTGCGCCCCATCTCTCGGAGAACATTAATCAATCGGCCCTCACTTGAATATATAGGCGAATCACCGAGAATTGCTTTCATAGCAGATTCTAAGTAGTGATCAAAACTTGTAAAACTCTGAATACTCTTACCCAGTCGATCCGCAGCATCACTATATCTAAGTGCAGCTCCAGCAATTTCAGCCATCAATACATCACGGTTGGATGATTTGTTTAATAAAGCTTCGTTGAATCCAACTCCACCGAATTCTTGTCTAGTCAACTTATCTATGACCTCGCTGTACTCATTATCAGTAAGATCTGTAGATTCTAACACATCATTTAGCCAGGAGGATGCTTGTTCCTCAGTTGCTGAATTGACATAGCCTTGAATCATTTCTGGATACCCATTCCCTAGAATCGAATATGGTTTTTTGTACAAGTACTCTTGATAGAACTCAAACGCCTCTTCTGGATCTCTCTTGACCCATTCCGTTAATAAATTATTAGGTATAGCACTTAAAGTATTCTGAGAGTTTTCAATATTTGAAACCATGCTAACTAATGACCCTGCGAAAGTTCGGAAATCAAACTGATCAGCAAAGCCCATATTTCCTGATATAGCAGAGCGGCCTACACTAAGGTGCCCTAAAAAAAACAACGCGTCTTCTGTTGAAATATCTTTCGTATTCAACATCATTGATCCAGCCAAAGCAGCCCTTCCGTCGGAGCTCAGAAGTTCACCACCTTTCTCAAAAAACTCTTGCCTATTGTCAGGCTGTTTTTTCTGAAATTTTCTACGGAGCCGATCTACTATAATTGAGTCAGCAGTCATACTATTACACTCTCTTGTTACCCACTCCATCATTCCCTTCTCATCTCTCTCAGCAAATTCAGAAAGCAACGCCATAAAAAGCCATTCTGACTCACTATCCAATCCATCTACGATACTCACATTTGCCATAAGTGCCCTTATCCCATTTTTGATGTCTTGCTCTGTCATGCTATCAATCATTTTAGAACTCTGATTGGGTCGCAAAGTACGCATATCTTTGACGCGTCTCGCCATTACACTCGGATCAGAGCCAAACTTCTTATCGCTCCTATTTATACGTACATTCCTCACTTTCTCCTCTGGCATCGAAGCAACACCCTTATCCTCCGCAGTACAAATTACATAAATGAACATGGTGGATAAGCCTACCACCAAACCTTCAAAAAACTGTCTCGATAAGATCACTCTGAAGATTAAATGTTTTGCAACATAAACTAACAAGTAGAAAGCTTACCGCTCCTAGCCCCATGTCACATGAAGTCACCACATCCTCAGTCTTTCCCAACACTGAAAGTATTGCTGCATGGCCAATCTACATTTAATCCCACAAATACCTCTCCTCAAACTGAACTGCATTCTTCTCGTGAATTTCGATCCGACAAATGAGGAAGTCGATCTTTCGTCGATAAAATCGATATGAAAATAAACGCGTGATAAAGGCTAAGAGATAACACCCTAATAATTAAACGCTAGACTCTGATCGACAAAGCCATCGACCTCCTCGCAGCCGTGAAGGATAAGCTCGGCTAGCAACCTTGGGCGGCCTCGATAACCGCCCCCATACTTCAAAAAAAGCCTCTTTGATTCTAATGATCAAAGAGGCTTTTCCTTTAAAACCTTATGCAGGAGCGAGGGCTGCTCGCTTTGCTCCACGCTTTCGGGCTCGGCGCTTTCGTGGAGCTCTCTCTGAACGACGCTTGTTAGACGACAGTGTGAAGTCGAGGCGTTGCTTGTCAGAGTCTACTTTGGCGATCACAACCTGCACTTCATCTCCAAGCTTAAAGAGACGTCCTTGGCGCTGCCCTCTCGCAATATTTTTGGCTGGATCAAATTGATAGAAATCGTCTTTGAGCTGTGAGAAAGGAATCATTCCTTTGAGTCCCAGCTCGGAAACACTGATTGAAATCCCGATGTTTCTCACTTCCGTGACTAGCGCGGTGTAAGCTTGACGCTCTTTAGTTTCTAACTGTGCACTCAAGAAGGAATAGAGCTTCAAGTTTTTGCTATCGCGCTCAGCATCCGTGGAATTGCTCTCTTTGTCCGTAATGTGAAGAGCGATGTCCTCCATGTTGATTTCTTGTGTTTCACCGAACAAACTACGATGGACCACAAGATCCGCATAACGACGGATCGGCGATGTGAAATGTGTGTAGAATGTTTTGGCTAAGCCGTAATGCCCTTCTGGTTTTGCAGCGTAACGAGCTTTCATCAGCGACCTCAGGAAGCCAATTTTTAATACTGGACCAATAGGGTGCTCGTGCAATCTCTTGAAGAGTTTTTGCACTTCGCTTGTCTTCGTGAGATCTCCGCATTGGATACCATGCTTGCGTACTTCCGTGCGATACTCTGCGAGCCTTTCACAATCAGGTTCTTCATGCACGCGATGCAAACTGGGACGTTTCAATTTTTGCAAATGTCTCGCAACAGATTCATTGGCCAAAAGCATGAATTCTTCAATCAATTGGTGTGAAGCATCGTAATCGACAGCTTCAAGTTTTTTAATTTTTCCTTCAGCATCTAAATGGATCTTCGTTTCAGGAAAATCCATATCTAACGAGCCCGCTTGAATACGACGCCGTCTAATTTTTGCAGCCAATGTATTTGCACTATGCAGCATCTGCTCTAACGGATTACTTGGATCATTCTCGATGACATCCATCGCTTGCTCATAGCTGTAGCGCTGTTTTGAATGAATGACTGCCGCATAAAAGCTTGAACGAAGTACTTTCCCTTCGTCCGTAATCAGAAACTCCACACACTTCGTTAAGCGATCTACATGCGGCATCAAGGAGCAAAGATGGTTGCTCAGAGCCTCTGGTAGCATCGGAATCACGCGGTCTACCAGGTAGGTCGAGTTCGCTCGCAGTTGCGCTTCTTTATCAATTGCTGAACCAGCTTTTACGTAGTGAGAAACATCTGCAATGTGCACGCACAATTTCCAACGGCCTTTTCCTGCGCGAGTGAGCGAGAAGGCGTCATCGAAGTCCTTTGCATCAGCAGGATCAATGGTGATGACTGGATGCGAACGGCAATCTGTACGGTCTGTGAGGTCCTTCTTCGTGACTGTAGAACCCAGTCGCTTTACCTCTTTGAGAACTTCCGGTGGAAACTCAGCCGAAAGATCATACTGACGAAGCACGCCTACCATGTCCACACCTTTGCCATTGGCTGGCCCAAGTGTTTCCATAATTTCTCCCTGTGGAATATCACGAGCAGAGCTCCACTTTTTAAGTGCTACAAGGACCTTATCACCGAGTTTAGCGCGACCTTTTTTAGGAGGAGCGACTTGGAATGGCTGGGATATGCGTGAATCATCAAGAACCACGAAATACGAGGAATCCCTACGCTCTAATGTGCCAACAAATTTCGTGCGCTTGCGCTCGAGCACAGCAACCACAGCCCCTGTAGGTCTACTGTTAGAACGGGAACCTTGAGAATGAGCGCTCAGCTTCACCTGTACACGATCTCCATTGAATGCCGTGCCTGTTTGGCACGCTGAAATGACGATTTCCTCTGCATCTGGATTATCTGGCTGAACGAATCCACGCCCTTGGGCCGTGATTTGAATTCGTCCGGTGACTCGGTTTTTGTCCTGAGCGTTGGTCGAAGTATTTTGCTTGATTGCTCTGGATCCGTGCGCTTTCCCAAGCTTCGCAGTTGGTGCTTTGAGCTGAGGTTCAGCTGTTTGTCTGAGGCCTAAAGTCGTAAGTAATTGATTAAAATGGGAGGGCTTGTGGCTGCGTTTATTCAACACAGTCATGATGGAATGTTTCATTGATTGGGTGATTTGATCTTGGAAGCCTAGCTGATGTAGCTCCAAGAAAAGTTGGGTGCAGAGATCTAGTGCTCTGGCTTGAATTCAGCCCGGTACGAGTCGAAATAGATTCAACTAGTTAGCAATGCGCTCTAGCAACTTTATCTCGCGCAAAGGGCTGAAAAATCAGCGATATTGGGTACTCCTTAAACTAAAAAATCAGAGCAAATAACCGTGAAAGAAAAACTAAAAAGTATGTCGTTTTGTTGCCGACGACGGAGTCACTATGTCAGAACTTACTCATAGCACAAGGCTTATTTGCTACAGCCCATTCTGTCCTTGTTGCCTCATAAATGAGGACACTCAATGAGCAGGTTAAGTATCACCTGTGACGGCAACACCCAACCCCACTCGATCTGCTACGCCAAACCAGCTCGCTCTAACAGCGGTGTCAGCTCTGGGTCGCGTGACATGAAGGCTCGGTAGGATTCATCCACCGGCCGCGAATTCCCGCGCGAAAGCACCTCGCGGCGGAAGCTCATCCCCGTTTCCGTATTCAGAATTCCTTCTTCTTGAAAACGGGTAAACGCATCGGCATCTAACACCTCTGCCCATTTGTAGGAATAATACCCAGACGCGTAGGCTACTGGACCAGAGAACAGGTGCGAGAAACGGCGGGCAATGGTGGGTGACTCAGTAGCGAGCGGCGCCTTGTAGTCCTTGAGAATCGCGGCATCAACTTCATCCAAATCGCGTCCCTTATAGTTTTTGAAGTTCTGGTGCAGTTCGAGATCGAGCTTGCCGAGTGAGAGCTGGCGCATGAAGCCGCTGGCGCTCATGTAGTTCTTCGCTGCCACCATTTTCTGGAACAGCTCTTCAGGAATGGTTTCACCCGTCTCATAATGCTTGGCAAACATATCCAGTGACTCACGGTCCCAACAGAAATTCTCCATGATCTGCGATGGCAACTCGACAAAGTCCCATGGAACGTTGGTGCCAGAAAGAGAACGCACTTCGACATCTCCTAACAAATGATGAAGCAGATGACCAAACTCGTGGAAAATAGTTTCCACCTCTCGGTGATCTAACAATGCGGGCTTGTTGCCCACTGGCTTAGTCATGTTGCCAATCATCAGCCCCAAGTGTGGTTCACGTTTCCCATTATCTAACGGCCCACCCGTTTTGAGTGAGTTCATCCACGCCCCACCACGCTTAGTGGATCGCGGATGCCAGTCAGCGTAGAAGGAACCTAACAGCTCGTTAGATTCTGCATCGAAAACATCATAAAATTTACAATCTTCGTGCCACACCTGTACTTTCCCTTCTTCCTCTCGCCCATGCACCACGGCACATTGCTCAATGCGAATTCCAAAAAGCTTGGAAGTGATCGAGAACATACCATCCATCACTTGATCGACTGGAAAATAAGGACGCAGAGCTTCGTCATCGAAGTCGTATTGCTCCTTACGGCGTTTCTCTGCCCAATACCCCGTTTCCCACGGCTCGAGCGGTCCAGAATCGCTGCCAGTTTTCTCAGCCTTATACTCTTGTAACTCCTGAGTGTCCTTCAGAAATTGCCCTTTGATTCGCTGGTGTAAATCTTCTGTAAATTCGAGCGCGGCATTCCCGCTCTTAGCCATCCGGCGCTGCAGGATGAGATCGGGAAATGACGCGTGACCAAGGATTTCTGCCTTGCGCTGACGTAGCTCGAGAATTTCCCAAATCAGCTCAGTGTTATCATATTCGCCATCGCGTCCAATCGTTCCATTTGCCGCCCAGATTTCCTTACGCAGCGCATCATCATCAGCGTACTGCAGCACTGGACCCATCGATGGATACTGCAGAGTAAAACGATATTTCGGAGCGTCCTCAGAGCCATGACCATGCTGTAGCGCATCTAACCTCGCCGATTCCTTGGCCATTTCTGGAAGCCCACTCAAACGCGATTCGTCGTGGATGATCAACTCCCACGCATTGGTCGAATCTAACACATTTTCTGAAAACTTTTTCGTCTTTTGTGAGAGCTCGGCATCAATGTCCGCCACTTCCTTTTTCTTTTCATCTGGAAGGTCTGCACCCGCTTGAATGAAATCCGCACAGGTTTCTTCAACGAATCGCTTTTTGACAGAACTTAGCTCCGTCATAGATGGACTCTCTGAAAAGGCTTTTAATGCTTTCCAGATATCTGCATCGAGTGAGATCTGTGAATAAAACGCAGAAACCTTAGGCAGCATCGCATTCATACCAGCGCGCTGTTCGGGGTTGTCATTAACAGAATCTAAGTGACTTAATCTCCCCCAACCACGCTCAAGCTCTTGCGCGGCATTTTCAAGAGCTCCGAAGGTATTTTCATAAGTAACTGCAGAAACATCCAATTTACGGATAGCGTCAAGGCGCTGTTCAGCTAGCTCTAATGCTTTAGTAATATCAGATTCGATATGATCAGGAGTCAAAAATGACCAAGGGATGTGGTAGGCGTCTGTAAGAAAAGGATACTGCATAAATGAAATTTGCTTTAGCTTCACTAAAGCCACTACAGCATATTTGTCACCGAGAAATATTATTTCTCCTAAAAAAGCAAACTAGACCTAGATTCACTTGGCATAAGAGCTGCTCTACTCTCTCTAATCATGAACTAAGCTCATGATTGTGTCAGAGCTGTCAGCAAATGCTGCTCTACACCATAAGCTACAAGCCTTACCTAAAAAGCCTCCTCCTTGGCTTCGCCGAATGAAAATAGCTACATCTCTATTTGAATCTGCTTCACACATTTGCTACCCATAAGTAACGACCATGAGTAAATCCCCAACGAACGACAAGACACCGCAGGCTGAACCTAACCAATCCCGCATTCTTGTCGTTACTCCGGAGATTACGTATTTACCATCAGGCATGGGCAATCTCGCCCAGCGTCTCCATGCCAAAGCTGGAGGTATGGCAGACGTCTCAGCCTCTCTCGTCAAAGCTCTTTACGATCAAGGCGCAGACGTTCACGTAGCCCTACCAAACTACCGCCACATGTTCCAAACGGACATGAAGGAAATTTTCGAGCGCCAATACGAACGCGTTACCGATGCTCTCCCTGACAAACGCATCCACCTTGCAGAGGATCGTGTGTTTTATCGCCGCAGCAAGGTCTACGACATTGCCGAAAACCATAATACCGCACTAGCGTTCCAACGCGAAGTTATCAACAATATCATACCCTCAGTCAAACCCGATCTCATCCACTGCAATGACTGGATGACAGGCCTCATTCCCGCAGCAGCTAAACGCTTGGGCATCCCTTGCCTTTTCACCTGCCATAACATTCACTCCGAACGTCTAACTATGGCTTATATGGAAGACAAAGGAATCGATGCCGCAGACTTTTGGGAGCACCTCTATTTCACCGAGCGACCCGATAGCTACGACCATGCTCGCAATGACATCCCTGTGGACCTTTTAGCCACAGGGATTTTTGCAGCAGACCACGTCAACTCTGTGAGCACTACTTTTCTCTATGAAGTGGTTGAGGGAAAACACGAGTTCGTGCCAGATGCCATTCGAAACGAACTAGCCAATAAACTCTACGCAGGCTGCGCCAGCGGTATCCTCAATGCTCCTGACGAATCGCTCCACCCAGAGACTGACCTTGCACTAGAACACCATTTTAGCCCAGACACCTTTGTAGAAGGAAAAGCTTTAAATAAGGCCCAACTCCAACAAGCCACTGGCCTAAACCTCAATCCTGACGCGCCTATTTTTTTCTGGCCTTCACGCCTCGACCCCATGCAAAAAGGCTGTCAGCTCCTAGCCGACATCATGTACAACACTGTAGCAGACTACGCTCAGCTCGACCTACAAATCGTCATTGTCGCTAGTGGTTCATTCTCTCAACATTTTAGAGACATCGTCGCACTACACGAACTCGATGGCAAAGTCGCCGTATGTGACTTCGATGAGAGCCTCTCGCGTCTCGCCTACGCCGGCTCCGACTTCATGCTCATGCCCTCACGCTTCGAACCATGCGGCCTTCCTCAAATGGTAGCACCTAAATATGGCTGTATTCCAGTAGTACACGACACTGGCGGCATCCATGACACAGTCTGGCATATGCACTATGATGGCAAACTTGGTAACGGATTCCGCTTCGAGCACTACAGCCCTTCAGGCCTGCGTTGGGCCATTGATGAAGCTATTAAATTCTACCAATGGGAACCCGAAGCTAAGCACAAAACTATCCGCCGCATCATGCGTGAAAGTGCTCAAATGTTCAACCACGAGAACACGGCCGCAGCTTACATTCAACGCTATGAATCTATCCTTGGGCGTGATGTCGTCACCCACGCGGCAGACCACTAACAGACTTTTCCTATTCCTAACGAAGGACTGAAACAAACAGGCCACCTTTAGACCCTTATCCCGGCAGGTTTTCGGCCTGATGCATCACGATTTCCTGTTGCGGTTTCGGAATAGAAATGCCCTCCCGCGCAAAGCGTTCCTTCACCTCTTTCGTGAGGTCCCAATGCACTGGCCAGTAATCCTCAGTTTTTGTCCAAGGGCGTACAAAAATCTCTACCGCAGACTCAGACAAACTCTGCACTCCAGTAGTCACCTCTGGTTTCGCGAGCACTAACTTGTGCGACTCGGCCACCTCTTTCAGTAAGTTCAATGCACGCTGAATATCATCTCCATAACTTATACGAAACACCAGATCGACACGCCTCACAGCCCGTGCCGTGTAGTTGGTTATAGTATTCCCCCATGCATTTCTGTTCGGAATTACCAATTCCTTATTATCTATTGTCACCAGAGTCGTGTTTAAAAAACTCATCCGCTCAACCTTCCCTTTTACTCCGTCAATAGATATAAAATCATCAGCATCAAAGGGCTTATACACCATTATCATAATCCCACTCCAAAAGTTCGCAATACTGTCCTGTAAAGCAAAACCAATAATCACACCACCTGCTCCCACTGCTGTTAACATTGATGCGACGTGTACACCCACAGCGGCTAAAGCAACAAGAAAGCCGATGAAAAAAATTACCAGCCCGATCGACTTCTGAATGAACTGACGCAGCATCACCGAACCTCGATGCTGCCGTCGCATCACTCGCCGCGTAATCCCAGCTATCAACCTCCCCAAGACTGCAAACACGATCAATATAACTATGAATCGTAGAGCATTCTGCATGAACTTCTCTCCCCCTTCATGACTAGCAAACCACACACCAAAATCGGCCGCCAACGCCGTCACTTGGTCCGTAGCGCTTTTCGTCGTGGCATCCTTCGTCTCCACAACTGCATTCACATAAAGACGCTCAGTTTCGACTTCTCCCCCTTTCTGCTCTAATGCACTAAGTACGGTATTGATGTGCTTCACTAGAATTAACTCATGGCGGCGATTTTCTAACTGCTTTTCTCGTAATGCAACTGCATGCTCACTCTCCAAATCCTCCTCCTTCAGCCTCGCCACCTCAAGATTCACTCCCGATGAGTTCGCTATTAATTGCTTCAACAAATTCATCCACTCTTGCAGCTCCAGCTCCAGCTCCTCTTTTGTCAGCGGCCGCAACATCATCTTCAGCTCACTCGTCGGCAAATCGACTCCTCTCTGATCCGCGCTCAGAGCATAGTGCAGTGAATTCGGATCCACCTCCTCCTCTGCGATCACTGCACGGTGAAGAGGCTCTACAAGTCTCTCGTTTGGCACTTCTTCAGCTATGACTAAACCGTAGCCACCTAACAGCATAGTAAGTAGAATAACTAACTTCATCGTTTCCCTTATTGTATCATTCCACTTCCGAGCCTCCGAAAGCGCTACACTTATGATGATCGCTGCCACCCCATCGACAAGGATAATGCTCCTTCTTAGATCGTGAGGACAAATTGACTTGCTGCACGATGCGAGCCCATTTCAATTTTAGCGAGGCGGTGAAGCAATTTATCCATATCTTCTAAACTCCCTGCCACACTCAGCTCAGCCAACTAAAAGCTGGCTGATAGACGATCAGTTCATTAAGAGTACAATAATTATGAAATATCTCGCTATTGCTCTTAGCCTCCTTTCTCTCCCACTCTGTGCAGAAACTGACAGCTCGCTCTCCACCACTCCAGAAAGCCGCACCCAAAAATGGTGGATGCCCAGACACCAAGAAAAGCTCGAACAAAAGAAAAATCTCGGCGACGTCCAGCTCGTCTTCATCGGCGACTCCATCACTCACGCATGGGAGAACAAAGGCAAAGAAGTTTGGGCGAAAGAGTATGCTCCCTACAAAGCACTCAACCTCGGTTACTCAGGTGATCGCACAGAAAATGTTCTCTGGCGTATCGAAAACGGCGAAGTCGACGGCATCTCTCCCAAAGCTATCGTCATGATGATCGGTACCAACAATGCCGGACACCGCGACGAACCTTCCGAACAAACCGCTGACGGCATTAAAGCGATTCTTGATTTGTTAGAAAAGAAACAACCCGAAACCAAGATCCTCCTACTCGGCATTTTCCCACGCGGCACCACACCAGAAGATCCAAAACGCAAACTCATCGATGGCACTAACAAAATCATCGAAACCTACGCCGACAACAAACGCGTCTTCTACCTCAATATTAACAACGTTTTCCTCGAAGAAGACGGCACGCTTTCTAAACAAGTCATGAAGGACCTCCTTCACCCGAACCCAGACCAATACCAAGTTTGGGCAGACGCCATCCGCCCCCTGCTTCAAAAACTCATGGAGTAAACGAAGCTCTTACAAATCATTTTAGCTTCATAAGCCATTTTGATGCGGAAAATGTCTAGATCTACTGATCTGCTAGATTCATTGTCGAAGACCATACAGGAACAAGCATTACTTATTTTTGATCAAAAACTAGAACTGTGCAATATACAGCTATTTTAACCTAACTTCTTCCACCTACTTCTAACATCATGTAGGCTACGAAGTTGCTATGTCCCCCCGATACTTCCCCCTACTCTTGACGGCTGCACTGACAGTCGTTTCGTGCGCTAGCCCATACGGCCGAGTCAGCTTCAACTCGGCCCCTCAGATAATCAATGTCTCCGAATATGATCCAAAAGAACGGCAACGTGCGGGTCACGGATACACTCCTCTGAACCAAAAAGCACTGAAAGACAATGGAGCCCTAGGGCTCATCGCTCGCGGAACTAAAGCAGGTCGCCACGACAGCAAATGTGGCGATTTCCTATCAGGAGCCGAACGCCAAGGTATGTTGTTAGGCTCCTACTGTTATGTCGTTCCTAGCCAATCCGCAACATACCAAGCCAGTCGCTTTCTTCGCCGACTTAGCTCAATCAAGAAAAACTACAGCCTACAAACGCAGCGCATCTTACTTGTCGCCGATTTCGACACCAAATGCAGCGCTAACCTCATGGTCGGCTTTGTAGACGAGATCTACCGCCACACTGGCATCCATCCCGTCGTCTATCTAGAAAACGGCCCGCAAATCCGTAACACCCTAAATCGAGCCACATATGCACAGCGCAGCCGCTTGCGCCTATGCCCTTACTGGCTCGCGCTCTATACTAATGGCTACAACCGCTTTGAAACCCCGCGCAAACTCGCCCTAGCCTCTGGAGTCTGGAGCGATTGGTGCATGTGGCAATATAGTGGCGTCTTCTGGGAAAATGGACGATCGAAAATTTACAACTACAATGGCGGCAGTTGGAATACCCCTAAGTACTTTGGCAGTATCGATCGCCCAATGGAGCGTAACGGCTTCAACGGAACCACCCGCCAACTCTACGCCTTCTGGAATAAACATTCATGGGCTTGGTGATCTTCTACCGCTCCTCTCTAGCTCATTCCCTCATACAACCATTTCATCATTCATTACTTATCTATCCACTTCAACCCTCAGGAGAATTCCTCAACAGCGAAGTACCGAATAAATCGTAAATGAACTCGGTAGTGACCCTCATTCTATCATAAAACTTAAAGGGCGGATCACACTACACGACAATTTTTTTGGGAAAAGCTCCATTATCAATCCATCCTAAAAACTGATTCCACAGTTGCTCTAAGCGTTTGGGGTGATTGAGCATTTCAATCACATGCTCGAGGCCAGCCCTGAAGTAACTCTTGCGTTTTATATAAGCAGGCAGGGTTTTGTTATGCTTCAAAATGACTCCCCAACTAAAACAGAAGAAGAAGCTTAGGGTGACCACGGCTACTAGTGTGTCGACTCTTTTTGCTTCCCTTAGATGAGTGTCTTCTATGTTGAGCCCTTTCTTTTTGAAGTGACCAAAGAGTACTTCAATACCCCAGCGACGCTGATAGGCGTTCAGAGCTTTCTTACTTTTGAAACGGTTACTCACGACGTAAAGCGTTTGGGTACGTTGTGTTCGAACTTCTTTTTTACCAAAATAGAGATTCATTCCCCAGATACTTTGGCGTTCTACCCGCGAGCGTTTACACTCCATAGCGAGTAGATCACCAACAATGGTATTTGCTTTGATTCGCAACACAAAAGTAACTTCCTTCTTGTCTAACCAAGCAAGCCACCTCTTCCCGTGGAATTCGCGATCCATAGCAATGAAGTAAATGTCCTTGGCAGGCAGAACTTCGAGAAGTTTACTCATTAGCCCAATGCGTAGCTTTGTGTTGGAGTTCCCTCGTTTGGAAGTCTGTGGTAAGGTTTGCCAAACGAGAGGAACAGCTATTTTTCCCACAATCACTCCGATAGTTAGGATGTTGATGTGAGTTTTACCGAACTGCCAATTGGTTCGATCAATACTCAAAATATAGCCATCCTTAGGTTTAGGGATTTTTCCCAAAATGAGTTGCGTGATAGCGAGCATGGGCAGTTCCCATGTGGCAAAGAACCTTTGGAACCGACGGTAACGACTACTTTGTGAGCACTCCATTTGGCTATCCGTGGCCAGCTTCACCAAATTGACAGATCGAGACTTTGTGATCGCAAAAATAATGTCAGCGAGACACTTGAGACGTGAAAGATTCCCTCCAACCTGCTGTCTCAGAGTTGTTAGTATAGAAATGTGTAAAGACATGCCTATTTTGCGGCATGGCACTTGTAGTCAAGGTTTTATCTAACAAGCAGTTGTGATTTTTTGTCGTGTAGTGTGAGGGCGGATCAAGAGATCATTAATCAAAAAAATCCCCCCAACCATACTTTATTATTAGAAGAATCTGTCTATCAAACGGCTCTCACATTTCGAGATCTACCTTGCTGGCTCACTAAATATCATTTACCCCTAACTCTGCGAAAGAAACCTTATTTAAACTCAGTAAATTCAGACATATGAGATCCAAAACACTCAACCTACTCGGCTTTTGCCTCTTTGGCGCGGCCACTCTCCATGCCGCCCCAGACAAACCTAACATCGTTGTCATCATGGCCGATGACATGGGCTACGGCGATTCCGAAACCTATGGCAATGACTTGATCAAAACGCCAAACATGAACCGACTCGCCAAAGAAGGCGTTAAATTCACAGCATTCTACTCACCTGCCGGTGTCTGCTCGCCCTCGCGTTCTGCCATTCTCACAGGCCGTACACCCTACCGCAATGGAGTTTGGCGACACCTCTCTGGTAACCACGAGGCGCACCTTCGCGCCAGTGAAATCACTTACCCGAAACTCCTCAAAGGCGTCGGTTACGACACCTGCCACGTCGGCAAATGGCACCTGCTCTCCAAAAAGCAATTCAACAACCCAGAGTACCCACAGCCAGGTGAGCATGGTTATAACTACTGGATGTACACCCAAAACAACGCCATCGAGAGCCACAAAAACCCGAACAATTTCTTCCGCAACGGTGAAGAAGTCGGCAACACTGAAGGCTACTCTGCGCAGCTCGTTGCTGGCGAAGCAGTACACTGGCTCAAGGACGTGCGCGATAAAGAAAAACCATTCGTTCTCTCTGTCTGGTTCCACGAACCACACTCCCCCATTGCCACTGACCCACGTTTCCAAGACCTCTACGAAGGCCATGAAAACAGCAAGTACATGGGCAACATCACTCAAATGGACAACGGCATCGGCATGGTACTCGACGCCTTAGACAAAGAAGGCGTAAGCGACAACACACTCGTCATCTTCACCTCAGACAACGGCCCAGTTCCAGCCTACGGTGGCTCATCAGGCGGTCTGCGCGGCAACAAACGCAGTGGCTATGAAGGCGGTATTCGCGTCCCTGGTCTCGTCCGTTGGCCAGCTAAGATCAAACCAGGCACAGTCAGCGACGTTCCAGTCATCGCTACCGACATCTTTACCACCGCACTTGAACTCGCCGACGTCCCAGTTCCTACTGACCGAACTATCGACGGAGCCAGCTTGCTCCCAGCATTCGAAGGCAAACCAGTCGAGCGCAAGACCCCACTCTTCTGGCGCACCCACGTCTCCTCACCTAAAGACCGAGTCGCCATGCGAGTCGGTGATTGGAAAATCGTCGGCGACGAAACCCTCACTAAATTCCAACTCTTCAATATCAAGGAAGACAGAAACGAGGAAAACGATCTCGCAAAAAAAATGCCTGAGAAGACCGATGAACTAAAAGCACAAATCATCGCCCTCTGGAAAGATATCGAAAAAGAAGGACCGAACGAGTGGTGGGAAGCCGAACGCCAAAAGCCATCAAAAGGAGGTAAACTCAGCTACTAAACCAACTACCCTAGTAACTTTTGAAACCAGCACTCACCGGGTGCTGGTTTTTTTATTGATCAATCTCAACTAACAGGAATTCCGGCTGAATCAACACCTCTGTCGCAACCACGCGATGCCATCTCTAATTCTCGACCTTCAGACCTTAGCCACTTCGCCCAGTGAAAGAACTACACCGGCAACTCATCTTAACTCAAAGGTAGAGCTCTAATCAAACGGCAAGATCCCCTTGCGATAGGCCATATCGATCGCTGCTGGCGCATTCACCACACCCAGTTTTTCGTAAATCCTACGGATATAAGTAGCCACACTGCCATAGCCAATCCCCAGTTTGTCTCCGATCTCCTTCTTCACCAAGCCCTGACCTAACAACTTGAGAATTTCTAATTCGCGCTCCGAAAGAGCCTTCTCAGACTTCTTCACCGCTGGCTGCCGCTTCCATTGCTCTAAAATGTACACCGCCACTTTCGGATCAAGTGATGCCCCACCATTAATCACCGTGCGAATCCCATCCTTAATCTGATTCAAACTAGAAGATTTTAACAAATAGCCAGCAGCTCCTTGCTGAATCGCAGAGAAAACATCCTCTGGCACGTCCGACTGCGAGAGCACAATGATATGCGTATTTGGCAGATATTGCCTAAACCATGGTAAGCTTTCCAAGCCGCTAATCCCAGGAAGATTAAGATCGAGCAAAATCACATTCGGCATCACCTTATTCTGTACATCTTGTAGACTACGCAGAGCCACCTCCGCAGCTCCAAATGTGCCGCAAATCGCCATATCCGACTCGTGCTTCAGAGCCATTTCGATAATCGACCTATACTTCGGATGGTCTTCAACGAGCATGATTTGTATGGTTTCTTTCATATACTTATTTCTTCGAATGGAAAATTCCTAACAGCTTATAAAACCAACGCATGTGATTCCGCACTGTGAGACGGATACACGTTCCTCGTCCAGCGAGTGAGCTAATGGTCACCCGGGCTCCCATCAAACGAGCTCGACGTTTGAGCGACTGAGGAACTCCATTTTCATCCATACTCGCGATCCCCATCCCGTTGTCTTCTACGCGCAACTGAATGCTCTTAGCATCCGCAGTTAAATGCGTAGACAGACTCGTTGCCCCAGAATGACGACAAATGTTGATCAAGCACTCTTTATAAAAAAGTAACAAATCGGAGCACGTGCGCGGCTTTAATTGCTCAAGAAATTCCTCACCCTCCACCTTGATGTTGTGAGTAAGATGCACCACCACGCGTTCTGCGATACGCTCGATGTCTCCACGCACACCGCCATTCGACAATCTTCCTTCTTGCAGGTTGCTGTAGTGACGCACGGCATTTCCCGTTTCCTCAGTTGCCTCTCGAATATTGCGCAAAACCCCTTCCAGCTTCTCAGGTTCCTCGCGCGCATCTTGCGCCAAATCACTCAATAAACCGATACAATGAATGTCCGCTCCGAGCTCATCATGCAAGTCCGCAGCAAACCGCTCGCGAATCTCATTCACGTGTTGCATCCTCACTATCCTTCCAACTAACACCACGAATCCAATCGCCACCACAAGTAATGCAGCAAGCCAATACATCCTTCTCAAATTCCGCTCCTGTATAGCATAACGTTTAGCTGCCTCCTGAACTACAAGTGGACGCTCATTCTCTAAGTCATGCCTCCTCGCTAATTGATTGATCCAAGTGCGAATAGGCAAAATTTCTCCATAGAAATTTTTACCGTCAGTAAGATTTTCAAGCGGTCTAACATATCCTCTCACCTCAAAATTCAGATCCACATCCAACCCTTTGGCTAGGTTTATACCCTTCGATAATACGACGATTTCTGAAAACCCTACAACAGATCTCACTCGTGACCCAAATGCATCAATGTGAGGGCGCAGCGCAGTGACGCGGATGTAGCGCATCTCTCTCTCCTCAAAATTCAACATAATAATAGGATCCGCATCAAACACCGTTTCTACTCGGTATTCGCAGAGCTGAACTGCATCTGAAAAGTCAGCACTATTCGCTCCCTCAACAATAAAATGCTCTGGGATACCGAAGGTCGGGTGAATCACTTCGGGAATATTATCGCTCAAATCCACAGTGTGTAGATGCACCTGACTCACTAGGCTTTGTTTACCCAAATCAATCGTCAATGATGGCTGAGAACCATCATCCACCACACTCACAAACGACTTACTATCGACCCCCCCAGCTGCATCCATTAAATAAGGCAAAGATCCATCAACCATCGTTTCCTTCACCCTAGCGCGTAAAGTAAATGGCTCTTGAGAAGACACTCTAATCGGCTTGCGCAACGCCACATTCTCTTCCCCACTAAACACCATCAACTCTGAGAGCTGTAGCTGGTAGTAACCATCCCACGCGCGCGGTGCCAGTTTAGTAGCTTGAAACCTCACCCACGACACCGATGTCTCAGGAAAATTTACCACTAAAGGTTCGATCCGTGGCAATAACTTATCTTCAGCAGTAAAAGATGCCACCACTCGACCTTGGGGGTCATTATCGTTACCTACAATAATTTTAAACTCTTCAGGAAAACCATCTGACATTAAACCAAAATTGGAATCTCGCCAGATTGTGGGAACTAAAGCCACTTGATCAATCAACACACGCCTCCCTAAATCAACCCTTACCCATTCATTTTGATATGGATCATGATGCGAATGCGAACGCCAGCCCAATGGCCCCATACTCCCTCGCATACTGCACTTCGACAGCTTATCCAGCTCCTCATCAATAGCTTCTACGCGTTGTTCTAGCTGGGAGAGCGACATCTCCCCCAGAGACTTGCTATCAGCCACTACGCAACTAACCCCCACAAAAAAAACAAAAAATAGCAGGGTCATCGTTGTGCGCATGAACTGTTTTCTATCACGCACACCTCCGAAAGTCAGCTCGAAGCTCAGAAAGCTTGTCTACTAAACTGTAGACAGACAGCTTTTCAAATTCGTGTAAGGTTCAAATCACATAAGGCAGATCTGAGTGGTTCTGCACTATGTACCAGAGATTTTCGTATTTATACGTGGAGTATTCCTAAGACACTTATTCCAAATCTCACAACGCAGGGCCTTCCCCGGAGGGCCCTGTTTTTTTGTCCCAAATTAGAGTAGGCCTTCAATCGCAATTTCCCCTCAATCCGAAATGACGTTTCGCCTATCCACTCTTTGAGTTTTTTACTAAACCGTCTTGGTAGCCCCAAAAACTGTCTACCGAACTGTAGACAGACAGTTTTTCAAATTTGTGTAGGATTCAAATCACATAGAGCAGATCTGAGTGGTTCTGCTTTATCTAATATAGAGGTTGTTCGTATACTATACGTGGAGTATTCCTAAGACACTTATTCCAAATCTCACAATGCAGGGCCTTCTTCGGAAGGCCCTGTTTCTTTTAAATCACATATGCTTTCCGTATAAGCATACTGCTCCAGTCCTCACCTTATCGACGTACTCAAACAACGACTCAATCCATATTTCCTAACAAAAAATCTGCTGTTAAATTCTTGCTAATAAAAACCCACACAATGTAAACTACATACAATGTATGACTTTGGCTATACCCTCAAACTAGAAAAATAAAGAACCATGAAACTCAAACATCTAGCGCTAGCCTTCATTTCCACACTATCCATACAGATAGCCAATGCTGCCGAAAAACCAAATATCCTCGTCATCATGGCTGATGACATTGGTCCTACTCAAGTCTCGGCTTACGACTTAGGCATCGTTGGCTATCAAACGCCCAATATCGATAGCATCGGTAAAAAAGGCATGATTTTCACCGACTACTACGCGGAACAAAGCTGCACAGCCGGCCGATCCACGTTCATCACCGGCCAAAGCACCTATCGTACAGGCATGTCAAAAGTCGGTCTCCCCGGCGCTGACGGTATCTGGGCCGAGCCATTCACTCCATTGCGTCTACCGAAGATCTTTGACCTTCGTGCCGATCCATTTGAACAAGCTGACATCACCTCTAACACATACTGGGACTGGGTTCTTCAACACGCATACATGTTCGTGCCAGCTCAGAAATATGCTGCAGACTTCCTCGAAACCTTCAAGGAGTTCCCGCCAGCACAGAAACCTGCGACTTTTAACCTCGACGACGTCATGAAGAAACTTTCAGACGCTGCTGGCGCCGGTAAATAGAACTCACATCCATTAGTTAACAAACACTCAAACTCTTTGGGGCATCTGCTCGCGGGTGCCTCAATTTATTTAAAAGTACACATGAAAAACCTAACACTAGCACTCGCTGCCACCATCGGCTTTCTCCATGCCGATCCACTCCCATCTTGGAACAAAAGTGATTCTAAGCAATCGATCATTTCCTTCGTCGATAAAGTCACAGATGCAGGCTCGCCTGATTACGTCGCTCCGGCTCATCGCATCGCAACCTTCGATAACGATGGCACACTCTGGTCTGAGCAACCGATGTATTTCCAAGCTTACTACATCTTTGACCGCATTAAACAGCTCGCTCCTGAACATCCCGAATGGAAAGAAAAAGAGCCCTTTGCTTCCGTCTTGAAAGGTGACCTCAATTCCGCCCTCGCTGGTGGCGAGAAAGCCTTGCTAGAAATGGCCATGGCCACCCATGCAAACATAACTGAAGACGAGTTCTCAAAATCAGTCGCAGATTGGCTCGCCACCACTAAACATCCAAAAACTGGCATAGCATACACCGACATGGTTTTCCAACCCATGCTCGAACTCATCAATTACCTTCGTCTCAACGACTTCAAAGTCTTCATCGTTTCTGGTGGCGGTATCGACTTCGTGCGAGTCTTTTCAGAAAGCGCCTACGGCATTCCTCCCGAGCGCGTCATCGGTTCCAGCATTAAAGCCAAATTTGAAATCCGTGACGGTAAACCGGTCGTCATCAAAACCCCAGAGATCGACCTCATCGATGACAAAGTAGGCAAGCCAGTTGGCATCCATCGCTACATCGGAAGCCGCCCCATCTTTGCCGCAGGTAATTCTGATGGTGACTACCAAATGCTGCAATACACCTCCGCTGGCGAAGGACCGCGCTTCGGCTTAATCGTCCACCACACAGATGCTGACCGCGAGTTCGCATATGACCGCGACTCCCACGTCGGACAACTCAACAAAGCGTTAGACGATTCCAAAACACAAAACTGGACGATCGTAGACATGAAAAAAGATTGGAAAATCATCTACCCTGAATACATCGAGTCCACACCATCCCAATAAGCTCGTATCATCAGACAAACACCTCTCTCAGCCCGCACCTCATCACAGGCCGCGGGCTTTTTGAATACCCTTCTAACCCACTTCTCATTAAGGACGTCAAAACTCTATAGGCGTTAGAATATGGCCGGACTAAACGCATGTTTTCCGTAATCCTCGATGCTTGAGCTAAGAGCATGACATCTATTGTCAGAATTAACATACTGCCACTTGCTATTTTCATAGAGACAACGACTTTCTCACATGCTTAAAAACCTTCTCCTTCCTTTTAGCTTGCTCGTTTCCCAGCTCGGGGCTCAGAGCCTCAATGACACGCTCGTTGCTAGAAAGCAAAAGTTTGCAGAGCGTGCTCCTGCTGCATTGTTAGAAAGTCAAAATAATGCACTGTTAGAGTTAGAAGAGTCAGGCATTTATAACAAAGTTCTCAAAGTGGGTGATCGAGCTCCCGACTTCAGCTTAAACAATGCCAAGGGCGAAAATATTCAACTCTCTCAATTAACAAAAAAAGGTCCCGTCGTACTTACTTGGTATCGTGGAGGATGGTGCCCGTACTGCAATATCACACTCACAGCACTGGCAGAAAAGAATCCAGAGATCAAAGAGCTCGGAGCTACTCTCGTTGCGCTCACTCCTGAGTTGCCAGATATCCATGCTGAGACCAGCAGAAAAATGGGACTACCCTTTGAAGTCCTCAGCGACATAAACCACCAAGTCGCAGAAAAATTCGGCCTCATGTTCAAACTCAATTCTGACACTGCAGCACGCTACGAGAAAAAGTTTCAACTCGTCAAACGCAGTGGAGCACAAGCTGCCGACCGACTCCCACTCCCCGCGACCTATGTCATTTCCAGTGATGGTATCATCCGCTACGCCTTTGCAGATGCCGACTACCGCCGACGCGCGGAGCCCTCTCGGATCATCGATGCACTCAAAGCATTACGCGACGGACCCACTGGCAACCATCTCGTTTTACAATTCTGGGAAAACGTCTGGAACCCGCCCTATGATCTCGATCTGATAGACCAACTAATGACCGAAGACTTCGTCATCACCAGCGCTGGGAAAGATATCTCAGGTCGCGATGCATTCAAAGAGTGGGTCAGCAAATTTCAAGAAAAAGCCAAAGGCATCCGCTTAGAAAACCGAGAGATCTTCGCCAGCGCGGATGGCTCACGCGTCGTCAGTCGCTGGATCGCCAGAGCTCGCAATGGTGGTGTGCTCGGCACTCCCGCTGACCTTCAAGCAATCGAGTTTACTGGCATCGCCATTTGGAAAATCAAAGACGGTAAACTCGCCCACAACTGGGTCGAACGCTCAGCATACGAACTCTACCAGCAACTACAATCCGAGGAATAAATAATCAGGCACAAGACAAAATCCGCCTACCCCCTAAAAATTGGGTTGAAAATTTATTTACTCAGATAGGTGTCTAGCGCTTAGCTAACAGGATGATCTCGAGGTATGGCTTATTCGATAATGGAGAAGCCATACTAGAATCCACTCTCAGATTTTTCCTATTATTACCCATGAAAATTCATCGTTCCAGCCCTTCGCGCCTGCGCCAGATAGCGCTCACACTCCTCGCTTGTGGGGGGATTACCTCCGTCCAATCCAAGGACTATTTCCCCAAATTCTCATGGGATCGTGTACCTGTGATGTTACATTTCGGAAGCCAAACGCAAATGACGGATGAACAAGTCCAACTCACCGCAAAGCTTTCTAACTTTGTATGTTTAGAAAAAAACCATGGCGTTCGGACAAATAAACAAAACGCCGAAAAAGTAGCCGGCGAAGACGCCCGACGCATCAAAGCAGCGAACCCAAATTCCAAAGTCTTGATGTATTGGAACACTCTCATCGCCTGGCCATTCACCTCATATAACCGAGATTTCGCAGAATCAAAACCAAAGGATTGGACGCTGCGCAACATGAAGACGGGTGAGCCCTTGTATAAGACAAAAAACAATGGCGGGGTGGTACAATACAACCTGCTCAACCCAGAAGTACAAGAATGGTGTGCCAAAACGATCGGTAGTGCGGTGAAAGAATTCGGCTTCGATGGCTATTTCCTCGATGCTGTTTCCCAATCCAAACGCCCAATCTGGTTACGCCAAGGCTGGGGAATGGGTAAAGAAAAAGAACTCGACCAAGCCGCGGCCAACATCATGAAACGTTCGAAAGAAGTCATGGGTGAAGACAAACTTCTCATCTACAATGGCTTCCGCACCCACGCCACGGAGTTTGACGGATTCACCGCAGGTGGTGGCGAATTCCTACCCTACACTGACGGAGCCATGATCGAGCATTTCGACTCCATTTCCTCCAAAGAAAAAGAAGACATGGTGGCTTATTGGAAAATGGGAGCCGAAGCTGCGAAGGACGGCAAGATCGTGATCTACAAAGGATGGCCAGACCAAGATATCAACTGGCTTAACAAAGAATTCATGGCCTTAGACGCAGCTGAAAAAGAACGCATCGCCCGTGAAAATCTAGTGTACCCGCTCGCCTGCTTCCTCATTGGCGCACATGAAAATTCCTATTTTTGTTACGGTTGGGGCTACAACATCAAAGATGGCCAACTGGTCGAATACCCCGAGTATTCTAAAAAACTCGGCGCCCCTATAAGTAAAGCCACCCGCGATGGATGGATCTTCAAGCGCGAGTTCAAACACGCCAAAGTCACTGTCGACCTAGAAAATCGTAAAGCGAATATTGAGTGGCTCAACTAACGGCTCACAGTATAAGCCGTAGCTCGAAAGCTAGTCTCGTTTTTCAGTCCTTTTCGATGAGCTTCTAACAATTTCAATACCATCCAAACCAGCACTCTTTGGGGTGCTGGTTTTTTATTTCTCCCGATCCACCTAAATCACATTAGAGGTAATTGTGTTGTTTTGGGAGCGGAATTCACACGCCCGTGAGAACTGCTAGAAAACGAAACAAGCAAAAAATAGTTTTCGTAAAACATCCAAAGACCCCAAGCGATCTTGACTCACCATTGTAGATAAATAGGTTACAAAAATGCGCGTATCTCCCCCATGTCTTAATTCGGATTCCGCATGAAATCCACTCAAACTAACAATGAACAAAACAACATACTGGATCAGTGCCTGCATGGCGGCGCTAGGTCTTGCTGCGAACGCAGAAGTTCTCTATCAAGACAACTTCGATAATGACGGACTCTCCACCAACACCGGTATCGGAGGCGGAGCTATCAATAACACCATCCATGCCCACTCATGGGACGATGATGGCGACGCCACCTTCCATACAGCTGGAACCAGCTACACCCGCAGGGCTCTCCTCTATTCTGAAAACACCTTTCAGTCCGATACAGGCTTCAAGCTCACACTCAGCTTCACAACAGGATCGATAAGCGACTTAGCAGCCCATAATCTCTCCTTTGGGCTCATCAGTAATGATACAAATCTCTCTAACTATTCAGGCTACAACCCGTTTCGAACCGACACTTCCGTCTACAGCATCGGCGCCAACGTCACAAGCGATGGAGAAGTCGCAAGCCGCGGTCTCAATTTTACCAATGGCTCTAGCCGAACCACTCTCGACCAGTCCGGAACAAGAGCACAATTCCAGGCTGGCGAGAGCTGTGAAGTCACCATCGAAATCGGAATCGGAGGCTATTGGTGCTACCGAATCAATGGCGTCTATGAAGCATCAGGTGTGCTGGTCGAAGGCTTTGACCTGAGTAAAAATTACCACGTTGCGGTCTACGGCCAAGACGACCACGGCGGAGGGAAATCGATCCAATCGATCCAATTAGAAACCGCCTATGCTGCTGGTGAACGCGCTGCAAGCATGAGAGGCTCATGGTGTGGAGGTGAAAACGATCTCGAAAATGTCAAAAACTTTAAAACACTCGACACTCTCAGCGTTGGATTTACCTCGGGAGCCTCCCAATCAGCATTACACTTTGCTCCTCATAAATTGTTAGAAACAATCGCACTCGAAGGAGTCAACGGCCAAGGACCAGCGATCGATTATGTCGTCGCTCCTAGCTGGGGGGATCTCACCCAAGACTCCCCGGAAACAGACGAGCTCTTAGACAAAATCCTAGATATCAAAGCCGCTGGATTTAAAGTCAAAGCTTACACGAATTGTGAAACCTTCGTTGGTACTAATGGAGACACACTCCAAGAATTTGTCGATCGCTGGAAAGACTACTGTGACAACGATCCAACGATGCAGGCGTTCATTAATAGCCAACCCTTTCATACGGGAATATGGAATAGGACGACGCAACAATACGAAGACGCCTCAGCAACCTATCCTGATCGTAAATACCTTTTCTGCTACGCAGAGTTTATACTAAAAGACTACGCGCTACGCTATGGCCCCCACATTGGCTCGTGGATCTTCGATGACGGTAGCACAATGGGACAAAATGGAGATAATGCCACCAGCGGTCTCGTCGAAGAACAACGTCTCTATCAAGCATTCGCCAATGCCGTTCGTGCTGGAAACCCCGAATGTCCTATTGCTTTCAATAATGGTCGCAGCAATGTCAACTACGACGCTTTTCCCTACGCCCACCCCGTCCGATTTGAAGATTTCACCTTCGGCCATGCCTTTGGAGGAAATAATGATCACGCAAGCAAAACTGGCTCACAGTTTAACAACAACTATAACCACATCACACGCATGACCGCCACTAATGGCTACGTACACGATGGTGGAAACTGGGCCTGGGATGATCTCATCGTTGGAAATTTCCATTCTAAACTCAGTACCACAGCTTGGAATTACGGCACTGTGCAAGCATGGGAAGAAGCAGATTTTTTCCAATGGAACCTTGAAGCCATGCAAGCTGGAGGACATATGACCTGGAGTGGCTCAATCTGGAGAAGCAACCCAACCCTCCAACCCTGGGCTCTCACTCTCCTCCAAGGTCTTGATGAACATCTAGCACAATTCCAAAATCCTGGGGCACCGAACTGGGCGCGCGCCTACACCATCTTGCCCGATGCTGTCATGGGGGAACCCTATCGCCATGTGCTAGTCGAAGGCATCGACCTCTGGGACCCTGAAGGCGATGAAATTGATATCGTCTGGTTACTCGAAAATGTGCCATCCTGGCTCACCATCACCGAAGATACAGTGAATGACGGACACTGGATACTCAGCGGAACCCCCACCGAAACTGAGACAACCGACTATAGCTTCGCTATCCGTGCTCGCGATGTAAATATCGATGCTCGCTCGCGTAGTGTCGAACTCCGTGTTGGTGAAGATCTTAATGGTGATGGAGACTTAAACGTTGTCTATAATGCAGCACATTTTGATGACGAATCCCACCCAAGCTCAGATTCCAAAGTTAAAGACGAAGGTACAAACATTGGCTTCATCCAAAACAACACATGGGTTGCCTATCATGACTTTGATTTTGATATTGGTGCACAAAGTATCGAAATGTCCGTCAGTTCAACTAGCACTGGAGGAACCATCGAAATACGTATAGGCTCACCCACTGGAGAACTGATATCCTCCATCGATATAGATAACACGCAAAGCTACGATAACTATCAGCTCTTTTCTGGAAATATCTCAAACTACGTGACGGGGATACATGACCTCTACTTCGTCTTCGTTGGCACTGCTGGATATCTGTACAATGTAGCGGACTTCATCGTGAATGCGGGCCCGCCTAGCGACCTAGGTGTCCATTTTAATGCTGTCGGATACGATGAAGAATCCGCTCCTAATAATGCCAACGAAATTAGAAACCTCGAAAGCCATATTGGTTATATTACCTCTGGATCTTGGGTCGCTTATAAAGAGTTTAACTTTGCACTCCCCAGCACTCAGGTGGAAGTCTTTGCAGCCTCCAATACAAGCGGTGGAACCGTGGAAGTCAGACTCGGTTCTCCTACTGGTACGCTCATCACTTCTATAGATATAACAAACACTTCAGGCTGGAGTAATTTCATAACCTTCACAGCACAAATAACAAATCCACCCACAGGATTACATGACCTCTATTTTGTCTTCCAAGGAGGCAATGACTACCTCCTCGATATTCAATCATTCAAAATCGAATAGTCTTAGCTAATCTCCTTAAACCAGCATTCATTCCGAATGCTGGTTTTTCATACATCCATACAAGCTCGGATTATGCATCTAACAAACCTGAGCGAAATGCTTTAGTCACCGCAGCAGGTGCATTGCTTACTTCTAATTTCTGATAGATTCTGCGCACATGCATATCAACAGTATCGTAAGCAATAGAAAGAGCCTCAGAAATTTCCTTTTTAATCATCCCCTCTGCGAGCAACTCTAAAACCTGTAATTCTCGTTTAGTCAAATTACATTCATTACCTGCCTTCGAAGATTTCTTCTGTAGTGTCTGCATCACATATTTAGCAACCTCTGGAGCGAGAATCGCTCCCCCTGCTGCAACCTTATGAATACACGCTTTGATTTCTGTCACAGATGCCGATTTTAGTAAATAACCAGACGCACCAAGCGAAATTGCACGCAGCACATCCTCTTGCTCACTCGATTGAGTAAGAATAATCACGTCACTATCTGGCGCCAGTTCTAAGAATTGCGATAAGCCATCAAGACCGTACATCATAGGTAAATGTAAATCTAAAAGAATAATATCAGGGGTCTCTGTACCCACTTTCAACTGCTCCAATGCTTCTTCAACACTCTCATAAGCACCCACTAGCTTGAGAGACTTATCTCGGTTAATCACCAAGCAAACTGCCTCGCGGTATTCATGATTATCCTCGATCACCGCTATGTGAAGAGTTTCCTTTACCACAGAGTATTCCATTTCTTACTTCTAAACTTTAACGTAACACAGAGACCAGCGTTTTCGCTTGCTGGTTCAAAACTAAGAGTACCTCTAAGCAATTTCGCGCGCCGTGCGAGAGCTTTCGGTTGATGCTGCTCTATACCTATACCATTATCTCTCACAATAAGTAGAACCTCCTTACCTTCCGCTACGAAAGTAATCTCAACGTGAGTCGCCTTAGCATGACGAATTGCATTCACAATGCATTCCTTAAAAAACAACATAAGATCGACTCGCCTCCTCCTCGATAACTGATTGAGCAATTCCTCACCCTCAAAACTCAATGTGTATTTTTTGTCTCCCAAAAGCCGACTCGCCTCTTGCTTTACATCATTGACAAAATCTTCGCTCGTACTCTTCGCGTTCATCATATTCGCACAACGATACGCAGCTAAGCCAGTGCTTTCCGTTAATCTGCGGATTCTAGAAAGAGTATCGAGCAAGTCATCTCTGTCATCTACGGCATCAGTAGCCAAATCTCCTAAAATCCCTATGGCATGTAAATTCGCACCAAGCTCATCATGCAAATTCGCGGCAATACGCTCCCGCACTTTCACCTCATTGTGAATCCTCATGACATAGGCTAGTCCCATCATCAAAATAATAACCACCACTAACACTACAGTCGTCACTCGCATCTGAGAAATCTTCTCCTTTTGTCGAGCATAGCCCTCAGCCAGCATTTGTTCGACCTCACTTAACTCACGCATAAGATCGTGACGCCTCGCCATCTGGTTCATCCACTCGCGTAGCGGCAGTATCTTACCATAAATGGTGTGACCATCAGTTAGCGCCAACGGATTACCATAAATCTGATGACTGCGATTACTTTTTCTGACATCGTACGCCCTTTGACCTAAAGCCACATTTACGCCCATATCTAAAAGCTCAATTTCCGCAAACCCAACTCGCGACACCATGGGCGTAAGACCAATGGCAGGATTGGGCTCTAGCACACTCAACTTCACATAGCGGCACGATACCTCACCGATTGGCCATTCCATAATCGGACCTACATCAAACAGGGTATTCCAAGAATAATCTAACAATTCCAGTGCATCTGAAAAATCCTCAGAATCAGCACCATAAATTTTAAAACGACGGGGAATCCCCATATCTCCTGCTGTCCCCTGAGGAATGTTATTACTCTGCTCCACTGCATGCAGACGTATCCGTGAGAATTTCATTTTTTCTCCTAAATCAATGACCAAATCTGGTTGCTGCCGCACCGGGCCCAAAAAAGGAAAACACCTCTCAGAATCAGCAGAGTTCATCACATAAGGCACATAACCATCGTTAAGAAAACGCGTTTTATAAGGCGTCGCCCGATTGGGCATGTTTTTATGAGATGTCGTAATACGTCGACGTAAAGCTACATTCTCAGAACCGCTAAACACCTGAATTTCTGCAAGCTGCATGACATACTTCCCGTTCTCAATTCGAGGTGACATCTTCGTTGTTTCAATCCTCACCCATGAAGCTGCTATCTGAGGAAAACTAATGACTAAAGGTGCCACACGCGGCAATAGACCATCCTCTTCCGTATACTCTGCCACCACATGCTTCATATTCCCTCTACCAACCACCACCCTGAAACCTTTAGGAAACGCATTAGCAATCACTTCATCCGCATGACTGTCACGCCATAGCACCGGAGAAAGTACGATCTGATCGATTTTCCGCAACTTTCCTAGATGAATCCGCACCCAGTATGTCTCATCAGCTCTATCAAATTGTGGCGAACGAAAACCCACACTACCCATTCCTCCCTGTAAACTAATACTAGCGAGCTGCCCTAACTCTTCCTCTAACAACCGCTTCTTATTTTCCAGCTCAGTCAGTGACGAACTATTCAATCCCACATCGGATCGTGCTCTCAGCTTCCCTGCTGTGCCCAAGAAAAACAGTGAAATGAAACACACTAGATAAATCCACATACTGTGATCCTTCCTCATTTCACTCATTTCCATCATCAAGAGTACATACTTACAGGATATTCCAATTCAAGCATAAGCTCATAACTATCAGATCCATAAAAATACATTCATCCACTAAGTCATCGATTAAAAATATAATCTATAATATAAAAACTACATCACACAACAACGTATTTACGTGTCTATCCTACTTTCTGTTACTAAAGTAGTTTATTCGAATACCAAGCGTATTGGGTTCGGAACATAAATGCTTCCCCCCCGCCATTTCTCTTGAGCTGATCATTCATAGCTCCACCTCAGCGCTCAGATTTTTTATCAAGAGTTCAGGCCATTTTCCCTCGCTGTGTCTTGAGCGCTTCAATCCCCAAAAAACACAACGAACATGAAACTACGAAAAATACACAATACACGTATGGCTGCACTACTGGCAGCTGTGATGGCAGTGTCCAGCGGAATAGGGAACGCCGAACTCGGTGACAGAGCCAGCTGGATGCGAGGAGCACTGGGTCTAATGTGGCATCCAACAAGTTACGATATCGAGCTCATCGAGCAGAACGAAGACTGGATGTCGATAGAGCCATTTTTAGATCAAATGGAAGAAATTACAGCGGTAGATTATATTCAGATAAATCTTACTGATGCTGCAGCAAAATCCTCTTCACACACTTCACCTAGCCCCGTGATTGAAAGCTTCATGGGAGATGTATTGGTCTGTCCTCGAGCAGCATCAGGAGTCGACCCATTTGGAGACTGGCTGAGAGCTTGTAAAGATAGGGGTCTGCGGACCATGGCTTATGTGAACTGCCGAAACCTAATTAATGGGGATGCGACCATCGCGGAACGCTGGAAAGAATACTGCGATACAACTCCAGCAGTACAACAATACATCAACAGTCAGTCTTATCACACAGATGCCGCATACCCAGATCGAGCATACATGTTTTGTTATGCCGAATTTGTGTTGAAGGATTATTCCCAACGCTATGGAGACTTGATCGATGCTTGGTGTTTTGACCATGCAGTTCAGATAGAAATCAGCGGAGGAGATGCCAACTCAGGTGCCGACTTGGATTCACTCAGGATTTACGAAGCCTGGGCGAATGCGTGTCGTTCAGGAAACCCCAATGGAGCGGTTTCATTTAACCATGGAGTGGGATGGGCGGCCAAGCCGTTTAACAATTCCACGATTCATGCTGACTACACCTTTGGTCATCCCTTTGGTGGACTCAATAACCCGACAGGAACTCAAAGCCTATACGACAGAAATTTCAGTTTCTGTGAAACCATGGCAAACACCGATGGACACGTATACTCAAACGAGAATAAGGGCTGGAATAGTAAAGTGATGGGACATTATTATCCTAAAATGAGTACTACTCGGTGGAATAACGGGACTGTTCCAGCTCTCACCAATGAGCAATTCCTTGAATGGAATGAAGTCGGACTCAGTGGTGGGGCAATCAGCTGGGGAGTTCCACTCAAGCAACCCAACGCTAACAGACCAACCTCCAAGCCTCAGCTTGAAGCAAAGCCTTGGGCCTTCGAGCAGCTACAGTATTTAGAGGCTAATCTCACAGTCAGCCGTGAAAAATATGTGCAGTTACGTAAACGTAATGCCCTAGATTACTGCATCAATGGTATTGGTGCTGAAAATGGCAATAACGTCCGACTCTATGGGTATAAGCCCACTAACCCAAACTTGATGTGGGAAGAAATCGACCGTGGCGACGGATATTTTTCCTACAAAAAGAGAGGTACCAACTACTGCTTAGATGGTGGAAATGGCGGAGCCTTAAATCAAAATGTCTACTTATGGCTCGAAGACGCAAATAACTACAACCAGCAATGGAAAAAAATACCTATGGACGATGGTTGTTATAAATTGGTCAAACGTAATGCCTCCGGCTTCGGGATCAATGGCGGCGGCGGTGGGGCCAATAATCAAAATGTCCACCTCTGGAATTCGAGCCACCCTAGCCAAAACTTACACTGGTTCATTGAGTACAAATAAATAAACCCACTCAACCCATGCTCCGTAGCTGACCTATGTGTCATTGCTACGGAGCATTTTTGTTTTTAAGTTACTCTATAACGTCTCACTGCTTTGCAGGGAGCACATAGTCGTTAACTCGATGATTAGCGTACACTTGTCGCATCATCTCCTCCTTCTCATCCACACTAAGAACTGATGATATCGCTAAGGCTTGCTCCGCGGCAGCAGGATTGACTGACATCCATGTTTCCATCACCTCGCGCATTTGTCCCTGTCTTAATGCTGGACTAGTAATAGTCTCTGCCAGACCAAATGCATGCGAAACATTGCTGTATTGATAAAATGCTAAACTACTCTTCAGGGCTTGGTCCTTCGCAGCTCCTGACTCAAGCGAACCAATCCACTGTAGACCGCGTTCAGGATCAGATCGTACCAAGTTGTTCGCCAATTGCTGCGCTGCAGTCACTCGCTCAAACTCATTCAGTGAACTAAATGACTTCATCAGCGTTTCCGGGCTCGTACGTGACAAATTCATCGCCACGACAGTAAATAATTCATCATTATTTGAGTCTCTATAATTTTCTAACAAATAATTAAGAGCGTCATCCCCATTTTCCCCTGCTGACCAACGATCCATCACACCTAACAAGGCATATTTTTTCTCCAAATCACCAAGAGACTGAAGCCACTCAAGCGCAAAATGTACATCCTGATCGGCTAATTTCGTCGCAACTTGTGAAGCCAGATTTAGCTTCATATCACCTGATTCCATTTGAGAAACCAGTCCAGCTGCCTGCTCTGGATCTTGCTCTACATAACGTCCCATTACCTCTTGATAAATCTGACTAAATTGTGGCGTCATTTCCGCAGTCTCTAGCCAATCAAAAGCAGCGTGAATATCATGCTTCGCCCACTCATTTAGTGTCAAAGATACAAGTTGATCGCGCTGTGCACCCTTTGGCATTTGCTCCAATAATCCTAGTGCTCCCTCTGGATCACTACTAGCCATCCCAGCATACACGGCCCTCATAAAATAATTTTTCTGATCCACACTGATAGCCCCCCCAGCTAACCACTCTAATGCTTCATTCGGATCTTGTTTTGCCATCTGACGTAATGCCTCATAAACAAGATCACTGCGATTAGGTACCGTGCCTGCATATGCTAATGCCGCATAGGCATCTCTTTTCGCCCATTCAGAAACTAATACTAAAAGTAAGGCATCACTTTCTACCACATCTCCTGAATCTTGTGCCTTAACTGCCGCATGCTGCCAACCTCTAGGATTCCGCGAAGCAAAACCGCCAAATACTGAAGCGCTAGCTCCTACGCTGCTTCGATGCTTAATAGACGTCCTCTCACTCGACTCTCGATTCTCTATCTCAGCCTCACCTGATTCCGTTCCCTCAATTCCTGTGATGTGTCCCACAACAACACCTAACAAAAATGTCCCGGCAGAACGCATAACTAGGGGGCTAAGCAATTTATTTTTCATATTCTCGAAGTGCCCTTCTATTTTCCAATTTAACAACCTCTGGTCGTGACTCCCTAGAGAAAGAAAGAGCATCTCATTAAAAATAGAACACTCCCTCCATCACTATACGCGAGCCACTCTTCTATATAACTTTTTCACCTATGTAAACTCACTCACATACACGTATTCACGTGATGAACGTTAGGGCTGTCTGAAAAATTAATCATTAGATCTAATCTTTCCAACCTTTCCTTGATCCTTTTTTGGCACTCTAACACAGACTATTAAAATCATTCATTTAACCTATGCATGAAATGATTGATCACGCATAATACACAACACCATTACGCAATTCATCCAAAAATCAACGAACTCATTGACCTCTAATTATCAAATCCATAGGGTCTCCAAACGCGCACCTACGAACCTATGAGGTGTACGAATAAACCCACTCAACTACACAATGAATAAAACACAGGGTCTCGCCAGTGTTTGCATAGCCACACTTTGCTCCATGGCACATGCAAACCTGCTTTACGAAGACACATTTGATAATGACGGACTAAGCTCAAATACAGGCGTTGGCGGCGGAGCAGTCAACAAAACCATCCAAGGCCATTCTTGGACCGACGACGGCGATGCCACCTTCAATACGGCTGGCACTAGCTACACCCGTAGAGCCATTCTCTACTCCGAGAACAGCTTCCAGTCCGACACTGGCTTTAGGCTCACTGTCAATTTCACGACAGGGTCGATTGGCGATCTAGCAGCGCATAATTTGTCCTTTGGTTTAGTGAGCACTGACACCGATTTATCATCCTACACGGGCTTCAACCCCTTTCTCACTGACACGAGTGTTTACAGTGTGGGAGCGAATGTAACAGCTGACATTGGAGAAGCGTCTCGCGGTCTCAATTTCACCGACGGCTCGACAACGACCACGCTCGACCAATCCGGAACCAGAGCACAGTTCAAGGCGGGCGAGTCCTGTGAAGTGACTCTAGAAATCGGAATCGGAGGCTACTGGTGCTATCGCATCGATGGAGAGTACGAAGCATCTGGAGTCCTTCTGGAAGGCTTTGACCTGAGCAAGAGCTACCATGTCGTGGTCTATGGGCAAGACGACCATGGTGGCGGAAAAACCATTGAATCGCTTAGCTTAGAAGCCGCACCAGCGGCGGGCGAACGCGCAGCACATATCCGAGGCACCTGGGCTGCAGGAGGAGAAGCGGGAGTCGAGGAACTGAAAGATTTCAGAACCATGGACTTCGCAGGTGTTGGATTCAATTCCGGCGCCACTCAGTCAGCGCTGCATTTCGTTCCTCACAAGCTACTAGAAAGCCTGTCCGAGGGAGACGTGGATGAAAATGGGGAACGCATCAATTTAGTGGTGCCACCTTGGGGAGATTTGACGCTGGACGAGCCGGAGAATGATACTTTCCTCGAAGAAATCCTAGAAATCAAAGCGGCAGGCTTTCAGGTCCAATCCTACACGAACTGTAAAAACTTCGTCGGTGACCTCGGTGATTCTTACACGGTCTTTGTCGAACGCTGGAAAGAATGGTGTGACACCGATCCGACTGCGCAAGCATTCATCCAGAGCCAACCATTCCACACAGGAATATGGAACCGGACAACGCAACAATACGAGGATGCGGACAGCATCTACCCAGACCGAAAGTACATGTTCTGCTACGCAGAGTTCGTGTTGAAAGACTACTCGCTGCGTTACGGCCACCACTTTGATAGATGGATTTTTGACTCTGGAGACGACATCCCACGCGTCGGAGACAACGGCACCAGCGGCTTGATCGAGGAGCAACGACTCTTCCAGGCATTCACCAATGCCGTGCGCGCTGGTAATCCCGATATCCCAGTTGCCTACAACTTAGGACGCAGCAACATCCACTATGATGGCTTCCCATTCCACATTGCCGTGCAATTTGAAGACTTCACCTTCGGTCACGCCTATGGCGGAAATACCGACCACGGCAGTAAAGAAAACGGAGCCTATGACCGTAACTACAACCACGTCATCCGCATGATGGAGACGAATGGCTACGTGCACAATGGCGGTAACTGGACTTGGGACGACCTAATTGTTGGTAATTTCCATTCCAAGCTCGCGACCACTTCTTGGTCAGATGGCCCCTTTCAAGCGTGGGAGGAAGCGGACTTCCTGAAGTGGAACGAAGAAGCCCTCATTGCTGGAGGCTCAATGACATGGGGAGGCTCAACAGAATCCTCTCAAGGCGTCAAAAAACTGAGAGGATGGGCGTACGACCTTCTCAAAGCCAATGACGACCATTTGGCCGCAGTGCAATTCCCTGGCGCACCCAACTGGGCAAGAGCCTACACCATTCTTCCTGAAGCAACCATCGGCCAAGCCTACTACCACGTGCTGGTTGAAGAGGTCGATTTCTGGGATCCGGAAGGGGACGCTATTGATGCGGTGTGGTTTCAAGATGGAGCTCCAGCGTGGCTGAGTATTGCAGAAGACGCCAATAACCCTGGTCATTGGATTTTGAGCGGTACTCCTACAGAAAATGCAGCGGTACAATACGCATTCAACATCAGAGCACGCGATGTGAACTTGGACGCGAGATCTCGCTCCATCGAACTGCAAGTCAATGCCAATGACTTCAACTTCGCTGACACCAGCGGAGGCGCTCCCGTGTGGATTTCCAACACCCTCACATTGCCAGACGCTCATACCTTTGAGACATTCAGCCACACGCTCGTGCGCGGTGTCGACTTCGAAGACTTTGATGGCGACGCTCTCACCATCACGAAAGCGAGTGGTCCCTCTTGGCTCAGCTTAGTGGAAATTGCTCCAAACCTGTGGCAGCTCAATGGCACCCCAGCGAGTCACGACGATGGCCTCAACACCATGACACTCAACCTGCATGACGGCAACGCCACCACGCAGGCAACGATCGAAATCAACGTCACGAACCCTCAGTTCCTCGCGATGGAGACCAACTCGATCAATGGTGGCGCGTATTGGTCCACAGCAGCCTACGAACAAGGTCTCACCGATGAGTTAAGCTATCACAATAAAAGTAATAACTTTAATTACCGCTCGTTGATGTACACCTCTCAGTCATTTCAGTCTGATGCAGGCTTCAGACTCACCGTCAACGCCACTACAGGAAGCATCGGTAATCCATTAGCGCACAATTTCTCCTTCGGTTTGATCAGCGCGGACACCGACCTTTCGAGCTACGCAGGCTTTAACCCCTTCCAGACAGACACAAGCATCTACAGTTTAGGGGTCAATCTCACCACCAATGCTGGTGCTGCAGCCCAAGGACTCAACTACACCAATGGATCAACCGTCACCACACTCGACCAATCGGGAACTCATGCACAATTTGTGGCTGGGAGCGTGAATGAGATTCAGATCGAAGTTGGTACCGACGGCCTATGGCGCTATTTCATCAATGGTGTCGAAGAGGCGTCGGGTGTGATTCCTGAAGGGTTTGACCTCACGAAAAGTTATCATGTCGCCTTTTACGGCCAAGATGACGATGGTGGCGGAAAGTCAGTCCAATCGATGGTTCTCGACCTCAACAATGCACCGACTGGTAGCCTAACACAAGTGTCGGTGGACGAAGACAGCTCGGTCAACTTCTCGCTCACCGCCACTGATCTGGAGGGTGATGACTTGAGTTATGCTCTGACTTCTGCTCCGAGCCACGGCAGCATCTCCGGCACCGCACCGAATCTAACATACACACCTAACCCTAACTATGAAGGTAGTGACTCATTCTCCTACCTCGCCAATGACGGGCTAGCAGAGAGTGAAGTAACGGTAGTTCATATCACGGTTCACCCCGTCAATGACGCCCCGAGCATCGATAACCCACCTGCGAGTGGCGCGATCTCCGTTCGCGGAGCCTACGATCTTTCCATCGCGGGTTCAGCGAGTGACATTGATGGCGACAGCCTCAGCTACTCCGTGGTTTCTGGACCTAGCTGGCTCAACGTCGCAAGCGATGGGACACTCAGCGGCTCCCCAGGATTCACTGATGCAGGAACGAACAGCTGGGTCATTCAGGTAACTGATGGCCAAGGTGGATCCGCTCTAATCAACTACGACATCGAAGTCACTTCTCAGATTCTCATGGGCTATGACTTTGACGCGGGATCGCCAGCGGCAACCCTTTTTGCCAGTGAATTCAGTGCCAGCGACTTCAGCTCGCCCATGGATATTTCCTACACTACTACGATTGGAGACAACACGGGCAAAGATGCTACAGGAGCGAGCTTCGGCAATGCGAGCACCTTGGGAGCCGTCGGTATCGGCGTCGACGATGCTACCACCGCCAGCTTTGCCAATGCGGTGAATGGCGATGATTACATGAGCTTCACCGTCACACCTGAACCAGGCAGAGCACTTCAGCTTGAGGGAATCAGCTTCCTTGGCGTCAAGAAAGCGAATAGCTCAGTGGATGAATACGCTGTCACCGATGCTAGCGGTAATCTTATTGGCAGCACTGTCAACATTACCAGCGTGTTCCCGCTCACTGGTGACTACGATGGCGTGCTCGTCGACCTCTCTGGTACAGCCTATGCTGAAATCAGCCAAGCTACCGAGTTCCGCATCTACGCATGGGGACGCAATACCACAAGCACTGGCAACACCCTTGCTGCTATTGATAAAGTGACCCTGCACGGGAGTGTCCAGATCCACCCACTTGCGAACTGGACTCTCGACGATGGCGGCTCGGCGGTTGCTCTCGACTACAGTGGTAATGGCTTTGATGCTGCGATCGCGAATGCCAGCTCGGTAGCCGGTGTGGATGGGACAGCACTCGACTTCAATGGCAGCAATGCCGAGGTCACCCTCCCCGCGAGCGCCTTTGCTTCCATCGACCAAGAGATCACCCTCTCATTCTGGGCCTATGGAGCATCGAACCAGGCGAGAAACGATACATTATTTGCAGCTGAAGACAGCTCTGGTAACCGCGTGCTCAACATCCACCTCCCTTGGAGCAACTCCAATGTCTATTGGGATGCAGGCTGGAACGCGGGCTATGATCGGATCTACAAAGTCGCCACCGCTGCGCAGTTCAAAGACAGCTGGAGCCACTGGGTATTCGTAAAAAATGCGACAACAGGGACGATGGAAATCTACCACAATGGCACTCTCTTCCACAGCGGAGCGAGCAAATCAAAAAGCATAGCAGGTATCGCCAGCGCCACACTTGGAGCGCAGTTAGGCACCAGCCACTACGCAGGCGCGATCGATGATGTCATCCTCTACAACGTCGCTCTAACCGCTCAAGAAGTCGCAGAGCTCTACTCGAGTTACGAATAGAATTGCACGACAAGTAATCATTCAAAGCCAGTGCCTCCCGGGTGCTGGCTTTTTTCTATAGTAGCCCTTCGCCACAGCCGAGATGGCAACTGCTGCTTAAACTGATTGGGATATTTTCATCGCACCGGCGAACACGATAAATTCTTTATCATAGAATTACGTACAAACCGAAGGGCGCATGGAGCAAGACTCGACATCGTGATGCGAATGAACAGGTGCACCGTTAAAGAATAACTGCCGGAATGTCAGCGGTCACCCGGCAGTTAAAGAGTCACTCTAAGATAGAAAAATTAAGCTCTGCGGCGACGCAAGATAAGGCCACCCAATCCACCGAAAAGCATCACAGCTGAGGATGGCTCTGGTACTGCTGCAACATCAAAAGTAATGCCGTTAATCGTAGCATTTTGCGAACGCTCATTAGCAGCAAGGGTGAATGTCCCTGTAGTACCTGCATCGAGTGTGACATCGAAGAACACCATTCCTAAATCATCGGCGGCAATAACTGGCAGCGTTGAGACACTTGCTGTAGTTCCGTCGCCAATAAATGTTAAACTCAATGCTGTGGGATCATATCTACCATCGGCGGCTTGTTCCCCACCAGCAAGGACCCCAAAACGGAAAGTCATAGCATCCGAGTTTGTTACAGCGAAAGAAAGCATGGGAAGGTCAGTTGTGCCAGCTGTTCCATTGTTCATGAGATAGCCCGCATTGCCAAAGTCTGTTCCTTCCATAGCTGCCACAGGATTATCCATTGCAGTCTGGCTAGAATTATAACGCGAAAGTGTCACAGAACTATCCGCAGTAATTGATGTGACGAAGCTAGGCGTTAAAGAAGCAAATGCACCTGCCGTATTGTATTCCGCATTGTTATTGGTTCCAGAGCCGCCAAACACATAGTAACCATCGGTACCGTATTTATTGTCACCATTGACATCGTAAGTTTTGAGCACACTTGATGTATAATATGCGGTAGCCTCCACACCTGTGATATCATATCCAGTGCCGCCAACGGTTGAAATGTGAACCGCCGCATTCGCAGAGGAGATGAGTACTAATGAGCTAGCGAGTAATGTCGTCGTAATTTTTTTCATAGTAGTTGAGGTTTTATCTCAAGAATGAGCTCACATGATCTTAAGTGAATCCCCGAGGGGTGAGCTTCATCGTATCTCTATCGAATTCTCGACTCCTAAGTCTACTGGCCAAATAGCCAGTTAGGATCACACAGTCATGACCACTCGCCGGCAGCCCCCACAGATCTAGGTGAGAACTAAATAATGCCCGAACGCAGGGCTTTGGCGACGGCTCCAGATTGTGACTGCACCTGGAGTTTACGATAGATGTTTTCGAGATGGAAAGCGGCCGTGCGGCGGCTGATCCCGAGTCGATCGGCGATTTCTTTAACCGAAAGATCCATCGCTAAATGCTCGAGCACTTCGATCTCGCGAGCAGAGAGCTTAAAACTATCGCGAGTGGGAGCCTTGCGCATTTCATCGAGCACAATTTTAGCAACATCAGGACTGAGTGCCGCGCCGCCGGCGAAGACCTGTTCTATTCCATCAACAATTTCAGCACCAGTCGCAGTTTTCAATAAATAGCCAGTAGCTCCAGCGTCGAGCGCTTCTAGAACCTTTACTTTTTCTCTAAAGACAGTGATCACCACCACGGCCACGTCTGGAGCGATTTGAGTCAATTTACGAATCCCTTCGACTCCATCCATGCCAGGAAGTCCGAGGTCCATCAAGATGAGGTTGGGGTGCTCTTCAGACTTGAGAGCGTCAAACATTTCAATACATGAGGGGAACACCCGGCTACAATGCATCCGCTCATGCATATCGAGCAGACTGCGCAAGGTGCGGCGGAAACCAGCGTCATCCTCCACCACCCATATGTTGATTGGTCGCATGTGTGTTTCGGCGAAGCTATGAGAGTCAATGAGTGACTACCAGTAAGAAGTTCGCTTTTTCAATTAGAGGTTCGGTAAGAATGGCTCGACGCATCTGTGAGAGCTGAGAGAGGAAACTGCAACACGGTCGTCGTCCCTTTACCCGGCTGAGAGCTCAGCTGCATCTCTCCCCCCATTTCTTTAGCACGCTGCTTGAGATTCGACAGCCCCCATCCCGAAGACGGCACAGAGGAGTCAAAGCCGCAACCATTGTCACTCACAGTGAGCTGAAGCTGCGTATCCATAATCGAGACTGCGATGTGGACTTTGCTCGCATGAGCGTGACGTGCGCAGTTGTGCACCACTTCTTTGAAGAACATGATGAGATGTCGCTTGAAGTTGAGTGAAACAACCTGGTCCGGGCAATGTTCTGGAATTTCTATGCTGAGCTCCGCGTGGTTGAGGACTCGCTCGGCACGCTCCGCGAGTTTTTGGATGAGAACCGGCAGACGGATCGTGCGTTGGTCGACGAGCCAAAGGACTTCTCGCAAGGAAGCGTAAGCCTCGCGCCCGAGCAGTGATAAATCTTCTAAGCCTTCTTTGATTTGCTGATCTTTCGCAAGACTCTCCAGTTGCTCAGCCATAAGAGAAATGCTGCCAAGGTTACTTCCCACTTCATCGTGCAAGTCAGAATGAATCTGCCGACGCAGGCGCAGTTGCGCCATTTTCTTACTCCGGCGCATCCAATAGACGAAGATGAGAATTCCTAACGAAAGCAACACCCCCAGACTCATCAAGGAGCGTTCGCGGATGTGCTTCCATCGTTCACTCAACCGCAAGTGCTCGGCCTCAAAAGCCGCGAGTCGGGCATCGTGCGGTTTGCCTGCAGCAAGTTGGTCAATCCATTCGGGCAAAGGCAGCACCTCTCGACCATCAACCTTGCCATCGACCAGAGCTGAGAGGTCAGGAATATGCTCCACATCACCATGACGCAGACTCACTGTGCAACCTTTCGAGATATTGCGACCATTAAAGGAAAGTCCAATTTCACCGAGCGCTAACACTGCTTGCCCTTGATAGACTGGAAAGTCATTGAGTTCGACTTCGAGAGCATCGAGCCTCCGGCCTAAGTCCGTCACTCTAACCATATTGTTGCCCGGGTTCCCTAAGAGCGCATGCTCCTCTATAGGCAGGCGACGGTAATTATTTCTGTCGTACTTTTTTTGGAGGCGGAAAAAACGAATCGACTGAGGAAATCCGTATCCAGGCACATCGATCCCATCTGGGCTTTTTCCAGGAAAGAGACTGATCCACCCCAGCTGCTCAGGCTTATGATGCATCTCTATTCTGAGAACGATGGGTTTTTCAAAGCGAGATACCGAAAGTGGCCAGACCAAGTTGCCCTCAGAACCCAGCTTCGAAGACAAAGGCATGCCCAAGGTGTGACGCGGCGAGGACAGATACTCAGCACTCCAATAGGGAGCAGACTCAAAACTGGAAGAGACATTGACGGCTCTAGGTGAATGCAGCGCGTTGGTGCGGATCAAGTGCACCCTCGCAAGCGAGAAAAACTCGAGTCCATTGTCCTCTTCCGCTGAAAACACTTCGAGACGCAACCCTGATCGCAGACCATCTGTCGCAACTTGGGCATACTGGGAAGGAAACTTGAACACCACAGGCCGCATCCCCGGATCTGGAAAATCCCGAGCCGTCCAATCGACATACACCCTTTCGATCTTCCCCCTAGAATTGACAGAAGAAATACGAAATCGTTTGGGAAAAGCATAGCCCTGAAGCTCAGCGGAACGTTCATCAATCGCAGGCACTAAAACAATGCCTAGAATGCGGCGTGTCATCACACGACTGTCAAAATCAAGTGTCCACAAAGGATTCTCAGGCACACCTTCCACCGCTGGAAGGTAATCGCTGTGATAGCCAAATTGGTCAAATTGCTTAGCTGGCTTCAACGGAGCCAATCCCTTGAGCACCTCATTCTCTGCGGTGATCAGACTCGCTAATTTCTCGATACGCTCAGGGATTTGATAAAAAGGAACATTGCGCGAGCGAGTGATCTCAGTCTCTTCTGAGGGGTTCAGCGGGTCTGAGTACGACGCTTCCGCTGCTACCGCGTGAGCAGCAAGAGCTGCGAAGCCCCAGACGCCACAGCACCAACCAAAGCACAGAGCGTCGCTCACCCTAGATATCCAAGGTGCCCGAAGCTGAGCTTTTCTATCGCGCTTCCTCATCGTTTATTGAAGTAACAATTTATGCGCATCATGAGAAAGGATATTCATTCACAAGCCTCCTCTGTGAAGACAAAAACCAGCACGCCGAAACATGCTGGTTTGGCTGATTTATCTCTCTGTCTGCTTACTCGTAACTAGTGTAGAGTTCGGCGATTTCTTCCGCTGATAGAGCGGAGTCATAGATGATCACCTCATCGATTGCGCCCGCGTAGTTACTGACACCGAGTTCAGAACCAAGTGTGGCAGCAGTGATGCCCGCCATGCTCTTCGTCGTGCCTATTCCACTGTGGAAGAGAGTCCCATTGTGATAGATCGCCATGCTGCCTGTGGTCGCATTTTTTACAAACACCCAGTGGCTCCAGCTTCCTTTAAACTGATCAGCTGTGGCAGCTTTGAAGATCCGATCGTAGCCGGCATTCCAGCCTGCATCCCAGTAGACGTTAGAGTTGCCCCACGGAAGATGGATGTTCAACACACGATTACCTGATGCATCTTTGGCTGAGAAGATAGTGTCGCTTCTCGCTTGGTCTGTTGCTCCGTAGGCCCACAACGAGATGGTGATCTCTTGGTCGATGGAAGCAAAAACGCTCGCAGGGAGAGTGACATCCGCATCAGATCCATTGAAGTCCAATGCGCTGCCCACTTTGCCGGTCACTGAAGTGGCATTGGCAATAGTACCATCGAAGCCGTTTCCACTGCTGTCCTGGCCGATGCTTGTACTAGCATCATCTAATTCCCAATAGGCAACGGGAGCAAGGTAGTTACTGCCGTGGAGCGTCACTTTATCGATTGCTGCCAGTGTGTTGCTCGCATTACTTGTGCCGCGTCCCCAGGCATAGATGCGTAGCTCCGTAGGTGCTGTGATGAACTCGAGGTCAGAGCCTGCGAGGTCTACTGTGACACCATCATAGGAAGTTGTTAGACCGAGCACATTGGTAATGGAAGCTGGGCTTCCGAGGATGTTTCCAGCGGCATCCGTCACTGCGTATTCATCTACTGAATGGATATGCTTCTTCGTCGCTTTGAAGCTTAGGCTAGAGAGCTGAAGTCCAGTACCGAGTGCAGGTGTCACGGTGAAGGCGATGTAGTCGTCACCAGCAAGCGCATTGGCGAAGCTCGATGTCGTCGCATCAATCACTTGAATGGCGAGAGCTCCAAGAGTCTCGGCACTGCCAAACTCCAGACCTGAGGCGCTTACACCACTGTTATCACCGAAGGAGGAATCATAAGAGATAGGCATCGGAGAGGTCATCACGCTCGCAGTCAGATGTTCAGAAACTAGCGTTGGCGAAGCCGGATCACCTTCGTCAAAGTCATAACCAACGAGGATGGGGAGCTCCACGGTGATTTCTAGATCAATGGTGGAACTTCCGCCATTTCCGTCATCTACCTGAACGAGCCAAGTGTTGAGCCCTTTATCCTCGAGACTTGCTGTGCCACTAAGTGAGCCATTCGCAGCTATATTCAACCAACTCGGGCCTGAAAGAACGGCAAAGCTGAGGCTGTCTCCATCGGGATCAGAGACGGCATCTGCCAATGTCCCAGTGAACGGCGCATTGACTAACGCAGCCGCTACAATTGCTGAACTTCCCACATTTGGCAAATCATTGATCGGAAGAATCGTAATCGAAACCGTAGCGACAGAGCTCTGGCTGGAGCCGTCATTCGCAATGTAACTAAAAGAGTCTGAGCCGTAGTAATCAGCCTCAGGCATATAGCTTAGATTGGGAGCCGAACCACTCAATGTGCCGTTAGCCGGTGGTGTGATCACTTGATAGCTGAGGCTGTTGCCTTCTTGGTCAGAACCGCTGAGGGTGATGGACACTGAGTCATCTTCATCGACTGTTAGACTAATCGGGTCTGCTACCGGAGCAACATTGACCAGTGGGTTTGTACCGTTTTGGTATTCTTCCAAGTTCGATATGCCATCGCCATCAGAATCCGCTGAAGCAAGCGCATCATTCAAACCGTAATTGGCGGCCCATTCCGTATAGCTACCATAGGCAGCTGTCTCGATTTCAATAGTGAAGTCGACATTGGCCACGCCCCAACTGGTCGATCGAGTGCCGTTTCCAGCATCCGATGAGATATAGAGAGATCCACGCCCAACATCCAATTGGCCTGAGTTCACGTTGGTAGCAAATTGAATCCCTAACAGCCCTGTTCCCTCACCAAAGATAGCTTGATGGGAATTTCCTGTAGTTGATGTTTGCTTCAACAGAGCAGAAGTGAATCCAGCTGAAGCAGCACTTCCGTAAATGGCTGGGTTGGTCAAATTGACTGACAAATTCTCCAACAGGAATTCCAAGCTTTGGCCATTGGCCATCTTAGAGTCTCCAATGGTAAACTTCTCACTCGACAAGACAACATTGGCGACCGTGGTGCCGATCATTGCAGAAGCAGCGTCTGTGCTACCGTCTGTATCGAGGGCGGCATCCGTCGTGCTCCCCGTCCAGCCTTTGACACGTAGATCAAAGGTCAGCGTGTCGTTTTGACTGTCACCATCGACATCTACATTTGAATACACGACCGAATAGAGGTAATCATTTCCATCCTCTACACCTACAACTGTTAGATTATCGGCATTGCCCCCAATAGTGAGAGGGTTTGCAGCGATATCCGTTCCGAACCCTTCAAAGCCAAGTACGGCGATGGCATCCTCGATGACTTTGATTTTAAGTGTCGCTGTTGCACTTAGCCCCGTCGGGTCAGTGGCGCGTACGACCCACGTATTGATACCAAAATCAGCGAGTGCAGGAGAGCCACTAAGCGCTCCGTCAGTAGCAAGCTCCAACCATGCTGGGCCACTCACGATCGAGTAACTCAAGGCTTGTTCATCCACATCGGTTGCCGCAGCAGCAATAGAACCGGAGTAGACACTTCCAATGACTGCAGCGCTTTCGGTGAACGAAGTCGCCGTGAAAGACGGCGCATCTGCATTGTCATCAGCCACTTCAAAGATCACAATCGCATTGGTGCTGTTAGAGCTACCATTATTCACAGTATAGAGAATCGAATCCGTGCCGTGAAAATTTGCATTGGGCGTGTAGACCAAATGCGGTGCAGTCCCAGTGATGGTACCATTCACGGGGTTACTTGAAACCGTGTAAGTCAAGGCATTGCCGTCAGGGTCATGGCCAGACAATTCAAACGAGACAGATTGGTCTTCGTCTACAGCCTGTCTGCTTGAAAAAGCCCGAGGCGTATGGTCATTGATGGTGAATGTCCAAACATCACCCGTGACCACAGAACCGTCTTCCAGCACGCTATCGATACGCCAGAAGTAGGTCTGATCGTTCGTCCACCCACCTGGATTAAAGATGTTGTTCGTCTGATTGCCTTGGAACGAAAGGCCGTTCGCAGTAGTGCCCAGATAAATGTTATAGGAAACTGCATTCAATCCACCGAGCCACATCAAATCACAATCATAGAGCGCATGAGAGTTCCCATCGGCAGGGATAGGTGTGGATGCCTGAGGCGTCCGATAGCCTGGAATAATGTAATTATCATCACCAAACTCATAGGCACCAATGTCAGGAGCATTCCCAGTGTACCCAGCGGTAACATCGACGACCTGTTCACCATTATAGTAGGTACAGCTGACTTCTTTTGCCTGATCAATAAGCTCAACAGCATCCCAACGAGGACGGAAATCAAATCCGTAAGGATCACGCAGTAAGAGTGACATGTCACGCGACGCTCTCTGAGCTAGGTAATTATTGCCGGTAACACCTGGGATATCACCGTCCGTGTTATTGCCTGAAAGATAATCTCCAGCATTGTTAAATGACTCGGAATTCGCATTTCCACCTGCACCGATAGAAATTTCAAACTGCCCTTTCACTCTGCCATCCACATCAATCGCGATGTTGTTGTAAATTTCGTGGAAATCGCCTTTCAACTTATAGGCTCCACCGATCAGGTTGCTCGTTTTATTTACCGAGTTCATGCAAACATTACGGTAGATATTGCAATAGATGCCGATGAGCGGTGTGTTGTTCCCATCCCATCGGAAATCTCGCTGTCGGTTATTATAGCCCCAGTTATAACGCGTGATTGATTCCTGGGCATTTCCTCCCACCGCATAAAAAGCGGTTCCATCGATCTGCATACGCGAACACCCTTCGGCCACATTATTCTCGAATACATAAGGGTTAATGCCCGTAGGATCCATATACCAACGACCAATCGAAAATCCTGCCGATGTCCCAGAATCTCTAAGAGTATTGTGACGCGCTACTAAATTTCGGCTGCCCGCCAACTGCACGGCCTTACCAGCCACACAGGTATAGTTGATCTGCTCAAATAAGTTGTTTTCGACTAACATATTGCCTGTGTAGGCAGTCATCAGCCCTGCACCATCCGCTCGGCGAAAGATGTTATTATAAAGCGTCACATTCTCACAAAAATCAGTTTTTGAGCCTTGTATATAAGCCGTCTTCGGTTGCCCTCCGACTCCCTTTGCTCGGTCAGAGCAAGAAGGATATTCATTGTTACAATTCTGGATGGTAATACCGTCTGATGAAGTAAAACTCCAAGTGGTCGCAAAAAAGTTAAGGCCATCAAGTGTGATATTTTTCGTTGTTGCATCGCCTATGATGGCAAAGGTCTGCACTTTTCCAGCGATGGTGCGTCCCGTTGGATTTTGTCCATCGTCAGCCCAGAGATAGAGCTGGCGAGTATTTTCGTCATAGGCCCATTCCTGTGCCATATCCAGCAGCACACGTTCGGCATTCCCCTTGCCTCCCTCAAAGAAGTAAGCACTCGAGTGCCTCCACCCGCCGATGCTATTGTACTCGAAAATATTATTCCCTGCTGTGTGCGAAGTGACATGCGAAACGTGAGATCCATAGTTCTCAAAGTTATGAAGCATCATGCACCCCTTGAAAGAAACTCCCGCCTCAGCGATTGCATCTGTTCCGACAATATACCCGCGTGACGAGCCTGATTGTTTCTGTGTTCGCTGCTCCCAAAAATCATCTGACCAGACAAGTGCATTGGGAAAACGCGCTAAGGTCATGATCTTATCATCGACAAACAGTTGCGTCACATCATCGATACTATCATCCAGCGTGGTAACGTACACCATACCACGCCCTGGAAGGTTCTCGCTTGGAGTATCATTTCCATCCGGTAAGACGATGGAATCCGTATCCTCAAGCGTCCAGTTCGTAGTAATCGCTTGCGTACCGTTGAAGGTCACTTGCTCATTACCATTTGGTCGCAAGGTGACTCCAATGACACCTGATAGATCAACTGTCTCATGATAGCTTCCACCTCCAATATAAATGGTACTTCCTATTCCCGCCTGATTAACAGCGTGCTGCACACTAGCGAAAGGCTGATTGGCACTCCCGCTATTACTGTCATTCCCCGTCTCATCGACATAGTAATCATTCCCCACGTCGAACGCAGATCCATACAAGGTGACTTTATCGAACCCAGCAAGTGATCCTGATGTTCTCTTCGAACCACGCCCCCAAACATAAATGCGAATTTCGGTCGCTTCAGTGATGTATTCTAAGTCGCTATGCTCGAGGTCGATCGTCACACCATCATAGGAAGCAACCAAGCCATCGATCGTCTCAATGGCAACAGTGCTTCCAATCAAATTTCCATCAGCATCGGTGACTGCGTATTCGTCTACTGAATCTCCATTCTGCTTGATTGCCTTAAAGGAAATACCTGTCAAGTGGGCTCCTTTCCCAGCATCCGGAGTGATAGTAAACGCCATGTAATTATCACTTTCTTTCGCCAGTTCAAAGGTTTGCCTAACAGCATCTGTTACCTGAATACCAACCGCTCCGAGCGTGGCAGAACTACCCAATTCAAATCCACTAGCATCAAGACCTGTATTGTCCCCATTGCCGCTATCGAACGAAATCGCCATCGGCGACTCCAACGCACTTGCAGATAGAGAAGCATCGGCCAGCGTTGGAACACTTGGATCTGGTGCGTCAGCATCAAAATCATAAGCCACCAATCTCGCTGGCTCCGCAGTTCCGTTAAGCACGACTTTATCAAGCATTGCCAATGAACTAGAACCGCTAGCAGCCCCGCGCCCCCATGCATAGATGCGGAAGGTCGTCGCCTCAGTCAAATTCTGAAACTGTGAGTCAGATAGATCGATCGATACCCCATCAAGCGTGCCACTTAATCCCAACACATTGGTAATGGCTGCAGTGCTTCCTATCAGATTACCAGCGCTATCCGTGACGGCATATTCGTCGACCGAGATCGCGGACTGCTTACTCACCTTAAAAGTGAGGCTTGAAAGATGGAGTTGGTGCTGATCGCCAGGAGAAACCGTGAAGGTGAGGTAATCGTTTCCCTCAATCGCGTCGGCGAAACTACTGGTAGTCGCGTCATAGATCTGAATAGCCACAGCTCCGAGGCTTCCAGCGCTCCCAAGCGTTTGGCCGCTGGCATCTAAGCCAGAATTATCGCCGCCAGCGCCATACAGAGAAATGTCCATCGGTGACGTCAGTTGACTCACGATCACATTCGCACTTTGCACCGTAGCGTCTCTATAATCTGACGCAATCGCGTCGAAATCATAACCGACTAATATCTCCGAATTCGCCATGGCAGACACAGCCATCAAGCAAACCCCAGAGAGGTAAGAAGTTTTTATCATTAGGTTTTTTGGGTTAGTTGAGCAATGTGGGGAGCATTGGGTATCTTCTCATGTAACAGAAAAAATGCCGCGCGCGTCTACTGGCCAAATGGCCAGTAATATCCCCTCTTTATTTCAAAAAACCTTAGATAATTTAAGTAGAACCTTTTCTTTCTAAAACGTTTATCAAACCATCAAGGTACACTTTACTTAGGTTCACTCCAAGCTCCACGATAATGCTAATTGAACTCTCGCCAGTGCCACGCTTGGCACGCATATAGGCATCATCCAGCACTTACCAAAGATGCAATATTTTCTGCTACTCTTGTCATTCTTTCACTTCTAACATATGGCCGAAACATCCGAGTCTTCTTGACTCAACTATACAATTCTCTACCTTCGCTAGAATCGCAGATCCGACTCGTCTTATTTATATTTGCGATAAATATAAGAAATCCACTCACTCTACACACATGATATCAGTCAGTTCGTGCATTCTATGCACTACCCTATTCGTTACAGTCACAGCACAAGCGGAGGTGCTTGCCGCTTATGATTTTAATGCCAATACTTCCGACTTGAGCGAAGTAACCATTGCATCTTCAAAGGTCACAGTGAGTACCTTAAGTTCACCAATGAATATCGATTTCGTCACCACGCTTGGCGACAACAGTGGGCTCGATGCTGATGGAAATGCTCTTGGCGACACAAGCACATTAGGAACCATTGGTATCAGTGTCGACGATGCCACCACTAATAGCTTTGAAAGCGCAGTATCTGGCAATGATTACCTTTCATTCACCGTCACTCCCAATTTTGGCCAAACACTCAATCTCAGCAGCCTTTCATTCAAGGCAATTAAAAAAAATGGAAACTCGGTAGATGAATATGCTGTGACTGATGCTCTGGGAAATCCAATCGGCTCAACAGCTACGATTACCTCCATCGGCGACACAACTACCTACGAGGGCATCAATGTCGACCTAACAGATGCTCAATTTCAAAACCTCACCGAGCCCACTGAATTGCGCATTTACGCATGGGGTCGAGGAACCAGTAACACAAGTGGCACGCTAGCCATGCTAGATAAGGTCGTCTTAAATGGATCCATCGGAGACACGGTGCTTGTCGCCTATGATTTCGACGCTGGCACAAGTGCTGCCACAGAAGTTGTCCCAGGTCTCAGCGCGAGCCAACTCTCATCACCAATGGCTATTTCTTTTCCAACAAATGTAGGTGATAACACGGGTGACGATGGCTTCGGTGTTGCATTCACCAATGCGAGCACACTCGGTTGCGTCGGCATAGGGGTGAACGATGCTACTACGAATTCCTTCGAAAATGCGGTAGCTGGAAATGATTATGTTACCTTCACCGTCACACCAGATGCTGGTGTGGGGATGCAGCTCTCTGGTATCGCATTTAAAGCAACCAAAAAAGCCTCCACCTCAGTAGATGAGTACGCTATCACCGACGCAGCTGGCAATCTCATCGGTAGCCCCTCGTCGATCACTAATGTAGTAGGACTCACCGGTAGTTACGATGCAGTGACTGCTGACCTTACTGGCACTGACTACGAGTACCTCACCGAGCCCACAGAATTCCGCATCTACGCATGGGGACGTGAGACCTCAACTACTGCCAATACCCTAGCCGCCATTGACAACATCACACTACACGGCCGTACCCTCACTGTCGGTTCGAACTATCATGTATCTGTCAATGGCGACGATACAAACCCGGGCACCGAAGCTGAACCATTTGCCAGTATTCAACACGCCGTAGACCAACTAAAGCCTAACAGCACATTGTATATTGGAGGTGGCACTTATCATGAAACGATCAACCTTGCTGGAATCGCAGGAGAAAAAGGCTTCCCGATCACTATCAAAGCAAAAGATGGTGAGCAAGTAGTGCTCGACGGAACCGTAAAAATCACACCAACTTGGCAACAGGATGTAGGAAATGTCTACAAGGCAACTGTCTCTCAAGACGTAACCCAACTGTTTGTCGATGGTGAATTAATGACACTCGCTCGTTATCCTAACGCACTCTCATTTTCTGATTCCGTTTGGCGCGGTAGCCTACTTGCGCAAGATGCGGGATCGACCAATGGTAATCTGATCGACTCAGCTCTCTCGAGTACTGGGATTTCCTACGATGACTGTGTAGCCGTGATGACACTAGGTGCGCATATTACCTACGCTCGACTGGTAGAAAATCACACAGCTGGAACAGATACTTTTTCTTACGACAATGTGAGTATCTATAAGCAAGATACCAGCCCATATTTCTTCGAAGGAGGGCTCAACAATGCTGACCGTAAGCTGCTAGATACAGCACAAGAATGGTCTTATGACGAATCAACCGATACACTTTACCTCTGGGCTGACGATGGCCAAGACCCTACAGGCCGCCAGTTTTTCATCAAAGATAAAGTCTACTCCCTCACAGGAGATGCCGACACGAAGCATCTAGTGATCGATGGCATCGACTTCTTCGCCTCCACGTTTCACTTCGAATCTTCCGATCATATCACCATTCAGAATAGCGACTCCAAATACCACGTATCATCACGTCGCTCACTCGGCGATGTCGTTAGACCACTCACCGCGCACTTTAATGGCTCCACCGCAGACCTATGTGAAAATGTGACAATCTATAACTGCACCTTTGAAAAAGCAGATGGAGCGGCGCTCTGGGGAGATAACATGGAAAACATGCTCATCGAAAATAACCTCTTCCAGGAAATCGATTACGCGTGTGTATCACCAGATAAAGGCGATCCGAATGTGCCATTCACCCAGACTCAAGCCGTTCTAACTATCACAGGAGCTCGCGATTTAATGTATCGCCGAAATTCAATCATTACTGCCGGTAGTGGCCAAGGTATCATCACCACACTCTACAACGAGTTTGAAGGTCGCCCCACTACTTACGAATACAACTACCACACCGATTGTGCACGCCGCGAACAAGATGGTGCTGCATTCCAGACACCACTCGAACAAGTCATTGGCTGTGTCGCACGCAATAACTGGATGCTAGATAACTGGCAGCGTGACTTCCGCTGGGATGGAGATAACAACCCACTTAGAGGAGTCTATGCTAACTTTTATCGTAACGTACTCATGTCAAACCGTATAAAGACAGTCGCGGTTTCCGATGGAGCACATCTCAAAGGAGACTACCACGAGAACTACAACAACACAGCTATATACAATTGGTCTGGTCTGGCAATTGGAGCAGGCAATGGTGGCAATGCGAATACCATCAGTAAAAATAATGCTGCCGACCTCTATAACGACGCAGGAGGGCTCCCCACAGGAATCGAGTCCAACAACTTTGCTGGCTCAGAAAACCCAACCAGTATGCGCGCGCTTTTACGCGACCCTGATAACCATGACTTCAGACCACGCGCAGGTCAGTTAGATGCCAATGGCGACGAATACCTCATTGATAAAGGGGCGACTGTGAACCTCACTAGAGAATCCATTTCCAGTTTTGGAGATCTCACAAACACTACCTTATTAGAGACTATTGATGTCACTGCAGGCTACCTCGGCAGCGCTCCAGACATCGGTGCATATGAATATGGTGACAATCATTACTGGCTCCCAGGGCGCCAAGATGAACAGGCCTCCGTGCCTGTTCCACGTGCTAACGGCCAATACGTAGTTCTTGATACCGACTTGATGTATCTCATCGGCCTCAATGGTGTCAGCGCGAATATTTATTTCGGGACTGATCCAAATGCGCTCCAGTTTCTGACTAATAAAGTCGCAGCAGAAAACATCGTGACTCTCTCAGAATTTGTCACAGTTGAGGATAATACTACTTATTATTGGCGCGTAGACACAGTCCTAGAAGACAGTTCCGTTGTCACAGGCGATGTCTGGTCGTTTACCACCATGATCGCTCGTGAACATCTAGCTTGGGCAAACCGCACAATTTCAGGTGGAGCCAATTGGTCACAAGCAGCTACAAATAATCCAATAGGTTATAACAACAGCGGTACTAGCCACTCCAATAGTGCCATTATATACTCTACTAACGCATATCGTTCGAATGGAGGCTTTAAACTCACTGTTGGATATACCACTGGATCCATTGCTTCAGACAATGCCCATATGCTTAGTTTTGGTCTCGTCAGCGACGACACTGATCCGACCACATACTCGGGTGGAAACCCATTTTTTAATCAAAGTAATGTCTACAGCCTAGGCGTAAACATCGTTGCTAATGGAGGTGGCGCAGCCCAAGGCCTCAACTTCACCGATGGCTCAGCACTCACAGTATTAGATAAGTCTGGTGACAATGTGCAATTTGATGAAAGCAGCCAATTCGAAACGCGTGAGTCCCACATAGTAGAAATCGAAATCGAGCCCAATGGCGTATGGAGTTATTCCATCAATGGCATTGAAGAAGCATCCGGCGTCATCGCTGGCGGCTTTGATCTCAGCAAATCTTACCATGTCGTTGCCTATGCTCGAGACGATAATGGCGGTGGAAAAGCGATCCAGCACATGAGTTTAGAATACAATGCCGCCCCTGAGGCCAATGAAGTAAGTCAGTCACTCGACGAGGATAACTCGACCATGGTCACACTCTTAGGAACTGATCCCGAAGGTGACAGCCTCAGCTATACGGTTCAAACTCAGCCATATAACGGCTCGCTCAGTGGCACATTCCCTAACCTGAGCTACACACCAAATGCGAACTTCCACGGTTCAGATTCATTCACCTACACAGTCAATGATGGCACTTCTGAAAGCTACCCAGCAACTGTAAACCTCACAGTCCATCCCGTGAATGACGCCCCTGTGGCCAATTCACAATCTGCGTCGATGGATGAAGATACGACATTAGCGGTAGAACTCACTGGCGATGATCTCGATGGAGATAACCTTAGCTTCCTCGTCATTTCTAACCCAGCACATGGCACTCTCAGCGGAACTGCACCCCATTTGATCTATACGCCGAATGAAAATTTCCATGGATCTGATTCCTTCAATTACACTGCTAATGACGGACTAACAGATAGCGTAAACGCTACCGTCAGTATCACTATCAATGCGGTGAATGACCCTCCAGTTGCTAGCACTTCAACAGCAAGTGTCAATGAAGACAGCTCTGTATCGATCACCCTTAGCGGTTCTGATATAGAAGGTGACAGCATAAGCTTCTCTCTTTCCTCCAACCCCATCAGTGGCACCTTAACAGGCACTATCCCACATTTAACGTACACACCATCTGCCAACTTCAATGGTTCTGACTCCTTTAGCTACATTGTAGACGACGGAACCGAGCAAACCACTGCTACTGTAAGTATCACCGTAAATGCAGTGAACGATGCCCCCCTCTTCGACAGCCTACCACTCGATGAAATCATTCTAGCCAACAATGTCTTCAATAGCTCACTCAGCGGCACCGCTAGTGACATCGACGGTGACACACTCAACTACACCGCTCTCAGTGGCCCGAGCTGGCTCACAGTCGCAACAGACGGCTCACTCAGCGGCACACCTACCTTCGCTGACAAAGGGGAAAACATCTGGAATATTCAAGTCTCTGATGGTAATGGCGGAACAGATTCCATAAACCTCACCATCACAGTCATTCCTGAAATACTCGCCGGCTATGATTTCGACGCTGGCTCCAGTACTGCGACAGTCGTTGCATCTGGTCTCAGTGCCAGCACCTTCACCTCGCCAATGGACATTTCTTTACCAACGGCATCAGGAGACAACACTGGGTTGAATGCACACGATGTAGAATTTGGAAGTCCATCTACACTAGGCTCTGTCGGGATTCAGGTCATTGACGCCACCACTACTAGCTTTTCCAATGCCTACGCTGGGGCTGATTATGTGAGCTTCACCCTGACTCCTGATCCAGGAAAATATTTACAACTCACCACACTAACATTCCTAGCTGCAAAGAAAAAAACGACTAGCGTTGACGAATACGCAGTCACTGACGCGGCCGGGAACCTTATCGGTGGAGAATTCCAAGTAACCAGCGTTTACAGCCCACTCGAAGGTGCATTTGATGGAGTAATAGTCGACCTAACAGACAGTACTCTGGAAAATATCACTACCGCCACCGAAATACGTATCTACGCATGGGGGCGCGGCACGACAAAGACTTCAAACACCATTGCCGCCATCGACAAAGTCACCGCCCACGGAACTGTAGTAGATGAATAATTTGTACCCGTCCCACACACAATTCCATCTAGTAAATCACATGCTCAATCGAGGTTAAAAATACCCTTTTTAAATGCTTGGGCAACGGCTGAAGGAGCGTTTTGCACATCAAGTTTTTCGTATATATGCTTGATGTGAAACGCTACCGTATTGCGACTCACACTTAACTCTGCAGCAATCTCTTTTTGCTCTAACCCTTCACTGATAAGTGTAAGAACCTGAAGTTCCTTATCTGTTAGGAAACTTGTTTCCTCTTTTTTTAATGGCTTATGCTCTAGGGTTTTCAATATAAATTGAGCCACTTTAGGATCTAGCGAGGCTCCACCGCCCATAACCGTATGGATAGCCTCTTTAATTTCTTTATTCGAAGCTGATTTTAATAAGTAACCAGACGCTCCTAACGCTATAGACCCTAGCACATCAGCTTCTTTATCTGATTGCGTAAGAATGATGACCTTTGCATCAGGTAAAGACTGCCGGAAATAAGGCAAAGCTTCCAAGCCGCTCATCCCAGGTAAGTTCAAATCGAGTAATACCACATCAACAGTAGGTGAAGGAGGGTCGTCCCGTAGCGTGCGTAATGCAATTTCGGCAGTACCAAACTGACACAATAGCTTCATTACCGAAGCTCGATTCAGAGCACGCTTAATCACATTGCGATAACTTTCATTATCTTCGATAAGTATAATTGAAATTTCTTCGCCCATATTATTTTCCTAGCTTAATTAAACCTAACAACTTGGATTGGTACTTCAGTATCACTGTTGTACCGCCTCCATCAGTCTCTTCTATCGATACTTTCTCGCCCAATAAACGTGCGCGCCGTCTGAGTGAAGGAGGAACTTGAGAAAGCCCCCCTTTCCCATTATCTGCTACACTCAATTGAATCCCATTCCGAAGGCTACTAAGGCGAGTAGTGACTCTACTTGCCCCAGAATGTCGAATGATATTTATCAAGCATTCTTTGTAAAAAAGGTACACATCCATTTTTATTCTCCGTGGTAAGTTCTTCAGTGAAATACTTTCATCAATATATGCTACATGTTCCAAGTCTACCAACACATGCTGAGCTACTAATTTCATCTCACTCAGCACGTTCTCATCTTCTCCAGACTCTCCTAGTATATTCATACAATAACGTACTGAATCACTTGTTTTCTGAGATACGTCACGAATTTCACCCACTATTTCAGATAATTCTTTAAATTCTTCGCGAGATTCGACTTCTTCGATTTCATCATTAGCGAGATCACCAAGGAGACCTATTGCATGCAGGTTTGCCCCCAACTCATCATGTAAATTTGCGGCTATACGTTCACGCATCTGATACGCTGCACGTTGTCTAATATTCTTCCCTATCAGCACCAATATAATGGTGCCAGCGATCAAGAACGCCACAATCCAGTACATCAGATTCAAGTTCTTCCGCTGTCGAATGTATCGACGGTTCAGCTCCGCGAGAACTAAGGGACGCTCCACCTCTAATTCATGCCTCCGAGCCAATTGCCCCATCCACTCTCTCAATGGTAATATATCTCCATAGTAATTCCTACCATCGGTGACTTGCCCCAATCGAGATGCACGTATTGGAAATCCTGTAACATCTACAGATTTTCCAAGAGCCACATTTTTACCAAATGAGAGAACTTCGATTTCGGCAAACCCTGCGTTAAATTTTCTGTTATTGAATGCGGCATTAGGCTGAAATTTTAAAAGATCAAACCGCAAATAACGGCATCTAGTTAGAGGGAAACGTCGGCTAATAATGGGCCCAACATCGTAAATCGATTTTTGCTCGTATTCGAACAGCTCAACTCCATCACTAAAATCAGCTGAATTTGCCGCAACCACACGTATATGAGGCGGAGTCGAATGATCACTCGGTACAGCCTCAGGAACTGTGTGACTGAGATCTACAGTATGTAAATTGATCTGATTAATAGCTTGAGCCTCCCCGAGATCAATCAGCATGGCGGCCTGTTGATCCTCGTCATCACTACGTAAAATAAGTGCCTGACTTTTGTCACCATGCGAGGAATCCATGAGGTATGGAACAAAAGAATCTACGAGAAATCGTTCATGACGAGATTCATTTCTACGTAAAGATGTCTCAAAGCTAACCTCCTGATGAAGTGCCACATTTTCCAAACCACTGAAAATCATAAGTTCCGAAAGCTGGAAGGCATATCGACCATCCCACCCGCGTTCTGACAGCCCAGTAACATCGACCCTAACCCACGAAGCCCAAATTGGATCGAAATCGATCACCAGTGGCGCTAGGCGTGGTAATTGTTTACCCCTCGAAGAAAATCGTGCGATTTCTACTTCACCACCCTCAGCTCCCACAGCAACTGTAAAATCGCTAGGAAAGCCCTCTGCTCTCAAACCTAACTTTGTATTACGCCATATCATTGGCACCAACACAATCTGATCAATTCGAAATTCTCCGCCCAGATCAACACGCACCCATTCTTGGTTCTGCGGCTCATTATGTGGAGCTGACTTGTAACCAACAGCGCCTGTCCCACTGCGTAAACTATAACTCGCAAGCTGCTCAAGCTCTCTGTCGATCAACTCCAGCTTCTTTTCTAGAGTTGCTATTGAAAAAGAATCCCACTGAGCTCCGAATAGCATCGGAGCCCAAATAAGCTGATAAATTGCCACTAGCACTAGTGCTAAAAATACTCTCGGAATACCCTTCACGGCTCAGAATCTACCGCCTGCCTCTCCATATCACCACTCTTCTTTTGAGATCCACAAGGAGTAGGTAAATCGAAAATTCATTAAGAAAAAAACCGGCTGACACTACACACCTGTGTGGGGACAGATTCACTAGAACCATGTACCATCATCTGAATTTTGGGAACTCATATTCATTCAGCACCAAGTTGAACTCCCCATCATTGAACTCAACAAATCACATTCATGGAAAAAATACTATCCACTGCTGCCGCGCTATTGATCGCCAATGCTGCTCATGCGGCAGTCATCACGACATACGTAGACACCACAGGCATCGGTACTGCCAGCGACTCAGATTTCACCATTGCAAACAATGCTCAAGACACCCTGATCGACACCGCTACTCTCCAAGCTGGTGTTCCAGGTAATAAAACTGGCACAGCACGCTACCGTAGCTTTCTCCAGTTTGATCTCAGCGCAGTTTTCGCTGATCCTGATAATGTAAGTAATGCAACCTTCCGCATCTACCGTACTGATAGCAATGGCGGAGCTTATAAATGGGGTTCGGCCACACTCTACGCCTTAGACGCAGCATTCGATCCAGCTTCTGGAAGTCAAACTGACTACGCTCAGTTAACAGGTACTGTTATCGGTGATATACTCCTTTCCACTGATGGCACGAATCAATGGTTCGAAGTGGACGTAACCTCGGTCGTTCAAAACTGGAAAAATGACCAATCGACTCACTTCGGTTTCGCCATTCAAGCAGCTGAAGGGTCATCAAATACTGCTAAGCTATTTGACTCAGCTACAGGTACCAACGCTCCCGAACTAGTAGTCACCACTGCGGTGCCAGAACCAAGTGCCACAGCACTTCTTGGCCTCGCTGGAATGACTCTTATTTTGCGCCGCCGCAAGTAAAGACGAATAGCATTTAGCTAGAGAGAACATTTTAAAACCTGGCACCTTCATCGGTGTCGGGTTTTTTATTTCTTACCAGCTCCTCTGCTTTTCGCTTGAGAAATTCCTCAGAGACCGAACAGTGTTGGAGAGTGAAACTGAGCTACCAACTCCTACATTACGGCCTCGGTGATTGGCTACTGAGCTTTGACACATCCGATTGTGTCCAAGCGCTAACCTGCCTTCAAAAAAATCTCAGTATAACACATATCTGCGAGACGGTAGTAGGCTACGAAAGCCTCCTCATCCGTACCGATGGTAATATCGAAGAGCACGCGTTAAAACAACAAATCGACACCTGCCTATCTAGCAGCAGCTCCACCACTCTCCTACCGACACACCATGACATCCCTGTCCTCTACAATGGCCCAGACCTGCAAGAAGTCGCTCAGTTAACCAATATCAGTGAACGGGACATCATTGAACTCCACAGCGCACCACTCTACACCGTGCGCTTTCTAGGCTTCTCCCCAGGCTTCGCCTACCTCGACGGTCTCGACCCCAAACTCCATCTTCCACGCCGCTCTTCACCGCGCCCGAAAATGGCTGCAGGAGCCGTTGCCATCGGCGCAGCCCACGCAGGCATTTACAGCATCCCAAGCCCAGGCGGCTGGAACTGGCTTGGCAACACAGATCATTCACTCTTTGATAAACATGGCTCAGACGCATCAGCCTTCACCCTTCGCCCTGGAGACACGCTTCGCTTCAACCCACTCAGCGCATGACAATTGCCATTGTTAGGAAAATTGGAGCCGGTATCAGCTTCCAAGATCAAGGGAGAGTGGATGCAAATAGCTGGCTCAACTACGGTGTAGCACCTGCTGGCACCATGGATGCATACGCAGCCCAAGCCGCCAACACCCTCGTCCACAACCTCCCGACCGATACCGTACTTGAAATCGCACTCGGAGGTGCAGAAATCGAAATCACCGCCAATTGCTGGCTCGCCCACACCGGCGGCTGTGCCTGTCCAGAGCTTCCTCGCAACACTGCCCGCTTTGTTAAAAAAGGAGAAACTCTCCGTTTCAATCCCAACCCTCACGGCGTCTGGTCCTACCTTGCCATCGCCGGCGGCTGGCAAGCAGCTCAATATTTTGGCAGCAGCTCGCGCCACCAACGCTCCGACCTTGGACAAGACATCACTGTAGACTCAGAACTCAGAGCAAACACCTCCCAGCCCCCTGCAAGCTCATGTGCTGACAGCCGATTCCTCCCCCTTGCCAAACAGCGTGACTACTCCAGTCCTCCACCTCTTCGTCTCATCAAAGGTCCGCATGCCAATCTTTTTAAAGAACAGGACTGGCTCCATCTCCTGCGAACCGAGTGGATAGTCAGCCCTCGCTCCGACCGAACTGGCTATCGCCTAACAGGATCTAACACTTTATCTCACAACCACAGTATCTATAGTACTCCCACACTCGTCGGCTCAGTACAGATTCCACCCAATGGCGAACCCATCGTCACCCTCAACGATGGCCCCACCGTTGGCGGCTACCCCATTCTAGCCCGCGTTCACCCAGACGACCTCTCATGGCTCGTCCAACAACACGCCCACCAAAAGATCCATTTCAACGAGTGGCGCGGTCACTCAATTTCACCTAAAATTTCACACCTCTAACAAAACACTTTTCTATGCCCGAAATCTTCCTCAACTGTGACCTCGGCGAGTGGGAATCCCCCGCTCAAACCGCCTCCCTCATGCCCTACCTCCACATGGCCAACATCGCCTGCGGCGGCCACGCCGGCTCCACCGACACCATCGCCCATTGCCAGCAGTTAGCCGAATCCCAGAAACCCATTGCCGTCAGCGCCGGCGCCCACCCAGGTGTCGCTGATACCGACGGATCACGCGGCCGCACTCTCCCAGACCATTTTTCCGTCGACAATTTCACATCGCTGTTAGAAATTCAAATTCAGCGTTACATCCACGCTGCCGACCTCAACCACATCAAACTCCACGGCGCCCTCTACCACCTCACCGAATCAGACGAAACCTTCCGCCAAGCCTTTCTCGAGTTTGTCCGAAATCGCTGCCTCATCTCCATCGTTTGCCTCGCAGGAGGAGAAGTCGCCCAGGCTGCCGAAGAACGCGGAATGCCCATCCTGCCAGAAATCTTTCTCGACCGCCATTACCAAGCCAACGGTCAGCTGCTAGAACGCTCCCATCCAGACGCGCTCATCACCGATGCCAACCTCATCGTCGACCGGCTCGAGCAACTCAAGCACACCCATACCCTCACCGCCCACGATGGCACGATCATTCACTTCCCGAATCACTACGACTGCCTCACCGCCTGCGTCCACTCCGACTCACCTAACAGCCTTGAAATTCTCAAAGCCGCCAGAGAATACCTAGAGCGTCCATAGAACTCCCACCATGAAAATCCCCATTATCACCGGGAGCATTCGCAGACGCATCCTCCTCAATTACCGAGTCGACCCAGATGTCATACAAAACCTTCTCCCGCCGCCTTTTTCACCAAAGCTCATTCATGGAAAAGCAATCGCCGGAATTTGCCTCATTCGCCTAGAACACATCCGCCCCAAAGGCCTCCCCGCCCTCATCGGTATCTCGAGTGAGAACTCAGCCCACCGCATCGCCGTAACCTGGCAAGACCCCAACGGAAACACCCAAGAAGGAGTCTATGTTCCCCGCAGAGACACCGACTCGATGCTCAATTCACTCGCGGGTGGGCGCCTATTCCCAGGAGTCCACCACCATTCCAGCTTCGACGTTTCCTCGACAGAAAATACCATCAAGTTGACGATTCAGCCAACTGACACCAGCACTCCCCTAGTAAAAATGGATGTCACCAAATCCCAACAATTTCCTCGCTCCTCAATCTTTCGCTCCATCACTGAGGCATCAAAATTTTTCGAAGCTGGCAACATCGGCTACTCCGCTCGGCCCGATGGCAAAAAGCTCGACGGCCTATTTCTCAACATCCGCGACTGGAAAGTTTCTTCATTGGAAACTCTCCATCTGGAATCCTCATATTACAACGACCAGTCTATCTTCCCCCAAGGATCCATAGAATTTGACCACGCCTTGCTGATGGAAAACATCCACCATGAATGGCACTCTGAAGCACCTATGTACCTCTAACAATCACGGCCACCCACACGTAACAAACTGAATGTAAATAGTCAGTAATCTGGCTAAGTTACAATATTTTCACCACTTTTTCGCATTTCAAGATTGCAGAATTTTTACGATCCCTCTACTAGTTTAGATAAGTGAAATAGTTGTAATCCAATGAATATAAACTCTATCCACGAAAAATGCGTCCTCGTGTTGAACCGTCAATGGCAGGCGATCTCGATTATCTCACCCGCGGACGCCTTCGCCCACCTGGCCACCGACAACGCTAATGCTCTCGACATCGAGAACTCTGAGCGAATGCAACCCACCCCCTTGAGCGATTGGATGAAGCTCCCCATTAGACCCAGAGACAGAAAGATTGGCACCTCAAATGGTGCCATTCGCGTTCCTACGGTCATCGTTTTACGCGACTTCTCCAAAGTCCCCATCTTCCGTCCAAAGTTCTGCATCAAAAACCTCTGGATGCGCGACGGCGGCCGCTGCCAGTATTCTGGTCGTGTCCTCCGGCCGAGCGAAGCCAGCATCGATCACGTCATCCCCCAGTCCCGCGGCGGCGCCACCTCCTGGGAGAACTGCGTGCTCGCCGAACGCCGGCTCAACTCCGACAAAGGTGACCGCACTCCTGACGAAGCCGGCCTTAAGCTCATCAAACGCCCGATCACTCCACCGCCCGTTCCGATCACCCTCACCCTCAAAAACCACCTCAACATCCCCGACTGGGAACACTTCCTCATCCCCAGCGCCGCCTAAGGCAGCATCCTAACAAGCGGACGCGGAGGAACCCACTTGAATTTCTGACAAATCATCCACCAAGGTTTGGATGCGTTCTAGCAGTGCAGTATCAAGCTCTCCGTTTTCTAACCAGCTTGAGGGAGAGGCGTAGACATAGCGTGGACAAATCACCGAGCGGAAATCCAGCATCAGATGATTAGCGAAGCCCATCACCGACATGTAGCTATTCTCGCCACCCGCTGCGCAGAGGAAGCCCACCACTTTCTTGCTTAGCGCTCGCCCCACCAGCTCGATCACATTCTTAGCCGCCGCATTCACATCATAGCAATAAATCGGCACCGCAAACACCACGTGGCTCGCACGTTCGATTGCCTGCTTTAGCTGAGCAGCCTCCTCTGAACTCCACGCTTCCTCGGTCCCAGCCAGCGGCAAAGAAAGCTCTCTCAAATCAACCAACTCGGAGCTCACCGTTCCCAATTCTCTCTGAAAAATACGCGCGAGTTGCTGTGATTTAGAATCTCCATTCAAACTCGTGGCTATAATCGTGACGTGTTCCATGGGGATACACTAACTACGCAACAGCAGTCCTAACAAGAGCCTCTCGACTACTACTAATTAGTAGCCAAACTTCTTAGTTCTCCATTGCTTCTAGAAGATCCAGAGCTTTCTTCTTTGCCCCATTCCAATCACCTGAATCAAAATATTGTACGACGCCATGTTGGTCGATTACACAATACGTCGGGGCCGCCCTCGGTTGAAAAGTGCAGCGTGTGGGGTGCAATTTTGACTCAAAAGCAATCGGCATGTTATATTCCAGATTACGCTTTTTCTGATTTGCTAAAAAATCCAAGAATTCATCCTGGCGGATATGGCTATGCAGGAGGATTAACTCGAGGTCTCGACCCTTATTCTCCTTCCAGAATTTCTCGATTTTAGGAAGGTTCGACACACATGGCCCACAAGAGATATTCCAAAAATCGATAATACGAACCTTCCCATGATTGGTCGCAGCGTAAGACCGAGAGTTGATCCAATGCTCGGCTTCGACTTCAGGTGCTTTTTTACCAATCCAATTATGGTTCTCAGGCAAGCTCTCATAATCAACTCTAGCTTCCTTGATGAACTCGAAGACTTCTCCATCCAAACCTGTCTTTGTCCTCACTGTCAGAGGCTCTTTATCACTCAATGAACGTTTCAACTTAATATCCAACCAACCTGGATAGAGTCCTTTCATATGAAACAATCCTTCCTTATCTGTGGTGACTTCAAGCCTCGGTTGGTGTATCTCAGAAACTTCTACAACTATTCCACTGAGCGGCCTCCCATCAGCATCCACCACTTTGCCTTTCACTGATTCAGACGGAGCATCCAGCTTCGACTGCAATACAACATCAGTCTCTCCTGCATTCACCCATTTACCTGCAATTTCTCGGTATGACTTGTACTTTGTATCCCGAGCAGAAACATAGACCTTACCTTCTACAAATTTATCTAATTCAAAACTACCATCCACCTCTGATCGTAAGTGGTGACCATGTTGATTCTTACCTCTGCTTTCAATAATAGCAGCAAGTGGTTTGCCATTGCGGTCGATAACCCTTCCTGAAACCTTCAAGCTCCCTTCTCCTTGCATAACAATATCACCAAGCTCATACGACTGCCCAACGCTCAAAACCGGCAATGTGTACCAATTTGGCTTAAAACCATTCTTTTGGCATTCCACTCGTGCTTTCAAATCTGGAAATACTCTTGGTAATGTGAACTTCCCCTCAGTATCTGTCTTCGCTTCTGGTGCAGCTTCGTCACCCTGATAGTAACCCACTAGATTATATCTAATCAATACATCTGATAGTGCTTTCCCTTTTCCGTCTACAAGTCGTCCTGTCAGGCTCGCCTTAGGCTTCACTTCAATTTGATACTCATGTCCTCGCTCAACCTTTTTCACAGCAGAAATCAGATCTTCAGTCATTGCGAAAACTCCAAGCCAATCTTTACCATTTCTACTACCTACATAGAAACGGAACGAGCCAGAGCTATCCGTCTTGGTTGAAGGAAAACTATGACCCCAATCCCTTCCCGCTCCTTTGACTAAAGCGTCAGCAACCGCATTCCCCTCTTGGTCAACCACCTTTCCAGTTACAAAGTGTGAATCAAGTTTGGGTTCCATTTCAAAATCATGCAGTATGCTACCTCTTGATTTGGCATCCATTGTAAGATGCTCTATTGAGGAATGGTCGTACTTATCTAATCTTGCACCAGTATAGAGTATATGCCTACCCATTGGAACTCGCACTGCGTACGACCCATCAGTCTTAAAATCCACTCTGCGTAACTGAACTGGAGAAAGTTGTGGCATAGGGGCCACACTTACTACTGCATTTTGAACAGATAACTTTTTCCCACTTGCTTTATCGCGCACACAGCCTTGCACGAGTGTACCTTCTTCAAGGCGTATGTCATGCCCTGTAGAGATCTCACCTTCATTGAGGCTAATGCTCAACAATGGAGCCACATAGTTCACCTGCATTTTCTCACTCAACTCAGCCTTCAATGAATAGCTATTCGAGCGCAATTGACCAATTTCATAAACACCATCCTCGGTAGTTATAGTCGTTCCCCCACAACCATCATATTTTGGCTGGTAATTAGTCAGACAACTCACTTCCACTCCTGAAATTGGATTACCATCCATACCAATTACTTTACCCACAATTTTTGCAGCCGGAAGCAATGTCACTTGCTGCAGGGCTGCTTTAGTTTGCAACATATACTTGTAGCTTTTTCGCCCCGCTAACTTGGCAAATCGTGGGTCGTTATGGTTAAGGTACACAAAGCTTCCCTTGGGTAAACCCGAGTACTTTAGCTCCCCATTCTTATCGGAAACCTTCGATAAAGAAGATGTGTGATCTTCCATCATAAGGAAGTGGCTATTACGATAATTTGCGTTGAGAGTCTCTGCTAGAAAGAGGTACGCTAATGAGAATTTCAATCCTCTTACAGGGTTCCCATCAGAATCTACAAACCTAAGACTCAGGGTCTCACTATTCTCTCTCAATCTTAGTTCCTCTGTAGCTTCCCATTTATATTGCTTGAAAAAATTAAGACCGAATTCATCTGACTCCACCAAAATTGTATAACAATCCCTTTCCTCTTTTAGAGCAGCTGGTCGATCAAACGAAAATTTCCCAAGTATATCACTTTTACCGGCTGTGATTTTCTCTTGAGTCGTAGAACCGTATGCAGATCGATACACAAACACGTCTACACCTATAGCAGGCTTACCCTCTGGACCGAGCAATTGGAGTACTTGCTCAGCAGCCACCAAGTGACCTTGAAATAAGGACAAGAAAACAATGTAAAATACGAGGCTACCCAAACGACTAAAACGAGACATGTCTAGTCTTTAGCCTTTTACCTAACAGACTGTCAACCATTCAGCTCTGGTAGAAGTGCTTCCACCTTCACGCGCTTCTTCTCCGCTTTGAGCCACGTTTTTCTGGCCTGCACCATCAGCTGATAGAGTTCACGTGGCTGGTGGAGCAGGCTTTCTAGATCGTGCTCACCCTCAGTGTAGCGTTGTAAAAATGGCTCTAACTGGGCAGGTGTGGAGCTGGTGTTGATACGGTCTAACCACTGCATCAATGCAGCTTGCGTATGGCGAATATCCCCACTGCCTGCTGCTTGGCTAAATCGATCAAAATACACTTTCTCGTGCTCAGCCCTTTGCCGTTTCCAATTCTGAAAAAGAGTTTGAAGCTTTTGCCTCTTCCAAAAAAAGGTCCCCCCAAGTCCTAGAAGAACTGCCAGAGCCCACCAAAGCACCCTCTGGTTACGCCCTCCCTCCTGCAGCTCCTTATAGCTCGCTGAGGGACCACCCGTCACAGTGACTTTTCTCCCCTCTAACACTACTTTCTCTAGCGTCTCATTCTTCACATCCCACCAGACCAGCTCGATGGCTGGGATCTCTGCTGTTCCCGCTCCTTGAAAAAGGTAGGTCACCTCTTCCTCTCGTTTACCACTTAATACCCCTCGATCAAAATCATCCTCAACCGTAGGCTCAGCTGGGTACACGCCTAAACCTTGTATTTTAGGATAGTCAATCGGCTGAAATGCCATCCCGGAAACATCTGCCGCACTCAGAGTAATCTTGCGCTTCAATGCACCCCCTACCTTCACTTGCTCAACATCACTAGACCAACTCTGGGTCGCCTCAAACTCAGTTGTACTAACTAACCACTGCACTCCTTCTGCTCCGGGAGGAACTTTACTCGAGAACTCGAGAGCAGGTAACTTCACCTCCTTCGTCGAGCTTGCTGAACCACTGCCAAAGGCACTCAAAGAAACTTGCACGCTCGTCTCTGGAATGTGAATCGCCCCACCCGTTTGAGGGTAGACCGCGAGATCATAGCTCTGCCCCGTATACGCAGCGCCATCGATTTGCTCCTGCATCCGTACCCCTTGGCTCTGCGGAGGAAGCACATACGCCCCCTGCACTTTCAGAGCTGGTATGTTAGGTATCTGCGCCCAACCTTCTTTCCCTAAAACCTCGATGGTTAATGCAACGCGTTGACCTTGCCACGCCTCAGTCGGGTTCACACTTGTTCGTACAACAATAGGATCAGCCGCCTGCAGGCATACAGGAATCAACAATACAAGCGATATCCAGCTATTCATTCGTATCTCCTTCCGGTTCGGCTGCCGCGTCTTGATACATAAATTTCACTTTTAAGAAGTCTGCAGGCTTGGTCTGAACCTTCCGTAACCAGACCTCTCGCATTTGCGCATCGTCCATTTTTGCGCCCTGCACAGTCTCCTCACCAGCGTCTTCACTCGCTGGCCCTTTGCCCTTTTCAAAAGTAATTCCATCAGCCCCCATTTTTCCCCCCGTCATGTTTCCACCCTCAAACTCCAAAGCCTTCATCCTAGCCTCAGCGATCCTTCTATTCACCTCCGCATCCTCATTTGGCCCCAGTGCTATGGCCTTATCATAAACTTCGATTGCGGCCGAATACTTACCTAACATCACCAAACTGTTGCCATAATTATAAAAGCCATCAGCTGTCTGAATACCTGAAAAAACATTGGCAGCTTCCTCATAATCACCCGCCTTCGCACATGAAATCCCCTTCCACATCGGCTCGGCAAACTTCTCAGCCGCTCCCTTAAAATTCTCCTTTTTATATGCAGCGTAGCCCTTTTGATCCGCCGTCCTCAGCGCAAATCCATTCCCCAAAATCACATTGCCAAGGCACAACAAAACAACACCTAACAGCAGAACCATTGAGAACCATTTTCCTGCGAACTTTTTCCTATCGCCACTCATAACTGCCACCCCTTTCTCCACCAAAATCCCGCTCCTAGTAAGATCACTGGCAAGAACCAATAACCCGCATCTTTCCACGCTTCACTACCATCTCCGCTGGCCACATTGAGCATTTTACTCTGTGCTAAATTCGCTACACGCTGCACATCCACATCGTCCTCCGTCATGCTAATTACTTCACTTCCACGCGCTTTTGCCGCAGCTTGCAGTCCAGCGTCGACAGCCGATGTACCCGGCTGAATGGTCAAAAACTGCACGGGCAATTTCGAAGCCACTTTAGCGAGACTTGCCGCTTGAGAAGGATCCACCACATCCGCAATCACCAAAACAGATCCAGGCACCCCAGCATCCTTTAACAAGGTTTCAGCAGCCAAAATAGCAGCTCCTAGATCATCCCCCTCGCTCGGCATCACATCGGGTGTCAATCCCTCCGCCATGCTCGAAATGATAGAATCATCTTTCGTCAAAGGCATCACCAAATGAGGACTACCGCTGTACACGATCAGTGCACTTGCCGCGCCATTCCTCAATTCTAACAAGTCACGCATTTTAAACTTTGCGCGATCCAGACGCGATGGCTCTACGTCTGTTGCCTCCATTGAGCCGCTCATTTTAAGCAATATCACCAAACCCGCTTGGTCATCAGCAAATGGTGATGCTTGCTTGCGCCAGCTCGGACCAGCGAGAGCCAAGACGGAGAGCACCCAAACTGCTGCCAGCAAGTGCACCGGTTTCCATCTGCTATGCTTCTTTTCATCGACTAACAAATGTTTCAACAAGCGCGGATCCATCATACGCATCCACGCTGCCCCCTCATTCTGCTGCCTAAACAAGAGAACCAGCATCCCAATAACAGGAATCAAGGCCAATAAAAACCAAGGCCGTATAAAATGAAAATCAGCCACGCTGCCCTCCTTCCGTAGAAGAGGATTCTAGCCTCTTTAAAGAACTACCAAACAACTTCCAACATCTCACTCCAACACTAAGAATTAAAAACGCAGCCAGCGGCCAATGAAACAAGTCGCGTCTAGGTCGGTACGACTCACTCTCGACCTCCCGCGTGCCCATCTGATCAATTTCCGTATAAATGTTTTCTAACTCCTCGCGATTGTTCGCGTGAAAATATTGGCCACCAGTATTCTTCGCCACAGCATCGAGAGCTTTTTCATCTAACTTTTCTTCCCCCGTCGCCTGTGGATCACCCACTCCCACTACGTGGATCACAATCCCCTTATCACTCGCAATCGAAGCTGCCTCCGCTGGCGGCACTTTACTCCCAGTGTCATTGCCATCCGTGAGAGCTATCATCAGCTTGTCCTCGTTTTCACTGCGTTCAAAAAGAGTGATACCAAGCCCAATCGCATCTCCAAATGCCGTACGCGGCCCCGCCATCCGTGTCGCAGTCTCATCCAGCAACTGGCGGCACACTTTCAAATCCTGAGTAAATGGCACCTGCACAAAAGCCGCGTTACCAAAAACGATCAAACCCACCTTATCACCGTCACGCCTCGTCAAAAAGTCGTCTAACACCTCTTTAACAGCCGTCAATCGATCGACCTGCTCACCCTTTTTATTCGTAAAATCTTTTGTCTCCATCGAACCCGAGAGATCCACTAACAGCAGCAAGTCTCGCGTTGGAGTCACCCTTGAAATAGCTGGCTCCACCCACTGCGGACGCGCTAACGCACTTACTAATAAAATCCACAAACCGTAACGAAAAAGCAGCTGGGACCATCGCGTCTGCATGATCACTGCACCCTCAGAAGGCTTGCCACCAACTAATTTAGCAACGCGCTGGAACCATGGTACACGCACTGCCTGTCTCGGCTCACGATACACTGGAAGAACCATGCGCAAAACTAGGGGAAGCAAAACAAGCACAAAGACCCACGGATAAAGAAAACTTAACATTGGTGCCCCCTGATCCATTTACTAGCCTGAGCACGCAGCTCAGAACTAACTTGCTGACTTCCAGCATTCACTAATGGCGTCAGCTTAACACCCCTGCAATGTCCTTCCAAATACTTCACCCATTCCTCACCATAGAGTGATGCCACCTCTTCACGGCCAAAACTCACCATCGCCACCCGCTTGAGCGCCACCGAGAGCTCACGTAAACTCTGCGCATCTTTCACTAACAGCGCCCCTGCACGTCGATAGGCACTCGCTTTCCACCTCTGGTACCACCACCACGCCACACACAGTAAAACCCATAACACCACGAGGATGAGCAAACTTAGGCCAGGAGCCAAGGGCCACCAGCTCGGCGCCGAAGGCATGGCGAAATCTCGCAAATCGCTTATGTCGTGTGATTCATTCATCTATCCAATAGCACTTCCACAGTGTCACCTAACAACAATACCTAACAACTTCCTGATCTGCTGGACCACATCACCTTCATTACTCACTTCTAACAATGGAGCTGAAAGTTTCCGTAGGAAATGGGCAATCTGTTCACTTTCTTCCCGATAGTCCATAGCTACCTTCTCACGCATCGCTTTGCGATCAAATGGTAGCTCAATCTGCAGCTTACCATCACTCGCAGTCACCCGCTGACTCGTAGGAGCTTCGCGCACTGGATCGGTCACTAAAATACCGATCACGTCATTGTGCTGAGCCAACTTGCTAGTCAACCTTTCGGTCGTCTGATCCACCCCGTCAAAGTCACTGACAATCACCACTAACATGTCGTGAGTCGCGAGCTGGACGGCCTTTTTTAAAGCTTCGTTCAGCATCGATGCATTAGGCTCCACCTCAGAGTCGACATGCAGCTGATGGTTCATCTTTACGACCGAATTCAACACCGTCATCACACTCTTCTGACTGCGACGTGGATGATGCCCAATGATTTCTTCATCATTAAAAACCACTGCCCCGATACGGTCCCCCACCGCGTTGGCTCGCCAGCTTGCTAACGCGGCCACATGTGCTGCCGTCACTGATTTCAGTTTCTCACGCGTTCCCCAAAACATGTTCATGCGCTGATCGCAAACGACCAAAACTGAGCGATCTTTTTCCTCAGTGTACACGCGCACATATGGTGTACGGGTGCGCGCTGTGACCTTCCAGTCGATCATCCTCACATCATCGCCACTGAGGTATTTTCTTAATTCCTCGAAATTCAGGCCGCGCCCGCGCAAGCGCGATGCATAACGACCAGCCAGGATCGAATTCACTGGTTGACTTGGTAAAAATGAAAAATCACGCGACAAGAACTGAAAACGGATCAACTCTTCAAGCGACGCATACACCCCCTGCGTATCCGCCGGGCTCTCACCTCTCACTCGCTTGATCTTCGTCCAATCCACCTCGTTTGCTAAATACTAAATTCTTCTATGCCACTGCCACCAACTTGACGATCTTACCAATCACATCATTGCTAGTCAGACCGTCCGCCTGTGCTTCATAACTCAGTCCAATACGGTGCCGTAGACAATCTCCAACCACTGCGCGGATGTCGTCAGGCGTCACACTAGCACGGCCTTCTAACCAAGCGTGCGCACGCGATGCCTTATCGAGTGCAATCGTTCCACGCGGACTCACGCCTACTTGAATATAACGGCTTAAGTCAGCATCAAAATCTGCTGGCCTACGCGTCGCAGCCACCAGCGACACAATGTATTCCTCCATCGCATCGTTAATCTCGATCTGATCAATTTCAGCACGTGCAGAAAAAACAGCCTCCTGCGGCACATCAAGCTTATCTGCCACATGAGCATTGGCTGCAGATTCACCACGCACCAAACGCATCACCGCCTTCTCATCTGCGTCATTTGGGTAATCGATCGAAATATGCATAAGAAAGCGATCCATCTGCGCTTCTGGCAGCGGATACGTGCCTTCTTGCTCGATCGGATTCTGAGTAGCCATCACCATAAAAAGCGGTGGCATCTTATGCGTCTCTCCTGCCACTGTCACTTGGCGTTCTTCCATTGCCTCTAACAAGGCAGCTTGCACCTTCGCAGGTGCACGGTTGACCTCATCTGCGAGCACAATGTTTGCAAAGATTGGGCCAGCCTTAAATGCAAAACGCTCTGCTGAGTCTTCTCCCAAATACATTTCCGATCCTGTAATGTCAGATGGCAATAAATCTGGAGTGAACTGAATACGACTAAAGTCTGCGACGAGATGCTGTGCAAGACTCTTCACCGCACGCGTTTTCGCTAATCCAGGAAGACCTTCTAACAAGATATTTCCATTGCACAGAAGACTAAGAAGAATGCTTTTAACTACTGCTTCCTGTCCAATAATTGAAGACTGCATGCACTCTTGCAGTTGCTTAATAGACGCGTGTGAAGACATAAAAAATATAAAGTATAGGTATGAAACTAAATAAAAAACCGGGATGCTACAGTAAAGAAGCACCCCGATATATAAAACAAAATGAATTAATTCTTAGCCGGTGTTGTTAGCTTATCCATCACTTGATCAAGTGAGAACGAAGCCGCCTTCTGACGTGGTGGAAACTCCTTAAATGTCTCAAGGAACTGACCTACATAAGCCTGAGCTGGCACCAAAAGATAAGCACGATCTAACAACCAGTCATAGTAAGTGTTCGATGTTACTTCCGCACGCTCATAAGGGTCGCGACGAAGATTAAAAATAAGCGGGACACGGAGTGGGACAAATGGCTCCATCCAAACGCGGAATGTTCCAGTTGCTTTTTGCTCCATGAAAATCAGTTTCCAATCATCATATCGAAGAGCTGTAAGGTCGCCATCATCAGAGAAGTAAAAAATTTCCTTACGAGGAGACTTCACAGCTTGCGGATCAGCGAGGTGCTCAGAAAGGTCATAGCCGTCGAGATGGTTTTTGTACTCACGACCAAGCGCCTTGGATTTGTAACCCTTTTTGAGATCTTCTTTGATCGTCTTATTGCCTGCTGCTGCTGCAAATGTTGGGAGCCAATCCATGTGATGAACGATACCGTTAGAAACAGAACCTGGCTTAATCACGCCAGGCCATTTTACGACACATGGCACACGCCAGCCACCTTCCCAGTTGGTATTCTTCTCACCACGAAACGGGGTAGAAGCTGCATCTGGCCACGTATTGTAATGAGGACCATTATCTGTAGAATAATGGATGATGGTGTTATCCGCGATACCTAACTCATCGATCACTTTGAGAAACTCACCGATGTGCATATCATGCTCAAGCATACCACAAGTGTACTCATCTGCGTGAGGGTATTGCTCCTTAATTTGTGCCATTTTTTCTTCACTGACATGAGTGCGGAAGTGCATCCGAGTTCCACTCCACCAGACAAACCATGGCTTTCCAGCTTTCTCAGCACGCTTAATGAAATCGATCGCATGTGCAACGGTGTCATCGTCCACAGTCTCCATACGCTTCTTAGTAAGTGGGCCAGTGTCTTCGATCTTACCATCTGCAGAGGACTTGATTACGCCGCGCGGGCCATAAGCTTCAAGGAAGGTACGACCATCTGGAAGTTTATAATCTCGTGGGTAATCTTCGTTTTCAGGCTCTTCTTCCGCATTGAGGTGGTAAAGGTTACCGTAGAACTCGTCGAAGCCATGATTGGTAGGAAGCATCTCATCTTTATCACCAAGGTGGTTCTTACCAAACTGGCCAGTCGCATATCCTTGATCTTTTAACGCTGTGGCGATCGTAATATCCTCCACCTGCATCCCCAGATCTGCCCCTGGTAAACCCACTTTAGATAAGCCTGTGCGGAACACACTCTGACCCATGATGAATGACGAACGCCCAGCTGTACACGATTGTTCACCGTAATAATCAGTAAAAATCATTCCCTCATTGGCAATACGGTCGATATTCGGTGTTGTATAGCCCATCACACCTTTGGTGTAGGCCGAAATGTTAGACTGTCCAACATCATCACCCCATATGACTAGGATGTTAGGTTTCTTCTTATCCTGTGCATCCGCGTAATCAGCACTGCTAATAATCACAGTGGTGACGGCGAGCACTGCTCCGGCGAGGGATTTCGCTCCGCTCAACTTAGGGAAGCTAAATGCTTTCAGTGTCTTTTTCATATTTTCTTGGATTAAAAATTACTAGGATCTATCGTCCATTCATTTTGTTCACTCGTGCTGTCACCAGAACACACCTATTACACAGCTACAGAATACCTGTGAAAATTTGCGCATAAGTAAAGCCAGAGCGATAGTCATAACACACACTAACAATTAGTTAGAAAAGTGTGCTAACGTCATTTCAAGATATACTGTAGAATAAGCTGAATTACTAGAGAGAAATTGAAACAATACATGTCACAATCTTAGACATCTCAATAATATTGTTTATACGAACTCTAGATACAGCTAGATTGACAAAGTGGCGACACTCGTTCAGAGAATACTTTAGCGTGCAAATTTTTCGAAACAGCGCCATTCTATACGTTCTACTTTCCAGTCCACTACTTGCGAGTAAGGGGGAAGCTGACGCACTCTCACTTGGTGGCCTCCAAAATAACGAAACCCCTTCTCGTTCTATCTTTAGCAAAGATAGATTCGACATTGCTCTAAGCTACAGCGCCCTCGTACAAGGAGCTCTAGGCGAAGGTGAAAGTGGTGGTTCAGGTGAAGCTGCTTTCTCTGGACGCTACGTGTTTGTCGACGAAACTTACCCTAGCCGTTTACTCAATAAATTGGGTGTGGAGAGCGATGGCTCTCTCTCTCTCAAGTTTCGCTTCCGCCAACGTCATAAACTTCTCGACATTTCAGCCGCCGAGCTCGCCCTTCCCATCGGCAGTATCCTAGGAACCACAGACGGCTTCTCTAACAGTGGTTTCGAAATTCCAGACTTTTACATTCAACATGTCTTTCACCAAGGGAAAGTCGAACTACGCTACGGTCAAATTACCGTGGAAAGCCGAATAGATGGGCATGCCCTTCGAAGTGCTAAAACCGCTTTCCTCAACCGAGTCTTTTCAACAAACCCAACAGTCGCCTTTCCTCGCTTTGGAGCTGGAGCAACCACTCGCTGGCAGGTCAACGACCACTTCAGCCTCACTGGTGTACTAACTCAAGTACAGGCCAGTAAAGCAGGAACCCAAGTAGACTTCGATCTCAACGCGAGCGACCTCTTCACCGGTCTTCAATTTGACTACGAATGGGGAGATGAAGAAAAGCTGAGCAATTCCCTACAGCTTCTCTTCTGGGGTGCAGATGCCACTGACGAGCTCAAAGAAGATTTTGGCTTCAGTGCCACCTTCGAACAACACTATACTGGGCTTGATCGCTCAATTTTTGCTCGTATCGCCAGCAGCCAAGGACAGCAGACAGACCTCGATATGATGGGCGTTGTTGGCATCGGTCAAACCATGCGCGAAAAAGACCTTATCGGTATCGGAACTGGAGTCGGCCACTCCTCAGAGAAAGGGCGTACTCAAGCGGTTCTTGAAGCCTTCTACCGTTATCAAGCCCCCTTTGGCTTACAAATCACTCCCGATGTTCAATTGCTAATAGGCGACGGTCTCGATGGTGATTTTGATTTCGTAGCAGGCTTACGTGGCCACATTTATTTCTAACAATGAAATTCGTACACCTCTCACTGTTCATTCTACTCGTCCTCAGCGTTATATCATGCGCTCCGATGATGAATAAGGTTTCCGCCAGAACTCTCACTGAGGAACTAGGGCGTCCTTCTACTTCCAGCGAGCGCTCGCACCACGCAGCACGCAGCGCAATTTATCGTGCCAGCACTCTTCACAAGCAGCCAGAGAAAGCCATTGCATGCTACCTCTATGCAGTACAGTTGTTAGAAAGTGATGATAACTCATGGGCTCAGCAAGCCTACCAACAAGCTCTAGGATGCGCCATCGAACTCACTGAAGAATACGAACTATGGAATAGGCCGCTCCGTTATAAAAACCTGCAGTACTCCATCACTCACAGCTCCGAAAGCAGCTATACCAACGCAGATGCCATAGAGAAGCTCTATTACGCCGGCCGCTACCGCAGTATGCATCTTAGACCAACTATAGCCTCACACCAACAAGGCGTCGCAATGACTGCCCACTTTCCACAACCCAATACAACAAACCACGCACTAGACCCCTTCATTCCTGACATTGGTTATGTTTTTTCAGTCAGTGCCATCCCCACTTGGACAAGCTCTCACCAGCTTAATATCCATCTTAAAAAGTCAATTAAGCATCCCAAATCCTCCTATAACTACACCATCCCTCATACCATTATCGAGGGAATGACTACAGAACTCATCTATGAAGGCATTGAAGGAGTATTCCGACCAGAAAAGGAACTAGAATCAATAGGATTATACGCCTACGAACCGATCGACCCCAACCGAATCCCCGTCATCCTCGTACACGGGCTCGCTGCCAGCCCAAACCTCTGGGTCTCACCCACCCATAAACTCCTCCAAGATCCTATAGTTAGAAATAACTATCAGTTCTACGCCTTTTACTATCCGACTGGTCTTCCGCTCGCAGGCAATGCTGGCATTCTTAAATTACAAATCCAGCAACTCTTCGATTACCTCAGCAAAAAAGGCGCACAGGAAAAGGCAGAACAAATGGTTGTCATCGGACACAGTATGGGAGGACTACTCACAAGCCTCATCACTCGTGACTATCGCGGAGTAGAAAAAGACATTTACACCAAAAACTTATCAGATCTACATTCCGCAAATCCCACGATCAAAGCGCATCGGGTATTATTTGAACAAGCACCTCTTAATTGTGTCACACGTGCTATTTTTATAGCTACTCCACACCGAGGCTCAGAATATGCTGATAACTGGATTGGCCAGCTCACATCGCACTTTATTAAAATCCCTCAACAACTGGCCAATATTGACCCCAAATACTATCGCGAGGATCTAACAAGCTTAGGTCGAAGTATCCTCAATCCAACTGGCGGCTTTGATGGGATACAAATTCTCAAATTCAACAATCCCACCTTAGAGTTTAATTTATCCGTCCCAAAGCTCCCCCAAGTCACCTACCACTCTATCATCGGTAACCGTGGGATTAATGGGAATTTAGAGAAGAGCTCAGACGGCGTAGTGACGTATTCTAGCTCCCACATTGACGAGGCCGAATCTGAAAAAGTTGTCCCAGCTTGGCATAATGCTCAAGACAATGACCAAGCCATCAGCGAGATGACGCGCATTCTCAAGCTTCACCTCCAATAAAAAGGGCCCAACGTGGTGAACGCTGGACCTTTCATAAAATCTAATATTTCTTCTAGCGATTATTCAGTAGGAAGCTTCACTTTCCCTTCTTCATAATCCGCTAACCACTTTTTACGAGCTTCAAGTTGTACTGTCAGCTTCTGGATGACTTTTTGCTCCTCTCGTAATTCAGCATATTTCTGTTTCACATGATACATATCATCACGCAGATCGTGAATTGCATCATCGAGAGCTTTCTCAATATCCATCGCTGCATGTTGGCTGATTGGCTTGGTCTTTGGCTTATCAACTAACACGAAATCCGCTTTCTGCCTCTTGCGAGTCTCTAACACCTCTTGATAGTGCGCGAGCTCAGACTCCATCAGCTCTTTAGACTCAGGTGTTAGATTCGGATCCTTCAGACGCTCGACCATACCATTCACTCGGGACTCATTGCGCGTAATCGCCTCGTCCAGAGCTTTTTCAATCGCGTCACGCTGCTTCTTGTCCATGCTCTTATCGCGACGATTCTGCTTATAGGCATCAGAGATTCTTTCATTAGTATTCCAGTTCCCCCAGCGATCCCATCCACCGCTACCAGAATTGGTATACTTCTTAATTTTAGGGTCTTCTTGCGTAAACGACTTTGAAAGCATTAAGACTTGTTCAATGCGCTTTTCAGTAAGCTCATTATTCCTTTCGACGTCCTTTTTAATCGCATCTTTCGGTACGTTTGGATCATCCTTGCGCAATTCACGAATCAAACCAGCACGTTTCGACTGATACTCTTCCAGGTTCTTCACCAAACCCTTCATCACACGGATTTTTTCTTGGCTGACTCGGTACTTTGAATTCTTTGAATCGCTAAGAGAAGCTAGCTTTTTCACCACCGTATCAATCTTCCCCTGCATTCGGTTATCAATGCGTAGAACATCTTCGGTAACCTCTTCAAGGCGAGCATCGCGCTCTTCAATGTAAGCTTCTAACGACACCACTGACGCTTCACGATCTTCGATGGTCATTGGTATCGCTTTTTCCTCACCAGTTGCAGCAGCGGATACTGGCGCTGCCACTTCAGCAATCACAGGGCTGATGCTCAGTGCTAGAATAGAAAATGGGATCGGTAGTTTATTCATAAAAATAAAATGACCATAGAGACCCTATGAGTGCAATCTCAATATCACGCACGATTTTGGTTATTCCCCTAAAACAGCAATTCCCCTAGCCACTTCAATCAGTTAGGATGTGTTACTCTCATGTTCCGAATATTCTCCACGCTCTTGATCTCTAGCAGTCTATTAGTGGCTCAAGACTTCACTAAAGAAGTAGCTAAAAATGATGACGTCAGCTTCATCGACCCGAGCGATGGCTACTTCGACGTAAGCTCTTTCCTCGATCACCCCTATGGCTTCATTCCGATCGTCAATCCCATCACCGAGCCAGCTATCGGCGAAGGACTCGCGCTCATTCCTATGTTCGTATCGAGACCCGAAGGTCAGCACAGGCCTAACTTCACCGCCCTCGGAGCCATGAAAACCAATAACGGCACCAAAGGTTTCTTCGGCGGCTATTCTGGTTATTTTTTCGATGAACAACTCCGCATCACTGCCGGCGCCACTTCGACTTCTCTCAATCTCGATTTTTATGGGTTCGGCGCCTACGACCTGCTAGATGGTCGCTCTCTACACTACAACCTCGACATCGTGGGAGGTTTACTCGGTGCTGAATGGAGAATTAAAGACAGCAAATGGTACATTGGGGCACGCTACCTCTACGGAGAAGTCGATGCCCAGTTGCAAAACCAACACGACTTTCACCTTCTTCCCAATGGAACCTTTCTCCGTGGTATTGGCCGACAAGACACACTCAGCTCCATTCTCTTTGAGCTTACCCATGACACCCGAGACAATGTCTTCACTCCGCTCGACGGGCATTTTGCCGAGCTTTCCTTGCTCTGGAATGATGAACTCATTGGCGCAACGGAAAGTTTCCAACGCCTCACTACGAGCTATTATTTTTATCAACCTATCGTCGAAAATACCCTTTTCTTCGGCATCAAATCTGAGGCCAAACATAACATGGGAGACTCTCCATTTTACGCCCTCCCCTCAGTCCAGCTTCGAGGCGCACCACGTACTAGGTACCAAGGAACAACCGTAGCGTACAGCGAGTCTGAACTGCGCTGGCAATTTCATCCTCGTTGGAGCGTGTTAGGCTTTGGTGGTGTCGGCGCTAGCTGGGGTAAAAATTCCCAATTCGATGACGCCAATACCACCTTCACTGGCGGCACTGGCTTACGCTATCTGCTAGCAAAAGATCACAGCATGCATGTCGGCGTCGACCTCGCCTATGGTGAAGAAGGCCCCGCAGTTTATATTCAATTCGGCAGCGCTTGGTCTCGGCCATAAACACGCACGCGCATATTTGATTCTGCATCTTCGCCACGATCTGTTATCCTAGCAGATGCCATGAAGGCTCTTTTAAAATTCCTCAGCCCCCTCGTCTTTTGCTCACTCATTCAAGCAGAAGAAATCACCATCGCCACCGAAGCTTGGGAAGGCTACATCAACAAGCAAGAAGAAGGCTTTTACTACGACCTGCTTAAAAAGATCTACCCCAGTCCTGAGTACACACTAACAGTTCATTTTGTCCCCTTTAAACGCTCAGTGCACTTACTCACATCTGGCCAAGTGGATATGTTATTAGGCGCCTACCCAGAAGATATCCCGAGAAAATACCAATCCACCCACCCTGTCGAAGCGGACAACATTAGCGCCGCAGTGAGCAAACGACTCTCTGAAAAATGGCGAGGAACGAATTCTCTAGCGGGTAAACGTGTCGTAGCGCGACTTGGATATAACTTCGATAAATATCTGCCAAAAACATCCAGCTACACTGAGGTTCCCTCTGTAAAATCCATGCTTCTCATGCTCAAACGTGGTCGCACCGATGCGGTTCTAGATTACGAAAAAGATATTCAAGCGCTATGGAAAGACAGCCAACTCGGCGACGACTACGTGCTCATCACTGGAGTCATTCCTGAGCTCGTCTACTTTGGTTTCGCCACGAGCCGAAACGATCTCAAAGCCCGTTTCGATGCCGAATACAAAAAGCTTTATCAATCTGGAAAACTAAAAAAGCTCTTCCTGAAACATAATCTTTGCGCTGATCGCGTTCCAAAAATAGATTACTAGACTTTTAAATCTTTTCAAAAAGTACAGAACGCAGTTTCTCACTCTCAGCGAGTGCCTCATCGAGCGTAGGTGCCACGAAGTTCACGTGGCCAAGCTTCCGACGACCAGCCTTCCATTCCTTTTCGTAGAAGTGCCATTTCGCAGAATTGAGCGCCGCAATCTCTGGATTCTCAAAAGCATCTTTATCACTCTTCCAAATGTCGCTCAGCAGGTTAACCATCACTGTAGTTCCATGGGGTCGCGTGTCGCCTAATGATAATCCACAAATAGCGCGTACGTGTTGCTCGAACTGTGAGGTCACACAACCATCATTAGTCGCGTGACCTGAGTTGTGAGGACGAGGAGCAATCTCATTTACAAGCACCTCACCATTTTCCAATACGAAAAGCTCAACCGCAAGAATCCCCACATAATCAAGCCCTGAGACCACCCTTTCAGCGACCACTTTAGCACGCTCAGCCACAGCTTCATCGACGCGACCCGGCAAGATAGAAACATCCAGCACATGGTGGCGATGAATATTTTCTACAATAGGAAATGCCTTTACCTCGCCAGCCGCGTTGCGCGCCACCACGACAGAGCATTCCATAACAAAAGGAATGAAACCCTCCACCACAAGACGACAGGAACCATTCCAGTCAGCTTTACAGTTTTCTAAATCATCCACCGACTTCAAACGCCATTGGCCTTTGCCATCGTATCCATCAGTAGCTGTCTTCGCTACGCAATCCCCATCAAGGTCGTGAAATGCTTGCTCTAACTGTTCAGCAGTATCTACCACCCTAAACTCAGTCTGAGCGGCATCGATCGATTTCAAAAAGCCGCGTTCGAATTCGCGGTTACCAGTGATCTGTACTGACTTCGCATTCGGCCGAAGCTCGACCTTAGCCTCTACATCCTCGAGAAGTGCAGGCGGCAAGCTCTCGGTCTCCACAGTCACGACGTCGACCATTTCAAGGAACCTGGCCTTCGCCGCTTCGTCATCGTAAGAGCCGTCTATCACCAAGTCGACCTCGCGATCAACCGCTGAGCTATCTGCGCCACCTGACCACGCCACCACCTTGTATCCAAGCGGTAATGCAGCCTGCGACATCATACGAGCCAACTGGCCAGAGCCGAGAATGCCAATCGTAGAACCGGGAAGAAATACCTGATCAGACATGAGGTAAAAAAATTAATCTTCGAGCTTCATTTCTGCTACCATCTCCACCATTTCTTGGCGGTAGGCCTTGAGCTTCGCATTGAGCTCAGGGTCATTGCCAGCAAGCATGCTCACGGCAAAAAGACCTGCATTCGCAGCTCCCGCTGGACCGATCGCGAAAGTAGCGACTGGAATACCCTTTGGCATTTGAACAATCGAAAGAAGGGAGTCCTGGCCATTGAGAGCGCTAGATTTCACTGGACAACCAAGCACTGGAAGAGTGGTGATCGCCGCGATCATTCCCGGAAGGTGCGCCGCGCCACCTGCACCTGCAATGATTACTTCAAAACCTTTTTCCTCAGCTTCTTGCGCGAACTTCACCATGCCGAGCGGCGTACGGTGTGCACTGATTACCTTGGCTTCGTAAGAGATGCCGAATTTATCCAAAGCCTCAGCTGCCAACTTCATTGTCGGCCAATCCGAATTACTGCCCATCACGATTGCTACTTTTTTCATCTGCTAAATGCGTTGTTTAGTTCGGCACCCTAACCAGCAAACCACGAAATGCACGACTTTTATGTAGGCTCATTCCACTGCCCGCTGAAGCCATTCAGTAATGAGCTTTTCTCTCGAAATCTGAGAAACTAGCCCCTTTTCATTTAGTAAAAAATCCTAAACGAAATCTCCCATCTCCTTGTATCCTTGCCATTGGAAAAAATTTCAGAGAAATTAATGTTCGTGGAAGAAATGGAATCAGTTCGTATCGATAAATGGCTCTGGGCAGTGCGCCTCTACAAAACCCGCAGCCTCGCAGCTCGCGCTTGTAATTCTGGCAAAGTAAAACGCTCTAACGCATCGATCAAAGCCGCAACTAAAGTCCAAATTGGCGACCACCTCGATGTTCCCACCCACGATGGCCTCTACAAGCGCCACATCGAAGTCACTGGCCTCTACGACACTCGCGTCAGCGCGCCTCTCGCTCAAGCAGCCTACGTCGATCACACTAGCGATGACGTCCTCGAAGCCGCTAAAATAAAACGTGCAGAGAAAAGAGAAAACCGCCTCCACCGAAAAGAAGGCGACCAAGGACGTATGACAAAAAAACAAATGCGCGACTGGAAAAAAGGCCTCCAATCCTATAAACGTGAACGCGGAGACCTCTAACCATTTAACCTAACAGTCATGAAAACCACCACCATCACAACGCTCAGCGCGCTCACTCTCCCATTCACAGCCTTCGCTGAAGAAGCTCCTAAAGACGTCGCCACTCAGTTTAAAACTCTGATTGAAGCGACTCAGGAAAACGATCTCGAAAAATTTGAATCTGTCTGCGATGCAAAAATGCAGGAAGCCATGACTCCGCAGGTACTCGAACAAGTTTCAAAACAAGTGAGTCCATTGTTGAAAGCGGGTTACCAATCAGACTTCATGGGAGACCTCAATAAACTCTCTCACACAACCTACTATTGGAAAATCGATTTCAACACCGAACAAGCACCTGACATGCTCGCAGAAATGACCATAGCCAACGGCAAGGTCGCAGGATTTTTTATCCGCTAGGCCGCTAATCCATCATTAGCTCTTCTTGAACCTCTGGATTGCCAATGAGAGCCTCTCGCTCTGCTCTAATCGCATTCACTTTCATCGCAAATTCAGAGGCGTTTTGCTGCGACCAGGTTCGCTTGAGTCGCACAGATTTGATGTACTCAGCGAGCTCCATATAGCTATCGCAATAATTGCGCACACGATTATCAACGATCTTCCTGAGATCGCGCATATCACTGATGTAACCAGCAAGCACATCGTTTTCTCCACCTCTCTCCAGAAATGACTGATTTTGAAGCATTTTTGAAAACTCAAAAGATGCAGTATCGATCGCTGAAATAGAACCATTCAGTGACAAAGACTTAGGCCCTTTATTATAGCTGTGACGTAAGAGTAAATGAGCTGATAGATGATTTGGTAAGGCCTCCACCACCTCCCTCAGCTTTTCTCTTACCTTGGGATTATAGACGAATTTCTCATTGCGCTCCAAAGCGCCCTGTACCGCAGCGAAATCAGTTATTGCTTGCTGCGTCTCTGGACTTTGTTCAGCCGCAAGGGCATAGGCTTGATCAAAATTCTCAATAGAAAAAATCTGCACAGCGGTGAGATAGGGTATCCCTTCAAGGACATAAGCATCGGAGATCGCGTCCGCATTTTGCTCTGGAATAGCTACCAACTTACAACGTTTGGCTGCTCCTCTCACTTTAGCCCTCACTCCACCTACAGGACGAACTTCACCTGTGGCATTCATGTCGCCAGTCACCGCAAAGTCATTATTGAGCTCCTTCCCAGTAATAATAGAATCTAACAATAGTGCCGTTGCCACAGCAGCCGATGGCCCATCTTTTGGCGAATACTTATCTGCGAAAGCAAATTCCACGCGATAGCCTTCAGGTAGATCAGCGTGACGCACATTCATGAATTTCACCACTTCTCTGGTGGCTTGATCCATCATAGCTCCGACATCTTGATTAAATGCTAACTCGAGGTTTTTGACACCCGTCTTGCTCATCGCAGTCGCATTCATCTGAGATGCTGTCCCCGCGAATTTACCATTTCCTAGATCCATCACCAGCAAGCCTTTGACCTCTGCTTGCTTGCGGCCAATTTCTCCCGCAGTACTATTTGTTGGCGAAAATACTGCTACGTAAATTCCCAGCAAACACGAACACACAAAACTTTTCTTCATCAGGTACACAGATGCCAAATATCCTGATCATTGGCAAATAGGAAAAGCGGATGCCATTTCTAGCATCCGCTTATTGAAACCTACCAACCACTTCGGTATGTCACACTAATCCCACTCCGGCTACTGCCTCGATAGTTATGGTGATATGTAGAACGAGAAGCGGTACGATGTGTCCCACAACTACTATAGGTACGAGGAACTGAACGATAATGAACACTGTTACAGTGATGTTTTACCGGCTGGCGATAATACGCGTATACTGGACGACCATGACGGTCGTGGCCTTTCACCACGCGTTTAGTGTAAATAGCGCAACCACAGCTGGTGCGACCACTGGCATAAGTGTGACTGTGATGATGGCCCTTTCCGCGAGCTTCAGCTTGTTGTGGAGCTACGGCGAACATTGCCGCCACAAGAGCGGCTATTGGTGTGATTTTTTTGAACGTTTTCATAAGCAATATTTTTGTCTTCGCTTACTTCGACGTCCACTTCTTCAAATCTATTCAAAGAAATGCATTTTATTTTACATGTAGCTGTAACCACGTCTCGATCTCTTCAGCTAATTGATCATAACAGCCTTCGAAAACGTGATTCGCACCTTCGATCACCACATGCTTTTTCTTTCCTCTGAGAGTGCGAAAGAGGTCTTCGCTATCCTGCGGTAATACCACGTCATCAGCATCGCCATGCAGAATCAACCACGGAGCACGAATGTCTCTCGCCGCAGTGAGTGTGGTATCTATCAAATGCATTGAATCCACATACTCTTGGGAAAGCGGGCAATCTTCATCGTCCCACATATAGCCCTCACCTGGCGTCACATCGCCAAATTCTGCTTCACAAAATGCTTTAGTGCGGACCATCCCCGCAAGAGAAACCAACACGCTAATACGGTCATCTTTTGCCGCAGCCAGCGCCCCTACAGCTCCCCCCATCGAGTGCCCAATATAAACGATCTTTTTCGAACCTTTGACTTGATCTAACACTGCATGGAGATCGTCTACTTCTTTGGGAATGGTCGCCTCTTCAAATTTTCCATCTGAATCACCATTGCCAGCAAATGAAAGCCGCATCGTCGGCCAACCAGCAGCAGCCAAGCGTTCTGCCACGCCGATACACAAGGGGCGGTCTTTATTTCCAGTCACGCCATGACCTAAAATGACCAAGACATCATCACGCTCCGCATCATGCAGCACGTAATCAATTTTCTCTCCATGCTTATTTCTCACAATCATACTCCGCGTCCTTTAAAGGTGAGTTCAGCGATTCCAGATTTATCTAAATCTCCGAGTCCCAAATCGATCATCTTTTTATACTGCGCTTCAGTCGCCTCAGAAAGCGGAACAGCAATGCCCGTAGACTTTGCAAGCTCATTAGCTATACCACTGTCCTTAGCCGCGTGTGCCGCAGAGAAATAACATTCGTGGTCACGAATCTGCATGTCTTCTGCATCCGTCTCTAACACGCGCGAATTTGCCCCCGTCTGCGCAAACACCTCGCGAAGCAGTTCAAGATCCAACCCAAGCGCCTCACCAAGTCCAAGACCTTCTGCGAGAGCCGCCGTGTTGATGTTCATCACCATATTCACCAGTGCCTTCACTTTAGCTGCAGAACCTGTCGGACCGACGTAGCGCAGCGCAGTCGACAGACATTCTAACAATTCCTTATGTTCTTCAAAGACAGCTTTCTCTCCACCGATCATCAGATAGAGCGTGCCGTTACGCGCTTGCGTGATGCTCGAAGCCATCGCTGCTTCCAGCGACTTCGCACCCACCGCCTGCGCCGCCTGAGCTGCATCTTGATGCACTTCTGGACTCAATGTCGCGCAATTGATAAAAGTAACGCCCTCCGCGTCAGCTAACAAAGTATCTCCCTGAGTTTTAAAAATGTCACGCATCGCGGCATCGTCCGTAACAACCGTAATCACCACATCGGAACTTGCCGTCACTGTTGGTAAATTTGACGCACATTGTGCACCAAGTTCTTGAGCTACCTCTTCCGCAACCTGCTGATAGACATCATAAATAGCAGAAATCTGATACCCTTCGTCCTTCAAGTGACGCGCCATATTCGCTCCCATTCTCCCCGCTCCAACAATGCCAATTTTCGGTTTCATAGGCTGACTAAAGCACAGCCATTGGCAATGTAAAGGGTGAGGAGAGTAGTCAAATCAGAAGAGCGAATAAACACTTTGAATCCTATTCGTAGCGTCTACCAATCTACATTGATTCCTAACAATGCATTGATCCCAGGCTCGTTTACGCCAGAGCCATGCACTCGGTAATCTTCATCAGTCAGGTTCTCAAGCCCAAGAGTCACTAACAAGTTCTCCTGTACCTGCCAACCACCACGGATAGAACCAACGAGGTAACCTGGAGTCCCATTGCTAGGAATCCGTTGATCGTCGCCAAGATCACTTTGAGAAAGGTTATCCTGCGTAACCGCACCGAGCAACTGACCTTCGATCCAGTATTTTCCACCTTCTTCAGTCCAACGTAAACGCACATTGCCAGAAAATGGAGCCAACCTCGAAACCGTATCTTCTACCACTGGACCATCAATCACTGCCTGTGATTTCTGCTTACCATCTTGATACGTTAGATTTCCTAAAATTTCCCATTGCGCAGCAATTCGCCACGCAGCATCCGCTTCTAACCCCCAAATGTATCCTTCTTCACCATTAGTCAGACGCAGGTAATCCACTCCACTAATAGTTTGCTGCGCACTGGTGATCGGATTGCGAATCCAAGTGTAAAAGCCAGCAAAACTGAACGATAAATCACGCCAATCAGCTTTTGACCCCAACTCAAAGCTCACCACTTTCTCAGCATCCAAGTCTGATGAACCAATCACTTCATCGCTCGAACGCGATACCGTAGAACCGGTGAGATCGGCTAGGTTCGGTGCTCTGAAACCTTCAGAAACACCTCCATACAACACCCAATCTTCACTTAAATCATAAGTTCCTCGGACACTAAACGAAATGTCTCCCCAGTTTCCGTCACCGGAAACATCATGTCCTAAGTTGCGATTGTACACGCTATCCCACGCGGAATCGAAATAACTAGCACGAGCACCCAGCTCTAACTGGAAATTCTCCACCACATCCCAGTTATACTGAGTAAATGCGCCTAACGAATCATAGCGCGCACCATCAGCCACTGGTCTACGACTCGGGTCACTAGCATCTGAATCTACATTGTCATGGTAAAAGTCAGCTCCCCAAACCAAACGCCCAGGACCCGTCTCGCCACTTGCTTGAAAACTCACACCAAAGGTCTGCACATTCGTCACTCCCCAGCGTGGGTCACTGCGTGTTTCTGAGTCTTGCGACTTCTGATACGAAACCGTACTGGCCCATTCTTCTAACAATCCAACTCCATTCGACCCAGAAAACTTTGCATAAGTCAGGTAACGTTCTTGATCGTAAATGCGGTAATCTAGGGTACCAGCTTGAGTGACATGATCACCGTGTTGCCAACTCAGCCCACTCCCCCCTCTTTCACTTAATGTCGTACTGTGCCACCTCCAAACATTGTCTTGATTTAAATACTGAAAAGCCAAATCCATCTGAGTGGTCTCACTTAGGGCTTGGCTGTATTTTACATCCACATTTTGCTCTTGATATCCTGTGCGGTTCATCTGCCCAAAGAAACTATCGCGAATGTCTCCAAAGCTTTTCACGCTTGCACCCAAGTGCAGCCCCCACTTTCCACCTTCTCCTATATTTTGCTCTAAATGCCCAACATTGCTTTGGCTGTTAGTGTCATAGCGGTAGTAAACACCACCATTTTGGAATGACCCTTGTTCCAACCAATAGTCCGCACCTTTACTCAAAAGATTCAACGTTCCACCTAAGGAATCAGATCCGTACATTACCGATCCTGGCCCCTTGACGAGCTCCATACGATCCACCGAATACACATCTAAAGTATTCCAATATTGAATCGGCCCACTGCGCCAAGTCGAATTATTCATCCGCACACCATCGACTAACAAAAGGTTCTGACGACCTGTAAAACCACGAATAAATGGACTACCGTGACCATGGGTAGTTTTTTGAATCATCACCCCCGAAGTGTTTTTTAATGATTCAGGCACAGTACGTAGCTGTTCATCAATAATCTGATCCTCCGAAATTATAGAAATACTATAAGGTGTATCCAGTTGTTTTTGTTCTACACGTGAGGCAGTAACAACAGTAGGCTCTAAGAAATCTTGTGCATGGAGAGAACTCACTAAGAGTACGAACGGCATATGGGTAGAAAGAGTTAGACGCATTGTTAGATTTTTTCTTACTTATGAATGAGGGCTTCTGCAGGCCTACAAGCTCGATTGTCATCTATCCAGAAAAAACTTAGATCATCTAACAAAAATGAATAACCCTCAAAGTTCTCATATGAAAACACGCTGCGCTTGGTGCTCTGATGACCCAGTATACATTGACTACCACGATAATGAATGGGGCGTCCCCTTACACGACGACCGACGACTCTTCGAAATGCTAGTCTTAGAAGGCGCCCAGGCTGGACTCTCATGGATTACCGTCCTCAAAAAGCGCCCAGCATACCGCGAACTCTTTCACAACTTCGACATCAAAAAAGTGGCCGCCATGAGCGATGCTGAGCTCGAGAAAATCCTCCTCAACCCAGCCATCATTCGCAACCGCCTGAAAATCTATTCCGCCCGCCGCAATGCAATTGCAGCCCTTAAGCTCATCGAAGAATGTGGCTCACTCGATGCGTACTTCTGGGGCTGGATAGACCATAATCCCATCATCAATCAGTGGAAAGATCTCAGCGAAGTCCCCGCCACTACCGAACTCTCAGACCAGCTCAGCAAAGACCTAAAAAAACGCGGCTTTAACTTCGTAGGTTCCACCATCATCTACGCCTATATGCAGTCCATCGGCATGGTCGACGACCACACGACAGATTGTTTTATAAGAATGCACAAAAGTTAATCTCGGCCGATTTACTGGACCTTAGTTCTTTTGGTCTTCTAATAATTTACTGAATCCTGAAAAAAGCTTTGATTCCACTGGTGGAGCATCTGGAAGTTTACGATCATCTAGCATAAAGTGATCGCAAGTAGCAAAGAAATCGACTTGAGTCTTCACCCGACGAATTTGATATTCAAACTCTTCATCAATTCCCTGAGCGATATAAGCCATGTACTTCTTCATGCGGTTCACATGACTTTGCTCAACGTAATCCTTAGCATTTTCAGCGACAGCAAAATAAAGCTTGGTAATATATCCATGAAGATCCTTGCGCGTTGGTTGAACAACAGGCTTTCTCTCATAAGCATCTTTTAATTGTTGGAAGAGCCATGGACTGCGAATCGCACCCCTTCCGACCATCAACCCTGCAGCTCCTGTCTGCGCATGATACGCCTTTCCAGTCGCCACGTTTACTACATTTCCATTAGCTATTACCGGGCAGCTCATAGTCTCCACAGCCTGTTTCACCAAATTGGCATGCACTGGCGTTTTGTACTGCTCACGTACAGTTCGGCCGTGAATCGTAAGCGCGTCGATTGCATGCTTTTTAAAAATCGCGAGGATTGCATCGAATTCTTCGTGCGTTTCGAAACCCACCCGAGTCTTCACAGTAAAACGACCATCAATCGCATCGCGCAAGGCTCCAAGGATGGAATCTACATGATCTAACAACCGCAGCAATCCACCACCCGCATTTTTCTTGTAAACTGTAGGAGCTGGACAACCGAGATTAAGATCCACTCCCGCCACTGGATAATGCATCAGCTGTGTAGCAGAACGCACAAGCGCGGGGATATTTTCACCAATCATCTGCGCGAATACTGGCTTGCCAGTCTGGTTTTCGCTAATTGAACGCAGGATTTTCTTTTCCAAGGTCGAATCGCGATGCACCCGAAAATACTCCGTCACGTAATAATCGGGACCGCCATAACTATCGACCACGCCCATGAAGGCGAGATCGGTAATGTCCTGCATAGGCGCGAGGATAAGTGCGGGACGATTCTCTGGAATTAGCGACTGCATGGCTCTGCCTCAGCCTGTAGCAAAAACCCCACGGTAAGCAAGCCTCACAAAACACTGCAGATGTTCTCTCGATTTATAAGCAATAATCGAATAAACTCCTCTCATCAAGCATCCTACCTCTATGAAGCACAAACTCCTCATCACCCTGTCAACCTTAGCCTTCACGATTGTAGCTTGCGAATCCAAACCAAAAGAACCCATGGAAACTGCCTCCGAAAAACCTGCCCAACCTACTGAAAAAGTCGAAAAGTCTGATGATGCTTGGAAGGCTGAACTCACCGCTGAACAATACAGAGTCGCCCGCCAGGCTGGAACCGAAGCGCCCAATGGCAAGGTGTACAAGCAGTTCAAGGAACAAGGTGCCGGCACATACTACTGCGTGGGCTGTAACGCTGAACTCTTTAGCTCTAACGAAAAATTCGATTCACGCTGCGGCTGGCCATCTTTTTACGATCCAGCCAATGCAAAGAATGTAAAAACTGAAGCCGACTACTCAGGAGGTATGGTGCGCACAGAGGTGAAATGCGCCGTTTGCGATGCCCATCTCGGCCACGTTTTCAAAGGTGAAGGTTTCGATACACCCACAGACAAACGCTACTGCATCAACGGAATCGTACTTAAGTTTGTAGCCGATAAATAATTGCACTCAGTAGCGACGACGTCCCATGTCCAGCAGCGTGTTCGCTCTATCTCATGCATCAGCGTTCCACCACTCCCTGAATAAGGGTGTCTTGGCCGATGCTTTGGCTGCTGACTTCTTTGAGCTTTAAGCTGGATTTAAAATGGTCGCCGAGGCCGAAACCAAAATCTTCTCCACCAGTAATGATAGGAGCGTAGAAAAGTTGGTATTCATCGATCAATTCCGCTTCGGCGAACTGACGCATGAGTTTTCCACCGCACTCTAACAGGACGCTGTTACAGCCTTTCTCAGCGAGGTTTCGCAGAACTTCATCTAGCGGCTTGTCCTGATAAATTAGAGTTCTCTCTTTGTGCTCATCAGTAAACAAATGAAAGTCTTGGGGAAGCGACTCTCTCCCAGAATAGGTAAGTACTACGCGCCAAGGTTGTTCTTTCTCTGCTGAGCTCTGCTCACTACGCAGTGTTAAGCGTGGGTTATCGCGACGCACCGTTTTACCTCCAACGATGATTGCATCCACCCGTGCACGCAGCTGATGTACAATTTCACGCGATTCAGGGCTTGTGAGCCACTGGCCCTCACTCGGTGGTCGGGTAATCCGGCCGTCTAGGCTCATGGCAGTTTTCGCAATAACCCATGGTAAACCTGTGGTTATGCGTTTGGCAAAGGGACGTAGCAAGCGTTCACACTCTTTTTCTAACACTCCAGAATGAACCTCAACACCTTTTGCTTTCAAGACAGTATCTGCTGCACCAGCATGATCAGGATTTGGATCCACTGCTCCGTAAACAACTCTGACAATGCCATTTTCTAAAATTCCGTCAGTACATGCAGGTGTGCGACCAGCCGTAGAACATGGCTCTAACGTTACGTAAATGGTCGCTCCTTTCAGTGCATCTTCGCGGTGTCTTGCTACGACATCAGCAATCGCTTCGCGTTCCGCATGCGGTAAGCCTGCTTTACGATGATAGCCAGCCCCCAGTTCCTCGCCATTTTTTACAATTACGGCACCGACAGCGGGATTCGGGCTCGTTAGACCAACACCTTTCCAAGCTTCTTCAAGCGCTCTTGCCATCCATTTTTCGTGGTCTGAAAAAAGTTCAGTATTGTTGTTAGGTTTTGCTATATTTTGGCTAAATTGGCTCATCATTTTTGATGTGAATAAGTGTTAGTAAGAGTTCTCAGTGTTGTGAATAATCTGTGAATTGGCAATAACTGTGAATAAGTTTTAGTGTTCATTTTTGTTCTTTTTTTTAACTGTTGAGACACCTCCAAAGTTATTCACATCGTTTTAACACTCACCTTGAACATAAAAATAAATGAGTTACGCATCTCACAGAGACTTATTCACACGCTTAAGAAGAAGATATTTTTGATACTATAAAAAAGAATATAATATACCGTGTGAACAAAGAGCCATTTTTTCTAGTGAACTTGCTTTGGGAAAAAGTCTAAACATGGAATCATTTTTCTATTTTGAGAACCACGAGGTTCTGCTAGTGTTCTCGATGCTATGGTATCCATTTCTGTAGCACACACCTAACCCAAAAAATTGTTATATTATGAAAACCATCACACTCATGGTGGCTGTCTTAGGATTGCCACTTAGTAGTATCGCAGAAGAAGAACTAAGCACTCAAGAACGCGTACAAAAAGTCGAAGAGTATTATCGCATTGCTGAAAAAGCGTATGTCGATGGTGACCTGGTGAAAACTCAACAGGCACTCCAGCGTTCATTAGCTCTCGATCCTCAACATGGACCATCCTATGCGCTAGCAATAAAGACGCGTCAGAATCGCTCGAAGTTTGGAATTCAAGCGCGTCAGAAAGAATTGGCAAAAGTGATCTTGGCTGAAGTTGATTTCAATGAGCTCGCCTTTGAAGATGCATTACGTGACTTAAATGATTTGATTGAGCAAACAACTGATGGAGTGGTTACGCCGAATCTAGTTTTGATTGATAAGAATAATTCAATCAAAGACAAGAAGATCACTTTGACCATGAAGCAAGTGCCCGCTACGGTGGTGTTGGACTATGTTTTAAATATGGCCGGAGCGAGAGCGAAGTATGATCAATATTCTATTACAATTCGACCAGTGGATTAAGTAGCGCTCTGTACATTGCGAATTTTTTAGAGCCATTCATCTTCGGGTGAGTGGCTTTTGACTTTCTGATAAGAATCACTAGGATGCGTCGCGTGAGTAAACTTTACCAAGATCTCTGTCAGCTAGTGCCCGTTGAGCACGTTTCTATTTCTGAAAATGACATCGATGTCCACCGTATCGATAAGTGGTATGCGTCCGCGGATCCGGATGTTGTCGTTTTTGCCCAGACTACTGAACAAGTGGCGGCAGTGATGTGCTATGCTAACAAGCACGAGGTTCCCGTATATACGCGTGGAGCAGGTGTTGGCTATGTTGGCGGTTGTGTACCAGTGCGAGGCGGTATCGCCCTTTCTGTGGCGCAAATGAACAAGATTTTGGAAGTGAACACGGGTGACGGTGTCGCAGTGGTTCAGCCAGGTGTGATTACCGGTCACCTGCAGGAGGCAGCGAGAGAAAAGGGGTGGTACTATCCACCCGATCCGGCATCGTTAAAAGAATGTTCGATCGGAGGTAATATAGCGACGAATGCCGGTGGTCCGCGTTGTCTCAAATACGGTGTGACTAAGCAGTATGTGTTAGGTTTAGAAGTGGTGACTGCAACAGGTGAAATTATGCGTGTCGGTGGGCGTTGCCATAAGAATAAGACTGGCTTCGATTTGACGACTTTGATGTGTGGTTCGGAAGGGATGTTAGGGATCGTAACCGAAGGGACCTTGCGCATTATCCCCCACCCTGAAACGAGGGCGATGTTAGGTGCGTCTTTTATTGATTTCTCGGCGGCAGCGGCCGCAGTACAAGCGATACTCGATGCGGGCATTTTGCCAAGCGCTCTGGAGATTACTGATGCGTTCACACTCGCTGCGGCGCGTGATTATCTGGGTGAAGAGAATCTACCTCCTGGTGATGCGTATTTGATGGTTGAGATCGATGGTCGAGTCGGTTCTGTCAAAAGCGAGCTAGAAGGCCTGAAAATGCTCTTGGAAGACTTGGGTGCACTCCGTATCAACGAAGCTGCTGACGAAGCCGCCTGTGAGCAAATTTGGCAGCTTAGACGGGATTTCTCCTATTCGCTCAAGCATACAGGATTGACTAAGCTCAATGAAGATATCGTGGTGCCGCGTAGTAAGTTGGTAGATCTGGTGAATTTCGCGCGTCAGCTGCAGCAGGATACTGGTATTTCCGTGGCCTGTTTTGGACACGCAGGCGATGGTAATATTCACACGAATTTGATGGTCGAAGATTATTCAGATCCGGTGATTAAAGCGAAGGCTGACGCAGCGGTGGATAAGCTTTTTACTTGGGTGTTAGAACATGATGGAGCCATCACGGGTGAGCACGGTGTGGGTTTGGCGAAAAAGCCGTGGATTAAACAAGCGCTAGGTCCTGTTAGTTATGCAATGCATCAGCAGATCAAGACAGCGCTCGATCCGAAAGGTATTCTCAATCCTGGGAAATTCTTAGACGAGTGAGCTGCTTAAAAGCCTTTGGTCGTGTGCACCCAGCGGGCGGCTTCGACGAGAGCTTTTGGTGGTGAGGGCATGTGGCCGCCATTGAATCTAAAGACTTTAATGGTGGCTCGGTATTTTTTGCTCAAGAAGTCACCATCTGGTTTTTCAAACTGGATAGCGCCATCGTCTTTCTCACCATTTACCATGGCCACTGCCATATTGCGTGGATAGCGATAATCGTATTCATTGCTCATCCAGCCACCTTGACTAATGATTCCAGCTGTGTCTTTGGCATAGGTTCTACTAGATCGGAATGACCACCAACCGCCGCCTGAACTTCCTGAGAAAACGACCTTTTCTGGATCGACGTTGAATTCTTGCAGTACTTTTTCGTAAATAATTTTGCAGTCGTTTGTGATGGCTTCAGCACCTCCTTTACCTTTTACACGGGTATTGCTGTAGGCATCGATCCCAATAAGTACCCAGCCGAGTTCATTTGCTGTTGGTTTGAAATTATCGACGAGCTTTTTGGCTTTTCCAGCAGCTGAGAAGATGAAGCAGACAGGCACTTTTTCGCCAGTTGAGCTATAGCTTGATGGTAGGTAGGAATACCATTTTCCTACTTTACATTTTGGTTCTAAATGTTGCTTGAATTGCGCTTTTTTGGGTTGGTTCTCTTGTTGGAAAACGCTTTTCAAGTAATTTTGGTCCTCGGTGCTGAGTTCAGATTTTTTGAGGGTATAGGACGTGCCACGGATTTCGACAGTAACTGTGGAGCTATCTTGTGAGATGTATTTTCCCTCTACTGATTTTGCTGAATCAGCTTTGGTCCAGTCGCGTGTTTCTTGTGCTTGGATGGCAAGCGCAGGCAAAGCGATAAGTAGAGAGGTGAGGATACATTTCTTCATCTATTCTTCTTTTAATTGAGGAATGATAATTGGCTCAGGTAGTACCTGTCCGGCTCTGAGAACGAAGCATTCAGTACTTTGCTTGGGAGCAGACATTTCGATGATACTATAAAACTCGTTGGGCTGGTTGATACGGTATTGATTCACCTGATAGATGATATCGTTAGGTTGGATTAGGCCGTATGCTAGTGAGTCGTCGAAGACGCGGGTGACACGCACGCCCATGATTCCTTGGCGACGATGAGTGTTGTTGAGAAAGGTAACTTCAATGCCTACATTGAGCAGAATGCGCTCCGTTTTACTAATTTCAGATGCTGCAGGAATGATGGCGAGCTCTTTGTTGAATTCTTCAATGGTGACTTCTAATTCTTTTTGGGCTTTATCACGCCAGATGAGAACTTTGTATGGTTTGCCAATTTCTGAACGCTCGATGATCCCCCGAAGGTGCTTGGCATCACGCACTGCTCGACCATCAAAGTTAAGAATAATGTCTTCAGGTTGGATACCTGCTTTAGCGGCTGGAGTTCCAGGTCCCACATTACTGACGAGGATCCCGTATTCTTTGGTGTAGCCTAGCTTTTTTTGCATGTCATCGACCAAGGGTTGAGAGGCTACACCCAGGAATCCCCGAATCGGTTTTCCGCGTTCGCAAATGTTGATGAAGGTGCGTTGAACAATGTTTGATGGGATTGAAAAACTGATCCCTTGGGAGTTCGGACTCTTTTCGTCATTTTTATAAATGTTCGAATTGATTCCTATAATTTCACCGTAAATATTGACCAGTGGCCCACCTGAATAGCCAGGATTGATGGCAGCAGAGCTTTGGAATAGTTCACCCTGGAGATCAGATATGGAACGCTCTCTCGCAGAGATCATCCCCTGAGTAATGGATTTACCGATGCCAAACGGATTGCCAAATGCGAGGACGATGTTGCCTTCCCTTACTTCGTCAGAGTCGCCAAATGGAAGTGCAGGAAATGGTCCTTCAGCTTTTATTTTTAAAACGGCAATATCGAGTGATGAATCAGTTCCAATGATACTGACTTCGTGTGTGATGCCATTTGCGAGCTGCACATGGATTTCCTGCATGTTACTGATCACATGGTAATTTGTGATGATGTGACCTTCCTCGCTGACGATGACTCCAGAACCTTGGCCTGAAGTGTTAGAAGTTTGAGTCTGCACTCTACCAAATCTATCTCGGATGTGGGCATTTTTAGTACCAGCTGTGTTAATACTTACCACTGACGGCATGACCGCTGAACTAATGCGCGAATATTCGTTATTGAGTTGAGCTAAAAGTTCGATGTCTTTGCGCTCGATGATTGGTCCATCAGCGAGTGTGACATTTTTAATTTTTTCCTCTGTAAAGTCAGGACCAGTATGGTTGATGAATTCTAACAGTCCTGTTGATTCATTAAGTTTACGGGCGACCGTTACAATTAGAAATGAACTCAAAATCACAATAGTAATAATGAGGAAGCGTCTGTATCCATCTTTCATAGCGCAATGGCAGTCTGTGGCTAATTACGCCAAGGGGCAAGCCACTTCCGACGACTCTCCATTTCTACTCTTTTTTAGGTGGATCGTTAGCGATTAATTCTTTGGCCTTAGTAGTTAAGTCCGCCTCGATTTGCTTGAGTTGAAGCATGTCGTCACTGTATGACTTTGCGTGGTATTCTGACCTGTTAGAATAATAGTCTAAGCTTTTCAAATGTGACTTTCCAGCTGATTGCAGTGTGTCAGCCAAGTCTTTTAGCATTACAAATACCTCGCGATCTTCTGGAGAAGTATGGCGGTTTAGCTCTCTAATTCTTTCTGCAAGAATGTCTCCTTTCGCAATGATCTTATTAGATTGATCAATAGTGCTCAAACCAGTTGAGATCGAAGGTTTTACTTCTCTGAGGATACTTTGTATTTCATAGCCGAGATATTTAGTTGCGATAGTGTTAGGTTTCATCTCACTACCTAAAATAAGCAGCATTTTTGCAGAAAGGTGATGTGGATTGAGAGTGTAGATTTCTTTCAGCTTCGACCTAACGTGGGTATTCGATGCCATTGAGCGAATCGATTTTCCCTCTAAGACTTCTTGGACTGTGGCAAATAGTTCAGATGCTTTTGCGATGTCCCCTTCTAATTCTATAGTTCGATAGTTGCGCGAGTCTTCGAGATCATTGACCGCGAATATTTCGTGGCGAATGAAGAACTCGGCATCGGTTGTCACGAGTAACTGTTGGAGATCGCCTTCAGAGTCACTGGTTACTAAAATACGATGCTGGTCTGATAATTGAGTGAGACTTGGTAAGTAGTCCCAGAAGCGTGTATTGCGGACAAATTCGCCAGAGTCGTTTTGTCCCATGGCGACGATGAGGTCGGGTGAGAGCTTTCGGTTGAGCAATGAGGCATCTAATACGATAGAACTCAAAGCAGTGAGGACACTAAAGTCGAAGTTCTTATTTACTTGTTTCGCATAAAATATTTTTAATTCCGCACTTTGGAAGCCTTTTGGCCATTGTTGTTTGAAGATTTTGGATAATTTTTCAGCGAGCTTTGATCTTTCTGAAGAAAGTGAACTAAGACTATCGGAGGAAATGGTAATTTTATTAGCGGAGCCTCCAGATATGGGTATCATTGAGACCATCACCTTACTGACGGAATGATGAGCTTGTTTGTTCTCAAGGAATGTTACGGGAGCTTGAACGTTTTGTGTTTGTATTCTCCATTTTTTGAGCGCTGGAGGATTCGGTACTTTGTCTAGTTTTTTGATAAATTCGTCGCCGCTCGTTGAGCTATTGGAAAGCAGTTCTTCTTGCGGGGCTTTTTCACTATGCTTGACCCGTTGAGTGTTGATGAGGTCGAGTTCAGGATCGACAGTAAATTCAGCCAGTGGAGCGACGATATTTTCCCAGGAGACTGATGTTGTTGTGTCGTTTTTAAAGTGTGGGTTATTTGGATATAAAACATGCAAACTAGTATTGAGTCGGTCAGCGAGTTGCTTAGCTTCAGACCCCTGTTCTTTTTGTTTTAAAAAATGAAAGGTTAGAGCAAGTTGAGCGTCATTGAAGCTCTGGTTTGACTCGTCTGAAGGGTTTGGGCTGAGGGTGAGGAGAGTCGTGTTGACTGGTTCGATCTTCTCATTTTTGGGATCCAATTGGGCAGCAATAGCTACGAGCTTGGCACATGCTTGGAGTGCCTCAGCTGTACGCTCGCGAGGTGACGCAGCAACTTCAAGTAAAGTTGAGGCGAGCTCATGCATTCTTTCGACATCTAATGGAATTTGATCCACCTTAAGAAAGACAGTGTCCGATGGAGGCACATACACAGCGGTCTCTGCCGCACTCGCGTAAAGGGTGCTACTGATGAGTATGGTGAGAGCTAAGGATTTCATTTTGTGTTCTGAGCCTTGATTGAGCAAGCCTACTGAGAACTACGTGGATCAAGCAAGAATAGTTACAAGATGTTTCGAAGGACTCTTGCTCTCATCTTCCTTCGAGATTATGGATAGGACATGCCAGATCTTTTACCCAGCTACGAAACCGAGGAAGAGGTGATGTTTTTTGATACGGACATCGGAGGTGTGGTTCACAATTTGGCGTATCTGAGAATGATCGAAACCTGCCGAACTAAGATGGCCACAGAAGCTATGGGAATGGATCTCAAAACGATGGCAGATAGCCAATTATTTCCTGTCGTTGTGCGTACAGAAATTGACTATAAATATCCAGCAACATTGGGTCATAAATTGACAATTAAGGGGAAACTCGAACGTCTAGATCGCGCGAAGTTTTGGGTGAGCTTTGAAGTGTATGCTGAGGGAATTGAACGCTGTCTTATCACCTGCCGGCAAGCTCTTGCCATGGTTAAAATGCCCGAGGGGCGACCGCAAAGATTGCCCAAAGAATGGCGCGAGAAGTGGGGTTAGTTTATTCAAGAAGTCGTTTGAGAGTTTCAACACGTTTTCTATTGGTACCCATGTCAGAATAGCCCACGCGACTGGCAGAGCGTAGGTGAATCACATTTGCATCGCGGTCGAAGCGAGCTTCAAGATCTTCCTCAAAACCCCAGAGAGCAGTTTTGAAGACAGCATGGAGATAATCTTGCTGAATGCTCATAAAGCGCCCTGAGAGGCTTTCTATGGCGTCTTGAAGGTTTTCCCAGGCATCGTGCTCTTTTACTTCTAAGGGAGTGATGTTAGCGGTCTCACCTTCACTGCAGACGCTATTCGGGGATGGGTTATTAGGAGCAAGCTTGCCATCGATGATTCCGCGAGCGGCATTGCGGGTATGCGACCACACAGCGAGGAGTTTGAGTGATAGCACTCCCCCACCAGTGGCGACAGCAAGCAGCTCTAGAATACTAGACATTGGACTCTTTCTTTTGTTTATCGAGCCAGATGGATAGGAGGGCAACGTCGGCAGGTGTGATGCCTGCTATGCGTCCAGCTTGGCCCAGAGTTTGCGGTTTGATAGTTGAGAAACTTTGCTTAGCCTCACGTTTTAAACCTGCGATATTGCTGTATTCGAGATTATCCGGAATCTTCTTGTTTTCCATCTTGGAAAGACGCTCGACTTGCTTTTGTTGGCGGTCGAGATGACCAGCGTATTTAAAGTCGGTTTCGACAATTCTCCAGAGGTCATCAGACCATTTATCGCGCATTTCTTGAGGTAAATCCTCCCATGAATTTTCAGCGCGGCGGAACCATTTATCGAGTCGTGTTTGCTCGTGCGTTGTCTGGCGAACGAACTCAGAAGCTTCTGCGATGTTAGCGATTTTCTGTTCAGTGAATGCCTTACGTTCTTCGTTTATTAACCCCCTTTCAGCGGCTCTTGGAGTGAGGCGGATATCGGAATTATCTTGGCGTAGAAGAAGTCGATATTCAGCTCGGCTGGTGAACATGCGGTAAGGCTCATTACAACCTTTGGTGACTAGATCGTCGATCATTACTCCGATATAGGATTCATCGCGACCGAGAATATAGGGGTTCTCACAACGGACTTTAAATGCGGCATTGGCTCCAGCCATCAGACCTTGGGCTGCTGCTTCTTCATAACCAGAGGTTCCATTAATCTGACCGGCAAAATAGAGGTTTTCAATACGCTTGGTTTCGAGTGTTGGGAGCAGTTGCGTCGGTGGACAATAGTCGTATTCGACCGCGTAGCCTGGACGGATAATCTCTGCGTTTTCCATGCCAACAATTGAATGAATGAAGTCAAGTTGGACGTCGTATGGCAAGGATGTAGAGACACCATTGATGTAACATTCGAGGCTGTGACGACCCTCTGGCTCGATGAATACCTGGTGGCGTTCTTTCTCTGCGAATTTGACGACTTTGTCTTCAATAGATGGGCAATAGCGTGGGCCTACTGACTCGATTTTTCCTGAATACATTGGCGATTGATGGAGATTGTCGCCGATGATTTCGTGAGTTTTAGGGTTGGTGTAAGTAATCCAACAAGGAACTTGTTCCACGTGGAACGCTGGGTCACCCCACGGATTGAGTGTAAAAATATCATCTGGCTCGCGAGTAATCGTGTGTGCCATGTAGGAAAATTTTGGAGCTGGTGTGTCACCGTCTTGGCGCTCGCATTTGGTATAGTCGATCGAACGACCATTGATGCGACACGGTGTTCCTGTTTTGAATCGCTCAACATCAAATCCAAGATGCTTGAGGCTGTCGCTAACAGTTGAGATTGAGTCCCCCATTCTGCCACCTTTTTCATTTTTGAGACCGACATGCATGAGCCCACGCATGAATGTTCCAGCTGAGAGGATGACGGATTTTGCGATGATTTCCATCTGGAGGCTCGTGCGTACTCCGTAAACTTTGTCGTTTTTGACGAGGATTTCGGCGACATTGCCTTGATGAAGGTCGAGGTTCTCTTGGCCCTCGATGACGCGCTTCATCCGAAATTGGTAAGCTTTCTTGTCGCATTGTGCACGTGGTGCACGTACGCTAGGACCCTTTTTCGCGTTCAGCATACGGAACTGGATCGCCGTAGCGTCTGTATTCAATCCCATCGCGCCTCCTAGTGCATCGATTTCTCGCACCATGTGCCCTTTCGCTAATCCGCCTATAGCTGGGTTGCAAGACATGGCTCCAATGGTGTCGAGGTTCTGAGTGAGCATAGCCACGGAACAACCAAGACGCGAAGCAGCCAGCGCAGCTTCTACACCTGCGTGACCAGCACCAATGACGAGTACGTCGTATTCTTTAGGATAGCGGAACATAGCGGCAGAAACTTACTCTGGAGGTTTTAGAAGGCAAGCAGGGATTCATGTAGTTAGGTGTTCCACGTGGAACGTTCTACCAACCATTTACTTAGTTTTAATTTGTTCCACGTGGAACGATGAAAAGATTTCATCCTATAGTATGAAATAGGCGTAGATAGGTTTAGATTCGTACTTGCGAATAGTGTCTATAAGGTCTAATCAAGTGCGACAAAGACTATCTCGGATGAGATTCAACTTTAACTCATAAGTAATTATGGCAACGACTACTGATTATTCTCAGGCACCTATTAACCAGCAGCTCACTGCGGAAGATAAGATAGGCCTCTTTAGGCAACTAGCACGCATTCGTCGATTTGAGCAGGCTACGCAGAAGCCATATTCGCAAGGCAAGATGGGTGGATTCCTCCACCTCTACATCGGTCAGGAATCGGTGGCTGTTGGGACAGTTTCGCTGTGCGGTGAACATGACCATGTAATTACTGCTTATCGTTGTCACGCACACGCCTTGGCATGCGGAATGGAAATGAATGAGTGTATGGCTGAGCTTTTCGGTAAAGCGACTGGCTGTTCTAAGGGTAAAGGTGGTTCAATGCACTTCTTTGCACCGGATAAGAACTTCTGGGGAGGTCATGGGATCGTTGGTGGTCAGACTCCACTCGGTCTTGGTCTCGCTTTTGGTGAGAAGTACAAAGGAAATAAAGGTGCATGTCTCTGTTACATGGGAGATGGAGCGATCAACCAAGGCGCTTTCCATGAATCTCTCAACATTGCTCAACTTTTCAGTATACCTGTAGTCTACATCATTGAGAATAATGGATATTCCATGGGTACCAGCCAGAAACGCTCTTCCGCCTACAAGGATTGCCTCGCACAGCGCGCTGAAGCCTACGATATGGAATGGGATGTGGTGAACGGTGAAGACCTTTACGAAGTCCGTGCTAAGACGCAGCAGGCGCTTGAACGTGCTCATGAAAAGAGCGAACCGACCGTTCTAGAAATTGTCACTTATCGTTATTACGGACACTCAGTGGCAGATGCGAACCACAAAAAGTACCGCACGCCTGAAGAGATCGAAGACTATAAGAAAAATCACGATCCAGTGCTTCTGTGGAGAGAGCAGATTATTTCTGAAGGAATTATTACGGAGGAAGAAGCGACAGCGATTGATAAAGACGCCAAGAAAGAAGCTGCAGCCTCTGTAAAATTCGCAGACGAGTCAGATTATCCTACCGTAAAGGATGTTTTCGATGATGTGTACTGGGAGGTCGATAACGATACCGAATCTGGTAAGACTGGCCGCCATTTCTTTAACGATTAATCCAATTTCACCTAACTAATAACCATTCTTTTACAATGAGAGAAATCGAATATAGAAACGCACTCAACGAAGCCTTTGACGAAGAGTTGGCACGTGATGAGAACGTCGTACTTATGGGTGAAGAAGTTGCCCAATACAATGGTGCTTACAAGGTCACACGTGGACTGTGGGACAAATGGGGCGACAAGCGCGTGATGGATATGCCTATCTCTGAAGCGGGATTCATCGGCATGGGGGTTGGAGCTTCTATGCTCGGCATTCGTCCAGTGATGGAGCTTATGTTTTGGTCATTCCACTCAGTAGCATTTGATCAATTGGTGAATAATGCCGCAAATGTGCGGTACATGTCTGGTGGGCTCTGTAACTGCCCTATTGTTGTACGTGGTCCGGCAAATGGTGGTACCAATGTAGGTGCTACGCACTCGCACACTCCTGAAGGTCTATTTGCTGCATTCCCAGGATTGAAAGTTGTCTCCCCTGCTACTCCAGCGGATGCGAAAGGCCTTATGAAGTCGGCTATTCGCGATAACGATCCTGTTTACGTGATGGAAAACACGCTTCTATACGGCAACAAAGGGCATGTGCCTGACCCAGAAGAAGGTGATTTTATCATTCCTCTTGGCGTAGCTGACATTAAACGCGAAGGTTCGGATGTGTCATTGATTGCACATGGCCGCAGTGTGTTGATTGCTTTGGAAGCTGCTGAAAAGCTTAAAGAAGAGCATGGAATTGATGCTGAGGTTGTTGATCTTCGCTCTATTCGTCCCCTTGACCAGGAAGCGATTATTAAGTCTGTTAAGAAAACGAACCGTGCAGTGATCGTGGACGAGTCTAAACCATTTTGTGGTGTTTCTGCACAGATTACGACTTTGATTCAAGAACATGCTTTCGATTATCTTGATGCACCGATCAAGCGTGTCTGTACGCTTGATGCTCCAGCGATTTATTCTCCTGCAGTAGAGCTTGAGCAACTTCCGACGGTGAAAAAAGTAGTTAAAGCTGTGATGAGTATTGCTTAGTAAATTAAGCAAGTTCTTTTAATCATCTAATTTTATAGTTAAAGGGCTCCCATTATGGGTGCCCTTTTTATATTTACATGTTAAGTAAATATTATCTTTAAGTTGTGTGTATTAGTTTTTTAGAAGTATTGTTTGATATTTCTTTAAAATTTATTTGAAAGATTTATTGAGGAAACTAACATCTGAGCTTATCTATGAAATCCGCACTAAAAATCCTATCGCTCGCATTGGTGGCAATGCTCTTTTCTTCCTGTTCACAGGAAGCTATTTACTATGATGCCAGTGGTAATTCTGTGACTCATTCGTCGGAAATGAGTTCTAAAGGTAAATTTGTAGAACCTGCGCCTGAGCCGGTTGTTGTAAAGAAGCAGAAAAAAGAGAAGCAATCCTGTATGAAATGCCTTTCTTCCTTCTGTCCTAAACCTGGTTGCTGTGGAACAGTCGGTGAAAATGTACTTTCACGCGCTACAATGCAAGGTGGGACTGGTGAACCGCAACTCGGTTTGATCCCAACCATGAAGACTCTCGCGCCTTAATTTAGGAAATTTTATAAAAACTCACACAATTTGAAAACCCGACTAGCACCCTTGCGAGTCGGGTTTTTTTATGATGAAAAAGATTTGAGTTAAAAAGTTGTGGGATTACTTCATATTCGACTTGCTCAACGTAAGAGAATGGAGAAAACAGGTGTGTCCACTTTCCTCAATCACCATTTTAAAAAATTATGCCTATTAATATCGAAATGCCAAAGCTCTCGGACACGATGACTGAGGGTACACTCGTCAACTGGCGCAAGCAGGTCGGAGACGAAGTTGAAATCGGCGATATCATTGCTGAGATCGAGACAGACAAAGCGACCATGGAGATGGAAGCATTTGATGAAGGCACTATCACTGAAATTCGCGTGGAAGAAGGGACTAAAGCTCCTGTAGGCGCAGTGCTTGCCGTTCTCGCTGAAGAAGACGAAGAAGTTTCTGATTCGGCCCCAGCTGAAAAATCAAATGAAAGCGCTGAAGAATCTAAGCCAGCGAAAGAGTCTGAAAAAGAAGAGTCCAGTGCCTCAGAATCGCCAGCACCAGTACCAGTAGCGGATGATGGCACACGGTTACGCGTTTCTCCACTTGCACGAAAGATCGCTGCAGAAAAAGGAGTCGATCTCAAAACCATTTCAGGTAGTGGTCCAAGTGGCCGTATCGTAGCTAAGGATGTCGAAGCTGCGGAAGCTGCACCGGCTAAAAGCTCGACACCTGCAGCAAGTTCAGAGTCTGCGCCAGCTGCAAGCCCTGCACCACAGGGAATTCTTCCTTCTGTAGGACCTGATGACAAAGTGGTTCCACTTTCAAGCATGCGTAAGATTATTGCTGATCGCTTGCTGACTTCGAAAGTTACCATTCCTCATTTCTACCTTCATGTTGAATGTGATGCGGCACCGTTGATGGCTCTACGTAAGCAAATCAACGCACAGACAGCTGATACTGGCGGTAATAAGTACACTGTAAATGACTTCATCGTGAAGGCGATGATCAATGCCGCGCAAGAAGTTCCAGCAGTAAATGCAGCATACAATGGCGACAGCATAGTTGAGTTCGCCAATGTGGGAGTATCTGTAGCTATTGCGGTTGAAGACGGCCTCGTGACTCCAGTAGTTAAAGATGCACAGAACAAATCACTTCTCACTATTTCTCAAGAAATTAAGGATATGGCTGCACGTGCACGCGACAAGAAGCTTAAACCATCTGAGTTCGACGGTGGCACTATCACTATTTCAAACCTCGGTGCATGGGGCGTAGAGGGCTTTGATGCGATTGTGAATCCTCCGCAGGCTGCGATTGTCAGTGTGGGTGGCATTATTGAGAAAGCTGTTTCAGTGAATGGCGAGATCAAATCTGGTCTGCGCATGAATCTTGGCCTTAGCTGCGATCACCGTGTGATCGATGGTGCTGTGGCAGCAACCTTCCTCAACGCTGTGAAGAAGTTTGTTGAGCAACCAACATTGATGCTCGTCTAACAAAGACTTCTAACGATTCGTTAGATTAATTCTATTTCAAGAGCGTGTACCCTATATGGTGCACGCTTTTTTTATCTTCGGAAAAGAATTCACGTTTTTTTGTTAGTAAATATTGCACTAGATCCAGTTGTTTAAGAGTTGGATTAAGGTCTCATGAAATAGGTAAAAAAAAGCAGGGAGCGTCAAGCCGGAGATAGTTCCCGTGATGATTGGAATCCAAGTAGCGTGGTACTTGTCTTGTGAAGGGTCTACCAGTAGCAGGGAACGGTATTTGACGCTGAAAACGTCTTCGTGAGAGCGTGTCTTGAGCAAATAATAGCAGATGAGCCCAGTCGGGGTTCCCACGGGAAATATAAACATCATTACAAGGGCTGCGAATCGTGCTGGTAGCCGTGACCAGGGGTCAAAGTAGCGCATTCCCCAGCCGAGTAAGATGTAGGCAAAGGAAACCATAAAGAAGCAGAAGCTGATGAAGCCTAGTGCGAGGCTTTGAAGAAGGTAGCTCACGACAAAGCCAAAACTTGAAACGCTGAACAGGAGGCTGCCAAAAAAGAGATAGAACCAGCCTACAGCCAAAACGCAGACTTCGTCTTGGGCGTAGTAACTTCTGAGCTCACTATCACTGAGTGTAGCGAGATCTCGAGCCACATTGGATGGTGATTTATAGATGCTGTCAGCTTCCATGAAGCGAAATTATGTGCATTATGTCCTAGAGAATCAATGACACATTGCGCGAGAACTGTATTCCTATTCAATCCTTGAAAAAAAACCAGCAAGAGAGGTTGACCACACGAAATGGATACACTAAATCCCAGTTAACACGCTGAACAAAGGAACACGATTATGGCTGCTTGGGGAACAAAAACATTTGAAGAGGATACCGCGAACGATTGGATTCAAGAACTGATCGATGCGGATGACGCACGTGAATTTCTTATCGACTCCCTTAGTACGGAACCTGGTTTTATCGAAGCTGACCAAGGCTCCATTGTACTCGCAGCTAGTGAAACTCTCATAGCGCTCTTAGATGAGCCTCGTGTGGGTGTTCCAGGTGAATTGGTGGATTGGGTTGGCGACAACGAGTGCGACGATGTCAGTGACCTTCCTGAGACAGCCGTCGAGTCTATTGATCGAGTGCTTGGTGAAGAATCCGAAATCCGCCAAATTTGGTCTGAAGCTGAGGACTTCGATGAATGGTTAGAAAACGTCGAGCAGATGCGAGAAGTTCTCTCTTCTCTCAGCACAATGTAAGAGTACTGCCTAATTAATTTTTAAAATGCTCCAGACGGATTTCCGCTGGGGCATTTTTGTTGCGGATTCAGGCCCTTAATCTAACGGATTTTGCTTTCTCCTCACCTTATCTCATGTTTGATTATAGAGTATGAAGGAGCAACTCCTCGCTAATCCAGTATTCCGTATGGCGGCTGATCAATTTGATCGCACAGCCGACTTTTTAAACCTTTCCGTAGAAATACGCAAACGCTGTAAGTGGCCGATGCGCTTGCTCACAGTGAGTATTCCGATCAAGTTAGACAATGGAGAGACAGAGGTCTTCTATGGCTACCGTGTGCAGCATCAGTTATCACGTGGGCCAGTAAAGGGCGGCCTGCGCTTTCACCCGAATGTGGAGCTAGGAGAGGTAGCAGCGCTTGCAATGTGGATGAATTGGAAATGTGCTCTTATGGAATTACCTTTTGGTGGTGGAAAAGGGGGGGTGGCTTGTGATCCGCGCAGCATGAGCCAAGCGGAGTTAGAAAATCTAACACGACGTTATACCTCAGAAATGCTTCCATTTATTGGTCCTGAAACTGATGTGATGGCACCAGACATGGGAACTAATGAGCAAACGATGTCGTGGATGTTAGATGTTTACTCGACCCATGCTGGTCATATGGTGCCAGGTATTGTCACAGGGAAACCAGTGAAGCTAATGGGATCAGAAGGGCGTACCGCAGCTACTGGACATGGCGTTGCCTTTCTCGCTGCGAGAGCATTAACTAAATGTAAAATCAAGCACGAGACCGCTACTGCAGTGATTCAAGGTTTCGGCAACGTCGGTTATCATGCAGCTTTAACACTAGAACGCTTTGGCGTGAAGATTACTGGAATCTCAGATGTAACTGGAGCAATCTTTTCTGTTGAAGGCATCAATATTAGAAAGCTTGCTGAACACGTCGAGCAAACTGGTGGAGTTAGAAATTACGCTGGTGCAGCCCCAATTGATCCTGAAGTGTTACTTGTGCAAGAATGCGATGTACTCATACCTGCAGCCCTAGAGCGTGTAATTACAGAGAAAAATGCGGCGCATCTGAAATGTCGAGTTTTAGCTGAAGCCGCAAATGGACCGACCACAACGAAAGCTGATCAGATCATCGAAGAGCGTGGAGATATTTTCCTCATTCCTGACATTCTTTGCAATGCTGGCGGTGTGACTTGTTCCTACTTTGAATGGGTGCAGAATCTCCAGCGCTTCCAGTGGAGCGAGCAAGAAGTGCTGACTAAGCTCGACACTAAAATGGCGAAAGCTTTCGATCGCGTCATCGCATTCTCCAAATACAATAAACTGCCGCATCGTGTTGCTGCACTCGCACTCGGTATTAAAGAAGTAGCCGATGTCAAAGAACAACGAGGACTATTCCCATGATTTCAGTTAGATTCCATAGTTTTGGTAAGGCCGAAGAAGTTACCCAGATAGAACCAGCCAAGCTCCTAGCAGTGGGGGAGGGGCAGCTGAAATTGAAAATGTTAGTCGCGCCGATCAATCCGGCGGACATTAATTTTATTCAAGGCAACTACGGTGTAAAACCTGAGCTTCCCGAATCTCCTGGAATCGAGGGTTGTGCCGAGGTGTTAGAAAGCCGAGCAGAAGGGTTCGAAAAGGGTGATAAAGTCATTTTTGTCGAACGCGTTGGCACTTGGCAAAGCCATCTTGTCTGTGACGCTAGCAAAACCTTGCGTGTACCCTCTGAAATTGACCCAGAACAAGCCGCAATGCTCAAAGTGAACCCAGCCACTGCCTGGTGCCTACTGCATCACTACGTCGATTTACAAGTCGGTGATTGGGTGATTCAAAATGCGGCGAACTCGGGAGTCGGGCAGTGTCTCATTCAAATTGCCAAGCAGATGGGTCTGAAGACTCTCAATACAGTCCGCCGCGAAGGGCTGGCGGATCAACTCAAAGCTCTCGGTGCTGACCATGTGCTGTTAGACGAGAAAGATCTCGTGGACAAAGTGCGCGAAATCTGTGGAGACAACTTGCCAAAGCTCGCCTCGAACGCCGTCGGCGGCGATAGCGCCTTGCGTCAAATGGATGCACTCGCAGAGCAGGGGACTCAAGTCACATTCGGTGCCATGAGCATGCGTTCTCTTAAAGTCCCGAACAAATTTCTTATATTCAAGGGGATTAGCCTACGCGGTCTCTGGGTCACCAAGTGGATCGCTAACAGTCCACCTGAAGAAGTCGCAAAGGTGTACCAAAAATTGGCCCAGCTCGTGGTCGACGGCAAGCTGACCCAAGCAATCGACACGCTCTACAAACCAGAAAACATCCACCAAGCTCTAACACACGCCCAACAAGGAGAGCGCAATGGTAAGGTGCTGCTTGATTGGCGTTAGTTGATGTCATCAAAGCTCAGGTCAAACTTTGAGAGGTATTTACGAAGGCGGTCACTATCATTGGTGGATTTACGCTTTTCTCTGGAGACAGCAAAGAGCTTGCGTTCAGAGGTTGCACCCGTGAAACTACCTTTCTTGTGGCCGAAAAGAGTTCCCATGGCATGTCACCCCGCAAGGTTGCGCAACTGACTTCAATAAAGTTACCTCCGAGCGCGTTGGGTTGTTGGCGAAGTTCAAAAATGCGTCCGGCGAGGTGGCTTTTTCCTGCGCCTGTTGGACCGGTGAGTAGTATGGGTGCTGTAGAGCGAAGTGAGACGAGTTTGATTTCTTTTATCAGTTTATTGAAGGCTATATTGTGAGTATTAATCCCTGATTTGAGGAAGTCTTGCGCTTCTAACTGTTCTTCTTCGAAGCGGGTAGCTAGTTTATCGTATTTCGAGAGATCGAGGTCGATAATTTGGTGGCTCCCTGAGGTGTGGTTAGCATCTTTTTTCCTGTTGGGCTGGTTTGAAGGAGTTTGCCTAGGAGTTTATGAGTTTCTGTGAGAAGGAACAAACAGATCTGTGCTACGTGCGTGCCCGTAGTCATATGGGCATAGTAGTTGGATTCGGTTAGTTTGAAACTTTGGCTGCTCAAGAAGTCATAGACGACATTTTCTTTAGCCATACCGAGACTACCTTAACCATTCAAATGCGGTACTTGGAGAACATTTGGCAGATCTGCTGCTCTTGCCTATGGCGTTGGCGGGAGAAGGATGTTTCACCACTGTGAAATTTACCAATCATTTGCGTACAAATATTGAGGTGATTCAGCAGTTTTTGAAGGTGAAGGTCAGGGTCGAGAACCCTGAAAGTGATGCTCTGGTGCTATCTATACAAATGACAGAAGCTGTATGATCTAAAAAACCCTCAACTTCAGTGAAGTGAGGGTTTCGTACTAGGAAGTCGTGGGGGAGGGAGAGGTAGTACCTACCACCACCAAGTGAAGTTGGCTCGGACGGTGATGGGCTCTGCGGGGTGGAAGTGGATGTCTTCAGAGCTACTAGCTTCACCTGGGAGTTGTGACTCGTAGAAGTATTCGATGTCGTTGTCGTTTCGGTCGAGGACGTTGAGCACATCGAGTGCGAGTTCCCATTGTTCGGCGCGATAGCCGGCACGGGCATTGACTTGGAAGGACGCTCGGGCTTCGACGGATTTGTCTGCGGTGAGTGGGCGCTCAGAGAAGTAGCGACCACGGAGGGCTCCAAACCAGCCGATGTCGTTGCCAATGGTGAAACCTGAGGAGACGACGAGTGGGACTTGGTTTTCGATCCATGGACCGCCGGTGTCTGAGCTGTCCTCGTAGCGTCCTTCTGCGAGTGAGACTTCTGTATCGAAGGTGAACCAGTCATTTGGGCGCCAATAGGTAGCGAGTTCGATGCCGTAGCGCTGGGTGGCTGGACCTGCTTCGACATTGCCAGCGTCGCCGACGTAGAGGAGTTCTGAGTCGTTATAGAGCCACCAGACGGCGAGAGTACTGGTCCAGTTTTCTAACCATTGGGAGCGGACGCCGACTTCAGAGCCCCAGGTGCGGACGAGTGGGTCGACGCTGTCTGCGGGAAGGCCAGTAGATGGATCTACATTGATGGTGACGCCGCGGGCGTCATTGCTGTGGAAGCCGCCACCGAGGTTGATGTAGTATTCAGTTTGGTCCCAAGGTCCGAAGATCATGTTGAGTTTCGGGACGAGGATTCCGTCAAAGTCGTCTCCACTATTCTCTGCGAGATCACTTTCGACATCGAAGTAAAAGAGTTCACCGCGGAGACCCATTTCCGTACGGAACCAGCTGTTCCACTGAGTGGCTGCTGTGGCGTAGAGGGCATAGTTGCCGGTGAAGACGTCGTCCTTACGCACACTGGAGATGTCCTTGCGTTCGCTGGTGTGCGCGAGTTCGAGGTCCCAGATGTAGTCGTTGTGTGTTTGGAAGCCGATGGTGTAGGCGGTGTTGGCTCCAAAAAGTTGTCGGTCTTCTAGCGTGTTAGAAATGTCACCACCGAAGAATATACGGTTGTCGCTCTGGCGGAATTGGTCGCCATTGGCGGGGGCTTCGAGGGCGTAGGTGAAGTTAGAGAAGAGGTCGAGGTCGTAGTATCCAGCGTAGGCATTTGCGTGCCAGAAGCTGTCACTGAGACGGTTTCCCATGTTCATGGAGAGCGAGTAGCGTTGGGATTCGCCACCGTTCGTGGGGTCGACATAACCGAGGCGATCGATCACGCCGGCATCGACCGCGCGTTTTGGGATTTGGTCACTGGAATTCCAGTCGGCGGCATAGGCCATGAATGTGGCGTTGAGCCATTGTTTATCGTCTCCTTGGGACCAGCGGATGATGCCATTGCCGCGTTGGGCATTTTGCTCAAGTTCCCATGGGCCATCGTAATAGTTATATTCGCCACCGAAGGTGAGGAGTCCATTTCCTGCGACGATGGTATTTCCGAAGACCCCACGCCAGTAGTTGTCTTGTCCGATTTCTAGTTTTGCAAAATCGCGTGGGAGGCTATTGACGAGGGAAAACTGTGCAGATCCTGCGGTGGTGAGGTCGCCGAGTTCGGCGTAGAATGGGCCTTTGGTGTAATCGAGCTGTTCGATGAATTCTGGGATGAGGAAATTCATGTCAGCGTATCCTTGGCCGTGGCCGTGTGCACGGTAGTTGGCTGGCATGCCATCGACGAAGAGGCCGAAATCGACGCCGTGGTCGAGATTGTACCCCCTTACAAAGTATTGGTTGGCTTTGCCTCCACCGGCGTGTTGGGTGACAACCATCCCAGGAATGACTTCGAGCAATTCACCTCGGCGGAGGTAGGGGCGTTTAAGCAGTTCCTCGCGATCTGATTGACCTCGTGAGGCTGAGGGTGCTTCGCCTAGAAGGTTTTCAGCTTTGCCTGTGATAATAGAGGTTGGGAGTGTTTTTGATTCGGTGACAGAGTTTTCGGCATCCTGTGGGAGGGCTGCTGTAATGCTCAATGCATAAGCAGTAGATGCAATTATGTTGCATTTCATGTGGGTAACTAAGGATAAAAGGGACGCGGTTACAATCTATTTTTAATGAAGTGTTTGAATCATGAAGCAGAGCTTATGTGGCAATGTGTTAGATAGTGTTAGGTACGAGAAAATGTTTTAATTTTCTTCGATGCTTTCGAGGATGGCGGCTTGGCTTTCTTCGTCTAAGGTATTGAGCCATAGTTGAGCGCCAGCTTCATGTTCTTCTGTCCATCGCTTGTAGACATTGACGACTTCGTCGGTGCGTTTGTCGTCGTCGCCGATTTTTAATGCCCATTCCATTGCTTTGTCTGGATTTTGCCAGCGCTGGTTAGATGATGCTCGTTGGTAAAAGGCGTCTTTGTCTTCGAAGCTTTGTTGGTCTAACCATGCTTGGGCCGCAGGGGCGTCACTTTCAGCGAATTGGGCGAAGCTTGACCGGAGTTCTTTCACGCGCTCTTTAGGGTCTGTTATTTCTGTCTGAGCGTACTCGATGGCTTTTTCTGGATCGAGTCTTCGCATGCCGCTGAGTAAGCGTTCTTGATATTTCTTGATGTTCTCTGGATCTGTTTCTTTGAGTTGGTCGAGCAATTCGGTTGCGGTATTGATGTCGTGGAAGGATAGCGTTCCGATCATTCTTTCGAACATCTTTTGTTTGAGCTGGGCGTCTTCGAGCGAGAGGACCTTTGCGACTACTTTATCGCGGAGATCTTCTTCAGCAACGAGGCTGGCGACTGTTTGGACGGCGGCATTGCGTTCGCTGGTTTTGCTGAAATCAATTTTTTTAAATGCAGCATCGAGGTCGCGTTTGGCGAGACCTCTGACGAACATGCTTTTGATGTTTCCTCTGCCAAACATGCCACCTTTGAAGGAATCTTGGTTTTTCTCATACCAAGCTTCGGCAGCGACGGGGTCGACTTTGATCCATGCAGCCATGCAGCCCATCAGTGACATTCCGTTTCTCATACTTCCTTCCTGCTGGCTGAGTGCGTATTCGGCTGCGGCTTGGCCATTGGTTTCTCCCCACTTACTGAGAAGCATCATGCGCAGCATCATGGCGCTTTGGTCCATTTCTGGTTCACCTTCTAGAGATTGGAGTGCGAGATGAAGTTCTTCGCTGCTCAGACTGTCGACAGTACTCCAGACCTCGGCGAAGGTGCCGAAATCCATCATCATATTGCCTGACTCATCAAGCTTGGCTTTGGCGTGATGAATTGCAAGCTCTGCGCGTCCACGAGCTGAGCTGGGGAGAGAAGTATGCTTGCTGGAGCTAAGATTGTTGCTCTGTCTCTCAATATAAGAAGCGGCTGTGTGTGAATGTGAGGATTGCTCAATGGCTGTTTGGCTCTGAGAGAGCTTAGGCCCTTGCGTATTTCCTATAAAATAGCCAGCGATGAGCGAAAGCCCTGAGGCTCCGACAATGGTCCACAATTGAGAATGCATGGACTGAAGCTATCTCAGGGGTTTCAATACTGGCGATGAGAAAGTGTACCGGATTTTCTCATTGATCCACTGTGTGCGTGTGGTTTCTGGTTTTTTTGCCAGAGTTTTTTGAAACAGTGTCAGCTTATGGTGATCTAGAGGAGATGGCTATCAGAGGGGAAAGTCGAAGATGTCTTCTATTTGCTTGTCGGGGTTGTTGTAATCTTTGACGCGTTGGATCCAGGTATCTTTCATTTCTTTGATTGTGAGGAGCAGTTCGTCGTAGTCTTGTTGGTCGATTTTTTTGTGAGATGCTGCCCAGGCGTAAAATTTTTTGAAGCTGGTGATATTTTCTTTGATGGATTTTTCATCTGACCACATACATTTGCGAATGAACCAATTCCCTAGATATTCATCAATGAAGGACGGGTCATCTGTGAGAGAGAGGCCTTCGTAGTTCAGTAGGAAATCATTTCCGAAGAAGAGAACGTTTCTGCAGTGTTTGTTGATGGTTGCTTGGCTGACTTTGTTGGCGAGTTGGTAGATCGCGAATTCGTCGACGATCTTTGCATTAAAGTCGAAGATGCGTTCGTACTCAGCTTCCTCGTCATCGAGATCCTCGCCGGTGTCATCAGATGGCATTGAAAACGAGATGACGTTTGGTGGTGTTAGATCCTCCTCATTTATTGGTTGATCCCAATCTTCATCGAGTGGTGGGTACTGGACGGGGAAGTCTCCTTTGACTTCGAGAATCTCCGGTTTGCGTTTACGGCTACTCGTGGTTTCAATGGCTTCGCAAGTGACGGGAAAGAGCCAATCGTCACCATAGTCGAAGTGGAAGAGCATTGTTTCTTTCTCAGAGAAAGCTGCACTAACAGGAGTGTTTTCTACACCTGTGTCAGAGTCTAAACGGCCATCTCCTTGGTCAGCGAAAAGAGTATACTCTTTGGTTTCATTTCTATCGTATGGGCCATTAGGGCTGCTGTGGAAGCCGAAGGCGTGGTCGAGATCAAAACCGATAGATTCGAGGAGAACGGCTGCTAGATCGAAGAGGGATGTATTTTCTGTGACGCGAACACGGGCAAAGGATTCATCGCAGGAGAGCGTAAAAAGATAGTAGGTCATGAGCTTTGTTAGAGAGGGTGACTGACTGGGTTTATTCCATCCACTTTGCGAGGGCCATTTCTAGGGAGTCGGATTTGCGGACGTTAAATGATTCACCGGCCTCGAGGGTGGCGCGGTCTCCCATAGTGTTCTGGATGTGGAGCAGGACGGGAGTCTTGCCCGGGTTGGACTGGAGGATGTCTTTGATTTCTCGGAGATCCTTCTCGTCGTGTTTTGCGGTCCAGAGAGTGATGTTGAGAGCTTTTTTGTCAGCACCTGCGACGCGCTTTCCGGCAAGGCCTTCGATCTTGGAACCTGAGACTCGGCGGGATTCTGGGTTGCGGTCGTCTTCTTGAATATTGCCGAAGAGGCGAATGACATTGCCTGCCTCTAACAGTCCTTCATCACGAGCTGGTGTGTAGGATTCGCTCCAGGCGAGAATTTCTTTTGTACCGGTGAAGTCTTCGAGGTGGATGACGCCGAAAGGTTTGCCAGCTTTGGTGACTTTGTGTTCGATGTGTTTGATCATGCCGGCGAAGCGGTGGCGCTTACGGCGGTCGCTGAGATCGATTTCATTGATGAGGCCGATACGGGTGTACATGTCTGCGTCGATGATACCGCGGTAGGCATCGAGCGGGTGACCTGAGACGTAAAATCCTAACAGTTCTTTCTCAGTTTCAAGGCGTTGTTCTTTTGGCCATTCGCTGAGGACGAGTGGTGCGTCTTCTGGCTCAGGTGCGGAGCCGAAGTCCATAGAGTCGAAGAGCGAGACTTGACCTGCGGCGCGGTCTTTGTGCGATGAGGATGCGGTGGCGATGACTGTTTCGAGACGTGCGTCCATGCTGGCTCGCGTTTCACCGGTCCAATCCATGGCGCCGGCTTTGATAAGGTTTTCGAGGATGCGCTTGTTAACGACCTTGGTGTCGAGTCGGTTCGAGAAGTCGTCCATGCTTTCGAATGGTCCATTTTCATCTCTGTTAGCGATGGCGATCTGCATGGCTCCTTCACCGACGTTTTTAATGGCGGAGAGTCCGTAGCGGATGGCCATTTTTCCTGAGGGGAGTTTTTCTGGGGCGAAGCGGAGTTTTGATTTGTTGACGTCGGGTGGAAGAACCTCGATTTTCATGCGGTGTGCTTCAGCGATGAAGACGGCAATCTTGTCTGTGTTGTTGATTTCGTTTGAAAGGAGGCCACAGAGGAATTCGACGGGAAAGTTGGCTTTGAGGTAGGCTGTCCAGTAGGAGATGTGGCCGTAGCAAGCGGAGTGGGATTTGTTGAATCCGTAACCCGCGAAGCCTGCGATTTTATCGAAGATCTTGTTGGCAGTTGTGGCATCGATATTGTTAGTTTTGGCGGCGCCTTCGACGAAGATTTCGCGTTGTTTCGCCATTTCCGAGGGTTTTTTCTTACCCATCGCTCGGCGTAGAATATCCGCACCACCGAGTGTGTAACCGGCGAGGACTTTGGCGGCATTTTGCACCTGTTCTTGATAGATCATGACGCCGTATGTGTCGCCACAGATTTCTTCTAACAGCGGGTGTTCGTAATCGACGGTCTTTTCGCCTTTCTTGACGGCGATCATTTCATCGATGTACTGCATCGCACCCGGACGATAAACGGCGAGCAAATCGATGACGTCTTCAATTCGGTCGATGCCGTACTTTTTACAAGTTTCGACCATGCCGCCGGATTCTAGCTGGAACACCCCCATGGTTTCGCCTCGGTTGAGGAGGGCGAGGGCTGGTTTGTCGTCGAGTGGGACTTGGGTGATATTGAAGCCCGGTGTGTGTGGGGTGATGTGGTCAACGGCGTCCTGAATCACTGTGAGGTTTTTCAGTCCGAGGAAATCCATTTTTAGGAGGCCAATTTCGGTAATTGCTCCCATGTCAGCTTGGGAGACAACTTCACCTTCCTTCGCTCGGGCGAGTGGGACGTGGCGGTCGAGGTCGCCGTCACCAATCACGACACCAGCAGCGTGGACGCCAGTATTTCTTTTGAGACCTTCTAGTTTGGTGGCGTAGTCCCAGAGTTCTTTGTAAGTGGTGGAAGCTCCGATGAGCTCGCGGAGTTCTTCTTTTGCATCGTATTCGGCTTGGAGTTTGACGCCGGGGACGGCTTCGATGAGCTTGGCAATGCGGTCGGCATCGCCATAGGAAACACCGAGTACGCGAGCGACGTCGCGGAGTACGGATTTGGCTCCAAGTGTGCCGTAGGTAATGATGTGACAGACGCAGCGTTCGCCGTATTTTTTACGGACGTAGTCGATGACTTCCGGGCGGCGTGTCTGACAGAAATCGATATCGACATCGGGCGGGGAGACACGCTCAGGGTTGAGGAATCGTTCGAAGAGGAGACCAAAGCGCATCGGGCAGATGTCGGTGATCTTCATGGCGTAGGCAACGAGTGAACCGGCAGCCGAACCGCGTCCTGGGCCGACGGGGATATCGTGATCGAGCGCCCATACGATGAAATCGGCGGTGATTAAGAAGTAGGATGCGAAACCGAGCGAGTTGATAATTCCAACTTCGTAATCGAGGCGTTCATTGAGGATTTTCCAGACTCCGTCGACATCGGTGTCGTAGATGCCACAGAGTTCTTGGATTTTATCTTCGGGGTAGCGCATTTCTACACCCTCACGACAGACTTTTTTGAAATACTCTTCTCGTGGCGAACCGTCTGGCGCTTCGAATTGCGGGTATTTGTCTGAGGAAGTGGGATCTAACACGAGCTCGACATTACACTTCTCTGCGATTTCGAGGGTGTTGTCACAGGCTTCAGGAATGTCTTTGAAAAGTTCACGCATTTCAGCGGCGGACTTGAAATAGACTTGGTCTGAGTAGCTCTTACGATTTTCATCTAATAGCAGGCAAGATTCACCAATGCAGATGAGGACATCGTGCGCTTCGTGTTCTTCTGGCTTGAGGAAATGGATATCATTGGTGGCGACGACTTTGAGATCGTACTCCGTGGCTAGTTCACGCAGAGCCTTGATGGTGGCTGGCTGAGTTTCTAGGGCGTGATCCATCAGCTCGATGTAGAAATCTTCTTTGCCGTAAATATCGACTAGCTCTTCGACTTGTGCTTTGGCGGCGGCAACATCGCCTTTTTCTAACCATTCTTGGATAGGGCCTTCGTCGTCTCCTGAGAGACAGATGATACCTTCAGAGAATTTGCGGAGAGTGTCGCGGTCGACGCGTGGTTCGCCGAAGTAGTCGCCATCGAGGTGGCCGACGGAGACGAGTTTGGTGAGGTTATTCCAGCCAGTGGTGTTCTTGGCGAGGAGAGTGAGGTGGGTGGAACGTTTGCGGCCGGGAATGTCTTTTTTATCAGTGAGCGAGGTGGGTGCTAGGTAGATTTCGCAACCAAGGATCGGTTTGATGCCCTCGCTGGTCATTTTCTGATAGAACTCGACGGTGCCAAAGAGGTTGCCGTGGTCAGTCATGGCAACTGTGCTCATATCGTTTTCTTTCACTGCTACAGCGAGATCTTTGATGCGGACGATGGAGTCCTTAACGGAGTATTCAGTGTGGACGTGAAGGTGAACGAAGGAGTCAGACATGTGTCAGGAACTAGGATAAAATAGTGAGTAAAAGGAGCGTTGCAGCTAGCGGAAGAGTTGGTAGCTGAGTTTGTAGCGAGTGGTGGAGTGGAGACCAACTTCAAAGTCGCAGTGGAAAGAGATTTTTACTAGAATCTCAGCAAGAAAAAAGCCCGCCGTTTTAAGGTGGGCTTGATTGGGGGGATTTTTTCTTTTCGGGGGGAATTTGTTCGGGGGGGAATTTTACAAAACTCTCCGAAATATCTGCTTTGGGCAGATAACCGTTTGTCTTGGTATCTATGACTATGAATCAGGTGTTTAAAAAATGCAAGGACATTCTACACGAGTAAGTTGTGTAGGTTCGGGATTTAAGTTTGATAAAGAAATATGAGTACCACCAAAACTAACAGTTTAAATGTTATAACGGGTAATAAAAAACGCGCTCATTGATGGAGCGCGTTTAGCTTATTAGAAAATGATATTTTCAGCTAGATGCTTAGTTATCGTCAGATGTTTCTTTTATATCTGAGAGTGCTGCGATGAAGTCGCCGAGAATATCAGCAGGTACCATGATCGTGTCGCGGTTGCCGCTGACGTCCTCTGTGATTTTTACGACCTTGCCGCGCGCATTTTGCTTCAGGTCTAAGTAAAATGTTTTGCGATCAGCAATGATCTTTTCCGTGTGCAACAGGTCGTTATTATTATTCTGCATCTAGCCTCCTTTTATAAATGTAAAACGTTCCTCTCCTTTGAGGATACAGCTGGTTTTCTCTTAAATAAAAACGTAAGTCAATGTAAATCAATGGAAGTAGCTCATATTATTAAACAACATTAATTATATTGAAGTGGCAGAGAAGCCACCATCGACAAGAATTTCTGAACCTGTGATGAAGCTGCTAGCGGTGCTAGACGCGAGTAAAAGGGTGGCTCCGACGAGTTCTTCAGGGCTTCCAAAGCGCGATGCTGGGGTACGACGAAGGATTTCAAGTACACGTGCTTCATCTAACATAATGGTACTTTGGTCGGCAGGGAAGAACCCTGGTATGAGAGTGTTAACGCGGATATCGAACTCGGCCCATTCGCGGGCGAGGTTTTTTGTGAGGTTGTGTAGCGCAGCTTTACTGGCTGATTGGATAAAGCGGTCGGAGAGTGGAGTAAGTCCTGAGATGGAACCGATGTTAATGATGCTGGTCGGGCGATCGTGTTGTTTGAAATAGTCTCCGAAGATTTGGCAGGCACGGAATGCACCATTGAAGTTGACTTCGAAAATGCCTTGGAGTTCGGCTTCGGTGATATTTTCCACGGCGTTGCGGTAGTTGATACCAGCTCCATTGATCAGGATGTCTATACGTCCCGAGCGCTCGCTAACGATATCGACGAGGGCCTCTATGGAGCCGCGTTCGGAGACTTCGGCTTCGACGAAATAGGCTTTTCCTCCTATGGCTTCGATGGCGAGCACACGTTCTTCACCTTTATCGGCATCGCGTCCAGAGATAACGACTTCGCAACCAGCTTTGGCGAGACCGAAGGCGATTTGGCTACAGAGTTCGCCGGTGCCACCAAGAACGACAGCGACTTTGTTGGTAAGGTTAAAAAGGGAATCAATGTATGACATGATAGTAATCCACTTAAGCTATTTATGGGAGTTTCTCAAATTTATATTTCGTTAGGGTGTAGCCAGCGGAAGTGAATGAGTTGGTAACGCCTACCGAATTTTTGATTGATTAGGCTGAGTTCATTATTTTTTTCCCAGTGACCTTTCAGTGGTTCTTGAGAGCTTAGTAACCACTTGTAAGGTGGGGTCTCAGGAGGGTTAGTTTGATCTAAATATTCGGGCAAGCGTTGGACAATGGCTTCACAATAGGCGGTGGCTATAATTTCACCTTCGGGGCTCCGGTGTTCTCCGTAGGCGCGGATTATAAAAGTGTCTGAACGGGCGGTGAGGAGGTGACCGATGCGCTGCAGGACGTCCGCCTGTGTTAGGCTGGCAGGAGCTCCGTAGCCACTGTGGTATTTAAATGTTAGAGTATTAAGTTTGCCGAGTTGGAAGTCTGTTGGGGTTTGAGGATCAGCGACGATTTCGGAGGGAGGTGAAAAATTTGGGGTGTTATAAGCGCCGTTGATCGAGGTGCGGTTGATGGCTGCTTGGAGTGTCCCTTCGTAGCAAATTTGTAATGATGTTAGGGGGAGTTGTTGGACACGTTTTCTATAATGGAACTCAGGGTTGAGGCTTCGGTTTATCCATTGAGAAAGTGTTGGAGCCGGGCCTCTGAGTTTATTTTCAGTGACGATCGCTTGGGCAAGTGCTTCGATTTCACCATCGGTCAGCGCCCGGTAGGTGCTTCCGTCATAGAGTGTGGGGTCACTTAGGTTTGTGGGAGGGGTGCTGATATGTTTGGCTTCGACATAGGGTAATCTAGCGAAAGGGGTGAGGTTTTCAGAGATGTTAGACCCTTCATTAGTTTGTAGGCTTCTGGTTGCTGAAAGCACGCACTTCCACGCTTCTGAGGAAGTGGAATTTACATTAAATCCGCCTCGCAATAGCAACTGGGTAGCGGAGAGGTGTGGGTTGTTCCAATGTTGTGAATCGAGAGGTTCTATGGCTTCTAGGTTTTTGTTAGGACAGAAATTTTGTTGTTGCTGAAGGTTGATATGGTCCTGTGGTCGAGCACCGGTAAGGAAGTAGCGATCCCAGAGCAGATGGTTGTAATGGAAACTTTGGTCGTAGTGGGTGCTGGTGGCAGAACTGGCGTAGGCATGTTTATCCTGCAGGGTAATTTTAGTGTTTGCGGGGGGAATATTGGGAGGAAGGAAGGCGTTACCAATGGCGGAGTGGGGGAAGAAGGTGTCTGTGGCTGAGGCATTACTTTGGTCTGCATTGTAGTTGCTCACCCACTTTGAAATATTAAGTTGGGTCAGATGGGCGAGGGAGATGGTGCGGGTTTCATGACGGGGAAGTGCTAGTTGGATTGCCTTGTTAGATCCGGAAGCAAAGCTATCGCTATGGCCGACAAAAGCTTCATTGTTAGAGTTTAATTCAGGGTGAATGAGTGGACTGGCGCCGATGCTTATACCAGATAGAAACTGGGGAGGAGCTGTGAAGGTTTCCTCGGCATCTGGGTGTGCACCGTAGGCTCCGTAGCGAGCCGGATTACTGTTAAAGAAGATGTTCCACGGGGCGGTGAATAAGTTAGTATCTAATTTGTTAGAAGGTGTGGTCCACGCGGTAGAGTTGCCTGTATGGTGAGTGATATCTGGGAATTTACGGATCAGAGCTGCTGTAAATTGTGGAGTTTGTGAGCCGTTGTTGGTTCCTGACGATAGTGGTTCGTGGTCTGCTTGGTCTTGAGGGATGAATCGGATTCCACTCGTTGGTAGGATGTTTGCGAAATCCCAATTGATTCTCTGGAAGCTAGAATGATTGGTGACTTGGAGGCGAGTGTGTTCAGCTCCTGCCGCTGTAGGGTAGCGCAGGATAGTTAGTGTGGGCGGCGAGGGTTTTGCTTCATTCTCGGATTGGGCTTTGACACGTAGTTTTGCATTTTTTGAATAGAATCCATTACCTGGAGCGTAGCCTTGGGTTAAAGTGTTAGGCGTATTTCTGGAGTACTGGAGAATCTGGTTTCCTGTGGGAGCTGTGAAGACCGCGGTGCTACCAGCAGGGATGGTGGAGGTGGGGATGTGGAAGCTGAGTCGGCAAATGTCGGAACTTTGAATGTTGCCTTGGGGATGGAAGGGATAGATGAATTTTTCAGTTCCTGAGGTGGGGTATGACCAATTGGGAGATTCATTTTCGGAGTCGTCTATTAGTGCAAAAATTTGCCATTCTCTATCGTCGGCAGGGGTGAGCTCGAGTTCTGTGTTGTGTTTTCCAGAGCTCCAATTTCTATCTAGATAAAGCTGGAACTCAATAGCCTCAGTGATTTTAAGGTCTGCATTGTATGGGTTCCAAAAGATGGCAATTGGTATGAAGTGCTGGCGCAGAGCGTATGCGTGCCAGTAGGTATCATCTGCTTCTTTTTCTATGCCTTGGTACTGTAGGCTAAAATCGTAGCCAATTTGGAACCGTGTTAAGAGGGCTTGTCGGCGGATCAGGCGAGCGTCCATTTGGTGCCGGTAATTCCGGTCAGAGCTCTGCCAGTAATAAGGCAGTTGGTGAGCTGGGGAGCCCAAGTGAGAGGAGAGTGTGGGGCATTTTCCGTTGATGTTAGATTCCCATTCTGGTCGTCTTATATAGGAGCGAATCACCTCCCATGGGACACCTGCATAGTGACTGAATTTTACAGGGCTAGTTTCAGCTGGGAATGTCGATTTCTGGTAGAGAAATATGGGAGAGTGCTGAGAAGATTCAGTGCCTGAATGAGATGTTAGGTCTTTAAATTTAACATCATCTAAATTGATAGCAGCTGTTAGGTTTTTCTTGAGGCCGCCATTTTGTTGGTCGGATAGGACTGATTGGGAGTAGACCGTGTAGCTATGTGCGTGCTCGTCGAGGAGCTTGTGGTGTTCCTCGCTGTAGAGGGAGATAGTGTTGAGTGTGAGGTTTCGCTCGGGATGTGAAAAGTCAGCTAGACCTATGGGGCGTAACTGAGAGGGAGCTCTCAGACTGTTGTAGTCACGAAAATGGTGTGTTTCATCGTGCGTGAGCTTGGAGTTGTATTGCCGTTCGGTATCGTAACTGTCGATACGAGCTTTACAGCCTTCGTCGGAGATCCAGTAAGCGTAGCCTCCATTGTTAGGCAGTGAAATACGGGGAGCTTTAACGGCGTGGGACGACGCTGAATGTTTGAGGGTGACTGACTTTTCGGAAGGAATCTCCGAGAGTGCAGTGGTATAGTTCTCTGGATATTCTGTCCCGTTCCAGTCGAGCAAGTTATGGAATTCGTTTCCTGAGACGAGGTAGGCGGGGAGCTTTTGAATTTTTCTCAGCTTAATGCTGTCGTTGGCTTCTGGAGTTAAGACTTTCTCTGTTTGGTAGGCTAGCGTGTAGTAGGGGTGGATGAGAGCTGGATCTGTTTGCGAATTTGGCGTTTTTCGAGAATCTAACAAGTCAGCGCGCGAAGTTGTTGTTTGATCCTTTCCAGTATAGAGTTGGAGTTGTGTCAGCGCTATTTGCAGAGCGAGCCTAGCATTAGTTTTTGCGTAGGATTTAGAGAGGCTATGCTGACTCTGCTGGCTTTCAATAACGCTCAGTTGGACGCAGGCGAGCGCGAGGATACAGAGAGGTACTAGTAGTACGATACTGGAGATCAGTGCAAACCCAGTATCGCGCCTTAGTATTCTATGACGACGAAAATACAAAACTAACAGATTGACAGTAAGTCACAATGTTAGTGTGTGTCGAGGAGTTTATTGGTAGCTAGTTTACACCAATCAACTGTGCAAATGCTATTAGTAGCGATAGTTTATAGCTAGGCCGAGAAATGGGCCAGGCTTGACGTCTGTTTCTTGGAGTGTGTTATTGTCGAGGTCCTCGATTTTGATTTCACGTCCAAAGGTGTAACCGAAGTCTACAGAACCCCAGAAATTTTTGTAGAGGCGGTGCTCTGCGCGGAGGGCGAGGTTGATTCGGCTGGAGTTCACGGTGCGTTCGGGTCCTGCGTCATCTGCTTCGATTTTCCATGTGGGTGAGCTGAAGCGAACGCTAGTACCGATGAAGAAGTCATCGTTCACGCTATAAGACACACCTGCGATTGGCCCTAGAATGTAGGCTTCTACATCTGTGCAAGGTCGGTAGATCAACTGGATAGCGGGGATGAAGAAATCATTTCCATAGTTATGTGAGTAGTAGGCACCCAAAAGGAATCGAAAGTCTGGGGTGAATACGTATCCAACACCGGCACCAGCAGCGATAGCATCGTTATCACTGGCCTCGAAGTCACCATTCCAGCTGGGCATGACGAAAGCACCAGAAATCCAGCGATCTCCATGTTCTTTGAGCACTGCGATAGGTACACTGAGAGAGTGTAGGCTGCTATCTGGGAGTAGTGGCATGCCGCTATTCTCAAATTGAGTGTTTGTGTAGTAGAAAAAGCTGAGGAGGTGCCAATCACCATAGTTGAGCGGGAGAATGGGACTAAAGAGGGCAAATTCGTTTGAGCTGACATCTCCGTCCATGTCATCGAAATCAGCTTCGAATTGATGTTGGTAGCCAGTAAAGCCGACAAAGTAGCCAGGGAGTCTGGTGGTGATGCTTTGGGAGCGAGTAAAAAATTCTAAATGGGGGTCACCGAGGTAGAGGCCATCGGGCTCTGTTGTGATTTCGGTACCAGTTGCTTCGTCGATGAGAGCATCGGGTGTAGATCCCGCTTGGGCAGCAGTGTGGCCGAAGAATGCACCAAAAAGTAAACAGAGCGTTTTTTTCATTAAGATGTAGTGTGCTGGGGTATTAGAAAAAGGGCTCTCAAGAATGAGAGCCCAGTGGTGAATTATGAGAGATATTTAGTTATAGGAGATGCTGGCCTCGTACATTTTTTCGATCTCGTTTTGGTTGAGGGATCGATCCCAAATTGCGAGGTCATCAATGACCATGGGCGTTTTGTGGAGGAAGTTTTCATTACTGTCACAGCCAATGTAGATGTGACTATTTACTGTTTGAGAGTCGTTAGAGCTATTACCCATACTATTTCCGTTAAGATAGAGGGAGATGGATTTGTCATAAGTAGTGAAGACGACAGTTACCATGCTCCAGCTACTTGTTTGTAGAGAAGTATTATTGTCTGGGGTCCATTGCCAGAATTGATCATTCCCTTCGAAGGGTTCGTTTGAGCCTCTTTTCCATGGCTTTCTACTTATCATAGCTAGTTTACTGGAGTGAGAGCTACCTGATTTCATCCAGAATGAGATGGTGAAATCTTTTGATCTATCAGCTAGAGGTGTGCCAGCAATTGGAAGTCGGAAGTAGTGAGATCTATCAATGACTAGGGCCTTACCACTAAGACCATTGTTAGAGAATGAAGGTCTATTTTTGAGCGCTTCTAGTGAAAAATCATCATTTTTAGGATCCTGTACAGAACCATTGTTAAAGTCCATGAATGAGACTAAGCCGAGCTGAGGGATGGAGACGGGTGATTCTTCAATAACTGGGACTGCTACTGTGTTAGAGGAGTCATCGTCGCCACCTGACATGGCGATCACCACGATTAATAAAATGAGGACGACACCAATTCCACCGAGAACCATTGGGTTTTTAATGATGGAGATTTTCTGTGCAATTTCTTGTTTTTTGACTTCATCTTCCGCTGCTTTTTTCGCGGCAAAGTCTTCGGCAGCTGTGGTGATGTGCTGTTCAGCTGGGTGGATAGCCTGAGTGGATGTGACGACTCGTGCAGCCGCCACGGACTGTGCAACAGTCGCAGTGGAAGCTGAGATAGGGACTGGAGCTGATTGGATAGGCTGGGGAAGGTGCTGGGTAGCTTCTTCGTAGCTACTGAATCGTTCAGCTGGGTCAACAGCTGTCATTTGTTGGAGCCAGTTAGAGAATCCTTCCGGGACGCTAGGGTTGTAGTCGATGATGGGCCCTAGAGGGTTTTCTAGGACGAATTGTTTAACTTCATCTATGGGAGTTTCTAACCATGGGTGACCACCTGAAAGAGCGTGAAAGATGAGTTGGCCAATCGCATAGACTTGTGATGCTTCGTTGGCTTTTTCTCCTTTTGCTTGTTCTGGAGAGATTAAGTATGGAGCTCCGAGGAAGTCAGAAGAGCCATTTATCTGGTTGTAGATTTCAGCGAGGCCGTAGTCAGTAATGGTGAAACGCTTGGCACCACTCGGACGCGACATGAAGCGGACATGCATGGGGTCGAGCGCTCCGTGGAAGTTACCACTGGTGCGAGCTGCGTCAAAAATCTCAAGTAATTGGTGAGCTAGTTCCCAGCCTTCGTATTCGCTGAATGCGCCGTTTTGAACCAGATGATGGTTGATGTCGGTGCTTTCTTGCAGTTGGCGAATGAGGTAGGGACCTTCGTCATCAACGCCGTGATCGTAGATTATGGGAAGACCAGGATGAGCGATGGTCGCGAGCTCACTTGAAAGGTGGCCGAATGTTTCTTGCCATTCAGTTGCATTACCACTTGGTCTTTCAAATCGGAAAATTTGAACTGGTCGCTGAATGAGTGAATCTTCAGCTTCGAATTGTTTACCGTAGGATAGCTCCTCGATTAGCGATCCTACATTATAGCGTTCGTCCATTGGGCTCTGTGGTCTGGGTATTTTTGAGTTAGAGAGAAATTAGGTGAGGGGCTTCACATCGCTAACACTAAACGCGCAGCGAGTGAAGCGTAATGATTAGGATTGTGAAATGCTTAGAGTGTTAGAAAGAATAAGCAACTCCTAGAAATGGTCCATGTGTGTTTGTGTCATAGATGAAACCATCATCTTCATAATCAATGGATTGGTAGCGGTAGCCGCCGACTACAGCCCATTGTTGGGTGATGTCATAGCCTAGGATAGCTAATAACTGCCAGGTTTCTTCAGAAGAGACATCGAAGCCACCATATTCGGCTGATAGTTCGCTTTTCCATTTATTGGAGAGTCGGTGGCGTAGGGTGAGTCCAATCGCTGGGTCGATCCATGACTCTGAAAGTCCTTCGGACATGCCACCGCCTGAGAGTTCTTGATTGATGTAGTTATACATGGCTGCGGCGTAGACGGAGAGCGATGTGGTTTCATTAGAGTATACTTCATAACCCGCACCTACTTCTAGTCTAACTTGTTCGAGGTCGTATTGGAGGTCGATTCCGCTGGGCAATGTGGCATTGGTGCCGAGGTTGACGTATTGGAGGTCTGAAAAGATCCGCCATTTGCCTTTGTTGGCTTCAAATGCTAGGAAGCCAGCAAAATCCAGATTATCCCAGATGTCACCGAATGAGGCATCGATTTCCGCTGGTGGCAAAGCGGGAACGCCTGATGTACCATCGATTCCAGAGAACCATATGTAGGGAGCGATTTTAAATTCCCACGCATTCGTTTCAGGAAGAGTGATAGGTGTGGATTTCGAAGAGTCTATTCCGCTAGCGAAATCACCAGCATAATTATGTGATGCTAATGCGAGTGATATGCTGATGCATGTGAGGTTTTTTAGCATAATTGTTTAAGGCTTATGTATGATAGAGTCTTCTGGGTCAAGTTGCATTTCGAGGACGCGGGGGAGTTCGGGAATCGTCTTATCCCTTAGTCTTCGTAGTAGGTGTAACCGTGGAGACCAGCCTTGTATGCTTCCATAATAATTTTGCGTTGTTTGGCGCTGATTGTGCCTTTTTGAACCGCATTTTCAGCAAAGCCCCGAAAGCGCTTTTCAAGGTCTTTTGGCGAATATTCTACATAGGAGAGCACATCGGCGACAGTGTCTCCTTCTACTTCGTGAGTATAGGTGAGTTGACCGTTTTCCATGCTAACTGAGACTACATGTGGGTCGCCCAATAAGTTGTGCAGATCGCCTAGTGTTTCTTGGTAAGCTCCTACGAGGAATGCGCCGATGTTGTATTCTTCATGCGCTTCACGTTTATGCACTCTGAGATAGGTTGAGACTTTATCTTGGTCGATAAAACGGTCTATTTTGCCGTCACAGTCGCAGGTGATGTCAGCGAGGATGGCGCGTTCGGTTGGCTCTTGATCCAGTTTATGAATCGGCATAATTGGGAAGAGCTGTTGGATCGCCCATGCATCTGGAAGGGATTGAAACACGGAGAAGTTGGCGTAGTAGAAGTCGATGAGATTCGACTCTAGTGTTTGAAGGTCTTCTGGGACGTGTTCTAATTCTGCGGTTTGGGTGGCGATAGTGGTACAGAGGTACCAATAAATTTTTTCAGCGATCGAGCGTTCGCGCAGGTTGACGAATCCGAGGCGGAAGAGGTCGCGGACTTGATCGCGGTAGAAGAGCGCGTCGTTGAAGCACTCTTGGAGGTTTTTCACTTTGATTCGGTTGCGAATTTCCCAGAGGTTGTGGAGCATTTCATGGGCGTCCTTCTCTGGGGCATCGGGTTCTTCTGGATGGGAGAATTTGGTGACGTCTAGGATATTGAAAATGAGTACTGAGTAGTAGGCAACGATAGCGCGGCCAGATTCTGTGACGAGTGTTGGGTGCGGAATGTCTGCGAGATCGCAGTGTTTTTGTACCACCTCAATGAGGTTTGAGGCGTATTCTTTGAGCGTGTAGTTACACGAGGAATGGAAGTTTGAGTGTGAGCCATCATAGTCGACGGCTAAGCCACCACCCATGTCTAGAATTTCCATTGGGGCGCCTTCTTGGGCGAGATTGACGAAGACTTGTACGGCTTCGGTAGCGGCCTCACGGATAGCTCGCATATTCGGGAGCTGGGAGCCTTGGTGGTAATGGAAAAGTTTGAGGCAATCGAGGTAGCCTTCGGCCTTGAGAAGGTCGACAGCGTCGATGAGTTGGGAGGAGTTGAGACCGAAGACCGAGCGGTCGCCACCGGATTCTGCCCAGTGGCCTTCAGACTTGGTGGAGAGGCGGAAACGGATACCGAGTTCTGGGCGAATGCCGAGGGCTTTTGAGCGCTCGATAATGGCCATGAGTTCACTTGGCATTTCTAGCACTAGAATGACACGAATTCCCATTTCTACAGCACGCAGGGCGAGGTCGATGAATTCATCGTCTTTATAGCCGTTGCAGATGAGGTAAGCATTGGGGTCGTGCATATAGGCGAGAGCGGCGATGAGTTCTGGCTTTGAACCGGCTTCGAGCCCGTAGTGGTATTTTTTTCCGAATTCGGAAATTTCTTCGATCACCTGTTGCTGTTGATTGACCTTGATCGGGTAAACGCCTCGGTATTCTCCTTGGTAGCTTGTTTCGGAAATGGCCGAGCGGAATGATTCGTTGAGGTGTTCGATGCGGCGGTCTAACAGGTCACGGAATCGCAGCAGTTGAGGCATGGCTGAGCCGCGCTCTTTGAGGCCTTCAATAATTTGTTGAAGGGAGACAGGCACTTCTTTTTCTCCGTCCCGTAGTAATACGACGGCTTCGCCATCATCGTTTATATCAAAATACCCGTTGCCCCAGCGCTGAACTCCGTAGAGATCGCGGGCGTCATTTATGGACCACTTGCTCATAGTTAGTGCCTCTTTAGAGCCTGAACTTGGTATTATCTAGTTAGAAATGCAGAGGATGTGTAAAAAGTGAGACATAAAAAAACCGAAGGGGGTGAGCCTTCGGTTTTTGAGAAGTATCTAAAGTAGATTCTTAGCTACCAGATGGAACTAACACTTCAGCTCCGTTTGGAAGGTTCGTGTCAGAGAAAAGATCTACATCTGTACCGCCACGAGTTTCTTCGATCGGTCCGGTTTTTGAGGAGCCGTCGTCGTTGAGTGGTTTACCGTCACCGTAGTTAATGCGCATAGCGGAAGCAGAGCCGTCAGCTTTTACGATGATCGCGAGACCATTCCAAACAGCAGTATCAAATTCACCTACGGAAACAGAGGAGTCGAAGATGAGTGGTACATTAGTACGAGAAGAAGAGGAAAGGCCAGAAACATAGCCCCAAGCATTTTCACCGGATTCGACTTCGCCGTTGAGATCTGGTTGTGCGGCCTTGGTGGCGCCAGTAACGTTGTTTTGGACGTTCCAGAAGATTTTTTCGTCTTCAATTTTTCCAGAATTGATCAGCATAGTGAAACAGCCTTCAGCTGAAGATCCGTCTTCACTATTACGCGCTGTATCTTCACTAGGGAAGAGACCGTCGTTATCTTTAGCATAAGAAAGAAGTGCGGTGTGGATGTTCTTGCCACTATTGATCGCTTCGAGTTTTTTACCCTCTTGGATCTGCTTCATAATAGGGCCGTAGGACATAGCTGCTAGACCCGCGATGATTGCAATCACCACAAGGAGTTCCACAAGTGAGAAGCCTTTCGGGCTTTTACGCATGTGGTGTACATGGTTCATTTTCATTATTGTAATATGGGTTGTTGGTTTTACCTGTATGATGCGCTTGTATATTGCCGTTAAAGGCAGCGCGTTATGATATGGTGGAATCACGCAGGCGGCATGAGACCGATACGACAAACTAGCGGTGCTTCATAATGTGGCAAGGGAAAAAGTGATAGTGGTAGGAGCTTTGGGGAATAGTTACACGATAAGATCACGATTGTGAGAAATGTGTATAAGAGGACAGTATGGCACATGCGCGTCATTTTGTCTAATTGTTGCTATGTAATTTGGGACATTTTGGCAGTTATAGACGTGGATGGAGCTCTTATAGATTATTATAAGTTGCTGTGTTTTAGTTGTTTTCATGTATTGTTTTCAGTGGTGGCACACATTTTGCAGATGAAAGTTAACGAATTGTGTCAGCCTTAAGAAAGGCGCGGCATTCAAAATTTAAACGAACAAACTATTATGGCTAAAATTCTAGGAATCGATTTAGGAACCACCAACTCATGTATGGCGGTAATGGATGGTGGCGAAGCTGCTGTCCTAGAAAACTCTGAAGGTGCACGTACTACACCTTCCATTGTGGCATTCACCAAGTCTGGTGAGCGTCTCGTTGGTCAAGCGGCAAAGCGCCAGGCTGTGACCAATCCAAAGAACACAATTTTCTCAGCAAAGCGTTTCATCGGTCGTAAATACGATGAGCTTACTGATGCGGACAAGGCGATGCCTTATGAAGTTGTCAAAGCAGACAATGGCGACGCGCACATTCAGGTAGAAATTGAAGGTGAGAAAAAGACATACTCACCACAGGAAATCGCAGCAATGGTTCTTGGCAAGCTTAAGGCCGATGCAGAAACGAAACTCGGTGAAACAATCACCGAAGCAGTGATTACTGTTCCAGCTTACTTCAACGACTCTCAGCGTTCTGCGACCAAGGCGGCGGGTGAGATCGCCGGTCTCAAAGTCCGTCGTATCATCAACGAACCAACAGCGGCTGCGCTGGCTTACGGTATCGATAAGAAGAGCGAAGAGAAAGTTGCAGTGTATGACCTTGGTGGTGGTACATTCGATATTTCCGTACTCGACATCGATGATGGTGTTTTTGAAGTACTTGCAACTGACGGTGACACACAGCTCGGTGGTGATGACTGGGATAACACACTTATTAAGTGGATTGTCGACGAGTTCAAAAACGACTCTGGCATCGACCTTGGCAAGCAAGCTGATGCACTTCAACGTATTAAAGAAGAAGCAGAAAAAGCGAAGATCGCTCTCTCTTCTGCACAGACTTACGACATCAGCCTGCCATTCATCACAATGGACGAAACTGGTCCTAAGCACATTCAGCAAACTCTCACACGCTCCAAGCTTGAGCAACTCACTGACTCACTCTTCGCACGTACCAAGAAGCCAGTTCTCGACTGTCTTAAAGAAGCAGGCGTTTCCGCGAGTGAGATCGATGAGCTCGTCCTCGTTGGGGGTATGACTCGTATGCCTAAAGTTGTGGAAACAGCTGAGGCGCTCGCAGGTAAGAAGCCAAACCAAGGCGTCAACCCAGATGAGGTTGTTGCGATTGGTGCAGGTATCCAAGGTGGTGTTCTCCAAGGTGACGTGCAGGATGTACTCCTTCTCGACGTAGCACCACTTACTCTCTCTATCGAGACAGCAGGTCAGATTGCTACTCCAATGATCGAGCGTAACACCACGATCCCAGCGAAAAAGTCTCAGGTATTCTCAACAGCAGCTGACAACCAGCCAGCAGTGGACATCCGCATCTGTCAAGGTGAGCGCAAGATGTTCGAAGACAATAAGATCCTCGGTAACTTCCGCCTCGATGGTATTGATGCAGCTCCTCGTGGAGTGCCACAAATCGAAGTCACATTCGACATTGATGCCAACGGTATCCTTCACGTTTCTGCGAAAGACAAGAAGTCTGGCAAGGAACAGAAGATCTCCATCGAAGGCTCAAGCGGCCTCTCCGATGAAGAAATTGAGAAGGCAAAACGCGAAGCCGAAGAGCACGCTGATGAGGATGCGAAGCGCGCCGAAGCGATCCAGCTGAAGAACGATGCAGACAGTATGGTTCACCAAGTTGAGAAGCAGATCGAAGAAATGGGCGACCAGGCACCAGCCGAGCTTAAGACTGAGATTCAAGGCAAAGTTGACGCTGTGAAAGAAGCTCTCAAAGAAGACGACCTCGATAAGATCAAGTCTTCCAAGGAAGAGCTCGAAGCAATGCTTCAGCAACTCGCTCAAGCAGCACAAGCTGCTGGTGGCGCAGGCGCAGCGGGCGGACCAATGCCTGACATGGGTGGCGCAGCACCAGCTTCTGAAGCTGAGTCTTCCGAGCCAAAGTCTGCTAAAGGCAAGGTAGTCGACGCTGAAGTCGTTGATGACAAATAATCTCTCTAACTTTCACCACCTAGTTTCTCTTTGAGGGGCTGGGTGGTTTTATCAACCCACTAATCAAACAAAAAACACAAACTAAATACTATGGCAATCCAACCAATCGGACAGCGCGTGCTTCTTAAGCGCGTCGAAGCTGAGACAGTATCTGCAGGCGGCATCGTCCTTGTAGACTCCGCACAAGAAAAACCACAGGAAGCGATCGTTATTGCTCTCGGTACAGGTGGCAAAAACGATGATGGCTCAGACTTTGAGTTTTCTGTTTCTGTGAACGACAAGGTGCTCATCTCCAAGTATGGCGGAACTGAAGTCAAAGTTGATGGTGAAGACCACCTCATCATGACTGAGTCCGACATCCTCGGTATCATCAACTAAGCAATCAAGTATTTAAATTTAAAGTATTTATAATCAATTATGGCTAAGCAATTAGAATTTGACGAAGTAGCACGCCAATCCCTCCTCCGTGGTGTGGAAAAGCTTGCACGTGCAGTAAAAGCAACTCTTGGACCTGCAGGTCGTAACGTAATCCTCGACAAGAAATTCGGTTCCCCAACAATCACCAAAGACGGTGTTACTGTTGCTAAGGAAATCGAGCTCGATGATCCGTACGAAAACATGGGCGCACAGCTCATTAAGGAAGTTTCTTCCAAGACAAATGATGTTGCTGGTGACGGTACCACAACAGCGACAGTTCTTGCTGAAGCAATCTACAAAGAAGGTCTTCGTAACGTAACTGCAGGCGCAAACCCAATCAACCTCCAGCGTGGTATTCTCAAAGCATGTGAGGCAATCGTCGCTAAGCTTGCTGAGATTTCCAAGCCAGTGTCTGAGTCCAAGGAAGTCGCTCAGGTAGCAACAGTTTCCGCGAACTGGGACAAAGAGATCGGTAACATCATTGCAGAAGCAATGGACAAGGTCGGTAAGGACGGCACCATCACTGTAGAAGAAGCAAAAGGTATCGAAACTACTCTCGACGTTGTTGAAGGTATGCAGTTCGACAAAGGTTACCTTTCTCCTTACTTCGTGAACAATCCTGAGAGCATGGAGTGTAACCTCGACAATGCTCTTATCCTCATTCACGAGAAGAAGATCACAAACCTCAAGGACATGCTTCCACTTCTCGAGAAGGCAGCGAAGACTGGTCGTCCACTTCTCATCATTGCGGAGGACGTAGAAGGTGAAGCACTTGCGACTCTCGTAGTGAATAAGCTTCGTGGCACACTTAACATCGCAGCTGTAAAAGCTCCTGGTTTCGGTGACCGCCGTAAGGCAATGCTCGAAGACATCGCAGTTCTTACAGGTGGTAAAGTGATCACTGAAGAACTCGGTATCAAGCTTGAGTCTGTTGAGATCGACGACCTCGGTTCTGCTAAGCGTGTTTCCATCGCGAAAGACAGCACTACTATCGTTGAAGGTGAAGGCGCATCAGAAGACATTTCTGGCCGTGTGAACCAAATCCGTAAGCAGATCGAAGACACTACTTCCGACTACGACCGTGAGAAGCTCCAAGAGCGTCTTGCTAAGCTCGCAGGCGGTGTTGCAGTGATCAACGTAGGTGCTGCTACTGAAACTGAGATGAAAGAGAAGAAAGACCGTGTTGACGATGCGCTTCACGCGACTCGTGCAGCGGTTGAAGAAGGTATCGTCCCAGGTGGTGGTACAGCTCTTATTCGCGCACTTGCTCAGTGTCAGGCAGACAACTGCTGTGACGCGGCTTCTAACGAAGACGAAAGAACAGGCATGGGCATCGTAGCTCGCGCTATCGAAGCTCCACTTCGTCAGCTTGCGACAAACGCAGGTCTCGAAGGTGCGCTCATCGTGGACAAAGTTCGCGAAGCAGAAGGTAGCACAGGCTACAACGTAGCGACTGGCGAGTACGTTGACCTCATCGAAGCTGGTGTGGTTGACCCAACTAAGGTGACACGTTCTGCTCTCCAGCACGCGTGCTCCATCTCCGGTCTCCTTCTTACTACAGAAGCACTTATTACTGACATTCCTGAAGCTGAAGAGCACGGCCACAGCCACGACGCTGGTGGCATGGGCGGAATGGGTGGCATGGGCGGCATGATGTAATCACGTCGCTTCGCTCCTCTAGTTAGCAGTTTCCAGTAGCCAGTTTTCAGAACTAGCAGGATGAAACGCTAACTAATAAGCCTAGCAAATTTAAAAGCCGATCACGTTGATGCGTGATCGGCTTTTTTAGATACTAGTTTCTGGGTAGAAAATTGGCTAGGCTCTTATCTTAGAGTGCCGCTACCAATCAAGGTTCTGTGAAGTCGGTAGTTGTTGTTAGCTTTACGTAAACGACCAGCGATAATGGATGGGCAGATTCCAAGGCGCTTGGCTGCTGCACGTATTTCACCAGCCTTCTCAAGGTGGCGAATTTCATTTTTCCAAGTGTCTTCTGGAATCAAGGTGTTCAGAGCGAAGTCATCAGCTTCTCTTTCAACTTTTGCGTTATCATGTGATTCAGTGTCATCAAAGTACGCTTCATTAGGATTACTTGGTAAGTGACGAATCACGTGTCCAAGTTCATGGAAAAGAGTGTGCCAGAAGTTATCAAGACGATTGTGTCGGAAGGTCATGCCAATCACAGGATTACCCTTGGAGTTCATCATTGCAGCACCATCAAGGTAAGTCTTTGGGAAGTGGGTCATATTAGTAAGAACAATGACACCCTTATCACGAAGCGCCTGAATGATGAGATCCTTACCGCTGTCAAACTGGGTAAGCATTGCTAAACTACTAAGAAACTCATCAGTAAGATCTTCTACTCTGTATATTGGTACCTCAACCTTCTCAGATTCTTTGATTAAATTACAACGCCATGCATGAAGCGCATACTCATCCAGTTTCGCATCTACTTTAAACCCTGTTCGGTTGAATGCTAAAGCTGGTGTTTGGTGAGCACCTTGGAAAAAATGATGAAGATAGTCTTCCGCTTTAGCTTTGAGATCTTTGATGGTGATATCGCCAAAGTAACGAAGTTTCAGCATCTGGTTTAATGGGTATTTTGAAGTATCAATAGCTTCTGGAATGCTATCAATCCCCAGTAAGGTTTGTGCTGAGATATCGAGTTCACGAGACAGTGTTCGTGCCATTGCCATCGTAAGCTCGCGCTTGCCAGAAAGGATTTCGGATACACGGGCTTTATTACCAATGTATGGGATAAGATCCTTTTGCTTTAAACCCTGTTGATCCATACGAAACTTGATTGCTTCAATAGGAGTTGGTGGAGGGATATCAACCGTTTGGCTTTCGTATACTTCGATGAGATGAGCAAGGAGATCAAGCTCGTCAGCTTCAGCAGTCCCTTCATCTGGGTTCGCAAGCATGAGAGCGTGTAGCTTCTCCATTGCCTCCTCATAATCAGATTCTGTTTTGATTAGCTTGTTCATCGTTCAATGGTGTTGCGGGAGCCAGACCTGTGTAGGTTAATCTAACTTCCATTTGTTGTATTCTGCATGGGTACCCACCTTGTCGATCATTACAATACCGTTCTGGTACCGTACAATGACTACGAGGCGGAAGTTGTTTCCACCGATGTTGAAAACAACCTTGTTATCTTTGAGGAAGTCTGCCGAGTTGTATCGGTTCTTGATGTCTTGTGGGGTTAGCCACTCGCTATCGATGGCGTCTTGAACCCATGCCGAGAGTGGAGAACGAGCACGTGCGTGCTTTTTCATGAATTTCTCCAATATGGGTTTACCGACAATCCTCATCAATGAAGCGATACTAGTAGGGTATATTACCTCCCAACAAGACAAAAAGTTCCCAAATGTGAAACTAGTTGTTTTTGAATGTTGACGAATGAGTGAGATCTTGGCAGTGACCTTATTCGTAAAGGCCTTAGAGTTGAGATGTCTAATGGTGAGATCAAACTGACTGGAAAAGATGACCTTCTCAAGGAAGCTCAGAAACGTTTGAGCTAAGACTTCTTTGAGATCACGGAGGTGGTTGTGCTTAAAAGATTCCCCCAATTTTTGGTAAGTGCTAGACATTAAGAATTTAAAAGCCGACCACGTTTGATACGTGGTCGGCTTTTTTGTGGATTTGTTGAAGAGGGTTCAACCCCATTGATGGGATTACGCTGGTAGCCAGACGGCTACTTCTTGAATGTTTTTGAATTCAGGAATCGAGGCGAGTTCTTCGGAGGTGTCGGTGGTGAATGGGCGGCGTGCTCCACGCACTCGATGGTGAGGGATCGGTCACAGGGGCGAGGATATCCTTGAAGTAGGAGGTTTTTGCTCCCCATAGAAGGTGGTGTGGCGGTAGCCGAGCTCGTTGATTTTCTTCAGTGTTTCAATGACACCTGGGTAGAGTAGGTGGTTGCGGAAGTAGGATTGGTCCGCGCAAAAATCCTTATCTATCTGTGTCCCGAGCTCTATGGCTCTATATTCAGGAATGATAGGAAGTACCTCAGGAAGTTGATCCCATTTTCAAATCCCCATAGTGGTCGCGATAGTTTAGGTGCTTGGCTTCTTACAAATAAGGAGCCATGAGTTGAGAGGCGCCGTCGCGGAGTCGTACTAGGGTAGAGCGTTGTTCGAGTTGCTCCAGGGTGATTTTCTCGGCTCGGTCGAGTTTTTCATCGATAATGGCGTCGAGAGCTTCTGCGAGTTCTTGGCTATAGCACTCGAGGTTGTACTCGAAGTTGAGTCGCATACTGCGTGGGTCCCAATTGGTGGAACCGATGAGTGACCAGATGCCGTCGACGACGAAGAGTTTGGTGTGGTCGAAAGGAGCTGGGGAGAGGTAGATATTGACGCCTTTTTTGATTAGATGGGGTAACTGTGGCACGACGGCCCAGTTCATGATGGGGATGTTATTTTTAGAAGGAAGTAAAACATCGACTTCGACTCCACGCATGGCAGCGACGCAGAGGGCGTCAATGATTGAGCGTGAGGGCAGGAAGTAGGGGGTGACGATGCGCGCGCGTTCTTTAGCGACGGCAAGAGCTCCGAGGATGATTTCGTTAATTTTATCGAGGTCTTCGTCTGGACCATCAGGTACCCCTCTGGAAATGACATTACCGTGGCGTTCGAGTCTAGGAAACCAAGTGAGGCCAGTGAGCTTTTCTTGAGTCATGAATGCCCAATCGACGGCAAATGCCTCCATGAGGTCACAGACGACGGGGCCTTCGACTTTGAAATGGAGGCAGGCGACGGGGAAGGTTGGTTGGAGATTTAGACAGTGGCCTTCGCGGATATTAGTACCACCGGTAAAGCCGAGTTTGCCATCAACTACGAGGATTTTGCGGTGGTTGCGCAGGTTGGCAAAAGCCATTTTCCAGGGTGCCTTGGAGGGGAGAAATGCTGCGACGTGGATGCCAGCTTTATGCAGGCGTCCTACCATGCTGGGTTTTGAGTAGCGCGCGCCGACACCATCGATCATGACGCGCACTTCGACGCCTCGGTGTTGGGCTCGCTGCAGTGCTTCGAGAAATTGGTCGCCGACTCTATCAGAATCGAAAATGTAACTGTTGAGTGCGACAGAGATTTCAGCATCATCGATAGCTTTGAGCATTTCTGGGTAGGCATCATCACCGTTCACCAGAGGGGTAATGGCATTGCCTAACAGCAGAGTTGTTCCTGTCACTTGGTCTCCGAGAGCGACGAGGCCGAGAAATGTCGGATGTTCGGTACTACCGCGGTGGATGTATTGTTGATCTTCGTTCGTAAGAAATTGTTCTGGAGTGTGGTCCCATTCTTGGATGAGCCCGAGTGAGACGCCTTTGCGCTGGATGCGGTTGATGCCAAACATCCAGTAGGCGATTGAGCCAAGTAGAGGAGAGAGCCATGCGAGGCCGATCCAGGCAATGGCGGTACGCACTTCTCGCCGCCGTAGGATGGCGTGGAGTGTGACCCAGACAGCGCAGACGATGTGTAGGGTAGCGAGAAGGTAGGGGGAAGCAGCTTTCGCTAGTGCTACAATTTTATCGTCTATCTCCATGACTAGCAGATTCTAACAGGGAGTTTAGCCGAGTCAACGTATTGAGAATGGAGAAGGCTATTAATTGATTTTTCCGTCAGTTCGCCACAGGTCGCGTATGGGTTGGCTGATCGGCTTTCCCCAGCCATTATTGTCGGCGAAGAGCGATGCTTGATAGAGGTCGATCTTGGGGAAGATGAGACCTTCGCGGTCGGCGAGATCGACACTGAAGCTGAGATAGTCGAAGGAGGTTTGCTCGTCAGGTGTACTAAAAAAGTTGCCCCAGAGGATTTCGACGGGAGCTTCGACGATGGAGAAGAGTTGGGCTTCGTCGATTGGAAGCGTGGGCATAAGCTCTTCGAGATCGTCAGGTAAGTCATCAGTTAAGCCGAAGTCGACGAGGTCACCACGGTTTGCCTCCCAAGTGGAAAAGGCTTTGGGCTCGGCCTGCAGCGGATGTTCCCAGAGATGGTTGAAAAATTCATCGACTAGCGGGTGGCTGAGTCCGATTTTTCTAAAGTAGGCCTCGGTAATGTGGAGGCAGATACAGGCTCGCGCAGTGAGGGATAGTGGTCTGGCTTGCTTGAGGAAGGAATCGCGCGTCATAGTTTCATGGGTGATGGAATGTGAGGGTGGGGGCTTGGTCAAAAAGAAAAAGAAACGAATTTCGCCGGCAGCGATGAAAACTGTTTTATCTGTGGTAGAAATCATTTATGAAAATACGAGGGAAGTGAGAGCTGCACACCTGTGCATATTGGCTTTCTGTTTAATTTATGAAAACTGTGACTTCGCGCTTTGTTGCGCTTTTGTTTTGTTGGTTTGCGTGCTTCACATCGCATGGCATGGCGAATGATCGTCATCCGAATTATGGAACTGGTGAACCGACGAAAGTCGATATGCGCTACGTGGTGGTGGATATTGATGGGGTGAACAGCGCGATTCAGAGCTTTACCCTTAATATTTTTTATAAAGCAAAATGGCACGACCCCCGCGAGGCGCATGATGGAGACAGTGCGATTACCAAGGCTTTAAGAGAGGTCTGGCATCCTAATATTCAGATTTCGAATCGCCAGAAGACATTTAATACGATGGATGAGGTTGTAAAAATTGAACCCGATGGAACGGTGATTCAGTCGCAGCGTGTGTGGGGAGATTTCTCGCAGATTCTCGATTTGAAGGATTTCCCCTTCGATTCGCAAAAGTTTGAAGTGACGATGGTTTCTGTGGGGTACTCCACGGATGAGGTGGAATTTGCTTTAGAAAAGGATTTACCCTCTGGGATTTCCCGTCAGTTTTCATTGCCTGATTGGGAAATCTTAGGGCATAAATCGTGGGCGCACCAAAGCTCGATATTTGAAGGAATGGATGCGGCTTCTATGTTTACCGTTTCCCTCGAAGCGAAGCGTTATAACGAATATTATGTGATTAAAGTGATTCTGCCGCTGTTCTTGATAGTGGCGATGTCGTGGATCGTTTTCTGGATCGACCCAGAGCAGGCGGGAACCCAGATAGGGGTGGCGACGACGTCGATGTTGACCTTGATAGCCTATCGATTTTCGATCGATAATCTGGTTCCGGCCGTTTCATATTTAACAAGAATGGATACTTTCATTCTCAGTTCTACCTTGTTAGTTTTTGCAACGCTCGGTGAGGCAGTGCTGACCTCAGTGCTCGGGAAGTACGGCAAGGCGCATATAGCGTTGCGGATGGACCGGTGGTGCCGTTTGATTGTGCCAGCGGGCTTCTTTGCGCTGGCATGTCACGTTTTCCTTGGTTAGAGGCCGTATTCAGCCCATGAGCTGGTGGTTTCCCAGACGCGGATTGTTTTCAAACGTACTTCTGCACGGACTGGGTACTCTGGATCTGGATGGTCGATGTGGTGCTTGAGCTGAGCAGATGTATGGTCAAAAATCGTCTTGGCCATCACTTCCGTCGTTGGGTCGAGTCCTTCGAAGCCGATGATGCGTTCGCCGTAGGCTTCTTTGAAAAATTCAAATTTGGGGTCCTCGGTGTTCATGCAGAGTGCGTGATCGTAGGTTTCAAGGAAGTCATCGACCATGCGTTTGACGAGCTTGAAGTCGAAGACCATTTCATGATCGTCGAGAGTGTCAGCTTCAAAGATAAGTTCCACCTTGCGGGTGTGACCGTGTGGGAAGCGACATTTGTCTGGGTGCTTAGAAAGGAGGTGGCCGTTCTCGACCTCGATCATTTTACATATGCGGTAGGGCATGGTGGTAGCGTTGAAAAGTTAGAGTGATGTCTCGAGAATTAAGCGTAGTGCTTGGCGACGATTTCACGAAGTGTGGAATGAACCTTTGGGAGTCCTGCGACCATGATGCGGTCTTCGAACATGTTGTAAGGTTCGCCGTCGATGTTAGTGACTATACACCCATTTTCCTGCATGAAAAGCATGCCGGCGGCGATGTCGTAGGGCTGTAGGTCACTTTCCCAGAATCCTTGGTACCAGCCGCAGCTGACGTTACAGACATCGAGTGCGGCGCTTCCTGTGCGGCGAATGCCTCGGCCGGTGATGAGTACTTCATCGGCACAGGCGAAGAAATTCTTAGCGATGTCCTGTGAGCGGTAAGGGAAACCGGTGACGAAAAGCGCGTCTTTGGCGGTGAGTGTCTGGGAAACTGTTTCGACGGGCTCGGTGTTGTAGTGGAGCCCTTGGCCTTTGACGCAGGTCCAGGTCTCTTTGGTCATTGGCTTGTGGACGATGCCAAAGATCGGTTGGCCATTTTCAACGAGGGCAATGGAGATAGAGAAGTGGTCGAGGCCGCTGAGGAAGTTTGTAGTGCCATCGAGCGGGTCGACGATCCAGACGAGATCTTGCGAGCCAGTTTTACCAGATTCTTCACCGAAGAAGCCAGCACCTTCTACGAGAGGAAGCAGACCGTCGAGTAAGATTTTCTCCGTTTCGACATCGACAAAGGAAACCATCTCGCGTGCGGCTTTTTGGTCATCGGTGCCAGCGGGCATTGAGCGGAAGTGCTGGAGCTGGAATGCGGCAGCGCGCTCAACGATTTCTAGACAGTTAGGTAAGATGGAGACGAAGTGCTCTTTCATAGTGGTAGCCTGTGCGGAGTGGGGGGTGCTGTGAAGCCCAAAGTGGCTTTCATTTGCTGGCGGTGGACTCGAGAATGAGGTCGCAGAGGGAATGGATGTGGCGAAGACGGTCGAGCAGGCGCATTTCTAGTTTAAATGTGTAGAAGCTATGAGGGCTGGCTTGGGCGAAGCGCTGTTCTTGATAATGGTTGATTTGAGTGTAGGTGGTGTTGAGCTCGTGGCTGTGCTGGAGCAGTTCTTTCGCTTTCTCCTGATCTTCGTGAAGGAAGGCGCTGATGGCATTGCTGAGTCGCTGGGCGGTGGCTTTATGAAGCGAAAAGAAGAGAGAGTTTAAGGTGTCGCTCATGTTGGCTTGGACATTTCCTTTGCGTTTTTCGAGGCGATTGAGGTCTTTAGAGAGTAGTTGGGCGATTCCTTCGATGACCTCAAGTGCGACCATCACTTTTTGAAAGTCGTGACTGACTTTCACGCTGGTTTCGTTGAGATGAATGTCTGAGAGGTATTGGTGAATTTCGTGGTAGAGCTGGTTGATATCTGAATGTGTGTGTTCGAAGTCTAACATTGAGACGTTTGGGTTTTGCTCTGAAGGAAACTTAAGCATGAGGCTGTAGACTTTTTCACCCAGTCGTGCGGTTTCTAAGCGGGCATTAGTAACGGCGACGGAGGGGAGATCATGGGCGTCCTTGTTGAGGAATTTAGCAAATGATTGTTGAGACTCATGAGGTTCTGGAATGCATTTTTCAGCGAGTTTGGCGATGACGCCTGCGAGTGGGAGTAAGAGTAGTGTATTGGTAAGATTAAAGAGGGAGTGGGCATTAGCGATTTGCCGAGCGAGATCATCGGAGGCAAAGGCGCTATTACTGGTGGCGGCATCGACCCATGAGGCGAGTTGAGGAATGAAGGCGAGCCAGAGTAACACACCTGTTAAATTGAAGATGATGTGGACGCAGGCAACGCGTTTGGCTTCGAAATTTTTTCCAAGACTAGCGAGTAGGGCGGTGACGCAGGTGCCGATATTGGCACCGAAGATGAGGGCAATGCCGGCCGGGAGGCTGAGTAAATTCTGGCTGGCGAGCACTATGACTATACCAGTGGTGGCTGAGGATGACTGCACGAGAGCGGTAAAGAGTGCGCCGATGAGAATGCCGAAAAGAGGGGACTCTATTGAGCTCATGAGCTCAAGGAATGGAGGATAGTGGTGGAGTGGAGTCATGGACGAACTCATGAGATTCATTCCGTAAAACAGGAGCCCGAGTCCGAGCAGTGCTTTGCCGTAATGGCGTAGGCGTTTTTTTCGGCTGATGAATATAAAGGCAAAACCAGTGGTGATGAGGGCGAGGGAGGCTTGTTCGATGTCGAAGGCGATGATTTGAGCGGTGAGGGTGCTGCCGACATTGGCACCCATGATAACTCCTACGGACTGTGTGAGGCTCATTAGCCCTGCAGAGACGAAACCGACGGTGAGGACGGTGGTGATAGAGGATGATTGGACTAAGGCGGTGATAGCACCACCGGTGAGGGCTGCTTTAAAGCGGTTGCTGGTGAAGCGCTGGAGCAGGTTTTTGAGTTGGTTTCCCGCGAGTGTTTTTAAGCCATCTGAGAGGAGTTCGAGGCCGTAGAGAAACAGCGCAAGGCCAGCAAACAGCCCTAAGTATAGGTGTGACCAATCAATAGTAGGTTTAGAGTCGACCTTTATTTCAGAAGTACTGGCAGCATGACAAAGCAGCCAGCTCAGTAAAATGACTGCGCATGTGCATCGGACAAAAGTGCTCCTTCGGGACATAGGGACGTAATCTAACCTATTTTCTTTCTGGAGAGAAGGCAGGATACGATGTGGGTGCATTTAAGCTATGCGCTGCGCATTCCTTTGTGTCGGCGGCCTAACCAAATTCCGGCGAGCATGCCGGTGAGGTGACCTTGCCAAGAGATGGGGAGATCCTTGCTGGGAATGACACCAAAGAGCATCGAACCATAGAACAGGGCTACAAGTATCCCAGTGAAGAGCCAGAGTGGACGAGACTCGATGATTGCTCGAGTCATGACGTATCCGAAATAGCCATAGATTAATCCGCTGGCGCCGATGTGGACTTCTCCCGGTCCTGCGATGAGCCAAGTGCCGATGCCTCCTAACAGAATGATGACGGCCGAGCTGTAGAAGAAGCGCCTACCTTCCGACTTGATCATGATGTAGCCGAGGGTGAGGAAGGGAAGGGTGTTTGAGCTGAGGTGGGCAAAGCCACCGTGAAGCCATGGCATGAGCGGGATCCCAATTAGGCCATAGGGATTTCTCGGGTGAATACCGAAACGGTCGAGCCAGCCACCTAACAGGAACTGATCTACTGCTTCGATTACCCAGGCGAGCAGCACGAGGTCGAGCAGGTAGAGAAATGTGGGCCGTTCAGTGCGTGTTTTGCGTGGGTGAGCTGATTTCATTCAGCATCTTGTTTATTGTGGAAAAAGTTGACCGCGGGGAATTGGTCGGGCAGGTGGAAGTCGAGTTTTGGGCTGTTGAGCTTGGCGGCGGAGAGGAATTGTTGTTCGGGGGAGTTAACGATGAAGCAGGCGTTCAGCCTTGATTCGGGGCCGAAGTTGAGGCGGTGTTGCAGTTGATAAATAGGCAAAGCCGCAGCAGTGAGCCATGAGCCATCGGCAGCGATGTCTGCATAGGTCGCGACTTCTGGGAATGGGTGCTCGCCAATTTCGGCGCGGATGCGTGGTGCGCTAAACTCGGCGCTCCACCAGGCGCTGTTAGGGGCGAGGTTAAATTCGAGATAGCGTCCAGTTGTCGGGTCGGATAAGAATAACTCGGCGACATCGTATTTCCATAGCTCATTTTGAAATTTTCCCGGAAGTGATTTCGGGTGCAGCTGAGGAGCTTTCTGGTGAGCTGCAACAAACCATAGGTAATCGCGGTCGACAGCGATGCCGAAGGCGATGGGGGGCTCGACTTTGTTGCCTTGCCAGTCGTGGTCGACTCCAAATAGGGAGAGATCGAGTGAGCCCCAGCGGAGGGGTTTATCAGAGACTTCGATATTCATGTGGCTAACAGAAAATTACTTACCTTCAGCTTGTTTTTTGATTTTTTTGAGGAGGTTGTGATAGGCGAGTTTTCCGCTGGCGAGGAGTTTGTAGTTAGCATCTAACAACTCGTTTCCATTGTGCTCGCGCATGTAGACATCACAAAGGACAGTATAGTTACCACCGCCGATATCGACGACTTGGACCTGTGGTTCCACTGCGACTCCATCACTGAACCAGCTACCGTAGACGACTTGGGCAGAGGTGCCGCCCCATTTTTGGAAATTGAAACCATTGGCGGTTTGGTTGATCAAGCTGAAGCCTTCTTGGCGGAAGCTTTGGAGGATGGCTGAATCGACTCGTGCACGCGTGGTGTTTTGAATGGTGGTGGAGGCGAAAGAGGAGGAGCCTGCACCACCGAGGCCGACTGTGGAAGAACAGCTTGTGGTGGAAAGGATACTAGCTGTGGCTAGGACGGTGCAGGTAAGTAGTGTTTTGATCATAGTTTTTACGATGTGAGTTTTTCTAATGCATCTAACAAAGCCTGATTGAGTTCGTCAGTAGTAATTTTTCCGTCGGAAAAGTTGTCGTAAAAAGAAGGCAGAGAGAATGTAGCTTTTAGGTCTGCGCCCATGCGAGGGAAGGTGGCTTGCGCAGCGGCGAGAACTGTCGCGCCACCACGGGCACCAGGGGAGGTGGCCATCAGTAGCATTGGCTTGTCTGACCATAGTTTTTGCTCAATGCGAGAGGTCCAATCGTAGAGGTTTTTAAAAGCAGCAGAGTAGGAGCCGTTGTGTTCAGCAAGAGAGATAACGATGGCATCATGGGAACGGATGAGTTCGAGGAAGTGTTTGGCATCTGGGGGGATGCCGATTTGTTCTTCTTGGTCGCTACTGTAGATCGGGAGGTTTAGGGAACGAAGGTCGAGTTTGGTTGTTATAGCATTCGGAACGAGATTTGCAGCATAGTTAGCTAATTGCCGGTTAATCGAGTTCGAACTGGTTGAGCCAGCCAATGAGAGTATTTTCATGAAATGACAGATTAGCGATGAGAATAGTGATTACGAAAGGTTAAAATGGTCTCAAATTCGTCCGATTTTCATCAGAATTTTTAGTTACTCTCAGAGGCTCTACAGTAGTTTTTTTCACGGATGTTTTTCGTTGAGTTTAAGTTGTTGATTGTGAAATATCTATGGTGCTTTAGAAGATGAATTATGTTAGATGAAAAGTATTGTCTAATGGTCAATGCAGGTTTACAAAGATGTAACTCGCTGGATAGCGCATTTTATTTCGGTAAATACCACTTTTTAGAGACGACTGAATGACACCGATCGAATACATTGGACCGATCCCTCAAAAAAAGAAACGCAAGCCGGTTATCGGTGGTTGGGTGATACTTCTGATGGCTGGGTTGTTCGTATCGTACTTCGCGTGGCCAACTTTTGCGGATTATGTGAAAACTCAGCAGGATGTGGCATCGGTGGACAAGGCGACGGTGGCGATTTCGCATTTGCGCGAGAGTACTGACTTTGGCGATCAGCTGGCGGCTGCGGCCTTGGAGAGGACTCAGCATTCGGTGCGTTACGATGCAGCGTATTACCACATTTCATATCCGATGGGAGATATTCCAGAGGGACGCGGCGTAGCGGCAGATGTGCTTGTGAGAAGTTTTCGTGGAGTGGGGATTGACTTGCAGGAGCGGGTGCACGAGGACATGAGAGATAATTTTCGCCTTTATCCGCAATTATGGGGTTTGAAAGGTCCAGATACTAACATTGATCATCGCAGACTTCCAAACTTACAGCGCTTTTTTGCGCGTAATGGGCAAGAGGTCCCTGTTAGCAGAGTGGTTTCAGACTACGAGAATGGTGATGTAGTGCTTTGGCGTTTACCTGATGGCGAAACGCATACTGGCATTATTGTGCCTGGCCCTGGATCACGCTTTCATGAGAAGTGGGTGGTACAGAATGCTGGTGAAGGAGTGGAGTGGAGTGACGCTCTGCTAGACTACGAGATTGTTGGTCATTATAGATACGGTAAATAGACTCAGTGGTGCTTTTATGTACGCTGCGAGAGACTCTTCGCTATTGTCGAGGTTTCATGTATCGAGTGAAAAATGTGATTGAGCTGCAGCTTGCGTTCCCAGGGAAATATCTGTAGTTAATGGAGTGTCGAAAGACATTTTATTCACCACAAATTATTTTTATCCATGGAAGGTATAGCAATCATGACATCTGGCGGAGATGCCGCCGGTATGAACCCTGCAGTAAAAAGCGCTGTCGACTATTCAATCAGTAAGGGGCTCAAACCTTACCTTATCCGCGATGGCCTGCGTGGTATGATAGATGGAGATATATCTGCAGCCACGCGTGAGGACGTGTCTGGAATTCTTCACCGTGGCGGAACGGTGCTCCGCTCATCGCGCTCGAAGCGCTTTTTTGAGTATGAGTATCGCAAGCAGGCATACGATAATTTGCAAAAGCTCGGAATCAATAAGTTGATCGTCATAGGTGGCGATGGTTCTTTTGCCGCGTTAAATCAATTTTATGCCGACTTTGGAGTACCTTTTGCAGGGATTCCAGCAACGATCGATAACGACATCCCTGGCACCGATTATTGTCTAGGAGTGGATACAGCGCTGAACATGATTCGCGATAGCGTGGATTCTATCCGCGACACTGCTACATCTTTCAATAGAGCGTTCGTGATCGAAACGATGGGTCGTGACTGTGGCTATCTTGCGATGGTCAGTGCGCTTTCCAGTGGGGCTGAAATTTGTATCGTTCCCGAGCTTGAGTACGATCTAGATGCTATCGGGCAGCGCCTGCGTAAAGACATTGAAAATGGGCGTAGTTCTATTCTGGCAATTGTAGCAGAAGGCACGAATATGGCGGAATACCTGACGCGCTGGATTACTGTGAATCTGAATATGGAAACTCGTTTGACAGTACTTGGTCACGTTCAGCGTGGTGGGTCGCCGACAGTGAATGACCGGATCATGGCGTATAAATTCTCAGTGGCAGCAGTGGATTCTCTGCTGGCTGGTCATACAAATAAAATTATGGTCTTTAGAGAAGGCCAGCTTGGCGCTTTGGATATCGAAACGGTGAATAGTTCGAAGGTAGAGCTGGATCCTCAAATCATCGACCTTTGTGGTCATCTTACGAAGTAGAAGCTTTTCATAGTAGAACGAAAAAAGCCGAGGCGCGTAGTGCGTCTTGGCTTTTTGTTAGATGGGGAATGAAAAAGTTAATCGCGCAATGTGTGCGATTTATCAATCATCAGATCGCGAAGGTGGAAGACGTGTGAACGAAGGTCTTCGTAGCGGTCGTCTTCCATGTTGAGTGTGTTGCAGGCGGCGACAGCACTATTACAGGCTTCGAGCGCGCGCTTGAGCACGGCGAGAATATAGCCATTTTCTAGGGCGACTTTGTCGTCTTCTTCGGCGGGCCAAGTCTCATCGAGAGTATCGTAGATGTAGGCGACAGCGAGCGCGAGATCGCTGCGTGGCCCTTGATCGAGGATCGAGTCACCTAACAGGTCTAGAGCAGTGGACTGAACGAGAATGGCGTGCTGGACGAGTGGTTCGCGTCCTTTTAAACTGACTTCTTCGACTTCGTATTCGATGATTTCATCATCTGGTGGACCTTCTCCGAGGAACCAAGCAGCTTCTTCTAGGGTGTCGCGAACGCGGAGGCGTTTTTCCCATTCGAACTCATCGACTTCGCCTTCGACTTCTTTGACTTCAGATTGTGCTTCTGAAGCGGTTAGCATGAGTTCCATGAAATGTTCCATGGCTGCATTGTTGTCGGCAATTTGTTTTTTCTCACCTTCTTCGTCGAGTTCCCACTGGTGGGTAGTAATGGTCATTTCGTATTGAGTTGTTTCTAACATCACACGTCCATTGACGAGACTGTACCATTCGAGGCTGAGTGCATTTTTCCAGCCGAACTGAATGTCTTTGTCCTCCATTTCTAGTTCTTCGATCTGTTCTTGAGTAAGAAATGGGGCTTTGACACGTTTTGATGCTGTCATGTCACCGACTACTCCGCGTTGGAGTGCGTGTAATCCTTCCACCACGTCTTCTTGCATGATGGGTTTGGGATTTTTGAATTCAATGCGGGTGCCAGCTAGATCGCGCCAACAATTCCCACGGAGCAAAATTTTTACAGGTCGCTCCATTCCCATTATTTCAAGGCCGCCTCGTGTAATTCCAGGGGTAGTATTATCGATCCAGCCTCGTATAATCGCCTTATCAATACGGAATGCCATACTTACATGATGGCTTAAATACCCTGCACGTCAACACGATGATGAAGGAATTGTGGCTATCCACTTGTCATCACCGCATTTCGCCTTAGATTCAGCGCAATACTGTATGGAAAATTTTCTGACAATCCTCAAAACCATCGGGCTCATCCTCGCTGTAATCTTTAGTTTTAATGTGATTATTTTTGTCCACGAGCTGGGCCATTTCTTGGCAGCGCGTTGGCGTGGGCTGGAGGTTGAGCGTTTTCAGATTTGGTTTGGTAAGCCGATTTGGAAAAAAACGATCAATGGCGTGCAGTATGGTTTGGGAACGATCCCCGCAGGTGGTTTTGTGGCGCTTCCGCAAATGGCTCCGATGGAATCGATTGAGGGAGGTAATACCGATCGTGAGAAGCCTCTTCCGCCGATTAGCCCACTAGATAAAATCATCGTAGCTTTCGCTGGTCCCTTGTTTTCCTTTTTGTTGGCGGTGGTTGCTGCGATTGTTCTCTGGCAGGTGGGCAAGCCGAAGGATTTGATTGATACTCAAATTGTGGGATATGTTGCACCTGAAATGCCAGCGGCAACAGCGGGGGTTTTACCTGGTGACAAGATTCTTAAAATCAATGGTGAGGACGTGAAAGGTTTTGCGGGCTCGCTGGACAGCATTTCTGAGCGGGTAGTGTTTAGTAAGGGAGATTCGATCACGCTGACGGTGGATCGCCCCGGTGTGGGTGTGATGGATATTGAATGCGGATTTTTCGTGCCTGAAGCGAAGAGCTTTTTGAAGCGTGACGGGGTGCGGCAGATTGGTATTGGACCCTATGGACCGGTGATCGTTGGCTCACTGATGAAAGGAGGACCAGCTGAGTACAGTGGTTTTAGGGTGGGCGACCGGGTGCTCTCGGTTGAGGGTATCGAGGTGGCAAGCACACCACATTTTTCGAGTATTTTACGTGAAAATGAAGGTAAATTGCTGACAGTGGAGGTGAAGCGTGGTGATGAGGAATTGACTCTCAAGACGATGCCACTGGTGCCAAGTAATGGTTATAAATTAAATCCTACGCAGGATCCGTTACCGATGATTGGAATGGGCTTTGCTCCTCCTGAGAAGGTGACTGAATTGCTGCATCCTAGTCCGTGGGAGCAGATTTCAGCGACGAGCCGGATGATGTTTGTGACGATCGATGGTTTATTTTCGAAAGATTCAGGTATCAAGGTTGAGCATTTATCTGGGCCTGTAGGCATTGGCAAAGTGAAGTACCACATTTTCCAAGGTGAGTATCCATTGCGCAAAATGCTTTATTTCTGGGTACTGTTTAACGTGAACCTAGCTATCTTTAACTTGCTTCCTTTCCCGGTGTTAGATGGTGGTCACATTACGATGGCAGTGGCGGAAGCGATTCGTAAGAAGCCGTTAAATACGCGATTTCTCGAGGTAATCCAAACCGGTTTTGTGGTGGTACTGCTGTCTGTGTTTGTCTACGTGACGATGAAGGATAGTTTCACTAGTTTTACAGGCGAAGCGCCGGAGCGCGATCCTAACAGCCCTGAGCTGCCAATCTGGAACAAAGAAGATTTAGAAAAGGCCTTTGGCCAAGCATAGTTTCTTTTTAAGAGGCGGAAGTTAGTGGCTGCGATGGAAAAAGTGAAAAGCTCGACACAGATGGATAGTTGACTGAAGAGTTTCTAATTTATAGACCACTAATTTAAAGTGATGAAAAAATCGTTATTAACTGGGCTGATCTGTGCATCGGTAATGTTGCTTTGTCAATGTGGCCATAAGATCAATGTGCGCGAGGAGCAAAAGCCTGTTGATCCAATAGAATTAAGTAAAAAAGCGCCAGTCAGTGAGGCTGAGAGGAAATTGTTTGATTCATTGGTAGATGAAATGAATGCGGCGCGCAAATTGGAAAGGCGTGATACTCGCCGAGCAATTGGCATTTACTTGGACGTCGCTCATCAGGCGTATTCTTATGAGGATGCAGAATTCTTACCCATTTATAATCACGCTGTAGGGCAGATAGCGGACTTATTTGTGGAGTTGGGAGGTGTGGATACGCTTGCTTTTCAAGGGGGGGGAGGTTGTATCAGTTGCGTATAGATGGATCTGAACCACAGACTTATTCAAGCCATAGTTTTGATGATCTTATTCCTGTAGACTGCTTGAGGAGGAGTGGGTTACGTTCTGAGGTTAGTCAAAGTGGGGTTGGGGCACCGATGATTGCGTTGCACGGGACTGAGGGAGAGCATGAGAATCCGTTTCTTAGCCCAACGGGTGGGGATTTTAATGTGACTGCAGTCATTGATTTTTCCGAATCAGGTAAAGCAGTTTTACGATTTTACAATGTAACTAAGGAGCATCAGATCTCATTTTGGGGGGAGGAAATGCCGCTCAATATAAATCTGACAGCCAGTTACTATATGACAGCGTATCGCAAGTCTGGCGGCGCTGGTTTTTCCAAGATAATGGGAGTGTTTCGCCCGGCAAAGTATTCTGGGCGAATGGGTTTGTATCTTGAGACGCGTTACGATCCTGAGAAAATCCCGTTGATCTTAGTGCATGGTTTGGTCTCGAGTCCTACGACATGGTTTGATCCAATGAATGAGCTTTTTGCTGACCCTAGAGTTCGTGACAAGTATCAAGCGTACACGTATTATTATCCAACTGGCTTCCCAGTGAGGATGACTGGCAGTAAGCTGAAGGAGGATTTAATTCGTCTGCAAGATTATGCACGCGAGCATGGTGGCGCTGAACAAGCGAGTAAGATGGTGATTTTTGGTCATAGTATGGGGGGATTGCTTACTGCACTAAATGTAAGAAGTATTGAGCGCTCCACATGGGCTGAGCTGTCGACTGTGTCTATAGAAAGCTTGGCAGCACCTGAGCAAATTAAGAAAGACTATAAGACCATTTTTGAGACGAATCAGGTGGAAGGTCTTAAGCGCGCAGTTTTCTTTTCTACACCGCATCACGGTAGCAATATGGCGAATGCGTGGTACGGGAGCTTTATTTCTCTGTTAATTGAAATACCGAGTAAATTCGTACAGTTAGACTTGGTCGGGATGACTCAGTCTATGACGGATTTAGGAAAGTCAGTATTTAACCAAGATGGTCCTGTGAATAGTATGATCACCTTGCAAGCTGGTAACCCATTGTTAGAGTATATGGCTGAAAAGCCTATTATTCCACGAGTGACTTACCATTCGGTGATAGGTGATCGCGGCAAAGGTGATACTCCGGATAGTTCTGATGGGGTCGTGCCTTATTGGAGTTCACATTTGAAGGGGGCAGAGTCTGAGCTGATTGTTCCCTCTGGGCATTCATCGCATCGCAATCCCGAGGCGGTTGAAGAGATGCGTCGGATTCTACATGAGCATCTCGATGCGTATCAATAAGTGGGATGTCTACGCTTCTGCATATTCATCCTGAGTGGTTGCAGCGAGTGTTGCGGGTGCTTTCGAATGTGTTGGTGGGATTTTTTGTCTGCTATCTTTTCGGAGCTATTTTTTATGATGGGCCATTGGGGCAAGCGAATGTCTGGAATGGGCTTTTAGCTGCTGTGTGGTTTGTATGTTTCTTTATTCTATGGAGGAGGGTTGAAGAGCGTTGGAAGAAGTTGCTAGTAGCGTTAGTGGCTTGTTTGATCGTTTATGTTCCTTGGAGTATGGTGGGGCCCTCTAATGATAAAAACTGGGCGCAAGATTTTGAGAAAACAGGCTGGGTGGAAGTAGCGGACGACGAGATTATTTTTTATAATTTCAGAGATTTTGATTACACGAAGGGTGCTGACGGAGCATGGGAAGTGAACCCACTCTGGCGGACTAAGACGGTGCATTTATCGAAGCTGCAAGGGATGGATATTTTCCACGATCGATTTTTAGGTAATTTTATGGCGCACCCTATCCTATCATTTGATTTTGGGGACGAGGGGCACGTGTGTTTGAGTATTGAGACTAGACGTGAGGAGGGAGAAACATTTAGCCCCATAGGAGGTTTGTATAAGATGTTTGAACTACAGTATCTCTTTACTACGGAAACGGATGCTGTTCGTGTGCGTACGAATGTACGGGAGGAGCCAGTATTTCTGTATAAATCAGCGCTGAGTACCAAAAAAATTCGCGATTTGTTTCTGAGTTCGGTGGTGGTGCAAAATGAATTGAAGGAAAATCCTCAGTACTATCATGTGCTCAACGCGAATTGCACGATAAGTATCCGCAATCAGTATCCGAAATCTGAAAGGTCGCCGTTTGATATTCGGATGTTGGTCAATGGTTTACTTGATGAATACCTTTATGAGAAAGGGGTATTTGTGAGCGAGGGTCTTAGCTATGAGGAGCTACGAGATGCTTGCCACATTAATGCTGTGGCGCGAGAGGCTCATAGTGCTCCTGATTTTTCGAAATTGATTAGGGTAGGTCGCCCAGGTCAGAACTAGTTTGATGGAACTGGACACGAAAAAACCTGTGAATCGAGGAGACTCACAGGTTATCTTAAAAAGAATAGGATCAGACTCTTTACTGTGTCACAACTGGAGCACTGTCACCAGTGTTGGGGATAGGCCAGAAAAGATTTTGTTGAGGACCTGAGAGTGATTGGAATCCAACGATTGATCCACCTGGAAACTCGATTGGGCTAACTTTAGTACCATTCGCTTGAGCGGTACCGTTTTCGGCACTGATTTTAGTCAGAGCGGCGACGATTGCTGGTTTAGCATCAGGAGCAACAGCGAAAGCATAGCTTGCAATTTGTGAGGCCATCTTAGGAGCGGCTGCTGTTGCGGCTTCAACGATTTGCCCAACGAGCTCTGGCTTCGCATTGGTGGAGGTGATCGCAGCTTTTACGATGTCACCCGCACAAGCTTCGTTTTGTGCAACGAGTGTCGCAACGAGTTTGAGAACGTTCTCAGGAGCTTTAGAAATTTCAGACTTCGCGGTCTCTGCTACGGAAGGGCATGCTGAGTTATCAGCTGCGAATGCTGTAGAAGAAGTGATAAGTGCCGCCAGTAATGCGATAGTGTTTTTCATAGGGAATATTGAGGGTTGCTTTATGCAGACTCTCTTTATCCTGAATGCGAACTGGGGGGCGCTTTCTCATTAGGAGTGGAGTTGTTTGTTGGTATTTATCGTACGTTTAAGTTAGTAATATACTAAATCTTAAGCGTCTTGCATCTCTGGTTTACGGAACGTCGAGGATCATGGCAAGCATTTTTTAAAATTTGCATTCATTGCTTAAGGTGTCTTAACTGATTGATGTTGAGTTTTTATGTTTTCGATATGGTGTTGCTTGTAGGTAGAGAGTTGAGGTATATGGATGGCATGGTGAAACTTTTAAAAGCATTCATGTTCGCAGCGATGGTCACTATGGCAGTAGGACTGAGTTCTTGTGCGACTAGTTCACACCAGGCGAAATTAGCACCAGGCGAGTTTGAGTGGCACCCTGAACGTTCTTCATCTGGGCCGGTGTTGATGGTGGTGAGTATAGACGATCAGATGGCGTATGTGTATCGAAACGGGGTACAGATAGCGCGTTCTACAGTGAGTACTGGACGTGCAGGAAAGGAAACGCCGACAGGGGTGTTTACTATTCTCGAGCGCAAGGTGGATCACGAGTCTAATATTTATAAGGGTGCGAAGATGCCATACATGCAGCGTCTCACATGGACTGGTATCGCAATGCACGCTGGCCAATTACCAGGATATCCAGCATCCGGTGGGTGTATTCGCTTACCTTATGCATTCTCTGAAAAGGTCTATGGTGTCTTAAGTAATGGTTCAACTGTAGCGATCACTCAAAAAGGCACGGTACCTTCCTATTCCAAAAAGCCGGCAAGCGTGCTTTTGGCGTCTCGGGCCCAGTCGCCATCGAATAAAGCGATTCCTGATCCGCAAGGAAAGGTCATGTGGGAGCCGGGTCGCAGCCGCAGTGGTCCGTACTCGGTTCTGCTTTCTTATGCAGATAAGACTGCATACGTATGGCGCAATGGGATCAAGATTGGGCAGAGTCCTGTGGCGATTATGCCGGGAGCGAATCCGCCTGAAGGTGTGTTCATGAAGCTAGAAGGAGGAACGGGCGCGCAATCCTGGTCGGTACTTAGCCTTAATAGCGGAAAGGTATTTGGCGATCCTGCTAGCGCTATAGCTAACAATGTTACTTTACCTCGTGAATTTCGTAATAAAGTGAGTGGAGTGCTCACGCCGGGAACTATCTTACTGGCGACTCGCGAGTCCTCGAACTCAAATACGATGTCGAAAACGAATTTCGGAATTGTGCAGCCAGAGGCTAAGCAGCCATAAGTTCACCTCGGTAAGTTTTAGTTCTTATCTGTGCAGTAGCGCTCTGAAGTGAAAGCGTAAGAATTTTCCTGTTTGTGGAAAATAGGGCTCTTATTTTCATACGGGCTCACTGTTTTTTTGTGAAAAACAGGAAATACGTACGTGAATTAAATCAAAAATCTTACAAAAACTTCTAAAATTTAATTTTTTTTAGTAACGCTGTGGAAGCTCGATAGAATGGGGGCTTAGCCAGCTTTTGTTTTTTAGAAAAGGCTTCTGGATGGGGGCTTGTTTTCAAAAAAGATTTGCGCTGTGCGAGAAGTCGTCTTAGAAGTCCGCCCCTTTACGGGCTTGGGACTTGTTGATAGTCAACATTCCATGATAAACATTTAATGAATTTTCGGCAATGATTATGACGAGCTTACTTCTAAAGGCAGGATTGGGATTAATTGCAGGTGTGGCGTTTACGAGCTGCTCAATGCAGAGCGAAACCTATGTACACGGCAAAAAGGTAGAAAAGGGCATGCCACATCCACCTAACCCAACGTTGGTCCACAAAGGGCAGCAGATGAGTCGTAAAGACAAGCATGGTCTGCCGACTTATAAAGTGACTGAAAAGGTGCGTCACGTACGCACGACTGCTTATTCTCACATGGAAAAAGAAGTGGGTTGTCACGGCTTGAAGAGTGCAGCGGGCTGTTCGCTCAAGTATACTGGTACAGTACGTAGTGCTGCTGCAGATTGGTCAGTTTACCCGATGGGAACGAAGTTTAAGATCAAAGGATTGCCATATATTTATGAGGTAAATGATTATGGTTCTGCATTAGTAGGCACAAATACAGTGGATCTCTTTAAGCCAAATCTTTCTAAGATGTACAAGTGGGGAACACGCCAAGTGGAGCTTACTGTGGTCGAGTGGGGCAGTTTTGAAAAGAGCCGCCAGATTCTTAAGGGAAGAACGCGTTATTCTCACTGTCGCAAGATGTATGAATCGATTGTGCGCAAGATGGATTCAGGCCAGTTGGCGCATTTGAGTAAAACCTCTAAGGTTACTATGTGATTGCGCGAAAGACTGATTTTTAAAGATGCCGCATGCCAAGAGGTGTGCGGCATTTTTCTTGGACAGGAGTGGGGGCTAGGGTAGATCTCTGACATGTTGAAAGCTGAAAGAGCGCAATGGGTCATGGAGAGGCTTGAGGAACTGTACCCTGAGACACCGATTCCCTTAGATCACAAAGATCCGTATACCTTGTTAGTTGCAGTTTTGTTGTCGGCACAATGTACGGATGCTCGTGTGAATCAGATCACGCCGGCTTTATTTGAACTAGCTGATAATCCGCAGGATATGGCGCTGCAGCCGGTGGAGAAAATTCAGCAAATTATTCGTCCTTGTGGGCTGTCGCCGCGAAAAGCGAAAGCGATCTCTGGCTTGTCAAAAATCCTTATCGAAAAGCATGAAGGAGAAGTTCCTAGAGACTTTACTGCGCTAGAAGCTCTTCCTGGGGTGGGCCACAAGACTGCCTCCGTGGTGATGGCGCAGGCGTTCGGGGTTCCGGCATTTCCGGTGGATACGCATATTCATCGTCTGGCTCAACGCTGGAAGCTGACGGATGGAAAAAGTGTGGAGAAAACCGAGGCGGATTTAAAGAAGCTCTTTCCCGCGGAAAAGTGGAATAAGCTGCACTTGCAAATTATATTTTATGGTCGAGATGCGTGCTCTGCACGCGGCTGCGATGGGACGGTTTGTGAGTTTTGCCGGACCATGTTTCCACGTAGAAAGTCGCCAGTGGTGACTAAAAAGTAGAGAGTGTTGAGATCTCAACTTATTAAGATATCTGTACTATGTGCTTTATATAGAAAGGATTCTCAGATTTTTTCTCTCTAAAGGTGTTAGGTCGGGATTGATGTAAATACTCTATTATCAGTATTTTTAGGGGGTTGCGGAATGAAATAGCTAAAAGTAGCGTCCATTTTTACAATTTGATCCTTTACTCGAGGCAAACGATTCGCAGAATCACTCTTCGCATATGGTTTGTTTCAGTACATCCATCTGTGAAAATCACATACACACCGACATCCATTCATAGAAAATCATGAAAAAATTCGCATATCGACCGTTCAAAACTGCAGGCCTTTCTCTTTTGGCAGCGTTAGCAACAATTTCCCCACTTTTCGCGCAGGAAGGTGGAGAATCTAGTGCACTTGATAAGTACCTTCTTGAAGGTGGAGGACTTACCATTTTCATTGTAGCTGTTGGCCTTCTTTCATTGATTGGTCTTTCTGTTTATAATTTTATTAATCTAGGTAAGGCTAAGTTTTGCCCGGATGATCTGAAGGCTGCCCTGCTAGACCATATGACTAACTGTCGAGTGCGTTCTGCGATTGAGCTTTCAGCTTCGCACCCATCTTACCTTGGTCGTATGTTAGCGTATTCTCTTCCTAATATTGACGCGACACAGCCAGAAAATCTCGGTCGTGATGCAGTGGAAGATGCGATTGCAGATTTCTCTATTAACGAGAATCGCAAGCAGATGATTTGGATTAACCTTATTTCACTAGTGGCACAATCCGCGCCGATGCTTGGTCTTTTCGGTACAGTATTTGGTATGATTGCAGCGTTTGCGACCTTGAAGGAAGCTGGAGCGAAACCAGACCAACTCGCTGGTGATATCTCCGTCGCTCTCTTGACTACGATGTGGGGACTTATCGTAGCGATCCTTTCTGTGGTTGCCTACTTTTTCTTCAAATCTCGTTACAACAATCTTGTAGCGGAGTGTCATCAGACAGCGGAGGAGCTTCTTAATGCTTCTATCCAGACTGTGAATGGTGACGCGCATCTAGCGAAGATCCCTGAAGGTCTTGCTGTTTAATCCCTAAACTTGGGGTAATATGGTGGTGTAAATTCCTAGGAGTTTACACCAATAATTCTAACATCAAGAAATCCTATGGCATCTAAAAGACTCAGAGCTCAACATGCACATGTAGAGGAAGAAGCAAAGATGGACATGTCTCCGATGATTGACATGGTTTTCCTCTTGCTGGTGTTCTTCATCGTGGTTTCCACACCGATGGTTGTTCAGCAAGATCCAGAAGTGGAGCCTTCTGTCGCCTATAATGCGAAAGCTCCAGATGATAAACGTGGTCGGATCGTAGTTAACGTACGTGAAGATGGCTCTATTTATCCAGTAGAATTCGATGAAGGTGAACTCGAAGAGGAAGCTGACATCGTTAAATATGTGCGAGAGCAAAAGGCGGATTTTGGCGATGGCTACAAAGTGAAGCTTCACCTTCGCGGAGATAAAGAATCTGTATTTAAGTACTCACGAAAAGTCATTCGCGCCGCTGCACAGGCAGGGGTGAATGATGTAATCTTCGCTGCGTACGACTTCGAAAACTAACCCTTTAAAATAAATGTCTCGACGTAAACACAGCACACTTACTGAAGAGGATGAACCAGAATTGGACATTTCGTCACTGATTGATGTCTGTTTCTTGCTTCTGATTTACTTCATGGTGACAGCCACTATCCAACCTCGTGAGAGTGATATTGGCTTGCAACTACCGAGTTTTGGTGGCGCGATCTCCAAGGCTGATGCCTCCGCGTTGATAGAAATTCAATCAGATGGATCGATCCTTTACGGAGGTCATGAGCGTCTGGATCTTGCGGCAGTCGGCCCCGAGCGAGAACTTCCTCAGCTCCAGCAACGTCTTGAAACCTACAAAATGGGTATACAAGCTGGCGGAGGGACTCCCATGGTTCAACTAGCAGTTGGCGGTGAGACTTCACAACAGTCCGTGATCGATGTGATGAACTGTCTTGTCGGTTTACAGCTCAGCAATGTTACCTTTACTGATTTACTCAACTAAAAACTTTTTAAATAAATGTCTCGACGTAAACACAGCACACTTACTGAAGAGGATGAACCAGAATTGGACATTTCGTCACTGATTGATGTCTGTTTCTTGCTTCTGATTTACTTCATGGTGACGGCCACTATTCAACCTCGTGAGAGTGATATTGGCCTTCAACTGCCATCATCTGCCGCTAGCTCTGTTCCATCAGATCTCGAGCCAATGCTGGTAGAGGTACAAGACGATGGTTCTGTCATCGTGAATAATGATGAGAAAATGGATCTTGGGGCGAGCGGTCCCAAGCGCGACTTACCACTTCTGCAACAACGCTTAGAAACCTATAAACTCGGGGCGGAAGCCGGTGGGGCCGAAGCGCTGGTGCAGGTTGCTGTCCGCGGTGAAGCTCCTCAGCAATCGGTAGTTGATGTACTCAACTGTCTGGTCGGAGTGGGTATTGATAAAGTTACCTTCACTGATTTCCAGGAGTAATTCACCACTTCCCAAAATCCTCTATAGCTTTCCGAAAAGTCTGCTATATTGCGGCTTAAGGTCTATTCAGGACGTTTTCTAAGGATTGCGTCCTTTTTTAATCACACACTTTCCAACACACCTATAATGAAAACTCAACATTCACTCACTCTCGCGTTAGCTATCGCTAGTGCTTCTTTGGTGGGATTTACTCCAAGCACGGTTAGTGCTGAAGCTATTGGAGTCGCTGTTCCCAAAGGTATCAATGCTCTGAAGGAAGAAAAATGGGCAGAGGCTCAGAAAATTTTTGCAGATATCGTCGCCGAACATGGCAAGCAGGCGAAGCAGATTGGCGATAAATTTGGTAATATCTATTACTGGAAAGGAAATGCTGAGTTAAAGTTAGCGTCTGAGGCGAAGAGTGCGGGCGATGTGGCGAAAGCGCGTGAGTTTTACACTCTGGCGAAGGAGTCGCTCGAAAATTGCTACAAGACTGGTAACAAGAGCGGTCAAAACCAGAGTCAGGTTAAGTCCCTGTTATTTAAAGGTCAGGCAATGCAGCAACTTGAGGAATACGCTGGTGCGATCGAAATGTATCAGAAGTTCGTCAATGAGCGTGCAGAGACGGATAGCTTTGACCCAGGCATGCTGAACATAAATATGGCGATTTGTCATTTTAAGCAAAAGCCAGCGAAACTCGCAGAAGGTATTCCATTTTTCGAGACGGCTTTGAAAAATAAAGAGCGCTGGGGACTTGCCGATGCACCGGTGGTTGGCACTTTCCAAGCGTTTACTGAGGCAGTGATCGAAGCGAAGGATGAAGCTCGCTTAGTGGATTTTGTGAACCAGAACCGCGCGGTGTTGATGCTGCGCCCTTTCCAAATGGTGCAGTTCACACCGTTTTATCAAAAGTTGGCGACCGATGCATTGAAGGCGAATATGCCAAATGCTGCGTATACTTTGTTTGCTCTAGTACCAGGAACTAAAGTGGCCTTGAATGATCTACAAGTGCTTCAGAACAAACTGAAGGACTATCCGAGAGAAGGCTTAAGAGATGGCGATGTGTTGATTTATAAGGAAAAGGTCAATGAGTGGTTAGCGGAACTCAGCAAAAAAGACCGTGATGGTGATCCGCCGGAAGTAGTTTCACTTTCAGCCCTCGCATTTACCCATGAGTCTAGCGGATATGATCTCGGAGCGCTTGCGGCTTATGAGCAGTTAGAAATGTATTTCAAAGGTTCTGACCGCCGTGAAGATAATCTTTATAATCTAACACGAGTTGCCTACAGCTTAGGTGATATTGAACGTACAATGAAGTATGGTAGAGCCTTTAAAAAGGCTTTCCCTGAGAGCGATAAAGCTGATGTTACCTACACAATCATGCTTACTGGACTCTTCCAAGGTGGTGAGTATGTGGAGTGTGAAGAGCTGGCTCGTGAGACTTTAGTAGCATTTCCTGAGAAATCTAAGATTAACGATCTTGCGATGCACATGGAGGGCGCTTCTCTGTTTTACCAAGGGAAGTACAGGGAGTCTTTGCCGATTCTTGAGGAACACCTGAAGAAGTATCCAGAGAGTGAATCGAGGTTAGCCACATTGTATTTCGTAGCTTCAAATTTAGGGAAGGTACAGGACTGGGCGCGTTCAGCATCGAGCCTGGATTCATTTATCAAAAAGTATCCTGAAGCGGCTGATAACCCATACTTGCCATATGCTCTGCTAGATAGAGCGGATGCGGCATATAATTTAGAAGAAGATGAGGTAGCGTTGAAAAATGTGGAACGCTTACTCGAAGAATTCCCAGAAGTTTCTGTGATCGATGCAGCCTTGATCATCAAGGGTAAAGTCGAACAAGAAGCTGGCGAATACCAGAAGGCAGCTGCCAGCTATAAGGAGGCATTAGATTTCGCTAAGAAGACTGGAAAGACCTTTGGGAAAACGGAAGCACTCTACCATCTTGTTGCTCTGTTAGGTAAAGATGAGATTGACAAAAAGGCGAACCCGAACATGAAAGAGGCTTTGCCTTACTATGATGAGTTTTGGGATAAGCATGCTCAATCACCATACGCGACTCAAGTGGCTGTAGCTGGTATGCCAGCGATGGTCGAAGCTGGGCGTACGGAAGAAGGTTTGAAGAATCTCAAGGATTCTATCGTCAGAGTGGCCAAGCAGAAAAATCCAGCAGGCTTGGATCGCGCGATCAATTCTTACACGACGAGCTACCTCGCTGCGAAGAAGGCGGCAGGAGTGGATGCTGTGACAGCGGCCAACGATCTTAAAGAGCACTATTATTCGTTCCCAGTACCTAACAATGATGTAAGAAGTCGAGCACTTCTGATGTTTGCGGTACTTGGAGTGTATCAAGAAGGCTACAATGCTGCGATCAAGGCTAAGGACACGGAGTTGGCCAATCAGAACCAAGCGCAGATTAATGCCTTATTTAAGGTGATGAAAGCTGACTTCCCGTTGGACAAGCTTTCGAATCAAATCTTGGTGAGTATCGCAGATTATCTTAGAGCTAAAACGGCATCTCCGCGCCAAGCGATTCCTTATTATGAGGAGTTACTTAAGCGTCCAGATAAGAGCGATTATCTCGCAGCACGTTTCGGAATTGCAGACGTACTTGGCCAAGTCGGTTCCAAACAGGAAATGAGTAAGGCGATTAAAGATCTTAAAGCGATCTATGCTGAGAATAAGGATTCTAAGAATAAGGAAGAACGCTCCGCTGCGAATGGTGCGCAGAACCGAATTATCGCCATTTATGCGAAGCAAGGAAACTATGATAAGGCGATTGAGGAAGGTCTTGCCTACCTCGACTCGAAAGATTCTACTTATCGTAGCGATGTTCAGCAAGTTCTTGCTGAGTCTTACGATGCGAAGAAGGACTTCACTAATGCAATTAAATACTACGTGATCGTCTCTAATGGTAGAGATGCCATTGTGGCTATTCCGGCAAAGAACCGTGCTACTGAATTGATGTGGGACTACGGTGTTGAATCGGGTGGTAAATCACGTAAGCAAGCAGCCTACGAGGTTGCAGCGATTTACATCAAGTCTAGTCGAGATTGGTTCGATAAGAACAAATCTGAAATACCAACAGAAGCGCGTGAAGCTTGGCTGGAAATCGAAGCTCGTGTGAAAAAATGGGAAAGTAGCGGGCAAATCAAAACTCTTGAGCAACTTGCTGCTGAGAAAGGCTAACTTTTAAACTTTAAATTCTATCATTATGAAAATTTTATCAAAAGTCGCCACATTGGCTGTTGCATTGACAGTGTCTGCAGTAGCTCAACAGGCGTCTACTCCCGGCACCATTACATTAAGCGATGGTTCTACACGTAATGGCTACATCGTAGGTTCTACCAAAACCAGCCTCTTCTATCTTGAAAATGAGGGAGATGAAAAACCACAAAGCGTTCGAATGAGCCAAGTGGATGGTGTCTACCTAATGCAGCCATCGGACTATACTGAAGCGATGGAGCTTTACCAAGACCGTAAGTACAGCGAGGCTGCAAAGCGCTTTGATGAGTTGAAGAAAAAGTATAAGAAATTAGAACTTCTTCCTGACAATTTCCATCATCTCGCGGGTTACTACAAATTGGAATGTTTGCGGAAGCAAATGGATCTGCCGACGTTAACGAAAGAAGTGACCAACTTTGGTACTCCCGAACTTCTGAGAGAGTATCAGCAACAGCAGTTAGAAGCATATGCATTCTGGACAGGAATCAATGCCAAGGCTTGGGGGCGTGTGATCCGCATGGCTGAAGATTGGCAGTCGAAGCGCCTTCCTGTTTCTATCAGAGCGCAAGTTGCCTATTGTCATGGTTTAGCATTGGAGAAAGAAGGCAGATCTGAAGATGCTCTTTTCGCCTATGCGATTGCGATGACTGCGGATTACACTCAGTCTGAAGTTATTGTTCGGAATGCGGTCATTAATTCACTGCGCGTCTATAAATCGCTTCCTGCAGTAGAGAAAGCTCTGAAGAGTAAATCTGCAGAGCAACCAGACCTAGTGAAGGCGGGAGCTCTAGCAGCACTTTATGAACGCGCTGGCTTAGGTGCCGGTGTAGCGCTACCAGCAGAGTACAAGGTTTTCCTTGAGTACGCTCCAGAAGTGGTTGTACCAGATGAAAAGGGGAAACCAGCAGCAGCTAAGGATGCCGGCACGCCGGAAAAAAAGAAACCAGCGGAAACGGCAAAATCTGCAGCACAAAAGAAAAAGCCAGTAGCGCAACCAGCTCCTAAGAAAAAAGCGACACCTAAGAAAAATAAATAGCCTAGGGCAGTCTATTAGAACCAAGTTTTAGCACCTGCTTGATAAGTTCTAGCAGGTGCTTTTTATTTAGATGTAATGAAGTCTCTGTTATTAATATTACTCTGTGCTGGTAGCTGTTTGGCTGATGATGCAGCGGGAGCGAGCGCGCTTGGAGAGTTATTTGACAAAGGGGAGTACCAAGAGGCAATCGAAGCCTCCCGCCTCGCCTACGAACAGGGAGATAAGGAGACGAGTTTATATGTTGCGGCTGCATCTAGCAGTCTTCTTGGAGAGTATCGCGATGCTGTCGGGTTTTGTCGTAAATACCTCGACGAAAACCCAGAAGGTAAATATCTGGTTGAGATTGCCTATTACTATGGGGTGAGCCTTGCACGCATGGGTTACCGCGAGCGAGCAGATTTTTTACTTCGGCAGTTAGTCGATTCCGCAGAGGGAAGGTACAAGTATTTGTCTATGTATGAACTGGGTTTGCTAGAACTGCGAGCTGGTAATTATACAGAAGCAAAAAATTATGGAGAACAGTTAGTCGCTAATGAGCTAGACGCTGAGCAGGAAGTTCAGGCTCAGTTATTGTTGGGACAGGTGTTAGAGTCCACTGGTGATCGCGAAGCGGCGGAGAAGTGCTACTTGTCGGCCTACCGTATTGCGGAGGCTAATGAGCTCAGTTCTAGCCAGGAGGAATGCTTATTCTATCTGGTGGCATTTTACGGCAGGGAGAAAGTCATGGGAGAGCCAAACCTTGAGATGGCGAAAGCGCTTCCCCATTATGAGATTTTTGAAAAGAGCTTTCCAGAATCCGAGTACCGAGCACAGGTCTTGATGGCTAGCTTGCCAGCCTTGAACGAAGCTGGGAGGGTTGGAGAGGCTATTGAGAAGTTAGAAATGGTAGTGCAGGAGGCACTTATTGCTGGAGTGGAAGCTGGTGTTCAAGAGGCTGCGAAAGCTTTACTTTGGGCGAGAATGGATCAAGGCGAGGAGATTTCGAAAATACGTGAGGAGTTGCTTGCTGAGAGCTCCGAGAGCAGTTTTTTTTATCAAGCAGTTATGCGTTCTGCTCTAGCAGATATATACGAAATTGGCGCTGATCAGGCCCACCTAAGTTGGGGACGGCAAATGAAGTTTCGCACACTTGCTCGAGGCTTGCGCTGTGGTTTGCTGCTATCTACTGATAATGAATCATTTCCAAGTTTCGTACAGCTTGAGTTAGGTGAACTGTCGCTCGAGTCGGAAGGGGCTGCGACTGATGCTGAAGGGTATTTTGAACGAGCATCTGATTCTAAAGTGGAGGAACAGAAGTTGTGGGCTAAACTTGGATATGCCCGAGCTCTGGCTCAAAAAAGCGACGAGCAACTAGATCAGGCACTTTCCATTTTGAGAGATTTAGAAATTCGTGGAGAAGGCAATGTAGAGCTGTTAGATGATGTCTTGATAGAACAACTGCGGGTGCTTGATCAGTTAAGTCAATGGGAAGAGTTAGAGCAGAAATCACAATTTTATTTAATGCAGAACCGATTGAAACAACATCGAAACCAAGCACATTATTATTTGGCGAAATCGTATGACAAGCAGGGTCAAGTGGAGGATGCCATCGCAAAATACACACACATATTTACAGCGGCGACTGGAGATTTAGCTGTTTCGGCTCCGGCAGTGGAGCGACTAACTCAGCTTACGTGGGTGAGAAATATGCCTGCGCAGGGAGGTCAGCTTGCGGATCGGCAAATTGCTTATCAGTTGGCGAACCGCTATTTTAGTTTGATAGAAGATGCTCCAGAGTGGCGCAAAGAGCTGCCAGAGGTGGGTTCGCATTTAGTGGCTATCCGTAAAAATATAAGCCAGTGGGAGCAAAGTGGAGAGGTGGAAACGGTGGATGAAATCCTCGATCAAATGCGCAAAGGTGAGCGTCCAATTATTCGTAAATAGAGTACAAAAAAACCTCATCACTACAAGTGATGAGGTTTGTAAGTAGTTCTTTCTATGTATATTAGAGAGAGTTTTTGAGCGTAGAGGAAGCCTTGAAGCCAACGGTCTTGGACGCCTTGATCTTCATGGATTCGCCAGTCTTAGGGTTGCGGCCCATACGAGCAGCGCGCTTCTTAACTTCGAATGTGCCAAAGCCGATAAGTTGGACTCTTTTGTCCTTCTTAACGCCAGTTGCGATAGACTCGAGTACTGCAGAAAGTGCGTCTTCAGCAGCGCGCTTAGTTGCATCTTTCCCGAGGTTTTTTTGGATTGCTTCTACAAGTTCAGCTTTATTCATAGCGCTACACTTTTCGCGAACTACCAATAGTTTGTAAAGATAAAAGAGAAGAAATAATCCTTATAGAATAAGGGTTTTAAGCTTGCTAAGAGTTCTGTTTTCAGTGTAGTTGCGCGTCTATTTCCTTTTAAATCGTACAGTAGCAATTGTTAGGTCATGTTAGTATATAGTTGATAGATATAAATATTGACTCTTAAGGTTTTAATTTCCTACACCCCATGGAAATTTATGTCGATGTCTGTAACAACGTATGAGGTGATCTTGGAGCAGGTGGTATCTGCGGCTAAAGGGATTCCGCTACGTAGCGAATTAGTTGAGCTGTTAGGTGATGTCGAGGCTGCGCAACAGCGTGGTTATTTTATGCCTCACGAGGATGAACGCTTGCGCGAACACTACCGACGTTATTTGCGGTTGAGAGTTGTTTTGTTAGGTGCGATTACCGAACTCGAGCCGCATTGGGATGATCAGAGCGACTGGGAGGATTGCATCCGTTGTTTTGCGGTGGCGTATACTGCTGCGTGTGTGTTGATGAGGTCGGCTGAGTTTGTAGTGGATCTGGCTGGTGATCGGTTTTTGGTATGGAAAAAGTTAGATGAGGCGGAATCTCGCTACGGCATTCCGCGTCGAAGCTTCAGTGCGATTTACAAGAATTTAACCTCGCCCAGACGGATGTGGCGTTTTTATGAAGCGGTTTTGTTTTGGGAGCTGCATGCAGAGGAAGTTATGGATTTGCGCAAGGAAGGTGGAAGGCTTGCCGAGCTGATTGATGTGTTAAAGGAGGAGATTCCCTTCGTGCAGAAGAGTAAGAAGAAGTATTTGAGGCGTCAGCTGCAGTATCGGGTGTTTTCATTTAAGCGCAGGCAGCATTCGGGCTTTCGCAAGGTGATGTTCCAGCTGTTTAGAATTGGTGGCAATGTGGTGGCTGAAGCGAAGCAGCCAAAGTTGGCTCTGAAGAAGCAAAAGCGGGTGACACCGCGTGTCTTAGCAAAGGCATGGGCTGTATTGCAGCCAGGAGACATTATTGTGACGCGGCATGATGAAGCTCTGAGCAATTTATTTCTGCCTGGATTTTGGCCGCATGTGGCGATGTATGTTGGGAGTGAAGAACGGCGTAAGGAGATGGGAATAGAAGCCGCAGGAGTAGAGGGGGCAAATGTGGTAGAGGCGAAAAAGGATGGAGTGAAGCTACGAGCATTGACAGAGACGCTGGCGGTGGACGCCTTTGTTATTCTCCGACCACAGCTAAATTCTACAGCGATAGCAGCTGCCGTTCGCAGTGCATTGAGTCATGTGGGAAAGCGATACGACTTCGTTTTTGATTTTCGCCAATCGGATCGCTTAGCTTGTACTGAACTAGTGTATCGAGCCTATCAGGCTGCTGCTGGTGTGGACTTTCAGTTAGAGGAACACTCGGGTAGGTTGTGTCTGCCGGCAGAGGCTTTGATGAATCAAGGCATTGAAATGGGAACATTTGAGCCGGTCGCAATGTATGGAGTGGGAGGGATGAAAGTTTATCTTGGAAATGAGGCGAAAATGCGGTTGTGGGAGAGCTATGCAGCAAGTTGGGAGATCAGGGATTAGGAATTGTTGCATGTAGCTGTCATAATTAACATTTCCTAACATTAAGAGGCACTTCGTATGACTAAGAAAAATATCACGGAAGGCGCTTATTTTCAGTGGCTTAATTTGACTTTGTGAAAAATTTCACAAATAGACTTGCTCGCTTGTTGTGTGGCGGTTATTGCACTTGCGCTCGCCCAAATGGAGCGACTCAAAATCATGGCTAAGAAAACGACTTTCCTATCACTGATCCTCTTGTTCATCACAATGGGTTTTGGCGCTGCAGCTGGCGGAGAAGCACCTGTGCTTCCTAAGACGGCTATTCCTCTTCATTACGTGAATGATGAGCCAGGTTTTTTCTCTAACTCCACGGTGAGTGTTTGGATTGCGGTTCTTCTAATCGTTCTTTTCTGTCGTGCAGCAGCCGGCAAGATCAGCGTGATTCCTCAAGGCTTCCAAAACTTTGCAGAGTGGGTGATCGAGTCCCTCTATAACTTTTTCGGTGGTATTCTCGGTGAGCACCTTGTGAAGAAGACATTCTGGTTCTTCGGTTCTACTTTCCTTCTTATTATTCTTACTAACTACCTCGGGCTTCTTCCTGGTGTGGGTACTATGGGCTGGGGGATGGACTCCCACGGGCACTTCACTCATCCGCTGATGCGTGGTGGTAATGCCGATGTGAATATGACTGCTGCAATGGCGTTCTCTTTCGCGATTCTCTGGTTTGTCTGGGCGATTCAAGAAAATGGACTTAAAGGTTTCTTCGGTCATATCTTCGCACCTAAAGGTAAGTTTGGCGGTCTCATGGCACTCGTGATGATCTTCATCTTCGGTGTGGTCGGCGTGCTTGAGCTCGTCTCCATCGCCATTCGTCCAGTTGCTCTTTCCTTCCGTCTCTTCGGTAATATTTACGGTGGTGAGCAGACTCTCGAAATTCTGATGTTCCTCGGTGGTAACTGGTTCGGCTGGCTCACATCCCTTCCATTTTACTTCATGGAGCTTCTAGTGGGTGGCGTGCAAGCGCTAGTATTCACACTCCTCTGTGCGGTGTTCCTTAAACTTATCTGTGAACACGACGATCACGACGAAGAGCACGCTCACTAATTTGACAACTCTCAGCCCTCGGATCCATAGCATAGCGACCGTGGAGGAGGGCATGAACACAACAACAAAACAAAAATAGAAATAATACTACTATGGAAGCAGCACCACTTCACCTAGCACTCGCCGCATTCGGCGCAGCCCTCGCAATCGGTCTCATCGGTTTCAAAGCAACTGAAGCAACTGGTCGTAACCCAGGCGCAGCAGGCCCGATCCTTACTCTCTCCATCATTCTTGCAGCGCTTTGTGAAGGTATCTTCATCCTCACGCTCTTCGTTGCTGGCAAGTAATTCGTAACGGATACATTTTACCATCCGCTGCCGCACGATGAGTGGTAGCGGATTTTTACCCAAATTTTTCATCAACTAAACTTTTACGATAATGATCACACTACTCGCAGCAGCAGGTGCAGAAGCATCAGCAGATGCCAACCTTCTCGAAACATTCGGAGTGAACTGGAGGCTTTTCACATTCCAGCTTATCAACTTCGTCATTGTGATCGTTGTTTTGAAGAAGTTTGCGTTTGGCCCAATCACCGCAATGCTTGAACAGCGCAAAAAGCGCATCGCAGAAGGTGAAGAAAAGCTTAAGCGCATTGAGACACAGTTAGCAGAATCTGAAGAGTCTACAGCAGCAGCTCTTGCAAAAGCTAACGACGATGCAAAACGCCTTATCGAAGAAGCGAAGCAAAGCTCCGCAGCGCACACTGAGGAAAAAACTCAGGAAGCGATCGTCAAGGCTCAGGAAATTCTCAACAAAGCAGAAGCGACTGCAAAGGCAGAGCGCGAGCAGATGGTTTCCGAACTCAAGTCAGACTTCGGTCAGCTTGTGGTTTCCGCTACTACAGCGGTCACTGGCAAGGTGCTTACTGATGAAGACAAGAAGCGCATCAACCAAGAGGCACTCACAACAGTCGAGGGCTAATCTCAATTCATCAATTTTTTCAAACGTCGATCGTCATCCTATAAACCATGAAAGTAACTAAAGACGCAGCCGCAGCCGCACGCCGACTTTACCGCCTCTGTAACGCAGACGGTTCACTCGATGAAGCGAAGTTCCGCAAAGTTGTAAAGACTGTTGCCGAGCGCAAGCCGCGCAACTTCCGTGGAATCCTAGTCACTCTCAAGCGCTTGCTTGAAATCGACCTCGCCGCTAAGCACGTCACAGTGGATAGCGCCGAAGAACTCGATGCCGCGACTAAGGATAGCATCGTAGCAAAGCTTACGACACAGCATGGCAACGACCTCACATTTGAATACAGAGTCAACTCTGCCCTCTTGGGTGGAATTCGCATCCGCAAGGGTGATGATGTCTGGGACGGCACACTTAAGACCCGTCTCGAAAACATCGCCTCTGCGTTTTAACCAAATCCCAAAACGAATCCCACAACAGGGTAATTTAACCAATCTAACCAATAAGTAAGCTATGAGCAGCATTCTTCAGGAACTCGAACAGGAGATCGCAAACGTATCGACCTCCGTCGGTAAAACCAACGTAGGTACCATCCGTGAAATCGGTGACGGTGTGGCTAAAGTAGAAGGTCTTAGCGACGTTCAACTCAACGAAATGATCGACTTCCCTGGTGGAGTTACTGGTCTCGCACTTAACCTTGAAGAAGGTGAAGTCGGTATCGTTCTCCTCGGTGACTACCGCAAACTTAAAGCTGGCGACGAGTGTAAGACCACAGGTAAACTTCTCGAAGTTCCTGTAGGCGAGGCTCTCCTCGGCCGTGTTGTTGACACACTCGGTAACCCAGTAGACGGCAAAGGCTCAATTGAAGCTGCTGCTCACTATCCAGTTGAGAAAATTGCTCCTGGTATCATTAAGCGTAAGTCTGTTTCTGTTCCAGTGCAGACAGGTATCATGGCGATCGATGCAATGGTGCCAATCGGCCGTGGTCAGCGTGAGCTTATCATTGGTGACCGTGCGACAGGTAAGACAACTATCGCAATCGATACTATCATTTCTCAGTCTAATCAGAACAAGGCTGCTGAAGCCGGTAAGCTTCCAGGCTTCAAGCCAATGAAGTGTATCTACGTTGTGATTGGCCAAAAGGCTTCCAACGTTGCTCGTATCATCGCTACTCTCGAAGAAGCAGGTGCTATGGAGTACACCACTATCGTTTCTGCTTCCGCTGCTGACTCTGCGGCTAACCAGTACCTCGCACCATACACAGGTTGTGCGATTGCTGAGTACCTCATGGACAAAGGCGAAGACTGCCTCATCGTATTTGATGACCTTTCCAAGCACGCTGTAGCTTACCGTCAAGTTTCCCTCATTCTTAAGCGTCCTTCCGGACGTGAGGCTTACCCAGGTGACGTTTTCTACCTTCACTCCAAGCTTCTTGAGCGTTCCGCACGTCTCTCTGAGAACGCAGGTGGTGGTTCCCTTACAGCGCTTCCAATCATTGAGACACAAGCTGGTGACGTATCCGCATACATCCCAACAAACGTGATCTCCATCACAGACGGTCAGATCTTCCTTGAAACTGACCTTTTCAACCAAGGTATCCGCCCAGCGATTTCTGTTGGTCTCTCCGTTTCCCGTGTAGGTTCTTCTGCTCAGACAAAGGCGATCAAGAAGGTTTCTGGTACAACTAAACTCGACCTCGCTCAGTTCCGTGAACTTCAAGCATTCGCTCAGTTCGGTTCCGATCTCGATGCCGCTACTAAGGCGAAAATCGAACGTGGTCAGCGTATCGTTGAGCTCTTCAAGCAGAACCAGTACTCACCACTTTCCATGCAAATGCAGGTGGTAGTTCTCTTCGCGATGCAGAATGGATACTTCGATGATGTAGATGTAGAGCGCATCAACGAGTGTCAGGCTGCGCTTGAAGAATTCTTCAACACACGCAAGGCAGATGTTCTTCAGCTTATCGCTGATGATAAGGCAATCACAGATGCAGTGAAGTCCGGCCTCACACAGGCGATCGAAGACTTCAAAGGTTCTTGGAAGTAATTCCACCCATTAGGCGGGCAGTTTGAGAAGCTGTCCGCACTTTCTCCCTTTCTCTAATCCACACGCTACTGAAATTTAAAAAATGGCAAATCTGAGAGACATTCGTCGCCGCATCAAGTCGGTGAAAAACACAGCGCAAATCACCCGCGCGATGGAGCTCGTTGCAGCGGCCAAGATGAAAAAGGCCCAGGATCAAGCGCTCGCTGGTCGTGCATATGCTGATGAGCTCAACAAGGTGCTCGTAAATCTCAAAGAAAACGTGGATGAGAATGCTCACCCACTGCTCGAGAAGCGTGAAGGGAATAAGACTCTTACGCTCGTCATCTCCACCGATAAAGGTCTTTGTGGCGGTCTCAATGCGAACCTTCTCAAAGAGGTGACCAAAGCAGACACTGGCGAGACTGAGTACGTGACTGTTGGCCGTAAGCTTCGTCTTAGCCTGATGAAGGCCAGTAAGGAAATCAAAGCGGATTTCGTAGTAAAGGACCCAGTTCCTTTTTCTGAAGCACGTCCTATTTCCAAGTTCCTTACTGAGCAATTCCTCAGCGGTGAATACGATAGCATCAAGGTTGCATTCAACGACTTCAAATCCACCATGGTCCAAGAGCCAAAAGTGGTGCAATTGCTTCCAATCGATTCGAATGCTCTCGGTGAAAAGCAGGAGTACGAAGGTGTAGGCAAAGACGATGTCGCCGAGACGAATAAAGTTGCGGCACTTGAGAAAGAATATCTTTTCGAGCCATCACCATTGAAGGTGCTCGACACTCTTCTTCCACAGTACGTGAACTTCCAAGTCTATCAGATGTTGGTTGAGTCTCGTGCTTCCGAGCATTCCGCTCGTATGGTTTCCATGAAGGCTGCTACTGACAACGCGAAGGACATGGTCGCAGACCTCACCCTCGAGTTCAACAAGCTCCGTCAGGCAGCGATCACTGCAGAACTTCTCGAAATCACCACTGCCATGAAGGCGATGGAATAAGGTAGTTGGCAGTTCTCAGTTGGCAGACTGACTGGAACTGCATCACTTCATACTACCCACTTTATACTTAAACAAATTTACTAACTGATAATACAACAAAACCATGAGTAACGTAGGAACAATCGTTCAGGTCATCGGCGCGGTTATCGACGCTGATTTCTCGAACGCAGATAATCTTCCAGACATCTATAACGCTCTTGAAGTCAACTATGACTTCGGAGGCGTACAAACTAAGCTCGTTTTAGAGGTGCAACAGCACCTTGGTGACGGCTGGGTTCGTGCGGTAGCAATGAGCACTACAGACGGTCTTAAGCGTGGTATGGACATCTCCGATACAGGAGCTCCTATCACAGTACCAGTTGGCGAGCAGGTCCTTGGCCGCATTTTCAACGTCACAGGTGATCTCGTAGATGAGAACGTACCACTTGCAAACGCTGAGAAGCGTACAGGTATTCACCGTCCAGCACCAAAGCTTGTTGACCAAGCAGCTTCCGCAGAAATCCTCGAGACAGGTATCAAGGTAATCGACCTTGTTTGTCCATTCCTCAAGGGTGGTAAAGTTGGAGCATTCGGTGGTGCAGGTGTTGGTAAGACAGTTGTTATCATGGAGCTTATCAACAACATCGCACTCGGACACGGTGGTTACTCTGTATTCGCCGGTGTAGGTGAACGTACTCGTGAGGGTAACGACCTTTACTGGGAAATGATCGAATCCGGCGTTATCGCAGTAGAAAAAGATGCTGACGGTGAGCCAGTGATCAATGCTGACGGTACTCCAGTTCTCAAGCCGGAAGGCTCCAAAGTAGCTCTCGTATACGGTCAGATGAATGAGCCTCCAGGTGCACGTCTCCGTGTTGCTCTTTCTGCTCTTTCCATGGCGGAATACTTCCGTGACGAAGAAGGCCAAGACGTTCTTCTCTTCGTTGATAACATTTTCCGATTCTCTCAGGCAGGTTCTGAGGTGTCTGCCCTTCTCGGCCGTACACCATCTGCTGTGGGTTACCAGCCAACTCTCTCTGAGGAAATGGCAGGACTCCAGGAGCGAATTACTTCTACTAAGAAGGGTTCCATTACATCCCTCCAGGCGGTTTACGTTCCTGCGGATGATTTGACTGACCCGGCTCCAGCGAACACATTCGCTCACCTTGACGCGCAGGTTGTTCTTGAGCGTTCCCTCGCGGAACAAGCTCTCTTCCCAGCGGTTGACCCACTCGCTTCTACTTCTAAGGCACTTGCTCCAGAAGTTGTTGGTGAGCGTCACTATAAGGTTGCACGTGGTGTACAGGGCGTACTTCAGCGCTATAAAGATCTTCAAGACATCATCGCGATTCTTGGTATGGACGAACTTTCTGACGAAGATAAGATGTCCGTATTCCGTGCTCGTAAGATCCAGCGTTTCCTCACACAGCCGTTCTTCGTGGGTGAAGTATTCACCAACGTTCCTGGTGTTTACGTTTCCATCGAAGAAACAATCGAAGGTTTCGAACAGATCCTCGACGGTAAGTGGGATGACGTACCTGAATCCAACTTCTACATGAAGGCTGGTATCGACAAGGTATCTCGCGACTAATTTAAGACGCTGGTGGTGTGAAGCCACCAGCTTATCTTAAATCACAAATTTCAAATTTTAGATTCTACTCATGCTTCATCTCGAAATCGTTACTCCTGAGAAAAAAGTACTCTCAGAACAAGTAGCAGACGTCTATCTACCAGCAGCTGATGGTGAGATTGGTGTGCTTGACTTGCACGCATCTCTCGTTACTGCACTCGCTCCTGGTGAGCTCCGCTACCAGAAGGACGGTAAGGAACACGAGCTTGCGATCGGTTCTGGCTTTGCCGAAGTTTCTGACGACAAAGTCATCATCCTCACAGATATGGCTCTTGGCGAAGACGAGATTGATGAAGCGGCTGCACAAGCTGCCATCGAGCGCGCTGAGGAAGAACTTAAGAATATTGACCACAGCAAGCAGGCTGAAGATCTCGCAAATCTCCAAGCGTTGATCGCTCAGAATATGGCTAAGCTGAATATCAAGCGCAAGCGCCGCCACTAGTAGAACAGGCTATCAGCCTCTTTAGTGAACAAAGCTTACGCTTTAAAAAGTATTATCAGTAACTGCCCCGTCTGGCTTACCGCCAGCCGGGGCTTTTTGTTACTAGCGTTTATTGAGATGGAGGGTTAGAAGCATTACATGCAGACATTACATGTGGTTTGTGGACTTCCTGCAGTAGGGAAGACGACTTATGCGCTAAAGCTGGCGAAGGAGCTGGGTGCGGCATTTTTTGACAGTGACACGGCTACAGACCTAATAATTCAGGCTGCGCATCGAGCGGCAGGGTTAGATCCACACGACAGAGACTCACAGCTGTATAAGGAGACCTATCGTGAGCCAGTGTATGAGACCTTGTTTGCCTTAGCCGATCAGAACCTAGCGCATACCGATGTTATTATCGCGGGGCCATTTACCCAGGAACTAGTGGAATGTGAAGCGTGGGAGTGTGAGCTGCTGGAACGCTTTAGCCCGCACTCGGTGGAAATTCATCATTTGCAGATCTCTGAAGAAGTAAGGCTGCAACAAATGAAACAGCGCTGTGCGCTGCGCGATGAAGCGAAGTACGGTTAGAAATGTAGTTTATTATCATTCTCTCGGTATTGAGCTCCTGATACGAGCTCTCTCTATTAAGGTTTAGTGTAAAGCATTTGAATAAATGCCTTTGCGACTATTACCAATGGGCAAACTCACTTCGATGGTTTCTTAGCATATGCTGAAATGTCTATGGATGTGTTTCGAAAGTTATTGGATGCGAAAGAGTTATTAGTTAGAGTGGAGATTCCCTGTTATGAAAACTTCCATCGTCACTTTGCTTTTTTGTTGTTCTGTTTTGATTTCTCAATCAGCTCCACGTCCGCGTCATTTGTTTATTTTTGCGGGTGAGAATAATATGGAATCGCTCAAACCTGAGCGCACCGTGATCCCGCCCTTGGTGGACTTGGATAAGGATCTTAAAAAGGTAGATTTGCTATGGATGCGGATGGCTCGCAGAACGATGGCGATGCATGATGTTGATTCTGATTGGACAGATTCGGACGGCAATGAAAAGGCGAGTTATGGATCGGGCTATTCGAAAACTCAGGCGAAAGAATACGAGCGCTTATTGGAAACTGCTAGAGATACGGCGCGTAAAAAGGAATGCGATACGATCGTGTTATTTTGGATGCAAGGGGAGAGCGATGCGCAAAAAGGGTGGGGTGATCAATACGCCGCGTCTTTTCAGCGTTTTGTGAAGCAGTTAGAAGCAGATATGGAGTTGGGTAAGCTGGACGTTGTGCTTGTTCGTCTGTCTGATCATGGACTACAGGAAAAGTGGCAAAAAAAATACCCAGATTGGGCAAAAGTACGTGCTGCTCAAGAGAAGTTGGTGCATGCAAACAAGGGTTGGATCCTGATCGATACTGACGATTTAAATGGAAAGCAGAATAAGCTCCAATTTGATAAGAAGGGGATAGAAACCCTGGGCGAGCGCTACGCTGAAGCTGCGCTTAAGTTGGTGGGCGCGGTGAATTAAGTTCTTGTTTTCAAGTGAGAGGCGAATGATCCATGCCATCTCCGAGAGATGAAGCTAGGCTTTCCAGTCAATAGAGATAAGTGGATCTATCGTAACTATATATCCCATGGCTGATAGCTTAATTCACTATTAGAGCGTGTTGGCCTAGCGTAATGAGGTTTCTCAGCTGCAACGCTTCCAGCGTTGTTTGGATGGCTGACCTAAGAACCCCCATGTGGAGGGCTGCGCCAACTGGGGGGAGTGAAGTCCGCTGGACTGCTGCGCTTTTGCTGAGGTTGTATTTGTTCTTGAGGCAATATGATCTTGAAGATTAGTTTGTTGAATGCCGATTCATGATTCCCATTCGCGACGCAATTTTATTGGGCTCAGCAGTGCTTTGTTAGGCGCACAACTACTTTCAGCGAGCGCTAAGGCCCAAGGGGAGAAAGCGTCTGCAGGGCTTGAGCGCAATCCTACTGTTTATTCTTTTATGATAGGTGATATCGAGGCTTGGTCGATTAGTGATGGGAGATTTGATCTACGAGCTGGTTTGAAGTTAATGTATCCAGAAGCGGAGCGCGTTGAGATGTTAGAAGTTCTCGAAAGGTATTCTGAGCCGACTGATAGCATACCACTTTACGTGAACATTCTAGTGATTAGAAAAGGCAAAGAGGTGGTGGTATTTGATGCAGGTTTTGGGGCGCCTCGGGGTTGGTTTTATGATGGCTTGAAGCAAATCGGGATTCACCCGGATGAGGTCACCGCGGGAATGTTAAGTCATGCTCATACGGATCACTTAGTGGGGTTTGTAAAAAATGGAGAACCTTATTTTAAGAATGCGAAGATCTATGTGACTCCAGAAGAGTTGGGGTTTTGGACTCAGAGCGAGCCAGATTTTAGTATGTCTAGGCGTGATCCGAAAAGTATTCCTCGGATGGTTAAAACGATAAAGAAACAGTTTAAAGCCTTGGAGAATGTGCTGGTAGAAGTGAAGGCAGGGACTGAGTTGTTTGATGGTTTAGTGAGGGTCGAGAATGGATTCGGCCATACACCGGGTCATGTGTATTTTCGCATTTGCTCAGGAGAAGAGGAATTGGTACACATTTCTGATTTGGCGCATCACCACTTGTTGATGTTTGATGATCCGACTTGGTGCATTGGGTTTGATCACAATCCGACCTTAGCGGTGGAGTCACGCAAGCGCGTGTTTAGCGAGTTGGCTGAAAAGAGGTCGCGGGCTTACGGCTTTCATTTAGCCTATCCTGGGCTTGGTAGAATCTTAGCTACTGAAAAGGGTTACCGGTGGAGTGCAGAAAGATTTGAATGGTAGTGAAGTGATGAGCCGGAGGCGTTGCTAATGTGTCGTTTTGCGAACGAGTGGTTAGGGCTTGAGTTCGACCGAGAAGAATTTGCGGTCCGCTGTGATGGGGATATTGATAGTCGTTTCTGATTCGCTAAGATCAGCAGGTAAATTTGGAGTGTGGATGTTCCAGCTGGATGTAGGGGAAGACAGGTCGAGGCTGGAATGAAGGTCAAAGCTGAGGCCTGGGCTAGAAGGCCAAGTGAGGGTGATGGAGCCGTTTGATTGCACTATACTGCTTACACGGAAGCGTTCATTAGGATCGAGGGGGTCGAGACCAAGGCGAGTTTCAGCGTAATCGTCTGTGTTGTCGGTATCCGTGTCAGGATTGTCGGCGCTGGTTTCTGTTAGACCGAGGAGGCCATTGGCATCTAGGTCTTCTTGTTGGTCGGTGAGTCCGTCGAGATCTGAATCGACGAGAGAGCGTGAGCCGATGTTAAAATCGATAAAGAAGGGGTCGTCGATGAGGTTGCGCGTTGGTTTTTCAGCAAGGGTAGGGTTATGAGCTGGCCAGAGTTCTCCGTGGCTGCCCCAAGAGTTATTCAACTCTTGAGCCATGGCTCTGGCCATTTTTAGAAGCTGTTCAGGGTTTGATGAGGCGAGGTTTTCTGATTCATTTGGATCAGATGCTAGATTGTAGAGTTCGAAGGATTCGTAAGCAGAGTCCTCATGAGTTTCACTGTTGGCGATGGATTCTTCGATGTGATAGCGGTAAATAATTTTCCAGTCACTCTCACGGTAGCAGGTGAAGTAGTTACTGCGGTGTTCGTGGGGCATGTGACGCAGGATTTTCTGTGGTCGGTGGGTTCCGGCCTCTGTGCGGAGGTAGGGAGTGAGATCGTAGCCGTCCATAGTAGGCGAGGATTGTTCAACGAGGGATAAAATCGTTGGAGCAAGGTCTTCTACAGTGACCATGTCGTGTTCGACGCTGGCGGCGGGGATGGGAAGCGTTTGTTGGAGTGAATTGTTAGAATCTGGTGTCGCCCAAGTGATAATGAGAGGGACGCGGATGCCGCCTTCGTAGGCTGAGCCTTTTTTACCACGCATGGGGAAGTCATCGAAAAAGATGCCACGTGGCCAGCCTTCGTCCGAGAGAGCGGGTGAGTCACTACCGTTGTCGCCAAGGAAGAAGACGAGGGTGTTTTCTGCGACACCGAGCTCGGTGAGTTTAGCCATGATAGCTCCGACTGAGTTATCGACGCTCTCGACCATGGTGGCGAATTTGGCGTGGTTTGTGTTGTAAGCATCAGAGTAGTCGCCGATGGCGTCGGTTGCGTTGTAAAATGCGGTGTGGACGTCTCGATAAGAAACATAGGCAAAGAAGGGATTTCCGAGGGTGACGGCGTTTTCTAGAGCCGCGTTGGTTTTGCTGGTCATGACGGGGGCTTTGACTAGGCCGTCATCGCTGACATCGAAGCCGATAGCGGTGGGGTTTTGTTGGTGGCTCATGTGGTCTTTGCCAATGAGGAAGGTGTGATAGCCGGTGTCCTTGAGGAGCTGCGGGAGGGTGACGTCGGTGCCGTCCATGCCGAGGTAGCGCCAATTGTTCGGGCCACGATGAGTTTTGATACTAAATGATTTGTTGTCGACAGTTTGGTAGGCATTAAGATGAACTGTGACTCCGTGGCGTGGGGAGTTTTGGCCGGTCATGAGGCTGACGCGTGTGGGACTACACATGGGCATTGCGTATGCCTGGGTGAACTTCATGCCGTTTGCTGCGAGGGAGGCAATGTGAGGAGTTTTATAGAAATGATTAAAAGCAGTGATGAGAGGAGTGCCAGAGTAGTTGTATTGGTCGTAAGCAAAGGGGACAGAGGTGTCCATGGAGCCGTAATCGTCGATTAGGAAGATTAGTACATTTGGCCGTTCAGGTCCGACATGTACGGTGAGTTGTCTGCTGGAGTTGTCAGTACTGTCGCTTGCTGTAAGGCTATAAGTGGTGCTGGAATTTGGGCTGACAGAGTAAGAGCTAGATCCTGTGACATTAATGTTTCCTGGGTTGAGAGTAAGATGGGTGGAGTTAAATGTAGACCAACTAAGCGTGGTGCTTGAGCCAGGTTGTATATAATTCGGGTCTGCTTCAAAGGAGCTGATGAAAGGGGTGGTGAGGGAGATAATTTCTAATCCGCAAATGGCGGAACGGGAGTCGGAGGAGTTTGGGTTGCCAGTTAGAGTAAAGGAGTTGCCAGTAAGTCCTGTGATCACGACTGTCTTGTCGTTGGAAAATGTGCCATTAAAGTAAGCTGAATCGAGGATAGTTGCAGTTTTAGTGTTAGTTCCATCATCGATAAAGTAGTCCATGGTACGTGTGCCTCCGTCGTTAGAGTCACCGTAGATGACTATGGAGTAGCCAGAGGCGTAACTGGCTGGAAGGTTGCTGATCGTGAGTGACTCGTTTTGTTTGAAGCCGATCCAAGTTCCCATCATGACCCAGTCTTGAGATTGGGATTCCCAGCCAAGTGTGTTTGATTTGATGAATCCGGCGTTGTAAGAGAGGCTGGCTGTGGTGGCGCTTCCTGAAGTATCACTGAGGATGATGCTTGAGCCAGTTTGTCCAATGGCGTTATTCCAAGTCTCTGTGGAGCTTGTGACGACTGTGCCGTCTGGACGCGAACTCATGCCTGCAGCAATGGCGTTGGTCTCATGGATTGCTACTTTGATTTGGGCTGAGAGCGATGCAAAGGAGGCAATCAGGCCGAGCGGGATGAGGTAGGTTTTCATTGGGCACCGTGTAAAAAAGGCCGAAAAGGAATCACTCCCTTTCGGCCTCCAAGTAATAACTATGATAATCTTCTGTTAAGCGCGACGACGGCGAAGGATCAGAGCGATACCTCCGAGGCCGAGAAGAGCTGTGGAAGATGGCTCTGGGACGGCTGTGTAGGAAAGTGTGGAGTCATCCCAGAAGGCTGAGCCGTTGCCACCGGTTTTAGTGTAGATGCCGAAGTAGAGATCCTTGCCGATGACTGAGCTACCCTCTGCTACTTCCCAGTTGAAGGTCCAAGTAGTGAAAGTTTGGTCAGCGGGATCAGCTTCCGTAGGAGCTGTGTATGTTACATCAGAGAGAGCATTAAACTCTGTGTACATGTTGTTTTTAGCAACTTGGGCATTAGAGCGTTGGGTGCCTGCGTTGCCTCCCGTGACTGGAGCGGTTTCAAAGAAGCCTGCAACAGAGCCACCAGCGGTGTTTGTTGAAGAGGAGAGGTCGTTTAATCCGGCGAAGCTGAACGCATCACCATTACCAATACGGGCTTCGAAAGTGTAAGTGCCAGCTTGGATGGTTTGACCTGAACCAGCGATGTCAGAGAACTGCCAGTATGTGATACCCATGTAGTTATTGGCGTTACTGACACCCCATAGATTACCTGTTTCAGCAGTGAGGTTGTCTTTAGAGGTGTTTGTAGCTCCTGCGCCAAGTTGAGTTCCGCTTTCACCAATGGCCACGTTGTAAATAGTAGCCGCTGAAGAAACTGAAGCAGAAGCGAGCACAGCCATTGCGCTAGCTGAAACTAGAGAGTAGTTTAGTTTTTTCATTATAATTGTTTGTTGTTTGTCGTGTATGAGGGGGTCGCAAGCGCTACACGCTGACGAACTCTCAGTAAGAAAGAACCAAGGTGGGGTAGGTGTGACAAAAAAAGTGATCCTTTGTTATGGGAAGATAGAATATCAGAGTAAGTATCGCGTGGTCGCGATGTGTGGGGGATGGCTTAGTCTGTTCTTTCCTGCGGGTCACTGAGGGTCACTGTGATGCCTCCGAAGTGGAGGAGAGCCGCTGAGGATTGATGGGCGATGGGGGTGATGGACATGAAGTTGAGTGCGCACACTGCTGAGGCTTTGTTTGTTTCTATGCTGAAATCGAGAGTGAATTGGCCGTTGGATGTAGAGGTCACTGTGAAAGAGCCAAGCTCTTCGGAATTTTTAAAACTATTTGATATGCTAGCTCCTATACCGTTTCCCTTAGTCACGGTGATGTGTGTGGCACCTTCTCCAATCCCTTTATCGACACGTGCGGAGTAGAAGAGAATGGCGTATTCTTGTTGTGGTTTTAGGCCACTGAAAGCGAAGCTCACGCGCGGTTTATCTTTTCCTCTTGTAGCGTGAAGGAAGAGGCCATCATCGGTAGCGGCGGATTGGATTTTTGATAAAGCAGATGGCTTGGAGCCAGTCCAATTGACATCAGCTAGAGAATCTCCCCAGTTGGAGGTGGCCTCACTTGAGACAGTGACAGATCCAGAGGGGGTACCATCAGTGTCAATGAGCGGGTAGGTTCCCTTTACTTTAGCAATGGATTGGGCTCCTGTTAGGCCAGCGCCATTGATGAGGTTGTAGTGGCCAGTTGCGTTGCCTGCGGCGCTTCCGAAGTCGATCCAGATGGGGGCCTTTTCTGCTAGGACGGTTGATGCTAATAAGGGGAGAGCTATTGTGGAGAGGAGGAAGGTGTTTTTCATAGCGGTTTGGTATGTTTTATGGTGAATAGCTGAGAGCTTAGGGTTTGAGCTGGATGGAGAAAAATTTGCGATCGAAGTCGATCTGAATTTCTTGGCTGGTTTCTGATTCAGTGGCGTCTGCGTCCAGGTCTGAAAAGAGCGGTGTCCAGCTAGGGGTGGAAGTGCCGAGATTAGGGCTTGATAAGATATCGAATTTCAAGCCAGGTGCAGATGGCCATGTGAGAGTCACGATGTCTTCGGCCGATTGGGTAGCACGTACGGTGAATGTTTTGTTAGGGTCGCGTGGATCGAGATTTAAACGAGTTTCGGTGTAGTCATCTGTGTTGTCGTCGTCGGTGTCCCAATCATCAGCATTGGTTTCGCTAGTTCCGAGTAGGCCATTGGCATCGGTGTCTTCTAGGGCGTCGGTGAGTCCATCAGCATCGGTGTCGACAGAGTCTCTTCCATCGACATCAAACGGGATGTAGAAGGGATCGTCTTCTAAGGGTCTTGCGGGGACAGCCACTTGAGTAGGATTGAGTGTGGGCCATAGTTCGCCAAGGTCGCCCCAGGAATTGTCCAATTCTGCAGCCATAGCGCGCGCCATGGTGAGCACTTTTTCAGGCTGCGCTGACGAGAGATTGTCTGATTCATCGGGGTCAGAGGTTAGGTTATAGAGCTCAAAGGAGTCGTTGTAGAAGCGATAGATTAATTTCCAGTCGGGTTCACGGTACCAAAGAAAGTAGTCACTACGATGTTCATGTGGTACGTAGCTTATGAGTTGTTGTGGGCGATGTGAGCCACTTTGACCCAGGAGGTAGGGGCTAAGGTTGAACCCATCCATGTATGGGTGATCGACACCACAGATTGAGAGGATTGTGGGGGCGATATCCATTAGCGAGACGATGTCGTGTTCAACAGCATTTTCGACGATAGGGAGGGCTTGTTGGAACGCGTTTTGCGTATCGGGTTTTGCCCAAGCAATGATGAGTGGAACTCGGGTTCCGCCTTCGTAGGCTGAGCCTTTTTTGCCGCGCATTGGGAAGTCATTGAAGTTGGCGTTGCCAATTTGCCCTTCGTCATTGAGAGCTGGCGAGTCGCTGCCATTGTCTCCCATGAAGAGGATGAGGGTGTCTTCAGCTACACCGAGGCTGTCCAAATGCTGGATGATATTTCCTAAGGAGATATCGACTCCCTCTACCATGGTGGCGAATTTTTTATGATTTGTGGAAACTCCAGAGCTGTAGGCGGAAGCATCGACTCCAGGGTTGTAGGTGAAGGGGGAATGGACCGCGTAATAGGACATATAGCCAAAAAACGGGACACCATCGCTGACTGCGGTGCTGATTGCTGAATTCATTTCTATGGTGAGGGCATCGGTGAGGTACGTTCCCGCTCCACTGCCTGTGTAGGCTTCCATTCCCGGCATTGCACGCGAGCTGCTCTCGAAACCTGATGAAGAATTTGAAATATAACGCGCCGGCTGACCAGAGGAGGAACCGGCAATGTTAACGTCGAAGCCGATAGCTGTCGGATCTGCTGCATATCTTCCTTTGCCGCCAAAGTGGCCTTTGCCGCAGTGGATGGAGCGATAGGAAGCATTTGAGAGAAGCTGTGGTAGTGTCACATCGGTCGCGTCCATTCCCATGTATCGCCAATTGTTAGGACCGCGGTGGCTTTTTTGTGCAAAGGAGTTGTTATCGATAGTGCCTGCGAGGTTTAAGTGGACAGTAATGCCGTGGCGAGGGCTATTGTGGCCAGTCATCACACTTGTGCGAGTAGGGCTGCAGACAGGCATGGCGTAGGCTTGAGTGAATTTCATTCCCTGTGCTGCGAGGGTTTCCATGTTAGGTGTTTTATAAAAATTGTTGAAGCCAGTGAGGAGTGGGGAGCCTGAATCGTTGTAGCTATCGTAAGCGAAGGGAACCGATGTGTCCGTGACTCCAAAGTCATCGACGAGGAAAATGATAATGTTAGGTACTTCTGGTCCGATACTCACCGTGACTTCTGCGGTCGCATTCTCGGATTCACCCGCAGCTGTGAGTGTATAGGTGGTGGTCTCAGTTGGGGTGACATTGAGAGAGGTGGAGCCTGTGACGTCGATGTTACCCGGGTTGAGAGTGAGGGTAGTTGCGTTGTTTGCTGACCAGCTAAGCGTGACTTCAGTCCCTGATTGAACGTAGTGATCATCGGCCTCGAATGAGGGAATCGAAGTGATAGCTCCGGGAATGATTTCGAAGCCGCAGATGGCGGAACGTGAATCATTGGAGTTAGGATTTCCTGTGAGAGTGAAAGAAGTTCCAGTTAGTCCGGTGATAGTGACGGTCTTATCAATGGAGAAGCTGCCATTGAAATAGCCTGCGTCGAGAATGGTGCTAGTTTTCGTGCCAGAGCCGTCGTCGATGAAATAGTCCATGGTGCGGGTATTTCCATCGTTGGAGTCACCATAGATCACTACAGAATAGCCAGAAGCGTAATTGGCTGGTAGGTCGCTGACAGTGAGAGACTCGTTTTGTTTGAAGCCGATCCAGGTTTCCATCATAACCCAGTCTTGAGATTGCGATTCCCAGCCTAGTGCGTTTGATTTGATGAAGCCGGCTGAGTAAGAGAGGCTTGCGCTAGTGGCGCTGCCATTGGTGTCTGCTAGAATGATATTGGCTGCCGTTTGGCCTACGGCGTTATTCCAAGTTTCTGAGCCTGTGGAAACGATAGTTCCATCTGGCCGCGAGCTCATTCCGGCTGCGATGGTGTTGTTTTCGTGGACTGCAACTTTGATCTGAGCAGACGCTGAGCAGTAGAGAGCTAGGACTAGGGGGATCGAGAGAAGGAGCCGTTTCATAGATACTTGTGAGAAAAAAGCCGGGAAGGGGATATTGCCTACCTACCCGGCTTTAAACATGAGGCAAGGGTGTCTTTATGCGCGGCGACGGCGAAGGATCAGCGCGAGACCTCCGAGGCCGAGAAGAGCAGTGGATGATGGCTCTGGAACGGCTGTGATAGACATGAAGTTCAGCGCTCCTGCGCTGCTTGAGCTTCCTCCTACGGTGTAGGTGAGGGTAAGTTCACCCGATGCTGTGGTGGTGGCGGAGAATATGCCCACATCTGAATCGTTGTTAAAGCTATTGCTGATGCTCGCTCCTGTACCAGTTCCTGTAGTGACTCCAATGTTCGTAGCTACGCCGCCGTTATTACCACGAGCAGAGTAAAAGAGGATGTCGTAGGTTTGTGAAGCAGCCAAACCCGTGAAGCTTAGTGACACGATAGGGTCGATGGCGCCCGCATTGTTCATGTATAAGCCGTCATCGGTAGCTGTAGCCGCGATACCACTGAGGGTCACTGGTTTCGTGCCTGTGTAGTTTGCACCGCTGGCTGCGTCACCCCAGTTTGCAGTGGTGTTACTAGAAACTACTACTTGGCCTGCAGAGGCTCCAGTGGAGTCGATGAGCGAATAGGTATCTTCTACATCGCTGATAGAGCTGGCACCGGTAGTTCCGTTCCCGTTGACATTATTGTAATTACCTGTGGTTACTCCAGCAGAAGCACCAAAATCGATAAGGATACTGGATGCTTGAGAGGTCGCTGAAAGGCCAAGAAGGGCTGTAGCGACAATTGATAAGGAGGATATGTTTGTTTTCTTCATTATAATGATTGATTGATATCATTTTGAAAAATCCGTGAGTAATAATGACAAACGGATTCTCCCTAACAAAGAACGTCACAGGGATAAGTGTGACTTAAAAAAATGATTTAATTAAAAATCGGGATAATTCTCACAGCTGAGATGTTGCCACGGTCATTGCCCTTTTGTTGGATGGGGGTGGTGAGGGTGAGGGAGTCTGCTGTGAAAATGGTTTGGAAATTGGTGAAGGACCGTGCCCCCTCTTCAGTGTCACTTGGCTCTGGGTATTGCGGAGAGAGAAGTTCGCTTGAATCTGTTTTTTGTGTTTCGATAGCAGGAGAGCTTTCGGATAGGTGAATGCTGAGAGGGAGAAAATGAACATTTGGCTGGCCTGAGTTGCGCAGGACTTGAATGCGGTAGCTCGATGCTCCGATTTGCTCGAGCCACGGTTGGAGGTTTTCGATACGGATAATGATGCCAATCTCAGGGTCTCCTGTGAAGCCGAGTTCTTTGGCTGCTGATAGGTCGCGGCTGTCATTGTGACCAGATAAAAGATGGGTTCGAAAGAGTGCTGCTTCCGCAGAGTTTGCAGAGCCCTCGGGGAAAAGTTTGTAGCCGCAGAGCCATTTGACGGTGACAGGCGATTGGTCGAGAGTTTTTGAGCCGTCGATTGTGTTTGCGACTGTCCAGCGAGTGGACAAGGGTTGCTCAGCTAAAATTCTTTGGTTGTCGAAATAGTACTCGCTGAAAACGATGCCTATTGATTGTCGCAGTTTGGTGGTGTAGAGCGATGCGTCTGCGTCGACCTTCTTTGGCGGCCATTGGTTAGCATCTGTAATGAGGGCTTGGCCTTTCTCAGCCTTGTTCTGCCTGGTGGCAGATCTTGATAGTTGGATCGCGCCATCAAGTACGTCGATACGTGTACTTTTTGCTGAGGATTGGTCGATACCAAAGGTGGTGCCAAGGTCTTTGACGAGTCCCTGAGGAGTGTGAATGTCGAGGGGCTTACCATCGAGTTCGGCCCAGATTTTTCCTTTTTTGAGGGTGATCTCTCGATGGGAATTAATGGTGAATTTGGCCGGAGCCTGAATGGTGAGACGGTTGTGGTCCGAGGAGTTGATCTGGATAGATCCCTCTTTAAGGCTGTATGTCTTGTGGGTCGTCATCCATGTGCCTCGCTGGAATTCTTGAGTGTTATGGGTTGCAACCACTTGGTAGGCCCCTTCAGCGACGGCACTGCGGTATCCTACAGGAATAAGGAATGAGAGGAGAATGAGGGCGGCTGTTGCGAGAGCCATTTTAATGATCACTGGGCGAGTGAGCTTGCTCGGTTGTGTTAGGGTGAGCTGCTCGGTGATCGGGGAGGATTTGGCCTTTTTGGTGGCTTGGTGAATGCCGGTGAGACCAGAAGAGCTGGTGCCGAGTTTGTCCACGAGATGGGAGTGGAGCATGCGCATTTTGACGAAGTAACTCAGGGACTGTGGGTCTTGAGCTAGAATGCGGTTGAGCTCAGCCAAATCGTCGAGGCTAGACTCTTTATCGAGCACGCGTTGCACGAGTTCTATGAACTCTTGCGATGGCAGGTCTGTAGTGGGCTCGGGCATTGTCTACTTAAATAGAGAGGAAATAGGGGAAGTGTGACACAGTATTTTTTATTTTTTACTGTGGCAAGAGCGGCGCATCAGTTTTGGCGTTCGATGCAGTCTTTAAGAAGCTGACGAACTCGGGAGATAGTTTTGCGGACTGCGGTGTGAGATTTTTTATGAGAGTGGGCGTACTCTTTGAGAGATTGACCTTCAGTGTAAATGGCGTGGATGAGTGAGGCGTGTTCGAAGGGGAGTTTTTTTAAGCATTGGTCGAGGTGGGAGAGTTGTTGTGCAGTTTCGTCGTACTGGCGACAGACTTCCTCAGTGATCAAGTCGAGCGCTTGCTCAGAGAGGTTGACCATGGGCCGACGCTTCTGGGAGCGAAAGTAATTGAGACACCTATAGCGGGTGACTTGCGCGGCCCATGCGCGGAAATTGGTTCCAGTTTCGAACTTATCCGCATTTTCGATGAGGTACATATTTGCAGCTTGGAGGACGTCGGCAGAGTCCGAAGATGGGACGCCTAGTGAGCGAATGAGGGCGTGCAAAAAGCCTTGTTCACCAGCAAGTAATTGAGAGAAGCATAGTTCTTCTGGAGGGTTCTCTGATGCACTGCTCTCATTCATCTGTGGTTTACTATGAAAATGCGAGATGAATTGGCAAGCGCAGGATGTGGATATCTTGTAGTTCTTTGTGGATATGTAAATGCCCAGAAGTAACGAGGTACTTGCTGGGCATGGGAAAAGCTTAAGGTTGGTAGCGATTATACCTCAATGGAACCAGTAAAGACGAAGTCTGCTGGGCCAGTGAGGGTTACGTTGGAGAACTTATTGTCGCCAAGTGGCTCGAAGCCGATTTCGAGAGTATCACCGCCAGCGACATCGACTTTGATGGGTGATGCTGCGCCAGTGAGGATGTGGTGGAAGAGGGCACTTGCACACATGCCGGTGCCACAAGCGAGAGTTTCGCCTTCGACTCCGCGTTCGTAAGTACGGATGGCAATGTGGTCTGGACCGATGGCGCAGGCGAAGTTCGCGTTAGTGCCATTCGGGGCAAAGTGGTCGTGGTAGCGGATGGCTGCTCCGTTTTTGACGACATCGAGAGCAGGAAGGTCTTTGACGTAGGCGACTGCGTGTGGGACGCCGGTGTTGACGAAGTGAATGTTACCAAGGTCTGGAAGCGCGATGGGCAGGTTCATGTCGAGATCGAATGGGTCAGACATGGCGATGCGTACGTTGTCACCGATAAGCTCCGCGCTGAGTGTTCCAGCGATGGTTTCGAAGGTGACAATTTCTTTTGTAGGTGAGCTGAGGCGTGCAGTGTAGGCGCCAAAGCAGCGCGCACCGTTGCCACACATTTCGGCTTCGCCGCCATCTGCATTGTAGTAGCGGAATTTGTAGTCGGCACCATTTTCGGCAGGCTCGACAGCGAGTAGGCCATCGGCGCCGACACCGCGGTGACGATCGCAAAGTTGGGCGATTTGTTCCTTGGAAAGATTGATGGAAAGGTCGCGGTTATCGATGACAACGAAGTCGTTGCCCGCGCCGTTCATTTTTGTGAAATTTAACATAGTGGTATGTTTTAAGTGAGATGTTTTATGACTCGTAGAATGGAGTCATTTAGATAGAATTGCCGGAATTCGTTAGAATGGGTAAAATGTGAGGCGAGTTAGTTTGTCGCTTGTCCTTTTGCGGCTTTGATGAGTGGGGTTGCGAATGCTGCGACTTTGGCAGCGACGTCTGCGCAGTCAGCATTTTCGGCGACTTGGTTGACAATGGCTGAGCCGACGACGACTCCATCGGAGAGCTCGCCGACCATTTTTGCTTGGTCTGGGGTGTTGATACCGAAACCGATGCAGACGGGTGTGTCGGTGTGCTTTTTGATCTTTTCTACAGTCGCACCGATAGCATCAGATGGAGCTGCTTGGGCGCCGGTCACGCCTGTGCGAGAGAGCGCATAGATGAAACCTTCGGATTGTTTTGCGAGGGCTGCGATGCGTTCGTCGGGCGATGTGGGAGCGATGAGTGTGATATGTTTGAGGCCTTCGTGCGCGGCGAGCTCCTTGTTGAAAGGAACTTCATCTGGAGGAAGGTCGAGTAGGAGCACTCCGTCGGCACCAGCAGCTGCGGCATCGGTATGGAATTTTTCGAACCCGTAGGTGTAGATGGGGTTGAGGTAGGTGAAGAGCACGATGGGTGTGTCGTGTGTTTCACGGAAATCACGGATCAGCTGAAGCACCTTGGGAAATGTTGTGCCCGCTTTGAGCGCGCGTTCTGCTGCGAGCTGGTTGACGACACCATCGGCAAGCGGGTCGGAGAATGGGACACCCAGTTCGATCACGTCAGAGCCTGCATCGGCAAGGCCTTTGATGATTTCTAAGGATTTTTCCAAATTTGGATCACCCGCCGCGACGTAGGCGACGAAGGCAGGTGTGTTAGTCTCGGCCAACTTTTGGAAAGTGGTATCGATGCGGTTGCTCATGGGCGAAGTGTCGGTCTGCTGAGATGACTTTTCAACTCCAAATGCTCGCTAAAAAGAGGGGTATAGAGTTATTAGACTTTGCTGAGATGATATTGGACTTTTAGATTTTTGACAGGTCGCATGGCAAGAGGGTGTTTTTGTGCTTCCGAGTGTCGAAGGTCGGTAGGTCGAAAGTATGGGAATGCATCGTATGGTCGCGATGGAGAGAGGTTTTTATTCTACGATCATGATGCCTTGCATGACTCTCCAGTGGCCGGGGAAGGTACAGAGGTATGGGTAGCGGCCAGGTTTGTTTGGCGCCTTGAAGGTGAGTTCTTCGGTTTTGTTTGGGTTAACTAATTGTGTGGCGTGGAGGACATCTGGCGTGTCTGGAATATAGGCTTTTTCAATGCCATCTGCTTGGGTTGCCATCTGGTCAGCGAGTGTTCCGATTGTTTGTGCGGTGCCTGGTTTTAGGATGAGGAGATTATGTAGCATGCTGTCAGGGTTCTCAAAGATGAGACGGACGTCGCTGCCAGCTTTGACTGTAAATTCGGTGGGTGAGAATTTGAGTTGGTGAGGGACCGCTTGGATGCGGATGGCGCCGGTGAACTTGGCTTGTTCCGCGCGGTATTTTGAGTCGAGGGAGAGTAGGTTTTCTTTGCTGTCGCAGAGAGTAACGTTTGTTAGAGCTTCACCCATGAGGTTGTAGATAGCGATGGATGATTTCTCGACTTTGTCTTTTGGGAATTCTATTTCGATGACATTGATCCCTTGATTGAGCGTGAAGGAAACTTGTTGGTCTTTACTCCAGCGTTCATTGTCAGAGAGCAAGAGGACTCCATTGACGGAGACGTTGATGTAGTTGAACACAGCGCCTAAGATGGCGGGTTGTTCTTTTTCTGACTGAATGAAGGTGAGGTATTTACCTTTTTTGAAGGGGTTCTTTTGGGTGTATTGGAATGCTGTGTTTTCTTTTCCAAGTTGCATCCAGAAAGGGATTTGTGCTTTAGGTGATACTGAGAGGACTGGGATACTGCGTAGTTTGTGGGAGGCGGTGCCGTGTTTGAGGTCATCGAGCATTTGAGTCACGGGTTTGTGTTTGCTCTTCAGTTGCTTTGCCAAATCGATGATTTTTGGGAGTTCTTTTTGCATATGTGCAATGGCGTCGACTACTTCCATCTGCACACGAGGGTGAGGGTCATTGATGCATTTTTTGAGCATTTTCGCAGGCGCTGGTAAGCGGTCGGCTTGAAGGCGAATGGTGTGGATGGCAGCTGAGCGATAGAGTGGGGATTTGGAGGCGAGTAGAATGTCGAGCAGCTCTGGCTGGATTTTTCCAAGGCCTTCGGAAACGAAAATGGCTTCGAGTAGGGATTGTTCGTAGTTAGGAGCGGCCGGGTCGAGAGTTTTGACCCAGGTGTTTAGGGCTGTGAGGCCAGTGGCCTCATGCTTCCGCAGTTCGATGCGAGCGTGGTATCTGACGAGGTCGTTGGAGTGTTCGAGGAGTTTACAGAGATCTGCTGGAGAGGTTCCTTTGATTTCCGGAAATTCTTTATTTGTGGGATTGTTGGTGTACGTGACGCGCCAAATTCGGCCGTGTTGGTGGTCCCAATTGGGGTCGCGCATGGCGTGTTGGGCGTGGCCGATGATGGCACTGCAAAAGTCTGAAATGTAGAGTGAGCCGTCCATGCCGAAGGCGAGTGCGGCGGGGCGAAATGCAGGGTTCTTGGAGCTGACGAGATCGAGTCTGTCAGTGGCTTTGATGGGGCCATTGTCGAAGTGAGTTTTGGAAATGGAAACTGTGTAATTTCCTAACAAAGATGCGGAGGCGATGCCTTGTTGGTATTCTTTCGGGAAATTTTCACTGGAGATGATCGCAGCGGCTGAGCCTTTTCCATAACCGAGAATGGAGCCGTGGCGGAACGGGTGGTAGACGCCAAGTGGTGTCCAAGTAAGCATGAGGCCGTCGACTACGAGCCCATCACCGTACATTTGGTAGGTGTTGCCCCAGCGGTCAAAGGTGGGTTGCCAAGGGTTCGGGATGGCGCTTTGCCATTCGGTTCTAATTTCTCCTGTGTTGAGGTTATGGCGATAGGTGCTGGCATCAATGCCACGGTGCACGCCGTACGGGGTTTCGAATTGGGATCTGTGGAAAACACCATCGGAAAAGATGATTCCACCATAAGGGTCTGCTGCGAGCATGCCGCCGTGGTGAGAATCTGTCATGTCGATGCCGCGGAGGAGTTCGGTAAATTTGTCCGCGCGGTCATCACCATTTTCGTCGACAGCGAAGATGTGTTTTGGTTGAGCTGAAATGATCGGGCCAGTGTGGTGGAAAGTGATGCCATCAAGCGCGTCAAAACCGGAGGCATAAACCGTGGATTTGTCAGCTTTTCCGTCTTTATCGGTGTCTTCTAGGATAAGAATTTTATCTTCTTTAGGAAGCCCAGGGACGGTGTGTGGAAAAGACGGCATAGTGACGACCCAGAGGCGGCCTTCGGCATCGAAGGCGATTTGAACTGGGTTGCGCAGCTCTGGGAACATTTCTTCGGAGGCGAAAAGTGAGACTTCATATCCGTCGGCGACTTTAAATTCAGCCATCGATTCAGCGGGGCTTTTTACGACTCCATTTCCCTTGCGAGCTTTTTTTCCTTTAATAGCGGGCAAGGGTGGGAGAGATGGTTTCGGGAGCGAGTCGAATGTGAGTTTTGGGTCGGCGAGGATCTTTTGGATGATGTGGTCAGACTGTGCTACGAGCTTGTGGTAGCGTGGCATTTCAGCGAGATATTCATCGGGGCGCTGGCGGACACCGAAGTAGACGACGGAGTTTTTAGGTCTGGTGATTTCAGCGACGTAGCTGTGTTTTTGCGCAGCCGCTTGGGCGATTTGTTTGAGATGGTTTTTGTCTACGGACTCAAGTTTGAGCTGAGTCATTTGCGAAGCTATGGTTTTAGCAATAAGCGCGTTGCCTACCTCATTGAGGTGAATACCGTTAGATGTTAGGTTTTGTTGGTGTGTGACGTAGGCAGCTTTACTTGGGGAGAAGAGGTCAATGAACTGCATGCCGTTTACCGTTGCGATTTCTTTGATCGCGTTGGTGTAGAGCTGCAACTTTTCGTTGAGCGTGGAGCTATTAAAGGATTTGTTATTCGTGTTAGATGCCTCTCCTTTTCGTTGTACAACTGGGTAGGATTTGGGCTCAACTGCAATGGGTGAGAGGAGAATAATTCGCGCGGAGGGATGGATCGCTTGAAGTTGTGTGAGGTATGAAGTGTATTGGTCTTTAAAATCTTTTAAACCATCTGCGCCTGCAAAGGCTTCATTCATGCCATAACCGAGAACAATGGTGTTGGCCTTCCATTTATCGAGAACTTTCGTGAGATGTCTCACGTAGCCTTCAGGTCGGAGGCGGTAACCGACTTCGTCACCAGTCCACGCGAGGCTGCGAACCGTGAGAGGGTCTTTGTCTGCCGCTTTTTGAGACAGCTGTAGGTAAGCTTCTAGATATCCCTGTTCGAGTAGTCTTTCCACCATAGAGTTCCCATAAAAGAGCATGGAGTTTTTAGGCTCTGCCTGTGCTGTTTTAAAACAGAATAGGGAAATGAGGGTGTAGAAAAGGAAGAAGAGCTTATTCATAGTGGTTAATGTAGGGAAAAAAGAGCCAATGGGGGGGGACTCTTCGATGTAAAATGCTGAGGTCTCAGCATGGTTAGTACTTACGGAAAATGTATTCAATTGGGATGAATACATGTTTTGAGAGGGTTTTCGTTAGCGCTCTGGGATTGGACGCTTTATCAATGGCTACGTTTGGTCTCGGTCCTAGAGTATCGCTGGATACCGGATGTGATTTATAAATAAGCTGCTCATAGTTAGAAGAGGTACTAGCTATGAGCAGCTTTCGTTAATGGGTGATTCAACTTCCTATTCCAGTATGGATCAGATGGAAGTTGATAGAGAGAGTTTAGGCTGCAATCGCTCTAGGTCTTCTGCAGGCGAAGCCGTAGAGGGCGATGACTACGAAGCAGATGAATGGCAGGTAGAAGGAGAGGTTGACTCCTTGGGTGTCGATCATTGCTCCTTGGAGTGGGGGCATGAGACAGCCACCGCCGATGGCCATGATGAGCCCAGCGGAGCCGAGTTTCGCATCGTCCTTGAGACCTTCTAGAGCAATGCCGTAGATGGTTGGGAACATCAGAGCCATGCAAGCAGAAGTAGCAACGAGGCAGTAGAGGCCTGGGCGACCGCCGATGTAAATGGTTCCGAGCGTAGTGGCCATTCCACCGAGAGCAAGAACCATGAGGAGTTTGCCAGGGGTAAAGTATTTCAAGAGGAAGGTACAGATGAAGCGGGATGCTAAGAAGATGGACATCGCTGCAATATTGTAGTTTTGCGAGAGTGTCTCAGCATCTTGTTCCGCCATCCCTTCAGCGGTGAACACTTCAGTACCGTAGTGGATGATGAAGGTCCAACACATGATTTGTGCACCCACATAGAATGCTTGAGCGATAACACCTCCGACCCAGCGCATATTTTTGAAAAGGCGTCCGAATGTTGCTCCGATCTGGAGGCCTTGGGAATTATCTCTTTGGTGAATAGGGAGTTTGAAAAGAGCAAAGACAACGAGGATCACTAAGACGACAACGCCGAGAGTGACGTAGGGCGCGCGAAGAATGGCGAGGTCGGATTGGATGATCGATTCGAGTTCAATTTCTGGGAGCGCTGCGCGCTCTTCTTGTGTGCGGCTGTCAATTTTGCTCATGATGAATGTCTTAGCGACAAACATTCCAGTAAGGGCACCCATAGGGTTGAATGCTTGAGCGAGGTTGAGACGGCGCGTTGCAGTTTCGTCGTCGCCCATGGACATAATGTACGGGTTGGCGGAGGTTTCTAAGAAAGAGAGACCACATGTCATGATGAAGAAACATGCGAGGAAGGGAGTGAAGCTGAGGGTGATACTGGCTGGGATGAAGAGCAAGCAACCAATAGCGTAAAGGCTCAGACCTGTTAGTATCCCTGCGCGGTAGGAATATTTTGTAATAAAAATGGCAGCAGGGAGAGCCATAAAGCAGTAACCACCGTAGAATGCTGCTTGGACGAGTGACCCCTCAAAGGCGCTCATATCGAGAATTTTTGAGAAGACTTTCACCATGGGGTTGGTGATGTCATTGGCAAAGCCCCATAGTGCGAAGAGCGAGGTTACGAGGATGAAGGGGATGAGGTACTGCTTAGGTACAACGGGTTTTTTAGTCATGGTATGTAGTTGTGATAGGTTTTTGGAGGGAGAGATCGGTTACTAAATAGGAGTGACTCCTTTGGTAAGAATGATGTTAGCGTATTTGGCTGTGTCGCCTGTAGCAACGATGGCGTGGGCGTTTTTAGCGCGCTCGTAGAAAGCGAAGCGTTCTACTTTGTCGATAGAAGGTACGTCTTTTTGATGACGATCTATCGCGGCGCGGTAATTTGCTTCGACTTCAGGATCGGGCGTGTCACCAGGGACTACATCCATCATTGCTGCAGGATGGTCGGAATAGGCATCGAGTTCGAAGAGAGGCAAAATAGCATCTAATAACTCAGGAATTTTGTGGCCGTCTGCTCGGATGACTGGGATACCGGCCTTGTGTACTGGGTAGTGGGCATCCGCAAAGATGATTTCTTCACCGTGGCCCATGCGATAGAGTGTGGATAGAAGTTCTGGTGAGAGAAGATGGCTGATTCCTTTTAGCATGATGGATTTAAGATAATGGATTTAAGAATTAAGATTTTCTCGTGATGTTTTAAGTGTAGAGGAGAAAATGGCGGTGAGTTCGTGTGCTTGATCTAGAAGCGGTTGCACTTTTTTTTTCTAGTATTTTGCCTTCAGAGCGGCACGGTAATTTGCTCCTGAGCCAAATACTTGATCTCCTAACCGAAACATGCCAACTCCACTCGGTAGGGCTTTGATGAGGTTCAAAACCCTCAGATAAAACTGGAATGTACGCAGTTTGAGCTCAGAGGTATTCATGTTAGATCGTGTACTCTATAATTTAGAACGAGTGTGTAAATCTTAGTTTCTAGATTTAAAGTTTTCATTATAAACTGACTCCGCGTCGCCATGGGATGAAGTCGTCTTGGCCGAGGCCGACGGCTTTCGTGGTGTAGTTTCCGCTGGCGACTTCGAGGATCATTTCAAGGAGTCTATTGCCAGTTTCTTGGATGGTTTCTTGTCCTTCGATGATAGTGCCAGCGTTGTAGTCGATGAGGTCTGGGTGACGTTCTGCTGTGGTGCGGTTGGAGGCGACTTTGATGACTGGGCAGATTGGGTTTCCAGTTGGTGTGCCGAGTCCGGTGGAGAAGAGGATGACGTTGCAGCCTGAACCGGTCATAGCGGTGGTCGATTCTACGTCATTGCCGGGTGTACAGAGGAGGGTGAAGCCGTCGCGCCTGAGAGGTTCGGTATAGTCGAGGACGTCGGTGACTGGAGCGGTTCCACCTTTTTTGGCTGCGCCAGCGGATTTGATGGCATCGGTAATGAGGCCGTCTTTGATGTTACCAGGGCTGGGGTTCATGGAGAAGCCTGAGCCGATGGCTTCGGCGCGGGCATTGTAGTCTTCCATGATCTGGATGAAGCGAGCGGCTTCTGTTTTGGTTTTACAACGCTTAATGAGGTCAGCTTCGACACCGCAGAGCTCAGGGAACTCGGAGAGCACAGCGCGGGCACCGAGGACGGTGAGTACGTCTGTGACGTGGCCAATGGCTGGGTTAGCGGAGATTCCTGAGAAGCCGTCTGAGCCACCACATTCCATGCCTACTGCGAGTTTGGTGATAGGTGCTTCTTGGCGGGTTTGCTTGTTAGCTTTTGCTAGACCTGCAAACATTTGGCGCATGGTTTCTTCAAGAAGAATTTCTTCGGATGGGTATTGCTGTTGTTCAAAGACGAGCAATGGGCGGTTAAATTCTGGGCAGCGCTTTTTCATTTCATCTTGAAGGATGGAAACTTGAGCGTGCTGACAGCCGAGGGAGAGAACGGTGACGCCGGCGACGTTAGGGTGAGTGGCGTAGCCTGCGAGGAGACGGCAGAGCGAGTCGGAATCGCCACGGTCAGATCCGCAGCCCATGGAGTGGGAGAGGAACTTGATGCCATCGATGTTAGGGAAGAGGCGTTTTGCTGCTTCTGATTCGTCAGATTCGAAGGTTATCTCTGTGAGATCTTGGCCATTTGTCGCAGCTTCAGCCATACGCTCGGCGAAGTCTGCGTATTTGGTGGACTTAGCGTAGCCAAGTGGTTTGAGGAGGGCATCTTGGAGCATGCGCAGGTTGCGGTTCTCGCAGAACACCATCGGGATGACGATCCAGTAGTTGGCAGTGCCTACTTTGCCGTCTTCGCGGTGGAACCCTTGGAATGTGCGTCCTTCAAATTGTGAGACATCGGGTGCTGTGTTCCACTGGAATTCACCTTCTTTGTAGAGATCCATACCGAATGGGTCTGCTGCGTGATGGAGGTTGTGAGTGTGGAGAAGGGTACCAGCTGGTACGTCTTCTGAAACGGTGCCTACGAGGACGCCGTACATGGTTACCTTATCACCTGATGTGAGATCATTGATAGGGAACTTGTGCTTGGCATCGATGTCGGTAGTGAGCGTGATGTCATTGCCTGCAAAGTTGATGGTTTCACCAGCTTTAAGGTCTTGGAGTGCGACAAGGACATTGTCGCGAGGGTCAATTTGAAGAACGTTCATTTTTCTGAAGTGAGAAGGTGGAAGTGTGTGGGTAGAAGTTAGAGATGAGAAGGTAGTGGGGTCATTGGAGAGCCTTCTACCTTCTTCAGTCTATTATCTTCTTACTTCTCTTTAACAGCAACTTGCTTTTGGGTGCCGAGGCCGTCGATGCCGAGTTCGACAACGTCGCCTTCTTTTAGGTATCTTGGTGGGTCGAAACCGAGGCCGACACCTGCTGGTGTACCGGTGGAGATGACGTCGCCTGGGAGGAGAGTCATGAACTCAGAGAGGTAGGAGATGACGTGCTGGACGTTGAAGATGAAGTCGGCAGTGGTGCTGTCTTGGATTTTTTCTCCGTTGAGTTTGAGCCAGAGGTTGAGATTGTTAGGGTCTGCGATTTCGTCAGTTGTTGCGAGGTATGGACCGAATGGAGCGAAGGTATCTGCGGATTTTCCTTTTACCCACTGGCCACCCATTTCGATCTGCCAAGCGCGCTCAGAGAGGTCGTTGTGAACAGCGTAACCTGCGACGTAGTCGAGTGCATCTTCTTTGGACACGTATTTTGCTTTTTTGCCGATGACGACAGCGAGTTCAACTTCCCAGTCAGACTTCTCAGATTTACGTGGGATGACGATGTCGTCGTTTGGTCCTGACCATGCGGATGTGGACTTAAAGAAGACAACGGGTTCAGCTGGTGGTTCCATGCCGGATTCCTTGGCGTGGAGCGCGTAGTTGAGGCCGATACAAACGATCTTAGACGGACGTGCGATCGCTGGAGCGAGTTTTACTTCATCGAGTTTTGACTCTGGAAGGTTTGCGCGGTTTTCAACGAGGAATGCGAGGAGGCGCTCGAGGCCATTGTTTTCGAAGAATGCTTCGTTCCAGTCTTCACCGAAAGAGGAGCAGTCGACAGCTGTGTTCGAGCAGTCCTTGCAGATGATACCTGGAGTGATGGTGTTGTCTTTGTAAAAGCGGATGAGTTTCATATAGAAGTAAAAGGTTAGATGTGAGAAGTGGGTGAACTTCTCACTTTTTAGATTTCAGATTTAAGTTTTCTAGCGGAGTAATGTGACGCCGCCGTCGATGTCGTAGGCGGAGCCGGTGATGAAGGATGCTTTGTCGGAGCAGAGGAAGGCGGCGAGGTCGCCGATTTCTTCAGGGGTGCCCATGCGGCCGATTGGTTGGTATTCGCTGAGAGTTTCCATCATTTTCGGGCGCTCTTCAGGAGTGTAGTTTTTCTCAAGGAAGCCTTCTACAAATGGAGTGAGGACACGTGCTGGGCAGATGCAGTTACAGCGGATGCCTTTGTCAACGTAGTCGCGGGCGACGGAGAGAGTCATGGCGTGTGCTGCGCCTTTGGACATGGAGTAAGCGAAACGGTCGAGGATGCCGACTTTGCTCGCGATGGATGCGAGGTTGAGGATGACACCGCTTTTATTTTCGAGCATTTTCGGGATAGCGAAGTGGCAGCAATGGTAGATGCCTTTGACGTTGACGTTGTATATTTTGTCGAGTTCTTCTGGGGAACATGTTTCGACGTTACCAACAGCGGCAATGCCAGCATTGTTGACGAGGATGTCGACGCGATCGAGTTGGTCAAAAGCTGCTTTGACGGAATCAGTGGAGGAGACGTCACACTGGACGATTTCGGCGGTGCCGCCATTTGATTCGATGATTTCTTTTGTGCTGGATGCTGCTTCGACGTTGAAGTCGAGTATAGCAACGTGGTTGCCAGATTCTGCGAGTTTAACTGCGATGGCTTGGCCGATGCCGGAGCCAGCGCCTGTGACGACTGCTGTTTTCATAGAGGTGATTTAGTTGATTTGTTAGATGATTAAAGTGAGTAAAATTGGGTGGCGTTATCTGTGTAGATGGCGCGTTGTTCGTCTTCTGATAGAGTGCTGAAGTAGGAGGTAAAGCAATTTACCCAGCGTGCGTAGTCGCTGGCGTGGAGGCTGACAGGCCAGTCGGAGCCGAACATGAGGCGCTGCGGGGTGAAGGCTTCGAGCAAGACCTCGAAATAGCGGGTCATGAGCGCGTCGTCCCACGAGCTGTCACGTACTTCGGTGACGAGGCCAGAGATCTTGCAAACGAGGTGTTCGCGTTTTGCCATTTCACGGATTTGTGTTTCCCATTGGGTCGGGAACTGGCTGGAGCGAATTTCTGGTTTGGCGGCGTGGTCGAGGACGAAGCGTTGGCTCGGGTGCTGATCGATGAAGCGAGTCGCCGCAGTTAATTGATTTTGGAAAATGAGGACATCGTAGGTGAGGTCACGGGCGGTGATTTCGCGGATGCCGGCGTTGAACTCTTTGTTGTCGAGGAAGGTCGCATCTTCGGCGCCTTGAGTGATTTCGCGTACGCCCTTGAAATAGGTGTTGGCTGCGTAGTGATCGAGTTGAGTTCCTGCTTCTGGGGATGTGAGGTCGACCCAACCGACGACGGCTTTGATGATTTCGCTTTGTTCCGCTTGTTCGAGCAGGAAGTCATTTTCCTCTAGGATGGTACGTGCTTGGACGGCGACGGCTCCTGTCATTCCATTTTTAGGGAAGAGCTCATCGAGCTCATGTGCGAGAAAATTGCGACGAGTTTCGTCGGTTTCTAGCCAGCCGAATTCTGTTTCGGTGTATTTCCAGAGGTGGTGATGGGTGTCAATCATAGCGTTTGGGGCGGAAGTCTGTAATACAGGATGGGTGTGGTCAATCTCTTATACAAAGGTCTGCGGGATTCATGTATGGATCTGGAAACAACATTCGCTTGTCCAGTTTAGGAGTCTGAGATAGTTTGAATTTTAATGAATCGAGGCTCTGATATCCCCAATGTGACCAGACAAGTTTTACTCAGCGAAGGAGTTGAGTTGGCATTGGAGAAAAGGATTTTGTCGGGAGAGTTAGAAGAGGGGCAGAGATTGCCATCTGAGGGTAAGTTATGTGAGGAATATGGGGTGAGTCGTACAGCCTTGCGCGAGGCATTGAGGCAGCGCGTGGCAGAGGGATGATCGAGACGATTAGTGGCAGTGGAAGTTATGTAGCGCGCGGGAATCTTGATGTCATTTCAAAAGCGGTGGCGACTTATTCGAGTTTGATCAATGATGAAAAGGCGTCGAACGATTTGGTTGAATTTCGAGTGTTGATCGAAGGTGCTGCATTGAATCGCTTAGCGCGTAGTGAGCGTGACAAGCAGGCGCGCGTGGAGCGATTGATTGATATCTTAGAAGATATGCGTGGTGAGAGTGATCCAGCAGTTTTTGGCGAGTTAGATTCGAAGTTTCATATTCAAATTCTGGAATCGTGTAATAACGCATTTATCAACATGATAGGTAAGGCGCTGTATTCGCATTATCAGAGTTGTATAGGCCATGCACATGCTATGGCTACTTTGGGGATGCGTGAGGATACAGTGGCGGAGCACGATGCGATTATTCAGGCCTTGATTGCATCAGACGGGGAAGCTGCTCGTTTAGCGTTAGAGAAGCATCTTTCGGCTGCGAAGGAGCGTTCCGAGCTGATGGGGATTCATTAATTTAGGGGCCTTGTTGTTGAGCCTTGAAGGCAGAAAAAACGCTCACTGATTTTCATCGAGTGAGCGGGTATTAGGGTGAGAGTCACTAGCGTTCAAATAACTATTCCTTTTCCACGGCACCGTAGGAGCGGTCGAAGTGAACGTAGCCTCCATCAGGGTAGATGATTTGGCCAGTGGTGTGGCTGGATTTGTCGGAGGCGAGGAAGACTACGGTGTTAGCGATTTCTTCAGAAGTGGTCATGCGCTGGCCGAATGGAATGCGGGCTTCGATTTGATTGAGAGTGGTCTCAGGATCTTCGAGTGTGTTGAGCCAGTTTTGGTAGAGGGGAGTCATGACTTCAGCTGGGACGACGGTGTTGACGCGAATTCCATCTTTGGCGAGGGAGAGTGCCCACTCACGAGTGAGTGAGTTCATGGCTCCTTTAGATGCAGCGTAACCTGAGGTGTCGCCTTGGCCAGTTTCGGCAACTTTGGAGGAGATATTTACGATGAATCCTTTAGATTCTTTGAGTGCAGGAAGAGCGTAGTGAGTGAGGGTGAAGACGTGGAAAATGTTCTTTTGGAGCGAGGCCATGAATTCGGCGGGGGAACCATTTTCAAGTGAAACTCCATCGTTGATTCCTGCGTTATGGACAATGCCGTCGATGCGACCGTAAAGCTTGAGAGTCTCATCGATCGCGTTTTTGCAGGCTTCTTCTGAAGTAAGTTCGGCTTCGATCACTGCCCCTACTTTGCATTGGTCGATCAATACTTGGCCAACATCTGGCGAGCGGCCGACGATGACTGGGATGGCTCCTTCTTCGGCAAAGGCGGTTACACATCCGGCGCCGATTCCTTTTGCGCCACCAGTGACGATGACAACTTTGTCAGTTAGGTTCAAATTCATTTGTAATACAGGTTGAGATTTCGAGGGCTGAAGGCAAGAACAAAGTATTCTAGATCTGTCTGCTAAGGTGACGCTTGCATCCTTGTGCGAGGCTTGCTTTGTTCAGTGACAATGACAGAGAGCTGGTCGATAGAGAACTTGGACGGTGAGGCGCACTGGGCGTTGGTAGGTGGCAATGGCTCAGGCAAGACGTGTTTTGCCAGAGAGCTTCGAGATGGTTCACCGGAGCGCAATATCCAGGTAGTTTCGTTTGAAGAAGAACAGGCTTTGTTAGAGCGCGAGATTTATGAAGACGATAGCGAATGGATCGACAAAGTGGATCACGGTCGGACGATGCGTGAGCTGATCGAGGAGCATCGTGTCGCAGCTGTGCGGATGGAGGATTTGATTGAAGCATTGGGGCTAGAGTCATGCATAGATACGGGCTTTCGTTTGCTTTCTACAGGTGAGCGTCGGCGATTGATGCTGGCGCGGGCGATTGCGCAGCAGCCTGATGTGCTGATTTTTGATGAACCTTATGATGGCGTGGATAAGGACACTGTGGCGCGGATTGAAGAATGTATTGATGCGATCGCGCGTAAGATTCCAACCTTATTAATCACGCATCGACTTTCACAGATCAACGAGCGGATCACGCATGTGTTGTGTTTGGACCAACTGAAGGTTGTTTACCAAGGCGAGAAAGATGAGGTTTTAGCAAATCCAGCGGTGAAGCAATTGTTTTCAGGAGATTTTAGAGATAGCAAGCTTCCGAGTAGTTTGCCGCAGAGCAAGGAGTACGATGGCGGAGAGGATGAGCCGATTGTCGACCTGCGAAAAGTGACGGTCGGTTATCACAATAAGCCAATTTTCGATGATTTGGATTGGAAGATTTATCCGAGCCAGCAATGGAGAGTTTCTGGGCCAAATGGCTGTGGGAAGTCGACACTGGTGAGTGTGATTTCAGGGGATCACCCGCAGTGTTATTCTAACGAGCTTTATCTATTTGGGAAAAGGCGTGGGACTGGGGAGTCGATTTGGGAAGTGAAGCATTTCATCGGTATTATGTCGACTGCTCTGCATCAGCAATACCGAGTGACAGTGGCTGCGGAAACGGTGGTGCTGTCGGGATTTTTCGACACGATTGGGGTGTATCGGCCAGTGACGCAAGAGCAGCGATCTATCGTAAAGGAGTGGCTCGAGTTTCTTCGTTTAGACCATTTAAGACAGAAGAATTTTCATCAGCTTTCGTTTGGTCAGCAGCGAATGCTATTGATAGCGAGAGCTTTGATTAAGCGTCCGCGTTTGTTGATTCTGGATGAACCTTGTCAGGGGCTCGATCCGGTAAACAGGGCGCTTGTGTTGCAGCTGATGCGTACCATTGTGGAACGGCAGATGGCTCAGATTATTTACATTTCTCATGAACGTGAAGACAAGGTGGAGTTTCTCACACATGAGCTGAGTTTTGTATCATCGCTAGCAAATGCAGAGCAAGGTAGAGCACCGTATCGTATTGAGCAAAAAGAGATAAGCTGAAGATCGGCGAAATAATTTACGGTTTGGGTGAGTATTCAAATTGAGCTGGTGCGGTGTGTAGCCGCGTTGCTCATTTGATCTTATGAAAAGCTCTCCTTCGTTTCTCCTAATTACTGCGATTTCACTGGCAGGTATTTTTTGTGCTCCTTCAGATGTGTATGGGCAGAGACCTATTGCTGGTGCGGAGGGTCAATGGCCGATGGCATCGGGGCCTAATGGAACGAGTGTGACTAAGACTGAGCAAGCAGTTCCTACAGAATGGAGTGTCAGTCGAGATGAGAAGGTTCTCTGGCGCACTGAACTGCCAGAAGCTGGTTTGAGTGGGATTGCGGTGTGGGGTGATAAGCTATTTCTAACAACAAATAAACCTCTGCCAGATAATACTAAAGATGGCGAGGCGGCAGGTTCAGACATCGTGGGGTATTGTCTAGATGCCAAGAGTGGAGAGATTGTTTGGTCGGTGACGATTCCCAGCGCTCGAGTGCGTCCTTTTTCTTCACTCTTTAGTGATGCTTCTACGCCAACACCAGTCACTGATGGAAAGCATGTTTGGTTCGTCAATGCTGGTGGGATGATGGCTTGTTACGACATGGATGGTCAAGAAGTCTGGAAACGTCCCTTTGATGCTCGATCACGTCACAATGCGAAGCAATGCCAGCCCATTCTTATAGGAAAGCAGCTTTTGTATGTGATGATGCGTGATAAAGAGGACCCTCTGGCTCGGCCAATGAAAGCGAGGTCTGGTGATCGCAAATCCGCGCCTGGCGATTGGCCGTGGACATTTGTTAGATCCTTTGACTCGCTCACAGGAAAGCCGCTCTGGGTAGAAGAAAGTGGGACATCGATCCATAATACTCCTCGGATTGGTAATGTGGATGGGAAGCCTGTGGTTTACCACATGCGTGGTGGCGGCCACCGTCCTCCTGAAGCTCCCTATGGGTTTAGCGTATCGAGTGTGGAGGGCGAGCATGCGGGTGCGTCTTTATGGGCTTATGATGCTAAGCATCCAGCAGTCTACACGGTCTCTCAGTTGAACGACGACTATACCTTTGGTATCGATCAGGGGAATTTGCTTAAATTTGATATTCGCAATGGTGGGCTTCTGGCGAAATACCCACTTTTCGACAAAGCTGATATCCGTTTATGGGATGCTAATATGCAGAAGTATGAGTTGCATCAAGATAAGCCATTTTCGGTAGTCACTAAAAAATACAAAGCTGAGCCGACGAATCATACGCCTATCTTAGTGGGGAAGTATTTTTTGTTTCTCACGCATGAAGGTCATTGCATTGGGCGAGTAGATACTGAGAGTGGTAAGGTGGAGTATCTTCAAGCTCCGATCCAAGTGGTGCGCGAGCTAGGGAAAGATGATCTATTCCTCTGGGATAAGCATGTGCCTGCTCGTGCGGAAAATGCCCGAGGCATTGATACTTCAAGTGATAAGAGATCGCTAGGAAATGGGTGGGGGCATGTGACGAGCGGCGCGCCCATCGCCGTGAATCAATACGTGTACTTCCCGACAATGATCGGCATGACTTACGTGGTTGATGCGACACGTCCTGTGTTTGACACACAGGCCTTAGTCTCAGTGAATGACTTGGGACCAGCCGAGATGACTTGGAGTCTTAGTGGGCTGAGTTATGCTAATGGAAGGTTTTTCCACCGAGGCTTAAAGGAAATTGTCTGTATTGGTGAAGAGTGAGCTATGGGTTCACTTTTTTCACGAACATGGCTTTGAGCCCGATCGAAAGACCATCCATTTTACAGGAGATTTCGTGATCACCGTCTTCTTGAATTCGGATGGGTTTGGACTTCATACCGCTTTTAAGAACCTTTGAAGTACCTGTCAGCTTTTTGTCTTTGATCATTTGGACAATGTCACCGTCTTGGAGGATATTTCCGAAAGCATCTTTGACGACACGGGGGCCAGTAGCCTCTTCTTCTTCGATGACTTCTTTTTCCCATTCGTGACCGCAAACCATGCATTCGTATTTCGAATTGTGTTCAAGGACATCGTCCATGGTGCAGAGTGGACAGGTGATTTCAGACATGGATCTAGCTGAGCTGAAGCAGTTCTAAGTTTCAAGTGTTAAGTGAAGCTTTAGGTTGTTTCACCGTGACTACGCGATGCTGAACTCTACTTGTGATTTTGAGATGGTTGATATAAAAAAGCCCCGCGGATGAGTGACATCACGCGGGGCTTAGAAAGTGCTTCTCTAAAAATTACTTCTTGTAGATGGATTTTCCTGTGGAGAGGAGGTCGTCACAGGCTTCCTTGAGGCGGTCGCAGAGGCCTTGCTCGGCGAGCTTGAGGTATGAACGTGGGTCGTACTTCTTCTTGTTACCGACTTCACCATCGATCTTGAGAACGCCTTCGATGTTTTCGCAGACGTGAGTTACGATTGGGCGGGTGAATGCGTATTGCGTGTCAGTATCGATATTCATTTTGATGACACCGTATTCGAGGGTTTCACGGATTTCTTCGAGTGAAGAGCCGGAACCGCCGTGGAATACGAGATCCATTTCAGCGTCTGCACCGTATTTGTCCATGACTGCCTTTTGGCCGTCGCGAAGGATAGTTGGCTTGAGTTTTACTGCGCCAGGTTTGTAAGCGCCGTGGACGTTTCCGAATGTGGCAGCGAAGATGTAGCGTCCTAGGCCGTCCAGCTCTTCATAGACCTGAAGCATGTCTTCAGGAGAAGTGTATAGTTTTTCAGCGGGAAGTCCTGAGGTGTCGTGGCCGTCTTCTTCACCGCCAACGCAGCCTGCTTCGATCTCGAGAATGATGTCGAGTTCGGCACATTCCTTGAGGAGTTCTTTAGAAATCTTAAGGTTTTCGTCGAGATCAACGACAGAGCCGTCAAACATGTGGGACTGGAAAAGTGGTCCTTTGCCTTCTGCGATGCGCTCGCGGGAAGCTTGGAGAAGTGGTTTGAGGAAGGATTCGACTTTCTCTGGGTGACAGTGGTCAGTGTGGAGAGCGACCAGAACGTCATATTTCTCGGCAAGGCGGTGAACTGCCTCAGCAAGAACGATAGCACCGAAGGCTTCATCCTTCAGGGACGTACCGGAAGCGAATGCGCCACCACCAGTCGAAACTTGAATGATGCCGTCTGAACCGGACTCGGCAAAAGCTTTAAGAGCTCCGCTGGCTGTGGTGAGAGAGGTGATGTTGATAGCTGGGTACGCATATCCGCCTTTTTGTGCGGCGTCTAACATTTCAGCGTATTGTTGTGGAGTTGCAACTGGCATACCATTCATCTAGTGGACTTCTGGGAATTGTGCAAGTACCGAGAGTGTCACATTCTGTGGCTGGCGATGAATCTATTTCTTCTATAGGAAGGAGGTTTGAATGTATTTAGGCATGCGACCTGCTTTTGGAGGTAATGACGCAATGAGGTGTACGGTTTTTCTGGCACTTTCTGACTTAGATGCTTACTTAGTTTCAGCAATCAGCGCAGGAAAGCTGATATTCAATAGAGAATGCAAACGGAACATATTTGGATATGGGTGGGAATGGCTTTTTGTTTAACGCAATCAGCAATGTTCTCAGGGCTTAACTTGGCTTTATTTTCTCTTGGTAGAATGCGGTTAGAAGCGGAGGCCGAAAAGGGGTCTCGTTCTGCTGGCAAGATATTGAGACTACGCAAGGATTCGAACCTTTTGCTGTGCACTATTTTATGGGGTAATGTGTCTGTGAATGTGTTACTGGCATTGCTTTCTGAGAGCGTGATGGCTGGCGTCGCTGGCTTTGTGTTCTCGACTGTGGGAATTACATTTTTCGGTGAAATCATCCCACAGGCGTACTTTTCGAGACACGCTATGAAGGTCGGGGCGAAGCTTGCTCCAGCAGTTTGGTTTTATAAAGTGTTACTCTATCCCGTGGCGAAACCTTGTTCGTTGATTCTTGATGGTTGGATCGGGCCAGAGGGGCCTTCGTTTTTCCGCGAGCGCGATATTGAGATAATTCTCGAGAAGCACATTGATGAAGATGCGAGTGAAATTAGTGCGAATGAAGGCCGAGGAGCACTCAATTTCTTGGCATTGGACGATAGGAAAATTTCGGCACAGGGGAGTGTGATCAAGCCGAGTACGATTATCAAGATGCCGGCGAAGATGGATTTGCCTGAATTTCCAGAATTTACGACCGATGAGGGACGAGCATTTTTAGCGAGCTTGAAAATTAATCCGGCAAAGTGGCGGATCGTGACTGATGAAAATGATTTGCCGCTAATTGTGTTAGATACGCCGGAATTCCTTGCGCGCTATTTAGCGTACGATGGCGATGTGGATATTTATCGTTTCTGCCATCGACCGATTCTTATTGAGGATGATCATGTGACTCTGGATGCAGTATTAGGCCAGTTTGTCGTGGAAGCGGATGATCGGAATGACCACGTGGTGGATCAGGACATTGTGTTGTATTGGACGCCTGACAAGAAACGTATCATTACTGGCGCTGACATCTTTGGGCAGTTATTGGTGGGGATTGCACAGCGTGTGCCGATGGATCCATCTGATAGGGCGGAAGAGCATGGTTTAAGGCCAGTGACGTAATCATGCCAATTGATTCGATAGAGAAAGCGCTCTTGTACGAAAAGGGGAGCTTGAACCGACTGAGTGAGGAGTGCTTCGTATTCATGATCGGTGATCATGGTCGAAAGAAGCAGTATTGTTTTTTAGGTGGCTATTTAGCAATCGTGATTGTTTTGCTTTTTTGGTCACCAGGTACTGCTTTAGTTATTGGGCTTTTACTGGGAGCTTTACTTTACCCAGCTATCGATACGCGGCGTTACATTTTGCACCGTGATTATTTGCGGAGGGAGCATCGGTTTTTCGATACGATCACGAAAGCTGAAACCATTAAAATGTCGAGAGTGACACGTGTGATTATGGTGAAAATAAAAGAGCGGCACGGTGACGATTACGGCGTCGAATTTATTCATGATGAGGGCATCTTCAGCCTGCACCATTTTCCCAATGAGGAAGAATGTTTAAAAGTGATTGATTTTTATGAGATTAATTCTGAGGTGACACAGGATTGATTATTTCTTAGAAATACTTTTTTGCACTGCGTTCAATCGTGAGCCCAAGCGCATGTAGGCGAGAATGAAGCCTGCTAAAGCACCTAGTACAAAGGTAAGAAAGAGCAAGAAGGCTTGTGGCATCTCAATGCTGGCAAAAAGAATCTTGGTGGTGACCTGTTCTCTATTTTGTAGAATGACAATGGCGGCTATCGCGACGAGGGCCACGATGATGCCGAGGCGTATTTTTTTACCAGTGGTCATGAGGATGTTCTAATTGTTGGTTTGTTAAACGGAGGAACCGTTCTAGAGCCAGTCCTGGGCTTTGAGGTAGTGGTCGTAGAGTTTCGCTTCAGGAGTGTTAGGCTCTGGATGGTAATCGTATTCCCATCGGACAAGTGGAGGGAGCGACATTAGGATAGATTCGGTACGACCACCTGATTGAAGGCCAAAGAGAGTGCCGCGGTCGAAGACTAGGTTGAATTCGACGTAGCGTCCACGTCTGTAGAGTTGGAACTGGCGTTCGCGTTCGCCGTACTTAGTGTCCTTGCGTTTTTCTACGATGGGAATGTAAGCGTCACAGTAGCTATCGCCGATGGAGCGCATGAAGGTGAAGGATCTGTCGAAGCCGAGCTCGTTGAAGTCATCGAAGAATAGCCCGCCGACTCCGCGTGGTTCTGCACGGTGCTTGAGGTAGAAGTAGTCGTCGCACCATTTTTTGAAACGGTTATAGACGTCGTCACCAAAGGGGTCGCAGGCTGCTTTAGCGGTTTGGTGCCAGTGTTGGCAGTCTTCGTCATTTCCGTAATAGGGAGTGAGATCGTAGCCGCCACCGAACCACCAGATAGGTTCCGCACCTTCTTTCTGTGCGCAGAAGAAGCGCACGTTCGCGTGGCTGGTCGGCACGTAAGGGTTGTGTGGGTGCATGACGAGTGAGACGCCCATTGCCTCGAATGAGCGACCTGCGAGCTCTGGACGATGTGCTGTGGCTGATGCAGGCATAGAGGTGCCGTGAACGTGAGAGAAGTTGACACCACCTTTTTCGAAGACGGCGCCATTAGTCATCACGCGCGAGCGACCACCTCCACCTTCTTCGCGCTGCCATGAGTCTTCTTGGAATTTGGCTTTTCCGTCTGCGGTTTCGAGCTGTAGGCAGATAGAGTCTTGCAATCCTAATAAGTAGGTTTTGATGGCGTCGAGATCGATAGAGTTGCTCATGGTTAGAAGGTGGTGTTAGGCGTTGCTGGTGTTTTGATCGGCTGCGTAGTTGATGGTGTCGCACATAGATTTCATGCCGATGAAGTAAAGGACAATTTGGCCGAGGCCTGCGATGCTGAGGATCAGGCTAGCGCATTGGCAGATGGCCATGCCGAGAAACATGTTTTCGTTTACTGAGGGAGCGTCTTGAAGGGATTGGTAGCGTTGTTTTGCTTTGTTCCAATCTTGTGCCCATTTCCAGTAGGCGATGAATGTCCAGTAAAGGTTAAAGAGTGGGATGAAGAGAAAACCGACGGCCATACCTGGGGTGGTCGAGGCTTTGGCTGGTTGTAGGATTTTCCATCCACGGTGGAGGTAGATTAGGCCGAGAATGGTGGACCAGATGAATAGTCCAGAGGTGAGGGCTAAGAGAAAGAAGAAGGTGGGAGTGAAGATTTGCTTGAGCTGAGCCATTGGGTCGAGCTCTGGTATTTCAGGCATTCTTTCTTCTGGAGAGGCATGGGGATCCATTTGTGCTTGGATCGTTTGTTCGAGTCCGCCGCTGGCCTGAGCTTCTAATACTTGGAGGCTGCTAAGGCCATTTGCCATAAAGTAGGCGACGAAGAAAGCAGTGCTGAGTAAAGCGAGTGAGGTGGCGATGATGAGGAGCGGGAAGCTCGCTTTTTTGACTTTTGGAAATGGGTAGGGATCGGTGATAGTCGCTTGGGTATTGATGCTTGAGGGTGCTATATATGGGTTCGCTCCTAGGGACTGCGGAAGAGTTGGGGGGATAGCGCTGGAGATGTTTTTGAAGGCTTCGGTTTCGTTGGCTGCACTCCATTGGGTCAGACCTTCTCTCCATACGAGTGTGTCACTTGGGAGTTCGTGTTTTAGCTTTTCGGCAAGTTCTTCTTGGGAGATGGGTCCAGCTTGTTGGCCGTTGGAAGTGTAGTACCACATAGTATGAAGTTGGATGTTAGGTTTGATTGCCGTATTCAGAGGCGAAGTTGATGGCATTGCACATCGATTTCATTCCGATCAGGTAGAGGATGCCGCAGGCGAGGATTCCGAGGATGCTGGTGAAGATACTGGAATAGTAGCAGATGGGCATTGCTAGGAAAACGCCTGCAGCTCCGGCGGGTGCTTGGAACATCGAGGGCGAGGAGTTGCGGATGGAGTTCCATTCTTCCGCCCATTTTTTATAGGCAATAAATACCCAGTAGAGATTAAAAAAGGGAATGAATAAGAAGCCGACAGCTTTGGCGGGGGTGACATCTGTGCCATTGGCTTGGACGAGTTTCCATGCACGGTGGAGGTAGATGAGGCCAAGAATGAAGCCGGCCATATTTATTAGCCAACCTATGCCGATAATGAGCATTGAGCTGCCAATGTTGCCGAAATCGGGATCGCTCGAGACCTGGGAGGATTCAGTTTCTGTGGTTTCGATGATAGCTCCCTCAGAGTTTTCGATCGAGTAATGAGTTTCCGCGTAGGTCGAGCTGGTTTCTGCGGAGGATATGAGCTCGGCAAACATCAGACCGTAACCAGTAGTGAGTACGAGAATTCCTAGTATGGTGAGGCTGGCGAGTAGCGGGTAGCTAGATTTTTTAACTTTAGGTAACGGGTACTCTGATGTCGGATCTGGTTCGGTGGCGAGATTGCTGGAAGGCGGAGCGTAGGGATTATTAGAGTCGGCAGTGGTGGGGTTGAGAGGTGGTGGTGTCTGAAAGTTTCGAAAGACAGCGATGGTGTTAGCTGCGGACCAATTTTCCATACCCTCTTTCCATACGAGTGTGTCTGGGGGTAGTTGGCCGTTGAGCTTCTGAGCGAGCTCGGTTTGAGAAATGGGGCCTGCTTGCTGGCCATTGAGGGTATAGTACCACATGGAAATCTTGAAGAAAAAAGAGGTTGAATGCTGAGTGATTGATTCAGTGGGAGTTTGTGGTTAGAGGGTCTTGATGGAAAGCAAAAAGGCGACCCGATTACGAGTCGCCTTATATAGAGTTGATGTCTAACTTTTTGGTTGTTTATCGCTTACGGCGAAGGATGAAGCCGATACTACCGAGTAACAGTAGGGCACTTGAGCTTGGCTCAGGAACGGCGACTACCATGTCTGGTGAATCTACTAGCCCTGTGTCTACGCCAAAGAAAGCGTAGTCGGTTTTTGGTTGGTTGCCTGTGGCGGGGACACGAATGGATAGTTGTGCAACATCTTCCCAAGATGCGCCATTAAGGTCAGCGCTTGTTAAGCTAAAAGCGGATAAGCCTAAGCCGCGTGCAGTATTGTTTGAGCTGGAGGTGTTGCCTCCATTAAAACCTGAGTCGTCACTAGAAACACGGTCGACGACTTGTTTTCCAAAAACGGAATATTCGTCAGGACCGATAGTGAATGAGAAAAGAACATTATCGTCTGAATCAAGAAAGCTCCAGAGGTCAATCGACTGATTGTCAGCTCCGTCACCAACGATGAAAGTCGGACGGCTGCCAGCTGTGGGATCGCTTTTGAATGAAAGATCAAAAGTGATGGTTCCCGGATCATCGGAGGTGGTGTAATTCAGTGCCGAGGAGAACGCTAGTCCGCGCTCACCTTGGGTGAGGTAGGTAGAAAGATCTGATGGGGTACCATGGGCGAGAGATCCATCGCTAGTTGCTGTTGAATTTTGGATCACTCCGGCGACATTACTGGAAGTGATATCGCGGTTGGTACCAATGCCTGAGATAAAGTCCGTGGCAAGGTAGGTTGTGGAAGAGCCGACAGTAAAGTTGACCAAGTTGAGGTCTCCTGAGGTAGTAATCTGTGTGGATCCTCCATTGGTAAGCGCTACATTACCTGGGTTTCCAGAGTCATTTACAGTCATGTTCGTTACGTCGAACACGGTAATAGCCGAAGCGTATGGGGCTGCGAAGAGCAGTACCGCTAGGGGAATGGTAAGTTTCATGTGTGTGTTTGAGGGTAAAAGTTTCCTTTTATCGCTGCTTTCGCAGCAGTTAGCGTGCCGTAAGTATATTTAAGGTCTCGGTCAACTCTTAATGATTTTTGAGGAGGAATTGTCACCTAAATAAAAAAAGCAGCCCGTAGAGGGCTGCTTTTAAGAGAGTTGTGTTCTAATTAGTCTTAGAAGTGGATCGCGTGATCGTCTGCGTCGAGAGTTGCCTCGTGGATGGCTTCTGCGAGTGTTGGGTGCGCGTGGATGGTGCTGTGGATTTCATCCGTGGTGCATTCCATTTCGAGTGCGAGACCCATTTCAGCGATGAGCTCAGTGGCGTTGTCACCAATGATATGGGCGCCGAGAAGTTCACCGTGTTCTTTGCCGTAGAGAAGTTTGACGAAGCCTTCAGTGTCGGCAGCAGCTTGTGCTTTACCGATCGCTGCAAATGGGAATTTACCAACCTTGTAGTCGACGCCTTCTTCCTTCAGTGCGCGTTCAGTCTTACCGACGGAAGCTACTTGTGGGTGAGCGTAGGTACAGCCTGGGAAGTTGCCAACTTTGCGTGGGACTTTTCCTTCGATGAACATGCCTTCGACACATTGAACCGCTTCGAATGATGCCGTGTGAGCTAGCCATGGTGGGCCAGAGATGTCACCACATGCGTAAACATTAGGGATGGATGTCTCATAGCGGTCACCAACCTTGATGAAGCCGCGGTCGAGTTCTGGCTCAAGGCCGCCGGGAAGTACAGGAGCGACACCGATTGCTACGAGGCAAACGTCGGCAGTGATTTCTTGAGTGCCTTTAGCATTTTCGACAGTGAGAGTGACGGAGTCACCGTTGTCTTGGGTGCCAGTTACCTTGGTGTCAGTGAGCACATTGATGCCTTGCTTTTTGAATGATTTACCGATTTCAGCACCAATCTCGTCGTCTTCGACTGGAAGGATGTTAGGCATCATTTCGATGAGTGTTACCTCAGTGCCGAATGCGTTATAGATGTATGCGAATTCTACACCGATCGCACCTGCGCCGATGATGGCGAGAGACTTAGGTTGTTTTTCGAGAACCATTGCTTCCTTAGAAGAGATAACGGATTTGCCGTTAAATGGAAGTGGTGGGAGTTCGCGAGATTTACAGCCAGTAGTTACGAGGATGTTAGATCCCTCGAGAGTTTGTTTGGAGCCGTCTTCTGCAGTGACTTCAACTGTGTTTTCACCAGTGACTGCGCCGAAACCTTTGACGTAATCGACTTTGTTCTTTTTGAAGAGAAACTCGATGCCGCCGGCGAGGCGTGTCGAAACCTTGCGGGAGCGTCCTACTACTTTTGACCAATCGTACGTTAGGTTGTCGAATGAAAGGCCCAGTTCACCTGCTTTTTTGGTGAGTGTTTGGTAGAGCTCTGCATTTTTAAGAAGAGCTTTTGTTGGGATACATCCCCAGTTGAGGCACGTGCCGCCAGCTCTATCCATTTCTACGCAGGCTACTTTTTTACCGAGCTGAGCTGCGCGAATTGCGCCAACATATCCAGCAGGGCCGCCGCCGATGACAATAAGGTCGTAGGACATAATCTATTTATTTGTGTTGTGAAAATTTTGCACGCTGGTGATTAGCTTGCTTCGAATGCGGAAAAGGTAGGAGTGGATCGTGTAAGTGTGAAGTGAAAAGTGTGAAGTTTCAGTGACTATCACTACACACAATAATGAGATGTATGAGTTTTATTCACCGTTGAGCCGTTCTATGCGGTGGGCTTTTAGGTGAGCGTGAAGGTAATTACGCTTCGCGCATGGCTGTGATGGCGGCTTTCATGTCTTTAGCGCCAAAAGAGGAGGAACCAGCGACGAGGACGTTTGCACCCGCTTTGGCTGCGATGGCTGCGGTTTCGGCGTTGATGCCGCCATCGACTTCGATGTGGAAATTGAGATTGTGTTCGCTGCGGAAAGCTGCTGCGGCTTCAACTTTGAGCATCATGTCTTCCATAAAGGCTTGGCCACCGAAGCCTGGAACGACGGTCATGGGGAGGAGGAGGTCGATGTTTGAAAGGTGCGGAATGACTTCTTCAAATGGAGTTGCTGGGTTGAGTGCGAGGCCAGCGAGGACACCGGCTTTACGGATTTCAGAGAGGGTGTGCGCGACGTTGTGTTCGGCTTCTACGTGGACGGTGATCATATCAGCTCCACAGGCGAGGAAGCGTGGGAGATAGTGGTCTGGGCGTGTGATCATGAGGTGGACGTCGAGGAAGATGTCATTGCTCTCATGAATGGCTTGGATCATTTGCGGACCGAAAGAGATGTTGTCGACGAAGTGGCCGTCCATGACATCTAGGTGGAGCCAATCGGCTCCGGAGTTAATTGCGCGAGTAACTTCTTCGGTGACGCGTCCCCAATCAGCGGCGAGTAGGGAAGGTGCCATAATACGATCTGTGTGGTGCCAGTTCTTCATGCGCTGAATACTAGGCGGAAAATTGGTGGTTTCAAGTTGGCAGTGCGGGATTGCAGGATTAAAACTTAATTCATGAGCGAGGATTTCTTGATCGAAGGCAAGGGTGATGAGTATTATATGCAGCAGGCTTTACGTGAGGCTGAGAAAGCATACAAGGCTGGGGAGGTGCCGATTGGGGCGGTGATCGTCAAAGAGGAGCGAATCATCGCGCGGTCGTGGAATCAGGTAGAAACGCTAAAAGATGCGACGGCACATGCGGAAATGTTAGCACTGACTTCGGCGCAGAGTGCGATTGGAGATTGGAGGTTGGAGGGGTGTACAGTGTACGTGACAAAGGAACCGTGTCCTATGTGTGCGGGAGCTTTGGTGCATTGTCGCCCAGATAGAGTGGTGTTTGGTATTCCCGATCCAAAAGGTGGTGCAGCTGGTGGTTGGATCAATTTATTAGATTCTAATCCACCGCTTAATCACAAATGCGAATTGGAGTCTGGTGTCTTAGAAGAGGAGTGTTTGGCGATTCTCCAACATTTTTTCCGTGAAGCTCGAGCGAAGAAGAAGGCTGAGAGAGATTTACGAAAACAGGAATTAGCTTTGGGCGATGAAAGTGATAGCTCCTGTTGTTCAAATGACTGATTAACTTTTGAGTTAAATAATAGACACAAATTACTAGACAAAATCTCCACTTTCGCACAGATTGTCCTCGCCACCTTGAGGCAATAAAAGCAAAACGACACACACAATAAGGCGGCGAGCTTCGGCTCGTCGCCTCATTCTTTTTATATGCGTTGTTTATGCGGACTTAGAATGGGTATTTGGATCACGAAAAAAGCGAGACTCGATGAGCCTCGCTTTTGTTGAAAATGTAGGAAGAAAATGAATTAGGCTCTTTCGGCCATTTTTTCTTCGAGGAATTTTCCGACCCAAGCGATATCGTAATTGCCAGACTTGAAGTCTGGGTGGTTGATGATTTCGAGCTGGAATGGGATAGTGGTTTTGATTCCGCGAATCATGAATTCTTGAAGAGCGCGGTTCATGCGAGCAATGGCGATTTCACGTGTAGCGCCGGTGCAGATGAGTTTAGCGATCATGGAATCGTAGTATGGCGGGACGGAGTAGCCGGAGTAGACGTGGGTGTCTACACGGACGCCTTTACCGCCAGGTGCATACCAGAGGTCGATCTTTCCTGGGCTTGGCGCGAAGTTGTTATACGGGTCTTCGGCATTGATGCGGCACTCGATGGACCAGCCACGAGGTTCTGCATTTTTGACATGCTCGGAAAGTGGTTCACCTGCAGCGATACGAATTTGCTCTTTAATGAGTTCGCAGCCCATGACTTCTTCTGTGACTGGGTGTTCGACCTGAATACGGGTATTCATTTCCATGAAGTAGAAGTCAGTGGCGTCTGCGTTAACGAGGTATTCAATGGTGCCAGCATTGATGTAGCCAATGTTCTTCACGAGATTCACTGAGGCTTCAGCCATGCGCTCACGGAGTTCAGGTGTGAGGAGTGGCGATGGACATTCCTCAATAATTTTCTGGTTGCGGCGCTGCATGGAGCAATCGCGTTCACCGAGTTGAATGGCGTTGCCGTGGGTGTCACCGAAAACTTGGAATTCCACGTGGTGTGGATTGAGAACTAATTTCTCGAGGTAGCATTCGCCGTTGCCAAAGCAGGCAATGGCTTCTTGAGATGCCTGATTGTAGAGGTCGATGAAGTCGTCTTCACTAAAGGATGGGCGCATGCCGCGTCCGCCGCCACCTGCAGTGGCTTTGATCATGACTGGGAAGCCAATTTCTTTAGCGAGTTCGAGGCCGTGTTGTGCGGATTCGAGGATGCCATCGGAGCCTGGGGTTACAGGAACGCCATTTTCAAGTGCTGTGGCGCGGGCTGTGTTCTTGTCCCCCATGCGACGGATAGTTTCAGCTTTTGGCCCGATAAATGTGATGTCGCAGCTTTCGCAGATTTCTACGAAGCGTGCGTTTTCGGAGAGGAAGCCATAGCCAGGGTGAATGGCGTCTGCTTCAGTCACCTCTGCTGCCGCGATGATACGGTCTGGCATGAGGTAGGAATCTTTAGATGGCCCAGGGCCGATGCATACTGCTTCATCGGCGAGTTGCACGTGCATGGAGTCGACATCTGCTTCTGAGTATACAGCGACAGATGCGACGCCTAGCTCACGGCAGGCGCGGATGATTCGGAGAGCGATTTCGCCGCGGTTGGCGACTAAGACTTTTTTAAACATGGTACAGACAACTGTTCTTACAGCTCAGGATTCAGGTGAAGGAAATGTCTCGGCGGGAGCCGAAATTACTTGAGAGTAAAGAGCGCATCACCGAATTGTACAGGTGTGGCGTCTTCTACGTTGATGGCTGTGACGACTCCGGATGTCTCTGCTTTGATTTCATTCATCACCTTCATTGCTTCGATGATGCAGATAGTCTGGCCTTCACTGATTGTGTCGCCAACTTCCACGAAGTTAGGGGAATCAGGAGATGGCTTGCGGTAGAAAGTGCCAACCATCGGTGAGTCGATAGTTTCTCCTGTAGGAGCAGCAGCGGCTGGCTCGGCAGTGGGAGTAGCAGCTGCTGGAGCGACTGGGGCAGCAGCTACTGGAGCGGCGGCAGGTGCCGGCATTGCTGCGAATGCTGCTTGGATAGAGTCGGCATCGAGACCTTTCTTAAGCTTGAGGTTGAAGTCGTCCTTCTCAAGGTGGAAGTAGGAAAGATCGTGCTCATCCATGAGCTCTACGATTTTGCGGATGTCGTTGTGGTCCACGATAGTAATTTGGCTGAGTTAATATTGATCGGCACCGACGCCCGAGTCGGTGAGAAGGCCTACAGGCTAGCGGTAGCTAGTAGACAGCGTCAAGCTCCGATGGTTGCTAGTTTGGAATGAGTGTGTATTTGATGTAAGTGTCTAAAAAAAGTTTATTATTGTTGTTTTTGCGGGTGTGTTTTACAATGCGTAGAAGGCTATTTTGGGGAAATCCTTTAATGTGGCTTTGGAAAAGTAGATTATGTGAAGGGCTCCTTTGAGATTTTTTCTGGTTTTCATTATAGAAAAACGAGTGAAGGATAATGGTCTTTTTGCTGGTTTTGTAAGTATTGATAGGTGAGTATGTTAAGCTTTAGCTTGCGGTGTATTTTAATTATATGTTGATGTATGTTCTGTGAATTTACGTACAGATTAAATGTATGGCGCTCGAAAATGCGACTTGTCGGAAATATAGCATCTGCATACCCTTATTCTAGATGGACGAACGTTACCGGATTGAACAAGAACTAGGCCGAGGGAGGGCTGGTGCGGTGTATGAAGCATATGACACCGAGCTCAATCGTCTAGTGGCGCTTCGTCGGTTCGATACAACGGAAGAAAATTTTCACAATGAGGAATGGCTGAAGCGTTTTAATGAAGTTGTGAGCGATCTTTCTGGGATTAGCCATTCTAATATTTTATCAGTATTTGATGCTGGGGTAGATGAGCAAGGCCCTTATTTGGTGACAGCCCATGTGGAGGGCTTACGGTTGAGTCAAATTTTAAAGCAGAAGGAGCAAATGAGTTTGCGTAGTATTTATGATCTCACGCGACAATGTTTGGATGCTCTTCAAGCGGCAGAAAATGCGGGTTATTACCATCATGCGCTATGCCCTTCCTCTGTACTTGGAACGCCGAAGGCTTCTGGCGGTTATCATTATATATTAATGGATTTAGGGCACTCTAAGTTGATTCCTTTGGTCGCAGGAGGAGATCAGCGAGCATTGTCTAAAACATTAGATCCAGCACTGATGGCACCTGAAATTTTTGATGGAAAGCCGTGTGGGGCGAAGAGCTCTTTGTATATGCTCGGTCAATTAGTGTATTGGGTATCTGTGGGAGGGCATCCCCTTGCGGGTTTGCCGCTAGATCTGGCGCATGCGAAGCATCAGGCGGGTGAAATCCCTTATTTGAGAGGTTATCGGGCAGATATTCCTGAGGTTTTTAGGAAATGGATTTATTGGTTGATCGAATCCGATCCGAGTAAGCGTCCTGAGTCTGTGTTAGTGGCGATTCAAGAGTTGCCTTCATTTGAGGCGGCAACGACTGCACCGAGTTTACCTCAGCCGATGCGTATGGGAGCTGAGGACATGAGTCCTAATTACAAGGCTGAGACAGACTAGTCGGTCTAATGTGTTAAACTTTGTCTTTCTATCGTTGTCAGATGGAAGTAGGCATTGAACATGATTGAGCTCGGCAAGATGAATACTCTCGAGGTGACGCGTGAAGAGGAACGTGGCATTTATCTCGAAGCTGGCACTGATGGAGAGATTCTCTTGCCGATTAAGGAGGTCCCTGAGGAGACTTATATTGGCGATATGCTCGATGTGTTCATTTATCGTGATTCGGCAGATCGTCTGATTGCTACAACATGGACGCCTAAAGCGATGGTGGGGGATTTTGTTGTGTTGAAAGTGACGCAGGTGACTCCGCATGGAGCGTTTTTGGACTGGGGTTTGGTGAAGGATTTAATGCTACCATTTGGTGAGCAGAAAAGGAAGGTGAGCCAGGGAATCAATGTGGTTGTGCGAGTGTATGTGGACGAGGAAACGCGGCGTATAGCTGCAACGGCGAGGCTAGGTAGATATCTAGGTAAGACGGGGCGACGCTACTTGGAAAATGAAGAGGTGGATATCATGATCGTAGATCGTACTGACCTTGGTTATCGAGTGGTGGTCGAAGGAGAAGATTGGGGTTTGCTTTATCATAATCAAATTTTTCAAGCACTAGAAGTAGGACAGAAGCTCAAAGCTTACGTGTTGGAGACTCGTCCTGACGGCAAGTTGGATCTCATTTTACAGAAACCTGGCCCACAGAAAGCGATGGATTTGAGTCAGCAAATTCTGGATCGCTTGAAGCAGAGTGGTGGATTTTCCGAGTTGGGAGATAAGGCTGATCCGAGCTCTATTTTGGCAGCTTATAACGTGAGTAAAAAGACATATAAGCGAGCTCTGAGCCAGCTATTCAAAGAGAGGAAAATTATTTTTGAAGATGGCGGGATCCGTCTGGTGCAATAAATTTCACAGAGAATGCTCGCAGAGAAAATTCAGGAGACCGTCAGCGATGCTTTGAAGGGAGACCTTGCTAGTGTAGTGGCGTTGGTCTGTTTTATTGGGGTATACTTTATAGTTACAGGGTTCTTGGTGGGGCAATTGTTGGGACGTGAGGGCAGCGCTAGTAAGAAGATCTTTTGGTCGCTGGTTATTTTGTCCCACGTTAAAAATAGCATTTTTCAAGCGCATTGAAGCTCCGGTCTGTGGCCGGAGCTTTTTTGCGAAAAGATTGTACTGAGGATTTTGAGCAAAAAAGTGGCGAACCACTTGAGCAGAAGGCGCATATTGTGGCCTGCGCCACACAGAACTGCATTGATCTTGTCTCCATCCTTGCCGTGGAGATAATTGCGTCCTAGGTGACCGTCGGTTTTCATGTGTCCGATGACTGGCTCGACCGCGGAGCGTCGCCGAAGCTCTCTTTTGATCTCAGGGGTCACGCCACGGATTTGTCCGCTGCGAAAGACTGCGCGCTTGTCTGGGTAGTCGTGACCGACATAGCCTTTATCCACGTAGATGCGTTCGGGTTTGATGCCGCTGATGGCTCGGGTTGCCTGAATGACCCGATTAAGGGTATGGCCGTCGTAAGGCCGGCCTTCGATGGCTTCGCTGTGCAGAACAAACAGCCCGCCTGCAGAGCGTTCCATCGGTGTGGTCACCGAAACTTTGATGCCAAATTCGTAGGGTTTGTGCGCCTTGCCTTTGGCGATGCATTCAACCTCCGGGGCGTGCCAGCTGTAGATCTTCACCTTGTCGCGTGGCTTTTGCGTGCGGATGAGGAAGGCTTTGTAAAATGGCAGGCGAAAGGTCTCTTCGAGGTCCGTGTTGCCGCTTATTTTGCGGGCGATGTCGCGCTCCACGCGGCCAAGACGTCCCTTGAGTTTTTTGAGAGTCTTACGCATGCGTTTGAACTGTTTGGCATGGGCGTAGCGACCAGCCATGATGGCGAGTCGCTTGGCCTCCTTCGCGTAAGATTGACGCAGTTTGATGCCGTGAAGTTTTGCCATTTTGACAAGCTCTGTGAGTCCGCGCAAAGCGAGCTTGGCATCGGTCGGATGAGTGACGTTCTTGAGCTGGACGGTGGTGTCGACGATGACCTTGCTCAAGCTTTCAATGTCCAGGGCTCCTGTTTGATGCGCAACTCGTAGCAGTTCACTGATGAGGGGTTCGAGTTTCTTATCACCGATGCGTTTGCGCCAATGGGTCATGGAGCTGCGCTCGATCGGGAAGCGGTGCTGGAAATATTTTTCACCACAAAAGAGTTGGAAGTAGGGATTCTCTTTCCACTGTCGGCAGACTTCTTCGTCGGAAAGAGCCTTGGCATGTTTGAGTAGATGCAGGCCAACCATGAGTCGGGTGGGAATGGCGGCGCGCCCCGTGGTCGAGTACAATTCGCAGAGTTGTCCGTCGAGCCAGTCCCAGTCGATTTTCGCTGCTAAGACGACGAGCTCGTGGGACGGGTCAAGAATATCGATGAGCAGAGGTTGGAACAGGTGGGCGGTTTCAGGTTGATTGGAATGCTTTGGTGGGCGCATACTGTTAGAAAAATCTACAAGGTTTACGCGCTGAGAAGGCGATTTCTTGTAGATCATTTAAAGAAAAAAGCGTGCTGGATAAGAGCACGCTTAGGATTGAATGATTTTAACGGGGGACTATTTTGATTCCAGTGTTAGGTTGGCTGTTTTATCTGGCTTTTTATAAAGTTCCCCCAAGTCAACATTTTCGGTGAGGTTAAAGCCACGAGCTTAACAGTTTGTTGAGTATGGGAATAATACAAAAACCCCCTGAGTAAACGTGTACTCAGAGGGTCTAGGTGAAAAGAATTCGTTCAAGGAAGGATTATTCAGCAGCTGGTTCGGCGTGTAGGTCGAAACGGATTACGACTTCTTTGCGAATGAGGTCATCCTTTTTACCTTCATATTTCACGTCAAAGTCAAAACGGTTGATGAAGAAGTCGGCTTTAACGTTGATAGAATTTTCTGACTTATCAACGGTTACTGGAATATCTAGGGATTTAGTGATGCCGTGAAAGGTAAAGTTACCGGTGAGGAGGTGGGTTTCGCCTTTGGCTCCGCGCTGGTCTTTGATGTTTGTGACGACGAATTTCGCTTCTGGAAATTGTGGGACATCAAAGAAGTCTGGGTTTTTGAGGTGTGCTGTGAGTTTTTCTGAATCTGACCAAGTGGAGTTCATGTCGATGACAACTTGGTGTCCACTCGGGGCGAGGCTTTCTCCATCGAGATAGAAGTGCCCAGAGAATGTTTTGAAGCCACCATCATGGCTGCCAGTTACTTTTGAACCAACGAAGGTGATGGTGGAGGCGTCAGTAAAGACCCATTTTTGACCCGAAGTCTCACTAGTGGTGACTTCTTTGGCGTCTGAGACTTTAGCTGCAGTCGAGTTATCTGCAGGGTTTTCGCAGGAGACGAGGGCGAGTGTGGTTGCGCCGGTGAGGGCGATGATGGCGTTTTTCATGACAGGTATTGATTTAATTTATCGGGAAAGTGGCGGAACGCTTTCCTTAAATAGGAGGATAGATAGCGAAGACTATTCCCAAGATTTATGAAGGGGGCTCATTTGAGAGTTATGAGTCTTCATTGGTTTTGCTTTTAGCCCTTGCCATCGAGGTATTTCCACATTCCTTTGAGGCGTCTGAAGCGTGAGTGTTCATACATTTCGTGGAGTTCGCCGTCTTCGTGGTATTGGGCTGTAAATTCGACTTTTCCCTTTTTGTCTTCGAGACCGCCCTTGCTAGAGCTGAGGATATTGAGTGAGCGCCACATGACTGTGGGCAGCATAGCGTCTAACTCTTTTCTAAGATTTGGCTTACGGGTGTCTGGGTGTTGGGTGCTAACGAGGTAGTCAGGTAAGCGGAAAAAGAAGGCGGAATATCGTGCGCGCATGAGCTGCTCCGCAGTTTTTGGTTGAGCTTTTCCGATGTGATAATCTCGGCAGCAATCGTTATAGCTCTGGCTGGAGCCGCAGGGGCAATCGGAGCGCAGGCGTATGCGTAGTGGGCGGTCTTCTTCAGTTTCAGACATAGGAATGGGAAATGGTTTGCTTATTGCTGGGTGAGGATCCAGACGGGTTTGGTTTTACCGATGATGGATTTTCCAGTGTTTATTTTCCACTGGGTATTGTCGGGACCGTCGATGATTAGATCGTTTGTTAGCTTGAGTTTGCGTTCGAGGACGCGTTGTTTGAGGTCGTTGAGTAGGTCGAAAAGGAGAGTGCGTTGAAGCTGGGAGTTGTGAATTTCGATGTCTTTATGACCGAGCGGGCTGAAGCCGTCGGTGAAAATGTTCCAGCCACCTTTCGTATTGGATTCGAAGAGGATGCCGATCCAGAGCGAGCTAGGGACTTTACCTGCTTGATCGAGTTGGTAATTGGCCTGTTTGAGGAAGCTGTTAGGCGCATGGACAATGGATGCGTCCCCCCAATAGATGCCAGTAGGCTGATGGGTTTCAGTGAGTGCGGCAATGGCGTGTGAGAGATCGAGAGCTGCGTGCCATGGTTCGTGGTGAATGCTGGTGCAAGTGATGGTGTAGTGGGCTGCGTGTTTGAGCATTTCTTGTTCCGCATTTGGCCAATGGATGGAGTTATTGGAGGCGTAGCGGATATCGTCTTTCGGGATTGGCTGAGCTTCGAAGCTAGCGACGAAGCGGGAGCGGCCGATTCTCCATGAAAAGGTTTGAGTTTCTGGCTTAAATTTCCACTCGTGAATTTCTTTTTCAGATGACAGTTTGAACCATTTTACGAGAGCTTGTTTGAGATCTTCTGATTTGGCGATTTTTACATTATTGAGGCAGAGGAATGCGAATTGTGCTTCGGTGGCTGGGCGCAGAGGTTTGAGACCGGTGGTGGGGATTTCGGGCTCTTTGTTAGGTTCAGCGGCAAGGGGCTGGTGGATAAATGGAAGGGCGAGCAGCAGGGCGAGTTGTTTTACACGAATCATTGGTCAATTAGGCATTGGTCAATGGGGGAATGCTAGCGGGGAACGAGGAGAGTTTCGCGGTCGAGGCCTGTGAGTTTTTCAAGGCCATTGACCATGGTGTAGAGAATGTAGAAGGCGACAATCATCAGAGGAGCACCGATGACGAGGAAACCCCAAAAGGTGATGCGGCCGACTTGTTCATTGTATACGGTGCGCCAGTCAGGGTTTGTGGCTTCGAGGTCGCCGAGGAAATAGAATGAGAGGCCAAGGTTAAGCACAGCGCTGATGCAAAAGGAGCCGAAGAAGAGGAGGGTGCATTTCCAGATAAGGCCATCGTATTCTGAGATGCGTTGTTTTTCTGCGACTGATTGTTCGATGCGTTTGACGTCGAAGATGCTGTCGTTGTAGATGAATGTTCGGAAAAGTGGGTTGCTAGAGCGGCGGGTGATGAGGAAGAGTGAGCCGAGGATGAGTGGCTGGATTGCTTCTTTGAGGCCGAAAATGAGGGCGACGTGCGGTTTCGCTTCTGGGCTTTTCCAGAGGAAGATGGTGATGAGACCAGTGAGGAGAATGGCGCCGAGACCGACACAGGAGAAGATGTTCAGTTTCTTATGTTTGACCCAATGCCAAATACCGTAGCCGAAAGGTAGTGCCAGCGCAACGACCATCGCGAGGGTGGGGCCAAGCTGATAGACGGCATCACCTTCTTTACTTAATTTACTAAGGATGATGGTGGGGAGGAGTACGTTGATGATGATGTTGACCAACGGGTTTTCTTCTTTGGCGGGAGCTTGGCTCATGAGCTTGGTTTAGCAGTCACGAGGCATTGGTCAACGCGATTTAGTATGGCAGAGATTTCATGAATCAATTCTTGCCGCCCATAGGTTTTATGGGAAGCTGGTATGGTAGTTGCTTAGTTGATTACTGAGTGGCTGATTATTTCATTCACAAACTCTCTCATGACCCAAAAAACGACGCGGAAACTTTTAGTAGTAACTGATTTAGATAGCTCATTGTTAGATGAGGATTACGGCTATGATGGTGCGAAAGAGGCGATTCGAGAGTTAAAAGAGCATGGCTTCCCACTGGTGCCTAATTCGAGCAAAACCTACGCGGAATTGCGCTTTTTGGCGCATGAGTTAGAGCAATGTTATGCGGTGGTTGCTGAAAATGGTGGGATGGTTGCTGTGCATAAGGAGAGTGTGATCGCTCCGGAGGGGGAGGCGGATGCTTTTGGTTACATCCCTCAGTCTTCGGGTATGTCGCGGCAGGAGATTTTGAGGTATGCACATGGCTTGCGGGCCAGTGAAGGATATCAGTTTGAAGGTTTTTCTGATTGGTCGGTAGAGCAGGTGGTTGAGCACACTGGGCTCAGCACTGAGTCTGCGAGGCAGGCGATGGAGCGCGATACGACAGAGCCGATTTTATGGCGCGACACAGATCAAGAGTGGGAAGTGTTTATGGCGAAGATGCAGCAGCATGGAGTGAAAGCGCTGCGAGGTGGGCGATTTATCCATCTGATGGGGCCGGTGGACAAAGCGCAAGGCATGCAAAAGGTAACTGAGCTGTATCAGCAAGCAGAGCCAACGACCGAATGGGTGGTCGTGGCGGTGGGTGACAGCGCAAATGACAAGGCGATGCTTGAAGCTGCGGATATAGCCGTAGTGATTCCCCATGCAGATGGGCCTCGCGTTGATCCGAACAATTCTCACCGCATCGATGCGGTTCAAACTGGCTCCAAAGGTTGGGGCGAAGCTATTTCTAACATTATTAAAAACTTCTAGATATTATGGGCGACTTTCACCAACACGGAATTATTACGACACTTCATCAGCTTAATGACCGACCTCTTGAGGATCTGGAGAATGAGCTTGTACAATTTTCTAAGAAAAAGCCGATGGCGCTGGTGCTGCCTTCGCTTTTTTCAGAGTTAGAAGGGCCAGCACTCTCAAAGATTGTCGATGAGATCGCGCAGGTTCCTTACCTTGATCAAATTATCATTGGTTTGGACAGAGCGAATGAAGAGCAATATCGCTACGCGCTCGATTTTTTTAGCCGCTTACCACAGCAGCCAAAAGTGCTTTGGAATGATGGACCACGCCTGCGCAAGCTAGATGCGAAGCTGCAAGAGAAAGGGCTCGCGCCTGAGGAGCCAGGTAAAGGGAGGAATGTTTGGTATATGTTTGGTTACGTTCTTGCGTCTGAGAAAGCAGAGGCTGTAGCCTTGCATGATTGCGATATTACAACGTACTCGCGTGACATGTTAGCTCGCCTGATCTATCCGGTGGCGCACCCTTCGTTCAGTTACAAATTCTGTAAAGGTTACTATGCGCGAGTTGCCAACAATTCGATGAACGGGAGAGTGTGTCGCTTGTTAGTGACACCATTATTGAGAACTCTGAAGAAGGTATGTGGGGCAAACGATTATCTGAACTACTTAGATAGTTTCCGTTATCCGCTTGCTGGTGAATTTTCTTTAGCGCGCGATGTGATTGAGGATATCCGTATCCCTTCTGACTGGGGTTTGGAAATGGGCACTCTTTCTGAGATGCACCGCAACTACGCAACCAATCAGATTTGCCAGGTGGATATTGCTGATATCTACGACCACAAGCACCAAGACTTGTCGTTAGAGGATAAGACGCGTGGTCTTTCTAAGATGAGTAGTGACATTGCGAAGTCCTTGTACCGTAAAATGGCGACGCAGGGTGAAGTCTTTTCGCCTGAGCGCATCCGTACGATTAAGGCGACGTATTACCGTATTGCTCTGGATATGGTAGATAGCTATCACAATGATGCAGTGATGAATGGTCTGAAGTATGACCGTCACACTGAGGGTCTTGCGGTAGAAGCATTTGCTGAAAATGTGATGCAAGCAGGTCACGAGTTCTTAGATCCTGAAAAATCGATGGAAACTCCATTTATGCCGAGCTGGAATCGTGTTCAGTCGGCGTTCCCTGATATTATGGATGAGCTGTTAGAAGCGGTGGATGCAGATATGAGAGAGTTTGGTGGGAAAGCTTATGACCAAGCTAACCACCCCCGAGTTCAGCAAGTGCGCCTGCGTGTGGAGCAACATGTGCAGATGGTCTATGGTGAAGAAAATGCTGCTGAGATCACTTCCGAAATCATGGAAGAAGGTGGACTTACAGAAGCTGCTGTAGAAGTGCACAATGTGGCGGATAAGTGGGATGAGAATGACGTTTACACGATTACATATGCAGATTCGATAAAGCGTGAGGGTGAGAAGCCGCTACACACGCTACAACACATGTTACGCACTCATTTGCGTGGAGTGACGAGTGGAGTACACATTTTACCATTTTGTCCTTTTACATCGGATCACGGTTTCTCGGTGGTTGATTACCACAAGGTGAAGCCGGAGTTTGGTTCGTGGCAAGATATTCGTGAAATTAGCAATGACTTCACAGTGATGGCAGATCTGGTGATTAACCATTGCTCAAGTGAATCGGAATGGTTTAAGAATTTCAAAGAGGGTAGAGATCCTGGCTCGGATTATTTTGTGTTAGGAGAAGATTACGAGGATGTCTCACAGGTGGTTCGTCCGAGGCCGCATCCGCTGTTGACTCCGGTAGAGACCGCTGATGGAGTGAAGGAGGTCTGGTGTACTTTTAGTGCAGACCAAGTGGATCTGAATTTCCGCAATCCGAAGGTGTTAATTGAATTTATCCGGGTGATTCGCCGTTATCTAGCAGAAGGGGTCAAAGTGTTCCGCTTGGATGCGATCGCGTTCTTGTGGAAAGAGTCTGGAACGAGCTGTGTGCATTTAGATCAGACGCATGAGATTATTAAATTACTGCGACTTGTTTTAGAAACGCTCGAGCCAGAAGCAGTGATTATTACCGAGACTAATGTGCCGAACAAAGAGAATCTTTCATACTTCGGCAATGATAACGAGGCTCACATGATCTATAATTTCTCGCTGCCGCCGCTATTGGTGAATACAATGCTGAGCGGTGATTGTACGCACTTGAAGACATGGATGATGTCGATGCCTCCAGCGCGCCGCGGCCGTTCGTATTTCAACTTCATCGCATCACATGATGGCATAGGCTTGCGTCCAGCGGAAGGTTTGCTTTCAGATGATGAATTGAAGGGGCTGACTGATACGCTATGCTCCTTCGGTGGGGAGATTTCGATGCGCAAGATGCCCGATGGTCAGTTGAAACCATACGAGGCTAACATTTCGCTGTTTAGTGCCTTGGCCGGTAAAATTGGAGGCTCGAGGGACCAGTGGCAGGTGGAGCGATTTCTCTGCGCGCACACAATCATGCTAGCCTTAGAAGGTGTTCCAGCATTTTACATTCACAGCTTGTTAGGTACTGAAAATGATACACAAGGAGTGGCTGAGAGTGGTGAGTTGAGAGCGATCAATCGACACAAATGGGATGCCGAAGAACTCAAGCAGAAGCTTGAAGATTCGAGTCTCCATCATGGCAAGGTGTTTGATTCCCTGAGGGAGTTAATCAAGATCCGTCGTAAGCAACCTGCTTTCCACCCGAATGCGACACAATACACCCTGCATTTTGGCAAGGAGGTTTTCGCCTTCTGGCGCGCGAGCCTTAATCGTGACCAATCGGTATTTGCGCTGCACAACATCTCAGACAAGAAACAATCGATTCCGATCGTCGAATTGAATTTAGTGGCAACTGAGAGCTGGTACGATCTTCTTACTGGAGCGAAAATTACTGAGGGAATGCAGTGTGTTGAGCTGGAGCCGTACGAGTGTGTTTGGGTGACAAATTTATAAAAAATCTTAGTCATATAACTGCATAAATATGGAGGCAAGCATGTGTGGTTGTAATAGGTATCAGGGTGCCTTTACACTCGCAAAAGTGCGTTCATGTTATCATCCCCCCCTATATGTGGGGGGTGAATTGTATTGCCCCTAGTTATATCGATAGATATTGTTCGTGTAATCCATTTAAGTGTTTGTCTGACCTGGAGCCCCCACAGGAATAATTGTTCAGCAGTAAGTATATTTTTGTATTGTGTTGAACCAAGTAGATGGAGGTGTTTTTGAGATTCTTGTAGAAGGTGAGACTCTTCTGTTTACCATCACAGATGTAGATGCACGGAAGGGCGATTTGTCAGCTGGTGCTGAGAGAGCGGAGGGTTTAAGTTTTGCTTACAAAGAGTCTGGAGCACCATTGTTGACATTGATCGACGATCGTCTGAGTGAGGCTGAAGCCCTAGTTAAGTTTAATAGTGTGGTAGGTCCAGGAGGTTCGGCAGAAGATGAGCTGAATGCACTTATCGCAAGCGATAGCCGGGACGATCTGAATGCCTTCATAGAGGCAGTTAAAGCTGAGACATTGATTGATAGCTTTGCTGTTGATTTTAATTCTAATGAGGAGGTTTTCATTGTTAGAGAGTTTGAATTTGTGGATGAAGGCCAACTCACAATTCGAGGTACACTTATTGACGGGAATAGTCATCCATTTGGATTAGGCGGTGAGTCAGAGAATACTGATGAAGGGGTAGAGTCGATGACTTACTTAGCTCCGTAAGGCGAGGAGTGGTATAAGACTAATTAAAGGTCTGGTTATACAATGACCAGAAATGAGACATAAAAAGCCTCACCGTGAGTGGTGAGGCTTTTTATTTTAAAATGAGCAGGGTATCACAGCCGAACAGTATTCTCATGCCCAAATAAAAAAAGCTCATCATTGCTGATGAGCTTTTTTGTTGATTGCACTTCTTCAAAAAGAAATGGCATCCCGTAGGGGATTCGAACCCCTATTGCCGCCGTGAAAGGGCGGAGTCCTAACCATTAGACGAACGGGACGCAGAATGATTAGCGCTGAGCGCGGGCGCAAAGAAGCATGTCCTTGTGAGCTGTGCAAGATGAAAGTGGATAAAAATGAAATTTCTTCTCTGAAATGTTCTTTTTGGGCCCTGAAGCGAATTGTGATTCGCCTTGACCTTCTGCTAGGGAGGGGTTGTTATCGGCCCTCTGAAATTTCAGGTTTTCTAATTTAACTATCTATTCAACAATGACCAAAGTTCATTCGTCTTTCCGAGCCTCTTTGAGGTATTGCATTGCCCTTTTTCTAGGGATTGCCTCGATAGCGCTCGCGCAAGATTTCACCGATAAGAAGATTAATTCCGTACAGGTGCGTTATGCAGGTGCGAAAACTGTGGATGAGGCGCGGATTCGAAACTTAATGTCGGTGAAGCCTGGTCAGACTTTTAGTGCTGAGAAGCTAGATGATGACATTCGCTCATTAGTAAATTCTGGTTTGGTAGATGATGTGACGATGTCTGGTGAAGAGTCTGGCTCTGGGATGACATTGATTGTTGAAGTGATGACACGTCCAGCGTTGGCGGGTGTTGGTTTTGCAGGGAATGAAGAGTTTTCAGACGGCAAGTTGGCAAAGGAAACTGAGTTGAAGCCAGGTTTGCCGATTAGTGATGTGGCGATCTATGAGGCACGCAAGAAGATTGAGGAGTATTACCAAGGGTATGGATTTTCAGATGTTAATGTGACGCATCGATTGCAGAAGACGGATCGAGCTGGGTTCAGTGATGTGATTTTCGAGGTTAATGAGGGTGAGGCATTGGTGTTGAAAGCGATTAAGTTTAATGGGAATAATGCATTTTCCGATGGTGACTTACGTAGGAAGATGGAGACTAAGAAGAAGGATATATTATCTTTCATCACGAAGTCTGGGCGTATTGACGTCAATGAGTTGCAAGCGGACGAAGACCGAATCCTAGATTTTTACCGGAATAATGGTTACTTGAAAGCTCAGACATCTGGTTTCAAACGGATGGTGAGACAACCGAACGAGAATGGTGATATTGTCTTTTTAGCCGGTGATAATGTGGAGTACGTGCTTAAATCGAGCTCCTTGACTGAGTTGTTTACTGGTGGAGATAAGAGCAAGATTGAGTTGGAAATGGACATCTATGAAGGTGTGCAGTATTCGGTGAATCAGATTCGTTTCACTAGTGGGATGAAAGTCTTTTCACCGCAGGAGTTAATGCCCGTTTTGACACTGAACAATGGTGATACTTTTTCGGCTAGCAAAATGCGTAAGGATATTACCACGATTCGTAGCTATTATGGTTCCCGTGGTTATGCTGATGCTAGCGTGGATCCTGATATTCAGTATGCGAGTGAGAATACGGTGAATATCACCTACACTGTTACTGAAGGTCGTCCTTATAAGGTGGGACGCGTGACGATCGAGGGTAACAATAAAACGAAAGACAAAGTGATTCGTCGTGAGATCCCTCTCAAACCAGGGGACAACTTTAATACTGTTGATGTAGAAACAACCCGTAAGCGTCTCGAAGGTTTAAACTATTTCTCAAATGTGGTAGCGCAGGGCTCTCCATCTGACCAAGAAGGGTATCGTGATATCAACGTGTTAGTTGAGGAAAAGCAGACTGGTCAGTTGAGTTTCGGTCTCGGATTTAGTTCGATTGATAGCGTGGTGGGTTACATCACGGTGGAAGAAACAAACTTTGATATTACCAATCCTTGGAAATTCCGTGGAGGTGGTCAGCGTATGAGCTTGAATCTCAGGATGGGTTCCGAAACCCAGGACTTTAGTCTCTCGCTTACAGAGCCGTGGTTTTTGGGTCGACGCCTTTCACTTGGTGGCGAAGTTTTCTATCATGGAGCTCAAAACCTTTCTGACGAGTATGAGCAACGCAATGTAGGTGGAGCGCTGTTCATGCGTAAGCCAATCGGTCGCTTTGCTTATCTTCGTGGGGAGATGCGCTGGGAGAAAATTAAGGTGGATGTTGAAAATGATGTTCCTGACACTTCTGTGTTCCAACAGTTTGGTGGTAAATTCACTCGTCCAGCAATTTCTTTAAATTATGTATGGGATAGCCGAGATGCACTACAGACGCCACGTAGTGGGCACAAAATTGACGTGGGAGCTACAGCTGTTGTTAGTGCTCTTGGGGGGGATACCGATTCCTTTATCTTTAGCCTGACAGGTTCTAAATTCTGGAACTTATGGTTTGATTCCATTCTTGAAGTGAACGGTAACATTTCAATGGTTGAAACATCTAGTGGAGAGACTCCAATTTACGACCGCCAGTTCCTCGGTGGAGCGAGAAACCTTCGTGGTTTTGAATATCGTGATGTGGGTCCACGCGACTATGATTCTCCGCAAGGCACAGGAGAAGTTTACGGCGGTGATTCGTCTGGTTATGCGACTGTGGAGTGGTCATTCCCTGTGATTTCTTCAGTGCGAGGCGCTGCGTTTTACGATGCTGGTTTCGTAAGTTTAGATAGTTGGGATTTTGATATCGGTGAGTATTATTCTGATATCGGAGTTGGTTTGCGTATGAACCTTCCATTCGGGCCGATTGCGCTGGATTACGCGTTTCCTCTAGAGATGCCTGACGAGCGTGCGGACAAGGGGGGGCAGTTTAACTTCTATATCGATTACGAATTCTAAAATTGGACTATAGTTAGAACTGGTTCAATCTGGTTCGAAACGGTTTCATGGAGTCTCAATCCCTTTAGTATAGAGGATTGAGGCTCTTTTTTGTTGGGATGGTGTTAGTCCAAAGTAGTTCGATAGGATGTGGGGTAATTCGGGAATCTGTCCAAATGGACTAGAGATTTTGTGTTTGGACTAGTTTGGAGGATGTGGCATAAGTGTTCAGTATGGCTGCTAAAAAGGAAACTGGTGTCAAAGGATTGGATTTTCACGGTGCCTCGTATCGGTATCGTCGAATGTGGGAGGGGAAGCAGCGTTCAGTCCGTTTGAAGACGGATGATCTTAAGAAGGCAAAGAATCGGATCAACAAGCTGAATGGGTTCTTGGAGACCTACGATTGGGATGAAGCTGTTGCAAAGACATTGGGGGAGCGGATCAAGAAGCGTGGCACTAAGACGACTATTGAGGAATTCATTCGGCTGTACGAGGAGTTCAATTTGCCAAGCAAGAACCCAAGCCCTGTGAAACAATCGACAGCCGAGAGTTACTTTCACCGCTTGAAGCAGGTGGCGAGCTATGCCGAGATTGAGCACATCGAAGATTTTGAAGGGAAGAGCTTCTATGATATCTGTAAGGTTGGGGAAGCTGCGAATGCTACCCTGAACAATAGAATGAGGGCAGTGCGTTCTCTCTTTCGTGATGATGTCTTGAAGTTTCTAGCGGGTAAGGGCATCCAGATGACGACCCCATTTGCGGATGATAAGTTGCTGAAGGAGGAGATTAAGCCGTACAAGCCTTTCTCGATAGAGAAGCAAAAGGAAATTGGGAAAGGGTGTGAGAAGCTTCCTAGTTCTCAAGCGATGATTGTGAAAATGGCTTTAGGTATTGGTTTGAGGAGGGCTGAGATTGAGCATGCGCAAGTCAGTTGGCTGAGAAATGTAGATGAGGAGTATTGGTGTGATGTGAGCCCTGTGGGTGGGTGGACTCCGAAGAATGGGAAGGGGAGGAGTATTCCGATACCTCCAGAATTGGCGAAAAAGCTGTTTGAGTTAAGAGAGGCTTCATCTGATTACACACCCGATACACAATGGTTGATTCCATGTGAGCGAGGAGGGAACACGCAAAGTCGGTTGTTCTCTGACATGACTTCAGTAATCAAGTGGCTAGAGGAGCAGGGGGTGGGTAAAGATAGCCACGACAATAAGCTCATTCACATGTTGAGAAAGCAGTTTGGAAGTGAAGTGCTGCGTGTTGAGGGAATCCATGTTGCGTCGAAATATCTGGGACACAAATCTATCATCACCACAGAGCGTCATTATGTTGATCTTATCGATAAGCCTGTAGTTGATGTTTTTGGAGATAGTGAAAATTGAGTATGTCAACACAAAAGTTCTTGACTCTGGCGAAAATTGTGTTATAATGCGTGGCATACTCAAATAGAGTATTTTAATATGTCGAGCGCCACTCTTGGTGACAAGAGCGGGGCGAACAAGGTTCGAGACCTTGCTCGACAGCATGGCGAAAATAAGTAGTAGCGACCGCCACGGCGGAGTAAAAAGAGGGCTTCTCTCAACTAAGGAAGCGTGTGAGGAATGGGGCATTTCAAGATATGCTCTTAGATTGTTAGTCGAGGATGAGACGATACTTCCTGTTGTTCTCGGTGAGCGGAATTGGAAATTTGATCCAAATGCGTACTATGACATTATAGATCTAAAGACTCGACGTTGAGCAAGTGGAGAGTGTGCTGAAATGGGATGTCGCATGTGTTTGAAGAAAACACAAAAAAAGTGCGGCACACGTTTCACAAAACATATGGATTTCTGTAATACTATGTATGAAAGATATAAAATCTATGGAAGATCTTCATGGAGAAGACCGTGAGTTGTATCATGCTGATCGTATTCAGCGTGCTAGGTGTAGCGTTAAGCGTTTGTCTGAGGCGTTACTGGAGATTGAGAATGACGAGGAGTTAGAGGAGAGGGCGCAGCGTCGCCTAGCTGGTATCGCTCGTCGTAGGGTCACAAGAGTGATAGAAGATATGGATGCTATAGAGTAGCGCCACAAAAAATGAGACGAGTAGAGCGTCTGACATATTTCTCTACAACCATGCGGTCACGGATTCGATAAAACGACTTTGCGCCCTTGATTTAGAACCCTTTAGGAAGGGGAGTGAGCCATTTGGTTCGCAAGCGGTTCCTGTGATAGTCCGAAACAGGAAGAAATAAGACGCGATGCACAGAGTGTGTCGGGCATTTGTTGGGATAAGATGAGCTAGTTGTAGGGTCTAGCCGCCTCATCGTTTGAGTCTCAGCTCATAGACAACCTCCGTCCGCGACAGAAAGTCGGGTGTAGCTGTTGTCCTTTGCAGCCTTGCTTAGGACAACTGTGTCCTCGTCGCTCTAGAAAAGTACAGGGCGAGTGATTATAAAGACTTTGGCGGTTTATGCCCGAGTCGCTCAGCTAATGCCCTTTGTGAAGAAGACAGGGATTTCCAAATTGTATGTACTCTGAACTCATTCATTTTTTCCAAGTCTCTCTTGTAGCTGTCCTTGTTTAGCTTGACATTGAAGTAACTAGGGTTGTGATTGATTTGGTTCGTGTTGAGCCTCCATAACACGACGAATGCAAATTTCGGTGTAAAGTACTTGTTCTTTTTATAGTAGGACAAAGCGTTTCTTAGGATTGGGTTATCTTCCTCTTCCAGTACCATCTCTAAAGCCTTAAAACAGGACTCTTGATGCATCCGTTCTATGAGTTTGTTGAGCTTACGCCTTGTATCTTGCTTGTTTAGTAACTCGCCGTCTTCGAAAACTTTAACATCAAATTTCAGAATGCAACTAGAGCCGACCATGAGCTTGTGAGAGGTCAGTTCATTTTCGATTTCGAAGTGATATCTGAGATCTTTTTGTGAGCAAAGTCCACATTCTTCAGTTGCCGACTCATGATCTATTGTGTGTTCCGTAAATTTCCATTCTGTGAACGCTTCGGAAAGATTGGCAGCGACTGAGAGCGGTAGAATTTTTTCGCTAACCAGAGAATTATAGCTTTTAGACATGGTGGGAGGAACTTGATTATGTACGACTCCTTCACTAATGCAATAACCCTCAATGAGATTCAAGATCTAAAGAGTATGGTTGCAGGGGGCTCGTCAATGAGGAGTGGGGTTGACATTTCGTTTTAGAAGTCTTTTCACTGTCATTGCATGCCATTCTTTACCAGTGGTAGTTTTGACTCCCTGCCCATTCAATGCCCTAGCTATGCCTGACAGCGTTTTTATCCCCTTGTCCTGAAGCTTATGGATTAATGGAATGACTCTTTCATCTCGCTTCTTGGCGGCTTGGAGGTTCTGAGCTGCCAGCTTCTTGCCGTTCTTTCCTAATTCGGTTCCTCTTGCCTTGCTTGCCTGTAAAGCTGCTTTGGTTCGAGCTGAGATTCTTGCGGCTTCATCTTCCGCCACAGCCGCCATAATGTGAATAGTGAGGCGGTTGGCGTGTTGCATATCCAAGGCTAGGAACTCAACGGAGCTTTCCATGAGACCTGAAATGAAATGCACATTCCTCGCTAGTCTATCAAGTTTTGCGATCAGAAGTGTGGCTTTCTTCTTCTTACATTGCTTCATGGCTTCGTCGAGCTGGACGCGCTTGGTCTTCTTTCCGCTTTCGACCTCGATGAGCTCCGCCACTAATTCAGCACCTGTCGTTTTTAAATGAGCTTGCACGGCTGCTTGCTGAGCTTCCAAGCCGAGTCCGCTTTGCCCCTGACGGGCAGTGCTGACGCGATAGTAGGCAACGTATTTGTTCATGGTCTTAACAGGTAAACGCTGGTTTGTGTGTGAAGCCATATCCTTCGTCCAGGACTACATTTGTAATTTGAAAGCAAACAAAAAGTCGTTTTTGGCTACTTTGTAAGTTACTTTACTGGCTTAAAGTTACTCAGAGTTGCTTTTCGAACTACCTTTTAACCTTTGATTTTGTTTGAGATGTGTGTCAAGTTTGGTAACTTGTAACGCTCAGAGTCAAATTGGGGCTTTGGGTAAGAGGCTCAAGTACCCTTTGGTTTAGTCAGAGGTGCGCGAGGAGTAAAAATTTGATAAATGGGGGAGAGGGAGGCTTCATTGAATATTCAAAAAATGAAATTTATATTTTTTGTATATATTTCTACATTAGCGTGTTGCGTTAAACTGTGCAATTCCTGTAGCGGGAGTTACGCAATTAATTGTTGTAGTATTAACAAAAATGCAACATATTGTGTTCATGAAATCGAATGCCCCTAATTCTTGTTCCTTCAAACAACTCGTAAATCAGTTTCCAGCAGATGTCGCGGCGCAGCTCTTTGAGCTGATTCAGTCTGCATATGATCGCAAGGATCAATTCTTGATGGAGAACAGAGATATCTGTGGTCCTAATGTAGTTTATCTAGCTGGTAATGTGCGTTGGCACGCCCTTGAGAATGCTGTGTACGATGCTGTGAGTCTCAATAAAATTAGAGGTTCTGTAGAATGGCGGAATGCTGGGAACTCAGGACTTAAGTATCTTGATTATAGGGTGGATGGGTATTCCGTGACTTTCGCTCATGCTTCAAAATTAGACCAGCTACCGAAGCATTCAAAGTACCGTTCGGTTCGTGCTGCCTCAATGAAGGAGGAGGTGCTGTTTCCTGAACTGTTTCCCGAAGCTGAGGTAGAGCTGTCTGATGGTGATACAGGGCTTATTAATTTGGTGATGGCATATGGGGAGGCTTCTTCGCGTTTTGCCCAGCTTATTCTTTTGGGAACTCAGGCTGGTGAGACTGTGGCGAGATCTTTCGGTGCTAACATTGCCTTATTCGCCAATAATGTAGACCTTGACGAAACTGCTGATAAGTCTAATGAAGTGGCTCCGATTGAGAAAATTACCTTGGGTAATGTTGAGCTTCGCGTGAATGATGGCGACGAAGAGGAAAAGACTTCCTAAGTTATGGACTTACCAAACAAAAACATAGAATTTATACCTTCTCGACTGACTGAGGTGAGAGCTGGTCTTGGCTTTTCGATGGCTGAGCTGGCTAGAAAGGTAAAAGTTACGCCCCAAGCAATATCAAATTATGAGGCTGGTGTCAGAGTGCCAGATCCAGAGGTTTTGATAAAGATTGCAAGTGAATTAGGCTTTCCTATGTCATATTTTACTGGGGCGCACTTCACCAAAATTACGCAGCGAGGGACTACTTTTTTTAGGTCTCAGTTGAGTGCTAGAACAAAGAAAGAGCAAGCTATTCGTTCTCAAGAGACAAGCTGGATTTTCCAAGTATACTCTTGGCTGTCTTCCTACGTGACCTTTCCCGAGCTGGACTTGCCAAATGATCAGTTGTCTAGAAAGTGTACTTGCTCGAGAATTGAAGAATGTACCTGTAATCAAAAAGGGCTTACACTTGATGAAATAGAAACCTTAGCTGCAAACTTACGTATTCACTGGGGGTTGAGTAATGGTCCGATTTCCAACATGGTAGATTTATTAGAGTCTAAAGGTATAGCAGTTGTTAGGCAGAAATCATCTAATGCAAAACTTGATGCGGTCTCGCAATATGTGAATGGAGTTCCAATTGTGTTTCTCGGAGATGATAAGATATCTTCTGTTAGATCTAGGTTTGATGCGGCTCACGAATTGGGACATATTCTCATGCACAGCAGTGTTTCTCAGAGAGAATTAGCGGAGCCTGCTGTGTTAAAGAGGGTGGAGAAGGAGGCAAATGCATTCGCTTCAGCTTTCTTGATGCCTAGGCGAACCTTTGGGGGCGAGGTATATAAAGCGACTTTGAAGTCGTTTGAATCTCTTAAGCCTAGATGGCTTGTATCAATGCAAGCTATGATTGTGAGGGCTAACACTCTTGGTTTAATAAGTGCAGCAGACCAAAAGAGGTTATTTATACAAATTTCTTCAAAGGGTTATAGAAAGTCTGAGCCATTGGATGACAAAATTCCATTTGAGCAGCCTCGTCTCTTGAATAATGCGTGGAGGCTTATTACGGACAAGGGAGGAATGCGTTCTTCTAGAATAGTTGAGGATTTGAGACTTCCAATTGATCTTATAGCTGGAGTTCTAAATGTAAGGGCAGAGGAATTAGTACAACCTTCGAAAATTGTCGGGCTGAATCTCAAATTAGCCGAACGTTAAATTAGTACAATATTAGTCCATGTGGCTTCAGTTTTATGTAAAATGAGAGAGTTTTATAGAATTACGAATTTTAAAGGTTTAGAATTCAATGTTTTTAAAGCCCATAGCGCCTTAGCTATGGGCTTTTTTTCTGTGGTGAGGTGTGTGATCTGTGGTTGTTTCTATTAGGCTAGGCCTTCAGCCAAGTGTGGTTGTGTGTCGGGGTGATGCTAGACTGACATAGCTCTAGCCTAGGTTATGATAGGTATTGCCGTAGGCGAGTGAAGGCAGGGTGGGGCTTTGCTGTAGTTGACATGAGTACTGAGGTGGTAGTTCATGGTCTTTTGTCTAGTTCTACCGCGCTGGCCTATTTGATTCAATGGTGTCAGGACGCAAAAAAAGACGTAGCTTGAGAAGCTACGCCTAAAGATGAGGTGAGAAGAAAGGGCTCGTTAGAAGCGGACAATAATGCCGAGTTCGACAGCTATGTCGAATGACTCATCGAGTCCGTCAGCTCCGTAGACGCCACCTTGGTAATCGAAGATGTTAGCGTCTTCTGCGTAGACTCCGCGTATGCCGGTATTGAAACTTACATTTTCACTGACAAGTAGCTCAAAGCCAGCCGCAGCATCTGCATAGAAGACTGTATCATCGTCTTTGCTGTGGCTTTCAGAGCCTTCAGCATTGAGGATTCCAAGACTGCCACCAATGTAGCCTACGAAGTTTTTTGCAAATTCGCGGCGGCCCGTGACACCTGCTGAGACCGTGAAGGACTCGAGGTCTGAGTCGGACGGAAGGTCGACACTGTAGGTGCCGAGTTGGAGATAGTAGAAGGTCGATACGTGTTCGACACCAAGACGGAGTGTGTGGAGTGCTTCTTCGGTTTCGAAGAGGTAACCTGCTGAATAGGCTCCGTAGAGATTAAAAGAGTCTACTTGGTTATCGTCTTGTGCCTGTACGCAGATTGTAGTGGTCGTTAGAGCTGCTGCGGCAATGAGTGGTTTATTCATAGATTAGTTAGATTGCTCCTTAGGTATGGAGGGGTGGGAGCTTTAATGTCTAACTGCTTTATGTCAATGGATAGTTAAGAATGACTAAGTGATCGACATTTTGAAGAGTTTTTCGGTGTTGCAGTACCAGTCCGGAGAAGCCATGCGGCCGATTGGTTGGTAGGATCTCTGGTCGATCCGGCAGGAGTCAGGGTCCATAAGTCCGGAGCGCACATGGACTTTATGAACGATGCCAAGGACGAGACGGTTGGAGCCAATCTCGATGGTGCTGTGTTCGGTGCATTCGAGGGCGACGGGGGCTTCCGCGATGCGTGGAGTGGAGATGCTGCTGGAGTTAACCAGAGTGAGTTGGTTGGTGTCGATCTCACTTTGTCCGTATGGCAGGCTAGCAGAACTTTGGCACATAGCTTCGGCGACTGTGGCGTCGACGGTGTGGATGACAAATTCTCTTTGCCGACGGATATTGCGCGCGGTGTCTTTGGGGGTGCCGGGTTCTTTGTTACCTGGAGCAAAAATGACAAGTGGTGGACACGAGCCGAAGCAGTTAAAGAAAGAAAAAGGAGCGACGTTGGTTGAGTCGTCTTCATTTTTTGTGGTCACCCAGGCAATGGGACGAGGGGTGATGACTCCTGCTAAAATGCTATAGGCTTTATCGCGATGTGTGCCGTCGAGGTCGAATTCAACTGATTGCATAGGCTTTGTGATAAGGCATATGTACGAGGAGGCAAGAGTTGAACTGTTCTTTCTAAATACCAATGAGTCGTGAAGGATGGAATAGTACTGCGAAATAATGACTGATCATTTTTTTCAAAAAATGTATACTTTTTCTCTTGCGCGGCGTCTGAGACTATGCATATTTCCGCCGTCGCCGCGAGGCAACACGACGCAAGTGAAAGCAGGAATAGCTCAGCGGTAGAGCATCTCGTTTACACCGAGGCGGTCGGGGGTTCAAATCCCTCTTCCTGTACCACTTGTTCATTAGGCCAGTCTTACTCAAGGCTGGCATTTTTTTTCTCCAAATTTTCACCCTCAGCTTTCAATGGCACAGCCAACAAAAATCGGAGTCCTTGGATCTGGATCTGGATCTAATTTACAGGCGATTCTGGATGCAATCGAAGCAGGTACGTTGAATGCAGAGCTTGTGCTGGTGTTAAGTGATAATCCCGAGGGTTATATTTTAGAACGCGCAAGACGAGCAGGTGTTACTGCGGAAGTGATCGATTGTGGAGGATTTAAGACGAAGTTCCCAGACGAGAAGCAGGTTGAGGTGGCTCATCGTTTGAAAGATGCTGGAGTCGAACTCATTTGCCTTGCGGGCTTTATGCGTTTGGTGAAACAGCCTTTTCTTGATGTGTTTCCAAGGCGGATTCTGAATATTCATCCATCGCTTCTTCCGGCTTATCCAGGCCTTATGGCATGGAAGCAGGCTGTGAATGACGGCGCGACTGAGAGTGGCTGCACTGTGCACTATGTGGATGCGGGGATGGATACCGGTCCGATCATTAAGCAGGCGAGAGTGCCTGTATATTCAAACGATACTGAGGAGACTTTGCATAAGCGTATTCAGGAGGAAGAGCATAGGCTTTATCCTGAAGTCATTGCAGAATTGATTAAATGTTGAATGTCTCCGATTTCGTTCAGGAGGTGGTGGATGAAGAAAGTTAAGTCAGGGCTTTTCTGCTTAGGAGAAGTGGTGCTAGTTTGATCAGTATGTTGGCTGGAATAGAGCTTGGTGGGACGAAGACGGTGGTTGCTGTAGCGGGTGTGGCCGGCGAGATCGCTGAGCAGTATCGTTTTGCGTCTACAGAGCCTGAGAAGACCTTGGATGTTGCGATGGACTGGTTGAGCCAGCGAGGAGTAGTGAGTCGGCTAGGAGTAGCCGCTTTTGGGCCGGTTTCGGTGAATGAAGCACGCGAGGACTACGGGTGTATATTGAATACGCCGAAGGAGGGTTGGTCAGGTTTTAATTTAATGGGGTATCTGGAGGCGGGTTTGAGTGGCGCTGAGCTTGTGCTGGATACGGATGTGAATGCTGCTGTGCTGGCTGAAGTCAAGAGCGGCGCGGCAAGAGGGTTTGAGAATGTGGCGTACATCACGATCGGCACGGGAATAGGCGCTGGTTTTTTTGTGGACGGAAAGTTACTTCACGGGGCGGTTCATTCAGAATTCGGACATCTACGAGTGCCGCGTCACCCAGATGACTCGTTTGAGGGTGTTTGCCCGTTCCATGGTGATTGTCTCGAGGGTTTGGCTTCAGGTACAGCTATTGGGAAGCGTTGGGGAACGGCTGGGGATGAGATCCCCTTTCATGAGAGGGCTTGGGATATCGAAGCTTGGTATCTTGCGCATGGAATTCAGTCGATGTTAGCTGTAACCAACCCAAGTCGGGTTATTATCGGAGGGGGTGTGTCACAGGTGACTGGATTTCATGTGAAGGTGGAGGCGATCTTACGAGAGATTGCCGGAGGGTATTTTACAGTACTGGAGGAGACTAAAAATTATGTCGTGGCTCCGGTCTTAGGGCAGAATGCCGGAATTCAAGGTGCGCTATTACTCGCGCAGTAGGTAAGCATTTCTCCTAGAGGAAGACTTAATAGCCTTTGTTGAAGCGCTGCATTTCGCGTTGCGCTTCACGTTTTTCGACACTTTCCTTGAGGCTGTGGCGTTTGTCAGCGTGTGTTTTACCTTTGGCTACACCAATTTCTACTTTGACGCGTCGGTTTCTCCAATACATCCGCAGGCAAACGAGTGTGCAGCCTTTTTGGGATGTTTCTTGCTCGAGTTTGAGGATTTCGGCCTTGTGGACGAGGAGTCGTCGAGGTCGTCGGGTTTGGTGTTGGAACCAAGTCCCGGCTGTTTCCCATGGCTGAATGTCGCAGCCGTATAAAAAAAGCTGACCCTTCTCGACGCGAGCGAAGGAGTCAGCAATATTGACTTTCCCAGCACGGATGGATTTGACCTCCGTGCCTTTGAGTTCTAGGCCAGCTTCGTAGGTGTCGAGAATGTGGTACTCGTGGCGGGCTTTCCTGTTTTTAGAAATCTCGGCACTCATGTACGTTTCTCGTTCCGGGTGGCTGGCGAGAACAGATTATTGTTCAGCAGGTGCTTCAACTTTGATCTTACCTTCGATAATTTCGGTAAGAGCAATGTCAGCTGCGCCCATGCTTGGTAGTGTGTCAACGAGTGGAGCGCGGCCATTGTTAAGTTGGCGTACACGCTGTGATACTACGTTAATGAGGACTTGTGGATCGATGACGATCTCTGATGCTTGTTCGACAAGGTCGCTTTTCATAGGTGTTCCGGGAAATCGATTCACTGGCTTTGGTTGTTCAAACGGGATGATGTTCGATGGTTCCATAAGTCAGTTGTTCATTTGGTTGAGGCTTTAACCTCCGTTGCGAGAGAAGGTTGAAGCTCTTTTCTTAAAAGAAATCAAGCCCAATCTGCGATTAACTCAGCATGATTGGGCTTGATTAGGAAAGTTAGGCACAGAACCGGAAAATTCCCCCCGAAATACCGGTCCTGGCCAGACGATCGACTTGCGTCGTGTCGTGGGAGAAAGATGCATAGGAACCGGTCTTTGCGCAAGTTCTTTTTGAACGTTTTTGCTATTTTTTTTGTCGCTCAAGCAATCAATCGTTTGAATTAAATCGCTAAATCCATTGAATTAATAGGGTTTCAGTTACTTTTTTGGGCGTTTGTTGATAGACGAAAAAAGTAGTGTAAATAAAAAAAATACCGAGTAGTGACTCGGCATTTTAGGTGGAGATAGTAAAAATGTAAGGTTAGTGAGCTAAATCACTGAGATTTATTTTGTGATTTCTGTGCCGATGCCGGATTTGGTGAAAATTTCCAGTAAGAGAGAGTGAGCTTGACGGCCGTCGATGAAGTGTACTTTTTCGACACCATTTTTGAGGGCATCGAGTGCGGAGTTGATTTTAGGGATCATTCCGCCGGAAATGGTGCCGTCAGCCATGAGTTGTTGTGCTTGCTCAGGGTTGATGGATGGGATGAGGGTATCGGGATCTGAAGGATCTTTCATGAGGCCCGGAACATCTGAGAGGTAGATGAGCTTGGCGGCGCGGAGGTCTTTGGCCAGCGCCGCAGCGGCGAGGTCGGCATTGACGTTGAGAGGTTTTCCGGTGCCGAGTTCGGAAGCAAGTGGCGAAATGACGGGGACGATATTCGCGTTGAGCGCTTCTTGCATTTTTTCTTGTTGAGAGCCAACGACTTGGCCGACGCGACCGATGTCGACGCGTTCGCCGGTGTCAGTGGTGCCTTTGATGCGCTCTCCGATGAAAACATCGGTTCCTGGGACGCCGAGGGCTTTGCCTCCGAATTCGCGAAGCATTTCTACGAGGCCTGGGTTGAGGGTGTCGCTGAGGGTTTTTTCAACAATTTCGATGGCTTCGGGAGTTGTGACCCGGAATCCGCCGATGAATTCGGCTTCGAGACCAGCTTCTTTCATCGCGGCTGAGATTGCTTTTCCTCCGCCATGGACGACGACTGGGTTCACGCCTACAACTTCGAGAAAGACGATATCGCGCATGACTTTTTTCACTAACTCAGGGTTTTCCATGGCTGAACCACCCATTTTGATGAGGAATGTCTGACCGCGGAAGGATTGCAGGTAGGGTAATGCTTCGATAAGAGTAGCGGCTTTTTCGGTGTAGGCTTCGATGGACATCGGTTGTTTATGAGTCTGAGTTGAGTGTGCGGCGGGCGGGTTTAGCGAGAACAAAGCTGAGTGTCCAGCCTGCCATGAGTGTGAGGAGATAGATAGAGGTGGGGCTCCAGTAGTGGATAGTGTGGTAGAGAATGAGCAAGAGGAGGAGGACTGCCATGATGGAAATAATGAAGGCAATATTTCGGCGGCCTGAGGAATAGGCTAGGAGCCAAGCGCAGAGGAGTGCGAGGTCGGTAAGAATGATACATTCGAGCCAAATGGGGATGCGGTGGAGGGTGATGGCGCCAGTGACTCTGGGGGTGAATGCGAGCTGGGAGAGTTTTTGGTAGGGGTGGCCGACGGCTTCAAACTGGGAAGACTTTTCACCTGTCGCGGTGAGGATGGCAGCGGTCTGGGTGGCGCCAATGATACTAGCTTCTCCGCTGAGTGCGGAGCTGATGGTGCGCATGGGAGCGGTTTCTTTCTGGAGAGTGAGGTTCGGATCGGGTGCGAATCTGCCGAAGTTGTCGATTGGGATGATGTTTCCAGTGTTACCGATCCGAATCCACGAGCCGAGTTTTACTTGTAGTTGGTCGGGGCTGATGCGGCAGTGCTGCATGAGAGTGAGTAGAGTGGAGGAGAAGACGATGCGTTCATTCCAGCGTGCGAGGAGTGGGGGCTGATCCGTGGCTTGTTCAGATTCGAGTTGGCTGAATCCGGCGTAGACATTTTCAGGGAAGAGCACGCTTGGAGGGACGGCTAAAGAGTTCACGACGGGGATAAGCTCAGTTTGTCCGGTGACTTGGCTGAGGGGGATGGATGCGCTGAGAAATTCGGGCGGGATGGGGTCGCTTTTAAAGTTGCGGCGCAAGGGGGCGGTGACGACGACGCTTTGAAAATGCCGCATGGCGGTGGCGAGAGTATTGGTCTCTTCGAGATCTTTTTCAGGCCAATGAAGGTGGGTGGAAATGAAGAGACGCTGGACGCCTTGTTCCTTGAGGTTGCCAAGGGTGATGGCGAGGTCTGCTGGATGATAGATGCCGAATGCGTTGACTTGCTCGGGGTCGTCATCGATTTCACATACTACGTATTCTAGCGCGGTGTGTGAGGGGGGGGCGATTTCACGAATGATTCGGTCGCGCGAGCCAGCTGGCACTTTATCTTCGATTTTAGCGCCGATGCGGAAACTTTCATTTCTAGATGGAGAAAAGAAATCGTCAGCCCAGTCGAGCGCTCCTTGTGGTTGCCATAGCAAGAGTCCAAGCAAGCCAACCCCAAGTGTAATGAGGAAAAGTAGAGCTTGGAATATCCGAAGGAGCTTCAATCGCGAAGTAACTAGAAGTTATATTTGGCCTTGGCTACGTCGAGCACAGGCTGGATCGCTTGTTCTACATCGCTGCCAGTAATGACATCGCAGAGTAAGCGGCATGCGGCAGGAATGTGCTGAGCGAACCAGTCTTCTCCTTTGTTAGAGACGAGGTTGCCATAGGCGCCGAGTGCCTGCATCAGACGCTGGGTTGCGCATTTTTTGAAGATGTCATCAATTGGACGCTCTTCGGAAATATCTTCCCAGAGATCGAGTAGCTTTTCGCGTTCTTGTTCGCTGTGCTCCATATAGGGATCGTAGATGAGTGAGGCGAGGTCGTATTCTTGGCGGCCGCGGCGCATGCCTTGGAAATCGATGAGGTAGGCCTTTTCGTCTTTGACGATGATGTTTTGCGATTGGAAATCGCGGTGGACGAGGTGGCGAGCGGAGGCTCCGAGCGATTCAGCCATTTTCAACATTGCTGGATTATTGCGGAGTGTTGCTGTTTCTCCGCTGCTCATGCCTAGGTGAATTTCGGCGAAGTTGTCGTAGAAGTAGTCTTGTTCCCAGCGATAGAGCTCGGGGGTGAATTCGGGTTGAAATTCGAGATCTTTAGGGGCGCGGGTGTAAAAGAGTTTATCGAGTTGGCTGAGGGCTGAGCGGTAAATCGGCTCGCGCACTTCCCAAGGCTCGTCTTTGAGTGAGAGCAAGTCGACTTCGCCAAGGTCTTCGATGAGTGCGCACCGGCGGCCGGTGTTGTCGTAGAGTACTTCGGGTACGTTGAGCTTGGCCTTTTTGAGGAACTTTGAGACTGGCAGGTAGTTGGCGTTATCCGCGCGTTCGAGCGTGTAATAAATGCCGATATAGGTCGGGTAGCCTTGTGGTTTAATGCGTACGATTGTACGACCGGAGCCACCTTTGACAATAGGTTCAATGATGACCGAGTGAGTGGGCTCCAGATCGAGATGAGCACGGGTGGCTGTGAGGAGTGTGTCGGTAGGCATTTCTAGTAGTTTTCCAGTTGGCGGTTTTCAGTTGGCAGACTGAAGTTGTGAAAGATTCAAGTTTCGAGATTCAAGTGTCAAGATCTGGCTACAAATGCAAGCGGTAGTTTGTAGATACTTTTGCTAGATCCATTTGCGAATGGGGTTTGTGCGGTTTGGAGCGCATGAACTTACAGGTCTTTGTGGCTGTGAGTGCCTCTGGCTGATTCTCTGACGACACAGTCACTGAGGATGGAGTTGGCAGCAACACGGGCGCCAGGCCAGACGATGGTGTTGCGAAGATGAGAGCCAGCTTCGATCACACTGTCAGGGCCGATGAAACTGTCTTCGATGTGGCAATCGGCTGCAACCTTTGCAGTCGGGTGAATTTTTGGCGTGCCATTGATGTTGTTGAAGTGGGCGGAAACGTATTCTTCGCGGGTGCCGAGATCTTGCCAGCTCGCGCCATCGGCGATATGCGCACCGAGTCTACCTTGTTTAGCGAGTTCGAGAAAGGCGGGAACAATGGAAATTTTTTCGTTGGCGGGGATGAGGTCGAGAATTTCCGGCTCAATAATGTAGATTCCAGTGAACTGGTGGGTGCCGGGATGGATTCCAAGAGAGTGGCGCATGTCGATTATTTTGTCTTCTTCGACAGCGACATTTCGCATGGGGCCTTCTGAAAAAAGTGCGAGAGTGGCGGTATTGTTAGAATTTTTGTGAGTCTCGATTAGTGCTCCGAGATCCAGATCTGTGAGGATGTCACCATTGTAGACGAGGATGGGATCGCTACCGATCCACGATTCGATATTCTTGATGCCTCCACCAGTTTCTAAAAGTACAGGTTCGTGAAATAGCTCGATGAATGATTTTTCAAATTTTTTATTGGGGAAGCTTTGCTCCCAGCAGGCGGCTTGATAGTGGGTGTTGATCGCAAAGGAATCGATGCCTGCGGACTGGCAATGGCGTAGCACGTGGTGGGCAAAAGGCTCGTGTTTAAAGGGGATGAGAGGTTTGGGGACACTTTCAGTGAGGGGACGAAGACGGGTGCCAAGGCCGGCGCCGAGGATGAAGGCTTTATGGAGATCGCTCACAAGTTAGGGAGTGTGTGGAAAAATAGCGGCTTTGTGAAGGCACGATATGACCAAAAATATTGGGTGTTATGGAAAAATAGGATAGGGAGCTAATCTGAAACAACCAATTGAGTATCGAAGTGAATGTACCATGGTTTATGGCTTGAGAGCATATCAGCTATTGAGGTTGGCGGCTCGTCTCTTATCGGTGAACTCGGCCAATATAATGTGAAAGTCGATTTTTATGGAGCGGTATGCATATGCGTGGGTGCGAAAGGACACTTGTGTTTCGCTTAAGTACCAGTTTTAGTCTATGTCATGGCACAAGCATTGTGGATGCGCCTTCGTGAGGTGCAGTGGAAGGACTATGAAGTTTCTGAAGGATCCTCGGAGCGGTTAGAAAAAATACTTCAAGACTTAGCTTCTCGGAAACGGGCAAGAGCTATGAAAGCGAGTCATGATGTTTGGCGTATGCTGTGTCGTAACGGGGTGCGTTCAGCTGCAGTGGTGGTTGTTCCCTATTTGGTTGAGATCATAGAGATTTCTACGGAAGACGTGCAGTTGGAGATCGCTGATATTCTTAAAAGCTGTGTGGTTGGAGTAGGTGGAGTGAGAGAAAATTGGCAGGACGATTTAGTGCGTGCTTTGCAGAGAGTTGAACCGGAGCTACGCCGTTATCACAAAAAAGCTACAGGTGATTACTCCATTGCACTGAGTGGAGTGCTCGACTTGGTCGAAGATTTATAAGTAAAGAGTTCGCAATATAATATTGCACGAATCATCCCAGGTAGTGTGGGAAATCTTGCTGCGTTAATAGGTATGTTTGATGGGTTATAGGCTTGTGATGTTTTTAGGAATCGCATCTCGCCAGAATGTGAGAATTGTGCTAATAGTCTGACATTATGCGCGCCATCCTTATTTTACTCCCGCTTAGTCTCTTAGCTTTCATTGCCGCATTAGTCTCGTGTTCATCTCCTTCTCCTCCTGTGGTTATGGTAAAGCCTGTTTCGAGTGATCCTAAATTGGGCTCGACAGCGACTTATGTGAGTGGAGGAACAAGTACGGGTGGGAAGCGGCCAGAAGATTTATTGAAGGAGGTGAATCTTTATAAAGATTATATACCTAAAGGGACGCATGCGCGTAAGTATCATCGTTCGATGAGACCTAAGTATATTACAATTCATAGCACGCAGAATTTTTCGACTGGAGCTGATGCGCGTAGGCACTCGCTTGCACTTAAGAATGGGAAGTTAAGGGCGTACAAGCGCAAAGGTGGTAATAGGATTGGTTATTTGGTGTGGCATTTCAGTACGGATCAAGATGTGACGATTCAGCATATGCCGACGAATGAGCAGGGTGAGCATGCGGACTTCAACGGTCCCGGGAATCGTCTCTCTATAGGTATCGAAATGTGCGAGAACCGCGGGAATAGCCGTTCTGCTACGATTGAACGTACAGCTAAGCTAACTGCTTATTTGATGCACGAGCATCATATCCCACTCAAGAATGTAGTTCCTCATTATCATTGGCCACGTAAAGGGCTTGCGAAACCCCACAAGAATTGCCCGCATTATCTTTTGGATAACGGGCGTCCGGGGAAAAAGTGGGCGTGGTTTCAAGGTCGGGTGAATCATTATTATAAGCAGATTTCAGGGGACCGTCATTACGTGAGTCTCTAGCCAGTCTGTGCTTGGGTGGAATTTGCGCTTTCAATTTAAGGGAGTGTGGTTACCGAGAGGTATGGAGAAGGATGTTTGGTATCAATGTGATCGCTGCTTAGCTTGTTGTAAATGGCCAGGCGATGTACGCGTGGACGATGACGAGATTGATGCGATAGCAAATTTCTTAGGACTGAAGGTTGATGATTTTATTCAGCAGTTTACTCGTCTGCGGACGAACCGTTCAGGCTTATCGTTGATTGAGCGAGAGAACCATGAATGCATCATGTTGGAGGATGGTGTGTGTAAGATCCAATCGGTGAAGCCATTTCAGTGTAAGGGGTTTCCGAATCGCTGGAATTTCGAAGGGTGGCAAAAAGTGTGTCAAGCGAAGCCGGTGCCGATGAAGGAGGCTGTCGCCTTGGGTTTAGTAGAGGGCTCTGATTTATCAGCGGACCATGCGTTGCGCGGCAGTGATTTGGCTTAAGCAAACAGTTGTTTTCAGAAAATAAGTAAAAAGTTTTAAAAAGATCTTGCGCAGAGTCAGTGAGTGTGGTTCTTTGCGCCCGCGCTCAGCGCAACCATTAAGCGTCCCGTTCGTCTAATGGTTAGGACTCCGCCCTTTCACGGCGGCAATAGGGGTTCGAATCCCCTACGGGATGCCATTTATATAAAAAAGTCTCACCATATGGTGGGGCTTTTTGTTTTTATACGACCCATCCTGAGAGACGAACGCTGGGTATACACCAAAGTTTGGGGAGAGGCATGTTTTTGAGTTTATTGTGTTGGTTAGCCGCATTGAGCGATCACGCGTAATCTGTAGTTTTCGATGTTTCTAGATCCGTGTGCTCGTCGTGGTAGTGTGCCGAATCTTTCGCAAATTAGTTTTTAGTCGTTCAGACGATTGGTTGGTTTCTGTTCTCTTTTCTTATTCAGATTCGTCAAGTTCTTCTGATCGATGTAGTTGTGCCCTCGTTCTACATCCATTTTTTCAGGCGTGCCATATCTAGGTAACTACGTCCTCCTGGCCAGCTTTTACTGCTAATATTCCTCAACCTAGTGCAGACTTACATTAGAGCACTTTTTCAATCTGGGAAGCTTCCTACAACTCGAGTGCGACGACGGATTTTCTTCATAATCGATTCTAGCATATTATTGGTCCGCAGGCTTCGATGATGCTCTCGTGGGGAGCGATGGTATTCTAGGGCCACCTCGATACCGTTTTCTAGAATTCTGGCAGAGTTATAGTCTTCGTCTTCATTGGTGTTTTTTGGTGATAATTAACGCAAATTACTTGCGTTAATGTCATGAGGCGTTAAGTAGTTGCAACTAGTTTGCGATAATTGGATGAGGATCGCTAAAAAAGAGAGAATATAAAAACTAATTTTACTTTATGCTCACACCACAAGAAGTGATTGATTCGGAATACTTGGAGTCGCGCTGTGCTTTGTTAGAAATAGCAGCGATGTTTGATCGCTATGATTCTGCAGTTCAGCGTACAGGTCAGAATGCTGAGAATCCGGAGAAGTTAGAATGTCTTCGAAATGCGCTGAGTCTGTTAGCCAAGACTGATAGTTCAGACAATCGCGCTGAACAACTTCTTCATCTTTTTGCCACAGTCTAGTTATGCAGATTATTCAACCGCATTATCACGCGATTGCTCGTACCGCGCAGGACTATGAGCGCATGGCTATGTCTGGAGTGACAGCTGTGTGTGAACCCGCATTTTGGGCGGGTTTTGATCGTCGCTATCCGGAGACATTTATTGACTATTTTCGCCAAATTACTGAATTCGAGCCTACTCGTGCGGCAGAGTATGGCATCAAGCATTTCGCGTGGGTTGCAGTAAATCCAAAAGAAGCGGAGAACAAGGAACTTACTGAGGAAGTGCTACGTGCGATGCCGGAGTTTTTGCAAATGCCAAATGTGCTTGGAGTGGGTGAAACAGGTCTTCATAAGTCTACTCCTAATGAATGCGATGCTTTGGCGGCACATGTGGAGCTGGCGATGAAACATGACCAGTTAGTCCTTATTCACACACCTCATCTTAGTGATAAAGAACATGGAACCAAACGCACTTTAGAAATCCTAGCTGGGCTCGATGTTGACCCTGCTAAGATCTGGATCGACCATGTGGAGGAACAAACTGTGAAGTCAGTACTCGACGCTGGTTACTGGGCGGGGATGACACTTTATCCTGTGACAAAGTGCAGCCCGAAGCGTGCTGTAGACATTTTAGAAAAGTATGGGACTGAGAGGTTGTTGGTCAATTCATCAGCCGATTGGGGGCCGAGTGATCCCTTTACTCTTCAACAGTGTGTTTTAGAGTATAGACGTCGTGGCAATACGCTTCAGGAGGCCATCGAAGTCTTTCATAACAATCCGTGCCGATTTTTGGGACAAAATCCGAAGTGGGATATCCAACCAATTTTCATAACATCTGAATAAGTATTATCATGAGACGTTCGACATTTATTAAACTAGCATTAGCCACTTCAATAGCGCCTCGCGTTTTTGCGGCGAAGGAAACAGGCAAACCTAGAAAGCTGATCTTGATAGCAGGCAAGCCGAGTCATCCGCCGATGATGCATGAGTTTCGTGCCGGCACTATTTTGTTAGAGAAGCGCTTAAGTAAAGTGCCAGGGTTAATTGTCGAACGCCATGAAATGGGGTGGGTTGATGATGAGGAGACCTTTGAGGATGCTGATGCAGTAGTTTGTTTCTCGGACGGTTTAAAGCGTCATCCTCTTCTGGAGGATAAAGGGCGCCTCAAGCAAATAGAGAAATTAGTACAGCGAGGCGGGGGATTTGGCTGTATGCATTTTGGCGTTGAAGTACCTGAGAAGGTGGCTGATCAGGGATTTCGGTCGTGGCTTGGAGGTTGTTACGAAAAGGGTTATTCATGTAATCCAATTTGGCAGGCTGAAATACAGAAGCTCCCAGATCACCCCATCACCAATGGCGTACAACCATTTTCTATTTTAGATGAATGGTATTTCAACATGCGCTTTGCGGAAGATTTTGATGCATCTGGACCGAAAGAAATTGAGGGTGTGAAGTTTACCCCCATTCTTGTGGCTAAGCCGAGCGATGAGGTCCGGAGTGGACGCTATGTGCATCCTAAAGGTCCGTATCAACACATTATGGATGCCAAAGGTCGTGAGGAAGCACTGATGTGGTCAGTGGAGCGTCCTGATGGTGGGCGTGGTTTTGGGTTTACTGGAGGCCATTTCCACAGGAATTGGCAGAATGATGATTTTCGCAAAACCATTCTCAATGCACTGTGCTGGATTAGTAAGGTAGAGGTGCCAATGGACGGTGTCGATTCTTCTCCGGTGAGCGAGGAGGAAATCGTCCAAAACCTAGATCCCAAAAAATAAGTCGAGATCCGGATATTTCTCAGTGTTATTCATAGCCCGCTCGGAGTCCTCTGAGCGGGATTTTTGTGTGTACTACACAGGAAATTGTGAGGAATGATGCTCCACGATCTTCCAGTCTTGCCCGTTCCACCGATAAACGTAAGTGAAGCGTGCTGTCACAGACTGTTCGTCCTTGAGGGTGAAGGTGTACACGCCTGAATTGATTGCAATGTCGCCAAAGGTGCGGATATTGGTTTCGTCGATTTTTCCGACTGGGCTCAGAGCAAGGAATGTCACAAAGTAGTCTTCGATTTCCTCGTGGTTGTGACGAACGTTGTTTAAAATTGTGGGAATCAAGATTGCGTTGTATTCGTAGAGTTGAGTGACGACTTTTGGGTCACCAGTTTGAATTGCTTGGTTCCATTTATCGAAAAGAGAAGAAATTACGGTTGTGTTCATTGAAATTGTAAGTGGAATTTTTCAAACTTTAGGGAGCGTGATTTGCTGTTCTTGGTTCTGGTATTTACCCGTTCTATTTTCGTAGGACGTTGCGCAGGGATCACCTTGGAAAAACAGCATTTGCACGATTCCTTCATCTGCATAGATCTTACAATCAGCTGCAGAAGAGTTAGAAAATTCCAGAGTAAGATGTCCGCTCCAGCCCGCTTCGGCAGGAGTCACGTTGGCGATGATCCCGCAGCGTGCATAGGTACTCTTACCGACACAGATAGCAGTGGTGTTCTCTGGCAGAGTGAGTTTTTCTACGGCCACCCCAAGCCCATAGCTACGTGCTGGCAAAATGAAGAAGCTACCAGTATCGTCAGTTTCAAGCGCCACATTTTCCAAGTTCTGTGGTTTGAATTTTTTGGGGTCGACTACCGTTCCTGGCACATGACGGAATACTTTAAATTCATGAGAGGAAAGTCTCAAATCGTATCCAAAGCTGGAGAGGCCAAAGGATAGAACTTGGTCTCCATTGTGAGCGAGACGCACGAGTTTGGGCTCGAAAGGGGAAATCATGCCAGCGGCTGCACGCTCTGAGATCTGTGTGTCGTTAAGTATCATGATAGAAATGGGGTGAGTGTTATCTAGTGAAAGATAGGCTGGCGACAGCGTCGTGGGTGTGGATGCTTTCTTCGTTACAGATATGAAGTTCGAAACTCTTCACACGGGTATCGTCCTTGAGGATCAATGCAGCTTTACGCAGTGTATCTTCAACAAATGCAGGTTGTTGATATGCGAGCATAGTGACATGGCGCTCATCCGCTCTTTTGAGTAATGGATAGATCGGAGCGCTTCCCGCGTTTTGCAGTTTATTATAAATCTCTTGAGGGGATATGATTTCATCGTGAGCATTCCATTCTAATTTGACCTTTACCCAGCCGCGCTGGCTGTGTGCTCCGTAGTCGCTGATCTCACGGCTACATGGACAGAGAGTGGTGACAGGAATGTCTAGAGTGTAGCCGACTGTGCTACCCTCGTTGTCTTGGTGGCCGTGCCAAGTAGTCTCAATACCTTGCCAAGCTGGGAGCTCAGTTTTAGGGGTAGGTCGCTTCACAAACCAAGTGAAACGGCAATCAACGGTTGCTGTGTGTGACTCTTGTTGCTTACGGATCATGCTCAGGAATTTCTCCATATTGTTGATAGAAAGAGCCCCACTCCAATGATGAACACCTTCTAATAAGCGACTCATGTGAATGCCTCGGACATTAGGCGCAAGAGATACTTTGAGCGACATGGAAACTTCTTTTGTTTCTTGTCGGGTGCTGTCCCACCCAGCGATAAGTATGGGATAGCGAACGTTGCTGATACCGACATGATCGATAGCTATGCCACGAGTATCGCAGTCTTTTTGCGGGTCGGCTTTCGGCGTTTCTACTATTGAAGAATTCATTTTGTCTTCGTGTTTATTTCTAATTCTATCGGTTACTTTGAGCTTCTTGATCTATGCGTTTTAAAAAGGCATCAATATCTACAGTCCCTTCATCTCCTTCTTTGCGGGAACGAACGGCAACTTGAGAGGCGGCAGCCTCACGTTTTCCAATGATTGCCATTAGCGGGACTTTATCGAGTCGAGCGCGTCGGATTTTGGCTCCCATTTTGTCTTTTTGAGTGTCTATTGAAGCGCGAATGCGCAGTGCTTTACAGCGAGTGAGTAGAGCATCAGCGTCAGGGATTTGAGCATCACTGATAGGAATGATACGCAGTTGTTCAGGAGCTAACCACGTTGGGAAATCACCAGCATAATGTTCAATGAGAAGTCCCATGAAGCGTTCGATACTCCCAAAAACGGCACGGTGAATCATCACTGGTCGGTGCGGTTTATTATCATTTCCTACATATTCGAGTTTGAATCGTTCGGGTAAACTAAAGTCGACCTGAATAGTACCGAGCTGCCATGAACGGCCAAGGGAATCTAATGCCATGAAATCTAGCTTGGGTCCATAAAACGCTGCTTCACCGAGTCCTACCGAATGGGTGAGATCAAGTTCGTCGACTACTTCTCGGATACAGCGTTCCGCAGGCTGCCACAGTTCATCAGCTCCGACATACTTCGATGTATTGTTAGGGTCGCGAAGGGAAATACGGCATTCCGTTTTCAGACCGAATACAGCCATCACCTCTTGGACAAGTTGTAGGCAACTTGTGAATTCCTGTTTAAGTTGGGCGCGCGTGCAGAAAACATGACCATCATCTTGGGTAAAGCCACGCACGCGGGTCAGTCCGCTGAGTTCACCACTTTGCTCCATACGGTAAACGGTGCCAAACTCAGCGTAGCGTTGAGGTAAATCGCGGTAGGAACGCGGCTCAGCATTATACGCTTGGATGTGCATTGGGCAGTTCATCGGTTTGAGCAGAAATTCACGCTCATCGATCGTGATCGGCTCGTACATGCTCTCTGCGTAGTAGGGATAGTGGCCAGATGTTTTAAAGAGGTCGATGTTACCAATGTGTGGTGAATAAAGTGTCTCATAGCCATACTCGAAAAGTTTATCGTTAATGAGTTTTTCAAGTTGCTGACGAATCACTGCACCTTTAGGCAGGAGTAACGGGAGGCCGCTGCCGACCTTGGAATCTAGAGAGAAAAGTTTGAGCTCTTGACCTATCTTGCGGTGGTCTCGCAGAGCAGCTTGTTCCATTCGTTCCATATGGTCATCGAGTTCCTGCTGGCTTGGAAACGCAGTGCCATAGATGCGCTGCAGCATAGGTTGAGTGTGGTCGCCGCGATGGTAACTACCCGACACGCTAGTGAGTTTGAAAGCTGCGACTTTGCCTGTGGATTCTATGTGTGAACCCGCACATAGGTCGTTAAATTCACCGTTCGTATAAATACTGATAGAGTCGCTCTCCAGAATATCATCAAGGCGGCTAAGTTTGAATGGTTGATCTAGGTCTCTGAAAAGTGTGTGAGCTTCTTCACGAGTGACTTCTTTACGTATGAAGGGTTGGTTTTCAGAGATGATGTTCTGCATTTCACGTTCAATCGTGGCAAAATCTTCCGTGCTAAATCTATGCTCACTGTCAAAATCATAATAAAAGCCGTTTGAGGTTGGAGGTCCAATATCAAGGCGTGTGTTGGGATAGAGGCGAAGGACTGCAGCTGCTAGAATATGAGCAGTAGAGTGGCGAAGCTCTTCAAGAGGTGTCATGGCATTCATAAAGTGTTAGAGGCGAATAATTGTGTATGAGTCGGCGGTGTCTTTGACTGTCCAGCCAGCTGTGGAGAGCTCTTTTCGTAATGCATCGGATTGCTCCCAGTCTTTGTTTTGTTTCGCTTGCCAGCGGGTTTCAGCGAGCTGCTTGATGTAGATTGGCGCGTCGTTGTTCTGGTTATCCGTTAGGCTGAAGCCAAATGCCTTCATCACATTGGCGAAACCAATACGGGCAGCGTGAATTTGATCGGGTGTGAGTTTTTCTTGGGCGAGGTCGGACTGCACGGTTTTAATAATCTTGAACAAGCGACCTAGTGCGTCCGCCGTATTGAGATCGGTTTGAAGAGCAACTAGTACGGGGTGGAAGACGCTAAAATCATGACTGTTTGTCGCAGGCGAATTACCTAATTTCTGTTTGAAATCACGTAAGCGAGAGAGGGCTTTTTTAGCTGCAGTGAGTGAGTCCCAAGTAAAATTGAGCACCTGACGGTAGTTTGCTGAGAGCAGCACATAGCGCAGTTCTTCTGCAGTGAACCCCTGCGATCTTATATCAGCCAAGGTGTATAAATTACCGAGCGATTTACTCATTTTTTCTCCATCAACCATGAGGTGAGCGATGTGGAACCAATGGCGTACAAAAGGCTTATTGGTGGTGGCTTCACTTTGTGCAATTTCGTTTTCGTGATGAGGGAAAATGAGGTCTACACCTCCCGAGTGAAGATCAAAACTTTCTCCGAGGTGCTTGATGGCCATGGCGCTACATTCGAGGTGCCAGCCTGGTCTACCTTGGCCCCAGGGAGATTCCCAATAGTTGTAGCCATCTTCGGGACGACGCGCTTTCCAGAGTACAAAGTCGGCTGCGGACTCGCGCTCGTATTCGTCCGACTGTTGGCGTTCTACTTGAGTCGTAGTGATTTCACGCTCTTTGAGCCTTGAGAGCTTACCGTATTCGGCAAAGGAATCGATGCGAAAATAGACAGAGCCGTCCTTCGTTATATAGGCGTGATCTGATGCCAGGAGTTGTTCAATCATGGCGACCTGTTCAGGTATATGTGCCACAGCTGAAGGCTCGACATGAGGAGTGAGAAGGTTCAGCGCTTGACAGTCTTGATGATATTTATGTGTCCATTCTGAGGTGAATGATTCAAGTGTGAGGCTAGCTTTTTGAGATTCGCGGATCGTTTTGTCATCTACATCAGTGAGGTTTCTGACATGGCGAGTGATTGTGCCGTCGGCTTCTACGACTCGACGAAAAACATCCTGCATGACAAAGGTGCGGAAATTACCAATGTGTGCAGGTCCATACACAGTCGGGCCGCAGCAGTAAAAGCGTACTGTGTCACTGTCCATAGGATGTACATGTTGAGTGCTGCGTGTGAGTGTGTCGTAGAGTCGAAGTGGCATGTTAGTAAAGCTTCTCAATAGGGTTGAGCTGTGATTGATTACTCGGGAAAGTGGCAATCTGGGTGAAGGATTTCTTTGGACAGGCGGAGGATTTCTAGTGGATCAATGTCAGCACCTATAAAAATCGCTGAGCATGGAGCCTCACTGTTGTTGGGGCCAGATATGGGATCGGGTGAAATGAAATTTCCGACGCGTTCATACAAATAGCGTTTGCTAGGATCGTTCTCTAGAATGAGTAAGGCTTTGGCGCGAATCACAGAACTAGGGATTGCGCGTAGCCAGCCCTCTGCTGCAAATGTTTCTACTGCTTCGGGAATGATTATCTGACAGCCTGTGAATGCGTGTGCTAGTTTGTGGCGTTCGTCGTGCTTGACGTTTGGAGCTACTGCTGGGGAGAGGTTCACTGATTGATGATTGCTGCCGCGAGGCTGCTGAGTCGCTATAGCGTGACGGGAATTACTTTGAATAGCCTGACTCAGTGCGTCAGCTAGTGCGGCTGCAGTTGCACGAGTTGCTCTAGGATTGATCTCTTTGATTTCAGACTCCAGCTGCTCAAGTTCCTCAGTTGTTAGCTCTGAGTCCCACGAGATGTAGTAGTGGCTTGCCGTTTCTAATTGTAGTTCTTCTAGATCGTTGAAGTAGTTTCGTTTGCCAAAATGTCGTACATCAATCACGCACACTTGCCAGCGAGGTCGCAGGCAGAATTTAGATTCTAATAGCGTAAAAGATTCCTGCAAAGGTACTGGGTCTGCAGTCCCGTTTAACTCAATGAGTAGGACATCGTGTTTACTTTCTGAGGCCTCAAGAATTAATCTGACAAGAGTATGATAGCCGTCGCAGCAGACGCAGGAGCCGGTGAGGGCCTCGATGTCTGCGGCATGGTCTACTAATGTTTCCTTATCGATATCAGCATTCTCACGATCGTTGAGAATGACGTCAGCTAAGTGGTTTCGGGTTTTGAGTTGTTTGAGAAGCTCTCTTAAAAGGGTTGTTTTTCCAGCACCGAGGAAGCCCGTGAACATCAGCATCGGGCGAGCTGCAACTAGTTTGGGTAGAGGGGAAAAGCTTGTTTGGGGTGATTTGATCATAAACATTTCGCGATTAGACGAGTCCGATTTTCCATTTAGGAAATGGGTCGGGAAAAATTTTGTGCCATTGGCGTTCGTTGGTGGTGATTTCCTCATCGGTGAGGAGGCAGGCATCCAGCATGGCTGTGAGAGCTTCGCGATCCATGTTTTGACCGATCAGTACTAACTCTTGGCGACAGTCGCCATTTTCACCGTCCCACACGCGGTCAATGTGGGTGGTGTCCTCTGGCCAGTGCATCTTTGGCACGGCAGCCCAGAAATAGCCTGCGCATTGGTGGCTACTCAGAGAGCCCGCCTGTGACCAAAAGCCTGCGAATTTAAGCCGGGAGGCTAGCCAGAACACCCCTTTGGAGCGGATGACGCCTGGCCATTTTTTATGAAGGCAATCATGGAAGCGCTGGGGGTGGAAGGGTATGCGGCGCTCGTAAATAAAGTTAGAAATACCGTATTCTTCGGTTTCAGGCGTGTGCTCTACCAGTGAGTCTAGCCAGCCTTCGTGGGCAGCTGCACGGCTTTGGTCGTAGAGCCCTGTTCCAACTACGGTTCCGAGAGGGACCTCAGAGTTTACCGTGTCGTATATTTTTGCCCGTGGGTTGAGTGCGCGTATCATGCCGTGCACACGGTGCAGTTGCTCGGCTGAGATCATGTCGATTTTGTTTACCAAAATGACGTCAGCAAATTCGATCTGGTCATTGAGCAGGTCAACGATGGTGCGCTCGTCGTCCTTACTGATCGCCTGCCCACGTTGGTCTAGAGATTCGGTAGTCGAGTAGTCTTGCAGGAAATTAGGAGTATCGATCACCGTTACCATTGTGTCGATGTAAGCGGAGTCTCCGAGTGATTCTCCATTTTCGTCTTCAAAGGTAAAGGTCTCGGCGACGGGCATAGGTTCGGAAACACCGGTGGACTCAATAACCAAGTGGTCGAAGCGTTTCTCTCGAGCCATCTTGCCTACTTCTAGCAGAAGGTCTTCTCGCAGGGGGCAGCAGATGCATCCGTTAGACATTTCCACCATTTTCTCTTCGGTGTGAGAAAGGGAGGCGTCGCCATTGCGGACAAGGTCAGCGTCAATGTTGACTTCGGACATATCATTGACGATCACTGCTACACGTTTGCCCTCACGGTTTCGCAAAATGTGGTTGAGCAAGGTTGTTTTTCCCGAGCCGAGAAATCCAGACAGGACGGTCACTGGGAGTTTTCTTGTTAGATTCATCTGTTAGAAAATGTAGAAGGTTCTGGAACGTATGTTTCTGAATTTTCAATGGCACACTCGCACTCAGTGCAGCATTCAAGGTCGCGATTCATGAAGCCGGATTTGTGGTAGCTTTCGAGTTTTTGCTCCACATCGGGCATGCCAAGTCGTTGTGCAATTTCAGCGGCAATGATGCCGAAGCGTGCACGGAATTTGTAAATGAAGCAGAACAGTGCGTTGCGATGCACGAGCGATGGGCCACTGTAGAAGAGTCCAGGAGTGATGGTGGATTCATCGGCTTCTTCACTGAACACGGGAAGGTTGTGCTTGTCGTGTTCAAAGAGATCACTGACTATACTCAGTCCAGATTCGAAGCCATTTGCTAAAATTGGCTGAGTCGAGGCGGTGAGTGGAAAGTCGTCTTGATCGCGAAGAATCCAGAAGCCGTCACTTTTTTCGATACTCTTAATTGTAGTATTTTTGACTAATTCTAACAGTCGCATCTTTTCTGGATTAGCAAGCAAGGCTCGTAAGCGGTCGAGAGTTCTGGGACTGAGTGATTGTGATGGGTCTGGGTGGTCAGATGCCCATGGCTCGCCGCGTGAAATAAGACGCACGGATTTTCCGAGGTGTACGAGCTTGAGCGCGGCATCAACTCCACTTTCATAGCCACCGATGATGGTGAAACTATCCCCCTCTAGCATGTTCCAGTCTTTGACTTTAGAACTGTGCAGTGCGTACTCTGCTCCAGGAAAGTCGCGGTCGCGAGGGTGGAAAAACTGTCCCGCAGCCCAGACAATATAGTCGGCCTTGATCGCCCTTTTAGAGGTGGCCACACGGAAACCCGATGGTTCTTTTTTTACAGCAATGACTGCACGGTCAGTTTGTACTGGTAGGCTGTGGTGCTGTGCTACTGCTTGCAAGTAGTTTGCATAGTCTTCGCCATGTGGGTGCTGTGTTTTTAGGAAGTCAGCAGGAGAGGTGACTGGGTCTATGGCGTTGAGGTCCGTCAAGCCGAAGGAGTTCGAGAAAAAAGATGGAGTCAACAAGGACATACCCTTTGGCCAAGAGCGAAAAGCTGCTCCAACTTCACGAGAATCGACCACCAGCTGTTCGGTGACGCCGGCTTGCTTGAGTGCGACGGAGACACCAAGGCCAGCCGGTCCTGCACCGACGATAAGGACCTTTGTCTGGGTAAACTGTGCAGATTCTGACATCTTGGAATTAGAGTTGCGTGGGGTTCGCGGTGCCTTTGTAGACTTCCTTTTCGTCAAAGGATTTCTCGTCTTCGGTAAACTTAAGTTCTACTGCTTTGCCTGGTTGAGGATTGAGTGGGATCTCACGGTAGAAGCAAGAGCGATAGCCAACGTGACAGGACGCTTCTTTGCCGCCGATGGATGGCGGTGTGAGTGTGACCTCGATGATCACGCAGTCTTGGTCGTCATCGATGAGGATACGTTTCACATGTTGGAACATGCCGGATGTTTCGCCTTTTTTCCAAAGTTGTTGGCGAGAACGTGACCAGTAGTGTGCTAAGCTTGTCGCCATAGTGAGGCGAAGCGCGTCTTCGTTCATGAAAGCAAACATGAGCACCTCCTTGGTGCCGGCGTGCATGGTGATGCATGGGATGCAGCCCTTTTCATCAAACTTTGGTGCAAGGTCTGTGCCTTCTTCTATCTGTAGTACAGATTGGCGCTCAGCGAATGGTATTGAGGAAATAGTGGATTCAATGTCGTTAGGCATAATTTTTGTTGGAATATGATGAGTTGAATGAGGGGATGTTAGGTAGTTTTTTTGCCTGCGATCGATTGATCTAACAGGTCTAAACACTCGATCCAGAAACTTGGCTCCATGGCATCGTAACGCATGGAATCGGCTCCAGTGGAGGTGGTGTAGAGGATGTTGCTGGGCTCTTCTACGAGCTCCTCGAAAAGGCGATTGAGACAGTGCGCGAGAATTTCATTTTCTCCTTTGAGAATGATTTCTCCTGTGCCGCCTTTTGCGTGGTCGCGCAGGGCATTGGTAACGATTTTGAGTTTCTCTCCAGCAAGGTGGACGTTTAGAGAAAGCGATGCTTGGTTATGCTCATTAATAATCGTTGTGAGTCGTTTGACGACACGGCGAGCTTCGCCTTTGCGGTTGAGCATTTCCTTCTGGTTCGGATTGTTTTCGGGTTCCTCTTGCTCGACGGAGAATAGTTTTCTAACTGGTTTGTTCATTACTCAGTGATGAATTTGCTTAATAGAGGAGGGCACCAGTCCAGGCGATGATCATGGCAAAACCTGAAGCCCACAGCATTTGTTTGGCACAGAGTTTAGCTGCGAACTTCCAGCGCATTTCTTTAATGATCGTGAAAACAGTGACGAGGCAGGGTAATAGAACTCCAGATAGGTAAACGGCTGTGAGGACTTGAGCAGGTGTCGTGAGAGCAACCTTTAGCCCATCACCGCTGCTATCGAGTAGGCCAATCGCGATACCGTCTTTACGAATAGATCCGAGCACCACTGCTGATGCGGCATCTCCTGGGAGGTTAAATAAAGCGAGAGCTGGAGCTAAAAGCCCAGACAGACCCGTGAGTATTCCTAGATAATCTAGCAGAGCGGCTGCAATACAGATCACTACAAAAACTGGGAATGCCATGATCACGAAGGATTTGAGGTTGCTGGCAATTTCTCTCCATACAGCACGCCATGAGGGAAGGTTCAGCGAGTTCGCTGGCGGGGAGACAATCGCATTACTCGCGAGGCGTAAAATTTTCGGAGTGGTGAACCGTAGATAAACCAGCGTAGTTACTGCTAGAGCTACGAGGTAAACGATGCCGAGTCCGGCCATACCTGCTGCGGCAAAGACAGCAAGGGTGGCAGGAAGTTGGTAGGAGCACGCGGCGCCAAAGGAGATAGCTGAAACACAGGCACAGCGCGAGCAACTATGACAGGAGCGACTGGCTACAATGGCTGGAACGTTACAGCCGAAGCCCATTACCACGCGTACAAGGTCGCGGCCGCCTATTCCTACGGGGCGTAACAATGGGTGGAGTGAGTAGGACAAGCGGTCGATGAGGCCGGTCGACTTGTAAATCGCGAGAACTGCTGAGAAGACGATGATCGAAGGAATCGCGTAGAGCAGCAGAAATGGAAACATGGCAAGTATTCCATAATCACCACCGACTAGAGCTGCAGGGAGAGCTGGCCAAGTCGCTATCGCCTCTAGTGCTGGCGCTATTGTATTTGCGATAGGGTCATAGAGCCAATCTGCAAAACTATTGGTATAAAGAATAGCGAGCATTGCTGGGAGAAACAGAAGCAGCAAGGATGCGAGCGGGTTTGAGCAGAGTATTTCCCAAAAATTCTTACTCGTAGTTTTAGTTGTTTTTGGAAGAGGCAAGCTCTCTGGTAGATGAGAGGGGAAGATGCCGGCTTCAGTAATGGGGGAAGCTGCTGCGTCTCGAATTGCCGATGCTTCAGTAGATTTTAGCTTGCGCGCATCGACTGGAAAAACTGGGACACCGAGTGCCTTTTCTAGCTTCTTCGTTTCGATTTCGTTCTCACGCGAAATCTGATCGGCAAAGGTGAGAGCTATAAAGCCTGGTTTGCCAGCTGCAGAGGAAAGGAGCGCTGGAAGTTCCTCTCTAGCGCGGTCTGCACGAACTACAACCATCACCCGATCCGCCGAGCCGATGTGTTCTAAAGCAATGCGTGTGGCATGTGTTTCGGATTCGCGCACGATACCGGGCGTATCTGTCCAGCGCAGGTCCCCATCGCTATAGGTTTCGCAGGCAATAGTGGAACCGCGGAAATTTTCAGGCACTGGAAGTTTGCCTGTGAGCGAGGCTAATAGTTGTGTTTTCCCAACACTCTCACAACCGCACACAACACAGGTGCAAACTGGGCAAGTCTCTTCAGGGAGAGTGATGCCAGAGTTTTTGTTCTCTGCAATGAAGGGCGTTAGTGCGGCCGCGGACATAAACGCAATTAATTTGCATTTATGCAGCTAGTCAAGAGTTGATGCAATAAAGTTGCAATAGTTGGCGATGTGGAGTGATTATTGGCTGTGGCGTAGAGATTTTGGCCAAGGGTCGGGAAATGATTCACCATTCTGCCAAGCTTCGATCTCTTGTGGGGTGCAGAGTGCGTTTTTGAGAGCTGAGAGGAAGGCATTTCTGTCGGTTTCAATGCCTATGATGGTGATCTCATTGTGGCGGTCACCGAAAATAGGGTGTTCATTTTTCAGCATGTTTTGCAGATGCTCGACTTCTTCAGGAAGGAGTTTTCCGTCGGCATTCTTGGCGAGTTCGGCGCGCCATAGGCCAGTGAGTTCTAGAGAGATTTGGCTACCAGATTGTTGCCAGAGGAGAGTGTGGTCGGGGCGCGATGCGAGCCATAAAAAGCCTTTTGTTCGATAGAGCCCGGTTCCCAAATGATTCATGCAAGCTTCGTGGAGGCGTTGCGGATGGAATGGTCGTTGGTCGCGGAATACTACCGCTTCGACATTTTCTGCTGTAGAAGTCTGTTGGATTAATCCGAGCTGTTTGGCTTTGTTCGATAAGGTGAGGAAATTGGGTGGAGGGGTGTTTTCTAGTTGCGGTAATAGCAGTCCGGCACGAGCTGAAAGGGCTATGGTGGCGTGTGGTTGCAGCTTTTGTAGATAGCTCACTTGGTTCTCAATCACAGCCTTAGTGACAGTGTCCGTTTTAGTGAGGACGATGACATTGGCAAATGCGAGCTGCTCAGCTAGCACTTCCACAGCACGGCAGAGTGCTGGATCTCCATGAGCATCGAGATCAGCTGTGAGCATTTTTCCATCTAGGAAATCCCGATGTAGATTGAGCGCGTCGACTGTGACGATAAAGTGTCTCAGGAAAAATCGGGAGTCTTGAGTGAGTGCCTTGATTAGTGGCCACGGGCGCGCAGCTCCAGTGCTCTCACTTAAGACTATGGAGGGGTTCAGTGCCGAGATTTCCTCAAGCGTCGTACCTAGTGACTCACTGAGTTGTTTGTTCGAGTGTTGGCCATGCAGGGCGGCGACTCGGCCTACTAAGCTACCAGCTTGAGGCGTTTTATCATCGGGAGAGAGCAGCGAGGCGTCGATCCCTTGCTCACTGAGGTCGTGTACGATAAAGGCAGCGTTGGCGAGTGCTTCATCTCGCCGCCAACGCCTGAGTAGTGTTGTCTTTCCGGAACCAAGAAAGCCACAAAGGGCGACAATAGGCACGTTATCCATGGCTGCTATCTAGGTGGCTAGATCAGACATGGCAATTATTATTGCATCTAAGTTGCGATAGCGTGGTGATTCTCAGTTTTAAAAATGAGAGGAGGTTTACCTATTTGGGTATTCTTGTTGGAGGATTTTTTTGTAGTCGAGAGCTTCTTTGCTTTTGCCTGCTTTGGTGAGTGAATCGATGAGTTTATCGAGTGCTGTTTTGTGGATGGCGAGTTCAGGGAAGTTTTCGACTACGAGAACGTAGTGTTCTGCCGCTGAGGCAAAATCGTTCTGGAGGTAGGCAATATCTCCTAGTGCGAGCAGCAAGCCTGCTTTTGGTTTACCAGAGGGACGGAGGGCGAGTGCGTCTTCACCCACAGTTTTGGCTTCGTCAAACTGCTTGAGGCCGATGAGGATGTTTGTTTTGTCGAGCATTGCCTCTACTTTATACGCATCTTCTTCTTCAATGGTGAGGAGGTTGTCGACGGAAGTGAGTGCTTTTTTCAATTGGCTGGTTTTGAGTTGGGCTTTGGCAAGTAAGCGCCAGACGACAGCGGGAGTTTTTTGAGCGACGCCTTGTTCGCAACCTTTCTCGAGATATTTCGCGGCTTCTTCGTAATCGCCAGCTTTGTAGCATTGGCTTCCTAGCCAGCGGTAGACGGGGAGAGGAATCTGGTCGGTGAGGTCGGTGCTTTCGGCATTATCTAGCGCTTTTTTCAGTCCGTCTACATCTTTTAGAGTGTAGCGAGCCAAGATTAGCAGCATTGAAGTTTGCTTGCCATACGCAGCGGCGTCCATCTGTTTTGCCGCCTCGAGGTGAGGTATGGCATTTTTGAAGTTATCCTGCTTGAAGTAGGCTGAGCCGAGCCAATAGTGGCTGTTTGCCTTGGTGACTGTATCGATTTTTGGGTAATCGTTTAGGAGTGTTTCAAGTCTGTCGATGACATCGTCGAAGTTCTTAGCATCGCGTTGGATACGTGCGCTTAGCTGGAGTGACATCGACGCAATTTGGCTATTGGGGGAGGATTTGATGACTTTATCGAAGTCGCGCAGAGCATTGACGCGGTCGCCGAGCTCCATGTTGGCTTGTCCACGTTTGGCGTAGGCGTTGTAGATGCGCTTGTCTTCGGGGGCTTCCTTGATGAAGTCGCCAAATGCAGCGCGGGCGCCTTCGTAGTTGTTTGTTTCGGAGAGGCACCAAGCTTTTTTGTAGAGCATGGAGGGACGGTTTTTGTCGTCGATATACTTGGCGTTTATAGCATTGTATGCTTCAGCCGCCTCTTTGTATTCCTTATCGGCGTAGAGCGACTCGGCCTTCATTAGAAGAGCTTGATGGATGAACTTGCTGGTGCCGCGGCCGACGGCGTAGTTTTGGACGAATTGGTCGACCATTTTGGGAATGCGCTCAGCGTCGATGTTATAGAGACTGAGCAGCTTGTAGTAAGCGGCTTCGAATGCTGCATCTGTCCCAGGTGCGGAGCGTTCCACATCGAGGAAGAAATTAATGGCTTCTGGGTAATTTTTCTTTTGGAAGTAGACTTGGCCGACGATGACGCCTTGCTTGGCGAGTTGTTCTTTGCCGAGTTCTACTTTTGAAGTGTTGAGCTGCTTGAGGACTGCGTCGAAATCTCGCTGTTGGTAGTAAATGCCGAGGAGGGCGATGTGCGCATTGGATTTCCAAGGGGATTCGACACCGTTGATGGAAGCTTCAAAGTGTTTTTTGGCTTTATCATTTTGCTTGAGAGCGGCGGCAGCGACCCCGGCGTGATAGTGCGTTTCAGCAGCGAGCTCTGGAGGTTGGTTGGGCGTGATGAATGCTTCGTAAATCGGTAGCGCCTCGGCGTATTTTTTATCGGCGAGGAGAATGTGTGCTTGGGAGATCTTTGCTTGGTTTTTATAGGGGCTGTCGACTGGGCTATTAGCGACTTGCTCGAGGAGAGGGAGGGCGCGTTTTTGATCGTTGAGTAGGAGGTAACATTGGGCGCGGAAGTAGACGGAGCGGAGCTTGTCTTCTGGTTTAGTCGCATTGTCGGCAGTGAGGCCAAACAAGCGCGCAGCACGCTGGTACTGCTTGGCATTGTAGTTTTCGTAAGCGAGACGGTAGGCAGCTGCGGCGACGTATTGTCCGGTACGATATTGTTGGATGATCTGATCGTAGAGCATCCCAGCTTGGCGAGGTCTTTCAGTGTTGTGGTAGCTCTCCGCTAGGTAGTAATGAGCAGCCTGTGAGTGTTTGTGGCGCGGGTAGGCGCGGAGGTAGTCTTCGAGAATCGGGATAGAGCGTTCGAAGAGTGCTTGCTGTTGGCCTTTATCGGGTTCTTGGACGGCGGCGTCGTAGAGCTGGCGGGCACGGATGAAGTAGTCGCTGCCAGGATCAGACTGGAGAGTCTGCTGGCCTTGTTGGGAAAATGCGATGGCTGGGGTGAGGACGATGCCTAGACCGAGAAAGAGTGCGCGCATGAGACGAAGTGTGGAGTGAGAAATGGGAAGTGTGAAGTATGAAAATGGATCAGCGGTCAGCTGTGCTAGCGCTGAACTTTTGGCTTTTGAGTAGCGAAGGAGACGTTCCAGATACCAGCTTTACGGCAGCGATCGATGACATTGACGATGTCTTGATACTTGGTGTCGCCGTCGCCCCGGATACGGATCGGTTGGTTTTTATTCACGCGCGCCAGACGTTCCATTTTTGCCTGCAGTTCATCGAGAGTATAGACCGTTTTTTCCATGACAATGGTGCCATCGCTACGGATGTTAACGAGTTCTTCGAGGTAGCCGCGAGTAGTGGTAGCACCTTCTTCCGCGGTGGGGACGCTCACCTCGAGCTCGGTTTCGTAATCTGAGAGCTGGTAGGTGACGATGAAAAAAATCAAGAGCAAGAAGACCACGTCGATCATCGGTGCAAGCTGAAAGCCTGCAGGTGGTGGCTGTGTATTGTGGAATTTCATGCTATCTATGTAGGAGCATCGTTCCGCCGATGTCCGGCTGGGGCGATGTCTTGGAAATGGTTGAGTTGAGAGAAAGCTATCGGATTTGGATATTCTTGACGGTGAGGTTGGTCGATTTTGGCGCAGCCGGACGCTTAAGGATAAGTGCCCAGCCTTATTAAATTCCTTCTACGTCTGGGCGGGTAGCGTCAATCGGCGAGGGTGCGGATTTTCCTTGGCGGCTAGTGAAGGCGAATTCTTCCTCGATGGTGCCATCTTCGTCGTCTGTATCAGCGTAGACTGGTCTAGGAGTGGCGCCTTTGCCTTTGTGGTACTGTGCGGCTAGGAGAGCCATGAGGTGGGTGGATGCAGCTTCGAGCTCGGCGATGTATTTTTGGACGCGTCCGCGGAAGACTGAATAGAAGATGAGGGCAACAATACCGATAATGAGGCCTGAGGCGGTGGTAATTAGAGCTTCTGAGACGCCACCAGCGAGCTCCATTTGTTTGACGCCTTCGAAGTTGCCGGCTGAGATTTGATAGAATGACTTAATCATGCCGATGACAGTGCCGAGTAGTCCTATCATAGGCGCGATGGCTCCGATGTCTGAGAGGTAGGAAATTCGCTGGGTGAGGATGCCTGCTTGGCGTGAGCCTTCGGCTTCGGCGACCTCGCGGACTTCCTTGAAAGAGACGCCGGAGTTTTGGGTCATGAAGTCGAGTGATTTTTCGGCGACGCGGGAGATGGATTTGTTTTCGCGATGGCATTGAGCGACGAGGCCGAGGTAGTCGCGTTTACGGATCATGGCTTCTGCTTGGCTCATGAAGCGATCGCTGACGACGGAGTTGCGACGGATGGTGATGAAGTAGAAGAAGACGAGGACGAGGGTCATGATCGAAATCAGCACGAGCGGGTACATAACTATGCCTCCCTTTTCGACCACGAGGTTGTAGACATCGAGTTCTACGGGTGGTTGGGGTGCTGTCTCTTGGGCTGCCGCACTGGCGGTGAGGAGGCCGAGGGTGGTGAACATGGATTTCATCATGATGTGGTGAGTGTAGCGAGGCTTACGGGCTTCGCAAGAGTTGACCGTACTATGATTACAGTTTTCGGAGTGTCAGTAGCGAGAATGTTGCGAATGGGCGGCTGTTCTGCTGGATTGTATTTTACCCAGTTGCCGAAATGAGAGTTGGATGTATGCTGAGCATACGTCTAGCGGGGGGAGAGTCTTTCGTGATGGCGCGACATGTCAGAGATGGAGAAGAAGCCAAATTTTCGCGAGCGCATGAGGCAGATGACAACCGAGCCAGGGGTGTATCTGATGAAGGATCGTATAGGGAACACTATTTATGTGGGTAAGGCTAAGAACCTGAAGAAGCGGCTTTCGAGTTACTTCATGCCATCGCGTCAGGTGAAGGCTGACTTAAAAACGCGTTCATTGATCGAGTCGATTTGGGATTTTGAGACGCATACGGTGCGCAACGAGGAAGAGGCTTTGATATTAGAGAGTAAGCTGATTAAGCAATATCGTCCGCGTTACAATGTGAGTTTGCGGGATGATAAGAGGTTTTGGTTGGTGAAGGTGCAGCTGAGGACGGAGTTGCCGCGTTTTGAGCTGACGCGACTGCGCAAGGAAGACGGGGCGAAGTATTTTGGGCCTTTTGTGCATTCTGGGGCTTTGAAGGCGACCTTGGAATGGTTGAACAATGAATTTGGCTTGCGCACTTGTGGTCAGAAAAATCCAGGACAGCACGAGTACAAGCATTGCCATGCGGATGTGATTGCGAATTGTTCAGCGCCGTGTGTGAGGAAAGTGAGCGTGGAGGAATATCGCGCTCGGGTGATGGAGGCGGTGGATTTTCTGGATGGTAAGGGGAAGCGTTCGCGCTTTGCGCATTTACGAGAGCAGATGCAAGAGGCTGCTGAGAGGATGGATTTTGAAAAGGCGGCAAGTTTGCGAGATGTAATTCAGAATTTAGAAAAAACACTGAGCCCAGCGCGTCAATTTTCGAGGGGGCGTGGTGTGCCGACGACAGTGAAGCCGACGGAGGATCTGGCAGAGCTGGGTGAGTATTTAGGTTTAGCTAGGCCGCCCGTAGTAATGGAGTGTTTTGATATTTCGAATGTGAGTAGTACGCACATTGTGGCATCGATGGTGCGCTTTTCTGAAGGGGCTCCAGATAATCAGAATTACCGTCGCTATCGGATGAAGACGGTGGCGACGCAGGACGATTTTGCGAGTATGGCGGAGGTGGTACGAAGGCGTTACAGCCGGATTGTGTTGGAGGCGCAGAAGGCGAATCGCGAGTTTTTTGAGCATAACCAAGAGCCGCTAGTGCAGGCGCTGTATCGACTGGGGGATGAGGGGTTAGCGCCGATCCGTTTGCCTGATTTAGTGATTGTAGATGGGGGAAAGGGGCAACTCTCGGCGGCACATGAGGAGTTGATGGCACTAGGGCTTGGTGAGTTGCCCATTGTGGGATTGGCTAAACAGCAGGAGGAAATTTTCTTTCCTGGAGAAAGCGACTCGCTACGGATCGATCACAGTCGAGGAGCGCTGAAATTAATGCAGCGTATTCGGGATGAGGCCCACCGCTATGCGAATAATTACAATGAACTATTGTTGCGCAAGCGAATGAGCGAAAGCTTGCTTGATGATGTGCCGGGGATGTCAGAAATGCGGAAGCGTGCCTTATTGAAGCATTTCGGTTCGGTGACTGAGGTGAAGAAGGCGAGTGAAGCTGAGTTGCAAATGGTGAATGGCATTGGTCCGAAATCTGCGGAGCAAATTGTTGCGTGGTTTGCTGAGCATTAGCAGTTAACAAAAAATGTGGCGGCGGATTCTTCTTGACTGTGAACTTAGAAGATTATATATCTATAACTTCTTATTTAGGGGTTTGTTAAATCTCTATAGAGAAGGAGAATACACATAAACATGACTCTGAAAACCCCTATCCCCATAGGGTCATGCGCTGTTGCTGCTCTAGTGATTTTAGCTACACAAGCGATGGCAAATGCCCCTAAAATAACGACAACGGCTCCGTTACAAGAAGTGCTGCCAAAAACGACTATTCCGATTCCTGAACCGTCTACAGCGGCGATGATAGGATTGCTTGGAATGGCTTTAATTTTTCGGAAAAGGAAATGATTCTTAACTAATTCTTGTTAGCCCTCACTGTCATGCTGTGAGGGGTTTTTCGTTGTTAAATCATGGGGGCGCATACTAACAGTTAGTGAAATTGTGATACACAGTTGAACGAATCGTATGAAGTTTAGATAATTTATCTTACTGGTTTCCATGCCGCTTTTTTGAGGTTGGGAGACCTTTGATAGCTGCGGGGTTGAGCAGGCACACACTCAAACACACAATGAGACTAAAAAAACCTTATCGAGTCTCTGCTCATGCTGAAATGTTGGCAGTGACTTCTATGCGCGGAAGAGTGGCACCCAATGTGCTATGTATTGAAGAAAACCAAGCGGGGGGGATGGAACGACCGAGAGCTGAGCAAGATGCTTCGCCTAGGTTTGTTCAAGTTCCCACGATTGCGATTGCAATGCAAGACGCGGAGCCGAGTTTGACGCGCTTAGCCCTGAATCTTCACCGAATGTGACCGCTGAGAAAATTCATGTAGTATAAGCAAGCCCTCTGTTTCGGAAGAAGCAGGGGGCTTTTTATCATTCATTTGTGTTCAGTTCAAACTTAGTGAAGAAGCGGGAGAAGGCGTCTGGGAAGAATTGTTGCAGGGCATTGGCGTAGTCTTCTGGGGAGTCGAGTAGGATATCGCCTTCTGGTCCCACGAAGCGGGTGAGCGTGACGGAGGAGCTTGGGCGGCCATTGTAGTACTGAGGCCAAGTGAAGTAGGCTTTGAAGCCTTCACGGGTGAGCAGCATGGCTTCTTTAGTCAGTCCGCCTTGGGCGGTGGTGGAGATGTTAGTGCGCGGGCCAGAGTTTTTGAGGAGGGAAATACCGGCGGTATCTAACTGGGTATTTTCGGCTCGGAGGTAATCGAGCAGGCTGGGCATGAGGTCGAGGTGGCTAGCTTCTGCGACTTCTGGGCCACGGCCCATGCTTTTTGGCCATTTGATAAGCATCGGGGACTGGACTTGTTCATTTTCGAGTGAAGAAACGTGGAGCCAGCCTCCGTGGTCTTGGAATTCTTCTCCGTGATCTCCCATGAAAATGACAATCGAGTCATCGTATTTACCGATGTCTTTAAGGTTTTGGCAGAAATCTTTGGCGAGATGGTCGCCCCAAGCGATAGCGTTGAAGTATTGGTTTTTAATCAGGCGTGTGTCTTCTAGGCTTGGCGAGGAGGGGAAGAAGGCGTGTGGATAGTAGTCGGGGAAAGGGATGTCGAAATCTTTGTGCCAGCTGTATTTGTAATGGGGGGAGTCGATGGTGCTGATGATGAAATGGCCACCTGCCGCTTGCGTATTAATTTGTTGTTTTAGATCGTCGAAAACGATGACTTCACGTTCGGGGTAACTGAGACCGTAGGTGGCATCGCCTTCGATGCACTCGCGAACCACGCTAAATGGCGAGTTTTCATTTCCAATGAAATGGCATCCCATGTCGCGGAATTCGAGGTTTTTAGCGGTGTGAATCTGCAGGTCGTAGCCGGAATTTTTAAAGAGGTGGAAGACGTCGAGTCCTGGCCAGTTATTTGCGCGGGCTACGTCGCGGCTGTGTTCGCGGGCGGTGGCGACGCGGCTGGTAAAAGTGCTGAACCAACTGAGGTGCGTTCCATTGGAGGATGTCCAAGTGCGCCCGATCGGTTGGGATTCGGTTTGGGCGAATTGGTAGAGAAATGGGGTGATTTCAGGGGTTAGAGCATCTTGGCGTAGTGACTCAATGAAAACGAGGTAGATGTCTGGATTGTGTTTGAAGTTAAAGGATTGGTGCTGGGATTGCCAGTGATGTTCTCTGAATGCGACATCGAAATGAGCGATTCCATGGACGGGTCGGACAGGGGAGAGCTGGAGGCCGAATTCTTGGTATTCTTGCATCCAATGGCGACGCGATTTCCAGTTCATGCCAATGGCTTGTTCAATGGTGGCACCAGTGAAGCCTAAAATAGTGATGAGACTTATCCACACGGGAGCGCATTCCCATTTTTTGCCGAGTTTAGAGCAGAGTAAGGTAATACCGCAGGATAGGAGGATGACTGTGCTGGCGATACCTAGTACCCCGAGGATGGTGAGGTCGACTCCGCCGCCCCTAAGCTCGCGGTCGAAATTGACTAAACCATCGGTTCCAAGATTGTTGAGAAAGCTGAGGAATGTTTGGTTCCAGAAGCTGTGCATCATGAGGTCGAGCAGGATGAAGATGGGAGCGACTGAGATGATGGCCCAGATAAATGGACGACTCCAGCGGGGGCCATTTTCAATGGAAAGTAGGATGAGAAAGTAGAGGGCTCCGGTCAGTGCGAGTTGAGTGCACATGCGGCTCAAGATCAGGCTGAACTTGTGGACAGCGGCGAGCTCATGCATGGCGTTGATCAGTGTAACATTATGCCAAACAAGGAGAGCAAAGAGCGCGATGAAGAAAGGGCCGTTCCATGACTGAGGTTTGGTGAGCCATAGCCAGACTTTACGTAGTTCCTCGCGAGTGGGAGTAGGGTGATGGGAAATGCGTGAGGCTCCGACCGCAACAATGGTGAAGAGGGCAGAAGCTGCGGCGAGGTAGCTCCAGTCATTGAGAATATTGAAAAAGGCGAGAGGGAGAATGGTCCACAAGCCTATCAGAGTGAAGAGCATCCATGATTTTGCTTTATGCTGAATGAAGTCGCCACTGCTGAGCCAGCGAGATAGCGCGCCCCAAATGGTGGAGCCGATCGCCGCTAGAATGAGCACGATTAAGATATGGCTACCGAAGTTATCTTCACCTAAGTAGGGAGATGCTTCTCCATAGCTGTGGTGCATAAAAAAGGGAACTATGCCAAAGAGCAGGCCGCTCAGCCAAAGTAGGGAATGGAGGATGGTGTAAGGCATTTGGTGTGTGTGGGTGCCATTGCTTGTGCCCTTTCACAGAAGATGTTCAAGAAGTTTGTCGATATTGTCACATTGTGGAGCGTGGTTGCTTAACCTGTCAGTGGTTCTTCTGGCTTCTAATGGGTGGGAGAGATGGAGTCCCAATATAGAAGTTTTGTGATGTTGTTAATGTTGTGTTAATAATTAATTTTTGTTATTAAATTAATATCTCTATGTTTTGTTGACTGGGGTGTGTATGTAGTGTTTAATGATAGGTCTAAGAATCCCCAATTTTTATGCAGTACTTTTACGATTTATCCTTATTAGATGTACGTGGTGAGCTGGCTTCAGCCATTACTGTGTTATATCACGGAGAAGAAGCTGGGGAGTATAGTGGTATATTGGGAGGTCGTGCTACAGATTTGAAGAGGCTGTACGCTATAGAAATTGATTTAACGATGTATGCAGTGCAGGATGACGGGGTGCATTCTTATGCGTTAATGTTGTTTAAAAAGGATTGGAAAGAAGAAGTGTGGAGGAAGAAGTTATTGGAGAAGAAGCGTTCTCTTGAGCGGATCACAACACGCGTAAAGTTAAGTGCTCAAATTACCGACAATCCGCCGCATGAGCACCACCTTTTTACAGCTTCGAACCGCTATATTGATTTTGCGCCTTACCCAGAAGTGGCGGTGGGTCATAACGTGCCCGAGGATTACGTTAGAGAATTTAATCAGCGATTTGACGGCTACCTCATGAGGAGTGAGCGCTCTTTTGAAGATGTGCGCGCGCTATTGAAATCGTGTAATTTAGTGGACGATCTTGATCATGGTTTTGAATCAGTAGGCATGCGTGCTGCGGTAAAAATGGCAGCCTATAGTTTGGCTGATGAGCATGTTATGGCTTGATGCTGAAGACGATGAAATCCTCACTTAGTTAGTGAGTTTTTTGAGTGCAGCTTTGAGTTTGCCTCCGATGGCAGAGTCGATGGCTGAGTTCCAGTGTGTTTCGTCTTCGATGCTGAGGAGGGGCGGGAGCTTTACCAATTCGAGATTAGCGTCTTTCACTGCAATTTTTGTGGCTTCTAGTGGTTCGCTGTCGTCCCAGGGTGCGTTTGCGAAGAGTGTGGGCGTGGGCTTAGCTGTGGAGAGAAGGTAGCAAGAGCCATTTTCAGCGGGGCCGATAACACAGGAGTTTTCCTTGGTTTGTAGGAATGCGGCGTTGATCCACCGGGCGCCGCAGTGGACGCAATCGGTACCAATGACAGCCACTTTTTGGTAGCCTTCACTGAATGCCTGGTCGGTCGCGCGTTGGACACATGAGGATAAAGAACCCTCGCCTTGTGGATGGAAGTCGACGGTAAAGGGGGGAGCATTTTTTTCTGGGGTGAAAATAAAGTCCGTACTCCGTTTGATGACATCACCTCGGAGTTCAGGAATGAGCCAGAACGTAATCGCATCGCCGGCATCGTCAGGTGCGTAGCAAAATCGCACATGGGTATTTGAGAGGCCTTCGAGCTGTTCGAGCAGGACGCTGACGATGGCTTTATAGCGCAGGTTGGCTTGTTCATCTCCGATGCTAGCAGCGAGTTGTTTTTTCACTTTGCCGTCGATAGGTTCGTTGAGGAAGATGAGTAAGGCGTTCATGGTGGATTAAATTGAGGGTCGAGTGGGAGCCTATCATAGAATGTGTTGGAATCTAGCAGGCAGATTTTTAATTTATAGGACAGCTAAAGTGGCTTGGACATTTACTTGGTTCAAACTACTCAGTGATCTTAGGGGGGGGCTTCGCTTGTGCGGATCCATTAGTTTAATGTTTGAGTGGTGTTTTTGGTGTGTGTGAAATGGCGGTAAATTTACTTGAGTTTGTGGTAGTGCCGACGATGCTGTTGGACGCAGATCATGGAGAGTAAAAAGAAGGTAGTTATCGCATGTGGAGGGACTGGAGGTCACCTCTTCCCTGGAGTCGCAGTTGCTCAGGAAATGAAGTGTCGTGGACATGATGTGCGCTTATTAATTTCTGAGAAAAAGGTGGATGCAGAAGCGTCTGCCAAATATGGAGATTTGGCTTTCGATACAGTCCCTGCGGTAGCAAAGCCTGCGACCTTGTCCCCGAAAATGATTCCTTTCTTGTGGAAGCTCTGGAAGACAACAAATCAGTGTAAGGCTCTTCTCAAAGAATTTGGAGCTGATGCAGTTGTGGGAATGGGTGGTTTTACCTCCTTGCCTCCTGTTGTGGCTGGGAAGAAAATGGGCGCTCGGACATTTGTGCATGATTCAAATGCAGTGCCTGGCCGAGCGAACCGTTTGACTGCTAGGTGGTGTGACAAGGTGTTGCTAGGGATGGAAGCTGCACGTCAGTTTTTTCCAAACTCTGAAGTGGAGATTACCGGCACTCCTGTACGTGAAGAAATTCAGCAGCTCCCTAGTCGTGAGGAGGCTGCGAAAAAGTTAGGTTTAGATCCGGAGTTAAAGACGGTGTTAGTGATGGGCGGAAGCCAAGGGGCGAAGCAGCTGAATAGTTTGGTGGTAGAAGCGTCAAAGGCGATGCCAGAGGTGCAGTTTGTCCACATCACTGGGAATTTTGATTACGATCGGGTGAAGGCTGAGCTCGGTGACAATTGTCCAACGCACCATTTGATTAAGTTTTGTGATGACATGGCGAGTGTGTATGCGGTGTCAGATCTTGCCTTGATCCGCTCAGGTGCCTCGAGCTTGAGTGAGATTTCCTATCTTGGGATTGCATCGATTTTAGTGCCGTATCCTTATGCGGCTGATGACCATCAGACGAAGAATGCAGAGGTGTTTGTGGAGGCTGATGCGGCGGTTCTGCGTCAGGAAGCAGATTTGGACGCTGGTGTGTTAGTTGCCGATGTGACTGCTATTTTAGGAGACACGGAGCGTTTGGTGAACATGAGTTCAGCGTCGGCTGCACTAGGGGTGAAGGATGCTGCAACGAGAGTGTGCGCAGAGGTGGAGAAAGTTTAGAAGTATATGAAGGATTTTACAGAGAGATTGATGAGGCAGGACCAGCCGATGCGGGTGCATTTGATCGGTGTGGCGGGCTCAGGGATGAGTGGTTTAGCGTCTCTGTTGTTAGGGATGGGACACAAGGTGAGCGGCTGTGATCGTGTGACGAGTTCGGAAACTACGAGGTTACAGCGTGCTGGTTTAATTTTTTACAGTCCACACAGTGCACATGCAGTGGAGGATGCTGAGGTGGTGGTTTATTCATCAGCGATTCGTGATGAAAATGTGGCTCTAGCAGCTGCCAGAGAGTGCGGAATTCCTACAGTGCGTAGGGCGGAATGCTTGGCTGCGATTTTGGCGACGAAGGATGGTGTGGTGATTTCAGGAACTCATGGCAAGACGACGACTTCGGCAATGAGTGCGCATATTTTGCGTCGTGGGGCTGTTCAGCCGTCGCATTATGTTGGGGCTGAGATTCCGGTGTTAGGAACCAATGCGCATTGGGATCCTAAGGGATCATTGATGGTAGCTGAGGGTGATGAAAGTGACGGGACGCTAGCGCTATATCAGCCGAAACACAGCATTGTTTTAAATGTGGAGGAGGAGCATCTCGATTTTTATCGTGACATTGAGCACATCAAAGAGGTGTTCTCCACTCTGCTAGATAGAACTTCTGATAGTATTGTTTACTGCAAGGAGAGCCCAGTCGCTGTTGAGCTTTGTGCTGCGAGGGAAGGTTCTATTTCTTATGGCTGGAGTGACGCTGATTTTGTGGCTGAAAACGTGGTGGAGCGAGGTGGTATTGTTTCCTTTGATGTGAAAAGGAATGGAGAATGGATCGGGGCGATTGAGCTTGGAGTCCCAGGCCGCCATAATGCCTTAAATTCTCTGGCTGCAATTGCTTTGGCGATGGAATGTGGGGTGGCATTTAGCCATATCTCTCATGCGCTTTCGACTTTTGCTGGTGCACGCCGCCGCTTTGAGACCAAGTACTTGAGTAAGATGTTGCGGGTGGTTGACGATTATGGACATCATCCGACAGAGATTGAGGCGACCTTGCAGACTGCGCGGTCACTGAATCCAAAACGCATTGTTGTGTTGTTTCAGCCGCATCGTTTTTCTCGGACGCAGAAGCTTGCGGATGATTTTGGCAAGGTGTTGCAAGCTGCAGACCGAGTATTCGTAACTGATGTTTATCCTGCGTCAGAGTTACCAATCGAGGGTGTGAGCGGTCAGACTATTGTTGATGCAGTGCATGCGAATGGTTCGGTGCGTGCTGAAGTGGTGGGACAAGTTGCTCAAGCGCATCATGTGGTGGGCAATGCTTTAAGAGAGGGAGATATGTTAATCACGCTGGGAGCAGGAAATGTGCACGAAGCAGGTACTAAGGTTGCGCGCGATCAGAAAGTGGTGGAAGATCTGATTGGGGAGTGTGGAGAAGGAAATACCAAAGTATCACTATATGAGCCTATGCGTAAGCACACGACGATGTTAGTCGGTGGGCCTGCACAGTTTTGGGTAGAGCCGGGGACTTTTGAATGCTTTTCGAGTGTGGTTAAATACTGCCGTGAGCGAGGTGTGCCGGTGCGTGTGATAGGTCGTGGTTCTAACTTGTTAGTTCGTGATGGTGGAATTCGCGGCGTGGTGATTCATCCATCTCAAGGAGTCTTTGGTGAAGTTCGCGTGGATGGTGAGACGATTACGGCTGGTGTTGGAGTTCGCTTCAAAAAGTTAGCGAGTGTCGCGCAGAAAGCTGGTCTTACTGGTTTCGAGTGGATGGAAGGAATTCCAGGAAATGTGGGTGGAGGTCTGCGGATGAATGCAGGTGCGATGGGTGCTGAGACTTTTGACCAAGTGTTAGAAGTGACATTTCTCGATGGCGATGGTGAGATTCGCACGCGGACAAGAGAAGAGATTGATTCATACTATCGAAACGTGCCAGAGCTTCGGCGCAATTTCGCGCTCAGTGCTAAGTTTAAAGGAGAGAAGGCTGCGGCGGAAGAGATTCAGCAGGGCATGGAAGAATCGATGCAGAAACGTCGCAGTTCACAGCCGCTGGCGGCGAGTGCAGGTTGTGTTTTTAAAAATCCAGAGCCAATGCCGGCAGGAATGTTGGTAGACACGCTTGGTTTTAAAGATGTCTCGGTTGGTAAAGCGCGAGTATCGCTAGAGCATGGCAACTTTATTGTAAATGATGGCAAGGCGAGTGCTAGTGAAGTGATAGAGCTGATTGAACAAATCCGTGAGCAAGCTCGTTCTGAAAAAGGAATTGAGTTAGAAACTGAGGTGCAAATCATCGGTGAAGACGAACACGTATTTTAAGAATTTTACGAAGATTTCGTATTTAAAAATCTGAGGAGTTAAGAAATGAATAAAGATATAAAAATTGCCGTGGCTATGGGAGGCCCAGGTTCAGAGCACAAGGTTTCTATGGCGACTGGTCAAGCAGTGCTCAAAGCTTTATTAGAAGAAGGTGTGGATGCGGTGGAGCTTGTGGTGGATGGTCACGAAATCGTCGCGCCAGAGGGCGTGGGTTTAGTGTTTAACACAATTCACGGGACTTTTGGTGAAGATGGTGAGTTGCAGAGACAGCTCGAGGCTCAGGGGGTTTCCTATACGGGTGCGGGCTCAGTTTCTAGTTTGTTAGCTTTTGATAAGGTGGCTAGTAAGAAGCGTTTTATCGAGGAGGGAGTTCCGACTCCGGCATCTGAGACTGTGGATTGCAGTGGTGGAGTGCAGATGCCTAAAATGACATTGCCGTACGTGGCTAAACCTCCACGTGAAGGATCGAGTGTGGGAGTACACATTGCACACACTGAAGAGGAGGCGAAAGCTGCGATGGAAGATGCTGCGAAGTATGGTGATGAGGTGTTAGTAGAACAATTTGTGGAAGGTAAGGAACTGACTGTCGGGATCGTGGATGGAGAAGTGTTTCCCATCATTCACATTGCTCCGCGCAGCGGCTTTTACGACATTTCTAATAAGTATCCTTGGATGACTGGTGAAGGGGGGACGGATTATTATTGTCCAGCTGATCTATGTGCAGAGCTTACTCAGAAGGTGAAAGATGCAGCATTTGCGGCACATCGCGCTTTGGGAGTTGAAGTTTATTCCCGAGTTGATGTATTGTTGGACGCCGATGGTAATCCTTATGTGTTAGAAGCTAACACCATTCCTGGGATGACAGAAAGTAGCCTTCTTCCAAAAGCAGCGAAAGAAGCTGGTTATTCATTCGGTAAACTCTGTTTGAAGATTGCAGAAGTTTCGCTGAATACCCCACGCTAATGTTTAAACGAAAGAAAACGAACACACGCTACACGCGCGCGAGACAGGACCGCATGCTTCACTTGCAGGTCAGTTCTCCGCGCATTGTAATGTTTCAGTCGCTACGAGCGATGCGTGGCGTTTTCAAATTAGCACTCGTGCTCGCTCTGTTAGGTGTGGGTGGAGTCTATAGTTACAACTACGTGCAGGATCATTTCCTCAGTAGCCCTGAGTTTTCACTTCGTCATTTAGAGCTGAAGACCAATGGCTATTTAAATGAGAGTGAAGTGGCTAAAATTGCTCAGATCGATCCAAGTGGGACGGTTTTCTCATTTGATATAGATGAAGCTGAGGCGCGTTTGATTGCGCGTCCAGAGATTGTCACAGCTGCGATAGAGCGTCGGCTTCCCGACACTGTTAGGGTGACGATAGAGGAACGTGTTCCCGTCGCTTGGGTGGCGTGCCCAAAGTTGGCGATGTCTGGTCGCAACCCGCATTCTGGCATTTTGATGGATGCGGAGGGCATCGTGTTTCAGTGCCAAGGCAAGCTATGGGATGTGGCTCGCAATTTGCCAGTGATAGAGATTCATGAAGCGGCGAAGGACGAGTTTGAGTTAGGTGGGAAAATGTCGCACAAGGAAGCTGAGCGGGCATTATCTTTAGTGAATTTAATTAATGAGAAGGTACGGGGTGAGTGGTTTGTAAAGCGTGTGGCAGTAGTGAATTTTTATAGTCTCCAAGTGACGAGTAATGATGAAGTAGAAGCGACCTTTGGGATGTATGAGCATGAGCGTCAGCTCGGTGATCTCATCGCGGCTCGTCGTCATGCAGCTGAGACTGATCGTGAACTTTCCTGGATTAATTTGCTACCAAAGCACAACATTCCTGGACAATTTAAGGAGCCGGCGTCGCTTTCTGACGACGGATTAACAAGTGTGAACGACTAGAAGAGTTGCGGACTGAATAGATGGCCAAATCAAAGATATACGTGGGTCTTGAAATCGGCACCAGCAAGACATGCATGGTGGTAGGTGAAGTGAAGGCGGATAATTCCGTCAAAATTTTAGGCGTGGGCGAGACGAAAACGGCTGGCGTGCGCAAGGGTGAAATTTCAGATATGGCGAACGTGCGAACGTGTGTGCGCCAAGCATTGTTAGAAGCAGAAGATGTGTGCGATGTAGATATCCGGAGCGTATTTTTATCAGTGACTGGTTCGCACATTTTGGGGGTCAATAATCGTGGTACTTTCCGTCTGCCTGACGAAGATCAGGAGATTACGACAGAGCACATGGAGGAGGCGAAAGAGATTGCTAGAGATATCGCGATTCCTTCTGATAATGTCTATTTGCACAATATCGTGCGTCAGTATTTGATCGATGGAAATGAGCAGGCTAGTAACCCAATTGGTTTGTTAGGTCGGACGCTCGATGCTGACTTTCATATTGTCCACGGAGTGAAGAATCGCATTCAGAACAGCATTAAATGTGTTCGTGAGATTCCCTTGGATGTCGATGATGTGGTATTTGCACCGATTGCTTCGGCGCAAATTGCATTGAACCGGCAGGATAAGGATTCGGGTGCCTTAGTGATCGATATAGGTGGCGGGACGACTGATTATGTGATGTATCTGAATGGTGCAGTCGCGGCGTCAGGATGTATTCCAGTGGGTGGCGATCATGTGACGAATGATATTCACTTAGTGACTCAGATGCCTTTGTCTAAGGCTGAAAAGGTGAAGTGTACGGAAGGTGATGCATCGGGAGATCCAGCTCGTTCTGTCGGAACCGTTACGATTCCTGATGATAAGGGTTTTCCAGATTTAGAGATTAAGCGTCAGCTGCTCAATGACATTATCCGTGGCCGTTTGGAAGAGACCTTACAGTTGGTGAAGGCGAAGTTGCCAGATGGTGCTATGGAGAAAATTCAGACAGGAGTTTTTCTGACTGGTGGCACGAGCTTGATGCGTGGTTTTGGCGAATTAGCCAATGATGTATTTAAGTTACCTGTGTACCGACCAGAACAGCCAGAAGTGAGCGGGATTCACGAGTATTTCCGCGACCCGCAGTATTCTACAGCTGTGGGTCTTATCCGCTATGCGCAGCTAATGGATGAAGATCGTCCGCGTGAAAAGGGCGGAGTTTTTGGTAAATTAGCTAAGGTGATTTGGCCTTTTTAGCTGAGGAAAGGGGGAGGCCTTAGAGGAGCTTCTTCCCTTTTTTGAGCTTTAAAGCTTTTTGGATATGCTGGGCGTATTCATTGCTGTGGTCTGTAAATCCAGGGAAGCGGCTGAGGTGTTCGTAGATTGCTGCTTGGTGGTCTTGTTTAATCACTGGAGATTGTTGGATGACTTTATCAAAAGCATCGATGACCTGCTGGGCTGTGGTATCGACAGCTTTGATTTGAGCGATGAGGTTTTGTTCTAGTAGCTCGCTGGAATAGTTTTCGATGTTTTGCCGTTGGTGGCCAGCATCGGCAGAAGAGAGGATGGATGGAGAGAGAACGGTTTCGGTGCGAGGGTAGAAGCTGCACATCAAATTCCATGGGTCGCCTTTGCCGTCTTGATCTCCAGCTTCACGAAAGTCGGTGCGGAGGACGACGGAAGGAATGTCTGCGAATTTTGCGGTCATGAATTCGACCACTGTACCTGAATCGAGCTCTGGTCCATCAAAGTGGAAGAGCGCGAGATCTGATTGGATAAGGCTGACGAGGTCTTGATCGCGGATAGCCTGCGACGAGGTGTCACGGAATTCGAGGTCCTGCGGGAGGATAGCGAGGTATTTTCCATTGGATTGGTCAAAAATGGCTTTGGCGAGCATGGCATTGCCAAGGAGGTGTTTTTGGCTGAAGAGTTCGCCGGCGAAATAGAAGGTGTAAGGTGACATGGTGAATGAGAGAGCTACAGACAATGAATAGCAGAAGCGACTGAAGGAGTGCTAGGCTTATCTTTACTAGGAGATTAGGAGTATTGAATTGGTTTTTCGGTTTCCCTTATTGATTAGTGAGCTCCATTTGTCTGCAGAGTAGATGAAAAGCGTTTAACTTTTCTTTGCTGAAGTTAGCTTTACGTTTCTTTGAGTATGGAAGGTTAACTCGTCTAGGTTGTGTGTGTTAAGTGGGTTTTTGTGTGCGTATTTTGTAAAAAGATGAGATGAAGTGAGTTTGGCGTTGCAATTGAGTGAATTATGGGGATTGTCCGTCCTTCCAAATTCACTTTCTTATGACTGACAAGATTCGAAACATCGCAATTATTGCGCACGTTGACCACGGCAAGACGACGCTGGTGGACAAACTCCTAGAAGCTGGTGGTGCTTATGGCGCTCACCAAGAGAAGGTAGAGCGTGCGATGGACTCCATGGATCTTGAAAAAGAGAAGGGGATCACTATTAAGTCCAAAAACACTTCTATCCATTGGAATGATCACACGATCAACATCATCGATACTCCAGGTCACGCCGATTTCGGTGGTGAAGTGGAGCGTGTAATGAAGATGGTGGATGGTGTTTTCCTTGTGGTTGATGCGTACGAAGGGCCACAGGCTCAGACACGTTTCGTTCTCAAGAAGGCGCTCGCTGAAGGTCTTCATCCTATCGTTGTTGTGAACAAAGTTGACCGCGACTTCGCCCGCCCATCTGAGGTGCGCGATATGGTTCTTGAGCTTTTCCTTGATCTCGATGCTTCAGAAGAGCAGTTCGAAGCTCCGTTCTTCTACGGTTCCGCGAAGAATGGTTTCTTCGTAGCAGACCTCGAAAATGATGAGCAAAAGGACATGCTTCCATTGCTTCAAGGTATTGTCGACAACGTGCCCGCTCCTGAAGCGAAAGCTGAAGAGCCGTTCCGCATGCTTGTTTCTAACATCGACTGGGATAACTACGTTGGTCGTGTTGCTCTCGGTAAAGTGCTTTCCGGTAGCATTCAAAAAGGCGATAACGTCTGGCTTCTCCGTAAAGATGGAACGAAAGTTCGCAGCAAGATCACACGCGTATTCGAATACGGCGCGAGTGCTTCTGATGAGTCATCTGTCGCGGGTGCTGGTAACATTGTAGGTATTTCTGGGTTTGAAGACATCGACATCGGTGAGACTCTTGCGCTGGAAGAAAACGCGGAAGCGCTTCCATTCGTAAACATTGACCCTCCGACAATCACGATGCAGTTCAGCATCAACAATGGTCCATTCGCTGGTCGCGATGGTAAGCACGTGACATCCCGAGCCATCCGTGAGCGTCTTGACCGTGAGATTAAAACGAATATTTCCATTGAAGTATCAGATGCTGAGCATGCTGGTGTTTTTAATGTTTCAGCACGTGGTGCGATGCAGATCGCAGTTCTGGTAGAGACAATGCGCCGCGAAGGCTTCGAGCTTCTTGTGTCACGTCCTAGCGTTATTACTAAGCGTATCGACGACAAACTGATGGAGCCGTTCGAAACTCTTTATGTAGAATGTCCTGATGACGCACTAGGTGGTGTCATGAAGACTCTCGCAAACCGCAAGGCGCGCGTGGAAAACATGGGTGCTAATGCCCACGGTGCGACTCTCGAGGCGACCATTTCTACTCGCGGAATCATCGGTTTCGAATTTGAACTTCTCAACCTAACAAGTGGTCATGGGATTATGTCTCACCTCTTTAAGGAATACGCTCCACACTGTGGTGAGATCAGCACCCGTTCTACAGGTACTCTTATCTCCATGGCGACTGGTACAGCGATGCAGTACTCACTTCTTCCACTTGAAGATCGTGGGAAGCTCTTTATCGCTCCTGGTGACGAAGTGTACGAAGGTCAGATCATCGGTGAAAACCCACGTAAGGTGGATCTCTCCGTAAACCCAGTGAAAGAGAAGGCTCTTACGAACCATCGCTCTGCTGGCAAGGATAACACCACGACTCTCGCTCCACCGATTCGTATGGGTCTTGAGCGTTCGATCGAATACATTAATGGAGATGAGCTCGTAGAAGCGACTCCTAATTTCCTCCGTATTCGTAAGCGCGTACTTTGTCCGAACGAGCGCAAGCGCTCTGAACGTCAGTCGAAGAGCGTAGAAGCGAACGCTTAATAGCTCACAGATCTATTTTTAAAGGCGGAGTCAGACATGGCTCCGCCTTTTTTTTTAGCTGGGTGGTGTTAGGAAGTTTGTTTCGCTAACAGGATGTATTCGTCTGCGTCTGTGGCGTTTTGGAAGAAGGTGCAGAGGCCGTCGTAGAGCTGCCAGAGGGGGGCTGAGATCAATTCGGCTTGTTCGATTTTTAGAATGGAGTTTTCGGTGAGTTGCTGCGCGTGTGCTTGGAGGGTTTCGACTGGGAGAGCTATGAGGGCGTCGTTGATTTCGTCGATTTGTGAGGGGAACAGGACGCGGACGTTTTCGTTATCGATGTTGATAGGTGTGGCGCGTCCTGCTGAGGGTAATGTCGCCAGTGGGGAGTCTTTCAGCGATTCAGTGTGCTGTACGATGTGAGAGAGTAGTTCGGCTTGGTCTTCGAGTGAAAAGACTTGGCCATGGCCGTTCCAGCGATTTTCTAAAGTGTGGAAGAGAGTTTCGGGATCGGTTGCTTCTGCATTCCCTGCGAGTTGCTTGAGAATGTTGGCATCGAAACCAAGTTCGGTGACAAGGCTGATCACGAGTTCTTCGTCCTGGATGAGATCATCGAGGTCATCGGTTTGTACGCGGGTAAATGTGGTGATCATGAGTGTGAAACGCTGTTTGGAATATAGGTGAATGCTACATGGAGCAAGTCAAGTGGCTAGGGTGATCGCTGAAAGTTTTGTTGCTTGCTAGTTCTATGCTAGCTCTCCATCTTTGATTATCCATGATAGCTAAGAGAAAGCAGCAATACCCAGTAAATAGCTCACTGCATCAGTACCTTTATCATTTTGGTAGGCATTCTGATATCCCTTTAGTTTATGACGATTTGCTAAGGTACGTCGGTGCGATTCCTTACGATGATCCACAAGGGAAGGAGACACTCTGGCTGACTGTGATGTATCCACCAGAGGAATATCGAGATATTTGTGATAAGCTGATCAGTATTTATACCGCGTTAAAAATCGGCGGTGATACTTCACTACACAAGCATCTATCAGTGGATCGGATCGACTTTGGAGAATTTGGGAATTCGCGGCCGTTTCGGATTAAGATTACCAACCAGTTTAATGACAACTCGGATTATTTTTATGTGAAGGTGGCAGATGCTTCACGGATCTTTGGTTTGGAGCTGGAGCATATTCTTTCACCGAATCGAATTAACTATTTAGTGAATGGGAATACTTTGATCGAGGATCACATCGCAGGGGTTCCAGGGAATGTTTTCTTGAGAGATTACTTGGATAACCCTGAGCTCAACAAGGTGCGTATTGCCAAGGAGTTTACTAAGTTTAATGAACGTTGCTTTATTAGGTTGTTAGGAGATATGCGTTCGGTGAACTATGTGGTAGATATCACTCCCGATTTCGAAGAAGTCCAGTATAGGGTGAGGCCGATCGATTTTGATCAGCAGTCTTATGAGGGAGGTGGGAAAGTTTATTTATCATATAACTTCCGTTCTAACAGAAAGATTACCAAGTTGAGTTTTTCTTGTCTGAATAGGCAGACGATTAGTCAGTATGCGGAAGAAGAACGCTCACAAATGGCGCGTCGTGCAGCTTCTGAACATCGACGGCTTTCTGCTGTATTGAGTATGATGAAGCGTTCGGAAATCTGTCCGATTGAGCATGTTGCTCAATTGGGTGGTGAGCTTGATAGAATGCATAAGACGAGCAAATTTTCAAAATTAAAAACGATGGGTGAACTGACGGCTGAGCACATTTGTCATGTGTTAGAGATGCCAGACTTAAAATATTAGAGTGATGGTTATATTATTAAATAAGCCTTACGGGGTTCTGAGTCAGTTTAACAAAAACCCTGACTTTCCGAATCAGCGAGTGTTAGGTGAGCTTAATTTGCCACCTGAGCTTCATCCGGTAGGGCGCTTAGATATGGATTCTGAGGGGATGTTGTTGTTAACCGATGACAAGCAGCTCGAAACTGATTTACTCAATCCAGATAAGGGACACAAAAGGACGTATTTGGTACAGGTGGATGGGGTTCCTTCGGAGGAAGCGGTCCACCGGCTTCGAAGCGGAGGATTGGAAATCAAAGGGCATGTGACTAAGAAGTGTCGTGTCGAATTATTGTCTGAGCATCCTAGGCTCGTAGAGCGCATTCCAGCAGTGGATGTTGCGGCTGCGAAGCGTTCGAGCTGGTTACGGATGGAGCTTAGTGAGGGGAGGAATCGGCAAGTGCGTAGGATGACTGCAAAGGTGGGTAATCCCACTTTGCGCTTAGTGAGGGAGAAGATAGGAGTTTTAAAAATGGAGGGCTTAGAGCTGGGGGAATGGCGTGTTCTGAGTGAACAAGAGGTAGAGAAGCTCTGGATGAAGTAGAGCTTGGTGAATGCGATTGGACTAGTAGGTAAAGATTAGTTCATTTATTATCTGGGTCTTGGAGCTTGCTTCTGCTCGAATTCGTGTGTTAGACAATGTGCTTACCACGGGTTTTCAATATGACTAAAGCACTCATTCTCGGATCAATCGGTATAGGCGTCGCCTTCTTTGTGAAGCACGTCTATGCGACATCATCCGATACTGACATTTTCTTTAGGCTCTCTGTAACAGTTCTCGCAGGCTTGTATGCGGGGCTGCTTTTTTTAATTTTTGTACTCCCTGCTATTTCTGATGGTATTTCACGTTTGATTTTTAGTGATCCCAAAGGGGGGAGTGATGATGGCGATCCGATGCGTGAAGCGCGTTCGTTGTTGGCTCAGGGTGAATATGTGGAAGCTTTGGAATCGCTAAGACAAGTGGTAATGAAAGAGCCAGATAATCGATTTGCTTGGGCTGAGTTGGCTAAGGTTCAGCTGGCTCATCTAGATGATCCGGAAGGTGCTGAGGCGACCTTAAAAGAGGCTTTAGGTAGTCAGGAATGGCTTGAAGAAGATGCGGCATTTTTCATGTTTCGCATATCGGAGGTGAATCTTGAAAATTTGGGGGATAGGGAGAAAGCGATCGATGTGTTACGGCAAGTTTGTGAAAAATTTCCCGATACTCAATTTTCGGCAAATGCGACGCATCAGCTCAGAGAGTTAGGCGCATTGTAGTATGGGGTGGGTCAGCAGGGTATTTCAATGTTCTGCAAGATTCCCGATGTCGGGGCCGGCGTTGGTGGTGATGGCCGCAGTCGGGATAGTTGATAGTGGTGCGTGGTTTTGGTGGCTATTGATGTCGCTCGCTATTCTGGTTGCTTACCAGGGGAGGAAATATCTTGTATGGCTGACTGTATTATTTGCTGTTTTGGCAGGTGGAATGCATGAGCATCGTTTGGAAACGCAAGGCTCTGTTGAGCAGGAATATGGTTCGTGGTGGGAGTTAGAAGCTGTGGTGGAGCAGGAACCAAGTGGGCAGAGTACGATAGTTAGGAGTGTAGACGAGGAGTTAGAGGGCGTGCGCATGCGAGTGTGGTTAGGTACGAATGCGCATACGTTACAGATTGGTGATGTGATTGCGCTAAAAGGGAGAATTGTGGCGCCGAGAGAGATGTTGAATCCGAAAACTTTTCCTGAGAAGGAATGGCTGTACCGGCAGGGAGTGAGTGCGGCTTTTGTGCCGCGGAGCTGGGAGGGAACGTCGCGTTCGATTTGGAGCGTGCGCAGGATGGCTGTCCAGGTGCGCACTTGGTTGAGGGATCGTCTATTATTAGGGGTGGACCCTGAGAGTACTGAGGCGAAAATCATTGTAGCAATGGCGCTTGGCGAGCGTCCAGTAGATGCTCAAGAGTTATTGGACGCCTATCGTCTTAGTGGGGCTATTCATGTTTTCGCAGTGAGTGGCTTGCATGTGATGATGGTGGGCGGAATGGTTGCCTTTTTCTTGAAGATGTTCGGTTTGCCGCGGTGGGGGTGGGTGAGCTTGGTTATTGGGTCGATGTTTTTTTATGCACTGGTGACAGGACTCAGGCCGCCAGCCTTACGCGCGGCTGTGATGGGAGCTATTTTATTAGGAGCTTGGGTGGTTGGGCGCAAAGCTGTTTTAGTAAATAGCATAGGCGTGGGAGTAATTGTGGCTCTTTTATTGGATGGGCACATGTTGTTTCGTCCAGGGTTCCAGCTTTCTTTTGCGGTTCTATTTGCTGTAGCCTTGTTTGGGACGGTATTTACTAAGGTGTTTGCTTGGGTGAGTTATGCGGATCCATTTTTGCCGAGAAGTTTGTATAGCCGTGGTCAGGAATGGTGGTTGGTGTGGCGGCGAAAGATTCAGGCTGGCTTAGTGGTTGCGGGCAGCGCCTGGGTAGGTTCTAGTCCATTGACCTTTCTTCATTTTGGGGTGGTGACTCCGATGTCGATTATTGTGTCGTTGCCAGTGGTTGGCTTGTTGTATTGCAGTCTTTGTTTAAGTGGGCTTTCCATCGTTTTAGGGATGGTGTGGTCACCGCTGGGGCAGGGATTGAATACCTTGAATACCAAAGTGGCAGCGAGTTCACATGGATTGGTGGATTTTGCCTCTAAGGTGCCCGCGTCTCACTATAAAGCTGCCGCGTGGTCGAGTGGAGAAAGGCTAGTTATCTATGCATTGGAGGGTGGGGCGTCGGCGAACTATATTGGGATTGGTGGCGGAGCCATGTTAGATGTGGCAGATGTACGGCAGTGTGAGAGAGAGGTCTTGCCTAGTTTGGTGAAAAATGGAGCACGGCTGGACAGTGTAATTTTGAGTCACGTGGACCATCGGCACGTGGGTGGTTTCCAAGTTCTGCGAGAGTATTTTGAGACGAAACAGTTGCTGCTAGGGGAGAGGGAACTTGAGGTTTATGAGGTTCCTCCTTCACAGAAGGTGATCTATGCGGAGCAGGGGAAGCAATATAGACTCACGGAGGAAAGTTATATCGAGGTGATCTCGTGGTCCGAGCAATTAGTGGGAGTCGCGGATGACCGTTGTCCTGTTTTTTTGCTTCACTGGAGGGGGACGAAGATTTTGTTTTTACAAGATGTGGGATATCGTTTTGAGCAATGGCTACAGAGTAGATCTTATGATTTGTCTGCAGATATTGTGGTGTGGAGTGGCCATGCGAAGGATGAACTGTGGGGAGACGATTTGCTGGATGCGGTGCAGGCGCGTTGGGTGGTGGGGCCGCGAAAGTTAGAGACGAATACAAAGGTAATTCAGATGACTTTACTCGAAACGGGAGCGGTAGAAATCGGTATAGAGCGGGGAGGAATCAGGGCGCATGGCTTCTGCGGTGGGGTTTGGGAGTTAGAATAAATCTCTGTGTATTTTTGCGTTGGACATTGGTGGCTGAAATGCGAGTTTTCCCTTTCTCAACTCAAGCATTACTTTGACTAAGAACTTCAGTCTGTTACTCGCCCTGCGCTATCTCAATCCTTTGCGGACTCACGTGTCTGTGATTACGCTCATTTCATTGGCCGGAGTGGCTTTAGGAGTCATGGTGTTGTTGGTCGTGATGTCAGTGATGGCGGGCTTTGAGAATATGGTGAAAGACAGGGTGCTGGGGGAATCGCCACATATTACGATTGTTCGAGAAATGCCGTGGGATATGCCGAATGCTGAGGGCGAGGTGGAATCTCCCGAACAGCAATGGCGGGAGTTAGAGACGAGAATGGAGGGGCTGCCGAACGTGGAGAGTGCTTATCCCTTGGTCCGCGATTACGTGATTGCTTACTTGGGTGAGAGTGCGATTCCGGTCGCGATGCGAGGAGTGGATACTCAAGATCAGCAAGCGGTTGAGGATTTAAAGAAATTAGAGGTTGCTGGAGATGTCGATATGGGGATGGGCTATGTCGGTGGACTCGATGATGCTGATCAGGCGGGAGAAGTGGCAGTGGTGTCGTCGATTTTTGCAGAAGATCACATGTTGCAGGTGGGTGATGTGTTAGAGGTGTTTTCGAATCGCAACATCAAGCAGCTGAAGCCGTTGTTGGAGAGGAAAGGTTCGCCATCGGTGTATGAGCGTTTTGCAGAAGATTTTGTTAGAGCGCGTGCGCATATATCTGAACACTGGGTGGAGAAGGATGGCAAAGAGCAAGTTTTGTTTAGTGAACTGCAGCGTTTCCGAGGGTTCGTAGAAGAACTTCAATTTCAAAATGTCCGCAAAGGTGAGAGCGATCTTTTAACGAAGGTGGTCGAACTGACTCAGTCGAGTGAATACGACGATGATTATAATTACTACGAGATCGGGCGATTTAAACAGCTTACAGACACTTTGGACGAACTGAAAAACGTGGATGTGGAGGTGCTGGACCGGGAGGAAGATTTACAAATCAATGAGCTGGCCTTGCCTAAAGATGTACGGGTCGCAGGAATCTACCGCGCTGATAGATTCGCCCCTGGGCCACCTTTGTTAGTGCCATTGCACTTAGCTCAAGAGCTTGCTGGTGTTGGCTCTTCTGGCGCGGTGAATGGAGTGGCGCTGCGTTTGAAGGATCCTTATTTAGCGTCTCAGGTATTAGATAGTGAAGTGCTGCCATCGGTCCCTGCGGGTTGGTATCCGGTGACTTGGATGAAAGCATTCGAGCAACAATTTGCATTGATTAGTATGCAGAAGATCATGATGACTCTGGCTTTGTCGTTTATTATGTTGATTGCGATTTTCTCTATCAGCGCGGTGATGTTTACTGTGACTTTACAAAAGAAACGCGAGATTGGGGTGATGAAGGCCTTGGGGGCAACTCCGGGACAAGTCACTAATGTGTTTGCTTTTCAGGGTGTGATTGTTGGTTTTGCAGGATCTTTAGTTGGGGTGGCGATGAGTCTGTTAGTTTTGAATAATCTGGGATTGATTCAGGGGGGCTTGCGCTCGATGGGCTTCGATCCATTTTCCCAGTCATTTTATGGGATGGACACTTTGCCCTACGAGATCAACGCGGTAGAAATGGTATTAGTGTCGGTGGGAGCTTTTGTGCTTTGTGCTTTAGCAGCGTATGCACCGGCGTATGTGGCCTCGCGAACTGACGCGGCGAAATCCTTAAGAAATCTCTAGGTGGGCATGAATGTTTGGTTGATAGAAAATGGTGAGAAGGGTGGGCCTTTTGAGAGCTATGCTGTGCGCGAACGCATTGAGTCGGGGGAAATTTCTGCTGATACTTTAGCGTGGTATCAAGGTGCTGAGGGCTGGGTGCGCATTGACACGATTCCGCAATTTTCTATTTTATTTGCTGAAAAAGAAGATGCGACTCCGCCGCCGATGCCTGAGGAGGTTCAGAAGAGTCCGAGAGAGGAGCTGAAGGAGGCGATCGCAAGGGAAGTGGCGAAGGCTCCGCCGCTACATATGACGCGGCGATTTTTTGCGCGGATTTTTGATTACCTTTTGTATATTTCACTGATCTTTGTGTGTTTTCAGGAGCGTGCGTTCGACGCCTTGATGGGCGAGTCGATGATGCAGTTTCTGGGAGTGGGGATAGCATATGTGATTTTGGATGGTCTGATGACGCATCTGTGGAAGTCATCGCCTGGGAAGTTCTTGTTAGGCTTGAAGGTGACTGACCACTTGGGCTTGGCAATTCCTTTGAAGGGGTCTGTGATTCGTTCACTGCGAGCGTGGATATTAGGCTTGGGGATGTGGGTGATGATGCCGTTCGCGATTGCAATTTCGTGGTTTATGGCGAAACGCTTTGGTTATTTTTTATGGGACATGCCGCATCGCTACCGCGTATTAGCTCGACCATTTTCTGCGCTGCATGTGGTGGCTTACATTGTGAGCGTATTGATCGTAAATGTCGTTTTCAGCTCGCTCATCTCACAGGAGGTTATGGAGGAAATGTATAAGACGCTTGGGGTCGAGGACTGGATGAAGCAGTAAAGCGACTTGCAGCGAGGGGGAGGAATCTATACTTAGGAATCAGGCATGCGTGATATTGTATATTTTGACTTAGAGACACAGAAGAGCTTCTCGGCCGTTGGCGGTGCGAAAAATAAAGCCAAGATGGGTGTTTCTGTGGCTGTGACTTATTCGACTAAGAGTGGTCAATATCATGTGTATGGTGAGGAGCAGATGGATGCGCTGGTGGAACAGCTAGTGAAAGCTGATCTGGTGGTGGGCTGGAATCATATTCAGTTCGATTATCCAGTGCTGCAGGGGTATACCATTTATGATCTAGAGAATCAGACCATGAATCTAGACATGATGTTAGATCTGGAGCGCGAGGACAAGTTAGGTTTTCGACTCAAGTTAGATTCGGCAGCCAAGGTGAGTCTAGGTATGGGTAAGACTGCTGATGGTCTGGATGCGCTTCGCTGGTGGAATGAGTATAAGAAAACTGGCGACAAAACCTTTATCATGAAGATTGCGGAGTATTGTTGCTTCGATGTGAAGGTTACTAAATGTGTGCACGAGTACGGTCTGGAGCACGGTGTGATTCGCTATGAGGATAAGGCGGGGAATCCAGCGGAGGTTGCTGTGGATTGGAAAAAATGAGTTCATCATAGCGTTTTAAACTAGGGGTGGGAAAATTTTCCCATCTTTGTAATGGCGAAACGGACGATTATTTCATCTAGTGTTTTCGTCGTGAAAGAAATCCTCGAACTCTCCTTAAATCCATGGGTCATTCCGTTTACTCTGATGACCGTGCTGTGTTGTATTTACTGGCTTCTAGCGCTGTTAGGTACAATCGATATGGATGCTTTGGACATTGATCTCGATCTTGACTCTGATGCCGATTTTGACGGCGATGTCGGCAACGGTGGCGGGGGAATGTTCACTTCATTTTTAAAATTTGTGAATGCCACTGACGTCCCACTGATGATCGTAGTGACTTTTCTATCTCTAGGGATGTGGTTTAGTTCGCTAGTGGGTGTTTATATTTTTAAGCCAGAAGGGAATTGGTTGCTACCATTAGTGATTTGGCTTGTTGGATTTGTGGTGAGTTGTCTTGTTATTGCAGTGATAACCAAGCCATTGATCCCTTTATTTAGAGCTTTTAAGAAAGGTGAAGACGATGAAGAGCCCATTATTGGCTGTGAGAGCGAAGTGGTCACTGGTCGTCTAACAGAGAGTTTCGGGCAAGTACGTGTGTTTCGAAAACATGGAGCACCAGCATTGATCAACTGTCGCTTAGCTGAAGGTGATGAGTCTCTTAAGAAAGGTGATCGAGTTGTAGTGATTTCGCGCGATGAGGAAGCGGGTGTTTACGTTGTAAAACAAATTTAAATCTAAGAAAAACATAACATATGAATACGAGCATAGAAATGATTGCTGCGTTAGAGCAGCCAGTGGCAAGCCTGTCAGATATACTGACTAACGGGATGTTAGTAGTTGTAGGCGCAGGCTTGCTCGCAATTGTGATAGGCGTTTGGGCCTTCACCAATTGCTTCAAAAAAGTGGAAAAGGGCAATGCCTTGATCCGCACAGGATTGGGTGAGACTAAGGTTACTTTCACTGGCATGATGGTGTATCCAGTGATCCATCGCGCTGAGTTGATGGACATTTCACTGAAGCGCATAGAGGTCGATCGTACGGGTAAGAATGGTCTGATCTGTAAGGATAATATGCGAGCTGATATCAAGGTGGCATTCTTTGTCCGCGTAAATAACGTGAAGGAAGAAGTTGTGCGAGTGGCAGAGGCAGTTGGTTGTGATCGCGCGTCGTCTGAGTTAGAAATTCGCGCTTTGTTTGATGCGAAGTTTTCGGAAGGATTGAAGACGGTCGGTAAGCAATTTGATTTCATCCAGCTCTATGAAGAGCGTGATACTTTCCGTGAGGAGATTTTGAAATGTATCGGAACTGATTTGAATGGTTTCGTGCTCGATGATGCTGCGATTGATTACCTAGAGCAGACGCCGATTGAGGCGCTCGATCCTGATAACATTCTTGACGCGGAAGGTATTAAGAAAATCACTGAACTGACAGCAGGTCAGGCAAAGCTTTCTAACCACATTCAACGCGATAAGGAGAAAGTGATTAAGCAACAGGACGTAGAAGCGCGCGAAGCTATCTTGGAACTTGAGCGTCAGCTCGCTGAGACTGAGGCTAAGCAGGCTCGTGAAGTACAGATTGTGCAACTCCGAGAGCAAGCAGAAACGGACAAGGTGCGTGAAGAGGAGCATCAGAAATCTGAGCATGCTCGTATTACCGCAGAAGAAGAAATTCAGGTGGCTGAAGAAAATATGCAGCGACAAGTGATTGTAGCTCAGCGTAATAAAGAGCGTACCGATGCTGTCGAGCAAGAGCGTGTGGAACGTGAGCGTCAGTTAGAAGAAATCGAGCGTCACCGTATTACTGAGCTCAAGTCGATTGAGAAAGATAAAGCGGTTGAAATCGAGAAGAAGAATATTCAAGAAGTGATCAAAGATCGTGTTGCTCTCGAGAAGACTGTGGTCATCGAACAGGAGAAGATTAAGGATACCGAGGCCTTTGCTGGAGCGGAGCGTCATAAACAAGTGACTGTTACTACGGCTGAAGCGGAAGCTGCAGATCGTTTGATTCGTGAAGTGAAAGAAGCTGAAGCGCGTAAAGAAGCTGCAGAGCTCAAGGCGCAGGAAGATGCGTATACCGTGCAGAAGGCGGCAGAAGCAAGTAAGTTAGCAAGCGAGCTGAAAGCTGAAGAGCGGATCATCACAGCAGAGGCTGCACTCACCGCGTCTGAGAAAGAAGCGAGTGCTAAGAAGATGCTTGCCGAAGCGGTGACGAAGGAAACTTCTGCGGAGGGTCTTGGTCAAGTAGAGGTCAAGCTAGCGGATGCAGCAGCTCTGAAGGAGCAAGGTGCTGCGCAAGCGGAAGTGGATGCACTCAGCTTCGAAGCGGAAGCGAAGGGTATCGAGCAGAAAGCTGCTGCGATGAAGCTCTTCGAAGAAGCAGGTCAAGAGCACGAAGAGTTCAAGCTCAAGCTCGACAAAGAGAAAGCGATCGAGCTGGCAGAGATCGATGTTCAGCGTCAGATCGCGGAACAGCAGGCTGTGGTTATCGGCGAAGCGCTTAAGCAAGCTAAGATCGACATTGTCGGTGGTGAGTCTGAGTTCTTCAACCAGATCACCAATGCGGTTACTAAAGGTAAGGTAGCTGACCGTATGGTGAACAACTCCAAGGTGCTTACGGATGTGAAGGAAACCTTCTTCAATGGTGATCCTGAGTACTTCAAGAGCCAAGTGGCGAGCTGGATCGACCAGTTCGGGATCGCTACCGAAGATATCAAGAACCTCAGTGTCAGTGCTCTGTTAGGAAAAATGATTCCAATGGCTGAAGGTGAAACCCGCGACAAGCTCGTAGGACTGTTAGGCTCTGCTGAACGCTTCGGCCTAGCCAACAGCCCAGCATCAAAGTTCCTTTAAAATGGGAGGGGCTTTACCGCGAAATAGACGGAAGTTTTGAAATTTTTGTGTAGAGTAGCGGTAAGATCCTCACCTCCTGTTGAACCTTAAGAAGTCTATGAGCATTCTAACAAGATAGTGGTAGAGCTAAAGTCAGTCAGTGGGCTGAATGATGCGCATAGAGAGCAAGTTCATAACTACCTCAGAATAACGTGCTATAAATTAGGTTTGCTCATTAATTTTGGGCATTATCCACAAGTGGAATACGAGAGGATCATGATAGATTCCAAGACGTTAGATGCTTAAAGGGCATCATCCGCTTTTCGAAATTTTCGCGTGTTTCGCGATAGAAAAGGACCTTGGATTACTCCGAGGTTAGAAGAAAATGTCAGAAGAGAACAAACAGTTAGAAGGTGGAGCTTATGAAGTGATTCGAGCTCGTTTGGAGAAGCAAGCAGTGGTTCTGCGTGAACGGCTGGAGGCTTTAAATGCTGAGCGCAAGTCGATCTTCGGAGCAGTGGAGTCGTCATTAATCGCTACTGAGCGAGTGACGACAGAGCATAACTGTGTACCGCGTGATTTGATTGCTATTGGTAACAATCGTTTTCTGTTTGGTTACAACATCCAGTTTGGTCTGAAGCAGACGACAGACATTTCTGATGTATTTGCAGCCTACGAATACAATCCGGTAGACCACAGCTTTCATAAGTTAGAGATTACAGAGGTTATTCCTAACAAGGAGTTTGCTGATGATTTTGGCTATCTCTATAAATATTATCGAGAGACGGTCTTTTTGAAGTCGATGGTGATCGGGCCTAACTTGTATATTGCTTTACAAGTCGGGAAGGATCTTAATGACATTAAGACCTTTAAGTTTATTCTTAAAGGAGACGGTACGCTTGATTATTTGGGGAATCGTTTTGACCACGAATATAAATTTCCTGAGCAACATGGCTTCAAATGGAAGCGGGTCAATCGAGATATGCATCGAGCTGGCGAGCATCCACATATTTCAATTGAGGAGAAAGTTTTCGTTGAAACGGTCGGGGGTGATCTGACGCTTAAAATTGAGGATAATACGGCTGACGGAAAAGGGATTTATGAAGAAGAGGTTGAAGATCCGGATCAATCACTGGATGATGCTGACATTTCCTACGCCATTGTTGGGCCATTGATCATTCTCAAAATTTTACCGTATCGCGAGAAGCACTATCGCTATTTAGTCTTCAATGAGAAGAATCAATCAGTTGATCGGATTGATGCGATTGGTGAGTCCTGCGTGCTTCTTCCAGAGGATCAAGGGATCATTTTTGCCAATGGTTATTACTTGCTGACTGGTGAGCTGAAGACTTTTGATCATGGACTTGAGCACATGCGTTTTGAACGCAAGGTGAGTTCTGCCAATGGCGAAGACACACTGTTTGCATTCTATAACAGAACGAGTGGTGACTACGTTTTGTTGAACTATAACTTAATCGAACAAACTGTTGAGACTCCAGTGGTGTGTAACGGTTATTCGATTTTTGATAATGGTGAACTGATTTATTTTAAAACTGAAGCTGAAGCCCAGAAGCATCACACTCTACAGATTTGGCAGACACCCATTCTGAGCATGGAGGCAGTTGCTGCCCAAGAGCAGGATCAGGACAGTTATCTCTTTAAGATCGGCAATGCTGGGTTGGTTTCAGCAATGGCGGAGTGTCGCGAATTGCTCACTCTGTTAGATAAAGAGGATAACTACGCAGGCCTTTATATTGACTTAGTGAAGCAATCGACAGTACTGCTCGATAGTTATTTCTGGATCAGTAATGAGGAGACTAAAAACCTCGCAGAACCTTTGGCTGGTATCCAGCAGGCAGCGAACTCAGCGATTGAAGAATTTGATAAAGTTCAGACGCTGCGCAAGACTTCTGCTGAGAGAATTGAGGATGTAGCAGAGCGCTGTGAGAGATTGTTGCGTGATGCGGAGCATAGTCCACCAGACGACATTCTTGGTTTTGTGAAGCAGCTCGCAGGTTTGCGCACGATTCGAGGAGAAGTGATCGGCTTGCGCGAAATGCGATACATGGATTTACCTCGTGTCGATGCCTTAGAGGAACGTCTGATAGAAGCGACCGAGTTAGTTTCAGGCAAGACTGTAAGCTTCTTGTTAAAGCCTGAAGCACTGGATCCTTATCGAGCAAAAGTAGCGGAACAACGCAAGGTTCTTGGAGCCTTGTCTAAAGTGACTGAAGCGGACGAACTGGCGGAGGGGATTACCGATGCTGGGCTCGAGTTAGAGATGCTGATTGATGTGGTCTCGAATCTCAAGATTGAAGATTCGACACAGACGACTGCGATCATTGAGAGCATTTCGACGATTTATTCCACCTTAAATGGGGTCAAAGCGGAATTAAAAAATAAGCGCAAGGAGCTCTCGAAGAGTGAGGGTGTGGCACAGTTTGGCGCGCAGATGAATCTACTGAGTCAGGCGGTGGTGAACTACCTGGATTTGTGTGACACTGCAGAAAAAACTGATGCTTATCTCACCAAGTTGATGGTGCAGATTGAGGAGCTTGAGGGGCGTTTTTCTGAGTTTGATGAATATGTCGAAGAGCTTACTACTAAGCGTGAAGAGGTTTACAATGCCTTTGAGGGGCGTAAACAGCAGCTTCTCGAGAAGAAGAGTAAACGCGCAAACAGTTTAGTGAAATCAGCTGAGCGCGTACTGAGCGGTATTGCGAATAGGGTTTCTGGATTTAAAGAAATCAATGAGATCAATGGTTATTTCGCTGGTGACCTGATGATCGAGAAAGTGCGCGATATTATTGCTGAGCTGATCGATCTGGGTGACAGTGTGAAGGCTGATGATATTCAGACGCGCTTGAAAACGATTCGTGAAGATGCTGTTAGAGCGCTGAAGGATCGCAATGAGCTCTATGTAGATGGTGAGAATGTCATCCAGTTTGGAAAGAATAAGTTCAATGTTAATACGCAAGAGCTCGAATTGACCATTGTTCCTCATGAAGAAGAAATGTGTTTCCATTTAAATGGTACTGATTTCTTTGAGGTGATAGAGGATGAGAGATTTTTAGCAACTCGTGGTGTGTGGGATCAGGAAGTGGTTTCTGAAAACTCTGAGGTTTATCGTGCTGAGTATCTTGTTTACAAGTATCTACAGTCAGCAGTTGGTGCTGAGACTACACGTTTAGCGCCAGAGGAATGGAAGCCTGAGTTTTTATTAGGTGAAGTGCAAAAGTTCATGCAGCCGCTCTATGCGGAGAGTTATACCAAAGGTGTGCATGACCTCGATGCAGCTAAGCTGTTAGGGGCAATACTTCCGATTCATACAGGAATTGGTTTGTTGCGCTATGAGGCAAAAGACCGCTCGCTGGCGATTCTTTTTTGGAATGCGTGGGACGGTGAGGAAAAACAAGTGCTCGCAGGAAAGATTCGTGCGCACGCGAAACGGAGAGAAATCTTTAATGAGAGCGAGGGTGGTAAAGAGGCTAAGCTTTTGGTTAAGGAAGTTCTGAGCTACTTGAATCATTGGTCTGGAATCTCATTGATAGAAGATGCTGATACAGAGAATGCAGCGGTCTACTTAGTTGATGAACTTTCTAGTAGTGAGCATTTTGTAGTCGCGCCAGAAGCGGCTGAGCTAGTGAAGAAGTTCAAGCATAGCTTGACGGTGAAGCATGCTGAAAAGGCCTATCAGGAGACATTGCTAGGATCAATAGTGGCCGACTATCAAATTAACAAAGATTGGTTAGAAGGCTATCTTGCTGGAGAAGATGCATTAAAAGAATCTACTTTAATAGAAGCAGCTACGCATCTCACGCGTGGTGGTTTTGAGCAACGTGATGTGCTCAGTGTGCGCATTGAAGCGGAACTTTCAGGAATGATCGGGGATCATTCTCGAATTCAGGGAGGTGTGTATCAGCTGAACTACAATGACTTTACGGATAGGTTACAGCGTTTTGAACGCAAAGATGTTCCAGTTTTCGAGGCGTATCAAAAACTGAAGCAGGATCTGGTTGAAGAGAAGCGTGCGCGCATGCGTCTCGAAGAATTTAAGCCAAAGGTGATGAGTGCTTTTGTGCGCAATAAATTGCTCAATAACGTGTTTTTACCACTGGTCGGTGATAATTTGGCGAAGCAAATCGGTACTGCGGGTAAGGACACGCGTACAGACCGTATGGGCTTACTCTTGCTCATTTCTCCTCCAGGTTATGGAAAGACAACACTGATGGAGTATGTGGCGAACCGGCTAGGTTTGACATTTATGAAGATCAATGGGCCGGCACTGGGACATAATGTGATCTCGCTAGATCCGGCTGAGGCACCGAATGCTACGGCGGCCGCGGAGGTGAAAAAACTGAATCTTGCGCTGGAAATGGGAGATAATGTGATGATTTATCTCGATGATATTCAGCACACTCATTCTGAGTTTTTGCAGAAGTTTATTTCTCTCTGTGACGGCCAAAGAAAGATCGAAGGTGTTCATAATGGAGTTGCGAGAACTTATGATTTGAGAGGTAAGAAAGTGGCTGTAGTGATGGCGGGTAACCCCTACACAGAAACTGGTGGAAAATTCCAAATTCCAGACATGTTAGCCAACCGTGCGGATACTTATAATCTTGGTGATATTATCGGTGGTCATGCTGAAGACTTTAAGGCTTCTTACATTGAGAATTCACTCACTTCTAACATTGTGCTGAACAAGCTTTCTAGCAGAAGTCAGAAGGATGTGTATGCTGTAATGCAAATTGCCAGAACTGGCAGCCAAGAAGGTGTCGATTTCGAAGGGAATTACACACCTGCAGAAATCGATGAAATGGTGCGCGTAACGAAGCATCTTTATCGCGTGCGCGATTCTATCTTGCGCGTGAATCTGGAGTATATTCGCAGTGCTGCGCAGGAAGATGCGTATCGTACCGAACCCGCATTTAAGCTACAGGGGTCGTACCGAAATATGAACCGCATCGCGGAGAAGGTGCTACCACTGATGACTGATGAGGAAGTCGAAGGGCTGGTGGTCGATCACTATGAAAATGAATCGCAGACTTTGACGACGGGAGCTGAGTCGAACTTGCTCAAATTTCGCGAAATGGAAGGCTTACTTACTGATGAAGAAGCGCAACGTTGGGAGGATATCAAGAAAGGCTTTAAGAAGAATCTCTTAATGGGCGCTGCTGGTGGTGAGAATGATCCTGTTGCTAGAATCGTAGCTCAGCTCACGCAATTCAATGACGGATTAGATTCAATCAAAGATGGAATTGTAAGTGCGGCATCAAATTATACACAGCCTCAGAGTTTGGGCGAGACGACGATTGCGCATTTAGAAAGAATTATAGCAGGGCTGAGAGCGGTGCCAGTGGAAGTAGATATCAAGGTCGTACCAGTAGAAGATGCTGATGGCGATGGTCAGAACGATGGTCGCATTTCTAACATCAAAAAAACGAGCAAGCCTCCAATCGATATCGACCCTGAAGTGCGACAGGGGGAGTGATTTGGAGCTTGAGTGATCGGGTGAATAACTAGATAAGAATGAGTATATATGGAGTCTAACTTTTTGAATAACCAAGACACATTCCGCCGTGGAATCGTGTTGTTGCTAGCATTGGGGATTTCGGTGCTGTTCCTTTTTATGGTGAAGGACTTCATCATGCCTCTTCTGTTAGCTGGTATATTTGCTGGCCTACTTCGCCCAGTGTACCGACGTCTGAAAATCGTCTTTAAAGGGAGGGAGGCACTATCTTCGATCATTACGATTGTTTTGGCGATGTTGCTAGTAGGATTACCTTTGGTCGCGCTGGCGAGTGTGGTAGTGGGACAGGCGTATAGGGTGAGCGAGACGGCTTTCGAGTGGCTGCAGTCTCAGGCGGAACATGCAAGTATCGAAGAGAGCGGTGCATGGTTAATTCAGAAGTTTCCGGCAGTTGAAGAGTTTTTGCCAGAACAGGAAAAATTGTTAGACATGCTGGGGAAAGCTGCGAGCAAGGTGGCTACGGTCTTCATGAAAAGTCTCACGAGTATGACTACAGGGGCGGCGTCGTTTTTCCTTAATTGTTTCGTGATGCTTTATGGTATGTTCTTTTTTATCATCGATGGCCCGAAATTGGTAAAGAAGATGATGCATTTTCTTCCTTTGAGTGCCGAGCATCAGGAAGCGATGTTGAGTCGTTTTTTACAGGTGACACGTGCCACACTGAAGGGCTCTGTGGTAATCGGTTTTATTCAAGGTGCGATGGGTGGATTAGGTCTTTATTTTGCGGGTATAGAAGGCGCCGTTTTCTGGTCGGCCATTATGATGGTGCTCTCAGTCATTCCTGGGATAGGTACGCCTCTCATCTGGGGGCCAGCGGTGTTGTGGTTGCTAATCCGTGGTGACTACATGGCGGGAGTTCTACTCTTTGCGTGGAGTGCCGGAGTTGTTAGTTCTGTCGATAATGTGTTGCGTCCAGCACTGGTGGGCAAAGATGCGAATTTACCTGATATCTACATCTTGATAGGAACCTTAGGCGGGATCTTCATGTTTGGCGCAGTAGGCTTTATCATTGGGCCTATTATCTGTGCGCTCTTCGTTACCGTGTGGAATATTTACGGGGTGGTGTATCAGGACATGTTAGATGGGAAGTCAAAGCCAGTGGAGCCTTAATCAGTAGTGATATCTATCAGTTCTAACTCAAAGCAGAGCGTGGCGAATGGTGGAATCTTTGTGCCAAATCCACGATCGCTATATGCGAGGGATTGAGGGATGAAGAGCTGGAATTTAGAACCGACCGACATGAGTTGGAGCCCCTCTTTCCAGCCGTCGATGACTTTCTTGACTGCAAATGTCGATGGAGAACCTCGTTCGATTGAACTTTCGAATACGGTGCCGTCAATGAGGGTGCCGTGGTAGTGTACGGTGACTGTGTCGGAGAGCGTTGGCTTTGGCGCATCGGTGCTTGTGAGCATTTTGTATTGAAGGCCTGAGGGAGTTTCTATTACGCCTTCATTCTTTAGATTGTTAGAAAGAAAGTCTTCTCCTGCCACTTTGGCTAGTCGCAATCGTTCTTCTTTTACATGCTTCATGGCTTGCATGTAAGTTTTGGCATCGATGGCTCGGAGAGAGTCGCTGGCTTTATCAGCGATAGCTTGTTCGATGTGTTCCTTGATGAGAACTGGATCTGTGAGGGCGTTTGCGCCATTTTTAGCGCCGAGTTTGTAGCTGACTATTTCGAGAGCTTCTTGAGTAGTCATAGTAGAAATTTGTTAGGCTAGATAAAGGTCCTGGAAATAGAATTGAGTGTCCCAGGCGGGTGTGGCTCCGCACTCGGGTTCGTCGTCTTCTTGGCTAGCAGGAGTGTAGAGTTTGTCGATTTTTTCGCCGAGTTCGATGGGAATGGAAGAGTTGAAGATGGGAGCGTCGTAGACGAAGGTATGGAATTCGCCATTCTCGCCGCACGGGTCAACACCTGGTGGTAGATCATTGAGGAAATTGATATCGTACTTACGTCCTAGGAAGCTTTTTGGAAAATGTTTTCCATTGAGACAGACGATAATGGCTTTGATTCCAGAATCGATGATGCGTTTGGCCATGATCGCGGTGTTGGCTTCTTTCCAAATGGGGAAGGTGGTTTCTAGCTGTACCGAATCCATTTGTTTTTGACGATAGATGCGGAGGTCTTCGAGGAAAATGTCGCCAAAGGCACAGTGTGTAGCGCCTTTGGATTTGAGTAGTTCCATTTCGGAGCTGAGAAGCTGGTCGTAGTCTTGCATGCTGCAATCTCGCGGGATGAACATTTTGTGAAGTGGGAGTCCGAGAGCTTGTGCTTGGGCTTCGAGAAGTTCTTCCCTCACACCGTGCATGGAGACACGCCTGAATTCTTCACTGAGAGAAGTGACTAGTCCGTATGGAGTTTTCTCTTTTGAAAGTTGAGTGAGAGCATAGGCGGAATCTTTGCCACCACTCCAGTGTAGCCACGTTGTATTCATTCTATTGCGAGTTGTGTCTCTGAGTTGGCTTCTAGTCAATGCTACTTGTATACTTTGGATGGCTCGCTTAGGGATAGCTATATGTTAGTTCTCCAGTCTCATAGGTCTGAAAATCTTCCAGAATGGATTCAGCGTTGTATGGAGTCTGTTCGGGAGTGGGCTGAGCTGGTGGGGGCGGAGTATTATTGTGCGGGTGATAGGGAGGTTCTTTCTTTGCTGCCTGTAGAGTTTGTTAGGAAGTTAGAGAGGCGTTGGCCGATGTTGGTTGATCTGGGGCGGCTGTTGTTAGTGAAGCGTGCGTTAGAAGCAGGGGAGAAGCGTGTGGTGTGGCTCGATGCGGATGTGTTGGTGTTTGATCCAAAAGCGATGCGTCTTCCTGTGGGAATTAAGAACGGTTATGCATTTGGGCGAGAAGATTGGATTGAAAAGAGCTGCAAAGTGAGGCGCGGGGTGCACAATGCGCTTTGTGTTTTTGAACAGGGAAATCCTTTTCTAGATTACTATATTCACGCTTGTGAAAGGATCGTGGAACAGCATGAGGGGCAGCACTTGGCGCCACAGTTGTTAGGTCCTAAGTTTTTAAAGATGCAATACAACCTCTTGCATTTCGAACTTTGTGAGTCGGTGGCAATGCTGAGTCCAGTGGTGGTGCAGGATATGTTAGAGGGTGAGGGAAGGTTGTGGGAAAAGCAAAAGGTGCAAGCTGAATTTGGAGCCGTTAATTTATGTGGGTCGTTAGTGGATGATGCAAGCGGTCTCGCTGCGGTGAGGTGTTTGCTCGGGCAGTAGCATGAGGAAGGCTTATACCAAACCGCACAGCCATACGTCCCATTTGAATTGCGAAATGGTATTAGTTTTGTATGGCGGCTTCGGGGTGTCGGAGGTCAAAGGTCGAGTGAGCAGCACGTGGTCGCGATGGAGGGATTTTGAATTTAGCTCTTCGATTGCATTTGTTTTTTGAGAATGAACCAGCCGGTCCATAGGATGGCCATGATGCAGAAATAGGCGATGATTGCGGGGGTGAGGTCATCTGAAGTGGAGAGCGATCCCGCGAAGGCGACGATGATGGAATAGAGGGTGCAGCTGGTGGCGAAGGTGATGAGGTATTTGAGAAATGGCATATGGGTGGCTCCGGCGAGGCAGCTGACTGTTTCTGGAATCATTGGGGCGGCGCGCGAAAGAAGGAGTACCATGATGCTGTGGCGGTGGAATGTCTCGCGCATGTCGGCGATAGCCTCCTTGTCTTTATAGATGCGATGGAGCATGCGGTAGCCGTAGATTCTACAAAGCACATAGCCACAGACGCCAGCAAGGGTGAGGCCGATGGAGCCACAAAGAGCACCCCAAATGGGGCCGAGCAAGAAGCCGGCGAGGCTGACGACGACGATTCCTGGGACGGGAATTAGGATGTCTGAAGTGAGGAGGGCGATAATGATGAGAGCGACCCAGACCTTTGGCCAATGCTGTGAGTCTCTAACAATTTGGGCGATGTCTTCTTGAGTGAGAAGGCCTGTGCTGTGGAGTAGAATGAAGATAAGTAGAAAGCCACCGATGAGAGCCAAGGCTGTTTTGAGGAGTGGTTTCATACCTCATTCTGTTAGCAATGGGAGTAAGTTATGCAAGTGTTTGTCTGAGATTTTAGCGTGAAATTCTCTTTGGTGTCAGCGCATTCCTTTGCTATAGCTTTAATCATGGCCAAAATTTTTGTTTCTGAATCCATCGTGATCAATGAAAAGGTAGAAGATATCTATGCCTATTTGCGCGAGTTTAAGAACTGGCCTGAATGGTCACCTTGGTTGCTTGCAGAGCCTGATTACCAACTAGATTTTGGTAACAATGCGTATTCATGGAAGGGGAAGTTTGTGGGCTCAGGTAGGATGGAGATAGTGAAGGAGACTCCGTATAGGCAGATTGACTTTTCGTTAGAATTTTTTAAGCCGTGGCGGAGTAAGGCTGATGTGAGCTTATTGATCGAGGAGCATGATGGAGTCGCAAAAGTAACGTGGAGCATGGAAAGTAAGTTGCCCTTTTTCCTGTTCTGGATGAAGCGGCCGATGACTCAGTTCATTTCCATGGATTATCAACGCGGTCTTAAAATGCTCAGAGAGCTGTTAGAGGAGGGGCAAATCTACTCGGTGTTAGATTTTGTGGGTGAACAGGAAATCGAAGGTACGCGTTATATCGGAATTGAGCGGCATTGTGCGATTTCGGCTATTGAGACTGCAATGGGTGAGGATTTTAAGAAATTGATGACTTGGGTGGAGAAAGCTGATGCGAGTGTCTTGCCTGAAGATGCGCGGAAGCCATTTAGTATTTATCAGAAATGGGATGTGAATAAGAGCGTGGTGCATTATCGGGTGTGTTATCCTCTGCGGCATGATGCGCGAGTGGAGGTTCCCTATGGTTTTGTGATGGGGGAGCGGCCGAGTTGTCATGCATATGTGATTGGTCACACGGGGGCGTATCGCCACTTGGGTAATGCGTGGGCGGCGGGAATGATGCGTGCGCGTGCACGTTTGTTTAAGCAGAGCAAGTCGGTGATGCCATTTGAGAAGTATGTGACATTACCTGAGGAACGAGGAGAAAAGGCGGCCATTACTCTAGTGTGTTTCCCATTGAAATAGGCGTTGAAATTTTGTGGTGGAACGGGCAGCGTTTGCTGCATGCAGATTGATGAAGTTTCTAAACTGATTGCGAAGCGTCGTAGTATCAAGCCGGCCACCATGGATGCGGATCGCGAGATCTCACATGAACTTTGGCAGAAATTATTTGAAGCGGCGAACTGGGCCCCAAATCACAGACTCACGGAGCCTTGGCGTTTCACAGTATTTGCAGGTGATGCGCGTAAAGAAGTCGGAGAAGCGCTACAAGTGGCCTACAAAGAGGCGACGCCAGAGTCTGAATTCCAAGAGATAAAGTATGAGAAAATGGCGAAGAATCCATTTATGGCTCATGCTGTTGTGGCGATAGTGATGGAGCGTGACCCGAAGGAGTCTGTACCAGAGGTTGAGGAAGTTGCTGCTGTGGCGTCTGCGGTGCAGAATTTACATCTCGCAGCGAGTTCTGTGGGATTGGGCGTTTTCTGGTCGTCACCACCGGCGACATACGCTGAGAGTTTTGCCAATTTCCTAGGGCTGAAAGAGGGTTCGCGTTGTCTGGGTTTACTTTACGTCGGTTGGCCAAAAGAAGGAACGACTTGGCCGACACGCAAGGGATCTGATGCAATGGCAAAAGTGGTGTTTAAATAAAAGCCCGCGTTGAAAACAAAAAGTGCCAAGGGACTGCGGCAATCACAGACAAGCTACCGTTGCTCCGATTAAGGCCTGGCGGGATTCACCTGCTGAGACTCCACAGCCCTTGACGGGGGAGGGTGTAGTAAGCCGCAGCGCTGAATGCAAGGATTTCTTTTCTTATACTATTCTCCCAGTGGCATTAGGCGATTTGGGGACCAGCGATGGAGTGGCGGATAAGGAATTCTTCTGCTGCTGCGCGATAGGCTCGGGAGCCAGTACCGTTCGGCTCATGTTCGAAGATCGTCATGCCGTGGGATGGTGCTTCACCGATGCGGATGGTACGCGGTATAACGCTCTGGTAAAGTTGTTCAGGGAAGTAGTTAGATACTTCTTCGACGACTTGGCGGGAGAGGTTGGTGCGTCCATCGAACATGGTCATGAGGATGCCTTCGAGGGTGAGCTCTGGGGCGGTGCCTGATTCGCGGATTTGTTCGATGACGTGAACGATTTTTGCGAGTCCTTCGAGGCCAAACCATTCGCACTGAAGGGGGATAATGACTTCGTCTGCTGCAGCGAGTGAAGTAGTCATGAGGACACCGAGCGATGGAGGTGTATCGAGAATGCAGAAATCGAAATCTTTCTCAAATTTCTTTTTGTGAAGGAGTTTGCGGAGACGAGAGAGGTGATTGTCACTGCGTGCGAGTTCGATTTCAACACCAGCGAGATCCATTCCGGAGGGAACGATGGAAAGGTTATCGATGCGGGTGGGAATGATTTTATCTTTCACTTTTGCCTCACCGAGAAGCGGGTAGTACATGGAACCTTCGCTATCGGGTTCGATGCCGAGACCTGAGGTAGCGTTAGCCTGCGGGTCGAGGTCGAGTAAGAGCACGCGCTGCCCTCGTTCAGCGAGAGCTGCTGAGAGTGAAATGGCGGTCGTGGTTTTTCCGACTCCTCCTTTTTGGTTAGCGATGGCGACTACGGTCATGGTGGTGAAATGAATCTCTGCCTTGTTAAGGTTGCAGTACGTGGAGACTTGCATAAAAGAGGGCGGGCACGGAAGAGAAAAGAAGATGAAGATCGACGAAAAATGGATTCGCAAGGTGGCTGGCTGGAAAGCGATGAAGGCAGGTAAGGAAATTTATGCCCGTGGAGTGGTGACGAAAGCGCAGCAGAACGAAGGTCTCATCAATGGTGAAATCTCTGGTGGCGGGAAGCCAACGCGTGTGACGGTGCGGGTACATTCAGATACAGACATCGATACTGTGTGTCCGAAGTTGGCCTGTCGTCGCACAGGGGAAATCTGTGCGCATGCGGTGGCGGTGATGCTGGGGGTGATCCATGGTGCAGCGGAGAAGAAAGAAAAAAGTGTCGTGGAAGATTCAGGTCCACAGAGAGTGCCTAGCAATATTCTTACAGCAGAGGTATTGCTCCCACCGGTTTTTCCGAAAGGTCTACCCGAAGGTGGCTTGTCGCTGCGTTTGATGGAACGCGAAACTGAAGCGGTGGCTGGTGACCTAAAGCTGGCGCAATGGTTAGAGGTATTTGCGGGTGGTAAGATTGCGCCAATGTTAGGGCTCAAAGGCAAGCAAGCTTTAGAATTTTTAAAATGTCTCGACGGTCATCCGGCGGTGCTTGCAGGGGAGGAGAAGGTAAATATCGGTATGAGTGGGGTGAGAGTTCCTATGCATGTTGGACTGGAGGACGACCGGGTGGAATTATCGGTTTGTCCATCGGTGCAAGAGCATGGTGCCTTGTGGTACACCGATGGGGATTTGTGGCTGTGGGATGTGGATCAAAGGGTGTTGGTGGCGATCGATGTATCAGAGGTGCTGAATGAACGCCAGTGGTTGCGGATTGCAGCTGGGAATGCAGTGTTCGTGCCGATGAAGTCATTTTTGAAGGAAATGGCTGCCTGGCAGAAGTTTGCTCTATGGGATGACGGCTCGGTCTTGGAGCGGATTCCAGTGAAGGAAGGTGCGCCAGAATTTGTTTTAGAGTTAGAAGGTTCTACTGAGAAATTACGTGCTAAGCTTCAAGCTCGTTACACGAGGGGAGTGGAGCTTACTTTGGGCTTATTCGGGGCTGAGAGTGTGCATTTTCCGGTAGAAGATCCTGCGAGAGAGGGTCAATGGATCGAGCGGAATCGCGATGCGGAAGATGAAGCAGCTGGTTTGTTGATGCGTTACGGTTTCCAAATTTTTGGAACGAGTGGGCATTGGGAGCTGGGTGGCGACGATGCGGTAATTGATTTTTTAACAGATGCCTTGCCTGAGTTAGAGAATTTGTGGGAAGTGAAGACTGGTGGGAAGTTGCGTTCGATCAAAGGCAATTTGGTGAGAGTGAGGCCAAATATGCAGGTGCAGGGGAGTGGTGAGGACTGGTTGGCTTTTGATTATGGATTTCAGACGGATGGAGGTAAGGACATTCCACGTGAAGCAATTCAGAAGATGCTAGCTTCTGGTAGACGTACGGCGACGACAAAAAATGGCAAGCAAGTGGTGATGTCGAAGTTCGATGCGGAGATGGTGGAAACGGTGTTACGAGATACGGATCCGCGCCAAGAAGGTGGGAAATTTTATGTCGCTAAAAACCAAGGTGCATACTTGAGGAGGATTCGTGATTATTATCAGGGTGAGTCTGCGGCAGTGCCTGATCGGAAGGTATTAGACCGACTTTCTAAGAGAATAACTAGTGCATTGCGTGGGTATCAGGAGGAAGGGATCGCATGGCTTTACGAGCGATGTGAGAGAGAGAACGCAGCTTTGTTGGCTGACGACATGGGCTTGGGTAAAACACTACAAACTCTTTCTGTGCTGCAGTTGCGGCAAGTGGCGGGCAAGCCGTCTTTAGTCGTCTGTCCTACTTCATTGTTAGGAAACTGGGCTGATGAAGCGGAAAAGTGGACTGCTGATTTAAAAGTGCAAGTGATGCACGGGCCGCAGAGGAAGGAGCATTTTGCAAAGTTAGCTCAATACGATCTTATTATTACCAGTTATGCCTTAGTGGCTAGGGATCTTTCCGAATATCAATCGTTTGAGCTGAACATGCTGGTGCTTGATGAAGCGAGTATCATTCGTAATCCCGATACTCAATCGGCCAAAGCTTTGCGTAAACTCACAGCGAGCGCTCGTGTGGCCTTGTCAGGGACACCGGTGGAAAACGCGGTGCGTGATCTGTGGTCGCTTTATGCATTTCTGCTCCCAGGATATTTGGGCTCGCGAGAGGATTTTAAGAATCGTTACGAAGTGGCGCTCTCTGGTGCTCAAATCGATGCAAATGTGCTCCGTAGGTTGCGTATGCGGGTAGAGCCTTTTATGATCCGCCGCACCAAGTCTGAAGTGGCGAAGGATCTTCCGAAGAAGCTCGAGCAAGTGGTTTGGTGTGAGCCATCGCAGTTGCAGAAGAAAGCATATGAAGAAATTTTGCGTCAAGGTGTGAGTAAGGTCGATGAGCTTGACGGTGGTCGTGCGCGGATGCAGATGCTTACGGTGTTGCTTCGTTTACGTCAGGCGAGCTGTGATCTGCGTTTGCTGGGTAACGAGCAGATCAATGAAAATACCTTGGCTGAGCTATCGGCTAAGCTAGAGATGTTGCTAGACTTACTGAAGGAAGCAAAGCGCGGCGGGCACCGAGTGTTGGTGTTTAGCCAATTCACTAAGATGTTAGGAATTATCCGCGAGACTTTGGAACAAGAAGAGCTGAGTTATTCATACCTCGACGGCTCCACTCGTGATCGCGCGGGTGAAGTGAGGAAGTTCCAAGATGCAAATGGTCCTGACGTCTTTTTGATATCACTGAAAGCTGGTGGATACGGTCTCAACTTGACCGCTGCTGACATGGTGGTGCATTTTGACCCTTGGTGGAACCCAGCTGTGGAAGCACAAGCGACTGATCGCGCGTATCGTATTGGTCAGACAAAGCCTGTCTCGGTTTACAAGTTGATCACACGCGGCACTGTAGAGGAAAAAATCCTCAAGTTGCAGGAGAAGAAGCGTGGTCTGATCGGTGCAGCGATTGGCGATGAAAGCCAACCGATGATGAGCGGCCTCAGCGAAGCTGATATGCGCGATTTGTTAACTTAGGCCGTGTGGACCAATTGTTTTACCGCACGACCGGATAGTATTTGATATGAAATTGAGCACCTGAATGGGTTAAGAGCGCATTTCAATTCTAGCAGCGTTGGCAAAGGAGCCATTGATGCTAATTGAAATAAGCTCTCATCGTGTCGAAAATCAAATTGTCCACGGTCTGAAGAATAGTTCGATGGTTACTAGTCTGGTAGACGTTTGGAGTAGATTAAATCTATGGATTTTCTGACTCTTTCCTCTAGTATAAAGTTTCTCAAAGATGAGAGTGTTTAATGAGAAAACAGTGTATTGTCAGAGATTCAAAGGGGAGTGGAAGCTCCCTCTCGCCACCTTAAATACGACACACACATGAGTGGGAGAGGGTCTTCTTAGGCAGAAAGTATGTATCTGCATCACTGGAGGGGATGATTGCTGGCATCTTGTAATTTGTCTATTCCCCTAATTGGGGGAAGGTGAGCCAATGGGAAATCCGAAATGTGAGCTTAGGCTGTGTGGACAAGTTGCTTCACCGCACGATCGGATTGTATCTGATATGAATTTGAGAGCCTGAATGTGTTGTGAAAAACCTAGGGCTCATTTAGATTTTAGCAGGTTGGTAAAGGAGCCATTGATGTCGGTCAATTCTCCCTTCACGGCCTTGCTAAAAATAGAAATTATTTCCCATCGTGCAGAAAATCAATTTGTCCACACTAGCGCAGTGTGTTGTGTGTTAGATGACTATTGTCGTTAATCTAACATTGATATAAATTGGTTGTAGAGAGAATTGAAAGGTGGAGGTTGCAATAAAGTAAGGCCTATAGCTGTAATCAGTATGGCTCCTATAAGAATTTTACTTATAAACATTTGCGCGCGTTGCCTGTTTGCTCGGGAGAGGCGCTCTCCATAGCTATACTGAAGTGCTTGCTTTGTGGATCGGGGGTGGCGGAACATAAGACTTAGGGGTGAGTCTAGGGGTTTAGAGATAGAGCATCTCGGTGTTGAGTATTAGATTTCGGGGGTTATAAAAGTGGTGCGAATTACAAGGAACGTTTAGTTTCACTCATTCTGCAAGATGGCGTGCAGCGGCGAGCTAATTGGTAAACGATTGGGTTATAATTCGCAGGGGTATTGTTGGACTGAAAATATTAAATTGTCTATTCCCCTATAGAGGGGGATAGGAGTTTTGTTTGTTGATAATTTGCTGTTGATAGCAAAAATATCTATTTCACTTCCTCTCAAAGTGTAATGTTGAACCTCAATAATTTGATGCCCCGTCGAAGCTGCATAGCCCCGCAGAAGCTTGAAATCATGAAGGGGCTGGCAAGTTAGCTCTTTTTATATTTCCTAGTTATGATGGTTGCTTGAGTCTAAAAGAGAAAGCATGTGCAACTTTACGTTTTTTTGGAACTCATTTTGTCACTGAGGTTTTGGACAATGGAGTAGAGCATAGGGACGGCGACTAGGGAGACCGCAGTGGCGACAAGGAGTCCAAAGCCAACGGTAGTACCGAGAACCTTACGGGATTCGGCACCGGCACCGGAGGCGACTAGGAGTGGGATGACGCCGAGGATGAAGGAGAAAGCAGTCATGAGTACGGCACGGAATCTGAGTTTGACGGCATTGGTAGCGGCTTCGAGAGTGCTTTTACCTGATTGTTTTTCGACCATGGCGAACTCGACGATGAGGATGGCACTTTTGGTAGCGAGACCGATGAGGAGAACGATACCAATCTGAGTGTAGATGTTATTAGACATGTCACGCAGCATAAGGCCAGCTACCGCACCTAGGAGAGCGGTGGGAACTGAGAGGCAAACCGAGATGGGGATTGACCAACTTTCGTACTGAGCTGAGAGCACGAGGTAAACCATGAGGACTGAGAACCCGAAGATGCCGGCCATGGCGAGAGGGTTAATGCTACGTTCTTGGTAGGACATGTCGGTCCAGGCGTAGCCCATGCTGGCAGGCAGGCTTTTGTGTGACATGTCTTCCATGATCTTAAGAGCCTCACCAGAGGAGAACCCTGGGGCAGAGGATCCAATAATTTTAATAGATGGGTAGAGATTGAAGCGTGTGATGACTTGGGGGCCGAGGATTTCGTTGACGCTGGCGATCGTGCCGAAGGGGATCATTTTTCCTGAAGGAGTCCGGACTTTAAGCTGGGTGATGTCTTCAGGACGCATGCGGTATGGGATATCAGCTTGGGCGGTGACACGGAAGACGCGGCCGAACTTAGTGTAGTCGTTGACATAGGCAGACCCCAAGGCAATGGAAAGGGTGTTGTATACTTCGCTCATCGAGATGCCGCGCTTTTTCACTTGTTCGCGATCGATGTCTACTCGGAGTTGAGGAGCGGTAGACCGGAAGGTGGTGCTGAGGCCGTTGAGGCCAGATTGGGAGTTGCCGTCAGCGATGAGTTGTTGGCTGGCTTGTTGGAGTTGATTGAGTCCTACCCCTCCTTTGTCTTGAAGCATATATGAAAAACCAGAGGAGGTACCTAAGCCAGGGAGAGAGGGGACAGGGAAGGCCATAATGACGGCTTGGTTGATCTGTGACAGGGTGCCATTGATTTGCTTGAGCAACCCGGATTGTTGGAGTGCGGGCTCTTCTCGTTCGCTCCAGTTTTCGAAAGTAACGTACATCATTCCGGCATTGGGGGATGAAGCTCCGTCGATGATAGAGTAACCACTGACGGCAAGCACGTGTGCTATTCCGTTGAGTTTCTGAATGCGCTCTGACGCTTCAGCCATAACCTCTTGGGTTCGGTTGAGAGAAGAGCCGTCGGGTAGTTGGACATTCACGACACAGTAGCCTTCATCTTCTTGCGGAACGAAGCCTGTAGGTAGTTTAGAAAAGCCGAATACGGCGAGAGTGATGACTCCAGCGAAGATGATGATCCCGATCAAGGACCTTCTAACGGCTACTTGGACCGCCCATGCTGTGCCATTTGTGGAGCGTGTCACAAGTTTATTGAAGGCCTTGAATAGACCGCCAGGTTCTTTGTCATTCTTTTTCAGTATGAGTGCGCAGAGAGCTGGGGAGAGGGTGAGAGCATTGATAGAGGAGAAGATCGTGGCTATAGAGATGGTAACGGCGAATTGCTTGAATAGTGTGCCGGTAATGCCTGGAATAAAAATAGTAGGGACAAAGACAACTAGAAGTACGAGAGTGGTGGCCACGACTGGGCCAGAGACTTCTCTCATGGAGATGATGGCTGCTTCTTGTGGTGGTTTGCCGTCTTGAATATGGCGCACGACATTTTCGACGACGACGATGGCGTCATCAACAACGATACCTATGACGAGTACGAGGCCGAAGAGAGTCAGCTGGTTGATAGAATAGTCAAGAGCGAGAAGGACGGCGAAGGTGCCAATGAGTGAAACTGGGATAGTGACTGAGGGAATGATGGTGGCGCGGCCATTCTGGAGAAAGATATAGACGGTAAAAACAACGAGTATCAGTGTGGCAATGAGAGTTATAATGACCTCGCGGATGGAAGCAGTGACGACGTCCGTGGAGTCGTATGCAATGGCGTAGCTAACACCTTCAGGGAAGCGAGTTTCAAGTTCCTCGAGTTTGGCTCTTACGCCGTTTGCGACGTCCATGAGGTTCGATCCAGGGATCTGATAGATGCCCATGGTAGCTGAGTCTTTACCATTGAGGAGAGATTTATAATTATAGGTTTCTGAGCCTTCTTCGACGCGTGCGATGTCTTTGATTCTGACGAGTCGGCCATCCTCAGTGGTGCGAATGACGATGTTTTCGAATTCGGCAATATCAACGAGGCGACCTGGGGTGGTGACGATGTATTCAAGGTCAGTGCCAAGGGCAGCGGGTTGTGCGCCGATCCGGCCAGCAGCGACTTGGACGTTTTGTTCAGCGATGGCATTGACAACATCGGTGGGGGTGAGGTTGCGGATAGCGAGTTGGTCGACATCGAGCCAGATACGCATGGAGAGTTGGCCGACGCCGAAGACCGTCACTTCTCCTACCCCATTGACACGTGAAAGTTCATCACGCATTTGTAGGGTGGCGTAGTTGGAGAGGAATGCATCGTCGTAATAGGGTTTGCCAGTGTCAGGGTTAATTTCTGATGTGATACCAGCAAAGAGGATGATGTCCGTGGACTTTTTCTTAACAGTGATACCGCGGCGACGGACATCTTCTGGGAGGCGGGATTCGGCGATAGAGACTCGGTTTTGTACGAGAACGTTGGCGATATCAAGATCTGTGCCAGGTTCGAAGGTGACAGTGAGAGTCATGGATCCGTCGTTACCGCAGACGGAGTTCATGTAGATCATGTTTTCTACGCCATTGACTTCTGTTTCAATAGGAGTGGCGACGGTGTCGGCCACTGTTTGGGCGTCGGCTCCAGGGTAAGATGCAGAGACAGTAATAGTGGGAGGTGCGATGTCTGGATAGCGCGCAATAGGGAGAGCAAGAAGAGCGACGAGCCCGAGGATGATCGTCACTATCGAAATGACGGTGGCGAAGATGGGGCGACGGATGAAGAATTCGCTAAACATGGTGGGTAGCTCAATAGAGCTTTTTGGTTTGTAAAAAGTGGCGGCTATTGTGAAGAAGCGGGAGTGCTCTTAAGCTCAAAGCCAAGGTCACTGAACTCTTCTGGAAGGTTTTGTTTTACTTTGTCGAGTCGAGTCCTGAGATCAGTAGTGGCTTGGTCTAAGTCTGTGCCAGGCTTTAAGAAAAAGGTGACGAGTAGCTTTCCGTTTCTGACTTGGGTGCTGACGGAGTCGACTACAGAATCTTCCTTTAGAGCTTCTTGGATCGGTTTGGTTACTTTTTCTTCGATCAATGCGGGATCGTCTCCAGTGAATTTTGAGGAAATGGTGATGGAGGGCAATTTTGTAGACTTCTCATCAATATCGTTCTCATTTTTGACGGTTTTTGCTGTGACTGTCGCACCTTCACGCGCTCGTTGGATGCCGCTAGTAATGACCTTTTCGTCTCCTTTGAGGCCTTCATTGATGATTTTAAGTTGTCCGACTGGGTCACCGACGGTGACATTTTTTCGGACGACTTTGTTGTTTGAGTCGACGGTGAGGACAAAGTCGCCAGCGAGGTCTTTTTGGATAGCGACTGTGGGAATGAGAATCGCTTGAGTTGGATCCATTTGCTTAGGAACTTTGACTTTAACAAAGAGTCCGTCGGCGAGTATTCCTTCTGGGTTTGGAGCGACGGCGCGGACGCGAAGTGTTCCAGTGTCACTGTCGATTTTATTATCAGCGATGTCGATCTGAGCAGGGTGATCGTAGGATTTACCGTCTGCTAGAGTGAGGGTGACGCTAGGAGGCTGGACGTGTTTATTTTCAAATTCTTGACGCCGGCGTAGGTATTGCAGTGCGCGGCGTTCATTTGCTTCGAAGTAGATACGCATTTTATCATCTTGCACGATGGTGCAGAGGAGGGAATTTGTACTGGGTCCAACGAGGTTGTGTTGGTCGACTGCGAGTTCTGAAATTCGGCCTGTGATGGGGGCGTGAATTTCACAAAAGCTGAGATCTTCTTGGGCAGTAGTGAGAGCTGCTTGAGCTGACTGGACGGCTGCTTCTGCGGCTTGGACATCGGCTTCTGCGATGTCTACGTCTAACTGGGACACCCCTTGCCCAGCGCGTTTACGGCGTTCTAGCGTGACTTTAGCAATGCTGAGAGAGGATTTGGCCTTAGCTAGTTCAGCTTTGGCATTTCTAACTGCAGCTTGGAAGGGGATATCATCGATTTTGAATAGTAATGTGTCTTTTTTGATGATTTCTCCGGGTTTAAAGTCTGAGGTGACTTCTTTAAGAATACCTTGGACGCGTGCGTGGATTTCAATCCGCTGCATGCCTTCAACCCGCCCTGAATATTCAGAATATGTTTGTTGTTTTCTGACAATAGGTTTTTGAACTTCTACTTCAGCTGGAGGCGGTGGAGCGAATTCATTTTTTTTACCACAGGAAATGGAAAGGAGTGCCGCGCAGGTAGCGAGAGCGAGAGGTCTGAGGATTTTCATTATTTTGCTGGGTTTTGAGAAACTGGACGCATTTTGGTGCCGCCACCAAGCGAGCGATAGAGCTGAATATGGTAGGCGGTGTAGATGCCTTCACTAGAAGCAGCAGCATCTTCTTGGCCGAAAATAGTGCGCTCAGCATCGAGGACGTTTTGGAAGTCAACAATACCTTCTTTGTAGTTTTCTTTAATGAGGGAAACGGTTTCACGGGCCGCTACAACTGAGGTGTTGAGATGGCTGCGGCGATTATATTCGTGATTGATGTTTGAAAGTGCGGTTTCCACTTCAGTGACTGCATTGAGCACTGTTTTCTCATAGTTGAGAAGGGCTTGGCGGGTTCTTGATTCTTCGACTTTGATGTCTTGTCGAATACGACCGCCTTCGAAGAGTCTCCATTGGAAAGAGGGACCTAGGCTGTAGATGCGCGAGTTAGAATCAAATAGGTCTGCGGAGCTTTGTGAACCGAGGCCGAGAGTGCCGTTGATATAAAACTTAGGATAGAGCTCGGCAGTTGCGACTCCAACTTGAGCGGTTTGTGCTGCAAGTTGGCGTTCTGCAGCGCGGACATCGGGCCGAGCGCGGAGCATATCTGCTGGGAGGCCTACGCGCATGTTTGCAGGAGGTTTGGGGATGTTTGTGCTGTTTCCTAAAATGGATTCTATACTTCCAGGGTAGCGACCGAGGAGGAAGGCGAGTTGGTTACGAGTAGAGGCAAGCTGGAGTTTAAGCTGAGGTATAAGAGCTTTTGAGGTGGCTAGGTTAGTTTGAGCTTGTGACACATCGGTTTGGGGAGCGAGGCCTGCAGCTTTTCGATCTTTTGTAATTTCGACCGATTGCCCCTGAGAAACGATGTTATCCTCAGCGAGTTTGATACGTTTTTGAAGGGTGCGATATTCAACGTAGCGAGTGGCGACATCTGAATAGAGTAGAACCATGGTGTCATGGTAGAGTTCGTCAGTAGCTTGGACGCTGGCGCCAGCGGATTCGATAGAGCGGCGTAATCCTCCGAAGAAATCTACTTCCCATGAGGCGTCTAAGCCGAGTCCGTAGGTGTCTGATGGATTAGGATTAGAAAAGGACATGGATTCGCTAGAGCGCGAGTAATCATAGAGACCTGAACCTGCAACGCCTGGAGCAAGAGAGGCGTAAGCGACTCCAAATTGTGCTTGAGCTTCGAGGACTCGCTCGGCCGCGATTTTTAGATCTTTATTCTCTTCTTTCGCGATTGCGATGAGTTTATTGAGTGTAGGATCGTGGAATTTTCGCCACCATCCTTCGATGTTAGGAGTCCCTTTTTTGAGGTCAGTTTGGAGATTGGTATTCCAGTAGTCTGGGGAAGTCGGGATGGTGACTTCGTAATTGGGGCCAACGGCACAGGATGCTAGTGCTAGGGTGAGAGCAAGGGTACAAGGGTAGAGAAACTTCTCCATAGAATTTAAAAGGTGATTGATTTATTAGTAGTTAGAGAAGGTTGAAGAATAAAGGAAAATAATGGACTGATATTGTTGCATTAGATGAATGGGGTTTTTCTTCCCACTGCTAGAGTTCTTGGTTAGAAGGGGGGAGAAAATTATGTTTAGTGCATCACAACTTACTAGCGAGCAGAAGGAACAAATCGAAGCATGGGCTGCAGAAGGAGCGCAGCTCCAAGATATTCAGAAGAGAATGCAGGAGGATTTAGAGATCCAAGTGACGTATATGGATACGCGCTTTCTCGTGTTAGACCTTGGGATTGAGCTGAAAAGTGAGGAGACTGCGGCGGACGCTCCGAAACCTGAGGACCCGATTAAGGTTCCGACGGGTGAGGTGGAAGCATCAGTGGATGAAATTGTACGTCCAGGAGCTCTGAAGTCTGGCTCTGTGAGTTTCAGTGACGGGGAGAAAGCGTTGTGGATGATCGATGAGATGGGGCGTCTTTCTCTGGACGCTGACACTCCAGGTTACCAGCCGGAGGAGGAAGATCTGATCAAGTTTCAAGAGAAGCTTAGAGATCTTCTCACATAGGTTTTTTTACGTAAAAAGAAAGGCCAAGCAGTTTTTGCTTGGCCTTTTTGTTGGGAAGTAGAGAGGTGTGCAACTTACATATTGCGGGTGATCATAGCTTTGCGTTTGAGCCCGTCGATCCAACGTTGGTATCTTTCTGAAGACTTTTCGCGTTCGACGTTACGACGGACGAGTTTGCGGACTTCTGGGTCGGAGAGGGCTGGTGCAGGTCCGAGGTATTTCTTTTTAACGACAATGATATGGAAACCGCCAGCGTCTTCGAGTGGGCCGATGACAGAGCCTGTTGGTTCTTCGAAGATCATGGTGGCAATGACTGGGGAGAGGTCGATGCGGGCGACATCTTCTTGGAGTCCACCATCATCTGCCCATGCGTCTTTAGAGTGTTCTTTAGCAAGTTCGGCGAAGTCTGCACCGTCTTTGAGTTTTGCTACGATTTCTTCAGTCAGTACGAGCTGAGACTCTGGAGTGGCAGTGAGATCATCTTCATCGAGTTTTGGGATGTAGATTTTTTGGAAATCGCAGCGGTCTTTAGAGGTGTCGCGGAGCTCTGGTTTGATTTTAGCATATTCAGAGCGCATCTCTTCTGGGGTGGCAGGAGGGGTGTCTGAAAATTGCTGGGAGCGCATGGCTTGGACAATGAGCTGACGGTGGATGAGTTCACGGTATTTCTTGAAGGAAATACCTTTGGATTGGAGTTCTTCGCGGAAGAGGCCGACGTTGTTGTTGTAGTCACTGCGTACTTTTCGGCGAATTTCTGAGTCTACGATGTGCTCTGGGATCTGAGCTCCCATGGTGTTGAATTCATAGAGGACGAGTTCGCGTTCGATGAGTTCTTCGACGATCTTGTCTTTAGCTTCTTCAATTTCTTTGTAGTAGCTCGGTGTTTTACGTGGATACTTACTAGCAAGGTAGGCTCTGAGGGGAGCGAGTGAGAAGGCAACTTCGTTTTTGGTGACGACGCGTCCATTCACTTTGGCTGCGATTCCGTTGAGCTCGACAGCTGCAGTAGCAGAAAGAGCGAGGCCGAGGCCGAGGACTATGTGGAGTAAAAATTTCATAAGCATGAATGAGCTTCTAAGGGCGGTTTACCGCGAATGGAGCGACAAGAAAAGACCTATTAGTCTAACTTTCTTGTCGGATGTGACACGGAATGAGTGTGGGGAGTGCTTTAAGTCCTGCTAGAGCTGAGGGATGGCTTTTAAGAGGCGTTGGGTGTAGGGGTGTTCAGGTTGGTTGAAAACACGGTCGGCTTCGCCGTATTCTACGATTTCGCCTTTATACATGACTGCGATGTTGTCGGCAATGTAGCGAACTACGGAGAGATCATGGGAGATGAAGATCATAGTGAGGTTTAGTTCCTTACGCAGATCGAGGAGGAGGTTGAGAATTTGAGATTGAATGGAGACGTCTAGAGCTGAGACGGGTTCGTCAGCAATGATGAGCTTTGGTTCGGGTGCTAGTGCGCGAGCGATGGCAATGCGCTGGCGCTGACCGCCGGAAAACTCGTGCGGGTATTTTTGCATGAAGGAGGGGTTGAGTCCACATCGTTCCATGAGTTCTACCACAGCATCGGTGAGTTTGCTTTTGTTTTTCTTAAGCGCAGGGTGGCGCTGAGTCAGAGCTTCTGCAAGTGAGGTAAAGACTGTCATGCGTGGATTTAAAGAGGCATAAGGGTCTTGGAAAATCATCTGGAAGTCGAGACGGCGGGCGCGCACTTCATTTTTTGGTAGACCAGTGAGTTCGGTGCCTTCGAGGGTGATGGTTCCATCTGTGGCGGGGATGAGCTGCATGATGGTGCGGGAGAGTGTGGATTTGCCGCAACCAGATTCGCCCACGAGTCCGAGGATTTCACCGTCTTTAATACTGAGGCTTACGCCGTTGACTGCTTTTACTGTATCGACCTGCTTGGAGAATATGAGGCCCTTGTTGACGGTGAAGTGAGTTTTGACGTCTTGGAGTTCGAGCATGGTCGTGTGGGGTTTATCCAAGTCATATTTTTGTTAGGTGCTGACTTGGGCTGTTGTGCCGAGTGGGAGCTCGGCGGCGATGAGTTAGTAGCTGCGGCCCCAGATGGCGCGCGCTTTAGTGAGGGCGCCGGTGAGGATACATGGTGCTTGCTCACCGTCTTGTTGGTCGAGAGGGAGGCAGCGAATTGTGATTTTGTGCTTTTTACTGAGAGTCTCTTCTTCCTCAGTGCTTCCAGCCCACGGAGTAATGAGCCAGCCTGGTTGTTCTGCGTTCCAGTGTTTTTCGAAATCTGATAGGTCGTTGCATTCTGTGATATTAGCGTCGCGGAATTGAGTCGCGCGGGTTAACAAGTTGTCTTGGATTGCTTGAAGTGTGTCTTCAACATTGCGCAGGAATTCTTCTTTTTCGAGGAATGCTTTTTCGTTAGACGCTTGGTCGCGGCGTTGGAGGCAGACTTTACGTGATTCGAGGTCGCGTGGGCCGATTTCGATACGGATAGGAGCGCCTTTTTTGACCCATTCCCATTTCTTTTCGCCGCCTCGAAGATCGCGTTTGTCGACAAGTACTCGGAGTGGTTCACCATGGAATGATTTCGCGCGGAGGGTTTTTGCGAGCGCTTCACAGGCATCGATAATGGCGTCACGCGTGTCTTCTTTCGGAGTGACGGGAATGATGATGATTTGTTGAGAAGCGATGCGCGGAGGGAGAACAAGGCCATCGTCATCAGAGTGAGCCATTATGAGGGTGCCGATCATGCGGGTAGAAACGCCCCAGGATGTAGTCCATGCATGTTGGGTTGATCCATCACGCGCGGTGAAGGAAATATCTTGAGCTTTGGAGAAGTTTTGGCCGAGGAAGTGTGAGGTGCCGGCTTGGATTGCTTTCTTATCCTGCACCATGGCTTCTACTGTGAGTGTCATGTCGGCACCGGGGAAGCGCTCGGCTTCCGATTTTTCACCTGGGATGGTGGGGATGGCGAGGTGTTCGCGGAGGAATTTTTCGTAAATGGCGTGCATTTGACGTGTTTCCTCGAGTGCTTCTTCTTTAGTTTCGTGTGCGGTGTGTCCTTCTTGCCAGAGGAATTCTGCGGTGCGAAGGAACATGCGGGTGCGCATTTCCCAGCGCATGACGTTAGCCCATTGGTTAATGAGTAATGGAAGGTCACGGTAGGATTCGGTCCAACGAGCGAATGCTGCACCTATTACTGTTTCGGAAGTCGGGCGGATGACGTATGGCTCATTGAGCTTGCCCGCAGGTTCCATGGTGGTGGAGCCATCTTCTTGTTTTGTCGCTTCTAGGCGATGGTGAGTGACAACGGCACATTCAGTGGCGAAGCCTTCAGCGCATTCAGCTTCTTTTTCAAAATAGGAAAGTGGAATGAGAAGTGGGAAATAAGCGTTTTGGTGGCCAGTCGCTTTAAAGTATTTATCTAACTGTTGCTGGATGTTTTCCCAAATGGCGTAACCCCAAGGTTTGATGACCATACATCCACGCGTTTCGGAGTTCTCTGCTAGATCAGCACCTTTGATGACTTGCTGGTACCACTCTGGGAAGTCTTCTGCACGCGTGGGTTGGATCGCGGTTTTCGCTTGTTTGGCCATATGGAAGGAGGTTTAGCTTTACATCATAATTTGCGCAAGAGTGGAAATAGAGAATGCGGGTGATGTATTGCGCGAAGTTCTGACGGAAAAGGGCTGAATACGTACTAGAAGGGCGTTTCTGTCACTTATTTTGTGTTTTTTGAATGTTTATTCTCGCCAAAAGCAGTTGAGCTTCGTTAGTACACTATGAAACCTATTCACTATGAAGCATTATAAACTCAAAACGCTCATTTCTACGGTGGCGCTAGCCGCTTTAACAATGGCTAGCAATGTCCACGCCCAAGCAGGGAAGGTGTCAGCTTCGGATCTAAAATTCGACACGCTGCAGTCTCCAGAAGTTGGTGGTAACACCGGTCGTAAGAGCTGGAAGCCAAAAGATTGGCTCGAAGCGGAAGTGAAGATAGAGATCGAAATGCCTAAATCGTATAAGCATGCATTTGTAGATTCTGTGACTGTTAAATGGTTCGTAGCCGTCGATAACCCAGATGGAAATGGAGTCTTGTTGTTAGAAAAGGAAGTTGAGCATGTGAACTTCCCCGTAGGTGAAGAGGTGTATTCATCTGTTTATTTGTCTCCCGCTGCCATCGAGCGCATCAGTGGCTCTGATAGAGCGAGCAAAACGATGATTAAGGCTATTGGTGGTGAGGTGTTAGTGAATGGCACTTCGCTTCCTGATGACAAAGGCCGTTACTTTACTGAAGGTCAGAAGCTGGGTTGGTGGACATCAGGTTCGTTATCACGTTACGATCGTGTTCCTCTTCTTAATAAGAACGAAACTCCGTTTAAGTTCTTGTGGTGGGACCGCTACGCTGAAATTAAACCAGAGCGTCGCTAATTCAGTCGAAGTGCTAATCTTTAGTTTAGCGCTTAGACGTTTTCTTTTTCATAAAAAACTGCACACATTATTATGGCTGACTCACAGTCGCTGATTACATTAAATATAGGCTCACAGACGGTGAGTATGGGGATGTTTTCCCGTTCCAAGGACGGAGGATTAATTCTTAAGAAATATGAAACGACTACAATCTTAGCTGATCCTGCAGCAGAGATGACTCGGTTGTCGCAAGTGAAGCTTGCGGTGGGTGAGTTATCCTCTCGCTTAGGCGTCTCAAAGGTGAATGTCGACTATGCTATTTCTGGGCAATCTGTCTTCACTCGTTTCGTGAAGCTGCCGATGCTGGGAGATGATGATCTCGAGCAGTTGGTTGCATTTGAAGCGCAACAGCACGTTCCATTTCCAATCAATGAAGTTGTTTGGGATTGGCAGTTGTTAGAATCTAGCGGGGCTGAGAAAGAGGTTGTCTTAGTGGCGATCAAGGCGGATGCACTGGATGAGTTGAATAATTGTGTGCGCGAAGCTGAGTTAGGCACGAACTTGGTGGATACATCACCAATGGCTTTAGCAAATGCATTTCGCTATAGTTACGGTGAGCTTGAGGAGTCCTGCTTGTTGATTGATATCGGTGCGCGCACGAGTAATCTGATCTACATCGAAGGGAAACGCATCTTTACACGTAGCATTGCGATTGGCGGTGCTGCAGTGACTAGCGCGATTTCGAAAGAGTACGGCGTTTCTTATTCTGAGGCTGAGTCACAGAAGTTGACAAATGGGATGGTTGCGCTGGATACGCGTCATACATCGCGGATGGATGAACTTACAGGAGCGCTTGCGACATGTATTCGTACGGCTTTAAACCGTATGCCTGCTGAGATTGCGCGGACAACGAATTTCTTCCGTAGCCAGCATGGAGGAAGCGCACCGCAGCGCGTCTTCATAGCGGGCGGCGGGGCAAACCTTGTTAACATCGGAGAATTTTTCCAAGAAAAACTACGCTTGCCTGTTGAGTTTTTCAACCCATTGAAGCGTATCTCTGTCGGTCAGGGAGTGGATGTGGATAAGATTTCTGCACAAGCGCATCAGATCGGTGAGCTGGTCGGCTTGGCGCTCCGTTCGATTGATAAAGCACCGATCGCGATTGATCTAGTGCCGGAAGTGGTTCAGGCCGAACGCGAAGATAAACGACGTCGTCCGTTCTTGATTGGTGCGGCTGCGATTATTCTTGGCGCATTTGGTTTGCTGTACGTTGCAAACTCAATGAAGGCGAGCGACGCACAAGCTAAAGTCTCTGAGGTGAAGGAGCGCAATAAGGTGCTCACACGTTCTGCGAAGCCAATTGAGAGACAGGCCAAGCGTGCTGAGTGGTTGGAAGACTTTAGTGATCAGTTGGTTGCTGCGCATGAAGGGCAGCGTTACTGGTTAGAAATGGTTGATGATTTTAAGCAACGCTTCGGTGACACCCATGTTTGGGTAACGGACTTTTCTCCGGTGGTCGATTTTGTACCAGGCAACGCAAATGTTACTGAACTAGTAAGAGGTGATTTCGCCTCACAGGCATATGGGACGAGTAGTTTGACTGATCTTAAGTTGGAGCAACCGAAGTTTCTGCCAGGAGGTCGCCCTAACTCCCGTTATGTAGCGCCAATGATTAATGCCGTTCGCGTGAAGGGACTCTGGAGGGGAGCTAACGGAGCGTCTACTGTTAATGATTTGGTTAAAAAACTTACCACAGACTCGAAGTTCTTCACTTTGGAGATTGAAGTGAAGGATGGGAAGAAGACCGAAGTTCGTGAGTTGACTACTGACGAGTATTTAGAGAACTCGAGCATGCTTAAAGATGGTGAGTATGCTGCATCCTATTCGCTTATTATTCCACTTAAGCAACCAATTGAACTCGATTAACACAATGAGCTGGATTCAAGAAAATAAATTTACAGCCGCGCTAGCGGGGGGAACCCTTGTCGGTTCGATCGCCTTGATCGTTCTAGCTAGTGGGCAGAGCGGAGATTATGAAGATGCACAAAGTGCGCTTGATGAAGCTCTAAAACAAGAGCGTGAACTACAAGAGGGGAGGCCATATCCGACCCCAGAAAATGTGCAAGCATACAAGGATAACGTGGATGATTACGCACGTGTGACGCACGCTTTACAGCGCGATTATCAACGTTACAGACCGACTGCTGAAGAGGTTCAAGATTTTCAGCCAGATCAGTTTAGTAATAAGGTGAGTGGCTATCGCAGCCGTTTGGACGAAGCTTTTAAGGCGAATGGCGTGGAGCTTCCTGAAGGTTGCCTTTATGGATTTGAGGCATACTCACGGACTTTTCCGCGTCCAGCGGCAACTGGTGAGTTGAACTACCAGATGAAGGCTTTAGAGTGGTTGTTTAGCGATTTAGCTGAACAGAAACCAGAAGCTTTACTGAATGTGGTGCGACCTCAGATTGCGGTTGAAGCAAGACCTAAAAAAGAGGATAGAGCAACAAAGCGTAGAGGTGCTGAAGTTGATGAGAAAATCTACGATGTCTATCCTCTGGAATTGTCTTTCCGTTGTTCTGAGAAGAGCTTTAAGCATTTCTTAGAAGACGTCGCGAGCTCCAAGGAATACTATTTTGCTGTGAATGCGATACGTATTCAAAATGAGCGCCAGACTCCACCGAATGCCTCAGATGCTAAGTTTCCTGTAGTTACAGCTAATGAACCTGCATTTGATAGCTTTGATTCCTTTGCTGGCTTCGATACGGAGACAGTGGATGAAGGGGGGATGACAGTGGAAGAGGGAGCTGAAGATGCGCTAAGCTCATCAGAGAATGAAGTAGAAAGTGCAGTGATAGCATCTGACGCTGATGAAAGTCGCTTGTTGATGCAGATCTTAGGTGATGAGCAGATTAATGTGTATCTCAAGTTAGATCTTATTGTGCTTAAACAGGAGAGCACCAAGTTGCCGACAGAGTCAGACGAAGAAGCATAACAAAAAATTAGTATGTCTTGGATAGAGGAAAATTATGAAAAGGCTGCACTAGGTGGTGCAGTGGCCATTCTTGCAGGAGTTGCTGCACTAAGTTTTATTGGGAAAGATGATGTTAGTGCTAAAGCTTTAAGTTTTGACCGGAACGATGACCCGAGTGTGGAGGCCTTAGCTGAGGTCTCAAGTGTGTTAGAGAGCCGTAGTGCTCCAGCGCAAATTCGGGAAAAGATAGTGAGTGGTCGTGAGGTAGATCTTTTTGTCGGACAGGCTCTTTATGTAAAAGAGGGTCAGTCTACTGCAGTGGATCTTTATGACAGCGAGAATGTGCACCAAGGAATCGCTAACGCATGGTGGCGAAAATATGGAATTGATCCAGGTTATGTGAATTCTGCTGATCGTGATTACGATAAAGATGGCTTCACCAACCGCGAGGAGTTTGTAGCGAAGACAAACCCTGCTGATAGTTCGGCATATCCCAATCCTATAGCAAAGCTTGAGCCTCAAGGTGTAGAAGTCTTTAAGATGCAGATGCGCTGGAGTATTTTTAATGCTGATCAAATTACTTTGTATTACCAAGATACGAAGAAGCGTCGTTTTAATGAACGAGTCTCTGTCGGTGATGCATTTTTTGCACGCGATGAGGAGGGTATCAAAGGTCGCTTTACCTTGGTAGGTAAAGTCGAAGACCAAGCTGGCCCAGGGGGGCGCGTTCAGGACGGTTACGAGATTAAGGATAATACTCCGCGTTACAAAGGAGAAGATCGCGAGAAGTTTACCGTATGGCGCCGGGGTGATAAACCTGGTGGGTTTACTGAAGTTCAGGACCTTTCGGTTGAGTTTCGTCTCAAGGCATTGGATAAAGACAATGAAAGCTTCATTGTGTCAGAATTTGAGACATTTTCTCTACCTTATGATCAAAACGCAACAGAGCGCCCATACCGTGTTGAATCTATCGATCCAAGAGGGGATCAATATATCATAACGGTTAGTTATTCTGAAGAAGGAGTTAAGACTTCTAAGGAATTTATTGTTAGTAAATAAAAATTTTGTTAGTCCGAATCGAGATAAATTAAGTAATAGAGACTAACTAGAGTTCTAAAAATTGTAGAATTCTAAAAAAAATACTTCACAAGCCCCCCATTATTAGAAGAACCTACCTACCAATCATGGAAAAAATACCTACGCATCGTTCCAGTCGCACTGCTGCCATTTTGATGGCGGCGGCTGCTGTTATGCCGCTTTCTTCCCATGTGGCTCACGCGCAATCCCTTGTTCAGCAAGAGGTCGCACGTCGTGCTGCACAGGTGCAAGAAGCGGATGCCGCCCTACTTGAAGGTCGCAAGCTTTATGCTGAGTCCAAGTATGAAGAAGCTGTAGCTCAATATAAAAAAGCGCTTAGTCTTCTTCCATCTGGTCCAGCTGTAGCGGATCGCCGTCACGCATACACAGGTCATTTAGTAGATGGCTCCATTGCTCTAACTCAGCAGTACCGTCGAATTGGCCGTTATCAAGAAGCTCGTGAATTGCTCACGGAAGTCCTTAATAAGGATCCGCTTAACATGGCTGCGAAACAGCAGCTCGAGTATCTCGATGATCCGATCCGCACAAATCCGGTGCTTACCTATGAGCACACACAAGATACCGAGAAGGTACGCAAGCACCTTTACCGTTCTGAGGGTTACTATAACCTAGGTCAATATGATGAAGCTGAAGAGGAATACAAAGAAGTATTACGCATCGACCGTTACAACAAGGCCGCTAGACGTGGGCTTGAGCGAATCGCTAACACAAAATCAGATTACTATCGTGCAGCGTATGACCATACGCGTTCTGAACTCCTCAAGGAAGTTGATGCAGCATGGGAGCTCACTGTGGCGCCACGTGTACAATTTACAGATGATTTAACAGGAACATCACAACAGGACGTTACTGGTGCTCTTTATATCCGCCGTAAGTTGCAGAATATCATTCTTCCTTTAGTTGATTTCCAAGATATTTCCGTCACGGATGCAGTGGACCAATTACGTCAACGTGCACGTGAGCTGGATACATTGGAGTTAGATCCTACCAAGAAGGGTGTAAACTTCGTAGTGATTACTCCGAAGTCAAACTCAGGCTCAGAGGATGCAGCTGCATCTGAATTCGGAGCGAGCACTTCTACTAGCTCAACAACTATTGATTCACTTCAAATGCGCAATGTGCCGCTCGAGGTAGCGCTTCAGCAAATTTGTGATAAGGCCGGTCTTCGCTATAAAGTAGAAGACTATGCAGTGAAGCTTCTTCCTGTGAACGAATTTGAGGATACTGAGCTTTACACGCGTTCGTTTAGTGTTCCACCAGATTTCATGACTTTGATCGGTGATACTAGCGGTTCCGCCAGTGCTGCTAGCTCAGATCCATTTGCAGATCCAGTGGATTCAGGTGGCGGTAGTGGTATTGCAGCCACTCCTCCTGTAAAAGATCTACTTGAAAAAAGTGGTGTGGTATTCCCAGACGGAGCGACAGCGAGTTTCTCTCGTGCACGCTCTGCGCTTACTGTACGTAACACTGCGAACAACCTAGATATCGTTGAGCAACTTGTAAACGACATCAAGAATCAGAAACCAAAGCAGATTCGTATTGCTACGAAATTTGTTGAGGTGACTCAGGAAAATACAGACGAGCTTAGCTTCGACTGGATTCTTTCACCTGTGACTCTGAATGGTTCTGCAACGCAGTTCCTTAGTGGGGGCACAATTGGCAGTGGGGCACCTCGTATTGGTTCAGATTTCACATCTCCTCAGATTCCAGGTATTCCAAGTGACCCGACTGCGAACGTTTCAAATATTGTTACAGCAGGGAATCGTACAGGTACTTATGCGATCGATCGAAATGCGATTGATGCCTTCTTGAATAACCCGAACCGACTAGCATCTGGTAACACTGCTGCACCAGGGATTCTTTCCCTTTCAGGAGTGTATGGTGATGGCCAGGTTCAAATGATCATGCGTGGTCTTTCTCAGAAGAAAGGTGCCGACATTATGACGGCTCCAAGCATTGTGGCTCGTTCAGGTGAAAAAGCGACAATCGAGATTATTCGTGAGTTCATTTACCCAACTGAGTATGAACCACCAGAACTTCCAAACAGTGTTGGTAGTAATAATAATACTGGGACTACTGGTATTCTCGGGACTACTACATCATCTACGAATTCGTTCCCTGTGACTCCAGCGACTCCGACGGCGTTCGAGACTCGTAACACTGGTGTGATTCTTGAGGTGGAGCCGACACTCGGTGATGATGGCTACACTATCGATCTACGTTTCGCTCCAGAGATCGTAGAATTCGAAGGATTCATTAACTACGGTTCTCCAATTCAGACTTCAGGTACTGATGCTCTCGGTAACCCAGTTACAGTGACTCTCACTGATAACCGTATTGAGATGCCAGTATTTTCCACACGCCGTGTAACAACAGGTCTTACCATTTATGATGGCCACACTGTTGCAGTTGGTGGATTGATGAAGGAAGATGTACAGAAGGTGGAAGATAAAGTGCCAGTCCTTGGTGATATTCCACTCATTGGACGTCTTTTTCAATCTAATTCGGAAAACCACACGAAGAGTAACCTTATTATCTTCACGACTGTGAACATAATTGATGCTACTGGTAAGTCTGTGCGTAACAGCATGGGTGAGCTTGATTCATCTGGTGCTTCATCACTAGGTGGAGGTAGCGACGGACTTCTTCCGACCATCAAATAATCTGACAATTATCCATTGATTGATTTATGACGGGGTAGCGCGATGCGGCTACCCCGTTTTTTATTGTGATGAGAGTACTAGGGTTGACAGGTGGAATTGCGACTGGAAAGTCGACTGCAGTTGAGTGTTTTAAGAAGCTCGATCCCACGGTTAGTGTGTTCTGTGCTGATGCTTCCGTGGCTAGAATCTATACAGATCCAGCAGTGTTAACTGAGCTGGAATCGATTGTTGGCGATTCAGCTGTGATTAAAGATGGAGCACTTAATCGCGAATGGTTGAGGAAGCGTTTGTTTTCAAATAGTGGATTAAAGCAAGAGATCCAGGATTTGATCCATCCTTTGGTGCGAAAAGATTGTCTTGAATGTCTGGAGGAATCACGTAGAAGTGTCTCGACGTCATCGTTTATTGCAGACGTGCCCCTTTTGTTTGAAGGAGGCTTTGACTTCGGTCAGGATGCAAATCTGGTAGTCGCTGTATCGCGTGAGACGCAGGTTCAGAGGCTGATAATGAGGAACGGATTCGATGATGCGACTGTTCAGGCCATTCTTGCGGCACAACTTCCCATTTCTCAGAAGGAGAAGTGTGCCGATGTTGTGCTATGGAATGAAGGGCCTATCGGCGTATTAGAAACGCAAATCCAAAGATTTATAGAAAATAAGTATCAATGAGTGAGGAAAACGCATCACCAGAAAATGAGCAAGAAGTAGATTCTTCTGCAGAGAATTCTTCTAGCCAAGCTGAATCAAAAGAGGCCGTAGAGACACAGGTTGAAGTTCCTGAGTTTGTTTATGTGAATGAATTTCGCGAAAAGCCTTTAGCTGAGTTACATGAGATCGTGGAGTCACTGCCAATCAGATCCCAAGCAACGGCGACAAAAAGTCAACTCGTGTTTGATATCCTATCCTTTTATGCAAAGCACGGAACTGTTCTCGAAGGAGAAGGGTACATGGAGCAGGCAAAGGATAATTACGCGATGCTTCGTGACCCCATGCGTTCCTTTAAGACATCGCCAGATGATCTTTACGTAGGTGGTGAGTTGATTCGCAATCACGGATTATTGATCGGTCAAAAGGTGAAAGTGCGCATGCGCGCTCCACGTGGTCGGGATAAATACCTGTCAGCGATGGAGGTATTAGAAGTGGAAGGATTGCCCGTTGAGGAATACGTAAAGCCAAAAGACTTTGATAAGCTTACGCCAATGTTTCCAGATCAACGGATCATCCTTGAAAATGGTAAAGACGGTGGAGTCGGTGTGCGACTTATTGATTTGATTGCGCCCTTAGGCAAGGGCCAGCGCGGATTGATCGTGGCTCCTCCACGTGGTGGTAAAACAATCTTGTTGAAGCAGATTGCGAAGTCTATTCGCCATAATCATCCTGAAGTGGAGCTGATTATTCTCTTGTTAGATGAACGTCCTGAAGAGGTGACAGATTTCGAAGAGACTGTAGATGCACATATCTTTAGTTCTACATTTGATGAGCCGGCGCGCCGTCATGCACAGGTTGCTGATCTTGTGTTAGAGCGCGCTAAGCGTTTAGTTGAAATGGGAAAAGATGTCGTTCTGTTGCTCGACTCACTGACCCGTCTTGCCCGTGGCCACAACAACGCACAGAGTAATGGGCCAATCGGCAGTGGTGGTGTTAATCCAGCCGCTTTGCAAAAGTCTCGTAAGTTCTTTGGAGCAGCTCGTAATGTCCAAGAAGGAGGTTCGTTGACTATTTTGGCAACAGCCTTGGTTGAGACGGAAAGTCGGATGGATGAAGTTATCTTTGAAGAGTTCAAGGGAACGGGCAACATGGAGATTCGCTTGGATCAAGATTTGGCTGAACGTCGCATCTATCCAGCTATTCATATACCACAAAGTGGGACTAGAAATGATGACCGACTCTATCACCCGGATGAAATGCGAGCAGTGTTAGAAGTTCGTAAGGTTGTTGCTGCATTGCCAGTTGGAGATGCTATTATGACTTTGCTCAAAGCGTTAGATCAAACACAAACGAACACTGAGCTATTACTGAAAGGGATTACTCGCTAAGATTCCCAGTTGAATAAACCTCGTAAATACTATGATTGAAAACACCCAAGAGCTTGCTGAATTTTTGGCAGGGTGCAAAGGGGACTTTAAGGCGCTAGATACAGAGGCGGATAGTCTACACTGTTATCACGAAAAGTTATGCTTACTGCAGTTTAGTGACGGTGAGCGCCATGCGTTGATTGACCCACTGGCAATTGAGGATCTAAGTCCACTAACAGACATGATCAAGGAGTCTGAGCTGTGGATGCATGGTGCCGATTATGATATTGTGCTGATGCGTCGCGATCTAGATGCTATTCCTCCTGTCGTGTGGGATACGCAAATTGCTGCGCGGCTGTTAGGTGTGCGCAAGTTTGGGTACGGAAACTTAGTGGAGCATTTTTTAGGTGTTGAGTTAGAAAAAGCATCGCAGAAGGCTGATTGGTCGAAACGTCCACTCACAGAGAAGATGGCGGAATATGCGATCAACGATGTTCTTTATCTCAAGCCAATGGTGGATATTCTACTGGCTCAACTGAAAGAAAAAGGGCGCTATGAATGGTTTGTTGAAAGCTGTGTTCACGCTCGCCAGAAAGTTTTAGACCGGCCACAAACGAAAGAAGATCCGTGGAGAATCCAAGGAGCTGGGCGTCTTGCGCCGAAAGGTTTATTGTACCTCCGCGCACTTTGGTATTGGCGTGATAGTGAAGCCTCAGACTGGGATAAGCCTCCATTTATGGTCTGTGGTAACAAGCAGCTGTTTGCTTGGGTTGCTGACCTATTGGCGAAAAAGCCAATCGAACTGCCTAAGCATTTCCGCACATCGCGTAGAAAGAATTTTTATACGGCGATTGAGGAAGCCGATAAGGTGCCAGAAAACCTCTGGCCGAAGCGGGTGAAGGTTGCCAAACGGCGAGTCAAAGATGAAGCCTTTGATGAAGCTTGTGTCGCACTTGCTGCTAAGCGAGATGAGGTGGCTGAATCCTTAGATATCGACAGTTCACTGATTATTGCTAAGGCTACGATTGAAGCCCTTGCGGCGAACGAGGTAGAGCCTTCTGAAGTGCTGATGAAATGGCAGTGCGAATTGCTGGAAATCTAGTTGAATATCATTGATTTATGAGGCTCTCTAGTGTATTTACTAGAGGGTCTTTTTTGTCGTTAGGAAAATGGTGAAAAAAGTGTCAAATGGGAGCGCTTCTTTCTTGTGTTGTGAAGGGGAAATTATACCTTCTTCACACTCATGTCAGATACGCCTATTGAGCCCGAAGAGGCTGATACAAATGTTTCCGGAGATCAGGAATATGGCGCCTCGCAAATCGATAAATTGGAGGGTCTTGAGGCCGTCCGAAAACGTCCCGGTATGTATATCGGTGACCCCGATGTTAGAGGCCTACATCACTGCGTTTTTGAAGTTTTAGATAACTCCATTGACGAACATCTCGCTGGTTATTGTTCTACTATACTTGTTGCGCTCCATGTGGATGGTTCTATCTCGATTTCCGATGATGGTCGCGGCATTCCGGTAGACATCCATCCGAAATTTGGCATTCCCGCTGTGGAGCTTGTACTTACAAGTCTTCACGCTGGTGGTAAGTTCGGCCAAGGTGCTTACAAGTATTCTGGCGGTCTCCATGGTGTTGGCGCCAAGTGTGTGAACGCTCTTTCTGATTGGTTCAAAGCCGAGGTGACTCGTGAAGGTAAAGTGCACCAAATTATTTTTGAGCGCGGCAAGACCACTCAACCGCTCGAGGTTGTAGGTGAAGCTCCTTCTGACAAGACTGGCACCAAGGTGACATTTTTCCCAGATGCGACCATCTTTGTTGACACTATTAATTTTGAGTTTGATCGCTTAGCAACACGTCTTCGCGAACTCACTTTCCTCAACCCAGGGCTAACGATAGTTTTGGAAGATGAGCGTCCTGAGAGTGAGAAGAAGGAAACATTCTATTACGCAAAAGGCATTGAAGAGTTCGTCGCTCAGCTGAGTGAGAACAAAACAACTGTGCATGAAGAGCCTGTCGTGCTTACTGGTAAGCGTCAGGTAGAAATCGATTACGATGGTAAAGTCGTAGAAGATGACGTCTTCGCGGACGTAGTTTTCCAATACAACGACAGCTATCAAGACAACATCCTTTGTTACGCGAACTCCATTCCGAATGCCGATGGTGGTACCCACCTCACTGGTTTCCGTGGAGCTTTAACACGTTCTATCAACCAGTACGCTAAGGCGAATAAGATTCTTAAGGATAAGGATCCATCTCTATCTGGTGATGATGTACGTGAAGGTATTGTCTGTGTGATCAGTGTAAAAATGCCTAACCCGCGTTTCAGTTCGCAGACCAAAGATAAGTTGGTGAATGCGGAAATCGAAGGCGTGGTTTCATCGATCGTTTACGAAGGGCTTCAAGCATATTTTGACGAAAACCCGAATCTCGCAAAGCAGATCATCGACAAGGCTGTGAATGCGGCCCGTGCGCGTGAAGCCGCACGCAAAGCGCGTGAGACGGTGCGTAAGTCAGTGATGTCCGGTGGAGGTCTTCCGGGTAAGCTTGCAGATTGCTCTGAGCGCGATCCTGCTAAATCCGAACTCTACATTGTGGAGGGTGACTCTGCGGGTGGTTCGGCCAAATCTGGTCGAAATCGTATCAACCAAGCGATCCTTCCACTGCGAGGTAAGGTGATCAATGTTGAGAAAGCTCGTCTGCATAAGGCGCTGCAGAATAAGGAAATTCAGGCAATGATCACAGCGATCGGCGCAGGTATCGGTGAAGGAGACCAAGAAGGTGCATTTAATATCGAAAAAGTGCGCTATCAGAAAATCGTGATTATGACGGATGCCGATGTGGACGGTTCTCACATCCGAACCCTTCTTCTCACCTTTTTCTGTCGTCATATGCCTGAGCTAGTAAAAGCTGGTTTTCTCTACATTGCGCAGCCTCCATTGTATAAAATCACACGTAAGAAACGCGAAGAATATATCGCTGACGATGCTGCACTGAACACGATTCTAATTGAGCTGGGCTCAGAAGATTTACGTTTGGTAAAAGATGGTGAGGAAGCGGTCAATGATCCACAAATCTTACGGTCAGTGCTCGATTCTTTGGCCCAGCTAAAGCGCTTCACTAACACTCTAGAAGGTCACGGAGGAGGTTTCCGCGAGTTGCTTGCAGCTGAAAAAGATGGTCATCTTCCTGAGTATCTCGTGCGCGTGCGCCAAGGGAATGAAGAGTTTATTAAGTACTTTGACACAGAGAAAGAGCTTCTCGAATTCGCTGCAGACAACCGAGATCTTCGACTCTTTGGCGAAGATCTCACTGAGGAAGAAGAAGCTGAGTACAAGGATAAATTCGAAGGGCTTCAGCGCCGTGCGATGAAGCATGAGCTGCATGAAGCGACTGCGATTCAGAAGATTCTCGCTCGTATTGAAGAGCTCGGTGTGCCAGCTCACCCGTTCTATTCAGAAGATAAGCCTCTCTTCCAATTGGTAGATGGTAGCGACGATGACGCTGAGGCTATTCCAGTATTTAACCTTTTCGAACTGCTAGATTCAGTGTTGGAAATTGGTCGTCGGGGAATGCGTATTCAACGATTCAAGGGACTTGGTGAGATGAATGCTAAGGAGCTTTATAATACGACGATGGACCCTGAGAAACGTCAGTTCCTCCGAGTCAGACTCGATGAAGAAAATGCACTCGAAGCTGACAAAATGTTCGACGTGCTGATGGGAGATATCGTGGAGCCACGTAAGCGCTTTATTGAAGATAATGCGCTTAATGTCCGTAATCTTGACGTCTAATAACCGCTACTAAAAAAACTTAATTAAAAAACGATGAACGATTCAATTAAGCCGATCAACGTGGCGGAGGAGATGTCTAACTCTTTCTTGGAGTACTCCATGTCCGTGATCATTTCTCGTGCATTGCCTGATGCGCGTGATGGCCTCAAGCCTTCTCAGCGACGCATTCTCTATGCGATGCTTAACGATCTATCACTTTCACCTAACAAGGCTCACCTAAAGTGTGCGCGTATTGTGGGTGACACGATGGGTAAGTATCACCCGCACGGTGATAGTTCTATTTACACGACCTTGGTGAACATGGCTCAGCCGTGGACGATGCGTGAAACGCTGGTCGATGGTCAAGGTAACTTTGGTTCTGTGGAAGGTGATGCCGCTGCGGCGATGCGATACACTGAGGCCCGTCTGACTCACATGGGTACAGCGATGATGACTGATCTTGAAAAGGAAACAGTCGACCTCACACCGACCTATGATGAAACGCGTGATGAGCCAGTCGTGCTTCCTGCGGCCATTCCTAACCTCTTAATCAATGGAGGTACAGGTATTGCGGTGGGTATGGCGACGAACATCCCTGCCCACAATATGGGCGAGGTGATCGATGGCGTTTGTGCGCGTATTGACAACCCTCAGATTTCTATTGAGGAGATGAAGCAATACATCAAAGGGCCAGATTTCGCATCTGCCTGTGAGATTCGTGGCTTCAAAGGGATTGATTCCTATTTCCGTACTGGGCGTGGTAGCGTGAAAATGCGAGGAACTATGGAAGTCGAAGAAAAGGCTTCAGGTACTTCCATTATCACCATCACTCAGGTGCCGCACGGTGTGAACCGAGCTGTACTACAGCAACGTATTGCTGAGCTTGTTAGAGAGAAAATCCTCACGGATATCTCTGGCATGCGTGACCTTTCCGATGACCAGACTCGCATTGAGATCACTCTCAAGCGTGATGCTCGTCCGCAGGTGGTGATGAACCAGATCTTTAAGCTCACTTCAATGGAGACTTCCTTCGGAGTGAACATGTTGGCGATTCACGAACGCCGTCCTAAGCAACTTTCTTTGATCGATGCCTTAGATGCATTTATTGAGCACCGTCGCGATGTGGTGATCCGCCGCACACGTTACTTGCTGAAGAAAGCAGAAGCTCGCGCAGAAAACCTCGAAGCCTTCTTGCTCGCTCTTGGACACCTCGATGATTTCATTAAGATCATTCGTGATTCTAAGAACCGCGATGAAGCGAGAACACGTTTGAAAGGTTACGACTTCCCGGCTTCCACAGCGGAAAGTCTAGGCATTATGATTCGCAATCAAGCGAGCATTATCAATGACCGCTACGTCTTCACTGACCGCCAGGTGAATGCGATCCTTGAACTCCGCCTTTATCAGCTCACTGGTATGGAGCAGGATAAGGTAAAAGTGGAGTACGACAAGCTGCTTGAAGAGATTAAAGACTTCCTTGATATTCTTGGATCCGAAGCTCGCGTTCTCGATATTATCAAGGCTGAGCTTCTTGAGATTAAGGAGAAGCACGCGACTCCTCGTCGTTGCCCGATCCTTCCTGATGAAGGCGAGATCGCGATCGAAGATCTTATTGCGAACGAAGGTATGATCGTGACTCTTTCTAACAAAGGTTACATCAAGCGTACTCCGAGCGCTGAGTACCGCGTACAAGCACGTGGTGGTAAAGGTGTGAAAGGCATGGAGACGAAGAATAAGAATGATGACGAAAAGGATTTCGTTGAACATCTTTTCTCTGCTCAAGCACACGACTACCTCATGTTCTTTACCAATACAGGTCGTGTCTTTGTAGAGCGTGTCTATGGACTTCCAGAAGGCTCAAGAGCTTCCAAAGGTCGTTCTATTAAAAACGTGCTCAACCTTCAGCCAGACGAAACAGTCGCGGCAACGCTCCGACTCGAGCGTCAGCTCGATGAGGATGGCAACGACATCACGCTCGCAGTGGAAGATAAGTTCGTTCTCTTCGCGACACGTTCAGGTAAGGTCAAGAAGACAGCTCTTGCTGACTTCAAGAACTATCGTAAGGATGGTATCATCGCGATTAAATTGGATGAGGGTAACTCACTGATTGATGTGCGCCTGACTAAAGGTGATGACGAAGTGATTCTAGTCACTCGCAAGGGTCTCTCACTTCGCTTCACGGAAGATCAAGCACGTGCTCAGGGACGTGCAACTGCAGGTGTTGCAGGGATCAAACCAGTTGAAGGCGATTACGTTGTGGGGATGGCGATTGTTAATGATGAGGGAACGCTTTTAGTCGCCTCTGAAAATGGCATCGGGAAACGTTCACCATTTGCAGATTATCGCTCACAGTCCCGTGGCGGTAAGGGCATTATAACCATGAAGTGTAATGAGAAAACTGGTGAAGTTGTTGGAGCCGTCATGGTGCTGCCAGAGGATGAGTTGATGCTGATGACCTCTGATGGTCAATCGATCCGTATTCGCTGTGCTGATATCCGAGAAGCTGGCCGTAACACTTCTGGTGTGAAGCTGGTGACCATGTCGGATGACGTGAAACTTCAGGACATTGCACGAGTTGTGCCAGACTCTGAAGAAGAAGCTTTGCTCGAAGCTGAAGAAGGGGAAACTCCGGATGGTGAATCTCCAGAAGGTGATACTTCTGAGCTTGAAGCTTCAGACGAATAAGTATTTCTTCAAAAGGAACTTTCAAGACCTGCACGGGATTTCCTGTGCAGGTTTTTTTATGGCTCGCACAAGGCGTGAATTGTTGGTTGCTGGGGTGATTAAGAAATGCTAGCTATGCGCGATGTTTCACACCGATGGCCGACACATGTTACAGGTACTTCTTGCCATTTTGATGGCAGGGGGCGTGAGCGCGAATCATTTGGAAGAGCGGCTAGCGGTCGAGCATGCTGAGCAACTTGAGCAAATGCGCTCTCGATTTAAATCGCTCAGGGATCCGTATCGCATTCCACAAAAGGCGAAGGTGATTGTGGAGCAATATGAGGGGCCGAATGAGCGGTATCAATATTCGTGGCAGCGCGATATCCCAGTGACTATTTTTTGGGTGGGTGAAGATTCGAGTGCTAATAACCCGACCCATAATCACGCTAGCTCGTGGGACCCCAATTGGCGAGAAAGCTACGGTGGGGTTGACGACCCAGAGAATCGAAATGGTTATTTTCCTGCGACATTTCGCCCTAAGATGAACCCATTTTATATCGCTTTACCCTACAATGACATAGCTCGCGGTGGGGGACGATTTAAGCCGGAGGCATCGAAGATGATTAAATGGTTTTGGCGTGCCGCAACGGTGCCAGGACGTTCTGTCTGTAAAGGGCGCTGGGTAGCAATCCATACGGGGCACAAAGTTTGCTACGCGCAGTGGGAAGATTGTGGGCCGTTTTACACTGACGATTATGAGTATGTTTTCCAAGGGAGACGACCTAAGCCGAACCGCAATGGCAACGCTGGTTTAGACATCAGTCCTGCAGTACGTGATTTTCTAGGAGTAAAAAGCGGTGAGCGCGTTTCTTGGAAATTTGTGGAAGCGGACGATGTTCCTCCTGGTCCTTGGGAAGAATGGGTGCTTCCGCAAGGTTGAGTGAGCTGATCAGCTGGTTGGTAATTCACACATTTCTTGCTGCTTTTTGAGAGAGCTGCTTGTTGCTGTTCGTAGTTATTTTGTCTTCTCATAGCTCAAGCAGATTGTCTTTGTGTTTGAAATGCGTGCGAAGGCGGACAAAGCTTTTTACACATATGAAGAAACTTACACTCACCACTCTTACGTTCGCGGCTACGGCTGCATCACTTTCCGCCGAACAACCAGCAGACCATCTCGTCTTTGAAGGAGATCCAGCGCTTCCAGGCAAAAATAAGCACGTTGTCTTGATCGCAGGGGACGAAGAGTATCGCTCGGAAGAAGCAATGCCGATGCTTGGTCAGCTCCTGGCAAAGCAAGGGTTCAAGTGTACTGTGCTCTTTTCTATGGATAAAGAGAACAAGTTTGTAAACCCGTTGAACCACAAGAGCCTCTCGTATCCAGAAGCTTTAGATTCAGCCGATGCTCTAGTGTTGAGTATCCGTTTCCGTAATTGGCCTGATGAGACAAATGGAAAATTCATGGCAGCCTTTGAGCGTGGAATCCCTGTGGTGGGAATGCGCACTACGACGCATGGCTTTAAAATCAAAGGTAGCTCGGACTACTCATTTTTGAGCTTCAATAGTAAGTCGGAAAAAATGCGTGGAGGCTTTGGGGAGCAAGTACTTGGAGAAACATGGGTTTCTCATTGGGGCAAGCATGCGGTACAGGGAACCCGTACTATTGCTGAGGAAGCGAATAAAGAGCACCCAGTGTTGAATGGTGTAGAGTCTATTTTTTGTAAGTCAGACATCTATGAGGCAAAACCTTTAGAACCTTCGACTATTCTCCTACGTGGCCAAATCACTGAAAGTTTAGAGTCAGATTCTGCCATCGTGACTGATGGGAAAGGTGCCACCTTGCAACCAGTGGCTTGGACTAGGAGCTATAAGCACGAGAATGGGAATGAGAGTAAGATTGTAACGACTACTATGGGCTCTGCTGATGACCTTCTCGATGAAAACCTAAGACGCTTAGTCGTTAATGGTGTCTTCTGGGGACTTGAACTACCGGTTCCTGAGAAAGCAGATGTGGAATTTGTCTCTGCCTACAATCCTACGATGTTTGGCACAAAGACCTTCCCAGCTATCCCGAACGATCCGCGTGTTCCTTACGTCAAGGGTCGCACACCGAGTGACCTCATTAGCTTGGAGAAGGGCGAGTAATTCACAGCGTCTTAAATTCTAACCACTCACAAGCCGATGTATAAATCGACTCTACTTTTCCTTGCATCTGTCCCTCTACTGCATGCAGCGGAACTCAATGTAGCGAATGCCTCAAAGCATCCATATGCCGATGTTAAACAAGGGCGAGAAGACTACCGTTTCGCAGACAAGAAGACTAATGAAGTGCGCTTGTATGATTTCTATCAGCGTCAAGCGGACTACTATATGGATCCCGCGAATGAGGTGCCTGCGATCATTCCTGCGTATCCTGGGCTCGATGGCGGTAGCCACGGCCACTGGGGGAAGCACAACCAGAACAACTACAAAGATCCTCGCTGGAATGCGATGGGGCAGTCCCAGTTCTGGGGGCAGGAAATGGATAATGTTATTACCGATTCAGTAAGTGTTCTCGTAGATTCTGAGCAGAAGCTTTACACTGCATTTTCTCCGAAGACGAATTTGAGCTTTTACCGCTTTTGGAGTGGCAGCCAGCCGGTATTTAACCCAACGCGTTGGGGGATTGGTCGCGGTGTTACCTTGAAAGGCAAAGCGAGCTTTGGCTCAAATGGTAAGACTATCAAATTAGCTTATGATCGAAGTAAACCGAGCAAAGCCGTAGTGGGCTGGCTGGTGGACCGTTCTAAGCAAGAATATTTGGGAATGTATGATTCTCAGGGAGTATCCGTGTTTGCCTACAAGTTAGATGGCTCAGAAGTGCTCGATGCGGTGCAAGGTTTACCCAATGGTGTGTATCAGCGCACTTTAGAATTTGTTTCCGACTTTGAGGGCGCCGAAGTGGCTCTCTTTGATATCAAGGGCAAGTCTTTGAAAGTGTCTGATGGAATTGCAACTGGGCTGCTGGCTGACGGCAAAACCAAGTTCGCAGTTCGGACGCAAGCAGCTGGGGAGAATATATTTAAAGCTAAAGGTAATACGCTTGTTCTCAGTATCGCTAAGCAATTAGCTGGCAGCGGGATGAACATTTTCATGAGCGCGGATAAAAAGGCGCTCGGCGATAAGCTTGTTGCAGCTGAGAAAGGCGCGAAAAAAGTCAGGCTCTCTGAACTCGTGAAAAAGCCCAAATCGCGCTGGAGCGATGACATGCAAAACCTTGCTGTCACCAAGGCGAAAGACGATGCGGCTTACGTGATCGATGATTTTGACATTCCTCTTGAGAATAAGAACAACTCCATGTTGTTCCTTTCTGGGATCGATTTCAATAAGGACGGCGCTGCGTTCATTTCTACCTTAATGGGTGAGGTCTATAAAGTGACGGGTCTCACTGGCTCACAGACAAAGTGGCAGAAGATAGCTACCGGCTTGAACCAGCCACTCGGCCTGCAAGTCTGGGATGAAAAGGTGTATGTGCTAGAGCGCGAGCAGATCACTGAGCTTCAAGATCTCGATGGTGATGGAGAAACAGATTTCTATAGCAACTTCTCAAATACCTTCCCGACACAAATGGGAAGCCATACGCATACTTATGGTTTAGAGCGCGATGCCGATGGTAATATCTACTTTGTTTCAGGAATCACTGGGTATCGGCTTTCGCCAGACGGCAAAGAATACACAGCCTTGAGCACTGGAATCCGCAATGGCATGGGTTTTGGTTCTATGTCTGATGGTACGATATTAGTAGGTCCGCAGGAGGGAACTTCGACACCTGCGTCAGCCATTTTAGAACTCAAAGAAGGCGACAATCATGGTTTTAAGAACCGAGAGGCGCTCTCTGTGCCGCTCGGTTATGTTCCACGTGGTATTGATAATTCAACCGGTGGATTCCTCGAAGTCGAAGATACACGATGGGGGCCGCTTGGCGATAAAGGGCTGGTCTCTGTCTGTTACGGTTATGGTTCTTGGTATCAAATTCTGTTTGATAAGAGCTTTAGCAAAGAGCAAACTCGCCAAATCGCGACAGTGCCGATGAAAGGTGAATTCGCCAGCGGCGTCTTGCGTGCTGCAGTGAATCCAGTCGATGGTCAGGTCTACACTGTGGGTCTCGACGGTTGGGGCGACTACGCGCTAGCGGATGGTTGTTTGCACCGTATCCGTTACACTGGAAAGCCGATGTATGAGCCGCTTGGTTTCGCTACTTCTGACAATGGCATCACAGTGCATTTCGAAAATGAATTAGATGCAGCAGCGGTGAAAGACGTGAAGCATTACTTCGCGCAAATGTGGGATTACAATCACACTAAACAATACGGTTCGCCCGAGTTCTCTCTTAAAGAGCCGAAGTCGCTTGGTCACGATCCACTTAACGTGAAGAGTGCGCATCTCTTAGCAGATAAGAAATCGATATTTGTGGAGATTCCCGACCTTCAACCTGCGATGCAGATGCACCTTCGCATGCATTTAAAAACAGCTAATGGAACAGAGTTTAAGACTGATCTTTTCCCAACGATTCTTAACCTTGGTGAATACAAGGAATTTGAAGGAGCTGCACCGAAGATGGACAAGAATCGCGAGTTTGTGTTGCGCAGTGACCGGGTGGAAGGAGAAATCGAAAATCTCGATACCCAGTCTGGCGAGCAAGATGATCACGCGAAAAAAGTCGTCGTGAGCACGCCTCCAGGCCTCAAGTTCGATAAGACCAGCTTTAAGGTGAAAGCCGGCGAGTCCGTTGCATTGGTTCTGAAGAATGCCGATGTGATGCCGCACAACCTTGTGATCGTGAAACCGGGTAAGAAACAAGCAGTAGGCGAAGCCGCCTTCAAGATGCTCAGTGATCCTGAAGCTCTCAAAAAGAGTTACGTTCCTGACGATAAGTCAGACGTCATTGCCTTTACTTTCGTGGTTGATCCGAAAGGCTCACACACGACTTACTTCACAGCTCCTGAGCAGAAGGGCGAATACCCCTACATCTGTACTTTCCCAGGTCACTGGCAGGTGATGCAGGGTAAGATGATTGTCGAGTAGAAGACAACAAAGAGACATTTAGCTATGGCCGATTTCCCAAGTACATGGATTTCGGCCATATTTATGTGGGGGTATATTCGAACCTGTTGCTAGACGTGACTTTGCGCAAAAAAGTATAGATTCCTGAAATGATTGGTTAAGTAATTGCTGGTAGCTAGAGGAATCCTTTAAAGGGAGGGAGAACTTATTTCGTTTGAACTGGAAATTTATGCCGAATGGTTTTCGCGACCTCTGTTGCGATGAGTCTCGCTCCGTTTGCATTGGGATGGACTTTGTCAGGGAACATTTCTTCCTGATCATTTAAAGTGGTATTGAGGTCGATGATGTTGACTCCAGTTTGCTTTGCCACTTCGTCAATTTTCGGAACGAGATCATGCTTAATTGTGTCGTTGTTGAACTTGATTTTATCATGTCCTGGATAAGTGGGGACCGGATAGCAGATCCAGATTGTAGGTTTGCTTTCGAGTGCTTGAAACGAGCGAATGAGATCGATGTAATCGGGTACATACTCGGCACTGTGCTTGTCCCAGTTCATCGATCGCAAGTCGTTTGTGCCTAATTTGATCACTACGATGTCGGCTTGTAGCGCAAGGGCTGCTTTGTACTCGGGCGTTTTCCAATAAGGAGCGTGACCCCGCTTTAAAGCGGTGCGCCCATTACGACCAAAATTATGGACTGAGAATCTAGCGCCAAGAGTGCGACCTAATTGAGCTGGGTAACTTTGAGTTTCGCGATTCTCTATCCCAAAACCATAGGTGATGCTGTCGCCTACGCATGCTACTTTGATAGGGTTCGCTTTTTCTCCTGCGAATACTGCAGCCGCTCCCCAGAAAAGTGATGCTATGATGAGCAGGTATGCCATTCCCTTTTTCATAATGTACTCTGTTTACGGAGTAATTGAGAATATCTATCGAGAAGTAGCTTAGTGCTTTTTTTCTTAGCGCTTTACGACGTTGTCGTTGTGGTAGATGAGTGAGAAGCGAGCTTTGCTGGTGTTGCGGAGGCTGTCGCGGAGCTCGGTGTAGGACATCATTAGAAAGAGCCCTGAGACGGGTTCGATGTGATAGCTGACGGAGTCGGTGACGAACTTATCGGTGCTGGTGTCGCGTTTTTTGCCGCTGAGTTTAAACTGGCCGTGCTGGGCAGTGAGGGCTCGACGCGCCTCGTTCCATTTCATTTTCGCTGTGGAGAGTGACCACTGTGGGTCGGCAAAATTGAGAGTGACCTCGTAGAGTTTGCCTTGGTTGAAACGAGCTTCGAGCGAACTGGCTTCGTGGCTGGGGAGGTTGCCTTTGGAATTTTTAATGATGACGTGGCGCTCGTTTCGCTGGTGGCCGGGGAGGCTGAGTGTCACGTCGAGCTTTTGATTATCTGCCCAATCAAACAGCTTCTGCGGGGAGTCTCCCCACTTCAAGCCGAAGGGTGGAGACAGCAAGGCTTGCGCCTGCGACAGAGCACAGGCGACGAGCCAGAAGCTGATGACGAGAAGCAGGTTCTTCATTTTCTTTTAAACATGTCGGTGTAGGCGCTGACGATTCCCATGATCATTTTATAAATGAGGAAAAGCACTGCGCCGATAACGATGAAGCCTGAGAGTAAAATACCAACCACAACCCACAGCGGCCACCATTTCTTTTGGAGGAAACGGGAGAACTTAGGGTTGGTGGCAAGCTGGGCGAGCTTGGCCATGATGCGCATTTTTAGCGGTAGCTTACCGCCCTGCATACCAGCCATATTTGGCATGCCGCCCATTGCTCCAAATGCAGCAAAGGGATTATCTGCACCCATGTTGGGCATGCCACCGGGGAAAGGGTGTTGTTCCTTTTTCGCGGCAGCGTTCGCTTTTGACTTCTTGTTGTTTGCGTTGAGAACCTCGTCGACTTTTGCCTCAACGACTTTTCGATCAACGGCCATTTCTTAGGACTGGAATACGGTTTTTTCTGTTTCTGCGTCGATTACTGCAAACTTTTCACGGTGCATGGTGGCGTCGGTACGGAAAATGAGGCGGCCGCTGTGGCTGCGCTCGAGTTCCATGAGGAGCTTGGAGTCTTCTTTCTTAAAGCGGTTAAGCACGTCTGGATTTACCATAACAACGAGGTCACCGAGTTGCTCAGCATTGCGCTGGATGACGGTGTTGAGACGACGTTGAATTTCTACAGACATGGTGAGAGTGGTCTTCACGCGGCCACGACCTTGGCAGTATGGGCATGGTTCATACATGGTGTCGCGGAGAGATTCATTGAGACGCTGACGTGTCATTTCCATCAGACCGATCGGAGAGATCTGCATGACTTGAGTCTTTGCTTTATCACGCTTGAGACGTTCTTTCATCGCGCGGTAGACAGCCATCTGATCGCGGCGGTGGCGCATGTCGATAAAGTCGACAACGACGAGTCCGCCGATATTGCGCAGGCGGAGCTGGCGGGCGACTTCTTCTGCGGCTTCGATGTTGGTCTGAAGGATCATCTTGTCGACGTCCTTGGAGCCTTTGTTGCGGCCGGTGTTGACGTCTACGGCGATGAGTGCCTCGGTTTCATCGATCACGAGGTAGCCACCACATGGGAGCCAGACTTGGCGATGGAAGGCTTCATCGATCTGTTTCTGTACGCCGATCTTGTTGAAGATCGAACGACGTGATGGGAAGTGGTGAATGCGGCGCTTGGCGCGGCGGGAAATTTTTCCAGCGACTTCGCGCATGAACTCGGTGGTCTCTAGGTCATCACAGATGATCTGGTCAACTTCGTCAGTGAGGAAGTCACGCGCGGTGCGTTCGATGAGTCCTGGTTCTTGGAAGGTACAGACTGGGGCTTTCTTGGAGTCACGCTTGCGTTCGACTTCGTCCCATTGCTCAAGGAGCATGGCGAGATCGCGTACAAAATGGCGCGCACGCTGGCCTTGAGCCACAGTACGCATGATGATGCCCATGCCTTCAGGAACTTTAAGCTTCTGCATGATGCGGCGTAGGCGTTGGCGTTCTTTTGGATCGTCAACTTTGCGGGAAATACCAAACTGTTCTGAGAATGGCATGAGGACAAGGTAGCGGCCAGCGAGTGAAACGTTGGTTGTTACGCGTGGTCCTTTGTTTCCGATTGGGCCCTTGGAAACTTGGATCATGATTTCTGATCCAATCGGATAAATGTTAGGGATGTCCTTGGAAGTGATTTTCTTTTGCTTCTTTTTCGGGCGACCTTCGCGTTCGATTTCTTCGAGTCCGCCGTCGAGTGCGGCTGGGATAGCGTCCCAGAAGTGAAGGAAGGCATTTTTCTCCATGCCGATGTCGACGAACATGGCCTTGAGACCTGGTTCGATGTTCTTGACGGTGCCTTTGAAGATACCGCCTACGATGTTGGCATCGCCTTCACGTTCGACATCGTATTCTTCGAGGCTGCCGTTTTCGATAAGTGCGACTCGGCGTTCAAGCTTTTCAGCATTGATAACGAGTGAAACTCCCTCACGGGGATTGGGCTCACCGAGCCCAAGAGCTTGTTTGATTTTTTTAATCATAATAAATAGTTGGAAATTGGTGGGGGGATAAAAATTGATGTTGGGGTTTGAATTGAGATGGTTCTAGTTGTTTTTTCGGGGCTGAGTAGCCCAAAGTTTATGTTTCTTCATAGGGTTAAGATAAAATTATTCTTGGATTAAAATGGCGCGAGGCGGGACAGAGCCGCGTTGGTCGACTTCTGCGCGAATGCTTGGAGCTGGGAGTTGTTCTATTTCTTCTGGTTCTGGATGAATGATGACGATGGAGGATGCTTCGTCGCCAGTTTCACCATTGGCGGCAAAAGTGGCATCGAGGTGGTTGTCCTCCGGGAGTGATATTTCTGAGATGAGATTGGTATTTCCTTCGTAGGGGATCTGTTTTTTCAATGGCAATGAGTGGCCTTCTTCTTGTGCAAAGAGCCCTGTGAGAATGAGTTTTACGAGTGGTCCTGCGACCTTGCCGCCACTTCCTCCGCGTTTGACGGCGACGACGACTGCGTAGCGTGGATCGTCATAGGGGGCGAAGGCGACAGTCCACGCGACGTGGGTTTTGATTCCGAGATCGTAGGTTTGTGCGGTTCCTGTTTTGGCTCCTATGGTAATGCCTTTGGGGACAGCACGGCTGGCGGTGCCGCCGGTTTGGTGAGCGGCGCGGCGCATGCCTTCGCGGATCGATTGAAGGTGATCGGGATTGAGTCCGTCGAGGATGAGGTCCGCTTTGAGTTTTGGGCGATTAGAGATTTGAATGCCAAGGTCTGGGTGGCTGACTTTTCTGATGATGCGTGGTTGGTAGAGTTTGCCGCCATTGGCGACGGCGCTGACGATGCTTGCCATTTGTAGCGGAGTGGCTTCGGAATCGCCTTGGCCGATGGAGAGCATGCCAGTGAGGGCTGGAGTCATGACTTTGTTTCGGTAGCGTCGCTGCCAATCGACTGAGCCAGGGAGGATTCCTGGAGCTTCTTTTGGAAGTCGCACGCCAGTGGGCTTACCGATGCCGAGCAACGCGTATTCTTCGACCATTTTTTCAGTGCCAAGGGTGTTGGCTATTTTCATGAAGTAGGGATTGCAGGAACGCTGGATCGCTTCTTCGAGTGCGAGGACGCCATGGCCCCATTGTTTCCAGCAACGAATTTTTGCTTTGCCGTAGGACGTGTGACCAACGCAATCACAGTGCATTCCGTGAAGACCGTTTTTGGAGCCAGCAATAGCAGCGGGAATTTTAAAGGTGGAGCCAGGAGGGAAAGTACTGATGGCTCGGTTGAGAAAGGGCGCTGACTTGTTTTCACGGTACGCCGCGTACTTGCTAGAGGTGATATTGGGGATGAAGTCGTTTGGATTAAAGTCTGGTACGGATGCCATGGAGAGGACTTCGCCAGTTCTGGGATCCATCACAACAGCTGCTGCTCGTCCTGCGCGACGGAGGACGGTTTCAGTGAGGTATTGGATTTTAGAATCTAGAGTGAGTTCGACTTTTGAGCCTTGAGCCGGCTTGATGTAGTCGACGACTCGCAGGTTTTGGCCTTTTTCATTTTTGAGAACGGTTCTGATTCCTTCAGTACCAACGAGGTATTGATTCATGGTGGCTTCGACCCCAGAAATGCCTTTCGGGTCGCCGGTGTAGTGCTTGAAGTCTGGCGGGACATCGCCCTTTTCCCATTGTTTTAAATAGCCAAGAACGTGTGATGCGAGCGAGCCGTAGGGGTATTCGCGTCGAGGTGAGACGGTGACGTAGACGCCTGGCAGCTCTAGTGAATGCTCGGCAAAATGGGCAAACTGATCGTAACTGAGGTCGTCCCGGAAAACAAAGGGGACGAGGCCGCCGTGGGTCTTGTAATGCGCTTCGAGCGCACGTGCGCTGTAGGTGGTGTCGAGTCGCTGTTTGGCAAGACGAGGGCGAACCCAACTGTTGATGATATCAATGATGCCGGGAGGCTCTGCATCTTTTTCTCCCTTATGTTGTTCATACCAATGGTTAAGGAAGTCTTTGTGGATTTCTTTAATGTTGAAAACGAGTTGGTAGTTCCGGTTGTTTTTGGCGAGAACCAGTCCGGTGCGGTCTGTAATTTCGCCGCGGACTCCAGGTTCGCGGATTTTCACTTCGTAGTTGGTAGGAACGAGCTTGCGGAATTCGTCTTGGCGCTCGATCTGAAAATCGTAGAGAGAGGTCAACAAGACACCAGCCCCAGCCAGTACGATGCCGGTGAGGATGTAGATTCGGAATCTGAAACGTGAGCTAGTCATTAACTTTCTAGTTTGTAGGCTTCAGGGGTGAAGTAACGACGGTTGAGGCCGTCGTAGCGGATGGTGTAGTCGAAAACTTTGGCGAGTTTGAAAAGAATCCAGAAGATGACTGGAGAGCAGAACATGGTGAGGGTGGCGGTGATCCAGATTTGATAGAGCACTTTACTGGGGAAGCTCCATTCGCCACGGACGAAATTGATGAGTAAGTACTCGATAAGTAGATAGAGAAAGATAGCGATGCCTGAGATGATGGCAGAAATTTGCCAGATGCCTTTGCGGAAAAGCGGTTGAACTCCCTGCATGATCACACCCATGAGACCGAAGAGTAGAATGGAGTAGCCGAAGCGCAACGAGTCGGTTTGGTGGAGGTAAATATCTGGGTCACCTCCTTGTGGTCCGAGGGTGTTATTAGCATCCCAGAGGAAGCCGCCGACGAAGGCTAGCATGAGCATGGGTGAGAAACCTACAGTAACCGAGGCACAGAGGAATACGAGGTGGAGCACAAGTATGCGTGCATCGAAGAGACCAGTCACCGCAGGCATAAACTGCTGCAAAATGCAGGCAGCGAGCAGGAGGATAAAGAGGCTTATGTGGTATCTAATCACTGGTTATTGATGCCCTAACAGGACGAATACGGTGTCTAAGGCCGCAAAGTCTACTGCAGGTTTCACCAGTGCTTCTGCATCAACGGCGCCGACTTCTGAAGAAACGACAGTGCCTAGGTTGATGTTAGCAGGGAAGAGTCCGCCGCGGCCAGTGGTGATCACTTTTGAGCCGGGTTTAATCTTCGCCTCTTTGGACAGGTAGCGCAGACGGAGCATGGGTTCTTCTCCGTGTTGCGCACGCTGGCCGCTGAGGATGCCGACTTCTTGAGAGCCTTTGATCTTAGCAGATACTTGGCATTTCTCATCAGTCAGCAAAATCACGGTGGAGGTCTCGTCGTCTGGTCGGTCTACCTTTCCGACGAGTCCTTCTGCAGCAAGCACCGGGAGCTGGACGCCCACTTGGTGCTCTTGCCCACGATCAATAGTGATGGTTTCCCACCATGTCGCAGGCTTGCGGCGTATGAGTTTTGCAGCAATGACGCTGAAAGGGGAGCGTTGCTGGAACTTAAGTGCAGCACGCAGTTGAATGTTTTCTTCTTCGAGCTTTCGCAGATGCGAGGCTTCGGTCCGAAGTTTTACGAGTTCCGCCTCTGCCGCATCAAGTTTGGCAGTGACGGTTTTGGAGTGTTCTACTTCATTGGTGAAAGCTCGAGCTTTGGTTTCCAGTGAAGAGCCACTTTTTAAAAATGGGCCGATAGCGGCGTAGTAGCTGTGCTGAATCTGGCGCACGCCTTCTTCACTGCGAGTGAGCGCCCAGGCGACTCCCGCAAGGAATAAGAGAAGGGTGATGAGATTCAGAGGCTTCATGCTTTTTTGAATACGTCGCAATGTGGCGACGTCTATCTTTTAAGACTTTGTGACCATAGACTGTGGCGGGTGAGTCAAAAGTCTAAAAGTCACAAATCAAGAGTGCAAAGGCGATTGGCTTTGTCAAAAAGCTTATTCCATGTTGGTGACACGGCGCAGGAAGTTGATTTCCTGAAGCGCTTTGCCTGTACCTTCGGCGACAGCTGAGAGCGGGTCGTCTGCAACGTGAACCGGGAGCCCGGTTTCTTGTTTGAGGCGTTTATCGAGACCTTTCAGAAGAGCTCCACCACCGGCGAGCACGAGCCCGCGATCAACGAGGTCAGCTGCGAGTTCAGGCGGGCAGCGCTCCAATGTCGTGCGAACTGCTTCGACGATGCGAGCGAGAGGGTCTTCCATAGCGCCTCGAACTTCTTCAGAAGAAATTTTGATCGTTTTTGGCAGGCCAGCTACAAGGTCGCGACCTTTGACTTCCATGGTGATTTCTTTAGGCAATGGAACTGCAGAGCCGAGGCGGATCTTAATTTCTTCCGCAGTACGTTCACCAATCATGAGATTGTAGGCGCGCTTCATGTAGGAAATGATTTCGGCGTCTAGTTTGTCTCCGGCTGTACGTTCTGAACGGCTGTAAACAATGCCGCCGAGAGAGATGAGGGCGACTTCTGTAGTACCGCCGCCGATGTCGACGATCATGTTGCCGGATGCATCTTGGACTGGCAGACCCACACCAATAGCTGCTGCCATCGGTTCTTCGATGAGGAAAACTTCGCGGGCTCCTGCTTGTTCGGCAGATTCTCTGACGGCGCGGCGCTCGACTTCGGTGATGCCTGAAGGAATGGCGATGACTACGCGCGGATTAGAGCGGCGCTTGTTGTTGGCTTTGTTGATGAAGTGGCGAAGCATGGCTTCGGTGACTTCGAAATCGGCGATTACTCCATCGCGGAGCGGACGGATGGCGACGATGTCACCAGGTGTACGGCCAAGCATGCGCTTGGCGTCATCGCCTACAGCTAGGACCACATTGGTGCCAGCTTTGACCGCGACTACTGAGGGTTCGCGGAGGACAATGCCTTGATCCTTAACGTTTACAAGGGTGTTGGCGGTGCCGAGGTCAATACCAATGTCTTTGGACCCCCAGCTGAAAAGTTTTGAAAACATGTATGTTGTGAAAGTTATCGATTAGAAAGTGCACGACCTAAGAGTCGAGAGTGCCAGCAGGGTGTCCTGCTTGTAGAATCGGGGAGGAAGGGCGGACGTCCCCGATGCTGTAGCTGAATATTTGACCTAGGAGGCAGTTGGTCAAGTGGATTGTGGATGAGGCAAGTTAATACTTCTAAGCGGAAGAAAATCCTTTCTCTGCTAGCGGGGGCAGTTTACTTGTCTAGGTAACAAAGCGTTGGGAGTCGAGACTCCTAACTTAGGAAATTTTTAGAGAAACTCTCAAATGACCAGTATAGTTATTTCTAGTCAAAAAGGCGGCGTCGGAAAGACGACTGTCTCGATCAATCTAGCCTTTGCTTTCGCCAAAGCGGGCAGAAAAGTGTTATTGGTAGATGCTGATCCTCAGGGATCAGTGGGACTATCGCTGACCCGTCAGTCGCGAAAGCTCTTGGGCTTTTTTGATTACTTAAGTGAGGATGGCTGCAGTTTGCAGTCTTTGGTAGTTCCTACTCGGATGGAGACTTTTTCAATGGTCCCATCAGGGCAGGGCGAAGGCTATGAGCTGGGTGGTGGTTATAATGAAAGTGTTGCAGAGAGAGTGCAGTGCTTTATCGATGATGCTGAGAGTGACGGTTACGATTTAGTGATTTTCGATAGTGCTGCGGGACTGTTTGGTATCACGCGTGATGTTTTAGTTTGTGCTGATGCAGCCTTGGTGCCGCAGCAGGCTGAGCCGCTCGGTATTCGTTCGGTGCCTAAAATGCTGCAGGGTTTGACGGATTTGAGAGCGATGAATCCGAAGCTGAAAATTCTAGGAGTCTTGCTGACTATGGTGCAGAGAGAGCTTGCAGAGTCAGCCGAGGCGGCAGATTCTCTGAGGGAGCTCTTGCCTGAGGCGCTGGTGATGCTGGAAGAAATTGGCAGAAATGATTTGTTTCTTAAAGCAAGCGGGAAGGGTGTGCCAGTAGGTGTGCTGCAGGGCGCTGAGGCATTATCAAACAATTTTAATGGGCTGCGATTGGAGATCGAATCGAAGCTTGGATTAAGTCGCGACAACGCCTAACATTATTGATTGAAATGGATTCTATTAAACCATGGCTCGACACGGAGGAGCTGAATCGACTGGCGAACGCTCTGATGAAGCCTGTAGCTCAAGCTGAGAAAAACCCGATTCGCAGTAAGGCAAGCCAAGCCTTGGCTAAGGCGAGCGCGATCGCTAAGAAGGCTGGTCTTGTGGAGAGTACTAAGCTACGTCAAGCTGAGCTTCCCGAGCTGGCAGCGTGGCTGAACGATAACGCGAAGTGTGAAGGACTCTGTGTGATAGATCGCGATGGAGATATTCTGCATTCAGCGATGCCCAATGAGGAGTGGACGCACCTTGCTGTGATTGCCGCTACTGACGGGCGTCGACTCGAGGCTGGGAGGTCAATGAGTCTGCGAATGAAGGTAAGCGCGAAAAACTATTTACAGTTTATCGGGGTGAACACAGTACGGGGCTCTTTGTTAGTGGGCCTGTTGACGCGAAACCTTCTGAAGGATGAGCAGTTGAAGGAATTTGCTGCTCTGGTTGAACAGATTAGCGGTGCTGATCAGGTGCAGCAATAAGTAAGCGTTTCCATAGAAGACGATAAAGCTCCGAGGTTTCCTGCGGAGCTTTATTTTGAGTGGGATTTATGTTCAGTTTAGATGTGCTGGATGACTTGTTCTTTTTCGTAGCGCACTTTTGGCAGGCTGGCGTACTTGTCGTCATCTGAGCGGTAGCCTAAAGGGCAAACGACTGTGGTGAAATAGCCAGAGCCTTCGAGATCTAGGATCTTGTCATAGTCAGTGGGAGAGATACCCTCCATTGGGCAGGCGTCGACACCGAGAGCGGCTGCACTAGTCATGAGCTGGCCAAGGGCGATGTACACTTGGTTTTTTGCCCAAGTGAGAAGTTGTTCGTCGCTCATCTTCGCAACGAAGCCGCCCATCATGTCTCGGTAAAACTGAAGATCAGCTTTTTCTCCGCCGCGAATTTCGTGAGTGCGGTCAATGAAGTCGTCTAACTCATTACCGGTTACAGGAGCTTGTGCGGTGAGTACTACGAGATGGGAGCAGTCAATGATTTGTTGCTGATTCCATGAATGAGGAAGTAGCTTTGCTTTGATCTCGGGGTTAGTGACGATGAGGAATTTCCATGGTTGGAGACCAAATGAGGAGGGTGTGAGGACGAGGCTTTCTTCAATAGAGCTCCAGACGTCTGCTGGAATTTTTTTATTGGGGTCAAATGCTTTTGTGGCGTAGCGCCATCGGAGCGTGTCGAGTAATTCGTTTGGTTTCATGTTTCAGTTATTGGCTAGAGTTGGCATCGATTGAAAAGGGGAGGTTGAAGCTGGGGAGGGCATTCAGTGAGATGTTTAGGAGTGCTCCGTATTCCTTATCGAGGCGATTATCTCTCTCGAACATTCCTAGCCCAAGTGTCCAGCTCTGAAAGTTGCGATAAATTGAGTATTCCTGGCGCTCTAGAGTGCTGTCATCGAGTTGGTATTGATGGTAGGTGGCAAAGCTCCATTTGTGATTGAGACGATAGAAAATTCTGGCGTGCACTAAGTTGCTGTCGTCGATTTCAGGATGGTTACTCAGATAGCTATGGCCGAAGCCGAGCTCGAGGTTTTCAGTGGGTAGTAGGTTTAAGTATGTGGTGAGTTCGGTGAAACCGTCTCCTGATACTGGAAACTGGGTGTTGAGGGTGAGCTGAGTCCATGGAACGGGGCTCCAACGGAGATCATTGTAAACATTAGAGAAGCTACGATCAAATTCAGGGTCATTGAGGAAAGCATCGATGTAGGAATCGAGGGTGAGCCATCGGTGTGTTCCTCCGTCGCGTTTGGTAAGGAGGGTGTTTCTAGCTCCAATTCTAGCGATCGACCAATTTCGGTAATCATCAATGGCATTGTATCTTGAGACATCGAGTGGGCGTGGGCGCTCGGTTGCGGTGAGGCGGTCAATTTTGGACTGATCTTCGTCCAGTTCGTTAGTAGCTAGGACGGAAATGTTAGTGTAGGGCTGAATGACGTGCAGGAGTTCATCGAGTCCCCAACGTTGGTTTTTGATCGTGTCGTATCTGCGACTAATTTTGAGAGCCGCGTCTAAACCTAGGTGACCATGGGGGGCGCTGTGAGTTTGATTTTGTTCGCCTTCATTCCAGTAGTAGGAATAACCAGCCCCGGCTCTAGGAGTTACTGTGAAGCCTTCGGAGATCTCAATTGGACGAGAGAGTTCTTGATAAGTATGGATTCTGCCAAAATCTTTCTTTTTTAAGGTGTCGTAGATTTCGCCTCTTCGCTTAGGGCTTAAGTTGGTTTCGAGCAGCTCGTCTCTTAAGTCTTCTTTAGTGGGTGAACCTAGATCTTCACGATAGAGTCCAATAGCGCTAGAGCCTTCATGAAGTATTTGAGTGCCGAAAATTGGGCGTTTGACGTGGTCTAGATAAACTTCGGGTAGACGAGAGTCAGCTTGATAAAAATCGTTAAGTTGCACGCGGGCAAAGATGCCTGCTTGTAGGTTGTCTCTCCTGTGTTGGTAGCCTAAGATATTGTCTGGCTGTGGGTTGAGGGTGTATTCGCTCTCGTGGAAGTCCTCAAGGTAGTATTGATCGCTCAAATAAGTGAAGTTCGCGTCGATGACATTTTCGCTGTCTGCGGAATTAGACCAATCGTAGCGGTATTTAAATTCGATCTCGTAGCGGTCATCACTGATTGGGTCTCTCGGTAGCGAGTTCCGAGAGATGGTGGGGTCAAGGTCGTTGGCGTAATATAAATTTAGCCATCCTAAATTCGGGTTGTCCTCTAAGCGGATGTCAATCAGATTGACTCCTGCTCCGATGCCGCGTTTACCTCTGATGTCAAATTGCCATTCGGAGAGTAGCCATTGGTCTTCCTTTTGTCCGCTAACTGGATTTTCAGTCCCTCCTAGCATGATGTTGTATTGATTGAGCAAGAAGGGCCCCCAATTAGATCGTACACCAGGGGTAAATTGATAACCTAGGCCTGTGTCGAGTGATTGCTTTAAGTATGGAAGCCAGAAGATGGGTGTGTCGCCAGCTCTTAGAGTTAGATTTCTAAAAATCACCTCTTCATTTGGATAGACTTCGACTTTTTTGGCTTTCAACCAGTAATTGGGGTGCTCTTTATCGTGGGTGGTGAGACGTGAGTTTGTGCCAATATAGGCGATCTCGCCATCGACCATTTGCGATTTGAAATTTTCAGAATCGAGCAGGATGGGATCTATCCCTGTTTTTAGATTTGAGGTGTCTAGATTCTCGGTTTGGTAATTATAGGAGGCAGAGCTGCCTATGTGCAAGGTGGCGTGTTGATATACTTTTACGTTCCCTCGCAGATGCAGAGTGCTTTTCTTTGAGTCAAGGAGCGCTTGGTTGGCAAAAAGTTGCATGCCGTTATCAGCATATACTTGGACGCCTCCTTGGTAGCGAACGAGGCCGGTGTCGTGATTGTACTCAGCACCGTTTTCAGATGTGATGCGTAAGCTCTTCGGCATTGCTGGAGTGAGTTGAAGATCGATGCCGCTGGGTTCTAGGTCTTGTCCATAGCAAGAAATGCTCAACAAAATGGTTGCTAGACTAGCGGCGGTGCGATTCATGCGTGTTATTTAGTGATGGCGCGAGCCACTAGTAAAGATGAAAGGGGGAAATGGTCAGTTGACCAATTACCTTCACATGCGCATTTTGAGAGTATGAAAAACTCTGTCGGCATTATTGGAGCTTCTGGCCTGTTAGGTGGCAAGTTGGCTGGTGAATATGATTCAATGGACTGGGAGGTGGTTCGCTTTTCGAGGAAGGAGCGAGAGGTTGCTGGGCAGAATTGGAAAAAGCTTTCAGCTGAGGCTTTGTCGGGTCTGGATGTGCTAGTAAATCTAGCTGGTGAGCCGATAGATCAACGCTGGACAGAAGAGAATAAAAAGTTGTTTTGGGAAAGTAGAGTGGGTGTGACTGAGCAGATTACGAAAATGGTCTCGCAATTACCTAGTGAAGATCGTCCTAAAACTTGGGTGAACGCATCAGCCGTGGGTATCTATGGAGATGGAGGTGAATCTGAGCTTATTGAAGAAAGTCCTACTGCAGATGGGTATTTGGCAGAGCTTTGTGAGCATTGGGAGAGAGCGGCTTCGGCTATCGAGGTTTCTACGTGTCAGGTGTTTTCTATTAGAATAGGCGTTGTATTAGGTAAAGAATCTGCTGCGTGGAAGAAAATGGCTTCTATTTTTAAGCTCGGGCTGGGTGGGAGGTTAGGGAGTGGTCAGCAATGGTTCCCGTGGATTCATATAGATGACATTGTGGGTGGTATTGTTCACCTTTCTCAAATTGAGGGGGCTTGTGGTGCTTATAATTTGGTTGCACCAGAGCAGGTGAGGAATGTCGAGTTTACAAAGTCTCTCGCAAGTGAGTTGAATCGCCCAGCGATACTCCCAGTTCCATCCTTCGGGTTGAAGTTGATGCTTGGTGAGTTTGCTGATGCCTTATTGGCTAGTCAGCGTGTGAGCTCAGAAAAATTGAGACAAACTGGCTATAAATGGCGCTATCCCGACCTAAAATCAGCCTTGAAGCAATTAAATGAAGGTTAAAAAGATAGCTCGTGAGGACAGTGGGAGGATGATTTTAGAAAAAGAAGATAAGCAGAATTATTGTAATTAGAGGGTGTTGTGGAGAGGGAGTGGGAGAAAGTTTAAAAAAAGATGCGAAAAGAGCTTGCGCGGAGTCATGGAATATGTAGATTGCGCCCCGCCTCACCCACTAAGGGGAGCGCAGCAAGGAATTAACTAAGTTGATTTGAAACACGGTTTCACAAGTTAAGTAGTTCCTGCTGAACGAGATCTTTTACACATTACATGGCTTGGTTAAAATGCAGAGTTCGCTCTGGAAGGTTTAACTAAGTGGAAGAGGAAAGACTGAATTGTGCGCTGCGGTAGATGAAAATCTGACGCAGGCAAGATTGGAGATCTTAAACGGGTTTTCAATCGCACTTGTCAATTTAGTATTTATTTTTAAACGCAAATATATACGCCAACCGTTTTAAAGTGAGTGTCGCAAGACACTCCATCGAAAGATGTAAAAAATATACGGAGAGTTTGATTCTGGCTCAGAATGAACGCTGGCGGCGTGGATAAGACATGCAAGTCGAACGAAGAGAGATTTAGTTTACTAATGATCTCTTAGTGGCGGACGGGTTAGTAACGCGTGAGCAACTTGCCTCAAAGAGGGGGATAGTCCTGGGAAACTGGGTTTAATACCGCATGTGCTCTTCGGAGTAAAGCTGGCCTTCGGGCTAGTGCTTTGAGATAGGCTCGCGTCCTATCAGCTAGTTGGTGAGGTAAAGGCTCACCAAGGCGACGACGGGTAGTTGGTCTGAGAGGACGATCAGCAACACTGGAACTGAGACACGGTCCAGACACCTACGGGTGGCAGCAGTCGAGAATCATTCACAATGGGGGCAACCCTGATGGTGCAACGCCGCGTGGAGGATGAAGGCCCTAGGGTCGTAAACTCCTGTCATAGCAGAGTAAGGCATATTAGTTAATAGCTAGTATGTTTGATAGTATGCTAAGAGGAAGGGACGGCTAACTTCGTGCCAGCAGCCGCGGTAATACGAAGGTCCCGAGCGTTATTCGGAATCACTGGGCGTAAAGGGAGCGTAGGCTGCGCGGTAAGTCAGATGTGAAATCTCAAGGCTCAACCTTGAAACTGCATCCGATACTGCCGCGCTAGAGTAATGGAGGGGTAAGTGGAATTCTCAGTGTAGCAGTGAAATGCGTAGATATTGAGAGGAAGACCAACGGCGAAGGCAGCTTACTGGACATTTACTGACGCTGAGGCTCGAAGGCTAGGGTAGCGAAAGGGATTAGATACCCCTGTAGTCCTAGCAGTAAACGATGTGCGCTTGGTGTAGGTGGGTTCGACCCCATCTGTGCCGGAGCTAACGCGTTAAGCGCACCGCCTGGGGAGTACGGTCGCAAGACTAAAACTCAAAGAAATTGACGGGGACCCGCACAAGCGGTGGAGTATGTGGCTTAATTCGATGCAACGCGAAGAACCTTACCTAGGCTTGACATGTATTGCTAAGCAGTTGAAAGGCTGTGACCCTTCGGGGACCTTACACAGGTGCTGCATGGCCGTCGTCAGCTCGTGTCGTGAGATGTTCGGTTAAGTCCGGCAACGAGCGCAACCCCTGTGGTTAGTTACTAACATTAAGTTGAGAACTCTAGCCAGACTGCCCAGATCAACTGGGAGGAAGGTGGGGATGACGTCAGGTCAGTATGGCCCTTACGCCTAGGGCTGCACACGTACTACAATGCCCAGTACAATGAGAACCGAGACCGCGAGGTGGAGGAAATCTACAAAACTGGGCTCAGTTCGGATTGGAGGCTGCAACTCGCCTCCATGAAGTTGGAATCGCTAGTAATGGCACATCAGCTACGGTGCCGTGAATACGTTCCCGGGTCTTGTACACACCGCCCGTCACATCATGGAAGCCGATCGCACCCGAAGTGTCTGCGCCAACATTGGCAGGGCCCTAAGGTGTAGTTGGTAACTGGGATGAAGTCGTAACAAGGTAGCCGTAGGGGAACCTGCGGCTGGATCACCTCCTTTCTATGGAGCAAATGCCGGAAGGCATAGGTCGAAGGCTAAAGATTAGGATGAACTTAATCAATTGCCTGCAGTTAAGAAATGATCTGCACGTTACAATTAAGCGTCCGCAAAGTCAGCAATGACAATGCGAACCGCAGCATACAATTCAGTTTTTTCTCTTCACAACGAAGGAAACAAAATATTTAAGAGTGAAATTTGGAAAGAAATTCTAAATTCGATCTGGGGGTTTAGCTCAGTTGGTAGAGCGTCTGCTTTGCAAGCAGAATGTCATCGGTTCGACTCCGGTAACCTCCACCATTTTCACAATTTTGGGCCTGTAGCTCAGTTGGTTAGAGCACACGCTTGATAAGCGTGGGGTCACAGGTTCAAGTCCTGTCTGGCCCACCATTTTTCTTGTAAAATGCCTGCGGGTGACCGTAGGGGAATGCAAGCTATTCTTCCTAAATTTCACTCTTAAAGTGAGTCTTTCTTCAAATCCATGAGAATGTGGAAAAGCATCGCTGACTGACAGCGTTCTTTGACATCTGTATAGAGAAACACAATTTATTCTAAAGAATAGATTGAAAGTTTTTCCTAACTGCAAAAATGCAATTAATCACAAATGAGAAAGCTTTTTGCGAGTTGGGATACTCTAAAAATATAAACTTCCAAAAATAAGTTAACGCTTATTTTTAGTAGAATATGGCAAATTTAGACAGAAAGTCCGGAGTGGGTAAGCAACACTTCAAAGAGGACGCTGTCGACTTGATTTAAAGATAAGGAATCAAGCTAGAAAGGGCACATAGTGGATGCCTTGGTGCTAACAGGCGATGAAGGACGTGATAAGCTGCGATAAGCCTCGGTCAGGTGCAAGTAACCATTGACCCGGGGATTTCCGAATGGGGTAACCTAATGTTATTAATATGACATTGTTCCTTACTGAATACATAGGTAAGGATACGCGATACCTGCTGAATTGAAACATCTTAGTAAGCAGAGGAAAAGAAATCAAAATGAGATTCCGTAAGTAGTGGCGAGCGAACGCGGAAGAGCCTAACCATTAGTTGACCAGTGAAGATAGATGAAGGAATTGGAAAGTTCCGGCACAGAGCGTGAAACCCGCGTAATCGAAATCTAATCTGGCTAGGTGAAAGTAGCACACCACACGTGAAACGGTGTGTGAAGATGGGGGGACCACCCTCCAAGGCTAAATACTCGTTAGCGACCGATAGTGAACCAGTACCGTGAGGGAAAGGTGAAAAGAACCCCTGTGAGGGGAGTGAAATAGAACCTGAAACCATGTGCCTACAAGGTGTAGGAGCTCTTCGGAGTGACTGCGTGCCTTTTGCTTAATGAGTCTGCGAGTTAGTATATGTGGCAAGCTTAAGATCTTCTGGATCGGAGGCGTAGGGAAACCAAGTCCTAATAGGGCGTCAATGAGTTGCATGTGCTAGACCCGAAACGGAGGTGACCTACCCATGGCCAGGTTGAAGCTTAGGTGATACTAAGTGGAGGACCGAACCGGTGAATGTTGAAAAATTCTCGGATGAGCTGTGGGTCGGAGTGAAAGGCTAATCAAACCCCGTGATAGCTGGTTCTCCTCGAAATGCATTTAGGTGCAGCGTTGCGTGTTGATGAGTGGGGGTAGAGCACTGAAAGGGCTAGGGGGCATACCCGCCTACCAACCCCTATCAAACTCCGAATACCATTCAATAGAGCGCAGCAGTGAGACAGTGGGGGATAAGCTTCATTGTCGAAAGGGAAACAGCCCAGATCAGCAGCTAAGGTGCCTAAACTATACTAAGTGGAAAGGAGGTGGGATTTCATAGACAGTGAGGATGTTGGCTTAGAAGCAGCCACCATTTAAAAAGTGCGTAATAGCTTACTCATCGAGAGATCCTGCGCCGAAAATGATTGGCGATAAGTATAGTACCGAAGCTCTGGATGTCGGGTTCCTACGGGGACCCGGCGTGGTAGAGGAGCATTCTATAGAGGTTGAAGGGGAATGGCGACTGAACCTGGACACTATAGAAGAGAGTATGCAGACATGAGTAACGATAAGAGCGGTGAGATCCCGCTCCGCCGTAAACCCGAGGTTTCCTGGGCAATGCTAGTCATCCCAGGGTTAGTCGGGACCTAAGCCGAGGCCGAAGGGCGTAGGCGATGGAAAGCAGGTTAATATTCCTGCACGTGCAAAGGGAAGGGGACGCATGATAGAAAGTAACTAGGTTATTGAATTCCGAGATGAGACTACGGTCGATTCGCATTACTGGACGTTGTGCCAAGAAAAGCCAACCCGATTAAACGCACCCCGTACCGCAAACCGACACAGGTGGGTGGGTAGAGTATACCAAGGCGCAAGAGTGAAACCTAGTCAAGGAACTCGGCAAAATGGCTCCGTAACTTCGGGATAAGGAGTGCCCCCTGTTAAAGGGGGGCCGCAGTGAAATGGCCCAACCGACTGTTTAGCAAAAACACAGCATTGTGCTAAGACGAAAGTCGACGTATACGATGTGACACGTGACCAATGCCAAAAGATTACGATGAGATGTTAGCCCTTGAGGCGAAGCTTCGAGTCCAAGTCCTGGTGAATGTCGGCCGTAACTATAACGGTCCTAAGGTAGCGAAATTCCTTGTCGGGTAAGTTCCGACCTGCACGAATCGTGCAACGAGTTGGGCGCTGTCTCGACTAGGTGCTCAGTGAAATTGTAACGCCGGTGAAGATGCCGGCTACCCGCAGAAGGACGGAAAGACCCTATGGACCTTAACTGTAAGCTGTTAGTGTTCATTTAATCTTAATGCTCAGCATAAGTGGGAGACGTTGAAATGGTGTTTTAGGATATCATGGAGTCATCAGTGAGATACCACCCTTTAATTTTGAATGTTCTAACCTCGAGCCTTGAATCAGGCCGGGGGACCCTGGCAGCCGGTCAGTTTTACTGGGGCGGTATCCTCCTAAAGAGTAACGGAGGAGCGCGAAGGTTGGCTCAGCACAGTTGGCAACTGTGTGTTGAGTGCAAAGGCATAAGCCAGCCTAACTGTGAGACTAACAAGTCGAGCAGATACGAAAGTAGGCCTTAGTGATCCGGCGGTAGAAAGTGGAATTGCCGTCGCTCAACGGATAAAAGGTACCCTAGGGATAACAGGCTGATCGCGCCCAAGAGTTCATATCGACGGCGCGGTTTGGCACCTCGATGTCGGCTCGTCGCATCCTGGGGCTGGAGAAGGTCCCAAGGGTTGGGCTGTTCGCCCATTAAAGCGGCACGCGAGCTGGGTTCAGAACGTCGCGAGACAGTTCGGTCCTCTATCCTCTGTGGGCGTAGGAAAATTGTGGGGTTCAAACTCTAGTACGAGAGGACCGAGTTTGACGCACCTCTGGTGTACCTGTTGTTCTGTCAAGAGCATCGCAGGGTAGCTAAGTGCGGTCGAGATAAGCGCTGAAAGCATCTAAGCGCCAAGCTTCTCCCGAGATTAATTTTCCCTGAAGGATCGTGGAAGACCACCACGTTGATAGGTTGGGGGTGTAAGTGCAGCAATGTATTTAGCTCACCAATACTAATCATCCGTTCGGCTTGATTCCTTAAGCTTTAAATTTGCTTAACAAATCAAGAGTATTCAAAACACGCAAAAAGCTGTGATCAACGCATTACAGGCAGTTAAAGACTTTATGTCTTCTCTATACAGTTGTCAGAGAGCGCTTCCTATGAAGCAGCTCTTTTAAATAACCAAGTAGACAATCTACACACAACCAAAGCTAATAAGCTAAGGCCGGTAGAGGTCGTGCTACACTTAAGAAATTTGCCGCAGGCAAGTGACTCAGTCTGAAAACTGAACACAGCAAGCTGACAAACTTAAGGGAGCAGCCCGACCTCTGGTGACCATAGCAAAGTGGAACCACCCGGTCCCGTTCCGAACCCGGAAGTGAAACACTTTAGCGCCGATGGTAGTTGGGCGATAGGCCCTGTGAGAGTAGGTCGTCGCCAGGTTATATGACCCGCATTTAGCTAACGCTAAGTGCGGGTCTTTTTTGTGGTTGGATACAGTGGATGCCTTCGCATGTTATTGAGCAAAGTCTGGTGACTTTGGGGACGTTACGATGGGGGCAGCACGAGGACACCGCGGTATAAGTAAGCTAATCGCTGGTGTTTTTTGGGGGGGAAGATAGTAGTTGGGGTATGGATCAAGAGTTTCTGAAGCCGCTTTCGATGGAGGGATACAAGTGTGGATTTGTGGGACGTGTTGAAGGGGTGGAGGTGGATACGGATCGTGATGCAACGATCGCGAGGTTAGAGCCGTTTCATCGAGAGGCGGTAGGGAATTTAGGATTTGAATGGAGTAATTTTTGGAGAGCGGAACAGGTTCATGGTGCAGAGGTGGCTGTGGTTGATTCTAAGGAGGGGGCCTTGATAGGCGGTGTGGATGGATTGGTGACGAATGTACGTGGTGTGGCTGTGGGGATTTATGTTGCGGATTGTGGTGCGATTTATTTGTTAGATAAGAAGCATAATGCGATTGGTCTTTTGCATTCGGGCAAGAAGGGAACTGAGTTAGAAATTTTAGGAGAGGCGTTGCGGAAGATGAAGGAGGTGTATGGTACAGATCCAGGGGATGTGATTGGGGTTTTAGCTCCGTGCATTCGTCCACCAGCGTATGATGTTGATTTTGCATGCCAGATTCGGATGAATGCTGAGCGTTTGGGCATTGTTGAATTTCATGATTGTGGCATATGCACGAGTTCTGATTTGGGGCGTTATTATTCGTATCGCGTAGAGAGAGGTGCGACGGGAAGAATGCTGGCTATCTTTGGAATAGAAGCGTAAAACATGCGCAGGTGATGGATGATCATATTGAAATAGCGCGTGCGAAGGTGAATCTTAGTTTGAGAATTCTAGGGAAACGCGATGATGGATTTCACGGATTGGAGACTCGGATGGCGCCGATTAGTCTGGCTGACCGATTGATTTTTAGAGCTGCTGAAAAGTACCAGTTAATTTGTGATGTTCCGGGTGTGCCATTGGATGAAATGAATTTAGTGACTAGGGCGGTGCGTATTTTCCAACGTGAAACTGGCAAAGCATGCGCATATGAGGTTTCGTTAGAGAAGAGTGTTCCGTATGGAGCTGGGTTAGGTGGAGGAAGTGGTGATGCAGCTGCTGCGTTGAGAGCTTTTAATTTGTTAGAAGAGACAGGTGTTAGCGTGGAAGTTTTGGCGGATTGGGCGGCAGAGATTGGCAGCGATGTGCCATTTTTTGTGTACGACAGTGTTTGTGATTGCAGAGGGCGAGGGGAGATTGTGGAGCCGGTAGATTGGTCGTATGAAGTGAATGCGCTTTTATTGAAGCCTAGTTTTGGGGTGAGTACTCCTGCTGCTTATAAGGAGTGGTTCGACTCGAGTGAGATTTCTGGAATTGATTATTTGCCGCAGAAATTTGAGTGGGGTGCGATGGTGAATGATTTAGAGCGCCCTGTATTTCAGAAACATCGATTCTTGGCCGAGATGAAAATGTGGTTATTGAAGCAGGAGGAGGTGGAAGCGGCAATGATGAGTGGTTCAGGCTCGACGATGATTGCTGTTTTAAAATCGCCGGATTTGGCGGATGTTTTAGCGGCACGTGCAAAAGAGGACTTGGATCCTACTTTGTGGACAGAAGCTGTGAAAATCGGCTAGATTTCGGTTGTTATTTTATAGGTTCTAACGAGCATAGTGAGAGGAAATGGCATATACTGAAGAGAAAGCATTTGAATTGGTTAAGTCAGCCTATGAGCGTGAGCGCTTAGGTCATGCTTTTTTGATTACAGGTGAAGCGCTTGCCGGTGGAGAGCGGTTGGCTTCTAAGATGATCGAGTTGATCAATGGAGTGGAGGACGCTACTGCGGGCTTAGAGTTATTTGGTGATGCTCCAGATCCTGAGCCACAGAGTATTGACGAGCTTGAAGGGGATTTGGTTCGGGTGGTTCGTCCAGAGATGAAGTCGCGTAGAATTTCTGTGAAGCAGATGCGTGAGCTTGAGAAAGCAATGTATCAGGCTTCTGAAAAAGATAAGTGGAAGGTGGGAGTTGTCCTTGAGGCTGATCGTATGGGCGTGGAAGCTGAGAATGCTTTTTTAAAAACGCTCGAAGAGCCACCGGATCGATGCTTGTTACTATTGATCACGAGTTCTCCTGATAGATTATTGCCGACAATTCTCTCACGCTGTGTGCAGTTGCCTTTGATCACACATGCGAAGCGCGAAGAGTATGATGGCGAGATTGAGCTGTTAGAAGTACTTGGGAAAATCGGCAAAGTTGGTTTTGGATCGGTTGGTCGTGCGCTTACTTTAAAGGCAGCTTTTTCAAAGGTGTTAGAACGGCGCAAGTCTGAAATAGCGAAGGCAAATGATGCTGCTCAGAAAGAAGAAATTACGACTTATAAGCAGACAACTGAGGGAGACTGGTTAAAACAGAGAGAGAACTACTACAAAGCGCTTACAGAGAGTGAGTACTTGTTAGAGCGTGCGCAATTTTTAGATGTTTTGATTACGTGGCTTGGAGATGTGGTGCGGCAGAAATGCGGAGTGACTGAGCTGGATTACCCGAAGTACGCTTCAATAACAAAATCTGTTGCTGAGGCTGAAAGTTTGGAATCATTATTGCAACGCATGGAGTCCTTGGAAAAGTTAGGGAGCTTGTTAGAAACTAATGTGAGTGAACCATTGGCGCTTGAGGTTGGATTCATGAAAGCTTTTGGCTAATAGTACGATGAATTTTCTCAACGATGACTTTGCGCTAATTAGTACAGCTGATGGTGAGTTGTTAGTGGGTGAAGGTCCGTTTACTGAATTTTCTCAATGTCCTAGAGACGGGGTCGCATTTTACAAAAATGATTTTGCGCTTTCAGATTCGAAGCCGTGGAAGGTGCCGAAGCAGGTGCATCGATTGAAAGCAGATGCTCTGCAGGATTTTGTAAGCCCTAATGTGTGCTGGCAGGCACCTGAAGCTGGAGGTTTCGCGAGAATTTTTAGTGAAATCAATGAGACGATCCAAACAGGAGGGCTGGAGAAGTCTGTACCTGTAGCCACGGAATGCGGAGTCGTTGAGAGTGGGTTGGTTAGAGGTTTGCTTGGGCAATTAGCGGATCATCGAAAGCCTTTTTATTCTTATGCGTGGGTTGAGGGGAAGAATGGTTTTTGCGGCCAAACTCCTGAGTTGTTGTTTCAACTGAGGAAGGGAAGATTTAAAACTATGGCTCTAGCTGGAACAGCACGGGCGAGTGATCGGAGTGTGTTCGCTTTTGATGAAAAAGAAATTCGTGAGCACGAATATGTGGCTCAGACCTTAGTTGCGAATTTATCGGACTTGGGGATGGTGAAGCGTAGTGAGCGCAGGATTATGGATTTGGGTGAACTGGTACACTTTCACACGCCTTTGGAGATTTTTATGTATGGAGATCAGAGTATTGATTTCCTACTTCGTAAAATGCATCCGACGCCAGCCTTGGGGCCGCATCCACGAACTCAGGAGACCTTAGAAATGCTTTATCGTTGGCGAAACGAGTTAGAAGCTCCCGCATATTTCGGGGCTCCTTTTGGCGTTTACGACAATGGTGTATTTCACGCTGTAGTCACTATTCGCGGGGTGTACTGGAGCGGTAATGAAATTCAAGTGCCCTCAGGTTGCGGAGTCATCGAGGCCTCGCGGTTGACCAATGAGTGGAGGGAGTTAGAGCTGAAGCGTAATGCGGTGAAGGCTCGTTTCAGAATCTAAGTAAATAGGTCCATTTGGGGGGTGTCTGATTCTGGCATTGTCGCTTTGGTATTCTTCGCACGGGGTTTTTTCTGGGCGTCTGGTTTTGAAGAATTCATTTCGAGATGCGAGAGAATGTCTTTGGCCCGATTGACGATGGTGGCGGGAAGGCCAGCTAGTTTTGCTACTTGTATGCCATAGGATTTGTCGGCTGAGCCGGGGAGAATTTTGCGGAGGAAGATGATTTCGTCGTTCCACTCGCGGACGGCGACATTGTAATTTTCGACTGCTTTCCGTGTGTTTGCAAGATCAGTTAACTCATGGTAGTGAGTCGCAAAGAGGGTGCGGGATTCTAAAACGTCGTGCAGGTGTTCCGCTACAGACCAGGCGATGGAGAGTCCGTCGAATGTTGCGGTGCCTCGGCCGATTTCATCTAGGATCACTAGGGACTTTTCGGATGCATTGTTGATGATGAGTGAAGTTTCATTCATCTCGACCATAAAGGTTGATTGGCCACGGGCGATGTCATCGGAGGCTCCGACGCGGCAGAATATGCGGTCGACTAGGCCAATGTGTGCAGACTCCGCTGGGACATAGGCTCCGATTTGTGCCATCAGAGTGATGAGTGCGACTTGGCGGATGTAGGTGGATTTACCTGCCATGTTAGGTCCTGTGAGAATGAGTAGTCGTGATTCTTCCTGCTCAATGAGTGTATCATTAGGTACAAATTTTTCGTCGACGAGAGTTTGCTCAAGAACGGGATGGCGCCCCTCGACGATACTAAGTTTGCGAGAGTCGTCGAGTAGAGGTCGAGAGTGTTGGTGGAGTTGAGCAGTTTCGGCGAGGCCTAGGAGGACGTCGAGTGTGGCCAGTGCGTCGGCAGTTTGTTGGAGCTCGTTGAGGTGAGCTGCGACATGTGAGCGCAGTTTTGAAAACTCATCAGATTCTAGCTGCTTCGATCGTTCTTCTGCGCCGAGTACTTTATTTTCTACTTCTTTGAGTTCTGGAGTGATGAAACGCTCAGCGTTCGCCATTGTTTGTTTGCGTTGGTAATCTTCAGGAACGAGTTCTGCTTTGGCTTTAGTGACTTCGATGAAGTAACCGAAGACGTTGTTGAACTTGATCTTGAGAGTGTCAATTCCTGTACGTTGGCGTTCTGATTCTTGAAGTTTAGCAATCCATTGTTTGCCATCGCGTGAAGCGGAGCGTAGTTCGTCGAGAGCTTCGTTGTATCCATCGCGAATGATGCCACCATCTGATAGCTTGGCTGGCGGTTCATCGACAAGAGCTATTTCTAACAACTGAACGAGGTCCTCGAAAGTATGAATGTCCTGGAGGAGCTGAGCGGCTAGAGGAGTGCTTGCGGCGACAGCTGTTAGATCTTCTTTGAGGGTTGGTATCTGAGCTAGAGAAAGCCCTAAGGACTGGAGGTCACGTGGATTTCCAGAGCCTTGTGAAAGTCGGCCAGTTGTGCGCTCAATATCTTTGATCTTTTTCAGTGAGTCGCGACATTGATTGAGTAAATAGGGTTGCTCGAGGAAGGATGCAATTAAGGCTTGGCGAGCAATGAGAGGCTCTAGATCACGTAAGGGATGGAGAATCCAGTCGCGTAGTTTACGGGCACCCATGGGGGTAGCTGTGCGATCGAGTGCGTGGAGTAAGGTGTGCTTTTTTCCCGAGCGGGATTCAACAAGGTCGAGGTTGCTTTGAGATGCGGAGTCGATAAGTACGTAGTCCGCATTGTCTCGAACCGATAGTTTAAGAAGATGATCACAGGAACGTCTGAGTTGGTGAATCAGGTAATGTAGAATGGCGCCTGCAGCAGAAGTGGCAGCGGTCATATCAGCGCAACCGAAGCCATCGAAAGACTGGACTTTGAATTGCTCTTTGAGCATGTGCTGCGCTTGTTCAGGAATGAAGGCGTAGCCGTCATAGGGCATGCAGTGAGCGATGCTTCCCAATTGAGCGAGCTGGTCGTCGGGTATTATAATTTCAGAAGGGGAGAGACGTTTGAGTTCGTCCTCTAACTGCATTTTATCTACAAACTCTGTGACGGTGAATTCACCAGTGGTGTGGTCGGCGCATGCGAGTCCGAATTTTTTGTCCGCGAAACAGACTGATGCTAGATAGTTGTGCTTGGTGTCGTCTAACAAGTTGATGTCATCAACAGTGCCGGCGGAAATGATTTGGGAGATTTCGCGTTCGACGAGTTTGCCGGGAATTGGGGTGGAGGTTTGTTCGCCAATGGCCACGCGGATGCCTGCTTTGACGAGCTTGGCTATATAGCCTTGCGCGGCATGGTGGGGGACACCGCACATTGGGACATCGTGTCGTTTAGTTAGTGCAACATTTAGTGTCGCAGCGGCGCGTTGGGCATCTTCGAAAAACATTTCGTAGAAATCGCCGAGGCGAAAGAAAAGTACGACATCCTCTGGGAGTGAACGACGCATCGCAACGTATTGCGCCATCATAGGGGTAAGTTTCTTTTCTTTGCCAGCTGCCATGTGTGGGAGGATTCTGGCTAGCTGTCTGCTGGGATTCAACAGAGAAGTCGATAAATTCGCGTGATGGATTTAGATGCCTTGACAGGAGTGAATTTCTTCAGATGGTAGGATCATGACTTTACACAGAATAATGACTGTTGCTGCCTTGGCAGCATTTACTGCCACTGGGAACGTGTCAGCAGATGATACGGAAATGGAGAAGGCAATGAGTACTGCAAGTAAGTCTCTTAAATCTCTTCGGACCATTCCAAAGGATGACTACACAGCTGCAGCTGATGCTGTCAGAACGGCTCATGAGGCGATTTTGAAGTCGATGAGTTACACGGCAAGTATGGTAGCTGAAATGCCTGACGGTCTTGAGAAGCAAAAAGCTCTCGCGGATTCTCGTCGTATTCTTGGTCTGAACTATTCCGCACTTTGTGAGCTTGAGCTCGCTTATCTAGAGGGTGACGCTGCGAAAATCGAAGCGGCGACTGAGAAGATGAAAGAGACTAAAAAAGAAGGTCACAAAAAGTATACGGATGATTAATTGTTTAGTATCTTAGCATCCATGAAGAAGTGGATGATAGGAATAGCTCTGGCCATCATTGTTCTGCTGATTGCAGTGACGATGTTGGCCAAATTTTTACTCACTAAGGACTTCTTGGTGAAGGAAATTGAAAGTTCCATTAATAGTCGCGTTCAGATTGGTTCGGTGGATGTTGCTTTATTTTCATTTCCTACGAAGGTTAGTCTCAACGATGTCATTCTTGTGCCACGTGATGAAATTGTTGCAATCGGCACACCGTACGGTGATCGCTTAGAGTTGTTAGAAGGTGATGTTGAACTGAAATCTCTGAGCTTTAAGCTTTCGCTTTGGGAGTTACTTTCTCGTAAAATTCATGTGGAGCATTTTGATCTTGATGGCTTACATGTGAGAGCGAGTCTTTTCGAAGATGGGACGAATTCTTTAGACCCGCTTTTTGCCAGTCCAGAAGCAGAGGCTGAAAAGCAGGTAGAGAAAGCTGAAGGATTTAACGCTAAAGAGCAGAAGCAATTTGTTACTTATCTGGATTCGGTTGATATCCGGAATGTGAGTTTTGATTTAGAGATCGAGAAGACTGGTTTGTTTATTCATGGATCGGAATGTGGGGTTTCGTTAGAAAATATTAGGGTCGATCCACAGGCCTTAGAGAAGGTGAATGAAGCTAGTATTCAGTTCACTTCAAAGGTAGAGGTGTTTGATTCCCCAAGTAAAAAGCTGAAATATGGAGAACTTGGGTTAGCTGGGCCAGCAATCGCTCGTTTATTTGATCCGGTGACTGGGGATATTGACCCTATAGTGAGTTTAGATTTCAGTATTTCTGAGAATTCACATATCAACACGCAAGTTCCTTACCTTCAGAAAATTTGGAAATATAGTGAGAAATTATCTAAGTTTGGAGTGTCAATTGGAACCTTGCCTGATCGCGCTACTTTCGGGCGTAATCGTAAATTGAAGGGGAGCTATCAGCGTGGGCGAGTGGATATCTCGGAGGATGTGTCCATTCTGCTTCACGATTGGGAGGTCGCATTGAACCAGCCTTCTTGGTTAGAATCTGGAGACGACACTCATGAGTTCTTTGTTGACTTTAGCGCGAGTAAAAAAGCGAGTGATTCGATGGTGCGGCATATTGATCAATTGGTAGGGAAGGTGCCTAAAGAAATTCGAGGGAATTTAGCTGAAGAGATTCATTCTGACTGGATCAAAAATGGTAAACTTACAGTGAGTCTTCACACTAGTGGAGTGCTTTCATCTCCGAAGATAGAGATGCGTACTAAAGTGCCGGATATTGACACGTTGATTAAAGAGTACGCAAAAAAAAGTGCGTTGGACTACCTCTTCAAAAAGCTCAAAAAATAGGGTTACACGCCAGTTACCATTGCTTTGGCATAGGCATTCACATCAGCATAGGGGAGGTATGAAAGCATACCGAATTCTTTTTTTTGATGAAGAAAGTAGTGACGGATATAGGGCGAGGGTATGCCACAAAGGAAGCGCGTGAGTTGTTGTTCATTTTGAAATCTTTTATTAGATTGAGAAAGAAGCGCTTTGATTCGTTCGAGTTGCTCGTCACTAAGTATGGATTCGTTTGAAATGGGGAGTTTCCTAGGACGCTTTTCTTTGATGCAAGAGGAACAATGGCCACACGATTGAGGCAGTTTCTCGCCAAACCACTTTGCTAAGTGAGAGGGGATGCACTGGCGGCTTGTCGCGATTTGTTCTACAGCGTGTACTTTGTGGAGACCATTTTTGAATTGTGATGAGAGGTCTAGAATGAGGACCTTTGTGAGGTCTTCATTGATTGGTTTAAGCAGTTTGTAATTCCACAACCAACCACTTGGCTTGTAGACAATGTCTCCAGTGTCACGTAGCTCATGCAGTATGGTCCAGAGTTTGTTAGGTTTGATGCCAAATTCTGATTCTGTCTCGAATGTGTCGTAACGATTACCCAAGGAAAATATGCTTTCTAGAGCATGTTGGATTTTCAAGGGATAAGTTGTTAGGTCAACTTGCTTGCCAGCAACGGGCCATGCGCGGATGTAGCGCCATTCAGATCCTGTGAACTTGAGATGACCTCGTACTTCTAACTTTGCCAGTAGGACATCGAGGGTACTCACTAGGAAGTCGTATTGGATGCGAGTTTGGTAGGGAGAGATTTGAACCGAATTCCCTTGGGAGGAAAGTGAGGATAGAAAGCGCTGGAGGGTTGCTGGTTTTATTTCTTTGGCGTAGATGAAGTTTTCAAGAGGTACGAGGTCGTCGCCACAGGCTAAGAGTTGGCAGAGGCTAGAAGCTCCATCGCGTCCGGCTCTGCCGCTTTCTTGCATCCACCCTTCAGGAGATTTTGGAAGGTGGTAGTGGATGACTGATCGTATGTTAGGTTTGTCTACTCCCATGCCGAAGGCAATCGTGGCTACGACAATATCTATTTTATCCTGCAAAAATGCATCTTGGATGGAAACTCTAGACTTATTCGTGAGCCCAGCATGGTAAGAGCGTGTGTTGAATCCGTGATCTGAGAGTAAGGAAGCGATACGTTCACAGTCTTCTTGGCGCATGGCGTAGACTATCGCAGGAAGGCGGCCCTTGGTTTGCAAGGATTCGAGAAGCGCGTTGTTTCTAGTTTCGGCAGAAACTGGTGTGATTTTAAAATGGAGATTCTCTCTAAAGTGTGAGCTTTGAAATTGTTCTGCAGTTTTGATGCGGAATAGTTTTCTGATGTCGGAGGCTGTTTTCTTGGTTGCCGTAGCTGTGAGAGCAAGAATGGAGTGAGGTTTGAGTGATCTAATAATTTTAGGAAGAAATAGATAGGATGGGCGAAAAGAATGTCCCCATTCTGAGATGCAATGTGCTTCATCGATGGCGACTAAAGCAATATTTTGTGACTTGAGACGTTTGAGAAGCTCAGGTGAGACGAGAGATTCAGGTGAGGTGTAGAATAGTTTAACGCTTCCTGATTCAATGCGTTTTAAGGCGTTCTGTTTTTGGTCGTAACTTTGTGTAGAATCATAACGTTCGACGGGAATACCCTTTTTTTGAAGCTCTTGGGTCTGGTCTTCAATCAGCGAGAGAAGAGGTGAAATGACGATACTTAGACCGTCTAACAATAGGGCTGGAAGTTGATAGGTGAGGGACTTTCCGCCTCCTGTGGGGAGGATGGCGAGAGCTGGATTTCCCTGTAGAACACTGTCAACAATTTCGCGTTGGAGAGGGCGGAAATGTGAGTGGCCAAAGTGTGTTGCGAGAGCGCTATCGAGCTGGTCATTCACAGTGATTGAGTAAAAATCGATTCAAGTTAAGGCGACAATCGAAGTTGTTAGGTCGGCTAGCCGCAAACTTCATAGTTCGGCTAAGATAGGTGAAGTGTTGCTTAGATCAACTCAGGAATAAAGGAGTTCTTGTGCTAGACTATAGCCTCCTTTCTCACTCGTTTTGTCTTTTGACTTATTGAAGAATTGTTGGATTCGTGTGTTCCCGCGTGCACATAGATAGCGGATGGTTTTTAAGGAATGTGTTGGGTTTTGTTGGAGCAAGTAATCGGTTCTTGCGCATGCGCAGCTCATGGCAAACAGCTCTGTTGCGATGTCGACATAACAGCCTAAGAGAATTTGACGTTTCTCTAACTTAGGACCGTTAACGAGCATCGCGTGAAAGAGTGCGCGGGAGAGTTTGCGAGACCACTTATTGATACTTTTGTAATGTGTCTTGAGCTCGGGGTGGGTTCTTGTGGGAATTTCTAGTGTGAGAGGTAGCCAGCGGAGCGGGTACCAGCGTGCGTAGTGAAGGCTAGCTTTGAGTGCGGCAGGAATGCGTTTGGAAAGTGGATTTCGTGAATCGATAACAGCTGCGCCTCTGCGGAGATGTGGGTCGAGAGCTTCTCGGGCAATGAAGAGCTTCATGATTTCGGAAGAACCCTCGAAGATGGTATTGATGCGGCAATCGCGCATCATGCGTTCGATGGGATCGGGAGTTTCACCTCGATTGCGCAATGAGTTGGCAGTTTCGTAGCCGCGGCCGCCTTTGATTTGCATGGTTTGGTCTACTCCGTGCCAGGCGGCTTCGGTTCCCCAGAGTTTGGCCATTGCTGCCTCGATGCGGATGTCTGCGGATTTGTCGTGATCAACTAAGGCAGAAACATAGCGTACCATTGCATCTGTAGCGAAGGCATCGGCTTGGAGGTCTGCGATTTTTTCAGCGATGGCGGCATGCTTGCCGATGGCTGCCCCCCATTGCTCTCGTTCACGGGTCCACTCTAGGGAAATTTCGAGGCAACGATCGAGGGCTCCAGAGCAGGCGGCAGGCAATGTCAGTCGGCCAGTATTGAGAGTTGTTAGGGCAACTTTGAGACCCTTGCCTTCGGTGAGTACAATATTCTCTTTAGGGATTTTTACATTGGTGAATCGGATGACACCGTTGTAAAGCGCGCGCAGTCCCATGAAATGACAACGGGTGACGATTTCTACTCCAGGCCAGGTGGTGTCAACGATGAAGGCGGTGACTGCGTAGGGCTTTTCGGGCAATGGCGTTTTTGCCATGACGACGATGTGGGAGGCTTTGAGGCCATTGGTACACCAGAGCTTTTCGCCATTTAAGAGATAGTGTGTGCTTTCAGCGTTTAGCTCAGCAGTGGTTGCCATTTTTGCAGGATCTGAACCGACATTTTTTTCGGTGAGTGCGAATGCCGAGACTTGCCCTTTCGCAAAGAGTGGGAGGAATTTTTGTTTTTGCTGTTCTGTTCCGAAAACGATGAGCGGCTGAGGTACTCCGATCGATTGGTGTGCGGAGAGTAGGGCGGTTAGGTTGCCGCAATGTGCTCCTAACAATTTTGCTGCACGCGAGTAGTTTGTTTGGGAGAGCCCTAGGCCTCCATATTTTTGGGGTATCTTAATTCCAAACGCGCCGAGTTTGCCGAGCCCTTGAAAAACTGCGTCGGGGATTTCGCCGTTTTGGTCGATACTGTCGGGGTCAGTGTGTTCCTTTAAAAAGGTGCTGAGCTGTTCAAGAAAGACGTCGCCTTGCTCTCGATCTTCTCGGGATTGTTCAGGAAAGGGGACAAGTCGAGAAAGTTTAGATTGGCCCATGAAGAGTGAACCAGCGAAACCGCTAATTTCACGTGAATCGCGTGAGTCTTCTGCCATTTCTAGTGCAGCACGTTGGCCAGCGCTCATGCTAGAGGTGTCTATAAGGGATTTTTCAGACATGATGTTAGATTTGGTTAGTCTTCGTAAAAAGAGCGAGAGAGGAGTTGTGTGTCGTGTGCATAACGGAGTGGACCACCACGGAAGGGCGCATAGCCTGTACCCATGACCATTGCGAAGTCGATTTCAGCTGCACTCGCAGCCACACCTTCATCGAGACACATGGCAGCTTCTTTACTCATGAGTGTAACTAGGTCGTTTTGGATTTCGCAGCGTGAGCTATCTGGGGTGGTACTAGGCTGAATGGATGGGTTTTCGTGAGTTTTGCCATTATTGTAGAGGTAGAATCCGGCATTGGATTTTCGGCCTAAAAGGTTTCTCGACATGAGTTTGTTAAGAATCGGAGGGACTTTCATGCGATCGGGGAAGGCCTCGGAGAGGGTTTTGGCAACATGTTGGGCTACATCGATTCCAATTTCGTCGAGTAATCTGAGTGGACCCATTGGCATGCCGAAATCTAACATCGCTTTGTCGATGGTTTCTGGTGGATGACCTTCAGAGAAAAGTTCACCAGCACGTACAAGGTAGGGAAGCAGGATGCGATTGACGACGAAACCTGGAGAGTCGGTTACTACAACGGGCAGCTTACCGATAACTTGGACAAAGTTTACAGCTGATGCTAGTGTCTCATCTGAAGTTGTTTTAGTCCGCACTACTTCCACGAGTTTCATGCGTGGGACTGGATTGAAAAAATGAATGCCAATGAGACGTTCGGGGTGGCTAATGCTGTCTGCGAGTTGATGGATGGGAAGTGCTGAGGTGTTTGTTGCGAGAATGGTGGAGGGATCCGATTTTTCTGATAGTTGGGTGAAGATTTTCTTTTTCAACTCAAGGTCTTCAGTGGCGGCTTCTATGATAAGGTCTTTGCCGCAGAGAGAATTGTTGTGGCTCGTTGCTTGAATGCGGTCGAGGCCGGCTTGGGCGTCGATTTTACTCAAAATGCGTTTTTGGGTTGCTGACTCGTAGAGTTTTTCGATGGAGGAGATGCCCTTAGTTAGGGCTTGTTCATCGATGTCTTTGAGTAAGACTTTACGTTTTTTTGTAGAGAGCCAGTAGGCAATACCTGAGCCCATGACTCCTGCTCCGAGAACTGCGATGTTGTTAAGTGGTCTAGCTTCCGAGCCAGCGATCTTCAGTTTTTTTGCGTGTTCAGTTTGGAAAAACAGATTGAGTAAGCACTTTGACTCAGGAGTTTGACTTAGTTCGGAGATGGCTTCTCGTTCATTGCTTAGGCTTTGCTCTAGGCCGGTACGTACTCCATCACAAACGACTTTAAGTGCTAGGTTGAGCGCTGGATAGAGACCTTGCGTTTTTTTGAAGAGTGAGTCGGACGCTTTTTTTCGGATGAGCGCTACTGAAAGCGGATTATGTTCTAAGAGGTAGAGCTGATGTTCGCGTTTTGGTCGGGTGTGGAAGCTTGCTGCATATTCTCGCAGTTTTTCAGGTGGGCAGACGGCGTCGACGATTCCTTTGTGTTGAGCTGCATCAGCTTTGAGAATTTTGCCAGAGAGAATAAGAGGAAGAGCGTTCGGGAGCCCAATGAGCATGGGGAGACGGGTGGAACCTCCCCATGCGGGCAAGATGCCGAGTTGAGTTTCTGGGAGGCCAATGCGAGTACAACTGGCATCGGAAGCAATTCGATAGTCACAGGCAAGAGCGAGTTCTAATCCGCCGCCGAGACAAGCTCCGTGAATGGCCGCTATGGTCGTGAGGTGGAGTGATTCAAGTTTGTTGAAGACTTTCTGACCGAGATGAATGAGTTCTAACAACGATTTGTCATCGGCTGAGGAGAGAGTTTTAAGGTCGGCACCTGCGATGAAAATGTTTGGTTTCGCTGACTGAATGACTAGAGCTGATAGAGCGGAGATTTTAGAAATTCCATCGAGTAGGGCATCGAGTTCGAGTAAGATGTCTTTATCGAAAATATTAGCAGATGCATTTTCTCGGTCAAAGGTGAGTCGTGCGATGTTTTGTTCAGTAGTGAGATGGATGTTCATCGTTATGAAATCCTTTCTATCCAAAGTGCGGCACCTTGACCTCCGCCGACGCAGAGGGTGGTGAGAGCTAAGGTTTGGTTACGTTGTTTGAGTTGATCGAGGGCTGTTAGGACGAGTCGCGCTCCGCTTGCACCAACTGGGTGTCCAAGAGCGATTGCGCCGCCGCGGAGATTGAGTTTGTCGAGCGGGATGGTGCCAAGTGGAGCGTCTAAGCCTGCTTTTTTGGCGAGAGAGATTGAGTTGGACGCTTTAATGCAGGCGAGAACTTGAGCAGCAAAGGCCTCATTGATTTCTATGAGATCAGCATCGTTTAGATGGGTTTTAGTTTCGGAAAAGAGGCGTTGCATAGCGAAGAGTGGTCCGAGCCCCATGCGTGAAGGGTCGCAGCCGGCATAAGCGTAGCCGCTCAATTTTCCGATGGGTTCGAGCCCTAGTTGTTTGCCTCTGTCTTCTGAACCGACGAGTAAGACAGCTGAGCCGTCGGTGATTTGTGAGCTGTTTCCGGCGGTGACTGTTCCTGTATTTTTTTCAAAAACGGGGCGCAGCTTCGCGAGCTTTTCAGGAGTCGAGTCGGAACGAATGCCGTCATCAGAGCTGATCGCATTTCCTTTGGTGTAAATGGGGGCGATTTCATTATTTAAAGCATCTTTTGAAGCTAGAGATTTGGCGTGTGAGTTAGATGCAAATATGTCCTGATCTTCTCGGCTGATGTCATACTCGCGCGCTAACAGCTCTGCGGTTTGGCCCATATTCTTACCTGATACGGGATCGGTGAGGCCTAGTCTTAGACCGATTAGTGGTGAGAAGTCGTTTGGCCGAAAGTGCAGAGCGGCTTTGAGTTTTTGTGGAAGGCTTTGCGCTTTATTGAGTTTTGCGAACTTTTCGACCGCTGATTTTTGATAGAGAACGGGGGCGTTCGACATGCTTTCGACTCCTCCTACAACGAAGAATTCACCTTTTCCTGCCAGTACACGTTCGTAGGCTGTGGTGATAGCTTCCATGCCGCTGGCGCAGTTTCTGTGGACGGTGGATGCGATGACGTGTTCGGGAATGCCTGCGCGGAGGGCGATGACTCGTGCGATGTTCGCTGCATTGGCCGGCTGGCAGACACAGCCAAGTATGACTTCATCTAGTTCTGCTGAGTCAAAGTTAGAATCTGCTAGAAGCGCAGAAACTGCATGTTTTCCCAAGTCAGTAGCTTCTAAATGAGAGAGGGATCCTCCCATTTTGGTGAAGGCTGTACGTGAGGTTTGGTAGATGTAGAGCATGGTGTTTAATTGGTGGGTCGGTTATCGATGAGCTTTTGCTCTTTGAGCTCTTTGCCCACGCCTTGCAGTTCACGCATTTTTTCCCAGCTGTGGAAGGTGATCGAATTCGCACTGAGTTCTGTTTTGTTGCGAATACGTCGGGAGATTTGATCATACAGCGCCTGTTGCTCGCCGGAGTTCATGGCAACGGCGTGGATGTGAATTTCATCGAGTGAGAGAGGGTCATCGTTTTCTTTACGCAGTTCCACTTGCCAGGCGCCGACGCCATCGGTGTCATCGAGAATGTGTTCAAGTTGGCTGAAATCGACGAGGGTACCTTTAAGTTTGTTAATTTTGAGTCGTTTAATGTCTGAGACTCTGGAGATTTGTCCGAGAAGTCTCGGGCATGTGCGGCCGCAATGGGGACAAGGATCGTAGGTAATTCCTCTATCGGTAATGTCTCCTGTGCGGTAGCGGAGGACGATGGATCCGCGGGAGTTGAGCGGGGTGAAAACGATTTCTCCAGGGTGGCCATCGGGGACGCGTTCGCCGGTATCAGGGTCGATAATTTCGATGAATGCGAGGTCGGGATAGAGGTGGAAGCCGGAGGGGTCCTTTCCCTTGGGTGGACAGCATTCTGAGAAAGCCATTTTTGCTTCGGTGAAGCCATAAGTAGAGATCACGTCAACTTCTGGTGACCCCATTTTCGCGCATAGTTGCTTGAGTTTTCGGCGCATGCCGAGTGGGACTTTTTCACCACCTAAGACGAGTCGTTTGAGATTGGTCCATTGCATTCCTTCTGATGCGGCATGTTGAAGCATGTGGTAGAGGAAGGTGGGCATGGCGATGATGGCATCGGGCTGGATTTTATTGATTACCTTAGTGTTTCCCGATGTGCCCATCACTTTTCCACCACCAGTACTGAGGGTGAAGCATGTGTTTCCTAAGGCTGCGTACCATGCTTGCCAAAAGGCGAGGTGTGGGGCGAATGGGAAGGCATTGATTACACGGAAATCAGAGGGAGCATTGCAGAGTTGCATGAGGCGCAGCCCGCTGGTTTCAAGGTTCGCTAGATCGTGTTTGGTGAAGAGGAAAGGAACGGGCTCGGCGGAGCGTCCAGTGGTGGAAGTCATATGAATGGGGCGGAGCTCTTCAGCGAGAGCTTGCTTCACTCCTTTTGGGCCGTGGCGGAATAGTTTAAGAATCGTGCCGAGCTGTTTCTTGAGGACTCTTTCATCAGGGATAATGACGAAGTCACGGGTTTCACCGAGGTCACTTTTGGTGGTGAAAGGAATTTTGGTAAGATCTTCTGTGCTTTTGATCGAATCCGCAGTGAGACCGTGTTCTGTGAACAATTTCCCGTAATAGGCCGAGAAGGGGAGGACTCGGTCTTTGAGAAAGCTGTGGAGAAGTGCGGACTGACGTTTTTTTATTTCGTTAGGCGACGCGCTTTCCCACCAAGGGTTTCTCGGTGGTTTCATCATCGTTTATGGGTTTGGGAGTGAGGAGTTTTTGGATGTCTGGGAGAACTTCGTGAGTTTTCTGGCGGCCGAGTTCAATGAACTGTTCGAACTGGTGGTATTGGTGCCACTCGCTGCCACGTGAGATCGGGCGAATGGTGATGTCGGCTCGTAAGCAGGAGTCGTGTGCCATGCGGATTTGCGATGCGCGGAGTGAGCGGCGGAGGTTGTCGATTATGTTGCCAGGAGCGCCGGGATTGATTTTGTTTCCGAGCTGGGTGATTGCTTTTTGCCACCAAGATTGGACTTCTTCTTGTCGGTCGTCTTCGGCTGTAGTTGAGGCGCTGAGGTGGGTGTCAATTTCTTCCAAGGTTGGAATGGTACTGACTGCGATGACGTGATCGACCTCTGTGAATTTCGATAAGGCTCCAACTGGTACTGGGTCGACAACACCTCCATCGGTACAGCGCATGCCATTGATTTCGACTGGTACTATGATTCCTGGCATGGCGCAGGAGGCGTGGACGGCGTCGAGAATAGATCCTGAGCGGAAAACGATACGTTCGTAGGTGTCGAGATTGGCGGAGATGACGAGGAGCTTGCGATTTAATTCTTCAAAGGTGGATGCACCGATGGATCTGGCGAGCTGTGCTTTTACTTTATTGCCATAAAAGACTCCGCGAATGGGAGGGATGACGGGGTCGGCAAGTTTACGCATCGTGGTTGGATCTTGCATTTCGGCGGCGAGTTTGAGCATTTGTTCAGCGTTGTGACCGGTTGCCCAGAGCGAGCCGATGTAGGCGCCCATGCTGGAACCTGCGATGGCGTGAATGGGGATGTTATTTTCTTCTAAAACTTGGAGTACTCCGACGTGTGCCAGCGATTTTGCACCACCACAGGAAAGAGCGAGGCCGAGACGAGCGGGTCGTGTTTTGATAGAAGGTTCCGCGGGTTTCTTATTTTCACGAACTATCCAAGGAAGCTTATTTTTAAGGAAGCTGACAATGGTGTTTTTTACGGTGTTAGAGTATGGCGGGTGGAGGCTCATGGTGGATAAAAGTGAAATGAGTAATTTTTAATATAAAATCTTATTGGTTTATTATCAAGGTGTTTCGTTAGTTTTGAGTGTTAGGGGGAGGATTGTCGCAATAATGGGAGCCACTTGATTTAATTGTTAGGATGATCTGATGTTTTTGCGTGATCTCTGAATTTCTTAAGTTTAGTTTGTCTGAATGAATGAGAAACCCATTGCACGTCGCCCATTTTTACAGACCGCTATCGGAGCGGGCTTAGCTACTTCTATTGCTATAGGCCAGGAGCGAGCGGATACTAAAAATGGGAAAAAGCTTGGTTGGGCGATTGTGGGATTGAGCCGCTTGAGCGAGAATCGAATCGGTCCTGCATTTTTAAAAACTAAGAATGCGCGGCTGGCGGGTATTGTTACGGGTACTCCAGAGAAGGCGAAGATTTGGCAGAAAAAGTACGATGTGCCTGACAGTGGAGTGTATAATTATGATGATTTCGACAAGATCTTTGAGAATCCAGAGATCGATGTGGTTTATATCGTTTTGCCGAATTCGATGCATCGTGAATTTACCGTGCGAGCAGCGAAAGCTGGGAAGCATGTGTATGTGGAGAAGCCAATGGCGACGAACTCCGAGGAATGTAGAGAAATGATCCAAGCTTGTGAGAAAGCTAGAGTTCAATTGGGGGTGGCATATCGATTACAGTTTGAGCCGCACCATATGGAAATGATGCGATTTGCAAAGGAAAGTGTGTTTGGAGATGTACGACACTTGGACGCTGGATTCTGTTTCAAGATGCGTGATGATACTGGCTGGCGTCTGAAAAAGGATCTCGGCGGTGGTGCATTGCTCGATGTCGGGGTCTACATCATTCAAGCGGCTCGTTATATCTTCGGTGAGGAGCCTGTGACTGTGAGTGCGCTCGAGACGAAAACTGATCTAGAGAAGTTTGCTGAGGTCGACGAGACGACTACGTGGACGATGCAGTTCCCATCAGGTAAGACGGCAAACTTGATTTCGTCTTTTAATTTAGGTGGTTACAATCGGATGACCGTTTTTGCTGATAAGGGAAGATTTGGGATGGAGCCGTGCTTTGGAACGAGAGGACAGAAAGGGTGGACTTCTAACCCTGATGTTCCTTTAGAGTTCCCACAGACTGACCATTTTGAGATACAAATCGATTTGTTTTCACAAGCGATTCTTGATGGGAAAGATTGGATGGTAGATGGTAGGGAGGGACTGCGTGATCACTTGGTGATGGATGCGATTTTTAAATCGGTGGCAAGCAGTAAGGCTGAAAGTGTTGGGGAGGTTTGAGATTGCTCTCAATCTATAGAAAAAGCCGCACCTCGTGAGACGAAGTGCGGCTTAGAAATTTAGATGATAGATAGTTAGTTTAGGTTGTGGATGCTCCACGTGCCATGACAACTTTTCCTGTGCGGACCGTTTCGATGATTTCGAAGCCGGTAAACATCTTGATGGCGGCATCGAGCTTCGAGCTGTCTCCAGAGATCATAGCGATCATGGACTCAGGAGTGAGGTCGACGGTCTTGCCATTGAAGTGATCAATGACTTGAAGTGCTGCGGTACGAGTTTCGGTGTCTTGAACGAGCATTTTCACAAGCATGAGCTCTTTGACTACGGAGTCATCAGCTTCGTGCTGAATACAGTGAATGACGTCGATGAGCTTGGAAACTTGCTTGATGATTTGTTCCAGGCCATTGGAGTGGCCAGTGATGCCAATCGTCATACGTGAAAAGCGATCGTCACGGCCTTCAGAGACAACGAGTGAATCGATGTTAAATCCACGGCGCGCGAACACCTGGGTGATACGCATGAGCACACCAGGGGTGTTATTGACGAACACTGAGAGTGTGTGGCTGCTTTGGTCTGAGCTTGGTTCTGTTGGGGTGTCCGAAGTAACAATATTTTTAGACATATTCTAAAATAGTTGAGATTATTAGTGAGAGAGAGACCTAGGTGGAACCGGTTGGTTTCGCCATTTTATGCTTTGGTGGCTCGGTGATCATATCTTCGAGTGCGGCTCCAGCGGGGATCATTGGGAAGACGTTATCCGTTTTCACGCACTCGGCATTGATTAGGATGGGGCCATCATTGTACTCGAGCGCTTGTTTGACCATGCGTTCGACATCAGCGGGGCGCTTAATGTTAATGGCCTTGATGCCGTATGCTTGAGCGAGCTTTACGAAGTCCGGGTTACCCTCGAGGTCTACCCCAGAGAGGCGGTCTTCGAAGAAGAGTTCTTGCCATTGGCGAACCATTCCGAGGTAGTGGTTATTGAGAACCACGATCTTGATGGGTAGCTTGTGAATCGCAGCAGTGGCGAGTTCAAAAAGAGTCATTTGGAAGCCGCCATCACCGCAGAAGGTAATGACTTGGCGATCAGGGCAGGCAAAGGCTGCACCGATAGCGGCAGGGAAACCAAAGCCCATCGTGCCTGCACCGCCTGAGCTGAGCCAGGAATGCGTTTTGGCATTGCGGTAGAATTGAGCTGCCCACATCTGATGCTGGCCAACGTCTGTAGTGACGATAGCGCCTCCTTGAGTTTGCTTATCAAATTCGTCGATAACCTGCTGCATGCGGAGTCCGCCTTGCTTGCGGTAGCTGAGTGGGTACTTCTTCTTATAACCATCGAGGTGTTCGTTCCACTCGGTGTGTTTCGCAGGTTCGATTTCTTTAAGGAGTTCGATGAGAGCCGCTTTGGCATCACCTACGATTTCAACATCTGGGCTGATCATTTTGTTCATTTCAGCGGCGTCGATGTCGATGTGGATGATCTTGGCGTCAGCGCAGAATCTATCAGGCTGGCCAATAATACGATCGTCAAAACGAGAACCGATGTTGAGCAAGAGATCACATTCAACGACAGCTTTATTCGCGTATGCGGTGCCGTGCATGCCGAGCATGCCGAGTGAAAGAGGGTGGCGCTCAGGGAGAGTGCCCTTACCAAGGAGTGTCGTGGTGAACGGACAGTCGAGTGTTTCCACAAGCTTGAGAAGCTCTTCTTGAGAGCGTGCGATCATAGAGCCTTGGCCAGCTAGAATAAGTGGACGTTTGGCTTTCTTAATAAGCTTAGCTGCTTTTGAAATCGCTGCAGTGTCGATATTGAAGGCGGCTTCAGGATTGTAGCCAGGAAGGTCGAACTCTTCAGCCTTCTTGTCTTTTAGTTTACCTGTGAATGGCGCGGAACTGATATCTTTTGGGATATCGATGAGTACTGCACCTGGGCGACCAGACGTGGCGATATGGAATGCTTCGCGGGCGATGCGTGGCAGAGCATTTGTATCTTTAACCAAGTAGTTGTGCTTCACGACAGGAATCGTGATGCCGAAGATATCTGCTTCTTGGAAGGCGTCTTTACCGAGCATCCAAGTGACTTGCTGACCGCAGATGATGATCATTGGAACAGAGTCCATCTGAGCGGTCATGAGACCAGTGATGGTATTTCCTGCGCCAGGGCCGGAAGTTACGAGAACAACTGCTGGCTTGCCAGTAGCACGAGCATAGCCGTCAGCCATGTGGCATGCGCCTTGTTCGTGACGCGCGAGAACGAATTGAATCTTAGATTTGACGGTCTCGAGAGCATCGAAAATAGGGATCGCGGCACCTCCAGAGTATCCGAAGATGTATTCTACACCCAAGTCATCGAGTGTTTTAATGAGAGCCTGTGCTCCGTCTAATTGTTGCTTGGCCATAATGAAAATGGAGTTGTTTAGGGGAAGTTGGCACCATTTTTAGAATAGTAAACTCGAAAGTGACTTAAATTCTGGTAAAAAAGGTGAATTGCGGGGTTTTTGTCTGTGAAAGTTGTTTTTATTATTGGAAGTTTTGGGTTGGTGTTGATTTGGGTTTTTGAAATTACCGTCTTTTAGGTGAATGTGGATGGTTTGCCTGAGTGGCGGCGTGGAAGTTTTGATTGTATGAAGCGAAGTGCGTGGTTTTAGGAATACTGGTTATTTAGAATAGCCGCTGTGATGGAAGAAAATACCCACTTAAGCTTTAGATTGACTCTCGTGTGGGAGAGATAGAGGATTGCCATGTGCGATTGCACCCATTCATTTTATTTTTGCTGATTTATTGTCAGGGCTCGTCTTGGGGAGCGCCTGAGAGAATGGATTTGAGCGAGGAGGATGCCGTCTGTGCTCCAGAGTCTGTGTCTTTATTTGCGATTCCAGAGACTTTGCGGAGGCTTGAACAGCAGAGGGAGCAGATGCAGGCTGAGCTTGAGTTGTTGCCGGAGTTGGACCCAGTACTGCAAAATGATGCCTTTGGGTATCATGGCGGGTATCTTCCAGCGCTTGAAACACTGCCCGAGGAGCCGCGTTGGACTGTCGATGTGCGGTTTTACAAGAAGGCTCCGATCAAGAAAGTGGTTCTTGTGCCTGCGGTGGATCGGCGCTTCAGCAAGGTTCAGAGCTACGGTTTCCCCCGTCGTTTTAGGGTGTCTCAGATAGCAGATGACGGCAGTGTGCGGGTGGTGAAGGAATGGATGTCTGAGGATTGTCCTGATCCAGGGCGGTCACCTATCGTGATTGACTTGCAGGCTCCTTGGCCCGACGCGGTGCGGCTAGAGGTATTTCGCGGAGCGATGGAGGAAGGGAAGGAGTATTTGGCTTTAGACGAGTTATTTGGGATTGCAAAGAATGAGGTGTTCAAGGCGGAGACCGTAGAGGTAAGTCGAGAGTACACCTCGCTTCCGTATTGGCATCGTAGTTTTCTCGTCGACCAGCAAACGAACTTAGGAATTCCTGTGGCGGCCGATGTGTTGGAGCGGGAGGGTTCACGCGCGAAGGATTATAGTGTCGAGTTTGAAGAAGCTCCGACAAAGCCGTGTGTGATTCATATTGATTTGGGGAGGAATCGAAGGTTGGGTTGGGTCTCCTTGTATCCAGCGAAGCCCCCGGAGGGGATTTTGATTCCTGGTTATGGATTTCCTAAGAAAGTGGAACTGAAAGTATTTCAGGATACGAAGGAACATCTGAGAAGGGTGCAGGCACCTTTGGCCCAAAGTAGTTACGAGGTGGATCCTAGTAACAATGTGCATCGTATGGCTGGATACAATCGACTGGGGAGGTGGATTGAAATCACGGTGAGTGATTTTCCTGAGCACAATGGGCGACGGGTGTTTTCGTTGGGAGAGATTTTAGTTGGAAATGCGGGGGAGACCTATCGCGTGAAGGAGGTGTGGCTAGAGGGCTTTCCGCAAGGTGCGGAGCAGGGGTCGGAACAGCTGATCGATCTTATGTCGAACGGGAAGCCGGCGATGTTTCTACAAGAATGGTTGTTGAAACTTCGCGATAGAGAGGAACTGAGTAGACGTCTGCAGCGACATACGGCTTGGATAGAGGAGCTCAATGGGCGTTGGGATCAGTTTTTTGAACGCATGAGGGTGGGTGTTGTGGTGGCGCTGGTGTTGATAGCTTTGAGCATTGCGGTGATCGCGATTGTGCAGCGGGTTCGTGCAGTGCGGAAAATGCGTTACCAAATTAGTCGCGACTTGCATGACGATGTTGGCGGGACACTGGGCAGTATAGCGCTGGTGGCGGAAGAGATAGGAAGCTCGGGCAAGGGGGACAAAACGCTACAAGGAGATGTGGAGGAGTTGGTGCTGCTGTCGAGGGAGGCGTTCGTGTCGCTGCGTGAAGTGATCTGGTTGACGGACAAGTCGACGATTCGCTTACCTGAGCTGCTAGAGCGCTTGGAGGAACGCTGTCAGCGGATGCTGCGTGGAGTAGATCTGTCGGTGGAAAGGGAAGGAGAGTTTCCTGATCTCGTCGTCTCATTGACGTATAAGCGTCATTTATTGCTATTTTTTCGCGAGGTGATTTCGAATTGTGCCCGGCATTCGGGGGCGAAGAAGGTCTCTCTCGTGTTCAAGACGGATGAAGGTCTGTTGACGATTTCGCTTGAGGACGATGGCTGTGGTTTTGATCCTGAACGTTCCTTTAAAGGATGGGGACTGAAGAGTTTGAAGAAACGAGCAGATGAGATGCAGGGGGAAATGCTATTGAAGTCGTCACCAGGAGGCGGCACCTTGATTGTGCTGTCAGTGCCATTACGTCTGCTTACCAGTAAGCTGGTTTCTAGTTACCAAACCTCGAATTAAAATGATACCGATTGATTTATGGATAGTTGAGGACGATGCCAATTATCGGCGGACCTTACAGCGAATGATGGAGCGCGAAGAGCAACTCACATGCACTGGGGTTTTTCCTTCGTGCGTGGAAATGCTGCAAGCGGTGGAATGTGAGAAGACGCCAGATTTGATTCTCATGGATCTGGGTTTGCCAGAGATGAGTGGCGTGGAGGGGATTCGCAGGCTGAGTGAGGTGGCTCCGGATGTCGCGGTGTTGGTGCTTACTGTTGCTAAAGAAAAAGAGAAGGTGTTTGAAGCCTTGAGCGAGGGAGCGGCAGGTTACTTGCTTAAGAGTGCTTCGAGGGAGGAAATATTGAATGGGATAGAACAAGTTTTTATGGGGCAGGCAGCGCTGAGTCCAGAGGTAGCAACCCTTGTGTTGAGTAAAATACGCAAGCCGACGCCTGCTGAGAATTATGATTTGAGCGAGAAAGAAGTGGAGGTGCTGCGTCTGCTATCAGAGGGAATGGCGGTGAAAGAAATAGCGGATGCTATGGGAGTGAGTCGCGGAATGGCTGCTTTTCACTTAGGGAAAATTTATAGCAAACTGCAGGTTCAATCGCAAACGGGTGCGGTGGCGAAAGCGTTGCGTTCGGGCGTGATTTAATGGCGTTCGGAGGGCTTCAGCGGGTGATTAGTCATTTGACTAATAGATTGTGAGTCAGAATCTGAGTATTGAATCAGTATCTATGAAGGACTCTGCAGGATCTTCGGGCTTTCCGTCTAGGACGAGCAAAGCAAGGGGGGGGCAGAGGACGCCATTTATTACTGAATCAATTTTTATATGAACCTACTTACTCGATCTATCTTTGGAGCATTCAGCTTATTGCCAACATTGCTCATCGCCGCCCCGAACGAGCAACCGAATGTCGTCATTATTTACGGAGATGATGTCGGGTATGGTGACGTGGGAGCTTATGGATCAAAAATGATTCCGACTCCGAATATCGATCGACTCGCGAAAGAAGGGTTACTGTTTACGGATGGTCATTGCGCGGCGGCTACTTGTACGCCTTCGCGTTATTCTCTGCTCACAGGGGTGCATGGGTTTCGTGATGGTATCAGCATTTTACCTCCGAATGCTCCCTTGAGCATTTCGACGGAGAAGTTGACCTTGCCAAAGCTCTTTAAGCAAGCGGGCTACACCACAGCGGTGATCGGTAAGTGGCATTTAGGTATCGGGGAACGTGGCAAACCTGTGGATTGGAATGGCGATGTGAAGCCGGGGCCGCTGGAAATAGGTTTCGATTATTCTTTCTTACTTCCTTCAACCAACGATCGGGTTCCATGCGTCTATCTGGATGGGCATCGGGTGGTGAATCTGGATCCGAATGACCCTCTCTTTGTCGGAACATCGCCCAACAAAGTAAATCGCCCCGGAAGCACGCGCTATCCCGATGGCAGGAAGGATCCGAAGGCGATGACTTACTATCGCAGTACGCATGGGCACAATCATAGTGTCATCAATGGGATTGGCCGGATCGGTTACATGGCTGGTGGCAAGTCGGCGCTCTGGGATGATGAAACGATGGCGGATGTGTTTGTGGAGAAGGCAGTGGACTATATTTCTAGCCAAAAGGAGCAACCTTTCTTTCTCTACTTTGCGTCGCAAGATATTCATGTGCCGCGTGCTCCAAACCCAAGATTCAAAGGGAAAACCGAGCTCGGGTTCCGAGGCGATGCGATGGTGCAGTTCGACTGGACGACAGGTGAGATCATGAAAGCTCTGGAGGAGAACGGGCTGAGTGAGAATACGATTGTGATTTTCTCTAGTGACAATGGGCCAGTCTATGATGATGGCTATGCTGATGGCTCGAAAGTGAAGAAGTCTTTTGGCGAGTCTGATCGAGGGCACGATGGTTCAGGAATTTACCGCGGAGGCAAATACCAAATCTATGAAGGAGGGACACGGGTGCCATTCATTGTGCGTTGGCCGGCAAAGATCAAGCCTGGCACGTCTGATGCCTTAGTGAACCAGATCGACCTGCTTGCTTCGTTTGCAGAATTGTTCGGTTTGGAAATTCCTGCCGATGAGGCGGGCGATAGTCGGAATAGCTTGGACGCCTTGTTAGGAAAGGATACGAAAGGTTTGCCGTTTATGATTGAGGAAGCTGCCCACACGGGGCGTGCTCTTCGAGTGGGAGCATGGAAATATATCATGCCAGAGAAAAAGTCGTGGGCTGGTGCGGCTCAGCCAGCGAGGTTGTATAACCTTGCAGAGGATCCTTCTGAGCAGACTAATATTGCTGAAAAGCACCCTGAGAAAACCGAACTCATGGCAAAGCAACTGAAGGATTTAATGGGTGCCAATGGGGTGAGAGCTCATGTTGGAGGCGAGTCGCCAGCTCAACAATAATTGTATTTCTTCCTGTAAACTCTATTATTCCCGATGCGTCTGCATGTTAAGCCCTCGGCATTTACGGGAAGTTACTGAAATTTTTTGATGATGATTCAAATGAACTATTTACGACAGATTATAATAATCGCCTCACTGAGTATCACCTATGTATTTGCTGGTGAGGAATCTGATGACTTTAAACGTGCTGTTTATGCTGACGCGACTATGGCACCGTGTCCGGCTGTGATAGCCGCAGCTCCTACTGGAGAGGTTTTTGTGGGCGTGGATTTGCAGGGGTCGTTGGGTAAAAAGGTGGGGCTAGGAAAGGTAGTGAGGCTCGTTGATGAAAATGCAGATGGGAAGGCGGATCGAGTCACGGAATTTGCAAAGGTGGATAATCCCAGAGGGATTGTGGTGCTTGGCAACAAGGTGATCGTTCTGCACACCACCGTGAAAGATGGCAAGTACGACAACCAGCAATTGTCGCTATTTGAAGACAAGGACTGGGATGGGGTGGCGGATGGGCCAGCCAAGGCACTTGTTACCAACATTGGAAACTCAAAATTTCTTCAAAGCCGTGGCGCGGATCATTGTACGAATAACATCCGTTACGGCATTGATGGATGGATCTACATTTCCGTAGGTGACTTTGGCATGGTGGACGCTGAGGGGGTAGATGGGCGTAAATTAACCATGCATGGGGGTGTGGTGAGAGTGCGACCAGATGGTACAGGCCTAGAGATGTATATGAAGAACACGCGCAATGTCTATGACGTGGCGATTGATTCAGAGATGAACCTATTTACCCGTGAAAATACCAATGATGGTATTGGCTGGTGGACGCGTTCTTCTCATTTTATTCAGACTGGCGACTACGGCTATCCTAGTTTGTATACAAATTTTCCTGAGGATATGATTCCTGCAATGGGGGAGTACGGAGCTGGCTCAGGTGTGGGAGCGCTCTACATAGAGGAACCACAGTGGCCTGTAGAATTTAAAGATTCAGTGCTATTGGCTGATTGGGGGCATAGTAAAATCTACACGCATGAATTGCAGCCAATGGGAGCCACCTTTTCTAACAGGGTGAAGGAGTTTATGAGTGTGTCACAGGTGACGGATCTGGATGTTGATGGTTCTGAAAGACTGTATATATCGGCATGGGATGGTGCTGGTTACCAAGGAAACTCAGACAAGGAAAAACCCAACAAGGGATTTGTCACCATGGTGGCGCCCAAAGGGTGGAAATACCACCCTTTCCCAGTGCTTAGCGAATTGTCTGAAGGGAAATTGCTAGAGCTGCTCAATACGGAGAGCCACACAGCAAGAACCTATGCGTCTCATGAACTAGTTGCTAGAGGTGCTGATGCTGAGAAGATTTTGAGCTACGTGCAGAATGCTAATAATAGGAAGTCCGGACGCATTGCTGCGATTTACGCATATCTTCAAATCAAGGGAGTGGATGCGCTCACTGGTTTGGAGAAACTGCTAGGCGATGCAGTGATCCGTGAGCATGTGATCCGAGCAATGGCAGATGATGCAGTGATAGCGAAACAGGCGAACACAGAGCTTATTGCGCGTTATCTAAATGACAGTAACCCGAGAGTGCAAGCTGCGGCTGTGATCGCCTTGGGTAGAATTGGTGACAAAAGAGCATCTAGCGTGCTTCTACCGCTGGCTGCCTCTTCGGTGGAATTTAAAAAGAAGGATAGAGGAGAAACAGTATTTAAGACCAAAATTTTATCTAACATTGGTCAGGAACGTCCGATCAAGGTGGATGTCGAAAACTTAGCGCAACTCGTTCTTATTACCGATCAAGTGCATCATAATAAATACGACCAAGCAGCGTGGCTGAACCCCATCATTACATTGAAAAATGGCAAAAAGATCGATCTCACGGAAGTGGAGCCTCTTTCTGTGAGTGTAGATCGTGGCATTTTAGGAGTGAATCAAGACTGTGAAGGGAATCCCTTATCGCATAGGGGGAAAAGCGTGAAGGGTATTGGGGTGCATGCTCAAGCTGAGCTTGTTTACGCTATCCCTACGGGGGCGAAGACGTTCACAGCAACGGGTATTCTTACGCAGGGAGCCAAAGGCGAAGGGAAGCAAAAAGGTAAGGTGTTGTTTGCGGTGAGCGAACACGCTACCAAGCCGACTGAGACAGCTGGCTATGTTGCGGCTAATGCTGAGAACCCTCACTCTGTCCCCAATCCGGATATCATTCTTCCTCATTTGGCTCAAAAAGCATTGGTGGCACTCGATGCGGAAGAAGCGGTAGCGGAGGCTATCAAGTCAAGTACAGGTGATACCTACCAAGGAGCTCTCGCCACAGCGAAATCGATGCATTCTACCAAGGTGGTGGAGGCTCTCATTACGAAGGCAAATGCTCTCAGTGACGCAGACCAGCTGGAGGTGATCGAAGTACTGGCAAGGCTGCACCAGAAGGAAAAAAGCTATGAGGGCGACACTTGGTGGGGGACGCGGCCCAAACCAGGTGGTCCATACTACACGCCTGTCGACTGGGCTGGGACATCATCTATCAATGCGTTTTTCTCCACTTTGCTGGCGAAGCAGCAGAATCAGGATGTGATTAAAATCTTAAAGAAGAACAAAGCCTATGTGCCGAAGTTTAACCCACGGCCTAAAGCTTCTAAAGGACCAGTCGTGAAAAAGATTGGAACCACAGCTATCGAGGATGTGGTGCTCTTTGTGAGTGATTACAAGGGGAGTGCTGAGAAAGGGGCTAAAATCATTACGCAAGTAGGTTGTGCGGGATGTCATAATATTGATAAACAAGGCACAGTGAAAGGCCCAGATCTGACTAAACTCGGAAAGATGAGCTTTGCTGACCTATCAGAAGCGATCTTGAAGCCTGGAGCCACGATTGCACCAACCTGGGTGACTCTCACTACAAGTGATGGGACGGCGCATATTGGAACGATAGTAAAAGAGGATGCTGATGAAATCCTGCTACATAACATTGCAGGCATACCGACTGTAGTGAAAGCTTCTGACATTACACAGAGAGCCGCAGGCCTAAACATGATGAGTTTGCATCTAACTGATGATCTTACCCTGCCGCAGTTCGGAGACCTGTTGACCTATATCAGATCGCTGGATGATAGCAAATAATCAGGGGCTAACAGAAAAGGCGTCAGAAGTGGGATGCAACAGGATGGGCGGTAGACCCATATCTTGAATGTCAGGCCGGCGCCTTGCCGCTAGGGTAGAGCATTCTTGCGATCCTTCAATACGGAGCATACATGTATTGTCAGATATGTGATTGGTAGTGCGCTGCTGTTGGGAGATTGAGCATGGCTAGAAGTGCTTTCATGCTCACTGGTATAGGAGCAGGTAGGACGATCCACATAGATTAACGAATTATCTTGCAAGCCCCCTTCGCTCTTGGGTAAGACATCCCCGACTTCGCACAGCGAATTAGCTTTTCTGTGCGTGCTATTTCTCAATAGCTCGAATTGAAGGAGGGTTTCACGACTCACCATCGTATGAGGCAAGAGAGAGAGTAAATCTTACTAAGGGGGCTGTAGCTCAGTGGTTAGAGCAGGGGACTCATAATCCCTTGGTCGTGGGTTCAAGTCCCACCGGCCCTACCAAGATTTCACGTTGTTTTTTTGAACTCTCTATTTCTTGTGTGCTTTTCATTCTATGAAACCAGATAGCCCGAGAATCTAGTTCGGTAGTGACTCTTTTCTGTGTGGCCAGTGGTCACCATTTTTTCCAATGCGCTAGTAGGAGAGTTTTGTCGCCCAGCGATTTTACCAGCCCCGGCCTGTGCATTGTGGCTTGTTTTTAGGAGGATTCGCCGATGCTTTGCTCGTCAGCCAACGTGTGAGCTCAGAAAAATTGAGTCAAACTGGCTATAAATGGCGCTATCCCGACCTAAAATCAGCCTTGAAGCAATTAAATGAAGGTTAAAAAGATAGCTCGTGAGGACAGTGGGAGGATGATTTTAGAAAAAGAAGATAAGCAGAATTATTGTAATTAGAGGGTGTTGTGGAGAGGGAGTGGGAGAAAGTTTAAAAAAAGATGCGAAAAGAGCTTGCGCGGAGTCATGGAATATGTAGATTGCGCCCCGCCTCACCCACTAAGGGGAGCGCAGCAAGGAATTAACTAAGTTGATTTGAAACACGGTTTCACAAGTTAAGTAGTTCCTGCTGAACGAGATCTTTTACACATTACATGGCTTGGTTAAAATGCAGAGTTCGCTCTGGAAGGTTTAACTAAGTGGAAGAGGAAAGACTGAATTGTGCGCTGCGGTAGATGAAAATCTGACGCAGGCAAGATTGGAGATCTTAAACGGGTTTTCAATCGCACTTGTCAATTTAGTATTTATTTTTAAACGCAAATATATACGCCAACCGTTTTAAAGTGAGTGTCGCAAGACACTCCATCGAAAGATGTAAAAAATATACGGAGAGTTTGATTCTGGCTCAGAATGAACGCTGGCGGCGTGGATAAGACATGCAAGTCGAACGAAGAGAGATTTAGTTTACTAATGATCTCTTAGTGGCGGACGGGTTAGTAACGCGTGAGCAACTTGCCTCAAAGAGGGGGATAGTCCTGGGAAACTGGGTTTAATACCGCATGTGCTCTTCGGAGTAAAGCTGGCCTTCGGGCTAGTGCTTTGAGATAGGCTCGCGTCCTATCAGCTAGTTGGTGAGGTAAAGGCTCACCAAGGCGACGACGGGTAGTTGGTCTGAGAGGACGATCAGCAACACTGGAACTGAGACACGGTCCAGACACCTACGGGTGGCAGCAGTCGAGAATCATTCACAATGGGGGCAACCCTGATGGTGCAACGCCGCGTGGAGGATGAAGGCCCTAGGGTCGTAAACTCCTGTCATAGCAGAGTAAGGCATATTAGTTAATAGCTAGTATGTTTGATAGTATGCTAAGAGGAAGGGACGGCTAACTTCGTGCCAGCAGCCGCGGTAATACGAAGGTCCCGAGCGTTATTCGGAATCACTGGGCGTAAAGGGAGCGTAGGCTGCGCGGTAAGTCAGATGTGAAATCTCAAGGCTCAACCTTGAAACTGCATCCGATACTGCCGCGCTAGAGTAATGGAGGGGTAAGTGGAATTCTCAGTGTAGCAGTGAAATGCGTAGATATTGAGAGGAAGACCAACGGCGAAGGCAGCTTACTGGACATTTACTGACGCTGAGGCTCGAAGGCTAGGGTAGCGAAAGGGATTAGATACCCCTGTAGTCCTAGCAGTAAACGATGTGCGCTTGGTGTAGGTGGGTTCGACCCCATCTGTGCCGGAGCTAACGCGTTAAGCGCACCGCCTGGGGAGTACGGTCGCAAGACTAAAACTCAAAGAAATTGACGGGGACCCGCACAAGCGGTGGAGTATGTGGCTTAATTCGATGCAACGCGAAGAACCTTACCTAGGCTTGACATGTATTGCTAAGCAGTTGAAAGGCTGTGACCCTTCGGGGACCTTACACAGGTGCTGCATGGCCGTCGTCAGCTCGTGTCGTGAGATGTTCGGTTAAGTCCGGCAACGAGCGCAACCCCTGTGGTTAGTTACTAACATTAAGTTGAGAACTCTAGCCAGACTGCCCAGATCAACTGGGAGGAAGGTGGGGATGACGTCAGGTCAGTATGGCCCTTACGCCTAGGGCTGCACACGTACTACAATGCCCAGTACAATGAGAACCGAGACCGCGAGGTGGAGGAAATCTACAAAACTGGGCTCAGTTCGGATTGGAGGCTGCAACTCGCCTCCATGAAGTTGGAATCGCTAGTAATGGCACATCAGCTACGGTGCCGTGAATACGTTCCCGGGTCTTGTACACACCGCCCGTCACATCATGGAAGCCGATCGCACCCGAAGTGTCTGCGCCAACATTGGCAGGGCCCTAAGGTGTAGTTGGTAACTGGGATGAAGTCGTAACAAGGTAGCCGTAGGGGAACCTGCGGCTGGATCACCTCCTTTCTATGGAGCAAATGCCGGAAGGCATAGGTCGAAGGCTAAAGATTAGGATGAACTTAATCAATTGCCTGCAGTTAAGAAATGATCTGCACGTTACAATTAAGCGTCCGCAAAGTCAGCAATGACAATGCGAACCGCAGCATACAATTCAGTTTTTTCTCTCAACATGAGAATGTGGAAAAGCATCGCTGACTGACAGCGTTCTTTGACATCTGTATAGAGAAACACAATTTATTCTAAAGAATAGATTGAAAGTTTTTCCTAACTGCAAAAATGCAATTAATCACAAATGAGAAAGCTTTTTGCGAGTTGGGATACTCTAAAAATATAAACTTCCAAAAATAAGTTAACGCTTATTTTTAGTAGAATATGGCAAATTTAGACAGAAAGTCCGGAGTGGGTAAGCAACACTTCAAAGAGGACGCTGTCGACTTGATTTAAAGATAAGGAATCAAGCTAGAAAGGGCACATAGTGGATGCCTTGGTGCTAACAGGCGATGAAGGACGTGATAAGCTGCGATAAGCCTCGGTCAGGTGCAAGTAACCATTGACCCGGGGATTTCCGAATGGGGTAACCTAATGTTATTAATATGACATTGTTCCTTACTGAATACATAGGTAAGGATACGCGATACCTGCTGAATTGAAACATCTTAGTAAGCAGAGGAAAAGAAATCAAAATGAGATTCCGTAAGTAGTGGCGAGCGAACGCGGAAGAGCCTAACCATTAGTTGACCAGTGAAGATAGATGAAGGAATTGGAAAGTTCCGGCACAGAGCGTGAAACCCGCGTAATCGAAATCTAATCTGGCTAGGTGAAAGTAGCACACCACACGTGAAACGGTGTGTGAAGATGGGGGGACCACCCTCCAAGGCTAAATACTCGTTAGCGACCGATAGTGAACCAGTACCGTGAGGGAAAGGTGAAAAGAACCCCTGTGAGGGGAGTGAAATAGAACCTGAAACCATGTGCCTACAAGGTGTAGGAGCTCTTCGGAGTGACTGCGTGCCTTTTGCTTAATGAGTCTGCGAGTTAGTATATGTGGCAAGCTTAAGATCTTCTGGATCGGAGGCGTAGGGAAACCAAGTCCTAATAGGGCGTCAATGAGTTGCATGTGCTAGACCCGAAACGGAGGTGACCTACCCATGGCCAGGTTGAAGCTTAGGTGATACTAAGTGGAGGACCGAACCGGTGAATGTTGAAAAATTCTCGGATGAGCTGTGGGTCGGAGTGAAAGGCTAATCAAACCCCGTGATAGCTGGTTCTCCTCGAAATGCATTTAGGTGCAGCGTTGCGTGTTGATGAGTGGGGGTAGAGCACTGAAAGGGCTAGGGGGCATACCCGCCTACCAACCCCTATCAAACTCCGAATACCATTCAATAGAGCGCAGCAGTGAGACAGTGGGGGATAAGCTTCATTGTCGAAAGGGAAACAGCCCAGATCAGCAGCTAAGGTGCCTAAACTATACTAAGTGGAAAGGAGGTGGGATTTCATAGACAGTGAGGATGTTGGCTTAGAAGCAGCCACCATTTAAAAAGTGCGTAATAGCTTACTCATCGAGAGATCCTGCGCCGAAAATGATTGGCGATAAGTATAGTACCGAAGCTCTGGATGTCGGGTTCCTACGGGGACCCGGCGTGGTAGAGGAGCATTCTATAGAGGTTGAAGGGGAATGGCGACTGAACCTGGACACTATAGAAGAGAGTATGCAGACATGAGTAACGATAAGAGCGGTGAGATCCCGCTCCGCCGTAAACCCGAGGTTTCCTGGGCAATGCTAGTCATCCCAGGGTTAGTCGGGACCTAAGCCGAGGCCGAAGGGCGTAGGCGATGGAAAGCAGGTTAATATTCCTGCACGTGCAAAGGGAAGGGGACGCATGATAGAAAGTAACTAGGTTATTGAATTCCGAGATGAGACTACGGTCGATTCGCATTACTGGACGTTGTGCCAAGAAAAGCCAACCCGATTAAACGCACCCCGTACCGCAAACCGACACAGGTGGGTGGGTAGAGTATACCAAGGCGCAAGAGTGAAACCTAGTCAAGGAACTCGGCAAAATGGCTCCGTAACTTCGGGATAAGGAGTGCCCCCTGTTAAAGGGGGGCCGCAGTGAAATGGCCCAACCGACTGTTTAGCAAAAACACAGCATTGTGCTAAGACGAAAGTCGACGTATACGATGTGACACGTGACCAATGCCAAAAGATTACGATGAGATGTTAGCCCTTGAGGCGAAGCTTCGAGTCCAAGTCCTGGTGAATGTCGGCCGTAACTATAACGGTCCTAAGGTAGCGAAATTCCTTGTCGGGTAAGTTCCGACCTGCACGAATCGTGCAACGAGTTGGGCGCTGTCTCGACTAGGTGCTCAGTGAAATTGTAACGCCGGTGAAGATGCCGGCTACCCGCAGAAGGACGGAAAGACCCTATGGACCTTAACTGTAAGCTGTTAGTGTTCATTTAATCTTAATGCTCAGCATAAGTGGGAGACGTTGAAATGGTGTTTTAGGATATCATGGAGTCATCAGTGAGATACCACCCTTTAATTTTGAATGTTCTAACCTCGAGCCTTGAATCAGGCCGGGGGACCCTGGCAGCCGGTCAGTTTTACTGGGGCGGTATCCTCCTAAAGAGTAACGGAGGAGCGCGAAGGTTGGCTCAGCACAGTTGGCAACTGTGTGTTGAGTGCAAAGGCATAAGCCAGCCTAACTGTGAGACTAACAAGTCGAGCAGATACGAAAGTAGGCCTTAGTGATCCGGCGGTAGAAAGTGGAATTGCCGTCGCTCAACGGATAAAAGGTACCCTAGGGATAACAGGCTGATCGCGCCCAAGAGTTCATATCGACGGCGCGGTTTGGCACCTCGATGTCGGCTCGTCGCATCCTGGGGCTGGAGAAGGTCCCAAGGGTTGGGCTGTTCGCCCATTAAAGCGGCACGCGAGCTGGGTTCAGAACGTCGCGAGACAGTTCGGTCCTCTATCCTCTGTGGGCGTAGGAAAATTGTGGGGTTCAAACTCTAGTACGAGAGGACCGAGTTTGACGCACCTCTGGTGTACCTGTTGTTCTGTCAAGAGCATCGCAGGGTAGCTAAGTGCGGTCGAGATAAGCGCTGAAAGCATCTAAGCGCCAAGCTTCTCCCGAGATTAATTTTCCCTGAAGGATCGTGGAAGACCACCACGTTGATAGGTTGGGGGTGTAAGTGCAGCAATGTATTTAGCTCACCAATACTAATCATCCGTTCGGCTTGATTCCTTAAGCTTTAAATTTGCTTAACAAATCAAGAGTATTCAAAACACGCAAAAAGCTGTGATCAACGCATTACAGGCAGTTAAAGACTTTATGTCTTCTCTATACAGTTGTCAGAGAGCGCTTCCTATGAAGCAGCTCTTTTAAATAACCAAGTAGACAATCTACACACAACCAAAGCTAATAAGCTAAGGCCGGTAGAGGTCGTGCTACACTTAAGAAATTTGCCGCAGGCAAGTGACTCAGTCTGAAAACTGAACACAGCAAGCTGACAAACTTAAGGGAGCAGCCCGACCTCTGGTGACCATAGCAAAGTGGAACCACCCGGTCCCGTTCCGAACCCGGAAGTGAAACACTTTAGCGCCGATGGTAGTTGGGCGATAGGCCCTGTGAGAGTAGGTCGTCGCCAGGTTATATGACCCGCATTTAGCTAACGCTAAGTGCGGGTCTTTTTTGTGGTTGGATACAGTGGATGCCTTCGCATGTTATTGAGCAAAGTCTGGTGACTTTGGGGACGTTACGATGGGGGCAGCACGAGGACACCGCGGTATAAGTAAGCTAATCGCTGGTGTTTTTTTTGGTGGGGAGATAGTAGTTGTGACAAAGGAAAAGATGCACCTTCTACGGCGCAGGTAAGCTACAGCATTGCAAAAGAATTAGTGATTTGCGAGGACATCGTAATTTGTTCAAATAAAAGGGTTAGGTGAGATAATTTTAGATTTGTCTAGCTATTATAGAACTTGTTGATATTGCTGAAGTTGGCCTTGTGATATGCACATCGCCAGAATTATTAAGAATATGAATATATACGTAGGAAATTTGTCCTATCAGGTTACTGATCAGGAAGTAAGAGAGATGTTTGCTCAATTTGGAACTGTCTCAAAAGCTCTGGTCATTGAAGATCGTGAAACTGGCCGTTCAAAGGGGTTCGGCTTTGTAGAAATGGACGACGCGGCAGCAGGTCAAGAAGCTATTAAGCAGCTCGACGGTGTTGAGCTTGACGGCCGCAACATGAAGGTTAACGAAGCACGTCCTCGTGAACCTAGAGACAATCGCGGCGGCGGTGGCGGTGGCCCACGCGGCGGCGGTGGTGGTGATCGCGGTGGCAGAGGCCGCTGGTAAGCTGATCCCTGTGAGATGTAGTTCTCACCTCTATCTCTAAAATTACTTAAAGCGCAGCGTAAGCTGTGCTTTTTTGTTTCTATGCTTGGGCTGGTAATTGCTAGTTGAAGAGTGTTATTTGTTAGTCGTGGATGCGATTAAGATACGTGGTGCTAGGCAGCATAATTTAAAGAATGTGAATGTAGATATTCCGCGAGGAAAGTTTGTGGTGATCACAGGCCCGAGCGGGAGTGGTAAATCGAGTCTGGCATTTCATACCTTGTATGCCGAGGGGCAGCGGAGGTATGTGGAAAGTTTATCGGCCTATGCGCGGCAGTTTCTTGAGCAGTTAGAGAAACCCGATGTGGATAGTATTGAGGGATTGAGCCCGGCGATTGCTATTGATCAGAAGGCTGGTGGTGGAAATCCGAGGTCGACAATTGCCACTGTTACCGAGATCTACGATTATTTGAGGGTTTTGTATGCGGCAGTGGGGGTTCCACACGACCCAGTGACTGGTGATCGTTTGGACAAGATGTCTGCTGCGGATATTGTTGAGCGTCTATCGGAGAGTCCAGAGCGTACGAAGTTAATAATGTTAGCTCCTGTTCCGTTAGAAGAAGCTGAGGACGTTGAGCGGCTGTTAGGTGACCTGCAGAGGCAGGGGTTTGTGAGAGTTCGGGTGAATGGTGATTTGTTAGAGGTGGAGGATGCGGTGGAGAAATGGCCTGAAGTGGTCGAGAGCGTGGAGATTGTGGTTGATAGGTTGGTGGTGCGGGAGGGCATGGAGAGTCGATTGGCTGATAGTGTGGAAACGAGTTTGAGGATTTGTGGGCAGGAGGCACGGTGTTTGGTGATGGAGCCAGAAATGGAGGAGTGGCAGGAAGTGAGCTTTTCGACAAGTTATCGGAATAAGTCGACTGGGTTTGAAATCGGGACTCTGACACCCCAAGATTTTTCATTTAACTCGCACAAGGGAGCTTGTGAGGAATGTCATGGTTTAGGGACACGGGTGTTTTGTGACACAACCTTGTTAGTACCGAATGAGAAGAAAAGCATCGCTGAAGGTGCTCTTAATTTATGGGGTGGCACGAAGAAGAAAAAAGGTTGGATGCAACGGCAGGTGGATGCTGTGATTGAACATTTCGGAGCAGATACTCATAAACCATTTGGGAAGCTTCCGAAGAAGTTTAAGGAGTCGCTATTTTACGGAATGGGGGAGAATAAAATCACCATGATGTGGGAGCGTGATGGTGAGGAAATGCCGTGGCAAAAGGAGTTTGAAGGTTTAGCTAATACGATTGAGCGACTGTACGCGGAAACGACGAGTGACGGGGTGAAGCGGAGTATGGGGAAGTATATGGCGAACCAGATATGCGAGGCGTGTCAGGGGCAGCGGCTGAAGCCGCAGGTTTTGTCGGTGAAGTTAGATAGTTCTGAAAAGGCGCTGGGGATTCAGGAGTTTTGTGAGCTGTCGGTTGAAGATGGATTAAAGTGGATTGATTCTGTACAAATTCCTGAAGAGAAGAGCGAGGTCGCTGAGAGTTTGTTAGGTGAGGTGGAAGAGCGGTTGAGTTTTCTTAATGAAGTAGGCTTGGGGTATCTTTCACTTGATCGGAAGAGTGGGACTTTGTCCGGTGGTGAGTCGCAGCGGATTCGTTTGGCGACGCAAATCGGGGCAGGTTTGGCTGGTGTGGTGTACGTGTTAGATGAACCGAGTATTGGTCTGCATCAGGCTGATAATACGCGATTGATAGGAGCGTTGAAGCGTTTGCGCGACCTTGGGAATACAGTGGTGGTGGTGGAGCATGATGAGGAGACGATTCGTGAGGCGGATTGGGTCATTGATATTGGGCCAGTAGCTGGCCAGAAGGGTGGTTATATTTTAGCGGAAGGGACACCGGAAGAGGTAATGGGATGTAAAGATTCACCTACTGGCAAGTGGCTGCAGATGAAGGTGGCACCTTTAAATGTGGGGCGACATGGTGCTCGCGGTGCTCTTAAAGTTTTCGGAGCGAAGGAGCACAATTTACAAAACATCGATGTGGAATTTCCACTTGGGAAAATCGTCACAGTGACAGGGGCGAGTGGGAGTGGGAAGTCGACTTTGACGAATACGATTCTTAGGCGTGCGCTTGCGCGGCATTTTCATAAGGCAAAAGCGCTGCCAGGTAAGCATGAGCGGATCGAGGGTATGGAAGGTATCGATCGGGTGATTGTCGTGGATCAGAGCCCGCTGGGAAAAAGCCCTCGCTCGAACCCAGCGACTTACACTGGTGCTTTAGATTTAGTGAGGACATTGTTTGCCCAGCTACCATTGTCGCGCCAGCGTGGTTATAAAGCTGGGAGATTTAGTTTTAATGTCCGCGGTGGCCGTTGTGAGCGCTGCCAAGGAGATGGAAAAATTAAGATTGATATGCATTTTCTTAGCGATGTGTATGTAACTTGCGATTCGTGTCGTGGACATCGATACAATAGGGAAACGTTAGAAGTGACGTATAAGGGGAAGAGTATCGCAGATGTGTTAGAAATGACAGCTGGCGATGCGCATGCTTTTTTCGGAGCGGTTCCAAAGTTGGAGAGCATTTTAAAATCTCTCTGTGATGTGGGGCTTGGATATATTCAATTAGGGCAGGCGGCTAATACTTTAAGTGGAGGAGAAGCGCAGCGAGTGAAATTAGCCACAGAGTTAGTCAAGCAGAGTGAGGGCAATGCTTTGTACCTTTTAGATGAACCGACGACAGGTCTTCACTTTCAAGATGTGGATGTTTTGATGGGGGTGCTGGAGCGCTTGCGTGATGAGGGGAATTCGCTGATTGTGGTGGAACACCATTTGGATGTGATCCGTCGGTCTGATTGGGTGATTGATCTGGGTCCAGGTGGAGGGAAACATGGCGGGAAGCTCGTAGCGGAAGGGGCTCCAGCCGCGATTGTTGAGATTAAAGAATCGCTGACGGGGCAATGTCTGAAGAATAGTTAGAAATAACGACTGTTCGTTCTTTATCGAGCTGTCTCATGTACATGTTCTTAATAATGTGCTCTTTTTGAGAAAGAAATGAACAAGAGTTGAGATGGAGGACGCTTCTATGGATGAAGATCAAGAATTAATGACGAACGCGACAGCATCAGCCCAGCCACAGGAAGTGACTTGGGGAACCTGGCTCAGGGAGCACGGTTCCAAGCTTTTGTTGTTTGCACGTCAGCAAACTCGATCTCAAGCAGACGCGGAAGATGTGTTGCAGGATGCTCTCGTGAAATTAGCCCGCAAAGTAAGTGAGGGCACATTTGACGGAGGGCAGCAAGCATGGCTTCCGTATCTCTACACTGCAATTCGCCGATGCGCGATCGATCTAGGCCGTAAGGAGGATCGACGTGGCAGACGTGAGGAAAAGGTGGAGATGGAGCGTCAGCAAGAAACAGGCGGCAAGGTGGACCCATGGTTCGATAGCGAGGCGGCAGATGAAGAGTCTCGCGCCTTTATCGAACGAGGGCTCAAGGAGTTACCTGATAAATTCTCAGAGGTAATCGTCATGAAAATCTGGGGTGAGCGCACTTTTGCCGAAATCGGTGAAGCGCTTGATATATCACAGAATACGGCAGCCTCTCGATATCGGTATGGACTGGAAGCTCTGCGCAAGCAACTTGCACAAATCCGAAATGAGGGGAACCTTCCTCTATAAGCGAAGCAAAATAACTGAACTCACAGAAACATGGACGAGGAACTACGAGCGATCGAGAAACAGCTAGAGCAGCTCTCACCAGCAGAAATGCCGGATGACATTCTAGCACGGATGGAGCAAGCAATGGATAGCTGGCAAGAGCACGTTCCAGCTGAAGAAAAGATTGTACAATTTGAGCCAGTTTCTAGGGAGAAAGGTGGCATGAAACTTTTCAACATATGGGCGTCTGCTGCAGCGGTAGCGCTGATTGCAGCGACTTCGTTTGTTATATTAAAAGGTGAAGATGCTGCTCCGGCACAAACAGAGCTCGCTGAAGCAGTCGTTGCTCCTGAGCCCTTGGCAGAGGTGATCCCACCGAATTCGGTGTCGGCGGTGATTCCAGCGAGTAATACACAGTTTGAAACTCAAGTGAAAGCAGCGTCTGATGATGTGATCACTTATGATGCGATGGGCAGACCAATGCGCATTATGCAGGTGGAATTTGAAGATGAGGTCACAGTTAAAGGTCGCGACGGCAAGGTTTATAAGGTGAAACAACCTCGTCGTGAATACTACGCAGTGCCAGTAGAGATTCATTAAACAAAACTAGCTCGTTGTTTCGCTCTATAGTTAGAAATATAATTTTTATGAAAACTATTCTAAGCATTACAAGTGTAGCAGCCGTTGCTTTGAGTGGAACTTCCTTCGCTATTGAGCGGTTGACACCGATTAAAGAACCTAAAGGCAAACCAGCACCTTTGGTAACCAAGGCCGAGTCTGAGCAAAAAGCATGGCTCGGAGTTGCCGGACAGCCAGTGGATGAGGCGCTAGGAGCGCAGTTAGGAATTAATCACGGAATTACTATTGAATTGGTTTCACCGGATGGATCGGCTGCGAAATCTGGTATTAAAAAGTACGACATCATCACGCAGATCGGAGATGAGCCGATTAAAGATATGACTGATTTACGCCAGGCAATGCAATCAGCAAAGGTCGATGAAATGTTAGATGTGGAGGTGTTTACTGGTGGTAAGAAGGAGCTTAAACGAGTGAAACTGGACGCGCGACCTGCGCATTTGCCATCAGTTTCTGCAGCTGAAGAGCCTGTGCTTCCGCCATCTGCGTCGGAGCAGAATACGCTTCCTCAAGCTTTTCAACATTTACCTGCAAATGATCGTCTCCGTATCGAAGACATGATGCAGCAGCAAATGAAGCAAATGCAGGAGCATTTTTCTCAGATGGGTGCACAGTTTGAAGATCTTCAGCAATTGCACCATCAGCACATGCAAGTTGACCCTAACAATATGCGGATGAAAGGTCATAGCAATTACAATGGCACTTTCACCATGATGGATAATGAGGGAAGTATTCGCCTCACTTTGAATGACAAAGAAGGGAAGCAGGTGGAAGTGAAAGATCGCTTAGGGAAAGTTCTTTATGCTGGTCCGTACGAAACTGAAAAAGATAAAGAAGCGGTGCCAGCGGATATCCGTTCACGCATTGAGGCTTTGGGAATGGGGCAACAGGCGCAAGGTGGCGGACTTCGATTTAAGTTTGGACGGTAGATAATTTTGATTGGGAATTATACATGTAGTAGGTAGATGCACTACCATTAACAATGTCGTTATTTCATAGTGCAGGGCAGCCGCTTCGGGTCAAACCGTGGCGGTTGTTTGCATTTTGTAGATACAAAAAATGCCCACTCGTGGCTGAGCGGGCATTTTACAAAGTTTTGCGTACTCAGTGTTTTAACTGAGAGCATCAAGGGTTTCTTTGACGAGCTCCACAGTGGTATCGAAGTCGATGCACTTGTCGGTGATAGATTGACCGTAGGTTAGGTCTGCAAGCGGCTGTGGGAACTTTTGGTTACCAGCAACGAGGTGTGACTCGAGCATGGCACCAACGATTCGGTCACTTCCCGATGCACGCTGGCGAATGATTTCGCGATAGACGGCTGGCATTTTTTTGTCGTCCTTGTCACAGTTCGCGTGGGAAGCATCGATCATGATGGCATCGCTTACACCACTGGCTTGGAGTTTTTCAATGGCAACTGCAACATCGTCTGCTCCATAGTTCGGGCCATTTTCCCCACCGCGAAGAATGATGTGGCAATCTGGATTACCGGAGGTGGTGACAGCAGAGGCCATGCCTGTTTCCGCGACTCCGAGGAATGTTTGTGGACGACCAGCTGCATTGATAGCATTGACTGCAGCGACGAGGTCACCTGCGGTACTATTTTTGAAACCTAGTGGCATGGAGAGACCAGATGCCATTTGGCGGTGCGTTTGAGATTCAGTGGTGCGCGCACCAATGGCTGACCAAGAAATAAGGTCGGCGATGTATTGTGGTGTGATTGGGTCGAGTAGTTCGGTGGCTGTTGGTAGGCCGGTGTCGATGATTTCACGAAGGAAGGTGCGTGCTTGACGGAGACCTTCTGCGAGATCGTCTGAACCATCGAGATGTGGATCCATGATGAGTCCTTTCCAACCGACGGTAGTACGTGGTTTTTCAAAATAGACACGCATGACGATGTAGACCTTGTCTTTTACTTCTTCCGCAAGCTTTGCGAGCTTTAGTGCATACTCGATGCCAGCTTTTGTGTCGTGGATGGAACAAGGGCCCACCACGAGAAGAAATCGCTCGTCCTTTCCTTCGAGGATGTTGCGGATAGTCTGGCGAGATTCAGCGATAAATGTCGCTTGCTCGGCAGTGCGCTCAACCTCTGCCATGAGGTCGGCTGGAGTTGGAAGCGGGATGTTTTTTGTGACGTGAAGGTCGCTTACCTGAGTCATGATGTGTGGGTCAGCTGTTAGGAGCTGAGAGTTAGATGTTATTGTAAATAGTGATTTCTATGGAAGAAGCGCAGCTCAAGTGAGCTTATGAGTTTACATGAGCGCGACCGCTTGCTTACCTTTTTTACGATGAAAGACAAGGCGATATCTCTTCTAAAGCAGCTCACGGAGGCGCACAGCGTGCCGGGTTATGAAGATGAAGTGCGTAGCATTTTTAGTAAGGAACTAGCAGGAGCTGGTGAACTGAGTACCGATAAGATGGGAGGAGTGTATTGTCAAAGGGGCGATGGACCGAAGGTGTTGATCGCAGGGCATATGGATGAGGTGGGGTTTCGGGTGCAGAGTATCAGCAATGATGGATTTTTGAAGTTTCTACCAGTTGGTGGGTGGTGGACGCATACTTTGCTAAGCCAGCGTGTGGAAGTGAAGACGCGGAGTGGGGAGAAGATTATGGGGGTGATTTCGAGTCGTCCTCCTCATTTTTTGCCTGAATCGCAACGGAGTAAAGTGATGGCGATGGACGCTCTTTTCATTGATATCGGAGCGACGAGTCGAGCGGAAGCAGAGGGTATGTTTGGGGTGCAAGTTGGGGATCCTATTGCGCCGGTGAGTGCGTTCACGCCGATGCATAAGAAGGATTATTATTTAGCCAAAGCGTTTGATAACCGAGTGGGGATGGCGTGTGCGATTCAAACATCTTTGGAGTTGTTAGGAGAAGAACTTCCGAACACTTTGGTGAGTTGCGGAACTGTCCAAGAAGAAGTGGGACTACGAGGCGCAAAGGCTGCTGCAGCAAAGGTGAAGCCTGATGTGGTGATTGTGTTAGAAGGGCCGCCAGCGGATGACTCACCAGGCTTGCCGAAGCAAGACTGCCAGGGGAGACTCGGAGGTGGAGTGCAGATTCGTTTACAGGATCCTACTGCGATCATGAATCCTAAGCTTGCTGAGTTTGTGATCAAGATAGCAAAAGGAGAAGGGATTCAACACCAAGTTACTATGCGCAGTAGCGGTGGAACAGACGCGGGGAGTTTTCATATGGCGAACGAAGGGGTACCATCGATCGTATTAGGGACGCCAGCTCGCTATATCCACTCGCACAATGCTATGATCGATATCAACGACTATTTGGAAATGGTGAAACTGGTAAAGACACTTGTGAGAAAGTTAGATGCTGAGACTGTGGCTGGATTTACTAGTTATCTAGAATGATGTGCTGAATGTTCTAGCATGTAGATGCTTACTGGACAGTGCTCGGTGAATATGTCAGCTATTTGCCGTGCTAGCGACATACGTTCATGACCTCAACCCGGTGATCTTTGAGATCACGGATTCAATCAAACTCCGTTGGTATGGGTTTGCCTATTTGTTAGCATTCATCGTGGGGTATTTGTTGCTCCGCTGGATGGGTGATAGAAAACTGTGGGTATTGCCCGGGAAGATTGCTGGGGATTTTATAGCGTATTGCGCTTTTTTCGGTGTGTTTCTTGGAGGTCGTATCGGCAGTGTACTGATTTACCAGCGGGAGGCATTTTTACAGGACCCACTCATGTTGTTTCGGGTTTGGGAGGGTGGCATGGCGAGTCATGGTGGAATTTTAGGATTGATGATTTTCACCTTTTTCTATGCTCGCAAAAAGAAGGTGTCGTGGACCGGTTTGGGGGATGGGCTCTGTGTGGTCGCGCCCTTGGGGATCATGTTTGGGCGTATGGCCAATTTTATCAATGGCGAGTTGTATGGGCGTGCCGATGCTGCTTTTGCGTGGGCTATGAAATTTCCCAATGCCCTGTGGGACCCTAAAGTGATCGAGTATGAAAGCCGTTACGATGCAATGGCAGCAGCAGCGCGCGCAGACAAAGGTGGCGCGTATACTCAGTATTGGGAACAGTGGAATCAGGCTCGTTTCCAATATCAAACTGGCCAAAGCGAGGAAGGTTCGGCTGTGTTTCAGGAGTTCGTGGCACTCGATAATGCTCGTGTGGAAGAATTGAATAGTGCGATGCGGGAGAATGCTGACGTGAAATCAGCGGTGGCTGAATTTCTTGAACCTCGTTATCCGTCACAGCTTTTTCAAGCGGCAATGGAGGGCTTGGCTCTGTTTCTGATTCTATTTATTGTGCGTCTTAAATTCCCTAAACTAGCACACGGCGTGCTTACAGGGCTGTTTTTCATTTTCTATGCGATCTTTCGGATAAGCATGGAAAACTTCCGTGAGCCGGATGCCGACACTGTGACACTTGTTGGCGTGGAAATGACAATGGGGCAGTTTCTCTCCACTTTCATGATCGTGATTGGGCTCGGGTTCATTTTGAAGGCTAAGATGAGTGTAAAAGGTGGTTCACTGCTGAAGGCTTCTTAGCATTTTCGCAAAATAGGAAGGGCTGAGTAGATTTACCCAGCCCTGTTGAAATGCTATTTGCTGTTAGAAAAGTGCTATTTTCTTTTAAGCTTTTTCTTCACTCCTCCATTGCTCATGTCTGGGTCGCCCCATTTGGTGGAACCTTCGGTGGCTGGGAGTTTTTTGATTTTCATGTCCTTAAATTCCACGAGGAACTTACCGCCTTTGTGTGCTTGGAGAGCGATGATTCCATTGGCTGGGATTTTCTTATCAGGCTCGGTGAAGTCTTGGGCTAGGATGCCATTGATCCATGTTTTGATGTTTCTTCCGTCGCAAACGATTTTGTAGGAATTCCAGCCATCCCACTGCTTGATGCTGGCTTTAAGCTGGTCCTGGTTGATGGCGGTGACGAGTTTGCGGCGTCGGCCTTCATCGAAGATGTCCCCCCAGTATCCGAGTCCGTCGTTGATGACTCTTTTTGGGTGAGATGGGCCTGCATCAATCTGATAACCAATCATGTGCTGGCCATCGTAGTGGCTGCGTACTTGTACTCCGGAATTTTTCTGTTCTTTGTCTTCGCTGCCAGTAAATTTGATTTTGAAAGTGAGCTCGAAGTTTTCGTATTTCTTTTCTGAAATAAGCCAAGTATTGAGAGGGACTGGTTTTTCAAGGCTTCCACCAGTGATGATTCCATCTTTAATGCTCCACCATGGCTTGTCGGCTTCTGAGAGCGCCCATCCTGCGAATGAGTTAGAATCCACCATAGGTTTGGCTTCAGGTGATGGGCTCATGTCTTTGGGTGCAGGTGTTCCGGCAAATGTGAGAAGAGTTGAGCCTAAAAGAGCTGTGCAGGTTGTTTTTACGATCATAAGGCAATAATAGAGTTTTGGTTTCTAAATTAAATATAGACTAGATTGCTTGTAAGCATACTTCATAGAAATCGGAATATGAGACAATGTGTTTTTTCCATATCCTCTTGTGTGTTTGATCTTGGAGTAGCTTGATAGAGTGATCTTTGGACGGAAATATCTGCTTAAAATCGTTCGCTGATGTAACATTTTGGCAGCTTTAAGAGTAACAATGCTGCTGTAGTATATTGCGGAAAGAAAAGGGTCGACCCTCGGATCAAGGCCTCTAATATTTAGCAAACAAACAAAACACATATGAAAATGAACGCAAAACAGATTCCATTAGTTGTGGCCTTAGGGCTTGGAACTTTGGGGTTAGTGAGCCTAACTCAAGGCTCAGGAGAGGAAAAGGAACCTTCGAGTGACGGAAAAAAGCGGATTGTCTTTCTTGTCGGTGATGATCTTAACCACGCCAGCGGAACGCATGAGTTCTATGCAGGTGCAAAGCTTCTCGAAAAGTCACTCAAAGCGGGTGAGTTAAAGGATCATCTCGATATCGAGATCGTGAATAATTGGCCTGAGGATACTTCAGTTTTCGATGATGCGGATGCGATCATTCATTACTACAAGGGCAACCAGACGCACTTTGTGAATAAAAATGCAGGGCTTTTTGATGGGTTGCACAAGAAGGGCGTAGGACAGATGTTCATTCACTATGCGGTTGATCCAGACACAAGTGTAAATGGCTCACTCAAATCTTGGACAGGTGGCGTGTACAAAGATAAGTTTTCGACTAATCCACACTGGACACTCAAAAGCACGCTCGACAAGCACCCGATTAACAATGGTGTGGCGGAGTACAGCTCGCATGACGAATGGTATTTCAACATCGACTTCGAAAAGGAAGTACTGCTTGGCGCTGAGGGTGTCGTGAAGAGTGATGAAGTCTATTCCGTGATGCGTGGCAACAAGAGCGATCTCGCAAAAGTGAAGAAGGCCCAAAAAACGCTCAAGAGCGCGCAGTCTGATTCAGTGCTTACTGTGTTTTGGGCGAAAGAAAGTGCTGGTGGTGGCCGCGGAGTGGGAGTCACAGGAGCGCATTACCATAAGAATTGGGCACACGATGAGTTTCGCAAGCAAGTGCTAAATGGAATCGTTTGGTGTGCGAAGTTACCTGTGCCAGCAGGTGGCGTTGAGAGCCCAGAGATCACAGAAGAGGAGATCAATGCGAATCTCGATAAACGCAAGAAAGGTTTCAAAAAAATTTCTCTCTAAATTATGAATTATTTAAAATCGATTACCTTTGGTTTGGGGGCCGCATTGTGCCTTTCCTCAGTCACGGCAGTGGCTGCTGATCAGCCGAAGAAGAAAAAGAAACGTGGGCCGCGCCCTGCGCCTGCGATGCCCCACGTGGCTCAAGACTCTGTGCATCCATTTTTTGCATTAGAGGATTTAGATGTTCTAGGTGGTGATGAGCTTAAGATTGGAGGCATGTGTTTTCATGAAGGAGCTCTTTATGTTGCTAGTTTCGCTCCTGACCGTACTAATCAAATGCCAGATCATAATGGTAAGCTACTTCGCGTAGACAACATTGCGAAAGCTGGCAAAGATGGCGAAAAGATTAAAATTACTGTGCTTGCAGATGGCCTTTATGAGCCTTGTTCCGTTGGTGTCGTGGGTGACAGTATTTATGTGGGTGAGAAGACGCGTATTATTCGTTTTGATGGCGGTACGAAGAAGGATTCTCTTGATGTAAAAGAGGCGACAGTGGTTGTTGATGGAACTTCGACCATTAATTTTCATACTTACACGATTGGTTTCGAACCGTATATGAAGGATGGGAAGCAATATCTCTGTGGTAACTTTACCACAGCTATTTTGTTAGGTGGTAAGCGTGATAAAATGATTCCACCAAACCCTGCGGTGCACCGTGGTTCTCATTTTATCTTTGGACCGTTGACTGGTTCTGAAGATCCAAAACAAGTCGGAATACAGTATCTTGCAGGTGGTTTCCGCACTCCGAATGGTGTGGAAGTCGGTCCTGAGAACGAGAGCTATGTAGCGGATAACCAAGGGATTTTTAATCCGTCGAATAAGTTGATCCGCATTACGCCGGGCTCGTTCTATGGGCATTACCTCTATAATTCGGATGGAGGGAAAGCTGCGGCATTTCAACCAGCTGAAGTGGAGCCTGAAAACGGGGATGTTCACTTCGTGACGCCACCAACCGTGCATTTGCCTCAGAACGAAGCAGCTCGTTCACCTGCGCAACCGCATGTGATTCGTGACCGCAAAGGAGTGCTTGAGCCCTACAATGGTCAGATCCTTCTCTGCGAATTCACGATGGGCCGTGTGCTACGCGTGTTCACTGAAGAAGTGGATGGAGTTTGGCAAGGTGTTGCTTTCAAGCATTCAGGAGGCAAAGCTGATAAAAATGGAGCTAACGGTTTCACTGGTGGCCCTAACAGAATCGAAGTGGGGCCTGATGGGAACTATTACATCGGCCAAATCGGTGCGGGTAGACTTTGGGAATTCAATGGTAGCGTCACAGGTCTACAACGTTTTCGCGTGAAGGCCGCTGAAGAAGTCCCAGCTGATTTCAATGAGATTCTCACGGTGAAGGTCGCTGATGGAGGTTTTATAGTTGAGTTTCTCAAGCCAATTTCGAAGGATTCCATTAAGCTGGAAGATATCGCTGTAGAAACATGGACATATCAATCTACGAAGTCTTACGGTGGAGCTCCTGTTGGGAAAGTGAAGTTGAAGCCTAATAAGATGGAGTTTGATGAAAGCGGTAAAAGACTGCGCCTTTACATTAATGGTCTGAAGGATGCGAGTCCACAGTACGTGATTGAAAATGGTAGCAAGAGTAGCGCCAACATGGGTTGGGTGGTGAATGTCAAAATGGATCCTAAGAAGGACGGTAAATCACTGCTCTACACTGATGAATTTTGGTACACCCTACTGAAGAAGAAGGGTGGAAAAGATGCTGGTGCTGATGATGTGGTAGAACTTACTGCGCACGAGCAGGCTGAGCTTAAGTTTCAATCACTTTGTGGTGCATGCCACCGTGAAATGGACAATGGCTGGGGGGCTCCAAACCTCGCTGGCATTATAGGTCGTGAGCAAGTGGTGATTCGTGATGGTAAAGAAGTGAAGGTGACGGTTGATCGTAATTACCTCGTCAATGCGATCATGAATCCACTCGCTGAAAAGCCTAAGGAATTTAAGGATGGAGCGATGCCGCCCTTAGGTTTCAACAAAGAAGATGCCGAAGCGATGGTCGACTACATTCTGACTCTCAAATAAAGAATCGTTCACATAGAACTTTATTAAATTCGCAGCTGATGGGTGGGTGACCTCCAAGTAGGCTGCGAATTTTTCGTCGCTACCTTTCGGAGTTTTTTGAGTGGTGGAGGACGATTGAAAAATCTCAAACAATCAAACATATGAAAAATATCGTCATCTCTCTGGCGCTTGCTGTGAGTTCTGTCTGTGCTTACGCGAAGCAGCCTAACATTATCTTTATTCTGGCTGATGATCTCGGCTGGCAGGATGTGGGGTTCATGGGGAGCAAGTATTTCGAGACGCCTAATCTCGATGCGTTAGCCGAGCAAAGTCTCGTGTTCGAGAACGCATTTATGTACCCTACGTGCTCACCATCTCGTGCGGCAATTCTCACAGGTCAGCAATCTTTCCGCACAGGCTGTTACACAGTTCCAGTTCTCGAGAAGGGGAAGAGCAATGATAACATTTTTTCTAAGTGGACGGTGGGCGAAGAACATCCTGTTTATTCTAAACCTCTGAGTGAGGCTGGCTATAAATCCATTCACCTAGGGAAATGGCATATTGTGGGGCCTTATCCTGAACTGGAAACGTCTTATCCTTTTAAGAAAAAACTGGGTCAACCTAAGAATGGAGACCTCAGCTGGTTAGAAGCACACAAGAAGCCTGAGATTGCCAAATACTATCCGATCGGTCGCGGCTTTGACGAAAACGTCGGTGGCACATGGTGGGGAGATCCATCACGTGGTTACGCGAAAGGGTATAACGCTCCAGGTGGCGGCTATGTGGCTCCGTTCAAGAATCCATTCATTGCGGAAAAGGAAGAAGATGCTTGGCTGACCGATCGGCTGACCAGTGATGCGATCGACTTCATCGATCGCCATAAAGGTGAGCCATTTTTTGTAAACTTACATTACTATGCGCCGCACCGTCCATCAGTTCCACGCAGTGAGGAGCTGATGGAGCATTTCATGGAAAAAGAGGGTGATCCTGCGACTGGGCAAGGAATAGGCAAAAAGAAAAATGAAATCGCAGCGTACGCGACGATGGTGAAATCGATCGATGATAATATTAAACGCATTACCGATTACCTAGACCGCGAGGGTTTACGTGAGAATACGGTGATTATCTTTACCTCTGACAATGGTTTCAATGGTTTGCAAAGTGCGAGCAAGAGTCTGCGTGGGGCAAAGGGTAACGTCTACGATGGTGGCTTGCGCGTGCCTATGCTCATTCATTGGCCGCAAATGGTAAAGCAAGGTTCGCGCAATCAGACGGCAGTGCAGGGACTAGATCTTTTCCCGACTTTTATTGATCTAGCAGAGGTCAACAACTATGCAGGAGTGCTCGATGGCGATAGCCTAGTGCCGCTGATGCAGGGGGAAGACCTGAATGAGCGAGCGTTGTTTTGGCATATCGCCAGTACCTATAAAGACCCTCCGTGTTCGATCATTCGCAAAGGAAAGTGGAAACTCATTCAGTATCTGAAAGAGGGTAAGATCGAACTTTACGATACCGAGGAGGATCTTAAAGAAAGCAAGAACCTAGCAAAAAGTCATCCAGAGGTGGCGCAGAAACTCCTAATAGAACTCGTAGAATGGCGAGGAGCCAATAGCGTGCCATTGCCGCCGAGTTCAGAGCTTAAACGCTGATCTATTTTTAATTTGGTAAATCCACTTAACTATTTATGAAGAAAACAATTGTTGCATTATTCACTATGGCACTCAGTTACTCCGGATTTGGAGCTGATGAGAAGCCGAATATCATCTTTATTTTTGCCGATGACATGGGAGTTGGCGATGTCTCTCACATGGGAGGAAAAGCCCCAACGCCTGCGCTCGATAGAATGGCGAAGGAAGGTCTCCGCTTTACCGATGCTCACACAACATCATCTGTGTGCACGCCATCGCGTTATGGCGTTCTGACTGGACGCTATAACTGGCGCACACGTTTGCAGCGCTCGGTATTTTTGTCCCCACACGACAAGCCATTGATCAAGGAAAACGAGTCCACCGTGGCGTCATTGCTAAAAGAAAATGGCTATAATACGGCCTGTATTGGCAAGTGGCATTTAGGAATTGGCTGGCAGTTTAAGGAGGGAAGTACTCCGAAAGATAAAACTGGTCATGATATTGATTTTACTAAGCCAGCAGTGACGCCTACGGCTAATGGCTTTGAGTACTTTTTTGGCATCCAAGCATCTCTCGATATGCCGCCGTTTGTGTACATCGAGAATGAAATGGCGGTGGCTGACGCAACTGCGACAAAGCAATGGAAGCGCAAAGGAGCTGCGGATCCTGATTTCGAGGCGGACCAATGTCTCATCGATTTTGCTGAAAAGTCTGTGGAATATATCAACGAGAAGTCGAAGGAAGATAAGCCATTTTTCATGTATATCCCGCTGACTTCACCGCATGCTCCCATCGTTCCGAGTGAAGCGTGGAAGGGGAAATCAGAAATTGGCGAGTATGGTGATTTCTTGATGGAAACAGATTGGGTGGTCGGTCAGGTGCTCGAAGCGCTTGAAAAAAATGGCATTTACGAGAATACGCTAGTGATGTTCTCAACTGACAATGGTTGTTCGCCAGTAGCTGATATTGAAAGTCTCACAAAGCAGGGGCATAAGCCGAATGGCGACTTACGTGGTATGAAGTCTGACATTTACGAAGGTGGGCATCGCGTTCCTACACTCGCTCTTTGGCCGAAAGTGATTAAAGGCGGAGCGACGACTGACCGAATCACATCTCTTTCAGATTTCTATGCGACCTGTGCTGAGATCGCAGAAGCAGAGGTGAAGCCTAGTGATGGCGTCGACTCCGTGTCATTCTATGAAACCTTGAAGGATCCAACGAAGGTTGAACGTGATGCTATTGTGATGCATTCTATTAGCGGTGATTTTGCGATTCGCAAAGGGAAGTGGAAGCTGTGTTTCTGTAGTGGTTCTGGTGGATGGACAAAGCCGAGAAAAGCGCCGGCAGGTGAACCTAAATGGCAGTTGTTCGATCTGGATGCGGATCCAACTGAACAGAAGAACCTTTATCAAGAAAACCCAGAAGTGGTGAATGAGTTACACGAGCTGATGCTGGGTTATATCGAGAACGGTAGAAGTACACCTGGTGCAAAACAAGAGAATGATGTCCCAGTGAAGTTCGTGGGTTTAGCTGGTAAGAAAGGCTCTACGAAATAGCTAACAGATGTTAGTTTTGTCTGTTAGTTGAATATCCTAGGGCGTTTAAATCCAGACGTTTGTTTGCCGATTCTTTGGGAAAACGTGCGAAGATTTGTGGAAATTGATGAATATTAGGGTATTATAAACCATAAGCTAATTGAGACTCGGTTAGGCATTAACACAAATGGATGGGGATCCTTTGTCTCACACAAGAGACTGTCTAATTTAATAGAGTTTCAACATAGCATCGCTAGGGATAGCAACTTTACCTCTGCACAGCTTGGTACCTGTGCAGAGGTTTCTTTTTATCAGAGACCTAGAAAAAAGCGGATGATGAGAGCATTTGAGAGATCGACAAAAAATGCTCCAACGAGAGGGAGGATAATAAAAGCCAACGGCGCGGGGCCGTGGGCTTTGGTTACAGCTGTCATATTCGCGATCGCTGTAGGAGTGGCGCCTAGTGAGAAACCAGCAAAGCCAGCACTGAGAACCGAGGCTTGGTAATTTTTCCCCATAAGAGGGAAAAGGAGGAACCTAATGAAGAGAATAGCTGCTGCAGCCTGGAGTGCGAGGAGGCCTAACAAGGGACCCGCGAGTTTGGCAATAGTCCAGAGCTGCATTCCCATCAGTGACATGGCGATGAATAGGCCGAGCGAAAAGTCAGAAATTATAGCTAGGCCTCTAGTGCGTGCAGGCCAATGCATTTTGTTAAAAAGTAAAGGTACGGTATTTGAGAGGAAAATAGCAACTAAGAGGCAGGATACGAAGAGAGGAAGCTTCACATATTGGTTCACCCAGCCATCGAGAAGAATTCCTCCAATGATGGCACAATGAATCACCAAAATGGAGTGCATAAGGCTGATGTGAGTGATCTCTTCGACGTCTTCTTGTTCGTGACTCACGCCGACTGTGAGGTTGGTACTGTCGTTGCCTTTAAGGCCAAATTTATTGATCAGCCAGCGTGAGATTGGGCCACCGAGTAAACTCGCCATTATAAGTCCCATGGTGGCAGCGGCGACTCCTACTTCTAGGGCGTTTGGCACACCGTAATCAACGGCGATTTCATCAGCCCAGGCAATGGCGGTACCATGTCCACCTATTAGAGATGTGGAGCCAGTCAACACACCCATGGCTTTTGGCAAACCCATCAAAGAGGCTCCGAGGACACCGACGGTATTCTGGACGAAGATATAACCGATCGTGAGAACTGTGAGGATAATGAGTGGCTTGCCACCAGCTTTGAGATCAGAGAACCGGGCGTTGATGCCGATGGTGGTGAAGAAATAGACCAAGAGTACGTCTCGGAAATCGAGGTTGTAACTCAGCTCGAGGTCGAAAGTGAGATAGAGAAGCAGACTGCAGAGTGAGGCAATGATTCCTCCAGTCACAGGTTCTGGGATGTTAAAATCTCGGAGAAACTTGCATTTTTGAGTTAAGGTAGCCCCCACGAAGAATACAATAATTGCGAGAGTGTAGGTCATGAAGGTACCCACTTCTATTAATTGCTTTTCCATTCTGTTCGGCCTGTTTTTATAACTAAATTGTTCTGATGAGAAGGAAATGATTCGAGGGAGATGGCTTACTTACTAATTGTGTTTACTCGAAAGAGAATTTTTACAGGATAGTTTCAGTGAGAACGACGATCTATCAGCTATTTGTGAGGCACTTTAGCAATACGAATCCAGCACGAGTCGTTGATGGGACGATTGAACAGAATGGTTGTGGGAAGTTTGTTGAAATCACTACAAAGGCGCTGAGCGAAATCAAAAAAATGGGTTTCAGCCATGTTTGGTTGACTGGAGTGTTAGAGCAATCGAGTGCTACTTCTTATCTTAATATACCAGCGGATGATCCGCTTTTACTCAAAGGCAAGGCTGGTAGCCCTTATGCTATCCGTGATTATTTTGATGTGTCGCCAGATTACGCAATTGAGCCTGATAATCGGCTCGAGGAATTTGCCGAGCTATTGGATCGATGCCATGAAGCAGATTTGAAAGTGATTATCGACTTTGTTCCAAATCACGTGTCGCGCAGTTATCATAGTGACATTCAACCTGATTTAAATTTCGGTGAGAGTGACGATCCAAGTCGTTTCTTTGCGTGGAACAATAATTTTTACTATTTAGAAGGTGATGGACCGATGTATTTGCCTGGGGGAATTTACGATGCTGAGGGTCGAGGGCGAGTGACTGGAAATAATGCCGCTACTTGGAACCCTAGCTTGAGTGACTGGTATGAGACCGTGAAGTTGAATTACGGTCATGATTATACCAAAGGTAGAGATACACAGAGTTTACCTGAAGCAGAGGCTCGGCTCGATGAGGTGCCCGATACCTGGGTGAAGATGGATGCGATTCTCGCTTATTGGCAAGAGATGGGGGTGGATGGATTTCGCTGTGACATGGCGCATATGGTACCGGTGGAGTTTTGGGCCTGGGTCACGCGAAGGGCTCGTTTGCGCGATCAGCAATGTTATTTTATGGCCGAGGCCTATGACGGTGATCCCGCGAAGTTAACTAACAAAAACGTGTTAGAAGCATTGTTAGAAAATGGTTTTGACACTGTGTACGATGGCGATAGCTACGAGCTGGTGAAGAGTATGGTCGAGCATGGGCGAAATGCGACTGACTTAGACGAGTTACTATGGGCGACAGAACGTCGTGACCGAATGCTCCGCTATGCGGAGAACCACGACGAAGTACGCTTGGCTTCGTCGCACCATTGGGGCGGAGAGGGAGCTCGCATCGGAAAGGCGGTGACGGCTTACCTTTCAGGAGTCGGTCCAAGCCCATTCATGGTCTACAATGGTCAAGAAGTAGGGGAAGTTGGCGATGGCGATGAAGGGTTTGCGAAGGACGATGGCCGCAGTTCGATTTTTGATTATGGACAACTCCCAAGACTAGCAGCGTGGGTGCATGAGGGCGTTTATGACGGTGGAGGTCTAGATGAAGCTCAGCTCGCTTTGCGTGAATGGTATGTGGAGTGGATGAACTTAATGCAAGAACCAGCCTTTGTCAGAGGTGGAGTCTATGGATTGAATTCAGCAAATTTAGAAAACCCACGTTTTGCTTTGGCTGGGGAAGAACCTGGGAAAAGTCTGTACGCCTTTCTGCGCCATGATCCGCAGTCAGCTCAGGCCTTCTTAGTGGTGATTAATTTCAACCTGCATATTGATGCCGAAGATGTAGAAATCTTATTTCCCGATGGAGTTAGCGAGTGGTTAGGAGCTGAAGTCGCGAAAAGAGTGTTGGTTGGTGACATCGAACACTGCGGCGTGGTAGTAGTGCAACTCGCTCTTTGAGGAATTGTGCAGGTTTTACCTTATAATAAATAAGGGGCGCAGCACTTTTATGAAGATGGATCGAGTGGAATTGTGCGTCGAGTTGCTGAGTGACCATAGAGTTAGTTCTACTTCGCGAAAAGAGTTCTCTTGCGTTTACTTTTGTAATCGAACTGCGTTCTCATTCTGACAGTCATTCTACAAAAACAAAAAAGACCCCAGCGAACTGGAGTCGTTTTTATTGAAGGATGGCGGATCGGGTGGGATTCGAACCCACGGTTCGGAAATGGCGATTTCGTGGTTGTTCGAGGATGTGTGTGCTACGTGTTAATCACTTATTTCATATAGGTTTTTGTGTTTTTCTATGTTTTGTGAACTTAGGCGAATGTTGACGTTGTGTATTAGTATGTGTATTAGTCGCACATGGCGTTTGTGTTTAAGCAAAAGGGCTCTAGGAATTGGTATGCAGGATGGAAGAACCAAGATGGTAAGCGAGTGAATCGCTCTACAGGGTTGCGCAATACTCAGGGCAATAGACGTAAGGCTCAGAAGATGGCTGATGAGTTTGAGGATGCCTCCAAGAACATGCGTGCTGCACGTAAGGTGCGTGAGGTGATTTCAGAGTTTCACCAAGAGCTTACAGGTCAAGAGATCGCGACCCGGAACGTGCGTCAGTACTGTGATCAGTTTATCAATATGAAAAGAGGTGAGGTGTCTGAATCTACGATAGGACACTACACGAATGCGTTCAACACGTTCTGTGAATGGTTAGGGGGGAGGGCTCAGGAGGATATCAATAATGTAAGGCGTGAGGATGTGGCGTCGTATAGGAATCACTTGTTAGAAAGTGTTAGCGCTAGTACGGCTAGTAAAAAGGTGAAGGCCGCTAGGGCGATGTTTCGCGCAGCAATGACTGAAGGTTTGATTCTCGAGGACCCCACTTTGGAGTTGAAGTTAGGAGTGGGTAAACATGCTAAGGCTGGTAATAAGCGGGCCTTTACTATTGTAGAACTGAAGAAGATTTTAGCTGAGGCTCATGGGGAGTGGAAAAGTATGGTTCTTTTTGGTCTCTATACTGGCCAACGTCTTGGAGATCTTTCTACACTTCGCTGGTCAGCTATCGATCTAGAGCGTGGTGAAGTTCGCATTATTACAAGAAAAACAGGTGCATACGTGGTGGTTCCCATGTCGACAGCGTTGAGAGCCCACATTGAAAGCTTGGAGTTCGGGGATGATCCAGAGGGCTTCATTCACCCCGAGCTTGGCGATATCTATGACAATAAGAGTTCGACGACTCTGTCTAATCAGTTTTCAGGGATATTAGCACGCTGTGGACTAAGAGAGCCCGTAAGGCATTCAAGTAAGGAAGTGGGAAGAGATGCAAAGAGGCAGGCATCAACTGTAGGGTTTCATAGCCTGCGATATACTGCGATCAGCTTACTTCATGATGCGGGTATACCTGAGGCAACAGTAAAAAATTGGGTAGGGCACGAAAGCTCTGAAGTGCACAAGGGCTACATCAAGACGGATAGAGAGAGCTTACAACGTGCATCTGATGCATTACCTGAGGGGATTTAGGATGGGGGCTAATAATACAGCAAGTCATCAGTATGATGATATGGATCGGGAGGAGTTGTTGTTACAGCTGCAGCTGAGAGATAAGAAGGTGGAAAATCTTGAAGGGAAGGTTAGTAATTTTAAGGAAGAAATCCAGAAGGATGCAGAGGCAGTAACAGGTCAGCTACTACCAAAGTTAGATAGGTTAAAGCAACGTGAAGGTACCGCGAAGCTTTCAAGTAAAGCGAGAGCTGACAAGATTGCCGCCAGTCAGGAGAGAAAACATCAGAGAGAGGCTGTCACCGATGAGCATATCCAGGCGAAGATGCGAAATGTACCCACATCCTCTGGTGTGTCTGAGCTCGCTCATACATTAGCGAGTGCTCGCATAGATCTTAAACGGAAGGGGTGTAGGTGGAGAGTGATTGAGGTGAGGGCGTCTAATTCTCCATTTTCGCATGCCGTGAATTTGTTTACTGAGCCTCGGGTGCTTAGGGGGATAAATGTAGAGGTGGCACCTTATTGTGAAAATATTGATTGGGATAGTACAGGGGGCATTTGTTTTCCAAATGAGGTGAAGGAGGCCGCGACATGGCGTTGTCTTCTGTATGAAGGAGCTGATGGAGCGGAGGTGTTTTGGGTGCCGCCCCGTGTCTTGAAAATAGGAGATCGTGTGATTCGCGGTGAAGCATGTCTTCGACTTGCAGAGCTGGGTGAGAATGGGAGAGTGGTGGCGAGTGAGCCAATAGATATGTTGAGCAGGGCGTTGAGTGAACTGGTTTCAATACAAGATGAGTACGGGAAGCCGATTGAAGCGATTTATGCAAAGCACTCTGAGCTGGGGCTGAGAGTGGATCGCGATCTAGTACACCAACAACTTCACGATATGTGTTATATGAAGGGACTCTTCAATTGGGATATTCTTTATAATGATGTGTATGAAGGAAAGGGGCTTCCCGGTGGTGGGCCGTTTGATTTCCAGTTGTTGTTTGAGGGCGAGGCTGCGTTGGATGGTAGCATATCGTTAGATGGCGGGGACCCCAGGCTGATATGGGTTGAATTAGCGGAGCTTATCAGGAAGTTAGAGGAGGAAATCGATTCTGCTAATCAGCGAGGGTTACAGGCTACAGAGTTATTGTGGAGAGCTTCTGAAGCTGCTACATTTTTAGATTTATATCAGAGCTCCAGGGCGGAAGCTCAGGAGCTGGCTTGGGTCGCATACTGTGCTGGAATGCGCAGAGCGGAGATTGCGTATGATTTGAATAAGCGAGAGCTGGCTAACTTAGGTAAGAAGTTCAAGACGCGTTCAGTGAATCCAGATGGACGCTTTCCTCACACTCGTGTCATCAGGAGGTACATTCGGGAATACCATAAGCTACACGCTAGGTGGCCCTCACCTGATAAGTTGGTTAAGTACATTGAAAACCAAATAGACACGGATAAAAGAGTAAGTCAGGACCTTAGAGGTGAGGTTAAAGAGAGGTTGAAGAATAGAAATGTTGCTAAGAAGGCTATTGAGAAGGAGAAACACCGCTGAAGGTTGTTCCTCAGCGGTGTGCTCGTAGGTTAGGGTTTCAAGTTCTTGGGAGCGCCCAAGCGCACGATCTTCATCTTGGTGGGGTAACCTAGATAGGCATCCAGCTTATCAACAGAATGTACTGGAATGTGGTGTAGGCCCGAGCTGAATGCTGCTTCCAATAGTCCTGCGCTGATCAGAGCTTCCACGAACTCCTCAGTTATGTTGAATATCTCAGCGACTTCCATAGACAGGTAACTAGGCGGTGTCGTCATCTCGACCTTGGGTTAGTACATCAGTGATCTTGTCACGAAGGTGTAGGAGCTGGCGAGGAGTGCGCTTCATGATGATGCGATCAATCTGATCATCACTTAGGCGTTTGTTACGCTTACGGTTCTTCACCTTAGGGTACTTCAGGAGGTCGGGTTCCTCGTGGGAAAACTCTTCAGAGTAGGTGAATTCCTCATTGTTAGATTCATTTCTCTCAGGGTGCTCTTGGATAGCCTTAATCTCGGAGGGCTCCGGCTTAGAACTGTTATCTGGTTGCTGTGTGTTAGTCTCATCCGGCGCTATCGTTTCAATGTCATCTGCATTTGGTGAGGCCGAACCTTGGGCTGAGGTCGAAGCTTCAAGGGGGGAAGTGTCGTCTTTGAAGATACTCTGCACGTTGCTTTCCTTCAGGCGCTTTTCGAGGGCAGCGATCTCGACGTACTTCGTGCCTCTATCTCCGCCCGGTTGTACGGTGGGAAGAAGTCCCTTCTTAGACCAAGCCTTGATGGTGGATTTTACTGCTTTGTAGCGACTTGCTGCGTCGCTAAAGGAGATGTGGCCCGGAGGGGCTTTAGTGATGTTCTTTTTCATGTTTTTTGGTGATGTGGCCCGCCGTCTCCGTGACGGCGGGAATAGTTAGTTGATGAAAAAAGTCGTTAGACTTGATGACTCTTGGATATGCACGGAGCCGATACTCCGTGCCTAAGGTGGACGCTTCAAATGCTCCTCACGAAACATTCTCCGCTGAAACCCATCGGGCACATTTCTGCGCAATGGGCTTACACCCCGGACTGAGGCTCTATGTGAGAAAGACACTGTATATGAATCACCTGTTCTTTACCGTCCTGTCCTAAGTGCTGAGTAAGTTCAGTCTCCTTTTGGATAAGAGGTTTCTTGCAGAGAGGGCATTTACCCTGTTGTCTGCGAATAGCAGTGGCGTTGATCCCTTGAGGGGTTCCTCGATATCTACCAGAACCTCTAGTGTTCCAGTAGATCCAGTCCCCGTCGAAGTAGGATCGCTCGTGCTTTACCATGGTGTGTGTTCCTACACGTATGTCCGCTAGCTTGATGACTGTGAGTGGATGTCCGGCTCCCTTATGTAACGGATCTTGGAAGATCCATTTTCTTTTACGCTCTTCGCCATTCTGCTTCTTAAGAGGGTTCCCTTGTTTGTCTCTGGATACTCCGCTGAAGTATCTTCTGACTATCCTAGCTCGAGGTTGTCCCTTGAATACCTTGAAGGCTTTTCTAAGGAGGGTGTCGTGCATATAGGAATCTATCTTACCGAATGTGCGTTTCGCGTTGGTGTGCCTGTAGTAATTACCGAAGCCCCTAAGCTTAGCGTTAAGCTTCTTGATCATTCTCTCGAATGGTCGCTGGAGGTTCTTACTATCCTTGTACTTCTTGCAGACGGTGGTTTGCTTTACGATCTCTTTTAGCTCCTGTTTCAGGGCGTTGACGTTCTCCTTTGATGGCATTGCTAAAGCGTAGGGCTTAGTGGTGCCGTCTTTATTCGTTAGCCCGTGCCAGAATCTGACTCCTAGGAAGTGGAATCCCGGCTTGTGGCCGTTCACCTGATCCATAGTATGTCTAATACTAGATTTCTCCTTGCTTAGGGTTAGCCCTAAGGTTTGGAGGTGGGTGTCGATGTTTAGGTAGATCCGTTCAGCTCTATCCTGAGATTTAGTGAGGCATACAAGGTCATCTGCGTAGATGATTACTTGTTCGCCCTTCCCGAGGCTCAGGTGTTGCGGAAGCTTACATATAGCGAGGTTGGCTAGTACTGGACTAAGTGGGCTGCCTTGCGGGAGGCCTCTTCCAGATTTCTTGCCGAGTTTGTCGCGTTGATTCAGCCAACTACTGATGTAGTTGATAAGCTCCTTAGGTGGGTTGAGAGCCCTAAGGCTATCGAGTACCCCGGAGTGTAGTATCTTGTCGAAAAACTTGGAGATGTCCGCGTCCACTACCCATTTGGGGCCGTGTCCGGATAGAAGAAGGCGAAGGTACGCAATGGCGTCCTGTTGGCCTCGCCCTTGGCGGAATCCGAACTGCACTGGTGCGAGCTCTCTTTCTATCCAAGGGGTGATAGCTATTTCTATCAGTTTTTCTCTAACTCGGTCGCTAAAGTTTGCTATTTCGATCGTTCTTGAGCCCTTGGAGCCTTTCTTGGGAAAGGAGCGTTTGCGGGTGGCGGAGTAGGGGGCCTCTAGATTCATTCCTGAGACTAGTTGGTTCCTCTCTTCTTCTGTTCTATACTTCTTGCCATCTGGGCCTGAGGATTGTTTGTCCTCATGCTTGTGGACTACGAAGTCTACAGCTGCCACCCTGCAAGCTCTCTCCTCTAGGAGCTTTAGGGTCGTCTGCGTTGCTAGCGTTGTGTCATTCTCTTGGAGCGCCTTGTGTATCCGTAACTGAAGTTGGAAGGTTCGCGTGTCAGCTCTCTCCCACTCCGAATTGCTCGGCGTTAGTTGAGAAGACGTAGCTTCCCTCCTTTCTTCGTTACGTGTCCGAGGCCGACTGCATTTGGCGTATCCGCAGCATTACACTGAGGCATTGGCTTGGTTGTCGGACCTGACTCCCCGTTATCCAGTGCTTTGTGCACTCTCGCTGACGAGTAACGGACGGGGGTTACCGTGTTTACTGCTGGTGTATTACGCAGAGGGAGGATGTCATCACCGCCCCGACGATCAAGTACCAGGGTGATCACCTCCAGTATCCCGGAGGAGGTGCTGGTGAGCTCTAGGAGCTCTGATCGCAAATTAATAGTGTTACGAGGCCTTTTTGAAGATGTTCCTGTACGTACTCCTTCTCTGCTCTGAGGCGTCATGTAGGATATTTCAGCTACATGCGCACGCTTCCCGGCTACCCCCTCACGTTTTCCAATATTTTCGTGAGGAAGCGGGAAGTCCTTCAACATTGTCACCTTGTTGGTGGGAATGTCTGCCTTTAGGGGCTGACGACCCACGCACCAGTAGTCTTCGTACAGGTCGTGTGATACGCCCTGTACGCCCTCATCCCCGAGCCAACCTTCCAGTTGGTTCTTTCGAGGGAACGCGTCGCTTGTTCTTGTGGATGTTTGGTTCCAAGAGTGTTGAATCCCTTCGCTCTGGCGAAGGGCCAAGTTTGCTCCGGCGGAGCTCGTGTATGTGCTGTCATAGTTCATGTCTGGGCTAAAAAAAGAGGGTTACTTGGATGGCTGGTTCTCCATGAATTCGATGAGGCTAGGCGTGTGGATGCGACGCATGCCACGGATGCAGCCCTTGTTGCGGATAAGGATAGAGTGGACGTCTCCATTGTTGAGGAGGTCGTACATGCGGGTCTTGCCGATGGATGTGGCTTCACAGCCAAGATCTACAGAGATCCACTCAGGGAGGTCCTGGAGCTTAGGAGAGGATGCCTCCTCTGGTGTTTCGATATCTTCCAGTGCTTCACACGGTGGAGCTGTGCTCACAGATACGTGGGTAGGGGTTACCGCTTCCTTCGTAGGTGTGTCCTTGGAGGTGAGTTGCTGAAGGATCGCTTTGAGGGTGATGAGGACCTGGGCATTGCTCTCAGTCTGGGATGGCGTGCTCTGGTCCATGTCGGTTCGTGATTGGTGTTCGTTCATGACGACACCGTTCTATGCAGGGGTTTCCCGGAGGACTAAGCTGCTTGTAATTTCAAAACGGCACTTTAACGTTTAGAGTGCCGTTTTAGTGATATTTTTAATGAGAGGAGATCTGAAGTACCACGATTTTTGAGCTTATACCTGCCATTGTCCCATGGTGGAGGGTAGGGGTTAGGCATGCGTGATGATCGTGAAGCTGTAGTGAGGGTGCCTGAATCTGTGAGGAAATACTTCCGAGTTTTGACCTGATTTCCCGCTCGACGTGTTAGGTAGGAATGCTAGACCTATTGCCTGTGTGAGATGGATCGGATGGTTCGATCCTGATTCCCCTGAGAGATTATATGAATGCTGTAGAGATTGAAGAAGCTGTATCAAGTCTGGCGCTAGAGCCGTTCGATGCTGAGAACTTTCCGTTTCAATTTCTAGAAGCCTTCGGGAATAAGCCTGTTACGATCAAGAAGCTGCGTAAGGGGACGATAACTGAGTACCGTTACGACCCGGAGAAGGCACAGGTGGTGAAGGGGTAGAGAGATGCCGGCGTTTGTTACTAATGGTCCTGATATTCCTGAGCGCTTGTTAGAAGCGCATGAGGAGGGGAAGGTTGTTTTCTTTTGTGGCGCTGGTATATCGTATCCAGCAGGCTTGCCGGACTTCGAAGGGTTAGTTGAAAAGATCTACAAACTCTCTGGAACAAATAAGAGTGTTGTGGAGAAGGCGGCTCTCAAAAAGTGGAGATACGATGAAACTTTGGATCTGCTTGAGCGTCGACTGGGTGATCGAGAACGGGTTCGCAGAGCGTTGGCTAGTAGTCTCGAACCGCGATGGGGAAAGGATGGTGCTAAAGATACGCATTCAGCGCTACTCAAGCTAGCTTGTGACGCTGAGGGGAAGACTCGGCTAGTTACTACAAATTTTGATAGAATCTTTGAGCAAGTTATCAAAAAAGAGAAACTAGAAGTGCCTAGTTGCCCTGCGCCATATCTTCCTATTCCTAAGAAAAGCATGTGGAATGGTGTCGTGTACCTGCATGGGCTTTTAGCTAAAAAAGAGCCGTCATTAGAAGAGCTCAACCGCTTAGTAGTCACGAGTGGAGACTTTGGTAAGGCTTATCTCTATGAAAGGTGGGCTGCGAGGTTTGTGAGCGAGTTACTTCGTAATTATACAGTTTGTTTTGTTGGGTATAGCATAGACGACCCGGTCTTACGCTACATGATGGATGCAATATCGGCAGATGCTTTGCTAGGAGAGCAAACGCCAGAAGCGTATGCATTTGCGGGTTACGAAGGAGACTCCAAAGATGCAGATGCTCAGTGGCGGACCAAAGGAGTCACACCAGTGTTGTATGAAGTACTACCCGGGAAAGTTGGGCATTCTGCCCTTCATCAGACGATGATAGAGTGGGCGAAGGTTTATTCGACAGGTGCAGGTGGTAAATCTAGCATTATAGCTAACGAGGCTTCAAAACTACCAACAGCAATCACGCGAGATGACTTCACTGTAAGTAGAGTACTGTGGGCGATGACTGACTCCGTAGCAGCTCGTACATTCGCAGAGCATAACCCAGTGCCTCCATTCGAATGGTTGAAGGTGTTCTCTGAGCCTTTATTCGGTACAGATGAACTAAGCCGATATGGCGTCCACGAACCTTCTACTAAAAAGACGGATAATAAGTTCAGTATGATAGATCGGCCTACACCGTGGAAGAAGGCCCCATACATGAGCTTAACTAGGCAAAATCATGAGCGGTCGGGTTGGGACGATGTTATGTTTCAAATTGGGAGATGGCTGCTAAGGCATCTGAATAATCCTCACCTCATATTATGGTTAGCAAAGAAGGGGGGCGTCCTACATGGTGAGTTTCGCAATCAAATTTGGCGCAGGATAGAAAGGATCTCTAAGGCAGAAAAAGACGGGGATGAAGAGGCTTTACAGAAGATGTTAGGTGGTGCTCCCGATGCTATTCCTACACCTCTCATGCGAGAGGCTTGGATGTATCTACTTCTGAACTATTCAGAATTTCAACATTATGGATGGGTATATGAATGGTTTTCTAAGTTGGATATGTTTGGCCCTACAGGAGGGCTGAGAAATGAACTTAGGGAGCGTATTTTTCCTAAGATAATAATCGAAGAGGCATACTCGGGGCGTGAAGGAGATGGTTCTGAAGAAGAACGTATTCATTCGATATTTCGTTACAGTGTTTTTGCTGTAGGTGAGCGTGTATACTCTCAGTTTAACTCTAGGAAGAGACATTCAGAGAGATGGGGCAACGACTTGCATGTATTTCTAAATGACTTCGTCGCTATGGTCATAGAAGCTGAAGAGTTGCATCTCAAATTGTATGGTGAAGATGGAGCTAAATGGTATTTATCTTTTGAGGTGCCATCTATTTCTGATTCTAGTCAGGGTAAATACACGCAGAACTGGCAACCTCTCGTTCGCTGGGCTAGAGATGCATGGTCGTCGCTACTTCAGGTGGATGAGGTAATAGCTAGGGGTTATATTAGCCAATGGAGCAATAGCACTGCGATTATGTTGAAAAGGCTGGCTATGTTCGCGGCTGCCCAAGAGCAGATCTTATCAAGTAATGAGCGTATAGAATTCCTACTTTCTTCTGCCGAAGTGTATTTATGGGATGATGCATATCGTCGAGAGTTGATGCGGTTGTTAGTGGTGATCGGAGCTGATGTCGAACCAGCTCTGAAGCGTAGTCTTGAGCAGGAGATTCTCAATGCGCCAGCTGAAGAGTTGATCTATGAAGGCGAGACTGAAGAAGACTTAGTGAGGAAGCGTTCGTATAAAATTTGGCTAAGGTTAGCTAAACTCCGCGAGGGAGGTTGGGAACTAGGTGAAAATGCTGCAGAATATATGGATGAATATCAAGCTGCCCATCCTGATGTAGGGTTATCTGAGAACCAAAGCGAGGAGTTTACTAGCTTTATGGAAATGGGAGAGGCTGAGCTAGAACTCTCAGCTTCTTGTAGAACAATGGGGGATGACTATGTTGAGTGGTTGATCAAGAATAAAGAGGTGGACCGTTTTGGTAGGAGTGAGTGGAGTGATCTCTGTCGGCGTAAGTTTAAGGAACCAGCTAAAGCTTTAAACGAGTTAATTTTTGAGAAGGAAGTCTGGCTACCTGATAGAGTGAACGAGTGTATACGAGCATGGAGTGCGAGAGAAACATTGTTGGAGCTTTCATGGAATTACGCTGCGACTTTTATCCTACGCTTAAGTTATGAACAGAGGGAGGATATTCATAGAGCTGTTGCAGATGCCTTATGCAAGGTAGGAAATCTGACTGCTAAAAGGGGAGAGAGGTTACGTAGACAGGATGATCTCGTCTACAAGCTAGGTGAAGATATTGTTCACAGGGTGTATGACGAAGAACCTGTAAGTTCAGATCATGCAATGGCTGCTATTAATCATCCTATTGGTGATGTTGCCGAAGGAATATTCCTCTGGTGGTGGAATCAGTCTTCTTCTACAGATAGAAAACTTGAGGGTAACGTACGAGAGCTGTTTACTCAGATCTGTTCGTTTGAGCAACCTATCTACAGCTATGGCATATTAATTTTGTCTAAGTATGTTGAATTCTTGTATCGAGTTGATCCTGGATGGACTCGTGATCATGTCATTGTAGCGTTTGATTGGGATAATCATGAAGAGCTGGCAATTGCAGCCTGGAGTGGCTATTTAATGTCGCCTCGCATATCACCCGGACTGGTAGCTGACCTTAAAGAGCATTTGATTGCTACTTCGGGTAGATTTAATAATGAGGATACAAATGCAAAGCAGTTTGCCGATGTTGTGACATACCTTGGTCTTACGCGGTATGCGACGTTTACTAACGAGGACTTAAGATCGATTTTCGAGAGCTTGAGCCTCTATCAATTACGTTTTGCGGCCGCATCCATATCTACCCGGCTCAAGGGAGTGGGGGAGAAGAGAGCTGATTACTGGCGCAATACTGTTAAACCTTTCATTAGAGATATATGGCCCAAGGATGAGGAGAAGAAGACTGAGGATGTAGGAGGGTTCTTTGCCGAAATCTGTGTGAATGCTGGAGATGCGTTCGACGAGGCCTGGGCCGAAGTAAAGGAGTGGATTAAGCCGATGGGGTGGCCTGATCATTTATGTGATGAGATCTATGAATCTAATCTACACAAACGTCATCCAGGGAATGTGATAGCTTTGTTAGATGCTACCATAGCAGATGATGTTCACTATATACCAAGTGAGCTATCTAAGATAATAAGCGAAATACCTGCCTCTAATCGCAGAAGTGCAGCATTTAGGCGACTGAGTGATCTCGTGGAGCGAAGGGGATAGCAGAGTGAGCAATTTTGATACCGGTATTATGAATGCGACAGAATGGGTAACTTGGTTGGAAGAGCAAGAGCAGCTGCGATGTGAGGAATATCTGCTGAGAGACGGGGATCGCTTGATTGCGGATTATCGTCAAGAGCTCCAAGTTAAACATGACTATGAGGGGCGAGAGCTCCTTGAGATGTTACAAAATGCTGGTGATGCAGCTGCGGCAATAGGTGGGAACGGGCGAGTAAGAATCTGTCTTCTGGATCATGGGCTATTGATAGCTAACACTGGAGTGCCCTTCTCAAAGGGGGGGATAAAATCACTACAGACTGCGAATCTTAGCCCGAAAAAAAGAGAAAGTGGTGTTAGGGTAGGAGAGAAAGGTTTAGGCTTCAGATCTATTCTTAACTGGTCAAGAACTCCTATTATCAATAGCGGTTCGTTACGCTTGGTGTTTGATCCAACTCACAGTGAGAAGGTTCTGCATAAGATGATGGGTAAGTCCGGTTCGTTAGCTGAAGCAGTAAATAAAGAGCGTGGCGACACAACAGATGTAGTCTGTCCTCTTCTCGCTTTCCCGGCGTATTCAGATACCCAGAATATTGAGCATCAGTTGAACTGTGAGCTCCAACGCAAGATCTATGAACATAGTGAGCAGTTGCGGAGCGAAGGGTTTGATACGGTTGTGGGCATGCCCTTTTCAAAAAAAGGGGCTTACAAGCATGCTGAGCAACAGCTCGATGAACTTCCCTATGAGATTCTACTCTTTGTGCATTCTCTCGCTCAGGTCGAGATTCAGAGAGGTGATGATCCTGTTAAAGTTTGGAGTCGGAAAGAGCTTCAAGCTGGCCGATACCATTTGCTAGAGGACGGTGAGTTTAAAGGGGACTGGAAGATTTACGATTACAGTGATGAGCGTGTTCCTGTCGATTTGTTAGAAGATGGTGAAGCAGGCGCTCAAAGCTATCAGATAACCATTGCTGTTCCGATGGAGGGTAGCTCAAAAAAGGAAGCATACCCACTGTACTCCTTTTTCCCAACAGAGGTTGAGGTGCCTTTACCTGTGGTGTGTCATGCGACCCTGAGACTCGAAGAGAACCGGAAGCGCCCTACCCGGGGTGAGATTAATGCTCACATACTTCGAGATTTAGCAGTGAAGCTTGTCTCTGTTGCTGAACTACAGAGTAGTACTGAGAGCCCTTGGAGTGCCATCGATAAATTAGCTCCTAAGCGAGGTCTGCCTTATCCAAGAGAGCTAGCTGATGTTGGGTTTGGAGTACTTATCATAGAGCAGGCTAAGAAAAGGCGCATACTACCTTGCTTGGATGGAACGTTAAGAAAGTCGAGTGAGGTGTGGCACGTTGAGCAAGCTTCAGATAGTTGGCTCCCAGTAAAAGCCTTTGGTGATATAGTGAATAGTCCCGAGGAACAGAGGTATATCTCATTTATAAATTCTCTAGAACTAGCTAAGCTGGAATCAGACGCATTCGTCGAGAGATGTGGTAAGGTTTATTTGGGGCTAGAGGCTCGAGTTCGTCTTATCCGAGGAATAGTAGAAGCAAAGTTGGAAGATAAATTTGCCTTTTCTCAACTGCTACTCGATCACACAGGGACTCCTGTGTCTGAGGGAAGTAGGACCTTCTTGTCCGAGGTTAAGGTCATGGATTCCTTGCCTTCGTGGACAAATGTTACTTTCATTGAACCTGAGCTAAAACGTGAACTGGAGAGAGTTCTTCACCCGAAGGATGTGCGGGATCTCCAGAAGAAACTGAAGCAATTTGGGGCAGAAGAGTTCTCAAATGTAAGTGTGATTCGCAGACTTGTAGTCTCAGCGAAAGAAGTGATAGAGGTAGCCGCCCTACGTGAGGGGCTCGTCTGGAGAGAGTTAGTGGCATGGATCTATCAGCTCTATGATGAGTGGGAAGATGATAGCGTTGTTGGACTGCCCAAAGACCTGAGCATTAAGCTTCCTAATAAAGATGGAGAGTATGTTCCAGCTGGTCTCTTGTATTTAAGTCGAGAGTACGGTCTCAAGGGGCGTATGCTGGAGGGGTTGTATGGTGATTGGGCGAACGATAAGCTGATAGCTGATCGCGAGCATTTGGGGTTGCCTTGTAATAGTGAGAAGGTTGTTAGCTTTTTAGTCTGGCTTGGTGTGGCTGACATGCCGAGACAGATTGTTGATAAGCTCGGGACCTCGGTGGCAGGATTTAAAGACTATGTTTGTTCGGTAATATCATACCCGGCGTTATTCGGGGATGTTTCATACTCGACTTCCAGTGATGTCGAAACTGCTAGGGTGCGAGATGTAGTAATGGTAGATGGGCTCTCAGATATTTTATCTATGGCTCCACCTCTAGCGATATTGTCATGGGCGGCAATAGATCATCGGTTTGAAGGATGGAGAGAGTCTCATTCTGAGCATTGTAAGCTAACGGCGAAACCTTACAGAGCACATAATGAAAGACGTTGCTCTCAGTTAATGCCTTCAGCTATCATTTGGATGATTGCCAATACAGATTGGTTACCAAGTTCTCATGGGGAGAAATCTAAACCGAGAGATGTGATGCTGCCAACCAAAGTGGTTGAGGCTCTGTTTCCTAAACCTTGTGACTTTGAAAAATCAGAGAAAGAAGAGCTTGGGTTACTCGAATTTGAGAGACTCCGGCATGCTTGGGAAAGGGTAGGGGTAAGTCCGGGGCTCGATAGTCTGAGCAGAGATGAGGTGTATGGTTTGATGAACCGTTTACCCGATCTTTCATTGGACGGTAAAGCTGCTAAGTCTGTGTATCGATGGTTTCTAGAGAGTGAAGGAAACCTCTATGGATACCATGGATGTGAGTATCAGAAGTTCCTCGATGAAGGAGTAATGTGGGCTAGTGTTAGTGGGGAAAGTAGCTACATGAGGGTGAAAGATTTGGTACACATCGATTCAGAGGTAGTGCCCCGATCGATGCTTAAAGATGTTGCTGTAGTTGATCTACCCGCTCGTGTAGGTGGTCAAAAAGTAAAGAAGCTCTTTGGTGTTGAGAATTTGACTAAATCTTCTATGCGTCAATCACTAGCTAGCTACACGTTGTCGGTAGATAGTGAATCTGAGGCTTTATACTTTGAAGATGTGAAGCCTTGGTTGAAGCAGCTTCGTCAATCTCAGGTTGTTAAGGCAGAGAAGTTGAGAGACTTAGATGCTGTAGAACTAAAGGTATGTAATGAACTAACTCTGAAGCTTAGTATAGCTGGAAAGGAACACGTGTTTGAGGTTGATCCTTGGTCCGCTGTTACTGACTCTGGCTGTATTTTTGTAAAGGTTGCTGATGGGTCATTTGGGTTCCTTCCCAAGGATTTGTTAGCTGAAGCTATAGGAGGGGAGGTAGCTCGACTATTTGATCTCACTTCAGGGGATGCATACGCCAGCATATATAAATGTGCCCCCGAGTACAGAGACGCGCTTCTACGGAAAATGATAGGTGAGGATTTTCAGCCTGTTTCAGATGCTGATCTGGCGGTCTTTAAACCTATGCCACTGCCTCAAGAAGCACCAAAGGGGGTGAGTGATGTAATTGATCTCGAAGAGAGCGTGGTTGATGAGTCTACTGAAACGTTAGATGGCGACTCAGAAGATTTCGGAGGGATAATCCATAACAGCGAGATAGTTTACCCCGCAGCTGGACCTATTCAAGTAGAAGACGGAAAGCATGTGATCACCTCTTCTTCTGAACGAGCTCTGGTGGTTGGTGAAGTAGGGGGAGGCTCTGCAGGAGGAGGTTCAAGAAGGTCAGGTGAAGCTATGGATGGAGAGGAATGTGAAAAAATGGCCGAATCTTTCGAGAAACAGCAGGGTAGGTTCCCTCTCCGGGTAGGTAGCATCAAAGGTTATAATGGTGCTCGCTGTGATATATTCAGCTTCGACACGCTTGAGAAGCGTAGTGCTTTCGAAAAGGGAACTACGATAGAGGGGCGCTTAGAGAGAGAGATGAGCCTGATCGATAGATTTATCGAAGTGAAAGGACGCCGTAGTCCCGGTGCTGCTATCGAGTTAGAAGGAAATGAACTTCAATGTGCCAAAGAGACTGGTGTTAAGTATTATCTTTATAGAATTAGCCCTGATAAGAATAAGGTGTTTAAGCTTACTATTTTGAATAACCCACTCAGTAAGAGGCCTGCTGTGTCATATAAAGCCGTGATCCAACCTAATCATACAAAGGAAGTTGTGGTGCATTTGATTAGTAATAAAGCTTCCGAGAAAGAATCTAACATCAATGTGTGATGATATGAGCTTGAATCCAGATTACTCGGCTAGAATGGCTTGGTTGACTCTGAGCATTAATATGCTGGAGAGAGTGGAGAGTGTCGTTGTCTGGTTATCTATTACAAGGGAGCGACTAAGGGAAGTAGATCAGCGCAGAGGGCAGTAATAGAAGCATGAACTTATATTTACCTCAATGGACCCGGCGCGTAGCGATGGAAGGAAGTGGGCGAGATCCACTGGGCTTGTCCCGTGTGTCAGATGAATTTACCGGGTTCTTGCTTCCATCGATAATCACCACTACGCCCAGAGCTCGCTACTTTTCGTTCTATACATGGGCTGTTCGAACGTGCCATCAAGTTTCTGATAATGAAAAACAGGGTTTTGATGAGAGACTCCGTTGTATAGATACCACTTTCACAATATGCTCTCGTCTAGGGCGCTCCACGGACTTAACAATCTCTGGCATAGATAAAGTAAATACGAGGCTTCCTGATCCCACCTCAGAGGAGCTGGTTGATGTAACTTTTCCAGTCCTACCTTCAAGCCCGAGAGGGGCATTCAGCCAAGCATATGGTAGTGCAATCGACCAACTAGGGTTGATTCAGTGGTCAGAGGGAGATACATGGAAGGTTCAACCTGGTAGGGGGAGCAAGTTAGCCGAGGCTTTTGCTAATGCAATTAGTGGAACATCTTATGTCCAGAGTGGACACGTGTGTACACAGAGAGTTCAGCCCTCTGTGCTCAGTGAGTCTTCTAGATGTTTTAGTCTAGATGGGCTTCGTGAACCTGAGGCTAAGCCCGAGCGTGATATACTAACTGGCATTTTCTTCGACCTTGATGATGAAGATGTGACTACCCCGAAGAGTCATCGTCAGGCAACTCTCGGGCTAGTGCTCCATGTGCTGGCTGCTTATGAGGAGGTTGATTCAGTGCCGGCTAGAAAGGATATTGATCAATCTTGTATCTTCTGGCCTCACTATTATGGAGAGCTATATATAGAGGGTGGAGCTTCCCGGAAGTATCATTCTCATCCTTGCTTTGAAGACACTCAAATGTATTGGCGACAGTTTAGTCTCCATCAATTTTATCTCTACGCCACGGAGCAATTTCTCCAGGCAATGATCGACGCTATGGGGAATCAACCAGAAGGGGTTACTATGGCTAGATTGGTTGAGTTAATGCTCGAGTCCGATTTTGTTGAAGAGCTTGAACGAGTGATGGAGTGTAAAATAGATGGTCCTGCAGACTTGCTCGACTTTTTTGGAGCGGGAGATTCACCGAGACAAGTGCAGCAACATTTTTCGTGTGACCATCCGCTGAGTGAGGCTCAGGTATATTATCAACATTCAAAGGTTGAGAGTTCTAAGACTCCAGTGACTCGACTCGGTCGCGCTTTTACGATCTGGGCTCAGCTGTATGCCAAATGGAGAGATAGTGATGATCCAGCACTCCTTAATGTGCTGGTACGTGCTAACCGCGAATGGTGTATTGGTACTGCATTTGAGTGGGGGGACCAATGGCTTGATGAGAAACCCAATTGGTCCTCTGCACTGGAGGGCTTAGTGCGAGACTTTCAATCACGACACAATGAGATCTACCTTAATAAAGGTAAACTTGATGCAGCATGGTTTGAAGTGCTCGGGGGATGTTTCATCAGAGTTCAAGACCTAAAACCGAATTTTCGATCCACCCGTCATCCGCAGGTAGCAACAATTTTGCAGGATCTATGCTTATTGGAGGATGGAGGTCCCCATGAGGTCCTGAAGCTCACGGCAGAGGGCTACCGAGTTCTAACAGAGGTTATCACCGCACGCTCATGAAAGATGCACGAATAGATTGTGATTTGCATAAGCTCCTTAAGAGCTATGTGTACGACCACGCGCTGGTATCGACCTTTACCTTTAGTCCACGGTTCTTTGAAGAATACATGCTTGAGCGATTCAAGGCCCTCCAAGGCAAAGGTGGTATTACAGTATTTTTGGATAGAGGGCAGTATGAAGAGGTTATCGAGTGCACAGCTCAAGATAAAGACTGGGTGCCAAAACTGGCTAACCGACGTTACTTATTGCAGCCTGTATCTGTTCCAGGAGTGTTTCATCCTAAGGTGTTCTTATTTACCTCAGAGAAGCGTGGTCTACTGATCATAGGTAGTGCGAATTTCACCCAGGATGGGCTCGGAGGTAATGCTGAGTTGGTTTCTGTTTTTGAGTTCGAAGTGGGTAAAAAGGAAGAGGCTCTTGCCTTGTTTCAGTCAGCCTTTCAGTTTTTTGAAAGTCTTATTCAGCAATGGCCAAGTAAGGACGGGAGCTCGAATGTTGATGAAGTGCGTAGGGATACACCATGGCTAACTTCGCCTCTCGATAAATCTGCTCCGGAGACGATACCTTCTCTTCTTCATAATCTGGATGAAGCACTGTGGCCGCAGATCGTTAAAGGACTCGGATCAGTAGACGAGCTCAGCTTAGTCTCACGTTTTTTCGATAAGAAACCTCAGATACTCGACTCCGTCTGCAAGAACTTGGGGCAGCCGAAAGTGAATGTATACACTGAACCTAAACGCGGAGGGCTATCTCCTGATTGGCTAAAGTATCCTTATGCACACAATAAGAGTCTTAGCATCTATCACTGTAAATATGGAGACGCTGAGCATCGTCAGCCGCTTCATGCAAAAGGCTATGCGTTGTCAGCTGACGGTCAAACCACATTAGCGATTGGTAGTGCAAACTTTAGTACTGCTGCCTTATTGAGACGCGCTAATGCTGGCAACGTTGAAGTGATGTTGCTCTACCCTCCTCAGCCAACTCATATATTGAACCCCATGGGAATCCTAGATCCATTGAGTAACGGTAAGGAAGTTACCCACCCGGATCAGCTTGTAGCTCAGTCAGGAGTCGAGGGGGAGCCTGTTAATTCTTCTAGGAAGTATGAAGTTGTACTCATGGAGGTTAGGTTAGAAGGTGACATTCTTAGACTATCCACTGAAGAAAAAGTAATGAGCCTCTCATGCCGTCTCTCTCAAGCAAATGTAGCTCCCAGAGATTTTTCTATTGAAGAGTCTCATTCAGGAGAGCTCCAAGTTAAGCTTCCTTCGAATTGGGTGAAAAGAATGGTAGGGGCTTCTACTGTGGCTCAGCTTGTGGCTACAAGGGATGCTTCGGTAAAGGTGAGTAATCCTGTTTTAGTTGCTGCCATATTTGATCCCAGAACAGGTCAGGGGGCTAGGCAAAGCAGGCGTCTCAGAGAAGCTACAGAAAGTCCCCAACGCTTCATGGGCGTGTTGCATGAGCTTTATGAATGGGATGATGAATTATCACTGAAAAACTTCCTTAATAACTGCAATATACCCATTAATTTGACACACCGCAGCTTGAGTGCTGCTAGACGTGATTCTTCATATGATGGCCCTCCTGCAGGTTTCGGAGATCTAGGAGAACGTGGTCTTATTCAGTTTACGTGCTTCCATGAAGCTGTAGTAACTTTTGTTCGTCGCCATCGCAGCCGTCTCTCGCAACATGTAGAGAACGGTAAACTTCTCAGTGTCTCCAATTACCTGCAAGTAATGGAGACTTTGATTCTGCTTCTTGTAGACCAGATTGAGCGAGCTAAGGGAGGTTTAGCCAAGGAAGGTTTAACTGTATTGAGCGTAGATGAATGGAAAAGTATTCGAACGCAATTAGCTGAATATTATCAAGAAATTGAGAAGCTTCTGAGCCTGACTGTCTGTGAATACTTACCTAGTTTACACGAAAAGGAGACCTCAAGAACAGTTCATGAGATGTTTGAGGATGCGCCAGATCGGGTACTGGGGCTCTGTACCAAAGCGGTTGCTGCACGTGTGGAGATAGCAAAGTCTCTGGATGCTAATGTTGTTATACAAATTAAAGCGTACCAGAGGAAAAAAGCATGTTTCTTCCATTCCCTTCTTAGTGATGAAAAATGGCGCGATTATTGTAAAAAATTAAAGACGCATGCAGACCAATGGAGAAAGGCTGTCTCAGTTTAATTATATGCTTCAGAGTTCAAATTATCTGATATTCTGGCGATAGCTCAAGGTGGTCTGAAGTGTAATCATCCCAGTGCACTCGGATGTAGTCATCCTGACCTTTGAGGAGGAGTGAGCGCTTGATGAGCTTGCCCTCAATACGCATATTCTCGTCAATTTTAACGATTGCTAAGACTCCCCAGTTACCTGCACGCTTAACGGTGATGTAAGGTTCTTTTTTTATGGGGGTGATTGTTTTCACTTCTATTAGTACTGAAGCCTTGGTGTGATCACTTTCCGGTTTTTTCATGCGGCCATCAGAGCCTTGAGCTAGAGCGGGGTTTTGAGTGAAGCCGAAACGGTCTGCTGCATACCGCTCCCCAATTTCACCATAGATAGGTAAGTGCTGGCTGTATTCTTGATAGTAACGTTCAGCAAAGGATAGAAGCCATCCGTGTGATATCGGGGGGGTGCTTCTTGTATGGATGAGCTCTCCTTTTTTGTAACGCTCTACATCTCTAGCGAAGAAGTAATCAGGCGAGGAGTACTCAGATTCAGAATGTTCATCACTCATTACGTCTTCTAACTCTTCGGGGTCTAAACATAGCGCATCGACATGTTTCTTGAAGAAACTGTATGGAGCTAGGTAACGCTTGTGCACCTTATGGTATTGTACTGAAGCGTGTAAGAGCTCTTCGACGAGTGTTGTTTCATCGCCATCTCTGGCCATTTCCTCTCGGAGGTATTTCTCGTCCGTGATGCCTCTCTGCTTGAGTTCGTCACGCTTCTCTTGTTCATAGATATGCTGATTGATTTCACCCCAGCTAATCCATTCTCCATCGTCCCAGATGCCGTCCATCATGTTGTCTATTACCTATGTTATTTTGTGAGATCCACCATGCAGTGCTGTTTTAGCTGATGGTTGATTTGTTGTTGTAGCTTAGGGGTGATAAGTGGTTTTGGTCTCTTGAAGTAGCTGAGTAGCTCCTTCTCATTCATCACGTGGACGTCACCGCGACCTTTGCGCTCCACCATCCATCCTGGTAGAGTAAGAATTGGGCTCACAGGAATGTGCACACCAACGGCGCTGGAGAGAGATTTGCTGAGCCATTCGGCGTTACGTTTGGCTTGCCTGAGTCCGAAGTGGTCAGATCCGAATGGGAAATGGAGGGTGGTCCCGTCGTACTCAACTCGGTAGCCGTCTTTGCCCTCGGCATTCTTCTCTTTGAGCTTTCGACGTGTCTTCGTTTCTATGAGAAATACACCTTCACTCGTTAGAACGATGTGGTCGATATTCCAAGGCTTCTGCCCGGGCTCTGCAACTTGGTAATCATGGTGTACCTGAATTGTATCATGCGCGAGCGTATTGAGGATGGAGCCAACTGCTTGCTCGCCCATTAGGCCTAGCTTGTAATTTGCATACTTGGGGAGGACTCTGCAGAGTTGAATAATGGCAACGGTAGAGCCCGCTATACTGATTACGAGTGCCGTCATGATATTGATACCTATCCAATAGAGAAGGCCTGCCACAGTCCCAGAGGCTACCAGTACGGCAGAATACACGGAGAGGTCTTCGTTAAATTGGGAAAGCTTCTGCTGAAGGCTATAGCCCGGTGGACGAGGAATGGCAGTCAGGGGATAGCGGCTCAGTAATCGTCTCTTGCGGAACTGTAGCCAAAGAATGCCAAAGTACAGAGCCCACGGGATGACTGCAATGAGTACGGCATAAAAAGCACGATCAGACATGAATGGATAGCTAGCTTGTTAGGTGGGGATATGCAAGTCAGGGCTATGTGGCTTTGATTGTAGATTGTATTAAGTTGTTCGCGTGAACAGCTGTTTCATGTAGACGCCTGTGACGAGCTCTTCTAAAATAACGGTAATGAATAATACCCCAATTGTAGGATATAGAGCCATGGTGAATCGAGCTACTGGAGAGGTTATGACTACACCCACTCCTGTGTATTTAGAGGATGTCGTACGCGGAGAGGTTCACCCCTCTCAACCATTGCTCAGATATATGGATCTGTGGAAGTTTAAGGATCTTCTTGAAACAAAGAGTTTGTATTTTAGTAGGGCTGATAAGTTTGAAGATCCTTTGGAAGGGACTTTGTCTGAGAAGTCTGTGTATCGCACATCAACGTCCGACGTGTCTCAGGATTCAGTCATCTCTTATTCAGCTGACGCTTATGAGAGGGAATTAGAGTACCGAGACACCGCTAAAGCTGCGACGTTCGTCAATTGTTGGCATATTAATGAAGATGAGTCGCAAGAAATGTGGGAAGCCTACACCTCGAGTACAAGTTCTATGCTTCTAATTACTACAGCAGAAAAATTGACAGCTTCGTTGCATGAAAAAGTGATCATGTCTCCAGTAAGATATGTTGCTTCCGATGATCCACGAACAGAACTATTTGAGAGAGACCTCTTTTTCTATAAGGATGAAGCTTTTCGATTTGAACAGGAGTATAGACTATTAATTGACTTGGGTATGGAGGCTGTAGGGCGGAGGGTCAGCAGGGATGGTCCTGAAGATTTTGGACGGAGAGTCATCGTCGATATAGAGAGACTGGTGTATGGGATTAAAGCTCACCCTATGGCTACAAATGAGGACGTTATCGAGCTAAACAAACTGATTCGAGAGCACCTACCCCATGTGATAGAATGTCATAGATAGGGGTGGAGTAATGTTTTTCTCTCTAGCCTGTTGTCATAGCTAAAAAAACGCGCACATGGTAAGTGTGGGCGTTTTGATAGACTCTGCTAGACCGTCCACTATGGGATCAATCAGCAGAGCGCATACTTAGCGTCGAAGAGACCTTGAAGGGCTTCTCCGCGCTGGACTTGTAGTGCTGGGTTGAGCTTCTTCGTGGCTTCGGTGAAGGCATTGAAGAGACTCCATGCGTTACGCCGCTTAAAGCAATCGTGTGATGGCTTCCTCCACTGCTCGACTACTTCAGGGATCTGGCTATTGGTGAGCGCCTTGGCATCTACTGCTCTGACGATCATGTCATGAGCCATGACGTCTGTGACGCGGGCGTTCTTGTACCTATCGATCCGTTCATCGAGTCGCTGAAGTCTGTTGCTTAGCTTCCCTATAGCTCGGTTCGTGAGGTGGCGTAGGTCGCGAGCTGCGAAGCGTGTGTGCTTGCGCTGGATCTTAACCATGCCTGAGAATGCCAAATTATCGCAGACGAAGACCCTTGTGCCTGCGACGAGGCCAGCAGGGTAGGTTTTGTCGTGCGAGTTCCTGATGCCAATGATCCAGCTGTAGTCATCGTGATCGAGACCATGTTTGCAGACTTCGATGATACCGAAGTAGCGATCACCTTCGTGACTAAGTGCATGGGTCTCGGATTTGATCTCAAGGCCACTGTCCCAGAGTTGGCTTTCTACTTCTTCTAGCAAGTGGCGGTGTGGCATAGGGAACCACGTAGCTGTAGAGTCGGGACTAGGAGTACGGTACACCTCACGGCGTTCCACGGTGTTCGCTCCGCAATGGAGCAAGAGGTTGTTGTTTCGAGGTGCAGGAACAGCCTCTACGTCGAGTGTATTGATCATAATTTTAGTAATGGGTTGAACGCGAAGAACCGCAGCTCCGGGATGGAACAGCGGCTCTTCGTTCGTCGTGTTAGTAGTATTGGTTAGAAAAGGACGTCACATCGGTGTGAGTCCTTGATGGAGGTCTCAGCGTTTACTCTTCTTACCTTTGGTGAAATAGTAAGTGAGCGTTACGCCGAGACTCATGGCTGCGAGTACTGACCAGAGGTCGTTGAGTAGCCATAGTGTGAGCCCAGCGGAGACGATGCACGCGAGAACGTGGATGTAGAGTAGGAGGTTCTTAATCATTTTTATCTCCTTCCTGATACATCAGTGCCGTAATGCAGATGGCGATTGTCGATCCAAGTAGGGCGAGGCCGAGAAACTTTACGCCTTCACCTACTGGTTTGTAGTCGGCTGCTTCTATGACCACGGTCTGCTCTGGCTTCTTCGGCTTCCTCTCTGAATCACAGCTGGGAAGCATCAGAGTAATCGCAAGGCTCAATATGATGAGTAATGACTTCATGCCACTGCTCCTTTCCATTGCTTACATTGCTCGAAGAACTCACAGCTGCCGCACATAAAGTTCGGGCTGGGTGTCCAGTCTTCATCGATAACGGAGTCAACATAGCGGTGAAGCGTATCGTTGAGCTCCGTGATCTTCCTATCAGTCACGGGCTTTAATTTCTGGACGAGAACCTTTGGCTGCTTCGTCTTGATGAGGTGGTGAAGCTCCATGCCACTTTCTTCCTTCCCAGTAGCTTCGCGGTACAGCAAAGCGTAGAGAGAAAGCTGAGTGCTATGCGTGAAGGCAGCAGTCTCCTCGTTAGGTGTCTTCGCGGCTGTCTTGAAGTCGACAATGCGACCACCTTCACGGACGAGATCAACGATCCCTAGCAATGGCGGTAGGTCATCGAGTTCAGCTTCGATCCGAACCTCGACTCCCTCGAGCGCTTCCTCTTGGGGAATGCTATTGGAGTCGAGATAGGTTTCTTGGACCTTCCACGAATGCTGGCATTGATCGATCTCATCCTGTTCCGTCTTCCACGTCACAGGATTGTCTTTAAGCTCACTATCCCAGTGGGCATAGAAGCGCTTCTGTAGCTCTTCTCTGGCAAGTGGCTTCGCAGCCCAGCGGCCATGGTTCCAGTCCTGCAGTGCATTATGCACGGACTTACCGACATGAAGTGCCGGGGATGTGCATGTGGGCAACTTCAGGACATAGCGGAAGTAGAACTTCCTACGACAGCCCATCCAGCAGTTGAGGCGCGAGGCCGAGATGTACTCCAATGGACCATCTTGTCCACGGAGTATGTAGGTCGGCTCGGCTTCCTTGGCTTTCATCTTCGGAATACAGATCATGAGCGTAGTCCTGATTCGAAGGTGAAAATGTCTGGCTGATTAATCATGAGATCGATCAATCCAGATGCCTCTAATTTGTTCAGAGCACCGGGGGCCTTATTGAAGCGATGTTGAGCTACAGACTCTACAGCGCTCAGCGTGAACTTTGACTCAGTGATGAGCTTATCGATCAGTTTCCGTTGCTTCTCTGAGCACTTCCATGCCTGAGGTTTTGGGGCAGATTGCTGATAGTTGGTCGCTCGTGGTTGTGTCTGCCTCTGGGGCGGTGGAGTGCTGCTGACTGTTGGAGCAGCTGGCTCCATGCCGTAGTCACCGGGTGGAACGAAGCCAGGGTCTTGGATCTGGGTATCCACGTTCTGCTGAAGTGTTTGATAAAGGCGATGAATCTCAGCGGGGATATCATCGGCTGAACTAAGCTCGACTTCAATAGCAGCCGAGAAGCTGTGACTCGAATAACCGGGTAGACCGAGGGTCTTGCGGTAGTCGGATTTAAGGGTAATGGCCATAACGTATATGTATTAGTGGTTGAACGCAAAACACCGCAGCCACGGGTGAGGTGGACTGCGGTGTCTTACGCATGCGCTGAAGTGGGGGGAACCTCAGCAAGTTTTGGACGGCATGTAGGTATCCGTCTCTATCACTTATTTATAACACTGAGAGACCCGGAATTGCGATAATGCTGTGTGAACTATCAAAGGTCTCAGGTTCATATACGATAGTACTAATTTTTGGAGGGGTTACATATGTGCGCGAACGTATGCGAACGATAAAGATAATCTACGAGCGGTGTATTAGTATGTGTATTAATGGCGGGATTCTTAAAATTGAAAAAGCTCGCAAGTCGTTGACTGTGCGAGCTTTATTCAGATGGCGGATCGGGTGGGATTCGAACCCACGGTGACGTTCCCGCCACACACGCTTTCCAGGCGAGCCCATTCGACCACTCTGGCACCGATCCTGATATCCTGTGGTCACCCCTTGCGAGGTGGGCGGACGCTACTGGGAGATTTGGTTGGTGGCAATTCTTTTTTTGCAAAAATGTCTATTGGCTTTTGACGGTGTGAGGATGGGGGGGTAGATGTTTGCATGGCTGGTATTTCTGAATCAATTCTTCTACTTGATAATGGCTCATTGAGGGCTGCCGCGACCTTGCAGTTGAGGGAGCTGGCAGTGGGGCTTTCTCGGTGTATTGGGAAGGAGGTGCATGCAGTTTCTTTATTGCATTCGAGCAAGGTGAATCCTGAGGAGCTAGGTGGAGTGAAGGCGCAGACTTTTGTGCCATTTTTGAGAGCTCAGCGGGAGTTGGGAGTGAATCGATACAAAGTGGTTCCTTTGTTCTTTGGTCCTAGTGGCGCGCTGGTGGATTATTTGCCGAAGCGGGTTGAGGATTTGCGGAATGAAGGATGGGCCGAATTGGAGGTGGAGATTGCGGCGACTTTAGTGCGCGAGGGTGATTTTCGGGTAGCTGAGATAGTGGCTAAGCTCGTGCGTGATACGATTGATGAGTTGGGTTGGGAGAAACCGGCGGTTGCGATGTGTGACCACGGTACGCCAGCGAAGGCGGTGAATGAGGTGCGTGAGCTGGTGGCGAGTCAGCTTAATGAGATTTTAAAAAATGAGATCAGTTGTGTGCGAGCTTGCTCGATGGAGCGCCGGGAGGGCGCTGAGTACGATTTTAATGAGCCGCTCTTAGAGAATCTACTCGGGCAAGCCGGTTTTTCTGAGCGGGTTATCGTGTCGATGCTGTTTGCTGGGCCAGGAAGGCATGCGGGTGCGAATGGGGATGTGGCGGGGATTTGTGCTGAGGCGCAGAAAGAGAATCCTGCTCTGGAAACTGCGATGACGGCACTGGTGGGGAGTGAAGCTGGTGCCTTGGTCGAGGTGTTGGCAGATCGTTTCAGAGGGGAGTAAATAGCTGGATACAAAAAAGCCGCATCGTGTGAGGATGCGGCTATCTTTTTATCAGCTGGAGCGGGTAGAGGGAATCGAACCCTCCTAATCAGCTTGGAAGGCTGGAGCATTACCACTATGCTATACCCGCTTTTTGCTGTTGGAGATCAACGTTGCCGCTGATGTGGGGGGAGTATTAGAAGAGAGCTAGGAATTGCTCAAGCCTAAACTTGCATAAATTTCACGTGTGGCTTTGGATTTATTCAAGGTGTAGAAATGGATTCCCGCGACATTGTTTGAAAGTAGTTCACTGCATTGTTGCGCAGCATAATGAATACCAATGCGTTCTACAGCTGCTTCGTCGCCATTGGCGCGTTCGAGTGCGTGGAGGAGTTTAGCTGGGTAGCGTGCACCTTCCGCGAGCTCGGCCATGCGGCGCATTCCTTTGAGGGAGGTGACTGGCATGATTCCGGCAATGATAGGAATGTGAATTCCAGCAATGGCGCAGCGTTCGCGATAGTCGAAAAAGTCGTGGTTGTCGAAGAAGAGTTGAGTGACGATGTAGTCTGCTCCGGCGTCGACTTTTTCTTTGAGGTATTCCATTTCGAGCACTCGGTTGGGAGTGGTTGGGTGGCCTTCTGGGAAGCCTGCGACACCGATGCCGAAACCACGTGGGTCGGGGTGGCGGCCGGATGCGTTAAATTTTTTGATGAAGCGGACTAGGTCTGCGGCGAATTTGAAATCGTCGTTGCTGCGATCGTAGTTTGGGTTATCTCGTGGGGGATCACCGCGGAGGGCGAGGATGTTGGAAACTCCAGCTTCTGCGTAGCGAGTGAGGATGGCGTCGATTTCTTCTTCGGTGTGGCCGATGCAGGTGAGATGGGGAACTGGCGAAATGCCGGTTGATTCCTTAATTCTAACAACGAGGTCGTGGGTGAGATCGCGCGTAGTGCCTCCAGCTCCGTAGGTGACGGAGACGAAAGATGGATTGTAGGGCTCGAGCTCAGCGATGACTTCATAAAGCGCGTCGAAGGATTCCTGAGTTCTTGGTGGGAAGAATTCGAAGGAGAGAGACGGGCCGTCTTGGGCTAGAATATCGGAAATGTGCATGGGCGGGGCAGTTGTGAAACATTTGGCAGGGGAAGCAAAGCAAAAAGGTCGGAAGCTGAATGGTGAGGAGAGGGATGAGGGTGGGTCATGTTTGAGATGAAAAAAAATGAGGAGGTGGTTGGTTTGAGAGGTATGCCAACTGCTTTACATTTAATTATGAAGGCTTTGGAAAGTGTGCATGGTTGTCGGGTATGCTCTGGAAGATGTGTCTTCGTTTGACGAATGGTTAAGAAGATGAAAAAGGTAGCGCTCCAAGAAACGATGAAGAAGGGGAGGGGATTCCTGGATTTGCAGAGTTATCGGGGGATTCAGTTTTCCGGAGTACTCTTTGTGGTGCTTATGACGGGGATGTTAGTGGCGAATATGGTCATTTCAAATTCGCTAAAAGATGATTCGGCTGGGATCAATCTGGCTGGGAGGCAGCGCATGTTGTCACAGCAGATGACTAAATCTGTGGCGGCTGTGCAGTCGTCGTTGATGGCTGGAGACATAGAAGATGCTAAGGGGTTTCAAGAGGAGCTGAGCTTATCGTCAGGCTTATTCAATGACACTCTATTGGCATTTCGAAATGGTGGGAGTACTACAGGGGCTGATGGCGGTTTGGTATATTTAGAGAAGATCGAGGATGTGCATTTGTTAGGGGCGGTAGAAGAAGCAAGTCGCCTATGGGATGAGGTTTCTGGAGCTGTGTTTAAGGTTGCTAATAATGATTTGGGAACACTGGACGTAGAAGCTGTGGAAGCGGCTAGAAATCAGATGTCAGAGACAAATCTCAGCTTGTTAGAGTTGATGAATCAGCTGACGGTTGGTTTAGAGAATAAGGCTGAGTCGAAGTCTGATATCTTGCAGTGGGTGATGGCGGGTGCATTGTTGTTGGTGGTAGGAAATTTTGCGTATGTGATCTTGTATTCCGTAGGTTTACTGAAGAAGCGCGACCGGAAGCTAAAGCTATTTTCAGATGATTTGGTGGCAAAGAATGCGGAGTTGGTTGGAACAAATGAGGAGTTAGAAGCAGCAAAGGAGGAAATCTTTGAAACGAATAAGATGCTTGAAGGAACTTTGGAGTCGTTGAGGCGCTCGAGTGATGAGGCGCAACAACGTGCTTCTGAGCAAGAGAAGCTTACTGTGGACTTGAATCGCCTAAAGGAGGAGTCTGACACGATCTTTAACACGGTGGATCACGGCTTGTGTCTGATAGACCCAGAATTTAAGATTGGACGTCGAATTTCGGCGGCGACATACTCTATTTTTGAGACTAAACGCCTCTCAGGGATTTCATTTTTGGAATTGATGCAGCCCTTAATTTCAGAGCGAGACCTCATGACGCTTGAGCGTTTTTTGAAGTTACATTTCCAGACAAAAACGAGCACTAGGCAGCTGAAAAAGTACAACCCGCTTAAGAAGATCGAAATCACCTTGAAGTGGGACGAGGATGGGTTTGTTAGTAAGCACCTGAGTTTTGAGTTTGAACGTATTTTCGAAGGAAATTCGATCATCGCGGTGTTGATCACTATTACGGATGTGACGGAGACTACTGCTTTGGAGAATGAACTGAAACGGGCAAGTGCGGATCAGGAGCGTAAAACGGATTTATTACTAGAAGTGGTGCAGTGTGATTCGAAGGAGTTTGAGCAGTATCTGAGTGAGACCGAGCATGTGGTAGAAGAGATAAATGGCTTGTTGCGTAGTCGCGATGCTGATTTTGAAGGGGATGGTGTTCCTGTTGCAGAATTGGTGGAGAAGGCTTTTAAGTTGGTCTATAAGATCAGGGGGGGGGCTGTGCTGTTAGGCCTTGAGAGCATAGTGGAAGTAGCCTTGGAAATGGAAGCTACGCTTACACATTTGCGGAATCGGTCAGAGGTACGTGGAGATGAGTTTTTAGGTGCGCTAGTGCAGCTGACGGCTTTGCGTGATCGTCTGAGTGATTACCGGGAGTTGACTCAAAGTGTGCTCAAAGAGCATGCGACTGGGAGGGCGCTCGAAGCGAGTAAGTCAGCGTCCGTGGGCTTGGCTGAAGAGCTCAGTCGATTTGCTGGTAAATTGGCGAGTGATTTGGGCAAGGAAGTGTATGTACGATCACGTTTAGAGATGGATGCGATGTCTAGTAAGGCGTTTCGAGCGCTAAAGGACGTGATGATCCAAGTTGTTTGCAATTCTCTGGTGCATGGGATTGAGCCACCTCGTGAGCGAAGTGAGAGAGGAAAACTTGCGGAGGGGAGCATAGTGCTGCACTGTATTAAAAGCGAAAGTGTTGAAAATGTGCTGGGTTGCCCGTGCTATGCATTGACATTTAGGGATGACGGCGCCGGAATGGATATTGAGGCGATTAAGGATAAAGCGCTGTCACATGGGATTATCGGTGTGCATGAAGCTGAGAAAATGACTAAGGCAGAGATTGCGAGTTTGGTGTTTAAGCCGAATTTTTCAATGCAATGGGGGGCGAGTGAGTATGCTGGGCATGGTGCTGGCATGGGAATAGTTAGAGATGTGGTGATTTCTCAGTTTGGAGGGAAAGTAAGTATTAGTTACGTCGCTGGAAAATATTTACAAATTCACTGCCTTATCCCAGCAGCGAACTTGGAGAATGTGGATGGGAGTGGAATGGATGACTACTACGCTGCTGAGGCGTGCGCCCATGCTCTGAGTGGAGAAAACGAAGGAGGGAGTGGGCATGGCAGTTAGGGAAATGCGAGTAAGACGAGGGGTGGACGAGGATACAGTACGTTTCTTCGTGTGGTCAGTGTGGAGCTTTTTCCAATCGAGTACCAAGCAAGAGCCAGAGGTGGGGACTCCTTATCTTTTTGAGACATTTGAGCACGATGATTACACTGGGATTATTGCTATGTTAGGCGCGCGCAAGGGTACTGTGCATTTTACGATGTCGCGGGAGATGGTGGATGCCATTTTACAACGTCAAGGTGCAGCGCAGTCTGACAGAATAGAGGATGATGAACAGCTAGAGGAAAGACGAAAGGATTACATGCGAGTGATGACGAAAATCGTGGCAAGCAATGTGAGGAACTATCTGTGTGAGCCATTTCTCGTTTCGGTGCCAGTGGTGGCAACAGTGAAAGGGGAAAAACTACGAAGACCGAAGGCTAGCCACGGGATTATATTTCCTGTGAATTGGGCTGGCTACCGGAGTCATCTGGTTCTCAGTTTGGGTGGAGATTTAGTTGAAAATGGAGGTGGAAAGTGAATGAGTACGCGATGAAATTACTGGAAAGGATTATTTTGCCAATTGCTTTGAGGCGTTATCGGTTTGCGTCGGCTGAGCTCAGAGACGAGTTGCGTCTGCCAGCGGAACTTTGGAGCTTGTTAGACGAGATGCGAGGCTCGGGTATGAATATTCGAGAGGTCGCGGAGTTTTTGCGGGTGGATGAAGCTGTGGCTACAGAATTGTTAGCAGAACTGATAGAGCATGGTGCGGTGGTGGAAGAGGTCGAAGATATTTCTTATATTGAATGGAAAGAGAGGATGAAGGGAGGCTTGACACTCTACGAGAGTAAGTCTTTAGCGGTTAGTGATCAGGGTGGCGAGAGGGAGGAACTTGTGTGCTTTGAGGTGGAATAGTAGGGGGGATGGAATGGGCGTGAGAGTGAGTTTGCTATGGTAGACAGGGAGGAGAGAGATTGTCACAATAAATTAGATCGCGAAATCGAGGAAAGGATTCGACAAGTGTGAGAGTATGCACGAATATACTCCCTCAAACTTGCATACTGGAGAAAATGCGAGATTCCCCATGCTATTATGAAAATAAAGAGATCGATCAGAAATGCGGTATTGAGTGGTGTGGCTGCTCTAACCACTGTGGTTCCTGCGACAGCTGCCGAGACAGACTTTAATGAGGTCGGAAAGCAGATGTCGATTATGCTGCAGAACCGGCATTATGATCGATTACCTTTCGATGCAAAGTTGAGTGAGCGCATCTTTACGATGTACCTCAATGAGCTCGATTACGGTAAGATGTACTTCACTCAAGAGGATATCCAAAAGATTGAGAAAGAGTACGGCGATAAGTTGACGGACATGCTGCTGCACAAGGAAAGCATGGAGCCGGCCCAAGAAATTTATCAATTGTATCGCAAGCGCGTGGACCAACGCATCGAACATGCGAAAGATTTACTCAAGAACCACGAGTTTGATTTCACTGAAGATAAGGTCATCAAACGCACGCGTCGCGATGTAAAAGAGCCAACGCTGACTGGCTGGCCGGAAAATGAGGCGGACGCGGAGAAACTTTGGTTAGGGATGGTTGGGGATGCCGTTCTTTCTGAAACCTTGCGTCGTGAAGTGATCGACGAACGTGCAAAAGAGCAAGGAAAGAAGAACCCATTGCTCGATGAGAAGCCAATTCCAGAGAAATTGACGCTGCGTTACGAGCGTGTGAAGCGCGCGGTAGATGATGTCGATAATGAAGATATTGCGAACTATTTCCTTTCAGCAGTGGCAAAGTCCTATGGGCCACACACTGATTATTTTAGTGCCCGTGAAATGGAGCGTTTTATGTCAGGCATGAGCAATGAGTTTGTAGGGATTGGCGCCCTACTTCAGGCTGAAGAAGATGGAGCGACTAAGATCATGGGGATTGTCAAAAGTGGCCCAGCGGAGAATCAAGGAGAGCTTCAGCTGAATGATCGTATCGTAGGAGTAGACAGCAATAACACTGGGGATGTCGTCGATATTATGTTCATGAAAATCGACAAGGTAGTGGACATGATTCGCGGTGAGAAGGGCACGAGTGTTCGTCTTAAAGTGGAGCCCGCTGATGGTGGCGAGCCAAAGTTCATCGTGATTAATCGCGGGACCGTGGAAATGGGTGAATCTTTCGCTCAAGGGGAGATCATTGAAAAGAAAAATGAAGAAGGAGAAATTAGCCGAATCGGAGTGATTACTTTGCCGTCATTTTACGCTAATTTCGATACTGGTGAGACGCGTTGTTCGGTGGATGTAGAAAAAATTCTTCGCCGATTTAATAAAGAAAAAGTGGAAGGCTTAGTTCTCGATCTTCGCGGAAACGGTGGTGGCTCACTAGAAGAAGTGCGTCGGATGACCGGTTTTTTCACTGGCAAGGGGCCGGTGGTGCAGGTGAAAGATTATTTAGGCCGCATCGATTTAAAAAATTCCTATGAGCGAGCCATTTTCCACAAGCCCATGGTGGTGCTCATCGACAAGTCTTCGGCATCGGCCAGTGAGATTCTTGCAGGTGCTTTGCAGGACTACAATCGCGCAGTTGTCATCGGTACCAGTTCGACTTTTGGTAAAGGAACTGTGCAGCAGCCAATGGATATTTCACGCTTGATGCCGTTTTTTGCAAATCGCGAACGAGCAGGTTATCTCAAGCCAACCATTCAAAAGTTCTATCGTGTTTCTGGGATGTCGACTCAGAAGAAGGGGGTTGAGGCTGACATCGTCTTACCAAACATGATGGACGCTATCGAAGTGGGTGAAGAATACCTCTATTATGCCTTAGCGTATGATAAAATTAATCGTGCTGCGGGCTATACACCGAAGTCGCGAGAGAATCTTTTTATAGCTCAACTTAAAGGTAAAAGTTTAGAACGTGTAAAGAATTCAAAGGACTTCGTGTATCTCGCAGATGATGTGGAGAGAACAAAAGAGCGCATCGAAAAGAACGAGCTTTCTCTCAACATTGATGTTCGTAAGCAAGAGCTCGCTGAGGTGGAAAACCGCACGAAGGAGCGTAATAAGGAACGCATTAAGCGCTTCGCGGAAATGCAGAAGCAAGACCAAGAGAACTATGTCTTTTACAAGGCCCATCTCGATGATTTGGACGAAGAGGAACTGCCAGTTTTCGACCCTAGCTCAGATGAGGACGATTACATGAGTCGTGCGAAGGATGAAATTGAAGAGCTCGATATCACTCCTGAATGGCCATCTGGATTGGACCCAGTAAAGCGCGAGAGTCTTTTTATTCTTGATGATTTGATGCAGCTGACCGACCAAGCAAAAATGGCTGGTGTGATTAAAAGCTGATTGGCTTCGACTTACTTTTATTTACCCGCAGGATTGTAGATTCAATCATGCGGGTTCTTTTTTGTTTGATTATGGATGAGGTCAAAGCCGCTCTCAGTGATATTTTAGAAAGCTCGATTGGTCGGCTAGAGGAATTAGCTGGTGATGGCTTTGCCGCTAAAGTTCAGGTCGTATGGAATAAGCGTATGCGGTCAACCGCTGGAAGAGCATTTTGGCCAGAGTGCCGAGTGGAGTTGAATCCTAAATTGGTGGGAATCAGCATAGAAGAAGTACGGCGCACGTTACTGCATGAGCTCGCGCATCTACTTGCTTATCATCGCGCTGGGGGGCGGAGAATAGCTCCTCACGGTATTGAATGGCAGCAGGCCTGTGCAGATTTAGGAATCCCAGGGGAGAGTGCTAGGCACACACTTCCGTTACCTCGCCGCGAGCAAAGGAAAAAGTGGCGCTACACCTGTCCGAGCTGTTCTGAAAGCATCGAACGGGTACGCAAGATGCAGCGACACGTCGCCTGCTATACATGTTGTAAAAAGTTCAATGGCGGTCGTTACCACAGAAGGTTTGCGCTCGTGGGCGAGAGCCTAGTTTAATTCCTTGCCAATAGTTTTAATGGAAAGCATGGGGGAACTCAGTGGAGGGGCTGCTTCGATTTCTTTTATGATCGCCATGAGGGTATGGTAGTGCTCAACCATCTTTTTATTGTGTGAAGGGTGTTCTGGCTTGGAGATTTGATATTTGGGATTGTTGTAGAGTTGTTCGGCAAATTTTTTGATCATGGGGAGCTCGGATTTGGCATTGGCGCCGTAGATCTGCAGGGCTGTGAAGCAGGGTTTCCAACGTTTAGTGAGCCCCCAACGGCCGATATCGATCAGGTCTAAACAGAGAGGGACACCTTCGGCCACGCGATTGCGTGCGAGAATTTCTAGTCCAGTGAGGCGAACTCCGTCGGAAAACATTACACCACTGGGAGCTTGCTGAACAACGGCTTGGTAAATGGCTGGAAGTAGAGGTTTGATCTGGCTGGCTGGGAGTTTAATGAGGATCGGTTTGAGTGAGCTGCGTGCTCGACCGTCCTCGTTGTGTAAGAGAGTCCGAATGACTTTTGAGAGTAGTTCAGGGTCGATAGTATCGATAGATTTCTGAACGAGACCTGAGCGGGAATCAAAGAGGGCGAGGCCGACATAGCGGCGGAGGTATTCACGATTATCACCGGGCATAGGCTCATCGGTGATCAAGCTGAGTAGTTCCGGAATGGTTTTTTGTGCTGGAGCACCGATACCTGCGAGTGCTTCGGCGGCTTGGACCCGAACCCAGTAGTCGTCTGACTTGAGTAGTTCGCTTAAATGGGGGACGCCTTTTGCTCCAGCTGTACCTAATTGTTCCCAAGCAGCGCAGGCGCCGAGGATTTCATTTATAGAAGGGCTTTGCGTGAGCTTGATGAGGGGTGTGATGAATTCCTCAGGGTTCTTCGTCTTGAGAGCCATGGCTGCACGTTCGCGTATGACTGGTGACCAAGACCCGAGGTTTTTTAACAATTCACCAATGCTGCGAGCTTGGTAGGATACTGCGCCCGTTTCGGGTGTCCAGCCTCTGCCGTCGTGGATGACTGAGGCTACTTGTTGTGGGCTTAAGGCTGGCAGGCAGCTTTTCTTATGGCCGGTGAGGTAGAGGTTTCGGTTGGGGATGGCGTAGGAAAGAATGTAGGCGCCAGTGCAGTCCCATCCAGCGAATGAATGTTCGCCGCGTACGGCTCCAGGTTTACCGAGGAATTCGAAGCTACCAGTGTGGGTGCGAGCGAGATCGAGCAGCCATGCGGATTCTTGAATCCATGCGCCGGTAGCTGACTCGTCTAGTTGAGAAATTCCGAGAAGCGCCCAGAGCATATTGAAGAAGTTCCCTGTGTGCCCAGTTTCGCGTTCTGTGCCGTAACTGGCAAGTGAGGTAATAGAGAAATACCGTGTGGCTGTCTGATCGTTGAGCAGGTTGAAAAGCACAGCTGCTCCCGAGGCTTTGCCATTATCATCGTGAGTTTTGAGAAAGGGATGGTGGTCGCCGTAGGGGATGGGGCCTTTTTCGGAGTAGAACCCGAGGAAGCTTTGGCTTTTGTTGATCGCGGTATTGATTTTAGCATCTTCAATTCCAGCTTCTTTGGCGAGCAAGAGGGAGATGGTAAGGCTGATACCCACTTGATTCATTGAGCCGTAGCCGATAGCAATTCCTGTTTCGGGAATGGCAAAGCGGTGTCCCCATGTGCCGACATGGCTCTGGCCTTCGGCGATTTGCATGCTGAGGCGCTGGATGGTGGGAAGCACTGAGTGGTCGCCAGTACGGAGATAGTATTCGCACATCAAAATGTTGACCCAACCAGAGGACCAGGAGTGGAGGTCGCGATCGGATATTTTCCACGATTTGAGGCTATCTACGACTTGTTTCACCTGTGGCATCCATTGGTCGTCCCCACTGGCCATGAGGGCTAGAGCGTTGAGGGATTTCACTACGACATGTCTTCTGCGGCCATCGGGGTTCTTGATGGTTTGAGCAATTTGAGCGCAGCCTTGATCGACTATTTTTTGAGACTTTGGGCAATGAAATGGAGCGGTGGGGCAATAGCGGCCGAGCACTGGGAGCGACAAGTCGATATTGTCTATTGTACCTTTACGCCAGACTTTGAGGGAAAGCTTGCCGTCGGTCGCTTCGGCTTCGGTGATCGCCTTGGCGAGGCTGATGCGGGCATCGTTTTCGAAATCTGCGCCATTGAGGCCGATGATGATATCATCGACTGCGAGTTGTTGGCTGGCTGGGGAGTTTTCAGCGATTTTGGTGATGAGGACTTGGCGGCTTTTTGCTGAGCCACCTTTTTCACAATAAACCCAACCATGCGCTCCGGTGGCGCCTAGGTTCCAGTCGTGTGGGCTATCAGCTGCTAGAGTGTCGCCCTTAGTAAAATCTGGAATTTTACCGGCAGCCGAGTTCGAGAACAATGGCAGGATGAGGAACAGGATGAGCAGTCGCATTCAAACTACTATTGGCAAGTTTAGATCTCGAGCAATCAAATAACTGATTGAAGGTCTGTTTGTTCCTCGTTTTTTCTCATGAAGACTGCGATGTGGCGGTCGATTGATTTGAGTGGCTGTTTGAGAATGACGCGCGAGCGTGGGTTTTGGAAGGTGTGGAGGAGTTGAGCTCCGAGCGAGCTAATGGCTTGTACTGCCTGTCTGTGTTCGCGGTCAAAGTAGGAGGTGATGATGAGTCTGCCGTTCGGTGAGAGTTGCTTTAGCGCGCTGTCGTAAATGCGGATCCAAGTCTCCGCGCCATTCCAGAAATTTTGATGACGCATCATCACGAGGTCGACTTCGTTGGGGAGAGTGCTGAGCAGTTTCAGCTTGCTGGCATCGTGCTTTACAAAGGAAATGTCAGCTTGTGAGGTCGACGGCCAACGCTTGCGGGCATCGCTGAGCTCGCGGTCCCGGATATCAATTCCCGTGAGGTGAAGGGATTGGCTGAGCGGGCTGAGGCAGCGCAGGAGTGTGCCAGTTTCGTCAGCTCTGCCGCAGGCGATGTTGAGCGCAAAAAAGCTGTCTTTGCGTTCGGTGAATGATTCTTGTAAAATGGGAGCCAACAGGGATTCTAGGATTTTTAAATCATTCTGAGTGCGCGCATTGTTGGTCGGCTTCGGCATGGAGAGAGAATAATAAACCTAGCTAATCCTGTTGAATGGTGCTTGGGAGGTGTATAGAGGTGCGAGTTAGTTTCTGATCGAGGCCCAGGGTTCTTGTTGTGAGACGTCGGTCGCTAGTTCGGCTTCTGCATTTTTGTTATTAAAAATGGCGAGAAGTTGAGCGTCTTCGTCACCGACATTGTAGGAACCGTGGATGGTGCCGGCTGGGACGTAGAGGACATCGCCTGGGCCAAGCAGACGTTTTTCTTCACCAATCCATTGCTCGATAGAGCCTTTCAGGATGTAGAGAAATTCTTCTCTGTCCTCGTGGTAGTGGAAGTCGTGGCCGAAGCCTGGTTTGATGGTGCCGCGGATGAGGATGATGTCCTTGGAGGGAGCGCCTTGATTGAGAAGGTGGTGGGAAAAGAACTCATTGAGCCCCATGTCTGCGGGTTCGGCGATGATGTCTTTGTCTTCGATGAACATGACTGTGGTATTTATTGTGCGGTGTAATCGACGACGAGCACTTTATCTAGGACCTTCTTTAGCTCGGTAACGAATTTTTGATGTTCAGGGTGAGGCGAGTAGGCATCGAGCCCTGCTTTGTTTTCAAAGGTTACGAAGAAGCAATGGGTGAAACCATCACCTCTGGTGCTGCTCACATCGTTGATGCCCCACTCGATGTCTTGGATGGTGTCGATTTTATCTTTCAGGTTAATGAAGTGCTTTTCGATCGTGGTAATTTGTTCTTTGCTGGCATCGTCTTTAAATTTCAAAAGCACGACGTGGCGATAGGGCGAGTCGGCTGCGGCCCATTGGAACATAAAGAGGCTGATGAGTAAGGTGAGTAGTTTTTTCATAGTAGGGAGAGTATTAGCACAGCATTGGTAGTTTGGCGCGCAAATCTAGTAAATATCTAGCTTAGATGCGGCGGAGAAATCTTAATTTTTATGGATTTTTGGTGGTGGAGAGGAAAAATGCTAAAAAGTTCTAAGATTCGTCTTGTAAAATCGTTGTATCTGACTAGCTTGCGCGTCCCATGGCTAGAAAAGCAGGTAAAGCGAAGACACGTAAGTCCGTAGCTAAGCGCTTCAAGGTCACTGGTACAGGCAAGATCCTTCGCCGTAAACAAGGTAAGCGCCACATTCTTCAGAAGAAGAATCGTAAGCGTAAGCGTTTCCTCGGAAAAGCTGCACTTGTTTCTGACGCAGATCTACCAAGAGTTAAGGAATCACTTCCATTTCTCTAGGTCCTGACCCAGTGAACTAGAATCGCGAGCACAGACTCGCCCTCTCGCGACTCGAGAGGAACTCCACGTAGCCAGTCTCACCTAGTGAGAATACGATCAAACGAGACTACGGGAGTAACTATAAAAACAGTTTGATCAAAACAGGAAAAGAAAATGCCAAGAGCAACAAATAGTCCGGCAAGCCGCTCCCGTCGCAAGCGCGTATTACTACGTGCGAAGGGATTCCGTGGTTTCCGTTCCAAATTATACCGCTATGCGAAGGACGCCGTCATCAAGGCGCGTCAATATGAATACCGTGACCGTAAGAAGCGTAAGGGTCAATTCCGCCGTCTCTGGATCCAGCGTATCTCCGCTGCATCTCGTGCACAGGGAATGACATATTCACGTTTCACCGAAGGTCTCAAAGCTGCTGGAATCGAAGTCGACCGTAAGATCCTTGCTGATCTTGCAGTGAACGACATCGCTTCTTTCAACCTCATCGTTGAGCAAGCTAAAGACGCTCTCGCGAAGAAGCACGCTGCTTAATGAGCTAGCGTTCGTATTCACGAAACAACTCTTATACTCAGCCACTTGGTTCGTCCGAGTGGCTGATTTTTTTTGGAGGGGATATGCAGGGGAGCTGCGCTCCTCGAGGTGTCGAATGTCGGAATGTCGAAAGTCTGGGTTTGCATCGCGTGGTCGCGATGATAGAGGAATGGGCATGATCACAAAGAAAATCAACCTCACGGCAAAAGCTGGGAAAGAAGGAGAACTTGAGAACCTTCTTAAAATGATGGTAATGGAGTCCAAGCCAGAAGCGGGCTGCGTGAGCTATGAGCTTTACCAACAGAAAGAATCGCTCGCTGACTTTTTCCTGATCGAGATTTGGGAGACAGCTGAGCAGCTCGAGGAGCACAAGGCGACTGCACACTTTGCGAAATTCAAAGAGCTCGCACCTGAACTCATTGAAGCGAAGTCTTCAGAGGAGCTGAATAGCTTCCTCTAGTTCAGATTGCTTAGGCTATTTTTAAGGTAGCTATCATATCTGGGCTCTCACATGGCGACTGCATTTCGCTGTTTTCGGTAGAGTCACTGCTGCATTCACTACAAAGGTGTTTGAGTGCGCTATGGGGGATGCGAGTAAACTGTTTCCTCTATTGGTAAGGGTACTAATATTGCGGGGGGAGTGATGAAGACTACACACGAGAAATGATCTTGTGAGCTTCTTGGTGAATTGTTAGGTAGATTCTAACATATGAAGAATTCTTTATTTATTGGAGGTGTCGTTGCTGTTTTAGCTGTTTCTGAATTTGGGTATTCCGAGGAGATTTCATCTGCTGAGCAGGCCTTGAAGGAGGTGTTGATGGTGGCTGAGCAAGAGCAGGGTGGGGAGGGTTCCGTGAGTTATGAATCGGTCTATCTCGAGCTTCAGAAGTTAGAAAAGCTTTCAGGGGAGGGGCAGTACAAGCAATGGCTGGAACAGCTCAAAGCATTCTCGAGCATCCAGGAACGGACGGGTAACTATTGGCAGTACTCGCGATTGATTTCTCAAATGTTGCTCAAGGTTTTTCCTGATGTAGAGTCGTGGGAGGAACTGTCTGGCGAATTAGAAGAGTTTGCTAATGACGAGTCTTTGTCTCCTAACTCAGCAAAGGCTTTGAAGCTCTTGGTTAAAATTTTAGAAGGGAATCAATCCGAGTTCGAAGAAGTGCTGTACGCCGATCTTTCGAAGGAGAAGAAGAAAAAATGGATCATCGCACGTATGCTTAGTGGCGGGAGCTCTGAGCGAGATGACTTTTCAAACCTCAAATCCCAATATGAGAGAGAGTTTGCGGATGTGGAGATGTTGTTAGAGGGTTTCGAGAAGAATGTGAGTCAAGCTGAAGCGCAGTTGAAGTCGCAGCGCTATGCGAGTCTCACGGTTCCAGCCTTAGTTCATTTTTTAGGTGAGGAAGAAGCTTTGCCATACATAGAGAAGGTTGCCGACTTTCTAACAACAAAAGGAATGAAGGGGCAGAGTCGAGTGAATATCAATTTGCCGAATGATCGAGCGACCTTGGAGGTATTAGCTAAGGTTTTGAAAGAGCGAGAGGATGCCATCACTGTGTATCCGCGAAAATTGATGTCAGTTTTACGCGATCGCGAGTTGTTGGAGCGGATGCTTCCTGCGGTGGATAAATTTTCTCAATACGATCAGCGCAATGTACGCGAGATGCATTTTGATCTCAAGGTGTGCGCTGGGGACCTAGACGGAGCGAAGAGTGCGCTAGCTGTGCTTGAAAAAGTACGGGCGTCAGAAATGAATGCTCGATTGGGTAATTTATCTAAGATGGATCCTCAGCTTGTGGCACTGATGATGAGGCGTAATGGATTGAGTAGTGTATCGATTCACCCGCAAAATCGGGCTGAGAAAGAGGTGGCGTACGCGACATTGGTTAAATTGCTCGATGAGCCAGAGAGCGGCAGTATGTGGGAATTGGTGAACCGTTATGGTTTGGAGTTGGGCAAAAGTGAGGAAGTGTTGGCCTTGTTCTCAGAGAAGTTTCCTGGAGAGAAGCCAAAGACTCTAAATGAGGCACGAATTTCGCAAAGTATTGCAATGACCTATCTATCGCTGGACGCGGTGGAAAAAGGGATAGCGCTTCTGCAGGGGGTGATTGAAGTTTATGAGAATGAGTTAGAGGCGGTGCTCGAGGAGGAGAAGGAGCTTGGCTTAAAATCATTTCCGCTCAGCGAATTGGCTAGTTTGTATCAATCCGAGGCCAAAGTAGCTGAGGCTCTGGGTGAAAAGGAACGCGCCCTTTCACTATACAAAAAGGTGCTAGAGATGCCTCAGAAGCTAGATTTGAAAGAGAGTAAAAGTGGGGAAGAAGTTTTTAGTAGTATCGAGTACGCAGTGCTTGAGAGTATTTCTAGAGCGATTCAGTTAGGTGATTTTTTCAATGCTCAGGAGTCTCTAGTCGATCTGTTAGAACTGCGTAAGAGTTTTGATGCAGCGAGAAAGCCAAGCCAATATTATTATGGAATGTATGGCGGTTCTGACAGCCGAGTGAGTATTGGCGAGAAGTTGGTTGAGCTTTACCGTGAAGCGGGCAGAGCTGAGGATATTGTATGGTTGATGAAGCATTTTCCCTACTGGGGGCAGAAGGATTTGTTTGAGTTAACAAAGAAGGAGCTAGTTGTGGATGCTGCATGGGCATTTGCTGAGACTGGTCAGAAGGATTTGGCTTTTAGTTTATTGAGGAAAGGACTTACCGAAGGGAAGATGTTGAATTACGATCCTGCGTACAAATTGCTGTTGAGTTTGAAGCATGAGGGGACAGCGGGTTTGCTGGATGCTCTGATTACGCATAATCCGTTTCAAGAGAGACCGCTAATATGGAAAGCGCAGCTCGCTATTGAAAATGGAGATTTTAAATCAGCTGAGGTTTTAGCTCGAAAAGGTATCGCGATTGATCCGTCAGACGGTGAGCAAGGGAAGGATGACCGGATGCAAGTGTACGCTGTTTTAGCCGATGCTCTTGCGGGGCTGGGAAATCAGAAAGATGAGGATTTTTTTCGTGAAGTGGTAGCGGCGATAAGGATGGGTGAAGATGCGGATACTCTCTTCTATGCGGGGCTTACTACGCGTGCATTGGAGCAGTACAATCGCTCACTCGAGCATTTCGCTGATGCCTATTGTTTGCAATCACGGCTTGCTGTGTATCACGCAAAGATGGGTGAACACGAAAAGGCCGAGCAATATTATCAACGGGCATTTGAGCTGATGCCGTCTAGCTTTGGTCGAGTGGAGAGTCATTGTTTTGGTTGTGAAGGTGCGTTCAAAGGTGAAGTGGCTCAAAGCATCGCGGAGAGGGTGTTTACCTCTCTGATTGAAAAGAATCCGAAGCATCCGCAGACCTACTACTTGATGGGTTATCTGGAGGATTCACGGAATCGGGATGACAAGGCCTTGGAGTATTACAAGAAGGCTGTGGAACTTGATCCACTCTATTTGAATGCTTGGAGTAAAATCGTTTCGAGCAATGTGGCGCCGACAAAAGCAAATCTGAAGTTAAAGGAAGATGCTGGGTTGAAATTGTTGGAATTAGATCCTTATGAGAAGCAAACTTCTCGTAACAGTAATTTAAGTTTCAGACTCAAAGATGCCTACACGATTTTGCAATCGGTTCCTCAAATGCCTAGTACAGAGGAGGCGTATTTCCAACTCGATGCGAGCGCTGAACTCCTTAAAAAGGAAGGCGAAGAGGCCGAGTCACAGCAACACGCGGCAGGTGTGAATGTGCGTGAACAGCATAGAGTCAGCAAGTTGTTAGAGGAGGATACGAGTGCTCGCTCAATTATTTGGCAAGATCAGCTTGTGAGGGGGACGCTCGACATTTTTGTGCAAGGACTCACTCAGTAAGACGCTATAAGGATGTGCAGCGGGCTCGTAGTTTACAGGCCTCGCTGCGCAAAACCAGTGGACAGAGCGGGTGAAATATGGCACGGCTTTGCCGTCCATGAAGCAGGAACTCGAAACCATCCAAGCTGATGCTCTCAGCGCGATAGAAGCAGCCACTGATCAGAAGATTCTCGACGAGGCGCGTGTAGCGTTTCTTGGCAAGAAGGGTCGACTCACCGCGGCATCTGCGGCGATGAAAGATCTTCCGAATGAGGAGAAACCAGCATACGGTCAGGCTCTGAATATGGCGCGTCAAGCGATCACGGCTGCGATCGAGTCCAAGCTTGCAGCTTTGCAGGAAGAGGCTGATAAGAAGTCAGTAGAAGGGATCGATCTCACGCTTCCTCCACGCGAGCTACTCGAAGGTGGGCTTCATCCATTGACTCTGATTAAGGATCGCGCGATTCAAATTTTGCGCCGGATGGGCTTCGCTCTTGCGGAAGGACCTGAGATAGAGACTGAGTACCATTGCTTTGACGCGCTCAATACGCCAGATGACCATCCAGCGCGCAACGAGAAGGACACTTTTTACTTTGATAGCGGGAAACTTCTCCGCACTCATACTTCTTCTGTGCAGATTCGCACCATGGAAAAGGCGACGCCGCCAGTGCGCATTATAGCACCTGGTTCTGCGTATCGTCGTGACGAGATTGATGCGACGCACCTTTCTGTTTTCAACCAGCTCGAAGGTTTGTTCGTGGCAGAAGACGTGAAGCTTGGCGATCTCAAGGGGACGTTGGAGTACTTCTTGCGAGCATTGTTTGGGAATGAAACTGAAGTGCGTTTTCGCCCGCACTTTTTCCCATTCACTGAGCCGAGTTTCGAGATTGATGTGAAACTTCATGTTAAAGGCCAGGCTCCGAAGTGGATCGAAGTTGCCGGTTGTGGCATGGTCGACCCGGCGGTTTTCGCATCGCTCGCAGAGAGTCGTGGTGATGATCTTTTTGATCCAGAAAAGGTGACTGGTTTTGCCTTTGGGATGGGTCTTGATCGTCTTGCGATGATCCAGTGGGGAATTAAAGATATTCGCCTCTTGATCGAGAACGATACGCGCTTCTTGAAACAGTTTGCATAAGTTAAGGAACAATCTGAAGCTTTACAGATGGTAATAAATTCTTTAAGTTAGCTGTTAATGGTTCAATCGATGGTTAGCAATGTAGTTATTCAAGATATCTTGGCGAAGAAGGCTGCAGGCGTAGAACGCATGCGCTACCGACAGATGAGGATACAAGAACGACTAGCTGACCGTGTCGAGAATGATCCAAAAGCGATTGAAGAAGGTTTGAGCAAAGTCCGCTCTCAACTAGCCAAACGAGCGTGTCCAGCCCGTGAAATTTATCAGGAATGGGAAACCATCTTGACTACTAAGACAGCTTCTTACGTCGCGAATTTGTTACGCGATACCTCTCCAGAGAGTGACCAATTACGTGCATGTGCACCCTTTAAGTTGGCTTAACTTATTAAGTTCTCTGAAGAATTTGACACAGAGAATTACTTCTCGGAGTCTGAAAGTTTTAGCATAGTTCGAACGTTGTTTAACAAGCCGTGTAGCACATGGCACAGTGTTTGCTGGAATTATGATTGATGAAAAAGAGAATGTGGTGATGAGCACACAGCGTGAATTATTTGAAGCAGATCTTAAAACTGCACTGAGAGCGGCTGCAAAAGCTTACGATAGAAAGCGTTTTGTAGTTGTCGGTTCGGCTTCTATCTTAGCTTCTCATCCAGATGCTCCGGGGTACTTAAGGCTTTCAGCGGATATCGATATGTTTCCTTTGCGAAAGCTAAAGACGGAGACCTTCAAACCTGGCGATGATCTTGTCGGGCAAGCTAGTGAGTTCGAGCACGAGAATGACTTCTACGTCGAGCGTGTCGGAGACTGGACCATGTTGTCACAGCCTGCAGGTTGGTTAGAGCGCTGTGTTCAATTTAAGGTCGATCATATTACGGGCTATTGTTTATCTCCGATTGATTTGGCGTATAACAAGACAGAGGCGGGTCGGAAGAAGGATATCGATTTTGTCGCTGGCATGATCAATGAGGGTATCATTGGCCGTGAGGAACTGGGTATTTTTATCCAGTCTGAATGTCCACACCCTGATTTATTGCCGACAGTTGAAAAGAATTTTGAAGTCGTCTGTGCTGAGTTAGATCATGTCTAAACTTGAGTAAGGTCACTCTATGCCGATTGCCAAATGGCAGTGAGGTTTTTATTCTAGTTTATTGGAGATGAAACTTGAGCGTTCACGGGGAAAGAGTTGTGCTCTCTAATGTATGGAGTCTCAGAAGGTTTGACATTTTGGGCAATTTCCTGCAGTGAAAGCGCATCAAATGTCGGGTTTTGATACGGTGGTTTCACCGTGCATGAGCCTAACAGCTAACACATCAAACTTAACACCGCCTCGCAGCTGCAAGGCATTGTCCCATGAACGTATCTTTCAATTGGCTCAACGACCACCTCGACCTTAGCGACCACAGCATTGAACAGCTCGATGACCTTCTCACTTTTGCCGGTGTGGAAGTGGAGGGCATTTCTCAGACTGGTGTTCCATCTGACAAAATCGTTGTCGCGCAAATTGTGGAGGCTGTTCAGCATCCAGATGCAGATAAGCTGAAAGTGACGAAGGTTGATGCGGGCGAAGGTGAGCTGCGCCAGATTGTATGTGGTGCAAAAAATTATAAGGTCGGAGATAAAGTTCCGTGTTGTTTGCCAGGTGCGAGTCTTGGTGATTTCACCATCGGGGAAACCAAGATGCGTGGAGTTGAATCTAAGGGAATGCTCGCTGGAGCGAGTGAGATTGGTCTAATCGACGAGGAAGATGGGCTGATGATTCTGCCAGAAGATGCTGAGATTGGTAAACCACTGGTTGAGATGTTTGCCTCTGATACGATCATCGAGGTGGAAATCACTCCGAACCGTCCCGACTTGCTCAGCCACGCAGGTATGGCGCGTGAGCTATCTGCGCTCACTGGAAAAGAACGCAAGCCGTTTGATCAGCCAAGTCTCGAGACAGCTGCAGCATCTACAGTGAAGATTTCTGCGGAGGAGCGATGCCCGCTTTATACTGCAACTAAAATTTCTGGAGTAAACGTCATTGAGAGCCCAGCGTGGCTCAAGACGAAGCTCGAAGCGATCGGTCTCCGTCCGATCAATAACGTGGTGGATATCACTAACTTTGTCCTGCACGAGCTAGGGCATCCACTGCATGCATTTGATGCTGCTAAAGTGGATGGCGCACTCGATATTCGTTTGGCCAGTGAAGGTGAGAAATTCAATGCTCTCGATGGTGGCGAAGTGGAACTTAGCTCTGAGGACCTTCTTATTTCTGATGCTGCAGGTAATGCACTTGCGCTGGCAGGTATCATGGGGGGGGAAGATTCAGGTGTCACGGAAACCACTGTTGATATCATTCTCGAGGCTGCGTATTTTACGCCATCGTTCATTCGCCGCAGTTCACGACGCACGGCGCTAAACTCTGATTCATCGTACCGATTCGAGCGCGGTTCTGATCCGCAAGCAGTATTTAACGCCGCAGCGCTTGCCGCGAAATTGATCGTAGAAGTCGCAGGTGGAACGATCGAGGGGGCTACTGAAGTCGCGGGGGAGGCTCCAGTGCTGACGCAGCCTGTGACTCTTGATGTGGCTAAACTTGAGCAGCTCATGGGAGGGTCGATCACTGTTGATGCCGCAAAAGACATTCTTACTAAACTAGGACTGACTGAAGGCGCAGACAACAGCTGGGATATTCCTAGTTACAGACTCGACCTCCAGCGTCACATCGATTTGGTGGAAGAAATCGCACGCGTGCATGGTCTTGAGAATGTGGAGAGTCGTTTCGTCGGCGCATACGTGGACGAGAGCGCTGTCGACAAAGCTTACGATTTCCAATTGCAACTCAAACAGCAACTCGCTGCACTCGGCTTTTATGAGACACAGACGATCAAGTTGATTGCTGAGCACTCTAACGACAACATGGTCGCACAGATGTGTGATGCCCTTCCGCAGCGTCCACTGATGGATGGCGATCTCGTAAAAGTAGCATTGCCGCTTTCTGAAGATCACGCAGTGATGCGTCCGAGCTTAGTGCCTGGACTGGTTGCTGTAGCAGCACGTAACATCCGCCAAGGGCGAAAGTCGCTTCGTTTCTTTGAAATGGGCAAACAGTTCCGTAATGCTGGTGGCGGCAAGGCGAAGGATCTTGAAGCCGAGTCGCTTGGCCTGCTGATGTCTGGTACAGATGCACCACTCAACTGGGCCAACAAAGCTCCTAACATAGTTGATCTCTACGATCTTAAGGCCGTGATTGCTGCGGCTCTTCCAAAAGCTGTCGTGCAGCTAAAGGAACGTAAGCGCGAAGGGTTCATTCTTGCTGCTGATGTACTCGCTGATGGCAAACCTATCGGTGCTTTTGCTCAGCTCACACCTGCACGTTGTCGTGCGATCGATGCGAATAACCCAGTCTATGTGGCTGAGCTTGATCTAGTAAAGCTGCAGCAGCTCGCTACTGGCATTGAAAAAGTAGATCCACTTCCTCAGTTCCCAGGTTCTAGTCGCGATGCTGCGATGGAGGCACCGATCTTACTTGAGAATGCAGCCATTGAAAACGCGATCAAGAAGCACAACGAAAGCTTGTTGGTTGACTTTCATTGCTTCGATGTCTTCACCGACCCGACTGGAGAGAAGTTGGCTGCCGATAAAAAGTCAGTGGCCTATAGCTTCACCTATCGTTCCGCGGATAAGACGCTTAAAGCTAAAGAAGTTGATAAAGCGCATCAAGCTCTCCTCGACTACCTAGCGAAGAGCGTGAAGGTGACTTTTCGTTAAAACGGGAGTTCTGATAAACGGAAGTCGCGTTATCGAGACGCGACTTTTTTACCAATTAGGTTTGGACTGTATGAGCAATTTCTGCTGGCTGTATGGGTGGGTGAATTCTAACAGGCTGGCGTGGAGTTTGAGATGACCGTGTTCGGTGGCTGAGCCGTAGAGAGTGTCGCCGATGATGGGGCTGGCGAGACCTTTGGGGTGAGCGGCGTGGACGCGGAGTTGGTGAGTACGGCCGGTGATGGGCTTGAAGAGGATGCGGGCGTGTCCATTTTTATTTCCTAACAACTCCCAATCGGTGATACCTGTTTTACCGTGGACGGGGTCGTAAATTTGATGTGGCCGGTTGTCGGGGTCGAGTCTGAAGGGGAGTTCGATGTGGCCGCTGCTAGTGTGGACTGCTCCTTCTAACAATGCGATGTATTCTTTGCGCGTTTGGCGTTGTTCGAATTGGCGGGAGAGATGTTTGAGGGTCTCTGGATCAAGAGCAAAAAGCATTATGCCAGAGGTGTCCATATCGAGCCGGTGGACGGCGGGGTAGCTCGGAGCGTGTGGGAATTTGTTTAATACTCTAGTGGTGAGGGAATCGTTTGCGTGGACGCCCTTGCCTGGTACGGAGGTGAGGCCGCTTGGCTTGTTCACAGCGATAAGGAGGTTGTCCTGATAGAGAATGTCGAGAGAGTGGCTCACGGGATGGATGCTGTGTAGGCTTGGGGGAATTGTCGATGCTAAGGTGTGGAATCGTGTTGAGTAAATAGAGGATGAGAGTATGATTGCGGCCATGGAAAAAGATGCTCTGTTTGAAGTTGCTTTCGAAAAATTTGATGCGGCCAATTCACAAGACCCTAGGATGTGGGAGGCTGATGGAAGTTCGTATCCACAAGAGCTCTTTTTTTCTGAACAGCATACCAAGTGGGTGGAGAAGTTAGATCCAGATGCGTCTGATGAACTTTTATTAGCATCGCGCTGCCAGCACATTTGCCGTTGGGAAATTCCGCGCAAGAGTTATCCGATGGATCGCACTGGCTACCTCACTTGGCGCAGCGACTTGAAGAAGTTTCATGCGGAGAAAGCGGGCGAGCTACTTAAGGAGGTGGGCTATGATGAGGCTACTATCGCACGTGTGCAGGATTTGAATTTGAAGAAGAATTTACGGAAAGACCCAGAGTGTCAGACGCTGGAAGATGCGCTTTGCCTTGCATTCATGGAGCACCAATTTGATGATTTGATCAATGATACTGAAGAAGAGAAGATGATCAAAATAGTTCAGAAGACTTGGAGTAAAATGAGCGAAAAGGGTCATGCCGAGGCACTGAAGTTAGATTTTTCGGAGAAGGCTTTGGCGATTGTGCAGAAAGCCTTGGCTTAAATGCTTTTGTTAGGGGTGAAACCTAGGCGGGCTAGGTTAAAAATCTCATCCATGCGATCCTTTAGTTCCGACTGGAGACAAGGGTTCAAGCGGCGGGAGTGGGCGGTTTTATCCGCATATATAATTTAGTTAGTTTAATCAAATTATGAACAATTGGAGTTGCTGTGATTCCCTTTGTTATGGGAGATGAGTTTACGTCAGTTAGAAAATACTGGCGAGAAAGGTGAGACTGCAGTAATAGGGAGAGCATGAAATGTATCATCATGGGTATGGCTCTTTCTCTAACATTTGGTGTGTATGCTGAGGAAGAGAAGGATGCAGTACAGCTTACTGAGGCAGCGGTGAAACCGGAGTGGGAGAAGCTTAAGAGTGCTGCAGCTGAATATGTAAAAGCTTTCAATAACAAGGATGCAGGAGCTATAGCCGAATTATTTTCGGAGGAGGGCGAGATTTTATTGGCGGAGGATGTGAAGCTGGTGGGGCAGGATGCGATAGCGGAGTATTACAATCGAGTTTTTAATGAGCATCCAGATTCGCAGGTAGGCTTGGAAGCAACTTCTGTGCATTTTGAGACACCAGAGTTGGTGGTGGAGGAGGGAGCTGTTGTTTTTTCAGAAGGTGATGAGGTTCTTTCGACCCATTTTTATGTGGCTATTATTGGAAAGCAAGAAGATGGAACTTGGAAAATTTTACAGAGTCGAAATCGTGAGGTGTTAGAGTCTACAGCGAATAAGGCGCTTGTAGAGATCGGCGGGCTTGTCGGTGATTGGGTGGCGCGTTGGGATGATTCGGCTTACAAAGTAGATTTTAAATGGGACCCTTCAGGGGCGTGGATTGTGGGTAATGGCAGGTATATTTCGCCTGATACTGAGACGGTGCACATTAAAATCCGCATTGGTTGGGATGCCGCAGCTGAGCAGATGGTTTCGTGGTCTTTTGATTCGCTCGGTGGCCATTCGCATTCAGTGTGGGTGAAGGGTGAAGAAGGGTGGTCAATTAAGGCTGAAGGTGTGAATGCGCAAGGAGAGACCACTTCAAGCAAGCAGGCTGTGAGAGTCGAAGAGGACAAGTCTGTGATCTGGGAATTTACGCAACGTGAGGTTGCTGGTGAACAAGAGGAAGATTTCGAAATGCGTTTAGTGAAGACGCCGCCAAAACCATTTACAAGCCCAGCCGGAGAATAGCATGAAGGAAGCAAAATGTAGATTATTTCAGAGTTTGTGGATAGGGTCCACTTTAAGCTTAGTGGCAATACCTATCATAGAGGCGCGAGGTGTGTCCCGTGCAGGCGGAGGAGGAGGTGGTGGCCATAGGGCTAGTGCAGGACGATCAATGCAGCGTTCTGCCCCTGTTAAGCGGGCGCCGATGACTAGTTCGAGACCTAGCTCACGGCCGAGTGTTTCTAGACCGTCTGTGCAGCCGAGTAGCCGACCGAGTATTTCGAGGCCGTCAGTGCAACCCAGCACACGACCAAGTGTTTCTAGACCTTCTAGTGGATCAAGCTCTCGTCCAAGTGTTTCCAAACCGTCGGTGAACCCGGTAGATCGACCAAGTGTTTCTAAGCCGTCCGTGAAGCCTGGTGATAGACCGAGTGCTTCACGGCCAAGTAGGCCTGCGACTCGTCCGTCGGTGAAACCGGGAGACTCCCATTACTCTAAACCTAGTTTGGGTATAGATGGGCGACCATTACAGAATCGCCCAGGTGGGGGAGCTAGTGAGCGCCCTTCGGTGCGACCTAAACCTGGTGATGGCATTGCTTCTAGACCAAGTCCTCCAGGAGCGGGTGGTTCAGGGAATCGACCCAAGCCTGGAAACCGTCCGTCGAGTGGCAAGCCCATAAACAAGCCGCCAATAGGGGATCGCGTGTCTGGGGTTGGTAAGCCGGGGCTTCCCAAGTGGGATAATCGTCCAGGCGTGGGTCACAGGCCGGGCAGAGGTGGAAATGTAAATGTTGGAAACAAAGTGGATGTGAACTTTAGCCGGAATGTGAATTGGTCAGTAGATTCGAGACATTGGGGCGGCAGACCTTGGTGGGGAGCTGGTTCGTATTATCCATGGCATGGCGGGCATTGGCATTATGGTTACCATTATCGACCATACTACTATCCAGCTGGCCGTGCGATCGCGTGGGGCTTAGTGGGGTGGGGCTTAGGAAACTTGATTTTTGATTGTGGTTACTATCATTATTTCAACCCATATCCGACTCAGACCGTTGTGGTTTATACCGATGGTGGACAAAGTAGTAATCTTAGCTATGCAGAGCCAGTTGGCGTTTCAGCTGAGCAAACTGTGGAGCAGCGTTCTGACATGAGCCAAGAGGAGAGTGATACGATGGCGAAGAAGGCAAGTGACGCCTTTGAGGCTGCTCGTGTTGCTTTTAAAAGTAAGGATTATGTCACAGCATCGAAGAAGACTGATGAAGCGATCAGTTACGATCCTGGCGACACAGTTCAACATGAGTTTAAAGGGCTTTGTCTGTTTGCTCTGCAAAAATACGCTGATGCAGCATCTGTGCTAAATTCGGTGCTCGCAGGAAGCCCTGGCTGGGGCTGGGAGACGATGATTGGACAATATGATTCTTCTGCCACTTACGAAGCTCAACTTAGGGCGCTCGAGGACTATGCTAAGAAGTCACCTAAGGCTGCTGAGGCACAGTTTTTGTTAGGTTACCATTATATGACAGCAGGTCATTTAGATGAAGCGTCTGAGGCATTTGCTAAGTGTGTGGAGCTACAGCCTCGCGACCAAGTGGCGCAGCAGCTGTTAGAGTTGACCGAAAATTCAACGACTGGTGATGGAGATGACTCTGATTTGCCAACTGATTCTAAAAAAGAGTATAACCCTCCGCCATTGGATTCGATGCATGGGAAATGGACCGCGAAGACTCCAGAAGGGACAATCGTGTTGATTATCAGTGACGATGACAAGTTTGTTTGGAGTTACGATGATGGTAAGAAGCCTTTTAAAATGGAAGGAGGTGCTAGTATGGACGAGGGCTTGTTAGTGCTGAGCGACGACGATAGCCAAATTGTAGCGGCAGTAGAAATGAAGGATGACTCAACGCTGAACTTCATTGTCGCAGGTGGAGCGGAAGGCGACCCTGGCGTTGATTTTAATAAATCATAGATCATATAGAATCTTCATAGCGTCCTGACTGTCGTACAGTGTAGCTTCTCTCGGCAGCAGGGCGTTATGTTTTCTATGTTAGCTGCTATGAAAAGAAGGTGTTGATGACCCACTGGTAGAGTTGTGAGCCGAGGAAAATTCCAACAATTCCCATGATTCCTGAGAGTACAGGCGGAGCGGGGATGGGGAGTTTTAATGCAGAGAAAATGACTCCAACAAGGAGGCCTGTGAGTGTGGCTAAGAGGATTTCTTGCATGAGTGAAGAGTTTAGGTTTTGAGTTTTACGTATTTGGAAACGCTCGGCAAGGTCGATTTGCTAGCTTGATAGTCACAGGATGTAGTCTTACAAGTAGGTCATGGCTATGGCTTTCAAAGAATGGTTTACTGTATGTGAGGCTCTAGGGCATGGGGTGCAGGATTTGATTATCCGCAAAGGTGGGATTCACGAAGGGAAGGGAGGCTTTGAATTTATCCACGATGAATTCTATCTATTCCCAACACTTTTCCATAAACAGGCAGAACAAATTCAGGAGCCTGCACGTCAGTGGATGCCTGGGACTGAAAAGAAGGTGTGGGATTTAGGCGAAACGGTGCTTATCAAATACCGCTGTTCGGTGGAGCGCTGTGAGCTGATTAGTGACTGGCAGCAGGTGCTCGAGCTGGTAGGTAGGCACGTGTATGCGGAAGAGCTTTTACGTGATCGATTCGACTGGGAAGGCAAGGGGATGGATGCTGGATGCATCAATGTCGCCTACGTTCGAACTGAAGTATTAGAGAAACCAATTGAGCTGAGCTACAGCAAAGCACATGGTGGGTGCAGGAGCTGGTTGGAAATATAGACGAGTTTTTTGCTATTTGTTTGGGACGACCCAAGCGTCTAACCACGTTTGTTCGGTTTGGGAAAAACCGAGGTCTTTGAGGCGTTTTTCCATGTCAGGGAAGTGGGCGGCTCCGTAGAAAATACCGATTTTATTTTGCCCTTCAGCAACTTGCTGCTGCATGACATCGAGGCATTTTTTATTGCGGTCACTGATGATGACATTGTCTCCAGCGATTTTTGAGATGTTCGTGTCGCCGTCACCGAGGGTGTCCATCATCATGCGTTTGAGTTTGTTAGCGTCCTTAGTCATGAGTGCTAGAAGAAAGGCGACGGAGCTCGGTTGGTTTTTGCTGGGTTTGGAGACGAGTGCTTGCTGTAGGGCGAAACCGAGAAGCGATTCTTTGCGTTCTTTTTGGAGTGCTTGGAATTCGGCGATGGTGAGGTCGGCGTGCAAGAGGTTTTCTGCGGTGTAGTCGATTTGATCTTTCTGTCCGCTGAGTTTGAGAAGCTGTTGAGCTTTTTCGTAGGCGGTGCCGAGAAAACCGAGTGCGCCTTCGCCTTTAGCTACCTTAGGGATGGGACGACCTTGTCCTAACATTTCTCCGCCAACCATTTCAAAGAGGACGACTTGGTAGTTTTTGAAGTTTTTGTTGAGAGCTTCGTAGTAGACTTGGTCGGCGATGTGTACTGCTCCGATGAGGTCGACGGTGACGACACCACGGGTGTAGCGGGTGACGGCAGTCTGTAGGCTGAGTTGGTTTTCGGATTCCATTACGCGGATGAACTCGGTAGCCGTGATTTCTTCTTCAGTGAGGACTGGGGTGCTCGGCTTTTCTTTTGCACTAAGCAAGTAGCTACAGAGAAGGCCAGCTGTGAGTGTGATGATAAAGAATTTCATAATGGGATGAGTTGAGTCTACGTGCAAAACGAACTGGGGTCAAAGTATGCTTCTATGAGTGAATAGAAACTCGTGATGGTTTTATACTCGCTGGGAATAGATACAGGGTTTTATGGTGAAGCTGTGAAGGGTAAACTAACAGTTCATCGGGGGCGAGTGGATGACTTGACTAGAACAACGCATGTTTCAGGAGGGGGAGAGACTTCTGCTCGTACGGCACATATCACGATGTTGAAGGTCAATGGTCGCCATTGTGAGTATAGAGGAACTGTGCCTTTACCGTTATCGGAGGGGGAAGTGGTGAAGTTTGTCGGCGTGGATGAGCAGGGTTTGACCCAGGTGTGGGCGCTGACTAATGAGAGTACAGGTTGGAGGACGAGTGCTCTCTCATCTAACGGGCTGGTTGTCGGTTGCTCGATTGGTATATTGGTGATCGGGGTGCTTATGGCTATTCTGATAGCAGTATTTTTTGCCTTCTTCTTTTTGCCTCTAGCTATTTTCCCACTCGGAATAGGAGCTGCGGCGGTGTATCTGACTAGCAAGCATTTGTCGAAATTGTCTCGAGTGAAAATGATGTCTGAGCGGGCTCATGGCTTACTGAATCATTCATAGAATCTTTACAATAAGGCCATGCTAAGAATTCTCGCTTGCCATGGGCTGGATCGGCTGGGATGTTGGGGAGTAGTTTTCTGCCTGGAGAAAGAAACCTAAAGCGTATGGCATCCCAAAAGAATAGAGTGCGAGGTGAGGAACCGGAGAGCAATTTGCCTCCATGGTTTAATGAGGTTGCAGGCATTGCATTGATAGGTGTCGGGCTGATTCTCATACTTTCGTTGATTACCTTTACCCCTCACGATATGCCGATTTTGGGAATTGGTGGGATGGTGGATAATGAACCGAACATCCCGCGCGAGAATTCGATTGGGGTAGTGGGGGCGCTGTTTGCGTATTTCATTTTGTTTATTTTTGGGGCGGCTGGCTATTTGTTGCCGATTGGTTTGCTTTGGTTAGGAGTGGCGTATGCGTTCATGGGAGCGAAGTTTTCGAAGCGTACACTTATTGGGTTGGTGTGTTTTGTGCTCTGTGGTTCTTGTTTGTTAGCAGTGACGGAACTGCTTAGTTCATGGGCTGTAGCGAATCACTTCATGGGATCTGGAGGTTTTGCCGGTCATTGGTTAGGGAGTAAAGTTCTTGAAGGGCTTTTAAATAAGACTGGTGCCGTGATTTTATTAGTGGTGTTGTATTTGATCGGAATGATCATGTTGACGGGTCTCCACCCGATTCAATTCAGCAAAGTTTGCTGGGTGAAGTTTCAAGAATGGCGGGTGAAGCGCTTGGGAGACAAGGAGCGGATTGCTGAAAAAGAAAGCAAGCGTGCTGCGCGTGATGCTGAGAAGTTAGCGCGCCAGCAGGAGCGTGAAGCGGCGAAGGCTGAGGCGAAAGCGAAGGCTGACGCAGAGAAAGAGCGAGCTAAAGAAGAGAAGGCAAAGAAGGAGGATGTTGCTAAAAAAGCAAGGGTCGAGGAAGAGAAGAAGAATCCGCAGGTGGAGATGGACCTTAAAGAGATTCCAAAACCGAAGATTGTGGATTCCTCACAGCGGAAAAAGCCGAGGATGGATCCCGGCTCCAAGCCATTTGAAAAGAAAAAACAGGATGGTGTGTCTCTCTCAACGGAAGGGTTCGAGGACTACGAGCTACCGGGCTTTGACTTGCTTACCTACGACGACTCTGAACCAGAAGATCAGGGTGCAGATCAAGGTGAGTTACTGAGTATCCAGAAGACGATTGTGGATACGCTTAAGGCATTCGGCGTGGATGTTTCGGCTGGAGACATCACTCGTGGGCCTACGATTACCCGCTATGAAGTTTATCCGAGCATGGGGTTACGTGTGAGCCGTATTACTCAGTTAGAAGCTGACATTGCTCGTGCAACGAAGGCAGAGCGGATTAATATTTTGGCACCAATTCCAGGGAAGGACACTGTTGGGATTGAGATCGCAAACGATAACAAGGTGGCGGTGCCATTGCGCGAGCTATTACAGGATGAAGCATTTACTTCAGCGAAGAAGAAGATTCCGTTGGCACTGGGTAAAGATGTCTATGGCAATACGGTGATCGGAGATCTCGCGGCGATGCCCCACCTGTTAGTGGCAGGTGCGACGGGGGCAGGTAAGTCGGTGTGTATTAACTCCATCATCACTTCCATTTTATTTAAATTTAGCCCAGATGAGCTTCGTTTCATCATGGTTGATCCTAAGGTGGTAGAAATGCAAGTTTATGGGAACCTTCCGCATTTGGTGGTTCCAGTGGTTACCGATCCTAACAAAGTAGTGGCAGCCTTGCGTTGGGTGGTGAATGAAATGGAGAAGCGTTATCGTTTATTTGCGAAGTGTGGGGTGCGCAATTTTGATGGTTACAATAGTCGTCCACGTCCTGAGAAGGAAGAAGAGCCTGAAGTTGTCGAGCCAGAGGAAAATGTGGAGGTGGAAGAAGAGCCCGATCCAGAGGTGATCGAGTCGATTGCCAGGGCTCTAGAGGATGGTGAGTTAGGGCCGTCATCGAGTGCTGATGACGAGGATGAGTTAGACCTCGACGAAGATGAGATGCCAGATCGTTTCCCTTACATTGTGGTTATTATTGATGAGCTTGCAGACTTGATGCAGACAGCGCCAGCGGATGTGGAAATGAATATTGCTCGGATTGCCCAGAAGGCTCGTGCCGCTGGGATTCATTTAATTATCGCGACTCAGACGCCACGTGCGGATGTGGTGACCGGTATTATTAAGGCGAACATTCCTAGCCGGATTGCTTTCCAAGTTTCTTCAGCGTTAGATTCACGGGTCATTCTCGACACTAAAGGAGCTGACAAGTTGGTGGGTAAAGGGGATATGCTATATCTTCCTCCAGGCTCTGCCAAGCTTGAGCGTGCTCAGGGGGCCTTTGTTTCAGATGAAGAAGTGGAAGCGATTGTGGAGCATTGTTCGAATCAGACTGAGCAGAAGTTTGAGGAATCGATTCAGCAGACCATTGAGCAAGGAGGTGTGGACGGTGGAGATGATGGGAATGATGTTTCTGATGCTGATGAAGAGTGTTTGCTCAAATGTATTGAGGTGATCACTACGGAGCAAAAAGCGAGCACTTCGCTGCTGCAACGTCGACTACGATTGGGTTACACGCGTGCAGCACGGATGATGGATATTTTAGAAGAACGTGGGATGATCGGACCTGCGGATGGGGCGAAAGCTCGGGACATTTACATATAGTGTTTCAGGTGCCTTCTAGGCTTTGGAATGTGGATTGTGTTCCAATTTTCGAATAATGCTTGCTATTTGTGAGGAGTGCGCGCATAGGTCGCGCCTTGTCGGGTGGATGACCCACCTTAGCCGCTATTGATTTATGTTGAATAGGTATTGATCAGATGCGGCAGCACAACCGAAACTGACTATGACCGATGTAACATTCGCGGACTTGGGACTTTCCAAGCCCTTACTTGACGCTGTACACGATCTTGGCTACGAGGCTCCGTCTCAGATCCAAGCGATCGCTATCCCTAAAATTTTATCTGGTAAAGACATTGTAGGTCTTTCCGAAACTGGCTCTGGTAAGACAGCAGCCTTCACGCTTCCGGCGCTGGAATTGATCGATCAAGATCTTCACCGTCCACAGGTTCTGATTCTTTCTCCAACTCGTGAACTCTGTGTTCAGGTGTGTGAGGAAGTTCGCAAGCTGGGAACAAATCTCTCAGGAATGCGTTCTACACCAGTGTATGGTGGAGCTCCGATTGATCGTCAGATCAAGGGACTCCGTGGAGCACAAATGGTGGTAGGAACTCCTGGCCGTCTGATGGATCACCTCCGTCGTGGTACGCTGCGTACCGAGGATCTCAAGCTTGTGATTCTTGATGAGGCTGACCGCATGCTCGACATGGGTTTTCGTGATGACATGGAAGAGATTCTAGGACAGATCGAAGGACACCGTCAGACTTTGTTCTTCTCTGCAACGATGAACAAGAATGTCGAGCGCTTGATTGAAAAGTTTGGTGACCATCCTGAAAAGGTAGAAGTCGCGAAGAAAGCGCTCACGGTTGATCGTATCGATCAGTCTTATTATGAGGTGCGTAACCGTTCAAAGGTTGAGGTTCTTTCTCGTTTGTTAGATATGAATGCTTTCCGTTTGGCGGTGGTGTTCTGTAACACTAAGCGTGCGGTTGATGAAGCTACTGAGGCTTTGTTAGCACGTGGTTTCACTGCAGATCGTTTGCATGGTGATATTACCCAGCAGATGCGCGAACGCGTGATTAATCGTTTCCGTGACGGCAAGGTTGAGCTTTTGATCGCGACTGATGTGGCGGCTCGTGGTCTCGACATTGATGAAGTGGATTTAGTAGTAAACTACGATCTTCCACAGGATCCTGAAGATTACGTGCACCGTATTGGTCGTACTGGCCGTGCTGGTCGTACTGGCCGAGCAGCATCCTTCGTGTTTGGTCGCGATGTGTACCGTTTGCAAAATGTAGAACGCTACATTCGCAGCAAAATCCGCCGTGAAAAAGTTCCGTCCCAAGAAGACGTGGAAGGTAAGCGCGCAGATGTTCTTTTTGAGAGCGTTAAGCTTAAGCTTGAAGAGCAAGAGAAGGGAGCGCCTTTCGTCAATTTAGTAGACCGCTTGTTAGAGCAAGGATATGCGGCAACTGATATTGCAGGTACTCTGTTTGGTATGTTGCGTGAAGCTGTTGGTCGTGAAGGTGAAGAAATCCAAGAAGACCGTCCAGGTGGTGATCGTGGAGGAGATCGCCGTGAACGTGGTGATAGACGCGACCGAGGAGATCGTTTTGAGAGAGGTGAACGCCGTGGCAGAGATCGTGGCGAGCGCCGCGAGCGCGGTGGAGACTTCGATCGTGAAGCGCGCCGCAATGAAGTAGCCAAAGGTATGAAGCAAGTGTTCTTAGGAATCGGTGGATTACTCGGCGTAAAACCAGGTGAGATCGCGGGAATGATTTATAGTTCCTGTGATGTGAAGAGTAACTCGCTGGGCAAGATTCGTATCTTTCCGAAACACTCACTAGTACAGGTTCCTGAAGGTCAGGAGAACAAGGTGATCGACGGTCTTAAGGGGCAGAAGCTTCGTGGCAAGCCGTTTCCGTGTCGCCTCGACCGCGATTTATAGGAAATTGCAGTTGGCCTAGACTAGGTAACACGTGTTGCCTGTAGAAAAATTTATAAGCACATCTAGTCAGCTAGGTGTGCTTTTTCTTATCTAGGAACTTGTAGATTCTGAGTTCAGTATAGCGGAGGTTGAGTATACAAGGGAGGTTCGAAAGGCCTGAATAGAGTAGGATGACTATGCAGGCTGGCCATGGGTTCCAAACTATGAAACTTGAGATGACGCACCATTGTGACCAATGTGAAAATTGTCCTCTCCTACATTCTGTTACAAATTGTATGAGGTAAGTCTCCTCAGTGCTCGCTAGCCGTTTTTTGGAGAATCCGTCGAACATTGGAGCTGCATCTGGAAGGAGTTTTTTCCATTTTTTAATATGGAAACACTTTTCATAGAGGGAGAGCGAAGAAGGTGCTTGTCTCGCAGTTGGAGCTTGGAACCATTTACTAGGTAGTTTGATGCTTAACCAAGATAGAAATAAGTGGGCGGTTGGAATCAAAATAACGTTTCCTAGAATGGTCCAGACATTTGGTAGTTCGATAAGCATGTTCTTGGGACTGGTTAACTCACCTCGCGACCTTTCCATACCGTGGTCGAGTTATGTTTTTTAGTCATCAAACTCACGAAGAAAAGACATTGATAGAAGATCAATGTGATAGGAAAAAATAGCGCGTTAAGGTATCGGTACGAACCTATTAAACGGAATGCCCAGAAACATTGAACTACATAAAAGAGGTAGCAAAAAGTGCTTAAGGACACATAGGTTATGGAGTCAATGAAGGGAGTCAGGCATAGGTTAACGATGCACAGCATCGCTCCTGTGATCCAGATAGATGAGATCGTTAAGGTAGTCGGGTTAGTTTTACTGGCGCCGCTACTGAATCCTTTTTTCCAACTATTCCATAGTTCTGTGATCCCATTGGGGAACATCCGCATGGATATGAGCTCGCCACCTAGGAAAGATTGGCACTGTATGTTGTGCTTAAGGAGTGTTTGAGCGAGGTGAAAGTTTTCGAGGGTTTGGTTTTTTACTGATTCATGGCCATGAATTTGTTGATAGTGATTTGACTGGATAAAGAGGCATTGGCCAAATAGCGCACTGGTTTGGTGTGATCTGCTGAAACGGCTAAAAGCATTGACTCCAATGACCATGAGCAAATTAAAGAAACTGGAGAGTTCTTCGTAGAGTTCTTGGATTCGGTGGTTTGGACAGACCGAGAAAGCTGAGTTTTCGATGTTTGTTAGGCCGCTTAAATAATTTAGAGTGTCGGGCTCTAATGAAGTGTCCGCATCTAAGAAGAGTAGCCAGGTTCCTTGAGCTTGTTGCGCTCCATGTTGGCAAGCCCATGGTTTACCTTTCCAGTTTTTGGGTAATGGTGGAGCTTGGGTGACCCGCGCGCCAGCAGCACGTGATACAGCGGCGGTGCCATCGGTAGAGCCGTCGTCAACCACGATAGTTTCGACTGGGGAAAGGTGCTGTGCGCTTATGCTAGAGAGTAAGATGCCTATATTATGTTCCTCATTTCTAGCTGGAATAATGATAGATATTTTAGGCTTCTGACCTGTAGTTTGTTTTACTTGGTTGAGGAAGCGTGGATGGCGAAAAACTACCCACAAAAGAGGGGCAATGGCTAGGCTCAGGATTGGCAATATTAGGAACAAACTATTTGAGAGGATGGCGAGCTATAATCCTATCTGCACATTTTTGACCGGAAAGAACGACCATGGGCATTCCTCCACCAGGATTGGTGCTACCTCCTGTGAAATACAAGTTGTTATATTTTGTACTGACTTTGGGAGCCTTAAATCCATAGTTCTTTTTCCAATCCGTTACGACACCATAAATTGATCCTTTGTTAGAATTATACATTCTCTCAATGTCGAAAGGAGTAAGCAGATCCTCTACAATGATGCTGTCTCTGAGCCCAGTTAGGCCACATCTCTCCATTTTATCGATGCACCGATCTTTGAGAGCAATATAGTCATCGACTGTGATGCCTGAGTTTTCTTGTAGATATGGAATGTGGGGTAGTATTTTGATATTATCACATCCTTCAGGGGCTTTAGTGGGATCAGTGCGTGTCGGCGCTACTACGTAAAGTGTAGGGTCTTCCGGGAGTTGTTTTTTGTGAAAAACAGTATCGAAGTGCTTATGTTGGTCTTCAGAATAGAAGAAATTATGGTGTGCTAGTTGTGGGAACTTTTTGTTCGTACCTATGTGCAGAACAATTCCAGAACACGCAGGTTCAAATTTTTCTAACTTATCAGTGAATTGCTGACTCTCCTTTAGTAGTTTTTTGTATGTAGGAATTACTTCCATGTTACTGACTATGAGATCGCTTGGGTAGAACTCTCCGTTTGAAAGTTTTATCCCAGTGACTTTTTTATTCTCTGTAGTGATTTCTTTAACGTCGGCATTTAAATGGATGGGGATCTCGAGTTCTTCTACGAGTTTTTTAAGTCCTTCTGCTAGATTGTACATGCCACCACGCACATACCATAGACCGTAATCAAATTGAATAATGGGCATCAGGTTCATGTAACCAGGTGAATCAAGCGCAGATGAACCAACATATTTGATAAAGTATTCGAAGATGAGGCGCAGTTGAGGGTCGCTCAAGTGAGAATGAACCGACTCCGACATGGAGTTTTTGTAATCAATATTCTTGGTGAATAGCTGGAATCCGTAATGTCCTATAAACTCCCATAGAGTATCGATACCCTTCTGGAAGTAGCCACTTTCGATCATTTGATATTGTTGTCTTCCGTATTCGAGAAAACTTTGAAGTTCGGCCCAATGCTGATGAGGGTCACCTGGCAACTTTTCCAGTTCTGCGCGCATTTGTTTCTCATCTTGAAAGAGATCGATCGTGGATTTTCCTTCAAAAAAGTTTCGCCAGTGTGGGGTGACGGCATCGAGCTCAACATAATCAGACATAGATTTATTGGCCCTTGCGAAAAGATCTTCAAAGATTTGAGGCAGAGTGAAGATCGAGGGGCCTAAATCGAAAGTGAAGCCGTCTTTTTCGAGGATATTGAGTTTTCCTCCAATGCGTTCGTTTTTCTCGAAAATCTCTACATTGTATCCTGCTGATTTAAGTGAGATCGCAGCAGAAAGCCCACCTAATCCAGCCCCAATAACAGATACATTTGATTCTATCATGATAGAATAATCGCATATAGTGTGGATTAGTCCAGCTAGCATGAGTAATGTTTGCTAATCCGTGGCTCTGGCAATAGATTAAGGCAGTGAGATATAGAAAAGGATGAATGGCTCAAATAACATTTCTGAACTAGTCAATGAGCAGAAAGCATTCTTCAAATCAGGGCGATGTCGTGATGTGAAGTTTCGCATAGCAGCGTTGTCGGATTTAGAGAAGGCTTTGATTACTTCTAGAGATGTTATTTTAAGGGCTCTCGAGGTTGATCTGGGGAAGCCAGGAGTTGAGGCATATCTAGCTGAATATTATTTTGTGCTGCAGGAGTTAAGGGCTGTTAGGTCTTCATTGAAGAAGTGGGCGAAACCCCAGAGGGTGAAAAGTCCATTTTATTTTATGCCCGTTCGGAGTGAAATTAGGAGAGAAGCATATGGGGTTTCTTTAATTTATGTTCCATGGAACTACCCTTTCCAACTTGCCTTAGCTCCATTGATATCTGCGATTGCTGCTGGTAATACAGTGATCCTGAAAGTTTCTGAGGATGCCCCAGAGTCGGCAGAAGTGCTATCGCAGCTTCTTACATCATGCTTCACTTCTGACTATGTTGTGGTGGTTCGAGGTAATGAGGAGGTGGCTAAAGAACTACTGGAGCAAGCAGTCGATTTCATTTTTTTTACAGGAAGTACTCATGTAGGCAAAATAGTAGGTTCCTCAGCGGCTGGGAGGTTAATTCCACATGTGTTAGAACTAGGAGGAAAATGTCCGTGTCTTGTGGACGATTCCGCTGAGATTGAGCTTACGGCGAAGCGCGTTTTATTAGGGAAGTTTTTTAATGCTGGGCAAACATGTTTTGCCCCTGACTTTGTCGTTGTACATGAAAATTTAAAAGAGGCATTGGTGGCGGAAATGATTACTTTGCTCGAGAAGGAGCTATGGAAAGTTGATTTAGCTCAAATCGTAAATGAGAGGCACTACCAAAGAATTCAAAGCCTAGTAGTGGGGGAGATTGTCCAGCTCACTACGGAGGGTGAAGACTTGAAGTTTCCCCCGACTTTGTTGCCTAATGCAAGTTGGGATGATCCAATCATGCGTGAAGAAATTTTCGGGCCAATTCTACCTATTTTGAGCTATGGTGATGAAGGGGAACTCATCAATAAGCTACAGGAGTTAGGAGCTCCACTGGCGCTTTATTTGTTTACTTCGGATCCCCATTGGAGTGAAAGGGTTTTATCAAAAGTGCCGTCAGGGGGTGTCTGTATTAATGACACAATGAAGCAGAGCAGTAACTTAAACTTGCCGTTTGGGGGAGTGGGGGAGAGTGGTTACGGGCGCTACCGAGGTAGATTTGGATTCGAAGCTTTTTCTTATCAAAGAGCTGTGGTGACACGGTCAAATTGGGAAATTCCGTGGTTTGAGATTATGCCACCCTATGGTGATTTAGTAGATCGTTTGAAGCGATTTATGCGTTAAATATCTTAGCTGATAATTTTGCTCGCTCGTTGAAGATGTGCTCTAATTGCTTTTTAACCCATATTTTATGAGCAATGGTTCCCAATATTCCGAAAGGGAGTGCATATGCCACTTCATCGATCATGTTGACGCCATTTTCGGTGGCAACAAATTTATGATGGTGATGCCAGAGTTTGTAAGGCCCAATGCGCTGCTCATCGATGAAAGAATATCCTTCACTTGGATGTTTTGAAATATGGGTAATCTCTGTTAGCCAATTTACTTTGACGAATGGAGCGATGCCTATTTTATAGGAAATCAACTGATGAGGAAACATTGTTTCTGATGAACAATGGTTGATTTCAAAGTTGATAGAAGCTGGTGTTAGTTTTTCTAGATTCCGTGGAGATGAGAAAAAGCTCCAAGCATCCTCGAGAGTACATGGGAGTTTTTGGGAGCGCTTTAGGAAATAGATCATGGTCTAGTAAGTTTGCCGTACTTTGAGCTAGAGTTTAGCTTGTAGCATGCTTGTTTAAAGGTTTCAGCTCCTTTCAGATTTTCGTCTTCATAGGCTAAGTAAGCATAATAAAGTATAGCTTGTCTTTCATTGATAGCGAGAGGACTCGCATTTTTCAGGGCTACTGGAATGATTTGTTTAAAGTCCGAGATAGAGGTCGGTCGGAGATCGAAACGTTTGGGCACTTTGTAGTAAGCAATTGCTCTGACCATGCGTACTCGCGGATCGTTAGGAGCGGCCGCAATTGCTGCATTCATTGTTGCTTTCCCCTTGTTTAGATATTTGAGTTTTGTGAGCCACCACGTGCTGGATTTTGCTCGCAGGGCGTAGGCGCTTCCTAAATACGCTTTCGCGAGATTATCGTTCGGGTGGATAGCTATTTGCGATTCAAATTTTTTAATTTGAGTGTCGATGGTGTCGGTGTCGGCGTTGAGACAGAGATTATGCCAATTGAGGTAGGTGCTATTCTTATTCGCGGATTGTGGAGTGGAGACAAGTTGATGAGTTTCCGTAGCAGCAGATAGTGGTACGATTAATGTACTAACTGAGATGGTTAGGATACTTAGTCTTAGTTTCATGTGTTTAAGACTGTTCGAGAATATCGGTAGCGAGATCGATACGGGACCGATTATCTCCGTGGGATTCACAAATCAAATTAGCTGAGATCCGGCCACTTTCATAGATCGTAGGTAGTCCACTGCCAGGGTGAGTCCCTCCGCCGACGAGGTAGACATTCTCAAATCCTTTGAGCCGGTTTTGAGGTCTTAGATAGAGCATTTGGTTGAGGGTGTGAGCTAGGTTGAAAGTAGCTCCGATGAAGATATCATTTTCTTCCCAACCTTTTGGAGTGATGCAGCGTTCTTCGACGATGTGATCACGTAGATCTTTCATGCCTGTGCGTTCGATAATTCTATCGAGCACTTTATTTTTGTATTCTTCTTGGCTTTTTTCCCAAGGATGGCCGTGTCGTGTATTTATTGTAGGAACTAGAATATAGAGCTGAGAGTGGCCTTCGGGGGCAACAGTAGGATCCGTTATGCTCGAGTTACGAATGTAGATTGACATGTCATCTGAGACAACACGTTCATCTTGGATATCACGTAGGTTCTGGTGGTAGTCGTCTGCAAATAGGACATGGTGGTGTGGTTCATCTGTGTAGAGCTTATCCAGTCCTAGATAGAGCATGAAAGTAGAGCAGGAATATTTTTTCTTAAGTAAGTTTTCACGACTTTGGTTTTTCGTGCCGAAGATATTGCTGCGTGCGTGGGCATAGTCTGCGTTGACGATCAAGTCGTCACACTTCATGGAGGTTCCATCTTTTAGAACTACTGTAGCGGCTTTTTTTCCATGATAGGTGATTTCAGTGACTTCGGTATTGAGCATTATTTTGCCGCCCATTTCCTGATAGGCTTTTGCCATACCAGCCGAAATGTTAGAAAGTCCTCCTTGAACGTGGTAGATCCCGTGAGCGTATTCAATGTAGGATAGTATGCTAAAGAGGCCTGGACAATTCCACGGTGACATCCCCAAGTACTTAGCTTGGAATGTGAAGGCTAGCTTCAACCTTTCATCAGTGAAGTATTCACTCAAGACATCCATCACTGATTTGTTCGTGGCAACATACGGGAGAGCTTTCAGTAAATGAGGTTTTAGATAATCCGATAGTTTTGAATAGGGGTGGAGTAGGCAGGGGAAAATAGTACGAAGCTTGGCTGAGTGGTCCTGCATAAAGCGTTCATAGTTCGAGGATTCACCTGGGAAACTAGCTTCAATATTTTTAACCATGGTTTCACGGTCAGAGCTGGTCACTAGAGAAACATCACCCCATCGAAGTGTGGTCATTGGGTCGAGTTGAACGAATTCCATATAGTCCTCTGGCTTTCGTTCGATCTCTGCAAAAATTTCATCGAGTGTGAATTTTTGGTGTAGGAAGGTCGGGCCAGTATCGAAAGTATATGGTCCTGCTTGTATAGGGGCATTCCGACCTCCAACAACACCGGCTTTTTCAAGGATCGTGACATCATAGCCGCGATGTGCCAGCAGCATGCCACTAGTTAGTCCACCAGGCCCTGCTCCTATAATAATAATTTTTTTATTCATGTGAACTTCAGCAACTAAATATAAGTAGTACTAACATTACATAGATGACTGAGTTCACAATGCAAAAGAGAGAATGAGTAGCTATGCGGGCGTAAAAATTCCCTTAGCTTTCAGGTTAGGCATTGCTGTCGCGCTATGGAAAAGGCTACAGGCATGTCAACGGAGAGCTTTGGCTTTTATAAATAATGTTCCATTCTCGTGGTAGGGAGATGAAGCGATTCTTGAGACTTAGCCCCAGTGGAGCTTTTCTCTGAGCGTGGAAAAGTAGGAGCGATCCTTCAGTCGGAGGATATGGAGCTGATGATCAGCTTTTTTGATTTGTACTCGAGCATCTGATGGAAGTTCAATGACTTCGCGTCCATCGATGGAGTAGAATGAGGCGCATTCCGAGGATTCTGCGGTGACGAGTTCTACTTCTGAATGCTCGTCTAACACGAGTGAACGGTTAGTGAGAGAGTGGGGGCAGATAGGTGTGATTACAAAGGCTTTCGCTATCGGAGAGATGAGAGGGCCCCCTGCTGCAAGTGAATACGCTGTTGAGCCAGTGGGGGTGGAGACGATGAGGCCGTCTGCGTGGTAGTGGTTGAGTAGCGCTCCGTCGATGTAGGCATCTAGTGAGATGAGGCGGCCAGTTTGACCGCGTGAGAGGGTGATTTCGTTCACTGCAAAATCGGTGTCTACTTTGCCATCGGCGTAGATGACACTGGATTTCAGCATAATTCTCGGGACGACTTTATAGGATTTTTCAAGTAAGCCTTCTGCAAAGAGGTGCAGTTCATCGTCTTTACAAGATGTTAGAAAACCAAGGGTGCCGATGTTAATTCCGGCAAGGGGGGTGTCAGTAGGACCGATACGGTGGGCGGCATTGAGCATGGTGCCATCTCCTCCGAGGACGGCGATGACATCACAAGATTTTGCGAGATCGGAGGCATTACTGGGAGATTCCGCACCAATGATACGGGCGGTATCATGTTCTAACTCGGTGGCGATTCCGTGTTGCTGGAGAACGACAGTGAGAGCTGTGATGGTGTGCGCAGCACCTTGTTTGTTGGGGTTGGCGATGATGCCGACTTGCATGGGGGGAGTCTGGAGCTAGAAGTTAGAAGTTTCAAGCGCCCATTCGTTTATCCATTCTGGACTTAATAAAAAAGCGTGCTCGTATGGTAGGGAGCACGCTTTTGAATAAATGTTAGGAACAGACCTATTTTAGCAGGATCCGTCAGAGAATTTTTCAAAATTCTCAGCAACAACGTCCCAGTTTACTACTTCGAAGAAAGCGGAGATATAGTCTGGACGACGGTTTTGATAGTTGAGGTAGTATGCGTGCTCCCAGACATCGAGACCGAGGATAGGAGGGCAACCGCAAGTGTCTGCAAATTCACCCATGATTGGGTTGTCTTGGTTTGGAGTGGAAGTAACAACGAGTGTGCCATCTTCTTTAACACAGAGCCAAGCCCAGCCAGAGCCGAAGCGAGTCGCGCCTGCTGCCGAAAATGCTTTTTTGAATTCGTCGAAAGAGCCGAAAGCAGAATCGATCGCTTCAGCGAGTTTGCCGGATGGAGTAGAAGCGCCACCAGGAGTGATTACTTTCCAGAAGAGTGAGTGATTGAGGTGACCGCCACCGTTGTTGCGTACTGCAGCTTGTTTTTCAGCTGGAACTTTGTCGAGTTGAGCGATGAGTGAGCAGATTGGAAGTTCTGCAAGCTCGCTGCCTTCGAGAGCCGCATTGAGGTTCGTGACGTATGCATTGTGGTGCTTGGAGTGATGGATCTCCATGGTGCGCGCGTCGATTTGTGGTTCGAGTGCATCGTATGCGTAACCGAGTTCAGGAAGTTCGTAAGCCATAATAATTTTAGTAATGATATGTTTTGATCAGCATGTTCAATGTGTTACCACATCGAGCAGTAAGCTGATACCGTTAGTATGTGACGGTATCTCAAATTCGCAAGTATCAAGATATGGATAAGGTAACACCTGAGATGTGGGCAGTGTATGGAATCAGCCTGTTAGTGGTAGCAGTACTGGTTTGGATGGCTAGTAATTCTGGAAAAAAATCTGCTGTAAAGTCTGCAGTGGATATAGTCGAGGGGAGGCTTCAGAGTGCCTTAGATGCGGAGAAACAGAAATCTGACGAACTAACTATTAGATTGTCTGGGGCAGAGAAAGAAGTCGTGGCTCTGCGGGTAAAAGAAGCTGACTTGAGTAGTATTGAAGCTGGCTTACGCGCCAAGTTAGAAGCGGAGCAAAAAATGCTGAAACAGAAGGAAGAACTTTTAGGAAAAGCTGAACAAAAGTTCGCGGACACATTTAAAGCGCTTTCGCATGAAGCCTTGAAAGCAAGTCAGGAGCAATTTCTGCAGCTTGCTCAAAATTCATTTAAAGCTCAGCAAGATTCGGTGAAGGTAGACATGGACAAGCGTGTCGACGCGGTCGAGCGGATGGTGAAGCCAATCAATGAGTCATTAGATAAAGCGCAAAAGCAGGTGGCTGAAATCGAGAAAGTTCGCGAGGGTGCGTATAAATCTCTTCAAGAGCAGGTGCGTCATATGCAGGAAACGCATCTTGGTTTGCAGAAGGAAACAAAGCAGTTAGTGAAGGCTCTACGCCAACCCACAGGCCGTGGACAGTGGGGAGAGATGCAGTTACGCCGCGTGGTGGAGATGAGTGGTATGCAAGAGCATTGCGATTTCGAAACGCAAACGACTACGACGACGGATGAGGGTAAGAAGCTTCGTCCAGATCTTATTGTTAAGCTTCCAGGCGGTCAGAACATCATTGTGGATTCGAAAGCTCCGATGGATGCATATCTAGATGCTGTAGAAACGAGCGATGATGTTGAGAAAGAGGCTGCGCTAGTGCGGCATGCTGCACAAGTGAGGACACATATCCAGCAACTCAGTAGTAAGAAATACCAAGATCAGTTCGAGACTAGTCCCGAGTTTGTTGTTCTCTTCTTGCCGAGTGAGGCGTTCTTTTCTGCAGCATTGGCACAGGATAGTTCATTGATTGAAAAAGGAGTGGATCAGGGAGTGATTCTCGCCACTCCTACGACGTTAATCGCCTTGTTACGTGCTGTGGCTTATGGCTGGCGTCAGGAAGCGCTTGCGCAGAATGCTCGAGCGATTTCAGCTGTGGGGCAGGAGCTTTACGAGCGCTTGAGTAAGTTTACTGAGCATGTGGACAAGGTGGGACGTTCTCTCGGGACGACGGTGAACCATTTCAATAATGCAGTGGGTTCTCTGGACTCACGTGTGCTTGTGAGCGCGCGTAAGTTTGAGGAGCTTGGTGCTGCGACTGAGCAGACGAAGCTTACTGATGCTCAGCCATGTGAAAAAGTAGTGCGCGACGTGAAGGTCGTTTCCAATACAGATCTTGCAATGGATGAGAGCGCTATGGATGCGCTGGAATCTGAGGCTGAGTTTGGAGATTTCGCTTCAGTAGTTTCTAACGATTCTAGCTTTGAAGGATTTACGGCTGAGAGTAAAGGTGACGGAATTTAAGTATAGGTCTCGTGAACGCCGGAAGGCCTAGAATTTTAGAGTCTCTGGAGTGAAGTTTGGAGGCTTTGGGTTTCACTATTTGCATACAATGCTGTAATAGCATAGACGAAAAAAGCGCTTCCGGATTTGGAAGCGCTTTTTTTGTAAAAGGTGGATGTGCGTATTGATTACGCGCGACCGAGGTAGGTGCCGTCTTCTGTGTTGATTTTGAGGATGTCACCTTCTTTAACGAAGAGTGGGACTTGAACAATTTTTCCAGTTTCCAAAGTTGCTGGTTTGGTTGGGTTGTTCGCTGTGTCGCCTTTGATGCCTTCTGATGATTCTGTGACGAGAAGTTCGACAGTGGCAGGGATGCTTACAGTAACAGCATTTCCTTCGATAAAGAGGACTTCTACTTCGAGTCCTTCTTTGAGATAGTCGATGGAGTCTTCTACGAGGGATTTATCAAGTGTGATAGTCTCGTAGGTAGTAAGGTCCATGAAGTTGAAACCGGCTGGGTCGGCGTAGGAGAATTCGAGCTTTTGGCGGTCAGTCTCTACGATTTCCACTTTATCGGAGGACGCGAAACGGATGGACTTGGTCTTGCCTGTTTGGAAAGAGCGGATGGTGGCTGCGACGAGGGCGTTACCTTTACCTGGTGTACGGTGGTCGAGTGCGAGTACAAGTCCGGTTTCACCTTGGTACTTGATACATTGTCCTTTTTTGAGATTGGTTGCGACTACTGATGCCATAATTTTAAAAGTGTTAAGTTCGAAGAGTTTAGTTGGAAAAATGAGTGCTCACCTTCGTAGTTTTCATAGAAAATGCTGCGAAGTTGCTGTGACTCGATGTCGATTTGGTAGGCAATCGACGACGGGTTGGCTAGACAATTTTTAGACGAGCGAGGTCTTGGGAGTCAACGAGGCCTACGACTTCTTTCTGAGCGTTGAGAACGATGATGTCATCGATCCTGTGTTGTTCAAAAATTTTCACAGCTTCAACGGCGAGGGAATCCTCTTGGATACTGATAGGTGATTTTTTCATGAAATCCTCAATCGGTTTTGCGCCGATGTTTTCTCCGGTGGTGTAGCTGCGTGCGAAGTCACCATGGGTGAAAACACCTGAGAGTGTTTTGTTATCTGGTGAAACTACAATGCATGAACCCGTACGGGCGTAACCCATAGCTGCTACGGCGTCGGCAACCGTTGCATTGTTAGGGACGACAGCAATATTGATACCTTGGCGCATGATGTCGGCGACTTTGGTAAGAAGTGCTCGACCGAGTGAGCCACCTGGATGGTAGCGAGCAAATTCTTCATGCGTGAATCCACGTTTTTCTAACAATGTCATCGCCAGGGCGTCACCCATCACTAATGCTGCAGTGGAGGAAGATGTCGGTGCAAGATTGAGCGGACAGGCTTCCCGTCTGATAGGAGTACAGACGGTAACATCTGAGTACTTGGCAAGAGAGGAATCTTTACTTTTTGTAATGCTGATGATTTTGACGTCGAAGCGTTTGACGAAAGGAATGAGGTCTAGCAGTTCGGCAGTTTCACCAGAGTAGGATAAAGCGATTACAGCATCACCGTCAGAGATCATTCCGAGGTCGCCGTGCAGAGCATTTTGTGAATTAAGAACCACTGCAGTGGAACCAGTTGAATTAAGGGTGGCTGCGATTTTGTGGCCAATATTCCCTGATTTTCCAATTCCAATAACGACGACTTTCCCTTTGTTTTCGATAGCCTCAGCGAGAGTGTTGACCGCCTGAGCGAAGTCATCATCCAAGTTTGTTACGATTTGTTGGAGAGCGTCGATTTCGATTTCGATGACGCTTTTGCCGCGGGCGATGAGTTCGGAATTTGTCACAGTGTGCTAATTATTGAGATTTGGAGTCATTTTCAGGAGCGTCTTTCACACAGCGGAAGCCAGTATGGTGTGCTGGTGTTAGAGGTTCGTTATAATGACGTGCGGCGGGGCGGAAGCGCAAGCAATAAGAGAAGTGACAGAGGAAGGAGCCTCCACGTGAGACTCGGAGTTTGGTGAGCTCAGGAAGTTTGGGGATTTCGCTGTAAGTGCCTGTTCGTTCGATTTCGCTGGATTGGCCTTCGGTGATTCCGAAATCAGGACCTTGTGGATTGTCGTGTGGGGCTTTGACGAACTCGAAATAGTAGCGCGGGTGGAAGTAATCGCTGCAAATTTCCCAGACATTGCCAGCCATGTCATAAAGTCCAAAATCGTTTGGTGGGTAGGATTTTACGGGGGCGGTGAAATGGAAGCCATCTTGGTTGTCTGACTTGTTAGGGAAGTCACCTTGGAAGCAATTAGCTACCCACTTGTCATCTTTTTTGACGTGGTCCCCCCAGATGAACATGCGTTTCTCATGGCCGCCGCGCGCTGCGAGTTCCCATTCAGCTTCGGTAGGTAGGCGTTTGCCAGCCCATTTTGCGTAGGCTTGTGCGTCATCGTAATTTACGTTAACGACTGGGTGGTCCATTTTGTCTTCGATAGAAGAATCTGGGCCTTCTGGGTGGCGCCAGTTTGCTCCTTCAGTAAATGCCCACCAACGCCATGCATTATTGGAACGGCGTGGGTTAATTTCTTCAGCAGGCTTGGTGTAAACATTGGCTCCACCGACAAGATCTTCAGGACGAGCATTTGGAAATTCTTCAGCCGAGAGGCCTTTTTCCGCGAGGGTGACGTAGCCAGTAGCATCGACAAATTCTTTGAACTGGCGATTAGTGACCTCAGTAGCGTCCATGTAGAAGCCTTTGACGGTGACTTGGTGTACTGGTCGTTCTTCTTTAAAGTGGTTTTCCGCGATTTGTTGGCGCTGGATAGGATTGGTGACACCTTCTTGAAAGATGGAAAGGTTTCCCGGGTCTTGGTCGTTGCCTCGCCAATAGGTTTTCCCTGGAATCCAAACCATACCTTCTGGAGCTGAGACAGGTCCTTGCGGTAGACTTGATTGATCAGCGAGGGAATCGGTGGATTCTGGAACTTGTTTCTCACACGAGGTGAAAGCGAGGAAATAGAGGGTCGCTAGAATAGATATTTTAAATGGATTCATATGCTTGAAGCTTGCGCTTTGCTCGTGTCTAGACTCTGTTTGTCGGTAGAGCGATGACGAAATTTAGACCATGCATTGATATTCACAATGGCCAAGTGAAGCAAATTGTTGGCGGCACATTATCTGACGATGGCTCGGGCTTGAAGGAAAATTTCGTGGCGGACGCATCAGCAGCTGAATTTGCCAATCGCTATCGACAGGATGGTTTGATGGGGGGGCATGTGATTCAGCTTGGTCCAGGGAACCGGGATGCAGCACTTTCAGCTTTGGCAGCATGGCCGCAGGGACTACAGCTTGGTGGTGGAGTGACGATTGAAAATGCCGCAGAGTGGATCGATGCGGGAGCAAGTCAGGTGATAGTGACATCGTGGTTGTTTAATAAGGATGGAAGTTTTCGTCAGGATCGCTTGAAGCAGCTCTCTGAAGAAATTGGTAAGGATCGTTTGGTGGTAGATTTGAGTTGCCGCCGTACAGAGAAAGGCTGGACTGTCGCGATGAACCGCTGGCAGACACTGACGGATGTGGAGGTGACGAGGGAATCGCTCGATAGTATGGCTGAGTATTGTTCTGAATATCTCATCCACGCTGCTGATGTTGAAGGTCTGTGTGGTGGAGTCGATTTGGAGTTGGTTCGGTTATTAGGTAAATGGGCTGGGATTCCGATGACTTATGCTGGCGGAGTAGGGACAATGAAGGATGTGTTGGATGTGGATGTAGAGAGTGGCGGTAACGTTGATCTTACGGTGGGGTCTGCGCTGGATCTTTTTGGTGGCAGTGGGGTGAAGTATGAGGAACTTGTCGCTTGGAATCAGCGCAGCAAATAAATTTATGTTCAATACGCCAAGCATCTTGTTCGCCGCCGCGGTTTTAGTGGTAGCTATTTTGATCCTACGCAAGCTTGGCAATAGTCGAGAAAAGCGTAGAGCTGCATTATTACAGAAGCGATTGACGACAGCAGAACGTGAACAATTAGGTGAGGATTTCCATCTTTATACACGTCTTCCTGAAGGTCTTAAGGATGAGCTGGATGGCTTGATTCATGTTTTTGTTGAAGAGAAGAATTTTGAGGCATGTGGTGGATTAGAAGAGGTGACTCTGCACATGCAGCGAGTGATAGCGGCTCAGGCATGTTTACTTTTACTGCGAACTCCTCATCAATATTACCGAAATTTGAGAAGTATTTTACTCTACCCAGATGCGTACAAGGCACCTGGCCAGCATGGTGCTGAGGATGTTAGGTTAGGTGAAAGCTGGGGAACTGGCTCTGTAGTGCTTTCTTGGAGCAGTGTGTTAGGTGGGGGGAGAAATGATCAGGATGGTCACGATGTGGTGATTCACGAGTTTGCACATCAGCTCGATCAGGCTGATGGCGCTGGAGATGGAGTTCCTTATTTACGGAGTCGCGGAGCGTATCGCTCCTGGGCGGCGGCATTTCAACCAGCATTTGAGCAATTTTCTAAACGAGTCGAAGCTGGCAAGCGCACTGTGATTGATGATTACGGCGCGGAGAACCCAGCTGAGTTTTTTGCAGTAGTAACGGAGACTTTTTTCGAGAAACCGCATCAGCTCAAGGGATGCTATCCAAAAGTATATGAGCAGCTAGTGGATTATTATGGCTTAGATCCAGATCAGTGGAAATAGTCTGTGAGAGCTAGGCCGTGTGTCAACGTTACTCGTCATCATAAGTGACTGGGGCGTGATGACACCAAACTCACTATTCAGATAAGCGAGGCGTCTGGCGTGAGATGGCTCTGTGTAAGTTCTAGCAATGCTTCTGGATCTAAATCAGGGCCGATAAGAATGGCCGAGCTTGGAACTGTGCCGCGGATAGGAACTGGATAGGGAGTTTTGGGAATGTGAGACCCTATGCGTTCATAGAGGTAGCGCTTTTCAGTATCGTCTTTTAAGTCCAGTAAGGCTTTTGCTCGCATGACTTGCTCTGGCAGTGCCTCTAACCATTTTAGAATGTCATTGTGTTCGACTCTCTCAAGAATTTGGATCTGGCAGGCTGTGAATTGGTGTGAAAGGTGGTGGTAGGGGCTTTTTTTTAGTTTCGTCGGCGATGGATTTTGTTCGTTGAGAACACACTTTTTCTTAGTGAGCGCCAACTCGGTGGCTGATTTTGCAAGTTTAGCTGGGGTGGTGAGAGTGGCAGCAGGGAGAATACTTTTTAAGCGATCTTGAACTTCGCGTAAACGCTCTGGAGATACATCTTCTGAATGCGAAATAATGTAGTGGCTAGCGGTTTCAAGCTGGTCTTTTTCCAGAAAATTGTGGTAAGCGCGTTGTTCGAAATGGCGGGCATCGATCACACAAACATGCCAACGAGGGTAGAGCTTAAATTTATTTTCCAGCAGAGTAAAGGATTCGACAATCGGTAAAGGGTCAGCAGTCCCATTAAGTTCTGTAAGCAATATAGTGTTATCCGACTGAGCGGTTTTCGTGACCATATCCACAAGGAATTCCATGCCTTCACAGCAGGCGCATGATGCACCTAATGCTTCGACACTTGCTGCGTCTTCGCGGAGAGTTTCGCTGTCTATTTCAGCGTTGGCGAAATCGTTGAGAATAACGTCCGCTTTAATGTCACTCTCTCGTAGCGCGAGAAGTAGTGTACGAAGGAGAGTGGTTTTACCAGCTCCAAGAAAGCCTGATATTAAGATAGATGGGCGCATTTCGACTACCCGAGCTAGAGAAATCATCACCGTTTAATTTTTACATTTGAGACAGCAGCGGATGTTGCTGAAGTGTGTGACAATGAGTAAGAGGCCTCCCAAGGTCGTGATGATACTGGCGAGCGGGATGGTCCATTGTACTTGACCACTTTCTTGAACGGCAACGGTCGGGCAGCAGCTATCTGTACAAGATGCTTCTTCTTGTGTTTCTGCTGGGCTTGCTGAGGAAAACGCAAAACTATTTTCGAAATGCTTCTCAGCGTATGGTGTTAGAGCACCTAAGGTGATGAAAATGATACCAATAATTCCAATTGTAGAAGTGAGCCGGCTGTTTGGTTGGCGTCGGTTGAGTTTAATTGAAATGAAGGCCAATGGTATCACGATGAGTGCCATGATCCAGTGGGAGGAAGGGTGTGCCCAGAGTTCTCCAAATTTAGGTAAGAGGAGGAAGAAAACTGGTGTGATAAGGCAATGAATCGCGCATAAGACAGAGGCGAAAATTCCCCAACGATCAATAGACCACACATATTGTCTAGCTAATTGCGAGGGTGGTTCGAATTGGTTCATAGTAAATGCAATTAAGATGCGTTTGTCTGTGATGCAAGAAAAATGCATCCTTGTTGCATTATTGGCGAGTGTTGGTAAAGTCCGGTAATCTCTAAAAATCAATCTAGGTATGACTTAGAAGCGCAAATGAGAGGTTCAGAAATCAGCTGAATTGGAGGCGATTTTTAGTGCTTTCTGGAGTTTGTTTCGTTAATCTAGCGGCGAAGGTTTTTCGCCAACTTGCAGAAAGGTCTGGGCACTCAGTAAGTAGTTTCTCAATAGATGAGAAGTCGGTTTTGTCGTGATGCATCAATTGGTTCGCAGCAGCGATGCTCCAGATAGGAGACGGCCTATCGAGTAAAGTGATCCTTGTACCGGCGTGAACGGTTCCAGATTCTAGTACGCGGAGGTACCATCCAGTTCTACCAGTTTCTTGAACTTTGAGGGCGAGCTCTTTGATTCCATGGAATTTAGCGAGTTTCCAGCATGGTTGGCGAGGCTGGGTAATCTGTACTTTTGCGTCGCCCATTTGGAAAATGTCGCCAATACAGACATTGGATTCCAGCTGGTTTTGTAGAGTTAAGTTTTCACCAAAATTGCCAGGGTGGAGTTCGAGTCCGAGTTCAGATTCCCAGAATGCTAAGTGTTCTGAGGGATAGACACAGATCGCTTTTGCGAAACCTCCATGGACTTGCTTGTCCGCATGTTCATCGCCTTCGACTCCGTTTTTAGTAAGAGTGGCAGGACCTGTGATTGTTCTCTTGTTGATCGCGCTAGGCCATTGTTTTTTTGCTCCACTGTGACAATTCGGTGTCTGAAAGGTTTCGATTTTTCCAATCTGTAGATTGAGGATTTTCGGAAGCGTGGGCACAAAGAGAAATGAAACAGTTCGATGCTTTAAACAGTTTTTTAGTAGAACTCACAAGAGAATAAGGGATGTGAGAAATGAGGGGAATTGGAGTGAATGATGAGTTGATTACATTTTAACTCATGAGTTTCCATGCTCCGTCAGTTTTTTTCGAGAAGGCGTGAATTGGAGTTCCAGTTTTGTCGAGGTGACGGACGATGAAGCGTTCGCGAGTGACTTCGAGATGGGTGAAACCTGCAACGCCTTCATAGAAGGGGCCACGTTCGTTATTGGAGCACATATCTCGAATAGGAGCTCCGCCTCCACCTGAGATGACGAAGGAAGTCGGGTGATCTTCTAATTCGAGGTGTTGGAGGTCGTGCTCGTGGCCGCAGAAATAGAAATGGACCTTATGTTTGCGGAACAGGGCGTCCCATTCTTCAATCATTTCTGGGAAGTCACCGTACTTGCCATTACTGTAGAGTGGGTGGTGACCATTGACGACAAGCCAAGGCGCTTTGCGAGGTCTCTCGAGTTCGGCTTTGAGCCATGCGAGTTGCTCCGCTTTTTCTGCGTCGGTGAGTTGGTCACGCTTGTTGGAATAATTGGAGTCTAGACAGAGAACGGTCATGAGCGGGGTTTCAGCGGGGCCGATGTCGAGCCGGTACCATTTAGCTGGCATGTTCCAGCGCGTGCCAGGTTTAAATTTGGCATAGCCGAGTTGGGCTTCGACTTTTACTTTTGGTTGGTCGTCGTATTCATGGTTACCTAGGATGGCGTGGCACGGGCCAGGGAAGACAGACTTTGGATAGACTTCAGAAAATTGCTTTTTCCAACGTGGGCATTTCACGCCACCATTCATTTTTCCATAGAAATTATCTCCGAGCAAAAACATGGCGTCGGGTTTGACCGAGCGCTCACTGAGATAGCTGGTCATGCCTTTTGCGACAGCTTTTTGTTGGGTCATGTCATTGGGTTTTCCCCAGTCACCGATCATGGTGAAGTGTAAGGCTTCGAGAGAGGATGTCGCAGATGCTGAGGCTAGGCTAGGTAGCTTGCCAGTGAGCATGGCAGCGCTGAAACAGAAGGTTTGCTTGAGGGCTGTGCGGCGAGAGATGGAGTGAGAGCTCATAATGAGTGGAGGGTATGGGTTAGTGTGTCAGTGATGGATAAGACCGCTGTGGGTGGATTTTATGATTAGTAAAAGTGATGCTAACTTATGTCTGTCGTGAGCCGAGGGACTGTTTCCTGAGGGCCGTATTGAGGTTCTTTTGCTACGATCATTAACAGCCTGATGAGTGTATCCACAGATTGCCAAGAGGCAGATTCTTCCATCGTGTGGTAGTCGGTGGTGGGGATCTGAATGGTGGTCCCGTCGACTAGGCCATGAGAGGCGGCCACGATTCGTCCTAATTCTGTGCTACCAAGTGATCGAGCTTGTTTACCTATGCTGACGAGATGTTTGTTTGTATTTTCGATGTAACGATCTTTGTACACATAGCTAAAATCGTTTTCACGGCAGAGTTCTTCAATGCGTCTGGTCGATTCTTCGTTAAAGGAGGCATTCGAATCTTTTTCTCTCAATACGAGGAGTTGCTCATTGGCTGCCTCAATGTCAGGGAAGGGGCTAGTGTCGATCACGAAAAGCCTATTAGTAGACCCGCCGAATCTGCGGAACCATTCGAGTAAGTAACGCCAACTCTTGCCAGCTTCTTCGGCAGCGGTGAAAAATGCGGTACCTTCGAAACCAAGTGAAAAAAGATGGATCAGCACTGCGGCGGAGATGACATTGTCGAGTTGGCCTTCGAGCCTGCCATCGGCGATACTGAGTTTGTCTTTGAAGGCGATCGGGGTACCAGCGACGATACCAGAAAGACCGTCGATTTCAAAAATGAGGTTGTTACGGAACTCGCAGATGGAGGCGTTATTAATGACTCCATTACCTAGATAGGCTCCAGACCACGGTTCATAGGCGAAGACGGGTTCAGATTCGAAGCGCTCGGTGATTTTATTCATGAGCTCTTCTGATACGGCGTTATTGAGAAGGTCAGTGCGGTTCCCTGTAACGAATGCCGCGTACTGGAACTCGTTAGGTCCAGTACAGATGAGTCCGTGTCGGTCAATGTGTGCTGAGAACATCGCACTGTTTGGTTTACTTCCTTGCGCGACGAGTAAGCCATCATACCAAGTGACTTTGGCGCCGCGTTCTTCAAGTTCGCGCTGAATGACTCTGAAGAAGGAATGTTCTGCACCTACGACGCAGGGGTGGCGTATGAGGATTTTAAGGAGGTCGATGAATTCGGTGCTCAGCATCTGCTTGAATGGTGTGTGTGTTTAAAATGCTAGAATACAGAGTGCCTGAGCAAGCATTGAATTAGTGATCTGAGTGAATATGGTCGGCGAGGATGTCGATGGCAAAGTCGTTTGCGCTATCCCGCCAGACTGCGTGGATATGGTTGCCTTTATTTTGGACGTTTGCGACTTCGATAAGAAAGGAGGTGGATTGGATACGATAATAGAATGGTTGCTCGGGTTCGAGACTGCCAGCCCAGCCGAAGTGGAGCATAGTGAATTCAGCTTTGATTTGCTTCATGGTAGCTTCATTAAGCTCCTTGCGGTGACGTTTGGAAAATTCTTCGATGAGAGTGAGTAGAGCTTGTTGTTGCTCTGCATTCATGGCTTTAGTAGCGACGCCAACTGGTGCTAGTTGGTCGAACTGTCGTGTGGAACGAGTGAGGATTTCTCTCGGTGGTTTCTTACTAAAGATAATAGCTTGATTTGTTTTTGCTATATTGGATGCGAGTGCGCGAGCGAGGTCTTCTTCTGCAGCGAGTGCACGCGTTCCTTTCATTTTATGATCAGCTCTGACCTCGGCTGGATTTGCCGCAAAAAATGATGGAGTGAGTGAGGAGGGTTTGCCGTCGATAATGGTGTAGTTGAGCGAGAGGTGGTGTCCTTCAAAGCGCCATCCCCAGGTGCCAGTGGCGGAAGGATCTCCGAAAATGGTGGTGAAGTAGGCTTTCGAGTTGCGGAAATCGGGGCGATTTTCTGTTTCACCGAGGAAGGCTTCGAGCGCTATAATGGTATCTACTTTTTTTAATCCGGGGTCGCTGAGTGCGGACTGGAGGAGTTGGCGGACAAGTTCGATTTGTTGCCCTGATAGGTTTTCTAGAGAGACGCCTTTACGAGAAGTAGGCACGTAGTTCCAGTTTTGGCGCTCATCAGCTTTGAATGGGAATTGGGCTCGTTTTGCGGTTTCTTCATCTAGCGATTTGAGCAATGAATTGGCAGCTTTTGCCATTTCGGCGGAGACCTTTTCTAGATCGTGGTGCTCGTGTGCCGAAAGCGGGAGGACGCTCAGGAGCAGGAATGTGAAGATTTTTTTCATACTGAGGTGATTGATGAATGAGAGCCTAGTTTTTTGTAATTCCTAGTGGAAGGATACGCATGCTGCGGCATTCTATTTTCATGATAGTTTTGTCATGAAGTTGTATGCCGATGACGCCTTCCTTGGAACGTTTAGGATCATTATCTGTGTAATCCATGATTTTGGTGCCGTTCATCCAGTACTCGATGCGGTTGCCGATGGCGCGGATAGTCATGCGGTTCCATTCGTTAGCTTTGTAGCTTTGTTCGATGAGTTTTTTATTAGCAAAAATGCGCAAGGAGGGACGCGCGTACCAATCGCCGAGTGAGCCACAATGTTTACCAGAGACGACATCGAATTCGTATCCAGAGGGCGCTGAGTAGGTTTGCTGGGTTCTGCGCCAGGTGAATTGAAAGGGCTGTACTCGGAAGTAGATACCTGAGTTGGGAGATTTCGTGCCAGTGAGTCGAAGTTCGGCGGTTAAAATAAAGTCGCTGAAGTGTTTTTTAGTGTAAAGCCATTCTGGAGTGGTGATAGGTTCAGGACCTGCGATACCGACTATGGCCCGATCTTTGATTGACCAACGATCAGAGGGAACCTTCCAGCCAGTAAGGGTCGAACCGTCGAAGAGATTGATGGAATTTTTGCCTTCTACTTTGGGTTCTAGGATATCGTCAGATGTCTTAGCCCAAGTGATGGACGGGAGCAGGATGGAGAGGACTAAGCTTAGTTTGAGAAGTTTGCGGAAAGAATGATGCATGTTGGGTTTTGTCGTAGGTGATTCATAGGGTATGGCTTACATTAATCATCTTGTCATGAAATTATTTCAGACGAGGTTTTTTGCGCCACACAAATTATCTGTGAAGCTTTCTCGGTACCCTGTTATGAAGTTTACTTATTGCTGTGCGTGTCTTGTGATCGGATTTTCTCCGAGTCTCCTGGCAGAATAATGTATAAAAAATAACGAACTCCGCTGTACGGTGAAGGACTGTACAGAAGGATGCCACCCCTATCGCACATTGGGGCAGCGAGGATGAGAGGTAGGCTTTATTTGGGGCTTGGCTCTACAGGGAGGTGTAGAGTGAAACAGCTTCCTTTATTCATTTTGCTTTGTACTTCGATCTGGCCTTTCATGTTATGAGCAATGGTTTGAACCAGAGCGAGGCCAAGGCCAGAGTGGGTTTCTTCGCCACTTCGTGATTTATCTGCTCGATAGAAGCGTTCAAAGATATGGGGAAGATCGTCTTGTGGGATGCCCGGTCCGTCATCGCTCACTTGTAGATAGACGGTGTCGTTATGTTGGCCGCATGATACCTTTACTGTGCCGTTTTCCTGCTGATGATGAATGGCATTGCCGATGAGGTTGTTGATAGCAATCATCAAGCTGTTGGGGTCGGCAATAAGTTGGCTGTCTTTTAAATCGGATTGGATTTGGATCGATTTTGCTTCGGCTAGAGGTTGGTGTTGCGCAATGCTTTGTCTGGCGAGTTCAGATAGCTGGCAAGTGGTATGGTGCTTAGTCGGAGTGCCGTCATCTTGTCGTGCGAGGAGTAACAAGCTTTCGACTAGGTGGCGCATTCGTTTTCCTGCATCGTGGCATAGATCGAACGATTCTTGGTATTCTTCAGTGCTACGGGTGTGTTCGCGTTTCCGCATCCGTTGAGTTTCGGAGATGATGATAGTCAGTGGAGTGCGTAATTCGTGGGAGGCATCGGCTGTAAATTGGCGTTGTCGTTCGAAGGCTGAGTTGAGGCGTTCGAATGTGTGGTTGAGCACTTCACTCAATTGATCGAGTTCGCTGCTGCCACCGTTGGTGTCGATGCGCTCTTGGAGATTACCTTCGGCGATGCGGGTTGCAGTGCGGCTGATGCGTTGGATTGGCTGGATTGCTTTACCGGCAAGCCACCATCCGCCGAGAAGTCCGAGGCCCCAGAGGGTGAGACCTATCGCAGCCAGTGAGAGTGCATAGCGTTGCATCTCAGCCCGCTCGGGAGCGATGTCTCGGCCGACAATAGAGCACAGGCCGAAGGGGGCACTACGTGCGCTTTCGCGGTAGGTGCCATGGGTACGGGAGATTTCGTTCCTCTTGTTGCTATCAGGAAGTGGAAGGAAATTTAAACTGCTTGGTGCGTTGTCCGATTGTAGAAGGATTTTTCCTTCAGAGTTGGCAAGGCTGAAAAATTGATGACCAGGTCCAGAGCCGTTGAAATTAGCTAAGATCTCGGGTGGCGGTTTAATAGCTTTGGCATTGAGCTGCGTTAATAACTCTTCTGGTAATAGAGGTCGTGAGGATTCTTTTTCGGAAGCTTTTGAATTAGTGGTTAGATCGGAGGTTTCGGTTTTCGTACTGTTGGCGTGGATTAGAGCACGAATGAGGCTGTGCTCTAGGTGTTGGATCTCGCTGTCGATACGGCGCAGTTGGTTAAACCATGCTAGTTGATAGGCGGTTAAGCAAAAGGCGCCAATCGCGATGAGTAGGATGAGGCCGTGCCAAGCTTGAATGCGCCAGCGGATGGATTGAATGGGGAGTTTCATTCGATATAGTAGCCGTGCCCACGGCGGGTTTTAATAATGTCTGTACCGAGTTTTTTGCGGAGGTTGGATATGTGGACGTCTAATAAGTTAGAAAGACTGTTGTCGGTTTCATCGAAGAGGCGTTCATAGAGTAGGGTTCGGCTGACGACTTGACCGCGGTTTAGGGTCATATATTCAAAAAGCGAATACTCTCGTGCTGTAAGTTCGATCTCACCTTTAGCATTACTCAGTGTGCGCTTGGCGGTGTCGAGTTGTAGATCTTGTACTTGGATAATAGATGAACTGGAGCCATGGCTGCGACGAATGATCGCGCGGATTCGAGCTATCAGTTCATCGCTATCGAAAGGCTTGGTGAGATAATCATCAGCCCCGTTGTTGAGTCCTTTGATTCGGTCTGGCACGGTGTCCATGGCTGTCAGCATGAGCACGGGTGTATTGTGTTCGTGACGGAGTTCTTGCAGTACCTGCCAGCCATTCATACGCGGCATCATGACGTCGAGCACGATGGCATCGTAAAGATCTTCTGAGGCTTTGTAGAGCCCCTCTTCACCATCGGCGGCTTCATCTACGGCGAAGCCAGCATCTTTGAGGGTTCCGACGAGACTACGCCGGAGTCCGGAATCGTCTTCTATGACTAAAATACGCATGCTGATTTCTATTCATGACGCAGGGCGTCGATGGGATCAAGTTTAGCTGCACGTCGTGCGGGTGCAAATCCAAAGACGATGCCGACCAAGGCCGAAAAGGCGAAGGCAATCAGATTAATCTGAGTGTTGAAGACAAAGCCAATTTCGATGAGCGGCGCAACGAGAGTGCAGAAGAGGTAGGCGAGACCGATACCGATCAGTCCGCCGACACAAGAGAGTGTGAGTGCTTCGACTAGGAACTGCCAAAGCACTTCCCTAGCAGTGGCGCCGATGGCGAGGCGAATCCCAATCTCGCGGGTGCGCTCTGTGACGGAGACCAACATGATGTTCATGATGCCTATGCCTCCAACGAGGAGAGACACTGCCGCTACTGCAGCGAGTAAGGTGGTCATCAACTGAGTCGATGAACTCAGTGTCTCAGCAATTTGGCGGGTGTCGAAGACATTGAAATCGTTATCTTGATTACTTTGCAGGTTCCTGCGTTGGCGGAGTAGGGAGGAGATTTCGCTGATTAACTGGTCGCTATCAAAATCGTCTTCGGCAGAGATACTGATTTGGCTGATATCGCGAGAAGATGAGCGTCCACCGAGACGGCGTTGCATTGTGGTGAGTGGCACGATCATTGTGTCGTCTTGATCGCCCATCCCGGCTTGGCCCTTTGCTTTTAGGATACCAATGACTTGAAGAGAGGCCTGGCCGACACGAATCTTTTGACCGATCGGTTCTTCGTCTCCAAAAAGCTCGCTCTTTACGGTGTCGCCGATGACAGCCACGGCAGCGCCCGTCTTGGCTTCAGAGTCGTTAAAGTAGCGACCTTCGGCTAGTTCCCAGCTATTAATGTTAAAGTATTCGATCGTGGTGCCAGTTACGGTTGTATTGCGAGCCTCCTGACGGTAGATGGTGCTCAGTGAGGTGTTTCGAACAGGGGCGATGGCGACAACGCCTAGTACTTGTTCTTTGATGGCTTTGACATCTTCCTCGGTGAAATTGGGCACTCCAGCGGAGCGGGAGCGTGGACCGAATCCTGCTCCCGGGCGCACCATAACTAGATTGCTGCCGAGGTCTGAGATTTGATCTTTGACCGCTTGGGTGGTTCCATCACCTAGTGTGACCATAGTGATGACTGCTGCGACTCCGATGATGATGCCGAGCACAGTGAGAAAGGCTCGCATTAAGTTGCGCTTGATTTCGCGCAAGGCGATGAGAAAGGCATTAGTTAACATGGCAATCATGAGAGAACGGGTGTGTTGTGTGGAGAGTTGCTGCGGTTTTTTTGAATAAGGCCGTCAATGACGTGGACGGTTCTTTGGGCGTAGGCGGCAACATCATTTTCGTGGGTGACCATGAGGATGGTGATGTTACGCTGCTGGTTTAGGCGGGTGAGCAGGTCCATGATTTCTGTGGTCGTTTTTGAATCCAAATTCCCTGTGGGCTCATCGGCAAAGAGCGTTGTGGGATTGGTAACAATGGCTCGAGCGATGGCGACGCGTTGTTGTTGGCCGCCAGAGAGCTCTGCTGGTGTGTTGCGCTCTTTGTCGGGCAGACCGACTTGTGCGAGTGCATCACGTGCCATAGCATGGCGTTGGGTGCGGTTGATTCCTCGGTAGAGTAAGGGGAGCTCTACATTTTCCAAGGCGCTGGTACGTGCTAAGAGGTTGAACCCTTGGAAAATGAAGCCTAAGGCATGTCGACGGAGTAAGGAGCGCTGTACGGAATCCAGGCATTGAACTGGGATTCCCTGATAGTTATAGCTACCAGTGGTGGGGCGGTCGAGGCAACCTAGCAAGTTCATCAAGGTCGATTTTCCGGAACCGCTCGGACCCATGATCGCGACAAACTCTCCCTTGTGAATACTCAAGTCAATGCCCCTGAGTGCTTCAAAACTGGCGTCGCCTTCACCGTAGGTTTTGGTCAGTTGCTCTAAATGAATAAGTGCAGATGTGTTCATACTTAGTTGTTTTCACTTAGGATGACTTCTGTGCCTTCGGATAATCCGTCGGCGATGACTTCGGTATAGCTCCCATCGCTTAATCCGAGTGTTACTTCGAGCGGGGTGGGGTGGCCGTCTTGTAAAATCCAGATTATGGAACTGCCATTTTTGTCGCGTGTTTTAGGGTTGTCTCCTTTTGGGCGCCCCCCGCCGCTGCTGCGTCGGGGTGGACCTGGCATGAGTTTACTTAGAAAACTTTTTTTGTTGGCAGCTAGAGCTTTCTGATTTTCTTCTGGAGGTGTGGGTTTGAAACGCAGGGCTGCCACTGGTATTCTAAGTACCTCGCTGTGGTGGGAAACGTGAATGTCAGCGGTAGCTGTCATGCCTGGACGTAGACTGAGATCTTCATTTGAAACGGTGAGTTCGGTGCTATAGGTTACGACGTTATCAGTTTCATCGGAGCCGTAAGAAACTTTGAGTACTTCAGCTTCGTAGTTCCTCTCTGGCCAGGCATCGACTTGGAAATTGGCGCTTTGACCTGATTCTACTCGGCCGATGTCTGCTTCTGCTACGGTAACTTCCAGTTTCATTTGAGTCAGGTCTTCGGCTACTACGAAGAGCTCGGGAGTGGAGTAACTAGCTGCAACCGTCTGGCCAGCATCGATACTGCGGCTGAGGACGATACCGTCGACAGGGGAGCGGATGATGGATTTTTCCAGATTGCTTTGGATGATGTTGATTTGAGCCTGTGCTGCTGCGATGGATGCTTTTGCGCTGAGCACTTCAGCGGCAGCTCGGTTGGCAGCTGCTTCTGTGGTCGAGAGTTCTGACTTTGAGGGGATGCGACCTTCACTGAGCGTGTGTAGTTCTTTCTGACGAGTTAGTGTAGCTTCGGCTTCTTCTAAAGTTGCAGTTGCTTCTGCGAGGTTAGCCTTGGCTGCTTCGAGATCAGCTTTCCCTGCCTTAAGTGAGTTTTCCAAAGTTGTTGTGTCTAGGCGCATCATTGCTTGGCCTTTCGTGACGCGGTCGTTGTAGTCTACATAGACTTCACGCGCAGTGCCTGAGAGTTCACTGCCGACAGTGACTTCATTTGTTGGTTCCAGATTCCCCGTGGCTGTCACTGTCAGACTGACATCTCCTCGAGTAATCGTGCTGGTACGGAAGTTTGGCCCCTTGCTATTAGATGCTGCATTCGCTCCGAGAAATTTCCAGAGAATGAGTGCCAGCACGGCGAGTAATATAAGACTGATCAGAAGTCGTTTGGTCTTTGAACGGGAGTGGTTGTGTTGGATTACTTCGGTCAAGTTGAGATCAGATTCGGAATCGTTTGTATTCATGTTGGATTATTTAGAGTTGGGTGAAAACGGAGGAGGTAGACCATCCTCCACCGAGAGCTTTGTAGAGTTCAACGTGGGCTTGGAGCACTTCGGCTTGAGTGCTGATTCGGTCTTGATCTAGTTCAAGTTCGGTGCGTTGGGTGGCGAGTACGGTGAGGAGATCACTTTCACCACTTTCGTATTGGAACTGAGCTAGCTGAGTGGCTTCGCTGGCGGCGAGACTGGCGCGTTGTAGAATTTCAAGTTCTTCGTTCAGGTGATCGATGCTGGAGAGTGCATTTTCCACTTCGGATAGAGCGCTCAGCACGGTGGCCTCGTAATTCAGATACGCTTGAGTGAGTGTTTCTGTCTGAATTTCAATATTACGACTGATTCGCCCTGCATCCCAGATTGGAGCGCTGAGACTGGCTATGGCGTTGGCGATTGTTTGTTTGGGGTCAAAGAAATTGCCTGCTTTGAATGCGTCGATGCCGATTGAACCAGTCAGGTTGAGTGTGGGGAGGCGACTGAGTTCTGTGGCACTGAGGTTAGCCGCTGCGGCATCTATTTTGCGCTTTGAAGAGCGTATGTCTGGGCGTTGCTCTAGAGTATTGGCAGGAATAGTTAGAGCGAGTTGTTCTGGTGCCTCTGGGAATTTAGCAGTTGTCTTCAGCGTTTTGAGCTCGGCAGGTGTGTGACCAGTGAGGATAGCCAAACTATTTCGAATTTCTTCAATGTCCTGTTCCAAGTCGGGGACTTGAGCACGTGCTTGTTCCACAGTGCTGAGGCTTTGTTTAGTGCTGAGAGCATCATTTTCGCCGGCTTGTTCTTGCCATTGAATGATTTTGAGAGTGTGTTCTCGTGTACTAATATTTTCTTTAACGATGTTGAGTTTTATTTCATTGGAACGTAGATTTAAGTAGGTTGTCGCGACTTCAGCGGCGAGAGCTACTTGCGCGTCGTAAAAGTCTTCGATGCTCGCGGCTAATTCAGCCTTGGACGCTTCGAGGTATTTAGCTTGTTGGCCAAATAGGTCGACTTCCCAACTGGCGTCGATGCTGGCATTATAGTTCTCTGACGAGACCGTGTTATCTGAATGCAAGTCATCAACACGCGAGTTTGAGGCTCCGAGGTTGCCGTTGATTGACGGCCAGAGCTCTGCGTTCGCCAAACCAAGTTCAGCGCGCGCTTGGCGGATTGCAGAGAGAGTGCTGCGAATGTCGGTATTCTTTTTTAACGCTTGTTGGATCAAGTCGGTAAGGACCGGATCATCAAAACGCTTCCACCACTTGCTCAAGTTGGTCGCTTTGGCTTTAGACGAAGTTTGGGGCTTGTTGGACCATGTACCCGGGATACGTTGGTTGATTTCCGAGGTTTCAGGTACACTTGCTGTGGTTGCGCAGCCGATTAAAGCCGCGCTCGACAACGTGATGAAGCTGAGCGTGAATGTTGTGTGATAAGTTCGTTTCATGGCATGTGGTGGATGAACATGCCGTTAATCTATGAGAACGAACCTTTAGATAAGATTAAGCTAGTGAGAAAGGTGGAGATTTTTTTTAAAGCGAGATACGTGAGGATCGTTTAGTTTGTTGCTTAAGGAAAGGAGGGCGTGAGGTTGGCAGTATTTTTTTACTGTGTGCTTCTCTGGAAGTCAGTGTGTTCGATTTCTGCTTTTGCTTGGCCGATGAGGAAGAGGGAACCTGCGATGAGGATGGGGGAGCTTGTGTTTTTGAGGGATTGAAGGCAGCTAGTTAGATCACTTTCTATTTGGGTCTCGACTGCGCAATGAGGGAGGAGCTTTGTTAAGCCGCTAGTGTCAAGGCTACGTGGGGAGTCGATGGGGGTAAGGTGGATGGAGTCGCTGATGGTACTGAGTTTTTCGAGCACGGTGGCGGCTTCTTTGTCGTCGACGGCACCGAAGATGAGGGTGGCTTTTTGGTCGGGGAATTCGGAGTGCCAGGTGTCGACTAAGGCATCGGCTGCGTGGGGGTTATGGGCTCCATCGATGATGATGTAGGGGTGGGAACTGATGGTTTCGAAGCGCCCGGGCCATTGGATGTTTGTGAGGGCGTATTTGACGGTGTCGAAGTCGAGTGGGATTTCTAGGGCGTTGACGGCTTCGATGGCGAGCTTGGCATTTTCAGCTTGGTGCTTGCCTGCGAGGTTGATGGTGTAGCCAAGTAAAGGCCCCTCGATAATGCTGAGTAGGGCACGGCGTTCGTCGGCGACCTCGGCGATGACCATGGCGGCATCGCGTTGTTGTTTGGCGGAGAGGACGGGTTTATTTTCGCAGATGATTCCTGCTTTTTCGCCAGCTACTTTTTCGAGGGTGTCACCGAGCCATTCGGAGTGGTCGAGGGCGATGGGGGTGATGACGCAGACGTCGGCGGGGACAGCCGTTGTGGCATCAAGTCGGCCGCCCATGCCGGTTTCGAGGATGATGAGCTCGCATTCGCTTTCTTTGAAATGCTTCATTGCGACGGCGAGGCTGAGTTCGAAGAAGGTGGGGTGGTGTTCCCAGTCGGCGACGAGTTCCTTGAGCTCGCTGAGGTGCTCCAAGGCTTTTTCTTCAGGGATCATCGCTCCATTGACGCGGATGCGCTCGCAGTAGGATACGAGGTGAGGAGAGGTGAAGAGACCGCAACGGATGCCTGCTGCACGGGCGAGAGCATCGATGATGGCGCAGGTGGAGCCCTTACCATTGGTTCCAGCAACGTGAATGACTTTTGTCTCGCGCGTGGGGTTGGCGAAAAACTGGCGCAGGAGTTTTTTAGGGGCATCGAGTCCGAGCTTAATGCCGAAATTTTGGGTTGAGTAGAGCCAGTCGAGAGCTTCGTCGTAGTTCATAGAAGTATTCAGTTGGTAGTTGGTTTTGCGCTTGGTGTTAGGTTTTATGTGTTAATTCTGGGTGGCTGATGGATTGGGTTTTTATACAGAATTCTAGAATGTGGCGGATTTACAGAAAGTGTTGTGAGGGATTGTTGGAGAGAATTTACAGGAATCGTTGGTGTGGGAAAGAAAAACGAGCAATGCTTTGGTGGCATTGCTCGTTAGAGAAATTTTGGGTGTGCAGTGATTTTGAAAACTGAACACTGAAATCTGTATACCTTACTGAGGCATCATGTAGCTGAGGAGCTGGCCGAGTTTTTTCTTCACGTCTTGGCGGCGGACGATGGCGTCGATGAGGCCGTGCTCGAGCATGAACTCAGCTGTTTGGAAGCCAGGAGGAAGGTCTTGGTGAGTGGTTTCTTTGACCACGCGAGGGCCGGCGAAACCAATCATGCATTTCGGTTCAGCGAGGTTGATGTCGCCAATGGTTGCGTAGGATGCCGTTACACCACCGGTGGTTGGGTGGGTGAGAAGTGAAATGTAGGGAAGGCTGTGTTCAGAGAGGCGCGCGAGAGCCGCACAAGTTTTTGCCATTTGCATGAGTGAGAGCATTCCTTCTTGCATGCGTGCTCCAGAGGATGAGGAGACGATGATCATTCCACGCTTTTCTTTGATCGCAGTTTCGATGGCGCGGGTAATTTTTTCACCAACGACGGAGCCCATGGAGCCAGCAAAGAACTTGAAGTCCATGACGGCGATCATAGCTGGGTTGCCATCGACTGTGAGGCGACCTGTGACGACGGCGTCGTTCAGCTCGGTTTTCTTCCGCAGCATTTCGATTTTTTCCTCGTATTTATGGAAATTGAGCGGGTTTTTTGAGAATAGACCAGCGTCGGTTTCCTCGAAGGAGCCAGCATCTGCGATGGATGCGATGCGCTCACGAGATCCGAGGAGGAAGTGGTGTTCGCAGTGTGTGCAGACTTGATCGTTCTGTTTGAGGTCAAGGGTGTGGATCATGGATGAGCACTCTGGGCATTTGATCCAGAGGTCGTTAGGCATGTCCTTCTTCTTGTTACTGCGAAGTTTTGGTCTTTCGAAAATTCCCATAGCTGTATTGAGATTTGGCTGCTAGGCCGTTTTGTTGGCTGCGAGCTTAGCCACGGAGTGCGGTGAGTACAACAATGTTTTCGAGCTGGGGTGCGTGTTTTCTCAGTGTGGACGAGCAGGCTTCTGCAGTGGAGCCAGTGGTGAAGACATCGTCGATGAGGATGGCGGAGCGGAAATGCTTAGGAATAGAACGAATTTGGAAGGCTCCTTGTAAATTATGTAGCCGGTGTTTGCGGTCTAATTTGGTTTGAGTTTGGGTGTGGCGTGTACGTTTGAGACATTTTTTATAGGGAATACTAGTGAGCTTTGAGAGAGCTCTGGAGATTTCTTCGGCTTGGTTGAATCCGCGTTGCCAGCTGCGCCGCCAGTGGAGGGGGACAGGAATGAGGACTGGCGAGGGGAGTCGGGAAAAACGGGAGTCGGTGGAGATGGTGTTTGCACAGTAGCGTGCGAGCTCTCCGGCGAGATAAAATTGTTTAAGGTATTTGAGATCGATAATGAGTTGGTGGTTCTCATTGGTATTGCGGAGCGCCGCGCGGGCGAAGTCGAATGAGAACTGGCGGCTGTGGCAATTCGGGCAGAGAAAGGTGTTAGAGATATTGCCGTCGTACATCTCGCCGCATTGTTGGCAGAAGGGGGCTTCGATTAGCGCGGCTTGGTCGAAGCATGTGGCGCAGAGGTAGCGGCCATTGCTAGTGCTGGTAGCGCAATGGTGGCAGGCGGGTGGGTAGAGGTAATCGAGCGCGGTATTTAGGATGGGCCCAATTTTCGAGGACGAAGGTAATAAACGAGACACAGAGCTGTAAGTACGAGAGTGAGGAGCGGGAGGATGCCGTCCATGATACTGCCGTTGTAAAGAAGCGGTGGGGCTTCACCGGTGGGGTCGGTGAGTTTGTTCGTAAATTTGAGTGAGAAGACCCAGCCGGTGTGGAGTCCGATGGCGAGCCAGAGTTTACCGGTCTTGAGTCGGGTGTAGGCTAGGGTGGCACCGACGACGAAGAGGGTGAGGAAGACTCCGAAAAAGCTGGCGGCGTTGAGGAATTTTTGACCAATGAGAGCGAGCATTTCGAAGCCTGCTAGGAAATGGCGTGGGTCGGCGACGGTGACACCTTTCGGTGGAGCGAGAAAGTGGACGGCGGCGAAAAAAAGTGAGAGGCCAATGATGGTCTGGGTGGCATTGAGCTTGCGCATGAGGACATCGTAGAGGACGCCGCGGAAGAGCCATTCTTCTAACAATGAGACGATGATGGCGGGGACGATGGCTTTCTGGATGGCTTTTCCGAGGGAGAAGTCGGATTCCATTTCTGTCCAGCCGAGGAGGTAGATGGTGACGACGAGGAGGGTGAGGAAGCCGGCGGAGAAGAGGAGGCCAGCAGCGAGGTCTTTCCAGCCTTGAGGGCCGGGTTTGATGCGTTGTGAAAAGGGTGCTTTCACCCCGGTCGTCCCTTTACTCCGCAAACTGCGAATGAGTGGAAAGAGTAATAGTAGGGCAGTGGCCATGAGGGAGCGGTTGAAAAAACGGGAGAAGCGGGCGCTGTCGCATTTTTCAGCCAACCAGATGGTGGGAGAGTCCCAGAACTCGGGTTCAGTAAGGAATGGACCATGGGTAGCGGCGAGGTCTTTGCCCCAAGCGTAGAGGTGAGGAGAGAGCAGGGCGGCTCCTAGAAAACTAAGAATAATAAATAGGAAGAGCTTCACTAGCTCGTGTTGCAGGAGTCGAGTCACCTGTGCAGGCTAGTCGCAAGGAGGTGATTTGTGAATACGTAATCGAGGGAAATTGTTGGGAATCTCATTGCCAAAAGGGTGTGAGCTGGCTTGGATGCAGTGACGAATGAGTGAAGCAAAATCTAAGGCTCAAGTATTTGGCGCCCGCCTGTTCAGTACTTTGTTATTGATCGGGATTGTGGCTGGTACTTTTGTGAGTATGAATCCATGGGCGTATTTGTCTTTGGTGAGTTTCTTAGCAATTGCTGCAAGCCATGAGCTTTTTCGGATGATGGATATCGGTAAAATGCCGTGTCAGCAGAAGTGGGGACGCTTTGTTGCGATCGCTTACACCTTGACGGTTGCGGCTTTGTTAGCATCGTGTGGAGGGGATGCGTTACCATTGTTAGGATTTGTGGATGGGACGGCGATCACCTTAGTTGTGTTGTCGAGTTTCATCTTGCAGCTGCGTGAGCCGATTGAGGGGAGGAATCCGTTGATCAAGGTGGCGAGCACAGTGTTGAGCTTTTTGTATGTGCCTTTTTTGTTCAGCTTTATTGGGCGTTTATTGTTTGTGCCAGAGGCGGCGAGCGTATCGTCATTTTTCCATGATGTGCCAGGTGCGATGGTGATGCTCTGGTTGATTTGTGTGACGAAGTTTACCGACATTGGCGCGTACTGTACGGGTTCATTGATCGGAAAACACAAGATGATTCCTCACATTTCACCAGGGAAGACTTGGCAGGGTTTTTTCGGGGCTTTGGTTTGGGCTGTAGTGGTTGGCTGTGTGGTGTATGCGATTGGTAAGGATTCGCTGCAGGTGTTAGGTGGATGGGGTCATGTGGTGGTATTGAGTTTGATTTTATCTTTGCTGACAGTGACTGGGGATTTGGCTGAGTCGGTGATTAAGCGAAGTCTTGAGGTGAAGGATAGTGGGAACACCTTGCCGGGGATCGGTGGGGCATTGGACTTGATTGATAGCCTGTGTTTCACGGCACCAGCTTTGTATTTTTACCTTTGTTGGGTAGTTTAAAGAGATTTCAGAATGATGCGGAAAAAAGTGGTTTTGTTAGGCTCTACGGGGTCGATTGGTACTAGTACGCTGAAGGTGGCGCAGGAGATTCCCGAGAGAATGGAGATCGTGGGCTTAGCGGCAGCGAACAGTGTGGAAGCATTAGCAAAACAGACTCAAGAAACTGGCGCAAAGCATGTGGCGATTTATAATCCTAAAAAAGAGGCTGAGTTACGAGCGGCTGTGGATAGCGATGTGCAAGTTTATGTGGGGTTAGAGGGGTTGGTGAAGTTAGCGGAACTCGAGGGGGCAGATATGGTTCTCGTGGCGATTGTGGGAACTGCAGGTTTGCATCCGGCATTGGCAGCGATTGAGGCTGGCAAAGAGCTCGCGGTGGCGAGTAAGGAAATTTTAGTGATGGCTGGCGAATTGGTAATGGGGGCTGCGGAACGTAAAGGTGTGAAGGTGCTGCCCGTTGATTCTGAGCACAATGCCATCTTCCAATGTCTCGAAGGTCATACTGGCGAGCAGAAAGAAATTAGTCGCTTGATTCTTACTGCTTCTGGTGGACCATTTCGGACATGGGAGGCAGACAAGCTTAAAGATGTTCAGTTAGAGCAGGCGCTGAAGCATCCGACTTGGGAGATGGGGCGTAAGATCACGATCGATTCGGCGACTTTGTTTAACAAGGGGCTGGAGATGATCGAGGCGCGATGGTTGTTCGGAGTGGAGATGGACCGGGTGGATGTGATTGTGCATCCGCAGAGTATCGTTCACTCGATGGTTGAGTTTGCTGACAGCAGCGTGTTGGCGCAGTTGAGCACGACGGATATGTGTTTCCCGATACAGTACGCGGTGACTTACCCTGAGCGGGTGAGCAATGGATTGAAGCCGTTGAACTTTGCCGAGCTCGGGAAGTTAGAATTTGAGGATGCTCGACGTGATGTCTTTCCGGCAATCGATTTAGCGGTTAGAGCTGGTACGGAAGGTGGGACCTTGCCAGCGGTGTACAATGCGGCAAATGAAGTTGCGGTGGACGCCTTTGTTGAGAAAAAAATTGGCTTCACCGACATCTGGCGGGTGGTCGAGCAAACGATGGATGCGCATCAGTGGAAACCTGGGACGTCGCTTGAGGCATTGATAGCAGCCGACGCTGATGCGCGAGAGCTGGCTAAGGGGTTTCTGTAGCAGGGCTGGAGGTGGTTGCGTTGTGTATGGCTTATCGCTGAAGTTGGTCGTTGTATTATAGTGACGGAACTTTTGGCGAAATTACATTTTCTGGAAGTAGTCGCTGTGTTAGATGCTTTGATACTATGAATACATTTATTGCAGTCGTGTATGACGACAAGTTTAAGGCGGAAGAAGTGCGTCTCGAGTTGCTTAAAGCGCAGAAAGATTACCTCATTGAATTAGAAGATGCGGTGGTAGCGACGAAGAACTCGAAGGGTAAAGTGAAATTGAATCAGGCGGTGAACCTTACTTCTATGGGGGCTGCTTCTGGTGGTTTTTGGGGGATGTTGATTGGCTTAATCTTTTTGAATCCTTTGCTCGGCTTTGCGGCGGGTGCTGGTGCGGGAGCTGTTTCTGGTGCGTTATCCGATATTGGAATTAACGACGATATGATGAAGGAGCTGGGTAAGACGCTCGACGCGGATGGTTCTGCTTTATTCGTCCTCGTGAAAAGTATAACAAAGGATAAGGTGCTACCGCGTATTTCAGAGTTTGGCGGCACGGTCCTCCAGAGCTCATTGGCGCATGATGATGAGGAACGCCTACAGAAGGTGTTAGATGAAGCCTCACAGGGCTAACAGTTCAGCTGGTAATAGGCAAACTAAGTGAAGTGCGTCTTCAATGGCGCACTTTTTTTAGTTTCTTAAGATGTGACCTAGCTGAGGAGGTATGAAATGTTTTTTTCCATAGTAGAACTAATCAAGTGAGTCAGCTATGGTTGACTGCCAAGTCAACCGTTTGGAGCGAATGAGAATGTGTGATTCGCGGTTAGCGAGAATTTTTAGTGGTCGAAGTAGAGGAAGTTTTTCCAGCTTTTCATGCGGAAGAGGACTTTGCGAATGATCGATAGGCTTTCGAGGTGTTCGGAGTAGATCGCGACTTGGCCATTGATGCCGAGTGGGAGTTTGTCGGCGGGGAATTTTTCATCGGTGATGTGGATAACGACGGGGACCAAGCCTTGTGTGTTGAGTTGTTGAGCGCTGATGAGTTTGCCTTGTGCCTGGAGTTCACCTTCGGCGAGGACTGGCATGGTGTAGTCAACCTTGGCTTGGAATACTTTGCCGGGGAGACTAGGGAAAAGGACTTCCGCTTTTGAACCGTCAGCAATGCGGCGGAGAGAGTTTTGGCGGAAGTTGGCGATCAAGCGGTTTTCTTGTTTGTTCACGAAGACCATGACGGGGCGGAGAGGTAGTGGAACAGCCATCATTCCTCGGCGAAGGGTGAGCTGGGTGACATAGCCATCTGCTGGGGCGGTGACGGTGGTGCTGTCGAGATCGAATCGTGCTCGCTCGAGTTCGGCTTGTGCTTGTGGGATCGCGTTATTATTTTGGCTTTCGAGTTGGTGTTTAGCGCGGATATGGGCGGCGCGAGCAGCTGTGAGGGAGGCTTCAGATTCACTGAGCAATTGCCTGCGATTTTCAATTTGAAGTGCAGAGACGCCGCCTGTGCCGACTTTTGAAAAGCTATCGAATGCTTCTTGAGCGAGATCGCGAGAGGCGGTAGCACGGTCGATTTCGGCGTTGAGTTGGTTGACCGTGTCATTGAGTTCATCGACCATGGCGCGAGCGCTATCGAGAGCTGCTTGTTTTTGGTTTACCACTTCTTGGAAGGGCGTGGGATCGATTTTGAATAGAACATCTCCTTTCGTGACTGGTTGGTTCGGTGATACGGGGACTTCGGTAACGAGGCCGCGCACGTTTGGCATGATGGGAGTGGTGATGAAGGTGCGCGAGGCAGCGTGTGAGGCTGGGTGGTTGTAATTCATCGCCAGCATGAGAGTTCCAATGAGGATCACTCCGATGAATACAGCTGTAGGAACTGTCCATTTGGTGAGTGGGACTTTGAAAACTTTGAAAACGAGAATGCAAATCCCAAGATAGGTAAGAACGAGTAAAATATCCATGAGTAGTCGTGGTTAGAGTGAAGTGTTATGCTGGTCGTTCTTTGTGTCGCGCAGGGATGTGACCTCACGATTGAGCTTCTCGATTTCGTTGCGCAGTTGCTGGATGGCTTCTGACTGGTCGGACGATGGAGCTGAGGAGTTTTGAAGTCCCCATCCTCTATCAGGGCGGTAGAGCATGGACCAGATCCAGAGAAGAGGCCAGATGAGGTGGAGGGTGAAAAGGCTTACCCAGCCAGCCACACCGATGGCGTCCTCGTGAGGGTGATTGCGCTTCTTCGCAATTTCATGAGGGATGTCATGGATGGCAATGATGCCGTAAAAAATGGCAATGACTACGAAGATGAGTAGGAAGAGGGCGAAGTAATCGAGGAACATAGCGCTTAGGTTTTATGGTTTACGGAGTGCGACAAAGAGGTGGCGCTTGGATTTAAGCAATGGTGTTAGGTGAGTGCAAGGTCGATTCTGTTGGGTGAAGCGAGGAAGGGGGCTTTGTTTTGTCTAGTTGACAGTGGTTGTGTGTTGTGTGGTATACCTAGGCCACTTATGAAAAAGCTTATCAGCTCCCTCTCTCTTTCAGCGCTCACTATGGTTGTGTTTTCAAGTTGTTCGACTGATTTAACGCAGGCGCAAAAGGAGGCGATCACTTCAGTGAGTGTGCTTCGCCATCGAGTGGCCGCGGATGCTCAGCAGCCTGTACAGGCAGTGGATATGGAGGGGCACAAGCACAAGGATCCTGTTGTGTATACTGGTGATGAAAGCGTGGTTAGCAAGAAAGACACTGGTGTCACTGGGGTGCTTTTTGAAGAGGCAACTGATGCAGGGGTGTTGGCTAAGAAAAATGGGAACCAATCTGAGATCGATAAGATAAATTCAGTGGTTTATCCAAGGATTGCTGAAGCGTTAGAACAAAGAGCGATTGTTGCGGTGAAGGAGAATGGTTTTTTGGGGTCGCGTTGGGCACCCTCTTCGCCGCATTACTTTGATGGAGAAATTGAAGCGTACGGCTTGCAGGAAAGAGTTCGAGAGGGTGAGGCTGTATTTCTGCAGGCGGTGGTAACGATGCGGGTTTGGTTCGTTTCCGATGGGAAAAAGCTTTTTAGCCAGCCAATGGAGCTTCGTTCTAAGAATGCGTATACTGTGGCGGATTATGTGGAGAATCCTGAGCTTCTTCGAAATGTTTTTCAAGAGGCTGGTAACGACTTTAGTGTGCAGTTTAAGGAGCTGTTAGTGAATAAGTTTGGTCGGTAGGGAGGCCTTGATGTAGGAATGAAAAAGGCGACCTGATGCGGTCGCCTTTTTTTGTGAAATGAGTAAAGGGATGAAGGGCTAGTATCCGTGCAGGTTAATGTCGTCGCTGTGCTGCATAGGGACTTTATTGCCGGTCTTTTTCTGGATGACGCGGAAGTGGGGGAGTTCGTCCATGGTGATGAGGCTGATGGCATCACCAGGGGAACCGGCTCGGCCAGTTCTGCCGATGCGGTGGATGTAGTCTTTTGGAGAGCGGGGTAGCTCGTAGTTAATCACGCAGGGGAGATACTTGATGTCGATGCCTCGGGCTAGAAGATCGGTGGCAACGAGGACGTGGAAGCTGGCTTCTTTAAACTGACGAAGTGCTTCTTGGCGAGCTCCTTGGCTCATTTTTGAATGCATGGGGGAGGCTGCAATCTTGTTTTTTCTGAGCTTATTGACGATGGAGTCGACAGCCTTTGCTGAGGAGGCAAACACGAGTACTTGCTTGTGCTTTTGCTGCTTGATCAGGTAGCGCAGTAGTGGGCCTTTGTGTTCCGCTGTGACGAAGTAGCCGAGCTCGTTGATGATGGTGTCTTGCTCTGGATCAGATTCTATTTTTACGATGGTTGGATCATCGAGCAGGGCATTCTTAATGGACGTGAGGTTTGCACTGAGAGTTGCTGAAAAAAGTAAATTTTGTCGTTTGCTGGGCAGGAGGCTGAGGATCTTATCGACTTCTTCCTTGAACCCAAGATTGAGCATCTTATCAGCCTCATCAAGCACTAGAGTGGAAACGGAGCTAAGTTTGAGAGCATTTTTGTCAATCAGGTCGAGCAGTCGGCCAGGTGTGGCAACGAGGATGTCGATCTTATCGAGTGCTTGCATCTGGGTGTTGATAGAGGACCCACCATAGATGGCGAGAGAGCTAATGCGCTGCGGGAGCTTTGCCGAGAAGCTGCGAATGACTTCAAGTACTTGGTCTGCTAGTTCGCGAGTGGGTACGAGTATGAGTACGGCAGGTTCGCGGTGCTTGGCTGATGTTTCTGTGAGAAGGTTCTGAAGAATAGGGAGTGCGAAGCTGGCAGTTTTTCCTGAGCCGGTTTTTGCAATGCCCATGACATCTTTACCATTGAGAATAGCTGGAATGGCAGCGATTTGAATGGGGGTAGGATGGTCGAGTCCTTGATGTTCAAGAGCCGAGAGAAAGAGGTCGTTTAGACCAGTGGATGTGAAAGACATGAGTGCTGTGAGTGGGTGGCTGGAGTGGTGGTTTAAAAAAGGCGCGTTCGTTTTCCGAATGCGCCTTTACTGGGGATTTTCTTATTCTCCCCTCTATTTAATTTGTCTAAAAGCTTGAAAGCCTTTAGATCATACCGAGCTTCATTTTGCCTTCTTCGGTGATCATGTCTTGGTTCCAGACGGGATCCCAGACGAGATCGACTTGAGCATCTTCGATATTGTCGAGTGACATGATGCGGGCTTGGGCGTCGGCAGCGATGACTGGGCCCATGCCGCAGCCTGGAGCGGTGAGGGTCATCTTGACGTTTACGTCGGTTTTACCATTTTCCTTTTCAGTGAGAACGCAGTCGTAGACGAGACCGAGGTTGACGATATCGACAGGAATTTCTGGATCGTAGACTTCTTTTAGCTGAGCCCAGACTTGGTCTTCGAGGGGCGCATCCTTGAGTTTATTTTCGTATTCTTTTTTCTCTTGGACTTCGTTGGCGTCGATGCCGAGTGCGTCTGAGTCGTTAGCGGAGATACGAGCCAGACCAGCTTGTGTGGCGACGGTGTAGCTGCCGCCGAGCGTTTGAGTGATTACAACCGGTGTGCCGACTGGCAGGGTGATGCTATCACCGCTTGGGATTTGAATGGCTTCTACTTCGCGTTCGAGAATGACTTCCTGATTCATGGGCTGAGTTTCAGTGCGGAATGGTGATCTTGCAAGAGCTTTCCGAGTTGGGCGTGGGGTTTTGGTGTAGGAGTTATCAAATTATTGAGGTGAAGGAAATTCATGGCTGGTTGGCAGCTTGGTGATGTGGTTGTAAGTTTTTGATAGAAAGGGTTTAAGGGGTTGTTAGGTTTTTGTAATGTGACAAAGGAGTCATGGTTTTCCCTTGGCTAGTAAACTTCTGGCGTGACTTGATCTTAGGAATACGTAATGCAGTATCTATTCATGAGTTCATTTACCCCTTTTCGAAATAAGATGGAGCAAGCCGGTGTCAGCGAAGCTGCAATCAAAAGTTTTGAACGAAATTATCAGATCCTGACTGATGGTAGTTCGACAGATATTGATGAGGAGAGTATTGAACCGGTAAAGAATCTTACTGAGTTAGAAGAGTTGTCGAAGGAAGGTGAAGTCTTTGAGCCAGAGCTTTTGAAGCAGACTGTAGTAATTAAGCTGAATGGCGGATTGGGCACGAGCATGGGGCTGCAGAAAGCCAAGAGCTTATTAGAAGTGAAGGATGGAGCTACTTTTTTAGATGTGATCGTCGAACAGATTTCATATCTTCGCGAGAGCACTGGTGCGCAAGTGAAGTTTCTTTTGATGAATAGCTTTAGTACGTCAGAAGATACTTTAGAGCATTTGGGGCAATATGCAGATCGCGGACTAGCGGCGAAGGAGGATGTGGAGTTACATCAGAACCAGATCCCCAAAATTAATGCTGAGACGATGGATCCAGTGGAGTTTTCAGATAACCCAAGCTTGGAGTGGTGTCCACCTGGACATGGCGATCTGTATCCAGCGATAGCAGGATCTGGCTGGTTAGATAAGCTGTTAGCGGATGGAGTGAAGTACGCTTTTGTATCTAATTCAGATAATTTAGGGGCGGTCTTGCATCCAGGGATTCTTCGTTATTTTGCTGAAAGCGGAAAACCCTTTTTGATGGAAGCTACCCGTAGGACTGAGTCTGATAAAAAGGGGGGGCATCTGGCGATCCGTAAGTCTGATGGTCAAATGTTGTTACGTGAAGTGGCGCAATGCCCTGACGCAGATTTGATTGATTTTCAAAATGTAGAGAAGCATCAGTACTTTAATACGAATAGTCTCTGGATTAATCTGGAAGCTCTTAAAGAAGAGCTCGATGCTCAAGGTGGGGTGCTTCCGCTACCTGTGATTATTAACAAGAAGACTGTGGACCCCCGCAATAAGGCATCTCAAGCAGTATTTCAGTTAGAAACTGCTATGGGTGCAGCGATTGAATGTTTTAAAGGTGCTGATGCGATTTGCGTACCACGCTCACGATTTGCTCCGGTGAAGACGACGAGTGATTTGTTCACACTTCGTTCGGATGCTTATGAGACGACGAAAGATGGGCGCATTGCTTTACTGAACGAACGCCAAGGGAAGCCGCCTGTAGTTGAGCTAAGTGGTGAATATAAGTTGGTAGATAGCCTAGAGGGGCTCGGTGAGCCATCGCTTAAGAGGGCGGAGAAGCTCTCATTGAGCGGACCTGTTAGGTTTGCAGATGCGGTGGAAATACGAGGAGTCGTGAGTATTGCGAATGGAGGTTCTGAAACCAAATGGGTAGCCAATGGGGTTTATGAAGACGAGGAAGTAAGCCTGTAGGTTTTTGAGATAATTATAGATTTATTCATGAGGTTCATGAATGGAGTTTAAGTCTAAGCCCTGTGGCTTAGGCTTTGCTGTGTAATGAGTTAAATAAGTTTTGTTTGGCTAAGGGATTCGGGTGGAAGTTCTTGTGAAGAAATTGTGACGCCTGAGCGTTTTCTGAGCTTGCCACGGGTGATTGAAAAAGGCACTAAACGCATCAATGGAACAGTTTGGCTCTCTTAATATCCCCAAGTCCGGTTACAAAGCAGTAATCTTTGATCTCGATGGAACCTTAGTTGATTCAATGCCAGCCCATTTTGAAGCCTGGTGTGAAGCACTTGCTAAAAATGGAGCGCCTAAAGACGTTTTCCCTGAAGATGTCTTCTATTCGATGGGTGGTCGACCAACCAAAGATATTGTTAGAGAAATCAATGGTGAGTTTAACCTTGATTTAGATCCGTCTGCAGTGGCTTACGCGAAGCGCCAGGCTTTCCTAACTAAGCTTGATAAGGTCGAGCTTAATGATGATGTGGTAGCCTTTGCTCAGTCACTTCGCGGTAAAATGCCGGTTGGTATTGCGACTGGTGGCAGCCGCAAGGTGGTGGAAGCGACTTTGAAAGCTAAGGGCCTTACGGACTTATTTGATGAGGTGGTGACTGCGGATGATGTGAAGTGTGGTAAGCCAGCGCCGGATGTTTATCTCGATGCTGCTGCACGTCTCGAAGTGGATCCTAAAGATTGCTTGGTATTAGAAGATGCGGCACCTGGAATCATGGCTGCTCAATCTGCTGGAATGAAGGTGATCACCGTGCCAGCGGCGATTCACATCGTTCAATAATCTTGGTTTCACCATTTAACATTTTTGAAGCCCGCGGTGATTGTACTGCGGGCTTTTTTTATCCAGAGATGCCGAGGGGGAAGATGATGTTTAGGATCATCGTGAGGAAGAAGTTAAAGATGAGGATGGCGAGTGAGGAGAGCACCATGGCATTGGTAGTGCCGCGTCCAACTCCGACAGCGCCGTTGTTCGCCTTGAGTCCTTGATGGCAAGAGATGAGGACAATGAGCATGCCAAAGACGAAGCCTTTTATTGTGGCGATGATGATGTCAGAGAGATCGGTGTGGTGACTCATACGGTCGAGCCAATAGGCTGGAACGACGTGAAAGATCTGGGTGCCGACAATGTAGGACGCGAGAATACCAAAGAAGGCAGATTCTGCGATGAGCAGGGGGACTGAAATTGCCATTGCGCCGAAACGCGGGGTGACGAGGTAGTCGATAGGGTGGACATCCATCGAGCGGAGAGCGTCGATTTGCTCGGTGACTTTCATGGTGCCGATTTCTGCTGACATGGCAGCACCGACTCGACCAGCGAGCATGAGGCCGGTGATAGTCGGGCCAAGTTCTCGCAGCATCCCTACGCTGACGAGGGCGCCACCCATGGTTTCCATTTTCATTTGAGTGAGTTGGAAGAGTGCTTGGGCAGCGAGGACGGACCCGGTGAAGGCTCCTGTGACAATCACCACGGGTTGAGAGCGATAACCAATTTCGACGACTTGTTTCATTAACTGACTGTAGCAAAATCGACCTCGAAAGAGGGATGCAACGACTTCAGAAACTAGCTTACTCAGCTCACCGAGATAGTTGAGAAAGTTGAGAATGGGAGACCCTATGATACGAAGAGCTAGCACGTCTTTTTTTTAGGTGGTGAAAGCGTTTCTGTGAAGTTCTAATGTTTCAGGTTCAAGGTTTCGCTTGCGAGGCGAAGTAGGAAAGACTACTGGAGAATGAGTCAGATGAGCTTGGTTCGTCAGGCAATGAACAACCAGTGGCGGGAAGAGCAGGGCTTATTAAGCCTCGAACAATAGCGGTGCTACATTCGTTAATCCAACGATTTGAAAGGCTCGGATAGGTAGCATGTGACGGATTGGAATTGCCGTGCTACGGACCCCTATGATCGGAGGTGTGTGGGGCGGTGGTTGAAGCCTACCGCCTGCACGATGGGGCTTATACCAAATCGCACTCCAAAAGAGATGAATGATTTTTTGTGTGGCATGATGAGTTGCGCTACGCGAAAGAAAAGTAGTGTCTGGCACTTTGATTGATAAATCAGCGTTTCTCTTCAGTCACGATGCTCGCATCGCTTCTTCATCTAGCCTTGATTTCTTAAAAAATTGCACCGGCATTCGTCTCTTTTGAATCACGAAGTGGTATTAGTTTGTGGTAAGAATCTGACCAAAAGCAATCACGTGATCATCTAAGTCTCGAACAGCAAACTCTTTCATATCGTATTCCTTCTGAATGCAAGGTTCATAATCAATAATCGCACCATTATTTTTTAGTTCTAGATACAAGCAGTCAACATCCTCAACCCAAACATACGCATCCCAAAAACCACTTTGCTTACGGCTTGGAACGATCTCAACACCTTCTTCTGCTTGTTTAAGCATGAATATGAATCCATCTCGCGATGGCATTGCAAATGTTGGTGGTTCGCCCCACAGTTTCGGGTAACTAAACCCTAAAACTTTATGATAATACTCAACTGCTTTCTTTAGTTCTCGAACAACCAGATATGGAGCTGTTCCCTTATAATTTTTATTTATTTTTTCTTCATCCATACTTTTTGACCTAACGTCGAAGGCCTGTCACCCGCTACTGGGAGCGCTCCTCCGATTTTGGCTTAGGTTTCTTCTTAGCCTCCGGCTCCGAATCCGGAGCGGGTTGCTCAGCGCCGTCTTGTTCTATCCTTTAGTCCGTTTGCGCACGCACAGTGCAGCGGCAGACCCCAACAAAATCAACAATGCAGAGCTTGGCTCTGGCACGGTGTTGTAGGTCAGCTTGATGTAGCCGTTGCCATCTGGGCGTTCGCCGTGGGCGACTATACCTCCTGAGACATTTGAGGGATCAAAGTAATGACCGCCACCGCCGCCACCACCAGCAATAATTTGCCAACTCCCACTAACTGATGTGAAAATCCCTGACATTCCTCCTCCCCCTCCTCCTATAATAGGAGCATTACCACCCCTACCGCCGACGCGTAGGGTGAAAGAACTATTGACGGGCACAGTGAGAGAGCCTGTGAGAAAATGTCCGAAGCCACCGTTGCCATCTAAGCCGTCGCCGCCACGCGCACCATAGATTTCAAATTCCACCATGGTGACGCCGGAAGGCAGGTTGAAGGATTGATCTCCCCCAGTGAAAAAAACTCCTGCACAACGGTGGCACCTTGCAATGAGCTAGGTAGGAGAAGGGCAAGGATTATAGGCATATTTTTTTTAAGATCCATAGCTTGTGATTTCGTGAGTGTTCGCGATTGAGAGTAAGATTTTTCTTGATAGAACGTTTGAGGCCACCCACCGCTGACTGGCAACGCGCCTTCGACTTGGGGTTGACGGTTATAATATCTAAAATCTTTCGACTCAAAGCGGGTCAGCGGTAGGCGTGCGCCGCCTTGTTCGACTTAATTGACTCTTCGACGCCGCACAGTAAACCCTAACAAGGAGCCTATTCCAAAAAGAAAAACCGATGAAGGCTCTGGAACAGCCGAACCTTGAATCGAAAAGGCTAAATCAGCATAGGAAGCCGCTCCATATCCCCCCCCCGTATCCTGATATGCGATGCCATCGGCATAATTATTAGAATCGTTGAATGCAATAGGAGTAATCGCTTCTCCTTGGGTATATATCCAATATTGTGTATTGGCATCGATAGATTTGGTTGGGTTAAATACCCATTCGCCGTTAATGACATTTGAGGTTTCAGCAATAAATCCGGCAGTCGCTGGGCTCAAGGCGGCTTGTGCTCCTAAGTATTCCGAGTCCAGCAGAAACAATGTTCCTGCAGCAAAAGGGGTAGCAGAGGGATTACCAGCAGTGGAAAACAAGCTGACAGTAAGGCTATTCCACGAGGTTCCATTGGAAAAAATGAATGATTGTCCATAATCATTGGTCTGACCTGTAAGCTGATTACTTTCAAGATTGTCAACAATCACTGCTCCATTCGCTCCCCCAGCCAGCGATCCGAATGTGATTAGAGTGGCTACAAGGGTGCATATTGATTTTAGTGGGTGTTTCATTTTTCGTTTCTGATTTGGTTGTTGGTTTGGAGTTTTTCGTCGAACGTCAAAGTCCTCTCGCCACTGACTCGAATTACAAATCAACTCTGAAACGATGGAACACCTTCAAACTACAGAAAGCGTCGACAAACTCAAGCTCTGTCAGCGGTCGAGTGCGACGCCTTGTTGTGCCCGTTTTTGTCTCTCGGCGTCAAAACCAGTGCTTCTTCATTGCCAAGAGGAAATCCTTGGTAATCGTGTAGCCAGAATCCGATCCAATCACCGAATCGATCCCACACTCAGGGCAAAGGGCTGTGTGACGGGACTCTGGCTCTGAGGTGTCTGCCCAATCCGCAATTCTGGTAGGAGTAAAGATCGCTAGACAATGAAAGCAACCGCACTCAGAGCTCTTCATGATTGATTCCTTGTGTCGGATCGAGGTCTTGTGAGCGTCGACCACATCAGCCTGGAGGGCCTTCTCTTCTCCAGATTCGTCCATACCTTTCTTATATTGCCTGTCGAGAAAACCTTCTAAGCCACCAGTCGCGTTCCACCATATAGACCCGCCCAAAACGAGAACGACTGCGGCAAAAGTGATGGCTTTCATTCTTTGGCACAACAGTAAGTTTATTTGTCAGAGGGCAAAATAATGAAATGGGTTATATACGCCCTTGGGAAAAGTAATGTGGGGGAATTTGCGCGAGGAAAAGTAATGAATGTTCTGTCATGGTACAGGGGTGGCTAAAAGGGGGACACAGGAAGAGCGGATAGGTTAGACTCTACGGAGATAAGAGATGTTTGATCAAACAGAAAAGCCGTCTATTTCTTGGTATAATACCAAATCGCATTCCAAATGAGACAAATGATTTTTTTTGAGAGCTTGAAGAATTGCGCTACGCGGAAGAAAAGTGGTGTCGGGTAGTTCGTCTTGTTCCATGGCGTGGTCGTTTTGGATGGCTTCTGGGGTGTTTTGGACGAGGATGTTTGGATTTTGGGAAAAGGGTGTTCAAGATATGCGATCGGTTTTTGACTTTCTGGGGAAACGTGTCCATCTTTCTCGCCCTCCACACAGAACGGACGCAGTTATGGGAAAGACACTTTACGATAAGACATGGGACGCACATAGCGTCGGGATCTTGGAAGATGGACGCACGCAGTTATTCATCGGTTCACACTTGATTCACGAAGTGACCTCGCCGCAGGCCTTCGGTATGATACGTGATCTAGGAATGACCGTCAAATTCCCGAATCGCACTTTTGCGACTGTTGATCACATTGTTCCGACTAAAGATCAGCAGCAACCATTCGAGGATGGTTTGGCCGAGGCGATGATTAATGAGTTGAAGAAAAATGTCGAAGAGTACGGGATCAAGTATTTCTCTCTTAATACTGGGATGCAGGGGATCGTGCACATGGTAGGACCTGAGCAGGGGATTACTCAGCCGGGAACGACTATTGTTTGTGGTGATTCTCACACAGCCACTCATGGGGCATTTGGAGCTGTGGCGTTTGGTATTGGCACGACTCAGGTACGCGATGTTTTAGCGACTCAGACCTTGGCGATGGCTAAGCTTAAAGTGCGCCGTGTTAACGTGAATGGAAAGCTGAAGCCAGGTGTTTATGCGAAGGATGTTTCTTTGCACATTATTCGTAATCTTGGAGCTAAAGGTGGAATCGGGTTTGCCTATGAATATGGCGGTGATGTGTTTGATAATTTCACAATGGAGGAGCGCATGACGGTTTGTAATATGGCGATCGAAGGTGGTGCGCGCTGTGGTTACGTGAACCCCGATGAAACAACTTTTGAGTATTTAAAAGGTCGTCCTTATGCACCGAAAGAAGCTGACTGGGATGAAGCTGTGGAGCGCTGGAAGAGTTTCGCTTCTGATGAAGATGCCGACTACGATGATGTGGTGAATTTTGATGCGGCTGATATTGAGCCGACTGTGACTTGGGGTATTTCTCCTGATCACGGTGTGGGAATTTCTGAGCTTATACCAGATCCTGCGAAAGCTGAGACTCCTGAGGAAAAGGCGAGCATCGATGAAGCTCTTGCTTACATGAAGCTTCCTGCAGGGACTCCAGTGAGCGAAATTCCAGTGGATGTAGCCTTCATCGGTTCTTGTACAAATGGCCGACTTTCTGATTTCCGTGAGGCAGCGAATCTTCTTAAAGGGCACAAGGTGGCGGATGGCGTGACAGCGATCGCGGTGCCGGGGTCGCAGATTACTGCGCATCAGTGTGAGCAGGAAGGTATTGCAGATATTTTCCGTGAGGCTGGTTTTGAGTGGCGTCACGCAGGTTGTTCCATGTGTCTTGCGATGAACCCAGATAAGTTGGTGGGAGATCAAATCTGCGCGAGTTCTTCGAACCGCAACTATAAAGGGCGTCAAGGCTCTCCAACTGGCCGTACCATTCTTATGAGCCCAGCGATGGTTGTCGCTGCAGCCGTGAATGGTAAGGTGAGCGATGTACGTCAAATGGCGTAACAAAGCTGCTATGCAACATTTTTTGTCATCAATAGCTCAAGTTTAGTGAGCTGGTGCTAATTTCATTAATCAAGCTCAGCAGAGTCTCTTTCTGTTGGGCTTCTTTTCGTTTTTAGGAGAATCTTTCTAGGTTTTTTAGTTTTCTTAAAGACATAAGCATTAATTTGTTATGCTTATTTTTCTGTGAGAATATTTTTCCTCTTGTTAGAAAAATAGAGAAAAGTCTTTCCTTCTGTATTTGTTAGATTTAGGGTCTCCATTGTCAGTTATTGATAATGAATCTCATTAGCAATATTAGGGGTTTATATGGAAGTTCAGGGAAACAAGGTGACAGAGGGATCGGTGTTCAAGCTGTTTTGGACATATGCGATTCCATCGTTGATTGGGATAGTCTCGATCACGACTGCGAGTGTGGTAGATGGCTTGTTTGTGGGGAGATATGTGGGTGCTGACGCCTTAGTGGCGGTGACTTTATGTATTCCGTTTTTCACCTTGGTGTTTGGCTTGGCGCTGATGCTTTCCGTAGGTGGGTGTGTAGAAGCTGGGATAGCATTAGGTGAAGGGGATAGAATCAAGGCTTCTGCTGTATTTACGAAAATAGTTTGCTCCGTGCTACTGTTAGCGTTGGTGATACTAGGAGTATCGCTGGCGTGCCAAGATTCGCTTTTTAAGTTGTTAGGCGGGAGTGGAGTGGTGGCAGAGTATATGGGGGCTTACATGGATGTGCTAGGGTATGCGCTGGTGCTGCAGATGATGGGGATGGCTTGCTACTATTTCTTGAGAGTTGCTGGTAAACCTGAACTGGGCACAGTGGCGTTGGTTGCTGGAGCTGTATCCAATATAGTTTTAGATTATATTTTTCTCAAAGAGTTAGAGTTGGGCATTGCGTGGGCTGCCTGGGCAACATTGTTCTCGCAGGCGCTACAATTCGGTTTACTACTGCTGTTTTTATGGAAGAAGCAAACGCGGCTAGAGTGGGTGCTAGAGAGGAAGGAGTGGGGGATTGTTGGTCGATGTGCGCGCAATGGGTTTTCTGAATTTGTGAATGAAGTTTCTGTAGGAGTGGTGATTTTTCTGATCAATTACCTGATGTTGAGTCGCTATGGAGTGGCAGGAGTGGCTGCGTTTAGTGTGATTAACTATCTTATCTTTGTGAGTGTAATGCTGACCTTTGGTGTGGCGGATGGTGTGCCGCCATTGGTTGGAGAGAATTACGGAGCAGGGAAGTTAGACCGGATAGGCAAAGTGATGGTGGTAGCCTTTGGGGCGGTGCTTTGCATGGGGGGCGTGCTTGTATTATCTGCTTTAACAGTCGGGGTGGAAATAGCTCAATGGTTTGTCAATGTCTCAGAAGCGAATGTGTTAGAATTGGTTCAAGATATTTTGTGGGTAATTTGGCCTATTTTCATGCTGCACGGTGTAAATATCCTAGTGGCCCTGTATTTGACCGGAATGCGTAAAGTGGGTGAGTCAGCTATGATTGCTCTGTCGCGTAGTCTAGTGCTTCCGGTATTGTTCCTCGTTGTGGTTTTCTATTGTTACCCTGATTATCCATTTTTTGTGGCTTTGCCTCTGGCTGAGGCGTTAACATGTATTCTAGCTATTTGGTGCTTCATTCAGAATAAGCCTAACAAGTTGGTGAAAGGAGGTGTGCATGGATAATCAGAGTTATGCGATTGCCAGTGAAATTTCACTTCGAGTTTTTCTGAATTGCTATCTTAGAGAATGGGATGAAGGAGAATGGTTAGCCAGCTCACACTCGAAAGTGCAGCTGTTCGCTGACGAGGTGGATGCTAAGTGGTTTGTGAAACTTCCAGTGTTAGCGAGTGGTGTATTTTTTATCGCAGAGGTGCGTTATCGATCGGTCGTGGGAGGACATCAGTATGGGCGTGTGTGGGAAGTAAGTGCAGAAGGAGCTAAGCATAGAGAGGTTGATTATCTGACTCTGGTGACGCAGCTAGTAGCACACTTGGGTGATGGAGTGAGGGGGGGAGTGAATAGTCATAAGCGTTTAGAATTTTTGAGTGGGAGTTTATTGAGTCATCAAGCTTTAGAGAAGGGTGCACGCATGGGGCTTAAGGTAGGTTTGCGGCGTGGTGTAGATTTTATTTCTTCTGAGCAAGATAGTAGGTGGGGACATTGGTTTCACCCTACACCTAAGAATAGAGTGGGTATGGCTGATTGGCAGGAGGAGTTATATTGTCCTGAATACCAGAGAGGTTTTCAACTGCACTATTTTGCAGTGCATAGCAGTTTGTTGAAGGTGGGTGGTATTTCTCGCAGCTATTATGATCAGATCATGCTGCAATGTTTAGGGGAAGATTTTAAGAGTTTGCCAGAAGGTTTCGCGTATGTTGTCTGTCACCCTTTACAAGCGAGTAAAATGCGCGTGCAGGAGGGAATACGGGAATTGATAGGGTCTGGTATTTTGTTAGATGTGGGGGTTAAGGGGAGAGAGTTTTATGCAACCTCATCAGTTCGAACGGTATATAATTCTGAGGTGGAGATGATGCTGAAGCTGTCGATTCCAGTGAAAATCACAAATTCTGTTAGGTCGAATAAGGTGAGTGATTTGGAATACTGCGAACAGGTGGTGAAGGCTGTGAAGTATCTAGGGCTAGGTGATAGCAGCGACGGATTTACATTTTTAGCGGATAGAGGACAGGTATCGGTTCAGTATGGGGATGCGGAACTTGGGTTTGAGAGCTTGTTCAGAGAGAATCCTTTTTACAGAAAAAACACGGAAGGAGTAGTAAATCCAGTGGCGCTGTTTGAGGAAGCGTTACCTGGGATGAAATCTCAAACCTTCCAACTAGTCACTGAGTTGGCCTACAAGGACGAGTTGCCGTTGAAGCTGGCAGCACAAGTGTGGTTTGAGAACTATATAACTGTGACGCTATTATGCTTCATTGAATTATATGATGAGTTTGGCGTCACATTTGAAAGCCATCTGCAGAATTGTTTGATTAAAATAGAAGAATGTCTTCCCGTTAAGTTATATTATAGAGATACAGAGGGGTGTTATATTGATGAATCTCTCAGTGATGATCTTACAGAAGAGTTTCCGAGGCTAGCTAGCCTTTCTGGTGTGTTTTTTAGTAGAAAGGAAATGCATGAAGCGGTGGGTTACTATCATCTGATTAACCATGTATTTGCAGTGGTCTGCCGTTTTGGTGTGGATGGTTTGTTAGAAGAAGAGCTAGGCATTGATTTAATTCATCGCTTGTTGCGAAAAAAAGAGAAGGTGTGTGGTGAACGGGGGCGAGCTCTGATCTGGTATTTATTAGATTCTAAAATGATTCAGTGTAAGTCGAATTTGATCACCCAGTTAGAAGGGATCGACGAGCTTGCGGGTGCGGATGCCAAGGCCGCTTATGTTGAAGTTAAAAACCCCCTATATGTAGGAGTTGAAAAACAGCTTCAAAACTAAAGAGTAACGATGGTATCTAGCGAATATAAGGAAAAACCGAAAGAGCGTGTGATCCGCCAGCTGCTCGAGGCATTAGTTTATGAGGAACTCTGTGATTGGCGAGTGGTGGGGGCGGCGAAAGATCGACTACATATAGAGCTAGTGCTGGGTGAACTCAAACTGCACGCGATGGCAAGGGTAAACGCCTATGATCGCGTATTTATAGAGCATGGATCAATCAACAAAACCGATGGGTCTATACCTGATTTGTTAGATTTAGTGCATAATATTGATGCTGAATCGGATTATTTAGATGTTCTGGCAAAAGAGTTGGTTTTGACTCTGCATTTTTGTGAATGGAATCTAGGCAAGGTAAGGAGTTTACCGAGTAGAAGAGGTTTACAATATAGGTTACTGGAGAATCTTATCGACGAGGGTCATCCGTACCATCCTTGTTTCAAATCTAGATTAGGATTTAGTGTCGAAGATCATCAACTTTATAGCCCAGAGATGGAGGGTCGATTTCAATTAGACGAAATTGAGGTGTGTAGATCTATTATAAAAGGTGACATCGGCGATGAAGAAACTGTTAAGATTCCAGTGCACCCGTGGCAGTGGCAGCAATTAGTGCACCATCCGGAAGTACAAGATCTATTGGCGAAGCAGAGGGTTGTTCATCTGGGGAAGTCATCACAGTTTTATTCTGCGAGTCAGTCGCTGAGGACATTAATTCCGGTAGATGATGTATACGGGGCACATGTGAAGTTGCCGATGCAGTTGGTGAATACTTCTTCGGTTCGAACCTTAGACGAGGTATCTGTATTGGCTGCAGAGACTATATCGACTTGGTTAGAGAGAATAGTAGAGAGTGATGTGTATTTGAAATCTAGTGGGGTGCAAATTCTGAAGGAATACGGAGGGGTGATGCTGAGTGTGGAAGGTAGTGAGTTGTTAGATCAGCTCGGAGTTCTCTATCGAGACTCACCGCATCAGCGATTTTCGCGAAAGCTTTCGATAGTTCCAGCGAATGCATTAGCGGTGTACGAGGAAGACGGTCGTCCTTATATTGACTTATGGATTCAGAAATATGGTTTAGAAAAGTGGGTGCGACAATGGATAGAAGTTGCAGTGCTTCCTCAGTGGCACTTGCTGATGGGTTATGCTGTAGGCAGTGAATGGCACGGTCAGAATACCTTATTAGCATTGGATAGCGGGTTCCCAGTGGCTGTAGCATTGAGAGACTTTCACGATGGGGTCGAGTATGTTGAGGAGCTTCTTCCTGAAGGGGTAGCGGGCCCAGATTTTAGCCATTTGGGTCAAGATGAAGTAGCTGCGGAAGCGCATTACCGCGTTGATAATTTTGAGTCAGTTAAAGATTTAGTTATAGAATGTTTGTTTATCTATAACCTGAGCGAGGTCGTTAGATTACTTGTCGATTATTATGGCATGGTAGAAGGTGAGTTTTGGGGCTGGGTGAAAGAATCGATTGAGGCGCATCATCGGAAATATCCAGAGCTTGATAGATTGTATTCAGAACACCTAGAGAGCATGGAGTGGATAAAGGTGGAGTCATTGCTTAAGTCGAAATTAAAAGGGAAGCCTAAGGATGGGTTTCATTATCATCTAGTAAAAAATCCAATACAGATTGAGTCATATGTTTGTAGTTAACGGTAAAGAATATGTGAGGTCTGATGTTGAACAGCGATGGGAAGAGTATTCTCAGAGTAGCTGGGCGCAGTCAGGTGGGAAGGTAGCTGTTTGTCTTAGTGATCCAGCGGAGGTACTGAGTTGTTTGCTGTTTTGTAAAGAACAAGGAATTTCTGTGTTGGCTATTCCATCGGGCACGGAAGAAGAGGCGGCTCTTAGAATTGCGAAGAACGCGCGTTGCCAAGGCTTGCTGTTTGAGAACGCTCAGTCTTTTGAGGTGCTTGATGGAGCAGTCGGTGTCAATGGCTCTGCTGGTTTGTTGCAGATGAGTTCGGGAACGACGGGTGAACCGAAGGTGTTAGAGAGGGCGTGGAGCAGTATTGATGCAGAGGTCGCTTCCACTTTGGATTTACTTTCTGTCAATAAAGGAAGGGTATCGGTAGTGGCGTGCCCTGTGACGCATTCTTATGGCTTTATCAGTGGGGTGTTAGTAGGGATCGCTCGTGGTAGTAGGGTTGAAATCGTTTCAAATGGAAACCCCAAGGCGGTATTGAAATGTTTGATGAAGCACCCGAAGCATATTTTGTATGCGTCGCCAGTGTATTTGGAAATATTGTGTCAATTTGCTCCTAAGAGTTTGTCGCTGGATGCGGTGATGACCTCCGGAGTGAGCATGAGTCAGCGCAGTTTTGAGAGAGTCAAATCAAGCTTTTCATCGCTCTATCAACAGTATGGATGTTCAGAGGCTGGATGTATCAGCATTAGTCAGCAGGTGGATAAACCAAATGCGATAGGTGAAGCATTAGCTCACCTTGAAGTTTCTGCTGGAAGCTCAAATGAGAGCGCGGAAGAGATTGTGGTGGTCAATGAACTAGGGAAAACTGTCAAGACTGGAGATTTAGGGTATTTTGAGAATGGGCAATTGTATTATGTTTCGCGCATTGATGATATGATCAATTGCGCTGGTTTGAATGTTTATCCGGCCGATGTGGAAACTGTACTGTTAGAGCATCCATTGATTGATGATGCTGTGGTGTTTGGGGTGGACGATCCAGTGGCTGGGCAAAAAGTGGCAGCACACTGGGTTGGAGATGAGAGCCTCAATGAATATGGGCTGAGAGAGTGGTTGAAAGATAAGCTGATGCAGCATCAATTTCCTCAAATGTTAGATCGCGTAAAGTCGATCGAAAGGGCGGCAAACGGTAAGGTTAATAGGAGAAAAATGTCAGCTCAAACTGTGTAGATACGATGAAACGTAGTGAAGTGTTAGAAGTGATTGAGCGTGTGCTCAGGCAGGAGATGGAGCATAAGCATATGGAGCTGTTCCATGAATGTGCTGCGATTAGTGAGGATCTACAAATTGATTCAGTGGGTATGTTGCAGTTGTTGTTACATATCGAGTTGTCTGCGGGCTTGGAACTTCCCGAAGATTCGTTTTCGTTTGCTGATGTCGTGACTGTGAAAGATTTGGCTGATTTGTTATTAGGTCATTTTGAGGGTGCGGCTGAAGAGACTGCAACAGATGAGGTGACGGTGCATTGTCTGGTGAGTTGTTTTTGTGATGCACTTAAAGAGAAAGGGATTGATTACCGGCCTTTGTATTTCGGGTTGTGGGATGCACCGTTTTTTTATGAAAAGGGAAGGGTCTTTTATCATAAGTTAGAGATTGATCATTCTCTCTATATTAAAGGTTTTGAATGCCTGTATGGGGCGCAGGTTACGCAATGGTACGATCATTCACAGAGTCAGAAAGAAAACGTAGATTCATTCGAGGGCTTACTCGCGACTAAGGACTCGGCTGAGGAAGTGGTTGCAATGGTGGATATGTCAAAGTTGCCCGCTAGAGAGAATAAGTATTATCAAAAGGTATTCCCGCATTATGCAATTTTTGAGGAGGTTGCTGTTGGTAAAAACTTGTTGATGCGCGATCCAGATTTCCGATGGTCAGGCGAAGTTGAGCGTAAGCAAGTTTTAGAGTCAATGTTGATTCCCTCGATAGGTGGTGGCTATAGTTACAATACGGAGGTTCTGCATGAAGCGACAAGGGATGAGGTAGCTCGTTACTTTGATGCCACTTTAAATGAGCAAGAGAATGTTTACCAAACATTGCTTAGGCAGTGTCTCGATGACTATGGTTCTGGTTCATCAGCATATCCGTTGAGTAAGTTGGGTGAAGCGCTGCAGGAGTTGCCTGTGATAGCGATTCGTAAATACGCCTACGAACACGCATTTGCCTATTATTGGTTACAGCAAGTGTATTCTGAAGAGCAATTCGAGAGGATGTGTGAGAGCATTGCAGAACTCGCGGAAGGCTTTAACCAATTTCATTATTTGGCAATGAAGTACAGTGTCACGGGTAGCGCGAGTGCATTGCAAAAAGCGAGTGACTCACTGAAGGAGTTAGATGCCCTAGAGTTTGCCATTAAGGCGGAGTTGAGAACTGCACATCAGAGTTGGGTGGCATCGTTCAATAAAAATAGAGAAGGAGTATTAGCGTGAACTTATCACTTTGTACCATTACGTTTCGACACGAGCTGTTGTCATTGGCTGAACTTACTGACTGGGCTAGAGCAAACCGTTTTGCTGGGATTGAGATGTGGGGCGGACATGCACGTAGCTTGAAGCATCGCGAGATTTACGATGCAGATTGGCTGAAGGCGAAGGGAATGTACGTGAGTATGCTCAGTGATTATATCGATTTCACGAAGTGTGAGGCGGACTTTCTGTCGGCAGCTGAGGAGTTGCTCGAAATGACTACGAATTGGAACTGTAAGAAACTTCGTGTGTTTGCAGGGAGCAAGGGTAGTGATGTGATGCCTTTTCATGAGCGCGTGCAGTTGGTCATTTACCTTAAGCAGCTCTGTGCGTTGGCTGAGGCACGAGGCATTTATGTATTAGTAGAGACTCACCCGAATACTTTTGCCGATTCACTCAGGTCGACTCAGTGGTTACTTGATGAAGTGGGGCATGACCATCTTCGCTTGAATTTTGATGTTTTGCACGTGTGGGAGTCTGGAGCCGATCCTGTGGAAGCATTTCACAAGCTAGAAGCGCAAATCATGCATGTGCATTTAAAAAACGTGAGTGAGCGGAGTAAGCTCGGAGTGTTTGCGCCTGGTAATGTGTATTCTGCTAGCGGTAGTAGAGAAGGGATGGTTTCCCTGTTTGATGGAGAGTTAGATTTCCAACACTTTTTCGATGCATGTGATCTCGAGCACCTAGATGCTTCGCTAGAGTGGTTTGGTAGAGATATATACGCGGTACTTGCTAGCGATGCTGCGAAGTTAGCTAGTTTGAGAGGGCTAGCTAGATGTTAGTTAGATTGTGGGAGTGTTGGCTCTAAGCTATCGAGTATATTTTGAAGGATTAGGTTCTCTTTAAGATTGGTAGGAGCGGGGACACTGAGGATCATGTCGAATGTTCCTGCGCAGGAGGTAGCGTCACAGGCTTGGGATCTGATTCCGATCTCGGTGGGGCTAGTTGGGGTTTTAGCGAGTTCGATGGCGAAGTAGCTAGTTCCTTCGAAGCCCCATGTGTACCAATGGATTTCAGGTTTGGAGTAATTGTTAGGTACAGATTGTTTCCAGTTGCTGAGTGTTTTGAGCTCCGCTGGGAGTTGGATTTGGGTGGGAAGTTCTTGGTTGCCTTTTTTACCGTCCAGATTGATTGCTCGCTGTGGGTTGTCTATCGCGTATGTGTGCCAGCCTTTGTGGTGTTTAGCTTCGATGATGAGGTGCTTGTTGGCGATGGTGGCACGGTATTCGACGACGATTTCTGAGCCTTTACGAATGGTATCTGTTGCTGACCATGCAGTGTTACGTTGTTCGGTTTTTACGAGGTTTTCAGCTGCTTTTCTGAAGGCTGTTTGACCGGTTTGGAGTGGGAGTTCGAGTTCCTGGGAGTCCCGAATGACTGTGAGTTGGAGTTTTTTTCCGGCGCTATGGGAGAGTTGAATATGTGCTTTAAGGTCAGTCGTGCGCGGGTCAATCTGGCGACCATTTACGGAAGTGATGATGTCACCAATTTTGAGTTGATGACGCTGGCTGAGGAAGGCTTCGAAGTCGACGCTGGTGATGCGGCTAGCAAAGCCGTTTTTAGGGAGTTGAAGTTCTTGTTTTTCAGTAATGCTGAGTGATTCTGAATTGAAGTAGAGTTGAGTTTCGAGTGACCAATGACGGAAGCTTAGATCGGTTTTCCACCACTCGAATGGAAGTTTGATAGTGGTCGTAATAGATTCAGATTTACGGCGGACTGTGAGCTGGACTGAGGAGGCGATTCTTGGTGTTTTGTTGTACTGGTATTGCAGATCACCAAAGGTGAGGACGGATTGTTCGTTTATGCTGGTGATGGTATCACCAGCTTTGATGCCAGCGTCTTTTGCGGGGCCGGTGACTTCTTTAAGTAAGAGGCCTTTAGGAATGTCTAACAGCAATCCAAGTTGTTTGATGTCTGGTGACTGATAGAGGTCGGTGATAGGATCTAGGGTGCCTGCGAGTTGTTTTTCTTGGGAGGTATAATCTCCGATAAGGTGGCACTCGGTGCAGCGGCCAGAGCTGATGACATTTTTTTTGATTAAGGGATAGTCGGCTGGCGTGCGCTTGGTTGGACGTGAAGGAGAGGGACGGTTGCCCTCGAGGAATTTTTTGTGTTCTGTTAGGCCTTGTTGGAGGGCGAGTTCGAGACTTTCGAGATTGAGGTAGGTGGTGGCTGAGGCTTCGTCTCTGCCGCCGTAACGCATGTAAATATCTTCGTCTGCGTTGATGATGAAGTAGTAAAGTGAGTTGTGCCAGTCTCGATCAAAGTGGGCGATGTCGACACCTGTCATGGTGGTGACGCGAGCTCTTACATATTGGTCGAGTAACTTACCTCGGGAGCTGGTGGGGTCGGTATAGAGAACTTGAGCATCGAATTCGCGGCCATTGACACAGGGGGCACAGCGGAATTCGACGATGAGGGGCTTATTGGTTTTACGCGCCTCATCGAGGGCACTTTGATAGGAAAAGTGCCATGGTAAATAGTCGTTCTCTTCTGCTCCGGAATGGGTGCAGAAGAGAACGAAAGAAAGTAATGATAGAAAAATGCGATTAAGCATCTGTGATCATTTTAAGTTTATCCATGCCAAGCCAGTAGATGCTTGGGTAGGCGGAATCAAGCTTAAGAGAAGGTTTCTCTTTGACGATTTCTTTCCAGAGCTCTTCAGCCTTAGGATTGAGCACTAGGAATTCTTCTTTGGAGATTTCACCATCTTTATTGGTATCAGCGCCTTGAAGCACGAGTGAGCTGTGGATGAGAGCGGCGCGGTAGACAACGCCTTCAGCAGTGAAGGAGATCATTTCGGATTGGTCGAGGAATCCATCGCTGTTTTTGTCATCACGGTCAAAGTGGCCGCGTTGGTGCCAGTCGAGTCCGTCTTCGTCTTTCTCCTCGTCGTGCGCAGGGACAGCAAGGGCGTATTCCTTAGGACTCAGCTTTTTGTCATTGTCACCGTCGACTTTGAGTTTGTCGTCGAGAACGAAGAGTAGTGAGTTCTTGATGCCTTCACGGAGTTCAGCTTCATTGGTTTTGAGGTCGCCATTGACGTCGAGTGCTTTGAGCAGCTTGATGTCGTACTGGGCAAACATTTTGAGGCGTTCTTCGAGCTCTGGGCGAGCGTGTTCGTGGGCTTCCTCGTCGTCTGCGATCCAGTGAGCGGGGAAGTCTGGAGCTTTACCTAGGCCGAGAGTACCTATTGCTTGAGCCAGGGCTGCGTAGTTTTGCTCGTTTTTTTGGTCGGCGTTTGCCAGTTCGATAGCGGAGAGGAAGTGAGGTGTGGCCTTGTCTGCTGTTTCGTTGATAAGGGTGTCGACTGCTGCTTCGGCGGCCATGCTACTGGTTGAGCAAAGTGCTGTGAGCAATAAAGAGGAGATGGTATTTTTCATGGTGGTGATAATTAGATAAAGCAGGTCTCCCCAAAAGAAGACCTGCTTATATTTCTCTTATGTTATGATAACGGGGGACTTGTAAAACTACATAGAGTTAATTTTAGAAGGTGTAGTTCGCACTGATGCGGAACTGGCGACCTGGGCTAGCAAGACCTGATGCTGCGTACACGGTTTGATCCATGTATTGTTTGTCAAAGAGGTTGTCGACGTTGAGTTGGAGGTTGAGTCCTTCTACTTGTTGTACGTCCCAAGTGAGGTAGAGGCTGCTGAGAGCGTAGCTATCTTTAGTGTATGCTGGTGGGTAGTCAAGGTATTCAGCATCCACACTCTCACGGTACTCGATGAAGTAACCTAAGCCGAGACCTGTGTCACCATGAGCGTAATTGAAGTCAGCTAACCAACGACGGCCAGCAACGACTGTGCCATACACTTCTGCATTTTCGATTCCGTTAATTTCAGGAGTCGTATCTGCTACAGCAAGGGTAGTGGTGAATCCGTTTGTGCGGAAACCAAGGCTAACTTCGTAACCTTGAGTGGAGATGTCTCCGAGGTTGCCACCACCTGTAGGCTCGATGTAATTATCGATTTCTTGTTGGTAGATGGATCCTGAACCAAAGAATGTGCCGTCATCATAAGCGATGTTTGCTTTAAGTGTATTTGCTTCTTCGGCTTCAGTGTTGCTGGCGTACGCACCACCCATGTATGCTTCACGGATGCCAACGCCACGGTATGCTTCAGAATATCCAGCATCTACAGTGAGAGAATCAGAAGGTCTCCAGATGATGCTCGCATTTGGGCTAAATTTGTCGGAGCTATGCTCTTCACCCCAACCGCCAGTGTAGTCATAGTTATCGTAACGGACACCGAAAGAAAGGTCAACTTGCTCGTGGACAGAGAGGATGTTTTGGTTGTAGAAACCAAAGATTTGCTCTGACTGATCTTGAGTTGGATTCCAGCTTGCATCAGCAGGACCGTAGTCAGCGCTGCCTGTTTTATCTTGATAGTCAAAGCCGAAGGTAGAAGCGAGCTTCCAGAAGTTGAAAGTGTTTCTAAGATCGAGGCCTAGTGTTTCAACAGCTGAAGTTACTTGGGTCTCTTCGCGTTCGAGGTCTTGGTCTGTGTAGAAAAGGTTTGCTTCAAGATTTACGAGTTCATTGTTATCTGGAGCAAATTCGTAGTCCAATGTCGCAGTGGTGCGAGTAGACTTCATTTGTTGTAACACACCTGGGCTGCGGCCTCTAGAAGTGAGGTAATCTGAAGCGATGTTCACACGATCATATGCGAGAGTTTCGTTTTGGAAGTAATCGATACCAAGGTCGATGCTGTGACCGTTTTGGAGTCTACCAGAGAGTTTGAAGAGTCCAGCAGCTTGTGTGAAGCCAGAGTTGTCGACTGTGTTTCCTTCACCGTCTTCGTATTCGTCACGGTCGGTGTATGAGCCGCTGAGGAGGTAACCCCATTCTGGAGTGAATTTACCGTAGATAGTCTGTGATAGACCATAGCCTTCGCCATTGGAGTAGTAAGTTGCTTTGGAGTCGGAGCCGAAGCGGTCGTATTCAACGTTTACAGGTCCTTTAGCACCAAGTTGAACACCAGATGTGTATGGGAGGTAGTCGAAAACGTTTTTGGTCTCGTAACGAATAGAGCCAGCAAGTGCGCCTGGGCCATCGAGAGCGGAACCTGCGCCTGGAAGAACCTCTACGCTTTTAAGGAGGCTTGGATCAATAAGGGTGGATGACTGGTGGTGGAAAAGGTTGCCTTGTGAAGCACCATCGATGGTCACATTCATTTGTGTGGATTCGAAGCCATTCACGAATGTTTGTTGAGCCATGTTAGCTCCGCCATTGACATTGATTCCAGGTGACTTCTTGAAGAGTTGCTTGAGGTCTGCAGGGTTCTCAAGTTTAATGTCTTCGGAAGTGACGTCATTGCTAGCGACGATGTTTTCGTCAGCAGTGAGGACAGTTTGTTCGAGCTCTTGTGTAGGTTGAGCTGCTTCATTTGTTTGAGCGTTCACGGTGGCGGTGACTGCAAGAGTCGCGCCGGCGAAGCCGCACACATGTTTCGTAGTGATTTTCATGGGACGTGGAGAGTAAGCAGGTTGTTGATAGGCTTACTAACGCTTGGTTGACTTTGATTAGCGCTAGATTGTCATTTTTGTGACGATTTTGTGAGAAACAGACAACAAAGCGCTATTGAGCGCTTGTTAGAGGCTAGCTTGTCAAATGTGTCACGTGACAAACTAGGAGGAATTTACTAAGTGATAGATAGAGTATTTTAATTATTATGAGTTTTCTGCCCTCTCCCTACAATCATGGCTATGAGATAGCTCCTGAGTATACTAAATCAGTCGCTTATTTTTCGATGGAATTTGCGATAGACCAAGCGTTAAAAACATACTCGGGAGGTTTGGGTTTTCTCGCAGGTTCGCATATGCGTAGTGCGTATGATTTGAAACAAAACTTGGTAGGTATCGGGATGCTATGGAGCTTCGGATATTACGATCAAGTTCGGGATGAAAATCGTGAAATGGTGGCAGCGCATCGAAGGAAGGAATATCATTTTTTAGAGGATCACGAATTGAAGTTTCAGATTCGAGTCAATGGAGCTTATGTTTGGGTGAAGGCATTGTATTTGCGTCCGACGGTTTTTGGCTGTGCTCCGATGTTCTTTTTGACGACAGATATTGAAGAAAATGATTACCTGTCGAGGACGATTACGCATTCATTATACGATGCTGATAAATTGACACGGGTCTCGCAGAGTATTGTGTTAGGGGCGGGCGGTGCAGCTTTGTTAGAAAAGCTCGGTGTTGATCCAGAAGTTTGGCATTTGAATGAAGCGCATCCATTGCCAGCTGCATTTTATGAAGCGGCGAAGCATGGGCTTGAGGAAACTAAGAAGAAGTTTGTGTTCACGACTCATACGCCAGAAGAGGCAGGGAATGAGAAATCGAGTTTAAACCTTTTACGCCAGTTTGAATATTTCAGTGGCTGTAATGAGCAACTATTATCTGAAGTGACTGACTTGGGTAATGACGAGTTCAATCATTCATTAGCGGCACTTCGTGTGAGCCGGGTCTCTAATGGAGTTTCTAAACTGCATGGTGAAGTGGCTCGCGATATGTGGAAGCGGCACAGTGGGGTTTGTCCAATCACACACATTACGAATGCTCAGAATAAGCGGTATTGGGCAGATAAAGAGTTAGATGTTGCTGTTAAAGGAGGTGATAGTAAACGCGCACAGGTGCGTAAGCGCCAGATGAAGGAAAAGCTGGTGACCGAGGTGGCGAATCAGACGGGAAGGATGTTTGATCCAGATGTGCTGACGATTGTCTGGGCTAGACGTTTTGCTGGATACAAGCGACCTAGCTTGATCACTCGGGATTGGAATAAATTTGAGTCCTTGTTAGAAAATTCAACCTATCCAGTTCAAATCATTTGGGCAGGTAAACCCTATCCTAAGGATTTTGCAGCGATTGATGAGTTTAATCAGTTGGTGAAAATGTCGAAGCGTTTTGCCAACACAGCGGTATTAGTAGGCTATGAATTAGCACTTTCTAAATTACTGAAATGTGGGGCAGATATATGGTTGAACAATCCTGTGGTGACGCGCGAGGCATCTGGGACTTCTGGCATGACCGCTGCGATGAATGGAGCAGTGAATCTTTCTACTGACGATGGTTGGGTGTGTGAATTTGCCAAAAATGGTGAGAATTCGTTTATCATTCCTGCAGCTCCTGAGGGGGTTAGTGATCAAGATCGTGATGCTCGAGATTGTGAAGGTTTTTACAAGATCATGTACGATCAGGTCCTTCCAATGTATTACAATGACAGCGATGCTTGGCAGAAGGTCGTAGAGAATAGTATGCGGGATGTAGTTCCGTTTTTCGATTCCGATCGAATGGCGAGCGAATATTATACGAAAATTTACTCATCAGGACTTTAAAGGGGGGGAGTCGAATCTGGGTTAATCCTCTGAAGAGTTTCCTGACCAAATCTTATATCTGAAGAATTGGCTACTCTGGTTAGCTCGATCAAGTAGTAGGGTGACAGTGGTGGTGCCATCGCCGTTGTCTATCAGTGTTTTTGATACAGCTGAACTAATTGCTGACATATCATGAGGTTCCCATGAAGAAAGGTTATTGCTGCTTTCCCATAGAAGCATGTGGTCGGATAGTTCGCTTGTACGAGTGTAAGTCAACACTGGTCCAGAATTTGACATCTTAACAGCTGGAAGGTTATTTCCATTCTTTCTGTTTTTTGGATTTGTAGAGAAGTAAAATTCCTCTCCGTTTGTGAGGTTGTCCCGATCAAAATCTTCGTGAAACCCTAGGTGCTGACTTTCACCAGATAGGTGGCTGCCTAGCCACGTGTCGTAGGCAGCTTGAGGGAATACGGGTAATACATTGAGAGTTAGTGGGACTTGTATCGCACTGTTAGTGGGGTCATTTGAGGTGATGAGAATATTTCCAGTATAGGATCCTTGATTGAGCCCGTTGGTGTCGATGTGCAGATAGATAGAGCTATTGGCGCCTGCGAGGATATCTCCCTGGATACTTGGAATATTTAACCATGGGATCTGAGAGGATAGATAGGCGACACAATTTGTGATGAAATTTTCACCATTTCCTGAACTGAAATTACGATAGTACATGGCTTCATAGCTTAAGAAGATAACCTTTCCTAAGCCATGGTCGTAGGTAGCTCCAGCAATTGATTGATCACTATACTCAAGGAGAGGAGTGGCATGAGCTGGAGTATTGAGTATGGCATCTGGATAGTAGGCGTCTACAGTGCGTATATTTGAGACTATGACGTGATCTCCTACTGCTGAAAGCGGTGTGTAATATGATCCATAGTTGTGTGTTAAACTACTGCCGAAGGGGGCTAGGAGTAGGTTCATGTTATTGGTTGCATCATCACAGGCAAGCAAAGCTCCGCCATTATTGATCCATTCAGCAATTGTTTCAATGGAAGGAGTGCTGAGCATGTTAGAGCCATCGTAGATCAACACATCAATGAGTTCCAGCGACTCAGGTGTAATGTTGCTGCTTATGTTGATGATGTTAGCCCCGTAGTTTGTTAGAATCGTGCGAAACTCAGGGAAGGAAGCTGTTGAGCTTGTTAGGAGGCCGATGGAGCTTCCTGCTAGATTATCTGGAACAGATGAAAAGTTATTAAATTCTCTGATCTTCCAAGAAAGGACGCTAGAACCTCCGTTAGTGAGGGTGAGACCGTATGAAGAGCTTTCGTTGATAGATCTGTTGATTGTGATAGCTGAGGATCCTAGGATCACTTTAGGTGCGGCAATACTTATCCCTGATAGAGCGATTTGTTTAGCAGGGTGACTAAGAGCATTCGAGTTGATGGTGAGAACTTCTTCATGAAGATTCACTGAGCTAGGAGTGAAAGTTACTGAGATTTTTTGGGAGGTTTGTGGAGTGATGGTGATGGGGAGTGAAGTGTCGATATGGAAGTCTCCCGATCCAGTGACTGAATGGATGGTAAGAGGGGTAAATCCTGGGTTGGTGACTGTGAGCATCTGGTGGCTCTGAGCGTTCACGATAGTCGCATCAAAGTACATAGCATCTACATCTGTTGTTATTTCAGCTGCATTGGTCACAGTGGTGGAGATAGGGACCCGGATCTCACTATGGCTGGGGTCATTCGTGGTTATGACAATATCTGCATTGTACGTACCCAGTGTGAGGTTTGAGGAATTAATTTTATAAGGGATGTTCAAGGTACTACCTGGTGCGAGATTACCACCTTGAGCTGTTAGGTTTAGCCAGCCTCGCTGTTTGTTTCCAAGCCACAGTATTGTATTTTCAATAAATTGGCGGTTATTCTCTTTGGTGCTCGAGGCATCGGCAAGCGAGTCAGCATTGCATACAATTTTGCCATTACCATAGCTTGTCGCAGCAGAGAAAATAGCATTATTTTCAGTTGTAGCCAGAGGTGTTGCATTTCCAGTGAGTTCGAAGTTAATATACACATATCCATAGATGCTTTGCACATTATATGTGATAGCATGATATTCAAAATTAGTTAGTGTTTCGTAGCCACTGTTTGTAGCGGGAACTGCGGTGATGTCTGTGCCTTGGAGCAAATTGGAAGCGGCAGTTGAAGAATAGGAACCAGCGTAGTCATAGAGTAGGGAGCCGCCAGCGTAGACCCATGTATTAATTGCAGAGTAGTCCACAGCACTCAAAGATGCGCTCGAACCCAATAGGACGACGTCATATTTCGCTAGCTCCGATGGCTCGAAATTATTATCAGCCATTGTTGTGAAGATGCCTCCTGAACTGGTGATATAGTTTTTTATATATTCATAACTATTAGCGTTTTCTGAGTAATCTATAGCTAATGTTTTTAAGCCATCATATTGTGGCGTGCCAATGTTGTTCGCAGCCATTCCATAGTCGATATAGGCGCTCCACTCTAGGTTGCTGCTTCCAGAGTTTTCTATTTCAAGGGTATTGAATAAAGCTGAGTTGGCACCTAGAGAGTAGTTTCTCTGGCTACTGTCAACTACTGCTGAAGGTGGTAGTATTCCGAGGCCGCTAAGGTAAACAATATGTGTGCTGTTGGTTGCGGCATTAGAGTTTATACTGAGAGCTGCAGATTCGAAACCGTTAGTGTGTGGGGTGTATGAGATGGTAATAATAGAGGACTCTCCAGGTGCTATATTTAAGGTGTTATTCTCTGTAGAAAATAGGCTATTATTGATAGTCAAGCTGCTGATTGAGAGGTCAGAAGTACCAGTATTTGAAATTTCCAAGTCTAGTTCAGTGTCGAGGCCTATCACAGTTGCAGGGAAATTCATATATGTAGAAGAGCTGGCAATCTCAGGTGTGCCTGTGACGGTGACTTTGATCGGAATATTTTTAACTGGGAGATTTAGGTCATTTGATCCAACCCTTAGAAGGGATTGGAAGGTTCCAGCGTATGAAGTTTGAGCGTTAAAATCTAAACTTATTGAGTCATTCGAGGCGGCAATAGTACTACCTTGTTTGGGGCTTACAGTTAATTGATCGTTTTCCGTAAAATGAATAAGGGATAGGAAGTTGGCGGCAATATTTTGGAATGTAGCGTCTGGTACTTCACCGCCATTTTCCTGTCCAAACATCAGAAAATATACTCGAGTGTTGTTGCTGGTACCAGTCAGCTTATGGTCATCATATGCAGGTGATGCATTGTAGGCTCGCGTGAGATCTGGATGGTTTTCTAAAATGATGAGATGGTTCACTGAGGGGCTGTCTTTTCCATAGACTTTTTTAGTGAACACTCGGTATTCAACACCTGCTTGGTTATGAGTGAAATCACTGACTGAGATCGAGCCAGAGCTGCCTCCACCTACACCGCCGTCTATGCCGAAGTAACTGATATTATCCAAATCTGCGCAGAGCACGAAGACTCCAGGCAGTTTCGCAGTAAAGTAGGCTCCTTCTGGGCCAAAATCACCGTTTGTACTCTCTATTTGAAAGTTTGAGTACGGGATAGAGGAATCGTAATTTGTCTCGAGTTCATTACCTGTGTTAAACATGTCCTCTCCACCATCAACAATGTCATAACCTAGTTCTCCATCGGTGAAGAGGTAAGGGGACGGGATAGCTGTTAGGAGTTCATCTGAGCGAGTATTGAGCGTTTGAAGAATTTGCTCAAGAGAGGGAGTAGCAATTTCTTTAAGGGGAAGCAGGGTCCAGTCTAAGTTGCTTTGCCCCGCATTATGAATGGAGAAGCTAGTACTGGATACCTCTCCACTTATGGCAGTGAATGAGATGGAGTCAGGTGTCTGGATTTCAGGTGCGCCAATAGCTCTGCCTCGAAGAGAGATAGAGAGAGTCGGTGTGTTTGGATCATTACTAGTCACGCTGAGCTCTTCTTCGTAAAGCTTGGCGGTTTGTGGGGTAAAAGTGATGGCCACATCAGTACTGGCGCCAGGTTGTAGAGTCAGTGGAGAGCTGAAGTCAGTGGTAAAGTCTGCTGAGCCTGAGCTAATGCTAGACAAAGTGAGCGGGCTAGAGCCTGAGTTTCTGAGCTGGATAACCTTGGTTTGATTTTTCCCGAGAACGGTTTGATCAAATAAAATTTCTTGGTGAGAAGGAGCGAGTGTCGGGCTACCAATTACAGTAAGATTTATAGGAACAGTGATTTCGGTCGCATGTGAGCTTGCGCTCTTGATAAGTAAATTTGCAGAATATTGACCTTCAATGAGATCAGTTGCGTCAAGCGTGATAGGGTAGGTGTGAGAGCCTCCTGGACTGAGATATCCATCAACTTGAGTTGGTCTGATCCAGTAGGGATGACCACCCATCAACCAAGCCCAGCAGCTTGTTAAGAACTGAACCTTGTTAGGGTCATTCGTAAATGTACTCGAGTTTACCAGATGTCCGATCGAAATGACTTTGCTATTACCTTTTTCTGCAGCAACAGCACGTATGTATCCTAGGCTATCTTCATAGATTCCCTGCGCGATAGTTGAATCGGTGATGGTGAATTTATGATGGTAAGAGTAGCTGGAGTCGTTGACACTGAGAATGCTACGGTTAACAGTAATTTGGTGAGAAGGGGATAGAGCATTCCATTGGCTAGAAGGAGTGTTAGAATTATATTGGTAGTCTGGATTAAAGCCAAAATCTGATACTAGGGTGGATTGATCAGTATGTGTACTAGAGCTGTTGTAGATGAATATTCTCCCACCGATAGTCAGCCAATTTTTCAGAGTTTGGAGGTTTGTATAGTTCATGGATTCGAGTGAACTACCGACTACGATGAAGTCCAAATTTTGTAGTGTTGTCGAAAGAAGTGTTTCTGATGACGATATATGTGAGATGAGAGCACCTTCATTTTCCAAGATAGTGACTAATGAAGAATCAATAGTGTTGGATGTTGCGAGTATTCCCACTTTAGCACGGGAGAGTGCTAATCCATTTCCTGTTGAGGGATTTTGGGAAGTAGAATAAAAGTAAACACCGTGTGAGTGTGAGCTGTTAAGTTCTATTTGTGTGGGTTGTAGAGATCCAGCCTCAACAGTGTACTCTAAGCTGGAAGGTAGACTAATGATTCCTGTATAGGTCACAGAGCTTCCTGTGATATTAACGGTAGTTGAGCCTTGGTCTCCATTATGCGAGATAGTGAGTGTTGTGGTTTGTGGACCAGAGGAGGATGGGTTGAACGTGATCGGTATATCTCGACTAGAGTTCGGCTGGATCTCGAAGGAAGAGGCTCCGATGATAGAAAAATCGGAGTGAGGGAGGCTGAGGTTATTGATAGTTAATGGTTCATCGCCAATGTTATCAATGGTTAGAAGAGTTTGTGAAGATGTGTTGTTTGTGACATTGCCAAAATCTATAGAACTCTCAGCTAAAGAGATTATAGGGCGTGATGTTACTGTCATAGACAGAGTTACTGTACTTTGTGGAGTGACTGGATCGTTAGAATCGAATAAGAGTTCCGCTGTGTATGTGCCGGCAGAAAGCTTATTTGGTGTGAAATCGATCTGTATAGCTTCTGATTCGGATGGGGCTGTTGATCCATTGTAACTACTTGCTGAAAACCAGTCTACATCAATGGCTGTATGGACAAGAAATTCTTCCATGATGCTCAGCATGGTGGCGTCATCAATGTAGTCACCTTCTGTTGAGCTAAAGAGTAGATAGTACAGAGACTCTGTGTTAGTGAGATTGTGGAGTTCGTGCTGATCTGACTCAGTGGTGGAGCCAGTGAGTTGAGAGATTGATGAGTCAGTTGGGACAATAATGAGATGGTTTACAGAAGGGGTCCCCGCATTGAACACTCGCTTGATATAGCCGGTGTAACTGGTTCCCAAGTATGTTGTGGTGATAGCAGCTGAGTCTTGATAGCCTCTGCCGTCCGCACCTAAACTACCGCTGACCTTGAAATGATCAATTGAGTCTAGTTCTGCGCCTAAGACAAATAATCCAGGATATTTACGGGTGAAGTAGGAGCCATTTTCTCCAAAATCTGGATCATTACGAATGTGGTTGTTAGAATAGAAAATGGAAGAATTAGAAAGATTGGTTTCGAGGTAATTGCCGTAATCGTACATATCCGACCCTCCGTCTGCAATGTAGTGTCCTGAATCACCTCCGCTGAAGTCGAATCGGTTAGGAATAAGGTCTGTGATAGTTTCGTAATTAGTATCTAGCGCATCGAGAGTATCGCTAAGAGACCGCTTGGAGTGAGCGGAGTTTAATCGCTCAGAGGATTGCCAAATGAGATTGGCTCCGCCAGTGTTCTTGAGAGTTAGAGTTTCGTCGTGGCTTGATTTGAACGGGACTGAAACTGAGATGTTTTTATTGCTTAAGCTCAGTACCGGTGCTGGGGCTCCTTCACCCGCGAAACTGACAGTATGAATGGGGGTAGTAGGGCTATTGCTATGAATACTGAACGTTCCGTTGTGCATACCGATCGTGAGTGGATTGAAATCGATCTGTATGGTTTCCTCTTCTTTAGGTGAGATGGTGAGAGGGGTATTTAGAGAGCTGCTATAGCTTGCACCTGAGAAAGAAGTGGAAGAGATGATAAGATTGTTTGTGCCCGGATTACTGATGGTTAGCTCTGTGGAGTATGTGCCACCGATGAATGCCGAGCCAAAGTCATAGCTATTTATATCTGTAACTATTGCAGCAGCACCTACTACGTTGACTTGCACGGGAATCGTTTGAGTATCATTTGCAAGATCATTACTGGAAATGATGATTTCGCCTTCTAGCAAGCCAGCTATCGCATTGGTTGCGTCGATTGTGACTGTTACCGTTTCAGTTTGTCCTGCTGAAATTGAACCAGAAGTGGGGTTTGCAAAGAGCCATGAAGAGCCACCCGAAAGATATGATGCAGAATTGAGGGCTAGCCCTCTTCCATCTAGAGAGGATGAAGCATTGAGTTCATTAGCTAGGTAGATGATATTCCCCGCACCGAGAGGAGCAACAGCCATGACACTACTACCTGTATTGCTTCTCATTAGAGATTTAGCAGGAGAAACTATAGTGCATGTCGTGCCATAAGCGCTGAGAAAAACCGTTTCTACTCCATCTGTGATTGGGTCAGAAGAGATGTCCGTAATGGTTTCAGTCGTGTAATTGCCTTTGAAAGCTGTATGAATACCAGTCTGAGCGAGTAGAGCATTATTATTGATGGTAGTGGAGTCACCGGTAAGCATCAGACCTCCGCCGTTAGCCACCCAATCTCTGATGGTTGTAATGTCGCTCGATGATGCACTAGATACTGAATCATCAATGAAGAGTGCGTCTAAGCTATTGAGTATGCTGCTGTTTATTGGGAATGTAACATTAATTACTTGAGCGCCTAGTGACTCGGCATCGTTCATTAGGTAACTAGAAGTTGATCCGATGTGCCCTAGAGTGACACCTGTGAGATCGTCACTTTGCGTACTATTGAGAACTAACTTACTCTGTAATCCTGGTGTTTTCGAGTCTGGGTTCTTTGTTGGCACTTCTCGAGCTAAGAGAGTTCTAGATGAAGCTTGGTTTGCGGTGAATTTTTTAGTTAGGAGAGACCAGTCTACAGGTGCTGTGCCATTATTAGATAGTATGAGGTCAGTGGTTATGGAGGTGCCAGCATAGACAGATTCGCTTATTGAATTTGGGCTGATTTGGAGATCAGGTATACCAAGACCAATCGATAAGCCAGACAGACTCGGTGGTACGCTTGCTGTAAGGACTTCGGAATTCATGAATCCTGTAGCACTGGCTTGGATGTCAAAATCTCCATCTACAACATTGAGCGAGAAGTTTCCATTTACGTCAGTATTAGAACTCACAGAAATCTCACCTACAGCTGAGACTAATGCCCCAGCAACAGGCGAGTTGTTTTCGAGGCTAAATACATTTCCTGATATGGTAGCTGATGTGTAGATACTTAAAGCTGAAGCGTATGTCTGACCTGTACCTAAATCATCTGAAAGGTTGATATCAAATAGATGCGATTGGGGGGTAGCGGCATTCGCTGCAACCTCAAATGAAATTCTGTGTTCGCTAGAGATAGAACCAGCAGGAATGGTTCCTATGTTGATAGATTGAGTGTCGATAGTAATACCTGATACAGGCTGGCTAGGAAATATCTGCGCTGAGGCATTTAGGGCATCCTCAGTGCCAATATTTTTAAAGGTGACAACGATGTTTCCTGTTTCTCCGGGATTTATGTAGTCGTCTCCATTTCCTGATGTGAACTCTATATCTATAGTAGCCACTTTGGTATAAGATCCTGTGAGCTGAGAAAGAGTAGAAAAAGCATTAATTCTTCCTCCAGAGAGGGAGATTCCTTGGAGTGCGGCAATGGGGTCTGTGTTGTTGAGCAGCTGTTGCTTAATTTCTAACGCACCTAGTTCTGGGGCAATGGATTTTATTAAACAGACGACACCTGCTACATGAGGTGTCGCCATTGAAGTTCCACTAAATGATGCGTAGCCTCCGTTTCTAACTGTACTGTAAATGTTAGAACCTGGAGCACCTAGATCAACTGTGGTGGCTCCATAGTTAGAGAAACTGGATAGAGCATCGCTGTGTGTTGTAGATGCGACAGAAATGATAGAGTCAATGGTATAGGAGCATGGGTATTGTGGTGAAATGTCATTGTTAGAGCTGTCGTTTCCAGCGGCAGCAATGAATAGAATGTTATTATTTCCGGCCGTTTGGATGGCGTTCTCAAGTAGGCTGGAATAGCCGCCGCCTCCCCACGAGTTAGAAGTAAGGTCGACTCCGAGTGAGGTGGCATAGTTAACAGAATCAATAGCATCAGAGGTTGTGCCTCCACTTGGTCCTAGAAATTTGATAGGCACAATAGAAACATCCCAAGCGACTCCAGCCACACCTGAGCCATTATTGCCGACGGCACCTATTGTCCCGGAGCAATGGGTGCCGTGATCGTCATCATCATCTGGGTTGGAATCATCATTACGGAAGTCCCAGCCATGGACATCATCGATAAAGCCGTTGTTGTCGTCATCAATTCCGTTCCCTGCTATTTCATTGGGGTTTGTCCAAATGTTATCAGCTAAGTCTAGGTGATCCAAATCGACGCCTGTGTCAATGACAGCGACTGTCACATTAGAAGAACCTGTAGTGATGTCCCATGCTTCGGGTGCATCAATGTCAGCGTCAGCTGATCCGCCCGTTTGGCCAGTGTTGTTCAGCCCCCACAGGCTAGAATAAGAGGTGTCATTCGGGGTGGTGGCTTGCGTTGTATAGATAAAGTCTTTTTCAGCTATCCCTGCGATTTGAAGAGATTCAGCACCGTGAAAGTCCTGTTCAAATTGATTGATGAGGTTTTGGGTGTCGAAGAGCTGTGGGGCTTCTGTGGCTATGAGATAAATGGAATCTGTCTTAAGCTTGTTTCTAACATGGTAACCCCGTAGTTTTGCCCAGTTGTATATTTCTTTTGTGGAAAATTCTGAGGGGAATTTAATCAATACGTGGTCGGCAACGAAGTACTCGGATTTCAGATACTCTCCTTGCTTATTGATGAAAATGTCTCGTTGAACGTGACTGTACTTAAAGTCAGTTTTAAGAAGGCTGGATTGCTTGTAACCATGTTCAGTCTCGGAGACCTCAGTAACAATAGTTTCACTATTTTTTACGAGTTCCTGACGTTGTACTGGCAAAGGAGGTGCTGACTCTGTGTAGACAGCTGACTTGAACAGATCCGTAGAAAGTGGAGATATGAAATTTCTCTGTGGTTTAGAAGTATCCAGAGACTGTGGCTCAATCTTTACCGTGTTATTAGTGCTTTTCAGTGACAGATAGCTAAAGCAGGTGAGTAAAACGAGAACAGGGAGAAGAAGTATGTAGGATTTTTTCATTAAAACGACGTAAAATGTGGAGTAGGGATTATCACGAGGTGAGACGAGCAGAAAGTAAAATATATGAGCATAACTATGCTATGTGTTAGGGCTGTGGGCACATCTACGTTGTCCACATTGCTAGCATCTTTTATGGTTTTATAGGAGATGCTGTGTGAGAGTATGAGTGTATGAAGACGAGAACTGAGTATGATTCTATGGGTGGAGTTGAGGTGCCGAAAGATCGGTATTGGGGGGCGCAAACCCAGCGTTCTATTGAGAATTTTCCGATTGGGGAAGCGGCGAGTATGCCTCTGCGCGTCATCCGAGCTTTTGGTGTTTTAAAGAAAGCGGCAGCTTTGACGAACTGTAAGTTAAGGGTGTTGGATGAAAAAAAGGCGGAGTTGATAAGTAAAGTTTGTGATGAGATTATAGACGGGAAGCTAGATGACCATTTTCCTTTGGTCATTTGGCAGACCGGGTCTGGGACGCAGACGAATATGAACGTCAATGAAGTGGTAGCGAATCGCAGCCATGTGTTAGATGGTGGGCAATTGGGCGAAGGTGAGAGATGGGTGCATCCAAATGATGATGTGAACTGTTCTCAGTCATCGAATGATACTTTTCCTACCGCTATGCACATTGCAGCGTATGAGTTGTTAGTCGAAGAGACGATTCCTAAAGTGAGGGGATTACGTGATGCTTTAGCAGTGAAGTCTGAAGAGTGGTCTGGAGTGGTGAAGATTGGGAGGACACATTGGATGGATGCGACCCCGTTGACATTAGGCCAGGAGTTTTCGGCTTATGTGGCACAATTGGATTACGGGCTAAAATCTTTGGATCGTTCACTTGAGCACTTAAGCGAACTGGCTCTAGGTGGAACAGCTGTGGGAACAGGCTTGAATACGCCGGAGGGTTACGCTGAGGCTGTCGCTGAAAAAATTTCAGCTTTGGCGGGGCATCCATTTAAATCGGCAGCAAATAAGTTTGAAGCTTTAGCGTCACATGATGCTATTGTTGAGTCACATGGAGCTCTCAAACAGTTAGCGGTGAGTTTAACTAAGATCGCAAACGATATTCGATTGTTAGCTTCTGGTCCTCGGTGTGGAATTGGAGAGCTTAAGCTATCAGCCAATGAGCCTGGGTCGTCAATTATGCCGGGGAAGGTGAATCCAACGCAAGTAGAGGCGTTAACGATGGTTTGTGCGCAAGTGTTAGGAAATGACACAACAATCAGTTTTGCGGGTGCGAGTGGTCAGTTTGAGCTAAATGTGTACAAGCCAGTGATGATTCATGCCTTTTTACAGTCTGCTGAGTTATTAGGAGATGCATGTGCGGCATTTACTGAGCGCTGTGTTGTCGGAATGGAGCCAAACCGAGAGAGAATAGAGGAGCACTTAAGTAACTCTCTAATGCTTGTAACGGCGCTGAATCGTCATATCGGCTATGACAAGGCAGCGGAAGTTGCGAAGAAAGCGTATACAGAGAATATATCACTGAAGGATGCGGCGGTCGGGCTCAAATTACTGACAGATGAGCAGTTTGATAGATGGGTGCGAGCCGAGGATATGGTAGGGTTTATATAGCCATTAAAATAACCACTATTCCTGTTATCAGTGAGTGGGATTCATCAATAAACTACACGATTGTTCTAACAACTCAGTGTGACATAGTTTATGTTCACAAGTGGTATTTAGCGTGCTAGTTTGCGCGTAGGATGATCACCGAGCACGAGAGAAATACCCCCGAGCGTGTACGTTTGGAAGAAGAAGCTTCACGCGAACGAAACTGGAAACGATGGGGCCCATATTTGGCGGAGCGTCAGTGGGGGACTGTGCGTGAGGATTACTCAGAAGGAGGGGATGCGTGGAATTATTTTACCCATGATCAAGCGCGTAGTCGTGCATATCGGTGGGGTGAGGATGGTCTGTTAGGTTGGTGTGATCGGAAGTCGCGAGTAAATTTCGCTCCTGTGTTGTGGAATGGGAAGGATCCTATTTTAAAGGAGCGACTTTTTGGTTTGAGTGGAACGCAGGGAAATCACGGGGAAGATGTCAAAGAGTGTTATTATTACCTAAATAGCACGCCGACGCATTCGTACACGCGAGCTCTTTATAAGTATCCGATTGCGGAATTTCCTTATGAAGATTTGGTGAAGACCAATCGAGAGCGTGGGCCTGAGGAGCCTGAGTACGGTATTGAAGACACAGGAGTGTTAGAGGATGGCATGTACTGGGATGTGGAAACAACGGTGGCGAAAGCGAAACCGAGCGATTTGTGTTGGAGGCTTCGCCTTACGAATCGCAGCTCGGAAGAGCAGACCATTCACGTGTTGCCGAGTGTCTGGTTGCGCAACAGCTGGGCATGGGGCGATGATCATTTTGAGTCAGATTGGGAAAAGCCAAGTATCAAATTAGAAGGTGATCGCTTAGTAATTGATCACTGTGATATGGGTAAATTTCATTTCTATTTGGACGAAACGGCAGGAGTGCCAGTGGAATGGTTGTTTACTGAAAATGACTCAAACTTGCACTCGCTTTATGGGCAGGAAAATAAGGTGGAGTATACAAAAGACGCATTTCACGATTATGTGATTGATGGTCGCGAGGAAGCTGTAAATCCTGCAATGAAGGGAACGAAAGCGGCGGCATGGATGAAAGTTACGGTTGCAGCAGGAGAGACTTTTGAGGTTCGCAGTCGTTTGATCGCGGTCGAAGACGATCATGGGCAGCGATTTGAGGATTTTGAGGAAGTCATTTCTTCTCGTGAAGTTGAGGAGTTTGGGTTCTACGATAGCATGCTGCCGGAAGGCTTGAGCGAAGAAGAGAGGAGGGTGGCAGTTCAAGGCTATGCTGGGCTGTTGTGGTCTAAGCAGTTTTATTATTACATCGTGAAGCCGTGGCTGCATGGTGATAATGGAGTGGAAAACGCAACTCCTTCTCGATTGTACGGGCGGAATAAGGACTGGCGTCACATGTTCGCGCGAGATGTCTTGTCGATGCCAGATAAGTGGGAGTACCCGTGGTTTGCATGCTGGGATAGTGCGTTTCACATGGTGGCCTTCGCACGTTTGGATCCAGACTTTGCCAAGAAGCAGCTCTTACTTTTCTTAAGGGAATGGTACTTGCACCCGAATGGTCAGATCCCAGCTTATGAATGGAATTTCTCTGATGTGAATCCACCAGTGCATGCTTGGGCGGTGTGGCAGGTACATCAGATTTTAGAGAGTAAGGGAATCGCAGATCTTGATTGGTTAGAGCGTGCGGTACAGAAGCTCTGTCTTAATTTTACATGGTGGGTGAACCGCAAGGATCACGATGGGAACCATTTGTTCTCTGGTGGTTTTTTAGGCTTGGATAACATTGGAGTGTTTGATCGTTCTCAGGATTTAGGTGATGGAGCGCGCTTGTTGCAGGCTGATGGCACAGCTTGGATGGGTGGGTTCTGTTCTCAAATGTTAGAGATGTGCCTGAAGCTTGCTGAGACACGTCCAGCATACGAGGACATGGCCTCGAAGTTCTTTGAGCATTTCATCCGCATTGCGCGTGCAATGAATGAAGAAGATGGGCGAGGTCTGTGGTGTGAGGATGATGGTTTTTACTATGATCAGTTAGTCTTAAAAAATGGGCAGAGAATTCCGCTGAAAGTCCGTTCGATGGTTGGATTGTTGACCATGATGGGCGTGGCTGAAATTGATATGAAGCAGGTGGATAAAATGCCTGGTTTCAAGAAGCGTCTCAATTGGTTTATTGAGAATCGCCCAGATCTTGCTGAGTACACGACCTATCGAGACGAGCAGCGTGATGATAAAGAATCTCGTTTGTTAATGCTTCCGCTGCGAGACCGTTTTGAGAAATTATTGGTGCGGATGTTAGATGAAGATGAATTCTTATCTGACTACGGTTTGAGGTCGCTTTCAAAGTACCATAAGGAGCACCCGTATAGTATTGTTTGGAAAGGTGAGGAGCACACCGTGGGCTATGTGCCAGGTGAATCTGATGATTATATGTTTGGTGGAAACTCTAACTGGCGTGGACCGATTTGGTTCCCTGTAAATTATATCATCATCGCTTCACTGAGAAAGTATCAGCATTTTTATGGCAATAACTTCCAAGTTGAGTTTCCAACAGGCTCAGGAGTGAAGTTAAGTTTGGGTGAGGTCGCAGACAAGATTAGCGACCGCCTCGTAGGAATGTTCTTACCTGATGCTAATGGTAGTCGTCCCTGTTTGAGTAACATGGATAATTATCGACAAGGGCAAGATTGGGAAGAGCTAGTGCTATTCTATGAGTATTTTAATGGTGACACAGGTCAGGGGCTCGGTGCTAGCCATCAGACTGGATGGACGGCATTGGTGGTGACATTGATGCGTTATCGTGCCACCCAGTTGGCGAAACAGAAGGCTAAGGGTTGATTCGCAATTACGTGACTAACAGCCCAGCGCAGGTGCTAACAAAAAGGTTTTGGACGACCATTTTCATTTAGCGTCTGGTTCTAGCGCTACTCATGAGTTCGACCACGAGTCGGTGAAGCACCATGCGGTGATCGAGGCTGGTGGTCACGAGGGAACGATCGGCATCGAGGCTAGATTCCATGGCCTTCTTTAATGCTGTGAGCGGGAAGGCTTGGGCGTCGCGGGCTGCGAGGAAAAGTGGGTAGGCATTGACTCCGCCCGCTTTTTTCTGAGGGAGCCAAGCGCGTTCCATTTCAGGTAAATTGTCGAGAGCTCCGGCAAATGCTTTGTAGTTATGGCTGGGGAGTTTCATGTTCTCACCCGCTGCGCGCGCCATGAAGAGGTTGCGGATGGTGGGGATGAGTGATGCCCGGAGAATGGCGATGGCTGATTCACCGCGGTCGAGTTGCTGGTCGATGAGTTCGAGCGCGCGTGCGCCGTCGCGTTTTTGCAATGCACGGCCTACTTCGAATACGAGTCCAGCTCGAGAAAGGGGAACCATTTTACGAATGTCATCGAGTTCTACAGTGCGGCGGTCTTTCCCGAGGTAGAGATCGAGTTTATTGATTTCGACATTGATTTGGCGGGTGTCTTCGCCAGCTAGCATGACGAAGAGCTCCATCGCATCAGCCGTAAAATTGAGATCTAACTCTTTCGCTTTTTTTTGCACCATCATGGCGACTTGCTCTTCCCAACCGTCTTTTGAGGTGTCGAGTTTGTTGTGCTCGATGAGGGTTGCATTGTCCTTGAGCCATTTGAAGAAGGCTCGACGTTTATCGATTCCTGTGGCTGAGAGTATGAAAGTGATGTCGTCTCCTAGGCCCGCTTCGAGCGTGTCTTTGAGTGCTTCGACTCCGACTTTAGCACGTTCGGCCTCGCTGGTTCTATCGGATCCCATGAAGGTGGCGCGCTTGAGCCAGACAATTTTTCCACCGCCGAAGAAGGGAAGTGTCTGCAGTGCCTGAATCGTCTTGGAGCAGATCTCGTGGGCGTGCTCCGCATTGTCGGCGTTGCCATCGACAATGTCATTGGCGAAGTCGTCTCCGTCATCAGGCTTGAGTTGGTTAAAGAGTTTGAGTGCGGCTTCTGCACATGCTCCGTCATCAGTGCCGTAGATTACGTGGATATTGCTGGTTGGCATTTATTAGAGAGTGTTAGTCTAGAATGTAGTCTAACATGATCGACTGTAGACTGGTGTAAAAGTGGTAACGAATGATAGCAGCTTTAAGTGATGGGTCTTCGTACTCTAAAGCTTCTTCATCGATGTCGTTTTCGTACTGGCTGATTTCATGACGCTCCTCGAGTGAGAGTCGAGCTTGGTTGAGTGCGCCAAACCAGATATCAGCTTCTTCCGAGGTAATGAAGAGTGAGCCAGTGAGGTCATTGCCTTTTTCAGCTGTACTGATGGCGCGAGAGACGTGAAGGATCTGCTCGTTGAATTGGTCAGAAAGTTCGGGGGTGATGAGTTCATTCCAGTCCTCGTCAGCTGCCATGAAGTCGGCTAGCTTGTCGGCGAGAGGTTCGTCGGGCATATGGCTGGCATCGGTACAGATCATTTCTAACACCAGCCAGTCGGTAGGGGACTCGGCGTCGATGCGCAGACTTTTATCGAGTGTAGGAGCGACTCTCATTGGGATTTTTGGATAGAGGCTTTGAGCTGGTGGGAGTGGAGCTGCTGGACGTAGAGCTCGGCTTTTTCTTTTTCACCAGTCCAGACGATGGACTTTCCGGCATTGTGCACCTCTAGCATAAGTTGTTCAGCTTTCTCTTTATTGTAGCCGAAAATGCGTTTGAGAACGAGGGTCACGTAAGCCATTAGATTGACTGGATCATCGAAAATCACAACCGACCACGGTGGAGAGGTCTCGGTTTTTGATTTTGTGCGCGTTGTGGTGCTGGGTGATTCCGGTGGCATTTGTGTAAGATATTGACGTGGTGTGGCCGATGCTTCAACCCGTAAGTAATAAAAAGCCACAGGAGCGTGTGCTGCTGTGGCTTTCTAGAAATATTTAATCGATCGTGCTGTTTACTTACTTCGATTGTTCGAGCATGCGAATGATTGGAGCTTCAGCGCGTTGGCGGATTTCTTCAGGCATCTCGACTGTAGGAGTGAGGTCGCGCAGGCAATCACGAAGCTTTTCCATGGTGTTCATTTTCATGAAGTGGCAGTCGTTGCAGGCGCATTTATCTGTTGGTCCAGGGATGAGGTTCTTGTCCGGTGCTTCTTTTTGAAGGCGGTGGAGCATGCCTGACTCGGTCACCACGATAATGTCTTTGACGGGTGCGTTTTGGCAGTATGCGATCATTTTCTCGGTAGAGCAGACTTCATCGGCGAGCATTCTTACAGCAGTGGTGCACTCTGGGTGAGCGACGACGAGAGCCTCAGGATATTCTTCTTTGATGGCATTGATCGAGTTCTGGGTGAACTCGACGTGAACGTAACAGGAGCCCTGCCAGAGATCCATTTTACGACCAGTTTGTTCCATGACCCATGCGCCGAGGTTGGCATCAGGCACGAAGAGAATCGGGCGATCTGCGGGAGCTTTGTTGACGATGTCGATGGCGTTACCGGAAGTGACGATGACATCGCAGAGAGCTTTTACGCCGCCAGAGCAGTTGATGTAGGCTATGACGTAGTAGTTTTTTTCCTTGTTAGTTTCGAGGAATGCGGCGAGGTCTTCTGCTGGGCAGGATTCCTCAAGTGAACAACCGGCATCGCGATCTGGGAGAACGACGGTCTTGTTCGGGTTGAGAATTTTGGCAGTTTCAGCCATGAAATGGACGCCGCAGAAGGCGATGACGTCGCAATCGGTTTCCTGAGCTTTGTATGCGAGGCCAAGTGAGTCACCCACGTAGTCGGCGATGTCTTGGATTTCACCCACTTGGTAGTTGTGGGCGAGAATAACGGCATTGCGCTCTTTCTTGAGCTGCAAGATTTCTTCTTTGAGGTCAATAGCAGTGGTAGCCATGGAAAAATTTTCAGTTGGCAGTTATCAGTTTGCAGGTGAGTCACTTGCTTTGTCAAATGATTGCATAGAACTGAAACTGTGTGAGGAACGGAAAACGGACAACCCAGTGAAATGGGGTGTCCGTTGATGGAAATATTTAGATGTTGAAATCTAGTTGGTTGTTTGGTCTAGCCCTTTTATTGGGCTTGTCGACCGGTTGCTTGGCAGAGTCTAGCGTGAAGCTGCTGCTGCTGCTGCAGGAGCTTGTTTTCTTGCAGGTGCATTTGCCGCTGAGTTCGATGCAGGCGTTGAAGACGGAGCGCCAACAGTGGATTTACCAACGAAGATAGCACCAGCTTCGATAGAAAGCGTAGCGGCTTTGATGTCGCCGACGAGTTCAGCATTTGCCTTCAGTTCAACGCGGTCTGAAACTGTGATGTTGCCGTGAACTTTACCGTAGATGACTACAGAACGAGTGCGGATTTCTGCGCGTACGCGAGCATTTTCACCGACTGTAAGTGAACCATCAGAATCGATTTCACCTTCGATCTTACCGTCGACTACAAGGTCATTGGTAAAGCGAACTTTACCTTTGATCTCCACATCAGAGCTGAGCATGTTGCGGCCACTGCCTGCGGCGATTTGAGAAGTGTTGGACTTCTGTGTCGGGCGGGATTCAGCTACTGGCTTTTGTGAAGCTGCAGCGGGTGTGCTTGAGCTTTGGGACGGGCTTGGAGCTGGCTTTGATGAAGGTGAGGAGGATGCGGAAGATGTGTTGCTTTGTGAGCCTTGGTCTTCGTTTTGGTTGCTGATATATTTTTTGAATACAGACACGGTTGATTATGAATGGTTTGTGATTATTGTGAGTGACTAAATAGATCGCTCTGAAATGCGGAGAATTTACTGCTGCGTATATATCGTTTACTCGCTAGCTTGTGAATTTTTTTCGTCTTTTTCTTCAGAAAGCGTATTTTCTTGTAAATCGGCTTCTGGAGTAGCTGACTTTTTAGCTTTGGCTTTACGCGCTTTTGCTTTCCGTTGCTTCTTCTCAGGAGCGGCTTCTTTGGATGTAGGAGCTTCAGCTTCGGTCACTTCAGGTGAAGTAGGAGCGATGCTCGGCTCAGGAGTTGTCTTCTTTTCTACTTCTTTTGGAGCTTCTGCTGTGAGTAGGCGGAGACGAGTATTTGCGATCTGAGTATAGCCAGCGAATTTGTTCACAGTGCCGATAGTGTCACCGGTGCCAGCAGCATCCGCAACTAGGTTGATGACTTCATTGTAATTTTGCTTTGCTAGCTCGGTGTCACCTTTTGCTTTAGCAATGTCACCAAGGCCGATTTTCGCTACAGGTGCGATGTACTCGGAATTTGCGATGTCTTCGACGGAGCTGAGCTGCGCTTGCGCTTCATCAAGTTTTCCTTCGTTGAGGAGGCGGAGGCCGAGGTTAGTAGTCGCTGTGGCGAGAGCTGGGTGATTCGGGTAGTTGGAGATGAAATCACGAAGCGCATCGATAGCAGCTTGGTTCGACTCGAGAGCCTTTTCGTTGGCAAGAAGTAAGGCTGCAGATCCAGCGGATGCGGATGTGCTGTGCTGAGAGATGACTTGTTGAATGTCTGCACTTTGTTCAGCGGCTGCGAGAGCTTCGCCAGCTTCAGCGGCTTTCATTTCAGCAAAACTTGTGTAGCCAACGTAACCGAGGACTCCGAGGAAAATAACGACAGCTCCACCGATGAGGAGCTTCTGGTTCTCTTCGAGAAAGATGTCAAATTTAGAAGGACCGTGATCGATCTCTGCAATAGGTGTGGGTGTATCGTCCATTTGTTCTGCGTGGTGGTAAGAATCTGAGCTCCATCTTGCAAGTAATAAAGACAGTGGAGCAAAGGAAATTACAGGTGTTAAGAGCTTCTGTACAAAGCGCTGATTCAATTAGGCTTGAATTGTGCTATGTTGGCTCTAGATCCGTTGCTTATAAATAAAGGACTCAAGGGCTATTACTTATGAAATCTAAACTAAATGACGCGTTGCTCTACGGAATAGTGGACATGGGCTATACCAATTCAGAAAATGTAGAAGCGGTGGCGCATGCGTTGGTGAAGGGCGGGGCTGGCATTATCCAGTTGCGTGCGAAGGGAGTCTCTGCCGCAGAGATAGAGCGTTTGGCGTTGCTGATCCAGCCAGTTTGCAAAGCTGCAGATGTACCATTTATTGTGAATGATTTTCCTGCTATCGCGAAGAAGATTGGAGCCGATGGGGTGCACATCGGTCAGGATGATGGAACTTTAGAGCAGGTGAGAGCTGTGGTAGGGGAAGAAATGATCGTCGGACGTTCGACGCATTCTCCAGATCAGGCTGAAGATGCATTGTTAGATGGTTTTGACTACATTGGCTTTGGCCCACTTTTTCCAACGCCAACCAAAAAGGGACGTCCGGGGATCGGAGTCGATGAGGTCAAGCGTGTGCAGGGAACGATCGGAACACGCATTCCTGTTTTCTGCATCGGTGGCATTAAAAGAGATAATTTAGAGGAGGTGATCGGAGCTGGTGCGCGGCGGGTGGTGATCGTTTCTGATATTTTAGGCGCAGAGGATATTTTCGCGGCCGCTCAGTCTGTGGTTGATCAGTTAGGGAAAGCCGAATAACACATTTTCATGAGTAAAAAATCAGTCATCGTGGGCGGCACAGTCGCAATCGACAACGTAAAAACGCCGACCGCAGAAGGAAGAAACCTTCTTGGTGGTTCTGCTGCCTACGCATCCTTAGCGACGAGCTATTATCATGATGCTGTGAATCTAGTGGGAATTATTGGAAACGATTACCCGCAAGAGCATCTCGAGATGTTAGCATCCCATGGTGTGAACTTGGCTGGTGTTGAACGCTCTGAAGATGCTTCATTCACTTGGTCTGGCGAGTACATGGCAAACATGAACGACCGCGAGACGCATGCTGTGGCATTGAATGTGTTAGAGGGCTGGAAGGTGAAAGTTCCTTATGAAATTGCTCAGAGTGAGATCGTCGTGTTAGCGAATATGTCTCCTGAAAATCAGCTGGAAATGCTCGATGGCTGTAAGGCTGAAAGCCGATATGTCATCGCAGACACCATGGATCTCTGGATTGCTATAGCCAATGAAAAGCTTCACGAAGTGCTGCAGAAGATTGACCTGTTAGTGATCAATGAATCTGAAGCGCGCGAGTTTGCTCAGACTTCGAATTTGGTTCTGGCTGGTGAGCGCTTGTTAGAGAAAGGACCTGAGCACGTGATCATCAAGCTCGGTGAATTTGGTGCGATGCTGTTTGCAAAAGATGGCACACTCTTTCGTTGTCCGGCATGGCCGCTCAAAGATGTGGCGGATCCCACTGGAGCTGGCGATTCTTTCCTCGGAGGTATGGCAGGCTACCTAGCGAGCCTGGAAACGGATACTTATAGTTTTGATGATCTCAAACAGGCGATGGTGCGCGGCACAGTGGCTGCGAGTTTCACATGCGAAGCCTTTTCAACGCAGCGCCTCCAGTCAGCAACGCGCGAAGATCTCGATGCTCGGATGGCGAAATTGAAAGAGATTTCCAGCTGGTAGGCCTACAAATAGCATGCTCGCTTTTCAGCATACATGCATCGCGACCGATGCATGTAAGTGTGTGTCTTTGTTTTATCTGTTTGCTCTTTAAGCATGGCACTCGGAATGAGAGTGCCAACCCGCATTAAGCGCAGGGTAATGGTTTAGAGAAATCAATCGACTTTGAGTGGGGGCGTGGTGTCTGTGTTAGCTTGCTCGAGCTGCCCGGCTTAATCGATTTTTAGTTTTATTTGAGGCTTAATACCATTCTCCCGGCTATATTGTCGGAATGGATGATTTTAAGCAACTATTAGACAAGCAAATATTAGACAGACAACTATTAGAAGAGTACTGGTTTTCTTTTAGTTAGCGTGGTAGTGTGCTCTCTATGGCTAAAGCTCGTATCTTGGCCCCATGGGTCGGCAAAGAGGAGAAATCGGCTATTTATCATTGTGTGTCACGTGTGGTAGAGCGCCGTTTTCATTTTAAGAAGCTCGAGAAGGAGCAATTTATAAAGTTCATGCGTCTGTATGAAGCATTCTGCGGTGTGCGGGTGCTGAGTTACTGTGTGATGAGTAATCATTTCCACTTGTTAGTAGAGGTGCCGCCTCGACCTGAAGGAGGATTGAGTGACGCAGAATTATTGGATCGATTAGGTTTGGTGATGCCGAGTGCAGAAGTTGAGGTGATAGCGAAATCGCTCGCTTTGTTGAGTTCTGCAGCAGCTACTCCAGAAGGCCAAAAAGCGTACGACCAGCTACGGGAACGCTACTTCTCGAGGATGTGGGATCTTGGGCAATTTATGAAATCGCTGAAGCAGCGCTTTAGCCGATGGTTTAATAAGGCGCATCAGCGTAAAGGCACTCTGTGGGAAGAGCGTTATAATAGCGCACTCATCGAAGAGGGACATGTCGCACGAGTGACGGCGGCCTACATTGATTTAAATCCAGTGCGGGCGGGAATGGTGGAAGACCCGAAAGATTACCGTTGGTGTGGTTACGCTGAGGCGGTGGCTGGAGGTGAAAAGGCCCGCTTAGGTATAGCTCGGGTGTTGGAGAAATGCGATGATGAACATCATACGCAGCAATTTCTAAAATCATCAGAGGTGAAGGATCGGTATGCGTGGCGCAAGATAGCAGGACGCTATCGTTTGGGCCTTTATGAAGATGCACGCGCACCAGGTGAGAGTGAGCAAGCGAAAGCTCTACAGGGGAGTAAAATCAATAAACGAAAGGGTTTTAGTGAAGATGAAATTAAGAAGGAGCAAGCGCGAGCAGGAGAGTTAAGTGCTGCTGAACTGGTGAGCAGTCGAGCGAAGTTTCTTATCGATGGAGCAGTGATTGGAAGCCAGAGCTTTGTGAATGGGGTGATTGCTCAGCTCAATGACAATGGGTATTGGCCGAAGCCACGGGTGAGTAAGGCGAGTAGGTGTCAGAGATCTGTGTCCCAAGCGCCAATCTATACTCTTCGGCAGTTGCAGTTAGAGTAAAGGGGCAAGACGGGGGAGGTGAGGTGGGTGTACAGAAGTGAGTAGGAATCTGGAGGGAGATTTCAAGGGTGTACTGTGTCCAAGAGGTGGATGATCCGTCGAAAAATGCAATTCCTTGAGTGCTTTTTATGCAGGGTGCTGGTGAGTCAGCGTGGGGGAGGCCATTTTTGTTAGAAGAAAGAGCGTTGAGTTGTAGATTTCAATTTCTCCTCGGAAGTTTGTCTGTCTTATTATGGCCGGTCTTATTATGGCCGGCGTCTTGTTCGCACTTAAATTGTTTTATAATCCAAATTTGTTCGTCAAAAGAACATTTTCTATAAATGTCATCAACAATGCCCTTTAAGGCAAAGTTGATCGTGTAGATAAGCTTATAGGAATCGACGAAGCCCATCTTCAACTTTTCGGAGATTCGATACTTCAGCTTGGTTTCGACAAATTCGCACCGATAGTGCTCTCCAAGAGGCATGCGATCCAGTATCTCAATCGGTTTATTATCTCTTCCAACTGGTGCAGGGTAACGGCAGTTCATGACAAGCTTATCTCCGCTGTTGCAGTCCTCTTTTCCAAGTACTCCGTTTCGATGTTCAAAACAGTTTCTGGCTTTGTTTACTGCTTTTAGTGCTTCGAGATACTCTTTGAAGCCTTCCTCAACCTCGAACTTTTTTACTTTCTCGGGGAACGGTTTCTTATGGAAAGCCTTCACCTTCTTTTTTATCTCTACCTTGAAGTCCTCAATCGAACAACCAACTTTCTTGAGGTTCGTTATCTCTATCATCTCGTTAGCCTTTTCTAGCGTCGACACCATGACTCTGAATAGGTCTTGAAAAAGACTTTGGTCGATTAAGATTTTCGAGTGATCAGCTAACTCTTGAAAAGAGCGACTTCTCGTTCTCATGCTGTATTCGAATTCGACGGGGAGCTTGTATTGGGCGAACTCCTCTTCGGTATCTTTGTTTAGTAAGAAATGGAGATATTTGTAATTCAGAAACCATTCCTCTAGTTGGGTGTTCGTCACGTTTGCGAGGAGAAGTGGATTGTAGCGAATCTGCCCGTAACCTCCTGGAACGTGTTCGTAGTATATGGTTTCCATTCTTATTTTTGCGAACGTCATAGCATAGCCGCCACAGACGGGAGGGCGATGTATGACTTGTTGTTTGGAGTTATAATTGAGTGAAAACTTGGCTAGCGTGCGCCGTCTGTGGTTGGCTACTGCGCCTTGTTCTCCATTTTTATTGTTTTATGGGTTCACCTGTTTCTACGTTGATCCCATCTACTAATCGAAAAAACTCTTCTTGAGAATACTCTTTGTTCCTTATGTAGTATGGGTCATGTTGACAGGATAATGTAGTGTCTAATACTTCACCTCCTAATTGTGATATTATACTTGAAAGAGTATCTCCCAATGTTTGCCATGTTTGAATAGCCACTTCGAGGAAATCTTTATCGGGGAATTCAGGTATGCACCATTTACGCCTTAAGATGGGCCAAGAATCACAGTCAGGTCCTAAAAGACTGCGTAAAGCTTTATCTTTTTTACAAGCTACAAGAAAGCGCTGGTATGCCTCATCGCTTGACTCCCATGGCTGAATAGGAAATGAAGCTGATATTTTAGGTCGTTTTTTGCCTTCAGTTGTTCCGATGCTTCCAGAGCTATTGACTTCTAACATGCCTCTGTGAACTAAATAATCTCTTCTAGTAGAAAGAAGAGAAAATAATGGATCTTCCTTAAGTCTAGCTATGTATGGCTTAATGCTATTCTTGTAGTCTGCTCTATTTTGAAGCTCCATTGAAATTATATCAGGTATTTCTTTGGCTGAACGAATTAGGGAATTGAATGAGTATCGCACACCATCTGGGTAGTGGTAGTTTTTTTCTATTTGGTGAATATGCCAATGCACTTCAAGCCAGCGATCTAGTGACGCTTTTAGTTGTTCGTGAACGCATGACATATTTTTAGGAGGACAGTAGGTTTATTTGTCTGAGGGGAAAGTAATGAAATTCTTTCTATGTGACATTGGGAAAAGTAATGAGGGGGAATTTGCGCGGGGAAAAATAATGAATGATCTGTCATAATGGTGGGGTGGCAAACATAGAGACACTGGAAGAGCGGACACGTTAGACTTTACGGAGAAAAGGGATGTTTTATCAAACAGAAAGGTCGTCTCTTTTTTAGTGTAAGAGATTTGTTCCATTTCACAGTTTGGAGCGCCCAAGTGCTATGGGCGATAGTGTCCGGAAAGTTATCTGTCTAATATTATGGAGCGAAGGATGTGGATCGCGAACGGGATGAGGTGCAGTTGGCAGGAGTGGGTGAGGGATTTTCGGTTTGAAGACCGTTGCGCTGCTGGACGCTTAGGGATAAGCGTCCTTGCCTCATGCGGGCTTTTGCCTCGTAGGTCAGAGGGAGGTGGAACCTGTTAAAAGAAGCCAAGGGCGTCCATGTCGAAGATGATGGTGACGTCGTCTGGTGGTGGGGTGGTGGAGAGGACGCGCTGGACGTGCTGGTGGAGGGCGCGGGCTGAGGTGGATTTCAGCATGAGCTGGTAGCGGAATTGGCCGTGTGCGCGGGTGAGGGGGGAGGGCATGGGTTCGCCGAGTTCGATCTGTGGTGGGAGGTCTTTGCTGAGGCGCTTGTGGAGGTTTTCGAGGGTGAATTCGGCACGGCGTTCGTGGGTAGAGCGGGTGCCTAACAAGGCGCAGTGGGCGAAGGGTGGGTAGCCGAATTGGTTGCGGAACTGGAGTTCTTGTTCGGCGTAGCCGTCGAAGTCGTGGTGGCGGGCGAACTGGATGCTGGGGCTGTGTGGGGTGAAGGTCTGGACGATGACTTCGCCTTCGAGCTCACCGCGGCCAGCGCGACCAGCGACTTGGGTGAGGAGCTGGAAGGTGCGCTCGCCGGCGCGGAAGTCGGGGACGTGGAGTCCGAGGTCGGCATTGAGAATCCCTACCAAGGTGACATTGGGGAAGTGGAGCCCCTTGGCGATCATTTGGGTGCCGATGATGATGTCGATCTTGTGGGCTTTGAATTTATTGAGGGTGTCGCGCAGGGCGTTCTTGCGGCGCATGGTGTCAGCGTCGATGCGGGCCATGCGGGCTTGGGGGAAGACTTTCTGGATGACTTCTTCGACCTTTTGGGTACCGAATCCTTGGAGTCGGATGGCTTCGTCGCCGCAGCTTGGGCATTTTTTAGGTGGGAGTGATTGGTAGCCGCACATGTGGCAGACGAGGCGGTCATCGGTACGGTGGTAGGTGAGCGGGATGGCGCAGTGTTGGCACTCGCAGACGTGGCCGCAGGGGGGGCACTGGAGGGACCGGGCGAAGCCTCGGCGATTGAGGAAGAGGATGATTTGTTCTCCGTTTTCTAATTTTTTCTCCATCGAGACGCGGAGTCGGTCGGAGAGGATGGCGATGCGGCCTTTTTGTTTCTGTGCTTCGATGCGCATGTCGAGGACGCGCATGATGGGCATGGCCTGGGAGTCGGCGCGCTGGGTGAGGCGGATGAGTTGGTATTTTCCCGATTGGGTATTTTGGAAGGATTCGAGGGAGGGGGTGGCTGAGCCTAGGACGACAACGGCTTTTTCGAAGTGGGCGCGGAGGACGGCGATATCGCGGCCGTGGTAGCGCGGGCTGGTTTCTTGCTTGTAGGTGTTTTCGTGTTCTTCATCGACGATGATGATGCCGAGATTTGTGAGGGGGGCGAAGATGGCGGAGCGGGCGCCGATGACGATGCGGGCTTGGCCGTTGCGGATGCGGTGCCATTCATCGAAGCGTTCGCCTTGGGAGAGGTGGGAGTGGAGGACGGCAACTTGGTCCTGGAGGGCGGCGAAGCGGGATTTGAAGCGCTGGACGGTCTGGGGGGTGAGGGAGATTTCCGGGATGAGGACGAGGGCGCTCTTACCTTGGTCGAGGGCGTGTTGGACAGCTTGGAGATAGACTTCGGTTTTACCTGAGCCGGTGACGCCGTGGAGGAGAATGGGTTTGGGGATGCCATTTTCGTTGGTGGCGGGTTCGAGGATTTGTTTGAGCGCCTCAGCTTGCTCGGAGTTGAGTTGGAGTGGTTTTGACTCGAGGAACTCTTGGTCTTCATCTGGGTCGCGTCTCACCGCTTCTTCGGTCAGTTTGACGTGGCCTTTTTTTTCGAGGGATTTGACGGCGGCGCTGACGGAGCCACCGCCGAGATCCTTGAGTGGCATTGCGCCGGCATTGGCTTCTAACAACTTGAGAATGATGTGCTGCTTCGGTGCGCGTTTGGCGATTTTTTCCAAATCGTCTGTTGCGGGCATGGCGGTGAGTTCGACGACTTTGCGGGTTTTCTCGCTATGGGTGTCTTGGCGCACGGATTCGGGGAGGAGGGCGCGCATGACTTGCTCTAGCGGGGCGACGTAGTAGTTCGCGATCCACTTGCCGAGTTTCATCAGGGTGGGGGTGATGAGTGGTTCGGGGTCGATGAGGGAAGAAATCGGGCGGAGGGTGAAGTTTGTTTGTGGTGGAGGGCCGATGTCTAGGACGGTTCCAGTGGAGTCGCGATTGCGCAGAGGGATGCGAACCCGGCAGCCCGTTACGATGGGCATGTCAGTAGGGATCATGTAGTCGAAGACGAGCTCGGATGGGCCGTCGATGAGGACTCTAGCGGATTGCTGCACTGGGGGAGTGTGGAGTGGGAAGTGCGGTGTGAGAAGTGGATTGATTAAAAAAATGTAGAAAGATGTCACAAAATGAATCGCTGGGGCCAATGGCACATGAAAGACTATGGAAGCTCTAGTAATGAAACATGAAACAAAAGAGGAGACCTTTGCGGATATGGCGCGCGAGCACCACCGCGAATTGTTGGTGTATGCGCGGGCATTAACCCGTGAGACGCACCAGAGCCGAGACATCGTGCAGGACTCATTAGTTACGGCTTGGGAGAATCAAGAGCGCTTCGATGTGACGCGCGATTTTGGCTCTTGGCTGCGCGGAATTATCCGCAACAAATGGCGTGAAACGATGCGTCGAAATAACAAGCAAATAGCGATCGAAGACGAGGTGTTGGAGTCGATGGAGGCAGAAATGTTGACATGGCAAGAGCTGAGGCAGGATGGAGGTCCGGGCGTTTTCGTGAAGTTGGAAGCTTGTATAGGTAAACTCCCTGAGGCGCTGTTAGGTGCGGTGAGGAGTTTTTATTATGAAGGCTGCAGTACTGAGGAAACTGCGGAGAAGTTAGAGGTAGCAGGTGCGACGGTGAGAAAGCGTCTTGAGCGCTCCCGTGAAGCCTTGCGCCAGTGTTTAGAAAATAAATAGGAGGATAGAAAAATGGAAAAAGATAGATTGTTAGATGAGTTGCTTAAAGAGCATGCAAAGAATGGAAAGAGAGATGATGAGGCATTTCTCAGAGAGTTAGAGGAAAAAATAGCAGAGAAGGGGAAGGTGATTGAGATGCCCGCTAAAGGGCTGAGCGCTGGAACGCGTTGGGCGCTGGGAACCGGTGTGGCGGCGTGTCTAGCGTTAGGAATTGGCGCTAGCTATTTCTGGGGAACGGAAGAAAAGGATATCATTGCGCGGCATGACGTGGAGGTGACTTCTGATGCTGGAGCGGTAAGTGGACGAAAGAATGTCGTAGATGAGTTAGGTGAAGTGAGGGACAGGAAACCTTCAGCTCCTGCATTAAGCGAACCTAGTGTTGTGGCTGAGAGGGAGAGCGCGATGGTTTTGGAGGGGCGGGTGGATCGTCAGCTGGCGGTGGAGGATTTGAGCCTTTCAGCAGATGGGGATTTAGCAGATAGTTTTGGTAAAGATCATATGAAAGGGAAGTCAGATTATCCTTATGCTAAAAAAGTACCAGCATCACCTGGTTTTGTTGCTGCACAAGGAGTTCGACGCTCGATGGAGTCTAATTTGAGTGCTCCTCCCGCTGCTGAGATGCACTGTTTTCCTGTCCCTGGAAAACCCTATCAAGCTATGAGTGGTGAGCGCTATGGTGAACTTGCCGATAATCAATGGACAGCGCCAGTGGATGAGCGGTCATCGCTTTCTACTTTTGCGGTCGATGTGGATACGGCGAGTTACGCTAATGTGCGCCGGATGATAAATTATGGGCAACAGATTCCTGCGGATTCGGTGCGGATCGAAGAGATGATTAATTACTTTGATTATCAGTATTCACAGCCGACAGCGGAACATCCTTTTGCTGTACAGGTGGATTCTATGGCTGCACCTTGGGAGCGAAAACATCGACTTGTTAGAGTTGGGATTCAGGGGAAAGATATTGTTCGGACGGAGCGTCCAGCTGCGAATTTAGTGTTCTTGTTAGATGTGTCAGGTTCGATGAATAGTCAGGACAAGTTGCCACTTTTAAAAAAGAGTATGCAGTATTTGTTAGAAGAGCTGGATGAGAATGATACGGTGAGTATTGTAGTTTACGCTGGAGCTTCAGGCTTGGCCTTACCTGCGACGGCAGTGGATGACATTGGGCGTCAGACTATTTTACAGAAAATGGATAGCTTGAGTGCTGGCGGCTCAACTGCTGGTGGTGCTGGAATCCAGCTGGCTTATAAAGTGGCGAAGGAGCAGTTTAAGAAAGGTGGAGTGAATCGTATTCTTCTTGCGACAGATGGGGACTTCAACGTCGGAGTCTCTGACAACAAGTCGTTGACGAAAATGGTGAAAGAGAGGGCTAAGGAAGGAACTTACATTTCCGTGTTAGGTTTCGGTCAAGGTAACATCAATGATGCGATGCTCGAGTCGATCACAAACAATGGGAACGGTAACTATAATTACATCGATTCTATCAAAGAAGGTCGCAAGGTCTTGTTAGAGGATATGATGGGAACGATGGTGACTATTGCCAAAGATGTGAAGGTTCAAGTGCAGATGAATCCATCGAAGGTGAAAGCGTACCGTTTAATTGGCTATGCCAATCGCATGTTACCTGCTGAGGCATTTCTAGATAAGACAGTCGACGCGGGGGAGATCGGAGCAGGTCATACCGTGACGGCGCTTTACGAAATCATTCCTGCGGATGGAAAGCCTTTTGGTGATCAAGTCGATGGTTCGCGATACTTCGAGGGTGAAGAGAAAACTCCGATGCCTAAGATGAAAGAAAGTGATGAGCTTTGCTTTGTGAAGCTTGCTTACAAGCAGCCTGAGCAAAAGGTGGATGATGAGAGTTCGTACTTTTCAGTTCCTTTTGTAGATGGGAAGAATGAGGTGAGTGAAGATATGCAGTTTGCAGCATCGGTTGCTCTCTTTGGTATGCAACTTCGTCAGAGTGAATATAAAGGAGCTGGCGACTTAGACATGGTTTTAGACTTGGCAAAGAAGGGGAAAGGTGCGGATGGCAAAGGGCAGCGCGCTGAGTTCATTCAGCTCGTAGAGAAGTATCAGCAGCGCGAGTAGCTTTGTCGGCTATGAGAGAGTGTTTTCAAGGTCAGCTTCGAGAGGAGTTGGCCTTTTTTTGATGTTAAATTACTGGAGTCGTTTACGGAGTAGAATGGATAGAATTTAAGAGTTAAGAGTTCTCGGGATGAGAGTGGATTGAGTAATTGCGCTATGTGAAAAAAGTGGTGTGGGCTCTTTGTTGATAAATTTGCGTTTCTTTTCGCACATGATGCTCGCATAGCTTCTTCATCGAGCCTTTTTTTTTCTCAAAAAATTGCACCGTCATTTGTCTTTTTTGAATCGCGAAGTGAGATAAGTTAAGGATGTTCACTAATTTCGAGTAAACTGTTATGATAAAACCACCTAAATTCCTTTGTTTATACGCCAGCTTTTTCAGCCTTTTGATGCATCCATTCTCGATGGGAGAGCAGGATTATTTCGGTAGGGAAAAAGAACCTACGGGGTTGTCTGGCAATTTGTTTGATTTGAAAAACGATTTTAATCTGAAGCCAACGCCAGTTTCAAGCGGAGGGGGAGTGAAAATGGAAGAGTTTTACAAGGCGTTTGATGGACTTGTCGAACAAGGCTTTTCTGAAGAAGCTCTAGCAAAGTATAGTATAGGGGATGAGACCTGTAATTTTGAATACATGGCGCTGCGTACTGCACCAGCGGATAAGGTGCCAGCGGCGTTCGGTTCGCCCTATATTGATCCCAGAGGTGTGGTGATTCTTTATGAGGGTGAGATCGAGAAAGCGCCGACTAAGGAATTCCGTTTTGCTGGGGCGTTTGATGATGCGATGGCCGTGGTCGTGAATGGAAAGTGTGTCTTTTATAACTCCTTTCATGATGTGAGTAAGCTGAAATCAAAAGAGCTCTCGAAGCGCAAGAAGGAGACAAAGTCAAAGACCGCTGATGTCTATGGTGAGTTTATTACCTTGAAAAAAGGGGACAAGGTGAAGATTGCCTTTGCTGAGGTTCCTGGTGGTAATATTGGAGGTGCGCTTAAAGTAGAATTGAAGCGCTTTAACTACGACGAGGATGATTATGATGACCCTATCTTGCATCCTTTTGTCGCACGCAAGGTGAAGCGCGATTTAGAAGACGAGCTGGAGGCAACAGGTATCAAGCTGGAATTAAAGCGTATCCCTGAATTTATCTTCAAGCTCGCTGAGGAATAGCGGTTATAGATCTGCGTTTTCAGCCATTAAGCGAATCATTCTTACTGAGTGATTCGCTTGTTAGGAAGTCGGTAGTTTTTCTAAAACTGCGGCGTAGAAGCCATCGTAGCCAGTTGCGGCTGGTGAGACTGGGCATTCCTTGATGAGTTTGAATGGGGCATTGTTGAGGAAGTGGTCTACATTTTGTCTATTTTCTGAGGGAAGGATAGAGCAAGTGGCGTAGACGAGGCGTCCACCAGGCTTGAGCATGGTGGAGTAGTTCTGCAGGCATTCTTGTTGGATGCCGCGCATACGCTGGATAGTGGCAGGTTTGATGCGCCATTTGAGATCGGGCTGGCGCTTGAGGGTGCCGAGTCCAGAGCAGGGGGCATCGATGAGAACGCGGTCGGCGATTGATTCGTATGTGGCGATGGCCTCCGGATTGATGAGTTGGGTTTCGATGGTGCGGGTGGCGCGTGCGCGTTTGGCTCGGCGCTGGAGTTCCTGAAGCTTTTTCGGGACAATGTCCATGGCGACGATTTTGCCTTTTCCGCGCATCAAGGCGGCGAGATGGAGGGATTTTCCGCCAGCTCCTGCGCAGGTGTCGATGATGCATTCATTCGCTTGAGGCTCGAGTAGCGGGGCGATCATTTGTGATCCAGCGTCTTGGATTTCGACGCGGCCATCGAGGCGCAAGGATTTGGGCAATGTCTTACCTGGGTTGAGCACGAGGGTGTTGGGCAGTTCTGAAACTTCGTGTGCTGGGATGTGATAGCTGGCGAGCCAGTCGATGGCTTCAGCAGGGGAGGTTTTGAGAGTGTTGACGCGGAGGTAGACAGGAGCGCGCTGGTTGAGGGCTGCGAGTTCCGCGTCCCATGATTCGCCAAGTTCTTCAGAGCCGAGAGCGTCGAGCCAATCGGGAATCGATTCGCGGACAGCGCGTGGTTGTTCTGCGAGTTCCGCTTCTCGCGCTTTGATGGTTTCGGCATCTGAGCCGTCGTATTGCCACCATTCTGGGAGATCATATCCCATGCGTGTCCATTGTGCGGCACAGAGAGCAGGTGTGCTTTCGTCTTGAGCGAGGAAAGCTAAAGCTCTGCGCCAGCGGACGACTTCGAAGACCGTTTCGGCGACGAAGTTACGGTCGCGCTTGCCCCATTTTGGGTTGGCTTGAAATGCTTTGGCTAGGCTGTGGTCGAGGACCTTGCGCTGTTCAAAAACGGCATGGATGATATCAGCGGCGGATGTGGCCAAAAGGCGGTGCATTCTCATGATGAGTTGTTGCGAAAGTACGAGGTTAGTGGACGATGCGCGCTACTCGGCGATGACATTGTCGTATTTGCCGGAGAGATGAGCAGCGGCGATGTCTTCGAGTTCGGTGACGGAGACGACTTGGCAGAGTTTCTGGCGCAGGGCTTTGGCGCCGGAGAATCCTTTGCAGTAAGCCATGAGACGGGAGCGCATGGCCATAATTGTGTGTTTTTCTTCGCCGCCATAGCGATCGGAATGAGTTGCGAGTGTGCAGTGGCGAATGATGAGTTTCCAGCGTTCTTCGATGGTGATTGGCGGCAGGTGTTCGCCGGTTTCGAGGTAATGCTTGGCCTCGCGGAAAATCCATGGGTTCTGCATGGCGGCGCGGCCGATCATGAGACCAGAGACTGCGGTGTTGTTTTTACGTTTTTCTACGTCTTCACCACTGTTGATGTCACCGTTGCCAATGATTGGGACATCGACGGTTCGAGCACATTCATCAATAATGTTCCAGTTTGCTTCGCCTCTGTAGCCTTGGGAGCGGGTGCGTCCGTGAATGGCAATTTGCTGCATGCCGCAGTCGACGAGTGTCTGACAAACTTCAGGCGCGTTGATAGTTTTCTCATCCCAGCCAACGCGGATTTTTGCGGTGACAGGGACTTGGTCGCCTACCGCTTTAGCCACTCCGCTGGCAACGGATGCGAGGAGCGGGCAGTCTTTGAGTAACGACGATCCACCATTTTTGGAGACAACCTTACTGACTGGGCAGCCGAAGTTGATGTCGATGAAGTCGGGCTGCTTCCAGTCGATGATTTTTTTGGCAGCTTCCCCCATGCGTTCGCCGTCGGCTCCGAAGAGTTGGACTCCCACTGGGCGTTGGCCTTCGTGAAACTCGGTGTACTTGCGGGTGCGGTCGTCGCGGCGGACAATGCCTTCGGCCGAGACAAATTCTGTGACCATGACATCGGCTCCCAATTCTTTACAGATGGTTCGAAATGTCACATCGGTCACACCCGCCATAGGGGCGAGGAAGAGGGGGAACTTGTCGTTGTCGAACCAGGGAAGCACGGTGTCTAGAAATGAAGTTGTGAGTGATGAGTCTAGATGTAAAGGATGCGTCCGCAGTTTTCACATTGGGCTACAGATGCTTCGGCTTGCACGCTCACCACGGTAGAGGCGGTGACTTTCATGTGGCAGCCCCCACATTGTGAGCCTTTAAGTGGAGCGACTGGGTCGTTTCCTTTACTTTTGAGAAGTCGGTCGTAGAGGGCGATGAGGGAGTCGTCAACCTTTTGAACTAATTGCACGCGTTCGGCTAGGAGTTCATCAAGTCGTTGTTGGCTTTGAGTTGCTCGTTCATCGAGATCGGCGATGTCTTGGTCGACGATTTTCTGAGTTTCAGCGAGGGCAGAGACGGTTTTTGCGTGAGTGGCTTTGAGCGTATCTGCTTTTTCCATGAGTTCGAGTTCTTGGGTTTCGAGCTCGTCGATCATTTCGCCGTAGCGGATGACTTCTTGCCCGAGGGCAGTGTATTCGTCATTTTTCTTGGTTTCAAATTGTTGCACCTTGAGCTTGCCGATGGTGTCGCGGCGTGTGGCGATATCGAGTTCGAGGTTTTTGATGGCTACTTCATTTTCCTGAGCAGCCTTTTTGGCGTCAGCTACAGCTTGTTTATCCGAACTTAGTTTTTCTTCGGCGCGCGTTTTGTCGCGGGGGATTTTGGCTAGGTCTTGGCGGAGGGCTTGGATTTTTTGGTCGCGATCTTGGACAATGAGTAATGACTCTACTTCAGGTAGCATGGCTAAGAGTTAGCGTTGAAGGGGGAAGAGCGCAAGCGCATCTCGTGTCGGTAGAGGATATATTTTGCTACTGGTCATTCTAACATTCGTTGTATAGCGTAGCGCAGAGAACCCTGAAGATTTATTGAATGAGTGAAATCAAGATTGCGTGCCCAGAATGCAGACAAAGTTTTGTAGTTTCGGAAGAACTGCTAGGCGAGCCGGTGGAGTGCGGAAGTTGCCAGCACTATTTCAATATTTCTAGAGACAATCAGGTGAAGATGGGGCGTGATTACTTTCCGGGTGAGAAGGCGAAGAACTTGGAGGTGTTTCAGAGGAAAGCGCCAGAATCGCTCGAGTCAGCTCCGGTGAATTTTCAGGCAGCGGATTACGCGCAGTTTTCGGATCCGAACGCAGTGATGCCGATGAGCCCGATGCGCTTGCTTTGCATTTTTGGTGGGTTGATCGGCATGGGGTTGGTGATTTTCTTGTTTGTGGCTGGCAGTGGCGATGGTGGGATTCTTACTGATGTTCCCAATCAGAAACGTTGGTTTTTAGTTGGGTTTGCGGCGCTCATAGGGAGTTTATTAGTGCTGTATGGCTTTGTGAAGTATCGCATTTTAGGAGTGATTCTTACTTTGTGCTTTGTCGGTGGATTAGTGGCGATGCCTATTATTTACCCAGAACGTCTGACGCCGGTGGCATCTCAATATAATCCAGAGGAGGTTGATCTGGAAATGCATGTGGATCTTACGAGTGAAGATGAACTACGTTTCAAAAGTGAGATTGGATATGCGACGGTGGAGACGCAGATAGAAGAAGCGGAGCATCCTGAGAGGGTGATAGCCTTTGTGCTGAAGAGATCGAAGCCTGTGCACTTGGAAACGATTAAAAAGTATTTAGCGCAGTCTCTGATTACTGCAGAAATCCCCCGAGTCTACGAAGGTAGAAAGCTTCAAAACGAGCCAGCGACTTTGATTATTTACAATAATGCACGGATTTCTATCGATGACGCGGCTGACTTTGCCAAGAAGTTCTCTGAGGACATTCGAGTGCGTGAGGAGTTACAGTTGATAGAGATCGAGGTGAATGTGGATGCTTTGACGACGGCGGACGCTAGAGAAATTACCGATGAGAGCCATCCCGATTATCATTCGAAGAATTTAGAGGAGTTACGGAGCATTGATCCGACGCGCCAGTTAGCAGCAATTCAGCGTCTAGGAAATACGAAAGATATTAAGTTGCGCAGTGATATAGTGCGGCAATTGTTAGTGCTTTTGACGCATCAGAGTGGGGAGCATCGGGCTGAAATCGTGGATACTCTTCGAACTTGGGCAATCCCAGATGATGGGGCAGATGAAATCATTACAGAGCAGGCACGTGAGCGGATACAGGTGGGGTTGAAGGTGCCTGAGAGTTATTTGCATTATTTAGTAGAGCAGAACGTGGAAGGCATTGGGGATATTCTAGTTTATGCGTGGGCTGAGGATGTGATTGTTTACGAAGAATTGATGTTAGAGGCTGGGGAGCGAGCGGAGCAAGGTTTGCTCACGGTGTGGCCAGAGTTGGATAATTACCAATTAGAGTCAGCGGCAACGATTTTAGCTAAAGTGGGGACAGCAGCCTCTATTCCAGCGCTTTCAGCGGCTTATGAAAAGTCTGGGGGAGAATTGAAAAAAACTCTGAAAGCAACCATTGACGAGATTCAATCTCGTCGCTAGTCTCCGCCTCGCAGGTAGCAGATAGGCGCTTTTAAGCGCTTTGAAGCAAGGCCATCGTGGCGGAATTGGTAGACGCCGCAGACTTAAAATCTGCTGTCCTTCGGGGCGTACCGGTTCGAGTCCGGTCGATGGTACCACTGCAATATCAATGAATTACGCGACTTTTCGGAGTCGCGTTTTTTTGTTGAAGGACTGTGCCGCTACTTGGATACCGCCCTTTAATCGAGCGAGAGTATGGGTGTCGGTAAATTGTGCTGAGAGTTCAAGCTAAGGGGGAGCTTTTTTGGGGGGCTGGTTTTTGAGAAGTTTTGATGTCGGATAGATTAGGATAAATAAGAAATGGCGGATAAATTTGTGATTTATCCGCCATTAGGTGATCGTTGGTAGTAGCAGTAGTTGCCTAATACCATTTGAGTGGATAGATTGTCGGAATGGCGGTGTTAATTTGGCCTTCATCTCAAGGCATGACGAAGGATTGTAGCAGGCTACATGACTGAGGAAAAACGCAGAAATGAAGCCGAAGTAATGCCGCTCTTTATTGTAATCAGCTCCGCTGACTAGCGTTCATATCAAAATCATCCATTCCGGCAATATAGCCGGGAGAATGGTATAAGATTTTTTCAACACTTGGTGGTTTGCCAAGGTGGATAATGCTTAATCTAGGGATTTAATGTAGGATACTAGGTCGGCCATAGTTTGTGGGGAGAAGCTGCTAAAGCCTTTTGGCATGAATGATCGGCCATGGACGGCACCGTCTGAGAGGATGTTTTCACGTGCGATAAAGCTGCGTTGTCCTCCTGGAGCTGCGAGTGTGATGCCATTTCCGTCAGATTTGACCAAGAGGCCTTGTTTGACGGAACCGTCTATGCTGACGACTGAGTAGAGGCCGTAGGCTCCCTCGACGGCTTCATCTGGATTGACGATAGCGGTGATGAGGTGCTCGGTGTTGCGCTTGCTACCGCCATCGAGGGGGGGGGCGATCTCTTGCCCTTCGTTGCCTACTTTATGACAGACAAGGCAAGACTGAAAGAGAGCTTTGCCTGTGGTGGGGTTGCCTTCGAGGGATTTGATAGAAGTAGTAAAGCTTTTCACCTTCTCTTCTAGTTGTTGGGTGTCTGCTTCTGCTTGTTGCTTTAGATCAGCATAGATTTTGAGGGCTCTTTTATCTTTCTTTGCTTTTTCTAAGGCTTGTGCGCGTGGCGACTTGTTCCAGTGCTTTCCTGCTTTTACGCTCCAGTTGAGTGGGTAGTTGTGGAGTGTGAAATAGGCTGCATCGTAGTCCCAGGCGTTAGTGGTGAGGATTTTTGTTTGCCAAAGCTGTTTAATGATGTTGCTGCCCTGTAGTGTGTGGCTGAGGCGAGAGACGAGTTCTTGCTTCTCGGTGTCGCTCAAATTTGTTGCAAATTTCTGACTCGCTGCGAATGCTTGTTTTTCGTTTTTGAGAGCACAGGCGGCGAGAGCTGACAGTCTGTTAGTAAAGTCGATGTCAGGGTTTTTTAAGATCGAGTGATAGGTCGCAAAATCGACAGAATGATCATAGCCGAGAGCTGTGATGACTTTAGCGATTTCGCTATTTGCTAGATCGGTAGTAAGTAATTTTCTGAGGGTTTGTGTGTGGTGTGGTGAACGGAGAGCTACGATGAGATCAAGAGCTTTATTGCGCTGCGCTGGGTCATTGCTGTTGAGGTCGGTTTCGATTTTTTTGGAGAAAAAGAATGCTACTTTTGGTGCGTCGACTTGATCAAGGTTTTCGAGAGCGAGGTTTAGCATCTCATCTGGACGCTGTTTGAATGTTTCCGAGACTACGCTGTGAATCTCGGGATTTGCGAGCATGTTTGAAGCGGAGATGAATGTGTTTTTATCGATTTTTCCATGGGTGGCTGTTTTCCAGTTATTGACAAAAATAGTGACTCTTTCCTTTGCTGGAAGAGCCTGCGATGCCCAGATGAGGTTGCTAGCTGGCATAGTGTCCGCTCGCTCAGAGAGAAGGAATTTTTTTACCTCTTCTGGGTATTGTTCCATGGCTTTACGTGCGAGAAAGCGCTCGAAGTTCCTTTCGTAGTTGCCGCCGAGGTTGTCGTTGGGTGCTGCTGGTTTCGAGGCTATTACCAGAAGAGCGATGGAGTCTTGGTTGGCATCTTTGATTTCAGCGAGTGTGCGTAGGGCCTGTGAGCGTACCATGCAGTTCGAATCTTCTATGTATGGCGCGAGGAGCGGGGCGACCTCGGATGCTTTGAGTTGATAGCTGGCGAGTGAGCGAATGGCTTCACGGCGGATATCGCTGTCATTGTCTGCGATGGCTGCTGTGATAATTTTAGAGTCATAGATTTTGAGTCCTTCAAGTGACCAAAGGGCGAGGATACGGACTTCTTTAGGTGTGGTTGTATCTGTGGCTAATTCTTTGAGCTGTGGAGTAAGTTCTGCGGCATTGCGGTCGACGATCTGGTGCCAAGCTGCGCGTTTTTCCCAGAGTGTTTTGCCATAAATTAAGTGGTCTAACAGTTTGTCGTTAGCGGCGGCTGCAACGTCGGGAATTTCGAATGATTTTTGTGATTTATGGCGTACTCTCCAGATTCTTCCGTGTTTGCGGTCGCGGTCTGGGTGGTCGGTGTTGACTTCATTGTGAGAAACGATCTTGTTGTACCAATCGGCGATGTAGAGGCAGCCATCTGGCCCGAACTCGATATTGACTGGGCGGAACCATTCGTCTTTCGACTGAAGGAGATTAGGTAGGAGTTCTGAAGTGACAGAGCCGTCTGGGTTTCTGACAATACGTACGCAGTTGAGTGATTGGGTGATTGGGTTAGCGAGGATGGCGACGTTTTTCCATTCAGCGGGGAAGCCATTTTTACCATCTTCTGAAAAGGCGAGGCCTGAAATACCGGTGCCGCCGACACGAAAGTCATTGGCAGGCGGAAAAAATGGAGCGTAAGGACGAATGTTGTCATTGCCATTTCCTGCGATACTGCTCTGCGATTCACTTGGCAGAACTGAGTAACCGCCATCGTTTGCTGAAGTGGCGTACCACTGGCCGTTAGAGAGCACTTGGTAGCCCCAGTTATTGTCGCGGTGGCAATTGAGGATTTCCATGGTACTGCCATCTAGGGAAAAGCGCAGGTTTTTACTGTAGGTGACGTCGAGTTTATCTCCAGAGATTAGGGAGGTGACAGTACCTGAGTTTACTGCGCCATGGGAGAAATTCATCCAGCCGCCGGGAGCTCTGACGATGGAGTGAGCCATGGTGTGGGTGTCAAGGAAGCCAAAGCCCGTGAAAAGAGGCTTTACGCTATCTTGTTTATTGTCTTTATCTGAATCTTGAAGGTAAAATATTTCGGAGCCGTGAGCCACATAGCAACCGTCTTTATAGGGCATGATGCTTTGTGGAATGGTGAGGCCGTCTGCCCAGACGTGGAGTGGGCCTTTTGCGGTTTTGGTCGGGTCGTCGATAACGAGAATCTGGTCAGTACCTGGGTCTTCTAGTTGGTACTTGCGGAGAATTTTTTGGAAGCGCTTATCGGTTTGTGCGAGTTTGTGATCCTTCATGAGGCGCATCGCTTCTCCGAATCTAATCCCCGGGATGGGATCGAGCGGGTACATGCGTGCTGTTTGGGTCCAAAGTCTACCTGAATCGTCGAAGGTGAGGTCGATGGGGTTAATGAGGCCATTTTCTTCCGATGCTACGAGTTCGATGACGAAACCGTCGGCTAATTCAAATTGAGAGATTTGTTTTTCTGGGCTCCAAGGTTCTTTACGGTCAGATTGTGTTTTCTTGGCATACGTGGGTGCTTGCACAAGGCTGAGAGCCGCCAGTGAGATACTGATCGGACGGATAAAGAATTTGGTCATGATTCGCATAAGTACGATGTTTGGGAAGATATTTATCGAGTGAGGGGCTGAAACATAGCAGATTAGAGCATTTTGTGGATATTTTCATAGTTTAGGTGGATATTTTACATTTTATGTGAGGTGTAATGTATCTTATGAGGGCTCTATCATGTTGTTACGACCTTTAGAGATGGCACAGGAAATGGTGAGAGGAGCTGTGTTGGCTGGGGAGACTGTAGTGGACGCGACTTTGGGTAACGGGCATGATGCTTTGTTTTTGGCTGGGCTGGTGGGAGCTGGTGGGCGCGTGATTGGTTTTGATGTTCAAACGGAGGCGATTGAGTCTTCTCAGCGAAAGGTTGAGGCAGCTGGGGTTGCTGCAGATGTTTTTAGTTTTTACTGTGTCGGGCATGAATACTTGAGCGATTATGTGGAGGGGCCTGTGGCAGCAGTAATGTTTAATTTGGGGTATTTACCAAGAGCTGATAAGGCGGTGATTACGACTGTAGAGACGACTCTTCCGGCTTTGGAGCAGGCACTGAGTTTACTGCGAGTAAAGGGGGTGCTGAGCATCATGTGTTATCCTGGTCATGAGGGCGGCGAGGCCGAGGCCGAGGCGGTAGTCCAGTGGGCGAGTGAATTAACGCGAGAGCAGGCGAGGGTGATGCGCTATGGGATGGTGAATGCTCCGAATAGTCCGGCATTTCTCATTGCTATAGAGAAGGTAAGATGAAGAAGGGTTGTCACAAAATGATGAAGAAAAGGGCGTGACAATTGAAAGTTGAATCACTAAGAGCGCAGCTCAATTTGTGATTCATTTATGAAAAAATTTCTCCAAATCACCGCAACTAGCGGCATTATGATGGCTGCGTCGGCAATGGCGCAGGAAGAGGTAGAGGTCGAAGAAGTTATCGATACAAGCTGGGAGAGCAGTGTCGATTTTGGTTTGAACCTTTCTAAGGGTAATACCGATAGTCTTCTCGTTCGCGGTGGAATCCAAACTGAGAAGAAGGAAGACAAGGATGCGTATTTCGCGAGCCTTGGCTATAGTTATGGCGAGGAAGATAGTGCAACGAACCAGGATGAGATCGTGGGTAAGGCTAGCTGGAGAAGAACGCTTACTGGCAAAAATTTCTTTGGGGTACTTCTCGATGGCCGCAGTGACCAATTTGCTGATCTAGATTACCGTTTTTCACTCAACTTCACCTATGGTTACTACTGGATTGATACTGAGGAAACTTTCTTTTCTACAGAAGTAGGTCTCGGTGTGACTACGGAGGACAAGGGTCGTGGTAACGATACTTATATGAATGGTCTTTTCGTGCAGAGATTCGAGCATAAATTTAACGAGAGCGCTAAGCTGTTTGAGAGTTTCTCAATTTCTCCAAGACTCGATGATTTTAGTGATTACCATCTAGAATTTCAGGCGGGGCTCGAAACTAAGATCACAGAGACGATGGCATTTAAGGTGTCGCTTGAAAATCGCTATGAGAGCAAGCCTGCTGATGATAAAGAGAAGAACGATTTGAAATTGGTAGCTGGCGTTTCCTACAAATTCTAAAATCTTGGAAATCGATATTTTTAAAATGCCGCATCGTGAATGGTGCGGCATTTTTTTTGAGGACTAATTATACCAGATCGCACTCCGAAAGAGACATATAATTTTTTTGGTGGCTTGAAGAATTGCGCTACTCGAAAGAAAGTGGTGTCGGGCTCTTTGTTGATAAATCTGCATTTCTCTTCAGGCACGATGCTCGCATAGCTTCTTCAGCGGTCCTTGATTTCTTAACAAATTACACCGTCATTTGTTTCTTTAAAATCGCGAAGTGGTATAAGGGCTTTATCAGCTGACCTTTCTGTTCCAGCGGGTGACCACTAGAGTGGCGAGAATGAGACAGGTGATGGTGACGGTGAAGAGTACGGCTTTACACCAGAAAGAGGAACTGCGCTTTTCTCCTAACCAGAATTTCCATTCAGCTAGGAAGATTGAGCGGTCTTTATTAGAGTGCATGTCGACACGATTCATTTCAGCACGTCTGACGAGAAGTTCGGTGCGGGTGTTTTGGAAGAAGGATTGCACGGGTTCTGACTCGTCGGGTTCACCTAGGTAGATATTGAGGGACTCGAGGTCTTCGAAGCTTCCGTTCAGAGAAACATCGGCGATTTTATGTGAGAGTTCTGCAGCGCCTTCTTGGTCGAGAGCTTCTGCAGCGTAGAGGCGAGTGAGCCCTGAAGTGAGGATGCTTATGCGTTCGGCTTCTTCGTCTGTTAGGTAAACAGTGTCTTCGCCCTTATCTTCTGGAATTACTTTTTCTTTGAGCTGATCAATGCGCTGCTGAATACGTCTTCGTTCTTTTTCGAATGGGTTCTCGGTAGCTTGGGCGAGGACGATACCTTCGAAGGAATAGCGCAGCGGCATGAACATGGCGGGGACAGGTTCAGCGCCGTCATCTCTGGCTCTATCACCGCCAACAAAGAGGCCTCGGTTCATTTCGCCGAAGGGGACGAGAGCTCCAGCGAGAAGGAGCTGGGGCACTAATAAAAGAGGGATCGAGGACAGGGCTGCGCGTTCACTTTTTACAATGGCCGAAATAAACATGGCGATGGCGGTACCGCAGATGGCAGTGGTGGACATCCAAAGCCAATGAGAAAACCACATTTCTTTAATTTCTAGAAAATGGTGACCAATGGAAACGTAAATCGCGCATTGTAAGGCAGCAAGGAGGCTGAGGGTGGTGCATTTGGCGGTGATGTAGAGGCCTGTTCCGTAACGGGTATTGCGTTCACGTCTGAGAATAGGAAGGTCTCTGAGTATTTCGGTGGCACTATTGGTGAGGCCTAGAAACATGGCGACGGTGACAGAAAGGAAGAGGTAGGTGACGATGTGGAGACCAGAGGAAAAGGCGTAGGAACCATCTGCGGATGCGCGAAGGGTGATGGCGATGAGTGCTGCCAGTAGCGGAGCCTCTAAAATGGTGCAGTAGAAGGTTCCGCGGTTTCGGAATTTCGTCAAAAATGAGCGTGAGAGGTGGGCGCGGAACAAGCGGAAGTGGTCGACATGCCGACGTGGGCGCGGGACAGGGACTGGCATGTTGTCATCAGCGCGAGGCATGTCTCCGAGTTGTGTCTGCACTTGAGATTGTGATTCAGAGACTTTTTGGATCAGCCGTTGGCTTTCGAGTCTTTCCTGCCAGAAGGTGGGGGGAAAGCGTCGAGCGAAGGATGAAGATTCGTTTGCACCAATGGTGCCATGAAGAGGTGTTTCTAAGACGTCGAAGACGAAGTCGGCGCCGTTGATGGTGTTTGCGCCAAACTCAGCTCGGTTGAGGGTGGGGATGTGGAGCTCTTTCGCCGCGGACTCGAAGTAGCGCGACATGTCATCGGGCGTGCCGAAGAAGGCGACTTTACCTTCTTTATCGAGCAAGAGGACTTTATCGAAGAGAGCGAGGACGGTGGAGCCTGGGCGGTGGAGAGAGGCGATGACAATTTTATCTCGCGCGAGGGCGCGGAGGGATTCGGCGACGTGCTCAGAATCTTTAGATGAGAGTCCTGAGATGGGTTCATCAAAGAGGAATATTTCGGCAGCCGAGCCGAGGTCGAGTCCTAGGTTGAGCCTGCCGCGTTCGCCTCCGGAAATAGTTTTATCTCCCGGGGAACCTACTTTTCTGTCGGCGAGTGGTTCGAGTGCGAGTTCGGCTAGAATGCTATCGACGCGGCGAGAATGTTCGGGGCTGGCGAGGTGAGGTCTGCGGATGGTGCAGGCGTGGGTGAGGTGCTCACGGACTGTGAGGTGGGGGTTGAGCGCTTCCTCCTGGGGCATGAAGGCTATGAAGGGAGCGAGCCGTGCTCGGTGTTCGTAGAGTGAAATGCTGTTAAAGCGGACGTGTCCTCTGTTGGGCTTGAGTTGGCCAGCGATGACGGAGAGCAAAGTGGATTTACCACAGCCTGATGGCCCCATGATGCAGAGCATTTCGCCCCGTTGGATTTTAAAGTCGATACTATCGAGAGCTGTAGTATTGCGAGTGAATCTGTGGGTTATGCCGTCTAGGTGGAGTTCTTTAATGACGGTTCGCTCTTCATCGATGAGGCCGTCTGAAAAGCGGCAGCGGACGGCTTGGCTGGCGCTGAGCCGGATGATGGCTCCGTCCATGAGGTAGGCGCCGGATCGTACTGGTTGGCCGTTCATTAGGAGCGTTCGTTCAGACTCGAGAATTTCTAATTCACCGACTGAGCTCGCAGGGTCGTAGGTGATCTTGAGTGTGATTTTTCCAGCGAGTCCGGGAGAGATGAGGAGGTCGCCTTTACCGATTGCCGATGGGTCATTTGAGACGAGGCAGGTTTGCTTTTCACGACTTAGGCGGAATCGTCCACCCGCTTCTAGTGCTTGATTTCGGATGCTTTCGAGCTGGACTTCGGCGCCAGTTTTTAGGGTGAGAAAGTCGTGGAAGGTCAGCTCGTGCATTTGGTTCACTTCGAGAGGGAGACCGCTGAGAGTGATGTTGGTGGGACGAATGGCGGTGAGTTCTGCACTGATACCGAAGTCGATGCGGATATTGGAGAGACGTGTGCGGCTGCGTTCGGAGACGATCCCTCCCTCAGATTCGTGAAGATAGAGGGTACGCGGTTGGCCAGTTCGCTTGTAGTTAAGGAAAAAGTTGAGGTCGTTATAGGAGAGTGTCCAGTTGGGGAGCATGATGCGCTGGTGGGAGCGCAGGCGGATGATGCCGCCGGGGATCAGCGAAGACCCACTGAGGGAGATAGCTTGGTCTCCAGTGTTACGGATGATGATGACCTGACCGGCTTGATAAATACGGAAAGCGTAGTTTTCAGGGGAGAAGGGGAGATTTAGGTCTGCGGATTCTTCAGTCGAGCAGATGAGACGGGTGAATGGGAGTTTCTTGCTGCCTGAGTAGCCTTCTTCTATTTCTTGAAGAATAATTTTCCCTAGTCCATTGCCGTCAAGCTGATGGAAAAGGTCGAGGAAAGCTCTGCGACCGCGGTTGCGGCGGGAGGATGCATCAATGAGTAGATAGAGCTGGAGACCGAGTGAAACCAGTCCTTCGTGGTTGAGTTGGACCCCAAGTTTTGAGGCGAGAGCGGCTGTACTGGTGGGAGAGCGTAGGGCTTTTTGGAGCCTACGGGCGAGCCAGTGGTGGTCGGCTTCAGGGAAGGCGTGGCGCAATAAATCGAGCGCGACCTCGGCTTCAGCGGCATCGACTTGTTCGTCGAGTGAGACGAATGCCGCAAAAACTTCGACAAGAGAGGCTACCATGTGAGCTCCTTGTGGAGCCTTTCTTGTCCATCCTTTCAGCATGGAACTTGACTTGAAAATAGGAGCGTTTCCTTTATGATCTCTTGGTTGCGAGGGCGATTTCACTGAATAGTATGTTGCACTTGTGGGACACATCTGGCAAGCCGACAGAAAAAAGGATTTATTTTTCCTAAACCCGTACTAACGTCTCGCGAAGCGAGTTTGCCAAAGACCGCGTGCTATCAGCTTTTTACAGAAAAGATTTTCCCATTACACCTATGTCAGATCAACAACCACCGAAACCACCACTAGAGAAGAAGCCTGCAAAAGGTGGCCAATCTCCACAGCAGAAAGGGCCTAACTGGAGAGTGATGATCTTGTTCACTTTAGCTATCGGGGTGCTGGTAGCAGCATACATGAGTACAGCTCAGAAAAGTGGAAAAGAGATTGATTTCGCAGCTTTCCGTAAGAGTTACGAGAAAGGACAGGTGGTTAATCCTGCAGAGATTCCTGCGGTTAAGAAAGTGCGCGAAGAGCTCGCTGGAAAGCCTCAGCCTGAGATTCAGAAAGCAGAAGCTGAGGTGATGAAGGAACTTCAGGTGATGCCTACTGATCAACTTCAGTTTGTAACGAAGGACACGAATACTTCAGGTCAATTGAAGGGCGTGCGCGATGTTACTGAATATCGTGATTTAAAGGCAGAACCCGAACTTCAGAGTTTTCGCGTGGTGCTCAATACGAATTTACAGCAAGCAGAATACGACCGTCTGCTGAGTGATAAAAGCGTACCTTTGCAGATCGTTTCAGAAATTTCCCAAGGTGGTGACTCTGTTTCTGGCTCGCTACAGGATTTACGCAAGTGGATGGCCTTTGATGAGGTTATTTTTGGAGGAGATAAGGGCTTAAAGTTGTACAAGACCTCGAGCAGTAACGATGCTGTTCTCGAAGGAACGCGCAAGGTGTATCCATTGTTAGCGGATGCGAAGCCTCAATATGAGCGCTTCAAGGTCGATATTAACCTCTTCAAGCTGCCCGATGAAGACGTAGCGCTGGTGAACAACATTGCTCGCAACAAGCAAGAGAGTAATACGATGGGGTTCATCTTAATGCAGATTTTCCCAATTCTGTTGATCGTTGCTGTGTTGTTTTTCTTATTCCGCTTTCAAATGAAGAATGCGGGTAAGGGGGCGATGAACTTTGGTAAGAGTAAGGCTAAGCTTCTCGCTCAGGATAAAGGACGCGTGACATTTAAGGACGTAGCTGGGATTTCTGAAGCGAAGGAAGAGCTCTATGAGATCGTTGATTTCCTCAAGGCTCCTAAAAAGTTTGAAAAGCTTGGTGCAAACATTCCAAAAGGTGTGTTGATGGTAGGCCCTCCGGGTACTGGTAAGACACTTCTTGCGCGTGCGATTGCAGGTGAGGCTGAAGTTCCGTTTTTCTCGATTTCAGGTTCTGACTTTGTCGAAATGTTTGTAGGTGTCGGTGCGAGTCGCGTGCGCGACATGTTCGAGCAAGGGAAGAAGAGTGCACCTTGTATTATTTTCGTGGATGAGATCGATGCCGTAGGTCGTCATCGTGGTCACGGCATGGGTGGTGGTCACGACGAGCGTGAGCAAACGCTCAACGCCTTGTTGGTAGAGATGGATGGTTTTGATGCGCGTTCAGGCGTGATCATTATTGCCGCTACTAACCGTCCAGACGTGCTCGATCCTGCGCTACTTCGTCCTGGTCGCTTTGACCGACAGGTACGCGTGTCTCTTCCGGATGTGAAGGGTCGCGAGCAGATTCTCGGTGTGCATGCTAAGAAGGTTAAGATTTCTAGTGAAGTTGATCTTGGAGTGATCGCAAGGGGAACTCCTGGTTTCTCTGGTGCTGAATTAGCCAACCTGCTGAATGAAGCTGCGCTTCTTGCGGCTCGTACTGGTAAGAAAGAAATTAGTAACGCTGAGCTTGAAGAAGCGCGTGATAAAGTACGCTGGGGACGCGAGCGTCGTTCCTTGGCTCTCTCTGATAAGGAAAAAGAGAATACTGCCTATCATGAAGCTGGTCATGCGATTCTCAATATTTTGTTAGAGCATACTGATCCACTGCACAAAGTGACGATCATTCCGCGTGGACCGTCGCTCGGTATGGCGATGTTCTTGCCGACTGAAGATAAGTTTAGCTATCGCCGTCTTGAAATGATTGATCAGCTTTGTGTCGCTATGGGCGGCCGTGTGGCTGAAGAAATCATGTTTGGTAACCCGACTAACGGAGCAATGGGCGATATTCGCCAAGCGACAAGTATGGCGCGCAGCATGGTTTGTGAGTGGGGGATGAGCGATGAACTCGGTATGATTGAATACAAATCAAGCGATGCTGGTGAATTCTATGGTGGTGGTAGTAAGGACTACTCCGAAGAGACCGCGCGTAAGATCGATTTTGAGATTAAGAGCTTTATCGATGGAGCGTATCAGCGTGCGATGGATTTACTCACTGAGAACCGTGAGGCGCTCGATCGCATCGCTAAGGCTTTGCTCGAGTATGAAACTCTAAATGGCAAGCAGATCACTGACCTTCTTTATAAAGGTGAAATGAGCAATCCGCCTAGTTCTCCAACTCCACCAGAGCCACCAGTGGCTCCTGAGAGTGCAGAAGCAACGCCGAAGAAGCCGACTGACGATAAGGAAGATGACGATCCGCTCGCGGGTGAAGTCGTCGGAGCTCCGGCTTAAGAACATATTTTCATTTTCAAACGGCCAGCCTCACACGCTGGCCGTTTTTTTGTGGGAGAAAACTAAGAGAGCTGAATCTAGTGATTCAGCTCTCTTACAATGCGCGTGGCGCTTGAGTTGGAAAATTATTGTGCCTTATGGAATAGGAAGGATTTCTACTTCGTAGCCATCAGGGTCGGTGACGAATGCCATTTGGCGGTTTGCTGGGTCAGCGAATTTTTCGCGCCAATTGCCAGGCCAGATTTCGATGCCGTCGTTTTCGAGTTTGTCGCAGTAGGCGATGACGTCTTCGACGCCGACGCAGGTGTGCATGAGGTCTTCTGGGAATTCGACTTTAAATTCTGGTGAGTAGCAGAGCTCGAGGAAGTGTTCAGCGCCGGGGATTTCAAGGAATGCGAGTTTGTTGCCCTGTGGCGAGTCCTTGCGGTCGCGCAGCTCGAAGCCGAGTTTTTGGTAGAAGTCGATGGTGTTGTCGAGGTCGCTGACGCGGATGCGTGTGTGAAGGAATTTCATTTTTCTAGAATTGGGTAGTTAGAAGTTAGGTTGGGTAATGTTGTTCTTATTCGATCTCGTGTTCTTCGAGAAGTCTGAAGGTTTCACGGTTTTTTCGGATGTAAAGTGGATCTCCGTATTCGTCTGGCTCCCAGCCATTTTCGAGACCGAAGTCGATGATTGGTTCGACCCATTTGAGATTAAAAAGTTTTGGGACTTGGGCGACGAGGATTTGTCCTCCTTCGATTTCGTTAAAGGCGATACGGACTTCCGTTCCTTTAGCGGTTGAGTAGGCGCGCCAGCGGTACTGGACGTCGTCGAGGGTGATGATTTTGCTGCCTTTTCTTGGTAGATTCATAGATGGTCACGGCTGTGCCGTTTAGTGTTAAGTGTTACGATATTGCGTTTGGCTTCTTTTACACCAGTTTGAAAGCCCCACATGATGAAAGGTATGATCACCAAAAGAGCAAGAGCAATCATTGCTAGTCCTATACCGCTTACGCCCATCGAGATCGTAGCTAATCTTGTGAGATTATAGCTTAGAGCGAGTGTGCAAGCGATGAGTCCAACGATGATGAGACTTATGGCGCTGGAGATGGAGAGCTTTAGGTATCTATATGTGGAGGCAAACTTACCTTCGTCGCTAACTTGAGGCGTGCTTTGGGGAGTTTGGTGGGGATTCTCCATGGCATTAGACGGAGACTGCTGCTTTGATGTGTGGGTCTGCTTCGTAGTTTTCGAGACGGAAGTCGTCGTAGGTGAAATCGTCTATGTTTTTGATCTCTGGGTTGATCCACATGGTAGGGAGTTCGTGGGGGGTACGAGTGAGCTGGAGTTTTGCTTGTTCGATGTGGTTCTTATAGAGGTGGAGGTCGCCGAAGCTGTGGACGAAGTCACGAGCTTCGTAGCCGAGGACTTGAGCAATCATCATAGTGAAGAGTGCGTAGGAGGCGATGTTGAATGGGACACCGAGGAAGAGGTCGGCGCTGCGCTGGTAGAGTTGGCAAGAAAGGCCAGGTTTGCCTCCTTGGGTGCTTGGTTCGTGGACGTAGAACTGGAAAAGGAGGTGGCAGGGTGGGAGTGCCATTTCTTCTACTTTACCGACGTTCCAGGCGGAGACGAGGTGGCGGCGTGAGTGTGGGTTGTGCTCGAGGTCGTGAATGAGTTTAGCGACTTGGTCGATAGTGGAGCCATCTTCTTTCGCCCATGCTCGCCATTGTTGGCCGTAGACTGGACCAAGGTCGCCATTTTCATCTGCCCATTCGTCCCAGATGCGGACGCCATTTTCTTTGAGGTATTGGATATTGGTATCGCCTTTCAGAAACCAGAGGAGCTCGTGGATGATGGAGCGGAGGTGCAACTTTTTAGTGGTGAGGCAGGGGAATCCATGGCGGAGGTCGTAGCGGGACTGGCGACCAAAGACGGAAATGGTGCCTGTGCCGGTGCGGTCGTGGCGCTCTTCACCATTGTCGAGGACATCTTGTAAGAGGTCGAGGTACTGTTGCATGGACTGGAGTTTGAAGTTGTATGCGCCAACTTGAAAGTGTGAAGTGTGAAGTTTTTTCGAATTGGAATATCTAATCGTTGAAACTTATAGTGATGGCTAGGACGTAAAAAAGCCACTCCGCGATGTGCTGGAGTGGCTTTGATAAATGTGTTAGTTCGCTTTTCGCTTACTTGTGTGGGTGCTGTTTGAGGAGCTCGGCTGCGTCGAAGAGTCCTACCTGGTCTTTGATTTCAGCGCGTACCTTCTTCACCTGGCTGGTAGTGATTGGCTTGGCGTCGTTGCCGAAGCTGCTACGTACGTAGGTGAGTACTGCAGCGAGTTCGTCGTCTTTAAGAAGTCCTTCGAATGGAGTCATAGAGCCATTGTACTTCTTACCTTTGACTTCGATCTCACCCATGAGGCCTTTAAGCGTGAGCTTGATGAGGCGATCAGGATCTTCGTTGACCCACTTGGTGCCGGAGATTGGTGGGAAGTTCGCTGCTGGAAGACCATTTCCGTCAGCCTGGTGACAAGTTTCACAGTGAGCTTCGCGGTGGTAGACCTCACGGCCTTTCTTGAGCCAAGCGATTTGCTTTTTGTTCATTCCTTGTTTTTTCCATGCGACTTCTTCTTGATCGACTTCTTTTTTGACTACAGAGCCAGTGAGGTCAGATTTGGCGTAGCTGTATGCTTGCTTGATCCATGAATCGATAGGTTTTTTACCCGCGATTTCGAGAATAGCAACGCCGTCTTCTTTATCTAACCAGCTTGCTGTGTTGATGGCTTCTAGACGTACACGGCCATGATCATCAGCAGCGGCGAGTTCTAGGAGCTCTTGGCCATTGCTAAGTTTATCAAGGTTGTAGCGAACGGCACGTGCAGCAGCTGCGCGTACTTTGTAGTCTTTTGCTTTGAGCAAGTTAGTCACGAATTGTTCGTCGATTTCATTGACGCCCCAGAGAACCCAGAGAGCTTCAAGAAGAAGGCGCTCGTATTCAGGGTCTTTGCTATCAAGGCTTTTCGCCCAAGTTTTAGTTGCAGCAACGACTTCGTCAGCATTGCGGCCACGGAGCTCACGGCGAGTGCGGTAGCGTGTACGGTACTCAGGGAGTTTGAGGTTTTCGAGGAGTTCAGGGATAGGCGCACCTGCGACTTTTGCCGGCTTAACGAGTGGACGCGATGGATAAGTGATACGGTAGATGCGGCCATGGCTGTGATCGCGGTGTGGATCACGTGCACTGTGCTGCATGTGGCCGATCAAGATGTTTGACCAATCGATGAGGTAGAGTGAGCCGTCTGGAGCGAACTCAAGGTCGACTGGACGGAAGTTTTTGTCATCAGAAACAAGAAGGTCTTGGCGGTGTTCCGCTTTATAGCCTGTACCATCTTCAAGGAGCTTGTGCTGCTTGATGCCGAGGTATCCGATATTGTTGTTAATGAGGATGTCACCTTGAACTTCATCTGGGAAGTGGCGGCTGGAGACAATCTCAAGTCCTGATGTCGGGCGAACCTTATCAGACGTGAGGATGTCAGACTGCTTCATGCTTCTGCCGTATTTGGGCTTGATAGAAGTGTAGTTCATCCAACCCACAGCTGGGCTAGAGGAATAGAGGTGGAAGTTCTGCCCGTAGTCATCGAATGCAATACCCCATGGATTCGGGATGTTGTACTGAGCTGCGCGCTCGAGGTGTTTTTTATTCGGGTTATAGCGCCAGAATCCACCATTTGTACCACGCTTAGTGCCATGTGCTGTTTCGACATTGGAGTGGAGGAAGATACCTTCACCCATGTAGATAGCGCCAGATGGATCGGTGCAGAATGCAGAGATCGCGTGGTGGGTATCGTGGTCGTCGAAACCAGAAAGGATATATTCCTTGCTGTCGCACTTGTCGTCGCCGTTTTCGTCTTTAAGGAGTACAAGTGAGTCAGCTTGGGAAACGTAGATGCCTTCTGGAGCGAATTCGAAGCCCATCGGGACGTGGAGCTCGTCAGTGAAGATTGTTTCTTTGTCCGCTTTGCCGTCGCCATCTGTGTCTTCGTAGATCGCGAGTGTGTCTTTAGGTTTTGGATCGCCAACACGCCAGTGTGGGTAGGATTGCATACAAGCAACCCAGAGGCGGCCCTTGTTATCGAAGGAAATCTGTACAGGGTTAGCGAGATTTGGGAATTCTTGTTCAGAGGCGAACATCTCAATCTTGTAACCTTCAGCCACGTTGAGCGCGTCTACTGCAGCTTGTCCTTTGTTATAATCAAGGGAACCATTTTTCTTACTTGGCGTATAGTTGGTTTCAACTTCAGGGAGCTTGTGCGTTTTTTCGTCAGCAGCTGCGACGTCAAAAGTTTTGCCATTGTTAGCAGCCCAGATTGCTTGGTCGCGGACTGCTGTCATTTCAGCGGCCTTTTTGAGCTCGTCTGGGTAGTTACCTGGGCCGTATGGCTTGAAGCGACGACCGTAGACGTGGACGCCATTTGGAATCTTGAAGTAGTTGTGCCAGACCCAGTTCTTCTCTTCAACAGCTGCGAGGATAGCTTCGCGGTTGGATTCAGCTTTTTCTTCAGCTTTGCCGAAAACGCTATCGGCGAGGAATGATGCAAGAGCTTTGTAACCTTGGCGATTAAGTTGGAAGCCGTCTTGAGTGAGGTATTCTTCTTCGTTTTTGTACCAGTCGGATGATGCGCTAAAAGCATCGACAAAGAGGACGCCATTGGCTGCGGCGACTTCTTTCATTGCCGTAGTGTAGAGAGCGAGGTTCTTGTTCTCTGTTTCACCGTTAGGAACGTCAAAATCGGCAGATTGGTCTTCGAATGCGATAGGAGAAACTAACGCGATCTGAGGAGCAGACTTGCCATTGTACTTTTGGGCTTTGGTGTGCTTGAGGAAGGCATCGAGTTCTTTTTTGTATCGATCGAGTTCTTCCGGACCGTCAAATGCGGAAGCGTAACCGAAGCAGGCGATGACAACGTCAGTGTTGAGTTTGGTGAGCCATTGGTCAGGAGTCTCGAAGTGGCCGCCTGGTTTGCTGTTGGCTTGGAGGTCCTTGCGGACGAGTTCTTTAGCGCCAGGGAAAGCAAATTGTTTATCGGCATCACGTCCAGGATGTGGACGGAAACCAGGAGTGTTACCCTCATCACCCATGTTGCGGATGGTGAGTTTGAGGTCTGGGTAGCGTACTTGGAGCTCTGTTTCGAACTCGCTGAACTTTACCATGCGAGAAGCGAGACCTCCACCGATGACGGTGATGTGGCTATTAGGTGCGATTTTAAGTGTGTCGCCAGAAGTCTGTGACACAGCTACCTGGCTCTTATCGGCGGTGGTGTCCGCGTAAAGAGTGGCAATTGAGCTAACTGCAATCGCAGAGCTCAATGCAAGATAGGATAAGTGTTTCATAATAATTGAATGGAAATTGAGTTACTTCACGATGAAGTCTGCTGGCTTGAGGCCTTTTTTGTATTTTTTGAAGGAGTATGGGCTCGGTGCGTATTCTCCTTTGATGGATACGTCCGCTTTCGCAGGAACTTCCATCTCGAGACCCCAATAGACGCCATTGACGACGAGGCGGCGGAGGTTTTCTTCGCTCAGGTCGGTGGCTGCGCCCATAGTGGTGGTGAGGATACGATTGTTCTTTTCTCCAGAATTGTCAAATTCACGCACCCAAGCGATAGGGATCATTGGGGCATTTTTAGCGCCTTCGACAGCTGGAGATTCCGGGTCGAGAGTCTGAGTGACTTCGCCGCGGAGAAGGATGGTGGATGGAGCGAGTGGTGCTGCGCCGTAGACATCAGTCGTGCCAAAAATTGGGCCTACACCGTTGAGCACTGGGTGCTTCGCGTTTGCAGTTTCAATCTTGGAGCGTGTGCCTTCTTTTTTGTGTTTGCCGTGGTGGCTGACCCAGGTTTCACCGAGTACTTGGCGGCCGAAGCCACCTTCCCAGCCTGTGTCAGCTTTTGCATCAAAAGAGTACTTAGCCCACTTGTTGGATTTGTCTTTAAAGTTAAAGGCGTGAGTGGATGTGCGGAGTGCAACCATTGGGACTCCACGGTTGAGAGCATTTTCAAAGCGCTGCATTGCTTCGTCACCCCAGTGGCGGAAGCGGATACACATGACGATCGCGTCTGCGTCATCAAGTGCAGCAGAGTTGCTGAGGCTTGTACCAGCTTCAGGATTTACTGTCCCATCTTCATTCAATGAAAAGAGCACAGTGGCTTTGAAGCCGTTGTTTGCTAGAATCTGAGCCATCATCGGCATGGACTCTTCTGAGCGGTATTCTTCATCGCCAGAGAGAAGGACAACGTGTTTGCCGTTAGCTGAACCTTGTGGTTCAAAAACGAGATGATCCTCAGCGGCGTAGAGTGTGACTGCCGTGAGCGAGAGAGTTAGGGCTTGAATGATCGGTGCTTTCATTGAGTCGTGGTGATTTGTACTACAGGTTTTTCGGTTTTTATCAAAAAAAGAATAAAAAAACAGAATTACCCGTAATATTGGGGTGTATGGGTGGTTTTTTTGAGGCAAAAAATCCCCTGACGGCGAACCGCCAGAGGATTGGTATGAGAATGAATTAAGCTTCGTTCTTCTTAGTTTCGAAGAGGTCGAGGCCTTCTTGTGGTGTGAGACCGTCGTGAACAACGCCTGCAACAGCAGCCATCATAGCAGCTGGAGCTTCGGATTGGAATACGTTGCGGCCCATGTCAACACCAGCTGCACCGCACTGGATAGCGTTGTAGCAAAGCTCGAGAGCTTCGAGTTCAGGGAGTTTCTTGCCACCTGCGATAACAACTGGTACTGGAGTACAAGCTACTACTTTTTCGAAACCTTCTGTGTAGTAAGTCTTAACGATGGATGCACCGTTTTCAGCACATACACGGGAAGCCATAGCGAAGTAACGTGCGTCACGCGCCATTTTCTTACCAACAGCAGTAACACCCATGACTGGGATACCATACTTGGAGCCGATGTCTACAAGGCGTGAGAAGTTAGCGATTGTTTTGTGCTCAGTTTCATCTTCACCGACGGAGAGCATAGCAGCCATAGCAGAAACGTTCATGCGGATAGCTTCTTCCTCAGCGATAAGAACGTTGTGGTTCATTTCGGTGAGGATAGTTGTGCCTGTGTCAGTACGAAGACATACTGGCTTGGAGCAATCAGTTGGGATGGATGAACGGATCATGCCACGTGTACCCATGATACAATCTGCGTGCTCTACGATTGGTGCGATGTTGAGGTCAACACGCTCAAGACCAGAAGTAGGTCCCATGAGGAAACCGTGGTCAAATGCGAGCATTACGGAGTTGCCGGACTTCTTGTTGAAGATGCGGGACATGCGGTTTTTAAGGCCCCAATCGGAGTTGTTGATGCCTTTGAGGTAGAAGCCTTCGGTGGAGGCTGGTGTGTCGAGACCGAAGCTTGCGCCTTCTCTGATATCGTCTGTATCTGCCATAGTGTTAGTTTTGGTTATTTATTAGTTAGAGTGAATAGTAGCTCGCAGCTGAGGCCACGAGCTAGTTTTCTGTTAGCGGCTCGCGGGAGCCGAAATTGGTTTAGTCATTGATGTAATCCGCCATTGTTTGGAGGATGATGGTGACGGAGATTGCGCCAGCATCTGGGAGACCGAGGGTCTTTTCACCGAGCGTCTTAGCGCGGCCCATAGTAGCGATCATGTCTTTTGATGCTTCTTTTCCAGCTTCGGCAGCTTCAGCAACAGCCTTGATGGATTCGGAAAGTGGCTTGTCGATGTTGGCTTTAGCAGCTTCTACAGCTGGGTGAAGGGCATCGATCATAGTCTTGTCGCCAGGCTTAGCACCACCGCGGCTCATGACGTCCTTGAGAGCTTGCTCAAGAAGGTGAGCGAGCTCGTGTGAGCCGAAGAACTCTGCGCCGTGCATGGTTTTGCCACCTGCGAGGTAGAGTGAACCAAAGACTACACCAGAAGCTCCGCCCATAGTGGAGAGGAGTGCTGTGCCTGCAGTTTGATAGAGCTCGCGAAGGTTGTCGAATTTAGTGCCGTCGACAGCTGCTTTGAGAGCTGTGAAACCGCGCTGCATACCGAGGCCGTGGTCGCCGTCACCGAGGTCACGGTCAGCTTGGGAAAGAATTGGTTCAGCAGCGATGATCTTGTCTGCGACATTGAGAGCCATTTGCTGAGCTTGCTCAACGCTTAGGCCTTCAGTGGACTTGGAAAGGTTGAGAGCTTTCTGCGCGATTGCTTTTGCTTTTTTTGCTACGCCTGTGTTGCCATTTCCTGTTTTAGTGACTGTCGCTGTACCACCTTTGATTGGGCCTTCCATCTTGGAGTAGCAGAAGGATTCACAAGGCATGGACCAGAGCTGCTTGAGCTCTTCGTCAACGCGAGTGACAGAGAAGGAGATGCCTGCCATTTCTTGGCAAGTCACGTAAGGTCCCATAACCACGTCGAAGATCTCGATGCCTTTTTCTTCGAGGTACTCAGCAGCTTTGCGCATGCATACGAGGCATTCCATCATGGTGGTAGCACCGAGTGAGTTGATGAAGAGAACGATTTCATCGCCAGATTTGAGCGCTTCTACGTCAGCATCTTTTTCAAAGTCTTCGAGGATGAGGTCGAGCATCTGAACTGTGAGTTCGTCAGCTGGTGGGAGTGGGATTTCGCCTACGCCTGCTTCACCATGGATGCCCATGCCGAGGCCGACCATTCCTGGTTCGAGCTCAAATGTTGGCTTGCCAGTAGCAGGGATGGAGCCGGGAGCCATAGCTGCCCCGATGGAGCGAGTCTGGAGGCATGCTTTTTCAGTTACTGCAGCGAGGTCTTCGAGTGATTCAGCTGTCTGAGATGCTGCGCCTGCGAGTTTTACGATTGGTACGAGACCTGCGATACCGCGGCGGTCTTTCTTGCGCTCAGGTGGAGCGGAAGCGATGTCGTCCGCGATGAGCACTGTTTTGACTTCAGCGCCTTCAGCTTCGGCCATTTCAGCACCGACGTTGAAGTTCATAACATCGCCAGCGTAGTTGCCGTAGAGGTAGAGAACGCCATTGCCGCGATCAATTGCGGAAGTTGCTTCTTGAACGATGTTTGGAGCTGGAGCTGCGAAGATGTCGCCGCATGCTGCGCCGTCAGCCATGTTGGTACCTACCATTGCGTGGTAGATTGGCTCGTGGCCTGCGCCACCACCAACGAGAAGGGAAACCTTGCCGTCAGGGATGTCGTTCTTAACGATGGAGCGAGTGCCGACTTTGTAGCACTGGCCGTTGTATGCTTCGACGAGACCTTCGAGAAGTTCGTCTGCCGCCTTGAGTGGGTCGTTGAGCAGTTTTGGTGCGAAATTTGACATGATGGTAAATGGATGTGGGATTAGATGATGCGGTCGTTTCCGCCGTCGACTGGAATTTGAGCACCAGTGGTCTTGCCGAAGAGTGGAGAAGCCATAGCTGATACCATTTGGCCGATGTTAGCGGACTTGATTTCAGTTTTCAGAAGGTTACGTGTCTTGTATTGTTCTACTGTGAGGCCGTAACGCTCAGCGGAACGCTGAAGGTTTTCTGGAGTCCAGAGTTTGGTATCGAATACTGCATCCGGGTGGATGATGTTACAACGTACGCCTTCAGGAGCGAGCTCGAGAGCTGCTACGCGGCAGAGCTGATTGAGGCCAGCTTTTGCACAGGAGTAGGATGCTGCGCCTGCGCCTGGGGCATTGACGTTACGTGAACCAACGAGAACGATGGCTCCATCAAGGCCGAGCTTGATGAATGGGATTGTTTCGCGGAGGAGCTTCTGGTGAGAAGTGAGGTTGACTGCGAAGGACTTGTCCCAGTTAGACTGTTCGAGATTCTCGAGGTAAGCGCCTGCGGTGAAGATACCTGCGTTAGAAACGAGGATGTCGAGTCCGCCGTAGTTAGAAACGATGGTTTCTACAACGTCCTTGATAGCGGCATCGTCAGTGAGGTTTGCAACGATGCCGAGTCCACCGATTTTTTCCATTGCTTCGACGATCTCAGGGTTGAGGTCAGCGCCGATGATTGTTGCGCCTTGGAGTGCAAGTTGTTCAGCACATGCGAAACCAATACCAGCAGCAGCACCTGTTACGAGAGCGATTTTGCCTTGGTGAACGGGCTTGTTGGAGCCGCCTTTTTTCAGCTTAGCTTGTTCGAGTTCCCAGTATTCGATCTCGAAGAGGTCTTTTGCTGGGAGAGCTTTCCAAGCGCCGAATGCGTGCTCGGTTTTAAGAATAGTGTCAACGGAGTGCTCTGCGATGTCCGCGATGATGTTCGCTTCCTTGAGAGTTGCACCGAAAGATACAACGCCGTGGTTTGCCCATGCGCCCCAACGTGGTGCTGTGTCGAGAATGGTTTCTTCTGTAGCGTGCTTGTCGAAGTAAGCAGTGTAGTCTTTCGCGTATTTGGCTACTGCTTTAGTAGCGTCGCCGCCGTCAGCGAGGTAGAGCGGAAGGCGCTTAGTACGGATCGTGTGATCTGGAGTGACTGGGCCTTTTTTACAGATGTTTGCAAGTTTCTCACTGGCTGCGAATGCGCTAGCTGCTTTTGAAGTAGAAAGGCGAGCGATGCATGCTGTGCCGCGTTGTTTGGAAACTGCTTGGCGAAGTGCAGCGAGACCGAGTAGGTCAGTTTTTACTTTTGCCTTCTTGATTGGGTTGGGCTTGAGCTGAGTTGCGATGTATTTCTCTGCCTGTGTGACCTTTTTGATCATCAAGTCGTAGGACTTCTTAGCGTCGTCATCGAAAGTGAAGATGCCGTGGTTCATGAGGATGAGACCATCGACTTTGGAAAGGTCTTTGCCTTCAATCGCTTTTTGCACTGCTTTAGCGAGCACGAAACCTGGCATTACGTATGGGACTACGATCATGGAATCGCCGAAGCATTCCTTGATGTGCTTCTTACCAGCTGGGTTGTTGGTGAGAGCGAGGATGGCGTCCGCGTGAGTGTGGTCTACGAATTTTGCAGGAATGACTGCGTGAACGATCGCTTCGATAGAAGGATTTGGCGCAGCTGGGTCGAGGAGGCCGAGGCGTTGTTGTTCGACCATGTCGGCGTCAGAAAGCGTGTCGAGCTCAGCGAGCTTGAGGAGAGTGTCCATGCGAACTGCTGGGAAACCAGGCTTTTCGATGGTTGCAAGATCCCAACCTGAACCTTTGACGCAAAGAACGTCTACGAAGTTGCCAAAGAAGTCTTTGACTGTGGTCTTCACAGAGGTGTTACCGCCGCCATGAAGGACGAGGTCTGGTTCCTGGCCGAGAAGGCGAGATGTGTAGACGCGTAGAGCTAGGTCGTCTTTTTTCGGAGCGTCTTTTACGTTGTAAAGATTCTTCATTTGAAGTGTGTGCTAATTAAGTTGTTGGGAAAATGTGGAGGGGAATTTATCAGTTCCAGAGTGAGCCACCTGGGAGGCATAAAGCGCTCCACTCTAATAAGCAAGAGGGAGCGCTGAAAAAATGGTTGCTAAAGCTTAGCCAAGAAGGGGAAAGAGATTTTCTTTACACCATTCACCGTTTTGAAGGGTGACTTCGTCTGGGTGCTTGATTGCGTGTTCGCACTCGTCTTCACAAACGATCCATCCTTTGTAGTTACGCTGGAGAAGGAATTCTGTGATTTGGTGGAAGTCGATTTTGCCGGTTCCCATTTGAGCCCATGGCTCTGGGCCGTTTCCTGAGAAATCTTTGTAGTGCATGTGGTTGATGAGGTGCTGCCATTTAGTCATGGTAGCGATCACATCCATGCCGCCGCGGATGATGTGTCCGACGTCTGGAGTCCAGCCAGTAGCTTCTGGGTCGAGTGAGGAGAGTACGATGTCGTAGTCTTCCTGTGTGCGGCAGAGTGACTGTGGTGGTGAGTTCGGGTGGAAAGAGCATTTGATACCTTTCTCTGCAGCGCGGCGAGAGACTGCGTTGACGTTGTTGACGAGGTTGAGGCGTCGTTGTTGAAGGTTTTCGCTGCGGCCACTAGGAAGTGGAACTGTACCAAGAGGTACGCCAGGGAAGTGCTCAGCGAGAGTTTCGATAGCCCAATCTGCGCATGCACGCTCGGAGTCTGTTTCCTTTTCTTGATCCCAGTTACAGATGATTGGAAGTGCGATGAGCTCGATGCCGGCTTCGTCGAGGTCAGCCTTCATTTTTGCTGGGTCTTTCCAATCGCCCAACCAGTAGTTGTCGTATGGCTCGAGGACCATTGGCTCGATGCCGGTGAGTCCTGCTTTTTTGATGACTTTGGACATGTGGGCGAGCTTGTTGTCATTGCCGTCGCCATAGCCGTCCATGAACCATGTGTAAACTTGTGATCCGAATTTAATATCGCTCATAATTTGTTGATTTTTATAGTTTTGAGTTAAGTGGGAAGGGGCTGGGGCCCCTTTTGCGTTAGTTGGCGAGGAGCCATTCAGTGGTTTTCGCGTTGAAGGTCTCTACGTTTTCGAAGTGGAATGCGTGACCTGCATTGTCGTAGAAGTAGGTGTCGCAGTTAGGAATTGCGTTAGCTACTTCGTTAGCCATCCAGAGAGGAGTAAAGATGTCGTCTATGCCGCCTGTGACGTAACAAGGAACTTGGATTTTTGGAAGGTCCTCGAGGGTGTTGTGAGACGTACAAGCTGCTGCTTGGCCTTGGAGACCGTGAAGCGGCTGTGGTGTTGGGTCTGTGTCGGCGGCGTCTTGGCCTTCTGCGAGTGAGGCGAAGCAATCTGCATTATCCCAGAATGGTTTAGCGAAGATAAGCGTCTGGATGTAGTGCATGAATTCACCTGGAGTGAAACGCGCCTTACATGTTTGCATGTGCTGAAAGATGCCGTTTGCGTAGTTGTCGGTGCGTGCCCATGTGCACATGAGAACTGCAGATTTCACTTTCTTAGGGTGACGGAGCATGAGCTGCTGGGCGATGATAGAGCCCATTGAGCAACCAACAACGCGTGCGGATTCGATACCGAGCTCGTCCATGAGTGCTGCGTAATCGTCGGCCATCATTTCTGATGTGTATGCGCCTGCTGGCTTGTCAGTGAGACCGACGCCGCGGTTGTCGGGCATGATGCAGCGGAAGTGTTTTGACCATTCTTCTGCGTGTGCTTCCCAGACTGCGCCTGGGGCGGTAATGCCCATGATGCAGATGAGTGGCTCGCCTGAGCCGGACTCTTGGTAGTGCATCTGGATGCCGTTTGCTGTGACTGTTGGCATAATTTTTTCTAAGTTAGATTGTGATAGATAGAAAGATAGCGGTCCGATGAACCGCTATTGTCTGATTAGCCTACTGCATTGCGCACTTTGATGGATGCTTCGAGGATGGCGTCCCAAGTTTTAGGTGACTCAAGTACGTCATTGTCGAACATGCAGCCGTCCCAGCAGATGTGCTTGATGCCTCGCTGGTCGTAGTCTTTGAGCCACATTTCAGCACAACGTGTGATGTCGAGCTTGCCTTTAGGGTCGTCAGCTTGACAGTGACGGCCAGTTTTGTCGTGGTCGCCAGTGCCGTGGACGGAACCGTCGTTTTGTGCGACGTGGAAATCGATTGTCCATGGACGAAGGGCGTCAGTCATGGTCTTGTATGCTTCCCAGAACTGCTCTTCGCTGTATCCTTCTTGTAGGAGAGCTGCTTCAGGAGCATTGTAGCCGAGAAGGTAGAGGTAGGTGTGGGCGAGGTCAGCTTGGAAGCCAACGGTGGATGGCATACCTGTTTCCTCGAGAGTGTTGAGCATGTGTTTCCATGAGTGCATGCCACCCCAGCAGATCTCACCTTCAGCTGCAAGGCGCTCGCCGTGCTCAGCTGCTACAGCGCCTGCGCGCTGGAATGTTTCTGCGAGAAGTTTGGTGTTTGCAGCTTCGTCTTTAGCGAAGTCTTCAGGGCCGCCTGCGGAGTCGATGCGGATCACGCCGTATTCACGAGCGCCGTGTTGTTTGAGGATTTCACCGATTTTTGCTGAGATCGCTACAGCGTGGACGAAGTTGTCGCGGTCATCTTGGGAGCCGAATGCGCAACCACCGACTGTACCTGGCCAAACTGGAGCCACGAGGGAGCCGATCTTGAATCCGCTGTCAGCGATTTTGTCAGCCATGCGACGGATATCGTCTTCGGAGGCTTCAGGATCTGTGTGTGGGTGGAAGAGGAAGAGGTCAACGCCATCGAACTTTTCGCCGTTGATGTCAGCGTTTTTAGTAAGCTCGAGCATGCAGTCTAGGGAGATCGGTGGGTGATCAGTGCCTTCTTCTTTGCCGACGAGGCCTGGCCACATCGCGTTGTGAATTTTAAGTGCCATGATAAGTATGTATTGAGTTTTGGTTTATTGATGAAAAGGATTCACCTGCCGTAGCGTGTGAAGGTTATGTTCCTTTTTTTGGTTTGTGTCTTGTATTGCTAGGGGAGAGTTTTGTATAAAATCGGCAAAGAGTCTACTTTCCTGGGTTGGCCCTGTGACGTTTTCTGTATTGCAGAGGGGTTTCGTTGATGATGCGTGAGAATTCTCTGCTGAAGTGGCTTTGGTCGACGTAGCCACATGATGCTGAGATCTCAGCGAGTGGAGAGTCGGTGTGGCTCAGCTTGTAGCAAGCGTCGTGTACGCGCAGGTGGCGAATGTACTGACGCGGGGTCATTTCTAACTGTTTTTTGAATTTTCTTTCAAATGCGCTGACTGAGAGGTTCGCTATTTTGGCCAATTCTGGGATTTTTAAGCTTTCGGCGAAGCGCTCGTGCATAGCTCTGAGTGGGGCGCCGAGCTCCGAGTGGATGTCGATGGCGGAGGTGCCGGTAGAAAATGGGCGGGTGGTGCCAGCGATGCCAACGACTTCGCCTTTTCTGTTGAAAAGAGGTATTTTTGTGGTTGTGGACCAGTCGACGAAGCCTTTTCCGCGGGGGACGAGTTCGACCTTGTTGTACATGGGTTGTTTGGTCTCGACGATTTGTCGGTCATCTTTTGCGTAGATTTCGGCTTGAGAAGGTGGGCAGAAATCGTGATCGCTTTTTCCGAGGACGGCTTCTGGGCACGGAGCACCGAGCTTATCTGCTAGGCGTTGGTTGACGGAGACGAACTTGAAGTTGATGTCCTTTACGAAGAAGAGGAAGCCGGGAAGATGGTCGAAGAGTCCCTCACCATGATCGAGTAGTTGGTGTTTCTCGAAAAAGGATGCGTCTTTCATAGGGTGATGGACTGGTGGTATCAGCTTGGAAGGTGATGTTAGATGCGACAGGGGACTAAGAGAAATAGTGGGTTATCTATAGTTCTCCTGTGCGGAAGTGCAAGCTAGAAAGGCGCGAAAATAGTTAGCGTTTCTTAGGTATGCGTTTGCCTGTGACACGGGCATTGATGAGGTCTGGGCAGGTGCCAGAGGTGCGGAGTTTTTCGCAATTGGCTTCAATGCGGATAGATTGGCTTTTTGGGCGGAAGCCCATGCGTCTGGTGAGGCAATCATTGAGTAGCTCCAAATGGGAGTCTTCGAATTCTAGCACCTTTCCACAATCCACGCAGATGAGATGGTTATGTGCGGGTTTGTCGTGAAAGTTTGGGTCGTATGTTTTGAGGTCTTCGCCGAGGTCGATTTCGTGGAGGAGGTTGGCTTCGACTAACAGGCTCAGAGTTCGATAGACGGTGGCTCTAGAAGCTTTAGAATTGGATTTACGAATGCGCTCCCAGAGTTCGTCGGCAGTAAAGTGTTCATCAGACTCGAAGATAACGTCAATGATAGCGTTACGTTGAGGTGTGTTGCGGAGGCCTTTGGTTTTGAGAAAGGCGCTGACCTTTTTGTGTATTTCTTCGATCATCTGTGATGGCTGAGGTTAGTTTTTACAGATTAAAGATCTGTTGGCAATATTGGGGATTGGCATTTTTGGATTTTTTTAATCAATTGACGTCATGAATGTTAGTTTACAGCTGTTGGCTGCGCCGTTAATTTTGTTGAGTGCCTGTGCATCGAACGCCCCTGAGTTGGATGTGAGCGTCTATCAATTAAAGCAAACTGAGATTTATGATAGGGATTCGCCTGTGGCTCGGTCTGAGCAACAAAAGCGTCTGCGGGGTGCGGTGAGTGCTGAAGAAAGAGCGGGGAGGTTAGGTGGCTATTATACTGTGGAGTGGAGTAAGGGAGAGATGCATGATTCTACGGGTCCAGTGGAGATTGTTTTTTTGTACAGGCAGGCGGGGACTGCCTCAAAGGTGCACAAAAAAGTTAGAGGATTTCCAGCATCTAAGCGCAAAGGGGTGACTGAGTTCTCGGTAATTGGTGAGGAATATCAGCAGGATGGTCGAGTGCTGAACTGGCGCTCTGAGCTGTATGTCGGGGGGGAGTTAATAGCACATGATCAGTCCTATTTATGGCAATGATGTGTCATGCTGAACATTGGATTAGCAGGTGGAGGCTTTCGTTTGAAATTAAGTCGGCTATGAGTTGACTGGTGAAGTCAGAAGCGTATTATCGGGGTATTGGCTGACGGGTAGATCAGCAATTCCGACTGTGAATAAATCGAATATCATTCTAGCGAGCAAGAGAGAGGGGCTCGGGTGGATCCGTTGTGAGGGTAAGGGGTCATTTGCAAATAGCCCGCGACTGAAGGATTGGTCCGATAGACAACTTCGATCAGGTTTGACTCATTTGGTGGTTGATCTTGAGGCGTGCACGGGGATGGACTCGACTTTCATGGGGACGATGGCGGGTATCGCTATGCGCATTGCTAGAGTTGAAGGAGGGTTGATGGAGGTGGCCTCTGCGAATGAGAAAAATAGTAGATCGCTTGATGATCTTGGCTTAAGTGCCTTAATGTTGATCAACCCACCTAAGCCATCTTGGGAAGGTGAAGAGGAGGAGATTCGTTCTTCACTGGTGGAGCTGGGAGCTGCTGGTGCGACAGATAATACGCAACATGTTTTTGATGCTCATCAGACATTAGTTGATGCCGATGATTCGAACACTGAGAAGTTTTCAACTGTACTGGATTGTTTGGAGGCGGAGCTGCGAGCTCGAAACTCTGAGCAGCATGAATAGTATACTGATTCACTGCAAATGAGCACGGTACTAACGGGGGCGTCCTATGTGGATGAAATTGAAAATGCTCTAGCTTTAAGCCTGTGCTTTTCGACTTTTTTGCTTTTCCTGCTGTTACTTAAATGGCGCAAAACTAAAGCGTTGTTAGAGGTTACTGAGGGAATGAAAAAGACACTAGAGGGAGAAGGGAACCGCTTGTTCGATTTTCTTCATATGCTGGGGATCGCATTGGAAGAAGATCATTCGGCATCGACTCTCCATAGGGAGATCGTGGATGGAGTGAAAGAAGTGGTGTCGTCTAAAGGCGGTGCGCTTTATTTGTTGAGCGGGTCTGGGCGTTATTTGTTGCCAAAGCATATCTCTAAAAAATGCCCTCTTTTAATTGGTTTGCCAATGGAGGTTTTTGAGAAAACTGGTGGAGATATGGATGTGCTTAAGAGTCACGTTCAGCTCAGTAAGGTTCCTGCGGGTGAAGGGATGTTAGGCTCAGTGCTGTCAGCAGGGGTTCCTCAGAAAGTGGATGACGTGAAATATCATGAAGCTTTTAATGATGCATTTCTGCATTATGAAGGCGATGTGACGGCAATGTTAGCTCCGCTAACTTATGGAGGACGCGATCTAGGAGTGCTGGCGGTAGCGAGACCTATAAAAGAAGGGCTGTTTACAACGAGTGAGTTTACTTTATTTCGCTCAGCGAGTGAGCAAGCAGCTTTCGCTTTAGGTAATGCTACGATCCATCAAGAGGCTGGAGAGAAGCGCAAGATCGAAGGTGAACTTCGGACTGCCCAACAAGTCCAACAGGTGTTGTTGCCTAAGGGGAAGCCTGAAGTGTTAGGTTATGAGATCGAAGGTTTGAATAGGCCAGCGCGAATGATAAGTGGTGATTATTATGATTACATTGATCTAGGCGAAGGAAGGTGGGGGATAGCGATTGCTGATGTATCGGGTAAAGGTGTGGCGGCAGGTTTGCTGATGGCAATGTGCCGGAGCGTGTTGAGGGCTGAGTTAAGACGAGGTACCGATCCTTTATCAGCGGTGAGTCAGGTAAATAAGCTGATGTTTAATGACATCAAGGAAGATTCATTCGTGAGCTTGGCTCTCTATATTATTAATGAAGAAAATGGACATGTTCAGCTAGTGCGAGCGGGGCATGACAAGGCTCCAATCTATCGGAAGTCGACAGATAGTATCGAGTGGGTTAAGCCTCCTGGGTTGGCGATAGGATTGGATGATGGAGTTGTGTTTGACCGTATCACGCGGCTGCATGAATTTGATTTAGAAGAGGGTGATACCTTATTGCTCTATACCGATGGAGTGACAGAAGCTAACAACTTGGCGGAGGATGAGTTCGGGGCAGAGCGGATGGTGGAGATTTTGAAGGAATCTTCGAGTGAAGGTGTGGAAAGCGTGTTAAAGAATTTGATGAAATCGATTAATAGCTTTGTTTCTGGAGCTCTTCAATCGGATGATATCACGCTGATAGCAGTTCAAAAAAAGTAAATTGCTAGATAGCCCAATGCTTGAATTGTGCATAGCCTTTTGCCATGCGCATTGAGATTCTCAACACAGGTACAGAGCTGCTGTTAGGCACGACTCTGAATAGTCACGGAGCATGGCTGGGGAAAGAGTTACTCAATCTCGGGTTGAGAGTGGCGAAGCAAACTACTGTTCCAGATGGTATGCCAGTGGTTGAGGCTATGAAAGAAAGTGTGGAGCGTGCCGATGTGTTGATTGTGACTGGAGGGTTAGGGCCGACGAGTGATGATTTAACTCGTGAGGCTACTGCTGAGGCGATGGGGGTCGAGTTGATCGAGGATGAGCACGCCTTGCGCTGTGTGGTGGAGTTTTTTGAACGTTTAGGGAAGCCAATGGCTGATTCTAACAAGAAGCAGGCCTTGATTCCGTGCGGAGCAGAAGTGCTTCCGAATCCAAATGGCACAGCACCTGGCGTGTATGTGCCGCCTAGACTTGGGAAGAGTTCTCCTTGTGCCGTATTTTTACTGCCTGGGCCACCGAATGAATTGTATCCGATGTATCGCGCTGAGGTTCCTCATAGGCTTCGGGCTTTGGCAGAGATCGCTGATGATCACAGAATGTTAGAGTTGCGATTTACTGGTGTGGGTGAGAGTTCGTTTCATGAACGGCTGGATGCCAATTTGCATAGTATGGCTGGTCTGGAAGTTGGTTATTGTGCTCGTCCATCAGAAGTAGATTTACGTTTGATTGGCTCATCGGCAGTCGTCGCTCAGGCTCGCGATTTCGCTCTGAGTGAATATCCTGAGCATTTGATCAGCGAAAATGGCAGTAGTATCGAAGAAGTCGTAGTGCAGTTGTTGGCTGATCAAGGGAAGAAACTGAGCACTGCGGAGAGTTGTACTGGCGGGAGAATTTCCAGCCGAATTACAGATGTTTCGGGAGCTTCGGCGGTGTTTACACATGGATTTGTGACCTATTCTAACGAGGCGAAGCAGGAGTTGTTAGGAGTCGGTGCTGAGATATTAGAAGAGTTCGGAGCTGTGAGTGAGGAGGTGGCGACGGCTATGGCAGAAGGTGCATTGCGAGCAAGCAAAGCAGACATTGCTGTTGCTGTGACAGGGATTGCTGGTCCCACTGGAGGGAGTGCAGAAAAACCTGTTGGTACCGTCTGGCTAGGTTTTGCGGCTAAAGGAGATAACGCTTATGCTATTGAGCAATTTTGGCCTCGCGACCGCGAATCGTTCAAAGCCTGTGTAAGCCAGAAGGCGCTAGATATGGTACGGCGTTATTTACTCTTTGGCGCTTAGCGGTGGTAGGGCTCACCGCGTTGCATGGTGGCGATACGGTAGAGCTGCTCCAACAGGACGACGAGGGCGAGTTCGTGCTGGAGGGTAAGCGGGCTAAGTGCCCAGACGAGGTCTGCTTGGTCGCGGAGTTCTTGGGTGTGCCCATCTGATGCGCCAATGAGATAGGTGGCGCGTTTTTCACCACGCATTTCCCATTGGTTGATTTTTTTGAAGAGCTGTTCAGTAGTGAGTTGCTCTCCTCGTTCATCCATGACTATGCGGATGCTGTTAGTACTGCCGTCATGTAGTCGTTTTGAGACGTCTTCGCTCGATCCATCTTTGACATGTTTGAGTTCGTAGGAACCGTAGCGGGTGAGGCGCTTTTGGTATTCAGCAACGCCGTCTTTGGCGTATTTCAGGGCAGGTTTGCCAGCAACGAGGATGGAATGTTTCACTGGCTTAAGTAGCGAATAAGTAGCAACGTGGAGCAAGGAGAAAATGAGGCTGCACTTGAAATCCGGGTTGTATCGGAGAGTTGTTTATAGATTCCAATATTTTTTGTAATGGATAGAAGTATGGAATTAGTGAAGATTTAGTGCATCTCACTTGAGAAATATTTTAAACTAAGTAGTCTAACATTATGCAAACTATCAGTCCTTTCTTTATGCAAACCCTCGCTCTTGGTGGTGTGGCGATCACGCTTATTATTCTTGTAGCGCTTGTCGCTGTCGCCGTTTTTTGGGTGATTGGGATGTATAACGGTTTAGTGAAATTGCGAAACCGTTATAAGAATGCTTTTTCGCAGATTGATGTGCAGCTTAAGCGCCGTCACGATCTAATTCCGAACCTTGTGGAGACGGCGAAAAAGTATATGGCGCACGAGCGCGAGACCTTGGAAGCAGTGATTCAAGCGCGCAATACAGCTGAATCTGCACGTAAGGATGTGAATCCTAATGATGCGCAAAATATGAAGAGTCTGATGGCTTCCGAAGGCGCACTCGGAGGTGCGCTAGGAAATCTTTTTGCGCTCTCTGAATCGTACCCAGATCTCAAATCGAATCAAAATATGATGCAGTTGAGCGAAGAGCTAACTTCGACAGAAAACAAAGTGAGCTTCTCGCGTCAGGCCTATAATGATGCGGTGACAACTTATAACACGAAGCGCGAAACTTTCCCAACGAACATCATTGCAGGAATGTTTAACTTTGGTGAAGCGATTCTTTTCGAAGTCTCTGACGCGAGCGAGCGTGAGGCGGTGAAAGTAGAATTTTAAGATCTGCGTTTGTAGGTGCAGTTAGTTATTTCTAATTCTCGTTCATGAATTTCTACGAAGCGCAGGATGACGCACGGCGTCGGACCAAGTTGTTAGTATTTTACTTCATCGTGGCTCTGATTGGTGTGGTGCTGGCAATTTATGCGATCCTTGGATTGTATTTTATGAGTCAGACCGTGAGCTATGTGGATAGTTCAGGAGCTCGGATCGTAGAGCAAGGAGAGTTCTGGGATCTAGAGCGCTTTGCAACGATTGCGATTCTAACGACTGGAGTCATCCTCGCGGGAAATTTATTCAAATCCTTTCAACTCAGTGCAGGTGGTGAGGTGGTGGCGCGTGACATGGGAGGGCGCCAAGTCGATCCGCACACGACTGATACTGACGAGCGGAAGTTGATGAACGTAGTGGAGGAAATGGCGATAGCTTCTGGCGTGCCGGTTCCTCAAGTATGGGTGATGGATCACGAGGCAGGTATCAATGCCTTTGCCGCTGGGACTGAACCTGGAAATGCTGTCATCGGTGTGACGCGTGGATGTATCCAGCGTTTAACTAGATCAGAACTGCAGGGGGTGATCGCTCATGAGTTTAGTCATATTCTCAATGGTGATATGAAGCTGAACATGCGGCTGATTGGCTGGTTGTTTGGCATTATGATGCTTTCGATTATTGGACGTGAGTTGTTGTTCCACATGCAATTTGTGAGCATGCGTCGGAGCCGAGAGAATAACAATGGAGCGTTAATTGGCTTAGTGGCGGCGATCGCATTGTTAGTAGTGGGAGCGATAGGCGTCTTTTTCGCGCGGATGATTCAGGCTGCGATTTCGCGTCAGCGTGAGTATTTGGCAGATGCTTCAGCAGTTCAGTTTACGCGTGACCCTGCGGGTATTGCAGGTGCGTTGAAAAAAATTGGTGGCCAAGAATATGGGTCTGAAGTGAAAGCTGGTAAGGCTGGCGAAGCGAGTCATATGTTTTTTGCTGATGGTGGGATGTTTTCCTATGGTTTTGCGACCCACCCACCGCTGGACGTAAGAATCAAAGCGATTGAAGGAGACTGGAATGGTGAGTTTGAAGGTTCTGTAATTCCGGAAGTGGCTTCGTCTCGCAGGGAAATGCAGCCAGACGCACGGATGAGTGGTTTCGCTGGAGGTGGTGCTCTACCGCAACAGTCTAATGTTGGGAGAGAGCAGTGGAGCCAGTTAGGCAATTCTGAGCTTAATAATGTGGCCGTTGGCGCTGCAGTGTTAGATAGCCTCGATAGATCCTGGGTCGATGCGTGTCACGATCGCGAGCAAGCGCAGGCGCTCATTTTCGGTTTATTGTTAGCTTCTGATCGAAAACTTCGTGGCAAGGAATTAAAGTATCTGCAAAAGCAAATGGGTGAGGCTGCTGTCGAATTAGCTACGCAGTGGTATGGGGAATTGGCGAATGAGCATTCGTCGCAGAAGATTGCTTTGATTGACCTTTCTATTCCGGCATTGCGTCGGTTGTCGCAGCCAGAATATGAGCGCTTTATTAAGGCGAGTCAGTGGTTGATAGCTAGCGATGGTCAGGTGGATATTTTCGAATTCATGTTACAGAAAGTTTTGGAAAGCCATCTCTCTGCCTATTTTGAAGGAAGTCGCGATGCGCGGATTCGCTATCACAAGTTAGGCCAGTTGAATGCTGAGTTGAATGTGTTGATTTCGACGATGGCTGGAGTTGGTGCTGCTGATGGAGAGGATTTGGAAGCAGCATATGTGAGCGCGGCGGAAGATTTAGCGCAACATGGTGTACGCTTAGCTGGTATTTTGCCTCCGGACCAATGTGGGCTACATCTGATAGAGGATGTGTTAGAGAAACTGGCTGAGTCGACTCCACCGATGAAGCGCGATGTCTTGCACGCTTGTGGGCTTGCTGTGATGGCTGATGGAGTTTTGGCGAGCCGTGAGGCTGAGTTGTTACGCGCGGCAGCCGATGCGATGGGCGCGACGATTCCTCCCTTTGTGCAACAAAGTTAGATTTCCGTTCGCGTTTAGAACGCTTATATCCAAGTAGAATGAATCGCCAACCCACAGCCTTCGAACAACGCGTTTACGATGCAATTGTGCAAATTCCCAAAGGGAAGGTGACTACTTATAAAGCTTTGGCTGAAAAGTTAAACTGCGGGTCTTCCCAAGCGGTGGGCCAGGCCTTAAAACGCAATCCGAATGCGCCGGAAGTTCCTTGTCACAGGGTGATAAACAGTCAGTTGAAGATTGCAGGTTATATGGGGAAGACTGAAGGGGATGCGGTCACGCGAAAGTTAGATTTGCTGGCGGCGGAAGGGGTGGAGTTCGATGCTCAGGGCAAGTTGAGTAATCCAGCGTGTCTATTAGTTTAATTCGCACTGACTAAATTGCTCTCGCATGTCGGTCGCGAGAGGTTTAAATGAAGGCATGATTTCAGAAATTTTTCATGCAGAGGACTGGAAGGAAGTCGAAGACTATGACTTTGAGGATATTACCTTTCACGAAGCTGAGGTAGGCGGTACGGTGCGGATTGCATTTAATCGTCCTGAATGTCGTAATGCATTTCGCCCACAGACTGTCGATGAACTCTATCAGGCGCTCGAGCATGCTCGCACGGATGAATCTGTCGGTGTGGTTATTTTGACTGGTAATGGCCCGAGTCCGAAGGATGGTGGTTGGGCATTTTGCTCAGGTGGTGACCAACGGGTTCGAGGTAAGGATGGTTATAAATATGCAGGAACGGAAGACGCGACTGGTGCAGGGCTCGGACGCCTGCATATTTTAGAGGTCCAGCGTTTGATTCGCTTCATGCCGAAGGTGGTGATGGCTGTGGTGCCGGGTTACGCGGTTGGTGGTGGACATTCTCTCCATGTGATCTGTGATCTAACATTAGCATCGGAAGAGCACGCTGTGTTCCAACAGAAAGATGCGGATGTGGCGAGTTTCGACGCGGGCTATGGATCGGCGTATTTGGCGAAGCAAGTAGGGCAAAAACGTGCACGTGAAATCTTCTTTCTCGGGCTGCGCTACACCGCCCAGGATGCATATGAGATGGGGATGGTAAACAAGGTTGTGCCGCATGCTGAGCTTGAGAAGAAGGCGCTCGAGTGGGCGTGTATCATCAATGATAAATCGCCAACGGCGCAGAAGATGCTCAAGTACGCGTTCAACATGACTGATGATGGAATGGTCGGGCAGCAGGTTTTTGCTGGAGAGGCGACACGGCTAGCATACGGAACTGATGAGGCTGCGGAAGGTCGTGAAGCATTCGTAGAAAAGCGCAAAGCAGATTTTTCCAAGTTCTCGCGCCAGTACTAGGTGTAGACTATTGATTTTAAATATGATGGCTCATGCTGGGTCTGGCAGGTTTAGTCTGTCGGACATTACTTTTATAGTGGGTGTGCATGGTGGCCTGATCCGTTGGTGCTTTGATGTGAAGAGGGGGACGCTAGAGTTGCTTTCGGTAGATCATGGTAATGGCCAACGCTTCTTTTCCGTTGTGGATTCTTCTCTGGTTGACGGTGTAGTTGCGTGACTGTTGCATCTGCAGGTGGTATGGTAGGGAACTAGCCGGTGTCGGTTTCTTCAGCTAAAGCTGAATGAGAGAGTTATGTGAAACCTCTGCCACTTAGTGGATTTGGCTCGATGCTTGGCGCTGAATTTGCTTGTTATTAGGTGTTATGAAGGTGGCATTTTATTCAGTGAAGGAGTATGATAGGGAGTTGTTTGGGGAGTATTCTGCGGAGTACGAATTTTTATTTTTAAAAAACCATTTGCGGCAAGAGACGGCGGGCTTGGCGGAGGGCTACGATGCGGTTTGCGTGTTTGTGAATGATGAATTGACACGTCCCGTGTTAGAGCAGCTTAGTGAGTGTGGGGTGAAGCTGGTGGCGCTGCGTTGTGCGGGATTTAACAATGTGGATATCGTTGCAGCGAAAGAGCTAGGAATAGCGGTGACGCGGGTGCCGGCTTATTCGCCGAATGCGGTGGCTGAGCACGCGGTGGCGATGTTGCTGACATTGAATCGCAAGACACATCGTGCATATAATAGAGTGCGTGAGGGGAATTTTGAGCTCAACGGCTTGTTGGGTTTTGATTTAGTTGGGAAAACTGTGGGGGTGTACGGAACGGGGAAGATTGGCTTGTTGTTCGCGAAAATTATGAAGGGCTTCGGTTGTGAGGTGATTGTTTACGATCCTTTCCCGAGTGATGAGGCCAAGCAGTATCGCTTGGTTGATCAAGAATCTTTGTTCTCGGAGTCGGACATAGTGAGCCTTCATTGTCCACTGATGAAAGAAACCTATCACTTGTACGACGAGGAAACTTTCGCGAAATCGAAGAAAGGATTCACGCTTATTAATACGGGACGTGGTGGATTGGTGGATGCGCGTGCGGCAATTGAGGCGCTGAAGTCGGGTCAGCTCGGTTATCTAGCGATGGATGTTTATGAAGAGGAGAAGGATTATTTTTTTGATGATCAGTCATCGGGTATCATTCAAGATGATGTATTGATGCGTTTGATGACTTTTCACAATGTACTCATCACTGGGCATCAAGGATTTTTTACACGCGAGGCTTTGGGTGGAATTGTCGAGACCACGGTGGAGAATTTACGGGCGTTCGAGGCGGGTAAGGAGCTTGTTAATGCTGTGTTGCCTGTCGATGTTTGATGTTAGGTTTTATATTCGATTGAAATAGAATGTTTTGTATTGTTTATTTTGTCGGTAATCGGGTGACGGTAAAGTTGTTCTCCTAGGCGTTGTCTAAGTTTTCCTAACTAATTAAAATGCTGAACACGCTGTGCAGGATGCGTTATGTGAGACAGAGAATGAGTGGATTAGGAGAAAAATTATTTTATGGCAGTTTTTCGGGTTGCCAGATGAGGTTTCGTATTGATACTCGCCCCGCCAAAATAGTTCTCAAAAAAGCCTTGTGAAAAATTTCACAAGCACATACAAGCACCGACACGTCATGGCTAATATTTTTCCTCGCTGGACCAACTTACTACCGCTCAAAATAGCGATCTGTGTAGGATCACTCGCTATTGGTATCGTCGCCGCATTCACATATTACGCTACGCCTAAGACTCAGCGCGTGGGGTATATGCCTGATCAGCCGATTCCATACGATCATGAGCTTCACGTGAAGCAGCTCGGTCTTGATTGCCGCTTCTGTCACTCCTTTGCTGAAGAGTCTGGTCACGCGAATGTGCCGACAGCTGATCGTTGTTGGACATGTCACCAGCATGTGAAGACTGATTCCGAAAAGCTTACGCCGCTACGTGCTGCGATTGATGAGTCTTATGAGGGTTATACTGGTCAGCCAGTGAAGTGGGTGCGCGTTCACAAATCGCCTGATTATGTTTTCTTTGATCACTCTGCTCACCTTAACCGCGGTATTTCTTGTGTGAGCTGTCACGGTAATGTGGATGAGATGCGTACAGTTTATCAAGAGAAGGATCACAGTATGGGTTTCTGTCTCGACTGTCACCGTAGTCCTGAGAAGCATCTTCGACCGCTAGAGGAGGTGTTTAACCTTCAGTATACAGCGAAAAATTATGTAGAAGCTCATCCTGAGTTCCAGAAGGCGGTGTTTGGCGAAGAATACGACGCTACAGCCTCTGAAGAAGAAGTTCAAAAAGAAGTGGGTACTTTCCTTAAGAACCACTGGGACGTTCAGCCGAAAGAAAGCTGCGCAACTTGTCACCGTTAATTTCCACCATCTAACTACCAACCTTTCTGCCTAATATGAGCAAACGCAAATGGCAACATCCTGAAATTCCTGCTGGTGAGTCCACAACAAAAGTGTGGCGCAGCGCTGGTGAACTCGAAGATACTTCTGGTCTCCGTCAGTGGTTAGAGCGTGAATTTCCACGTGCAGCTGAAACCATGATTGACGAAGAAGATCGTGAATCTTCACGTCGTGATTTCCTAAAAGTAATGGGGGCGTCAACAGCGCTCGCAGGTTTTGGTCTCGCGGCATGTCGTCGCCCTGAGACGCTTATCGTTCCTTACGTAAATGCTCCTGAGTGGGTGATTCCAGGTAAGCCGCTTTACTATGCATCCTCTATACCAGCAGCTGGTGGTGCAGTGCCAGCAGTGGTGACTAATTATCAAGGTCGCCCGACAAAGCTCGAGCCTAATCGTATTCATCCAGATAACGATGGTCACAGTGCATTTGATCAAGCATCTGTGCTCGATCTCTACAATCCCGCTCGGTCCCGTGACTTTTTGAACAAAGGGAATAAGATTTCCCGCGATGCAGCAGTGAAGCAGCTGGTGGAGTTTACTAAGTCTGGTAAAGTTGGTTTTGTCTTTGGTGAAGATGACTCCGCTACGCGCACAAGCCTTCGTAAACAGCTTTCGGCAAAGCTTCCAGAAGCTAAGTTTTACAGCTACGAGGCACTTGCTGGTGCTGGGCGTAAAGAGTCTAACGAGGCAATCTTCGGTTCTGGTGCTGAAGTAGTGGCAGATTATTCAAATGCATCCTGTATTCTTTCTATCGACTCCGATTTCCTCGAGCTTGATAAACAAGGTCCGGTAAAAGGTTTCTACGATCGCCGCCATGTCAATGGGCGCGACTATGATAAAGATGCTCTAAAAAATCAGAAAAATCTCAATCGCCTTTACATCGCTGAACCAACATACTCGCTCACAGGTGGTATGGCTGATCACCGTGCTCCAGTGGCGCCATCACAGGTGGGCCGCTTCCTTGCACAGGTTGCTAAAGCGCTCGGCGTGTCAGTGACTGTTCCTGGTGGTGAGTTCACAGGTGTGAAAGCAAAGTGGATTAACGAGTGTGCAAAAGATCTTCTTAAGAACCGTGGTGAAGCAGTGGTGCTTCTCGGTTCACGTTACGACAAAGAACTCCACGATCTCGCACATCTTATTAACCAGAAGCTTGGTTCATTCGGTAAGACTTTGAATCCAGTGAAGACTAACAAGGGTGGTCTCGGTTCAGCGAAACAACTCCTCGCAGATATCGATGGCGGTCAGCTCGATACAGTTATTCTTCTGACACCTGCGAACCCAGTGCTAGAAAATGCGTCAATCGCAGCTGCGCTCGATAAAGTAAAAACTGTGCAGCTCGGTCTTCGTGTGAACGCTACTGCAAATGCTGCAGACCTTCACATCCCTGCGGCGCATTACCTTGAAAGTTGGAGTGATTCTTACACATCAAGCGGTGTGTATACTATTGTTCAGCCAATGATTCTCCCTCTATACGGTGGTGTTTCCGAGCTTGAACTTCTCTCCGCAATTCTCGACGGCAAGTTTCATGATTCTAATGGATCAGAAACTTCCCCAGCATACACAGCCGTACGTAAAACTTTCGAAACTGAAGTAGCGAAAGCATCTGGCGCTAAAGCGACTCAGGCAGCTTGGATGAAGCTTCTTCGTGAAGGTTTCTTTAAGTCACGCTATCGCAAAGCTCGTGGTAAGTCTCCAGCTGTGCCAACACTTGCGGCGCAGCCTGAGCCAAGTGCGCAGAAGCTCGACATTGTTTATGCAACTGACGGTTCTGTTCTCGACGGTCGCTACATCGACAACGCATGGCTCCAAGAAGCTCCAGATCCAATCTCCAAAGTTTGTTGGGATAACGCTATTTACCTCGCGCCTGAGACTGCAAAAGATCTAGGCATTTACGAAGAGCTCGTAGAGCTCGAGAAGCAAGGTGCAGCTTGGTGGGGAGCGCTCGGTATCGAGAAAGATAGGATGCTCAAGAAGTCTGACGTGCCTGAAGAGGGCGAAGGTCCAAGCCTTTTCGCTCCAGTTGCCAAGATTTCTATCAACGGTAAGACTCTTGAAGCTCCAGTGATTGTAGCCTTCGGTATGGCTCAGAACGTGATTTCCATTTCCCTCGGTTATGGCCAAGGTTACGATGAAAACTTCGCAAGCGAGTTCAAGAAGGGTGGTATCGCATATAGTCAAGACGGTAAAAACAACGTTTCCGTTGTTGGTCTTAACACTGGTTTCAATGCTTATCCACTTCGTGGTGATGCGGATTATTTCGCACAGGGTGCAACAATCGCTCGTGTTGAAAATGGCGCAACATACAAGATGGCGCGTACACAAGAACATCATTCCATGTATGGTCGTGCGCTCGCTCGTGAAATCTCTACAGCAGAGGATAAGAAATACCACAAAGATTACGCAGCTCAGCTTAAAGGTGTTCAAAAGCAGGGGATGGATTCCCACGCTCCAATGAACATGAGCCTCTACAAGCCAGAGGATCGTAAAGGTACTCCACATCTTTCTGATAAGTCCCAACAATGGGCAATGACTATCGACCTTAACGTCTGTAATGGCTGTAACGCATGTCTCGTAGCATGTCAGGCTGAGAATAACATTCCAGTTGTTGGTAAAACACAGGTGGCAATGGGTCGTGAAATGCACTGGATCCGCATGGATCGTTACTTTGCAGCACCTGACGAGTATGCTGAAGGAACTGACTCTTGGGAAAAATCTCCCGAGATGATTCCGCAGCCAGTTGCATGTGTACAGTGTGAGTCTGCACCGTGTGAAACAGTTTGCCCCGTGAACGCGACAGTTCATACTGAAGACGGACTCAACTCCATGGCATACAACCGCTGTATCGGTACACGTTACTGCGCGAACAACTGCCCATACAAAGCGCGTCGCTTCAACTTCTTCGACTACAACAAGCGCAACCCGCTCATTCACAAAAACCTCTATAAAGGTCCAGCAGGTGTGAAGCAGGAAGGCGATTCCCAATCACTTCAGCGCAACCCGAACGTTTCTGTTCGTATGCGTGGTGTGATGGAAAAATGTACCTACTGTGTGCAGCGTCTTCAGTCTGCGAAGATTGATGCTAAGCGTCTCGCTAAGAAGGATGCTGTCGGCGCAGCTGGTGGTTCTACCACAGCAGAAATTACCGCTGAGAAACTGATGCCTAAGACTGACGGTGTGCGCGTAGCATGTCAGGACGCTTGTGGTGCTGGTGCGATTGTCTTCGGTAACCTTCTGGATCCGAAATCGATGATTCGCCGCATCAAGAATGCGAACAACGAGATTCTCAATGATCGTGCATACGACCTTCTCAACTACATCGGCACTCGCCCACGTACATCTTACCTCGCACGTGTGAAGAATCCTAACACGTCAATGCCTGGAGCTAAGACAGTCGGTAAAGCAACTGTCCACATGCACTAATCTGAGCGACCGAACTACTCTACCAAATCTAATCAAGAACACCTATCATGGCTGATTCAGCACCCGCAAACACTGAAGATAAGAACTTCAAGCTACCAGTTCTGGAGCGTGAAAAACTTATCCTTAACAACCGCTCCTACGCATGGATTACCGACCGTATCGCCGGTATCGTGGAGAAACCACAACCACTACTTTGGTGGATCCTCTTCATTCCATGTGCACTCATCGCACTTATTGGTGTAGGCGGTGGTCTTACTTACCTCGTCTCCACTGGTGTTGGTGTATGGGGTAACACGAACCGCACGATGTGGGGTTGGCCGATTGTTAACTTCGTTTTCTGGATTGGTATTGGTCACGCCGGTACATTGATCTCGGCGATTTTGTTCCTGACGCGTCAGAATTGGCGAACCTCGATTAACCGAGCGGCGGAAGCGATGACGATTTTCGCGGTTTGTTGTGCGGGTATTTTCCCTGCTTTCCACGTCGGTCGTGTTTGGATGGCTTGGTTCCTAGCTCCTATTCCTAACGCGAATGCTATTTGGCAGAACTTCAAATCACCACTTCTGTGGGACGTATTTGCGGTTTCTACTTACTTCACTATCTCTCTTATTTTCTGGTACATGGGCATGGTTCCTGATCTTGCAACCATCCGTGATCGTGCGAAACCAGGTATCCGCAAGTTCCTTTACGGAGTGTTCTCACTCGGATGGCGCGGCGGTAACCGCCAGTGGAGCCACTATGAGATGATGTACCTTCTTCTCGCGGCACTTTCTACTCCGCTCGTTCTTTCCGTGCACTCTATCGTTTCCTTTGACTTCGCGACATCTACTGTCCCGGGTTGGCACACGACAATCTTCCCGCCATACTTCGTGGCAGGTGCGATCTTCGGTGGGTTTGCAATGGTTATCACTATCATGGTTCCAGCTCGTTCTATCTACGGTCTACACGACGTGATCACAATGAAGCACATTGAAAACATGTGTAAGATCATTCTCGCGACCGGTACGATCGTTGGTTACGCCTACATCATGGAGCTCTTCGTGGCATACTATTCAGGTGCTAAATTCGAAATGGAGGCCTTCAAGCTTCGTATCACTGGTCCTTACTGGTGGGCGTACGTTTCCATGATGTTCTGTAACGTGATTGCACCACAGATCTTCTGGTTCAAGAAATGCCGCGAAAACCTCTGGATCGTAATGGGTACCTGTATGCTGGTAAACATTGGTATGTGGTTTGAGCGTTTCGTAATCATCGTGACCACTCTCCCACGTATGTGGCTCCCAGGTGACTGGAAGTACTACGAAGCGAGCCCTGTGGACATCATGACTTTCGTCGGAACTATCGGTATGTTCCTCACGCTCTTCCTGCTCTTTCTTCGGTTCCTTCCATGTATCAACATTGCTGAGGTCAAGTGGACACTGCTCGAAGCAGACGCTCACTACGACGATAAGAAGGCACATCCTGATAAAGGTATTGCAAGCGAGGCCGCTTACCAATACGAGCTCAACGAGAATCCAAACGTTGAGTGCTAATCCCAGCTAACACCATCCTTTAACATTTACCTAATCACAGAACAGTGAGTACATCAGTAAAACGCGTCTACGGCTACCTCGCCGAATTCGAAAGCGCATCAGCACTCTACAAAGGTGCAGAGAAGGTGCGTGATGCAGGATTCAAAAAGTGGGATTGCTATTCCTCTTACCCGATTCACGGATTGGATGATGCAATGGGCGTACGTCGTTCCATTCTTCCATACTTCGTATTCTTCGGCGGTTCGACCGGTCTTTTGACTGGTTTCAGCTTGGCCTTCATTACCCAGGTTTTGATCTACCCAACGGTGGTTCAGTCCAAGCCAGCAAACATCTTCACTACCGCGGCGTTCTTCCCGATCATGTTTGAGCTCACCATTCTCTTTTCTGGTTTCACAGTTCTGTTCTGTGTTCTCGGTCTGATGGGGCTTCCACGCCTGAACCATCCGCTTTTCGCAAGCCGCCAGTTTCACCGTGTGACTGACGACGGCTTCTTCATCGCTATAGAAGCCCGCGATCCAAACTTCTCAGCTGAAGAAACAAAGGCTCTGCTCGAAGAAGCAGGGGGCTCAAACATCGAACTCGTCGAGGAAGAAGACTAAACCATTATCCCTATTTAGACTCATGCGCTATTTCTTTATTGTTTACGCTCTTCTCGCTGTTCTTGTGATCAGCGTTGGTGGATTCCGCGGCGAAAAATTCAAGCACACGCCATTCCGTTTGTTCCCTGACATGGACGAACAGGATCGCATCGATCCACAGGAGGCATCTGATTTCTTCCACGATGGCCTAGGTGCACGCCAGCCAGTGGCTGAAACTCTTCCACAAGGATTTGAACCTGCTGATCTCGCAGATGCATCTAGCAAGTCATTCACTAACAACAACGACTACTACCACACAGGTCTCCTCAACGATGAAGTGTTCGGTAATGGTCTTCCAGTGGACGAGCTCGGCCTCAACGAGGAAAACCTTCCAGCTTTCATTAAGCGCGGCAAGGTGGTTTTCAACGCAAATTGTGCTGTCTGTCACGGCATTTCCGGAAACGGCAAAGGTGTGGCAGCTGGTTACGGCATCCCAGGTGTTGCTAACCTTCAAAGTACAGTACTTCCTGACGGTGCAATCTATGACATCATTGTTAACGGCCGTGGCGGCATGTCTGCATTCGGTTACCAAGTAGACGTGAAAGACCGCTGGGCCATTGTTGCCTACCTTCGTGCACTTCAGTATTCTCGCGAGGTTCCCCTCGACCAAGTCAAAGACGCTTTCGATGCAGGAATCGCTGCACAAGCTAAGTAATTTTCATCTAACTTAATCATTTCCTAACATTCACTAGTCCCATGGCACATCACGTCACATCACAGGACATCCCAGCAAACGGCGAACAAATCGCTAAGAAAGACCTTGGTCTTCTTAAGATGGTTTCTCTTATCGTATTTGCTGTTGGAGCCGTAGCATCCTTCTTCCTCTTTCAGAGCGAAAAATGGGGGAGCGGCTACGCTTACTCATGGCTCTTCGCCTTCATCTTTTTCATTACCCTCGCATTGGGTGGTGTTTTTTGGACGACCTTACACCATGTAACTAACTCAGGTTGGGGGGTCAGCATCCGCCGCATCATGGAGAACCTAGGTTTTGTTTTCCCATTCATGGCTGTAATCGCCATTCCACTGATGATTCCATCTGTTCAAGATGATCTGTACGAGTGGATGAACCGTCATCGTTACGTACAGCAAACTGTAGAAGCTGTTGATGCTGTCATTGATGGGGAAAAAGTTGGTTACAATGCTAAGACTATTCCTGGAACAGAAGATATTGATCCAAATGCTCCTGGTGGCGCGTACACTTCTCCTAAAGTGAAGCAACTCAAAGCGACTCACGATGCGCACGATCATCTTCTGATTAACAAGCATTGGTATATGACCCTTGAGAACTGGCTTGTTCGTGTGATTTGTTTCTTCGTCATCCTTGGTGCTGGTATTTGGGGTCTTCGTAAGATCTCTATCGATCAAGATTCTGATCCGAATCCGACAACTCGTCGTTTGATCCTTGCTCGTAAGCTTTCTTGCGCAGTGATGCCATTCTTTGCGGTTATTGCGACTTTCATTGCTTTCGACTTCATGATGGGGACTGACTATAAGTGGTTCTCTACAATGTACGGTGTTTGGTTCTTTGCGGGTTGCGCTCTTAACTCCATGGCGATCCTCATCCTTACGCTCACATGGCTTCGTTCTAAAGGATATCTCACGACGGTGACCTCTAAGGAGCACTACCACATCATGGGTAAGCTGATGCACGCATTTGTGATCTTCTGGGCATACGTCTCCTTCTCACAGTTCATGCTTATCTGGTATGCGAATATCACGGAAGAAACTACTTACTTCCTTCTTCGTAACTCTTCTGATGGCTCTACAAACTGGAACCTTTGGAGCACACTCCTCGTGTTCCTTCACTTCGCACTTCCGTTCGTGATTCTTCTTCCACACTACATGAAAAAGACTGTGAAGTTCGTCGTTCCAATCTGTATTTACCTTCTCGTGATGCATGTTCTCGATCTCTACATCGCGGTGATACCTGAGCGTGGACCTTCACTCTCTGTAATGAATAAATTTGTAGGACACGAGGGTGAACTCCTTCTCACCGCGCCGTACGCTGCCTACCTCGGTGACATTGTCGCATTCCTCACAGTTGGAGCATTTTTCACCTTTATCTTCTTACGCAACCTCGGTAGTGCAAATACCTACCCGAACCGCGATCCACGCATCCTCGAGTCTGCAAATCTTCACAACTAATTCCGACTCTACTCACTTTTCCAATCAACCGATCATTCACTCATGGAACCTAATCTCAGAGACACACCGCTGCGCCGCTTCAACACCTTTTGGTGGGGGCTAGCTCTCTTCGCGGCGTTCGCGCTTGCCGCAGTTGTTGTTAAGAATTTCGTCGCTGACGATGTTGTAGATTATGAAACTGAAGTTGCTAAGCCACGCGTGGATACTAAGCGCAAGGTAGACGCTGAGCAGGCAGCTGACCTTAACACCTACAAAGAAGTGGGTGACAACAAGGTGCAGGTGAAGCCTGATGACGTTTTCGGTCTCGGTAAAGAAATCGGACTTCTCGATGGTCCTAAGCCATCTGAAATGAAGCACAATCGTACTTTCGGACAAGAGCCAGTAGCTGAAGACGCTGCTGCGCAAGAGGAAGCAGCTGAAGAGTCTGCAGAAAAAGAAGAGCCTGCTGCAGCTGACAAAGCTGCAGAGGAAACTCCAGCTAAACAATAATTTCTAAAGAAATAGATCTATGGCATCAGAAATCACAAGCCAGCAAGTGGAAGACAAGAAGTTGAGAGCTCAGATTGACCGCTCACTTCGTCATCCAGTGATGTTTTTCTTCACAAGCGGTGCAGCCTGGTTGGCTGTAGCTCTCATCCTCGGGGTGATTGCTTCCGCAAAATACTACGCACCAGGTTTCCTCGGTGAGTGTTCTTTCCTCAATGCTGGACGCGTAATGAACGCGCACATGGCTGCATTCATCTACGGATGGGGTGCTCAGTCGGCATTCGGTGTGATTATTTGGCTCATGGCGCGTCTTTCTCGCCAAGAATCTAAGAAGGCAGGAGTGATTCTCACTATCGGCCACGTTTGGAACTTCATTATTTCAATCGGTTTGTTCGGTATCCTTCTTGGTCAAGGTACTGGAAAGCCATGGATGTACTTCCCAAACTGGGTGTTCCCAGTGTTGGTTGCTTGTTACTTCGGTATCGGTATTTGGTCTGTAATTTCTTTCCGCGTACGCCGCGGTGGTCACGTCTATGTGTCCCAGTGGTACCTTCTCGCAGCACTCTTCTGGTTCCCGTGGGTGATGCTTTCAGGTTACTTCTTCATTGATGCATTTGCAGCAGAAGGTAATGCAGTAATGGCTGCAGGTATTAATGCTTGGTTCCGCTCAGCGCTGTTCTTCCTTTTCTTTACACCAGTTGCAATTGCTGCAGCTTACTACATCACACCTAAGGTGACTGGCCGCCCAGTGTACTCATACAAGCTTGCGCTTCTTGGATTCTGGGGGCTTGCAATCGTCGGGCCTTGGGCTGGTATGCAGAAAGTCATGGGCGCTCCGCTTCCAGCATTCCTCCAGTTCTTCGGAGCAGGCGCTGCAGTACTGGTGATTATTCCAGCGCTCTGTGTAGCTGTGAACATTCTCAAAACGACTTCTGGTAGATCATCTACTGTGGCTCACTCACCATCACTCCGATTCACCATCGCAGGTATTATTGGTCTTCTTGCAACGACTGTTGCCGGTGGTGCGCTCGCATTGCCAGACGCGCTCCGCTTTACGCAATTCGCATTCGGCGGAACCTACGGTTATGAAGTCCTCGGCCTCTACGGCTTCTTCTCCATGAGTATGTTTGGAGCGATCTACTTCATCGTACCACGTGTGACGAACCGCGAGTGGATAGCTGGTAGTTTGATTCGCCAACACTTCTGGCTTTCACTCTACGGAGTTGTATTCATTGCTCTTTTCTGCTGTATCCTCGGTGCATTCATGCACGGTTACAGCCTTGAGACACTGACTGTGCCAAATGAATCAGCTCAAGCGCGTGTATTTCCATACGCAGTGGGCGTGACAGTAGGGTGGGGCTTCGTTGCTCTGGCAAACGTCTTCTTCTGCTTCCACCTTCTTCTCATGTGGCTACGTCTCGGTCGTCGCAGCAGCCATCCAACACTTCTCGAACACGAGGAGCCATCACTTCCAGCAGCTTAATCCATTTTCCTATCTAACTTACGCTTTCCGAAATCATGACTGTTAAAACATTCTTCATCGGCCTCGCTGCCAGCTTCGCGCTCCCATGGCTCGTTGTTGTAGCTGTCCCGTACGCCTCCATGCGTAATGTCGAGATTCCACAATTCGACGAAGTGGATGATGGCAAGACTGGCTATTATGCACCAGTGAAGGCTGGCCGCACTCAAAACGGTTCCGAAATTTATGGAGCAGAAGGTTGTGCTCAGTGTCACAGCCAGCTTTCACGCCCTACATACGCAGGAAATGACCTTGGTCGTCCTGATCTTGCAGGTATTCAGAAAGACCCAAACCTAGGTGACACTCGCCGTGAGTCCAACCTTTGGGACTACGCAGGTGAAGAGTTTGCCTGGATTGGTGAAACTCGTATCGGCCCAGACCTCGGTAACTACGGTCGTCGTATCGAGATCCAAGCAGCTGAAGAAAATGCAAAGATCGCTGCAGAGCTCGGCGTAAAAGTAGAAGAGCTCACTGTGGATCAGAAATTTAACAAAGAGAAGGCTGTTTTTGCTCAGCTTTACAATGCGCGCCTTGCGAAACCGAATTCAGTTTGTCCTTCCAATAAGCACATGTTCGACGAGCAACCAGTGTTCGGTCAAGGATATGAAAATGCTCTGGAAGGTCCCAATGGTGAGCAAGTCGTTGCTAAGCCAAAAGCACTTGCGCTGACTTCCTACCTTCTCAACATGAAGCGTGATTCCGAAGTGCCTTACGCAATGAACCACGCCCGCTCTAAGAAAAAAGCATCCGCTAAGTAAAGAATATCAAGCTGCATGTTACAAAGAGCTTGCAGCTAACTCAATTTTCACTCACCAACCGCACCATTCCGATGTCAACTGATCAAGTACCAGTAGATCCAACAAAGCCGGATCTTGAAGAATCCACAAACGTTGCACAAGCGCACGAAGAAGTGACGCGCAGTGCAGCAGCGGCTTCCCGTGAACAACAACTCCGTGAAAACGGTCTCGAGCCAGTATCTATCTGGATCATGATCGCCGGCTTTATCGTCGCTGTAGTTGGTGGTTCGGTGCTGCTAGATTCAGAAAATCTCTTCGACTACGACGCCTTTACTAAGGAAGGTTACGTTCGTGCTGAATTTGAATCAGGTGGTTCGACCATCCCAACAGCGCTCGCAGCAGACGCGTACATGAAGCGCGGTTCCGCTCTTTATAAGAACTGTGCTTCTTGTCACGGAACTGGAGGAGCAGGTGTAGCAGGTGTTTACCCTCCACTTGCAGGATCTGAGTGGGTTACTGGGTCCGCTAAGTCACCAGCTCTTGTAATGATTCACGGTGTTTCCGGACCTATTGAAGTTAAGGGCACTGGATACAATGGCGCGATGCCTCCAATGGCTGATGGCTGGAGCGACTACGACATTGCGGCACTTTCTTACTATCTTCAAAATAGCTTTGGCAACAAAGTCGGTGAAATTATCTCACCTGAACAAGTTGCTGAGATTCGTGCCATTTCTAAGGAATACGGCAAGAAACCATTCAGTGCAGGCGATCTCGCTCAGCACCGCGATGCGAAGTTCGAAGCCCCAGCTCTTACCCCTGAAACTCTGCTTAACATCAAGACTGGAGAAGTCGTTGACGCAGACCAGTAATTCATCTAGACCCACGCAACCTTTCACAATTAGTGACGTAAAATTATGAGTGACCACGACCACGATCACCACAACCCAAGTTTCATACAGAAATATATCTTTTCCACTGATCATAAGGTCATTGGTATTCAGTACGGTCTTACAGCTTTGCTGTTCCTACTGTTTGGTTTCTTCCTCATGATGGTGATGCGTTGGAGCATTGCCTATCCTAACGAGCCGCTTCCAGAATGGTTGAGCTGGGTATTCACGGATACCTGGAAAGGCCGCTGGCTCACTGATGGAAAAGTGACTGGTGAAACTTATAACATGTTCGGCGCGATGCATGGTACGATCATGGTTTTCCTCGGTGTTGTACCACTTGGCTTCGGTGCTTTTGGTAACTACGTTACACCACTTCAGGTAGGTGCTGTTGATATGGCATTTCCTAAACTGAACATGATGTCCTACTGGATCTACCTCGTTGGAGGACTCATGATGTGTGGTTCATTCTTCCTCGAATCTGGTACAGCGAAGTCAGGTTGGACAAACTATCCACCGCTTGCATCGATTGCAGATTCACAACATCCAAACCAGTTCTTCACTGGTCAGACTCAGTGGTTGCTCGGTCTTGTGCTATTGATTTCTTCGTCCCTATTAGGTTCAGTTAACGTGATTACAACCATTATTAACCTTCGCGCGAAGGGGATGACTTGGATGCGTATGCCATTCCTTGTATGGGCAATGCTTGTAACTGCATTCCTCCTACTCCTTGCATTCCCGCCGCTCGAAGTTGCTGGTATCATGCAGGTTGTTGACCGTTTCTTCGGTTCCTCATTCTTCCAGCCATCTGGTCTCTACACTTCTGCAACTGGAGTGATCGAGCAAGCTGGTGGTGGTTCACCGCTTCTGTTCCAGCACTTGTTCTGGTTCCTTGGTCACCCAGAAGTATACGTACTTCTTCTTCCATCGATTGCTGCGGTTGCTGAGATCATCCCAGTGAATACACGTAAACCACTTTGGGGCTATAAGTCTATGGTGTATGCGGTGTTGGTACTTGGTTTCCTTTCCTTCATCGTATGGGCTCACCACATGTACATCACTGGAATGGGATCTAGCATCTCTACCTTCTTCCAGATCACTACTGTTCTGATCTCCGTACCGTCTGTGGTTCTCATTACCTCACTGATCATCTCACTCTGGGGCGGCTCCATTCGCTTCACTATGCCGATGATCTGGGCATGTGCATTCCTTCCAATGTTCGGTATCGGTGGTCTCACCGGTCTTCCGCTCGCATTCAACCTTGTTGGTCTCCACCTTCACGATACCTACTATGTGATTGGTCACTTCCATTATGTGGTTGCACCTGGTATTCTCTTCGGTCTCTTCGCTGGTATCTATCACTGGTACCCTAAGATGTTCGGTCGCCACATGAATACCTTCCTTGGTCACCTTCACTTCTGGCCATCGCTGATCGCGATCAACTTCGTATTCTTCCCAATGCTTATGCAGGGTATGGCTGGTTTCCACCGCCGTTGGTACAATGGAGGTGACGCTTATGTTGTAGATGCAGATTCGTCTAACGTTTTCGGACAAATTGTTCGTGATAACATCGATCTCAACTATACCATGTCCATCGCTGTATTCGTACTCGCAGCAGCTCAGCTTCCATTTATCATCAACCTCTTCACATCTTGGTTCGCTGGTAAGAAAGCCACTGATAACCCATGGGATGCAACAACTCTCGAATGGGCGACTCCAACGCCTCCAGGACACGGCAACTTCGAATTCGACGTAGCTGTCTACCGCGGTCCTTACGAGTACTCTCGTCCAGACCGTGAAGAAGATTTCTACACCCAGTGGGAAGAGCCTAAGAAGGTAGCTTCTAAATCTAACGACGAGGCCAAGGCTTAATTAGCTAGCAGACTTCAAAATAATCTAACGACTCTATTTCAAAATGGAAATTCCTTATATCGTTAACCCACGCAAGGACACCGGTCTTAATAACTCTAAGATCGCGATCTGGCTGTTCCTCGCTTCAGAGGTCATGCTCTTCGGTGGCCTGTTCTCATCCTACATCTTCCTCCGTGTATTCGCGGATTACCCATGGCCTGAGCGTGTGCTTCCAGTCCTTCCGGGTTTGATTAACACCTTCATTCTGATCGCTTCCTCAGTGACAGTGGTATTTGCTTGGGCCGGTCTCAAGCTCCGCAAGTGGGGTATGTTTGTCGGAAACATGTCATTCACTATCCTCTGTGCTGCAATCTTCATGGTCTTCAAGGCCAAGGAATACAAAGGTAAGTTCGAGCACCACGGCACCCAGACCAATGATTACGCATGGGTTGAAGGTCACCTTGAATATGAAAAGGGAGACCCGACTCACGGTAATGTTTATGCGGTAGAAGCGGATTCAATCAATTTCAAGATCGAGAGTGCTGCTCCAAATTACGTGGCTGAAATTCTCGCTCAAAGCTCTGAAGCTCCAACGCTTAAAGAAGCGTATCAAGTACGCGAAATCACTGGTGGGAAATTCACTCAGAAGGTTCTTTACCCAGTAGGCACACCACTTTCAACAGAGGTGCTGGATACAGCAGCAGCTGAATTCATCAAGGCGCGTACTCATAACCAAGAGCTCCGTACCAAGCTTCTTAAGGATGCTTGGATTGAGGTTCGCTCTGGTAAATTCCCTGAGCTCAAGGGGCTTAAGGATTACGATTCAAAAGTGAAATCGACTGTTGCAGACGTCCACACACAGCTTGTCAAGCAAGCGGAAGAGAACAACGAGTTCCTTCTCGCTAATGGCAACATGATATTCGACGCCAAAGGTTCAGAGCTTAAACTCGACACTGGCTGGGGACGTATTTCTAATTCCCAAGAAGGTGAATCCACTAACGTGTCTCTTCTGGATGGAACTGTGATCAGTGGTACAGCTGGTGATTCAGCACTTGTATATCACTATGTCGATGCGATCGACTTCCGTCACCTTGTGATGAAAGCTGAGAGCAAAGGTCTCGACGCTGATGCTTTAATTGAGAAATCTCCAATTCTTCACCTCCATGGTGAGGGTGGTGACAAGATCCGCAAACTTTGGGAAACTCATAAAGTTTGGCGTGGGTATCTCGCTGAGCACCTTAAGGAGAAGAAAGATATGCTCACAGGCGAGGGGCGCACACCGACAGAAATCGACATGTACCGTGTCACTTGGCAGCAAATGTACGGTTACGCTCAACTCGATTACAATATCACTGCTGAGAACTGGATGCAGGTTAAAGATGATCACAAGCCTCATATGATCTATGATGTGATCGGCATGACAGACGAGCATAAAGCAACATTCCCGCATCACGTGCATGTTGACCGACCTGACGTTCGCTTCGACTCTGTATTCTCACCTAAGATGAATAACTACTATGCGATCTACTTCACGATCACAGGGCTTCACGGTCTTCACGTGATCGGTGGTGCAATCGTTCTCGGTTACTACCTCTTCTTCGGTCGTAAAATGTATCTTAGCAATCCAGATTGGCTTGCGAACCGAGTGGAAGTTGGCGGTCTCTTCTGGCACTTTGTTGACCTCGTCTGGATTCTCGTATTCCCAGTATTCTACCTCATGTAATTTTAAACTAGCTCACTAACATTTAACCACTATTCAAAATGGCAGATTCTCCTGAAGAAATTAAATCACACTTCAAAGTCTACGGACTCGTTGGAGCAGGTCTCTTCGTCGGAACTGTAGTTACTGTTCTAGTTGCTACTGTAGAAGCTCTCGACATTGGCGGTCACGGATTCGACGTCTGGGATATGATTCTCGGTCTCGCAATCGCAATGACCAAGATGTTCTTCGTTGGCTATATTTTCATGCACCTTAACCATGAGAAAAAAGGGATCTACTGGATCTTCTTTGGGTCACTTGTATTTGCAGCAGTTCTCATCTGGCTTTTCGGATGGGCATTCCATGATCCAATCACTTTTGACGGATTGATGCCTGCAGGTTATGGTGATGCTAATCCATCTCACTAAACTCTAAGTAACCAGAACCATGTCTCTTAAAGGATTCCATATCGTATTCATCACAGTAGTCACACTCTTCTTCGCTCTCGTAGCGGGTTGGGCATTTACCGGTGGTGTTTCTCAAGATGCATCTTTTTGGAAGAATGTGGGCTGGGTTTGTGCAGTAGTCGCACTAATCACACCAGTATATGGCGTCTACTTTATCAAAAAAGCTAAGAAACTGTATAGTTAACTAAGAAAGGAAAAGAAATGATTAGCAACCTAAATATCGCTTGTACAACCTGTGCTAATGCCTTCGAGAAGGCTGGAGACAACGCTGCAGGCTATGCTATTCTATTCATGCTCTGCCTACTCATTCCAATTCTCGGAACACTAGGTTTTGTCATCTTCCGTATTGCACGCCGTTCAAAGGCAAATTTCGATCCACAATTTCAGGACCCGTACGAGGCCTAAACACATTTTCTAACTACTTGCTCTAACACACACTATGTTCAGCAACCATACACTCGCTTCACTCTTCTCTCCATCTGATTGGCTTGGCCTTCCTGAAAACTATTCCGCACACGGTGACCAAGTCGGTCACATGATGGATGTTATCACTTGGTTCATGCTTGCGCTCTTCGTTGGTTGGACGATCTTTTTCTTTGTCTGTCTCTTTAAATTTCATCAGAAGAAAAACAAGAAGGCTCAATATCACGGTGTGAAGAACCACGTTTCCACTCACCTTGAGGTTGGTGTGATCATTATTGAAGCAGTTCTCCTTCTTGGTTTCGCGCTTCCTCTCTGGGCTGACCGTACAGATTCTTACGACAAGGTTGTTGAAGAAAACCCGGTACGTGTTCGTGCGATTGGTTACCAGTTCGGCTGGAAGTACCACTACGCTGGCAACGACGGCAAGTTCGGCTTCATCGATCGCGATCTTGTAAGTACCCAAGGCGATGCATGTATCGACCCTAACGATCCAAACGGATTTGATGACTTTATCGCTTCGACTCTCAAGCTTCCAGTTGACCGTCCAGCTATCGTTCAGACGACTTCCACTGACGTGATCCACAACTTCTCTATCATCCCAATGCGTATACAGCAGGATGCGATCCCAGGCAAAGACATCCCAATGTGGTTCACTCCACTCAAAGAGCTCGAGACTTCTGTAGTCTGTGGTCAGCTCTGTGGTGAAGGTCACGCTGACATGATCGGCACCATGGTTGTCGAGTCTCAGAAATCATTCACTAAGTGGGCGAACGATATGTCCGTCTCAGCTTACGAAGAAAACAAAGCGGCCTATGACGAGAGACAAGCAGCAGCCGCTGAATCGGCTCCGATAACTCACTAGAAACTAGATTTCTTAATCACATTTTCAAAATGCCCACAGTCCAAGGCTGTGGGCATTTTTGTTTCTGAGCGATCGGATAAGGTTTTACATTTTACGAGCACAAGTAAATGCTGCTGGCATGTCTGAGATTTACGACTCTTTGAAATCCCTTTTGTTGGAAAAGTCAGTACGTACTGGTGAATTTACCCTCGCGTCTGGAGCCAAGTCTGACCTTTATATCGACTGTCGCGTGACAGCACTTGATTCAGTCGGCGCACGCTTGGTCGGTCAATTGGGTTGGAAGGTAGTACGCGAGCGAATCCAATCTGAAGGTCTTGAGATTGATGCGATTGGTGGCATGACCATGGGTGCAGATCCGATCTCCCTAGCTGTTGGAATGACTTCTGCTATGGAGAATCCCGACGAAATGATTCAAGTCTTCAATATCCGTAAAGAGCCTAAAGGACATGGACGTGGAAAGCAGATCGAAGGGAATTTTAAAGAAGGCGACCAAGTCGTAGTTGTTGACGATGTGATTACTACGGGTGGTTCCACAATCAAAGCGATTGAAGCAATCGAGCGTGCAGGTGGTACTGTGAAGTTCGCACTTGTACTTGTGGATCGTGAAGAAGGAGGTCGCGCAGCGATCGAAGCTCGCGGTATTCCCGTGGTTTCGCTTTACAGCCGCAGTACGCTACTCGGCGAATAAATATTAAAATTACCGAGAAACAAAAAAGCTCTGACGGTGTGAACAGTCAGAGCTTTTTCGCTGAAATTTTGTGACGTCTTACTGATTTAAGGAGAGTGTCTCAAGCTCAGACTCTTTGTTGAGCTTAGCCGCTGGTTGCTTTTCTTCTAATTGTGCAGTCTCAGGAGTTGATTCATGAGATTGATAGCTAGCTACATCAATTGTGTGGAAATAGGCAGCTGCGAGCCAGATCCCTAGCGTTGCGAGTGAAGCGGAAAGAAAGAGTTTAATCTTCATGAGAGTGAGGTGGCTAGGCGAAGCTGTTAAGAGTTCTTTAGTATATGCTCAGTAAATCTAGCAGAAGTAAAGCTAGAAATAGCGAGCAGGAGCGGCCGAGGGATATGACTGCAGAAGAATCTTTGTCAAGCCAGATAAGTCAGCTATTTATGAGCTTTTGCTAACGTTGTATTCCTAGCACTGAAGGGCCGCTGGCATTACCGTAACGATCAACAGCGGTGACAGCGATAGCGTCTGGTCGTCCTTTGAGAGTGATACTCGCTTGAGCTGTGACTGCGACAGAGCTCCAAGATTTGCCATAGCGTGCTTGGACTGCATAGCGTTGGACGCCTGAAACGCGACCAATACTTACGCTAGTGTTCCCACCCGAAGACTTGGCTGCAATTTTAGGTGCAGAGGGCGCTTTTTTAGAGATCCAAGTCATTGGAGGAACCAAAGCGGGAACTGAGTAGAGGCCTTTTTCGAGGCTGCTGGAGATGCCGCCACGGTTTTGCATGAGTGATTTCATAGACCAATGGAGGGCTCCAGCCCAGTTGCGGCCGACGCTGCGTGAGAGTTTGACCTGATTGACAATTTCTGAGGCGGGACGGCCAGGGTCATCTGAGCTCTGAATTCTTGCAGTGGCTATGCCTGGCCAGACTGGGCGTGTTCCTTGTTGTCTCCACCAAGTCAGCAGAGCTGTGTAAGATTGTTTGCGAGGTGAGATGCGCCAGTAGAGCTGCGGCGAAAGGTAGTCACACCAACCATTTTTGAGCCATTTCCGCGAATCAGCGCAGAGGTGTTCATAGGCATCAATTCCCGCTTCGATTCCGCTTGGAACGCCTGGTCGCCAAATGCCAAAAGGGCTGATGCCGACTCGCACCCATGGCTTCTTTGATTTGATTGAGCGGTACATATCTTTGACAAAGCCATCGACATAAGCGCGACGTTGGGCTGAGGATTTACCGTCAGGAAAATCGGGTGAGGGGCGGCCACCAACGAGGGTGGGATAGGGGTAAAAGTAGTCATCAATGTGTACGCCATCAATGTCATAGCGATTGACGACATCCATAATGACAGCGAGAGCTCGCTTCTGGGTGAAGCTATCGGCCGGGTTAAGCCATTTATAGTTTTTGTAAGTTTTGGTGTGTTGTGGGTGGGTGCGGCTCACATGGTTGCTCGAGGTCGGCAATGACTTATTAGGGAGCGCTCGGAATGGATTGAACCACGCGTGAACTTCGATGCCTCTGGCATGGGCTTGCTCGATACAGTACTGGAGCGGGTCGTAGCCTGGGGATTTCCCCATGGTCCCGGTGAGCCAATGACTCCATGGTTCTAGTCTGGATTGATAAAGGGCGTCTGCATTTGGACGGACTTGGAAGATGATGGCGTTAAGGTTGAGCTGTTGAGCTTTATTTAAAAGAGCCAAGAGTTCGGATTTCTGAGTCGAAGCACTAAGGCCTTGGCGGCTCGGCCAGTCGATGTTGTAGACAGTGGCTACCCATGCACCACGGAATTCGCGGGGGAAGGCCGGAGGGCGCTCGCCACTGGGAACATAGGATTGCGCATTGAGAGTGCTGACAATTACGAGAAGAAAAAAGAGAGTACGGATCACGCAATGATGACTAACAGGAAACTCCCCACTTCGCACTGAAAATTCTACCGATAATGAAGAATTCCATCAGCGATAGCGCTTGCTGTAAGAGAGTGATACCACGAGCGTTTACAGTTCTGGCGTTCAGCCCAATTACTAATATAGCCACATTCTACGAGAACTGCAGTGCAGTTGGTTTTGGTAAGTACTGCGTAGCGATCACCGAGACGGATTCTGCGGTTTTTGGCATTTAAGCGCTCTAGCATGCTAGAGTGAATCGCATTTGCCAGTTGTTTGCCCTTACTGCTTGCGTAAAATGTTTCAACTCCGTGGACGTATGTGTGCGTGCTGGCATTGAAGTGAATACTTATGAAAATGGTGTCACGGTAGCGATTTGAAAGTTCGGCACGGCGGCTGAGTGAGACAAATTGGTCGGAGTCTCGCGTGAGTGTGACTTCAAGGTCATTCGCTCGGAGAATGTTCGCGAGCTTTTTCGCGACTTTGAGGTTGATGTCAGATTCTTTAACACCACCCCAGTAGGCTCCTTTATCTTTTCCTCCATGGCCTGGATCGATCACTACATGCTTAAAGCTACCTGCATGAAGCATGCTGCAGCTCAGAGCGATGAAGGAGACTATGCGAAGGAAGTTCATAAATTTGAATCTAACTACTAGAATTTTTTATAAAAACCTAGCGTTTGTCAAATTTATTTTAAAACTTCGAATTATTAAGAATTATTTATAAAAATATTTTATAAAGTGGAATTGTTACAATTCCATGAGCATTTCGAAGTCAGAAAGTAACTCAATGTCACTGCTTGCAACAAGAGAAAGAGGATCAATGAGGTCACTGAAGCTATCGTCTGTCGGAATAGTATCAGCGAGGGCATTAAGGCCTTGATCTGCAGAAATGGTTTCAGTCTGAGCTACAGGAGGGGCATATGGAACTTCAGTGGGCTGAGTACTGATTATTAGAGCGACACAAGCTGCTGCGGTTGTGAGGGTTCCGATAACAGGGGCTGGGCTGAGAAGCTTCTTCCACCAAGGTTTAGAGAGTTGCTCTTCTTGGCGTACGTCTCGCATGACATTACGCGAAAACAAAGGGCTAGCTTTTTGCTCAGAGGCATTTTCTAGCAATTTCCAGACTGGGTCGTTGTTTTCGTTTGTGTTCATGTCTTGTGGTGGCTTCAGTGGGTTGAACTTGCGAGCTAGGTAAAAGTTGCGAGAAAGTTACAAATTTTTTAAGGGAAAATCAGACTCCGCGTTTGGCGCCCCAGAGTTGGATGTGCAGTCGGTCGGAGAAACGGTAACCGTGATCGCGACATAGGTCTGCGAGCCATAAGCGGCGTCGGTGCAATGTTTTCTCGTCGCGGCCTTCGGGCATGAGAAGAATACGTTCTCGAGGGATTGTATATTTCAATTCGATTTCCTGCATCTCGGCGAGGTCGGTCGGGTCTTGGATGACGAACTTGAACCAGGTTTTTGGCGACTGCGCGAACCATTGCATGGCTTTTGGGTTGTCGCGGAGTTTGGCTGGATTGCCGGAATTACTGAGCTTTGTGGAGACGTTGAATTGGTCAATGGCTTCTGCCATTTCCGAATTAGGAAGTTGGGTGCCATTAGTTTCGATTTCGAAGCGATAGCTTGGATCACTGCTGCGGAGGAAATTGATGAGGGCGAGCCAAGCGTCTTGCTGTAGGAGGGGTTCACCGCCCGTGAGGATCAGGTTTTTACAAGGGAAATGCTGAACTTGAGCAGCCACCTCTTCGATCGGGCATTCGAGGATGTAGTCTGACTTTTTGAATTTTTTATAGCCTTCGACTTGGTCATTTTCGTGTGGCCACGGGGTTCCTTCCCAGTTCCAAGTATAGTCGGTATCACACCAGGTACAGTGGAGGTTGCAGAGTGAGGAGCGAATGAAGATGGAGGGCACACCCATGCTGACGCCCTCGCCTTGGAGGGTGTGGAAAATTTCTGGTTTGCCGTTGAGGACGGCGAGTTTGAGAGTGGCTGTGGACATGACGCGTTGCTGGCAAGGTGGCAGTTTTAGGAAGGGTGTGCAAGTGCTGGAAGAGGAGAATAAAAAAGCCACAGCTGGTGAGGCTGTGGCTGTATGAGTGAATAATCAGCAGCTTTAGTTCGCGACGATGTTGACGAGGCGGCCTGGGACGACGATGACCTTGCGGATGGTGTTGCCATCGGTAAAGCTCTTCACTTTTTCGTCGGCGAGGGCGAGGGCTTCGACTTCTTCTTTAGAAGAATCTTTAGCAACCGTGAGTTTGGCGCGGACCTTGCCGTTGACTTGAACGACGAGTTGGATTTCAGATTCGATGAGGTATTCTTCGACGTATAGAGGCCATGCTTGCTCGGAGAGGAGTTCGCTGTTGCCGAGTTGTTGATTGATTTCCTCGGTGATGTGTGGGGCAAATGGGTTGAGGACTTTGAGGAAATCGACGAGTAGGCTCACTGGGATTTTCTCTGCCTTGGTGAAGGCATTGGTACAGATCATCATTTGCGAGATCGCCGTGTTGAAGGAGAGAGACTCGATGTCTTCGCCGACTTTTTTGATGGTTTCGTGGACGACCTTGAGGAGGGCTTTATCGGAAGTTTCTTCGTTCACAACCTTTTCAGAAAGTTGCCACTCGCCGGCTTGGTTTTGAGTGAAGACGGCGCGCCAGACTTTGCCGAGGAAACGCGATACGCCTTCGACGCCTTTCATCTGCCATGGTTTCACTTGAGTGAGTGGGCCCATGAACATTTCGTAGAGGCGGAGTGAGTCGGCTCCATATTGTTCGACGACTTCGTCTGGATTGACGACGTTGCCAATGGATTTGGACATTTTCTGTCCGTCTTCGCCGAGGATGAGGCCTTGGTTGACGAGCTTTTGGAAAGGTTCCTTGGTGGAGAGATGACCGAGGTCGTAGAGAACTTTATGCCAGAAGCGGGCGTAGAGAAGGTGGAGGACGGCGTGCTCGGTGCCGCCGACGTAGAGGTCGACGGTGGCGCCTTCGCCACTCCAGTAGGTTTCTGCTTCTTTAGAGATGAAGCGCTCGGAGTTGTTCGGGTCACAGTAGCGGAGGTAGTACCAGCAGGAACCAGCCCATTGTGGCATGGTGTTGGTTTCGCGCTCTGCGGTTTCGGAGTACTTGATCCAATCGGTCGCTTTGACCAAGGGGCCACGTGGGTCTCCGGTGGGCTTGAAGTCGTCCATCTCTGGTTGGAGAATGGGAAGTTCGTCTTCGGAGACGACGGAATGCTGGCCATTTTCCCAAAGGACAGGAAAGGGCTCACCCCAGTAACGCTGGCGTGAGAAGAGCCAATCGCGGAGTTTGAAGTTGGTCTTGAAGGTGCCTTTGTCGTTGTCGAGCAGCCACTGGATCATGGCTTTCTTGGCGTCTTTGGTCTTCATGCCGTCGAGGAAGCCGGAGTTTACGGCGACGCCGGGCGTAGATTTTATTTGACCACTGTTAGGCTCTGCTTGGTCAGGATTTTGATCAATAACTACTATGCGGATATCGATTCCAAATTTTAGAGCAAACTCATAGTCGCGTTCGTCGTGCGCCGGAACGGCCATGATGGCGCCGGTGCCGTAGCCCATCATGACGTAGTCAGCGATCCAGACGGGGATTTGCTCGCCGTTGACTGGATTGGTGGCATAGGCGCCAGTGAAGACACCAGATTTGTCTTTGTTGAGGTCACCGCGTTCGAGGTCGGACTTGGACGCGCAGGCAGTGATGTAGGCGTCGACTTCTGCTTTCTTCTCTGCTGTGGTGATTTTTTTGACGAGTTCGTGCTCGGGTGCGAGCACCATGTAGGTCGCGCCGAAGAGGGTGTCTGGACGGGTGGTGAAGACGGTGACTTCATTGCCCTCGATGTCGAATTTGACTTCAGCGCCGGTGGACTTGCCGATCCAGTTGGTCTGGAGGGCTTTGATGGAATCTGGCCAATCGAGTGGCTCGAGTTCGTCAATGAGGCGCTGAGCGTATTTGGTGATACGGAGCATCCACTGCTTGAGTGGGCGGCGCTCGACGGTGTGACCTTTTGCCTTCCATTCCTCGACTTCTTCGTTGGCGAGGACGGTGCCGAGGTCGGGTGACCAGTTGACGGGTGCTTCGGAGATGAAGGCGAGGCGCTGGGCGTCGATTTCTTCGCGAGAGAGGCCTTTGGCTTCGAGCTCGGAAATTGGCTTGGCTTTTTTGTCGTCTTCGCAGAAATAGGAATTGTAGAGCTGGATGAAGAGCCACTGAGTCCACTTGACGTATCCTGGGTCGGTGGTGTTGATTTCACGGTCCCAATCGTAGCCGAAGCCGAGGGACTTGAGCTGTTTGCGGAAGTTGTCGATGTTTTGCTCGGTAGTGATACGCGGGTGTTGGCCAGTCTTGATTGCGTATTGTTCCGCGGGTAGACCGAAGGCGTCCCAACCCATCGGGTGGAGGACGTTAAAACCATTCATGCGCTTGAAGCGGCCGAGGATGTCAGTGGCGGTGTAGCCTTCTGGGTGACCGACGTGGAGACCGGCGCCAGATGGGTATGGGAACATGTCGAGGACGAAGTACTTTGGCTTGGTCGCGTCGAAATCCGCGTCGCCTGGGTTGGGCGTGCGGAAGGTTTTGTTTTCATCCCAGATGGATTGCCACTTTGGCTCGAAGACGTCGAATGGGAAAGGTTTCATAGCGTTTGGTAAGGTAGGGATAACTGTCTTGAGTTATCTACAGAAAGTTGATGCAGAGCTGTGTAGCGGATGTGGGACGATGGTAAAGAAAAACCTAAGGGTGTGAGGAATTGAAGGGCTACTGTTGTTCTGGAATATCTTCGAGAGCTTTTGCTGGGAGGCTTTTGATGTGGATATCGGTTTGTGGGAAAGCGATTTCGATACTGGCTTCGCGGAATGCTTCATCGATTTGGTAATGGAGTTCGCTTTGGGTGCTGAGGAGGTATTGGTAGTGGTTGACGAAGCCACGGAGGACGAAGTTGAGCGAGCTGGCACCAAATTCTTGGAAGAGCACATCAGGTTCAGGGTCTTTGAGGACGTGTGGGTGTTTGGAAATGATTTCGTGGAGAATTTCAGTGGCTTTCTGTGTGTCGGAGCCATAGGCGATTCCGATGGGAATTTCGAAGCGGAGGGTATTGTCGCAGAGCGACCAGTTGATGAGTTGGCCAGTGATAAATTCTTTATTGGGCACGAGGAGTTCTCGGTTATTGAATTGTTGGATGGTGGTGGCACGGATTTTAATTTGGCTGACTCGGCCAGTGACATCGCCAATGGTGACGATGTCACCAAGTCTGACTGGTCGTTCGAAAAGAATGATGAGGCCGGCGACGAAGTTGGCAAAAATTTCTTGGAGACCAAAACCGATACCGAGAGTGACAGCGGCGGCGAGCCATTTTACACTGCTCCAAGTGACGCCGACCTGAGCGAAGGCCGCAAGGATTCCGCTAGTAATGATGAGGTAGCGTGAGACTGTGGTGATAGCGTAGTTTCCACCGGGCTTTAGATTGATCCTACGGAGGACGCTAAGTTCAAGCAGACCGGGAATGTTTTTGGCTGCGACGAGGGTGAAGGCGATAATGAGAATGGCTCCAATAATGTCACCGAGGCTGATAGAATTGGAGAAGAAGGTGGAATTATCGTCTGAGGATTGGGTGGCGCTGGTAATGGACGAAACTGGGTTTGAGTTAGCAGAAGATGAGTTTTCTTCTGTTTGTGCATCGGAGGAGTAAGCTGGATGGTGAGATTGAACGACAGTGACATTATCAAGAGCGGTGAAGGCGGGTAGCACTGGCGACCAGATATTCCAGAGGGCTATCATACTGATGACTGTAGTGAGGAAGCGTATGATACTTTTTGTTTGTGTTGCGATGGCCTGAATATCAACGGAGTTGGCTTCAATTTCTTCGATGGATGGGATGTCGTTGGAGTTTTTGCTTCCTTGTTCAGCCTTAAGGGCTTCGTGTTTTTTACGGGCTTGGTGTTTTGCAAAATTGCGGCGGGAGATGAGAACCCAACGTGAGCTGAGGCGAGCAAAAATACTGATAGAAGCGATGAAAACGATAGTGATGACAGTGTGGTCTAGGAGGGTCTGGACGGAGGCAATGTAACCGATGGCATAACCAAGGAGATAAATGAGAGGGGTGAGCACACCGATGGAGTAGAGGGTTTTGAGTAGCCAATTTGGGGTGTGTTCACTAGCTAGAAGGCGTTTGCTAGGTTTGAGTAAGCTGTGGGCAAAGTATAGGCAGAGAGCCATAGCGAGCATGAAGCTGATGCGCCCTGTAGGAGACATGCTGGCTGAGTGTAAAGAGTAGGAGAGGAAAAGCAGCGATGGGATGGCAACAAGCGCCCACGCTGTATGGAAATGAAGGAGTTTAGTCTTGTGCTTTTCTGTGCCGAAGTGGGACTCTAACAGTCCGTATTGGGTGGCGATAATGTTAAGGAATGAAAGTAAGGATACGCTTATGGCAGCGGCGAAGAAGCCGGAGCTCCAATTGACGGGTGAGTCGCAGCGCCAGGCGAGAAAAAAGAGGGCGAGAGGGAGCAGCTGGGAAAGAAGTAGAGAAAGGACGGTGGAAAAGAAGGAGGGCGCGATGGTAAGGCAGTCGCGATGCTGCGCTCTAGAGGCGAGCTTTTCGAGGGCGCGCTTGATTTTAGAAGTGAAGAAGAAAAGGATGATGAGGGGAAAGAGGACTGCGATCCACAGTAGAGGGGATTTTATGATGTCGCGGCGAAGGCTTTTAAAAAGTGACTCTAGTGAGGAAGGGGAGAACAGTTTTATAATAGCAGAGAGCTCTGTTTTGAATTCTCCTAATTGAACAGGTTTGATACTAGGGATCCAGAGAAGTCTTTCGTCGAGGTAGTAGGTATAGGATTGTGTAGTGTTGAGAGTTTCGCGGGTGATTTTAGCGAGTTCGTCGAGTTTGGAGATGTATTTCTCGTAGTTGGCTTCGAGGGTGTCGGTATCTTGATGGTGAGGTTCAAGGCTATTGCTTAGATCGAGGAGAGTGATTTCGGCATTAGTGATCTCCACATTGACCTGATCGAGTTGTTGCTTAAGTGAGTAGACTGTAGGAAGTTGGGAACGCTGTTGGCGGAGGAGTTGGCCAGTTTTGGCGTCGATTGAGAGACCAGCTGACTCGATGAGTTGAATGCGTTTTTCGGCATTGGCTCGATAGTTAGTGACGAGGTCTAACTGGGCCTGAGTCTTTTTAATTTTCTGTTCTGTCGTTTTGATGTCTTCGATAACTGAGGACTCAAGCGACTCAGTGCGTTCAGCATCGATGGTTTCTGAAACGAGAGCTTTATTATCGGACTTTTGGGTCTGGGCTAGGCTTGTTAGGGAACACACTAACAAGAGGATTAGTGTATGGAGTGTCTTGTTTGAAGTAACTGATGACATTGTGAAAAAGGGTAAAGAAGTGCTGAGAGTTTTGGTTAAAACCAGTTTTTCTTTTTAAAGAATACAGTGAGGCTGAGCGCGATGCCTAGTAGCAGAGTCATGAAAATGGGGTAAGCTGCAGGGTGGTGGATCTCGGGCATGTAATCGAAGTTCATGCCATAGATACCGGCGAGAAAGGTGAGAGGGAGAAAAATAGCTGACACGGCGGTGAGTACTTTCATCACCTCATTCATGTGGTGGCTGGTAGTCGTGTAGTAGAGCTCGAGTAAGTTTGATGCCTGTTCGCGAAGGTATTCAGTGGCTTCCACTGTTTGAGTGGTGTGATCGTAGAGGTCGCGAAAGAAAAGGGTGCTGGATTCAGCGATGAGGTCTGAGTCTGAGCGAGTGAGGCGCGATGCTATATCGCGACATGGTTGAGTGAGTCTGTGGAACTGCGTAATGCGCCGACGGGTGGCGTGGATGATGGGGAGTGTGAGAGAGTGGTTCGACTCAATGAGGTCGTCTTCGAGACCATCTAAGTGGTCTGCTAGATTGTTGACGTAAAGAGTATTGTAGTCGGCGATGGCGTCTAAAATGGCCCAGAAAAGATAGTCGACTCCTTGTTTTCTGATTCTTCGTTTGGGGGAATTAAGGCGTCTTAAAATATCGCCCAATAAGGAATCAGGTGCTTCGCTAAACGTGATTAAAGTGTTTTCTGTAAGGACTAAACAGAAATGTTGAAGACGCATTTCTAAGCCGTCGACAGAGTTGATCGGGATGTTGGTAGAAACGAAGATAGAGTCTTCGAGCTCTTCGATTTTGACACGGCTGTCGGTGTTTATGATGTCTTCGGCGATCAGGGCGTGCAGCTGGAACTTATCGAAGAGAGCAATGGTTTCAGGGCAATAATTGAGGTTTCTCCAATGGATCCAGGTGTTTTTTTTGTCAGGGTTTTGAGGGAGGTCATTGACGTTTTGAAGGTCACATTGATGGAGGTCGGTGGCATTATAGAGGATACATGTGCCGATAGCCTCGTGTTCATGGAGCTCAGGAAGATGGTCTTCGGTGAGGACTTCATGGGCTACTTTATGTGAGATGAGGTCTTGGAGTGACATGGGGTAGAGCTTAAGAGATGCCTCCGTTAGAGTATCAGCCTACTGAGCGAAGTCAAAAAAATGCCCTAGGAAAAAAGGATCCCAGGGCATTTGGAAATGAAAGAGAGTGAAGTGATATTGGCTGTTAGATAGTATTTTTCCAACGAGCGACTTCGGCTTTGACGTTCTCGATGCTTGGGGCGCCTGGGTTGGTGCGTGCTTTGAGAGCAGTTTCTAGTGAGAAAACTGCGCTTGCGTCAGCGCCGTAGTGTTCGGAAATTTTAGTAAGGTCGATCTGATCGAGAGGAGTCTTGGACTCGACTGCGACTGCGACGGCTTGGCCGACGAGTTCGTGGGCGGAACGGAATGGGACGCCATTTTTGACGAGGTAGTCAGCGAGATCTGTTGCGAGGAGCATTGGGTCGGATGCTGCTGCTTTACATTCTTCAATATTGACGGTCATGTCGGCGATCATTTCTGCATTTACAGCGAGGGCAATCTTGATGGTGTCTATGGAATCGAAGAGAGGTTCTTTATCTTCTTGTAGGTCGCGGTTGTAGGTGAGGGGGAGACCTTTGGCAGCGGTAAGAAGTGAAACGAGGTTACCGTAGAGTCGACCAGATTTACCGCGAGTGATTTCGCAGACATCTGGGTTCTTCTTCTGAGGCATAAGTGATGAGCCAGTGGTGTGGGCATCGGAAAGGGTAGCGAAGCCGAACTCGCTGGAACACCAGAGGATGAGATCTTCTGAAATGCGGGACAGGTGAGTGCCGATGAGGGCGAAGTCGAAGAGTAATTCCATGATGTAGTCGCGGTCAGAGATGGCGTCCATGGAATTGGTGGTGACTCTATCAAAACCTAACTCGTCGGCGATTTGTTGACGGTCGAGATTGATAGTGGAGCCTGCGAGAGCACCTGAGCCGAGAGGTGAGACATTGACACGTTTTCGGGCGTCAGTGAGACGATCGATGTCGCGGGCGAACATTTCGACGTAGGCGAGAAGGTGATGGCCGACGGTGACTGGCTGGCCGCGCTGAAGGTGGGTGTAGCCAGGGATGACTGCATCTGCGTATTGTTCTGCTTTCTTTAGAAGAGCTACTTGAAGTTCTTTGACTTGCGTGGTGATGGTGTCGATTTCTTCACGGCAGTATAGGCGAGTGTCGGTAGCGACTTGGTCGTTGCGTGAACGAGCAGTGTGGAGCTTTCCTCCGACGGCGCCGATGCGCTTAGTGAGCTCGGACTCGATGTTCATGTGGATGTCTTCGAGCTCGATTGAGAAGTCGAAGTTGCCGGCATCAATATCTTTTTCGATGTCGCGCAGGCCTGATTCGATTTGTTCGAATTCGTCTTGAGTGAGAATACCTGCTTTGACCTGTGCACGAGCGTGAGCAATGGAGCCCGCGACGTCGTGTTTATAAAGTCTCCAATCGTAGGAGATGGATTCGCCGTATTGTTGTACGAGGTCTGCTGTTGCTTTTGAGAAACGTCCTTTCCACATGCCGTTGGTCATACGGGGGAAGTAGTTTGAGCGCAAGGCAAATGCGGGAGGTAGACTGGGAGTTCTAATCGTGGGCGTTCGGTTTTCTGCGGAGGTTCTTTTTCTGGGAGTTGTGTTTTTTATTTTTGAGCATCCTGTTTTTGGAATTGCGCGAGCGGGGGCGATTGGTGCGTCGCTTCTTTTCTCTGGCGTCGCGTTTTTCAGCGGCCGCTTTTTGGTAGAGGATCAGTAATTTTTTGATAAGTTCTTGGCGTGCGGCGAGGCGGTTTTGTTCGCGCGATCGGTCAGATTGGCATTTGATTTCGATGCCTGTGGGCGAGTGTTTGAGGTAGACGCAGGAGGCCGTTTTATTGATTTTTTGGCCACCGGAGCCTGAGCCTTGGATAAATTTTTCAACCAAGGTCGAGGGCGGGGCGCCGAGTTTGGTGAGTTGTTGTTCTATGTCTGGAGATATCGGCATTTTGGAGCGTTGTGGTGTTTGGAGGGGGTCTAAGGGGGATTGGAGTTGGAGCTTTCAAATAGTTTGGAGAGGACTGTTTTTTGTAGTAACTTCCAGCTTAGTCAGCTATCCTTAAATCAGTCATGAATAATTACTTAACTTCACTCGGCTAAAGGAATCACATGTTTTGTGAGAAAACAATGGTAGTAGATGCTCGATTTTCCTCTGAAAGGTTAGGCTGCGAAAGGATTCATAGTCATGACTATTCGGTGATCGCGGCTGTTGAAGGCGGTACGATCCAGATGAATATCGTAGATCGCATTTTGGACCTTAACAAAGGAACGATTTGCTTCATTCCTGCCGGGTTTGTTCATCGAATTCTTTCGACTTCTATGGACTTTTCTGGAGTGCATGTCCTATCGATGGATTGTTCCATTTTAGCTTCTTCAGGGGATGAAGCGGCTCCTAGAAACCTAGTTCATGATGAGAAACTGTATCGTCGTTTTGTTCAATGGATGCAGGATTACTATGATGCTGACGAGGCGATGAAGGGTGCACTTACTGGTTCCATAATGCAAATCTTGGAACAATGTGGTGTCGATCTGAGTAATGAGCTTAAAGAGGACGAGCTGACTTGTATTCATTGGGTGCCTTTGAGGCTTAAGAAAATGATGGATACTGGCGTAGGCGCGGATGCTTGTTTTCGACATATCGAAGACAAGATGCCTTTTTCAAAAGAACATTGTAATAGGTTGTTTAAGAAATGCTACGGGACTACGATTCAGGCATATTCTCTGAACTCCCGTACTGAAAGGGCTAGGTTACTTTTGAAGAGTGAACTTTCTCTTTCAGAGTTAGCTGCTGAGGTCGGTTTTTACGACCAGAGCCAGTTTACCAAGGCGTTTAGAAGTATTTTTCAACTGACTCCCGCGGCCTATCGCAAGCAGCTGCGTGGAATTCTCGATCAGTCTGGTACAAGAAATATCTGAGGGAATTGATTATTCATACCCGCATGACGCCATCAGAATCAGAACACAACATACGCATACGAGAACAATTCACCAAGCAGGCGATTCCGTTTACTTTACTGAAGGGACATCTTGATTCAGTTGATCTTCTTATCACGCTTTCTAAGGTCGATTCTAATGACACAGTGTTGGATGTGGCATGTGGGCCTGGCATAGTGGCTTGCGAATTCGCTAAAAAAGCAAAGAAGGTGACAGGGATCGATCTAACCGAGAAGATGATTGAAGAGGCTCAACTTCGGCAAAGATCAGAATCTCTTTTCAATATGGATTGGCAGGTTGGCACAGCAACGAAACTGCCATTTGAGAATGATACATTTTCAGTGGTGATTTCTCGCTATACATTCCATCACTTCACCAGCCCTTCTTCGGTTTTGTCGGAGATGATTCGTGTCTGCAAGCCCAACGGGCGTGTGTTGATTGCAGATCCGGTGCTTCCTGCGCAGTGTGTCGATGCTTATAATGAGATGGAGCGGTTACGGGACCCTTCCCATACTCAGGCGCTATCGGACGAAGAATTTGACTCTATGTTAGCCTCTTCGGGTCTGGTTGACATACAGAGGTCTGGCTACGAAGTTGAGATGGAGCTTGAGCGACAATTGGCAGCGTCGTTTCCTAATCCTGGAGATGATGAAAAGTTAAGAGACATTTTTCGTGCAGACCTCACTGGAGACCAACTCGGGATAAAAACCCGATTGCTCGATGGGGAAATACATTTCACCTACCCAATATCGATTTACGTTGGCATTAAAGGTCTAGGTGCTGGTGTGTAGTGTAATGTTAGCGATTGGCCAAGAGTTCGCTTTGGGCATGATTCTGTTGGCTGCAGTAGTATTCAAACTTGAGTTTAGTTAATCTGTCGCTGGTAAGCAAGTTTGCCCGTGACGGATTTTACAGCATATGAACGCCTGAGAATATTTTAAGGTGTCCATTTTTAATGGGGCGATACGCTACTGAATCGTCGATAAAACTAACGTTGACTCGTGAGTTTCCGTGATTAGGCTGCGCACATGTTCGCAGGCACGCATACAGCTATTATTACACCTTTCCGCGATGGTAAGGTCGACGAAGAAGCATTCCGCCAATTGATCGAAAAGCAGATCGAAGGTGGTGTTCAGGGGATAGTCCCCGTTGGAACTACTGGTGAGTCGCCGACTCTGGATGCCGATGAGCATCTCGAGGTGATTCGCATGGCTGTGGATGCTGTAGCGGGCCGGATCAAAGTGATTGCCGGAACTGGTGCAAACTCTACATCTGAAGCGATTCATTTGACTGAAGAAGCTGAAGCGATCGGAGTGGATGCATCATTGCAGGTGACTCCATACTACAACAAACCGTCTCAAGAAGGGTTGTACCATCATTTTCGCGCAGTGGCTGAGAGCACTTCTTTGCCGATTATGCTCTATTCAGTGCCAGGGCGTTCAGTAGTGGAGATTGCTCCAGAGACTGCAGCGCGGTTGGCTGCAGATTGTGATAATGTGATTTCTATCAAGGAAGCGAGTGGTTGTGCAGAGCGTGTGGATCAACTCAAAGCTGCGCTTCCCGAGGGTTTTGAAATTCTTTCAGGGGATGACCCGATGACTATTGAGTTTATGAAACGCGGTGCTTGCGGTGTGGTTTCAGTGGCGTCGAATATCGTACCAGATAAGGTTTCTGAGCTAGTGAATGCGATGCTCGCCAATGACGTGGCAAAAGCTGAAGCGATACAAGAGGAATACTTTGACCTCTTGAGTACCTTGATGAGTGTAGATACTAACCCGATGCCAATTAAAGCAGCGGCGGCGTTGATGGGTCTTTGTTCCAATGAAATTCGTCTGCCGATGCTTCAGCTTGATGGTGAACAGCTCGAGCAAGTGCGCGTTCTTCTGCAGAAGTATTCTCTCGTCTAACCATTTTCAAAGCATTTCAAATTATGACTAATCTTCTCATTCTTGGACGTTCTGGCCGCATGGGGCAGGCTCTTATCGAAGCTGCTGAAGCGGATGCGAATGCCGCAGTAGCAAAGACGCACGATCACGACGAAAACCTAGCGGAAGCATTCGCTGGGGTAGACGCAGCGATCGATTTTACTGTACATAGCTTTACTGAAAGTGTGCTTGCAGAGGCGCTTGAAAAGAATGTGCCCTTGGTGATCGGGACTACTGGTCACAGCGATGAAGAAAAGGCGCGTATCGTAGAGGCTTCCAAGAAGCTTCCGATCGTATTCGCAGCGAACTATTCGGTGGGAGTGAACACACTTTTCTATTTAACTCAGAAGGCGGCACAGATTCTTGGTAATGATCGATTCGACATAGAAGTGACTGAAATGCACCACAAACACAAGATCGATTCTCCATCTGGCACTGCACGTCGGTTGTTAGAAATTCTTAACGACGAAACGAATACTACCTATCAAGACGATGTGACACACGGTCGTGAGGGTAACATCGGTCCTCGACCGTCGAAAGAAATCGGGATGCACACGCTTCGTGGTGGTGACGTGGTGGGTGATCACACAGTGATGTTTGCTGCTGATGGTGAACGTGTGGAGCTGACGCATAAGGCATCGAGTCGCATGACTTTCGCAAGTGGCGCCGTGCGTGCTGCGATTTGGATTCAAGGCAAGCCGGCTGGTCTCTACGACATGCAGGATGTCTTGGAGCTTAAGTAAACATTAAAATGTGATGGGGCGATGGCTTTACGCGTTGGTTTAGCACTGGGTTCAAACCTAGGGAATCGCCTCAATAACATCAAGGTGGCGCGCAACATGCTGCGCGGTATAGTCGATCCTGAGTCGCTCTATCTGCAGGCTCCGATCTATCAAAGCCAGCCAGTGGATTGCGCCAGCGATGACCCGGATTTTTATAATACGGTCATCGAAATTGATTACATTGGGGAGCCCTATGATCTACTGCGAATGACTCAAGGGGTGGAATTTCACATGGGGCGAGAGGCGGTGCATGCGTATAATGCACCTCGGGTGATCGATGTAGATATTTTGTATTTTGGAAGTGGGGTGATTAAAGAAGAGATTTTGACGATTCCGCATCCACGCATTTTAGAGCGGCGTTTTGTGTTGCAGCCGTTGAATGATATCCGGCCACATTTGATATTACCTGGTGACACTGTTACTATTTCGGAGCACTATGAGCATCTCGATTCCGATGAACCACCGCTGACATTGGTGCAGTCAGTGTGGTAACTTTTTTGTAGATTATGAATCCAAGCCAAGAGAAAGCTGAGGCTCTACGAGCTCGAAAAAACAGGAAACGCATTTCCTGCCTTACTGCTTATGACTATCCCACAGCTCGTTTGTTAGACGAGGCAGGGGTGGATGTACTATTGGTTGGTGATTCCCTTGGAATGGTGGTTTTGGGTTATCCAGACACGACGCACGTAACGATGGATCATATGCTGCACCATGTGGCGGCGGTGGCTAGAGGCAACCAGAACGCGCTGGTGGTGGGTGATTTGCCGATCCATTCTTATGATACTCCTGAGCAGGCGTTGGAGAATGCCAAGTTGTTAGTAGCTGCGGGTGCTGATGCAGTGAAGCTGGAAGGTGGAGTGCGCCAGGCTGAAAAGGTGAAGCTTATTGTGGATGCGGGGATTCCCGTGTTTGGTCATATGGGTATGCTACCGCAGCGCGTATTAGAGGAGGGTGGCTATAAAAAAAAGGGGAAGTCGGAGGAGGAATTTGAAGCTATTCTTGAGGGGTGCCATGCTTTAGAAGATGCGGGAGTTTTCGCGATCGTTTTAGAGAGTGTAGTCGCTGTGACGGCTGAGCGTCTGACAGGTGAGTTATCTGTTCCTACTATTGGGATTGGCTGTGGTGAGAAAACTTGTGATGGAGAGGTGGCGGTGATCACTGACTTAGTTGGTGGTTACCCGTGGTTTGTTCCACCTTTTGCAAAGCCGCAGACTGATATTTCCGGCGCGATCACGCAGGCTGTGGAGTGGTATAAGGGGCAGGTGTAATTGTATTTGTTGAAATGGGGAGAAGATTAAAAGGTGAAGCTTAATTGATCGCACTTGTTTTAATCGGTGGTGCCATTTTTGCTATTTTGGGAGTAGTAGCTCAAATTGGCCTGACCCCGTAGAGCTGTGCAGTTCTACGGGGTCAGGCCAGCTCAAAAAAAAACGATGGCTCGGAAGCCATCGCTTAACACATAATATTCGCTTTCAGATTCGCTTTCTATTTTTTTGCGCGGCGCATAATAAGAGAAAGTCCGCCAATGCTGAGAAGAGCTGCTGAGCTCGGTTCAGGAACAGCGCGAAGTTGTAATGCGGTGATGCGGACACCATTTGCACTTGAGATGATTGTGAAATCCTGCGTTGCAGCATCGGCAGTGAAGGTTCCGATAGCAGAGTTGAGATCAGTACCATTCCCATTAGCATTTAAAATGAGATCACCACTGCCTGTAGTGCTGGTTCCGCTTGCTGTGACTGTCATTGTACGTGTGGTTACATTATTAGCAACAAACCAATACTGAATGGCGTATTCTTGCCCTGTAGTTAATCCAGAGAAACTGCGTGTAAAAGTAGCGCCAGTATTAGGAGCAAAATCGGTAGTTTCGAGAAGTGCTTGATACCCTGGATCGGAACTAGTGAAATCGGTGAAGAATGGGCCAGCACCGTTACTTAGCAAAGTATCTGTATTGGTGAATGTTACGCCATTGACTGTAACATTACCTGTGTCATTAGTAGCGTTAAATGCCTCAACTGTAGTACCTGCGTTCAAAACATCGGTTGGATCTCCTGTAGTTTTGAAACCAGTCCAAGTGATAGTAGCAGCTTGGGTAGCTCCAGCTGCTAGTATAGTTATAGCAGCAATACTTTTTATTTTTTTCATACTTTTTATTAAGTTCAATTACCCCTTAAAAATTGGTTTTTAAAATTTTCGGGTGACGCATTTATATAACTTTGTAGAATTGAATGTATAGTCGCCAGAACTGTTGACATTTATACGGATGGTATAATTATTTGTTTTTTTAATTTACTCGTAATCTAAGGAAAACCTTACCTTCTAGTTCTAAATTATGTAGATTGACAGATACTTCTTCTAATTCTGGATTGTTGCTTACGGGGTTCACAGATATATCATTAGGTATTTCACTTTCAGCTAGTTCCGACCAAGACTCTAGATCTGAGCTGTATTCGATAACTTGAGAGGTAGCTAGCGTAGAGTCTATTCTCCTTACGAAGTGGTAGGTGCGACTGCCATCAGACTCTAATGTTACTTGTGGAAGAATAATTGTGTCATGAGAATTTGGATCACCATTCAATACAAACTCCATTACATTTGGGATGTTATCTTGATCTTCATCCGCATCTTTATCTGTAGTTGTTGGGATTGGCTGGTTTGCAATCCAGGTATCGTAGATAGCCCCTAAGTCTCTGAGTTGATATGCGGTAAGGCGAGGCCCGCTGCTACTCGCAGCCATTGCAATACTTTGTGTATTATATCTCGCTATAAAAGTTCCGGTCGCATACGTTAAGCCATTTAAGACAGGGTTACCTGACCCATCGGAGTCAAAACTATCAAGGGTCATGGTTCGAGGCTGCGCACTAGCTGCATACCAGACTTGTACAAGATAAGGTCGCCCTACCTTGAGATTTTCAAAGGTAATTACATTTTCGAAATCTGTTCCAGAGTTCTTGAAGTCTACACTAGAGAGTAAAAGATCATAGTTAGCATCTACGTCACTTGGCGTCCAGCCATCTCCAGAGAAATCTGAAGATAAATCGTCTCCACTCGAAGTAAATTCCACGTCGTTAACTAGAATAGTTGGGTTCATAGCAGCAAATGAGTTGCTTGAATTATTAATCGCTATGACGGTATCACCTGCATTATTTACATCTAATTCACTGGTCGAAATTGGAGAAACAGACCATTGAATTTCAGCCCGGAGATGCTCTAGATTTACGATAGATTCCAATAGAGATGATAGCTCCGAGACTTTGGCTGATTCACTATTGTATAAATTTGTTGTTTGGGATAGATCGTTACTCAAATCATAGAGCTGAGCGGGGGGGGCGCTTGCCGAAACAGAGCCATTGATAATATCGGAATTAATATCTCCAGTGAAGTTGGTGGAGCGAGGACCAGACATCGTATGAGAAGTGACTCCGCCGTTCCAGCCTCCAGAACCTTGCCCACTCAGATAGGCCCAGTCTCCTTGGCGTATGGTCAATAAATTACTCCTAAGCGGAGTTGCAATAAGGTGGTCTCGAATTTGACTGGTAGGGTTACCAGTAAAAGCTTCGGACATATCAACCCCATCGATGATCTCGATGCCGGAGACATCGATATCGGAGAGAGCTGCAAGAGTAGGAATGAAATCCACGGCACTAATAAGCTGGTCAGAGACCGTGCCCGCAGGAACTTTATTAGGCCATTTAACGATAAAAGGAACGCGGTGACCGCCCTCCCAACCGTCACTCTTAAAGCCTAGTAAATCCCCATTAATACTGTGCCCATTGGCAAAGGCGTCCGTCCGAGCGGTTTCGTTGCCCATCCCCCCATTATCAGCGGTGAAGATGACTATAGTATTATCATCAAGCCCTTCTGCCTCCAGCTTATCTAAAATCATTCCTACAATATGGTCTAACTCATGTAGAAAATCACCATAGAGGCCTGCACCGCTTGTGCCCTGGAATTGAGGTGCGGGTGTGAAAGGGTGATGAATATGTGTAGTCGAGAGAATGAGGAAGAAGGGGTCGTCTTTATTCTGATCGATCCATTCAATGGTCTTGTCCGCGAGGTGGAGGCCTACTTCATAGTCTCGGTAAAGAGCATGGGCTGCCTGTGCGCCTCCGATGTCATCGACCTTATTCTTCTCATGAATGGGATGCTGAGTATAACCTTGGCTCCCGGCACCTTGGCTGTAATCGAAGGGGTCGTAATCGGGAGAGTTTGGATCGTAGACATGCCCTACCACATGGTGGTTTTCGACATAAACGAACGGAGGATTACTGTTTACGACAGGAACTCCATAGTAGTAGTCGAATCCCAGTTCCAAGGGGCCCGGCTTGAGTTCAGCATTCCAATCGACTGGATTAGAATTTTGAAAGCCAAGATGCCATTTACCAATGATCCCTGTGCTGTAACCGTCTTGCTGGAAAACATCGGCAAGAGTGGTCGTGTCTTCAGGGATAATCAGACGATTTCGCAAGAAAATCGGGGTGTAAATATTGTCACGAAACGGGTAAATCCCTGTGAGGAAGGAATATCGCGAGGGAGTACAAACTGCTGAAGGAGAATGACCGTCGGTGAATTTCCTCCCGTCAGTAGCGAGACTGTCAATGCGAGGCGTTTGAATAATATTGGGGTCTGCCCCATAGCAACCAATATCACCATAGCCTAAGTCATCAGCATAAATGATGATGATGTTAGGTTTGTCATTCTGAGCTAGGCAAGGCTGTGCGAGCATGCTGACTAGGGAAAACCCTAGGAGTGAGGTAGTCATTTTCATAGTTTTTTTGGGAATTTGATATCGTTTAATGGAGCTGATGTAATGGCTCTTAGGATACCTCTTATTTTTTTGTAATAATTTGAAATTTAATTATATGCATTACTCGTTAAAGGTGCTGTTTGCCAAAAGGAACGAAAGGTTTTACAGCGGGTGGCGAATGGGAGTGGGAAGCCCTTACTTTGATTTAAAGACAAGATAAGGGCTTTTGATTGAGTAGAATGCTGGAGACTATTGGTTCTCAATATGAAATAGCTCACTGATAGTTTGAGCGTCTAAGGCAATGTTGTAGATCGATAGTTTGTCGATCGCTCCGGCATAGAATGAACTCCCATTTTCGGAACCGATGAATGCACTGATGACCCCACTCATGGCGGATGTATTGCCAGTGCCACTTTGGAAGAGTGATCCGTTAAGGTAGATTGCCATTTCGCCAGTGATTGCATTTTTGGTGAACACCCAATGGTTTAGCCCGTTTTTGAAGGAGGAAGCGTCGGCAGTTGCGTTAATGCGGTCTCCTACACCAGCATCCCAGTAGACTTGTGAGTCAGACCAGGGAAGGTGAATATTGAAGACGCGGTTACCGGCACTATTGAAGGCCGAGAAGATAGAATCTTTTCTCGCTTGGGTGTCATCACCATCAATCCACATCGAAATACTGATCTCATGAGTAATTTCGCTGAACAAATTGGCAGGAATGGAGACCTTTGTGTCAGTGCCATTGAAGCTTAGTGCTCCAGTCTCCCATGTTCCATTGGTGACAATGCCGTTGTAGCCATTACCTGAGCTGTCTTCGGCAAGGGTGCCAGCTTCCTCATTGAAGTTCCACACCGCAAGTGGGTTAAAAAAGCCTTCATTGTAAAGGTTGGTCACTTCGGTTGCGGTTAATGCAGTGTCATACAGGGCGACGTCATCGATCGCTCCATCATAGAAGAGTGAGTTTATCGCTGAGCCAATAGACGCATTGGTGATGCCTTGGATGGGAGTGGTAAATCCAGCCCCTTGATGGAAAAGAGCTCCATTCACATAGATGGCCATTGTTCCTGTGGTGGCATTTTTCGTGAATACCCAATGATTCCACTGTTCTTTGAAGGTGGTTGCATTTGCGGTGAGGTTGATTCGATCAACGCTTCCTGACGCATCTCTTCCAGCATCCCAGTATACTTGTGAGTTATTCCACGGGAGGTGGATATTGAGTACACGTTGCCCAGAGGCGTTAGTAGCATAGAAAATCGAGTCTCTGCGTGGCTGGTTCGTGTCTCCATAGATCCACATGGCAACCGAGATCTCATCACTGATTCCGGAGAAGACACTGTTAGGTAGTTGCACGGTGCTGCTGGTACCATTGAAATCGAGCGTTCCATCACCCCATGTTCCGTCAGAAACCGTAGCATCATGTCCATTGTCTGTGATATCATTCACAATGTTCCCAGTTTCTTCATCGAAGTTCCATCGAGCAACTGGGTTCACTTTTTCGTCAGCCTCCACGATGCGTAGAGAGAAATTTTCACCTACGTTGGAGATCGTGTCGAAGTCCATGCTTCCGTCAGAATGCACACCCATGCGCTGATAATCCGCAGGCCCATCTGGGAGCGTTAAGTAATAAGTGCCTCCTGCGTGACTACTAGTCATTATTGAATAGTAAGTGTAGACTCCTGAGCTTGAGGTTGCCTGCATGTCTGGACTAGACGTGTTATCGGTGCGAAGGCGTGGCTTTACTCCCCCTGCGGCACGCTGGATATGGTAGTAGCCATTTCCTTGAGGAACAAATTTCCAACGTGTGTCGTCATTGTTCACGCCAAGAGAGGTGGTATAAGGGGTTTCACTATTCCCGTCGGCGGCGATGCGGAATCCATGCGTCGGATTCTCAATGTGGTACACTTTATCAGGATCAGGAGTGAAAGAGTTAATCGAAATTCCATTCTCAAATAAGTAATTATCTACAGCTTCTAACTGATCATACACCCAAGGATAGACAGTCGTTACAGTCCTATTAAATGAGCCTCCCCAGACTGTCATTCCACCTGCCAAGAGGGCTTCCTCATGCCATTGATTTAAATCATCCTGTTCCCACGCTGGAACTGGTCCATAATCCCAAGCTGTGGTTGATAATTTAGTCATAAAATGTCCTACAATATTGTCATCCCAAGACCATGCACCACCGGCATGAACGTAACCGTTAGTTTCCGTCATACGAGTTATGTGTTGGTAATTTCTGTAAAATGCGCCATTCTCTTTACTCGCGTGATCCGTATTTCCTCCAAAAGCATGTCCAAAGGTGAAATCATCTCCACGAACCGCATGAGCGTAAGGAAAGCTGTCGTAATTAACAGTGCTTCGACCATTATTGAACGCTACCGCAATATCATCGTTACCCGCACGAGCCGCATCTGCAAATGCCAAATAGAGTCTCTGATCATCTTCATTACCACTTGTGGGATTATCTCCCTGGGCTGCCATTGAGCCCTGCGCATCATCAAATACCCAAGTGTCGATTTTATGACCATAGGTCAGAGAATAATGTTTCAAAATGAACTCAGCATAACAAAACAAGTATGGACGATCTGGATACCCGTCCTTGGTATGGTAAGATTGGCTGTTAATAAAAGCCTGAGCTGTCGCGTTGGTATCACACCAATTTTTCCAACTTGCTACAAATGCTTCGTGCTGAGTTCCGTTGGTTCCTAGAAAGTTTTCACAGTTCGTGTAAGCCCTTACCATACAGCCTGCACCTCGTATTTTATCGATGTAACCTTGCATGGTATTATCGTTAGTAGCAGGGAAACAATCACTATATCCTGCTAAGCCACTGAGCAATGGAACGGGAGCAAAGTGATTAGCTGATGCGCTCGCTCCACTGGTGAAATTTATTCCCCAACCATCTATTGTCTTTAGGCTTAGTAGTCTATCGTCCAGTAATGAGGGATGGATGTTCCCCCACCACGTTCCTCTGTATTTCTGAGCTCGGTCTCCTGGGTTTTGTGCATGTGCAGTAAAACTGGATGCAGAAATCAAGGTGGTAATTAGAAGTGTAATCGCCCTTTGGTTGGTAGTTGCTTTTTTTGATAATGGAGTATGCATTTTTTTTTCGAGTGGTTTTTTTAATGTACTCATTATGAATCAATTGAGGGGTTAAATGAATCAATTGAGGTTTCGTTTTAGCAGGGGAAATGTCACAGTTGTGAATATTAAAATAGAGGCGTCATGTTGTTAGGGGGGTGACGCTTAATGTAGTTCTATAAATTTTTTGATGTGATTGGGTTGAGTTTTTTACTTCCTAGTTAACGAGTCATGAGCCTCTACCTCTATTAGCAGGTTGTACTAGAGTTTGTGTTGTGAACTCCTCAGGGAAGTAGTTAGTTCACGTTATCTGTTCTAACTGGCTAGGATCACAGTTAACGTGCATACAATACGAAGTGTGTATTAGTTTATATTATGGTTAATGATTCAGGTTTTTTGAAGGGGTGTATATTGGGGGTGAGTCTTATACTATCAATTGTAATTGATTGGGTAGTCACTCAATCTGTGGACACGCGTATTCTTTAAATTACTGGTTGGAAATGTCTCGACAGCTATAGTCTTAACTTTATTTTATCTCATTTATTCACTGTAGTGCATTTCTGCAATGATCTAACATTGTGTATAACGTTGTTATATGAATAATATGATTAATTACGTATCAAAGTGCTTAAAAAACTGATCAAATATTTCTTGCTCCTTGTCTTCAGTACAGGAGTGCTTGAATTGGGGGAGGCTTCAGAAGTTAAGGCGTTGGATGTCAAGCATTGGCCCCTTGTGCGTTTAGAAGAACGACTTAAAGCGATCAATTTAGAGCTGGGGGAGCTAGCTGAGATGACTCTTCGCAATGGGGTAGGCAATTATGGTTGGCAATCGAAGGCTCGGAAAGATCCGCAGAGTGATGAATGGGTACAGATCGAATGGAGTGCAGAGCAGCCTATAGATCAAATCATATTGATACCAATGCTGTGGCGGGATCCTCAAGAAAAGGTTCAATCTATTGGGTTCCCTTCTGAGTTTGATGTTGTGATAGGTAATGGGAAAAAAACAGAGGGGACAGTCATCGCCTCTTTTACAGAAGCGGATAAGGTCTTACCACGCATAGCTCCCTTGATTATTCCTACAGAAGGCCGATCGGCTTCATGGATTCGTATTCAATGTAGTAAATTATCTCTAAGTGGCATCGAGGGGAAATATGCCATGGGTTTTTCAGAAGTCATGGTGATGCGTGGGGAAGAGAATATCGCGCTTCATCAGAAAGTAACTGTATCCTCCTCTCAAAGGACGATTGTTCGTACTGGGTCGCCAAAAGTTTCGGTTGTGGATGGGCATACACCTTATCTGATGGATGCCGCTCAAGGGAAAAAAAGCTCAGCCTATGTTGCCTTTTTAAATAAGAAATTCTCGTATTCACTTACTCTTGATCTTAAGGAAACCTTACCAGTCAATCGTATCCATTTCCATAGCTGCGACATTGTTGAGACTATTCCTCGTCTTCAGCACGGAGATTACGCAATACCTCTTGAAATGGTGGTGGAGGGTGCAACGGATGCTGATTTTTCTAATGTAGCAGCCCTTGCGAAGTATAACCGGAAAAATATTTATGCCACAGGCCCCATTATTATTATTCCTTTTACTGAAACTCTGTGCCGTTATCTGCGCATACGTATTATTCAACCTTACCAAGCACCAGAGGCTTCAGGGGTGATGCGTTGCGTTGGTTTTACTGAAGTTGAGTTATTTTCCAAAGGGGATAATGTTATTCGAGGAAAGAGTTTTACTGAAAATCTAGAAAAGGGACTTAGGCATGGTAAAATAGAATCTCTGACCGACGGACGTAACCATTTTGGTAATATTCAGCCAATACGGGAATGGCTTAATCAACTTGCTATGCGCCATGATCTTGAGAGAATGAAGTCTCTCATCCAAACAGAGCTCAATCAACGGTACGACAGTCAAAAACGTAACCATGAACTTTTAAAAAAGTCACTCTTCAGCTTTGTTGTAGTTACGATAATTATCGTCGCTATTCTTTGGTATAATCGTAAGCGAGCTATCGCGCAGACCCGCATACGTATCGCTGCGAATCTTCACGATGAACTTGGTGCGAATCTTCACGCCATTGGTATGTTAGGAAATTTAGCGAGAGAAGAAGCAACTAATAATACGAAGCTACAAGATGTTATTTCTCGAATTACTCATTTATCTAATCAATCAATAGCGGCCACTCGCTACTGCACCAATATGATTGAAGCCGAGCATCTCTATCAAGACGTCGTGGAAGAGATGAAACGGCTTTCGACCCGCCTCCTCGCCGATACGGATTCAGAGTTAATCTTCGAAGGTGAAGAGCATCTTACCCGGTTAAAACCTCGTGCACGAATAGGCGTGTTTCTTTTTTACAAAGAAGCGCTCACCAACATTCTTAGGCATGCTAAAGCCACTAAAATCCGCACACATCTCACAGCCTCCCGATCCCAACTCCAGCTTACTGTAGAAGATAACGGCTTAGGAGTAGATGGAGGTTTGCCTGCTTCCCTAAAACGTCGAGCCCTTCTTTTAGGTGGTAAAATAACTAGTAGCAAATTATCACCCAACGGAACGCATATTTCACTCACCCTTTACTATTAATCTAATTATGCCAAAACCCACCCAAGTGTTACTCATAGAGGACAACAAGGAATACCGGAAAGTGGTTGAACTTGCCTTACAAGAGGACCCCGATATCGACCTAATTGAGCAGTTTGGCACGGCTGAATACGCATTACGCCACCTTGAAAATAACCCTTCTCAGACCATCGACCTTTTTCTACTCGATCTCAACTTACCTCAGATGAGTGGACAAGAAGCTCTCCCTTTGATCAAGAAGAGGGCTGCTGGGAGTAAAATCATCATTTTGACACAATCTCTTAAAGAAAGCGATGTTCTCCTTGCGATCCAACAGGGGGCGGATGGTTATCTCACTAAGTCGACTTCTGTTAATCAATTAAAGGAAGCTATCTTAACAGTGATGCAGGGTGGAGCCTCCCTTGATTGGCGTATTGCGCATTTTCTTGCAAACCAGTTGAAGAGTGAATCACCAGTGATTCAAATAGAGAAAAACCTTTCCGGTCGTGAAATGGAAATTCTTAGCCTTTTAGCTGAAGGTCTTGTTAAAAAAGAGATCAGCGATCAGCTTGGCATAAGCTATAGTACTGTCGCGACATATATACGCCGTATCTATGATAAGCTACAGGTGGTCAATGCCGCAGCTGCTGTTAACAAAGCTCATCAGCTTAAGTTTTTCCGTAAGAAATAAAATATATGGAGGTGTTTTGACGTTTTGGATCTGATACTCAGAAAGGCTGAAATAAGAACGGTGACACCTTTATAGAAAAAACTCTGACCAGAGGCCAGAGTTTGAAAATGTTTGAGTACACGTAGATTTTAACGCGCAATTCAAAGTGGTAAGGGGCGTAGCGCTTGCGCGAGACAACCATTACCGGCGAGTTTGATGAGGGGGGCTAGCCTTTGACTTCTGCGTAGGCCCAGTCGAGCCATGGGATTAAGGCTTCGAGGTCTGTGCTATCAACAGTGCCACCACACCAGATTCTGAGGCCTGCTGGGGCATCGCGGTAGGCGCCAATGTCGTAGGCAGCGTCTTCAGCTTCGAGAAGTTTAACCATAGATTTTACTTGGTCGGCTGCAAGGTCGAGAGTGAGGCAGACGGAAGTGGTGGAAGCTGTAGCTGGATCGATAGCTAGGTTATTGACCCAGTCGCGTTCAGCGACGAATTTCTCGATCACGGCTGCGTTGGCAGATGCGCGGTCAATCATTGTTTTGAGTCCGCCGATAGATTCGACCCAGTTGAGGGCATCGATGTAATCCGCTACTGCGAGCATGGATGGTGTATTGATCGTGGCGCCTTTGAAGATGCCTTCGATGATTTCGTCACCTTTGGTGAGACGGAAAATTTTCGGTAGTGGGCGTTCTGGCTTGTAGGTCTGTAGGCGCTCGACTGCACGAGGGCTGAGAACGACCATTCCGTGTGCACCTTCACCACCGAGAACTTTTTGCCATGAGTAGGTGGTGACATCGAGCTTCTCCCATGGAAGATCCATTGCAAATGCTGCTGAAGTGGCGTCGCAAATGGTGAGGCCTTCGCGCTCGTCACTGATCCAATCTGCATTTGGAACGCGTACGCCAGAGGTGGTTCCATTCCATGTGAAAACGACATCGTTGGCTGGGTTGACCTGAGTGAGGTCTGGTAGGACGCCGTAGTCAGCAGTGATTTCGTTGACGTTTTCGAGCTTGAGCTGCTTAGTCACATCTGTGAGCCAGCCTTTACCGAATGATTCCCAGTGGCAAACATCGACGTCGCGTGCACCGAGAGCGTGCCATAAAATCATTTCGACGGCACCAGTGTCAGATGCTGGGACGATGCCCACGAGATAGTCATCTGGAATGCCGAGGATTGTCTTGCTCTTGTCGATAGCCTCTTGGAGTACTTTTTTGCCAATTGCAGAGCGGTGTGAGCGTCCGAGACAATCTTGGTTGAGGTTGGCAACATCGTAGCCAGGTCGCTTCGCGCATGGACCTGAAGAGAAGAATGGACGGGCTGGTTTGGTAGTTGGCTTTGACATGAGAATAAGAAGTCAGAAATAGTGTGCTCAAGTGCTACATTCGAGGGGTGGTGGAGTCAAGCGGGGTGTTGAGTAGGTCTAAAGGCAAGAGTGTCATATTGCTGCCAGTCACCTGCTGCGAGTGTTTGTTTTATGAGATGTTTTCATTTGGGTTGTCATGCGTGTTGTTAGTCGTATTGTTTTGATTCATGGCAGCGGCAGTAGAGATCGTAGATCTGGTAAAGACTTTTTCTTCGTCTTTTCGGCGGAAGACATTTCGTGCAGTCGATGAGGTGAGTTTGGAGATCGAGCAAGGGCAGGTGTATGGCTTGATTGGACCGAATGGTTCAGGGAAATCCACTACGATGAAGGCCTTGCTGGGATTGCAGGAACCGACGAGCGGTGTGTGTAAAGTGTTTGGCTGTGATTCGATGAAAGTGGATGCGCGACAGTTCGTGGGGTTTCTGCCTGAGAATCCGTATTTTTATAAACACCAGACCGCAGAAGAGACTCTCAAGTTTTATGGGAAGCTCTGTGGTATGCGTGGGAAGGAACTGAGGGGGCGGATTGACGAGTTGTTGGAGCTAGTGTCTTTAGAGAACGCACGGAAGAGGCGTTTGGGTGGTTATTCGAAAGGGATGCTGCAGCGCGTGGGGTTGGCACAGGCATTGATTCAGAAACCACAATTGGTTGTGTTAGATGAGCCAACTGCTGGGGTTGATCCTGTGGGGTCGCGGCAGATTCGGGATTTAATTTTTCGACTAAAGCAACAAGGGACTACGGTGTTTTTGTGCTCTCATTTGTTAGAGCAAGTGCAGGAGGTTTGCGATAGAGTGGGAATTATTTTTAATGGGAAGATGGTGCGAGAGGGAACGATAGAAGAATTAACATCGGTTCAGAATCGTAAGGAGGTAGTGATCGAGGGTGTGGGAAGGTCAGTGTTAGATGAGATTGAAGAGCTGGTAGAGAGTAAGGGCGGAGCTGTTGTGGCGTCTGGTGCACCGCATAAGAGTCTTGAGAATTTGTTTATCGATATTGCGAAACAAGTAGGAGAGGAGGCGCGTTAGATGAAGAATATTGGTTTTATATCTGCTGCTAGAATTGGGGTGATTGCGAGTCATACTTTCACTCAGCTGGTGCGGATGAAGGTGTTCTACTTTCTGGTGGTTTTTGTGTTAATTTTGTTAGGTTTGCAGTTTGTCGATATGCGCGAACTTGGCGCTGTCGATGGAGTGGAACAGAATTTACGGGTGATCAAGGGAGCTGGATTTTTTGCGATGAACATGTTTTCGGTGATCTTGGCACTATCGGCCACAGCTCTGTTAATTCCGAAGGACTTAGAGGATAGGACCTTGTATACGATTTTGTGTAAACCGGTCCCTCGCTTAGATTATTTGATTGGGAAATGGTTGGGAGTGATGGCACTAGTGGGGCTGGGGTTATTAGTGATGGATGCTTTGTTTTCGCTTATTTTGGTCAATGAGGTGAATGGGACGATAGCGGAGCTTCGCATGGCGATGCAGGCACAGAAAGTGCCAGCAGAGGTGATCGATGTGCAAGTGATGAAGATTAGTGAGCAGGGGGTGACCTGGAGTTTTCAGGCTGGAGTTCTCGCTGTTTTTTTGAAGGCGATGGTGGTGGCTGCAGTGGCCTTGTTGGTTTCGACCTTTTCGACATCGACCATTTTTACTATTGTGATCACAGTGGTTGTGGTGCTGGTGGGCTTGATTCAGGCGGAAGCTCGTGAATATTTTTTCCAACAGCAGGAATTAGGTAGAAGCTCAATGATGTTAGAGGCTTCGAGATGGGTGGCTCTGTTGTTTCCTGATTTTAAGTTGTTAGGTATTGAGGAGGGAGTGATCAATGGACAACAGCTGAGAGTGGGAGAAGTCGGACGAGTCACGTTGGTTGGCTGTTTGTACTCTGCAGTGTACATTGTGTTGTCGTGGTTTGTCTTTCGCCGAAAGGAGTTGTAGTGAATCAGACTTTGTTCAAGAGTGTGGTGGTATTTGGGGTGTTAGCCTTGTTTGGCGCATTGCGGATGCCTTTTGAGCAATCGCTCAGTAAGGAACTACAGGATCGGCAGGTTTTATCACCCGCCTTTGATATGGAGGCTCGTGCGAGTTTGAGTCAGAAGGGGTTTATTGCGTCGTTTGGGAGTTTGCGACCTACTTTAGCAGCTTTGTACGCTCTTAGAACATCAGGGGAGCTCAGTCGGAGTGATTGGAGTGGGCTGGAGGATTCGTTTGAAAGCATTGTATTGCTGGACCCTTATAATGCGTATTACTGGGATTTAGGTAGTTGGCACATGGCGTATAATGCGGCGAGTGCGAGTCGTGAGAACAGGGATTTGGCACCATTGAAGCGGATGAAATTGGCAGAAGAGTACACGCGTAAAGGGGAGAATTTTTTAGACAGAGGAATTAGAGCGAATCCAGAGAGTTACGAGTTAAGGATGGCGAAGGCGAGAATGTGGTCTCGGCCGACTGTGGAGCCAGATTACGAGAAAGTGGCTGAAACCTTAGAGCAGACACTCTCTGAGATTGATTTGCCTGAAACTAGAAGAGAGAGCGTACTGAGGAATTTATTTTATGCACTGTTACGTGTGCCTGAGCGAGTAGATGAGGCATATGAGTTGGGGCGAGAGCTTTTTAAAAATCCTCAGAATAGGGTGCCATCTTTGTTAAATGGTTTGTGTGCCTTACAGATGCATCCAAGGGTTGAAGTGGTTGACCCTTTGAGTTTTGAGGATTTATATGGCGATCGTGAGACAGCGCTGGCGCTATTAAAAAATTACTATGCGGTCGAGGATCCTTATAAACCAATGTATGGCGTGAAAGAATTGCTAGAAAGGTTGGAGTATTTAGCAAATAGCAATCAATAAAAGCGCTGCCGGATCAGAAATTTTTCTCGTACATACTGAGAGAATTGCATTTTTTTCTTTTCCTTAACATCGTCTATGTGCATTGCTTCTTTATCCAGAATTCCCCTCTGGTTAAACCACCAATTTCTATATGAAAATAGCTTTATTCGGAGATATTCACGCAAACTGGGAGGCCCTTGAGACTGTCCTGGCCGATGCAGATGAGCAGGGCTGTGACAGTTACGTGTGCCTTGGAGACGTTGTCGGGTACAACGCTGATCCAGTGAAGTGTCTCGAAAAAGTTCAAGAAATGGGATGTCCGGTAGTGAAAGGGAATCATGATGAAGATGCAGGTGGTGAGCATTCTCTTGAAATGATGAATCCAACTGCAGCGGAAGCACTTCAGTGGACACGTGACCAGTTGACTGCTGAGCAACGTGAATGGCTTGCGCGTATGCGCATGGTTCGCCAAGTTGAAGATTTTACAATTGTTCACTCTACGCTCGACCAGCCAAATGTGTGGAACTACGTGACGAACAAGTTCGACGCGATGTCTAACTTTTCCTATCAGTTTACCCAAGTTTGTTTCCACGGACACACGCACGTGCCTCGTGTATTTGTGCGCGGCACTCGCGTGCAAGAAGTAGATCCAGAGTCCGTGGCTATCGAGCCGGGGATGAAGTATTTTATCAATGCTGGTTCAGTGGGGCAGCCGCGTGACGGAGACTGGAGAGCTTCCTATTGTATTTATGATACTGATAGCAAAATCGTAACTTTCCGTCGTCTTGAGTACGACATTGAAACGACCCAGAAGAAGATTCTCGATGCGGGGCTGCCTAAGATCTTAGCAGACCGTCTTGCGACTGGACGTTAGTTGTTTCTGTTACTCACATTGAAGCCGAGCCATAGAGGTTCGGCTTTTTTATTGCTCGAGCTCAGAAAGTCGGTTGAGCATGTTGACGGAGACCTTGTTGGCGAACGCTTGGACGGTGATGTCGCGTTTAGCTTCGTGGGCGACGCAGGTGATTTTTACACCATCGAGTCCGCAGGGGGTGATGGAGAGGAAGCCGCGGAGGCTTTCCTTGGTGATGTTGATGGCGAAGCCGTGCATGCCGATCCATTTGCGCACGCCGACTCCGATAGAAGCGAGTTTGCGATTGTCTACCCAGACGCCAGTGAGGCCATCACGGCGGTGGGCATCGATGCCGAATTCTTGGCAGGTGTCGATGAGGGCTTGTTCAATAGCGCGGATGTAGGTGTGAAGATCCTTGCCTAGTGGGCGGAGGTCGACGATGGGGTAACCGACGAGTTGGCCAGGGCCGTGATAGGTCGCTTGGCCGCCGCGATTGATTTCTACTACTGGGTGGGGGAGGAGTTCGGGATTGCGCAGAGAGGATTGGTCGCGTGTGCGGCCGATGGTGTAGATCGGGGCGTGCTCGAGCTGGAAAAAGGTGTTCGGGGATTGGCCTTCGAGGACTTCAAGAAGTTTGGCTTCTTGGGTCTCGAGGGCGCTTGAATAATCGATATTCGAACCGAGCCATTGATCTACGAGCTGCATGCGGAAGTCATAAGTGATGAGGGGAAAGTGTGAAGTGTGAAGTGTGTTTGAATTAGGAATCTAGCTCGAAAGCATAGTTTCCATTTTCCATGAGGACGTTGGGTGGGCGGTTATGGGTTTCGAAATGTTGGAAGCCGGGTTGTAGTTCTTTCCAGAAGCTGTGACATTGGTGGTCTGCGTGTTGTTGGAGCTTTCCTTCGGTGAGCGGGAAGGGGTAGCTGTGGATGCGGAAAAAGGCTTGGCCATTTTTTAGGGCTGCATCGCAAAGGGTGTAGATTTCCTCGATTTTTTCATCGGTCATGGCGTAGCAGCCGATGGAAGCTCGATTGCCGTGAACCATGATGGCGGAACCGGTTCGGTGGTGGTCGCGATCGTATCGGTTGGGGTAGCCGATGTTGAAGGCGAGGTGGTAGAGGCTGCGTGGGTGCATGAGCCGGCGGCTGACAGCATAGAATCCTTCTGGGGCTTGGCGGTCGCCTTCGGCTAGTTTGGGGCCGAGGTCGCCAGACATGGCGGCAATGGGGTAGTTGCGGAAGTGTGTGAATTTTTTGGTTTCGGGGTTTTCGATCCAGACTTCGAGTTCACGGCTTTGTTTAAAAATGCGAATAAAGACGGGTGAGCCGAGCTTGAGCCCCTTAGCTTCGAGGTCGCGGGTAAGCTGTGGCTGGACACGCTTGGCTGCTTCTGCGGCACGCTTTTCACCGTCGGCGTATTCTTCTGGGCTGAGTTGGCTTATGGGGCTTTGTTTGGCGTTAGTGATATTGATGATCACGACGTAACAAAGAATACAAATAGTGGCGATGCCAGAGATGCGGAGTATGGAGGCTTTGGAGGGCATTTTGTGTGAAATGGCTGAGAAGGTTAGTAGGGGCTCGTAGTGTCGAAGGTCTGCAGGTAGGATGTCGGGGTTTGAAGGGCGTGGTCGCGATGGGGGGATTACCAGATTTTGGCGATGTGACTTTCCACGGTTTGAATGGCGAGGGAAGTCTAATGATTGTTGTCTACTCTGGGCTTGTGTGGGGTTGAGGTGTTGTGCGAGGCTGCGCGCATGAATCAGGCGATTGGAATTATTGGAGGCAGTGGGCTTTATGCGATGGAGGGATTTACTCAGACTGAAGAGCGGGTGGTGGAGACTCCATTTGGAGATCCTTCTGATGTTTTGATTGGTGGTGAGATTGCCGGCAAACAGGTTTGGTTTCTGCCGCGTCATGGTCGCGGACATCGGCTTTTGCCTCAAGAGATTAATCATCGGGCAAACTTTTGGGCTCTGAAGAGCTTGGGTGTTCGATTCGTGCTCTGTGTGGCAGCGGTGGGGAGTTTGAAGGAAGAGTATGCGCCGCGGCATGTGGTGCTTCCTGATCAGTATTTTGATCGCACGAGCCGGAGGGCTGAGCATACATTTTTCGGTGAAGGAATTGCAGCTCACATTGGTTTTGCAGAGCCGGTGAGTGCAGAGTTGAGAGAGATTTTATTAGCATCGACTAAGGCTGAGGGCGCGACAGTGCATGATGGTGGAACTTACGTGAATATGGACGGTCCAGCATTTTCAACGAAAGCGGAGAGTATGGCGAATCGGCAGCTTGGCTTTGATGTGATTGGGATGACTAATGTGGCTGAGGCTAAGTTAGCGCGTGAGGCTGAAATGGCATTGGCGACGATGGCGATGGTGACGGATTACGATTGCTGGCATGAGGAGGAAGAAGCGGTGAATGTGCAAACGGTGATTGGGCATTTGACGGCAAATGCTGAACTCGCACAACGCGTCTTGAAGCGAGCGGTAGCGGCGATTCCGGTGGATGCCGAATGGGTGGAGCACCGTGCGTTGGAGAATGCGATTATTACGCCAAAGGAATACTGGCCAGAAGCTACTGTAGAAAAGTTAGGACCAGTGATTTCGAGATTTGTTTAGAGCTCGGTTAAACTTCCCTCTTGCTATCACGTGGGGAATTCGCTGATGTGTCATACTTTACTTTGAATATGGCGACGGAAAAGACATCGATTCGAGAAGGGCAATTTCATTGCGTGCGTTGCAATGCCGTGTTTTCAGCCCCTCTCGGCGTTGGGAAACCTAGTTTGTGTTCTCTTTGTGGGAAATCGCCACAGCATGACGCGACATATGCTTCGGTCGCGGATATTACGGCGGCAGTGGACAGGGATGGCAACCACGGGGTTCCAGGAAAGGATATTGCAGATTTCGTGTCGATGAAAATGGTTCGACGCAAGCGACAAGTACGCTTCGCCGTTGCCTCCTGGCTTTTTTTGTTGATAGCTGTGGCAGGGGGGACCATTTATTTCCAGAATACACGTGGTGATTCCGGCGAAGCAAAAGAGAATCAGATGGATTCAGCGCGTGAGCTCCGTGAGAAAACTGCCGATGCCTATAAGAAAAGCTTAGTTGCTTACAAAGGGTTTATCAGTACAGATGATTTTAATCAGCGATCTGAGTATGTGGTTGATGGGGTGAGTAAGTTGCTCAAAATGCAGTATTATTACGAACAAACGGTTGAGCAGGAGTTAAGGGGAGGGATGACGAAATTGGGCGTTGCCTATAAGGATGATGGGGAATTTCCTCGTATAGAACTGTTAGCCGAGGATGCGCAGCAGAAGCCCTACGAATTAGTATTTTGGAATAAGGGAGACGGCTGGAAACTCGATTGGGAGCAACATGTGCGTTATCAGGATGCTGACTGGACGGAGTTTTTGTTTGGTGCACCGACCCAGGGAAGTTGGACGTTTAAGCTGTATGTAAGACGGCGATATAGCTCGCAAGATGAAGGAGAGCTAAAGTTAATTTTCTATCAGCCTAAGGTTGTAGCAGGAGTCCGTTACCAAGAGTCTCCTCAGGTTACAGTGAGTTCTGAGCACCCTAGCTACCTAAAGCTCAAAGAGGCCTTTGACGCTATAGATGTGGCTAGCGAGGATGATCAGAAAAGGGTGATCAGGAAGAAAGATAGTACAGGTTTGATTCGTGTGAAAGCAGCTCTTTCATACAAAGCAGGAGAGGACGGCGAGCGTGAGCTTCAACTTGATGAGGTGAAGGCTTTTCACTGGATGGAATACGATCCAGTGAAAGCGGAGGACTAAGTTCGCGGTTTACTTACCGAGTCCTTTACGCATGGCGTCGATACTTGGTTTTTGACCGAGCCAGAATGCGAAGGAAATGGCGCCTTGGTGGAGTAGCATGGAGAGACCATTCGATGTCGTGGCTCCAATCTTGTTAGCTTCTGCTAGAAGTGGGGTGACCGCTGGGTTATAGATGGCATCGTAGACGCGATGTGTGCTTTTTAATGCTGAAGCAGGGATTGGCAATGGGTCGTCTTCTTTGAGTCCAAGTGAGGTGGAGTTGATGATGAGGTCGACTCTGTCCGCGGCGATGGTGAGGGCTTCGTCATCGTTAGAAAGTGTATAGACGAGTTTTGCGCCGTAGTCGTCGGTGAGGCTTTTGGCGATGGGCTCGAGTTTTTCCACTGTGCGATTTGAGAGATAAATGCGTGATGAGCCCTCGCGGGCGCACTGGGTGGCGATGGCGCGACCGGCTCCGCCACCAGCACCGAGGATGAGGACGCGGAGTTCGGTGAGCGATTTTCCAAAATCCTCGAGGATTGCTTGTGCGAGTCCTGGTCCGTCGGTGTTATGGCCGTATCTTTTGCCGTCTTTAAAATGGATAGTGTTGGTGGCTGCGAGAGCTTGGGCGTCGTCAGTGACTTCGTCGCAGAGTTCCATCGCTTCGAGTTTGTGCGGGACGGTGACGTTGCAGCCGACGAATCCGAGGCGTTCCATTTCGCTGAAGCATTCATTCACTTTGCCAGGTTCGACTTCGACGCGGATGTATTGGAGGTCGATTCCTGCTTCATCAAGCGCGGCTTGGTGCATCTGTGGTGAGGCCGAGTGCTTGATCGGGTAGCCAATGACGGCGAGTTTCGCCTTAGGCATTTCAGCGACAAAAGAAGGATCGCGGAGTTCGGAAAGTGTGTAGACGTGTTTCACTAGAAGGATGGTAGTTTGGAAGTCAGAAGTTGACTAGTTATTGAGCATAGAAACTGGTGGTTAGACAGTTGTTTTTTGTCTATTCTGAGCCAGTTGCTGAATTCTTCTGAGGGATGAAACTGCGGGTGTCGATAGATGTGAATGAACTTGTGCTCGATGAGCTGAATGCTGAGGTCGACGGACTTTGATGCTTTTTGAATCCATTCTTAAATTGCGGTGTAGTGTCCCATTCTGATTTGTTTGAGAATGACTGCGTCTTGGTTAGCTCTGGTGAGGTTTGTTTAATAGATAGCGAGCATGATAGGAGAAAAGTTAGGACTGGTTAGTTTTTGGGCACTGATGATAAAATCAAGAAGGAGTTTTTTGTTTTGCGGCAAATGTGAGGCAATTTGTTTAGCCGTCCTCTTGATTGCATCGACTGGGAAATGGGTAAAAATGACTCTTGGTGGATTTGGACTTGCAAGTTAGTAAAAAAGTCCCTTGTGTCGTGCATGGCAGAGATTTCTCTCGGACTTTCTTTTGACGACGTTCTTCTCGTACCGCAGCACAGTGCTGTAATTCCAAACGAGACGGACATTTCCTCGTGGTTGACCAAGGACATTGGTCTCAACGTTCCTGTAGTTTCCGCAGCGATGGACTCAGTTTCAGAAGCTGAGCTCGCTATTGCTCTCGCACGCGAGGGTGGTATTGGGGTGATTCACCGCAATAATACGATTGCTGAACAAGCGGCAATGGTGGCTAAGGTGAAGCGCTCGGAGAATGCTGTGATTCACGATCCGGTAACAGTGAGTAAAGACATGTCGCTGGCGGATGTGCGTGAGATCATTTCCCAGGAAGGGTTCTCAGGCTTCCCAGTGGTCGATGCCGACAATACGCTCGAAGGCATGGTGACTGGTCGTGATATCGGCTATGTGGAGAACAAGAATCGCATTGTCAAAGATGTGATGACTCCGATCGAGCGCCTAGTGGTGGCTCCAGCGGATACTTGCATCGAGGAAGCGCGTCGGATTCTTTATGAAAACCGTATTGAGAAGCTTCCGCTGATCGATGGATACGGTAAGCTCGCTGGTTTGATCACTGGTGCAGACATCGAGAAGCGCATGACATTCACGCATTCTGCGAAGGATGAGAATGGTCAGCTTCGCTGTGGTGCAGCTGTGGGTCCTGGACCGGATCACATGAAGCGCGCTGAGGCTTTGGTCGCGGCTGGTGTGGATGCACTTTTTATTGATGCTGCCACTGGTCACACGAAGGTGGTGATCGACGTGATTAAAAATCTTAAGACACTCGGTGTTCCTGTGGTTGCTGGTAATGTGGTGACTGCTCAAGGTGCGACTGACCTCTGTGACGCAGGCGTTTCTGCGGTGAAAGTGGGTGTTGGTCCTGGTTCTATCTGTACCACCCGTGTGGTAGCAGGTGTGGGGATGCCTCAGTTCACTGCGATTCAAAATGTTGCTTCCGTTTGTCGCGAGCGTGGCGTGGCGGTGATTGCCGATGGCGGTATCCGCTACTCTGGCGATATTGTGAAGGCGATGGCAGCTGGTGCTGACTTAGTGATGCTCGGTTCGCTGCTGGCTGGTACGCGTGAGTCTCCAGGCCAGACAGTACATTTCCAAGGGCGCCGCTTTAAGACCTATCGTGGTATGGGGTCACTAGGTGCAATGCGTAAAGGTTCTAAGGATCGTTACAGTCAGAATGCTTCAGGCAAAATGGTGGCTGAGGGTGTAGAAGGTCGTGTACCATACAAAGGTCCCGTGGCTGATGTGGTATTCCAGCTGATGGGCGGACTTCGCTCAGGGCTTGGTTACGTAGGTGCACAGGATCTTCCGACACTTCGCGAGCGCGCAGCATTTACGCAAATCACTGCAGGTGGTCTCCGTGAGTCTCACGCTCATGACATTACCATTACTGAGGAACCTACGAATTATCAGCCGCTTGCTTAAGGTCTTCGCCGTTGTTTTAGGTGTTATGTTTTAGCTACATAAGACTCAAAACGGAAAGACTGCGTGGCTTTGCTAAAAATTTTCTAAGAGCGAATAGCTCACTTTTCAGAATTAACTCATTTATCCAATGGAAGAAATCAATCATGTTGCCGTTCTCGATTTCGGCTCCCAATACACTCAGCTGATTGTGCGCCGCGTGCGCGAACTCGGTTATTTTGCAAAACTCTATTTGCCTGAACACCTCGATGCGATTGGTAAGCCTGGGGCAATTATTTTGTCTGGTGGGCCGAAGAGCACGAGCGACGTAGACGCTCCGGATATTGATTTTGAAATGCTCAAGGGCTATGACGTGCCAGTGCTCGGTGTGTGCTATGGAATGCAGATTTTAAACATTAAGTTTGGTGGCTGTGTACAGAAATCGAATCATCGCGAATACGGTCAAGCTGGGCTTTACCCTGTCGAGTCTACTGGGCTTTACGCTGGGGTTTCCAAGGAATCTCAGGTTTGGATGAGTCACTCAGACACGGTCAATACGCTAGGTGAGAACTGCAAGGTGATTGCCAAGAATCAGCACGGGACTCCTGTTTCGCTGCAATGGGGTGAAACATTTTTCGGAATTCAATTTCATCCAGAGGTGACGCATTCCCACGAGGGGACGCAAATTCTCAGAAATTTCCTCGAGCACGCAGGTGAGCTCGCGCCATTCCATATTGAAGATTTCAAGCAAGAGCTTATCGATGAAATTCGTGAAAAGGTCGGTGATAAGCAGGTGGTTTGTGGTGTTTCAGGAGGTGTGGACTCTACAGTTCTGGCAGTGCTTTTGCACGAAGCTGGGGTGAATGTGAAAGCGATTTATGTGGATCAAGGCTTGATGCGCAAGAATGAGACTGAAGAAGTCGAGCGAAACTTTAAGCGCATGGGGGTGCCGATTGAGGTTGTTGATGCGTCTGAACGTTTCCTTAATGCATTGGCTGGTGAAGGCGATCCTGAGAAGAAGCGCAAGATCATCGGTAACATGTTTATCGATGTGTTCTGGGATGCTGTTGGGAATGCTGAGATGCTTGCTCAGGGCACGCTCTACCCAGATGTTATTGAGTCCGCTTCTAACGAAAACTCAAAAGCTTCTACGATCAAGACGCACCACAACCGTGTGGACCGTATCCTTGAAATGCAGAAGGAAGGTAAAGTGCTGGAGCCACTTGCTGAACTCTTCAAAGACGAGGTGCGCGAACTCGGTGCGAATATGGGAATCGAGCAAGATATCCTCGACCGTCACCCGTTCCCAGGACCAGGGCTCGCAGTGCGTTGTCCGGGTGTGGTGACTAAGGAACGTCTCGATATTATTCGCGACTGCGATCACATCTTTATCACGGAACTTAAGGAGAGTGGCTGGTACCAAAAAACTTGGCAGGCATATGCTGGACTGATTCCGGTGAAGACTGTGGGTGTGAAAGGTGACGAGCGTTCTTACGAATTTGCAACAAACCTCCGTGCCGTGATTTCTGAAGACGCTATGACTGCGGACTGGGTCGACCTCCCGGCTTCATTGTTGCGTAAAGTGTCGAGCCGCATTCTTAATGAAGTGGCGGGCATCAACCGCGTACTCTATGACATTTCCTCGAAGCCACCGGCATCGATCGAGTGGGAATAGGGGATTTAAGGTTTCTGATCTAAGAATTGAAATTAAAAAAAGCAGCTGGGGTAACTCGGCTGCTTTTTAGTTTTTGAGAGTCTTGATACGAGCTGATGGTGCGAAGTTCAAGAAGATCGACTGGATTCCCAATACCGTTTAGCGTTGGCGACGTAACAATAAAAGACCACTTGAAAGTAGCGTTAGAGCGCTGGTCGATGGCTCTGGAACTTTGGTGAGAATGACGGTATCGAGAAAGGAATCGGCATCATGTCCACTGGACATCGGTCCTGATCCATCATTCAGATTACCAGTAACTTCTAGAATGTCTAAAAATGTAATCTTGGTTGTATCAGTTTGCGCAGTAAAGGTGAATTCATACGTTACAAATTGACCAGATGTGCTGGAAATGGCATCATAGCTTTCAGCCCAGTAGCTAGGAGCTGAGGTGTTTTCGTCCTCAGAGCCGGCAGTGAAACGCATTCCTCCAACGACGTTGATCGGTCCTTGATCATTACTTGCTGGGTTAATGTTACTGAAGCCATAATCAAACTGCACATGGTATTCCTGCCCAGTAACCGTAGCTACAATTTGTGAAACGGAGGCTTCCGCTTTTGAACCCGCAAACCTAGCCATGAAGCTTTCAGTGGTTGGGGACGCACCGAAGTGTATATCTATATTTGTCTGATTGAATGTTGTTCCAGCTGGAGCATTAAGATCCCAACCAGGCAAGGGTGTTCCAGTAGAGTCGAATCCGCCATTCACGGCAAGGTTAGCGCCACATAGTGATGGAGATATTGCTACGAAAGATAGGAATAAAATTCTTAGCATCATGGTTACCAAAAAATCTACACAAAAATCAGTACAGCGGTCAAGCCTGCCTAAGTAGTCTATAACGTCACATTCATAAGATGTTTAGCACGTATCGGTCAGATGACGTGTGGTATTTAGGTGTATGGAAAAGTAGCTTCTCCGGACAAATACGCTTCTGGCGTCTTTCATACTGGCTTTATAGCACCGTCTACTCAAGAAGCATACTTAAGCACTCCCCAAAAAAAGTCGCTAATGGCCATGCTTATCCTCGCAGCTCCGTGTTATCTCCGTGTATTTTTTTTGTTGCTGTTTTTTGCGTTTTTGTCCGACTTCATTTCTTTATTTTCGCGAGCGGAGATACGGGTGGCAAGGTAGGTAGTTTGTTCTCCATTCCTGCCATATTCTTTGACGCGGGATGAGATAGAGACTTGCATGCCTTCTTGTAAGTCTGCGAATTCGCTGTCTTCTCCATCGACGAAGATGTCGGTGCGTTCGTCTACGAAGTAGAGTTTACCATTTGAGTTGAGTTGGTTTTTACCGAGGTTTTCGATGGTTGGGAGTTCGGAAGCATGGCCGGATTTTGTAGCGGGTCTCTTCTTTTTATTTTTCTTTCTCTTTGGTTTAGCAAGCGCATCGGAGTGCGTGGTGAAAGCTATGGCGAGGGTGCAGGCGAGGAATTTTAAGAATGGGTTTTTCATAGATTTGTCTATAGCTTGAGACGACGTGGTTGTTGGAAGATAGGCGTATTGTCAGTAGGTCGTGTAGACAAATTGCCTCACCGCACGACTGGATCGTATCTGATATGAAGTTAAGGGGCTAAATGCGTTAAGAAAAAGCCTTGAGGCACATTTCAATTTTAGCAGCGTTGGCAAAGGAGTTATTGATGTTTATCAACTCCTCCCTCACCGCCTTGCTGTAATTGAAGTAAGCTCTCATTGTGAAGTAAATCAATTTTTTCACACGGCTTAGGAAGTTGTGATGTTTTCCTGATAGGGATAAGTAGGAGTGCGTCTTAATCTTATATTAATGTTGTCGTGTTAAGAATAGAGCGTGCCCATTTATATGTAAGGCTCGCTAGTGAGTGAACTTTGGGTGGCTATTTAAAACAAAGTTTCATAGAATATAAAAAAGATGAAGATTCTGTTAGTTGAGGATAATGCGCCGCTGAGGGCTACACTGAAGGAAGCGCTGTGCGAAGAGGGTTATCTGGTGGAGGCTGTGGCGGATGGCGAGGAGGGGTGTTACCGGGCGAGTAATTTCGAGTATGATGTTGTGGTGCTGGATGTGATGTTACCGGGAATGAATGGTTGGGAGATTTTAGAAAAACTACGAGCAAAGAATCTGGAGGTACCTGTATTAATGCTGACTGCACGTGATTCGGCGCAAGATCGCGTACGAGGTTTGGATGCAGGTGCTGATGATTACCTGGTGAAACCATTCACCCTAATGGAACTTTGCGCGAGGATTCGTGCTTTGTTAAGGAGAAGAGGAGGGAGCCGTAGTCCTGTGATTACTGTAGGAGATGTGACCCTAGACACCGGGAAAAAGGAGGTTCGTAAGGGTGGGGAAGTGGTGGATCTAACGGCGTTAGAATACAGAATGGTTGATAGTTTGATTACTCAAAGGGGCAAGGTGGTGTCGAGAAGCTACCTGTTTGAGCATTTATTTGCTGAAGAGAAAGAGGTGGTTTCAAATATTTTGGAAGTGTATGTCTGTAATGTTCGCAAGAAACTGGGCGCGCAGTTTGTGAAAACAAAGCGAGGTCATGGGTACTATATAGATGAGGCATCATGAGGATCTTCCGTTCGCTAAGGTGGCAGATTCAATCGTGGCATAGTATCCTGCTGGTGGTGATAGTGGGCGGGATGTTGACCTCGTTTTACTTTTATGAGCGGGAAGTAAAAGTTCAGCTGTTAGATAAAGATTTGTGGAATCCTGTGCACGCGCTGTTACCGGCATTTGTAATGGTTCCACATCAACAAGAGGGTGGAGGTGATGAAGGTATGCGGCAAATGTCGATGCGAGGTGAGCGCCCACCACAGATTGGAGGGCCGTCGAGGGATCGAGGCATGCGCCCACCGCCTCGTCATTCGGAAGGACGGGGAGACTTTGGTTGGAGGCCGGGGAGGCTGGAAAGTGAGCCGAGAAGAGGTTCCCGTGAGGGGGAAGGTGTGCAGCGAGCTACTGGATCTGAGCCCAGAGTTCAACGAGTGCGGCACGAACGACCGATAGCAGTAGTTGAGAATCAGGGATACTATGTATTGGCGTGGGAGTCAGAGGACGAGTTATACCGGTCCGAGAATGCTCCAGAGGGTCTAGAAATACCAACTATCTTAAATAAGAATGAGACTCTGGAAATAGGGGTGCAAGCGCGTTGGAATGGAGCGAATAGGGAGGTGATTCAACCGACACCACGGGGTGGTGTACTGGTGGGAGTATCTGGAGATCGTATTGCAGCGGATTTGTCGAGTTTTCGGGCGAAACTGATAGGTATTGGTTCGGCGATTATCTTTGTGGGCTTTGCCGGCGGATGGTGGATTGCTCGTCGTGCGATGTTGCCCTTACGATCGATGGCTCAAACTGCGGTGCAGATTTCGGAAGGTGATCTGTCACGCCGTATTGATTTAGATCGGGTAGAGAATGAGCTGGGTGATTTGGGGAAAGTTTTGAATGATTCGTTTGAGAAAATTGAGGCATCTGTTCTACAGCAAATTCGTTTTACAGGTGATGCGTCTCACGAGATGCGGACTCCGCTGGCGGTGATTTTAGCGAAGACTGAGTTGGCCTTAATGCGTGAGCGTTCCCCAGAAAAATACAGGGAAACGATTCAGGTGTGCCACGAGTCTGCAGAGCATATGCAGAGTTTGATAGAATCTTTGTTAGAGTTGGCCAAGGTAGATTCTGGAGAATTTTCAGTGGAGCCGAGTTCTGGGTCTTTAGCGATACTGGTGGAGGACGTAGTCACTTTGTTAGAGCCGCTTGCCCAAAAGCGGGATATCAGGATGTCGGCTAAACTTGAACCTGTGGATATAATGATCGATGTTCAGCGAATGAAGCAGGTGCTGATTAATTTGTTAAGCAATGCTATCAAATACAATCGGAATGGGGGAAAGATTGATGTTTCAATGAAGCAGGGTATTGATTGGATAGAGCTTGTGGTGAAAGATACTGGGCCTGGGATTTCAGAGGAGGCTTTACCACATATTTTTGATCGATTTTACAAGGTAGACGATGTGCGCGCCAGCGAAGGCGGGAGTACAGGGCTAGGATTATCGATTAGTAAGGCGATTGTCGAAGCTCACGGTGGAGTGATTAGTGTGGAGAGTGAATTAAATGTAGGGACTGCCTTTACCATTCGTTTGTTGAAAAATATAGCATAGCATTCATCTGCTCTTAATGAAGCGTGTGCTACATGTATACGCATGACGAAGCAGATTAGCTTAAAGCGTGTGAGATTACGCATCTCATCGGGAATTAAACGTAATTGGGCGACCCTTCTTGTAGTGGGCCAAAACTAACAAGATTTTATAGAGCCAAGCTTTCATTGGGAGATAGGAACCTTGGATAGCGTGCGTTTGGGGGGCAACACACTATTCATATTTTTTCATTATTTAGGCGTAAAAAAAGCCCGCATCCAGTGAATGGAGCGGGCTTTTATTTGTTTAAATGAGTGTCGTGATTAACCAGTAGTGCGAAGGCCACTGGAGATCGCGTTGATAGAAAGAAGGATTTTAGGGAAGAGCGCTTCGGCTTCCTCTTCTTTGCTACCGGCTTTCAATGCGCGCCATTCTTTAATGAGGTTGACCTGTTGTTTGTGAAGGACTCTGAGTGGTTCTTCACGAATTTCGAGGGTCTTGTGCATGCGTGGGCGGCGTTCTTCGAAGGACCCGTTGAATACTTCGTGGAGCATGTCGCGGGTGAGTTCGTACTCGCCGACGATGAGGCCGAGGAATTTGTCGCGGAGTGCTTCGTCGGTGCAAAGGGCTCCGTAGCTTTCCATGAGCTCGCGGTTTGCACTTGCAAGGTTAGTTTCTACGTTGGTGAGGACGTAGGTAAGGAAGACGGAATTTGGGAGGTTATCTTTGAGTGTGGCAAAGTCCTCTGGATTCTCATCTTTCAGTTTTTTAAGTGCGGTACCTGTGCCGAACCAGCCAGGAAGGTAGAAGCGAGCTTGGGTCCATGAGAAGACCCATGGGATGGCGCGGAGGTCATCCAGTGAGAAGCTGGTTTTGCCGGTACGGCGTGATGGACGGGAACCGATGCGTGAATTTTCAAGAGCATCGATGATGGTGGCTTCACGGTAGAAGGGGATGAAGCCTTCGGTGCGGAGCAGTTCTTTATAGGCGCCTTCTGAGCCTTCTGCGAGACGAGAAACGAACTGGATGCACGGGTCGTCTTCTTTATTGCCAAATTTGTGTTCTGCGGCAGTGGAGGCAGCAGATGCAAGTAGGACCTCAGCATTGTAGGTCGCGTTGGAAAGGTTGGCGTATTTTTGCGCAATGGTTTCCCCTTGTTCGGTCATGCGGAAATGACCAGACATGGAGCCGTGTGGAAGCGCAGCCATGAACCACTGTGTCGGGCCTGCGCCACGAGAAATGGTGCCGCCACGGCCGTGGAAGTAACCTAGTTTGATGCCGCGTTCTGCAGCGACATCGACCATGGCTTTTTCTGCGCGGTGGAGTGCCCAAGCGGCAGTGAGGATACCACAGTCTTTATTGGAGTCCGAGTAACCGAGCATGACTTGCTGGAATGGCGGCTGGTTTTGGAAGCGGAGTTTGTAGCTGCGCTTGGTGACTGGGTGGTCGAGGAATCCGGAGAGGAGCCCTTCTGAGGCATCGAGGTCTTCCTTGGTTTCGTAAAGAGGGACGACTTCGATCGGTGATGCTAGGCCGTCTTCAGTATTGATGAGGAGGCCAGCTTCACGCATAAGAATGTATACGACGAGGAGGTCGGAGACCGAACGTGTCATGGAGACGATGAATGCTCCGATGCCATGGTTGCCGTAGTTGTGGAGTTGATTCGCGATGACTCGGTAGGAGTTGAGTACGGAATCAGCTTCAGGTCCAGCGCTGCAGCGATTGTGAATGAATGGGCGTGTGTGCTCGAGCTCTTTGGAAAGGAATTCACAGCGTTTTTCTTCTGACCAATCCGCAAAGTTTTCGCCGTCTTCCACTTTAGCACGTACTAGCAGCTGGCTGACCGCTTTATCGTGGTATTCGGAGTTTTGGCGGATATCGATGGTCGCAAGGTGGAAACCAAATGTTTTTACCTTGTGACGGAGAGGGGTGACGTATTGCTCGACGAGATGGGCACAGCCTGTGGTTGCGAGGGTAGTCTCGAGAAGTGCGAGGTCAGCATCGAGTTGCTCTGGGCCGTGGTAGCCGCCTTTGTTGGACGCAGTTTCGTAGAGCTTGCCACGCATGAGGTAGACGAGCTGGCGCCACGGTTCATCGCGGTTTTGTTCGATGATTTCATTGGCCCATACTGGGTCTTTAAGATCGACGCGGAGGAGTTCGATGCGCTTTGTGAGTTCCTCTGGAATTTCCTGGAACTGGCTGGAGATGGTGAGGTGGAAGGCGAGGTCTTTAAGTTCTTTACGGAGAAGAACGAATGAGTGTGAGCGGAGGTCGCCGAGTGTGCGCTCGGTCACTTCTGGAGTGACGAGTGGGTGGCCATCGCGGTCGCCGCCGATCCAAGTGCCGAAGGTGAGGCGTGGCAGAGCGTTGAGGTCCTGTAGTTTATCTTCGGAGAAGCCTGCATCTTTCCATGCTTCGCGGAGGTGCTCATCGAGACGCGTGAGTACGGCGGGGTACATCTCGCGGAGATAGTAGAGAGCATTGCGCAGTTCCATGTTGAGGTCTGGGCGCGTCATGTGGATTTCACCAGTGCGCCAGAGAGACTCGAGAGCGGCGGTGAGTTTGTTTTGCAGGCGGCTCTTTTCGCGCTCGGTAAATTTAGGGTACTCGCTGGTGACGAGGTTTTGATAGATTTCGCGGTGGCGCTCACGAACTGTAGCACGTTTGGCTTCAGTTGGGTGTGCAGTGAGCACAGGTTCGACGTGCACGTCCTTGAAGACCTCGAGGATTTGATCTTCGCTCATGCCGAGTTCTTTCATTTCTGCGAGTGAGCGTGACCAAAGGCCTCTGATAGATTCGGCACCGAGTGCTTTTTCGCGTTCGCGGCGGATGGCGGCGGAGACGCGTTCTTCCACCATGTTGAGAAGCTGGAAGCCGATAGAGTAAAGTTGCTGAATGCCTTCCGGCGGGTCAGATTTTGGCGTTTCACCACGCCAAGGAAGGAAAGGAAGAAGATCGTCTTCGCCCAATGAAGTTAGGGCATCTGCTAGGCTATCGACAAGTAGGGTGAGTGTGTTGTCGATGAGTTCAAAGCCTTCGCTACGTAGATTTTCGCGTATCTGGTTCTTGTCAGTCACGTGAGGAGTATGGACAAGTCAGAGCTACGCGCAAGTGGAGAATGAGTATTCCTATTCATGCAAAATGACGTGGTGCGTATTTTTTATTCTGAGGCAAAAAATAGATTAGGATAAAGCCTAGAAAAGGGATAAATGCGAGCAGGAATAAGGCTCGAGAGTAAGTTTTACTTCGGAGGGTTCGCCAGCAACCAACAAAGTAGAGAATTACAGAGAGAGTAAAGAGAACGGTAGGGATTTGCTGAAAAGCGGTGCTTAGAGTGGAGCGATCGGAGGTGAACTCTGGAAGTAGGAAAAGCAGGATGCATATAAAAAAGGAAAGCTGCATTTCTCGCTTTCCTTTAAATTGGGGTTCCTGGTATTTGTTAGCGGGATCTACACATTGCCGAGTTGGCATGGTAAGCTTGTTTTAATCGTTCCAGCTGAGTGCGCCTTTTTTGAGTGCGTACACGTAAGCAACGGCAAGAATGCTGATGAAGCCGAGGATGCTGTAGAGTGCGGCTGAACTTTGGGCGATGAGTTCTGAGAACTGGACTGCCCATGGGTACATGAAGACGACTTCGATGTCGAAGAGGACAAAGAGCATGGCAACCATATAGAATTTTACGCTGAAGCGCGGTGAGTCATTGCCGATGGGAAGCATGCCACATTCGTAGACTGTGTCTTTATCTCCATCGCGGCGTCCTTTTTTTCCAAGTAAGACGCTGAGGCCTAGTGCTACGGATGCGAAACCAATGGCGGTGAGGGCTTGGAGGATGACTGGGTAATAGCTTTCGAGCATAAAATTGGTGTAGGTTTTACGTATTAAGTTTTATGTTCTTAGTGAGTTGCTGGGCAAGCTCCTTTTTCTAGGGCAAGAAAAAACCCATGCTGAATGCTCAGCATGGGTCGTTTTAAATAATAGTAATTATTGAAGGAATGCTTATTCCGTCTCGAATGAGCTGTGTGCTTCAGGAAGACGAGCGAGACCTTTGTATTCTTTGCCTTGCTTTTCAACCATGCCACGAGTGACGAGGTTCTGAAGTTTCTCATAAGCACGCAAGCGAAGCATTTCTTCTCCACCGCTAACTGCGTTGCGCTCTTTGAGACGGTCAAAAACATTCTCGAAAAGTTCATTGAAACCAAAGAAGCGTTCATCCGCTCCGAGGACATGAACGATCTCATCAGTCACGTGATCTGGGACGCGACGAGAGAAGCGAGTTCTTTTAGTAGTTGCCATAACGAGGGGAAGCATAGCAGGTTTTGTTGCAAATAGCGAACGCAAAATGTAACTATTAATAAATTTCTTAGGAGTGTGCCAAGCGAAAAGAGCTAGAAATTTTGTTTAGATGTGAAGAATTGTATGAGTAAGCTTATGTTTAGCAGAAAGGTTTGTAAGGGAGCTTGTGGTAAATTGTCCCTCGAGTTTCATTAAAAGTTCTTAATTATTTGGTGAAAAGGGAGGATATCTCTGGCATTTATATATTCAGAAAGTTATAGCAAGGAGCATGATAGCGAGATTGAGAGGGAGAGTATTGGAGGCATTGCCAAACCGCTTAGTTGTAGATGTAAATGGGGTGGGGTATTTAGTGCATGTTCCTCTTTCGACTTATGATCAGCTTAATCCAGTAGAGGGTGATGGAATTGATTTACGCACTCATTTACACATTCGTGAGACGGCACAGACGCTGTATGGTTTTTCAAGCGATGCTGAGCGGGACATGTTTTTGCTGCTGATCGATAGGGTGAGTGGAATTGGTCCTGCGATCGCAATGGCGGTGCTGAGTGGAATGCCGGTGGAGCATTTCAAGGCAGCGGTGGTGGAAAATGATGTGGCTAGTCTGTCTAAGATTAAGGGGCTCGGCAAGAAGACTGCAGAACGAATCGTGCTAGAGCTAAAGGACAAGGTGGGGGTTGCCGATGGTTGGAAAGCGGCGAGTGAGAGCGTGGTTCCTAGTGCTGCGAATGACGCACAATTAGCGCTTATAGGTCTTGGTTATAAGCAGGCGGAGGCAGGTAAGGCAGTGAAAGCTGTGTGTGCGGCAGACCCGAATGTGAGCGCCGAGGATTTACTGCGTGGAGCATTACGCATGCTCAATTCGTAAGTTTTGAGGCTCCCCGATCACGTCATTTTAGGAGTCGGTCTAGCAAAAACTAAGTTCGAGCAAGTAGTTGTCAGCTAAAACTTATCTTTGGCCTTTGTGCTTTCTGGAGGAGATCTTTCAGGAAGTGTGATGAGTGGGTATTTATAGCCTCTTAGCTGGTTAACGTAGTGCTGCAAGTTCGCTGGGGCTGACGAGCTGGGAGAGAAATTTTAACTGAATTGGACAGTGTTTGTTTTTAGCGGTTTGTGGAAAAAGGAAGACCATTTTACGTTCCTTTGGTTGACTGAAGATGCGAGTTTCAAAGATGACCTTTTTATTAGCGCCAACTACGAAGGGAAGCAGTCCGCCTTTGCTCGGGATATTGGCATCGACAACTTCGATGCCGCCTGCTGAGATTTGAGATTTTTCACCGTTGATGAGAGTTTGAAGTGGGGTCTTGGTTAGGTTGAAGAATTTATATGAGCCAGGAGGGAAGCTTCCCAGAGAATCGTCTACACCTATGATTCGGAGAGGTCTTTCAGTGGAGCTGGGATCGGGCAGAAGTAAGAATAGCGCGCGTTGCTTGAAGTTGGGCATTTTGCTCTGAGCATATGGCAGGAACTGTTTTTCACCATCGACCATCTTTTCCGTGTAAAGAGTGAAGAAGTCACTTTTCTCAATGGGGAAGGGTTTCGAACGAGTGCCTTTACGCAATTCTAATGGATGGAATTGTTTGTTGTATTGGTAGAATAATTGCGTTGCCTCGAGTTTATCCCAAATCACGCAGGTGAAGCTTGATTTCGATCTGGTAGCAGTGGGTTCATTTTGAGCATGGGCGCTACAAAATAGAGCGAAAAGGAGGAGTAGGGTTTTTAGTGGGCTTTTCATATTTCATCTGGGTTGAGCCATCGGAAGGAGAGGGTTTTATATTTTCTTCCGAGTGCTTTATTGACGCCTTGTAGGACGGTGGAGAGTTCTGGTTTGAGTTTAGGGAATGTATGTGGGCTTGTAGAGGGATCGTCCCATGGGTCGTTGAGAGAGGAGTCTACGTATTCTGGAATGCGTTGAACTACTGCCTCGCAATAGGCTTCGGCTAGTTTTTTGCCATTTACATCTAGAGATTCTCCGTAGGCTCGGATGGTGAATGTATCACTTCTCGGGCGCAGACGAGGGGCGATGGGTAAGAGTAGGTCAGCTTGGTTGATTTCACCTGGGATGCCCATGGCAGTAGAGCGTTCAATCACTTGGTTACCGTTGAGATCATTTATAGTTTGATCGTGTTGGAAATGGCTCATTGGCGTTGATTCATAAACGGGTAAGAGTGAGCCGAGGGAATCTCTGACTTCTTCGTTGATTCTAGTTTCATCAATTGCTTCTTGAAGAAGACCTTGGTGGAGTCCCATGGGTCTATTTATAAAATCAGAGAGGCTCATGAATGGGCCATTTCGGGAGCCTCTTTCTTTAATTTTTTTTACGATGTTTGAGGCTAGTTCTTTGATTTGATCGTCGGTTAATCTAGCGAAGCCCGCCCAATGTTCGATAGCACCGTCATTGACATTTACGGGGAAATTTCCGCTAGGATATGGAGTGCCGTCAGAGGTGTCTTCTTCACCTTCGGCAAACTTGATGGCCATATCTTTATTGGACTTTAACAGGGCTTCCCAAGCATTTACTGATGTTGAATTGATGTTAAATGCTCCGTCAATAAGTGCGTATGCAGATGTTTTTTTGTATCCATCGTTGTTGTCGTCAATGTTGAGAGTTTTGTAGACTGTATTGGGAGTAGAGTCTGAAGGGATATAAGGTTTGAGAATAGGGCTGGCCTCGGCGTCACCATGACTTCCATCGTAAAAGGATGAGATTATCTCATTTGGGGATTCACCGGAAAAACCTGAGAAGAAATAGCGATCAAATAGTGCATCATTCATGTGCCAGGAGAGGTCATGTGCGGTACGTTGAATATAATTACCTTCATCGTGCACTGAACCATATACTGAGCTTGTCGGGATATATGGAGATGACCAAGAATTTCCAATAACACGGAAAGGTTCATTGGCGGAGAGCGAAATGTTCGCGTGGGATAGAGCTGCTACAGAGAGTAAGGGAGATCGTGGAATATGTATCATCGGAAAACGTTCGGTAGAGGTGGATCTAGAATTAAGTCCCCAGTGAGCTCTGCCGTCAGGTCTAGCTGAAAAGTCGATCCCGTGTTCACTAAAAATTTGATTAATGTCTGTGCCTGAGACGATATGGAACAATTGGTTTGGACCGCAGACTCTGTTGAATTCCCTTTTCACGATTGTGGGTACAGGATTAAAGCGAGAAAAGACTTCTACTGGGTTTGCGCCGGGGCCGTCCCAATATGCTGGCTTCATCATCAAACTCTGCAAGCCGAAGGTAAGTTTGGATCCCTTTAGCTGATCGAGGGTGGTATAGACTCCGTTCCCAGAATTGTAGCCTAGTGAAGGATCGAATTGTTTTAATTCTTTAAAATCGTTAGATCCTAGCGACCCGTTGAAGGGGAATCCTATATATTGAGATTGCGGCCCAAAAGTATCTGCTTGTGTTAAGTCAACAAGAGTTCCGTGATCAGGAAGATGCAGCCCCCATTCATTCCGCCCACCCACGGCCGCATTTGTGATAAGATTGTAATAAATTTTATCATCTTGGTCTAGGGGCAATCCAGTATCTAAGCGAAGACCTGAGTCAATATCCCACCCGTCATAGCCAATATTTAGTTCGCCATCTATCCCAGAAGTAGAGGCAACAACTATTTCTCCAGGTTTAAGAGATAAGTTGCCACCGCCTACACCCTTAATGTGATAGGATATGCTATTTGTATATTTATTAGTGAGGTTTTGGAGGCTTAAGTCACTTAGTCGGTATCTAATTTCAGAAGGAGTAGAGCCTGGTGAATCTTTCCAGATACTCACAGCATTAGGAAGTTCGGCTCCAAGCGCTAAAACAACGCCATTTGGGCAATCTATCTGACAATTGTAGGGGTTCCAGAGAAAGACGAGGAAATCGACTGTGATCTCTAGTGTGTTGGCTGGAGTGGCGCTTAGCCCTACAAGCATGCTAGACCCTATAAAGGATGGTGCATACGTGGATTTTGCAGGTCTATAGATATATCTTCTTTGGAAGCTTCCGGGGGCTCCGCCAAGTTCTATTTCCGAATCCCATAAAGATCTTCCCACAAAAGGAGTCAGAGTGGAGCTCAGATTATAGAAAGAGTCATTTCCTGGCACTGAGTTTGGATAATAGGAGCGCGCTGCTAGTGCATGGTTTCCAGAGTTGCCTGCTAGTTGCTTATAGAGATTCGCGTAGTCTCTCAAAGCCCACCATGTGGGACCTCGTAGGACTGAATCAGATCGAGCTATATCTGCTGAAAATGGACTTCCTGAAGAGCTAATGTCTCTATATGGATGTCTTGCTTTTACTGGCATTCCGGGGCTTTGTTCACCTTCTTCGAGCCGATCTCCACCGGCGACGAATTCGCCCTCTTGGCTATTAAATTTATCAGCAGATTCGGCCTCTGCATCTCCATCCATTTCGAAGGCTAAACTGAGGTCGCGTTGGAGGCCTCCGAGCTTGGTGTCGGAAAGTACAGCTTGGCTGAAGACTGTGAGATCGTGGTAGTTCTCTTTTACCCAAGAGTAGGAATGCGTTGTGCCGAAGCTGAGGTAGAGGTCCTCGACTGAGGAGAGTTTGTCGATGTCTTGATAGTAGGTGTCTATGTTTGTCGCATTGACTGGAGATCCAGCAGATGCAAAGGAGGTGATGTCAGGTCCGGCAGCTACCATCAATCGAGAAGCTTGTTGCTCATCATCAGTTCCTGTTTCATTGAGTGACCATACAGTGCTTGCTTTGACTCCGTTGTCCTTAATCCAGTAAGCATAGCTTCCTTGAGTTCGGCCATCATCTCCCTTGATTTCTATTTTATCAACTTCGACACTATCGGTGAAGCCGTTTCCATCGAAGATTGTGAGAGGGTTGCTTAGAGAGAGTTGGGTTGGGTCGGCTTGGTATAGAGCTGTTTGGTCAGAGGAGGAAACGAGCCACTTGAGGAAGTGTGTGGATTTGTCATTATCTGGGTTATTTGGATTTGGGTTATATGTGCTACTATCCCATACACCTACCCAATTTTTACGTGCGGAATGTGTGGATGCAGCGGCATTTGGATCCATGATTGAATCTGCTGTGGCTGTAATCCGTTGGTCGTGGCCAGAACTTTCTTGGAGTTGTGCGAGGGCTATAGTGAGCGCCAAACGTGCATTTGCCATAGCTTCTGCGCGTGGAATTTCGTGGTCTGCTTTTCTGATTGAGACGGAAGCGAGTGACAGCATGCCCATAGCAATCATCATCAAGAGGGACATTACCGAGAGCGTGGCAATGAGAGCGAAGCCTCTTGCCGAGAACTTTTGCCTGCTGAGGCTTGTTGGGTTTTGAGCTACCCTTGAATGAGGTGAGATGTTCATTTAATGAAGAGTGAAATTTACGAATTACGCCACAATTTCCGTTTTGTGTGTTGGATTGAGGATTTATAGAATGATTTTTCTATCAATGATGTGGAGTGTGTGCTGAGTTCATAAATCCAATAGATAAAGAGGTTTTTGTTTTTTAGATTTATAATGTATATACGGTGTATAGGTGTTTTTGGATGGGGGCAATTATTCTGTATTCACAAAGTGCGACAATAGGAGTTACGAAATGCGCGCTGTGTCTCGTGGAAGATGACGGGATTGTGAGTGGTTATGGAATCTAACAGGGGGAGATGGTCCCCCTTGGTATGATGACGCAAAAAAGCTCTACAGCATGATGGCTGTAGAGCTCTGAGATTGAAAACGGGGGCTGGGCTTTGCCTTATTTAATGATGACAGTCGCTCCGGGGCGGATGAGTTTAGGCATTTTCACAACGTCCCAGTTGGCGAGGCGAATGCAGCCTGCGCTGCGGCCGCGGCCGATGCGTTCGGGGTTGCTAGTTCCGTGGATCCCGATGCCTCGACGGCTGAGGCCCTGCCAGTGGACACCGACTGGGCTGTTAGGGCCTGAAGGGATCGTGAGGCTCACTTTGCTGTAGACGCCTTGCTTGAGTAGTGAGTCGTCGTAGCGCCAAGTGGGGAACTCAATAGAGTTCATCATTTTCCATGTGCCACGGCGGATGAACTGTGGGCGACCAGGAGTGATAGGGAAGGCGGCGAGGACGATGGCTCTGTCTTCATCGTACTCGCTCAATTTTACAGCAGGGCCTTCTTCTTCGATAATCATGGCGCGTGGAGTTTCTTCTGGTGAGGTGTCAGCGATGACGACTCGTGTGGGTGGCTCAGGACTAGTTACAACTGGAGTCTGATCTTCAATCTCTGAAGAATCTTGGGTTTCTGCGGTTTGTGGAATCTCTGGTGGATTGATCGCTTGATAGATGCGGATCTGGTGGGCGTCGGTATCAATGACAGCCCAGCGTGAGCTTAGGAGAGGGTCTTCTTTGTAGCCTCTGCCGTGGCTCATATTTTCGATGAGAAATGGATCAACATTGGGGACGCGGATGGCATCGTGAATTTTAAGGCGGTTGATTTTTTTTGAGCCATTGAATAGCTCAAGTAAGCTCACGGAGCAATGGTAGCGCTCAGCCATGAACTCGGCAATGGAGCGATAGGGCATGTCTTTGCGGCTGGCTTGGTAGGAGCGATCATCGCCCCAGCGGAAATTGACATCCACATATTTTTTCGCTGCTTCTGGGACAGTGGCGATGGCATAGATCTGGGTGATTTCTTGGTTGGCGAGTTGTTGAACTGACGCGATGTCGTCTTCTTCTCTACCGTATTTTTTGTTGAAAGTGGCGATGGCCTTTTTTGTGTATTGGCCGGGCTTTCCGTCGATGACTCCTGGGCCGAAGTTGAGCTGATCGAGGTAGATTTGCAGACGGGTGCCTTCTTCTCGCTCTTTTGGGATGATGATTTCTTCGCCGGTAACTTCATCGATGAAGATAGCTCTTGGTGGCTCTTGGTTCTCGGTGGAGGCAAGATTCAAGGCTGGAATTTCCGCTGCTTGGATTGCTAGAGGTAAAATGAATAGGAGAAAGCGCATAGTGACTGATTGAGGAGTACGAAGAGAAGCTTCCACTCTTTCGGCTAACAATCAAGCACGTCTGGTTATTCGCAGATAAATTGCTCTAATCGTCCGGCTATAATACTAGGTACGATAGCGGTCACGAGGACATCGTTCCCTTCGTATTCAGTGGAAATGACTTTAGCGTCAGTGTGGAGGAGTGCGCTGATGTCGCCACGGCTTTGAGGAATGCGGTAAGTGCGGCGGCGCACTCTATCTCCGAGCATTTCAGCGCATTTGTGCAAGAGTTCATCTATGCCTGTGCCTTCGCGCGCGGAGAGGCAGATGGTATTTGGGAAGCGATCACTGAGGCTAGCGAGAATGCTAGTGTCTTCGATTGCATCGACTTTATTGAGCACGGTGATGACGGGTTTACCCTCGGCTCCGAGTTCATTGAGCACATTCATTGTGGTTTCGAAAAACTCAATGGCTCGAGGATCGTTGGCGTCGAGTACGTGGATGAGGAAGTCAGCGAGTACCGCTTCTTCCAATGTGGCTTTAAATGCTTCAACGAGGCGGTGGGGTAGGTTGCGGACAAAGCCGACGGTATCTGTGAGCAAGAGTGTTTGGCCGTCTGGAAGCTCGATAGAGCGGGTAGTGGTGTCGAGTGTGGCGAAGAGCATGTCTTTTGCCATAATGTCGGCACCAGAAAGGGTGTTGAGGAGGGTCGATTTACCTGCGTTAGTATATCCTACGATTGCTGCGTGCGGAGTGGCATTTTTTTCGCGATCTTTGCGGCGGGTGGCACGCTGAGTGCGGACGGCTTCGAGTTCTCGTTTGGTGCGATCGATGCGTTTGCGGGCGAGCCGGCGGTCGACTTCGATTTGTTGCTCACCCATACCACGGGCGGCTCCGCCACCGCCGGCGCCACCACCACCTTCACGGTCGAGATGACCCCACATGCGTGCCATGCGTGGAAGGGCGTATTGCATGCGAGCGAGGTCGACTTGAAGACGAGCTTCTTTGGTCTGAGCACGTTGGGCGAAGATATCGAGAATGACTTCTTCGCGGTCAATGACGCAGATATGCGAGAGCTCTTCCCATTCTCGTTGTTGAGAGGGAGCGAGCTGGTTATCGAAGACGATGCAGTCGCATTCGTGGGCGCGGGCGAATTCTACAATTTCAGCGGCTTTGCCTGTACCACAGAGATACTTGCGGTGCATCGAGCGGGAGTGGGCGAGCTGGAGTTCAGCGACGCCAATGCCAAGGGTGGTGACGAGTTCTTCCAACTCTTGGAGGAGGCTGATGTCTTCGTCTTCTTCACGGCGATTGAATGAAAGACGGACGAGCAAGGCGCGCTCGACCATTTCTGGTTTTTCCCTAACTTCGAACATGTGTCTGTTGAGATAAGGGGGAGACGGGGCAGAGGTACAGTATTTTTTGCGGCAAGCGCTAAATAGCAAAGCCCGAGCTATAGAAATACTCGGGCTTTGAAGGCAGAAGTGAGTTGTTGAGAGTTATTCTGTCGCCATGAAGACTGGGACATTGTCTAATTCCCATTCCCAGTTTGGAAATTTCTTGATGGCGGCTTTATCTTCGGGTTCGAGGTGACCCATTGTGAATGGAGGCAGGATGTCGCGACCACCTTTGCCTTTGCGGTATTCTGCTCCTTTTTCTTCGATCATCAGTCCGAAATACATTTGTCCACCAGGGGCTTCTGAGATGACGAGGTCGATATCGAGTTCCTCTCCTTCTCTGACGCTAAACCACGCTCCGTAGTCGAGTTTGACATTCCTGCGCCAGCTTTCAACGTCTGGCCCTGTTGAGTTTCCTTTTACGGTGACAGTGCCTGGTAATGGGCCGTTAATTAGAGCGGAGGTGAAGACTGATTTGCGGTTGAGGTTTACAGTGATAATGTCATCTCCTTGGCCTACAAATCTAAAGGTTCCATTTTTGGGTGCTTTGATTTTTCCTTGGTAATGAATCAGCCAGTTACTTGGTTCTACTTTTCCTTCTTGGCCAAATTGCTTTGGAGCTAAATCTGCGCTACTAGGTGGGATGGCGATGTAGCGAGCATAGAGTGGGCGTTCCGCCTTATATAAACCTCTGAACGAGCTGTCTGAAAAATTACTATTACGTATTTTTCGAAATACAGAAGAAAAGCTGCCTCCATCTTTTTTTCGCATAGAAGCCATACTCATTGGCTTGTAGCGTGCATTAGGTTCACCGTCAGCTGTTTGCTTGAAGTCATAAAAGTGTCCTTGGATGGTGCCTAGAACCTTGGTATTGGAGCCGAATCCGCCTGCGGCACCAGTGGCTCCTGCGCTGCCCCAAGCATCACCATCAAAGCCGAGTCCAAAATCGTCGCCAGCACCGAAGTCGAGTGAAGCTTCATTAACACTGAAGTCGACCGTTGGGACGGACATGCTTGCGCTGGAGTCTGTGGCGATGACGCTAGCAATTTGTGAGGGGGCTGTGGGCTTGCGCGACACTTCATTAACGATTTCTGGTTTTTCGATGGTGGTGGTTTCAGAAATGCCCACGGGGTAGGCGATCAATTCAGGAGTTTTCTTGTTTACTGTAGCCATGACAAGAATGCTCAGAATAATGACGAGTAATGCACAGATGAGTAGTGAAATGAGAATGGAATATAGCGTTGATTTCTTCTTCTGGCTGTCCAAAGCTTGTTGGGCTTCGGTTGATATATTAGCGTGCAAACTCATTGTTAGGTTAGGTCGAAACTTTTAGAAGTGATTGGTGTGTCTAGTTTTATGTAATTATAATGCAATGACCTGTATTACACAGGCAAATATGTGAAATATCACATGGTAGGCGTAAAAAAAAGCCCAAATCTGGCAGAGCTAGAAAAGGGCTTTAGAGTGAAAGCTGGGAATGGAGGAAGTTAGTGCGTAACTTGGTATTAATCAACACTCTGGAATCCAGGGACTTTTCTGAGGTCGAATTTTAAATTTGGAAAATCCTTTAGAGCTTTTTCGTCTTCTGGTGTGAGTGGGCCTGCACTGAAAGGAGGAAGGATGGGGGCGCCATTGTCGCTAGTTCTATAGCGCTCGCCTTCTTTCTCAATGAGGAGGACGAAACCTACTTTTCCTCCTGGGTTCTCTCCAATGGCAATATCCAGTTGAAATTCTTGGCCTTCTGTGAGGTCGAACCAGCTACCATAGATAAAGTTAGGTCCGTAGGGGCCTCTGTGTTTGGGCTGGGAAGAAGCATTCGCTCCCTCCACTTTTAATCTGGGAGCAATGCGCGGCCATGGTGCGACGAGTCTAGGTTCTCCATCGATAGAGGCACCAATATAGTCATCTCCGGAGCCGACGAATCTGTATCTTCCAGCCTCTAGGGATTTGATGGTGCCTGAGTAATGAACCATCCAGCGACTGGGTTTTACTTCTTTTTCTACGTCAAAGAGTTTTGGTGCATCATCGGCGTCGGATAATGGAATCGCGATGTAGCGCACAAATAACGCTTTATCTGCCTTAAAGTGGTCGCGTAGGCCTCTAGCATTAAATCCTGCGTCGTGGAATTTTTTAACACTATTAATGAAGCCGTCGTCGCCTTTGTTGTTAGAAGGTTTGCCACGGCGGTCTTGTTTGAAGTCGTAGAATTGCCCAGCGATGGTTCCGAGAACTTTCTTGCTAGAGCCAAAACCGCCAGCGGCGCCCGTGGCGGCCATGGAGCCGAACATATCTCCGTCGAATCCATCGCCGAAATCTTCACCTGCACCGAATTCGATAGAAGCTGTATCGAGACTAAAATCTACAGTGGGGACTGAGGATGGTGAGGCTGATGCGCTAGCAATGACGCTGGTCATTTGAGATGGAGCAGAGGGTTTACGAGCAACTTCATTGACGATCTCTGGCTTCTCAATGGTGGTAGTTTCTTCAATTCCCATGTTGTAGGAAACCATTTCAGGAGCCTTTTTAGTCACAGTAGCCATTACAAAAATACTGAGTATGATAGCTAGAAGTGTGCAAATGAGGATCGAAATCAGGATCGAGTAAAAGGTGGATTTCTTTTTTTGCTTTTCCAAAGCAAGTTGTGCCTCGGTGGATAGTGATGCGTGTAGGCTCATTGTGTTGGCAAGGGTTTGCTACCATTCTCTTCTCCAAGTTATATTGAAGTAATGGAGTGTTTCAGAGATGTCTGAATTTGTCAGCATCTATGATCTCCAGCATTATTACTCCAATCTCACTGCTCAAATGGTATACTGTTAAGTATTTTGCATTATGAATAATGAGTTGGGTTGGTAAAGTCAGATGACGTTACTGGTTGGATAAATTGCGATAATAAGAAAGCCGTTCCATATAGAGGGAGCGGCTTAAGCTGTATTTAAGGGAGTATGTATAGATCTGAAAGTGTTACGCAGAGCTGGGCTTACGGCTGCTCGCCGAAAACTTGGAGTGAAAGCTATTTGGATTTTTGAAGGAAGGAATGAATTACCGAGTTTGTTCAGTTTTTACTTGGCTTGCTGCTATCACGTAATCTGTGACAAGTTTTTCTTCCTCTTTCGAAAGTCCAGCATTCCAAGCCATACCTGGTACGATGACATGCCATTGATCAGTAGGTATTTCATTTGGAATACGCTTTTCGTGGCATTGAGTGCATTGGCGCATGAAAATTGCATGGCCTCTGCCTAGGTCTTCTAAGGGAATGTTAGACTGCGCTGCTAGTGCTGGAGAGGGAGCGAGAGGGTCGTCATTTGTATGCACAGAACAGGCGGTAATGACGGAGAGAGTAAGGGCAGCGAGAATAGTGGTGAGAGGTTTCATCTTTAGCTAGTGAGTTCGGCTCGAGTTTGTGCTTTGTATTCAGTAGGTGATTGCCCGGTGTAGCGGTGGAAACTACGGTTGAATTGAGAGAGGCTTTGGAAGCCTGTTTCGTAGGCTATTTCGATGATACGTACATTTCTGCTAGAGAGAAGCTCTTTTGCCAATTCGACGCGGTGTCGGTTGATGTATTCTACGACTGTAAGACCTGTCGATTTTTTAAACTGCTTGCAGAGGTAGCTGTTTGTGACTTTCGCGTTCTCCGCTAAGGTGTCGAGGCTGATTTTTTCTGAGAGTTTTTCGTGGATGAAGCGCTTTGTTAGGTCCACAATATTCCCAGATTTAGGGTGGATTTTGGTAATCAGGTTATTTGCTAGATCTGAGAGTTGGAGAGCAAAGGCTCCGAGGAGAGTAAGCTGGGATTTATATTCGTCCTTGGTGTAAACTCTCGCTGCGTCAAAAAGCATGATGACATCACGACCCACGTGGGGAGGCATGGCTTTTGAAATTTTTAAGAAAAAGTCGGGATCGATTTCCTTCTCATCGGTACGAACTTGACCGGATCGAAGATAGGCGACGGTACCAGTTTTCGTCTGAATGGGGATGAGCGTGGTGGTGATATTTGCGTCACAAGATGCAGTGAAGGCTTGCTGGTCGATGCGTTTTGAGAGATCCAGTGTGTGTTCGGTGCAGCGATTTTTACAGGTGTCAGTATTCAGCATCATCGAGCAGAAGTCGTTTTTACATCGCAAAGACTCTTCTTTGGGCGTGCTGATGATATCTGGATGAATGAGGGCCAGTGTTTGTCCAGTGACTTGTTCGAAAGCAGTACGGTAGATACTGAAAAGGTCCGTGGTCAATAGCTCAGAATAGATAGTATCTATCTCAGCTGGGATCTTGATATGGTCAGCTTTTGTCATCCAATAAGAGAGGCCTCCTAACCCCGTGTGGCAAACTAGCACAAGTGGATGACAGTAGCAACTGTGGTGAGCTGGAGCGTTTGCTCGAGGAGGCCTAATGCCATTCTATTTTTTGTAAACAGCGTCAGCGTCGTAGGTGAAATCTTCGGTGGTGACGAGATTTACAGGGTTCTTTGATGCATCGATGTCGACTTTGCGATAGAAGCAGGAGTTGCGTCCAGTGTGGCAAGCGCCAGCGCCTTGTTGATCGACATAGACGATAATGGCGTCTTGGTCGCAGTCGGTATAGATTTCGACTACTTTTTGAGTGTGGCCAGAGGTGGCGCCTTTGTGCCAGATTTCTTGACGGCTGCGCGAGTAGTAGACGACTTCTCCGATCTCCAAGGTCATTTTTAGAGATTGCTCGTTCATATAGGCGAGCATGAGTGGCTGCTTGGTTTCAGCGTCCATAGCGACGCAGGGAATGAGGCCGTTTTCGTCAAATTTGGGAGAAAGCACTAGATCTTCTTCTAGAGCTTTCTTGTCCTTGCGAATGCCAAATTTAATAATGTCAGACATTTTCTGAATAGTGTTATTCTGCGTTAAGTGCGAGGCGTTCGTCAGAGGCTAGAAGCTTGGTGAGGTTGTCCCAGCCATTGTCAGTTTGGAGGTTGAAGACGCGGAGGTAGAGGCTGACGAGTTGTGGGTCGAATTTTTCTACAAGTGTGTCGACAGCAGCTTTTAGCTTGTCGGCATCGAGAGTTTCGGGGAGATCTCCATCTACAGAGCCTTTGCCGTCGTGCTCGATTCCCATGGCATCACAGAAGGCAACGAGTAGTTCTTGCTGTCCCTGCATGAAATAGACCTGGAAGAGATGCTCACCGATCATGTTGCTGGACTTGAGCTTAAGGGTCTTGTGCATCCAAGCGATCTGGTCAGCTACTGATTTTTTCTGAACGAAAACTGGGCGGAGTTTGCGGTCATTTGCGAGAGTAGCGATGGTGTGCTTGTACAGATCACGCTCTTCATCACGCATCCATTGAAAAAGATCTGAGATGATGGACGGCTTGATGTTCTGGTAAATTTCGTATGCTTGCATAATCGTGAAAATTGCTGAGGCGCAGTGAAGTCAGCGGGGCAGCCTGAGTCAAGGCAGTTATACCATTCTCCTAGTTATATTGAGGTAATGTAAAAGTAGAGATATTTGAATTTGTCAACAGAGCTGAGTTTGATGGGAGATTAGGGCTCTCATTGATGCTGTCGGCTTTACAGGTTAGTTAGCCTACCTGCTAGCCTCCTTTCCCGAGCCTTTTTAGCATCTCTGACCTTCAGTTCCACTACACCAATTTGACTACTCAAATGGTGTTATCGCCAGTTGGTGATGATGTCTTCTGTTGCATTGTCTTCACCTTGGCTCCAAATGAGGACTCTTTTTCCAACTATATCTTCTCCTTCGTCTTCGAGGCCTAGGGCTGGAGGTTCGATGGTCTTATCAAAGTCTCCATCGATGATGATTTCAAAATTTTGACCAAAAGTGTTTTTTAAGCCATCGATGTCTCCGCTCGAGGTTCGAAGAAGGCCACCTCTGTTGTTTTTGCCTTCGGCGAACCCTTCAAGGAAGTTTATGCCTTTGATGTTGTATTCGAGGTTGTCTTGTGTCCCTTCGAGTTCAGATAGGAGCTGTTCGATTTCGCTGGTATCGAGAGTATCGTCATCGGAAACTTCAACAGGGTAGTAGCCGTATTCTCCGTAGAACCGGTCAATGGCTCTTTCAAGAGCGACTGTCATTTCACGATTTTTTTCAAGATTGCCGCTTTTAATAACTTTGTTCGCAACAGGAAATGCGATTGCAGCTAGGCCTGTGATGATGGCGACGACGATAAGGATCTCGATAAGTGAGAAGCCGGGACGAATAGTACGCGTGTAGGGTGTGATGGTTTTCATAATGCGATGTGCACCCTAGTGAGTGCTTTTTCAGGCGTCCAAACTTTTTTAGAGAATCTTGAGCTTGAGAGAGTTCGCTTGACCCCATAGAGTTATGTGTTTTACTTTGTAAATACAGGTTAGAGGCAGAGGGGGAAGATGTTTTTGAAAAAAGTGATTCCCACCTCCATGCGAAACGACTAGCGTGTGCCGAACTACATGAAAATCCAAATAGATAAGAAGCAAATTATACGAGGGTTCACTCTAGTGGAAATGCTGGTAGTCCTCGTCATTATCTCAGTCTTGATAGGGCTAGGGGCGTCTGTGATGCGAAATGCGACTACCGCTCAAGGAGTGAGTACCGCAGTGCCAATAGCTGAAGGCGTCTTTAACGAAGCGCGGGCTATAGCAAAAAGTCGAGGCTTGCACACACGTGTCGTGATCCCTTCTGGAGCTGGCAAAGATAATCACGAGAAAAACTTTCGTTATTTAGGTATCGTGGAGCAAGATGTCGATGCCGATGGGGCTCCTCTTTATAATGGGAGTACGGCAGTCTTTAAAGATCGTCTTAGTTCGAGAGGGAAGACTTTGCCTGGGAAAACTTTTTTTAATGAGAATCTAAGTTCTCCGATCAATGAGGAATCGTATAAGATCCCGGGCGAGAGTTCAGCAGTGCAGTGCTATTACTTTGAATTTAATGCCGAAGGTTATTTAGTCGATACGACTACTTCGGGAAATGGTCCTGCTGGATCGGTCGTGATCCAGTCAGGTAGCATGCCGCCAAATGCTACAAAACCGAAGGAATTGAATTCAAATAGTCGAGATGCTGGAGGCTTTGCTATTTGGAAGCGTGGGAATACCTCGGTTTATCGCTCAGTGGATCAAATTCCTTCACTCACTGGAAACCCAACTTTTTAGGAAGATATGAAAATTACGAAGCATGTAAGCAAGGGCTTTTCGTTAGTGGAAGTGGTGATCGCCATTGGGATCGTGGCCATTTTGCTGACGACATTTATGGCTGTGTTTGGACCAGCGCAGCAGAATATTAATCGGGCTATAGGAGTCTCTGACGCGAACCGTTTGGTGTCTACATTAGAAAATGAAATGGCAGTTTTGCGTCTAGGAGAAGAAAATGAATATCAAGATGCTGACGGAAACGCCTCCGCATTCGAGAAGGCATTCCAGTGGATCCAAAATTCTAATGGAGCTGGAGATGCGATTCTTATTTATCAGTATCAAGCTTTACCAGATGAGTCGAACCAAGACGGGACGCTACAAGCTATTGAAGCTAGTGATGCACAGGACGAAAATTTGCTCCCAGGGAAAGATTATATCACACAAACCACAGCTCGAAGAGTTTCATTTGACCCATATGGACTTATTGAAAAAGAGCTAGTTCCAGGTGTTGTGTCTGGGAATGTTTATGTAGCGCGTATGACTCAGCTGTTGCTACAGGCTGATAAAGATGACATAGATGACGACGGTGATAGAACAGAATTAGTTTTACAAGTTGGGGATGCAGGAAAGATCAAGTTCATTAACGAAGATGGTACAGAAACTGAGGTTGGTGATAGTTCTGACTATAATGAGGCTTATATTACGGTCCAGGTCGAGTTTTTCCAAATGCCAAACAATCTAGCAGGCTACGTGACCGGTGGAGGCTGGGATTTTGATGAATTAGGTAGCCCAGTGGCTGTGCACAATATTGCTGTGAGAAGATAAGTTATTATGAAGATATCATTAAGAACACGTAAAGGTTTTACCTTGCTAGAGCTGTTGACAGCTGTCGCGATAACGACCGTAATTATTGCAGCACTCATCGGGATGACGCGGATGTCAATGGATGCTTGGAAAGAGAGCAGTGACCGAGCTAGAGCTTCGCGATTGGCAAAAGAGAGTCTAGAGGTGATGGCCAAAGATTTCGAAGGTATGGTGCTGCGAACCGGGAATGATTACCAATGGCTGTATACTAAAATGGATGCAAACGTGGAGTTAGGACCTAGTTCGGCTGAGATAGAAAACCCTCTCGATATGGCATTTTTCACGGCTGCAACAGACCGCTATGATGGAGATCTTGGACCTAATAGCACTAAGGATGAAGGTGGCGATATTTCGACTGTGTTTTATCGTTTGATATACAAGGATCAATTTGATGGTGATTTTAAAGTGTATTCACTTTATCGACACTTGGTAAATCCTGATGAAACCTTTGAGAATCATTTAGCGCTCAAAGATGGTGACGATGATGATGATGCGGAAGGTCTTGAGAATTCTGCTCCGACTGAGTCTGTCGTAACGAATGCCGAGAATTTCTTGGCTGAGAATGTCTATAACATTACTGTGACCTATGTGTTTGAGGTGCTGAACACGACGACATCTCAGCTTGAAACAGTCAGAGTTCCAGTGATGTCCGATCAAGGAGGTTTTAACGAGATAAGTATTACTGGTTCAGAGGTGACAGTGAGTCCCAATGAAATAAAGGACTCTAATGGAAATACTGTGACTAATGTATCACGTTTGGTATCTGTTGAACTAGGGGTTCTCGTGCTTTCAGATTCTGCAATGAATACCCTAAAACACCAGAGCTTTACTTCAGACAAGTTCAATGAGTTTGTGAAATCGAATAGTCACTACTTTACTAAATCGGTGATTCTTCCCCGTCCATAGAAGAGGACGTTAAATAGAATTTACTCTGGAACGCTCAGCAAATAGCTGAGCGTTTTTTCGTTGAGGTCGAGGCTTTGGGTAGCGCCGTCGAGGATGTTGTCGGCGAGGGTGTTTTTCTTGGCCTGCATTTGCTGGATGCGTTCTTCGACAGTGCCCTCGCAAATGAGTTTGTGGACCATGACCGCCTTGTCTTGGCCAATGCGATAGGCGCGATCTGTGGCTTGGTTTTCTGCGGCTGGGTTCCACCATGGGTCGTAGTGAATGACGGTGTCGGCGCCAGTGAGAGTGAGGCCAGTGCCTCCAGCTTTCAGTGAGATGAGAAAGACTTCACCTTCGCCCCCTTGGAAGCGTTCTACAAGGCTTTGGCGGTCCTTGGTAGCTCCTGTGAGGATGAGGTATGAGATATCTTGTGCGTTAAGGTGATTCTCGATGATTTCGAGCATTGATGTGAATTGTGAAAAGATCAGGACACGGTGACCTTCTTCGCGCAAAGTTTCGAGCATTTCAATGAGGTAGAGCATTTTTGCCGATTCGGCTTCGGCTCTAGCTTGCATCTGATCACTCTCAAAATTGAGTAGCGATGGGTGACAGCAAATTTGCCTGAGCTTGAGTAAGGCGTCTAAGAATACGATTTGAGCTTCACCTCCGCGTGCAACAATCGCCTGTCTCACTTGTTTATCCATTGCAGCTCGTACTGTTTCGTAGAGGTCTTTTTGTGCTGTGCTGAGGGAGATTGTGTGAAGGATTTCGGTTTTTGGTGGGAGTTCTTTTGCAACATCGTGTTTGGTGCGTCGTAGAATCAAGGGGCCGACTTTTCGATTGAGGGAATCACGTTTAGATTGATCATTCTGTTTCTCGATAGGGGAGCGGTAGTTTTCATTAAATGCAGAGCGTTCACCGAGTAAGCCCGGCATGAGAAAGGCAAATAGGCTCCAGAGTTCTCCTAGATTGTTTTCAATTGGAGTACCTGAAAGGCAAAGTCTATGGGTTGACTTGAGCTGGCGAATAGCTGACGAAACTTGAGCGCCTGGATTTTTGATGTGTTGAGCTTCATCGAGGGCGATGAGGTGATAATGCTGGGTGAGGTGGTGCTCGAGATCCCGATGAATCAAGGCGTAGGAGGTGAGGACGATGTCATAGCTCGCGATGTGGGGAAAGTCAAAATGGCGTTTAGCTCCTTGCAGAATGAGGACTTTGAGTGTGGGAGCAAACTTCGCAGCTTCACGCTGCCAGTTGACGACAACTGAGGTGGGCGCGAGCACGAGTGTGGGCTGGTTGTTAGAGCGATTGCTTTCTTTCTCGGCTAGAATGTGCGTGAGCGTTTGTAGGGTTTTTCCTAAGCCCATGTCATCGGCGAGAATGCCTCCAAAGTGATTTCTAGTGAGAAATTGCATCCAGTAAAACCCGTGTAGTTGGTACTCGCGAAGAGTGGCATGGAGGTCTGATGGGACTGAGACGGCTTCGATGGACTGGGGGTGTTGGATTTGTTCTGAAATTTTCTGAATGTTTTCAGGAACATCGAGGGGGATGTCTTGGTCATCGGCCAGCAAGGCGGCGTCGAGCGTGCTGATTTTAATCGGGCCTTCGGTAAATTTAAATTCTAACAGCTCACCGAGGGTTTTGAGGATGTGGCGGAATCGACCGACTGGAAGTGCTAGGCCACGGCCGTCAGGGAGGAAGATCATGAATTCTTGGCCTTTGGGTAAACCTTCAGTGACTTCGAGGAAATTGTTTGCCAATAGTGCTGCGAGGATGGGTTGTATTTCAAAATGTTCACCATCGATTTCGAATCCAGCGGAGAGATTAAACCAGCCTTTTGCTTCTTCGACCATTTCGGCTTTCCAAGTTTCCGCTCGGAAAATGAGTGGTTTGAGTCCCACATGAACCGAATATTGTACTTCCCAAGATCTAGATTCGAGAGCGGGTGTGGCTTCGTGTCTGAAGCGTTGCCAATAAAAATCAGGGTGTGGCCATTGTTTGTTGTCAGGTAGCCATATTTTCCCTTGGTTTCCTGCTGGGGCATCTTCGCGCATCCACTTTGGTGTGCTATCCCATTTTTTTTGTTTCGGTGATTTTTGCGGATCTTTGGGGAGGAGATCTAGGGCGTATAGAGTTTGCAGAGCTGTCATTTCGGTTTCTCGATGACGCGTAATTTTTCCATCCGGAGTGACAATGGGAATTAGTAGGCCGGAAGGTTCTAGGGGGACTTTGTGTTCGCTATAGACTGCGTAGGCGCTGGCGTAGATGTCTTGTTCTGCAACAGAATTTGAGGTGGAACTTGTAGATTTGCTCTTGCGTTCGACACGTAGAAGAAAGGTGGGAGCCGAGCAGTCTTTATTGTTCGCATCTGTATCTCTCTTTTCTGAGGAGGGGGCAGCTTGAGGCGTGGAGAGGCGTTTTCCTTGTTCCACTGCTTCCATGTGGGGTGTTTGACCAAATGCTATGGCGAGGCGTTCTCCCTTTGTTAAATAATACAGGGTGGCGGCATTGTGTTCGCAGTTGGCTTGCACGGCGCAGGAGCAAGATGCGTCGATCTGGATGGATTCATTTTCCAGCCAAAGAGCAATGATGCATTCGTGTTGGTGGCCATCTGCTGTTTGCACGTAGCTCACGATTTCAACATCGCCGGTTTCTAAAGTCTCAGCGGAGACTTGGTAGATTTTTCGCGAACGGGCGATTTTTTGACCAGTTTGGAGGTTTGATGAGCTGAATAATAGAAGCCATTGTTCTGAAGCTAAAAAATTTGAAATGGATTCAAGAGACAATGGCGAACTCATGCCTAAAATATTTAAGGGAACTTAGTTAAATAGCAATCTGAAGGTGGATATTGGACGTAAAAGAGCGGCAGATTCGCATCTGCCGCTCTCACACCTACGATCCCAATCGCTTTGGATTGTTATATTATATAGCTTCTACTAAGTCGTCTTGCGACAACTTTGGTATTGGCTGGTCCTTTTTTCGCAAACTTTTACGCATCTTGGCAAGCGCAACATTTTGTAATTGGCGAATTCTTTCTCGAGTGACACCAAATTCCAGACCGACTTCTTCTAAAGTTTTTGGTTTTTGACCATCGAGACCGAAACGAGCATCGATGATGCGCTGCTCACGCTCGTCTAGAATATCGAGTAGGTCGTCTAATTGACCGTGCATATTCTTACCTTCAAGTGCGAGAGCTGGGTCAACGGCGTGCTCGTCACCAATTAATTCTCCGTATTCGCTAGTCTCCCCTTCGTGGACAGGAGCATCGAGTGAAGCTGGACGCTGGGAGGCTTGCTTGAGCATCGCGAGCTTTTTACGTGGAATGCCGAGCACTTCGGAAAGTTCGCTATCGGTCGGTTCGCGGCCGTATTCTTCAGCGAGCATATTAGAAATGCGGCGCATTTTTGAAATTTTGTCGACCATGTGGACAGGCAGGCGAATGGTCTTGCTCTGGTTGGCAAGAGCGCGCTTTATGGACTGCTTGATCCACCAGGAAGCATAGGTACTGAGCTTGCCGCCTTTTTCAGGGTCAAAGCGTTCGACTGCTTTCATTAGGCCGATATTTCCCTCAGAGATGAGATCGGAAAGTGGGAGGCCGTAATTAGAGTAGTCTTGCGCAATCTTCACGACGAGACGGAGGTTCGCCTTGATCATATGAGTGCGTGCCTTTTTGTCCCCTAATTTGATTTTTTCAGCAAGTTCGACCTCTTGCTCTGGGGTGAGGAGGTCAGTTTTAGAGATTTCCCTGAGGTAAATCTTGAGTGAATTCTCGCTGTCGTTTCCTTTCATGGCCTTATTATTTTCTATTGGTTGCAAGTCATGCAGCAGTCGGAGAATAAGATTAGTTGTCGACTCGTTGCTATGATTCGCTAGTTCATTGATAGAAGCGGAGCATCAGTGGTTTTTTGTTTAAAAAAATCAAATTGCCATTTGAATTTCTGCTTCTATGGGTAAGAGAGACGAAGTGCTGATTTTGTTCTCAGTTTTTTGCATTTTTTGTAAAACGGTCGTATATTAAGTGTTCTACTTATTGAATATCAATGGAGTGAGAGGTGCAGCTGCACCGAGGTGTTTCGGCACAACTGCTTCACACACATGAAAAGAGTGAGGACCGTGTCAGTTTGACTCGGTTTTTTGTTAAACGATTTGTTCTAGCCAGTGATGGAGGAAGAACTTTTTATCTTCGAAGTGGAAGAGGCTGTTTGATGCTCCGATGATAGGGCGGAGTGTAGTGGGGAGCTGGAGGGTGACGAGAGTGAAGACGATCATCCACACTTTGAGGTGATTGCTAGATTTCATGCCGAGGTGAAGTGCGGCTTTATTGATGAGTTTAAAACCGAAGCTGAGGCAGACGAGCCAGAGGATTAGGCAGAGCATTCCAAAGAAGGCGATTGAGTCGCTTGAAGTGGAGAAGAGCCAGACTACGGGAGCGAAACCGACTAAGAGGAGGCTGAGAAGTGAGATCGCGCAGACAAGAAAGCCGAGTACGGTTTGGAAACTTGCTTTGATGCCAGATAGGCAACTAAAGATGTAGAGGCTAGGGAGGCAAATGAGTGCGCCAAAGCTCAAACCGAGTATGATTTTCATGGGCGCGGCCCAAAATTGTGTCCCTCCACTGAATGCTCCGACTACGATTCCGAAAATGGCAAGGCAGAGAATACTGAGAGTTGCGAGCGGCTTCCATGGGAGTGATTTATTTTCTTCAATAGTAGCGAGGAGGTCGAGTGGGCGTTTTAGCAATGCATTGAGCAGTAGGGAAAAGTTTAGAGGTTCAGTGATGATCTTCACATTTTCGGTTTTCTGAGTCTCGCTTTCTGCTGAAGCAAGCACATCGGCTAAGGTTTCTGGGACTGGAGGTGGGTTTTCGTTATTGTTTTTCATCATGTATTAGTGGTGTTGGTTAGAAAAAGTGGAGAATGCTGTGCCAGACAGTTTCGTAGAATGTGCCACGGAATGGATCCTCTCTGAGGAATGCAACTTGCAGATTTGGACTGCCAAAGAATGGCCGAAGTACCCAGGAGAGCTGAGCTCCTACAAAGAGGTTGCCAGAAATCCAGGCGAGAAAGGTCATTGTTGCAGCTTGTGGCGTGGGACAGAAGTGCTTGAGGAATCCCAGCAAGCTGAGATGTGCGACGATGCCGGCGTATGCAATGATCGTTGTATGGGTGAGAAGCGTAGCTGCGTGGTAATCTGATGCGGAATCTTGGTGAGGAGCGGGAGCTTGTATCGCGAGTCCGAGGGTGATGGGGCTTAAGGAGCCGAGAATGACCGCCATAGCTGCAAAGCCTGTGAGTAGGAACTGCATACTTTGGCGCATACTGATGCCACTATTTAAAACCTGAGCTAACAGGCCGTTGATGAGCCCGTTGACAGCAAGGGTGCAAAAGATCAAAATGGGAAGTTTGAGAGCAACAAAGGCGGCCATTTTCCAGCCATGCCAGTATCCCATTGAAAACCCGTAACTGCTGCATCCGAGAATAATGCATGGGATGGTGATGCAGAGTAAGCTGCGAGGCTTGTCGGTGAGCCATTTACTAAGAAGGGAATGATCTCCTCTGCAGAGGCTGGGGATCACTTCTCGTAATGCTTGAATGGCTGGTGTGCTGGCTATCATCTCTTATTGCCAAGAAGGTAGAGATGTTTTGTGAAAGCTTGATGAAGCCAGCGTGAAATTTTCAGTTAGACAAAAGAAAAAAAGCCGCAACGGTGATCCGCTGCGGCTTTAACAAGGAGTTGCTAGAATTTGTTAGTTACTTGATTTCACTTTTGCCGAAGTAGGGTACAAGTGCAGGGGGGATGGTGATGGAGCCGTCTGCGTTTTGGTACTGCTCGATTACTGCAACGTAGAGGCGTGGAAGGGCGGTGCCTGAACCATTGAGGGTGTGACAGAAATGGTTTTTTCCGTCGGCGTCTTTATAACGGAGACGGAGGCGGCGGGCTTGATAGTCACCGAAGTTAGAGCAGCTTGATACTTCAAGGAATTTATCTTGGCCAGGTGACCAGACTTCGATGTCGTATGTCTTGGTGGCTGAGAAGCCGATATCTCCAGTGCAAAGCTCGATGGTACGATAGTGGAGGCCAAGTTTCTGAAGGGCTGCTTCTGCATGCGCAGTGAGTTCTTCTAGAACCTCGGCTGACTTGTCTGGGTGGACGGCTTGTACGAGTTCGATTTTATCGAATTGGTGCATGCGGATGATACCACGATTGTCGCGCCCAGCGGATCCTGCTTCTCGGCGAAAGCAGGGAGTGTGGGCAGTCATCTTGATAGGCAGCTCACTTTCCTGAAGGAGAGTTTCGCGGACGAGGTTAGTGACTGGGACCTCGGCAGTAGGGGCGAGGAACATTGCTCCGTCTTCGAGTCCGTACATATCGTCTTCAAACTTTGGCAATTGTCCTGTGCCTTCCATGCAATAGCGGCGGATGATGTGTGGGACGTTGACTTCGGTGTAGCCGTGTTCTTCGGTCTGGAGGTCGAGTAGGAAATTGATTAGTGCACGTTCGAGTTTCGCACCGGAGCCGCGATAGACGGCGAAGCCGGAGCCAGAAATTTTGGCAGCGGCATCGAAGTCGATGAGGTTATGTTTTTCGGCGAGAGCTACATGATCGAGCGGTTCGGCGATGTTTGGCTTTTCTCCCCAAGTGCGAATTTCTGGGTTGTCTGCCTCATCCTTGCCAACTGGGCAATTTGCGTGTGGCAGATTCGGGATACTCATCAAAAGGTGATTTTGACGCTCTGTGACTGTGTCGGCTTCTGCATCGAGAACTTTGATTTTTTCACCAATGACTTTGACCGCTTCTTTGGCGGCTTCCGCTTCCTCGTGTTTTCCTTGACCCATTAAGGCTCCAATTTCTTTGGACGAGGATTTGCGCTCAGACTGAAGTTGTTGTTTTTCAGTCTCTACAGCACGACGGCGTTCGTCGCATGCGAGGACTTCGTTGATGAGATCTTGAGCATCGCCGCCACGTGTAGCGAGGCGAGCTTTAACTTCTTCTGCGTTGTCGCGTATTTCTCGGATGTCGAGCATGCAGCTCGTTTACATGCTGATTGCTGATCGGTCAATCGTATGCTACTGGGCGTCTGAATTTAAAAATGACTGCCTCGAAAGTGCTGCATATTTTCCTCCGAGAGCACAAAGTTCATCGTGAGTGCCGGATTCGATGATGCGGCCGTGATCGAGAACGTGAATGATGTCTGCATTTTGTATTGTAGATAATCGATGGGCTATGACGAAAGCCGTGCGGGTATTCAGCAAGTTATCGAGGGCTGACTGAATGAGTTTTTCGGTTTTACTATCAACACTCGCAGTGGCTTCATCAAGGATGAGGATGGGTTGATCTTTAAGTAATGCGCGTGCAATAGAGAGGCGTTGTTTCTCTCCGCCTGATAGTTTGACGCCACGTTCTCCTACGTTGGTGTCTAGTAGGTTTGGCAATTCTTTGATGAATGGCGTGGCGTTGGCGGCGTCGAGCGCGCGCCAGAGTTCTTCATCGGTGGCGTCACGTTTACCTAATTGCAAGTTTTCTCTAACAGATCCATTAAATAGGAAGGAGTCTTGTGTGACATAAGCTATGTTTGAGCGGAGTTCGGGTTTGTTGAGCGTGTTTAGTTCATGACCATCGATTGTGATAGAGCCGCTATCGTATTCGTAGAAGCGGGTGATTAGATTGACTAAAGTGGATTTCCCAGCGCCAGTGGAGCCAACTAGGGCAATGGTCTGTCCTGGAGCAGCGGTGAATGAAATATTGTGTAGGGTAGGGATGTCATCGTAGCTGAATGAGACGTCATTGAAGGCTACTTCTCCATGAATGGGCTTTGGAAGTAGAGCGCCTTCATCGGCGTGGAGTTCGTCTTCAGTATCGAGGATTTCAAAGACGCGTTCGCCAGCAGCTTTGGAGGCGAGTGCCATTTGATTCAAGCCGTGGAGTTTGGTGATCGGTTCGTAGAGCGCCCACATGATGGTGAAGAAGTAGAGGTAAATTTCTGTGCCGATACTTGGGTCTGAGATAATTCTCCAGCCGCCAACGCCTAGGACGAGGGTGTAACCAACGGAGTTCGCAAAGCTCATGCTCGGTGAATAGATCGCCCAGTAGCGCATGACGCGAAGGGTGGCTGTACGTACTTTGTTTGAGAGTTTGTTAAAGCGGACTAGTTCGTCAGCTTCAGCAGCGTAGGACTTGATTTGGTTCACCCCAGCGATGTTGTCGGAGAGCAGGGCGTTCATTTCGCCAGTGTAACGTTTCACCTCGCGGTGACGATCGCGTGCATTTCTGGAATAAAGAGTCGCGCCTATGAGCAAAAAAGGAATGGGAGCTAGAGCTGTGACTCCAAGAATCGGGTCTTTCCAGATGAGGAAGGCGCTGATGCCTATAATTTGTAGGATCGCAATGAGACCTTGCTCTACACCATCAATAAGAAGGCGCTCCATAGAAGGGACATCTTCGGCGACACGCGTCATGATGTCGCCAGTGCGGCGTGAGTCGAACCATTTGAGGGGGAGCCGCTGGAGTTTGGAATAGAGTTCGGAACGGAGATCGAAGATGGCTTTTTGTTCGAAGACGTTGTTGATGAGAATGCGCAAACAGTTGAAGAAATCGCGTGCGAAAAATGAGGCGAGAGCGACCAATGTGTACACTAAGACCTTTTGTTTACTTTCGGTCTTGTACTCCTCTGAATGAATGTGGGTCTGAGCTGAATTGGGTTCATTTTCGGAGCTATTTGGGGTGTTTTCTGCAGTGGTTGTGATTTTTGGCGTAGTATTTTTATCGGCGTAATTGGCGATCACGTCGGTGTAAACACGCCCAGACATTTCCGAGAAAATCGGAAGCATGGCAGTCATGAGAATGGCGCAGAGAAGCTGAGCAAATGCCAGTTTCGGGTAGCGTCCGTAGTAAGAAAAGATGCGGCGAATGGTGTTCATCAAGGAGATGGGAATGTGGCCGGAGATTACAAAAAAGTAAAGCGAAGCGAAAAATCAGTGAATTTTAGAGTTGTCGAGTGGCGGTATTGCCACCTAGTGTCCCATAACTTACACAAAATCCTACCTACACAAAATCGCACATAAAAACACCTATGGAAAAAATCTTTGGAATACTGACGGCAGTCGTCTTGGTACTTTCCGTTTGGATTGGCTTTAAAAATAGCTCAAAGCTAGCTGATCAAAAGGAAGCGCTCACAAGCGAAGAGGCTCGCATGAAGAGCAATGAAGCTGAGCAAAAAGATGTGAAAGCCAAGATCAAGGCTGAACAAGAGGAGATCGTCACCCTCGAAAACGAGAATCAAAAAGCAGGTGAGGAGCTTGTGGCCCTACAAGGGGAGATTGATGAACTTAAGTCACAAGTGAGTGACAAAAAAACCGAGCTTGAATCTATAGATGTAAAGGTTGCAGCTGCAAATGAATTGCGCGAGCAAATCTCTGATTCAGAAGATCTGATTGAACAGGTCGAGTCTACACAGAACAAGATAGCACAGCTGAAAGCTGACATAGAGTCTGAGAAAGCGAACCTTGAAAGTGTAACGCAAAGCGCAGAACAAGCTGAGTCTGTTTTAGCTGAAAAGAGCAAGATTGTTGAGTTTCGTTCAACTGGGAAATCAGCTCCAAGTCTAAGTACTACTGTTCGTGGAGTGTATGGTTCATGGGGCTTTGTGACACTTAACAGTGGAAATGCTCAAGGAGTCACTCCTGGTTCTATCTTGGATGTGCTTCGCAATGGTGAAGTGGTGGCTAAATTGAAGGTGACAACTGTGGAGCAGAATCGTTCTGCAGCAGATATCATCCCAGGAGAATCTGGCGTAAATATAGCGTTGAGATCTGGTGACCGAGTAGTGGCAGAGAGATCTGCTCAATAAGGGAAAATAAGAAACGAACCGAATAACCGAATCGCATTATGAAAACACCTTTATACGCTGTAGCTGTCGCTGGTATTGCTGCATATGGAATTTACGCTTGGACTGGAATTTCGACACAACAAGAGCTCGTCGATAAAACCAATAGTTTGGATAAAGACAACATCCGTTTGGAGAATCAAATTGATCGACTGCTTGGAAATTACAAGGATGAGCAGAGTAAGAAAGCAAGTGCTGAAGGCGCTGTGGCTGCAACGCAAGCTCAACTTGATGCACGCTCTGCTGAGCAGAGAAACGTGGCCAAAGAGCTCGCGACCCTTGAGTCATCGATTGCTGCTAAGCAGAAAGAAATTGCTGAAATGGAGAAAGTGATAGCTGGAGCGAAAGACAAACTTGGTGATGTTGATGTCAGCAGTCTGCCGGCCTATATTCAAGAGCTCAACGATAGTCGTAAGACACTGAATCGTGAATACGAGGAGCTATTGATTGCTGCTGAAGAGGCGCAAGCGAAGCGTGACACAGCTCAGAATAAGATCCAAGAGATCGTAGATAAAGAGGCAGTGCGCGGTGCAAGTTTGGCACAAAATAGTATTTCCTCTCTGGTAACTGCTGTGAATTCGGATTGGGGATTTGTAGTAATTTCTCCTCATCCTCAAGCCAAGATTGAGTCTGATTCGAGATTGATGGTGGTACGTGGTGCGCGTCCGCTGGCTCGCCTTAACATTAGTGCTGTAGAAGCGAATCGTGTCATTGCCGATATTGATTACGACAGTTTGGCAGATGGGGCACGTATTCGTGCAGGAGATCGAGTGATCTTAGCGAAACCAAATGTTCGATAAGAGCATTAGATAGGTTAAATTTTAACGCGTCATCCTTTACTGGGTGGCGCGTTTTTTTTTGAGAATTTGAGGACTTGGCTGTCTATCAGCTTGGGTGTAATGTCTGATGAACAAACCTATGGAAGATGTACTCGTTAAACAAGGCGGTGAGCCAGTAATGCAATTCTCAGTGATGCTTCAAAATAGAGCGGGGGCGTTGGGCTCGTTGGTGCGTTTGGTTCGTAGCGCTAAGGTTGAGATTATTGGAATTAGTATTCAAGATGCGAAGGACGCAACGATCGTGCGCATGTTAGTTACTGACCCTGATACAGTATGTTGTCTGTTTGCTGAAAAGGGGATCGCGTACACTACGTGTAATATGGTGGTGATTGCCTTGCGCGAGTCTGGGATTGGTCTCGGAGCATGTTTGGAAGCGCTCATGGCTGCTGAAACAAATGTGGATTTTGCCTACTCCTTGATGGCGCACCCAGATCGCCAAAGTTTGGTTGCTTTGCATTTGGAGGATTATTCCTTCGGTATTGATGTGCTGAATCGATCAGGGTTCAAAGTGCTCTATCAAGAGGATTTATCGCGTTAGGATGGCGAAGATTTTTCATCTATTTGATGAATGCGTCGTAGTGTTTTTTGAAATGCGTCAGATGTATTGAAGGTGCTTTAAAATAGCTGATTTGCGCATCTCATTGACAAAATTGTTGCTTGTCTGCTGCGCTGACTTAGTGAATGGTCGCCTCCGTCTATGAATGAACAAATTTTAAAGTCCGCAGCAGCAGAAGCACGCGGATTAGCAATTGATGCAGTTCACGCGTGTTCCTCTGGTCATTTGGGTCTCCCTCTTGGCTGTGCAGAAATCGGTGCAGTACTTTTTGGTGATAGTTTGAATTACAATCCAGCAGCACCTAAGTGGCTCAACAGAGACCGCTTTATCCTTTCTGCTGGTCACGGCTCAATGTTCATCTACACGTGGCTTCATCTCAGTGGATACGCGGTGTCATTAGAGGAAGTGAAAAACTTCCGTCAACTTCACAGCATCACTCCAGGTCACCCAGAGTTTGACGAAACACCAGGTGTAGAAGCAACTACTGGTCCACTGGGTCAAGGTGTTGCGAATGCTGTCGGTTACGCTCTCTCAGGAAAGCGTGCAGCAGCGCGTTACAACACTGCTGAGCATACTATTTTCAACCACAACATCGTTGCTCTTGCTGGCGACGGTTGTCTCCAAGAAGGTATCGCACGTGAAGCAATCGAATTCGCTGGGCACAATGGTCTCGATAACCTAGTTCTCATTTATGATAGCAATGATGTGACGCTTGATGCGATGGCTGAGGTTTCTCAGGGCCGAGATGCTGAAGCATTTTTCAAGTCTCAAAACTGGAATGCAGTTACTATCGATGGTCATGATTTTACAGCGGTGAAGAATGCTGTTGATGCAGCTAAGGCTAATTCTAACGGTCAGCCATCTGTAATCATTGCTAAGACTGAAATAGGTCGTGGTATCCCACAGGTTGCAGGTACTCAAAAAGCGCACGGTGAAGGTGGCGCTGGTTTCGCAGCGGAAGCGCGAGCAGGCCTCGGTCTTCCTGAAGAGACATTCTTCGTTTCTGACGAAGTGCGTGCATTCTTTGCTGCAAAAGCTGAAGAGTCCGCTGCAGCGATGGCTGAATGGCAGAAAACTTATGACGCATGGGCTGCGGCTAACCCAGAGCTTGCTGAAGAGCTTAACAATGGTGTGGCTAAGGCAATTCCATCTGACTTGCTCGACCGCATTCCTGCATTCGACGCAGATTACAAAGGCGCGACACGAGCCACTGGTGGCGATGTGATCAATACTATTGCTAAAGAAGTGCCGCAGCTTCTTACAGGATCTGCTGACCTCTTCGGTTCTACTAAGAACTACATCAAAGATGGCGGAGACTTCTCAGCAAAGGATGCAACTGGACGTAACATCTGGTTCGGCATCCGTGAGCACGCAATGGGTGGCATCATGAATGGTATTGCCTATGACGGCCTTTTCCACGCATCGGGCGCTACTTTCTGTGTCTTTGCTGATTACCTTCGTCCATCAATTCGTATCGCATCACTTGCGAAACTTCCTGTGACTTACATCTTCACACACGATTCCGTGGGTGTCGGAGAAGACGGTCCTACGCACCAACCAGTTGAAACAGTTTCTGGTCTCCGCGTGATTCCTAACCTCGACGTTGTGCGTCCAGGTGATCCTGAAGAAGTAGCTGCAGCGTACGCAGGAGCACTTGCTCGGGTAGACGGTCCTACAGCTCTCATTTTCACACGTCAGGGAATTCCTCACAACAGTGATGTTCCTGTCGAAGTGCGTCGTGAAGGTGCTCTCAAGGGTGGTTATGTGCTCAAGCAGGAAACTGGTGAACTCAAACTTATCCTCATGGCTTCTGGTTCTGAAGTCGGCCACATTGTTGAGGCTGCTAAAGAGCTCGGTGACGGTGTTCGCGTTGTTTCTATGCCATGTATGGAACGCTTTGAGCGTCAGAGCGAGGAATACAAGAAGAGCGTGCTTCCATGTGAGTGTAAGCAGCGTATCGCAATTGAAGCAGGCGTTTCTGGTCTCTGGTACAAGTACACTGGCTGTGAAGGCAAAGTTCTTGGAATCGACCGTTTCGGTATCTCTGCTCCAGGCGATGTGGTGATGCAGGAGCTAGGTATGACTGCTGGTCACGTAGTGGCTGCGGCGAAAGAGCTTCTTGGTTAATCTAGGTATTTCCAATTTTTTCATTGGCTCGCTCTTATAGAAGGGTGGGCCAATTTTTTTATCTGCAACTTTTTCTCGTTTGTGGGTTTTACTCTATGTGAGAAGCGCTTAGAATGCGTTTCAAATAAGTGATGAAGACTCCTCGAACCATATTTATATTAAGCCTGTTAGGGGTAGCTACGGGTTTTAGTCAAGAGCCCAGTGACATGAAGCCACCACGTGGTGACGGTCACTTTATCGAGCGCTTTGATGCCGATGGTGACGGAGAATTGTCGGAAGCTGAGTATAAAGTGGCGCGTGAGCAAATGAAGGGGAATAGGCCACCTAAGAAAGGGGATAGAAAGGGACCTCCCCCTCCCCGTGAGCCTAGGGATGAAGAGCGCTACAAGCGGATGCTTGAACGTTTTGATAAAGATGGTGATGGCGAGCTTTCAGAAGAGGAAAAGCAGGAAGCTAAAAAGAGTTTGTTATCTAAATGGGGTGATCGCGGGGAGAAGAGGCGCAAACATCTATTAGAAAAATACGATGCGGACGGAGATGGAAAACTCTCTGAGGACGAAAGCGCGAAAGCTAGGATGGCATACGAGAAGCGTAAGGCTGAGACCAATAAATACTTTCAGAAGGCGAAAGATAAGTTTACGAGTGAATTTGATGCTGATGGAGATGGCGAGCTTAGTGAGCAGGAGATGCAGAATGCTAAGAGAAGCTTTGGAGAAAAGGCTCAAAAAATGCGTGATGGCTTAGTTCAGAAGTACGACAAAGATGGTGACGGAAAGTTATCTGAAGATGAGCACAGAGAGGCATATAAGGCTGAGAAACGTAAAATGTTAGATCGTTTTGATGCTGACGGTGATGGCGATCTTAAAGGCGAGGAAAGAGCGGCAGCGTTTGATGCCATGTTGGAAGAGGATCCTTATCGCTTGTTGCACATGATGATTGGGCAGATGCGTAAAGATGATGACAGGGGTAGAGGTTCGAGAGGTCGTCATGATGGTCCTCCAAGGGATGGTGAACCACGACCACCACGGAGACCTGATGGGCCAAGACCAGAATCTGGTGAATAAAATTGAAATTTAGGAGTTCGTGACGCGGGCTCCTTTTTTATGCACTGGACTATTGGAAATAGTAGAAAAAGCACACGCGCACACATTTGACGGTTGCGTTTTATCTGAACATAAGGAAAGTCCGTGTGAGCCAATTTCCAATTCCACAAATCACATATAGTTATGAGCGATTCCAGATACCGCATTGCTATCGGCGCCGACCACGGCGGAGTAGAACTTAAAGACGCCATTGTGCGTCACCTTACCGCCCTCGGCCACGAAGTAGCTGATTATGGTACTAATTCAAAAGATTCAGTAGATTACGCAGATTTCGCTAATGAAGTTGCGATCGAAGTGAGCCAAGAGCAGTTTGACTGCGGTGTGCTTTGCTGCACATCAGGTGTTGGTGTGAGCATGGCTGCGAATCGTTTCATCGGTGTGCGCGCTGTAAATGTGCAGACTGTCGAAGATGCGAAACTAGCACGCGAGCACAACAATATGAATATTCTGTGTCTCGGTCAGAAGCATGTGGATGAAGCTACAGCCCTCGAAATGGTTAATGCACTGCTCGAAACTGAATTTGAGGGTGGTCGCCACGAAGCTCGCCTTACAAAAGCTTCAGGTTCAGCGATTGCAGTAAGCGATCCAGACATTTTTGCTGCTATTCACGAGGAAGGACTTCGTCAGCGCAACAACATTGAACTCATTGCATCCGAAAACTTCACTTCACGTGCAGTGCAGGAAGCGCAAGGTGGTTTGCTTACGAACAAGTACGCAGAAGGTTATCCTGGTCGCCGTTGGTATGGAGGTTGTGAGAACGTGGATGTTGTCGAGCAGATTGCTATCGATCGTCTCAAGGAACTTTTCGGAGCGGATCACGCAAATGTGCAGCCGCACTCTGGTTCACAAGCGAACACCGCGGTGTATTTCTCCGTGCTTAAGCCGGGTGATAAGATTCTTACCATGGATCTCGCTCACGGTGGTCACCTTACACACGGCCACAAGGCAAACTTCTCAGGTAAGTTTTATGAAGTGACTCACTACGGAGTGAGTGAAGAAGATGAGCGCATCGATTACGACGCACTTGAAAAAGTAGCGGAAGAGCTTAAGCCTGCGTTGATCACCACTGGTGCATCTGCTTACCCTCGTGAGATTGATTTTGAACGCATGGGACAGATTGCCAAGAAAGTGGGAGCTTACCTCTTTGTTGACATGGCTCACATCGCAGGTCTGGTTGCAGCTGGCGTTCATAACAACCCGGTCCCGCATGCTGACTTTGTGACTTCTACTACACATAAGTCCCTCCGTGGACCACGTGGTGGTGTGATCCTTTGTAAGGAAGAGCACGCGAAGAAGATCGATTCAACCGTTTTCCCAGGTATCCAGGGTGGTCCTTTGATGCACGTGATTGCTGCTAAAGCGATTTGCTTTGGTGAGGCACTTCAGCCCGAATTTAAAGCATACTCTGCGCAGGTAGTAAAAAATGCACAGGCAATGGCTGGACGTCTTAGCGAGCTCGGTTACCGCATCGTTTCTGGTGGCACAGATAACCACTTGATGTTGGTCGATCTTCGTCCAAACGGTATCGATGGTTCTATCGCATCGACTGCTCTCGATGAGGCTGGGATCACAGTGAACAAGAACTCTATTCCATTCGATACAGCAGGTCCGTTCAAGCCATCCGGTATTCGTATCGGTACTCCAGCGGTTACCACGCGTGGAATGAAAGAAGATGACGCTGTGAAAGTAGCTGACTTCATTCATGCCGCGATCGAGAACCGTGAGAACGAAGCGAAGCTCGAGGAAATCCGCAATGAGGTATACGCCTTCAATCGCGCGTTCCCACTTCCTCGTTAATTGACAGGAGCTATTATTTGAACGCCCTTAGCTGAGTGATCGGCTAAGGGCGTTTTTTAAATTGTTTACTGAGTGGGTGTTACTGGCTGAGTAAGCTCGGCCTTTGGTTGCTGCTGGCTGGTTGTGTCGGAAGCAGCAGGTGTTTCAGACGTGGTAGGAGTTGGCTGATTGTTGGAAGGGGGCTCAGTTGAGCTTGATGCTTCGTTGGTTTCAGAAATGATGAGTTCTTCACCTTCTGGAGCAACGAGTTCGTGAAGTTGCTTAACCCACTTGAGGATATTGTTGTGACCGACATTTGCCTTGATGTGAGCGAGCATTCGCTGGGCAGCACCGAGTTCGTCACCAGCTTCGAAGACATCGAGTTCCATCTCCCATTCAAGGTTAGGTTTTTCAGTTTCGATAAATTTAAGATATTCAGGAGATTGCATGTCCTTTTTCATGCCAATACGCTTGGTATCTCGTTCTTGTGACCAATGTTCGAGCATGAGCTCTTCGTACATGATGCGTTGTTTCCATGCAGAACGAAGCTTATCGGCTTGTTTATTTTCGCGATAGGAAGGGAAGATGATTTTTTCGTAAACGTCCGAAATATTTAGAGGTGTGTTTGGCCAGTCCTTGATAGTGTAGGTGCCAAAGCCGTAGACCTTAGCGAAGACAGTGCCTTTTACATTTTGTTTAAGCATGTCTTCGAATCCGTCTAGAGTTTCTGCGTCGGCATAGATGTTATCGATTGCTGCTTTGACCTTGGGTGCGAGCTCTGAGACGGGTTTTTCTTTTTGTTGGAGTTGTGCGGCCTCAATGGTGAGTGTGAGCCAGTTGAGTTGGTGGCGCAGGGCGCAGCGAAAACCTGATTCAGAATGACGCTCTTTGTTTTTTTCATTAGATTTCCAGTTGCGGAAGTCACTATAGCTTTTGCCTTTGTCGGTGAAATTGAGCTTTTCGTAACACTTTAAATAAAAGTCGAGAGCATCGCTATCAGAGTTCATGGCTGAACGATAGGCTTGGTAGGCGGCCGATTGACGCTGCGTCATCGCTTCCTTCCCTTTATTGATCATGTAATCAAGTTGCTCGGCAAGAGCTTCGCGGTCAGCTTTACTGAGAGTTTCGGCGTGAGTGGCAGGCGTGAGGGAGCATAGCGCCACGAGCACGCTTGGCATAAGTGCGTGTTTGAGCATGGTTTGGGATCGTTGGATATTGTTACTGCCAGTAGGTGGTTGGCAGTGGTCCAAACTAGCTATCGCGGAGAATTCTGGCGAGGCAAAAAATCATGCAAGCTGCTGTAAGCTAGCGCGAATGCGGTAGCCTTGGCGTTTGGGGCGGGTGCCTACTTTTGCAAGCCAGTCGATGATGTCAGCTTCGAGTTCTTTGCATTCCTCGTTCCAATGCTTAGCTTGCTTGAGAATACAGACGCATTCTTCGACGTGACTGAAGTAGACGTCAGTGGCTCCTGTTTGTTTGAGTTCGAAGAGTTCGTCTTGAAGTTCTTTGAAGAAGGCGAGTTCGAAGCCGTCACCTGCATTGCGAGCTGCGCGTTCGAGTGAGATCGTGACAGGTGGCGCCATTGGGATGATCGCTTGAGCAATTTGCCCGTAGCCGATGCGGCTGAGCATGTGGGAAATACGTTTGTATAGATCTTCGATCTTCAGTACGCGCAAGCTACATTTATTTTCCAAGTAGTGAATGACGCCTTCATAGATATCATCGGTGAAGGCAAAATCGTTTTGATGGGCGCGCACGGCGGCTTGCTCAATGGCCTTGCGGATCCAGTGAGTAGAGTAGCCAGTGACTTGGTAGCGTCCGACTTGGAGAACGGGTAGGTTGCCTACGATACAGATCATAATGGAGGTGATTTAGTCTTTAAAGAGGGGGCGTTGTAGAGCATTGCTATGCGAGCGGTGCTCAAGTTTTTGGATTTCTCTGATAAATTCACCAACATCTTCGAATTGTCGGTAAACAGAGACGTAACGGACATAGGCCACAGGGTCGATGTCGTGGAGCTTGTCCATGACTTTTACTCCAATGATGTCTGATGGACATTCTGAGAGGTGGTCTTTGTGCAGCTCGGCGAGGATTTCTTCGACTGCTCGGTCGAGCCTGTCCATTGACACGGGACGCTTTTCGCAGGCCTTCACGAGCCCTCTGAGGAGTTTCTCGCGGTTGAGAGTCTGGCGCGTCCCATCGCGTTTTACCACGCGCAGTTCTGTGCGCTCGATCTGTTCGTAGGTCGTGTAGCGGTAGTGACAATGCAGGCACTGGCGACGACGACGCGTAGTCGTCCCGTCCTTCGACATACGAGAGTCGATGACTTTGTCTTCGAGTGAACCACATTGAATACAGCGCATAGTGAAAAGAATGATTGCCATCGGCTATGGAGCACGAATCAGTGCTTGTCTATGTCAAAAATGACGAAAAAAATCATGCTTTTCTCATAGTTAACTGACCTAAAATAAAAGTTTTAAAAGGAAGGAGTCTGTCCACACCTTATTCACAAAAAAGTGCCGTTATTTGTAAAATAATCAGTCTTGGCAAAAGTTAGCGGAGGTGCATAGTGCCCGCGCAATGAGCGATCAGCCGACAAAATTGATTGAGAAATCTGAAACAGTTTCCATGCGTCAGGATTTGATGGTGTTAACAAAAGTGCGCTTGAATGTTTTTGTCTTAATTACTACACTCTTCGGCTTTTTGCTCGCTTCTAAATCGATCGCTGGTGGATTTAGTTTTGGGATGCTGGATTACTGGAAGCTTTTCCACACTTTGCTGGGGACTGCAGCCTCGGCGTTTGGCGCTGCGGCGTTTAATCAGTTGATGGAGATTGAGCAGGATAAGCAAATGGGGCGCACAAAGAATCGTCCGTTGCCATCGGAGCGGATGAGTGTGACGACTGCATTTATTATCGGTTGGGTGCTTTCGGCATTTGGAGTGATTCACCTTGGCAATACGGTGAATGTGGAGTCGGCGTACATTGCGGCGGCGACGATCGCGATTTACGTTTTTGCCTACACTCCGATGAAGCGCCAACACTCGGCGAATACTTTGGTTGGAGCGATTCCAGGCGCGACGCCTCCGATGATTGGTTGGGCGGCAGCCGGTGGAACGTGGTACGCGTGGGAGTCATGGTACCTTTTTGCGATTCTTTTCTTTTGGCAATTGCCACACTTTGTGGCGATCAATTGGTTTTGCCGCGAGCAATACGAGGATGCGGGTTACAAGATGTGGTCGAATGGTGATGTGAGCGGGAAGAAGACGGCAAAGCTCGCACTTATTTATAGTTTCGTGCTGGCTCTGTTAGCACCTATTGCCTGTTTGCCGGGCGTGGAAATGGCGACTTGGCCGTGGGGTATAGGCGGTTTTCTTGCTGGCGCTTATATGTGTAAACTTTCGGTGGACTTCGGTAGAATTGGTGATCGCAAATCGTCGCGCAAGCTGTTCTTTTTCACTCTTTTGTATCTTCCTCTAGCTTTGACTCTTTTAACGCTGAGCTGGAACTAAGCATTTTAATTTTAAACAATGACACCTGTTTCTCAACTCGAACCTGCGGAGCGTGATCCTAAAGCGATTCGCCGCACTGTACTTATTTTGATCGGACTGATGATCGCTGGGGGAGTGATTATTTGGTATAAATATATGGAACAGCAAAAGCGCGATCAGGAGGAAGTCATCGCTGGTCGCTCCCCGCGCATTTCCCGTCTGACGAAAAACTTTGCCGGTGTATGCCAAGATGGGGAGAGTCGAGGCTTAGATGATCTCGAGGGCAAGGTGTGGGTTGTGGCTCCCGTGGTGCCGAATCATCCAGAGGAAAATAAGATTCAGCTGGCGAAAATGCAGGACTTGGCGGAGCACTATAAGGATAGGGACGACTTTCATCTCGTGTGTATTTCTGTGGCTGATCCGAATGAGCATGGCTATGAAGAATTGGCCGAAATGGCAAAGACAGTGAATGCGGACATCGATCAATGGTGGTTCATGGCGGCGGAAGAGAAGGCTGTCATTGGATTCCTTAAGGATCACTTGAAAATGGCGCACATCAAGGAGCGCAGTGGTGAGGACGCTGAAAAGTATGGCAAGCATGATATTGCGGCTCAGCTCCGAGTGGTGGATCAGAGCCGTCGCGTGCGTGGTGAGCATCAACAGTTTGATTTTGATTTCGCTCGTTATAAGACTGAGCTAACAAAGAAGGAACTCGCTGATAATCCCGAGCTGCTGAATGATCCTGCGGCAAAGGCGGCTGCAGAACTCTATCTTAATATGGATGAGTTGTGGACGAAGCGCATGTACAAGGTGATTGATTATACCTTTGAGGAAACTGAGACGGATAAGGATCCTAACTACATCAACGCGATCATCGTCGCTGCGTCGATTGTTGGATTTATTGTAATTATGGGTGTCCGCTTGCGCGCGCGCAAAAATGGGTAATAGTCCGAGAAAGCAAATTTTGATATAATGAAGGATAAAACAAAAATCACTCTAATTTATGTGGGAGTTGGGGTTCTCTCGATCGTTTTGATTAGCGTCTTTATGTGGCTCGGAAAGCAGCGCAGTTCACAAGCTGAGCAAAGTGAGGAAAGACGAAATGCGATTGTGATCGAAGAGGTGGTGAAGCCGCTTACAAAGCTCGATAAGCAACTTACTGAGGACCTGGAAGGAGTGAACCAGGATGGTGAAGAGGTAAGCTTGTACGACTTAAAAGGGAAGGCAGTTGTTTTCGCTCAATTCTATAGTCGTTGTAACATGTGTCTTGGGCACAATAAAACGATCATGCAGGAGCTGCACAATGAGCTGAAAGAGAACCCGAATGTGCACTTTGTGACGGTGACGCTCGACCCTGATTTTGATTCACCTGAGAAGCTGGCAGAGTCAGCGAAAGTGTGGGGGGCTGATAGCGACTCGTGGTGGATGCTGAATGTGCCGAAAGAGAAGCTTACGAAGTATTGCCGCGAGCAGCTTTGGTACATTGATTTTGCGGACAATGAGGACAAGACGAGTGCGGCTGATGCGATTAACCACGACATGGGGATTGCGGTGATTGATGCGGATTCAAAGTTACGCGCGAAAGTGAATCTCTATGAACTGAAATCAAGTGGACAAGACGAGCTTTATGAAGCGAAGAAGAGTCAGTTGTTGGAAGTTGTAGATCTTGCAGTCGGAGAGGCCGATGAATAGTGGTTTTGGCATGCATTTTCGCTCAATATTAGGGCATGATTCATTTGCTGTCTCATGAATGTTATTTAATACAAAGACATGGAAGACTATAAAAGCTATCTCCAGCGCACGCCAAATGAGGCGCTGGGAAAGAAACTTAAAATTACGGCCTGGATTCTTACTACAGTAGTTCTCGTTCTGGTTGGATTGATGCGTCGTCCCGAATTACGGATTGAGCTTCCAGAGGGCTTTAGCTTTAGCTTTCTTCCGCCAGTTCACGCTATTTTGAATACTATTGTTTCGATCTCGCTGGTGGTGGCGTTGTTAGGCATTAAGAAAAAGAATATCCAGCTCCATGTGCGAGCGATCAGTGTGGCGATGCTGATGTCGGTGCTCTTTTTGTTGTGTTACGTTTGTTATCATTTCACCACCGAAGAAGTACGTTATGGAGGTGAGGGGATGATGCGTGCTGTGTATTTCTTCCTCTTAATCACACACATTGTACTCGCGGGCGTGAGTTTGCCATTTATCCTATTTACTTGGATCAATGGATTTACCAACCAGTTCGCTAAGCACAGAAAGTTGGCCCGTTGGGTATTTCCGATGTGGCTTTATGTGGCTGTGACTGGGCCGATTTGTTACCTCCTGCTCAAACCTTATTACTAAGCATTGCCAGTTTCGGCTGTGAGGTATAGGTAAGGGCAATAAATTAATAACGTAACACACTGCGACTTTGTCACTCCGTAGGGTCTTTCTCTACGAGCATTTGGCGGATAGTAGTGCTAGCTAGAAAAATGAAAATCATTCGATATCAAGATGCTGAATATGCAGAGTTCGTTCAGCAGTTAGACCGTCAGGCCATTCCTAGTACAGAGCTGTACGAGACAGTTGCAGGGATTGTGGATGCGGTGAAGCAGCGCGGTAATGCGGCTGTCTTTGAATTTACGGAACGTTTCGATAAACTTGCGCTGACGGACGAGACACTTTTTGTGACTGAGGAAGAACTCGCAGAAGCTGAGGCCTTGGTGGAGGATTCAGTGAAGGAGGCTATTGCGGCTTCGAAGAAAAATGTGCACGCATTTGCGAAGAAAAGCATGCGCCAGGATTGGAAGTGTACAAATACTGAAGGCGCAGAAGTGGGAGAGCGCTTCGTGGCTTATGACCGAGTTGGCGTCTATGTTCCTGGCGGGAAGGCTCCTTTGGTTTCAACTGCGCTGATGACTGCATCCATTGGCCAAGCGGTGGGCGTGAAAGACATTTTAGCAGCGACCCCTGCGGGCGCTGATGGGAAAGTAAATCCGTCCTTGCTTTACGCTCTGAAAGAATCTGGTGCGACTCAAATTATCAAAGTCGGTGGTGCGCAAGCTGTGGCGGCAATGGCACTGGGGACTGAGACAGTGAAACCTGTGGAAAAGATTTTTGGGCCGGGGAATAGTTTTGTAGTAGAGGCGAAACGCCAGTTGGTGGGAGCGGTTTCTATCGATCTGTTACCTGGACCAAGTGAGGTTTTGATCATTGCTGACGACTCCGCGAATCCAGCTTTTGTCGCTGCAGATTTGCTGGCGCAAGCTGAACATGGTGGAGATAGCGTGGTGGGTTTTGCTACGACTTCGGTTGAGTTGTTAGCTAAAGTAGAGGTGGAAGTGGAGCGTCAGATAAAGTCGCTTTCACGTGCGGAGTACATTCGCCAAGTGCTCGACAATGGGACCTTTGCTCTGGTGGTTCCAAATTTGGATGAAGCGATTCGCATCTGTAATGTTTTCGCGCCGGAGCACCTTTCACTCATTGTGGAAGACGAAGACAGATGGCTTGACCAGGTGAAGACTGCGGGAGCGATTTACGTGGGTAATTTTGCCGCTGTGGCGGTGGGGGATTTCTTAGCAGGCCCCAGTCACACGCTACCTACTGGTGGTTCAGGTAAATCATTTTCAGGCATCCGAGCCGATCAATTTCAGCGCAGAACAAGCATCGTTCGTATGGATCAAGCGAGCGTGCAGAAGGCTGAGAAGTACGTGACAGAATTTGCACGAGTGGAAGGACTCGATGCGCATGGGGCTTCCGTAAGTATTCGAGCAAATGCTTAAATTAACCGAGGATATTACTTCACAGAAGTAGACTCAGGCCTTATGCATGCGAGCATGGAATTTAACAACGTAACAGCAAAAGCTCTCGCGAATATTTACTTTGACGGCAAGGTCGTTTCTCACGGCGTCACTCTCGAAGACGGTTCCACCAAGACTTTCGGTGTGGCTTTTCAGGGGAGCTATCACTTCGGTACAGTCGCCGCTGAGCGGATGGATGTGATCGATGGAACTTGTAAGGTAACAATCGACGGGTCTGATGAGACTAACACCTATGCTGCTGGTGAGCATTTTAATATTGAGGCGAATTCAGGCTTCACGATGGAAGTAGTGAGTGAGTCAGCACAATACGTGTGCTCCTACATCGACTAAGATGTATTGATTAATTATACGAAAAAAGCTCAGGCTGTGGTGGGCCTGAGCTTTTTTTTGAGAGTAATTGGTCCCCCGTTAAAATCATTCAATCCTAAGCGTGCTCTTATCCAGCACGCTTTTTTCTTTAAATGATCTACAAGAAATCGCCTTCTCAGCGCGTAAACCTTGTAGATTTTTCTAACAGTATGCGCCCACCAAAGCATTCCAATCAACCTGAAACCGCCCACCTGTTCCAACCTCTGCTCATCGATATTCTTGACCCGACCCACGAGCTCGTCGTCTTAGCAGCGAAAATCGACTGGGACTGGCTCGACGGACAACTCTGCGAATTGTACTCGACCACGGGGCGCGCCGCCATTCCCACCCGACTCATGGTTGGCCTGCATCTACTCAAACATGCCAAGGCTCTTTCCGACGAAGAAGTCTGCCGACAGTGGAAAGAGAATCCCTACTTCCAACTCTTTTGTGGTGAAAAATATTTCCAGCACCGCTTCCCGATCGAGCGCAGCTCCATGACCCATTGGCGCAAACGCATCGGTGATAAGAAACTCGAAACCCTCATCAGTGAACTGCTACGAGTTGCGCATCAAACAGGAGCCCTGGACATTAAAAGCCTGAGCAAGGTCATCGTCGACACCACCGTCCAGCCCAAGAACGTCACCCATCCCACCGATGCCAAGCTCGCTTTGCGAGGACTCACAGAGCTTGTAAAAATGGCAAAACTCCACGGCATCAAACTGCGTCAATCTTACGCGAAGGAAGCCAAGCGACTCGCCATCATGGCTGGTCGCTACGCCCATGCCAAACAGTTCAAACGCATGCGCAAGACTCTCAAAAAACTCAAGGGACGTCTTGGCCGCGTGGAGCGCGACATCGCCCGCAAAATCAATGGCAACGCGGACCTCGAAGAGACCTTTCGCCTGCCATTTTACAAAGCCTTCCTCATCCGCACGCAGAAATCACGCGACAAGGTGAAGATCTACAGCTGGCACGCCCCGGAGGTTGAATGCATCGCCAAAGGCAAGGCGCACAAACCCTACGAATTTGGCATCAAAGTTTCGGTGACCACACCGATGGAACGCTCTGCAGGCGGTCTGTTCGTTCTGCACAGCGAAGCCATCGAAGGCCGACTTTACGACGGCCATACCCTTAATCGGGTCATTCAGGCAACCCGAGCCATCAGCGGCATCAAACCCAAACGCATCTACGTGGATAAAGGCTATGTCGGCCACGACTACCCAGACAAGCGCGCAGTCTTTCGCAGCGGACAAATCCGTGGCGTGACTCCCGAGATCAAAAGAGAACTTCGGCGACGCTCCGCGGTCGAGCCAGTCATCGGACACATGAAAACCGACGGTCACCTAGGACGCAATTATCTTCACGGCAAGCATGGAGATAAGATCAATGCAGTCCTGTGTGGCGCAGGCCACAATATGCGCCTTCTGCTCAAGTGGTTCGCCACTTTTTTGCTCAAAATCCTCAGCACTCTCTTTCCGCAAAAAAGCTCCGACCACAGACCGGAGCTTCAACACGCTTGAAAAATGCTGTTTTTAACGTGGGACAAAATAACTTTTGGAGATGACTTTAAAGAGAAAAGCGCGCTGGGTAAGAGCGCGCTTAGAATTGAATGGTTTTAACGGTGGTTTGCTTAACTTGTAACCAGTTCCAATTGAGGTGATTTTTTTATTTAAGGAAAGCGAAGCTCATTCTATTCCGCTGTTGAAATGTTGCCGTTAATCGTGATTCTTGGATCGTAGTCGAGTTCATTGTCTGCCATTCGGTCAATACCGAAAACTGTAGATTGGATGAGTTCCATTTGATACTTCCCGATACCATTTGTGTTGAGGTGGTTTTTAAGTCTTGTCACATCTACAGGAGCAACGTGTGAGTCTGGTCTGCTATAGCTAGTTGTGTTCACGTTTATTATGGAATTTTCATCGATGAACTCTTGGGTGAGTTCGGACTGGTCAACCAATTTGTCTGCTTTGTAACAGATGACAGCATAAAACGAGCTATTGCCGAGGCTGTTTTTCCCTGGGTAGATATCAGTGAGTTCTGCTTCAACACTAGGGGCTGTATTGTACGTTTTGCCTTCTTCGATACCAAGGAGTTCTCCCTTAGTCATCGGGCAAACGATGAATTTTTCTGAGGCGAGCTCACCGGTAAGAGCGTTTACGGTAATTTTTTCTTCACCACGTATGGCGTTTGCGTCAGAACCTGCAGGTATTTGAGTGATGTAACTAGGTCCGCCATAGGTGTCAGCGCCGTTTTTTTCAATAATATACGTGCCTGCAGCCTCAGTGGTAGTAGCTTCAGGGGTAACTGAAAAAGTGTTATCAGCGTAGTGTGTGTAGCTATGTTCGACGCTTACGAATTTGGTTGCTGCCAGAGCATCAGGGTCATCGGGTAGAAGATCCTTTACGGTAATCTCAATATCGACTGGTTCAGATACACGAGTTTTAGGAATGCCAGTGTCAGTTCTATCTAATGCTTGGATCTTTATTTCAGCTGACGGAATGATACCAGTCATACCTTCGTAAAGCTTTTGGGAATCAACGGCATCAGCGATTGAATCGGCATCAGCAGTTCCTTTTAGTTGGGTAGGGATTGTGTAGAGTTCAAACTTGGCATATGCGAATGAATCTTGTTCAAAGTCTTCTTTGATCGCTTGAGTAGTTCCAGTGTAGGCGTTTTCTGTGCCCGACAGGAATTTCACGGATTGGGTGGCACTATCTGTAAAGGTCGAGGTTTGGACAATGAGGGGAGTAAACTCGTTTGCTTGTAATGTGGCTCCCAGAGCTAAGGAAGCGCCAGCAATGATAATTTTTTTCATTTCGTGTCAGGTAATTATTTAGAAGTTTTGGGAGGAACTTTTTCAATGGCAGTAGGCTCAACACTTATGGGGTCATTGCCGAGAACCGCTATAATTATTTTATCTTTACTATTGATGCTAGTGAAGCGTTCGAAGTCGATTTTAGATACTCCAGATGAAGTGGGGAGATTCACTTTTTCCACACCTAGCCAAGCGGGGTTACTGTTGAGGAAGGTTTTCCAATTTACGAATTTTCCTTTGGGGGCTATCAGTAATTTAGATTTGAGGCGTTCAGGAACAGTCAGCACTGAGGTTTTTGGGACCATCGTCCAAGTAGAACCATTGCCTAAAATCTGGGCTCTGTCTAGGAGACTCTCTTCAGGTTTAGAAGGTATGTTATACTTCGATGGATCGTCTTGTCGAGCTGGCTGAGAGGCGGCACTCTTCTTTTGCAATTCTAGTATTTGCTGGTGTGTAAGGGGTTCAGCATGTACTGTCGAAACGCAAGTTACGATGAGGAAAGTAAGTGAAAAAGAATGTTTAGCTAGAATCATAGATGCGAGAAACGGGTAGGCTAGAGAAGAGGCTATCTAGAGTAAACTGGTGAAACAGAGACTAAGATAATCAAATCTTGCAGATCATAGCCAGAATCATTCTTTTGGCTAGTGTTGTGCGTGAGTTCGGCAACGTAGACGAAGTCAAGAGAGCCTAGTTTGAGTGTGTTGTCGACGTTAAGGTAAGGCTTTAGGAAGTCTTCTGCCGAGGCTACTGCTTCATGTGAAGCTTTGTTTGTAGGGATTGAATCGCCGTTGACAAGAGTAAGAACCTCATCATCATTGTGAGTGCGAACGGTGCCTCCTTCATACCAGGCTTGGAATTTGAAAGAGTCTCCTGGTTCTGCAGTTGTCTCATAAGTGATTTTGTTGAGAACTACGTAATCTTCATTTCCAGTATGAACTGTAGCCCAAGCTTGGTTGCCCACCTGCATCTTCCCTGTTGTTGGAACGGATGAGAGTGTCGTTACTGTCTTTTTCTTCTTACCTGAACCAGTAGTAGTCGTACTTGTTCTGGTGACGCCAGTTCCGAGGACAGTGACTTTCACATTGATGGCTTGCTTAACTTTGATCTCTTTGACCGAGGTGTCGATCAGTTGATTCAATGTGACATCTTCTACTACATCCCATGAAACATCTGGTGTGGTGTTTCTACTTACATAGTCAGGAAGTGTTAAGAAGCCTCGAGAGATTTCAACTATTTCCTCATCTGTAACTGTTTTGGTGGATATTGTTTGGTTGCCGATGGCGTCCGTAGTGGTCACGACGGTGGTGGTGACGTTTCCTTCTTTTGTTATGACTGTAACAACTGTATCGCCGTTGTCGTTAGTTGTAGTTGTAGTTGTAGAGGAGGCGTACGCTGAAACACTAAGGAGTGCTGAAGCGCTAACCATTTTTAGTAGAGATTTTAGTTTCATTGTCGGTGTAGTGGTTTGTAGTATTTTTTTAAGGGAGGAGGTTAGTTGTCATCTAATGATAATCGAATCGGGTGAATGGCTTTTGAAGTTTGATGGTTTTCTGCTTAACAGAAGCAGCATGAGAAATATATACTTTAAACGAGGTGGGATGTAAATTGAATATTCTTGCTATTTTTTTGTGCTGGAAGGTTGATGTCTTGGATTTCACTTAAGTTGTAAGTATTTGCTGACTATGTACATTTTTTGTTTTTTTCTAGGATTTCTTCCTTTTTCAGAAAAGGTGTTCATGTGAGTTTGCTTATTTGTTAAGGGATATAAATAAAAATACCCTGAGAACGAAGTCTAGGGTATCTTTTTTGTGATGTTTATTGTCCTAAAGTCTAATCAAAATCGTCAAGAGCGTCTCTCCATATTTCTAAAGCTTCTTGGATTAATTTTTCACGTTCACGGTCAGAAATTTCGTCGTCTGTTTTGTATTTATCTTCTTTGGATTCGAGGGAGTCTAGTTTTCTGCGGATAGAGCTGAGTTCGCCGGTGCTGAGGTTTTCATTTTCTTCTCCAAAGCGAATCGCTTCTTCCATATGAAACTGCATACGGTTTAATCTAGGAGTGAGAGCTTCGGCTGGAACCTTCTCTTTGGCTTCGGAGCGGATGTCCTGTTTAAGGCCTTCAAGTTTTTGGTAAGCTGCTGCAGTGTCAGGAGAGGTGAGATGGAGTTCGCCGATAGTGAATAGTTCTTCGATGTATTCGCGGGCGTCTTCTTCGGCGAGGCGATCTTCGAGGGTCAGGCGCTGGATCATTTGATAGATCGAGATGTGCTCGGCTCTGAGTGTTTGGTCACTTTTACCGTAGTATTTAGCTCCTCCGTTGGTGAGAAGCTGGTAGGCAATGAATTTATCTCTGAGCGCACCGAAGTCTGAAGCATCGACATTGAGAGGGCGCACTGCTGGTGCTACTGGAGTATTGGAGCCGCGTCTGGGACCAAATGGGCCGGGTTTAGCGAACGCCTGGGAAGCGCTGATGGTAATAAGGCTAAGGGTGGAGAGTGTTGTGAGGGTGTTTTTTATGGTATTCATCATTTCGGTTGTTGGTTTCTGATAAGTGAAACAGGGGAGTTGGGGAAGGGTTGCGAAATGGATGATTTTTTTTCACGCTCTTGCTCATTTCCTAATCTTATGATTTAGATGATCACATGCCTAGCAAAGTGATTTCAGAGCATTACATTTTTAAGGTCATGTTGTATCAGATCGAGCCAATGATCTGGCGGGAAGTATCGGTCCCAGCGAGTGCGACTTTTTTAGAACTTCATCAAGTGATTCAAGCAGCCATGGGCTGGGAGGATAAGCATCTTCACGAGTTTCGCCATGGCAAGGGGAAGCGACTTACGAGTGTGATTGCTTCTGTGGATGAAGATATTGTGCAGGGCGATGATTTTCGCGATGAGAATGTAACGACACTCAAGGAGTTGTTTGGGCGCAAGCGTTTTCCATTCCGCATGCTGTACCGCTACGATTTTCGAGAGGACTGGATTCATGAAGTGGCGTTTTCTTCGAAGGAAGAATCTGAGGAGCCTGTGGCGAAATTACTCGGTGGTGAGAGGAATTGTCCACCAGAAGATGCAGGCGGTGCGCATGGGTACCAAGCTTGTCTGGAGGGGGATTTAGATTGGTTAGATGATAGCTACGATCCTGAAAAATTCGACCGGAAAGCTGCGACGGCTCGCCTTAAGAAGGTGAAAATTTCTTAGACGAAGTAGTCTTCTAGCAAGCTGTTTAGGGCTTTTCTGAAGGGGCTAGGCATGGGGAGCTTGTCGAGCGAGTCAAGCGAGTGCCAGGCTTCGCCAGTGGCAGGTTCTGTCTTGTCAGGTGCTTGGTAAATGTAGAGCGTGACTTTGTGGTGAGTGATGGCGTAGTTAGTCTTGAGGAGTAAGTCCTGAGTTTCAAGCTCATGGTGTTCGCGTTCTGGTAGCTTCCACATGCCGGAGCGGCGTGCTGAGTCTGCGGCTTTATGAAGGAGTATTTTTCCATCGCAGATGGCGAGCATGCAGAGTTCATCGACGAGGACTGTTTTTTTTCGTGCTTTTTTGATAGGGAGGTCTTCGGGGTTTTTGGTCTGACACCATGGTTTGATGGGGCAGAGTAGACACTGAGGAGACTTGTTCGAGCAAACTTGCTGGCCGAGTTCCATTAGTGCGGAGTTGTGGAGCCGTGGCTCGTGGTGGGATAGGAGTTGATCTGCCCATTGCCAGAGTTGCTTTGTGCCGGCTGAGCTGTCGACGCGCTCTTGGTAGTCGAAAAGGCGAGAGAAAATGCGCGCGACATTGGCGTCGACGATGGGTTGCGGTTGGTTGTAAGCGAATGAGGAAACGGCCCCTGCGGTGTATTGACCGATTCCGGGGAGAGCGAGAATGGCTGCGTGCTGTGTGGGGAATATTCCCTTGTGCTGTTCACAAATGGCGCGAGCTGCTTTTTGCAGATTGCGAACTCGTCGGTAATATCCGAGCCCTTCCCAAGCACTGAGAATGTCTTGTTCCGGTGCGTTGGCTATCGACGCTGGGGTTGGATATTTTTCAAGAAAGCGGGTGTAGAAACCTTTTCCTAAGACTGTGGCAACTTGGGTCTGCTGAAGCATGACTTCGGAGACGAGAATGTGCCAAGGGTCGGTCGTTTGGCGCCACGGATAGTCTTTTGCGACGGAGGTGTACCATGCCAATAGAGCATGTTGGAATGATTTGGTATCCTGAGTGGCTAGCATTCGCTGAGAGGTCTGGAACTGATAATGGTGATGAGAGAGTGAGATTCACCGGGGTTGAGCTCGTAGAGATCTTTGTGAGCATTGGCTGCTTCGATGCAGACAAATTGTGGGAATTCATCATCTGCCAAGTCGGGAAGAGTTGATGACTTTTCGGTCCACGGATTCCAGATGACAGTAGATTGGCTTCCATTTTTTTCGACAGTGACTTCGCGTTTTAGGAGCGGATCGTGAATGGTGGTAGCAGTGTCTGTGTTGTGATAGACGTTGTCAGTTTCACCTGAGAACTCGATAGCTCCCTGTTGCTTTTTCTGTTTGCCTGTGATGGTGTCGGTGAAGTTTGTATCTTCGAGCCCGGTGATCTGAATTTTTTTAATGTCGCCGACTGTGAGGTATGAATGGAGCGCGCCGCCTATTGTTAGTGGAGCTTCGCTGAGGTTGGTGGTGGTGAGTTTGATCGATAAAGATTTTCCTACGGTGATCGTGAGGGTGAGTTTGGTAGAGTGCGACCAGAGTTCGATGGCGTTGGTATCTAGCTCGAGAATAATTTGAGTTCCTTGCTCGATGCTTTGGCTGGCGGTGAGTTGCCAGAAGCGGTTTCTAGCAAAACCGTGAGATGGCATGGAGGGATCGGTGGGGTGAGCATTAAACCAGGGCCAGCAAACGGGGACGCCTCCGCGAATCGCTTTACCTTCTTGGTATATTGCATCACGGCTAGTGAAGATGATAGCTTGCTGATCACTGGGGGTATAATCTATCACGTGAGCACCATGGAGGGCAATGGTGGCGGTAGCGTGTTGGTTGCGTATGCGAATAACCGGGTAGTCTGGGGCAATTTCTTCGAACCAGATTTCTGATGGAATTGCGTGTGATGGATCAAGCTTGGGTGCCATAGAGGTAGAGTTACCTCGCTGCGCAGAGAGTCAACGATTGTTTTATATCCTAGCTTGTCTCAGCTGATTTGCGTGAAATACTCGCGGGGATGGACGTGCATAAGCTCATTAAAGATTATCATCAGGCTCTTAGTGGCGCAGGAGCTGAACATCAGTTGCTAGCTGAGGTGGAAGGCTATTCTGTGTATGCGTATCACTTACTGCGTCCCGATGCGGAACGCTTAGTTTATCTTTCAGCTGGGATACATGGTGACGAGCCTGCTGGGCCGTTGGCGTTGTTAGAGCTGATCGAAGAGGGGATTCTGGACGAACCCGTGTCTTGGGTGCTCTGCCCAGTGATCAATCCGACCGGCTTGGCTGCTAATAGACGAGAGAATTTTCAGGGTCTCGATTTAAATAGGGATTATTTGAAGAAGCAGAGTGTGGAAATAGCAAGTCATGCAAACTTGTTAGATTCTTTAGATGTCGATTTTGCAATATCGCTGCATGAGGATTGGGAGAGTAGCGGGTTTTATTTTTATGAGATCAATCAGGCGGATGATAGACCTCAAAGATATGATAGAATGGTGCAAGTGATTAGCTCGGTTATGCCAATGGAAAGAGAAGCTGTGATCGATGATCATGCAGTGCGTGAAGCGGGGTGGATTTATCATGAGAATAAGCCAGACGAGCCAGAGCTGTGGCCTGAAGCAATTTATTTGGCGATGCGTGGGTGCCCTCTGTCATTTACATTTGAGACTCCGAGTAGCTTGGCGATTGGTAAACGCATCGAAGCGCACAAGGTGGCTGTTCGGGCGGCTTTACGGATGCCTTTATAAATCAAGGTTGTATTTTTAAAGCAGACGTTTAGAGCTTGTCGTGATTCTCTCTACTAGATAGAGTTATTACTAACAGAGAATATGGCAAGTCGTGAAGAAAAGGAATGGTTTTATATGGCACTTGGTCACCGACGTGGCCCAGTGACACGTGACACCCTCTGTGAGATGCTTCTTAATGAAGAACTTTATATTGAGTCTACTCAGGTGTGGCGTGAAGGGATGAAGGAGTGGGAGGAACTGGCAGACTGTAAAGCCTTTGCTTCTACTTTAAAAAAGGTGCGCGAAGCTGCGCGTCAAACAGAGGCCAATGTGCGCCATGCCGCCTCTTCAGATAGCAAGGAAGAAGATCTTATTTGTAGAGGAGCTTCGAGAGCTTTATATAATTGCTTTTTCTATATTGGATGGACAGTGCCAATATTGATCGGGGTGGTGATTCTGACTGAACTCCAAGTGTATCAGATCATTGATGTGAGTACTGTGGTTCGCAATAAGCTTCAATATATCGTACCTCTTACCTTGTTGTTGTTAGCACTGTGTCAAATGTCAGTGAGTCGCATGCGCCATGCTGGTTATCCTGCTTGGTTGGGAGTGACAGTGTTTGTACCGATTTGGAATTTTTTCATCTTTTTTGTCTGCTTATTTACTCCTCAAAATTTTAAACGCAAGAAGCGCCTTGGTAAGGCGGCTTTAGCGTATTTTTTACTGTTTTTAGCAATGCTTGCTCTGCCGTTTTCTGGCTTATTTACCGGTTTAAACCCGCAGAGTGTGAATCTTTTTTCAGTCACTCAGGGGATGATCGATGCTTATAAGTATCAGACCTCATTCAGTACGCGGCTCAAACACAGCAAAGAAAAAGCTGAGGCGGCCGAAGAACGACGCAAGGAGCTGGAGGAAAAAGAACGTGAGGAACGAGAAAAGAGTCAGCGCAAACGAAGTGGTGAGTAGAGCAAACTAATTTCGGGTTTGATAGCTACTAGTTTGGATGCTCAAGGTTGATCATGCTGGTGAGCATTTACATTTCTCTGGCTTCTAAGAGTCTGTTGTAGCGTTCAATTTTTGTAGCTTTTCCTGATTCTTCGCAGATGTCGACTATGGCTCCACAGAGTCTAACAGGACCTTTGGCCACGGGGAAACGTGTGGGGAGTGATGATTTAAAGCGGTAGACGATACTTTCGACACTTCTGCCTAGCACTGAGGTTTCAGGGCCACACATTCCGGCATCAGTGAGTGCAGCTGTGCCGTTTAAGAGAATGCGTTCATCGGCAGTTTGGACGTGGGTGTGAGTTCCGATCACTGCGGAAACTTTACCATCGAGATGGTAGCTCATGGCGATGGTTTCGCTGGTAGTCTCTGCGTGGAAGTCGAGAAAGATCATTTTGACTCCTTGTTGGTGGAGCTGTTGCACTTGCTCTTCCACGAGGAGGAAGGGATTTTCTAATGCTTGGCCCATAAAGGTACGGCCTTGGGCATTGAGAACGGCGATTTGGCCTTTTGGCGTGCTGATTACAATACAACCATGACCGGGTGCGCCTGCTGGGTAATTAAGTGGGCGGAGGATGCGGGTTTCAGTATCGAGGTGCTCCGCGAGTTCTTTTTGATCCCAGACATGATCACCAGTCGTGATGACATCAACACCTTCCTTAAAGAGATCATTGGCTATTTTGGGGGTAATGCCACGGCCACCTGCAGAGTTTTCACCATTGACGATGGTAAAATCAATAGAATGTTCTTGCTGAATGGATTTGAGGAATTTGAGGACGGACTTTCTGCCGGGTTCTCCGACGATGTCACCTAAAAAAAGAATGCGCATTGCGTAACTTGGTCTTCGTTTCGTTCGTAGTGCTATGTACAATCACTCCGAGCTCAAGAGACCAAACCACAGCGAGTGGATGGATACCAGCCCGAACCCAAAAACATGGCCCGTAAAAATATAGCCCTCGAAACCAGTTTAGTTGTCGCTGTCGTGATAGCAGCCTTTGTGATGCAGTCAGTGATTTCTCAGACGCAGCCGCCAAGCTTGCCAGATTCTGTCAAAGAAGAGGCTGTGGTGGACTTTACAGATGATGGAGAAGAAGAGGTGGTAGTAAGTGAAGTGGAGGAAGAATCTAGTATACTGATCCCTGCGAAGTACGATGTTAACTTGGCCGATTTAGGAGTGGAGCCAAACTGGTTAGAGCTCGATGATTACCAATACACGATGAGCAAGGAGGAATTTCAGCACTTACTTACGAAGGTGTTTACGGTTGGGGATTATTGGGAAAAGTGGTTTAGCTTTGAAGAGGAGCAGGTAGTTATTCGCACGCATGCAGCGGACGAAGATCGGGAGTATCGGTTAGCATTTAAGAATGATGTTGTTGAGAAACAACCGAGTTCGTATTGGAAGGGGCGGGATAGTTTTATTGAGATGAACGAAAGTAGCCCCTTATTGGGGATTAAGATCGCGATCGACCCTGGGCACATAGGAGGGAGTTATGCACAGTTAGAGGAACGTCAATTTGTGTTGGCAGAAGGGGCTCCGCCCATTCAAGAGGGGAATATGACCTTAACTGTGGCTTCATTATTGGTGGAGCAGCTAGAAAATCTTGGGGCTTCCGTGACTTTATTGAGAGTGAAAAACGAACCGGTGAATCCCTTTCGTCCAGATGATTACTTGGGTTACGCAAAAAGTAAGTTAGAGCAGAAAAATGCTGTGCTTTCTGGAGCGACTTTAGAACGCGAGGCGGCTAAATTATTTTATCGCAATGGGGAGATTCGTGCGCGAGCACTTTTGGTAAATGAGAAAATAAAGCCAGATTTAGTACTTTGTATTCATTTTAATGCAGGAGCTCAGCCTGATCCTGAAAATCCTATTTTGTTAGAAGATGAGCATTTTCACATGATTTTAAATGGAGCGTACACGGAAGGTGAAGTTGCGCATGATGACGAGCGTTTCAAGATGGTGCTTAAGATTGTGCAAGGTGTGCATCAGGAGGAAGTTGGTTTGGCGAAGGCTGCTGCAGTGAGCTTTGCGGCTGAAGCTGAATTACCGCCTTATCAATACTCTGCGAATTCGAGTAGGGCTGTAAATGTGGCTGATAATCCTTATCTATGGGCGAGAAATCTTCTGGCGAATCGCCTCTACGATTGCCCAGTGGTGTTTTACGAGCCTTACTTGATGAATGGCAAAGATTCGTACACGCGGATGCAAGTGGGAGATTATTCTGGCTTGAGATATATCAATCAACGGTTGCGTCCTTCTATTTATCAAGAGTATGTGACTGCGGTGACTAAAGGCCTAGTGGATTATTATACGAGTAAGGGCAGTGAAGAGCTGGAAGGGAAGTAGAGGAGAGTCAATGAAGCATGTATTGTTAGTTGGAAACGGTTTTGTGGGTAAATGCGCAGCAGAGATGTTTCGTATGAACGGGTGGCGAGTCACCACGGTGAACCGAACAGGAATGGCCGACGAGCATGCAGATGTGGGTTCTGAAAATTCTCTACAGAAGCTGAAGAACAGGATAGAGAAGCCGACGCATGTGGTGCATTGCGCCAGTGCCTCTGGAGGTGGGGTGGAGACTTATCAACAAGTTTATTTAGATGGTTGTTGTAATCTGGCGGAGTTGTTCCCAAGTATTCCCATTTTATTCACATCGAGCACTTCAGTGTATCCACAAACTGATGGAACTTGTGTGGATGAGAATTCACTGACTGTACTTGACCGTGAGACTGGTAAAATTTTGTTAGAAGCAGAGGCAGCCATCTTAAAGTCGAATGGAATTGTGGCGCGCTTGGCAGGAATTTACGGCAATGGTCGGTCGTATTTATTGAAAAAGTTTCTCTCTGGTGAGGCGTCGATGGAAGAGGGTGGGGAACGGATTCTCAATCACATTCATCAGTGGGATGCCGCGTCGGCGATTGTCCATTTATTAGATCGAGCAGATGCTCGCGGAGAAATTTACAATGTGTGTGATTCGAGTCCTAAATCTCAAATAGAGACGTATCGCGAGCTGGCTCGCATTTTTGAGAAACCTCTACCTCCGTCTGCGTCGAGAAAGCTTAATAGTAAGCGGGGGTGGTCACACAAGGCGGTGTCGAATGCGAAGTTAGTTAGCACGGGGTGGCGGCCTAAATACGAATCATTCACAGAAGCTGCCGCTGAGGTGAGTTTAACTCTGTAAGAATTCGGACGGGCGTTCTCCTTTGACCTCTTGGAATGCTTTCGAGAAGTGAGAAAGCGAGCTGTAGCCGACTTCTAGCGCTGCTTCGGTGACATTGAAGTCGCCATCAAGGAGGAGCTGCGCGGCGTGGTCGATGCGTAGTTCGCGGTGTTTTTGCTTTAATGTCATGCCAGTGTGTTTTTTGAACTGGCGGCTCAGGTAGTGTGGAGCGCAGCCTGCGTGAGCAGCGATGGCTTGGAGGTTGAGCGATTCATCGAGGTGTTCGTTGAGCCAATTGATCGCCTTATCGATACGGTCGCTTTGTTGCCTCTTGATTTGGCTACAGAAGGGTTCTGCGGTGTTGAGTGTGGGAGGAGCGAAAAGGTGTAGTGTGAGGATCTCAAATATTTTTGCTGGATACCAAAATGCTTGAGCAGCGGAAGGTACTGGAGGGGAGACAAACTCGTTGGCAATTTCTTTTTCTCGCAGACTCATACTACGGACCTTGCCAATGGTTCCAGAAATGTTCTGGCTGTCGAAAATGATCGATTTCACTGAAGGGTGGAGTGCTTCAGCTCGCGAGCCAAAACTCTTTTTGATCCATGGTTTTGTTACACTGAGTATCACGTAACTGTCTTGATCTTCCGATGGGATTCTCGAGGCAATCAGTTGGTCATTGGAGGCGTAATGGAATACCGCGAGGGTGCTGGCAACAAGGTTAATCCGGAGTTGCTGACTCATCCAGACGCCCATGCCATTGAGATTGAGCACAAAATGGAGCGCATCCTGGGCGAGATCGACGGGTTCTTTACTGCTGCAGTGCAACAGGCAAAAGCCGTCTGAATCTAAATTGCCGTGAAGGTTACGCGTCATTGACTGTGTATTTATATAATGAGACTCAATATCAATAATAAAAAGTATTCGAGCGTTTTTAAAGAGATTTAGCGGTGGCTTGCTGTGGAATGATGGCAGCTTGCGTATTTTGGCGTTTTTGTACGTCTGAGCGCTAGGAAAGCACAAGCTGCCGTTAGCAAGAATCTGGAGAAATGTGCAGGTTTGCGGCGTCGGAGGTGATGACGATATTTTCCAGTATGACGCCGCAAAAAAGGGGCTGAAGCGAAACGGTCACTGAAAAAGAACTATTTATTCATAACAAATTCTGTGTGAGAACAGTGGATCAATGGGTGTTGGTCCAAGGTAAAACCCCGTAGTCTTTCATTAGGCTATGGGGTTTTCTAATGTTTTCTATAGTGATTAGTTCTTGTGGATTGGTTAGGCTGTCGTTAGAAATGTGGTCATGACAGCATTACGTTTACTTGCCGTTGCCGCCTGTGCTGCGGTATTTACCTCCTGTTCTTCGAGCGTAGATATGCCGAAGGGAAATAGTAAGGGTTATCAATCCGCACGACTTGTGAAGCGTGCACCGAATGAAGTGTCTCAGACAGCTGTAGAAAAACAAGTACATGGCCTGATTCAAAATTCCCTCAAACAACAATTTTCGAGCCGCGGGCTTGCATACAATCAGCCTAATGCAGACTTAGTAGTGGCCTACATGGTGATCTATCAAGACAATGCGATGACTACATCGTATGATGATTATTTCGGTTATGGACGTGATGCGAATGCGATCCTAGGCCTGGCGCATGAGCGTGGAGTGATCAAGGGTGATCGCCCAGATTATTTTGAGCGTGCAGGTTTAGTGGTGGATGTAGTTGATGCAAAGACTAACAAATTGGTATTCCGCAATGTGGCCGTGGGTGATATTGTGAAAGGTGCATCTAGCTCCCAGCGTGCAGCTCGTGTGAATGCGGCAGTGAACGAGGCGCTTGCTCCGTTCTTTAAGTAAGGAGTAGAACACTATTTATTGAAAACTCTCAGCCTCGGAAGGGGCTGGGAGTTTTTTTTATGTAGTTCGAGGCAGTTGAGAGAAGGCGAAGTGAAGGTGTTGTAGAATGGAGCCAGCGGTGAGTGTCTCTATAGTTTCTGAGCCAGAGGCGAGTGCGATCTGTGCGGCTTCACCCGCTAGCCAGACTGCGATTTTGGAGGCTTCGAGCTGGTCGTATTTTTGAGCACAGAGTCCTGCAATAAGACCGGTGAGCACGTCTCCTTGACCGGCTGTGGCCATTGCTGGGGAACCAGTGGAATTGATGAAAAGTGGGGAGTTTGTTTGTGCGATCAGTGTGCGGGCTCCTTTGTAGAGCAGAGTGACGGGAACGAGTTCAAGGAATTGTTTAACGGTTTCTTCTCGGCTGAGACGGGTCGCGTTTGGTAGGAGCCGCCGCATCTCGCCGGGGTGTGGGGTGAGAATGCAGTGGTGGGTGAGTTCGGGGAGAGCTTGTTGGTTCGCGATGAGGTTGAGCATATCGGCATCGAGAACTGTGGGAACGCTGGTTTGTCTCACTACTTCTATGAGTTGGTTTGAAATGTCTTCAGAGGGAGAGCCGATACCAGGGCCAATGGCGATAGCGTCAAAGCGCTCTTCTAATATTTTTAATGGTGAAGTACAGGGGCGCAGCATAATCTCAGGAGGAAGCATACTCGCCAAAATAGGGTAGAGTGAGGGTTCGATAAATACTGTGACGAGACCAGCACCAGCGCGTAATGCGGCAGTGGCAGATAATTCTGCAGCACCCAACATTCCCATGGAACCCGCCCAGATGGCGACGCGGCCAGTTTGCCCTTTATGGGTATCGAAATCTCTGCGCTTTCGCGTGAGAGTATGTTCGCAGATGAGGTGTGGGTGGTGGGCGAGTTCGGCGTTTTGAGGTTGGAGCTCGGGGAGTGTGACTAAGCTCAAGGCGCCGACGTGTTGGACGGTATTACTTTTTAGAATACCTATTTTGGGGTAGCCAATAGTGATGGTGTGGTCGGCGAGTACGGCATTTTTTGCTATTTCACCGGTGTCGCCATTGACACCACTGGGGATGTCTAGTGCGATAACAGTACAGTCGAGTTTGTTGCGGTGATGGTTTATTGATTTTGCAAGTGTAGTGATGGGGTCGCGCAATGGGCCGCTGGCGCCTATGCCGAGGAGGCCATCTATGAGAAGGCTTTTGGGGGCTGGGGGTTGCTGGTTCTGAAGATATTCGCTTCCAAGTGCGTTGATTTTTTTCTGAGTGAGTGGTGCGAAGTCGTTGAGACGGAGAGGCGTTTGTAGGTTTACGGTCCAGCCTGCTTGTTGGAGATGCTGGAGGACGACGATGGCGTCGCCAGCATTGTGTCCTTTTCCGAGGTAGGCGGTGGCGTGTTGAAGCTGTGGGTAGTAATGCAGGATTTTCTGCGCGATTTTATAGCCAGCTTCGTCCATGAGTGCTTCGGCTGTGCTGTGCACTGCGAATGCTCGGTCTTCTATGGCGCGCATGGATTGGCAGGATACGGATTGCATAGATGGAATGTAGCAATTCGGAGCATATGCGGCCACGTATTTTTTGTAATGCTCGCAAGAGCTTTGCAAGAGGGGTGAGTCGTGCTATGGCTGCAGGACACAGCAGATTATGAAGCAATACATCAAGCTAGCAGAAACAGTGACTCCAGAGGGTGAACCGCTCGATCTTTTTGAGCACGATGGGGAATTTTTTATTAGTTCAAAGGGTGAACGGTTGATGACGAGTATTGCATACGGTTCTGAGGAGGAGCTGGCCCGAATGGCGTGTCAGCCATTTCGTCCAGCGCGTCAGCCAAAGGTGCTAATCGGTGGTTTGGGAATGTGTTTTACCTTGGCTGCAGCGGTGGAGAGTTTGCCGCAGGATGGCGCTAAGTTTGATGTGGCAGAACTCACACAAGGCGTGGTGGACTGGAATAAAACGTATTTGAAAGGATTACATCCAGGTTTGTTAGATGACCCGCGGATTTCGATTAAAGTTTCACCAGTACAGAAGATTATAGCTGAGGCTAAATCTGAATATAGCGCGATTATGTTAGATGTGGACAATGGTCCTAGTGCATTTCATGGAGAAGAGAATGCCAGTCTTTATACGATGGAGGGGCTGATGGCTGCCAAGGCGGCATTGAAACCGGGTGGGATTTTAGCGGTATGGTCTGCGTATCCAGATAAGAAATTCACCAAGTTGCTTCGCAAAGCCCAGTTCGACGTGTCTGATGTCGAAGTGCCGGCATCACACAAAGGGCGGAAGCGCCGGATGCACACCATTTGGCTTGCTCGCAATGGCGATTACGTATCTCAGAATGATCACAGACGCCCTTAAGCTTGCTGCTATTTTCTATGCTGTGGCCAGGTATCTGGGACGAGAAAGTGGGGTGTGCTGCCTGGGCTGTTGGTCCACATTGTACAGCGTTGTTGGGCGAGGTCGCTTAATTCATCGAAGCTGACAGTGACGAGAGCATCAAATAATTCTGGGGTGATTTCACAGAGCCAGAGTTGTTTTGGAATGATTTTAATCGGTTCAGAGCTGGATTGTACTTTCTTCAGTTCGTGACAGTAGAGCCATGGTCGTCTCCTTACCTGAGGTGATGCATGTGGTGGAAGTGGGCTGTTTGGGGTGCTGATGTGTGCGAAGAAAATGCCGTGAACGAGGTGTTGAACTTTGATGGGCCCCATGTCGGTGAATTGGCTCATGAGGGCACGGGTTTTGTCTTGTTGGGTGAGAGTAAGTTGGTGACTGGTGAGGCGTTCGAGTTTGCGCTGGTAGTCGTCTCGAGCATCGGGTCCTGGATAATGCAGTTGGTCGTTGTGGGAGTGGATGAGGTAGAACTTGACAGCCAGTTCTAGGTGGATGCAGCGGTGGTTTTTTTTATTCCAAAGAATGAAGTCGAGTTCACCTAGAGTTTGTTTTTCTGGGGTGATGAGCTGCAGGTTGGTGGTGATGAGTTTGTAGGTTTCGCTAGCTTGTAGGAGCTCGGCGAGTGCGTCTTCGTAGAGGTGTCCGAGTTTTTGATTGAACTTGAGTGAGGGAGTGGGAGTGGGGAGAGATGTTTGCTGAAGCGAGAATGTTGAGGAATTCGGGAGGTCTCCCAGCATAAGGGGCTGGGTGAGTAAGCTATCGAGAATAGCCCTGGAAAAGAGAGCTTCGTGCTCGCTTGGAATTTGTTGACTTGGGTGAAAGGGCATGTGGTTTTTTAGCTTCAATGCTGCGCGCGGCAAAGCATCTTCTAATACTGAGTATAAGCGGAGGCTGATTCTTGCATTTTTTCCCTAACACGCTTGAGTAAGCGCATGCTCATTCTTCTTTCACCTGCAAAGTCACTGGATTACGATTCTGAACTTCCAACTAAGAAGCATACCAAGCCGCGTTTGCTGGATGATTCAGAGGTTTTGGTGCAACAGTTGAGAGCGATGACTCCCGCTGAATTGGGGAGTTTGATGTCGATCAGTGATAAGCTAGCGGAGCTGAATGCTGAGCGCTATGTGCAATGGGAAAAGGATTTTTCTCATGAGAATAGTCGGCAGGCTTTATTTGCTTTTACGGGGGACGTGTATCAGGGGATGGAGCTTTCTGAGTGGTTAGCGGATGACTTTTCAGAGGCTCAAAAGAAGGTTAGAATTCTATCAGGTTTATACGGTGTGTTACGCCCGTTGGATTTAATGCAAGCGTATCGTCTCGAGATGGGTACGAAGTTAGAGAACGAACGTGGCAAGAACCTTTATGAATTCTGGGGCAGTAAGATTACGCAATTGCTGAACAAAGACTTGAAAGTAAGCGGCAATGACCTGGTCGTAAATTTGGCTTCTAACGAGTACTTTTCTTCAGTGAAGAAAAAAGAGCTGGATGGGACCCTGATTACTCCGCAGTTTAAGGACGAAAAGAATGGGAAGTATAAGGTGATTTCTTTTTACGCGAAAAAAGCGCGTGGGATGATGGCTGATTACATTGTCCGAAATGGGATCGATGATGTAGAAGGTCTTAAGCATTTCATGACGGCTGGTTATCAGTTTGACCCTGAGGCGTCTACTGATACGGACCTTGTCTTTCTAAGAGCGGAACAATAGGGTTCCAGCGATGAGTAACCGGCCGGGCGAACAAGATTTAGTTAAGAAGGTTTGGTTGGTTTCGCGTGTGATTTAACGCGCGATTCTACTACCCTATATTTACCGTATTTTTTACGGATATGGGATTGAGCGTTGCTTAGTTTTCGTGGCTGGACGCGCTTTAGGCGATCACGATTGTCGGGTTTGAATTGCCGTCGGGGGGGCTGACGGATTTAGGGCTAAGGTGAAGGATGTTTAGCTTTTTATTGAGCGTTACCTAAACAGAGAGGTTTCAACCGAGATTAGCGCTCTATCATGAGTGTGCAGAATCTTGCGTAGAATATATGCTATTCATCTTGTCGCTAGGAATAGGCTGGATAATGAATCGGGTCGAACTGGCCTCTGGTACGGATATAGTATTTGACCAGGCTTTGCACTGGATGGTGAGTGGGGTAATCACCAGTTTGGCTTTATAGTTTACCGGTAGTCGACCATCCCGTATGGGGAGCCAATGCAAGGGAGCTCTTCTAAAATTTGGCTTTGCAGCTTTATATATCCAGTGCTAAATGAATTTTAGTTATGAAAAATCACATGAAAGCATTTCTCGCACTACTTGGCTTAGCCGCGCTCAGTTTAACATCTTGCCAGACCATGGAAGGCATTGGTCGTGATATCAGTGCGGGAGGTCAGGCTTTGAGCAGCGCAGCAGATCGCTAAGCGAATCTGATACGCTAAAAAATTAAAGTAAGCGCTGGGTGTTCCCAGCGCTTTTTTACATCATGTCTGAGCTGATGATGGCTCCAGCAGAGGTGGTGCGAGCGTTGCCGATACGAACACCTGGCTGAATGACAGTATTGGGGCCAGTACGGACACCGTCACCGAGGAAGGCACCGAGTTTTTCTAGGCCGGTATCCATGTCTTCACCGTTGATGGAACAGGTGTGGTTCTTTCCATCGTGACGGGTGTTGGAAATGATGGTGCCTGGTCCGATATTGACATGTGATCCCAAGATTGAGTCTCCGACATAGGAGAGATGTGCAACGGAGGTATGATGGGCAATCAGCGAGTTTTTAATTTCCACGGCATTTCCGACGATACAATTGTTACCGATGCTGGTATTGCCACGGATGTAGCAATTGGGGCCGATACGGCAATCGGTTCCAATAGAGACATTTCCTTCGATGACAACACCTGGGAGGATTTTAGTCCCTGAGCCAATGTGTGCGATTCCATCAATTTTAGCGAGCGGGCTGACATCGCCTTCGATTTCGTTTCCGGGAAGTGCTGAAATGACTGCGGAGTTGACTTGTAAAATTTCCCATGGGTAGCGCATGCGGAAGCAATCGGCTTCAGTGACGATTTTGTATTGGCATTGGTCGACTTCATCGCAGCCTTTCCATGCGACTAAATCACCATCACTATCATACATACAGGTGCCGGGATCTTGTCTGGCGAGGAGGCAGAGAGCTCCAACGTCAACCCAGTGGTCGAGAGGTAAGTGAACTGTGGCAGTGTTGGCTGATTCTAGATCGGTGACTTCAAAACCTGCACGGCGGAGTTCCGTGGCCATGAGTTCTTTAAGAGGGAGATTCCCAATAAGTAGGTCAGCAATGTGATGTCCGCTGGTAATTGGGGTGCAGAGAGATTCGTGATAGGGGGTTTGTATAACAGCTTCCATATTATTTGTGTGTTAAAAACACATTCTAGCAGAATATTATGTAAGTGTCTAGATGTCTGGACTTAAAACAAGAAGGTTTGTTTGTAGCGAGGCTGTTCTATGTAGATGTGGAGGGAGTTTGTGGCTGCGAATGAGAAGGCGATTTATTTCAAAATTCTAAATAAAAGGGGATAGTAGGCGGTTTTGTTAGAGTCGAGCGTAGGCAAGCGCTTTGTCTTTAAAGTCCTTGGCGATGAGTAAAAGGAGAGGCAAGAGCACTAAGGTAATGAGGGTAGCGAACAGAATGCCGAAGGCGAGTGAGGCTGCCATTGGTTTGAGGAACTGAGCTTGGACTTCTGTTTCTAACAATATCGGATAGAGTCCGAAGAAGGTGGTGAGCGAGGTGAGTAGGATTGCGCGGAAGCGGTCGGCTCCTGCCCGTTTGGCAGACTCTAACAAGTTAAGCCCTTCCTTTCGGAGGTCATCGATTCGGCAGACATAAACGAGGGAGTCATTCACGACGACACCTGAAAGCGCTAAGATTCCAAAGATAGAGAGGATCGAGACGGGGATGCCCATGATGAGATGTCCGAGTAAGGCTCCAATGATTCCGAAGGGAATGATGGACATGATAATGAGGGGTTTGACATAGCTTTTTAATGGTATGGCGATGAGAACGTAGATGAAGACAATGGATAGAGCGAAGCCGGTGAGGAGAGATTTCATTGACTTGCCTCGTTGTTCTACTTCGCCGCTGGCACTAAGAGAGATGCTGGGGTGTTTCGCCAACATGTCGGGGAAGAACTCTTTTTCTAATCTAGTCTGAACTTCGTCTGAGGAGGTGATGCTCTTGTCGATATTGCCCTCGACGGCTACGACGCGCTTGTTGTCGTAGCGCTCGATTGATGCTAACGATTCGGAAAACTCAGTATTTGCGACAAGTGAAAAGGGGACGGCTGCGCCATCGGGCTTGCGAATGCGCATGTCTCGCAAGGTTTGCAGCGAGCCTCGTTCTTCGATGGGATAGCGGACCATGACTCTGACTTCATCACGACCGCGTTGTACGCGTTGTGCTTCGCGGCCGTAGAAGGCATCACGCACGCCAATGGCGAGATCGCGTTTGGTAAAGCCGGCAGCCTGAGCTTCGGGGGTAATAGAATAGAGGATTTCAGGTTTACCTGAGTCGAAGGTATCGAGGACATCGTAGACACCTGGGTAGGTGGTGACTACGGCTTTGAGTTGATCTGCGACGGTTTTTAGTTCTTGGAGGTTGTCACTTTCCAAGTTGATAACAAAGTCTCCCCCTGGAGGCCCTGCTTTGTTTGCGAAATTCATTGAGCGAGCTCCCGCAATAGGGCCGACTAGATTACGCCAGTCTTGGGTGATTTTTTCTGTCGGTAGAAAGTTACGTTCGGTGGATCTAGTGAGTTCGGTGACGACTGATGCTGAGGTGTTAGTGGAAGAGCTGGCTTGGATTTCGGTGAATGGATTATGGCCGTATTCGGCTTGATAGCTCTCTCCTAGCTGATGAGCCGCCGCTTCAATTCTATCGATGCTGGTGTGGAGGTATTGTACCGATTGGCCTTGATCGAGTTCCAGTGTGGCGGTGATGTTGTCTTGATAAATGTTAGGAAAGAACACGAAGCGGAGGATGCCGGCGGGGAAGAGGTTTACTACGAGAATAAAAATACCTATGAAAGCGGCAAGAACAGCGTAACGCCAAGGGATGAGTTTCTCGATGATTGGCTGGTAGATATTGTTAATGAACCACTGCAGAGCATTTGAAATAGAGCCTTGAAGTTTTGCCCATAGCTTACTGATCTTATTTTTAGGAGCCTTATGCACATTGATATGTGCGAGGTGAGAGGGGAGTATCAGTTTGGACTCAATCAGTGAGAAGATGAGGCAGAGAATCACGACGGTGGCGATTTGGCCGAACACATTGCCCATTCTACCGCTCACTTGGGTCAGAGGCAGGAAGGCGGCGACGGTGGTGATCACGCCAAAGGTGGCAGGTGTCACGACCTTGCTCACGCCTCTGACGGTAGAACGAATATAACCTTCGCTATCTGTGAGTTCTTTCTGTTGCTCCTTTTCGGAATAAATCGATTCGCCAATGACGATGGCGTCATCGACAATAATCCCGAGGACGATGAGGAAGCCAAATGCTGAGATGACGTTGACGGATAAATCGCCAGCGATAGGGAAGCATGCTAATGCGCCGGCTAGTGAAATTGGAATTCCTAATGCAACCCAAAATGCGAGACGTAAGTTGAGGAATAAGGTGAGAATGAGAAAGACTAACAGGACGCCAGTTAGGCCGTTACGAATGAGTAGTTTGAGACGGTCGCGAATGTTTGTGGCGCCGTCATACCAGCCGGCGATTTCGACATTTTCAGGTAGTGAAACTTTGAATTCCTCGATGGCTTGTTTGGTTTGTTCGACGGCTTTGAGGATGTCGTCGTTGCCTTCTGTTTTTACGCGGATGCTGACCGCCGGTTGGCCGCGGAATCGATTTAAATATTCTTGGTCGATGAATGCATCGCGGACGGTTGCGACATCTCTAACGAAGATGCGGGTGCCGTCGTCATTGGTGCGGACAGGGATTTCTTCGAAGTCTTCTTTGAGATAGGCTTGATCTCTGGACCGTAGCGCGATGTCTCCACGTTTTGAACGAATGACTCCCCCACCAAGGTCTATCGAGTTGTTAGAAACTGCATCTGCAAGTTCTGAAAAGGTGAGGTTATAGAGCCGCAGCTTTTCTTCTGAGGGTTCAATGGAAATTTCGTAGTCACGGGCTCCTACAGTTTCGACTTTCGAAATAGCATTTTTAGTGAGGAGGGCATCGCGGAGTGAGCGGGCAGTTTCTTTGAGGGTTTCTTCAGGAGCGGAGCCGTAGAGTTCGACCCAGAGGACTTCATTGGTGCGTTTACTTTCTGTGACCACGGGTTTTTCCGCTTGCTCAGGGAAGCTTGGAATTGCATCGACTTGGATTTTTACATCATCGAGCAACTTCGAGATTGGGTATTTTTCTTTTGCTTGGACGGTGATGGTGGCGAGGCTATCGGTGCTAACGGAGCGGATATGATCGATGCCATCGACGCTTTGTAAGGATTCCTCGATTTTGATGGCGACTCCGCGCTCGACGTCTTCTGGAGTTCCCCCGCGAATGGGGACAGAAATTTGTACAGATTCAGCAGCGAAGGCGGGGAAGCCTTCTTTACGGACGGTGAATGCTGTAAAAATCCCAGCTGCGAGAATGGAGAACATCAAGATGTTCGCGACCACAGGATTTGCGGCAAACCAGGTGATGAAGGGATGTTTCTGCAATGGGTTCATGGGTGAAATGGAAAGTGAGCCTAGGAGTCTTGTGGTAATGGCTTAACTTCCATTCCATGGCGAAAGTTAGTGAGTGGTCTGGAGACAATCTTGAGCGGAGACTGTATGCTTGAGTCTGTAGGAGTGACGTAGGCGGATTCCTCAAAGCTGTAGATGCGGGTGACGGGGATACGCAGGAGTTTGGAGTCGGTATCAACAGCCCAGAGGAAGCTGTCATTGATTAGAGCTGTTTCAGGTATTTTGAAGGCGGCTGAGACAGGGGTTGCTGGGATGGAGGCATTGACAAAGGTGCCTACTGGGAGAGGGTTTTTAGTATCATAGGGTTTGTCAATTTCGGCAATGACGAACACCACTTGGTTGCGTGGGTCGATCACTGGGTTGATTCGAGTGAGTTTGGCTTGCCAAGTTGCGGAAGGTTTGGTCGGACTAGTTAGAGTGATTGTGTAATCTTCCTTTATTTCTTTGTTGAGTTGGATCCTTTTGAGTTGTTCGGGAGTGAGGGGGAGGTGGACTTCTGCGTGGTCGGTGGCGACAAGCGTGCCGAGAGAACTCTGGATGGTCGCGTAATTGCCAAGTGAAGCGTCACGCGATGCGATGACTGCGTCGAACGGAGCGCTAATTGAGCAGCGATCGATATCTGCTTGAGCTTTGTTGATGGCAGCTTTGGAAGAGGCGATATTGGCCTTGGCGGCTGCGAGTTGTGGCTGACGTAACACAAAGGGAGAAGCGGTTTCTAGATTTCTACCAGAAGCGAGCCAGTCTTGTTTAGCTTGTTGGGCCAGAATGGTTTCTTCTTCTAAGGTTCTTTTATTGGTGGTGAGGGTGGCTAGCTCACGAGCGAGGATGGCTTCGTAGTCGGTGCTATCAATTTTCGCGAGGACGGTGCCTTGTGGGATTGCTTCGCCGACTCTAAACTTGGGAGATACGTAGGTGATCTGGCCGTTGACCTGAGGGCTAAGATTGGTTTCAAAAAAGCTTTTAACGGTACCGTAGGAATGGATGGGCGGACTGTGGTCTTGGCTGTTCACGGTAATGATGGAAACCGAGGGAATGACTGCTGGAGGTTGCTTGCTCTTACGGGGTTTTTTATTGTCTACAATAGTTTTCGCAGCGAAGACGCTGAGTGCTATCAGAAGAACTGGTAGAACAATTTTTAGAATGGTTTTCATATTTGGGCAGAAAAAAATTAGATCGCTTTACCAAGTGCTAGTGCGAGTGACACACGATTCTGATAGCGTAGTGCGCGGATGTTGATGAGAGATTCTTCTGTGGCGAAGGTTCTGCGTTGCACTTCGAGTAGGTCGAGAATGTTGATCAAGCCGGAGTCGTAGCTCCGGAGTCCTCGGTCTTCCGCTCTTTTCGCGGCTTCTAAAGCTTTCGAGGTAGCAGAGTATTGCTGGCTGAGATAGTTCTCCGAGCCGAGAGCATTTTCTACTTCTGAGAAGGCGTTTAAGACGATGGACTGGTAGTCAGCGAGAGCACCTTTCGCACGAGCATTTGCGGCTCCGAGTTCTGCTCGCCGCGCTCCTCCATCGATGAGAGGAGCGCTAAAATCAGCGAGGAGGGACCAAGCATTGAAGTTAGAATCTGCTAGTTTTTTGAGCATCAAAGATTGTTGGCCGAAGCTGGCGGTGAGTGTGAAGTCTGGGTAGAGATCACGGTGAGCCACGGTGACGCGTGAATCGGCAGCTCGAATGCGCTGGTATGCGGCATCGATATCAGGCCGATGCATCAGCAAGGAGGAAGGAATGTTAGACCTTACACTCTTGTTGAGGGAGGGCCACTGGGTGGCAGAGGCATTGCTTTTAGGGTATGAGCCGGTGAGGATTGCAATGCGTCGAGCTGCTTGATCTCGGGTGTCTTTGCTGGCGGCTAGCGCTGAGCGGGTATTTTCAATGTCGGTGCGAGCGAGATCGAGTGCGCCTAGGTCAGTAGTACCGGCTTCGAAGCGACGGTTGACGAGGTCGTAGGTTTGTTGGAAGGAGCTGAGCCGACGCTGTGCGAGATCGAGCTGGCTGGATGCTCGCAGGAGTTCGAAATAGGCTTGAGCTGTTTGCGCAGCAATGGATTGGCGTGCAGAGGCATAATCGGCGGCGGCGGCGGCTTGGTCGCTGGTGGAGGCGCTGATGCCAGCGCGGATTCTCCCCCAGACATCGAGCTCCCAACGTGCGTCTAACTGCGCAGTGTAGTATTCCGCTTCTGTCGCAGCAAGTCCTGACGTGTTTGAACGCGAATTGGCACCAGAGCCTGTTGCATAGACTGTTGGGCTGAGGCCTGCTTGAGCGCTGCGAGTGTTGAAGCCAGCTTCTTCCAGACGAGCAGCAGTGGAGCGAAGGTCTGGGTTGTTTTGGATTGCTTTGGTGATGTAGTTTTTGAGTTTTGCATCTGGAAAAATGGTTGTGAGATTTTCTGCTATTTGAGGAACTGAGGGCGGTGAGGCATCGTATCGCGAGGGGATGTCGAGAGATGCTTTGGCGTTTGGGCTAAGTGCTGATGGTGCTGCGACACAGCTCCACAATACGAATGAGCTAGTGAGACTGACAAGAGGTAGCGCGAGCTTGCTCATGAGGAGTTAGCGATTTGAGCTGACAGTAAATGAGGCGTTTTTAAAGCTGGCTGTCGCAGCCGTGATGGCAGTGACTTGCTGGTTGATAAAGGTGTCGAGGGCATCCATGTCGGGTTTTGGCCCAAATATCTTTTCGATGACATAGGGATAGTTGGCGACTACCGCTCCGAGACCTAGTATATTAAGAACGGCAACACCATAAACATGCTCATCTTGAGGGCCGAGGAAGTCGTAGAGAATTTCTTTGAGTGGGTCTATTTGTAGGGTTGTGATTTCATTACAAATAGTATCGATGGGAGTTCCCGGAGACTGTACAGTTTTGGCCATAATTCGGCTGAATGCTCCGGCGGGGCCAGGATCGAGAGTACGTGCGACAATGGCGCGTGCGTAAGCTTCGAGCCGTTGATCTGCTGGGGCGTCTTTGGATAGACCTCCATCGATAGGGTAGGTTTCTTGGGAAATTTCAAATGATCGTCGAAGGACCTGGGCGAAAAGTTTTTCTTTAGAGCCAAAGTAGTAGTTTACTGCAGCGATGTTTGCTTTGGCGACGCGGACAATTTCAGCGACTTTAGCATCCCGGTATCCGTTTTTAGAGAAAACCTTAATGGCGCTATTAACGAGCTTGTCCTTTACTGTCATGTGAAACTTTTCGCATGTGCTGGCAGAAGCGCAAATAAAATTTCAAATTGGAGTTTGAAATTTTGTACTGTGAGCAACGAGAAGTTATGATTGAGTCGATGTTTAACTGCCAAACCAGCTTTTGATGGTTTGGTAAATCGGTTGTCCAGTCATTCTGCGATAGAAGAGAATGAGGGCGACAAAGGTGAAGAGAATGTTGGTAGCCCAAGCTGCGATGAAGGGGGGGAGATGGCCTGATTCGCCGAGAGTGGGAAAAACTGTGGAACAGAAAATCATGCCGGCGCAGAGGAATATGGCGACAGCGACACCGCCACCGAGTCCGCGGCGATTAAAGACGATGCCAAGTGGGGCAGCAAGTAAGATGGTGATGAGGCACATAAAGGGGAGAGAGAAGCGGTAGTGCCAGTGGGTGAGGTAGGTTCGTTTGTCTGAGAGTGGGTGGTCTCGGTGATTGGAGAGCCAGCTAGTAAGTCCCGGAATTCCTAGAAGGGGCGGCTTTAGCCCGGGTTTGATGATTTGGAAAGGGGTCTCTGGCCAATCGAATACGAGTGAAGACTGGTGTGGAGTGACAGTGGTTTCATCAGCAGAGAAGTCAAAGATGACAGGTTTAGTGAGTGTCCACTTGCGGTCTTCGAGTGACCAAGTTGCGGTGTCAGCGATGATGCGTTGGCGGAGGGTTTGGTGTTCATCGAGAACGGAAATGCTTACGGATTGGAGGGGGGCGCCTTGGCTGTGATCAAAAGGAAATGAACCGACGTACCACTGGCGGGTATCGTCACCGTTTTGGAAAGCGACGTGTTTGGCTTCAGTTTTTGCTTTGCCGCTGGCTGCATCTAGGATGCTTTTCTCCTGGCTATCAGCATAGGGGGCCCAGTGGTAGTTGAAGATGAGGCATACAATGCTTGTCAGGAAGCCGAAGCTGATGAGGGGGGCAACGATTCTGGTAATGCTTCTGCCAGTTTGAATCATGGCGACGATCTCTTGGCTTTTAGACATTTTCCCAAGAGCCCAGAGCAGAGAAAGCATGAGGGAGTACGGCAGAATAAAGACGAGCAGGGCAGGGAGCTTTATGAGATAGTGCTTAGCTAGTAGTTCCCACATTTGGGGACTTTCTTGAAAGTCGGAGAGATTGTCCTGAATATCTTCAAGGAACATGACGATAAACAGGGCGCCAAAGCAGATAGCAAAAGAGTTGAGGAAGACGCGGATCGTGTATCTGTCAAGGGTGCTGCTACAGCGATAGATCACAGAGGCGATGAATGGGACGAAGCAAATAATTCCAATTAACCAAGGGCGTAAGCGGTAGGCGGGGACGACAGAATCCGGGTAGCCGATGATACGTTCTGCGACTTGAGCTGACTCGGCCGGGCATAAAACGGAAGCTGCTCCTGCTCCTGAAATAAGGAAGAGGAAAGGCCAGAGTAGGTTGCGCAGCGCCTTGGGCATGCGGTTGATGTTGTCTGCGGTATAGCAGATGTGCAATCTAAATTCGAAACTGGAGTGTATGAATGTGGGTTAAGTACCATACGGACTAAGAGATTAAAATTGCAGAATGTGGCTTCCCTGCTAATGCTTTGCTTGAATGTTTGGAAATCAAAGCAACGAACATACTAGAAGCGTAGCGGTGTCCCGATTTGCTGGAGCACCGGCTACAAAATGGTTATTGATATTAAATATTGCGATTTTCTTTATCGATGTCGCAGGTGTGGGTAGAGAGAGCTGGGGACGGCTTACTCCAATGTTGGCGTTTACTATGGAGGACACTTTTGGCCGGCTGCAGTTGTGGAGACTAGTCTCGTTTCAGTTTCTACATGGTGGTTTAGGCCATTTGATGTTTAACATGTTCGCCATTTATATGTTTGGAGGCATTGTCGAGCGAGTTTTGGGGACTCGGCGCTACCTTGCGTATTATTTATTGTGTGGGGTGGCTGGTGCGCTGTTCTACGCCTTGTTGGCGTGGGTTGGTTGGTTAGGAAGCGGTGTTCTTGTGGGGGCCTCGGCTGGAATTTTTGGCATCATTGTGGCATTGATCGTAATTGCTCCTGACATGCAGGTTATGCTCTTGATTCCACCTATTCCGATGAAGATGAAAACGCTTGGGATGGTAATGTTAGGGATCGGTGTGTATACGGTTTTGACGACTGGAAATAATGCTGGTGGAGAAGCTGGTCATTTAGGAGGAGCCTTTCTCGGTTTTGTACTTATGAAATTTCCAAGGTTATTAGATTGGACTGAATTCATTGGAAAATCGCAAATAGTAGTGAAGGCAAAGACTCCCAGGATGAATTATCAGGCGAAGGTTCGGCCTAGGACTGAGCTGAATTTAGATACAACTGAAATTGATCGTATTTTAGATAAAGTGAGTACCGAAGGTTTACATTCACTCACTGACGAAGAGCGTGAGACTTTACATAGAGTTTCTAACAGAGATTAAGAATAATGACGGATGAAGAAATGATGACGGAGGCAGACCCTGCCCGTCAGTTGGAGAGATTACGCGCGATCATGCATCGTTTGAGAGCGCCTGGAGGTTGCCCGTGGGATGCTGAGCAAACCCATGAAAGTATCGTTACTAACTTAATTGAAGAGGCCTATGAAACTGTGGATACCATCAAGCGCGGAGACATGGAGCATATGAAGGAGGAGTTGGGCGATTTGTTGTTACAAGTGGTTTTCCATAGTGAAATAGCTGAAGGCAATGGGCATTTCAATTTTGACGATGTAGCGGCTGGTATTTCTGAGAAGCTTGTTAGACGGCATCCGCATGTTTATGGGAGTAGTGAAATAACGGGAACAGATGGTGTTCTTAATCAATGGGAAGAAATTAAACGACAGGAAAAAGGCGCAGAGATGAAGCCTTATTTGTATGGAGTTGGTGATGGCTTGCCAGGTTTGCTTAAAGCATTAAAAATTCAGAAAAAGGCTGCGAAGGTCGGTTTTGATTGGTCTGATCTTCCTTCTGTAATTGCGAAGGTTAGGGAGGAGTTGGAAGAGGTAGAGGAGGAAATAGCGAAGCAACAGAGTGGTGAGACAGCTTCGCCTGAATTAGAGGCAGAGCTAGGCGATTTACTTTTTTCAGTGGTGAATCTGACGCGTAAGTTGAAGGTTGATCCAGAAGTCGCTATAGATTGTACCAATCACAAGTTTTTGAATCGCTTTGAGAAATTAGAGAGTAAACTTGGTGAACAAGGGTTGTCTCTAGAGACTGCGAGTTTGGAGCAAATGGAAGAGCAGTGGCAAGCTGCGAAGGAGAAGTGAGGAGCGTCTATCTTGGGTAAGAATGACTCTGAGGTTGCTTTTGACTAACATTTTTGGCTTTATGATTCGTTACACATGGATGACTCCTTCCAAGAAATTTTAGATCTAGTCTTAAAAGCCTCCAATGAGGGGATCTGGGATTGGAACATTGGTTCAAAAGAAATTTATTACTCAGAGCGGGTGTTAGATTTCTTCGGTTATTCGGAGGAGGAGGCTCCCAATTTATTGTATTCTCCAGAGTCGATTTTGCTGGCAGAAGACGTGGCGTATTTCCGCAATATGCTGGATCTTGTCTTAATGGATGATGCAGAGGAATTGTTCGCAGTGGACTGTCGACTGGTAAGAAAAGACAAGGTGACTCGATGGATCCGTGTTCGTGGAGTGGTAGTGAGAGAGGGCGGTGAGGCGTTACGCATTGCTGGTTCGATGATTGATATTACTAAACGAAAGCGCGCGGAGGCGTCCTTGGAGGAGGAGCGGGAGATGTTACGGTTGATTATCGATAACGTGCCCGTGCAGGTGTATTTTAAAGATTTAGATTCACGGTTCACAATGGTGAACAAGCGACAGGCTCATTGGTTAGGCTGTGAATCTGAGAATCAAATTTTAGGGAAGTCCGATGCAGACTTTTATGCTGAAGAGGGATGGCGACGCTCGCGGGAAGATGAACGCAAGCTCATGGAAACCGGGAAACCTATTTTGGGAGAAATCCAGCGTGAGAAGTGGGTGGATCGGCCAGATACTTATGTGCAGGTAGTGAAGCAAGCGTGGTATGATAGCCGAGGTAGGTTGTCGGGGACCTTTGGTTTTTCTACGGACGTGACGATGATTTTTGATGCGAAAGAGAAGCTCGAAGAGGTTGCTCTCGATCTGCAGGCCAGAAATAAGTTGTACCAAGAAGAGTTAGGCTTGGCCCGAGAAGTGCAACAAGCACTGCTGCCTGAAAGTGATGAAGGGTGGAAGGAGCGGCTCGCTTCTGTTGCAGATAAAGCGGCAATAGAAGTGAAGTACATTCCTGCGACAGAGCTTGCTGGGGATTATTACGATGTGTTGCCTATTTCGGATCAGGTATTTGGTTTATTTATTTGTGATGTGATGGGGCATGGCGTGCGCTCAGCGCTGGTGGTATCGATGATTCGAGGACTTATGGAAAAGGCGAGTGCATATGTGGAACAGCCGGCCCTGTATCTGCAAAAAATCAATGAAGGACTCTGCCGGATCTTGGGACCAACCGGTGTCGATATGTTTGCGACGGCTTGTTACGTAACAGTGAACTTTAATGAAGGAGTCGTGCGTGTGGCGAGTGCTGGGCATGATGATCCATTGATTTTTGCTAAAAAGGGACATGATTTGCCAGCTTCTGAATCATCTAGCGGGCCAGCCTTGGGTTTTTTCAACAAAGCGGAATACCATGAATGCACTTATGCGCTAGAGTATGTTTCTGAATTAGTTCTCTACACCGATGGTATCTACGAGTCAGCTAATAAAGCGGGTGAGGAATGGAGTAAAAAACGCTTAGAGGATGCTGCAAAAAATGCGGTTGAATCTTCAGAGGGGAGCACCTTAGAAATCCTCTGTGATGAAGCGATTCAGTGGGTAAGAGGAAAAGGATTTGATGACGATGTTTGCTTGCTTTCATGTAAATTTAAATAATTGGAAGCTAAGCTTTCTTGTTGCATCTGCTGGTAGAGATCGCTTTGATAGTAATGATGCAGGCCCCTCCAGAAGATAGATATGAACTCGCTTTGCGCGCTTCTAATGAAGGTATATGGCAGTGGGATGTGCAGAAAGGGTATGTAAGCTACTCTGATAGAGTTCTGAGTTTTTTGGGTTATGAAGAAGGTGCGGAGGCCCCTAACATTTTCATGCGTCCAGAATACTTTTTTCACGAAAATGATGTCGCTAAGTTTGAACGGGCTTTAGCTAAAATGTTAGAGCCAAATGGCGAGGAAATTTTCGCTATCGATTGTCGTTATATACGGCCGGATGAAGCCGTAACGTGGTTGCGAATCCGTGGGGCGTGTATTCGTGATGCAAGTGGGGAGACATTGCGGATGGCTGGTTCGATGATTGATATTTCGAAGCGTAAAAATGCTGAGCTTGCGTTGGAGGAAGAGAGGCACCTTTTAAACCAATTGATCGAAAATATTCCGAGTAGTATTTACTTTAAGGATACTGAGTCCCGATTCGTGATGGTGAATAAAGCCTTAGCTCATAAAATGGGCTATGAGAATGTGCACGATCTCTACGGCTTGAGCGATCATGATGTCTTTGATGATGCCCATGCTAACAAGTCACGTGCAGATGAACTACGAATCATGGCAACTGGCGAGCCTCTGGAGGAATCTCTAGAACGAGAGGTGTGGGGAAATCAGCCGGATACCTGGGTGTTGACGACGAAACTTCCGTGGCATGATCGCAACGGGAAGGTTAAGGGGATTTTTGGGGTTTCCAGTGATGTCACAGACATTGTGAGCGTTCAGATTCGTTTGGCAAATGTGACTGAGGAGTTAAAGCATAGAAACGAAGAGTATGCTCAAGAGCTTGAGCTCGCTCGGCAGATTCAGTATTCGGTAATTGATTCTACTCCTTTACCATTTCCACGGGATGAAGCGGTCACTCGCTACGGTGTCGAGTTTAGTTCGCGATACCTTCCTGACAGCGAAATGGCTGGTGACTTTTTCGAAAATTTAAAGATCAGCGACACCAAGGTCGGAGTGCTCATCTGTGATGTGATGGGGCATGGTGTTAGGGCTTCTCTGGTGGTTGCAATGCTGCGCGGCTTAGTGGAGAAGGAGAGAGAATCGTCCGAAAGTGCGGATTGGTTTTTATATGGTCTGAATGATTCATTGGCAAAAATCCTCAACCATGCCGGTATTCAGATGTTTGCTACGGCGTTTTATGCGGTAGTTGACCTTGAAAAGGAAACTTTCCAATATGCGAGCGCTGGGCATCCGATGCCTTTTATCAAAAGAAATGGCAAGGTGGAGGTGTTGTCTTCAGAGAAAATTGTTAGAGGTCCGGCGTTGGGTTTGATGCCAGAAGCTCCTTATGGAGCTGACACTTTACCTTTAAGTGAAATAGAGCAGCTAATTATGTACACAGACGGGATCTACGAGGTGGAAAACTCCAAGGGGGAACAGATCGGTGTGGAGGGCTTGTGCGCAATACTTAATAAGCACCCTAAACTTAACGCTGATGAGGCATTACATTTATTGATGCAGTCGGCGAAAGATTTTACGAGCGCGAACAGCTATGGCGACGATGTGTGTATGTTCGCCTTCGATGTCATAAAAAATGGCTAACACGGTGAAGTGTTAGCCATTAAAGGTGAGTATTTGAATGGGGTTCTTAGCGAACTTCTCCGCCTTGTCCGAAGTCGAACTGGAACTGTAGCCAGATGGAGTTTTCGTGACCGTATTCTTCTAACCAGTCGTGATTGTACTGTAGGCGGGCGTGGCCAGCTACGTATTCATTAATGGTAACCGCTCTAGTGAGCGCGAGTGAAGCCCGGTGGCGTTCAGGAAGTCCTTCGATGGCTTCGCCAACTCCTTGGAGATAGCCGTAACGAGCTCCGAGTTCCCAGTCCTCAATGAAGCCCCATCCAAGGCCAGTGTGGACACCCCATTCATCAGCGGATCCTTGCACATCGCCGTCTTCGCTTCTGTAATCGAAATCGCGATAGATGAGTTCGCCGGTAGCGCGGAGGTGTTTGCCTCCAGCTTCGAGACCATTTTCTCTCCAGAGGTAAGTGAGGTCTGCTCCGTAGATGTTGGTTCTTTCTTGAAAGCCGTTGTCACCGGTGAGGAAGCTGGCGCCGTAGGTGTAGCTCTGGAAGTCAGTGTGGTAGTAAATGCCTTTCCAGCGGAAGGTGAGGACATTGTCTGCGAGGAGAGCTTCTTCACCTTCGAGGTGTTCATCATGATCGTCACTATGATCATCATGGTCATCGTGATGGTCGTCGTGATCATCATGGTCGTCATGGTGTTCTTCATCATGGCCGTGGTCGTGGTGGGCATGGTCATGAGGCGGTACATTGCCGAAAGCTACCGAGATGAGAGAGTCGTGTTGGAAAGGAAGCTTGTAGGAGAGTTCGCCACTTTCGGAAATGAGCCCTTCATCACCGAGAAACCGTGTGGTGATGAGGTTGGCATCTACGAAGTGCCATGAGTGAAGGTGTTGGTCGTTCTGGGTTGTCACACGGTTGAGTAAGCGACCTGCGCGAACTTCGAAACCACCTGGGATATTTTGGAATTTGAGGAAGGCTTCTTCGAGTTCACCGTCAAGCTTGTCTTCATCGTCAAGGAAACCATTGTAAGCTACAAAACCTGCAAGGTATTCTCCGAGAGTGGCTGACGCGCTGAGTTCGATACCTTGGAGGGTGAACTCGTCATTTGGATCGTGAGCGTGTGTGGCTAGGAGAGCTTCATCAATGCTTGCTTGTCCAACAGTGGCGTTGACGTGGGCATTGAGGTTGAGTTCGAAGTCTGGAGCTGCCAGTGCGGCACTTGTAAGTAGTGGGAAGAACGCTAGTGTTTTCTTCATTATTTTAGGTTGTTAACGATAGTAGTTATGTTGTGTTGAAACATTCCGATGATGGAATTAGCGCTGTCCGCGTAGAGGTGGTCAGCAATTTTTGCTCCGGTAGCTTTGGAGATGGTTTGTAAGCTTTTTGTGTTTGCACCGTTTTCTGGGAAGATCGCTTTAACTTTGTTGTCTCGGATGATTGCGATGGCTTCTTGCACGTATTGTGGTGAGGCGGACTGCTCTTTATTGAGCCCTTGGATAGGAATCGACTTGAAGCCGAATTCTTTACAAAAATAGCCGAAAGCAGCATGCGCCGTGGCTAGATTTCGCTGGCTGCGAGGAATGGATGCAATTTGTTTTTTTCCCCATGACTTTAGGCCTGAGAGTTCTTTTCTGTAATTGTTAGAATGGGCTTTGTAACTTGCCGCGTTAGCTGGGTCTACTTTGGAGAATTCTTTTTCTACGATGCTTGCAGCGCGGCGCCAGTTTTCTACGCTTTGCCACCAATGTGGATCGAGCGCTCCTACCGAGTGCCTAGGGCAACAGACATACACGGAGGAATCTCCTGAAATTGTGATTGAGGGAATGTTGCGGCCGACTTCGACCACAGTTGCTTTACCTGCTAGAATAGATTTTAGCTTGTTGAGAGAAGGCTCGAGGTCTTTTCCTGAGGCGAGGTAGATTTTCGCTCCTTTGGCTTTGGCTAATCTGCTTGGAGAGGGTTGGAAAGTGTGTGGGTCGCCATTGACTCCCATGAGATCGATGACTTCGACGTGAGCTCCGCCGACTTGTCTAGCTAAGTCCGCGAGCAGCGGGTTGAGTGTAGCAACCTTCATTTTGGCTTGGCAAACCAAGGTGCTTGCTAGGAGTGCGAAGAGGGTGAAAAGTTTCATAGGTGTGTTTTATGCAACTCATTTGCGTTTGCAATCCATAAATGCTATAAAGTTGCGTTTGTTAATTTGGTAGTGTTGATAGGTCGTGCTTGTGGTTCTGAGATTCGCTTCCTAGGGTGTTTGGCAATGAGTGCGCAGCAAGGATGTTCGATTGATTGGAAAAACTGGCAGGCTGAGATTCCTGCGACCTTAATGTTCATAGTCAGAGATGGTCAGGTTTTATTAATTGAGAAGCTTACCGGCATTGGTCAAGGGAAGGTGAATGGCCCTGGAGGGAAGATAGATCCAGGCGAAAGCGCCGAACAGGCGGTGATTCGCGAATGTCAGGAAGAGCTACACATTACTCCGAGCAATCCTGTGAAAATGGGGGAATTACATTTTGCGATGTCTGACATTCCAGACATTCATTGTCATGTGTATATGGCAGAGGAATTCGAGGGTGAGCCGACACCGACGCGTGAGGCGAATCCCTTGTGGACAAAGCTAAGCGAGATTCCTTTTGAAAAGATGTGGGCGGATGACCGATTTTGGCTGCCGCAGATGCTCGACGGGCAGAAATTTAACGGACGCTTCGAGTTCGATTTAGAGGAAATTATTTGGCAGGATGTACAGTTTGGAGAAGATGCATGTGCGCTGTGGCTTGGCTGTCCACTTGAATTAGCCAAATAGTTGACCAACGTGGTTCTCTGTGTAGCGTGACGGGCATGAGTAAAGCACAGCATATCATGTTAGGGAAAGGTCTCGCGGACCTTCCGTTTGGCGCGACACGCTCTGAAGTGGAGGCAGTGCTCGGGCAGCCCGATGAGCGTGACGAAGTAGATCTCGGTGACGAGATTTCAGAAGCTTGGCATTATTGGGATCTAGGGATTTCGCTCAATTTTGATGAGAGTGAAAATTTTCAACTCACCACAATAGAGGTGGCGAGTCCTGAGGTGACTTTATTTGGTAAGAATGTGATCGGGATGAAGCGTGAAGAAGCTCAAGCATTTCTCGATACCCAGAAAATTGGCCCAGCAAAGCAGGAGACGAGTCGTGGGCTGGCTTATGAAGATGTGGAACTCACACTATGGTTTAATGGTGGCGAATGTGCTGAGATTCAGTTCAGCAAGATGTAACTTGTAGAGAGTTAGCAAAGCTGTTAGAGTGCTTGCTATGTTTAGCAAGTGTGTGGCTGCTTTTCTTATATTCTCAGTGTGCCTGTCTGCAGACGAGGCGCTGATTGAGGCCAAGCTGCGGTTTTTAGTGTGGCGCGATCAGGTGAATGGTGGTCTACTGATTGATAGTTCCCAAGTTCAAAGGCGGGAAGCTGTCGACGAGTTAGTGCATTTACTTCTAGGAGAGGAGAGGGTGGAGGTTCGTTTGAGTAGTCTGCGTTGTAGTTCAAGTATTGAGTATCGAGGTGACGGCACGGTCAGCTTGTTGCGTCAGGCTGGAGAGACAGTGCAGTTTAAACTCCCAGCCAATGGTGATTACTACGTGTTGCTTCGGCCTAAGGAAGGTAGCTATGTGATATTTTCGGTTGAGACAAGCCGGATGAGAGAGGGTGAGATCTTGATAGTAAACCACAGTCAGTATCGTTGTGCGTTGAAAGAAGCGGCTGGAGAGAGGCTTTTGATTTCTGCAGGAAAGTCGTCACTGCTCAAGCGGGAGGATGCAGCTGAGCATTCTTGCCATTTTACCCTGCATTGTTGGCGAGAAGGAAAATGGAGGCCTGTGTCCTCGAGATATTATTCACTTGATCCGAGGTCGAAGTCGCTGTGCGTTCTGTACTGTGATGAGGGGAGTAGGCGCTTACGTTTGCGGTTCTTTAGCGGCCTGTGAAATGGGCATAAAAAAAGCCCTTCGAGTGATCTCGAAGAGCTTTTGAAAATTTGCTTAGCTGCAGAATTAAGCCTTGAGAGAAGGCTTCTTCGCGCGGCGAACTGCGCCGAAACGCTTCTGGAACTTATCGATGCGACCTTCAGTATCAACGAAGGTAGATTTACCTGTGTAGAATGGGTGAGTGTCGGCAGTAACGCCCATTGAGATAACGAAGTAATCTACGCCATCTACATTTTCAGTTACGTCGGACTTCTTAGTGGAACGTGTGAAATAACGCTTTCCAGAAGTCATGTCTTGGAAGATTACTGGGTGGTAATCTGGATGAATATCAGCTTTCATGGTATTGATATGGTTGTGCCACGTTTCCGTCGCGGCGGGATGGGGAGAATGCAAAGATTGGCCCCCTTGTCAACTATTTAGCAAAACTTAGCGCGGAAGTTTATAGTTTAAGCTTTTGGGCAGTGAGTGAGGCCTTTTGGATGAGGACTTCTGAGAATTCCATGAAATGGCTAAATAGGCTTACCCAATGGACGGCGTAGCTTTTAAAATTGAGTCCTCCTGGCACGAGACAGAGCATGGTTGCGAGTAGTAGGACGTTGGCTAAATAAATGATGACGATTGAGAAAAAAGTACCGTTTTCTTTGAGGTCAGGTTGATCGCGCGGGATCATCCAGATAGTATACGCGAGGTGGAAGGTCCAAGTCGCTCCGATAGCTAGGTAGAGGGCGTAGTCGTGGTAGGGGATGTCCCAAAAGAGTTTGAGCAGAGATGAAATGGCGAGGACAACGAATGACCAAAAGGGAACAAAGTAAGGAGATAGGGCGATGAGCACGTTTGATTTGTTGGTCATCACGTAACCACCATCGAGGGTGACATTGAAGCCGGAAACCCGACCACCACAGATACAGATGAAGATGACGTGTGTCAGCTCATGGCCGAGCACGTAGAGGTAGAGAAAAAATTGGCTGAAGAGCCTAGAGTAAAACCAGCCAGTCATCAGAAAACTTCCGACGGCAAAGAAGAGAAATGGGCGAGATTGGGCAATGTTTGTCCAGAAATGGCTATCGCCAGTGTGCTCGGTGATAGTGAAGAGCGCGAGGGTGCTGATGGCACTGGGAACGAGCAACAGAAAGGCGAGGAGACTGCGGAGAATGAGCTGAGCGGTGGGCAGCTCGTAGACATCGAGCGTATTGGTGTCGGCGATGGCGGCTTTGACCGATGTCAGCCCTTGTCGTCGCCAAGCGCGTTGGTTGGCCCGTTGTTGTGCGCGTTGGTTGGCCCCTTGGATTGACTCCCAGATGCTAGGGCGCGGCTGATGGAGCGAAGCTCTAGTTGAGCGTCTGCCTGATCGAGTAGTCTTGCGCGAACGGTTTGCCATAAGGGAGAGTAGATACTTAAGATTCCTTAAATGGCGTGGAATTGCAATCGTGAAGTCGCGTGACTTGATTTGGTTAGAAATATAGATTCAGAGCTCGCGTGTTCATTTAGAAGTATCGCTACGCTGAGTTAGAAGTTTGCTGTGATTGTGGGTTTTCAGTTTGTCTCGTTGTCTAATTCGGTGGACTGAATCGTGCGAGATCGAGCATTGCTTGGCTATACTGCGACAACTCCATTTTGGCTTTCCAGACTGTGTTTGTTCGCGGCATAGTTTGAGGACTTTATTCATTGTGCTTTGAGAAATAGTATGCGGAGCTCCAGACCGAGGGGAGTCATGTAGTCCGTTGAGTCCTTGTTCAATGAATCTCTTTCTCCAGCGACCTACGGCGTGAGCTGAGATGTCTAATCGTTTTGCAATTGCTGCATTGTTGATTCCTTGGTTTGAGAGAAGAATAATCTGGGCCCGGAATGCGAGTGACGAGGGATTCTCTTCATGCTCTATCCACTTTTTAAGTTCGGCTTCATCTGCTGAACTAACTTGAATCAAGGTTTTGGGTCGACCTGCCATAGTGTTTCTATGAGCAGACCATGTGCCATTATGGTTAGAACTTAGCTGACACAATGAAAGGTTGCGGAACGCTATGGGAGAGGTTTAAAGACGAGAGTCGGCCGTCGATAGATTGTTGCTAAGTCAAAGAATCAACGAGATATGAAGGGTTATTTAAATCGAATGAAATCTACAGGAGCATGTCCTCCAAGGTTACCATTGCAGAAAATTATTTGGTCCTGGATAGGCGCTTTTTTGGGAATTTTGCTAATTTCGGCTGTGTGTGAAAGCATTGAGCCGATGGGGGTATCGAGCCTCTTTTTGATTGGTTCTTTTGGGGCTTCTGCTGTGCTGGTTTATGGAGCTCCTTTAGCAGAGTTTTCGCAGCCGAGAAATTTGATAGGTGGCCATGTAATTTCTGCTATAGTGGGGGTGAGCGTTTACATGTTGATCGGAGATGAAAGTATTTTCGCAGCTCCAGCGGCAGTGTCTTTTGCGATTATGATTATGCATTGGACGCGTACTTTACATCCACCTGGAGGTGCGACGGCACTGATCGCTGTGATTGGCGGAGAGAAGATTCATGCTCTGGGCTATAGCTATGTACTGGCTCCAGTGCTGATAGGTTCATTAGCGATGTTAGTGATCGCTTTATTCGTAAACAATATGTCGAGAAATCCCAAGAGACATTACCCGGTGTATTGGATGTAGCTCTAGGGGGGACTATTGTACGCTGAGTGCTGCTCGGGGCTTTTGAAGTTCCTTGAGGTAAAGCGGGTGGTAATCTTCGTTGCGAATCCAGATAGACGAGTGGCTGCCATCGTTGAGCTGGTAGGCTACGGTGTAAGGTATTGGGCCATTTTTTGAAACATGAGCGAGCGCGATAGCGAGTTGTTTAAGGCTAATTGATGGAGCGTATCCGATGGCCCATTGGTTTCCGCCGTCGTGGAGAATGAAGGTGCGGCGTGCTCGCTTATCATTATCGAGCTGAGCGATTGGCTTTGAGGATTTGAGCAATTGGGGGCCTATGCGTATGGCTGGTGATGCTGCACTTTTTTGTGAGATCCTTGGAGTTCCGTTATTGATGCTTAAGGAAAACGATTGGGAACTAGAAATGGAACCTAGGGCGACGGCTGCGAGGTGCTTTTGTGGATCGAGTGGCTGGTCGAGTGTGGCAGGAGAGGTGTGGACTTTCAGCGTGTTTTTAGTGTCGTTTAGATGAAACACGTGAAACGAGAGAGTACGGCCTTCAGCATTGATTGGGGCATCGAGCTTTTGATATTGCGCGAATGAGTAAAGGGTTGTGAAGAAGAGAAGGGCGAGTGAACGGATCATTTCTTTTGGAGAGCTAAAAAGTTGAGAACAGGTTTGTTCCAGAATGCGCGAAAAGTTTTGTTGCCGTTATTGACAGATGGAGAAACCCAAAGGTCTGAAGAGCGGCCGCCGTCGAGGTTTATGGCATTGTAAATATGGACCTCAGCCAGCGATTTGCTGCTGAGCGCCTGGCCTAGCTGGGCGAGAGTGGCAGATTCCGTGTAGCCAATGAGCCATAGGTTTGAGCCATCGGTGGCGAGAAACGAGCGGGCACGGCTCTGTTCGTTGGAAAGACCCGCGACAGGTTCACCACGGTATGAGAGCATTGGGCCAGTTTGCAGGAGCTGTGTCGGTTTGGCTTGCTTGATCACTTGTTCTAGCGAAGCGCGACGTGCGATACCGGCATGTGCGGCATTGGCAAAATAAAAGCCGCTGCCGAGCGAGCTCGGGTTATTTGAACCACGATCTGTACCGGAGGCAATGAGTTTGCCCAATGGTGCGCCTTCGGGGGTGAAGAATCCACCATTGATAACGGCTAACGCTTTGTGAGATTTTCCAACACTGGCAGAATCGGGCCATTGGCTGCCTGGGCCATTGGCTTGATCGATGACTTCGAGCTGGTAGTGGCGGCTGTTGAATTTAACGAGGTGGAGTGAGACGCCTTCTGAGGTGAGGTGATGGTAGCTCGCATGGGTCATGGCGGATGATTCGTCAACAATGATAGCACGCGGAGCCTCTTGGGCATTTATGCTCAAGCTGCTTGCAAGCAACACAATGGGGAGAAAAGACGTCATCTCTGTGACGGGGAGTTAGACTGGCTTGCGGGCTGTGGCAAGCAATGTTTGAAAGTGCGGTGGTTCGTCTTCTTTATCGACGATGGCTGTTTCACAATTTTCAAAGCCAGTATCTTCTAACATCTGAGTGATGGAAAGCTCAGAAAAGCCAAGCCAAGTGTCGTAGTACATTTCGCGGGCTTGTTCGAAGTTGTGTTGGAGTAGGTCGAGGATGACGAGGGTGCCACCGGGTTTGAGGATGGCGAATGCTTGTTCGAGGGCGCGCTGGGGGTGCTGGGCGTGGTGGAGGGCTTGGGAAAAAATGGCGAGATCGACGCTGCTCGGGTCGATGGGAGGGTTTTCAATATCGCCGAGGCGGTATTCGAGGTTGGGTAGTTTGTGCTCCTTTGCGAGTTGTTGACCGAATTCGACCATTTTTTGAGCATTGTCGATGGCGATGACTTTTTTTGCTCGCTGAGCGAGGAGTTGGGAGAGGGTGCCTTCGCCTGCACCGAGGTCGGCGACGACTTCGTAGTTGAGGATTTTCAGGAAGGCTTCGGCGAGTCCTTTCCAGGATCGGCCGGGCACGTATTGACGGCCGAACTTTCCTGCGAGTTCGTCGAAATAGGCACGTGCGCGGTCGCGGCGTTTCTTGAGTGCTAGGTGGAGGGCTGCTTTATCAGTTTTGATTTCATCGACTTCCTCGGCTGCGAACCGTGCGACGTTGAGGAGTTCTTCGTTGGCGCAGGAAGAGTAGAGGATGTTTTTGCCGACTCGGCGATCGGTAACGAGCGTATTTTCTTTCAGCTTTGCTAACTGAGTGGAGATTCGGCTTTGGCCCATGCCCAGGATGCTTTGTAGCTCGGCCACACTCAGTTCTTCGTGCTCTAGTAGCATGAGAATGCGAAGGCGCGTGGAGTCGGCGATAAGCTTGAGTGAAATTAAATTTGACGGCATCGGTAGAGCAGTTATAGGTCTTTCAAATCAATACATCACGATTCGTTGATGCAACACTAAATTTTTTATGAGCCGTTCATTCATTTTTTCCTCAGAGTCCGTCACTGAAGGTCATCCAGACAAAGTCTGTGATACTATTTCGGATAGTATTCTCGATGCCTGTTTAGAGCAGGACGTGAATAGCCGCGTGGCTTGCGAAACTTTTGTTAAAGATAATGTGGTGGGTCTTGCAGGCGAGATTACGACGCATGCAGATTTTGATAGCCGTGCATTGATTGAAAAGGCGATCCGCGAGATTGGTTATGTCCATGATGACTGTAAGTTTAATGCGAATAGCTTTTTCTTCGTTAACCTCATTGGTCAGCAATCTCCAGACATTGCACAAGGCGTGGACGAAGGTGGTTTTCAAGATAAGACGACTGAGGAGCAAGGTGCAGGAGATCAAGGGATCATGTTTGGTTACGCATGTAATGAGACACCTGAGTTGATGCCTGCTCCTGTCAGCTATTCTCACAAGCTTGGCCGTGAACTGACGACTTTACGTAAATCTGGTCAACATCAATGGTTGCGTCCTGATTCCAAGACTCAGGTCTCCATGGAATATGTGGATGGAAAGCCGACACGTGTGAAAGCGGTGGTTGTTTCTACCATGCACTCGAAAGAGATTACGACTTCGGAAATTCGTGAGATCTTGAAAAAGGATCTTATTGAAAAGGTGATTCCAGCAAACTTGCTGACTGATGATACAGAATTTCTGATCAATCCGACTGGCATTTTTGTGATTGGTGGACCTGAAGGCGATGCTGGACTCACAGGCCGCAAAATTATTGTTGATACTTATGGAGGCTCTGGTCGTCATGGAGGTGGTGCATTTTCAGGGAAAGATCCATCTAAGGTGGATCGCTCCGCAGCTTACATGTGTCGCTGGGTTGCCAAGAACATCGTTGCTGCCGGCCTAGCGGATCGTGCAGAACTTCAGGTTGCTTATGCGATTGGGCACCCGCATCCAGTTTCGGTCAGTGTGGATACCTTCGGTACCAATAAGGTTGATGAACTAGCAATCGAAAAAGCGGTGAAAGAAGTTTTCTCCTTTAAGCCTGCCGACATTATCAGTCAACTAAATCTGCTCCGTCCCATATATAAGCATACTACAAATTATGGGCACTTCGGACGTGAAGATAACCTCGATGCTCTCACTTGGGAGAAGACGGATAAAGTCGACGCGCTGAAAGCTGTTATTGGTTAAATTTAGGAACTTTATACAACGAACAAAGAAATTATTATGTCCACTTCAACACTCGAAAAAACGAGCGACTACAAAATCGCCGACATTAGCCTTGCCGATTTTGGTCGTAAGGAAATTGATATTGCTGAACACGAAATGCCTGGTCTCATGGCAATTCGTGAGAAGTACTCCGCCGAAAAGCCGCTGCAAGGTGTGCGCATCATGGGTTCACTTCACATGACGATTCAGACCGCTGTGCTGATCGAGACTCTGGTCGAGCTAGGTGCTGACGTGCGTTGGTGTTCATGTAACATTTTTTCTACTCAAGATCACGCTGCTGCTGCGATCGCACAAGCAGGTGTGCCTGTTTTTGCCTGGAAGGGTGAGACGCTTGAAGAGTACTGGGACTGCACATGGAATGCGATCCTCAGCCCAGAAGGTCAAGGGCCTGAACTCATTGTTGACGATGGTGGCGACGCGACTCTTTTTATCCACAAAGGTTACGAGCTTGAAAACGGTTCTGACTGGGTGAACGAGCCAGCTGGTTCTGAAGAAGAGCAGGTGATTAAAAATCTCCTCAAAAAGGTACACGCTGAGAAGCCTGGCATTTTTGCAAAGATTCTCGCAGACTGGAAAGGTGTTTCTGAAGAAACGACTACGGGTGTGCACCGTCTCTATCAGATGGCGAAGGAAGGAAAACTTCTGGTTCCAGCAATCAATGTGAATGACTCGGTAACGAAGTCTAAGTTCGATAACCTCTATGGTTGCCGTGAGTCACTGGTGGACGGCATCAAGCGTGCCACGGACGTGATGATCTCAGGTAAGGTTGCTGTCGTTTGTGGTTATGGTGACGTAGGTAAAGGTTGTGCTCAGGCGCTTCGCGGTCAAGGTGCACAAGTGGTGGTGACTGAGGTCGACCCAATCTGTGCGCTTCAAGCTGCGATGGAAGGTTACCGTGTGCTTACTGTCGAAGACACTCTCGGCTGGGCTGACATTTATGTGACCACTACGGGCAACTATGACATTATCCGTCTCGAGCATATGGAGAAGATGAAGGATCAGGCGATCGTCTGTAACATTGGCCACTTTGACAACGAGATTCAGATGGAAGCTCTCAATTCCGCTTCAGGTGTTGAGCGTCTTAACATCAAGCCTCAGGTAGATAAGTACACTTTCCCGACAGGCAATAGCCTTTACATGTTGGCTGAAGGTCGCCTCGTGAACTTGGGTTGTGCGACAGGGCATCCATCTTTCGTGATGTCTAACTCTTTCGCGAACCAAACACTCGCGCAGATCGATCTCTGGAAGAACAAAGAAGCTTACAAAGCGGGTGAAGTGAAAGTGCTTCCAAAGCACCTTGACGAGGAAGTGGCTCGTCTTCACCTCAACAAAATTGGAGCTAAGCTCACCACACTTTCTCAGGCGCAGGCTGATTACATCAGTGTCCCTGTGGAGGGCCCGTACAAGCCAGATCACTATCGTTACTAAATCGGCTATGCTATTTTAGTATGTCGTTCGTATAGAGGCGAAGAGCTAGTATATGATATTATTTTAGCGCTGTTCCGTTCACTCGGGATGGCGCTTTTTATTTTTGGGGCGCTGTAGCTTCGTTTTGAGGTTTGGCGTGTTCGATTGTTTTCACACTGTGCACTAGAGTGTTTACAGAACTCTGCCGAAAAGAAGCTATTACCCCCCAAAAAAATATTTTTATTAAAAATAAAGAACAATTTAGACAAAGGGCAATTAGGTCGCCGCTTTGTCTATGTAGTTATTCATATCATAGGAGCTTACACCCCCTGTTAATGTCAATTTTGTGTAGGTAAAGGTCGTCTCGAAAGAGGCGGCCTTTTTGCTTAGCGAAGAAGTTGGGTACATGTGGAAGCCGTGGCTTATACATGTCCGACTTTGAGTGAGTGCTAACTCAATGGAGAGATGACACGGCCTCTCGCTTACTCAAAGCCGTATAATCTCGCTGAGCTAAGACGCTGAACGAGTTCTTCGGGCAATAAGAAGTATGCCGCTAAAACATAAAAGTGAAGAACTACAAGGCTCTGGAATTGTTGAAGAGACCGAAAAAACGAGTTCGTCTATATCGATTTGTACGTTGCTGCCTGAGCTAAAAATTCCATTACCAGTAAAACGTGCAAAGTTAGTTGGAGTTTGAGCTCCAAAAGTGATGGGACTATCGATAGCAGTAGAGATAGGGTTGCTATCGGAAAAAATCAAGTAAGATCCATTTTGATACGTAAAGTTTCCTATATTTAAACCTATCGTAGCCTCATATGTACCTCCTGACAGCTGCGTAAAAGCTCCGCTGGAGTGAGTGATGTCAATAACGAAAGAACCAGCAGTACTTCCAATATCAGTAAGGCGAAGTTCGCGGTCTCCTCCTTTATCAATAATTGAGTATGTAGTACCAGGTGTTGTTGAAGGAGTAAGAGTCCACGTGCCGCCGATCCCATCTGCAACTTGTAGAGGAGTTGCTGATGTGAAGGAACCGAGAGCTGCGCTTTGGAAATCAAGGGTTACCGTTGTGGCTGCAAATAGATTACTGGAAGATGTGATGATCAGAGCTAGACCTATGGAAGAGAAAAAAGGTTTCATTTGATGTGTGTGGATGTTCTAATACTGTGTGATATTTTTAAGGAACGAATGCAGATCATTGATCTCGTATAGAGCTGTTAGTGGGTTATGTGATGATAGTCAATAATCGTTTATTGTGAATACTTTAGATGATTTTTTGTTGATTCGATAGTGGGAGAGCACTTAGTCGCAGTTGTCGTTGATTCGCGGAGGAGGTTTTTGATGATCAGCTAGGGCTGCACATAGCATCTATGTATTGCGAAAGAAGTTTGGTAGATTCTATGTTTTCCATGATATGGATGCCGATGTGAGTTCTGGTTTATGCGGATTATAGCGCCATATACTCTTCAAGTTCTTTGTGATCTTGGATTTTAAGCATGGTGTAAGCTTCTTTGAGGTGGGCTTCAGCGCTCTCCATATCGTTCATCTCTTTATTTGACTGGGCTTTGAGTTGTTTGAGCGCTTCTTTATAATCTTTTGATGAAGCTTCTTTTTCTAGAGCTCGAATGCATGTATCATTACTGAAGTAGTGACGCTCTTCTCGTAGCGTTTCTATGGTGCTTGGACTGTCTGGATCAGAGGATGGATCGAATTGCCACGAGCTCATACTAGAGTAAATGAAGAATATTTCGCCATTGAGGAAGTAGGCGGTGCGGCTGACTCCTCCGTGGTCACCGCCCCATTCAATAGTTTGTTTCACTAGGATACCTGCGCTATTGGTAAAGCGAGTGATGATTCCTAAATTCGGTGCAGCGTCTTCCTTGGTAAGAATCTTTGTGATTTCAAGATCTTTAGCGGATTCGATTTTGTTGTATTGCTTGCGAATTTGAGCAATTTCTTCCTTTGTGTCGGCGAAGCTGAGACTACTAGATGCTAGCAATAGAATTATGAGCTTTTTCATTGCGAGGTAATCTAACAAATGAGGCTGGTTCTGACGAGAAGGAAGATATTGATAGAGATAGCTTCATTAAAGACTAAGAAAACTTAATCTTCGAAGACTATGGCGCGGTTGCCATCGATGATGGTGCGGTCGTACGCGTGGTAGCGAATACCGCGTGCTAGGGCGATGCGTTCGCAGTCGCGGCCGAGTCGCATAAGGTCGGCTGGTGAGTGGGAGTGAAGAACGCGCTTCACTTCTTGTTCGATGATCGGGCCTGCATCGAGGTCACTGGTGACGTAATGGCAGGTAGCGCCGATGAGTTTGACTCCGCGGTCGTACGCTTGGCGGTAGGGGTTCGCGCCGATGAAGGCGGGGAGGAAAGAGTGGTGGATATTGATCAGCTTACCGGAGAATTCTCCGCAGAACCAATCTGGGAGGATTTGCATGAAGCGGGCGAGGATGCTGAGTTGGACGTTTTCGTCGCGTAGGATCTGGGCGATCTGCTGGAAGCCTTGATCTTTTTTGTCACCGTCCATGTCGATTTGGTGGAAAGGGATCCCTTCTTTTTCAGCAATCGTTTTACAGTGGTCGCGGTTGCCGATGATGGAAGTGATTTCCAGTGGTAGATCGTTTTCGCTGACGCGCCAGAGAATCTCGTTGAGGCAGTGCGTGGTCTTGGTGACGAGAATGGCAGTGCGGAGCTTGAAGGGTGCTTCGCGGAAATGCCAATCGGCCTTGAGGGCTTCGCCTAGCACGCTGAAACCTTTGATAAAGGAATCGAGTTCGACATCGAGCTCGGTAGTGTCGATTTCGAGACGCGCAAAAAATTTGCTGTCGATGCTATTGGTGAATTGGTTGAACTCTAACAGGTTGCCATTATGTGAAGCGACATAGCTGGCAATCTTCGCAACGATGCTGGGTTGGTCAGGACAGGAGAGTTTCAGAATGAGCATGCGTAGTTGTGGATTCGGTGCAGCGATTGGTCAATCTTGGATTGGTCTATAAATGGGCGAAAAAGGTACTTTTTTCAATGCCTTGGCCGAATCTTATGAATAGTAGCAAGTGAGGAAGAGTTTCATAAAATGGTCGATGGCCTATGGTTTGACTGAAGTGAGTGCAGGTGAGTGTAGGTGAGGGAGTGAACTGTTCGCAGAAAAACTGAGAAAATAAAAAAAAGGTGAGAAAGATGATAAATGGAGATGTGTGCTCCGTATTAAAAGACATGTAGCAGATGCTAGTGCATTTCTTCATGTTTTCATTGTGTAGGATAAAACCGTCTCGGAGCAATTCGAGGCGGTTTTTCTATGCCTGCTGGAGAAAGAGAGTGCTTTTTGATCAGAAAAAAAGAGGGCCTTTGATGTTACTCAAAGACCCTCGGTAAAATGGTGCGCAATACAAGATTTGAACTTGTGACCTCTGCCATGTCAAGGCATTGCTCTACCACTGAGCTAATCGCGCTTTTTGATGCTTGCTGAGCTTTTAAGGGCTCGTGCTGCGGGCGGGAAACTAGTGTTCTCGCTAGAAGCTTGCAAGCATTTTTTTGCTTAAATCTCGATTGCTTTTGCTGAGAGGACACCAGCTGCGGCATTGAGCTCAGCGAGAAGCTCTTCAGACGCAGGTGAGTCGAGCTCAATCACGCTGAGAGCATTTCCTTCTGTCTTGTTGCGAGCAAGTGAGAGGTTTGCAATGTTGAGGTTGTGAGCTGCGAGAGCTGTACCGACGAGACCAACGATACCAGGGCGGTCATCGTTACGTACAATGAGGAAGTTGCCTTCGATATTGGTGTCGACGTAGAGTTTGTCGATTTCGACGATGCGCGGTGACTTGCCGATGATGGAACCAGCGAGGCGGAAGCGCTCTTCACCTTTTCTGAGTTCAACGACCACGAGTTCGGAGTACTCAGTGGTAGCATTGATTGTAGATTCGACGAGTTCAAGACCGAGCTCTTTAGCGATCGCTGGGCAGTTGACGATGTTCACGTCTTCGCGGGATGATGCGAGGAAACCGTGGAGGACTGTACGGGATACGAGTGGTGTGTCCTTGTCCGCAATTGCACCGTGGTAGGAGACGCGGATGGAATCTGGATTCGCAGGTCCTAGTTTAGCGAGGAATTTACCGAGCGACTTGGCGAGACCGAGGTAGTCGCCGATGTCTTCGAGCGCTGCTGCGTCGAGTGATGGCATGTTGATGGCATTGCGAATTTCACCGGAAGTGAGGAAGTCACGGAGTTGTTCAGCGACCTGGATGCCGACATTTTCCTGGGCTTCGTTAGTAGACGCACCAAGGTGTGGTGTGAAAGCTGTGTGCTTAGGAAGGTCGAAAAGAATGTGGTCAGAGGACGGTGGCTCGTCTTCGAATACGTCGAGACCACAACCTGCGATGTGACCTGAATCGATTGCTGCACGGAGTGCTGGCTCGTCGATGAGACCACCACGTGCACAGTTGACAACGATTGCGCCTTTATTCATGAGAGCGAGACGGTCAGCATTGATAATGTGCTTAGTGTCTGGAGTCATTGGCACGTGAAGTGTGACGAAGTCCGCACCTTTGAGAGCAGCGTCTGGAGAATCAGCGAGTTCGACTTTGAGTTGGTCAGCACGCGCTTGGGTGAGGAATGGGTCAAAAGCAGCAACGGTCATGCCAAATGCTTGAGCGCGTTTGACGAACTCAGTACCGATGCGGCCCATGCCGATGACAGCGAGGCGCTTTTGGTAGATTTCGATACCTTTGAATGCTTTACGTGCAGCAGGGAATTCACCAGCGAGTACGCCTGCGTGGCCTGGGCCGATGTTACGTGCTGCTGAGAGCATGAGTGTAAAGGCGAGTTCAGCAGTGGAAATGGTGTTTCCAGTTGGGGTGTTCATGACGATCACGCCGTGGTCGGTAGCAGCTTCGCGGTCGACGTTGTCAACACCGACACCTGCACGGCCGATGACCTTGAGGTTCTTTGCAGCTTCGAGAACTTCGCGAGTTACTTTAGTTTGAGAACGAATAATGAGGCCGTCGTAGTCACCGATGACTTCAAGGAGAGCTTCAGGTGTGAGGCCTGTATTTACGTCAACTTGAAGGTCTGGGTGCTGGCTGAGAGCTTCTACACCGATTTCAGAAATCGGGTCTGATACGAGAATGCGCTTGGTGGACATGCGTCATTTATTAATTTCATGAATTGGACTTGTCAAAGATCCTGCGTGTCACAGGGGCAACTTTCTGTGACATACTCCGCAGAGGCCTACTTCAAGGGCTGTGGAGATGAGCGCAGGAAGTGCTCACAGTGTCGGCTAATCATTTAGGATAATTTAAGTGTTAGTCCTAGGTCTGGCAGGAGACTGAGCAGGATAAAGATGTCAGCATGCATCCTCGTGCTTGACCTATATCTACTATTGGATGAGATTCACGGACTCGAAATTTCACGCAGTACGATTATGAATCCATACGAAAATAACCGCCGTCCTTTTTCCTCACAGGTAGTGGATGGTGATGACCGCGCACCGAGCCGTGCGATGCTCTACGCAGTAGGCTTTGAAAAAGAAGACTTTGAAAAACCACAGGTGGCGATTGCCTCCCTCTGGAGTGAAGTGACACCTTGTAACATCCACCTCGATAAGCTTGCAGTGGAAGCCTCAAATGGTGCGAATGCAGCTGGTGGTAAAGCGCTTACTTTTGGATCTATTACCGTTTCCGATGGTATTTCAATGGGTACTGAGGGAATGAAGTATTCCTTGGTTTCACGCGAAGTGATTGCGGATTCTATCGAGACCGTAGTAGGAGGCGAAGGAATGGATGGTCTCGTAGCTGTCGGTGGCTGTGATAAGAATATGCCGGGTTGCATGATCGCGATCTCGCGACTCAATCGCCCTGCTGTATTTATTTATGGAGGTACGATTCTGCCGGGCTGTGCTTCAGTTAAGGGTGAAAATAAAGACCTCGATGTGGTTTCAGTATTTGAAGCTGTTGGTAAGCACGCGAGTGGTGAATTCGACGATGGTGAACTACAGACTGTAGAAAGCTGTGCAATCCCAGGTGCTGGTTCTTGCGGTGGAATGTACACAGCAAATACGATGGCTAGTGCTATCGAAGCTCTCGGGATGTCTTTGCCAAATAGCTCTGCGCAAAATGCGGTGGGCGATGACAAGATGATGGACTGTTTCGACGCTGGTGCTGCGGTTGTGAACATGATCGATAAGGGAATTCGCCCGAGCGACATCATGACACGTAAGGCATTTGAAAACGCGATTACCGTGGTGATTGCTCTCGGTGGTTCTACGAACGCAGTGTTGCACCTTCTTGCGATGGCGCATGCGGCGAATGTAGAGCTTTCAATCGATGACTTTACTGAAATTGGTAAGCGCGTGCCAGTGGTGGCTGATCTTAAGCCTTCTGGTAAGTACGTGATGGCTGATTTGGTTCGCATCGGTGGAACTATTCCGCTCATGCGTATCCTGCTCGAAGCTGGCTTGCTGCACGGTGATTGTATGACAGTGACTGGTAAGACCATGGCGGAGAACCTTGCGAACTCTGATCTCTACTATCCAGAAGACCAGAAGATTATCCTTCCTCTCGACAAGCCGAAGAAGAAGGACAGCCATCTTCGCATTCTCTACGGAAACCTCGCGTCCGAAGGTTCTGTGGCAAAAATTTCAGGTAACGAAGGTCTTAGTTTCACTGGTTCCGCGCGTTGTTTCGATTCTGAAGAAGATTCAATGAAAGCAATTCTCGCTGGCGAGATTAAGCCGGGCGATGTGATTGTTGTGCGTCGCGAAGGACCAAAAGGTGGTCCAGGTATGCGTGAAATGCTTGGGCCAACTGCAGCGGTGATGGGCCGTGGTCTTGGTGACAGCGTGGCGCTGATTACTGATGGTCGTTTCTCCGGTGGTTCCCACGGTTTTGTGGTGGGTCACATTACTCCAGAAGCTTATGTCGGCGGAACTATCGGCCTGCTTAAAGACGGCGATACAATCACGATCGATGCTGAGAACAATGAAATCAACGTCGACCTAAGTGATGAAGAACTCGCAGCGCGTAAAGCTGAGTGGGTACAACCTGAGCCGCGTTACCGTCGTGGAGTGCTCGCTAAGTATGCGAAGCTTACAGAATCAGCATCGAAAGGTGCGGTTACTGACTCAGGGCTTTAAGCCAGCGGAGCTGGCAGTTCTTAGTTGCTAGTTTACAGTTTTTAGAAAGCGCAGCTTCGTGAAGAGGTTGCGCTTTTTTTGCGTAATTCTTTTGGAATAAATTCCTTAAAGGGGTATCTTACACTCGCTATGAAAGCAAAATATCTAGTAGCGGCTTTCTCTGTGGCAGCATTCAGTGGTTTCTCCACTGTGGTTGTAACAGCTGAAGTCCAAAACGATACGGCTGCAGAAACTGCAGCAACAAATGAGACAATGAAGGTCTTCATTGTCACCGCTAAAGGCGGTGGATGAGGCGCTGACAGAGCGGTCCGTGCGGCCATTGGAAGTCAGAAAGGCGTTGAGTCCTTCAAAATGTCAGGTCTTAGAACCACCGTTTTTATGAAAGACGGTCACAAGCTTGAGGAAGAAAAACTGAAAGAAGCCTTTGCCAAAGGGCCAGTTAATTTTGTCTCGCTTGAAGAACACGATCAGGCAGTGCCCCAAGCAGCATACATGCTGCAGGTCAGTGGCGCCGGATGAGTAATCACTAATGATAAGGCTCGTGCAGCCTTAGAAAAATTGCCAGGCATTGCAGCAGCTTACGTTAGTAAAGAGACTGAAATTCAGCTCTCTGAAGACACACCACTCGATGAGAAGGCTGTGACTGACACGCTTGCAAAGCATAAGATTAAAGTTCAATCCGTAAAAAAGGCAGAGTTGTAAGCTCGCTTCTTATAGAAATTCAATGACATATGATCCCTCGTTGCGCTGTTCGCGGCGAGGGGTTTTTTGCGTTATCTGCGTGGTGAGAAATTGGGAAATTGTTATTCGTGGGTTGCTATTCATTTCTTGCCGTGCTTAGTGTCGCGACCAAGCCCCCTAGATATTTATTATGGAATTTTCCTCACTCGCCCTCTCTTCGCCTATTCAGAAAGCCATTGCTGAAGAAGGATATACCGAACCATCACCGATCCAAGCTCAGGCGATCCCTGCAGTGTTAGACGGCAAAGATGTGATGGCTGCCGCTCAGACAGGCACTGGTAAAACTGCTGGCTTCACTTTACCTTTGTTAGAAAAACTATCGAAGGGACAACCTGCGCGCTCGAACCAAGTGCGTGCTCTCATTCTCACACCAACTCGCGAGCTCGCAGCTCAAGTAGCCGAGAGCGTCCAAACATACGGCAAGCATCTCGATTTAAAATCAGCGGTGGTCTTTGGCGGGGTGAAAATCAACCCACAGATGATGAAGTTGCGCCGCGGTGCAGACATTTTGGTGGCAACTCCTGGTCGTTTGATGGATCTTTACAACCAGAATGCAATTAAGTTTAATACACTTGAGGTTTTGGTTCTCGATGAGGCAGATCGCATGCTCGACATGGGGTTTATTCACGAAATTAAAAAGCTGATCGCAATCTTGCCCAAACAACGTCAGAACTTACTTTTTTCTGCGACATTTTCCGATGAAATTCGCAAGCTCGCTAAGAGCATTGTGAGAAATCCTGTTGAGATCTCCGTGACTCCACGTAACGCTACGGCAGACACTGTGGAGCAGATGCTCTATTCTGTGGATAAGTCACGCCGTGGCAATGTACTGATTCGTCTGATTAAGGAAAATGATTGGAAGCAATGTTTAGTTTTCGTTCGCACCAAGCATGGCGCGAATCGTCTTGCTCGCCAGTTAGAGTCTAAAGGAGTGAGCTCCTCAGCGATTCATGGTGACAAAAGCCAAGGCGCTCGTACGCGTGCGCTGGATGGATTCAAGAAAGGCACACTTCAAGTCTTAGTAGCGACCGATATTGCTGCACGCGGGATTGATATCGATCAGCTTCCGCAGGTGGTAAATTTTGATTTACCAGATCAGCCAGAAGATTACGTGCATCGGATTGGTCGTACTGGTCGTGCTGGCGCAGCAGGTCAGGCAATTTCGTTGGTTTGTGAGGAACAATTTCCGCAGCTTGTCGATATTGAGAATCTTATCAAAAAGTTGATTCCTCGCGTGGAGTTGGAAGGTTTTGTGCCACATGAAGTGCTTCCTGAATCCAAGCTCGGAATGCGCTCACCAAAACGTCCAGCAAAGAAAGTTGTTCCGCGCGGCAACCGCTCGAACAGACGTGGTGGTCCAGCTAGTAATAAAGGTGGAAAGTCTGGTGATAATAAGTTTTCAGGACCTTCTAAAAAAGGTGGCGCTGCAGCTGGCAGACGTCGAGGCCAAGGCAGCATGGCGAGCCAAAAGCGCTCGAGTCACAATAAGTGATTTAGGGGAGATACTTAGCGCGGGACTGGTCTCTACTTTGTTTTTTTCTTGGCCTTGGTCGCAGCTCGGATGGCCTCTTGCTTAGCTGCAGGCGTGGCATCTGGATCGAGGGTGATAGCGTATTTGGCATAGCCGTTGTAGGACACAGCCTCCTTTTGGAGCATTGCCAAACGCTCGCGATAGGACTCACGCATTTTTTCTAACAGCGGTGCCGACTCTGGGTTGAGGGCGAGGTTCACTTTCTCGTAGGGGTCTTTTTTGAGGTCGAACATTTCCTCGAAGGCGGGCAGGCCTTTGCTTGCTGCCCAGTAGGTGTACTTTTTGTTTTGTGTGACCACGCTCATGCAGTTGCCGATGAAGCCATTGAACAAGGTGATGGCAGCGTGGCCACCTGTATTGGGATCTGTTAGAATGGGCAGGATACTGTGTCCGTCCATCTTTGCTGGGATTGGCAGCTCCGCGAGATTAAGAATAGTGGGCGCAAAGTCGATGTTGCAGGTGAGTTCGCGGCTGCGTTTTCCGCGGGCACTTTCTGGTAGCCTAGGATCGTGAACGATGAGGGGGACGCGGGAGGATTCTTCTAGGAAAATTTCTTTTGAGCCGTAGCCGTGTGAGCCACAGAGGTATCCATTGTCACTGGTGTAGATAATGACGGTATTGTCTGCGGCTCCTTGTTTCTCTAGCTCCTCGCGGAGCATACTCAATGCGACATCAATGCCGTAAATCTGTTGGTAGTAGAGCCGCATTTGCGCGTCGTAATCTGTGTCGTATTTCCATTCGGTGAAGCGTGCCCACTGGCGTCCTTTTTTGCTCTGAGGAGCCAAGTGATCGGCAAATGCGCGACCGAAGTTCTCAGGCTTTTTGAAGGTCTTTCCCGCGTACACGGCATCGAACCGAGGGTCGGGCGTGGCTGGTTTATGGGGAGCCTTGAAGCTGATCGACATACAGAATGGTTTACCTTGTTCGACTGCGGTGCGGATCACGTCTTGCCCCCAGGCGCCGTAGGCGAGGGTGGAGTGGGGGAATTCCTTAGCATACTTTGCGAGGGCAGGGTTCTTATCGGTACGGAAGCTGGACTGCCCTTTGGCACCCGCCCAGATATCAAATTCCTCTTCACAGATTCCTTTGCCATCTACCACGATTCCGAATTTTCCAGCGAAAGCAGTGAGGTAGCCAGCCTGGCGTAGATGCACAGGGTAGGAGTCCTGCCAGACTTCTGGCTTCATGTCGCCGTGGCCAAAATTCGTGCCGGTCTTGTATTCGTACATCCCGGTGAAAATATTTGCGCGGCTCGACATGCAGATGGGGGAGGTGACGTAGTGCCTGTCGAACACCATGCCTTCTGCCCCGAGCTTATCCATCTGGGGCGTCTTCACGTCTTCGTTGCCGTAGCAGCCCACGGAGTAGGTACTCTGGTCGTCGGCTAACAGGAAGATGATGTTTGGCTTTTTCGCGTGGACTGACTGTAGCCCTAGTAGAGCCAGAGCGATTGGGAACCATTTTGTGAATGATAGCATGCTTTACGGTGAGTTGGATGGTTTCGATTTTTTGCGCTCTTCGCGCTTCTTGAGTAGGTCTTCGCGCGAGTCCTTCACGTCTTCTTTTTCTCCCTTTGAACCTTTGGTGCTCATGGAGATGACTTTCACATCGGTGTTGACCCCTGGAATGATGAGGTCAGGAACCTCGCCATTCTTTTGCTGCTCTTTGAGATAGGTGGGCCAAATAATACCACTTTTGGTGATGTCTGCGTCTTCGTTGATCATCAAAGGCCGGCAGCTATCCCACCATGCTCCGTAGGACTCCATCAGAATGCTGATGAGCTCAGGATTTTGCTGGGCGAGGTTGGTTTGCTCTCCAGGGTCTGCCTTGATAGCGTAGAGCTCCAGGTCTTTCTCCATCCCCTTGTTGACCGTGAGCCTCCATTGTTCATCACGGATGGCAAAGTTGAGGAATTTATTGTTATCGGCGCCCGGGTTTCTGCGGTGTTTTTCGTGTTTGGATTCAGGGTTACCCCAGCGTCCAGTGTGGAAAAAGGTGAGCCGTTTCTCCCATGGAGCAGCGGGGTTTTCGATGAGAGGGAGCAGGCTTCTGCCGTCGGTCTCGAGTGTGCTCACATCCACTCCTGCGAGGTCTGCGAACGTGGGAAGTAGGTCATAGTGTCTGGCCAATGTGTCAATGTCGCGACCGGCTTTGATTTTATCTGGTAGGCGGATGAAAAAGGGAACGCGGCTGCCGCCTTCGTGCACGTTTGTTTTGCCACCTTTCATTCCTGCATTGTAGACCGAGCTGGCGACGGAGCCGTTGTCCGTCATGAAAATGAGGATGGTGTTGTCTGCCATGCCCCATGCTTCGAGATTTTTCATCAGCAGCCCCATGTTGTCATCGATATTGCTGATCATTGCGAAGAAGCCAGCTTTGCTTGCAGCGGTGGGGTCCTCGATGCCGTCGTAGAGCTTTTTGTATTCTTCAGGGGCGCTCCATGGACCGTGCGGGGCATTGGGGAAAATACAGGCAAGGAAGGGCTTCTGCGCATCGTGCTGTTGCTTCATCCACTGCATGGCATGGCCAAAAAAGACATCGGTGCAGAAGCCATGGGTTTGGACGAACCGACCATTGTGGCGAATCAGCATATCCTTGTAGGAGCCGTTGCTGCGAATGCCGCTGGAGCCAGCGATGCCACCGCCGTGGATAAGAGACTCATCGAAGCCGCGCATGTGGGGCTGGTAAGGGTCTTTATCGCCCAGATGCCACTTGCCAAAAATTCCTGTCGCATAGCCAGCTTCTCCCAGCACCTGCGGCATGATCTTTTTGTCGAGCGCCATGCGGTCGCGGTGGAAAATAGTGTGAGTGACTCCCACTTTGAAGGGATGCACTCCAGCCATCAGCGCGGCACGGGTAGGGGCGCAACTGGAGCTGACATGGAAGTCCTCGAAGCGTGTGCTCTGCTCACGGAGCTGATCGATGTTCGGCGTTTTGATGTAGGGATGCCCATGGCAGCTTAAGTCTCCGTAGCCTTGGTCATCGGTCATCACGACGATGATGTTCGGGCGCGAGCCTGATAGTCCTTTCGCAATGGACAGGCTGGAGGTGGCGAGAGCCCCAAGTAGCAGAGCGCCAAGCCATTTATTTTTTATGTATACTTGCATTTTGGGCCGAATTTTAGAGCTGAGAATATATTTTCAATAAGGGAGGTTTTGTGGGTGTTATCGTTGATAACATGCACATGAGACCTAGAGGAACATGTATGCAATAGAGATTACTCTACTTTCATATGGGGCGTGGTTGAGGAAAACCCGTACGCTCAGAGGGCGAACGGGTGGAGGGTAATGATGTGCTGAGCAGACCAAAGGTCTACGAGCGGCGGCGACGCAGAGCCAATGCCCCTAATCCGCCTAAAAGAAGAGCAGATGAGGAAGGTTCTGGGACAGCGGTGGTGGTGATACGAAAGTCTATATCATTCAATCCCCAGTTCTGAGTTCCTTGTGAAGCAGACGACACGACAAGTGTTGTCGCGCCTCCTGTCGTGATGGATTGTGGGGTACCTGCCGCCCAACCTCCTTCGAAAAGACCACTCGGTCCCTCACCCACGACAACTCGGTGGCCATTACCACCAGTTTCCTGGACATTAGCACCGGTAAACCCATTGAAGGAAGCACTGCCGCCGGTGTAAGTGAGTCCTGTGATGGTGAAGACTAGAGACGAATTGTCTGCCATTCCAGTTCCAACACCAAATGCATTTCCATTACCAGTATTAACGGTACCAACTGCAGCAGAGGTTGTTCCAATAGTTGCTGATCCCGAATTGCCAGTGTTAATATTAGTCGCTGTGCTAATGGATGATTGAATATTTCCGTCCGTAAATGCTTGAACCAGAATGTTGAAGGATAAGGTTTCTGCCCCAGCTACATAACTCACAGCGAATTGGGTGTTATCTGTATCGACTGTGGATTTTGTGATGTTGGAGATAGAGCCTGATCCGTTATGTGTGACACTGTTAGTGAAGCTAGAGCCTTCTCCTAAGTTATTGAAGTCAGAGAAGGTAATGGTGGCAGCGGATAAGGTGGAAGTCGTTGCTAAAGAAGCGGCTGAGGCGAAGAATAGTATTGGTTTTTTCATAGTATTGATTTAGTTTAGGTGTGCCCTGATTAGAGCGTTACTGTGTTCACTTATCCAAAGGAGAGGAGGGGTTCACAGTGGTACTTCGGAAGATATTGATTTATAGACCCTTTGAGTATCCCAATATATTGGGGTAGGCTTGAGAAAGTTCTTGTGGAGTATTGTACTTCTATAGCCGCAGTGCATTGATTCATTGCTAGCATTCTCTTGTCTCCAATATATGAAGATGACTCGACCGGCAGCGGCCACCTCATTACCATGCGCAATACATTTTTAATTTCATTGATACTCGTGATGACTTTGAAGGCGTTGGTGACTGCTTCAGCTCCGACACCGATTGATAAGATGTCACTTTCTCAGCTGGAAGATCGAGCAGAGCAGATTAGTGGTGAGTTAGCTCAACTGCCTAACCCAAGCATGCGCAGCGGGACAGGAACTATTGGCTTTCGTTCGAAATGGCACCCTGATGCCAATCATCGAGAATGGATTAAAATCGATTTAGGAGGCGAGTTTATGATCGATGAGATCATCTTGGTTCCGCTTATCAGGCGTGACGCGGAGGGGAATTTCCTTGCGGATGGAGTGCCACATAATTTCGTTATCCGTGTGGGAACTGATGAGGATTTGGTTGGTAAGGTTGTTGCGAGGTATCATAAACCAGATGGTACTTTTTCAGGTAGTGCGCCGTTGGTCATTTCCCTCAATCCCACAGTCGCTAGTTGGGTGAAGCTTGAGGCAGTGACTTTATCTCAGCGTAATTTTGATGGACATTATGTGCTTCAGCTCTCGGAAATGTTGGTTTTTCATCAAGATGTCAACGTGGCTCTTCGTCGGTGTGTAGAGACGTCTTCTGAAAGTCGTGGTGTCGAATCTGCTTGGGGGAGCCTCTATCTCACCGATGGTCAAATGCCTTACTTAATGGATGCCGCTGGTGGGAATCCGAGTGTGGCCTATTTGAGTTTCAGCGCTGAGGAGCATGTCTTCACCATGGATTTGGGGAAGGCGTATCCATTGTCTGAAGTCCATCTGCATAGCTTGGAACAGGGAGATATGGTTCCTCAGTCTGCTGCCGATGGCATTGGGGTTCCTGGGCAGTTACAGATTCTTGGTGCTAATCGAGCAGATTTTCAAGATGCCGTCACATTGCTGGAATTAGGACCGACCGACCTCCGAGGCTCTGGGCCCATTAAGATGTGGCCATTTCCAGAGACAACATGTCGCTATGTGCGTTTCGTTGCTGATGCTCCGTTGATAAGGGAAACCAATGAGACCCTTTTTAAAGTGGGCTTTGCCGAGATTGCTCTTTTCTCAGCAGGCCAAAATATTGCTTTGGGTACAAACGTTGAGCTCGATTCTTTCAATGAAAAACCGCGCAGATCGGGAAAGTCGCTTACCGATGGCAATAATTTATATGGAGCCATTCTACCCATTAGAAATTGGCTGGAGGGCTTGGCGCGCCGCCATGCACTGGAATTAGAGAAATCGCTTGTTACTGAAGAATTGGCAGTCCGTTATGGTCGGCAGAAGCGTAACCTAAAGCGAGTGGGCTGGCTCGCAGCGGTGCTTGGGATCGGTATTGTCGCAACCATTTTGATAAACTGGGTCACACGACGCCGCTATGTGGCGAAATTGAAGGAACGGCTCGCCGCGGATTTGCATGATGAGCTCGGAGCCGATGTGCATGCGATAGGTTTGCTCAGCGATGCAGCCGATACTGCACACGCTTCTCCTGAGGAATGGAAGACCTTGCACCGTCGGATTCGCGAAATGACGGAACGCACAGGCATCGCAATTCGCCATTGTGCGAACATGATCGAAGCGAAGGGGCTAGTCATTGGATTAGCTGAGGATATGCGCCGAGCGGCGAGACGTAGCATGGGCAGATTTCACCATGAGATCACGATGGAAGGAGAGGGATACCTCGATCAGCTGCCAGCGCAAACTCGGCTCGACCTTCTGCTGTTTTATAAGGAATGCTTAGTGAATATTTCTCGCCACTCAGGAGCGACAGGCTTTGGCACCGAATTGATCGCAAGCCCTGAGTCTCTTCAGTTGACGGTGAGCGACAATGGGACAGGTATCGCAGAAACTGAGGGGGTGAAGGTTCCTCCTTCGCTCCAGCGGCGGGCGAAGTTGCTAGGAGCAAGGGTCGAGATTGTGCAAGTTCAAGGTGAGGGAACCCGTATTAAGCTGACACTGAAACCCAGACGCCGTTTGTTTTTCAGAAGAAAAAATCAAAGCCTCCTATCCCTATGAGCCAAACCATCCGTATTTCGATTGTTGAAGACCATCCCGAGTTCCGCGACACGGTTGAACTTGTTCTCGGTATCCAGACGGATCTGGAAATAGTGAGTCAGTTTGGCAACGCGGAACTAGCGCTGCGCTCGCTCAAAGAATGCGAGGCCAGTAGTAAACTCGACATTTTGCTGCTAGATTTGAATCTCCCTGGAATGACCGGTTTGGAAGCTATTCCATGGTTTCGAACCTATGCGCCCCATCTGAAAATCATTGTGCTGAGTCAATCCGAGCAAGAAGCCGATGTGTTGGAAGCCATTGGCTGCGGAGCTCATGGCTATCTTTTAAAGTCGACGACTTTGAATGCGCTCGCTGGAGCAATCCGCGAGGTCCATCGTGGTGGTGCTGTAGTGGAGCCTCAGATGGCTCAATACCTCTTAAAAACCTTGAGGAAAGATAAGTCGCCAGTTGTAGAGAATATGACGATTTCGGAGCGGGAGCATGAGGTGCTCACTCTCATAGCTGATGGGCATTCTCAGAAGGAAATCGCTGAGAGGTTAGAAATTAGCGTTTACACAGTGACAGATCATTTGAAGCACATTTACATGAAGCTTGGTGTGAAAAATGCGCCTCAGGCCGTAGCAAAAGGCTACACGCAAGGCTTGTTGGGTGAAGGCAATTAAGGCCGATGTCGGATAGCATGGCGCGCCCAAAGTGCTTGAGTCATACTCAGTGAGGGGGGGAGAAAAAAGGATTGTTCTCTTTTTCTTGGCTTACGCTTGTCAGAGGTCCGTGACCTGGGCAGAGGATGGTTTCGTTAGGGAGCGGCCAGAGGTGGTCTTTGATATTGGCAAGTGCGGTGGTGTAGTTTTCTGAACCAGTGCATCCACCGATGGATCCAGCGAACAGACAATCACCGATGATGCAGACTGGTTTGGTCAGTCCTTCGATGAAATAGGCGCGCGCAGGAGTGTAGTGGCCGGAGACATCGAGAACTTTGAGAGTTAATGTTCCAAACTTGAGTTGTTCACCGTGGTGAAGCTGGTTGGGTTGATAGACCTTAGTGTGCTTGAATTCGCTGACAGCTTGGTTGTGATCGGGGTGTCCATGTGTGATGAAAAGAGCGGTGGGGGATGGTGCGAGCTCGTGGAGCTTTTTCGCATCGGTGCCTGTATCGAATAGGAGCGTGGTAGCGCCATAGTTGACGATGAAAGCGTTGACTCCTAGATGGCCAAAAGGACTAACGACACGAGTGAGTCCGAGTACATCAGGTACTTTAGGATGGTAACTTTTAAGCGCTAAAAGTCTATCAGGGTTGAGTTGAAGGTGGGGGGCAATAGATTGGATCACTCCGGCATCTTCCGTACCGTTTAGACACGATGTAATGCGGCTTTCGGTGATGCCTGCCGCCTTGGCTAAGTGAGCAATAGTGCCTCCATGGCCACGGATTGCTTTCGCGAGGCAGTCGTTGAAATCGTCTTCTAGCATATTACCATTGGGGTTCTTCGAAAAGTGGTGGGGATTGTTGCGTGAGCCAGTCAGAGAGAATTTCTACAGCTGCAGCTTGGTCGATAATGCTCTTTTGCTTCTTCGCATTTTTACCAGCTGCGTGGAGTTTTTCGGCAGCGGAGACAGTGGTGAGGCGTTCATCTATAAAATGGATGGGGAGTGGAGCGATGAGGTTCTCGCGTAGTTCATCAGTGAAGGCTCGTATTTTTTCTGCTGCGGTTCCTTCGGTACCGTCCATGCGCAATGGCAGACCGATGACGATCTGTTTTACCTGACGCTGGGCGATGAGTGTGTTGATGCGTTCAAAGACAGCGGTCTGCTGGACATGAATGGTTTCGAGCGGGTGGGCGAGAATGCCGACGGGGTCGGTGATTGCGAGGCCGATGCGGGCTTCGCCATGATCAATGCCAAGAACTGGATGTTGGTCTTCCATAGTGGTGAATGAAAATGTGCGCTGTGGTAGCTTGAGGACGTTTTAACAGAGATTTGAATGAAAGAATAGCTCGTATCGACCCCAGTGTTTCTGCTAGGTTATAAGTATGAAAACAATGTTAGTAGCTGTCGATTTCTCAAAGGGTTCAGAGAAGGTTTTAGAAGCTGCCACGCGTATGGCTAAAGCTTTAGGTGAGCAAGTTTATTTAGTACACGTGATCGATGACACACCCTTGTACACCATGTATGGAATGTATCCAGAAGAAGCTCCTGCTATGATGGAGTATCGCGGCTTGGCGCAGGAAAAAGCTAAGGAATTACTAAGTGAGTCTCAAGGGAAGCTTTCTGCTGCAGGCGTGGCGGTACAGAGGAAAATTTTAGACGGGAAACCTCAGGATGCTATTTTAGCATTTGCGGATGAAGTGGATGCGGATTTGGTGGTAGTGGGAACACATGGGCATTCGGCGATTGGTAGTGTGTTGATGGGAAGTGTTTCAAGTGGTTTGGTGCGACAGGCTCAAGTGCCTGTATTGGTCGTGCCCTGTGATGCTGATTAGATGAATTCAGTCGCTAGAGCACATATTCTCTGGGGTGCTTGACATGCAGTGCTCTCTGTCGAAGAGTCTTGGGGTGAAGAAAACCCGGACACAACAACTTATCGCAGCTGGCATGGGAGCCATGTTATCCTGCGGATCGATTAATACTCTAATGGCAGAAAATGTAAGCACTCCAGCTGATGTGGCATCCGCCCCAGCTGAGGCAGAAAAGACGGCTTCGGGCTTAGCTTCGAAGGTTCTTCAAAAAGGAACAGGAACAGTAAAGCCAAGCGCTAGTGACACCGTGACTGTGCACTATAGTGGCTGGACGACAGATGGAAAACTTTTTGACAGCTCCGTGGAGCGTGGGCAGAAGGCGACATTTCCACTCGATCGCGTGATCAAGGGATGGACGGAAGGTCTTCAGTTGATGGTGGAAGGTGAGAAGCGTCGCTTCTGGATTCCTGCAGAACTCGCGTACGGTGAAAATCCTGGTGGTGGACGCCCAGGCGGTATGCTTTGTTTCGATGTTGAACTTTTCGATATCGAGAAGGCTCCTGAGCCTCCTAAAACTCCTGAAGATGTAGCAGCAGCTCCAGCGAATGCAGAGAAGACAGCTTCAGGTCTCGCTTCTGTCGTTCTTACGGAAGGGAAAGGTTCTGAAAAACCATCCGAGCATGATAAAGTCACAGTGCATTACACTGGCTGGACTAAGGATGGTAAGCTTTTCGATAGTTCTGTGATGCGTGGTCAGCCGGCGACATTTGGTCTTAATCAAGTGATTCCTGGGTGGACAGAAGGTGTGCAGCTGATGGTAGAAGGTGAGAAGCGTCGCTTCTGGATTCCTGGTGAGCTCGCTTATGGTGAGACGCCTCAGCGTCCGGGTGCTCCAGCAGGTCAGCTCACATTCGAAGTAGAACTTCTCGAAATTCAGAAAATGCCAGAACCGCCAAAGACACCTGAAGATGTGGCAGCAGCTCCAGCAGATGCGGAAACGACAGCTTCTGGTCTCGCTTCTAAGGTTCTCAAAAAAGGGACAGGTTCAACTCACCCGAAAGCAACTGATACAGTGGAAGTCCACTACAGCGGGTGGACGACTGATGGCCAAATGTTCGACAGCTCCGAGGCTCGCGGTGAAACTATTTCTTTCCCACTCAATGGAGTGATTCCTGGTTGGACGGAAGGTGTGCAGTTGATGGTAGAAGGTGAGAAGCGTCGCTTCTGGATTCCAGCCAAGCTCGCTTACGGTGAGAACCCACCTCCAGGTGCGCCGGCAGGAATGCTCTGCTTCGACGTCGAGCTTTTCGACATCAAGTAAGCAATTTTTTTAATTCTTTATCTAAGCCCAGTTACACAGCTCGTGTGACTGGGCTTTTTTTATCGGTTCTCCGATTCTACATCGGGGATGTGGTTAAAGGAGATACGCATGGGAGCGGCGGACATGCCGTCTTGTTCGCAGCCGAGGTGGATAGACTTTTGGCCGTGTTTGGAGCGGATGGTGTCGATGGCACGGTTGAGTTTTTCTCTTTCTGGTTGTTGCTGAGTGAAAAGTGAGGGCGTGTGATTAGTTTGTTCGATGAGGTGGCTTAGGTGCATGCCGACTTGCATTAGCTTAGCTTGGTGCCACGGGCGTTTCTTCCAGAGTGCGTGGAGGACTTTAGCAAAGTGGAGGGAATCGTTTGAATGGTCAAAACGCATTTCTGCTGCCCACGATTGTTCATTATGGAGGTAGCGGAGGTGGAGGTGGAGAGCACCTGCTAGAAGGTTTTCTTTGCGCAGGCGGATGGCTGCTTTTTGGGTGAGCTTGTGGGCGATGGGCAAAGCGGCATCCGACATACGCATGGCTGGAGGGAGCACATGGCTGTGGCCGATGGTGCGGCGTGTTGTTGCTTGCTCGGGGAGGGTGACGCCATGAAGGTTCATCCAGAAGCGATCGCCTTCGATCCCTCCCCAGATCGAGTGAAGTTCTTCACGGCTGGCTTGGCATATTTTTTCAACCGAATGAATGCCTTGGGCGTGGAGCCGGAGTTCCATGCTGCGGCCAATGCCGGTGAGGTCTGAGAGTTTGAGCGGGTAAAGAGCATGGGGAAGGTCTTTGCTTTCGAGAATGAGAAAGCCGTTTGGTTTGCGCATTTTGGAAGCCATTTTTGCGAGCCAGCGGTTAGGGGCGATGCCGATGGTACAGGTGATGGTGGGGCTGACTTGGTCGGCGATAGCTGATTTGATTTTTTGTGCTAAATCTTCAAGAAAATTGGGCTCGCGCCAGTTGTAGGGAAGCCAGCACCATAGCTCATCGATAGAGAGGACGGACTCGACATGGATGCAGGATTCAATAGCTGCTACCAGTTTGTGGTGGAATTCTACGTAGAGCTTCGGCCGAGCATGGATGATGGTAATGTTTGGACAAAGTTTCCTTGCCTCGCGAATGGGCGTGCCAGTTTTTACGCCTAGGCGTTTAGCTTCATGGCTCGCTGCAATACAACATGAGGTTTCCGCCATTACTGGCGCAACCCCAATAGGTTTTTTGAGTAGTTGCGGTTGCAGGTGTTGTTCTACCGACGCGAAGTAGGAATCGAAGTCTAAAAAAAGAGCTGCGAGCGGAAAGTTGTGCATACTCAAATTATGTTCATTTGAGTATGTTTGTCGAGTGAGAAGTGGAGTGCTATTCTTTGAACATTCTCTCTACGTGGCTTGATAAACCTTCTGGGACTTGGTTGGAATTGATCCAAGCGCGGGCGCTTTCTTTGTCTTGGCGATAGAGTGACCAGAGTGCTCTGCCGACAGTGCGAGTTCGATCCCCTTGATTTTCAATTTCGTTGCCGTAGTTGAGGGCGAGAACAGGATCGGTGCGGCTTGCTCCTTCGGCAAATTCTTTGAGAAGGTTTTGGTAGTTCGGAGCGTTGACTTGGGAGTCAACCCAGTCGGCTGCAGCAACTGGGTCTTGTCTGGAAAGGTTTTCGACATATTCAGGTCCAGCACTCAATTGATCTTCAGGGCTGAGTGTCTGCATCCACGCTGTAGCTTCTGCTATATTGTTGCGTGACCAGTTCTCCATGACTTCATCGATCGCACGGGTTCTGGCGTCTCCTTGTTCGAGAGTGAGGGCCCATTGAGCAGCGGAGGAGGGATCTTGGCGTGCGAATTGCTCGGCCATACGGTCAGCTGCGCCAGTGATAAGGCGCTCGTCACCGAGCGAGTTAAGCCATTGGCTGGCACCTTCTGGGCCCATTTGGGCAACATATGGAATGAGGTCTCGAAGGGCTTCGCCACGTTCTTCTGAATAGGGGAGCTCTTGGAGAAGCTGTGTGGCGAGAGCTGAGTCTGTACTAGCGAGGCCTTTGATTACGCCAACGAGGAAGGGGTTCGCATCTTCACCTTCATGGTTTTCTCTAGCCCAATTTAGTGCAGCGTTTGGGTTTGTAGAGGCCCATGCTGCGAGTACTTCTTGGGAGGCAAAATCGCCGCCACCGCGTCGGCCGCCACGGTCTTCATTATCTTGGCTTGTAGTGTAGGCGAGCGCTGCAATGGGATCTACTTTGCCCCATTGGCGGAGTAGCATGGCGAATTCATTTCGGCGTTCACGGCCCATGCCTGAAGCGCGCAGGTCTGCGAGGGCTCCTTCAAATTCTTCGGCCGAGAGACCTTCGATAAAGTCAAGCATCTTGCGGGAGCGCTCAAGGGGGTCGGAAATTTTACTGATGTCTAAAATGTTGGCTGAGCCTTTTGAACTACCAGATAGACTGGAACGAGCAGAAAAGTTGGTCCGGGCGCCGTTGGAAGAGCCTGAGTTTGCACCGGTGATGGTAGAGGATGATCGCTGGAAGCCGCTTTGGTTGTCTGCGGATGTGTCAGCAGAGCTTGAACTGGTGGCGTTTGATGAGCTACTTCCGATGTAGTAGGCACTGGCGACGGTGACCAGCCAAGCTCCGGCTATTGGGAGTGTCCATTTAGCGTTCATTGTATCTTATAGGTGTAAGGTTGTTCTTGAGGTGCGCGAGAAGACACCAAAGTTGTATTACAATGGTGTATTATACTGTATAACTCGCAAATCACAGGGATGTTGCAAAAAAAATCTGCAAAATTCGTCCTAAGCTTTTAAAATAGCAAAGGCCACTCCAGTGTGCTACTGAAATGGCCTTTGCTATTTTAAGTTGTTTTGCGTTTTTATTCTACGTTTTGAATTTGTTCGCGGATTTTCTCGAGTTCGGTTTTTGAAGTGACGACGTGTTGGGCGAGTGTGGCATCATTTGCTTTGGAGCCGATGGTATTGAATTCGCGATTGATTTCTTGGCAGAGAAAATCAAGTGAACGTCCGACTGGCTCAGGAGATCCTAGGTATTCTTTAAACTTATCGAAGTGCGAGCGAAGGCGAGTGATTTCCTCGCTGATGTCACAGCGTTCAGCGAAGATGCCGACTTCTTTGAGGACGCGGTCGTCATCGAGATCGAGCTCTAGGCCCGTTTCTTGGAGGCGACGGTGGAGATTTTCGCGGTAGCGTGTAATGACGGAAGGGGCGTGTTTTTCGATGGCGACGGCTTCTTGCTCGAGGGTTTCGAGTCGCTCGAGAGTGTCGTGTTTGAGATCGTCGCCTTCGCGGGTACGCATTTCTACGAGATTGCTGATAGCGGCTTTGAGAGCGGGCTCGATAGCTGCGCGGACGCTGTCGAGGTCGGTTTCCTTGTCTTCAAATTTGATGATGTCAGGAACGCGGAGAATGTCTGCAGCAGTGATTTCCAGTGGGTGACCGATTTGGTGACTGAGGTCTTTGAGTGCGTTCGAGAGTGCTTTGGCTTTGGCTGAGTCGACAGAAATCGGAGCAGTGGCGCTTTCTGTTTGTTCGAGGGAAATGCTGATGCTGACGCGGCCTCGCGAAATGTGCTCGAGCACGTATTTGCGGATCGCAGGTTCGAGCTCGGCGTAATTGCGCGGAAGCTGGACGACGACTTCGCCTTGCTTGCGGTTGACTGAACTCGCTTCGATGTTGGCGACGAGTGTCTCAGTGGCGTGCGAGGCACGGCCGAATCCGGTCATTGATTTCATAAATTCAGGGGATTTTGTTAGTTCTGTTTGTCGGGGCCTTCAGGGATGCTCGTCAGAGTCATTTTTCTCGTCAGAATTTTTTTCTGTGAGAGCATTCTCTTCGAGTTCTTTGATTTTTGCGCGTAATTCCTCGAGTTTGGCGACGGCTTCAGCGAGATGGAGATCTTCTGCAGCAGCGCCTTGATCTAGCGATTCCTCCTCTTCGAAATGCTCATGATCAAAGTGGTCTTCGATGAAGTGGTCGTCATCAAAGTATCCTTCGCTGCATTGACCGTCATGTTTTTCTTCAAGGTCGTGATCTATTGCGCTTGTCGCATGCGGATCGTATGGCGCGCGGAGGGTGTCGAGTGCTGATGGGGGGGCTTCACCTGCGATCACGCCGTTATCGAATTCTTCGCCTTCGTCTTCGTCTTCTGGATGGTCGTCAGCGTAATCGTATTCTTCATCGACTTCTTCAGCGAGGTGGTTTTCCTCAGCTTCTAAGGCTGCGAGGCTGCCTGGAGCGGTGGCTATACGTGGTGCGTGTGTAGCCCGTTCTGCAGCTTCTTCTTCGAGCTCCTTTTTGCGGGTGAAATAGGCAAACCAGATGCATGCTTCGTAGAGTAAGGTCATTGGTGCTGCCAGCATACAGAGGGTCAGCGCGTCACCAGTAGGAGTTATGATTGCTGCTATGATGAAGATAGAAACGATGGCATAGGAGCGCGTGCGGCTCATGACTTCGTAGTCTAAAATGCCGAGTTTGACTAAGGTCATAACAACGACTGGAAGCTCAAAAGCGAGGCCGAATATGAGAGTAAACTGGGTGGCAAAGGTGATGTATTCACCGATGCGCCACTCGTTCTCGACTCCCATGCTTCCCGAGTAGACGTAGAAAAATTCAAGGGCTTTGGGGAGTACGATGAAGTAGCAGAAAAAGACACCAGCGAGGAATAGACCAAAGCCGATGGCCATGGCTGGCCACAGCGCTTTCTTTTCTTGTTCTTTGAGGCCGGGGAGAACGAACTGGAGAATGAAGATGAGAATGAAGGGGAAGGAAATGATGATGCCCGCAAAAAAGGCGAGCTTGAGCGATAGCATGAAGGTCTCGGTCGGTTTGAGCGAGCGCATGTGTACTGCTCGGTCGCGAGCCCCGATATCAGGGTTAACGAGATTATCTTTGTCTTCGAGCAGGCTCAGGGTGAGTTCTTTTTCTTTTGGTTCAATGTCTGGGAGGGAATTGATGAATTGGATTTGTTTGTCATATCCATCGATCGAACGCGCAGCTCGGTAGTAGGCGGCACATTGTGAGTAAAAAGCTAACTCGGGTGAGTCAAATTGAGCAAAGTAGGCAGCTCGGTCATCAGGGGATAAGCTCGCTGCATGCTGTGAGGTTATTTTAGCTAGTTCCCAAGTGTCTGGAGTAATCTTTTCAGGAAGTTTGCTTTGCTGGTTTTGTTCCCAAACCGCTTCAATTGGGCGACGCAGGACATCCATTAAGGTATCTTTGAAAAAATAGCAAAGAAGAGTGGAAACCATTAAAGTGATCAAAATACGAGTGATCATTACTCGTAGATCTTCTAAATGCTCGAGGAAGGGCTTTTCGTGCCCGTCATTATTTACCTTATCCCGTAATTTGAATGCCTTTGTTAAGAGAAACATTGTGTAAAATTGCCAGTGGTTAGAAACTCAACACTTTTTCTGCTGGGAGCAGCTCCTTGAGGCTACCAATTACATTATCGGCAATTGAGAAGTCGAGACAGTTTGTGAGGCGCGAGGGCACCACGATAGTTTGGCAACCAGCTTCGATAGCGGCTTTTGTGCCATTGAGCGAGTCTTCAATGACTAAGCAATCTGCTGCCGGAAGTCCGACTTGTCGGACAGCTTCGAGATAGAGATCGGGGGCCGGTTTGATGCGTGGGGCATCGCCACGGCAGACCGTAGCTTGAACCATATCCATGAGGTGCATTTTTTCTAACCAGTTATCGACCCAGTCGTGAGTGGATGAAGAGACGACGAGAATGGGGATTTCTAGTTCAAAAAGGTGCGTAAAGAGTTCGCGGACACCTGGGAGAGCGATTGGTTTTTCGAGAGCCGCACGAATCTCGATTTGGCGCGGGGGATTAATTTCATTCCAATCGTATGTTTTGCCAGTGAGATCTTCGAGATGTTTTTCAGGCGACCAAGTGTCAAAGTCGGATCCGATGCACTGCACGTAGGTTTCGATCGGTAGGTCCTGACCTTCGGATTGAAACAGTTTCAGCCATGTCTGATAGATTGGCCATTCTGTGTCGAGAATGACTCCATCGAAATCAAAGAGAACAGCTTTTGGCGTGAGCGATAGCGCGAGCATGGAGCGAGCTTAGTGCTCGAAGCGCATTTGGAAAGTGAAGAGTCAATAAATTCTGGGAGCAGAGAGATAGAGGAAAAGCTGAAAAAACTTAAGAAAACTAAAGGTTTCTAAAGATGAAGGTCTCAAAAATGTTCCAGTGAACACCTTTTTTATTGACCTGAGAGAGGATGGGGATCAGTGTGCAGGCATTAAGACGACCTATTAAAATCCTGTGTCTGCTCAACCTGAACTCATTACTCATATGTCTACGAAAGAATCTGCTGCTGAAGAAAAAGCGGCGCAAAAAATCAAAGAAGCTCGCACCAAGAATCTCGATCTTGCGCTCACTCATATTCAGAAGGAATTTGGTGAGACAGCAATCATGCGCATGGGAGACGCCAACTGTGTGGATGTTGACGTGATTCCAACAGGGAACCTTTTGATTGACCGCGCTTTGGGTGTTGGCGGTTTTCCTCGTGGTCGCATAGTGGAAGTGTTTGGTCCTGAATCTTCTGGTAAAACAACTCTTACACTCACGGCCATTGCTCAAGCTCAGAAAAAGGGCGGGATTGCGGCATTCATTGATGTAGAGCATGCTCTTGATCCGCAGTATGCACGTCGCCTCGGTGTGAATCTTGACGACCTTCTAATTTCTCAACCGTCTTCTGGTGAGGAAGCGTTGCAGATTTGTGAGACATTGGTGCGTTCCAATGCGATTGATGTGATCGTGCTCGACTCCGTTGCAGCACTTGTGACTAAGCAAGAACTGGATGGTGAGATCGGTGATTCCACAGTGGGAGCCCAGGCTCGTCTGATGTCTGCAGCGATGCGTAAGTTGACAAGTTTCATCTCTAAAGCTCGCACCGTGTGTATCTTTACCAACCAGATTCGTGAGAAAATCGGGGTAATGTTCGGTAGTCCAGAAACGACACCGGGTGGTCGCGCATTGAAGTTCTTCGCATCGGTTCGCGTCGATATCCGTCGCATTGGTCAAATTAAGGCGACTGATGGAACGGTGCAAGGAAACCGCACGAAGATCAAGATTGTCAAAAACAAGGTTGCTCCACCATTCACAGAAGCTGAGTTCGACATTATGTACAACGAAGGGATTTCCTCAGTCGGTTCATTGCTCGATCTCGCACTTGAGTACAACTTGATTCTCAAGCGTGGTTCTTGGTTCTCCTACAATGGCAACCAGCTAGCACAAGGGCGCGATGCTGCAAAAGCCGCGCTGAAGGAAAATGAAGAACTCTATAATGAGATCGAAGAGTTGGTGAAGGAGGAGCTAGCAAATCGAAAGAAGTAGTTTGTTAGAGCTCAGATAAAGCATCTTTTTGAGAGTCGTTTGGTTATCCAAGCGGCTCTTTTTTGTTTCAAATACAGCAAGGACTCAGTTAGAGCTAGTCAATGGAAGTTGGCAAAACAGCTAGAGGCTATGACGCGCTCGCTCCGTTCTGGGCGGATAGGCATCGAGACTCTGGTTATGGTGTGAAACAGTTAGAACGGGCGATCGGATTTTCTTTAAAAAAGGGCAAAGCGCTGGACGTGGGCTGTGGCAGTAGTGGTCGATTTATGCGAGTGTTGTTAGCGGCAGGTTATGAAGTGGAGGGGATGGATTGTTCCGCTGAAATGCTTAAATTAGCAAAACTAGAGCTTCCTGAATGCGGGTATTTTCAAGGGGATATAGCAAGTTGCGACTTGTCCGATAGTTATGCATTTATCTCAGCCTGGGATAGCACCTTTCACTTGCCACTAGCGGGGCAGGAGCCAGCTCTCAAGACTATGTGCGAAGCATTAAGGCAGGGTGGAATTCTCATTTACACTTTTGGAGGGGTAAGTGATGCGGGTGAAATCTCTGGAGGTTTTGAAGGGCAAGATTTCGAATACAGTTCGCTCGGCTTGAGCCGGAATCTCGAGCTGATTGCTGAGTTTGGCTGCGAGTGCTTACACCTCGAATTTGATCAAGGTCCTGGAGAAGGGCATGTGTATCTTATCGCCCGTAAAAAGTAGTGTGTGAGCCTTTACATATTCTCTTTGTTTGCGGCAAGAACCAGTGGCGCAGTCCAACAGGTGAGGCCATTTACAAAAATGACCAACGCTTTAGGGTTCGGAGTGCAGGCTTGAGCAAGGTGGCGAAGCGCCGTCTTTCTCTATCGGATTTAGAATGGGCTGATCTTGTGTTTGTAATGGAGCGTGAACAGAAGCGCAGGATTATTCAGGGATATAGTGGTAAGGAGCTACCTGAAATAGTTAGTCTCGATATTCCAGATAGGTATCCATATATGGACGAAGAGCTTATTGAATTACTTAGGCTTGGGACCGAAGCTGAGCTTGATCTTTGGGAAGCTTAGATTGCTCCATAGGCAACCATGGCTTCGGCGACTTTTTTGAAGCCGGCAATGTTAGCGCCTTTGAGGTAGTCGACGGTGCCGTGGACTTCTTGACTGTGGTTTAAGCATTTTGTGTGGATGTCGCGCATGATGTCTTGAAGCCGTTTGTCGACTTCTTCACGCGTCCAGGCGATGCGGAGTGCGTTCTGACTTTGTTCTAATCCGGAGACTGCGACGCCGCCGGCATTGGCTGCTTTGGCCGGTCCGAAGGTGACTCCACCTTCTTGGAGAATGCATAGGGCTCCTGCGGTTGTTGGCATGTTAGCTCCTTCTACGAGGGCTTGGACTTTGTTTGCGACGAGGGCTCTGGCATCGGCGACTTCGATTTCGTTCTGCGTAGCGCAAGGGAGGGCGAAGTCTGCTTTGACGGCCCATGGTCGCATGTCAGCGTGGAACTCGCAGCCAAATTTGTCGGCGTATTCGTGAATGCGGCCGCGTCTGATTTCTTTGAGCTCTTTGAGGTAATCGAGTTTTTCGCCGGTGATGCCATCTGGATCGTAGACGAAGCCTGATGAATCGGAGGCGGTGAGTGTCTTACAACCCATTTCTTCGAGCTTTTCGATGGCGTAGAGGGCGACGTTGCCGGAACCTGAAACGATGGCGGTTTTTCCATCGAGTCCTTCGCCACGGTATTCGAGAATTTCTTTAAGGAAGTAAACGGCGCCGTGACCGGTTGCTTCTTTTCGGCCTGCGCTGCCGCCGAAGGAAAGGCCTTTTCCGGTGAGGACGCCGGCGAAGCGGTTGTTGAGTCGCTTGTATTGGCCGAAGAGATAGCCGAGCTCTCGCCCGCCTACGCCGATATCTCCGGCTGGTACGTCGGTGTCTTCGCCAATGTGGCGTTGGAGTTCGGTCATCATGGCGTGACAGAAGCGCATGACTTCGTTGTCACTTTTTCCTTTTGGGTTAAAGTTAGAGCCGCCTTTTGCTCCACCCATTGGGAGGCCGGTTAGTGAGTTTTTGAAAGTTTGTTCGAAGCCGAGGAACTTGAGGGTGTCGAGGTCGACGCTCTTGTGAAAGCGGAGCCCACCTTTGTAGGGGCCGATGCTGTTGTTGAACTGGACACGCCATGCTCGGTTGACACGGATATTGTTTTTATCATCCATCCAAGTGACGCGAAAGGTGATGATGCGGTCGGGTTCGGTAATGCGCTCGAGGATGCTGGCGTCGCGATAAGCTTGGGTGTCACGAATGAGTGGCATGACGCTTTCGACAACTTCGTGGACGGCTTGGTGAAAGTTTGGTTCAGCGGGGTTGCGGCGGGTGAGGCCTTTCATGAATCGGTCGAGGTCGCAGAAGTCTTTTTTAGTCATGTTAGGTAGTAGTGAGCAACTTTGGTTTTATTCAGAATTAGATGCTACAACATGAGAAGGGATCGACCAAGAAGGATTCTGCTAGAGATTCATTTTAAAAAGGAATGAGCGAATATAGCAGTTCCTATGACCCATAGAAAACTGGCAATGAAGAGACCAGTGATTCCGAAGTATGCTGCAACAAAGCCACCTAAGAGGAGAATGAGTCCAATGGTGCGCTTGAGTGGGAACATGGTATTAGGAGCGGCACTTGTTGATTAAGCCTTCGAGATAACGAGTGATTTCTAACAAGCCGGTGGTGTACTCGTTGTCATTGAGACAAGTGAGGTTTTCTCGCGCTTCTTTGAGCATGAGGACGGCGGTGTCGAGTGAGGAGTCGACAGCTTGTTGATAGGCGTCTTTTCCTACGAGAGCTTCGAAGTCGAGTGGCTTGTTCGCTTTAATGTCTTGCTGGAGTTGCTTGCGTGCATCAGCGGGAGCCGTTTCTAATAAGAGTAAGAGCGGAAGAGTGAGTTTGCCTTTTTCAAGGTCGGTGCGGAGGGTTTTGCCGACGGTTGCTTCTGTGCCGACGAGGTCGAGGCAGTCATCGTAGATCTGGAAAGCGGTTCCTAGTTTAAGACCGTAGTCGTAAACTTTTTGCTCGGTTTCGGCATCGGCTCCAGAGAGTGAGGCAGAAATACCTGCAGAGGCAGCAAAGAGCGCCCCGGTTTTCATCGCGATGATGCGGAAGTATTCTTCTTTAGTGAGCTGGAGGTCGAAGCGGCGTTGGGTCTGAATAACTTCGCCTTGGCAAACCTCGCGGGAGGCGGTGCCGACTTTTCGACAGATGTCGATATTGCCAAATTCGGTGGCGAGTAAAAGTGAGTGAGAGAAGAGGGCGTCGCCTAATAATACTGCCATGCCGTTACCCCATTTTGCGTTAGGCGTAGGGGTTTTACGGCGGGTGTCAGCTTCATCGATAATGTCATCGTGGACGAGAGTCGCCATGTGGATGAGTTCGAAGATGACGCCGATTTTTAGATTATCGTTAGTGATTTTTCCGAGGGCGCCGCCAGCTAGAATCGCGAGGGCTGGGCGGATACGTTTGCCGCTGGTATTGCAAATATAGTCGATATAGGGCTCGATTTCAGCGTCAAATGCTTGGACTTGTTCGCTGATTTGCTTTTCAACCTGTTTGATTTCCTTACGGACGAGTTCAAAGGGAATTCGTCCTTTAGAGTCAGTGAATGGTTTAAGGAGAGCCATGTAAAGTGTGATCGAGTAGGTGTGCTTTGGGGCTTAAAAGCGGGCTCGGGGATTTTTCACAGTCGGGGGCCATATGCAACAGTAATCGTCGTTTAGGAGTGCCCAAAAAAGTAACGGGCGCTTTCGAGGATGCCGTGTGCAGTTTCTGCAATGTTCAGTCCGCTGGTTTGAAGGCGAAGATGGGCGACGTCTTGATAAATGGAGTTTCGTCGTTCGAGCATCTCTTCGATTGTTTTTCTTGGGTTTTCGGTTTGCAGCAAGGGCCGCGTGTTGGTGCGCGATGTACGCTCGAGGATGGTGTCGGTATTGGCATCTAGCCAGACAACATAGCCGAGTTTTCTGAGGAGCGGCCGGTTTTCTTCTTTGACTGGGAGTCCACCGCCAGTGGCGATAATGTGGTGGGTGAGGCCTTGTTCGATAAGGTTTTCGACGATCTGAGTTTCACAGTTGCGAAAATGAGGTTCACCTTTTAACGAGAAAATATCAGCGACGCTGAGCCTTTCTAATTCTTCGATTTGAGAGTCGGTGTCGATAAGTGGGTAGCTTAGCAGCTTGCCTAGCTCGCGGCCGATGGTTGATTTTCCTGAACCCATGAAACCGACCAAGATGATATTCTTGGCGGGTAGAGTTGATTCTTCGTTCATACGGCGAGTGTAGGCATGGAGTTCAGCTTGGCCAGAACGGAGATGAGAAGTGTGCAAGTTAGTTGAGGAAGCGTTTAGCTAAGGCGAATCATGTCCTTGATGAATTGTCGCCATAGGTAGCAGAGGCCGCGGAAAGAATAGCGGAACTTTTGATCTTCTGCCGGGGTGATGATACCGGATTTGAGATTGAAACGGATTTGTTCCTGCATGTCTGATTCGACTTCGGAATCGAGCGTTTCAGGGTCGGGCATCATGAGGGACTCGAGAGAGCCGCCTTTTTTCTGAATAAATTTTTGATGGCAGCGCAGTGAAGAGTCAAGCGAGCAATGACGGCAGGCGATCTGGTTCCACGCGACATTTGGGGTGTTTTTTAGAGTAGGAGAAAAGGGGAAGTTGCTGGTCCGGTAGATGTTGCCATCACTGTCACGCGAAGAAATGGTGACGTAGGAAAAGGCGATGTTGGATTGTTTACAGAGGCAAACAGCTACGACAATTCTTTCTTCCGGGTGCCAGTAGAAGCTGTAATGTTGGGTGGAATTCCCCCAATCCCAGCCATAGTCTGAGCTATGTTCGTAGTTGAGGGATTCGAGTTCTGAGATGGTTTGGTAGGCTTCGGGGAAATCGTCGAGCTGTGGTCGGCGTTGTTCATTAAGTGTGTTTTCGAGTGGGAGACGCATTTTGCGAACGCGTGAAATGAGCTCGATCCATGGAAGGAAAAACCAGATGAAGATGGTGGCGATGGAGAGGGGGATATTGCCGCCAGTGAGGAAATAAGTGACGAGACCAGTACTGAGAAGATAAGTGAGAGCTCCGAGTTTCCGGAAAATTCTACGACGGCAGGAACGCAGAGCCATGCCAATGAGGATGATGCCGATGATGGTGAGGAACTGATGCATAATGGGGTGTCGTCATCTGACGTAGATGCGAATATTGTCGTATAGACTCGCTCAAGAATGCGTCAAGAGCAAGGGGAGTTGTTTTTTCTGGAGAGAAATCTGTTTGAATTTGGATTGTGCATTAGCTGAGCTACTTTAGTTTTTAGCTATGGCGATTGAGTCTTACGAAAATTATGAGCCGGTGGTTGATGCGAGTGCATTTGTGGCTGCTAGTGCGGATGTTATTGGGCGCGTTACGCTCGGTGAGGAATCTAGTATTTGGTATAATGCGACCTTGCGCGGCGACATTAACGAGATCGTTGTGGGCCCACGCTCGAATGTGCAGGATAATGCGGTGATCCATTTATCGGATGATTATGGGACGTATTTAGGTGAGTTAGTGACGGTCGGGCATGGTGCGATTGTGCACGCTGCGACGGTGAAGGATGAAGTACTAGTGGGGATGGGCTCATGCATTCTTGATGGGGCGGTGATTGGGGAGCGCTCGATTATTGGTGCGAATGCTTTGGTTACGAGTGGGACGATGATTCCACCGGGTTCGTTAGTGGTGGGGTCTCCTGCAAAAGTGGTGAAGACGCTCGATCTGAAGGATCAAGAGAAGGTTAAGTACTGGGCTGAAAAGTACGTGGTGCAGTCGCGCAAGTACATGGCCCGTTAATCTATTGAGATAAGAAAGTATGGCTTCAAATGTAGTAAAAGTGGAACCTGTGGCATTGATGCCGACGCAGGCTGGTTGTGCGGTGTTTTTAGGCGATGGAGAGAAGTCGATCTTGTTTTATGTGGACCCTTCGATTGGTGCTGCGATCAATATGGAATTAGCTGGGGAAGAACCTCCTCGTCCGCTGGCTTATGATTTATTTTCGGAATGTTTGAATGCGCTGGGTGGGCGAGTGACTCGGGTGTTGATTGTTAAAGTCGAGGGAGAAGTTTTTTACGCGCGGTTGTTTGTGGAAGCGCAGAACGAGTTGATGGAGCGAAAAATTGTGGAGCTGGATGCGCGTCCGAGCGATAGCATTGCCATGGCGGTGAGATCGGGTGCTCCCATCTACGTGCTTTCTGAGATTTGGGAGGAGCAGGAGGATATGACTCCGATCCTAAGAAAAATGCAGCAAGAACAATGATTTCAAGCAGACGGTTGTTTGTAATAATATGATGGAAATTTGTGCTGCTAACAGTTAGGACTTGGGTGTGATGAATACAATTATTGCTCAGTTAGACGTAGATTCCCTCATGGCACTTGGTGCGGACTGGGGGGTGAAAATTTTGTTAGCACTTGTTACTCTTATCGTTGGATGGAAAGTGGCAGGTTGGATCGGCAGCCTTGTAGGCAGTCGACTCGATAAACATGGCGTGGATGCGACGGTGAAGCCGTTTATCTGTACTTTGCTTGTGACGCTTGTCCGCGTAGGTGTCGTGGTGACAGCTATTGAGACGGTGGGAGTTCAGGCAACTTCCTTCGCAGCTATCTTTGCCGCAGCTGGTTTAGCAGTGGGTATGGCACTGAGCGGGACTTTGCAGAATTTCGCAGGTGGGGTGATGTTGTTGATTTTCCGACCATTTAAGGTGGGGGATTATATCGATGCTCAAGGGCATGCTGGCGTGGTAAAGGAAATTCAAATTTTCCAGACTCTCTTACTTACCCCAGATAATAAGATGATTCACATTCCTAATGGTAAGTTGTCGAATGATTCTCTGATTAATTATTCAACTATGCCGGAGCGTCGCGTGGATTTCACTTTCGGTATTGGTTACAGTGATTCTATTGATACAGCGCGTAGTGTTATAGAAAAGGTGCTTGCTGAACAAAGTGCAATCATCACTAACCAAGAGGGACGTGAGCCATTTATTAAAGTGGGTGAACTTGCTGACAGCTCGGTAAATTTCACGGTGCGCGTATGGGTGAAGTCAGAAGACTACTGGGATGTAAACTTCACAACGATTGAAAATGTGAAGAAGGCATTCGACGCGGAAGGTATTTCTATTCCATTCCCGCAGCAGGATGTTTACATGCACCAAGCTTCTTAACTTGGAACAGTCAAATTAAACGAATTTATGCTCCACTGGCTCGCGCTGGTGGAGCATTTTTTTATTTACCCTTGGATTGTTGCCACGCTTGGAAGTTTTGGTAAGCAAACATGCCCATGAAAAGGACGAGGAAGATTTGCTGATAAACTAGTGCAGTGATAGCGAGGAGTGCTGCAACTGAGAAGCTGATAATAAAAACAGCATTTTGGCGCTTCGGCCCCATGATCGCAGAGAGCATTTGGCCTCCATCGAGTGGCAGAATAGGCACGCAGTTGAGGATTGCCCAAGCGAAGCTGACCCAGAGAAAATTATAGAAGAAGAGGTTAATCATCGAGTTTGGGAGTTCGATGAAGTTGAGGGCCGCGAGCACGACGAGGCCGCCAAGGATCTGGAGTCCTGGGCCAGCTGCTGTGACGAGAAAAGATTGGAGGCGATTGAGTACTCCAGCAGGGTAGACTGCATAGCCACCGAAGGACGCGAGCACAACCTGGGTCGGGAGTTTGTATTTCTTAATCATTAGAGCGTGGCCCATTTCATGGATGAGGATGGAGAGGAATCCAGCGAGCACGAAAAGGGCGACTTCTAGCAAGCCCAGTCCGTCTCGGATGTCCGATCCGATGAGTCCAATGATACCTAGGGTAATCCAGAAAATGGGCATCACCTTTACTGGGATGCCGAAGAGTTTGAATTCGACCATATGCTGTTATTCTTGAAGAAGGTTGAAAGCGCTGACGAGTGCTTTGAGGCCGGCCATTTCGATGGATGGCTCGACTCCGCAGCCCCAGAGTGTCTTACTGCCGTCATCTAAGCGAAGTTGGATGTAGGCGGCAGAGTCTGAGTCTGATCCGACACGGATAGCGTGGGAGCGGTAATCTGTAAGAGTGAAGTTTTTAATACCTTCGACTTCGAGAGCGTGGACAAAGGAGTTGATCGGACCATTACCGGTTCCTTCGATGCGTTTCTCTTCACCATTATAGATAATAGTGGCGTGGCATTTGACTTCGCCGACATTGAGGTGGTCGAGTTCGTATTCGATCAATTGCAGTGGGCTGCAGAGGTTGACGAAGTGGTGGAAGAAAGCATCGCGGATTTCGTGGGAATCGAGTTCTTTCGCTTGCGAGTCGGCGAGGTCGTAGATGGTTTTGCCGACTTGTGGGTGCATCGTTTTTGGCAAATCGAAGCCGTGCTCGCGATCGAGGATGTAGGCGACGCCGCCTTTGCCGGATTGCGAGTTGATGCGGATGATTGCTTCGTAAGATCGTCCGATGTCTTCGGGGTCGATAGTGAGGTATGGGACTCCCCATGCGAGATCGGGAGTTCCGGAGATTTCTTTTTCACGGCGATCGAGGCCTTTTTTGATGGCATCTTGATGAGAGCCAGAGAAAGCTGTGAAGACGAGTTCGCCAGCGTAGGGCGCACGTTCTGAGACACTCATGCGAGTGACGCGTTCATAGACGGCACGGATGTCAGCGAGGTTGCTGAAATCGAGACCTGTGGGGATGCCGTGGGAGTTCATGTTGAGGGCAACATTGACGATGTCGAGGTTGCCAGTGCGCTCGCCGTTTCCGAAGAGTGTTCCTTCTACGCGGTCGGCGCCAGCCATGAGTCCAAGTTCGGTGGCAGCAGTTCCAGTGCCTCTGTCATTGTGGGTGTGTAATGAGACGTCAAGCGAGTCACGACGGTGCAAGTGACGGCACATCCATTCGATTTGGTCGGCGTGGATGTTAGGGGTGGCCCACTGGACGGTGTCCGGCAGGTTGATGATCATTTTTTTGTCGGGAGTCGGTTGCCAGATGTCGATGACTGCATTGCAGCATTCGACTGAGAAATCGAGTTCGGTGTCCGAGAATGATTCTGGTGAGTATTGGAGGACGATTTCTGTTTCGGGGACGGTGGGTGTGAGCTCTTTGACGAGTTCGGCACCTGCAACGGCTATGTCACGGATTTGCTCGCGCGATGCGTCATTGAAAGTGATGCGGCGCTGGAGTGGAGATGTCGAGTTATAGATGTGGACGATGGCACGCTTGGCGCCTTTGATTGCTTCGAAGGATCGGCGGATGAGGTGCTCGCGAGTTTGCACAAGAATCTGGATAGTCACATCTTCAGGGATGCGATTTTCCTCGATCAAGCGTCGGCAGAAATTAAACTCGGTATCTGCGGCGGATGGGAAGCCGATTTCGATTTGTTTGAAACCAATGCGGCAGAGAAGGTCGAAGAACTCGAGCTTTTCTTCCACGGTCATCGGCTGGGGTAGCGCTTGGTTACCATCGCGTAGGTCGACTGAGCACCAGATCGGAGCAGACGTGATCTGCTGATCTGGCCATGTGCGGTCGGTCAATTGTACGGGTGGAAACGGGCGATATTTACTGATGTTGTCTGGTTTCATGACGGGTGCTCGGCGGTGCCGAACGGAGTTACGTGTTATGTTTTACGTGTTACGCAAAAAGGAGAGAAGTGCAACCAGAGTTTACTCTGGCTTCTGAAAGCGGGCGCGTTCGACGACTTTACCCTCGGCTTCCCACTGGAGTTGGAAGTCGGTTTTCGGGTAGAAGAAGGCGTCTTCTGGCCACTCGAGTTGTTCGAATTTCTGGAAGGTGTTCATTTCTTCTTCGACCCATTCGAAGTATTCTGGATGGTCTGTTTTGAAGCAAAATTCGCCACCGGGTTTGAGCGCTTTGTAGAGTGCTTCGAGGAAATCTTGCTGAACCAGGCGATTTTTGTGGTGGCGCGCTTTTGGCCAAGGGTCTGGGCAAAGTAAGTGAAGACGATCAATGGAGTTCTCTGGGAAAAGCCATTCAATTACGTATTTAGATTCGAGGCGAAGGACTTTACAGTTGTCGAGATTTTCTCTTTCGGCCTTGCGGCAAACTTTTTTGACGCGCCCTAGCAAGCGTTCGACGCCTAGGAAGTTGCGTTCTGGGAATTGTTGCGCCATTGCAATGAGGAAGGAGCCATCGCCACATCCGAGGTCGATCTCTAGTGGTTGGTCATTGTTAAAAATAGTACTAGGGTTCAAGCGGGCGAAGTAGTCGTCCGGCATGAATTCGTTAGGAACTGGCTTGCGGTGCTCAGATTGCATGGGGCGAAGTCTGCTAAGGGAATTTCTCTTATGCAAGACTAGGAAACAATCCTCGCGTGGTTTTCCCGGTGACTACAGTGAGAAAAGTGAGCAATTCTCGCTTGGAGAGCATTTTCCTGTATGCTAGAATCGCTGTCTGTATGAAAATTGAAATTCTCCCATTAATCTGTTTGGTGATACTTTTAGCGTGTTTTGGAACGGCTCTTTTTTATGGTGATTTAGCTTCCCATTGGAGTGAAGAGGTGGCGATGGTCGAAGTAAGAGCTGAAAAGTGAGTACGCTAATTCGTCTTGGAATGCTAGTAAGGGCATGCTAGTTATTCGCAAATATGAACAAAGAACTTCTTGCCTTTCTCTGTGTGGTGACCTTGCCAATGTGCTCTGTACCTGTGGCTATTGATGGTGAGGACTATGTGCCTGAGCGAGTGTTGGTGGCGACAAAGAAGAAGCTGGCTAAAGCTGAGGCGAAGAATGCTTTAATCAAAGCTGAGTCTCAGAAGAAGATTGAGGAAATAGAGACTCAGAAGGCTTTAGCAGAGCTCGAGGCGAGGCGAGAACTAGAGGCTGCTGAGATGCAGAGAAAGTTGGTGGAAGAGGAAGCTGCACGGCGAGTCGCGGAGGCGCAGGCACAAATTAAATTAATAGAAGAAAGATCGGTTCCTCAGCCTGAGAGCTCTTTAACACAAAGTGATCTGAGGGTGTTAGGTGAGGTCGAACCGATAGGTGTTCTCGATGTGGATTGGTATTATTCAGCGCGTATTGATACTGGGGCTACAACGAGTTCGATTCACGCGGAGAAAATTGAACCATTTGAGCGCGATGGCGTGCAATGGGTGAGATTTGAGTTGGTGAACGAAGAGAGTGGGAAGAAAGAAAAGTTAGAGCGGAAGATAGAACGCAAAGTGCGCATTAAGGAGCACGATGACGATTCGGAAAGGCGTTATGTGGTCAAGTTACATGTGTATTATGGGGGAGAAAATGAGTTGCTTGAGTTTACTTTGACTGATCGCAGCGGCTACAAATATCCCTTATTGGTAGGTCGAAATTTATTACGTGGTATTGCTGTGGTGGATGTGAGTAAGAAGAATACTCTCAAAAAGGAAAAGTTAGAGGACAAGGAATAAGGCTTGATATGACTATATAAGTACATACTTACTGCAGCATGAAGGGGAGAGTTCAATTACGTGCCGTAATACTAATCTTGTTAATGCTTGGGGTTGGAATTGCGACGTATAAGTGTATTAGTATTGGTTATCCATTTTTTCCGAAGGAGCAAACTGAGGTATGGGCGATTGAAGCCAAATTGAGTTTTCAGGCCGAAGGTGGCCCAGTAAAGGTCAAGTTTGCGGTACCAGGTGAGTACGGTAAGTTAAGAGTGTTAGAGGAAAGTGGAGCTTCAAGCGATTATGGGTTTGTTCCCGCGCCCTTACCTTCTGAGAATGAGAACTTGTCACGTACTGTGACGTGGGCGAAAGCGCATGCAGAGGGCAATCAAGAGCTGTATTATCGTGTGAATGTTTTTCGCAGTACGATTGATCAGTCAAATGCGTTTGACGTGAAGCCAGTGAGCTTGGATCCAGCGTATTTTGAGGGGCCGGTAGCTGTGGCAGCAGATGAGGTTATCACGAAAGCTCGAAAGTATTCTTCTGATTTGGAGACATTCACGAGTCAGTTAAACGAGATTTTAAGTGCTGCAAATAACCAGAATGTGCAAACTTTGCTAGCGGGGAATAGTACCGATCTGTCGAAGAATAAAATTTTGCTAAACTTGATGCTCAAGGCTGGGTACGAAGCGCATTTGATTCGCTATTTAGAGCTCGGTGAGATCACTAACAGGGTGCCTTTAAATTCTGGAGTATTGGTTTTTGATGGAGATCAACAGGTTTTTACTACGTATGGGGAAGCTGAATTTTTAAATACTGATAAGTTGTTGGCGTGGCAATGTGGCGGACCTGGTTTAGTGGAGCTCCAAGGAGGCAAGAATGCGAAAGTTGAGTTCTCGAGTATGGAGCAACAGCTGCCGACTGAGTTTATCCAGCAGCAAGCGGCTGAGCGGAATGGGAATAGTTTGGTGGATTTCTCTTTGCTTTCGTTATCGCTTGAGCAGCAGAATGCGTATCGTTTGCTATTGATGATTCCGTTTGGAGCTTTGGTTGTAGTGATCATGCGGAACATCGTGGGAATTTCCACTTCGGGGACGTTTATGCCCATTCTACTGGCGATGTCGTTTTTAAAAACTGAGTTGTTTACAGGGATCGTGTTGTTTGTGATTGTGGTGAGTGCTGGATTGTTAGTTCGCAGTTATCTGTCGAAGCTAGATTTGTTGTTAGTGCCGCGGATTTCAGCGGTGGTTGTGGTGGTGATTGGTATCATGGTGAGCTTTGGTATTTATGGATCGAAGTTTGATATTGGGTTGATGCAGTCCGTGACTTTGTTCCCGACGATTATTTTGGCTTGGACGGTGGAGCGTTTATCCATTTTATGGGAGGAAGATGGAGCTCGAGAGGTTTCGAAGCAGACTTGTGGTAGTTTGTTTGTGGCGATTTTGGCGTACTTTGTGATGGATAATGACATGCTGAGATATCAGGTGTTCATTTTCCCTGAGATACTATTTGTGGTACTGGCGGTGATTTTGGCGCTCGGACAATATGCTGGATACCGACTTTCTGAGCTGTTCCGGTTTGCACCCTTTTTTGAGAAAGGAGGAAAGTTGTGAGGAGCTTGTTTGGTTTTCCTTTTTGCACTCCTTCTCAGCTTCGCAGCGCAGGGGTCGTGGGGATGAATCAACGGAATGCGCGGTACATTGCGCGCTATAATCGTCGTGAATTTTACCCAAGGGTGGATGATAAGTTAAAAACAAAACTACTAGCTAAGGATTTTGGTTTGAACGTCCCAGAGCTCTATGGAGTGGTGGAGCGTCAATCTGATGTTAAACGGCTGTCGAAGGTGCTGGGTGATCATAAGCAATTTGTAATCAAGCCGACGCAGGGAAGTGCGGGGAAGGGGATCATGGTGATTCACGACCGCAAGGATGATCTGTTTTACAAAGCGAGTGGTGATGTGCAGACCTATGCTGAATTACACCGGCACGTGAGTAACACTCTGAGTGGATTGTATTCACTGGGTGGGCGCAGGGATAAAACGATGGTCGAGTATGCTATCAAGTTTAGTGATGCGTTTGACGGTTTTTCTTATCAAGGCGTTCCTGATGTGAGAGTGGTTACCTTTTTAGGTTTTCCTGTGATGGCGATGATGCGCTTGTCGACAAAGGCGTCTGACGGGAAAGCGAATTTGCACCAAGGTGCCGTGGGCGTGGGGATTGATTTGGTGACTGGCCGGGCACGGTCGGCGGTTCAACACGGTCGCCCCGTTACGGAGCATCCGGATACTGGCCGGAACCTGCATGAGTTAGTAATTCCTGAGTGGGACAAGGTGATGCATTTGGCGTCGCAGACTTATGAGATGACTGAGTTGGGGTATTTGGGCGCTGACATAGTGTTAGATAAGGAACTCGGGCCATTAATTTTGGAGTTGAATGCTCGGCCGGGTTTGGCGATTCAGGTTGCGAATAGTACGGGTTTGTTACCGAGGCTAAAGCGTGTTGAAGAGCTGAGCCGACGCGAGCGTGTGCTGGCTTTGGTAGAGGATCGAGTCGGTTTTGCACAGAAGCATTTTGCTTAGCGATAGGTTCTGACGCTCAGTGGTTGCTCGGAGCTTTATTATAATGTTAGACTGCACAAGATATGAACGAGGAGAGAAGCTTGAGTGCTGCGGAGGGTTACTTGCAGCTAGAAATGCCTGATGAGGCGATGCGTGAGTTAGAAGGTTTATCTAACCAAGTAAGACAAAGCCAACACGCAGCGGAGCTAGAGTTGGCTGCTGAGATGATGCAGAAGCGTTGGGATCGTGGCGTCGAGCTTGCTCGAGCTTTGTGCCGTTTGAGACCGAATAAAAAATCGTATTACCTGCATGCGGCCTTTTGTTTGCATGAAACGGGGGATACTTTAGCGGCAAAAAGTTTTTTGATGAGTGGTCCTCACTCTTTAATGAAGGATGCTTTATTCCACTACAATATGGGATGCTATTCTGCAGTTCTTGGCGACCCCGAAGAGGCGCTTTCTTATCTACGAAAGGCGTTTGCACTCGATCCTGCGTTGCGAAAGACGGCTGAGAATGACCCTGATTTAGTGGGGGTAGGTATTTAAGGGCTGCTCTGGAGGACTTTGTTTGTGAAGATATTGCGACGTAAATAAAGTCGTTCGGTGGGACGTTTTCAGTGAGATACTCTTGTGGTATGGCACAGTTAACTAATCGTCGTTCATTTCTTAAAAGCACGGGTGCACTTGCTGGTACTGTATTCATGGGGGGAGGAGCAATAGCTGAGGAGGAGAAGAGGGAGGTAAAGAATGTGATTTTTCTCGTTGCTGATGGCATGGGTGTGGGGACGCTTTCACTGACGGAATGCTGGCATCAAACTCGTGCGTCACAGTCACTCGAGTGGGTGCAGCTTTATACTCAGGCAGGAGTGGTGGTGAGTAAACAAGATACGGCATCTGCAAATTCAATGGTGACTGATTCTGCTGCGGCTGGCAGTGCATGGGGAGGTGGGAAGCGAGTGAATAATGGGGTGATTAATATTACGCCAGAGGGGGAAGAGCTGAAGCCGATAGGGGTACATGCGAAGGAGCTGGGGATGTCAGTGGGCTTAGTCACGACGACGCGTCTGACACATGCGACTCCTGCAGCTTTTTTGGCGAGTGTGCAGCACAGGAAGATGGAGGAAGCGATAGCGGATCAATATTTGGTAGCTGAGGCTGATGTGTATCTCGGTGGAGGAATGAAGTTTTTCAGGCAGGGTGAGCGTGATCTGATTACGAAATTTGAGCAAAAGGGATATGCCTTTGTGGATAATAAGCAATCACTCAAGCTGAATGCAGGTAAGGACAAACTCCTTGGTGTTTTTTCTCACGATCATATTCCCTATGCAATTGATCGTGTGCATCAGGCATTTTATTCTGGATTGCCAAACTTAGTCGAGATGTTCGAGGCAGCATTGCAGACTTTAGAAAAAAATCCGAATGGGTTTCTTTTGCAAATAGAAGGTGGACGGATTGATCATGCGGGGCACGCCAATGACCCTGGTACGATTGTGCATGAACAGCTCGAGTTTGATGCATGTATTCCTGTGGCGATGGAGTATGTAAGGAAGAATCCTGGCACCTTGTTAGTAGTGACTACTGATCACGGTACGGCTGGTTGTCAGTTAAATGGTGTTGGGAATGCGTACCGTGGCACTGGAGAAGCGTTGGCGGCTTTAGCTGATCAGCAAGGGAGTTTTGAGTTTATGGCGGAGGATGCCCAAGGGCGAGGAGCTTTTAGTTCAGAGCTGTTTATGCAGGTCATGGGCTGGGAGGCGTGGCCTGAGATAGAGCAAGAGGTGAATGATAAATTGGGAATCGATAAAGATTTGCTGGCACGAGTGTATGGCAAGCATTGTGCTGGAAAGTACTTGGCTAAGACGGGGGTGGGGTGGACATCCCACGAGCACACAGCGGAGCTAGTGGATTTATTAAGCTATGGTGCAGGAGCTGAGCGTTTCCCACCTTATTTGAAGAACGAGGATGTGCATCACATTCTCAAAGGTCTTCTTAAGCGTGGGTAAGATTCGGCTGTGTATGGGCAAATGATTTCACTGCACGAGCGGAATGTATTTGCGATGAAAATGATGGTCGGAATGTCCACATGGTTAGCGTTTTCGAGTTGCTACTTATTGCATGCTATGGCTTGCCTGTGTCCATGCAATTGGATGTGCTGGAACAAACTTTTAAGAAGAATTTTGCAGAACGTGGGGAGCTAGGGGCTTCCGTGTCGGTGTGGAAAGATGGTGAAGAAATTCTCAATCTCGCGCAGGGTTGGTGTGAGCGAGAGCAAGTAAAGCCGTGGGTTGCTGAGACAATGGTGCCATTTTACTCGGCGACGAAAGCTCTGGCGTCGGCGACTTTGCTCATGTTGTTAGATGAAAACGGGCTGACTCCTGAGGATTTAGTTTGTCGAGTTTGGCCAAATTTCCCAAATAGCTCGGCAACGTTTGCGGAGCTGATGAGTCATCAGTGTGGCTTGGCCGCACTAGACCAGAAGGCGAGCGTGTTTGAGTACGATGCGGTGATTGCGGCGATTGAAGCGCAGGAGCCGAATTGGGAGCTGGGTGATGGCCATGGTTATCATCCAAGGACATTTGGTTTTTTGTTAGAAGAGCCGGTTAGGGTTCTATCAGGTAGACCACTGGGTGAGGTGTTTCATGAGCGGATTGCAGAACTGCTGGAGTTAGATTTGTGGATTGGCTTGCCTGAAAGTGAGTTTGATCGCGTAGCGACTCTGTATCCTGGGAAGATGGAGAAAAGCGATTTGGAGAGTGGGTTTTATAAAGAATTTAACCAGCAAGGAACGTTGGTGCGGCAGGCCTTTTCCTCACCGAGTGGATTGCAAGGGGTGCACGAAATGAATAAGCCGAAAGCATGGCAATCGGGTTTGCCGGCGATGGGTGGTGTGGGGACAGCCAGCAGCTTAGCAAAATTTTACCAGGCTGCGATCGGAGCTATTCCGTTTTTCTCTGAGGATGTGTTAGGGTGGATGAAGACTCCGGTGGTGACGGGGGATGACCGTATTTTAATGACTCCGACACGCTTTAGTTGTGGATTCCAGCTAGATCCACTTGATGCTGATGGCGCTAAGGTTCGGCAGAATTATGGCAAGGGGATGCAAGCGTTTGGTCATCCAGGGGCAGGTGGGAGCCACGCATTTGGCGATCCTGAAACTGGGGTGTCTTTTGCTTACATTATGAACCAGATGGATCTTTCTGTTCTTCCTGGGGCGAAGAGTTCGAGTCTGATTGAGGCTCTGCGATAAGTCCGGGAGGGGTGCCGAAGCCGACAAAAGTAGATTTGGAGGTAGCGCTCGGGAGGCGGAATTCGAAGATCCCGTAACCTGACTGCTTTTTTCTTAAATAGGTTCTGCCATCGCTCGAATTGAGCATGATGTGGGTGCCATTGGCATCTTTCCCAGCATAGATGGCTGCGTGGCTGACTTGGGTTTTTCGGTGGTCGGTGGGATGGTAGGTACCTGACCAGAAGAGCAAGTCGCCAGGGAGGAGGTTTTCAAAGATGGGGTTGTCGAGGCTGGTGATGGATTTTCCGACTTCGGTGAATGTGCTGTTCTCACGCACCCAGAGATACTGTGCGCTGGAGCTTCTTGGTGGCTCGAGACCAGATTTTCGAAGCAGGAAATAGAGTGCTCCGGAGCAGTCTAATCCGCCTTTTTCTGGGTCAGCGGATCCGAAGGTGTAACGAAGCCATCCGTGCTCTTTCGAAAGCGCTAGACCCTTTTTGATGAGGTCTGTGCGCTCGCGGGCGAGGTTTTCTGGTAGCTGGAGAGTGTCATACTCGAGTGAGGCTGGGCGAATGCCATCGGCATTGATTACCTGCAGGAATAAGCCTTGGATGAGAGTGAGTAAGATGAGGGTTTTCACCGAGTGTTTTATTGGCTGGCTTGGATTGCAGTGAGGGCAACGGTGTAAATGATGTCTTCGACTGAGGTGCCGCGGCTGAGGTCGTTGACTGGTCGGTTTAGGCCTTGCAACATAGGGCCGATGGAGTCGCACTGAGCGGAGCGTTGAACTGCCTTGTAAGTGGTGTTGCCAGTGTTGAGATCAGGGAAGATGAAGACGTTGGCATTACCGGCGACTGGGCTGTCGGGTGCTTTGGTGGCGGCGACTGAGGCATTGGTAGCGGCATCGTATTGAAGGGGGCCGTCGATGATGAGTTCGGGCATGCGCTCTTTGGCGATGCGGGTGGCTTCAGTGACTTTTTCTACGTCTGATCCAGAGCCTGAACCGAGGGTCGAATAACTGATCATGGCGACTCGAGGTTCTATACCGAAGGCACTGGCTGAGGCTGCACTTTGCAGTGCGATGTCGGCGAGTTGTTCAGCATTGGGGTTCGGGTTGACTGCACAGTCTCCGTAGATGAGTACTTGGTCGGGCAGACACATGAAGAAAATCGAGGAAACGAGAGCCGCGTTGGGTGCCGTTTTGATGAGACTGAGTGCAGGTCTGATAGTGTGTGCGGTGCTGTGCGTGGCACCGGAGACGAGGCCGTCTGCTTCACCAAGGGTGACCATCATAGTCGCGAGGGTAATGTTGTCTAAGAGTGCATCTTTGGCTGCCGAGGCTGTGACGCCTTTGTGTTTTCTTAGCGCGACGAGCGGTTCGATGTAGTTGTCACGTGCTTGAGCTGGGTCGAGAATTTCGAGGTGCTCGCCTACGGTGCCCATGAGGGATTCGATTTTGTTGCCGATGATGAGTGGATCTCCGATCAGCACACAGCGGGCGATTTTACGGCGTGAGCATTCAATCGCTGCTTCAATAGTACGTGGTTCTTCACCTTCTGGCAAAAGTATGCGTTTGTTCGCCTTTGCGGCGAGTCGTGAGAGACGATGTTTGAATGCGACGGGGGAAAGGCGTTTTTGAATGGTTTGGGAGCAGCGTTGGCGCAGCCAGTCTGTATCCATCCCACGTGCCACTGTGTCCATGACGAGGTTGATGCGAGCGGTGTCGTTGACAGGGACTTCGTTATTGAGGGCGAGGAAGGCCGTGGTGGCTTCAAACGAACTTGTGGGAATACGTAAGACGGAGAGTCCTCCATCATTTTTAAAGGCGTGTTGGCAGAATTCGTAGATGTCTGGGTTTACTTCAGTGTTTCCAGTGAGGACGAGGCCGGCGAGCTGGATTCCTTTTGAGGCGGCGAGAGCGGCGGCTGTAATGACATCGCTGCGGTCGGCGGGGGTTACAATCAATGAACCGTGGCGGAATGCGCCAAGGAGGTTTTCGACCTGGCGGGCGCAGAGACAGAAGTCGAGGATGCGACGGTTTTCGATGTCACCTTCGTGAATGACAGAGGCCTGGACAGAGTGGAGGAAGTCTTTGATGCGCATGGCGCCCATGGCTGGGGTGTTAGGAACGGCGCCGATGAGATCGTAGTTAACTGAATTGAATTGAGCTTTGAGTGCTTGGAAGGCTTCTTTTTGAGTGAGTTGGTGAGAATCGTCGGCTTGCTTATAGCGGTTGATGACGACGGCCGGTTTGGCATTTTTGTGAGGAAGTGAGAGCGACTGGATTTCGCGGTCGAGTACTTGTTTTAGCTCTTCGAGTGATTGGTCGCGTTGTTTAATTACTAGGATGGTTTCGGCATTGAGCGAGCGTGCAAGGAGGGTGTTGATTTCAGCAACGCTGGAAAGTTCAGCCTGAGCGATGAGGCCTTCGATGATTAGAACATCGTGGTCTTCCATCAGGTTGTTAACGTTTTCTATGATGTCCTGGAGCAGCGATTCGATGTGTTGCTGGTCATTGGCGCGACTCCAAGTAGAGGCTGGAATGGGAGCTGGTGGGACATGCGAAGTGACTTCCTGAATGTAGAGTGGTGCGGGGTCTTCCTGTTTGGAGTCGTGCGATTGGGAGAAGGGTTTGTAGTAGCTGACTTTACTACCGAGGCGGTCGAATGTGCGAACAAGGCCGATGCTAACAGATGTCAGGCCGGGTTCGCTGCCAATGGGGACGGTGAGGAAAATGTGTTTCATGGGAATCGAGTGGCGTTGTGTTTATTGGCAAAGAGCTTTTGTTTGGAGTGCGATTTCTAGTTCTTCTTGGGTTTCGATGACAGCCGCGATTGGACCATTACTTTTGGTGATTTGACCCTTGGTGTCACCGCCGACTTGGTTGAGTTCGTGGTCGATCTCGAATCCGATCCAAGCGAGTGATTCTAGCAGCCGCGCGCGGACGCGTTTGTCATTTTCTCCAATTCCTCCAGTGAAGATGAGTGCGTCGATTTTTGATGGGAAGGCGGCGAGTAAGGCTAGAACTTCTTTGGCGAGCCGGTAGCTGTAGACTTCAAGTGCCATTTGCGCTTTTGAGTCACCTTGGTCGTGCTTGGCCCAGATGTCGCGCATGTCCGAGCTGGTTTCTGAAAGTGCGAGCATGCCGGATTTTTTGGTGAGTGTGTCGGTTACTTCTTCCACTGATAGTCCTGCTTCATTTTTCATGTAGCAGTGGAGGCTGGGGTCGACAGTGCCGCTGCGAGTTCCCATCACAAGGCCATCTAGTGGACTAATTCCCATGGTGGTGTCGACACTTTTCCCTCCTCTTACGGCGGTCGCGCTGGCGCCATTTCCTAAGTGTGCAACGACGATGTTAGAGGTGTCGGGACAGAGATTGAAACGTCTAATCGCTTCTGCTGAGACGTAGGAATGACTAGTGCCGTGGAAGCCGTATTTACGCACTTTATGATTTTCAAACCAAGCATCAGGGACAGCATAACGGAATGCTTTTTCAGGCATGCTCTGGTGGAAGGCGGTGTCGAAGATAGCTACTTGAGGGAGCGATGGATAGAGGGCAATTGCCGCCTTAATAACTTCTAGTGTGGGTGGATTGTGTAGTGGTGCTAACGGAGAAAGTTGGGCGATAGATGCGATGACTGAGTCGTCAATTAGCGTAGCGGAATGGAAAATATCTGCACCGTGAACGACACGGTGGCCAATGGCTTCGATGCTTTGTCCGGATTGTTTTAGCTCGTGAAAGAGGGTGGCGAGTACGACTTGGATGGCGGCTTGGTGGTCTTTTCCGCCGAGTGTGAGTAGTAACTTTTCGCCATTATTCTTGAGAACTCCGAAGATGTCAGGGGTGCCTATTTTTTCTATGATGCCTTCCATCGGGAAGGTGTTGGAATCTGTGCAGCAAACTGCAAATTTTAAAGACGAGCTCCCGGCATTTAGCGCTAAAATGATCATTTCGAGCCGAGTAGAAATGAATGGGAGGAATTTGCAATAGTATCCCGATGGCAGATGTGTCAGCTTTTCTGGTGAGGCAGGGAAATAAAAAAGAACTTGCCAGCGCGTGCGACTGAGGGTAAATCCCTCGCGCACTCGAAGGATTAACGGGGCATTAGCTCAATTGGTAGAGCGTCTGCATGGCATGCAGAAGGTCAACGGTTCGATTCCGTTATGCTCCACCATCCAACTTCAATAGGAGGGATGGTTTTCATTCTGGTAGAATTAACTACTGACTGGTAAGGATGAGCCCGTATGGGGCTTTTTTTTTGCCCAGAGATGTGACTGAACGATCAAAGATAAATCGATGAAAATAGAAGGTAAGGAACTCGCAATAGCATGCGCACGCGCAGCTGACGATAATAAAGCAGAAGATATTCGTGTGCTCGACGTGACTGGGCTTTCTTCGCTCTGCGATTTCATCGTAGTTTGTTCTGGTAACTCGATGCCACATCTTAAAGCGTTGATGCGTGACACGGAAGTGATCGTGTTAGAGAAATACGGAGTGAAGCCGTACAGTGGTGAAGGTCGTGCTGAGACGAGCTGGGTGGTGCTCGATTATTTTGACGTGATGGTTCACGTGATGAGTGAAGAAGCGCGCGAGAATTACGATCTTGAAAACCTTTGGGGCGACGCGAAGGAAGTCGAGTGGGCGGAGTAAGGCATTTTAGTTAATCAAATTGTTTTGAAGAAGCCGACTTGTGATTAGGTCGGCTTTTTTGGTGCCCTTTTGCATGAGTTCTAGTAGAGTGCTAGTAATTGGTGTATGGGTGGTGTGTTATGATTCACGCATATGCAGTAAAAGAAGTTGGTGGGCAGTTAGAGAGTTTTGAATACGATCCTGGGAAGCTTGGAGTTTACGAGGTGGAGATCGATGTGTTGTATTGTGGTGTTTGCCACAGTGATATTAGCATGATTGATAATGAATGGGGGATGTCTGAGTATCCCTTGGTGCCTGGCCACGAGGTGGTAGGGAAAATTGCTGAAGTAGGTGAGGGAGTTGTCGATTTAAAAGTGGGGCAAGCGGTGGGTCTCGGCTGGCATGCTGGATATTGTGGTCATTGTGGATGTTGTAACTCGGGTGATGAGAATCTGTGTTCGGAGGGGATTCCTACTATTATGAATCGCGGAGGCTTTGCAGATAAGGTACGCGCGTCTGAGAGGGCAGTGGTGGCTATTCCGGAAGGGGTGGATCTGGCGAAAGCTGGGCCTTTGTTTTGTGGAGGAATAACCGTGTTTAACCCTTTGGTGCAATTTGATGTGAAGCCTACAGCGAGAGTAGGAGTGGTGGGAATTGGAGGCTTAGGTCACATGGCCTTACAGTTTCTGAATGCATGGGGATGTGAGGTCACCGCCTTTACTTCGAGTGAGAAAAAGCGCGAGGAGGCATTTGAACTAGGTGCGCATGCTACCTTAAATTCACGTGATGATGCTGAGTTGAAAGCGGCTTCGGGGAGCTTCGATTTGATCCTCACGACGGTGAATGTTAAGTTGGATTGGAATCGTTATCTGCAAACTTTGGCTCCGAAAGGCAGGTTACATTTTGTAGGGGCAACATTGGAGCCTCTTGATGTGAGTGCTATGCAGCTAATTGGCCAACAAAGGCAGATTTCTGGCTCGCCAGTGGGTTCTCCGGGAACCATTGCTCAGATGCTCGAGTTTGCGAAATTACACAAGATCGAGCCTGTAGTGGAGGAATTTCCGATGGAGCAGATTAATAAAGCATTAGATCATTTGCGCGAGGGCAAGGCGCACTATAGGATTGTGCTGAAGAAATGAGGAGCTAACAAGTTGCAGAGCTATTCAAAATGGCACTCAAGAGGCGCGTAAGCCTTCGGAGTCAATGTTGCTGGGATTGAGTTGGAGCTTGAGGTTCGGTCGACTTAGTCTCGTAGGATAGGGCAAAAAAGCTAAGGGATGCGAAAGCGGTCAGGATTTTGAAAATAGCAGTTATTGTTCATTAGTTGACTTGCATGGGGAATTGTTCACCCGCTTGCCAGATTCGGTAGTGAACTTCGGTTCCATTTGGGACATAGACGACGCGATTGGCAGTTTGCTGTTGTAGCGGATGAGGTAGGGCTCTCCTCTGAGGGTGATGAAGCGCTCTATTTTTTTAATATTCGTGCCGGGTGTGATAAGTGTGCCAGCCATTGTTCCGAGTTCCTTGACTATGTAACGAGGGAAGTTCCAACCTTGGATGAATTCGCTTACGATGTCCCCTCCGATATAGCAGTGATTAGTGGCGTCGGTAATGACGGTTTTACCGACGATGAGTTCGACTTGATGTGAGTTTTCGTTATCTTTAAGAGGTAGTTCCAGAACCTAGCGCTGCATGCCTTTTTCGGCAGGAGGGAAGGCTTTTAGGTTGTCGGCAGAGAGGGTGAGAAAGATCAGAGATATGATGAGTGATCGGTGGTTTTTCATGACGTATAAATCACGGTGTTATTGTTATTCGCTGTAATGTAAATAGTTGTGAATACTCATTCATTTATTAAATGAAGTGGAGTTTAATCTATATGTGGTTTTTACATATTCTCTTGTGGGGGGAGTGGGCGGTTTGATGATGAAATTTAAATTGTTAAACGAGCTATGAAACTAATTTTTACTTTATTTACGATTTTTGCAGTATGTGTCCCAGTGTATGGGCAATGCTTGGCTAGGTGTATCTATTTCAATGCGCCATCTAATGTGCCAAGGAAATTACTTTTACTCCAAGGACGGCAGTCTGATACAATCGATGTTCTGACTAAAAACTTTTCTGACTCCATTAAGATTAAGAAAAGCACTGAGCGAATTTATTTGGCTCCGATGGGAGTTGACCTCAAGCAAGATGGATTGAAGCAAAAATTGCCATCAGTCCGCATACCTGAAAATTGGAGTAAAGTGCTTATTGTTCTCACGAATGATAGCTCTAACACCATTCTTCCAATCAAATTGAATATAGTAGATGCTAGTGACGACAAATTTGGGCCTGATGATATGATGTTTGTGAACTTTTCAGCGTTAGGCTACATAGGTTCAGTTGGGGAGAAAAAAGTAAAGCTAAAGCCAAAAAGTAATCTGACTATTGATAACTTGATGTCCAGAAATGGGTCTGCCTCACTTGAGCTGGATATGTTTCTTCCTGAAGAAAATACACTTAGGAGATTTGCCAGAAGATCTTGGCCATGTTCAACTAATGATAGGTTAGTGTTTTTTGTTCTCCCTGCCGTTGGGGGAAATACCCTAAGTATCATGCTACAACTCTGAGGAGTTTCTAAGGTTGTCGCATATTGATTGTGGCGTTGAATATGGGGGCTTTAGGCATCCTGCCAGTTCGAGTGTTAAGCGCTCAGTTTTAAATGAGTGCTTAAGGGTTATTGAGTTGGTGACCAAAGTTGTCGTTGTTAGGAAATAAATTAATTCGTAGTCGAATGACGGCAAAAAAATATTTTTTTAGGATGCATTTTCTCAGAGATGTATTACAGGTCTGATGTCTTTAAGTCAAAAACCACTCTCTAATGAAAATTTATCAATCACGTCCCTTATTGAATGGGATGTTTACCGAAGTGTGCGTACAGAGTTCGTGCACCAGATTTACCCAAATGCGTAACAGGTACGGTGCAAGCGCTTTCCTAGCTTCGGTCAAATCCTTTTAAGTACGTGATACTGAACAGCTGAATAGTTCGAAAGTTGCAGTATTTTATTGCACAGTGTTTAGCTCTGATGATTCAATCTTCCCTTAAAGTTATTTACAATGTAATTACATTTATGTATATTCTGTGCCAGTAGCGCAAACAATTGGCCATATGGTGCGCTATTAGTCTTAGGAATATACACCATGCGCCACACGTATTCCTGCAATACGTCAGTCTTAAATCCACTCATTCTCATGAAAATTCAACAATCTACTTTCTCAAAGGGGTTCGCTCTTATTGCAACCATTTCAGTGCTTTCACTGTTAGTCATGATTGCAATAGGTATGTTAAGCCTTTCTGCTGTGACCACGAGGTCGGTGGACCACGAGGTTCCACGGCAAGAGGCTAAGGCGAATGCCCGCATGGCGTTAATGATGGCTCTGGGAGAGCTGCAGAAGATGGCTGGGCCGGATACGCGTATTACTGCTCCTGCGGATATTGTGAAGGGGAATAGTAGTGCGCCTAAACAGTTGACTGGAGTTTGGCGTTCTTGGGAGGGGGCTGATCATGATTCAGAGGGAAAACCACGTCAGCCTGAATATGACGAAAAGTTTAAGGAAAGTACTTCAGGAGGTAGATTTCTGGGATGGTTGATATCGGATAAAAGCCAGAGTCTTTCTGACCCAGATAATACACCTACACTCATTAAAAATGCAGAAACAGTGCCGATCCTTTCAACCGGTACTCTCTCCACCGACATAGATTCAGACCTTGAAGTACACATGAGGCCAACCAGCATCGATGGTGAGGAGGGTGAGAAAGGAGGATATGCATGGTGGATTCAAGGCTTAAATTCAAAAGCTTTGATCAAGCCTATGTCTGAAGCACCCGATGCAAATGAGTTTGCGGAGTGGGCTAACAAGCAGAATTCGAATTTAGAATATCAAGTTGAAGCGTTTGAAATCAATGATGATCCAACTCTAGCGAAGGCAATTTCATTTGGGTCATATGAACTTGTAGAAGGAACTCCTGACATAGAAGAGATCGTTAAGGAGAACTATCATGCTATCACTCATTTTTCGACAGGTTTATTGACTAATGCCGCTACTGGAGGCTGGAAGAGAGATCTCTCTCTCTTTGCAGAAAAGTGGCAAACTTCAGGATATAATTACCAAGATCTTAATCCTGATTACCGTTCTGCATGGGGAGAAAGGGTACCACAAAATGGCTATTCGACTTATAATATCACCCCTGGAGTGGAGCATCTAGGCGGGTTGAAGTATGCTTCTTCTGGGCAAAAGGCTTTAATTTATGGATGGGGAAGCAATGATAAAACATCGATGACTTGGAATAGTCTAGCCGACTTTGCTTCACTTTATAAAAATTTACAGACTAACGCTGGTGGGGCGCCGACCTATAAATTTTACAACTCTCTAAATAGTCAATCGAATGCTATGAATGGTGAGAGGTTCTCTATCATAGAGCCTTTGCTGGTTAGGTGGCAGATGTATTTTAGTCTCGCCTCTGAAAAAATAGACGCGAGTGATGACTCTAACTATCGGCCGCTTATAGGAGTTCATCCCTATTTTACTTACTATAACCCCTATAACGTAGCCATAGATAATACAGGTTTTAATAGAGAGTATTTGCAACTTAATTCCACAAGCTCCAATCAGACGAATTTCCCTTTTTATCTTAGATTCGGTCTTGGTGATGACCAAAATTTGGTGCCTCAGAGAATGTCATTGCTTCTTGGCACGAAAAATAATAGTAGGCGAAACGTTTTTAATGTGATACCACAGCCTTCGTCATTTGCTCATCAGTTATTTCAACCTGGTGAGTCGAAGGTGATAGGGAAATCAGCATATATTGGCTTGTTAGAGTCAAATGCTGATAAAGTGCAGAGTATAGAAGTAAATACAGGTGTTACTGACCAACCTTATTTTGTTAGGATACGCGATGCAATAGGCGCGGTTAAAGCGGAGGGTTATCCAGCGGGTACAGCATACTCCGCAAGTTGGTTTAGTACAGGGAACAATAATAGTGTTCCGATTTGGTTAAGAACAGGAGCTGGAAGGGTAGGCAGCACTCGTTCAATGCCTTTTCATGTTTCAGATGACTCGGAATTATTTGAAGAGAAGTCCTCACCTAATACGGATGGCGAGGCTACGGCTGTGAACATCGAGGATGTAGAATGGAGTGCAAATAAATTTGAACCCTTCGTTTCAATGTCTATGACGATGCGTAATCTATTTGAGACTCATGCCCCTACAAAGGGGTACCTTAATAATAAAATACTAAGACCAATGCATCATGGTGGCGGTAGTGGGGGGATTGAGCAACAGCTGTATGAGTGGAATATAGACCGACTTAATGGCCAAGTGGATCCTAAATTGATATCATTTGCACGGGATCTATCAGCCGGGGATGATGTTAGCGGCTTTGTTGGAACATCATACACGTCTTTAGATGGTTTGGCGCGTTGGGTGACCGCTGAGTTACCAACGCAACCATTGTTATCGCTGATAGAATTACAGCATTTTGACCCAGCCTTTATTAATCCCAATGCACCACGGATGGCAAATGTGTTAGGAAATAGTCATGCTTCGGCCTTCATAGAAAAAGGTGGAATTCAGGTTACTGGTACTGAGGGTTATGATCATAGCTATGTTTTTAATCACTTAATGTTTGATGATTGGTTTGTCTCATCAATTTCACCAGAGCTCGAACCATTCACATCAATAGAAGAAAAGAGCTTGGACCAAGTTCTCGAAGAGTTTTTTACAGGTGCGGGTGAGTTAAAAAATTCAGCATACAGACCTACGAAGATTATTTCTAAAAATGAGGTTACGAGTTACATCGAAGAAAATTTTAAAAATTCAGGGACTTCATGGAATAAAATTGCTTCAGAGCTTGAAGTGGAGGGAATGTTTAATGTGAATTCTACATCAGTTGAAGCGTGGAAAGCATTACTCACTAATATGAAGGAAACTAAAGTGCCTCATCAAACTATTGATACGGTAAACGGGGGAGCAAGTCTAAATGAGGGACCAGCTTATCAATATCCTATGAGCAGAACGAGTCTTGCTGGTGACGCATCTTCAGCAGGGAGTGACTCGCAATTAGTAGCTCAGCCTTATGACTGGACTGAGGTACAACTCGAAGCGCTTGCGGAGCAAATTGTAGAGCAGGTGAAACTGAGAGGGCCTTTTCTATCTCTTTCTGAGTTCATCAACAGGCAGCTCTCTGATGATGAAGACTTGGCGATGGCTGGCGCTGTGGAGAGTGCATTGATCGCTCTGTCTGAGCTTGGCGCAAGCAATCCCAAAAACCCATATGGTGAACTTCTAAGTGCGTTTCCGCCTGATGAGGAAGAATCCTATACGAATGCAGATGGAGAGACCGTTACCTATGCTAAGTACAGTGCTAGAAAATTTTCAGATCATGATACCTACTACTCATTTCCAAAAGCAGCTGAGGGACATGTGGCTTATGGTACGCCAGGTTGGCCTAGGCAGGCAGATGTGTTAAGGCCTATTGCTCCACTTTTGAGTGTGCGCGATGATAGCTTTGTTATTCGGGCATATGGTGAGGCATTTGATTCTACAGGAAATAAAGTGCAAGCATGGTGTGAGGCTACTGTAGTCAGAACTGCGGAGTATGTTAATCCAAACAATATAAGTACAGATTACACCAATTTGAGTATGACTAACCAATTACATGGTAGGAAGTTTAAGGTAGTCTCTTTTCGATGGTTGAATAAAGATGAAGTTTAATTATATGATTTTTTTGAAATATACGTGCTTGTGTTTATTGCTGCTTTGTTGTGAAGGTTCAGCGAGTGTTGCAAGGGTTTTATACTATGATAAGCCGGCTAACGCCCCTAATAAAGTTTATGTGTATGTGAATGGAAAACTCCATGGTGACGTGGAGATGCCAAAATATGAGTTTGGAAAAGACCTCCAATTTGAGGGTGAAAATGAATTAGAAATAGTCTTCGCCCCTAAAATTTATGATGAGGGTGAAGTTATGCCGAAAGGGCTTCCCTCGACAAAAGTGGATGCACGATGGGAGAAGTTTTTGATTGTTGCTGTCACAGACACTAAAAATCCGACTTTCCCGATGAAGCTTCTCTCATTGAACGCAACGGATAATTATTTTAGCAATGGAGATTTTATGTTTGTGAATTTCACACCTAACTATGTATTAGGGACCTTTGGCAAAAAGAAAGTTAATGTGGCTCCTATGAAACTCAAAGTGGCTAACATGAGTGATTCGATGGGGCAGTTCCTTGATGTGAAGCTAAATTATGTTGAGCCTCAGAATAAGAAACAAAGGTGGATGGTTCGTCAAGGATGGAGAGTTCTTGACGACCGAAGAACTGTGGTTTTCTTTTATGTTCCTGATGGGCGCACGACGATGAAATATTTTGCGACACAGATAAAAAATTTTTAGTCAAGTGATTTGCTATTCTCATCTGCCATTTTCGTAGGGCAGGTGGTCTGGAAGATGTCGTTTCATCGTTCGCCAACGGCTCCGTTTTACGGGGCAACTTCTTCACCCGAGATCGGGTGAAAGCTCAAATGACTATCCCTTCAGGGCTATTCAAGAAGCTATTATGAAATATGCAGGCTAGTGGGAGATCTTCCATCCAGTAAATTGGGGGTGGCCTGACCCCGCGCTTTGGACAGATCTAAACTGTAGATTCAGTGAAGATGTTGTTTCTTATTAGGTTAGGGATTAGTTCGCGTACAGACGGAGTGGAGGGCGTAGCCCGTAACGGAGTCTGTACGCTGCGCGCGAACTCATTGGGTGTGAGATAAGCCAACGAGCTATGGATGCGTTCATCGTTATACTCTTTTCGCCATCCTTCTAGCAAAATTTTAGCTTCTGCTAGAGAGTAGAAGATTTCACGATTCAGGAACTCATCGCGTAGCTTGTCGTGAAAGCTCTCGATGTAGCACTGCTCCCATGGTGAACCTAGTGTAATGTAGTGTGTTTGGATGCCTTGCTCTTTGAGCCAGTCTCGAATTTTGTAGGCTATAAACTCTGGACCATTATCACTACGAATGAACCGAGGAGGCCCATGCTCAACAATGAGCTCTTCTAGAACTTCAATTACGTCTTCGGCTCGGTAGCTATGACGAGGATTCAAGCTATGACATTGACGAGTGTATTCATCTAACACGCTTAAAATGCGGAAGCTCGACCCATGCTCTGTTTAATCGTAAACAAAGTCCCAGCTCCAGACTTCATTTTTTGCACTGGCGCGGAGTCGTTTGGGTTCATTTTCATTTACTCGTCTACTCTTGCGCTGCTTCTTGCGTACTTGTAGGCCGTGACGGCGACGTATCGCCTGTACACGCTTAGAGTTGATTTTATGGCCTTCTCGGCGCATCAAAGCGGTAATGCGCCTGTAGCCATAACGAGGGTTATCCTTGCTGAGCCTCAGAACCTCTCGCTCAAGCTCTATACTCTCAGGGCTACGTTGACTAACCCAATAAAAGCTAGATCGCTGTAAGCCTATCGCTCTACACACTTCACTTACTTTCGCAAACCCAGACTCTACTAGTGTGCGAACCACCGTCTTCTTGGCTGCCACACTTACCACTTTTTTGAGTTCACTTCCTTGAGTATGTCGATCTGCATCGCCTGATCAGCTATGATGCGCTTCATCCGCGCATTTTCCTCTTCTAAGGCTTTAAGCTTTCGAGCCTCGTTTACATCCATATCCCCATATTTACTCTTCCATAGGGAAATTGTTTGAGGACTCACATTATGCTCGGCACAGATTTCTTTACGACTCTTACCAGCTCGCAATTCTTGCAGGATTCTGACTTTTTGCTCTTCGCTAAAACGGCTTCTTTTCATGTTTTTCGATTTGGTTATATCACCAAATCTACATTTATGAACTGCACAGTTCTACGGGGTCAGGCCAGATTGAGCAATGTAGTTCTACTACAGTTTGTTACGTGGTGTGTATTTTGGTGGTGGATACATGGTGTTACAATTGGAGGCTTCTACCTTATTGGTGATTTATTTACGTTACCTTGGTTCGTTATTGCGAAATTTGGGCTCAATTAAATTTACATTGTATTCACTGGGGAGTATATCTCTTCATATGACGTTATTGCGTAATCAAGGTTTATAATAACGTAATTCAGCGAGTTTGTTGCATCCACCAGTAGGAAAGTGTTTGTGGCAAAAGCTTTCAATCCACTCATACAATGAAAACCCAGCAAAATATTAAATCTAAAGGGTTTGCTCTTATAGCCACTATTTCGGTGCTCTCGTTAATGGTAATGATAGCTATCGGGATGTTGAGTCTGTCGGCAGTCACGGTCCGAACAAGCGCACGTGAGATCCCGATGCATGAAGCCAAAGCAAATGCGCGGATGGCTTTGATGATAGCACTAGGTGAATTACAAGAAACTGCAGGTCTTGATCAGCGTATTACAGCTGATGGTTCAATCCTCGGTCAGGCCTCGGGAGGTAGTTCAGGGAGTGCGGTCAGCTCACCGTACGCATTAGGTGTATGGGAATCATGGTCAGCCCGATTGGGTAAAAATACAAAAACTGCGACTACGCCAGACTATGATGCTCCTAAAGAATCTGGATTTTTGCGCTGGTTGATTTCAGGTGATGAAGAGCAGCTCAAAGACCGTGATTGGGTGTTGAATGGAGGCTCTGGTGATTTAGTGACCTTGTTTAAGGATGAAGAGGGTATTGAGCTGAATGGAGAATTAGTGACTTACTCAAACGCTGGAGGAGAGGGCGCTTATGCTTGGGCTATTACGCAAGAAGGGACTAAGGCTAAAATCAATATTGCTGGTCCAGAGCTTGAGGATAGAGAACCCAATGATGATCTTCAGGTTCAGCCGCGAGCGAATTTAGAGTTTTCAGAATATTTTTCGAATCCTACAGAACTGTGGAATCATCGGGCATCTCGCGTGATTGATCTGCGTCAGGCGATGCTAGATGACGAGCTCGCTGCGACTGGTGATTCTAAGAATGGAAGCGGCCATTTCACGACTTCGTCCTACGGTTTGTTGACCAATGTGGTGGATGGTGGGCTCAAGGTCGATTTGAGTTTGGGGTTTGAGATGGATGATGCTGATTTTTCGCAGGCGTCATGGGGGAGTATTAAGAATCCGTTTGTAGCAGCTTCTGAAAATGAGTTCACGACGCCGAGTAGCTACGGAAGCCAAAGACCTCTTTATGAGCCATTGAATGATGTCGGGTATCATAACTTTGAGCGGGAGTGGGATCTAGCCAATGTTCATTTTCACTTTCCAGTCACTTCAGTTCCAACATTTGACACATTGAGATCGCATTATCGAATTGCGCATCACCTTTATGAGACAGCTGACGGTGTGACTGTCTTTGAGCGCGGTCTGGATCATGTTGCGGCAAGAGAGGGTGAGCTTGCAGCGGGTTTCGAAAGGCCGCCGCATTTTGAGGTAGTGGCTGACCAAACTCAAACTGGCGTACGACCAGTTTTAGACCGTGTGATGTTTTTGGTCAGTCTCGCGTTGACTGAAGATGATAAGCCCTCATTTGCATTTACCCCGGTGATTACTTTGTGGAATCCGTATAATGTGGCGTTGGAAATCGAGGGGGCTGTGGCTTACCCATGGTTAGATTTACCTTGGCAAGTGATTATTAATAGTTCGAAAGGTGGAGCTGAATGGAGTACTCCAATGGCGAATGTAGCGGGTTCCTCAAGGCAAATTAATCCCTATTTTATTGCAGCGATTACGCCAGGCGGTGGACCGATAATGGGGGCTCAGGAATCGATTCGTTTTAAACCTGGTGAGGTGCGTGTGTTTTGTCCAGCGTCACCTGATTTGAAAACTTTAGACTTCACTGGAATGGATCACGATCAGATAGATGCGTATCCTCCCAGAGATAAAACGATTTTCATGAAGCCAGTGGATAACATGGCAGATTATAACATTTCAGGAGGTTTTGTGATACAGCCTCATCGAAATGGAGGGGCCAGGAGCACTCCATTAGAGAGTGGAGATACGGCTTCGATGACATTTCGAACATTGGTTTATAAAGAATCATTAGGCATTCATTTGCCATTTATGATTGGTCTATCTGATGCGACCTTAGCTAAGGGTGCTGATCCTGCAGTAGGTACGCGTGGGCAGGTAATCGCTAATGTGCTTACGAATTATTATAATAAATCAAGGGAGACTTATGTGTCACCAACAGTGAGTTTTGAAAGTCTAAAGCAGGCCCCCTTGCCAGTAGCTTCCATTGAGGTTTTCCATCGGGTTGCCAATTCGAGTGAGAATGGAGTGCAGTCATCAGATTTAGTTTTTAGTGGAAATCCACGTCAGTCATCGATGAACCCTTATGTCACACATACGGAATTTGAAAACGGCCCTCAATATGAGCTAAGAATGCGTGAAGTTTCTTCTGCGAATGGTTTAATTAACACGTCTGGGGAAGTGCCGCTTGCCGCATATTATGGGGCTTCACAATCTCCTTTCGAAGGACGTACTCATTTGTCCTTTTTTGAATTGCCTAAGTCGCCATTGATTTCGATGGCTGACTTTCAGCATGCTGATCTTACTTGCACGCCCTTTTCTCCTGCAAATCAGTTTGGAAATAGCTGGGCAAGTGCGTATGTGGAGAGGGGGCAGGTAGTGGATGATGCGAGAGACGGTCTTGAAGTGGATCATTCGTATTTGGTAAATGAGGCGCTATGGGATGGGTATTTTTTCAGTAGTTTAGCTCCCGAAATAGAGCCAGGGACGGGTGGAGGAAATGAGTCAGTTTGGGATACACCAGTGGCACAGGAGGTACGTAGTTTAGAAAGCGTCCTATCTGAGTATGTTGACGATCCTAGAGCTAATCCGCTGCGCAACGGCCGTATGCGTCTACTTAAGGATACCTTCGGAGGTCTGAGTGAGTCGGAGTTTGTTCAGTCAATGCTAGAACCTGAAGCTTGTGTCAAATCGGCAGGGCACTTGATGGTGGATGGAGCTTTCAATGTGAACTCCACGAGTGTCAAGGCCTGGACGGCTGTGTTACTAGGGCTTCGCGGGGCTAGCTTTGAGCTTGGAGGTGTACCAGAAGATTCGGAGGTAGTAGAGTCTGGCTCAGAGACACCATTTCCACGTTTTAGTGCTCCAGTGGGAAGTGGGGATGATGTCTGGCATGGCTTTAGAAGTTTGACTGATGACCAAGTGGAAGAGCTTGCTGAAAAGATTGTGGAAGAAGTGCAACTACGCGGACCATTTCTTTCTCTTTCTGAATTTATCAACCGGAGAGTTGAAGATAGTGACGAAGGACTCAGCGGGGCGATTCAAGCCGCGATCGATAAGACGGCAATTAACGAAGAGAGTGTTCAGGTACCTATTGATTCGAGTCTGTATGAGAGCGAGGATCAAGCAAATATCGATGACGCTGGAGCGCATACAGGCACGGGAATACCTGGATATTTGACGCAGGCAGATGTTCTAAAATCGCTGGCTCCTGTGATTACTGTGCGTTCGGATTCTTTTGTCATTCGTAGCTATGGAGAGGCGCGAGGATCAAATGGTGAGGTCGCAGCGAGAGTTTGGATAGAAGCCACTGTTCAGCGTTATCCTGACTACATGGATTCGACCAATGCAGCTAGTGATCCAGTTGCAGATTTAACAGAGATAAACCGTCAGTTTGGTCGCGTGTTCCGTATCACTTCATTCCGCTACCTCAATGACAATGAGGCGCTCGCTCTAGCTCAATAGAAATTAGGTTATGTATAAATTTATTACTTCAGTTATTTTTACCTGTTTTTTTGCTTTGCCCATTCAAGCGGTGGAGATGCGTGTTTTGGCATGGGATCAAAATATCGCAGGGCGAGATTTATCGATAGCGTATGGCTCGAAAGCGGAGCAGATCACGGGAATGCATCACTTTGCGCGAAGCGCTCCGATTAAAGTGAAGGCTGATTCTGAGAGTTTGCGCTTACAAGTGAATGACCGGCTTTCCGAGAAAGGGAAGCCTCTAGCGGTGCCTATAGCTTTGGGGTCTTCGATCAAGCAGCCTCTCCTCCTGCTTATTCCTGATAAAGACGACCCGTCAGGGATCAGAACTTTAGTGGTTGAGGATAATGTTGAGGGTTTTGCATGGGGATCTCTGCGGTTTATAAATCTCACTAATGAGGAACTGGTGTTCCGCTGTGATAAAAAGCAGAAGCTCATTCCTGCTGGTTGGAAGCCAAGTTCTGTACAATTAGGGGGGGCAGCACGTAATGTGGGAGTGGCTCTGCTACTAAAAAAAGATTTGAAGGGATCGAAACTCTACTCGGCAGTATGGAAGCATCAAATGAATGAACGCAAACTGATTTTTATTATTCCCTCCAAGGATAGATCGAGAGGGCCGGTGGAGTTGAAATTTATTGTTGAAAAGCAGGTGTGAAGGGGTGATCGGTGAAAGGCGTGATTCAATGTCTTTTATCTCAATTTTCCTATTTCGTAGTGTCAGTAGTCTAAAGTTGAACCGTACTTTTAAGGGGATCTTTCATAGATTATACTATTGGACATTTGGCTGAGAGTTTATAGCCAAAAGGCGTAGTTTCCCTGTATGAGAGGGAGAGTGGTGGCTGTTATTGGTGTGGTGACCCCCCTAATTCTTGGGGGTCGATCATTTTTTTGATATGTGTTTACATTGTATTACATATTCTGCTGAGAGGAGGTTTTTACCCATAAGTCACTCAAATGTAGTGAATATGTAAATACATTATCGGTGTGGCGACAGTCTTCTGGTGGTGTGAATTGCTCAATGAAAAAACCATATGAAAACTCATCAAAAATCTCTATCTAAGGGTTTCGCGCTTATTGCAACGATTTCCGTGCTTTCATTGCTCGTGATGGTGGCTATTGGTATGCTGAGCCTTTCGTCGGTTACGACAAAAGCCACCGAACATGCAATTCCGATGCAACAGGCTAAGGCGAATGCTCGGATGGCCTTAATGATTGCTTTAGGAGAGTTACAGAAGGCAGCGGGTCCTGACCAACGTATTACTGCGACAGCCTCGATTTTAGGAGAGTCGAGTAACGCCTATACATCCTCTGTGACGCCTGTGGATGGAAAACGCCATTGGGCGGGAGTTTGGAAATCTGATACTGTAGCAGCAAACGGCAGCACAGCGAGTTATAATCCAAAGGAGCCTGACACGCGTGAGTTTGTCCGTTGGTTGGTTTCGTCTCCCGACTCTACGATGGTAGAAAATCTGAGCATAGTTGCAATTCAGCCCAGTTCAGATGCGATCAAAATTTTTGAAGGGAACAATGCTTCTGGAGATGTAATAGTACCCAAGGTTAATATTTCGGATGGCAGTGGAGGATTAAGCTCTTATGCCTATTGGGTGGAAGATATGGGGGTAAAAGCTGATCTCGGATGGTCGGGTGGAGAATCTCCAGATGAGACTAGAGAGCTACATGCGAGGCTTTCAGCCATAGCTGGACCAGATTATGCTGTGTTTGAAGGCACCTTTGATGGAGTTGTCACTCACCCCATCGAAAACGACTCAGATTTGGTTAGCAATATTCAGAAAGCTATTAGTGAGGCAGATATGCCTCTAGTGACGGGAGACTCGGATAATCAGAAGGACTGGCTCAGAGAAAAGCGTCACGATATTACATTTGGCAGCCGAGGGGTGATGACTGATGTAAAATATGGTGGCTTGCGGCGTGACTTAAGTCTGGCATTTGAAATGGACGACGATGCAGAGGCGGCAGAGGCGGATAAATTTAACCAACAGGATGGTGAGTTTGTGGAAGGAAATGACCGTCTCACCGCATCAGGAAAACCTAGTGGCCTACCTGTCAAAGAACGCTTTGTGTATAGAGATTATAGGTCGGCCAGTCCTGCAACTCCGTTCTCTAGTGATATTGCAAGTGGGGATGCTGGTGTCACACTTCGCGGACCAAATTGGTGGGCACTACGTGATTACGCTAATCTATACAAGAGATTATCTGGCTCAGAAGGAAACTACATTTTAAAATCTAGGCCACACTACCCCAATTTCAGCTCTGAGGGCAGTAACTACAGTCACATGTTTGATACGGTATCTCCTTGGGCTGATCATTGGGATCACGAACAGCGAACCAAAAAGCAAGACCCATTCGTAGGCTCTAATTTCTACATCTACCGTCCAGCGCAACCCACCTATGCGCCAGTGAATTTAGGAACGACAGCCTTGCTCAGCTTAAAGGGTATACCGCAGGGGAGTAAGGTTCAATTGGCGGTTGCTGTGGATCCTATCTTCTACATATGGAATCCTTATAATAGGAAGTTGCAAGTCGAGGGGTTGAAAATAGACTTACAAAACTCATTTCCAGGTAAATACACTATCGAGATTACAGGGACTGACTCGATGATTATTAACAGAACAGTTCGCGATCTTTTTCAATGGAATGTAAATAGCGCTGGGCGGAAGGCCAGTTTTGAAGTTCAAGATACAAATGGTTCTACAACGATTACGATGGAACCTGGCGAAGTGATGGCTGTGACGCCGTCCGTAGCCAATTCCGGGATAGCCAAACCGGGTTACTTTGAAGAGAATGATATTAATAACAGCGGCCTAATCATGACTGAGATCAACGGTAATGGTAGTAGTGTTCTTATTGATACCGCTAGTGTTTCTAACAACAAGATTAGTTTTGGTTATTCAGCAGTAGGCGCGGCTAACACCAATCGATACTACCTAAACACAAGTATTGCGAACCCTCTCAATCCAGCCGTTTCTGAAGAGATACAGCAAGTACATTACCAGCTTTCTAACACAACTAAAGACGGATACCAAACTCCAGGTACAAGCGCCGATGGATTTATCATTCCCGGTTCCGAAGTGAATGCCAGTGTGCTACTGAGTGGAGAGAAAAATTTCTTTGGTTTGTTGATCCATCTCATGAAACCAGCCCTGTTTGGAGGAGGGAAAGGTGGGCCAGTCGACTCAGTTGCTGAACCTGTTGAAATATTCTCACGGTTTAATCCTGCGCCGATGCTGATGAACAAAGATTTTGGTTTCTCCTCTAGTGGCCTGAATCAATTTTTTGGCCATATATCAGATGATAATATTAATAATTTACTCAATAATTATGGGTTTAATTTTACAGGTTCTGGCAGAAATGCGTTCTGGGGCTCTACCTACCAATTTGGAGGCTCTACTTCGGTCCCCATGTCTAATATCCCTTCGACTCCTTTAAATTCATTGGCTGAATTTTCTCATGCGAATCTAAGCGTTCAGGCAACAGAGCCATTTCATGCGGTGGGTAACTCTTGGTCGAGTCCACTTGTGACACCTACAACTGCGTATCAAAAAGTACAACTGACTGCCGGTAGTAATGTATATACAGCAGCTGATCACTCGTGGCTGATGAACGATGCCCTTTTTGATCGTTATTATCTTTCCGGAATCGCTCCTGATTTCACTCTGAATGGAGGGTATTCACAAACAGGATCGATAGAAGAGACATTAACAAAATTCTATGGTGAAGATTATCGAGATGCTCAAGCAAATCCTGTGCTTCGACCTTATTTGCCAGCTGGAAAAAGTACTAAAGATGTTGTGGCGGAACTCGTCGCGGATGACGGCTACATGAAAATGGGAGCTTACAGCCTTATCGATGGCGTGTTCAATGTAAATTCCACTTCGACTCAAGCATGGGAAGCATTTCTTCGAGCCAATAGAAATCTAGCTGTGAAGTATGCACAGGGGGGAACTGATGTTCCTTCTAATGATACACCATTCCCCAGCAGCGTGTCGCCGAGTGATCCGGCTGCGTCTGGGGGGCTCATTACTCAGGCGCACTGGGCAGGCTTCGCACGACTTGACGATGGGGAAATCGCTGATTTAGCAACGAATATCGTTGAACAGGTGAAACTGCGTGGCCCCTTCATGAGTCTTTCAGATTTTGTGAATCACCGCATGGGACCACTCGACCCTGCCACCTCATACACTGGAGCTTTACAAGCGGCTATTGATCTTACATCTATTAACGAAGATGTTCAATCTGGTGCAGGTGGAACTGCCCCTGACTATTCGAGTGCTCAAGCTCCAGGTAGACCACCGCTAAGCACTCTAAAGAGTAGCACGACCAATATAGCTGGAGACCTTACTCAGGCAGACCTTCTTCTGCCTATAGCTCCACGGTTGACTGCTAGAACAGATACCTTTCGTATCCGCTCATACGGTGAGGCTCTTTCAGCTGATGGCAGCCGAGTCCTTGCAAGTGCAGTCTGTGAGATGGTAGTGCAGAGAGTGCCAGAGTATGTGGACTCGGGCAATAATGCCGCCGACAATGAACCTTGGGATCAGGCACTTGACCCCATCACACTTGCTGGATTTAGCAATTTTAATGAGCTTAACAAAACTTTCGGACGTCAGTTTAAAGTCATGCGATTCCGTTGGCTGTCACCTGATGAAATTTAATAAAAATCACTCTAATATTATGCGAATTCAATATCAACACATGTTCTTTTCTGCCCTTTGCTTTTTTCTGCTGATCTTAGTACCATCGGGTGTTCAAGCGCAAAACGCAAAATCAGCGCGAGCGTTTTCGTTACTCTCGTGGGAGGAACTCCCATATGATTCAGTTTATTACCGTAATGGTAGTACGATGAATAAGGTGAAGATTAAGGTTGGTCGTCGCTCGGAGTCGTATCCACTGCCTTCAGATGGTAAATTGGAAATGTTCATTAGTGAAAAAGATCCAGAAGGTAAGGATAAATACAAAATGATCGGGCAGGCTACGATAATGCAAGGAGCCAAGAAAATGCTTTATGTTGTCGTTGCAAATAAGAAAGCTTCGAGCCTGCCGCTATCGATGTTTGGTATTAATGATTCTATCGATGTATTTCCAGCTGGAAGCTTTAGGTTTCTGAACTTTACATCAGTTCCGATAGAAGGGGCTTTTAGTGGAGATGTATTCAGACTACAACCTGGCAAGACGACAGTAGTAAAAACTAAAAAGCTCACGGGAGGAAGCTTTCACCCCTTTTACCTTCGTACAGTCAAGGGAGTGATGCTTTATGAAACGCGGCTTCTAGGTCAACCTTCCGGACGGGAGATTGTTTTCATCATGCCTCCTAATAATGGCTCGGGTCGTGTTAACATAAAGTTCCTTCCTCAAACTGTTCCACGTCCTGAGATTGGTAGTAACCAATAGCATGTGATTTGCTGGAGTAGCCATTCAGATCAGTGGGAAATGGCATTACCAAAACTCAAAGCTGGTTATTTTTTTTGATTAGGCGCAGCAAAATTAGCTGAAGCCTTCGAACTGATGAGAGATAGGAAAGTTTAAAGTAACTTTGTTTTTAGTGTCCTATCTAAGCTTAGCTGATGGTATTTCATCGTGGATGCCACGAAAATGCATGAAGCATATTTCGTTTTTTTTCTTGGGCGATCTAACTTTTGTGACGTTATTTTCTCATATGATCTTGATGTGAATCTAATTAGATGATAGTTAGATGTTTACGTTGTGAATCTGTTTCAATTTGTCGTTGATTTTGATTCATGAGTTGTATTGCTAAAAACCCTAAAAAATTAGAAAATGAAAAGTGTGTATAAACTCCCGTCGGTGTGTAAAAAATTGTTTTATTGTGTGCCTGTGCTTTTGTTAGGTCAGGTCAATGGGGCGTCTATGGTGACGTCTGGAACTGCATCAGGACTCGGTCTTGATGTGGACCTCAGCATATTAGCTGTAGATGTAGGGGTTGGTCCGTATGCTCAGGCTTATGTTTCATCCCCAGTTCCTGATACTGATACAGGGACTGTATCAAATCTATCTGTAGGTATCGGCACTTTGGGGGCGTTGGGGTATGTAGAAGCCTCGGTAATCGACGCAGAAGCTTTATCTAATGTAGATGGGGTGTCAGCTTCGGGAAACACTGTAGGTTCATCCAGTGTGACAGGATTGGAATTATCTCTTGTTTCTGGGGTGTTGTTTGCACCGAATATTTTAACTATAAGCAGTACTTCAGGGACCGCTATTAGCTCATCATCTTCTGTGACGGGATCGTATGGGTCATTATTTACACTTGGTGAGAGTGAACTCGAAGATGTGACTTTATCGATTGCTGGTATAGATTTCAACCTTGCCACAAGTTATGCTGCCAATACTTTGCTGGATGTATCTGCAGCGGGATTGGCTGGTATCAGCGTACATTTGAATGAACAAATTGTTACAGGAACTGGGACCGAGAGCTATTCGCTAGTGACGAATGCTATGCGGATTGAGCTTGATGCTGTAGATTTGGGGGGAGCATTGGGATTGATCAGTGGTGATATTATCGTGGGTCAGTCGTTTGCTGAGATGAATGCTGTACCTGAGCCTAGTACTACATTGAGTTTAGGTCTAGGGGCTGTGGGTATGCTGTGCATACGTCGCCGCCGCAGCTAGTTGCTATATATTTCAAGAAGATGAGCTAGATTAAGAGGCTGTCTTAGTTGTGGGTGAAACCTACAACTTTGATAGCTTTTTTTGTGGAGTCTCTAGTGCCAAGTGATTTTTGCTTTGCGAGTCTCGGTATTCACCCAGACACTGGCGTGTTCGAACTCGCGGGTGAAGTCCCAGCCATCTGGTGTGGTGCGCTTGTAGGGGCCTTTGGGTGGTCCGATTGGTTTTCTGAGTTCTGGATAGTCAACGAGCGGTCCAGTAGCGACTTTCCAGCCCCAACTGTACATGAAGTAAGAATAGGGTTGGGCGCCAATAAGGTAGCAGGCGTGAGCGAATTCTAATTTCTCATTTGAAAGCTGAGGCATGTTGGGCTGCATGTGGCCGCGCCAAGTGCCTTCGACACCGAGGCGAAAAACGGATATTTTACCAGCCTTGGCGATTCTGAGCATATCTTCCCATTCAGCTAGAAGGCTTTCTTTGTTTGATTTTTGTCGTGCGTAGTTCTCGAACATTACAGCGTCGCTGACCGCTAAAATATTTTCAGTGGAAGGGGTGTAAGCATTGTTGGCGAGTAGGATTTTGTCTGGTCCTAGAGCCTCTTTGAGTGCTGTCATCATTAGATCCATGGCTTTTTCAACCTCTGCACGTTTGTTTTTGCGAAAATCGACATTGCCGTGCATTTGATCAATAAATGCGCCGTCGCAGCCAGAGTCTTGCACTGCTTTCGCAACAGTTTCCACCCACCACTTACGGAGGTATGGGTTGAGTACATCGTAACAAAGTGCTCCGTAGCGGTCGACGAGTTTACCCGTTTTAGGGTGGGTGATGAGAGTTGATTTGAGTTTCGGGTTCTGCTCAATCCCTTCTTTGGTGAAAATCTGGTTATAGGAGGTATAAGGCCATGCGTAGGCAGCATTGAAGTAAAAGAGGACCTTGGTTTTTGGATTGATTTTCTTGAAGGCTGCGGCTTCGTGTTTGGCTCCGAGTTCGGCGGTTCCCAGCGGTTTTTGACCATGGGATTTCTCAATGCAGAGGAAGCTAGTTTGTTCAGAAATGAACTGAACTTGTTCAGGTGTTAGCAACTTGTATCGATTGCCAAACATGAAGTAGCGAGGCGTGACGTCCCAGCTAAATTCTGGGTAAAAGTCCTTTGGTGTGAAGCGGGAGCCATCACTAATGATGAGTGTACGATCCTTGGCGGTGGGAGTATCGGTGGTGGTTTGCGGAGCTGCGGCGTAGGTGAGTGGTATTGAAAGTGTGCAGGCAAGTGCTAGGAAAGTACGTTTCATCATTTTTGAAGGCGAGTGAGAGTGGCTCGCCTGTTGGTTTTTAGTTTCTATGTTTAGAGATACAGTCTGCGGGAGGTGCATCTGGCAGTGTTTTTTGCCAAGCTGTGATTTTTGCGAGGAGTTTTTCAACGAGTTCTGGGTTCTGCTTAGAGAGATCCTTGCGTTCCTTGAAGTCGACGGTCATGTCGTACAGTTCGGTACGCTTAAGTTTTTTGTTGTGGAGGAGCTTCCATTTGCCTTCGGCGATGCCAGAGCTTGCCCAGAAGTCTTTTTTACCAGTAGCTGCACGCCAATCCCAGTAGACGGGTTTGTTCCGCTCGAAGTTTTCACCTTTAAGTGCTGAGGTAATGTCGACCCCGTCAGCTTGATAATCTTCAGGAAGAGTAACACCTGCGAGGCTGCAGAATGTAGGAAGAATGTCGGTGCCAGCAAGCGTAGTAGTCTTGTCTATTTTTCCGGCAGGAACCGTACCAGGCCACCATGCAATAAATGGGACGCGGACGCCACCAGCATTGAGCGAGCGCTTCTGACCACGGAGTCCAGCGGTTTCGCCAACGCTGTAGTAACTGCCTTTTCCAGGACCGGTAGAGGCGTCTTCAGTGATTTTTTTCGCGCCAGTGCGCTCAGGGCCATTATCAGAGGAGAAAATGACGAGGGTGTTTTTATCGATCTCGAGTTCTTTGAGCTTTGCGAGGATTTTACCAACGCCGGTATCACCTTCGGAAACGATGGCTGCGTAGACTTTTTGACGATCGTTGAGCTCTGGGTGGAGCGCTTCGAATTCTGGTTTTGGGTAGTGTGGAGTGTGGGTCTCGTGAATCCAGAGGTTAATGAAGAATGGTTTCTCTTTGTTTTCTTCGATGAATTTGAGTGCGTTTGGAATAGGGGAGTCTGCAGGAGCGTTTGGCCCAGGAAGGTTGAAGGCCTTGTAATCATCGTAGCCGTATTGGTCAGGCAGTGGGGCGTCATCGATATCAACATTGGTGAGGTGCCACTTGCCGTAGTGAGCGGTTTTGTAGCCACCTTGTTGGAGGAGGCGCGGTAGCATGACTGCTTTTGGGTCTAGCCAGTCAGGCATCCCAGTCTTCTTGTGGTGTTGGAGGGTGGCAAAGTGACGGTGGACGGAATGTCGAGCTGGGTAGTGGCCGGTCATAATGGCGACTCGGCTTGGAGAGCAGACTGGGTTGACCACGGAGAAATTCTGGAAGTCGGTACCTTCTTCGATCATTTTATCGAGCTGTGGAGTCTTACAGAAGGTGCTGCCGTGAGCTCCAATGTCGCCGTAGCCCCAGTCATCTGCGTAAATGAAGATGAGGTTTGGTTTATCTGAGGTGGCGGCCTGTGCCGTGCATAGAGAAAATAGCGCTATAGCGCAGGAGAGGATCAGTTTTTTCATAGGTAACAGTGTGTTTTGCTGTGAGCTGTGTTTAGGCTAAGAGCTCAGCTTGGGAAATGAAAAAGGGGCGAATTTGAGCGGTTTTCCAAGTGTGTGAATGGTTCTGGACTGTCGTGATTTGTGAATCATGTGTACGCAGGGATTTTGGCTTAAAAGTTGACGTATGGGATGATGGCGTCCAATGCTTTTAGCCAGATAGTTTTAAACTAGAGCTAGGGTAATGGTGTTCAGAACAGGAGGATTTGACGATTCTCTGCGAATCGCTCGGTGTAAAAACTACTAGAAAAATATATTATGAGAAATGGACGCATAACATTTGGGCTGTTGGGAGTGATGCTGGTGGGAGGAAGTATGGTGCATAAATCATCGGCGGCGGAAGCCCCGCAGGCATTTAAAACGAATTGCATCGCTTGCCATGACATGAATAAAGATCTTGTCGGTCCTGCGCTGGTAGATGTCGCAAGATGGTACCCGAAGGAGAAGCGCGAGGAGTTTATTAAGTGGTGTTATAATCCGGGGAAGCGCAATCCTGATATGGCTCAGATGCCGGCAATGGTTCACATTCCCGAGGAGGAACTCATCGAAGTCCACAAGTACATCCTCGAAGCTGCGAAAGGTCAGCAGAAGATTAAGATGCCAAGGATTGACCCCTACATTGAGACGGAAGTGTACCGTAAGCGTCCTCGAGTTGAGAGGACTTTTATTCCTGGAACTGGCCCGGCATCGATGGTTATCGCATTACCGACTTCGGAGGAACACAATGTGATATGGGACACGGATACCTGTGAGGTGTCGTATATTGCAAAAGGCACAGTTGATAATTACAAGTACTGGAAGAGTAATGGCAATTCTGAAGCTAATGTTGGCAAGCAGGTCTTTGATGTGAAAGAGCCGCTGCTTGAGGCAGAAAAAGATTATGTGGGCTACCGACTAGACAAAGAAGGTTTCCCGACCTTGGAATACATGGTGGGTGAGGTGAAGGTGACTGAACGCTTTTCAGTAGAGGGGAATACCATCGTTCGGACCATTACTGCAGATCGGGCATTTACGAAGTTTAATAAGCCTGAGGGTGCTGAAGGTTCTAAAATGGAGGTTTCTGTTGAGGCGAAAGGTTCCACGATCGTCATTAAGTACAAAGAGAACGCATAATTTTATTGAGACAATGACTATACAAAAAACATTACTGTCGGGTCTTTCTGGGCTGCTTTTATTGAGCTCAAGCGCATCAGCGCAGTTTAATTGGAAGCGTCATTATGAAGTGGAGCAAATCGATCCTCCGGAGGGAGCCGATTATCAGATTGGTGGTTTGGACTATGCCAAGAATGGTGATCTTATCGCCTGTTTTCATAGGGGCGAGGTGAGAACTTATAATGAAGGTTCCAAGCAATGGAAGTTGTTCGCTTCTGGTTTACACGAGCCTCTCGGGATCTATGTTGAAGAGAACGGAGATGTCTTAGTGATTCAGCGTGGTGAGTTGACTCGTTTACACGATGATGATGGTGACGGAGTTGCCGATTTTTATGAAAATGTGAGTAATGACTGGGGGCTTTCTGGCAATTACCACGAGTTTACTTTTGGCTTAGTCAAAGACTCGAAGAAAAATATTTATATCAGCTTGGGGACGGCATCTAATATGGCGGGTGCGCGCGAGCAAATTCGTGGTGAATGGAATGACACCGGCGGACTGAGCCATGATAAGTTTCTTCCTAAGGATGGAAATGAATGGAAAGTGATGCGGGAAGAAATTCCTAGAATGTATGCACGAGTACCGTATCGGGGCTGTGTGTTGAAGATTTCACCAGATAGCAAAAAAGCGGAAGTGTATGCGACTGGGGTGCGAACTCCCAATGGGCTTTACGTGGATGAAAATGACCAATTATGGGTGAGCGATAACCAAGGTGACTGGGTGGGTGCTTCTAAGATTCATAAAATCAAAGAGGGTGGCTTTCACGGACATGCGGCGTCTTTACTTTGGGCGGAAAATCCACCAGAGGTGACACCTGCAGAGTTACCAGTAGAAGAACTAGAAGCTCGTAGAACGAAGGCTCCAGTGTTATTGCCACAAGGTGATTGTGGAAACTCGATTACTCAGATGTTAGGAATTGAAAGAGACTTCATTCCTTATTCTAGCGAAGAGAGTAAGAAGGGGCATTTGCTGGTGGGAGAGATGAATCATCCGCGCTTGATTCGCTATCTACCTGATTCAGTGAATGGGGTGGAGCAAGGAACCGCCACGCATTTGTTGGATACTAGCATGATCGATAGCGGGAATAATCGTCTATTGTATTCGAAAGACGGTAAATCGCTATACATCGGGAAGACTCACTTGAGTTGGCCGGGGCGTGAGGGGATTCGTAAGATCACCTACACAGGCAAGCCGTTTCTCTTCGTAGAGAATGTGAAACTGACGAAGAAGGGCTTCGAGCTGACTTTCAATGCAGACATTTCGACTGAAAAATCGGCGGAGGATGTGTTTGTAGATAGTTACCGGATCGCCTACCACGATAGTTATGGTTCGAAGAAGTATGAGCAGAAAGAGATGCCGTGTTCCTCATTTAAAGTCGACGGAAATACGTTGACATTGGAATTCACTGAGCCACTGATCAAAGATCGGGTGTATGACATTACGATTCCAAGAAAGATCAAATCCAAGATCGGTAATCTGTCCTACAATCGCTTCTGGTACACAGCGCACGAGGTGTATGAATAGGTGGGGAGTGATGCATGTTTCACACATTTTCGTCACAAGGAGAATATGCTCTTGAACTGAAATTTTCACCTATGTTATGAAAGGCTGTATGAAGACTTCACTAGTCCTTAGTTCCTTGTTTTTCGCACAAGCTGCTATTTTACATGCCGCGATTAGTCAGACATTTGAAACGGGAGAAGATACTTCAAACTGGGGATCAGGTTCTACTTGGTCTGGTTTAGGAATTACTGCGAGTACATTTTTAGATTCATCAATAGGAGGTTCTAGCTCAGGATTTGGAGATCACAATGTTCAAAACTATTCGCGGTCATTTCAGAATAACACAGAGGGATTGGTGGTCTCTACGGATACCTATGAGATGAGTATGTATCTGATCTTTGATCAGTTTGATGTGTCGAGTGGAAGTGGGAAATTTGAGGTTTTTGATGGTGACTATGGGTCATCTACAGCCAATTTGAAGGTGGATAGTACCGCAGGTATGGAGTGGCAGGTGAATGATGGTGGAAGTTGGGTGAATTTGGGGCTTACTGCACAGGTTGGTTCTATTTACCATATTTCCTATATTGTAGATCCTACTGGAGGAACGTATTCAGCTTCTGTTGCTGAAGTGGATACATTTGGAGTGGTTCAAGGAAGTTCAGTGAGTACTTCTGGCGTCGATTTTCAAAGTTCTAATGCTGTGGGTAACAATCAGAGTGGTAAATTAGGATTTCACATCGATGTGTCTTCGGCGACTGTGGATTTCCGAGTCGACAACATCAATATCGATGCGATTCCTGAACCAAGCACTACAGCGTTTGGTATGAGTGCTTTACTTGTTGGTTTGTTACGCCGCAGAAGGTAGAACCCTTTTTATTGGCGATAGTTCATGATCGTTGATACTGGGGAGATGTGTTTACTCATATAGCGCAGCTAGATCATGGTATTAGTTCAGCGTGCTTATGTTTTTGTGGGCGGCTCCTAAATTGAGCTAGATCTAGTGTTTGATGGTTGTGTCACACCTTTGTCGTGTGGAGCTGTTTACGAATGTTAAGTGATTGTCGTTACTTAAATCGGGATAAGTTGTGGATATCGCATATCTTGTTGTGTATCAGCGGGGAGGTTTCTCCTTGTTTAGGAGAGGGGCTAGAATATGAATAGTAGCCAAAGTTGGCTAAAGTCTATTAGTCACTTTTGACTGGCTAGGCTACATCCTGTCCCCTTGTGTGCTCCCCATCAGGCAATGTGCTTAGTCAAAAACCTATGGTTTAAGACCCCACACATATGACAGCACCACTCTCTGCTAGGCTTTTTTTCCTAAGTTACATTTTCTTACTCGGCTCGATGGAAGCTGGGATTAGTATTCATGGAAATTCTGATTCCTACACCGAAACGGGTGGCGACTGGATGTCAATGGGCAGTAATGACATTAGCAGTGACGGACAACTAGGTTCTGACGGCTATCTTTTTTACGGCAATTTCAATGGGTCTGCGCAGGGGGGGCAAAGTTATACCGAGCATGTGGGGCAATTACCTAGTTATGTAAGTAGTCACCAGTCAGGGGGGGATTTTGGCGCTGTGGTAGATGAGTATGGTAGCTATGGATCTATTGATAGTCCCTTGGCTCTTGATGGTACGGATGAGGTGGCGGGAATCGCAATTGCAAATGGTGGAGCAGATACAGCTGGTGCGACACATGAAATAATGTCTTTTACGATTGATTCCGTGGCTGAGGGAGAAGTGATCCGAATCGGGGTTTTAGCGGGAGTTGAAGGTAACGTTGATGGGCGCTGGGATCCGACATCTTTGACTCTTTCTGATGGTGTAAACAGTGCGACAGTAGGAGACCATGCTACTTCAGCTTTAGCGATTAATCCTGGAGGAGTGAATGCTGGCTGGGTGTTTTTTGATGTGAACGCTGCGGGAACATATACGATTTCAGGCACACAGCGTATAGATGGAAATGACGGTCCTAGTATTGGCGGAATTACATTTGATTCAGTGAGTGGTACTAAGTTATTGGCTGGACGTAGTCTAGGGATCGACTTTGGTGATACACCTCCAGTGGGATGGTCAAATTTTAATCATTTTTCGGATACAGCAATTGAAGATGGAGTTACTAAATCTTTTGTTGAATTAGGTGCTGGATATCTCAAGGATACCGAAGGAAGTCCGCTTAGTGGGGTGGGGTTTAGTGTTACTAATAAAACGGGTAAGACATCTTATTCTTTGAGCGGCGGCACAAGCGGTTCGGGAGAAATCAGTGATTCTAGTATTTATAGTGATGCATTGATTGCCAACGATAACTTAGCAATCCGCCTTATTGATGGTGATGCACAGATTGATGATTCTAATGATCGTGCGCATTTTGTTCTCACTTTCACTGGCTTAGATGATGACGTTACTTATAACCTGACAGGTGGTTTTTATAATAATAACTCGAATTTTAATGCGATTTGGCAATCTGATGGCGAAAATGCAGTAACTGATTCTACGGCTGATGGCTATATCACGCTGACCGACCTTTCTACAGATGGCAGTGGAAATTTAGTGATTAATGTGATTAGAGCGGGAGAGTTGAATGGTCAACATGTTGCTCTGTCTGGCTTTGTGCTTGAGGCTGTTGATTATACAAATCCAGATGGTAGTTTAAATTTTCCTCTAGAAACTCCAGAGAATGCTTATACTTTTCCTAATGCTTTCCCTAATTTGAGTTTTACTGAGATTGCGTCACTTGAATCGCTCCCCGGTCATCCTGAAAAGCTGTTTGTTGTCGAGACTCGTGGTGTGATTTGGATGATTCCTGATGTGACGGCTGAGATTCCGACAAAGGTTCAAGTTTTAAATAGATCCTCTGTGAATACTGATAAGTACCTTAACGGAATGGGGGGCGTGGCTTTTCATCCTGATTTTGATACGAATGGCTATATTTATGTTACGTATCCAAGCCAGAATAATTGGACTCGTCTCTCGCGTTTCACCGTATCTGACCCTAGTAACATAACACTTATTGATAATGCAACTGAGCAGGTACTTATTCAGGAGACGTTTCATCGTTCACATGGATGGAATCGCTTGATGTTTGGGCCAGATGGTTATCTTTATGTACCGATTGGAGATGGTAAGCAAGTGAGTCACCAAAACCGTCCTGCGGATCGCCTCACTCAGACAATTGATGAAGGCTTCTGGTCGTCTATTTTACGGATTGATGTGGATAAGAAGCCGGGAAATTACGAGCCGCAGAATCTTGTAAGTGACGATACAAACGGGAAATGGACAGTGCCGACCGATGGGAATGGCTTAGCGTATTATTCTATACCAGCAGATAACCCATTTCTTAATCAAGTAGCAGCCGATGGCTCAGGAGTGAGTTCCGCTTTTAATAAGGCAACCGATCCGACCAAAGTGCGTACTGAGATGTATGCAATTGGTTTTCGTAATCCTTGGAAAATTGGTTTTGTACCTGGGACTTCTGATCTGTGGGTCGCCGATGTAATGGCTTCGCTTAAAGAGCGCTACATGATTATACCTAAAGGGGGAAATGCTGGATGGGCGTTTTACTCAGGTACGAGTGATGTTGAGTGGTTACAGACTACCTATGGAGTGGCTGCCCCAACTGGGGTGCAGTACGTGCAGCCAGTGGTGGAGTATTACGTTACTGATAATGATAGTGGTTCTCAGAATAAGTCGATTATCGGGGGGGAGTTTTACCAATCATCAGACATTCCAACTTTGACTGGTGCCTATATCATGTGTGATTACAATCGAGGTGATATATGGGCGGTACATAGAGAGGATCACAGTGATTTTCAGATGGTGGATCCAGTACTCCAGTCAGATGGCAACTATGCGCTTGATGATGTAGGTATTACAGAAACGACGCTTGGAGGAGTCTTTGCTTTCGGTGCTTATAATGCAACAGTTGAGAGGCTTGGGGTACAGACAGGCATTACAGCGATGCTGCCCAACCCGACGACTGGTGAGATGCTTCTTGCAGACAGTGACGGTGGGGGAAGTAATAATATTATCAGAAAGTTGGTCTTCAGTAATGGAGATTTCGATAGTCATTTACCACAGACCTTGACTGAGACAGGTGCTTTTGAGGATGTAGAGACGTTTGAGGTTACTGAAAAAATGCTGCCTTACGATGTGAATCTGACTTTTTGGTCGGATGGTGCATCGAAGAGTCGCTATTTCAATATGGTCGATACAAGTGAACCGATGACTTACTCTGCTGACGACTTTTGGGAATTTCCAACGGGGATGGTGACGATGAAGCATTTCGATATGGATCTCGATTTGGATAATCCTGGAACAAATGTGAAGCGTATTGAGACACGATTTTTAGTGAAGTCTTCAGATGGTTTTTACGGAATGACCTATCAATGGAATGATGAGGGGACGGAAGCGACATTGGTTGGTGAAGATGGTGTGGATGTAGAGCTCAGAATTACTGAAGGAGGTTTGACGCGTAATCAAACATGGCGTATTCCATCGCGTGGTCAATGTTACCAATGTCACCATGACGGGAACAATGTGATGCTCGGCTTCAATTCGCGTCAGCTGAATCATCTCGGCTCACTTGAGGGAGAAGCAGGTAATTTCCTCAGCTTGCTTGAAAATGCTGGTTACTTGAGTGCTGTCGGAGCAGATCCGGGAACTCTGCCAGTGCATCACCAACCGGGCGATGACAGTATTAATATCCAAGAGCGAGTGAAGTCGTATTTAGCGGTGAACTGCGCGTATTGCCATTATGAGGGGAATGGTGCGGTACCTGACTCATGGAGTGGGCAGGCGGATTTTGAGCTAGAACAAATGAACTTGCTCCATGGAGAGGCGATAGGAGCGCAGGTAGTTGACCATACTGACCGCTTGATCGTCCCTGGAGATACCGCCAATTCGATCATTCTAAGTCGCGCATCTGCAACGAATGATTACGGACGTATGCCTCCAGTGGGGTCGAATGTGGTGGATTCAGAGGGGGTGGCATTGATCACTGAATGGATTCAGAATTATGCCAATGCGAAGCCCATGATTGCTGAGCCAGAGACGCCACTTTCAGTGACTGAAAATTCTGTTGCTCAAGTGGAAGTGGGAAGTCCAGATGCGAGTGATCCAGATGCCGCACAAGTAGATCGAGGTACTTTGACTTACTCTATCATCGGCGGCAATGCGGATGGGATTTTCACCATTGACGCGAATACTGGTGTGATTCGCTTAGCGAAAGATGGGCCAGATTATGAAGAAGCGAGTCAGCACAATTTGACGATTCAGGTGACGGATGGATTCAGTGCAAATCCTGGTACAGCATCAGCGGTGATTGCTGTAGCGGTGAATGATATTCCTAATGATGATAGTCAAGGAGATGGGATTGCTGACGAGTGGGCATTGGCTCATTTTGGTTCTTCATCGATCAATCCGTTTGCTGATAGTGATCAGGACGGGGCGGCAGAAATTCTGGAGTATTGGGGGAATTCTGATCCGCTTGATGCGAGTGATGGCTTTGTGTTTGAGGGAGTCGATTCTAAACCCAATGATGGTTATTACTTTGAGTGGGTGATGCGTGATTCACTGCTTGCTGATGTGGACTACCTCGTGAAAGGAAACACCACGCTCGGCACCGAGTTTAGCACCTTGACACTCGATGAAGACTACACGATTGAGTCAACAACTGCTGTCGATGGTAAGCCCGGTTTGAGTCGAGTGCGGATTAAGGTGACGACTGCTAGCGACAAGTATTTTCTTCAACTGAGCTCTCCATAAGGTCTGATCTTTTCTAGTAGGCTATTTCGAGCGGAAGGTGCGACTATTAGCGACAAGGTAGATGAGATCTTGAAGCTTATAATCAGTTGTTTTCGCATATTCTAGAACCTTGAGCATTTCTTCTTCGTCAGAAAACTCTACTGGGCGTCCGATACCGTAGGAGGTCAGGGAGTCGATTAAGTTTCTTGCGAGTCTGTGCTTCTGGGTTTGGAGGAGTTGTTTGAGTTCTGCTAGACCATTGAAACGCATTCCGCTGACGAGTTTGGCGCTGGAATCGATGTCAACCTGATCGCTGCCGACTGGCTCAGTTTCTCTCCAACGACCGATGGGGTTGAAGTTTTCGAGCCCGAAACCGATCGGGTCGATTTTATCATGACAGGAAGCGCAAACTTTTTGATTGCGATGGAGTTCGACCATTTCGCGATTGCTAAGTGGTTTGGTAGATGCGGCTTCGAGCTCTGGAACGTTTGGTGGAGGAGGAGGCGGTGGATCGTTGAGCAATTTTTCCATGATGAGAGTACCTCGGATTACTGGAGATGTACGGTCGCCAGAAGAGCCAATGGTGAGGAAGGCCGATTGGGTGATAAGGCCACCTCTTTGGGTGCTCTTGCTAATGGGGATTTTTTCAAATTGGCTGGTAGTTTTGTTGCCCTTGATTCCATAAAAGTCAGCCAAGTAGGAATTGATGACAACAAAGTCTGAGTCGATGAGTTGGTCGACGCCGAGGTTTTCTTTGACGAGGACTTTGAAGAACTCGATGGGTTCTTGGTAGCTGGCAAATTCGTTGGCTCGGCTGAAGGGGCCGAATTTTTCCCAATTAACCGAGATTCCTTCGAGTCGGTCAAGGTCGGCCCACTGACTCATGAAGCCATGGTAAAAGGCTTCCGCACGTGGGTCCGCGAGCATGCGGGTGACCTGTTTGCGGAGTTCTGCAGGCTGGAAAAGCTTTCTGGAATCTGCCACTTTGTAGAGTTCTTCATCTGGTGGGGCACTCCAGAGAAAATACGAAAGGCGGGTGGCGAAGGCGCGCTGGCTGAGGTGCTGGGATTGGGCGAAGTTGTTTTCTTCGAGATAGAGGAAGCCAGGGGAGGAAAGCACGAGGCCGATAGTTTCGCTCATTGCGTCTTCGTAATCGAGACCTTCCTCCATTCTTGATTTAAAGTAGTTTTCTAGATTATTGAGATACTCTAGCCCGGGATTCACTCTACGGAATGCTTCGAAGCAGAATTTTTCGAGGAATTCACCAACTGTATTTGTTTTGGCTAGATTTTGGCCGTCTTCGCTGATGAGGTCGCCGAAGATATTATACTTGGATTGATAGAATGGGCCCTCAAGCTCTACCCAATCGATCCAGATGTTAGATTCGACGGGAGCTCCCATGTGTTTGAGATAAATCGGGTACCAACGGCCGGGGTTAGTGATGCCTCTGGGGAGTGGCTCGTAGAGACGGATCTTTGTTTTTTGGTCTGCGACATCCGTTCCGAGCGTCGTTCTAGGGAGGTTTAATTCTGCAGCCGATGGCTCTTCTGGAGTGCCTGTAAATCCAATGAGAGAAGCGATTTGTGTGTGGTGGCTGAAAATACCAGTAGGAGTACTGACTGCTACGAAGTTGCGGACTGGGATGTCGTGATCGATGGCGCCGCCACGTACGCGATAGAGATAACTTGCTCTAGGGTCTTCACCGTGTGGGATTTCGACGTAGCGGCTGGTGCGACTTCCTCTATAGAGGTATTGGCCGCTGTCGTACATGGGGAGTGAGCTGTCGGTAACTTCGGGGTCTTTGAGATCTGCTTCTTTTCGGATGGTCTCTGGATCAGCGTAGGGCTCACCAGACCATTTGAAGCCTTCTTTGGCGATCGCAGTGCCGATGCGCATGTATTGTTCTAGCAGTGCTCCATCAAAATATTGATCTCTGCCCGCTGTATCAAAATGCTCGCTTCTGATATCATCAGGTATGAGGTCGGCTTCGATATTTAGTCCGAAAAGGTGCTTAATTGTTTGGGCGTATTCGCGTTTGTTGATTCGGCGGATAATATTTTTGCCGCCAGTGGATGCGAGTGTTTTTCTAGCGATGTGAAGGTCTTTAGAGAGTGAGGCGAGGACATTTTTAAATTCCTCATTGCGAGGTTGGGCGCGGTCTTCTGGAGGCATTTCTCCAGCGTTGAGTACGTCTAGGATATCTTGCCATTCTTGAGCTGCAGTGTCGTTGGTAATGGTCCAATGGAGGGTGTCGACACGGAAGTCGCCTTTTTGTTTTTTCGGGCCGTGGCAATCGATACAGTATTTTTTGAGGAATGGAACGGTGTGTTGTTGGCTGATCGTTGCAGTGGGGGATTCTGCGGCTTGCAGCGTACAAGCAGCTATTGCGCAAAAAATGATGCGGATATTTTTGAAGAAAAATGGCATGGATTCTATTCGTAACTATTCTTACAGATGTAAAAATGTGACTGATTCAACCTATTGGAAGATAAGTAGTTGAAGTATCCAAAGGATCGTTCAAGGTAAATGATAATAATCAGACAATCGTGATGAACCCAATAGCAACCAACCTGAAAACCCGCCGCTCTATTTTAAAGATGGGAAGTTCTATTCTCGCGCTTCCATTTTTAGAGACATTTGCAATGGCAAAAGGGACGAGTGCTTCAGTGGCCTCTGCGGCTCCTAAGCGGTTGGTTTTTCTAGGTGGTGGTTACGGATTCACACATCAATCCTTTTACCCGAAAGAAGCTGGGAGATTTGCTGACATTGGTTTGACCCAAGGTTTGAAGCCACTGGAGCGTCACATCAATGACATTACGATGGTCGACAAGCTCTTTAACCCGAACATTACAGATCCTCACGCGGGCACTGCAGGTTACTTAGCGGGCGCGAAGAATAAGGTTTCGTGCGACCAGGTGGCTGCTCAATATTTTAGTGGTCAGGCTCGCTATCAGTCTCTGGTTTTGACCGCGATGGGTGATAATGGAACGAGTGGGCACGGCAAAGGTGGTCTCACGCTTTCGTGCAGTACTCAGGGGAAACCGATGGATGGCATTAAGCGTCCAATTGATTTTTATTACACATTGTTTGGCGATGGTGAGAAGTCGCCGAAGGAGGTGGAGAAAATGTTAGCACAAAAGCGCAGTGTGCTCGACGTAATCGCTTCTAATGGAACTACGATGAAGCGCAGACTAGCCAAGCACGACCAAGAACGACTTGAAGAATATTTTCAGAGTGTACGCGATATCGAACTTGGTCTCGAGCGTCAGGCCAAGTGGGCGCATGTGCCGAAGCCGGAGGCCCCGTTCGATGAGCCATCGCAGGACCTCACAGGTGTCGAGGAGGTGAAAATCATGCTCGATATGATCATACTCGCTCTCCAAACGGATTCTACGCGTGTCGCAACTTACCGATTCCCAGTGGAGTCATTATTGAAGAGTATCGAGGTCAGTATTTCTGGGCATGTGATGAGTCACTACAGTTCTTCGGTGACCAAGAGACAAGATTCAGAGAAACGTGACAAAGCTGTGATGGAGCTGTTCGCACATTTTATTGATCGCTTGAAGGCGACCGAGGATAGGAATGGCGGAACGCTCTACGATTCGACGATTGTGAATTACGGGTCGAACTTGCGTACCGGCCATACTCTCCGTGGCTGTCCAACAATTCTTTCCGGCGGAGGCGTGACTAACATCAAGCATGGTAGTCACATTGTGCTTCCGGAGCTGACGCCCACATCGAATTATTGGTTAACTCTGCTGCAAGAAGCTGGAGTTGAAGTAAACCAGTTCAACGAGAGTAGTGGTGTCGTTTCTCAGATGTTGAGTTAAGCGGGGAAAAGGAGAGTTGTTTGCTTTCCTTCTTCAGCACCCACTCGGAAGTTGGGAGCTGATCGAGTGGCAGGTTATAGACTCGGCTAAAGCTATTGCTAGCTGCGTCATAGTCAGTCTGCCAGAAGTCATTGCCGTGCACAGATTGGTCGAGTGGAACTGATTTTCCGTCGATGATCTGATAGAGTGTGTAGCCGGTGGCGGATTTAAGGCCATTGAAATGGATCGGGACGTAGCCTACGCCGCCTTTGATTTTCACCTTCACTTCATTTGCTTGAGATTGGATTTGGATTGGGTAATTCCGGTGTAACTCCCCACCTTCGACGTCTACGGTGAGGTCATTGCCTAAAGCTTCACGATAGATCGTTTTCCAAGAATTTGGATTTTCAGTGAGGTGCTTACGGTAGAGCTCGTTTGGCCCATAATAGTCATCGGCCTTGCGATGGAGCGTGACCCACTCGAGATCCATTTTAATGGTGTCACCTGGTTGAAAACTAGTGACCCCAGCTGGAGCAGTGAGAGTTAGATCTAGATTGATGGTGTCATCTGAGTTTACTTGATGAACTGGTGCTGAGATGGAAGGTCGGCTGTAGGTTTTACCTCCTAGTGTGGCACTGTAGCTACGAATGACGAGTGCACGGTAGCCGTTGCCTTTATTGATTTGATCGTCACTAGGGTGGGAGCCAGGGAAGCTGATCCACCATGGAGCTTGTCCTTGAAGCTCCGTTTTTTCGATGAGCGATTCTCCTTTTTTTAAGGTGTTAGGAACCTCGAGTTCTTGAATGAGGCCAGAGGCATTTCCGTAGGCGAGCTTCGGAGCCGTGTAGTGGAAACTACGGCCCATTTTGAATAGCCAAGAGTCTTTTACAGAGACTTCCTTATCGAAGGTGTATGAGAACTTCTGAAAGGTTCGAGCGTAATCGTCGGTGCGTAGTGTTTGAATTTGGGCGTCAAAGGAAAGTTCGTCTTGGATGCCATAGTTGCCAGTGTAGCGGGCATCTGTTAGGCAGGGGCCATGCGCGTGGTAGCTTGTTTTTAAATTATTAGGATGATGGCGTTTCCCTTGAGCATTATTGATGCGGATCCAGTCCCCCCCCCAACCAGCTTCGGTCCAGCTCCATTTTTGACCCTCTTTCCCCTTGCGTGCCATGAGCATACGCACGTCGGTCACTGCGACGTCGACGAGGCTGCGGTCGGTGTCAAAACAAATGGTTTCGCCCCAGCAACCGATCGCGAGCTGATCCCAGCGATTATTTCCGCCGTATCCGATGAGTGAGAGCTGAGCGTGTGAGGCTGAAGGGAGTGTGCCGTAGAATCCATAGGCGATTCTGAGTTTATAACTGTGCTTGCCTGGAGCAACTGGAAGAAGTGAGTAGGCGCGAAGGTAGGAGCCGAGTTTGGGATAGTGCCAATTTTTACTGAGCTGGACATGGATGCCAGTTGGGGTTCCGTCTGGATGACAGAGGATGGGAACGAGTCCGGTGATGTTAGCGACCTTGCGCAGATAGAGCATGAAGGGAATTTCACGCGTGGTGTCGCTTTTGTTCTCCAGTTCTAGCGTGAATTCATCGTAGTCACGTATGTCAGTGTAACCGGTCTTCCACTCGCGTTTGAGGTTTTTTACCTCGGCTAAGTGACAATTTAGTTCAGGAGTGAAATCAGCCTCGATTGCTTGGCCGTCGCCGGTGTGTACAGTCACTGAGAGGTCTTGCTGATTTGATTTTTTTTCATTGAGGTTGCAAGTGAGCGTGAGTTTTTGCTCCTCGTTCATACTCCACTGTTCGAGCACAGGGCTTCGAGCTTCCCAGGTTTGGTCGGCTGCTATTAATTGAATGCGAGCAGAAGAGTTTTGCCATTGGTCGATTGATGGTTTCGGGTCAGCGGGGGTGTCGAATGTTTTTTCGAATGCGAGCCCGCCTTTATTTGTTAGAGCGTCTGGTTTCGCATGGTGGGCTTTAATCTCTTTAGCTGTTAGAGCTTTGTTCCAGAGACGTACTTGGTCAAAACTTCCGTAGGAATAGAGTTTTGATTTTTTATCGTTAGAGCCGAGTTGGAAATTTCGTGGGAATGCTTTGAGAGCACCGCTGACGGCTTTGCTGCCTTGTTGGTGTCCATCGACATAGTAGCGCATGGTTTTACCGTCATAGCTGAGCGCGAGGTGGTGCCAGCCATCGAAGTTAAAATGTTTATGGCCAGTTTCTGAAAGTCTGTGAAGCTTGTGGTGTCCGGCACCGATATTCATACGTGCTTCAATACGGTTGCCGCGAATGTAGAATCCGACTTGGCCATCGTCTACCACACCTACCTGTTTACTGAGAAGCCAGCCATTGTTCTGTTGCTGTGGGTTGTTAGGGACATTGACCCAGGTCTCGAGGGTGAAGGCTTCACCGAGTGGGACATCAGACCCAGGCAGTGCGTGTGGAGTCTTGGAGACTGTGTGACCATTCCCTGAGACTCCTAGAGAGGGGCCATCTTTAAAGACTGGCTCAGGTGTGATCTCACTGGTGAGAGTGAGTGAGTCTGGCCAGGACACGATTTTGAGTGTGCCTGCACAGCTAAGCTTGTTTCCTTCCTTGTCTTCAAAAATGAGATTGTGAAGGTCATAGTGTTGGACATAGCGACCTGCTTCCCACATCCATGTGTCTTGTAATCTTCTTGGGTTACCTGCTGCACCGGTGAGACTGTGTGTGGCGGTAAAAATTTGATTGTTTCTAGCAACTTGAATAAGGAGTTCCGCTTCAGGAAGCTGCTCCATGACATTGGTGTTAGATGCTTTGTCGATACGACCGAAGTGGGCTTTTGTAAGGTTCCCAATGTCGACGATGAAACCGTAATTGTTCGTCTCGAAAGCGAGTTGGTCCGCCGATGTGTCGTCTGGGTTTTTGCGGAATCCATTTACCCAGTAGGCGGAGCCCTGTTTGTTTAGAGTCTGGAGTGCTATTGGCTCCGAGCTTGGTGATGGCTGCTGTTCTGATTGGGCTATGACCTCACTGTTAGAGAATAGCATTGAGCCAGTGAAACTGAGAATAGTGAGAGCGCGAGTCATAATTTTTAGGCGAAGGAAAGTTGTTTCTGTGATGCGTATATCCGATAGAAACTCGATGAGTCTAATTACAAACCACGAGCTAAGAAGTTTTCAGGATTCTTTCTTTTCTACTAAGGAATGTCATTACTGAAGCACGCCATCTATATACAGAAATTGCGACATCACTATCCCCTTAAAATAGGGGGGGAGTGACTTCAAATGTGTAGCGAATGCGGTCTCAGGCCAACTAAATCGGAGAATCGAAATTCTGTTATTAATTGGCTCAATGCATCAGCTTCGTTCTGGAGATATTTATAAAATGTATGTGGTTTCTCTTCAATCACATGGTCTTGCAGTAGATGGGCTAGACATAGACGTCTCAGAGAGGGTAGTAGTGAGTGATGAAAAAACTTCTACTGCTCTTGTTTTCTGTATCTCCACTCCAAGCTGACCAAGTTCGAGTTTACTTCGGGACAGGGGCTGAATGGATCTATAGCTCGTTGTTCGACACGGATTCAGGTAAACTAACAGATGCTGAAAAAATGGTAGAAGTCGTTCGTCCTTCATTTATCACGATGGGTGACGGAGTGCTCTATTCCACTTCTAATAAGTTTGGGCAGCAGGGTGGCATTGCTGCATTGAAAGTGGCAGAGGATGGAGGCCTAAGTTTGATGAATGAAAAGCCGTCGAACGCTGCAGGGAATTGTCATGTGAGTCTTGATGCGAGTGGGAAGCTTTTATTCTTTGCAAATTATTCCGGTGGGAGTGTTGGTGCGATAGCACTCAAGGAAGATGGTTCACTCAGTGATACTGTGAGCATGGCCGAGCATGAAGGTTCGAGTGTTCATGAAAGTAGGCAGAAGGGGCCTCATCCTCATTCGATGTACCATGGGCCAGAAAATAAGTATGCGTATGCGCCCGACTTGGGGACGGATGAGATCTGGACCTATCGCTTTGATCTCAGCTCAGGAAAACTCAATTTAATAGATAAGGCAAAGCATCCAGATGGGGGAGGACCGCGTCATATGAAGTTTAGTAAAGATGGAAACCAGGCCTATGTGCTGAGTGAGTTGACGCTTGAGACAGTGATTTATGATCGCGATCGGGAAACGGGTAAACTCACAGCGCGCGACTCGGTGAGTAATCTTGAGGAAGGAAAAGATAAATCTCAGATGACGTGTTCCGAGATCCGTGTCTCTGAGGATGGTAAATTTGTGTATGCAGCGAATCGTGATCTTGCCAATAAAAACAGAGACAGTGTTAGTGTCTTTGAAGTGAAGACAAATGGTGGGCTGGAGTTAGTTCAGGTAGTCGGTGCTGAAGTGTGGATACCAAGAAATATTAATATTAGCCCAGATGGTAAATGGCTGCTTGTGGCTGGGCAAAAGTCGGATCTAGTGACCGTTTTTTCGATCGATACGGAAACTGGCCAATTGGAATTCACTGGGCACAAGGTCAAGATCCCTTCTCCGATGTGTGTTGAGTTTATGGCACAAAAGAGTGAGTAGAGGGTAGCATCTGTTTTTACAGACTTCGATGAGGAAGTAGCTACGAACCCAGAGCGTGCTATGCTCGCTCTGGGCTGGGAGAAGACTCACACTGGTGTTTTTATTTCTTAGCTTTCTTCGAAGAGGAGAGCGTGAAGGTTTTGATTTCGGTTTCGGCGGATGGGACTGGTACTCCAACTGCCCAGTGGATACCATTGACGATGAGTCGCATGGAATTGGGTTCGGAGAAATCTCCTGCGTGGCCGAGTGAGGTGTAGAAGGTTTTTCCTCCGTACTTATTGTTCCATGTCCAAGCGACTTTGTCGGTCATTTCAGCTTGGAGCTCGTGGGTGCCGAATTGGTTGGTGCGGGTGTGCGCTTTTCCACCCTTTGGGCTGCCAGTACCGAGGATAAGTGGTTTGACTCCTTCCTCAGTTTTGCTGAGATAGAGGGTCCCCGGTGATGACCACGTGCCTGAGATTCCAGTTAGGATGGGGTGGTTCTTTTCACTGTCGATGACATTGAGCTGCGTTTTTCCAGCTAGGTGAATGAGGTAGGGGGAGCCTAGCACGTCGCGTCCAAAGCCGTTGTTGAGTTCGGACTTCGGGCTGTCTTTTGGGTAATTGAATCCATGGCCGCTGGTACGAAGCCCGACGACGGGTTTCCCAGATTCGACATAGCCCATGAATTGATTGTATTGCTCACCTTCGAGTTTAAGGAAGCGGGTGAAGAAGATCGCGAGGTCAGTGTCTGCTAAGACTTCGAGCCCTGGGAGTCCGCGCTTGTCCTTTTCCGGATCCCAGTCTGGGTTGACGATGGATACTTCAAAGCCAAGTCGCTCAAGCTCTTTTTTGAGCTCAGGCATGGTACGCTGGGGTGAGTAATGGTGGGTTCCGACGACGATAGTGAGGTGTTTCTTATCGCTTTCAGCCTGTAGCAGACATGTGCATGCCAAGCTCGCCGCAATAGCGGAGTAGAGTTTTTTGAATTTCATTATCCTTGTTGTTTAATGGTTATCCACAGTGTTTACTTGAGTGATTCCAGCCACTTAACGAGCATGTCGACTTCTTTGTCCGAGAGCTGCATCGGGGGCATTGCTGGGGCAAAGCCTTCTGGATACATCGACATCGGTTTTTTGATCGCAGTGACGAGGTAGTCATGATCAATGGTGACTTCTTTCTTTGAGCCATCGGCCAAGATCACTGTTTGCTTCTTGCCTAACAGGCCTCGCAGAGCGGGGCCAACAGCTTTGGTGTCGATGGCGTGGCAGTTTGCACAGTTTGCTTGGAAAGTCCTTGTGGCGAATTGTTTCCAGTTGGCGCTCTGTTGTTTTTCGAATTCTTGCGCCCATACTTCTTGCTCTTTTGCGTTGGAGGCATAACTGATCGAGTTGGGCTTATTTCCTGATTTATCACAAAGGTAGATGTTAGCTGAGGCGCTAGCGCGTGGTGCCTTGGTGATGGTGTACTCAATCTTGTTAAGACCTTTTTGGACTTTGAAAGTATTCTGTGAATCTTTGGTGTGCGGACTGCCTGTGGCAATGACTAGGGGAGTGTCATTGGTAGTAAGATTCATACCAGGGTTGTTGTCGTGACCGATGACTAACTCACCTTTCGTTTCACTTTTGAAGTATACGGTGCCTGACTTAGCTGACTTGCTTTTTAGCCATTGATTTTTTGCAATGAAGGAATCTTTAGCGATGTCTAGGAGAGGAAACTCTGGAGCTAAGCCTGGGCGGTCTTTCCATCCCGCCATTTTCTTGACTGTTGTCAGTTGCTTGCTGGATGTGTCTTGGATGGAGTTGATGATGTTAGTCCATTTACCGTCGGTGAGCTGGAGGTGTGAACTTACGCTTACCAGTGCGATTTTAAGACGGTCGTCTGGGTGCGAAGCGAGTTTAGTCGCGATCGAAATGGCTTCACTACCGAGAGCATCATTCCACCAGCGAAGGGATCGTGTGGCGGCACGAGCCACGTTTATGTTGTCACTATTTACTAGTTTTTTGATAAGCGAAGTGTCTTGGAAGTGCTTCATGCGCTCGTAGAGCCAGAGTACTTCGAGGGCGAGTTCTTCGTTACTTTCGATAGCTGCTTTATGTCGAGCAATGGCTTTTAGAATGGAGTCATCATCGTGCTTCTCGAGTTCGACACGAGCAGTTTGTCTAATTTTGAGATGCGGGTGCGCGAGGAGTTCGATAAGTTTATCTGGTGATTGACCATCTATTACCACTGGGGTTACGAGTGGAGACTTTTTATGAGTGACTCGCCAGATGCGTCCATTGGCGTAGTCGCGTTGTTTGTCACGGACGGAGTGTTGAGCGTGACCAATGATCGGATAATAGAAGTCTGAAATATAAAGTGCTCCGTCGAAACCAAATGCTAGGTCGGTGGGGCGGAATACTTTATTGTTGGACGCAATCAGTGTCGTCTTTTTATTGGCAGCCTTGTAGGTGCCGTTGACGAGTTTGAGAGGTGTGTAGTTTACTTCGTTCGTGTTGAGTAGGTGAGTGGTTAGGAGACCATTTTGCCACTCTTTAGGGAAATGTGGGCTTTCGACATATTGCGCTCCACAACCTTTATCGTAACGGAATGGCATTCCTAGGCTAGTGGGGGCAGTGCTGGCCATGGGAATCCAGATATTATAAATGTCAGCATCTTGGAGTTGGCCGCCGCCGAAGTAGTGCATGGATTCCCCCCATTTATTGAAGGTTATTTTCCAAGGGTTGGGATCGGCACTGAGACGCTCGGTGGTCATTTTGCGAGTATCTAAATCATAGGAAACGACGGCGGTATCGATGGTGTGGAAGACGCCATGTGGAGTTTCGAATTGGCCGCGGTGAAAGAGCGCCTCAGAAATGAGGAGGTCTCCTTGTGGAGTTCTGGAGAGGTAACCACCATGGTGGGTGTCGGTGTTGTCGAGGCCACGGACGATTTCTTCCATATAGTCAGCTTTGTTATCTCCTGTGGAATCTTCGAGGTAGATAATCTTACGTGAAACAGAGGCAATGATACCATTTTTGTAAAACGTAAATCCATCTGGTAGATCGAGTCCGTCTGCGAAGATGCTTTTCTTATCTGCTTTGCCATCGCCGTTGGTGTCTTCAAAGATGAGGATTTTGCCCTTGGGTAATTCACCAGGGAGTGGGTGCGGGTACGAAGCGAAGCAGGTGACCCAGAGTCGTCCATGGGTATCGAAATTGATCTGGAGTGGGTTGATGAGTTCCGGGTAGTCTTCACTAGAAGCGTAGCAGTTTACTTCAAAGCCATCAGCGAGGGTGAAGTCCTTGAGGTCTTCATTTGAGCTTTTGATCGTACCTAAACCTCTCTTCGGCTTTTTGTCGGGCACGTCAATGCGGAGGACTTCGAGTTCTGGCATGGGTTGAGCCTTAGTAAGATTGGCAGCTTGTTTCCAGATGGATTGATCAAGAGTATTACCTAGCTTGAGGTAGTGAGGAATTTCCGGTAGGTATTCGTAGGTGCGTGCGCGGATGCCGTAGTAGCTGATACCGTTTTGCGGATGGTAGGCTTGGGCGATTTCTCGGGCTTTGCGTGAAACAAGTTTTTTGAGTGAAGCAAAGCCTTTTTGAGTAGTGAGTTGGTCTAGGCTATCTGGCTGTTCTGAGAGCTTGGATGCAAGGATTTGTCCAACTTTGCTCGCGCCGGCTGGAGTGAGGGCGAAGCCGTCGGAGGTGTATTTTTTGTCGGTTCCTTGGAAAAGTTGTTTGGTCGGTTGGAAAAGGTCAACGAAGGTGACGCCTTTTTCTTTAGCGACAGAACTCATGACTGCACTGTATTGTTCTAACAAATTGTTGCGATCATTGATGTCGGGGAGCATGAGGCTGCTCACTTTTTCAGCAGCGGTGGGTGAAACGATAATATATTCACTCTTAGGGTGGCGCTTTTTGATGAGCTCAATGTAGGAGGTGAGCTGGGCTTTAAATTCGTCGAGACCTTCTGCACCGTCATAGGCTTCGTTGCCACCAAATGCCATGATGATTCGGTCTGCTGGCCATTGTTTGACGAGGTAATCGAGGTGCGTGCCGAAGCGTGAGGCGCGGATGCGGAAGTCAACTTGGTCACCCATGTAAGCCATGGATCGGTATTGGACTTTTTTGTTAGGAGTTGAGGCCTGCATGAGGGCTTCGAAAGTGCCTTCTTCTTGGAGGCGCTCGATGAGGGAATTGCCGTACATGAGCGTCATTCCATCATTGTTGATCTGGACGTTAGGAAGCTGTGCTTTCTCACCTTTTTGGGTCTTAGTAGCGTTTGCTGGAGTTTTGGCTGCCCATGTTGGCTGTGAGCTTAGCAAGGCTGTCATGAGTGCTACGTGAGAAAGTTTCATAGATGAATTTCGGTTAGTGATAGTGTTTTAAAGAAAGTGGATTGCCTGTGCAAACTGGCGGTAGTCCTAATTATTATCGTAATAATGGCAGAAAGCGAGGCAGCTGGGTATCCATTGTTTGGGGGATGGTACTTTATCTATTGGTGCTATATTTCACTATCTACAGACTTCTACACTTGTGGTTTATTGATCTCATCACCATGCGCCTTTTTTTGTTAATTATTTTTCTATGTTGGTCAGGATGTCTAACAATGCAGATGACTTTGGCGGCGGGTAAGGGTGAAGAGGTGTCTGACAAATCTCTTGGCGAAATCGAAATGGAGCTCACAGAAATTGATGATGAGTTAGAAAAGCTAGCCAATTTCACTTTGCGAGGGGGAGTTGGCTCGCTTGGGTATCGATCGAAAGTATATACTGAGCCGACTAATGAGCATTGGATTGAGATCAATTTGGAGCATGAAGTCCTGATCGATCAGGTTGTTTTAGTTCCTTGTTTGTGGCGAGATACCAGTACAGGTGTGCGTTCCGAAGGATTTCCAAAGGCATTTCGTGTTGTGGTTGGCACGGAAGATGAGAGTCATGAGGTGGCATCATTTCACTCTGAAGATGGATTACTGCCTCGGATCGCACCATTGGTCGTTTCGTTTAAACCTCAATTAGCTTCGTGGGTCAGGATTGAAATTTCTGAGATGTCTTTGTTAATTAACGGATTAAAATATGTCGTGCAGCTGTCAGAAATTTTAGTGTTTAGTGGTGCTGAGAACGTGGCTTTACAAAGAGTAGCGATAGCCGGAAACGAACAAGGGAGCAGGAGGGTGCCATCGCTCACCGATGGGTTCACTCCATATCTCATGGATGCAGCGAAAGGAGAGCTCAGTCAAACTCGTGTGATGGGGGTACTAGATCCTTCGTCAGCTCCGACCATAACAGTGGATTTAGGCGAGGCATATTTAGTAAACCAAATTAATTTGCACACGGCTCACGTCGCTCTATCGATCCCAATGAAAACACTTGGGGCTCGTTCAGTTCCTAGGCATGTGCGTGTTTCAGGTGCGCAGTCAGCTGATTTTTCTGATGAAGTGTTTCTTTGTGCATACCAACAACGCACTCTTTTAGATAATGGGCCAGTGATCATGCGCAGGTTTGAGGAAACGCTCTGCCGCTATATTCGTCTCACGATTGTTGATTACCGTCCAGTCGCTAGTTTAGAGGGAGCAGCTGCGGTTGTTGCGTTCTCAGAAATTGAAGTGCTCACAAAGGGGCGCAACGTTGCTCTCGGAGCTGACATTGTTATGAGCAGTAATCTTGGAAGGGCTGAGGATGGGGCTGAGAGAATGACCGATGGTTTGAACTACTATGGCAAGATACTGCCTGAGAAAGAATGGATGGGGCAGTTGGCGCGACGACATGATCTGGAGACACTACGTCCGATTGTTGCGAAAGAATTAAGTTTGCGCTACGAACGTCAGAAAAGGTACTTGAGCATAGCGATTTGGGCAGCGGTGATCATGGGGGCTGGAATTGGATTTAGTTTATTGATTGTTCGCTATAGTCATTTAAAAAATCTTGCTGCATTTAAGGAACGTTTTGCCGCTGATCTTCATGATGAACTCGGCGCGAATTTGCACACCATTGGCTTGTTGAGTGACCTCGCTGAGGTTTCAAAAGAATCCCCTGAGGAACTCTCTGGTTATTTAGAGCGTATCCGAGTGATGACGGAGCGATCTGGTTATGCAGTTCAACATGTGACTACATTGAATGAATCCAGTGCATTGTTTTCTGAATTAGTGACAGATATGAAACGCTCTTCTGAGCGGATTTTGACACAGCTTGAGCACGATTTTTCAGTCGAGGGTGAGGAATACCTCTCCCGTTTAAAACCAAGAACGAGTGTGGACTTGTTTCTTTTTTACAAGGAATGCTTAGTCAATACTTGTCGTCATTCGAATGCGACTGAATTGAAAACGCGTTTGGTGGCAACAGCTAAAGAAGTAAGCCTTAGCATCGAAGACAATGGAAAGGGGATTGAACAATCGTATGGAGTGCCGAAGTCGTTACGAAGACGCGCGAGACTATTGAAGGCTAAGCTCAACGTAGAGAATTCAGTGGATGGAGGAATATCAATTTCCTTGAAGCTGCGCAATGGAAAGTAAGAATGAGAGAAATGAAAGAGTCTATTAAAGTCATTTTAGTGGAGGATAGCCCAGAATATCGAGAGGTCATAGCTCTGGCTATTGGGAGGGAATCCAATATTGAATTGGTTCAGACACTGGGTACGGCTGAGGTGGCATTACGATATTTGCAAGGGCTTGTGCCAAGCGCTATGCCAGATGTTGTGTTATTGGATCTTAATCTTCCAGGAATGAGTGGTTTAGAGACAATTCCATGGATTCAAAAGTATAGTCCAGAAGCTAAAATTATTATGCTTACACAATCGAATAAGGAAGCAGATGTGATTCAAGCGATTGCGCTTGGGGCATCTGGCTACTTGCTGAAGCAGTCGACTTTGTCGCAGATTATGGATGGCTTGCGCAGTGTGCAAAGTGGGAATGCTCTGTTAGATGGTGATGTGGCGCGCTATATTACATCGGCATTAAAAACGAAGTCAGCTGAGTTGAAGTTAGAGAGGCCATTATCCGAGCGAGAAATGGAGATCCTAGTTCTGTTAGGTGAGGGGCTAGTGAAGAAGGAGATAGCCAAAGAGCTTGGCATTGGTTTCTCGACGGTGGCTTCTCATATCCGCCACATTTATGAAAAACTACAGGTGGAGAATGCTCCTGCAGCTATTTCTAAAGCGTATAAAAGTGGTGTGTTAGAGTGATCTAATGGGCTTCTGTTAGCTTAGTTCTGGAATGGAGCGACTGTTGGTGTTGTTGAAATCTTCGTCTTCGATTCCGTATTTCTGGGCGAGGGTGTAGTGGAGGTTGCTGAGGGGCTGGCTAGGGAGTTGGAGGTGGCTACCAGTCTTGATTTGTCCTTGGCCATGGCCAGCTACGACGAGGGGAAGGTTCTTCGTCTTATGGCCGTTGCCGTCTTTCATTCCAGATCCATAGAGAAGGATCGAGTTGTCAAAGAGGCTAGAACCACCTTCATCGATTCCTTTGAGTCGATCGATGAGATAAGCAAATTGTTCAACATACCAGCGACTTACGGCAGTGTACTGTTTAGTTTTATCGGGAATGCCTTTGTGGTGTGAAATACTGTGGTGGTCTCCTGATACTCCATCGATGAAGCTGAAGTTTTGGCGACTGAAGCCGTGCGCAGCCATGATCGTTCCGACACGGGTGGTGTCGGTCCATAGTCCTAGAACTAAAATGTCCATCATGAGGCGGAGGTGTTTATCTCTTTCTCTTGGAATACCTGCCATGGGGCGGATAAAGTCATCTGGGCTGGGCTGGGTAGGTGGTTCCCAGTCTTTAGCGATAGGGTTAATGACGCGTTCGAGTTGTGTTTCCACTGAGCGAACACTCTCTAGGTATTCATCGATTTTTTCTTTATCGAGGTAACTGGCTTTTCGGCGGAGGCTTTTGGCATCTTCGAGCACGAGGTCGATTACGCTTTTCCGCATCTGCGCTTCTTTAATAGCATCCGGTCCTGTGTTGCCACGGAATAGGCGGTCGAATGCGATACGTGGGTTAATTTCTGGTGATACGCGGGTGGTTTCAGAACTCCAACTGACAGTGCTAGCAATGGAAATAGGTAGGCCAGCTTTGCCCTGTCGAGGAGGTTCGGTACCAAGCACAAGAGATTTAAAGCGTGTTTGCTGGCCGATGTGGTCTGCGATTCTTTGGTCGAGTGACTGGCCGGCTTTGCCATTTTTAATATCCACACCCGTTAGGAATGAGGCGGTCATTTTAACGTGTCCGCTGCTCTGATTGTTAATTCCTGAAAGAATATTGATGTCCTCGCGGTGGCGTGAGAGCGGGTCAAGAATGGGGGACATTTTATAGTCTTTCCCAACTCCTGTGACGTCCCAATCTTTTGGCATGACACCATTGGGCTTAAACATTGTAATAAATCGGAGGGGGACGGCGCTCGGAGTGGATGTGGTTCCAGAGATGCTACTTGTGGTCGCAGCCATAATTTCGAGCTGCGGGAGCGCCATGGTAGCGCCCAGTCCACGGAGAACGGTGCGTCTTGATATTTTCCAGGATTTATTCATGAGGGTTGACTTCGTTAGAGTTGCTTTTGTTAAGGAATGGGTAACTGAGGACGACTTCTTGAATGAGAATGGAGGCTTTGTAATCGTTTTCTGCTAAAGCTTTCGTAATCTTGCTGATAGCAGGTTCATCGAAACTTTCAATCTCGCGACCGAGGGCGTAGGCGAGCATGTTCTTGCTGACTGTGTGGACGAACTGGTCTTTACGATGTTTCATCAACCAAGCTTTCAGCTCAGCTGCACCTTCGAAGCTGAATCCTTCCATTTCGCCTCGGCTATCGATAGGGACACCGGAAAATTCTTTTGTTCTAAATCTGCCGATGCCGTCGAAATTTTCGAGTCCGAAGCCAATTGGGTCGATCTTGTCATGGCAGCGTGCACAGTCTGGGTTGTCGCGGTGGATTTGTAATTCTTCTCGCAGAGTGGTTTTCTTTTTGATGCCAGCTTTTTCATCAATTTCAGGAACATCAGCTGGGGCTTCAGGGATGCGTTCACCCAAGAGGTTTTCTTTGACCCATATGCCACGAATCACGGGGCTAGTTCTGGTCGGGGTGGAGGTAGCAGTGAGTATACTTCCCATGCCTAGTAATCCTCCACGATGAGGGTCTTCTAATCGCACGGGACGCATGTGATTTCCTTCGACTCCATCAATTCCGTAATGTTTGGCTAGGACTTCATTGAGGAAGGTGGCTCTGGAATCAATGAGGGTGAGGATGCTGTAGTCTTTGGCAATGAGGTGTTCGAAGGTGAGAATGGTTTCCGCTTTCATGGCATCCGAGAGCTGCTTGTTGTATTCTGGAAAGGTTTTGGAATCAGGGATGACGTCTTTGCCTAGTGCCTCGAATTTGAGCCATTGGCCGAGGAAGGTGGAGGAGAAATCACGGGATTTCGGATCGGCGAGCATGCGTTTGACTTGAGATCTGAGGACTTCTGGGTCGCGGAGCTTGCGTTGGCTTGCGAGTTTGAAGAGCTCGTCGTCTGGCATAGAGAGCCAAAGGAAATAGGAAAGACGAGAAGCGATTTGGAAATCGTCGAGCGCGTATTCTTCGCGTGTACCGTCTTCGCTGGGGCCAAATTCATGTCTGTAGAGAAATCTGGGAGAAACCATAGCCGCGAGCATTGTTTGGCGCAGCGAGTAGGTGTAACCAGCGCCTTGTGCTCTGGCATTTTTGAAAATGTCGACGTATTTTTCGAGGGTGGAAGGCTTGATCGGGCGTCTGAATGCGCGGACCAAGAACTGGATCATCATTTCTCTAACAGATTCGACTTCACTTATGCCAGGTTTTGGCTGCAAGCTATAGCGAGGTTTATTAGAACGCCTGTTCATTGCCGAGACAGGACCTGTTATTTTGATCCAATCGAAGACCACTTCTTTGAGAAAGGTTTTATTCCCGTCCTTAATGATTCGCCGAGCGTCGATTCCTTTATTGATCGTGAGCTGGTGAGCACCTTTTGGAATGAATGTACTGAGTTCTTGTACGCTAGCCTTCTCACCGGGGAAAGTAGCTAGGCCGACGGGCTCGTTATTGAGGCGTACTAAGGCTGAGCCATTGTCTGCATTCGCTGATTGTCCTCGGAGTTCAATGATGTAGGTGCCATCGGCTGGGACTTCGAGTGACTCGTACATGGTGGTTTGTCCAATAGTAAGTCTGACACCTTCGCCACCACCTCTTAATGAGCTTGAGAGTGCTTTGATGTTTGCTGTGGAGAGCATGTTTTCGGCCTCGAAAGTTTTAGAAATAGGTTCTATTCCACCGATCACGGCATCGAGTGCTTTGTCTGCAGCTTCGATGTATTTTTCCATTGCTGCTGGGGATAAGAAGAGGTTACTGCGGTCTGTGGTGAAACCGCTGTTTCCTTCACCGTCTTCAAAAAGGATGTGTCCGGGTTGGACATCGACACCGAGGAGATCGCGCATGGTGTTGTTATACTCTTTCTTGGTCAGACGTGGCATTGGCACATAGCCAGCATGTTTTACTTTTGACCAATCGACGGAATTAACCTTTGAGTCGAGCCATTCGACAAAGGCTGCACGCTCAGCGGCTGTAGGAAGTGGTTCCTTGGTGGGCATTTCTTCGGTCTCTACGAGGTAGAGAATGTCGAGCCACATATCACGGTCTTTAGTGATGGAGGCGTCCGAGGCGAATTCTTTAAGGTCGACATCGCCCTTGGTTTTCTCGTCTGCGCTGTGGCAACGGTAACAATAGCTTTGGAAAAATGGCTCAGCGATATTGGCAAAGTTGTCGGCAGAAGCTTTATGAAAAGGCACGATGAGAGCCACCACGATGCATGCGGTTAGGAAAGAAAGCATCTTTTGAGGGCGTTGGTTTGCTGCTGGCCAATATTTTAAAAGCATAGATAAGACTAGGTACTATGTGTACCATGTATATAGATCAAAATTGTCATATTTGTGACGCACATATTCATATGCGTTATGCACGTGTGCAGTTGGAGTTTGTGATTGAGCCGTCGTTGTCGGTTTTAAGGCTGATCGAGAAGATAGGCTCATGAATTTAGTGCGATAATCAATGTACTATATCAGATGACGCAGGTATCCGTAATTATTGAGTGATGTGTTATATATAGATAACTACGCTATCGCTCTGAGTTTCAGGGGGGAACTATGCTAGATCGTGAGGGATCTGGTAAATCCTTAGCAATTTTTTGCTTGGTTTTTGTTTTTAATCATTAATTTATACAAATAGTATAGATGTGTTTATCGGTTTCTTGTTGTTCCGTGTACTGAGTAGGTACTGCTTGCTTTAGTAGTGGGATGTTTTCTGAAATGGCTTGAACACACTATATTATTTAGGTAATACTATTTATTGCAGTCTTCATTTATTTCATACGTATGTTTTAGTGAGCCTGATGAATTAATTTAATCCCCCCCAAAAAAATGAATAAAAGTGTAACAAATCGCCGTCTTTGGTTTCTCCCTCTTGTAGCTTTTCTGAGTCCAGTGGAAGCAGCAACGAGCATCGTAACATCTGGCTCAGCTTCGGGCTTGGGCATGGATGTAGATCTTTCATTGCTGGTTCTTGATGTGGGAGTAGGGCCTTTTGCTGAAGCTGATGTGAGTGCTCCAAGCCCCGATACAGATTCGGCTCAGGTACTTGGTCTCAATGTAGATATAGTGGCTACTCTTGTAACGCTAGGCTCTGTGCAAGCAGCGGCTCTAGATGCTAGTGCAAGTTCCAATATCGATGGATTTTCTGCTACTGGAAACTCCACTGGAGCAGGAAGTGTGACAGGTCTTTCTTTCTCACTAGGTACAGGTGGTTTGATAAGTCTCAGCACTGGAGGCGCTGGCGATGTCATTAGTTCTACCTCTTCCAGCTCAGGTTCCTATGGTTCATTATCTTCGATAGGGACATCAACGCTAGAGAACGTTACTTTAAACATAGGCTCAACTAGTTTTAACCTATCGAGTACCTATAGCCCTAATACGGAGCTAAACGTTTCTGCTGCAGGAGTCGCTGGTGTACGCGTATTTCTAAATGAGCAAACAGTTAGTGGCGATGGTATATCTGATTCATATATGACTACGAATGCAATCCGCATAGACGTAGACGCTGTAGATCTAGGTGGCTCTTTGGGGATAGTATCTGGCGATATTATTATAGGACAATCAATGTCGGGTCTCGATGCTATACCAGAACCTCAAGCTGCTGTGAGCATTGGCTTAGCTGGAATGCTGCTGTTATTGAGACGTAGAAAAAGTTAGTGGTGTTTGAACATTTGAGCTATCTGTTTTGGTGAATCGGATCCGATCATCAAATTCAGATAGCTCTTTTTTGCTTTAGACCTATTAGCTGAATAACTTCCGTCTTGCGGTGAAAATTGATGAGAGGATAGAGTCTGTCGCATGTTGAAGGGATTTATTATGTGTGTTGTTCTTAGTTGTAATGCAGGAGCTCAGTCGTCTTGGGTGAAGCATGTGGTGACGGAGGAAGGGTTTTGTACGACAGCGGTCGCTCTGGATGCGAATGGAGATGAGAAGATGGATGTGGTGACGAGCATCAATGGGAAGGTGAGTTTGTTGATGGCTCCAGATTGGGAAAAGGAAGTGGTGCTGCACCGTTTTCCGAGGGTAAAGGATAAATGCATTCACAGTGCAGTGCTGGATGTGGATGGCGATGGCGACCTAGATTGGGCAGGGGCTCTGGCGCACGGGAATCCATTTTGGTTAGAAAATCCGGGGCGGAAGCAATTTGACAAAGGTGAATGGAAGTACCGGCTGATTGATACGGAGATTACAGGAATTCACTGTGTGCTTGCTGCTGATATTGATAATGATGGTAAAGAGGATTTGGTGATTAATAATTTTAAACCTAATGAAGGTGTAAAGAATTCGATTGCATGGTTGAGCGTGCCCGAGAATCCGCATGGGGCAAAGCCGTGGAATAGGCATGTGTTTGCGGATGGCGATGCAGAGGGAGGCAGCCATTATATGGGCGCTGCTGACATCGATGGAGATGGCTGGAAGGAGATCGCAGTTGGGGCGAAAGGGAAACCTTTTGCGAATGGGAACTGGTTTGCTTTCTGGAAAAATCCAGGGAAGGAAGGTGTGACCGGAGCTTGGGAGAAGGTTCTGCTGGCAGATCTGCAGTTAGCCGCGACGAATATTGTGCCAGGAGATGTGAATGGCGATGGTAAGGTTGACTGGGTGGCCTCGCGTGGGCATTCAGCTGGCGTGTTATGGTTTGAGAATCCGAGTTGGAAGATTCACTCGATTGATGAAGAAATCGAGGATCCGCATAGCTTAGCATTGGCGGATTTTGATCAAGACGGTGACCTAGATGCGGCGAGTTGTGGCTTTGGTAATGAGTTGACGCGTTGGTATGAAAACGATGGGAAAGGGAATTTCACGATTCACACAATCGATGAGAGTCAACAAAGCTACGATTTACGAGCGGTCGACATGGATGGTGACGGCGATATGGATTTGCTTAATGCTGGCCGAGCCTCGAAAAATGTCGTGTGGTATGAGAATATGCTGAAGTAGACCAAAGCTGAAGGGGTCTAGTTTTCGAGGGTTTGAAAGGGTGAGGGGAGCTGATGAAGAAAAAGAGTCTGAGAGTGATGCAAAGATTGCGGAGGACTATGGTATAGGCATTTAGTAATTTGCATCACTCGCGTCAACGAGGCTCTGAGCTGGATGGCTACTTGAGGAGGCCGATTTTGGATTGGTCGATCGGCTTGAAGCCCATTTTGAGTGCAGGAGAGCCAGGCTTGAGCTGGAAGTTGCCCTTGGATGGGTCGGCAAACATTGGGTCTGCAGCGATACTGCCTTTCCCTGTGTTGAGGGAGTGGAGTTTGTCTACCATGGCTTGGGCTTGTTCTGGATTGCTTGCTGAGTAGAAGAGATTTGCTCCAGTGTTGGCATCCTGCACTCGGGCGAGTGCGCGACCGCGGCGATCTTCTGTGCCTCCTGCGCGTTTTCCTTCGAGTTCATTGATGAAATCTTCGACAGGGCCAGAGGAGTAGAAGATGTTGTGTTTGATGCTGGCACCAGTAAGCGGGCCTTCACGCAGTGAGAGGTAGTAGCCGCGAGGCGGGTAGATCACATCTGCGATGATGTTGTTCTCAAAGGTGGTATTGAGTTTGAGCATCATGCCTTGGGAGGTGCATTTGTAGATGATGTTTTCGTTAATGATCGTGCCGCGTTGGCCGCCATCTGTGCGGATAGCGCACTGCATGATCATTGGTGTGATGAGGTGGTGGACGTAGTTGCGTCTGATGATGTTGTTGGGGCCTGCTCCACGAATGTAGATGGCATTGCCGTCTCCAAGTTTCTGCATGGAGTGGCTAATTTCGTTGTATTCAATGAGATTGTCATGTGAGTGCCAATAGGGGATGGCATCCTCGTCTGTCTTGATCTTTTTAGTGTTGCCGAGTTCATGTAAGCGCAGCGTTCTGCCGAGTTCGCGTCCTCTTTTCTGGAAGAAGTCTAGCATGCAACCTGATAGGATGAGGCCTGTGTAGTTGGTGTGATGAATGTAATTGTTCGAGATTTGGTTCTCGCCACTTTGCCAAATGAAAAGCCCTGGAGAATGCCAGTAAATTTCTCCGACATGGTGGATGTGGTTGTTGGAAACAAAGTTTTTCCGACTGACATCTTTAGTGCCCGGACCGTATCCAGCGATGAGGATGCCACCACCACCGAGGTGCTCGATGTGGTTTCCTGAGACTTCGTTAAACATACCGTGGAGATCAACACGGATAGCTCCGCTTCCACTGTTGAGGAAATGAGAGTTCTTGATAGTACAATGTTCCGTGCCCCGGAAGCGGACGAGGGCATTGTCTTTGTCGAGCATGTCCCAGTCATGCTGTAGGCCGGCATCATCTTTAGTGAGAGTGTAGCGCTCCCCGTGCATAAAAGTGAGGCCATCAAAAGTTAGATGGGTCACCGGCGTGTCTTTTGGCCCTTTGAAATCGATATCGCCTTCGACGCGGATGATTTCGTTGAGAAGTGGTCGGTAGATCTTAGAATCATTTCTAGGCCAGAGGTAGAGTTTTCCTTCTGTGGGGTTGAGCACCCATTCACCTGGCTTGTCGAGTTCTTCGATGGAATTTTCTACCCAGCAATTCGGGGTATCCTTGAGGAAATGAAGTGGGTTGGCGACGTAGGAACCATCAATGGATGTATGGAAAGTAGCTTTTTCATAGTCAAACTTGGAGACTGGTAGGATATTACGTATCCACGCGTGGTGTGGGCGAACTAACACTTCGAGCCCTTCAGTGTTAGACCAGTTTTTGAGAGCGCTTTTTGGAATGAGTATTTTGTTGCGTCCACCTCCTTCGCGGGTGATGAATCCTGGTGAACTCGCTCGGGGTAAAATGCCTTCAGAGTCGTAAAGGGTGCGGAAGTCAGCTTTGATATCGGCGACGAGGACTTTGCCTTTAGCGATGTCGGGTAGTCCTTCGATCTCGCCAGTTGTTGGCTTCAAGTTAGTGATTGCGGCTCCGGCGCTGAGGATGGGAGTTTCATTTGGGTAAGCAGCGTAGCTGATGGTGCTGTTTTCAGATCCAGAGTCAGCGAGAGAGAAAGTGAGTGTTTCTGAGATTTCGTATCGTCCTCCGCGGAGCTGGACCTTGATATCTGCTTGTTTACTCTTTTTGAGTTCACGCACGGCGAGCTTTGCGCGCTCGATGCTCGCGAATGGATCTTCGAGTGAGCCCGTGCCTTGATCGTTTCCATTGGGAGCTACGTAGAAGTCAGCTTGGGCTGAGGCAGTTTGGTGTGCCGAAAAAAGTAAAAGTGACGTTAAAACGCTAAATGTACATTTAGTGCGCATGATTTTGAGTGGTGTTATAATGAGTTTTACCGATGACATCGGTCGCATTAGAGCTAAGACTCTCTGAATGCAATCAAGGTAAAACGTGCTGTGTTAGCTACCCATCGTGACCTACTTTCCTATCAGTGAGAAGTCACAATTTTGGATTTATTTGGCGGTTTTTCGCTGGATTTTGGGTTTCAGTGATAGATCGAGCAAAATTTTCCGTAAAAAGGTGTCATTCTGCGCAGGTGTCACTGTATAGATAAGCACAATTAGCGCCTAGAGCATTTCTTAACAGAGAAAGCTAGGAATTGAACAATCGAGAATTATAGAGATTAGATGATTAAAATTTTAGGGAAATCACTGCTTTCAGTCATTGTGGCATCCAACCTTTTTGCGACTGAAAAGCCAAATGTGGTGATTATTTTTACTGATGATCAAGGTTATGGCGATCTGGCATGTTTTGGAGGGAAGCATTTGTTGACTCCGAATATTGATCAAATGGCAAAGGAGGGAGCGCGTTTAACGAGTTTCTATGTGGCGGCCCCCGTGTGTACGCCGTCCCGTGCCGCGCTGATGACGGGGTGCTATCCACAACGTGTCGATATGGCCCCAGCGTCAAGTCGTGAGGTGAAGTTGCCCCACATCTCATCTGGTACGAGATTTCCAGTTTGTCTGGCAGGTGATGGCAGAGGCTTGAATCCTGATGAATTTACTATCGCTGAGGCTGCGCAATCGGCTGGCTACAAGACTGGGATGTTCGGCAAGTGGCATCTAGGCGATCAGCCTGAATTTTTGCCAACGCGTCAGGGTTTCGAGGAATTTTTTGGCATTCCCTATAGCCACGATATCACTCCGAAGCACAAAAATAATAAGGTATTTAAATTTCCTCCATTACCTGTGTTGGAGGGTGAGGAGGTGATCGAGATGAGCCCTGATCCTCGTTACTTGACGCGTCGAATCACTGAGCGTGCAGTTGCTTTCATTAAGGAACATAAGGATGAAAATTTTTTTATGTATGTAGCGCATCCCTTGCCGCATGGCCCAGTTGTCGCTTCACCCGAAATCAAGAGGCAGTACGCTGAAGAACTGAAGAAGCCTGAGAATAAGAAAAAATCTCCGAAGGTCTATCCAGCTGCTATTTATGAAATCGATTGGTCAGTGGGTGAAATCCTTAATAGCTTGAAGGAACAAGGAATCGATGAAAATACTATTGTCCTTTTTACTAGTGACAATGGCCCAGCTGCAGGCTCAGCGAAACCTTTGAGCGGTAAAAAAACAAAGACGCTCGAAGGGGGAATGCGAGTGCCGGCTGTGATTCGCTGGCCGAAGGGGATTCAAGCGGGACGTGACAATGATACGTTGATGACAGCGATGGATGTGTTACCAACATTTGCGAAGCTGATGGGAGCGGATCTGCCTGATGATAGGGTGATTGATGGGAAGGATATGATGCCTGTCTTGGAGGATGGAGCGGAGAGTCAGTATGAGTATTTCTTTTATAATTATTGGGGAACAACGGAGGCTGTGCGATGGAAGTCGTGGAAATTGCGTAAAGTTGATGGGAAGGTGACTCTCTATAATCTTGATAAAGATATTTCGGAGAAAAAAAATCTAGCGGCGCAGCATCCAGAGATCGTGCAACAACTGCAAGAAGCGATTCAGAAATTCGACGCTAAGATGGCAAAAGAAGTTCGACCTGCTGGTAAAGTAGAGAACCCCAAAGTACTTACTCTTAAAAAATAGAGCTTATGATGAGGAGAATTTTAGGGGTTTTGTGTGGATTGGGGTTGAGTCTTCAGGCTGCTCCAAGACCAAATATTATTGTGATTCTTACTGATGATCAGGGGTATGGTGATCTTGGGTGCAATGGGGGAGGTAAACATAAGGTAGTGACTCCACATATTGATCAGATGGCGAAAGAGGGTGCGAGGTTGACGAACTTTTATGTAGCGGCTGCAATTTGCACTCCATCCCGTGCGGCCTTAATGACAGGGTGTTACCCGAAGCGCATAGATATGTCGGATGGGGTGAACCTAGCGTGTGATGAAAAGGGTTTGAATCCTAGTGAGATAACCATTGCTGAGCTTGCTCAATTGAATGGCTACAAGACTGGGATGTTTGGGAAATGGCACTTAGGGGATCAGCCGGAGTTCCTTCCTATGAATCAGGGGTTTGAAGAGTTTTTTGGTTTGCCGTATAGCCATGACATTCATCCATTTCATGGGAATCAGAAGAAGTATAATTTTCCTCCGCTTCCCTTGTTAGAAGGTGAAAAAGTCATCGAGTTGGAGCCGGATGCAGATTATTTAACAAAGCGCATCACGGAGCGGGCGGTTGGTTTCATTGAGAAGCACAAGGAAGAACCTTTCTTTATGTATGTGGCGCATCCCTTACCGCATCGGCCGATTCATGCATCGCCACCATTTATGGAGGATTTACCTGAAACCATTCAAAAGGGATTGAAGGAGGAAAACGGTACGATCAACTACAAGTTGCGAGATAATCTTTATTCTAGGGCGATTGCTGAAGTCGATTGGTCTGTGGGGCAGATTTTAGAAGCCTTAGAAAAGCAAGGAATCGATGAGAATACCTTTGTGTTATTTACGAGTGATAACGGTCCAAAACTAGGTTCGTCAGGTAAATTGACCGGTGGGAAAGGGAGCATTTTGGAAGGTGGGATGAGAGTGCCGACTGTAGTGCGATGGCCTCAAGGGATACCTGCTGGGAAAGATAATGACGAAGTGATGACCGCAATGGACATTTTTCCTACGATGGCGAGTTTGATGGGCGGTGAGGTTCCTCAAGATAGAGTGATCGATGGTAAAGATGTGTCCGAGACACTGACCGCAGGGGCGTCGAGCCCCCACGAGTTTTTCTTTTATTATGACAAGAACAAGATGGGGGGAGTCCGTTGGATGCATTGGAAACTACGGATGTCGAAAGGTAAGCCTGTCTTGGTGGATCTGAATATGGATGTTGCCGAAAAGCAAAATGTGGCCAAGAATCACCCCGAAATAGTGGAGCAACTTAAGACTGCTATGCAGGAATTTGATCGTCAAATTACAAGCGAGATTCGCCCTGCCGGTTATGTTGAAAACCCACAAATTCTCACCTTAGACCAATAAAGTTGGTCAGAAAATCCACTCCATTATGAAGAAATTATTTACACTGCTCTCTTTTGCCGGAATGTCGCTGATGTCTCTCAGTGCTACAGAGAAACCTAATGTCGTTGTATTCTTAGTAGACGACTTGGGCTACATGGACATTGGCGCTAACAATCCTAACTGTTTTTATGAAACTCCCAATATTGATGCGCTTGCGAAGAGCGGGATGCTGTTTACTGATGGCTACGCGACTTGTCCAGTTTGTTCACCATCACGGGTGAGTATGCTGACAGGGAAGTACCCGACACGAATCGGGACGACTCACCTTTTCCCTGGAAAGCAGGGCAGTATGGGGAAAAGTGGGAAGTTCGCCCCCGCGCCATTTTTAGCAGAATTGCCGCTAGAAGAAACAACGCTAGCGGAGGCTCTCAAGTCTGTCGGTTATTCGACGTTTTTCGCTGGGAAATGGCATCTCGGTTATGGTCCAGACTTTCGCCCACAGAAGCAGGGCTTCGATGTAAACATCGGCGGCCACGACAGAGGTGGTCCGTACACTGGGAAGAAGTATTTTGCTCCATACAAAAACCCTGAGATTAAAGAAGAAGGGCCAGCCGGAGAACACCTACCTGCGCGACTCGCAAAGGAGACTTCTAAGTTCATTAAAGACAATAAGGATACACCCTTCTTGGCCTATCTTTCCTTTTACTCAGTCCACACACCTTTGATGGGGCGCAAGGATCTGATCGATAAATACAAAGAGAAAGCGGAGAAGCTAGGTGTCAAACCATCGAAAACGGATGACTTTGCGAAAGTCATGGGCGCGAGTGGGCAGGAAAAGAAAATTCGCGTTAAACAAACGCATTTCACTTATGCGGCAATGGTCGAAGCGATGGATATCGCGATCGGCTCGGTCATTGACACACTCAAAGCAGAAGGCCAGTGGGACAACACGATTATAGTTTTCACTTCTGACAACGGAGGTCTCTCGACTTCTGAAGGTTGGCCAACCAGCAACAAACCACTGAATGGTGGTAAGGGCTGGATGTACGATGGTGGAATCCGCGAGCCATGGATCATTCGTTATCCATCGGTTACTAAAGAAGGAAGTGTTTCAGACGAGCCGATTTCAGGAATTGACCTTTATCCAACGATCGTTACTGCAGCGGGCTACAAGGTTGAGCCAGAAGTGGACGGCGTGGACTTGAAACCACTTCTCGCGGGTGAAGAGTTTGATCGCGATGCTTTGTATTGGCATTACCCTCATTACAGCAACCAAGGAGGTATTCCAGGTGGTGCGATTCGCCAGGGTGATTTCAAGCTACTTGAGAATTACGAAGACGGCAGTGTTGCTCTTTACAACCTCAAAGAGGATATTGGTGAGTTGAATGACTTATCCAAGCAGTATCCTGAAAAGGTAGCTAAAATGAGAGCTAACCTTCACGCTTGGTATAAATCGCATGATGCAAAATTCCTCGGAGCTAAAGGCGGTAAGGAGGCGTGGAGACCCGCATACTTCGACAAACAATAAGTGCGTTTGAACTTATCCATTCAGTTATGAAAAAATTTTTATCATTTGTATTCGCTCTTTCTTCTTTTGTTTATGCAGAAGAGAAATTGCCCAATATCGTTTATATCTTAGCAGATGATATGGGCTATGGAGATGTGCAAATCCTTAACCCTGAGAAAGGGAAGATTCCAACGCCAGCGATGGATAAGTTGGCGAAAGATGGGATGATCTTTACCGATGCTCACACCTGTTCATCCGTTTGCACTCCAACGCGTTATGGGCTTCTCACTGGGCGCTACAATTGGCGCACAACGAAACAACGTGGTGTGTTAAGTGGAACTTCTGGGCCGCTTATTCCAACGACTAGAACCACGGTGGCAAAAGTTCTGAAGGACGCTGGTTACCATACTGCGATGGTCGGGAAGTGGCACCTTGGTCTTGGTTTACCAAAGCAGGGGAAGAGTCTCGACTGGAAAGGGACTATTACCAAGGGGCCTGTCGATCTAGGTTTCGATTATTGGTATGGAATTTCCGCTTCATTGGATTTCCCTCCCTACATTTACATTCACAACAACAAGTTTGTCGGAGAAGCCACTGCGAAGAAGGCATTTCACCGACCTGGAGCAGCAGAACCTAGCTTTGAAGCTGTGGAAGTGCTGGATGAATTAGAGAAAAAATCGATTGAGTTCATTCAGCAACAACATGGGGAGAAGCCTTATTTCCTCTATATTCCACTCACATCACCACACACGCCCATTGTTCCTTCTGAGGAATGGAAGGGGAAGAGTGGGCTCGGCGATTACGGTGACTTCATGATGCAGACAGACGCTGTAATTGGAAAAATCATCGAAGCTGTGGATGCAAGTGAAAGCGCTGAAAATACCATGATCATAGTGACGAGTGATAATGGTTGTGCAAAGAAGGCTGAAATCCCTGATTTAATCAGTAAAGGGCATTACCCGAACGCGCAGTTCCGTGGAAAGAAAATGGAACTTTGGGATGGTGGGCATCGCGTGCCGCACATCGTCCGTTGGCCAGCAGTGGTGAAAGCTGGCAGCAGCTCAGATGAAATTATTTGTCTCAATGACTTCATGGCAACGTGCAGTGAGATCACAGGACGAGCATTGAAGGACAACGAGGGCGAAGACAGTGTGAGTTTTCTTCCAGCACTGAAAGGCGAGAAGATCGTGACTGAGCGCAAAGGAATCGTGCACCATTCTTACACTGGGAAGTTTGCGTATCGCTCAGGAAAGTGGAAGTTGATCTTGGCCAAAGGTTCAGGAGGGCTTGATGATGGACTCACGAAAGAGGAAATGGCTGCAGCTCCCAAAGGTCAGCTCTATGACATGGAGAACGACGAAAGTGAGACGAAGAATCTTTACACAGAAAAACCAGAAGTAGTGGAGAAGCTTCTCACGATGCTTGAGTATGAGGTAAAGCAAGGACGGAGTACTCCTGGCGAACCTCAGAAAAACGACGCTAAGAAGGTCAAAATCTGGTAGGTTAGAGGTTTTACTTAAGAATGCCCCATTCCTGCGCGCGCTGGGAATGGGGCATTTTTATAAATATTTCTGTGTAAGAAGAATAATAGGGTCGGCGTATCTTCTTAACTATGAACGATTCTGTACTAAGGTGTGGGGTGGTTCATGAAGGGAACGGCACACACACTTTATTATGATGACACGCAGAGAATCACTCAAGAAGCTAGTAGCTGGCATAGGATATGCTGGTTTTGGAGGCTCGATGTTGCCTCAGATCGGGCAAGCAGCAAACTCAATTATTACTAGCGCTGGAGGTCCGAAACGGGTGGTGTTTTTCATGCAGAACCAAGGCTTTGACCCTAAAACCTGCATTCCCACGAATATGGTCAATAGTGGTTCGTTGGCTTCAGCGGTGTTACCCGAACCGATCAAAGCTCTCGATCCATTTAAAGAAAAATTGCATATTATCAATGGACTTCATGGGCGTCATACCAGCCCGTCACATAGTGCCTTTTTTGGAGCGTTAGGTGGTTATCGAGGTAGTGATGGCGTTCCGCCGAGTGCTTCGACCATTGATTATGAATTGAGCAAGGTTTTGCCCGAGACCTTGTTGCCGCACCTTTGTATCGGAATGGATTCCTTGGATAATATGGTGGCCAAACCGACTGTCGCCAACTTATCGGCGAGTGGCGCAGGGAAACCCATTTTCATGTATTCGAACCCCAACCACCTTTACCAACTCCTTTATGGTGGGATTTCGAGTGGCGAGATTCGTAATCAACATGAAGCGAGCTCGGCAATGCTGGACCGTATCGAAAAGTTTGCGATTGCAAAAGGGGATGCGTTGCCGGAGTTGGCTCAGCAACGTTATAGCGAGTTTACTCAAGGGTTCAGTGATATGAATGGTTTGCGGGAGCGGCTTGGCGATGCGTCAGAGCATTTACGCAAGTTTGCTCCGCCGGTTGACCAACACTACGCTACTCCAGAGTTTGAAACTGATTGGCATGATCGATTGCTTGATTTGGGAATTTCAGCGTTAAAGTCGGGAACGACCAATGTACTGACGATCGGTTCTGGGCGCGGTGAAATTTTTGGTTCTTGGAAAGGGCTAGGGATCGATAAGCAAGGACATGGCCTCGGGCATATGCCGCAGAAAGATAACCCGATTTGGGTGAAAATTCGTAAGTATAATATGAGCATGTTAGTAAAGCTAATGGAAGAGTTAGAAAGCATTCCTGAAGGGAGCGGGACGATGATGGATAATACCCTGATCGTTTACACTAGCAACAACGCTGACAAGCAGCATACCAAAGGTGAGACATGGCCAGTGATGTTGCTCGGTAACTGCGGTGGTGCTTTTAAGTCGGGTCGTTTTACGCAACTTGATGGAACGCGCCCGATCAATGCCTTGTATACTTCGATCCTCCGTGCAACGGGTGTGCATGTAGATCATTTCAATATGTCTGAGAATATGGCGATGCGCTACGATTCTGGAGCGGGTCCATTGAGTGAAATTTTGGCGTAACATATTTCATTACCTTATTTAAAGATGACAGCCCTTTGTTGGATTCTCTGCCTGACAGGGATAGCCGTTTTACCTCTTCGCGCCGAGCAAGCGTATATTCCAGGTAACGCCTTGGATAGAGAGTATGAGGACTATGCGACGAACTTCTTAGCCTATTATTGTTACGATTGTCATGATGATGGAATAACGAAGGCTGACTTAAATTTGCTCGATCTAGGGCCAGTGGATGAGACGAATGCCTCCATCTGGAAAGCGATTTGGGCGCAGTTAGCCATCGAAGAAATGCCTCCGAAGAAAGAGGATCAGCCTGAGGTGCTGGAGCGGCTCCAGTTCACCGATTGGATTGTAAGTGAACTGGAACGGGTGATGGAAGATAAAGGTGGCTTCCATGCGCATCGCGAGCCGAAGAAGGCGAATTTTGTTAATCACGATTTACTCTTTGGCAATTTGCCAGATGGTATTCAACTTGAGCCGACGTCTTCACCGAAACGTATTTGGAGGCTCACACCCTCTGAGCATATTACGCGGTTGAATGAGTTGATCAATACTGAGCCGGAATACGATCCAAAGAAGCCAGGTCTACGCACGCACGGAGACGCTGTGTCGACAAACCATGGTGGGGAACTTAAACTTTATTTCGGAGTCGATAGAATCACGCATTGGGAAGGTGGCACGGTGGCATATGCGACGGCGGTGAAAAGTGTGCCTGTAGTATTTGCCGCTGCGCGTAGTCACGGTTTTGAAAACTATGCCCATTTTTCAAGCGTCAACAGCGCGGAAGCCACGCAGATTTTGAATAAGGCTGGCGATATTCTCAAGTATATGGCGTATGGGCCAGGAAGTCTGGTGAAGTTTCCTGAGCAAATTACGGATGATGTGGGTACTTATCATGATGTGAAACCTAAGGGCGATATCCGAGGTTTGCCGTCTTCGCTCATTTATAGCACAAAAGTTATTCGTCCTTTGACACCAGTGTACGAGCTTCTGAAAGAGCCCAAAATGGCATATTCTGATAAAGAAATCCGCGAGGCGATCAACTACCTGTTTGAGATGCTGACATTCCGTCCTGCTAAAGAAAATGAGGTAGACGATTACCTAGATTTGGTGCGTGAGACTATAGCCAAGGTTGGTTCTGAGGATGGTTTAATTATGGGGTTATCTGCGATTTTCTTGGATCGTGATGCATTGTTCCGTCCTGAGCTAGGAGAAGGAGGAGTGGTTGATGAGCATGGACGAGTGATGTTGCAGGATTGGGAGCTCGGTCTCGCGCTTAACCATGCACTGAGTTATATTAAACCAGACGAAATTTTGCGGCAAGCGATCGTGGATGGCAGGATGCGGACTAAAGAAGACGTGAAGCGAGAGATTACTCGGATGCTTGATGATGATAGTTTTCGTAAACCTCGCGTTTTGCAGTTTTTCCGTGAGTACTTTGATTACGATCTCGGTGGCTATATCTGTAAGGATGAAAAGGCGATTCAGGCTGCGGGAGTTAAGACCAAGAGTGCCGCCTTGAATAAAGGGATGTTTCGAGCATCGGCAAGTACTGACAGACTGGTGGAGCTGATTCTAGCTGAGGATAAAGAAGTGCTCAAAGAGTTGCTGACGACTCAGCAGGTGGTAGCATCTCCCAACGATAGCATTCTTTTTGGTAAGCAGAATTCTCCAGACGATAAAGCGGAAGTCCCTAAAAAGCTTCAAAAGACGATCGCGAAGGATGCTGAGTTGATGCGTCAATTTAAAGAGCTTGAGGCACGTAAAGATGAGCTGAAAGTCCAGTATTCTGAAAAAGGTCTAAGTAAGGAGGAGAAAAAGGAACTCTATCGTCAGTTTGCTTCAGCGAGTGCGAAGGTGAAGGAGTTTTATTCTCAAATAGGAGGCTCCAGAAAACAATCCCATGAAGGGGTTACTTCAGCAAATCTGAACGGACCGGAAATATCTGCTCGAGTTGGATATCGTTCTTTCGGTAAAGGCTCGCTCACGCCTGAGCGAAAACTAGCAACGGCTCCAGAGGGCCAGCGCATGGGGATTTTAACGCATCCTGCTTGGTTGGTTTCGCATTCAGACGCGATGGATAACCACGCGATTCACCGGGGGATTTGGGTGCGTGAGCGCTTGTTAGGTGGTGGGATTCCAGACGTACCGATCACTGTGGACGCTCAGCTTCCTGATGAGCCAGGAACGACGCTGCGCTCGCGGATGCGTGTTACGCGTGAGAAGTATTGTTGGAGCTGCCACGAGAAAATGGATCCACTAGGTTTGCCGTTTGAAATGTATAATCACATTGGTCTATATCGGGAATATGAATTGGGAGAACCAGTGGATGCTTCTGGTGAGATTATCGACTCAGGTGATCCGGCACTCAATGGGCCAGTGAATGATGCTATTGAGATGATCAATAAGTTAGTTGAAAGTGAGCGCGTCGAGCAGGTCTTTGTTCGTCATGCATTCCGCTACTGGATGGGTAGAAATGAAACCTTACATGATGGCCCAGTTCTACAAGATGCTTACAGAGCCTATCGTGATAGCGGTGGGAGTATGAAGGCTCTGATCACTTCATTGGTGACTTCGGACGCTTTCCTTTACCGCAAATAGTCGCCAAGTATTTATTAAAATTATTGAGAGCCATTATAAATGCTAATCCTTTTTTATGATGATTGAGCTTCAAAACATCTAGAATCCCCCCTAATAATAGGGGGTTACTATTTCAGGTGATTTCAATTAATCGATTACGCAACATGTACACAAAGATCCTAGCATTCATAGCATTGAGCATTTCGGCAGTCGCTGCTTCAGAGTTTAGGTTTTGGACGGTAGACGATGGAAAAATTTTCAAAGCTAAGTACGAAAGCTTTAGCAATGGTAGCCTAAGTTTGACCAATGAAGCTGGCAGACAAGCCCGATTTGCAGTGAAGGATATGGGGGTAGCTGATCGTTTTTACCTGCATGAAGAGCATGATATTCCGCTAGAAGATTTAGAAGGTGGGAATATTTTGAGTGCTGAGGAAGATATTTCGATTAGAGCGAGGGATTTTGAGGAAATCGATAGAATCGAACTTGAAGGTGAAGGATATAATGTTGTCTTGGAAGGGTATTTGACGCCTCGATATGCTGTGCTGTATGAGAAGGGATTGAAGGTTGAGGAGTTTGTCGAAGCTCTTGAACGAGTGCATTATAGTCACTCTTACAGACACCCTAGGCAGAACGAGCTCGTGGCAGATAAGCGCAAAGCTTATCTTTTTATCGAGGACGGGGAGTTGTACGATGAACTGGGCAAGGCCCATGTAGATGATTTGCGAGCGCAGGGGCAGCTAGAGGAGCGTGAAATTCTGCAAATCGAAGCGGATTGGTCGATTCTGCGAGGACATCAACCTTGGCATCTCCCTGAAGAATACCAAAAGAAGTTTAACTCTGGGCCACGTGCAGATATTCAATTTCCTAATCCAAAGAAGAGTGACAGAGAGAAGCAGCTAGTCAGCTTTTATAATCAAAAGTGGTGGCTCGATTGGCCGCATAGAAGGCGCATTCACGCGCGTGTTCCAGGGACGGGTGCGAAGCATATCAAGGATGATCGGGAGAATTCAATAGCTTTCACTTTGACGACTGCTTTGCAGATGAATAACGACATTCGAACATTTGAGACGAACACAAAAGCTTTTGGCTCGGCATTAGAAAACTCGAGCGCGTTGGTTACTGGGAGGTTCGGAGAATCCGACAAGTGGGCTTCCGAGCTCGCGGATAAAGTAAAATCTGGGGCGATTAAGGTGGACTTCAGCATTTTCTATAGGGCTCCAGAAAATATTCCTCCGACGACGAAAGAACAATACAGGAATTTTGGGCTGTTAGTCGCTGGGGCTGGTCGCTTTATGGAGCATGATTTAGAGCATATGTTCGGCGTATGTAGGCTGACAGCCTACATGAGCGAGCATAATAAGCTACCAACGGAGTCGGAGTTGCCTGCAATCTTGGGCTACGAGTCTATGGAGGAACTAAATGCCGCTTTTGAAGAGTTCTTGTTGAGAGAGAACCGCAGAATGAAGCCGTAGAGGTTTCCATTTTTTCATTTATCAGATCACGGATAGAGAGCTGATTAAGTCAGTTCTCTGTGGCGTTGTGAATTGCTCTTGAGCCTAGCGGGGTGTGTAATACGTGAAATTGATTGTCGCTTTTTGTGAGTGGTCAATATTTGCTTTCTCGTTTGAGTGGCCATTAAGTGTGCGCAGTGATGATTTTAAAAAGGTTTTTACCACCTCACTGCGTCACGATACCTAGGACCCGAACTGCTTTTAGTTAGCTGATCGGAGAAGTGTTAGGTGAATGGATTAGGTAAGCAAAATATTATGTATCATATTCTTCTGACTTTTATTATTCTCAGCGTTTCAGCGATAGCAGCTTCAGATCTTCGGTTTTGGACAGTTGATGATGGCACCATTTTTAAGGCGAAGTATGAGAGCTTTAGTCGTGGGACCTTAACGTTGACCAATGAGTCTGGGAAACAGGCTCGTTTTTCGATCAAGGACATGGGAGTAGCTGATCGGTATTATCTGCACGAGCAGCATAATATACCCATTGAGCAGCTGGAAGGTGGGAATATTTTAAATGCTGAGGAGGAAGTTTCGGTCAGAGCTCGAGATATCGCAGAGATTGATGAAATCGAGCTCGAGGGTGAGGGGTACGAGGTGACTTTAGAGGGGTATCTGACACCACACTATTTGGTTCTTTATGAGAAGAGATTAGATGTAGAAGGTTTTGTAGAAGCTCTTGAACTAGCTCATTTTAGTCATTCATATAGGCATCCAAACCAGAATGAAATCATGCCTAAGAAGCGTGCAGTCTTTCTGTTTATTGAGGATGACGATTTGTATGAAGCATTGGGAAAATCTCAGATAGAAGCTTTGTACGAAGAGGGAATGGCTGAGCGTGATATCCAGCAAGTGAAAGCAGACTGGGCGATTCTTCGCGGTCACCGCCCTTGGACGCTTCCTCAGAAATTTCAAGAAAAGTTTAACGCGGCAAAGCGCGTGGACATTGAGTTTCCGAAATCAAAGAAGAGTGATAGGGACCGCCAAGTTGTGGGTTTTTATAATCAGCGCTGGTGGTCGTTGTGGCCACATCGCCGCCACATTCATTCTCGTGTTCCTGGTGCAGGATCCAAACACATTCAAAATGATCAAGAAAACTCGATAGCGTTCTGCCTGACTAGCGCCCTGATGATGAATAATGATATTCGAACTTTTGAGGAGAGCTCGAGAACTATTGGTGGAGGTTTAGAAAACTCGAGTGCACTCTCAACTGGGCGTTATGGGGAATCTCGGGGCTGGACTTCGGAATTAGCGCGTAAAGTGAAGTCGGGAGACGTGAAGGCTGACTTTAGAGTGTTTTATGATGCGCCTGTAAATATTCCACCTACGACCCAGAAGGAATATGATAATTTCGGGATGCTCGTAGTTGGAGCTGGGCGCTTTATGGAGCATGACCTCAAGCATATGTTTGGGGTGAGCAAGCTTGCAGAGTATATTTATGAAAATAGAAAGTTTCCTTCTCAGACTGAATTACCTGCGATTTTTGGCTATGCTTCGATGGATGCTATGAATGCAGCGTTTGAAGAGTTCTTGTTGGACGGCAATCGGAAAATGAAACCATAAAGTTGGTGAGCTAGCGGGATTTCATCAAATCACTCAGTAGAATGTCGCCTAGGATGTACATGAATTTGTAATCTTTCGCTTTTGCTTTGGCGGCAATTTCTTCGACAAGATCATGGTCTTGGCGGTTGAGTTTCCGACCTTTTCCGTATTCAGCGATCTTGACAATGAAGTTGTAGGTGAAGGTATCGGTCTGTTTCAGTAAAGCCTTTTTTAGTCCTCTGATGTCATCAAAGCGAGTGCCTTGGAAATTGCCTGAAGGGTCGATTTTAGCATTACCATTGTATGTAGTGCGGTAGCGTCCAATGACATCGAAGCTCTCGAGCGCGAGACCAGGAGGATCCATCACTTTGTGGCAGCCGAAACATTTTGGGTCTTCGCTGTGTCTTTTGAGAAGTTCGCGCTGGGTCGTCACTCCGTTGAGGTCCGGTACTAGGGCAGGGACTTCTTCGGGAGCAGGCGGCGGGGGAGTTCCCATTAACTCATCGAGCACCCAGTGTCCTCGTGTGACAGGTAATGTCTCCACTCCGTTTGATGTAATAGCATGTATACTTGCTTGTCCTAAAAGCCCGCCGCGCACTGAATCTGAGGGTAATTTTACGAGTTTCATTTCGTCGTCACCGTCGAAAGGGATGTCGTATAACTGTGCTAAATCCTTATTAACAAAGGTGTAATCAGAGTCGAGGAAGTCAGTGATAGGTTTATTTTTGATGAGAACATACTCAAAAAACTTGAGCGTTTCTTCTCGCATTGCGGGCTCGAGGTTCTTTTTGTAGTAAATTGAGAATTGCTTGTCGTCTTCCGCTGGTCGCATGGTTCCTAGCTCATCGACCGAGAGCCATTGTAGAGGAAAGGCCTCGATGAAGTGCTTAGCTTTCGGGTCTCTAATCATCCTGCTGACTTGTTCTCGATATACTTTGGGGTCGAGAAGCTCTCCTGTGTTAGCAAGAGCGAAGAGTTCCATGTCAGGCATGCTGCTCCAGAGGAAATAGGAAAGGCGGCTTGCGAGTTGGAATGGGGTCAGTTCTCCTACTTCTTCTTTGATGTAGAGGAAGTCTGTAGATGCCATGATGGCAGCAAAGGTACGGATGAAGGACTGTAACCAGTTGTTGTTAATTTTGTACTGATCTTCAAGATACTCAGTGTAGCGTTTCAGTTCGGTGATGTGTACTTGGCGCCTAAAGGCTCTTGAGATGAAGTTACGCAAGATTTGGTCACGCACTGCGCGGTCCTCAAAGTTGGGCATGGTTTGCGACTGGAATGTTGTCTTATAGGTGACTGGTGGCCATTCGACATCGATGGGTCCCTCAATGGTTATGTCTTTAATTGCGAGCGCTGGGATAGGGAGTGCATTTTCAGGTTTTCGATGGCGATTGATGTTTCTGGGCTTAATAGACACACTCGTACCTTGATAGTAGGGAAGGGCTCCTTTCTCTAACCAAACTACCGCACTGTAGCGGCCCATTTTATCGTCTTTGATATTAAACTCTTTGAGCTCTTTCGTGGTGCCAGCAAAGGAGCCGATAAGGGACATTCTGAATGGACCTGCCTTTTTTTTGTCTGGAGTTCTGCCCATTCCCATAGCGGTAGTCGTCATACGGTAATAGCCAGTAGCCGGAATATAGTCCTTTATTCTCTTAGGATAGATTCCGCCCTTTCTTTGGCGTTGGATTGCATAGTCTTTGCCGTTACTTGAGAGCTGGCCATCAACGGTGAATTGTTTGTTTGTGAAGGTTGTTTTCTTCGGTTGGGGCTTTTCAAAGTCATCAGTAAATAAAGCTGTTTCCAAGCTGATAGAAGCCGATCTAAGGTATTCTAAGAGCAGTTCATTGGTGATGATGAGACTTGTACTATTGGTATCGAAACCCTTTTCGATTTCGTCATCGAAAACCCCTTGAGCGGGATCAAAATATTCATCTGATAAACCAAGAAGGTCGCGTACGGTGTTACGGTATTCGCGCTTGTTGAGGCGTCGGTAGCCAGAACCGATGGTAAAGCGGTCGTCGCGGGAGATGGCGTCGACGAGCTGAATGATATCCGCGGTGTGTTCTTTCGGAGCTTGATCCGCCTCTTCTGGCGGCATGTCTCCGTATTTCATCTGTTCGTAGATTTCAATCCAGAGATCCGCTGTGATTTCACGGACATTATCAAGACGAACATCGCCCTTTTGCTTGTCTGGGCCGTGGCACTCGACACAGTATTTCTGGAAAAACGGAACAATGGGGCTGTACTCACCTTGAGCAAGTAGCCGAGCAGTTAGAATTACGAATAATCCTAGAAAGGGGAAAACCTTCATATTTACGACTTAGGTAAGGATTTGGTTAATATCTCCTGTGGCTGTATTGTATTTCTCAACTTCTAAGCCGAAGTTCTGAAGCATCGACGTGTAGAGATTGTTCAGCGGGGTCGCAGTTTTGTTGTGCTGGATAGCATTGTAGTGGCCTTTGTGTTTGAAGCCGCCACCGGCAATAACGATGGGTAAATTGCGGTTTGAGTGCCTAGCTGCATCACTGAGCGCACTACCGAAGAGAATCATAGTGTCATCGAGCAGATTTCCTCGTTCTCCTTGGCTGTTCTGGAGCTTCTCCATGAAGCGAGCCACCTGAGCAATGTAAAAGGATTCGATGACTTCAAGCTGCTGGAGTTTTTCCGTGTTTCTGCCGTGGTGGGATAAACTATGGTAGCCAGAATTGACGCCGTCGAGAGCCCAACGTTTGTTGTGCATACCGTAAGCGACGGTGAATACTCGGCTAGAATTTGTCTGAATCGCGAGGTGGAAAAGGTCAAAAAGCAGGGAGCTTTCGCCTAAGAGTCCATCGGGTTCGCCATGGCGCCCTTCTGCCTCGAGTTCGGGCATCTCTACTTTTGGCTTAGGAACGTTTCTCCAGCGTTCGCGGCCTTGGAGCTGGCGCTCAGCGTCGCGGATCGCAGTGAGGTATTCGTCGAGTTTATCTCGGTCGACGTGGTTGATGTTCTTACCAAGAGCTTTGGCTTGATCTTTGATTAGGTCGAGCACGCTGCCTTGTTGTTCAATTTCTACTTTGAGGGCTTGTTTCGCCGCCTCTGAGTCATCAATGAAAAGCTGTTTGAAGAGTTGCTGGCCGCCGCCGGTGACACGGACTTTGGTGCCAGATAAGCTGTAAGATGGTGAGCCTTTCCCACCTAGGGTGCAATGGATGGAAGGATAACGTGTGTCGTAGCCCACTGCGCCAGCTGCTACTTGGTCGACGGTGGGAAGGGCGCCGACTCCGCGTCCAGTTCCATTAAGAAATGCATTGAGACCGCCGTGGCCACCATAGACGTTTGGATGGTCCATATTCGAGAACACAGTGAACTTGCCTTTGTGCTTCATGATGGGTTTGAGCACTGGGCTGGCGGTGAAGTTAAGACCGTAGTTTTTTGGGAAGAAGTGACCTGGGTACATTCCCAATCCTGTATTCACAAATACCATTTTCTTGGTAGAAGTGGGTTCAATCCACTTTGTTTGTCCGAAGGATGGTAGTGAGTGCAGAAAAGGTAAACCGATGGTGACTCCGGCTCCTCTTAGAAAATGACGACGACTTAAATTCATAGATTTACTGAGAGCGCAATACGGCAATGTAAGCTTGGGTTAATAGAGATCAACTTTAAAGCTTTAAGGTGTTGGTATTGAGCATCTAAATGTGGATTTTTGAGTAAGAAAGGAGCTTCTGATGGGTGAGTTCTTTAGAAGTTTTAATTGATGTCCAGTGCTCACACCTACTATTTGTAGGTAGACGTAAATTCTTACATTAAACTTTCGAGTATTTTTAAAGTCAGTACATCAGGGAAATCTACGATGAGACTTTTGTAAAAGCATGGCAGTACTACGGTCAGACGCCTCCAGCGAAAAAGAGGTAAGAAATGATCGATTATCCTAGTATAGGAGATTACAAACGAACCTGTTTAAAGTATATGAAAAAGACAATTATAACAGCTATCGCATTCGGAGTTAGCAGCCTATTTGTGCAGGCAAAAGAGACGCGACCGAATATTGTGGTCTTCTTAGCCGATGACATGGGCTGGGGAGATACCTCTATTTATGGAAAAGGGGAGGTGCAGACTCCTAACTTGGAGAAGCTGGCTTCTCAAGGGGTGAAATTTACTCAGTGCTACTCTGCGGCTGGTGTGTGCTCGCCATCGCGTGCGTCGATTTTGACCGGGCGTACCCCGTATCGCAATGGTGTGTGGCGTCACCTTTCAGGAAATGGTCCATCACATTTGCGCGAGAGCGAGATTACCTACCCAGAGCTTTTACAAAAAGCAGGTTACGAGACCTGCCACGTGGGGAAATGGCATCTGAACTCGAAACAGATGTTTAACAATCCTGAGTTCCCGCAGCCAAGTGATCATGGTTATGATTACTGGTTTTCCACGCACAATAATGCGAGTCCGAGCCATGAGAATCCGAACAACTTCGTACGCAATGGTAAGCCATTAGGTGAGCTAAAAGGCTATTCTGCGCCATTAGTTGCTGAAGAAGCTGAACATTGGCTCAAAGATGTGCGCGATCCTTCGAAGCCATTTGCTTTGTCGATCTGGGTACATGAACCACATTTACCAATCGGGACCGATCCACGTTTCCAAGAGCTTTACGGCGACCATGTGAATAAAAATTATTTAGGAAATGTGACACAGCTCGATTTCGCGCTCGGAATGGTGATGGAAGCGCTCAAAGCGCAGGGCGTGAGCGACAATACTCTGTTGATTTTCACTTCTGACAATGGTCCAGAAGGTGCTGGCGGTAAAAAAGGTGGTTCCACTGGTGAACTGCGTGGCCGTAAGCGTGATGACTACGAGGGGGGAATCAGGGTTCCAGGTGTGGCGCGTTGGCCGAGTCAGATTAAGCCGGGAACTACCAGCGATGTGCCAGTGATCGGATCTGATATTTTCGCAACTGTACTTGATGTTTGTGGCATTCCAATGCCTACGGATCGTGTCATCGATGGCGTCAGTATGGTTCCAGCATTTGCTGGTAAAAAGGTGGAGCGCAAGGTGCCGCTTTTCTGGCGTACACACGTGTCAGGTCCTGACAGCCGTGTTGCAATGCGCGTTGGCAATTGGAAAATCGTAGGTGATGAGACTCTTACGAAGTTTCAGCTTTTCGACATCCCAAAAGATCCACAAGAGAAGAATGATCTCGCGGCGAAGATGCCTGAAAAAACTGATGAGATGAAAGAGCTTCTCATTAAAACTTGGAAAGAGATCGAAGCGGAAGGACCTAAGGAATGGTGGTTAGGGGATAAACAACGACCGAAAAAAGGTGGAACTTTGAGCTATTGATTTTATCTCGGATCCATTTTCCTTATAAAGCAAAGTAAGCAATCAAAAATAATGCAGGTGAGTCTTAGGCGCCTGCATTTTTTATATTAACCAATTAAACCTTTTGAAAACCACTCTATTCAATAAATGCGTCGGACTTTTACTTCTGGTGCCTGCAGTGTTGCAGGCTCAAGAAAATCGTCCAGAGAAGCCCAATGTCCTAGTCCTACTCACCGATGATCTCGGATGGCAAGATGTGGATTGTTACGACATCGATGAGCCTAATGCTTATATGACTCCGAACATTGACGCTCTCGCGAAAAAAGGGGTGCAATTTTGGCGTGCGTATTCGCCAGCTCCAACTTGTGCTCCATCGCGTTGTGCCATCGTCAGTGGGGTGCATCCAGCTCGTGCGCAAAAAACACACATCAAAGGAGGCTCTCCTCCGAAGCCGTCGGTGAAAGATGCGCGCATGCTGTCTCCTTGGTTTAGCGCAAGGACTCCTGTAGGCGACTACACAATTGCATCAGCTATGAAAGATCATGGCTATGTTACAGGGCATGTAGGGAAATGGCATATTTCCTACTCTGAGCCAAAGGCGACTGAGCTGGGGTTTGATGTGAGTTACGGTAGTCGGGTTTCTAAGGCTTTAATGAAAGATCGCCTTAAAGATTTTGCGACGAATGGTGAAGACGATCCTTATAAATTGGATGAAAATGGATTTCCATTCAATCAGACGACGGAAAATGCTCTCAAGTTTTTAGATGATAATAAGGCGAAGCCCTTCTTTCTTTACTATGCCACTTGGCTCGTGCACGCACCAATTCAGACGCGTTCTAAGCAGTTGTTAGAGAAATATGCTGAGGAGATGGGAATTGATCCTGCAGATCGGAAAAGCTTTTCAGGAAGTTCCACAGGACAGGTGAATCCGTTTTATGGAGCGATGGTAGAAGAGCTTGATTACAATATTGGTCGAGTTTTTGACTATCTAGAGCATACGGATGATCCGCGCTGGCCCGGACATAAGCTGATCGAAAACACGTACATCATTTTCATTTCAGATAATGGAGGAACTGAAGGAAAGTCGTATGAGCGATACACCGACAATACTCCGCTAGACCTTGGGAAAACATCGGTTAAAGAAGGTGGTATTAGAGTTCCATTCATTGTCACAGGTCCCGATGTCCCCGCTGGAGTGGAGACGGATGTTCTCGCGAACGGTCTCGATATTTATCCGACTGTTCTTTCCATGGTTGGCGCTCAACAGCCTGAGAAGCGGTTGGACGGTCTCGACCTTTTCCAGCTTCTCACAAATGACCCTACTGATTCATCTTTAGTGAAAGATAATAATGGCGAACCGCGCAAAGAAATGATGTGGCATTTTCCGCATGACGCTCTGGAAAGTGCTCTTATCGATGGAGACTTCAAGTTGGTCAAAAATTACGATTTCGTAAAAAACCCAAAACAAAAGGAGTTCGAACTCTATCAGCTCTATGAAAGTAAGGACGGCAAAAAGCAACGTGTTGATATCGAAGAGTCCAAGAATCTCGCGGACTCCATGCCTGAGAAAGTGCGAGCAATGGATGCTAAACTCAAGGCTCAGCTCACAGAGATGAAAGCGAGCTATCCACATTACAATCCGGATTATCCTGGAGGCCTTCCTCATAAAGAGTCAGTTCCGACTGTCTCCGAGCATAAGATCGAGGGGGAAGAGTTAACGGTTAGCTTCAAAGAAAATGGAGCAAAAGTCGCCCAAGCTCAACTTATTTACACCATAATGAAGGCGAACTCAGGTTACCAAGAATGGTTTCCAGAACCAATGTCAGTAAAGGGGGGGAGAGCAGCAGTGAAATTGCCGAAAGGTACGAGATATTTCTATGTGAATCTGATCGATGAAAATAACTTTCTCGTGAGCTATCCTAAGATTAGTGCGAAAGAGAGTAAGGATAAGGCAAAGAAGAAATCGTCGCTTTCAGAGCAAGCGATCTCAGTGAAATAGATTGATGAAACTTTATCAATGGGGCGCTGGGTAGATATACTGAGCGCCCCATTTTTGATTTGGGTGAGGAAGCTTTGCTCATCGGCAGTGAGAACACTGTGGAGTTTGAATGGGAGTTTTTTTTAATCTGCAAAAAAGACATTTTAGCTGTCCCTTAGGAGCCAACGGCTCTGTAATAAAGGGTATGATGCTTATGCAAAAACATTTCGCTGGCTTTGTGCTAGGGGTTTCTCTGGTGGCCAATGTGCTCGCCGCGGACAAGAAGCCAAACTTTGTGGTGATCTTTACCGATGACCTTGGCTATCAGGATATTGGCTGCTTTGGTTCGCCAAAGATTAAGACCCCGAATATTGATAAGATGGCTGAGGAAGGAATGAAGTTTACGTCATTCTACGCGCAGACAGTATGTGGTCCGTCACGTGCGGCTTTGTTGACCGGTTGCTATCCGTTACGACTCGCTAGAAATGATAATGGGAGTATTCCGCATCCGAAGATGGCGCTCTCAGAGGTGACCGTAGCTGAGGTGCTGAAAGATGCAGGTTATGCTACGGGTGTCTTTGGCAAATGGGATTTAGCTGGTCATAGTCAAACGCAATTTAATTATGACTTAGCACCCACGAAACAAGGATTTGATACTGCATTTTGGACACCGGGAAGCAACGACTCGATAGTAAATATCCTCCGACAAGATGAGATGATAGAGTCAGGAGCAAACATGGCGCAGCTCTCACGCAGATATACGGATGAAGCGATTTCCTTCATTGATATGAATGCGGATCAGCCATTTTTCGTATACTTGGCGCATTCGATGCCGCATACAAAACTCGCTGTTGCACCTCCATTTAAAGGTAAGTCGGAGCGCGGACTTTATGGTGACGTCGTTGAAGAAATTGATTTTCACGTTGGCCGATTGTTAGAGAAACTCAAAGAGAAAGGGCTCGATGACAATACCTATGTGATCTTTACCAGTGATAATGGTCCTTGGTGGGTGAAGAAAGAGGATGGTGGCAGCGCTGCACCATTGCGTGGTGCGAAGTGTTCGGCATATGAAGGAGGCTCACGTGTTCCATTCGTGATTAGAGCTCCAGGGAAAGTTCCAGCAGGGAAAGTGAGTGAACAAGTTACCGCGACGATCGATATTCTTCCGACCTTTGCTAGGCTCGCTGGCGGTGAAGTCCCGACTGACCGGGTGATTGATGGGATCGATGTGAGTGAGCTGTGGCACGGTGAAGATAGTGAACTTGACCGTACGTTTTACTACTACTCGCATACCCGTTTACGTGGGGTGAGGAAGGGGAAATGGAAGTTGTTAGTTCCGCACATAGAAGAGGATAAAAAGATCGCCTCGCTCAAAAATTGGCCAAAGATGGTACCTCCAGCAGATCGAGGATGGCAGACAGAGGTTGAGCTTTATAATATTGAGAAGGATATTTCTGAGGAACACAACATCGCTAATGAGAATCCTGAGATTGTAGTTGAACTGCAGAAGTTAGTTGAACAGGCACGAAAAGATATTGGTGATAGTGCGAAGCGTGGGGTCAATGCGCGCCCACTCGGAGATGAGCCATATAAAACTCCTGATAATAAGCATGCTGTCCAGATCAAGGGCAAGAAGAAGTAAGGCTGGGAAAGATTTTTTTTAAACGATTATGAAATTGAAATACTATCTTAGTGGCTTGTTTATGACTGTCAGTTCATCACTTTTTGCTGCGAGTGAGCTGCCGAACATTGTATTGATTAATGCCGATGATCTCGGCTACGGCGATTTATCCTGTTACGGAGCAACAAAACTTCAGACACCGAATATTGATAAACTGGCTGAACAAGGAACGCGTTTTACTGATGCGCATTCGCCCTCTGCTGTGTGTTCGCCATCTCGCTACGGACTACTGACCGGAAATTACCCAACAAGGATTAATCTCTGGGGGCCAACGACTGGCTTTTCTCCTCTGACTATAAAAACTGATCAGGTCAACATGGCGAGCCTCCTAAAAAAAGCAGGTTATTCCACTGCGATCATAGGGAAGTGGCATTTAGGGCTGGGTGAGGGAAAAACGAATTATAATGAAACACCAGTAGTGCCAGGGCCGAATGATATTGGTTTTGATTACAGTTATGTGATTCCATCTGCGAACTCGGTTCCTCCATTTATTTTTATGGAGAATGGAACTGTCGTCGGACATGACCCTAAGGACCCTATAAAAAATGGTGGAAAAGTATGGGCGAAGCCGTTGCCAGGAAAGGGAGCAGGTCGTATAGGTGGAGGTAAGAAGGCACACGAGCTGTATGATGATTTCCAGATCGGAAATCAATTTGTTGCACTCTCGACCGAGTGGATCAACGCGCAGAATGAGAAACCGTATTTCTTGTATCTAGCAACAAGCCATATCCATCACCCGTTCACACCGGATCCACGATTTGATGGGACCAGTGAGTGTGGTAAGTATGGAGATTTTACGCATGAACTCGATTGGATGGTCGGTGAGGTGGTCAAGGCTGTAGAAGCTGCTAAGGAAAAAAATGGACGTGAGACCTTGATCATTTTCACTTCAGATAATGGGGGGATGCTGAATCATGAAGGCCAAAAGGCGTGGGAGATGGGGCACAAGCTCAATGGTGAGCTCCAAGGTTTTAAATTTGGCGTTTGGGAAGGTGGTCACCGCGTTCCAATGATCGTAAAATGGACTGGGAATGTTCCTGCTGGACGTGAGTCTCATAATCTAGTGAGTCAGATTGATTTCTTAGCAACCTTTGCAGAAATCGTGGGGCAAGAACTCCCTGAGGAACTTGATAGTGTGAGTCAGCTGAAGGAGATTAAGGGAGAGGTAGATAAGCCAATTCGCGAGGATTTAATCGTGCTTTCGAATAGCTCAAACCATGTATCTATCCGGACTAAGAAGTGGCTCTATATTCCCGCTCGTGACACGGGTGGCTTCGTTCAACCATGGGGACAGCATGCTGTGGGTGGGGTGAGAGTTTTTCCGCATACTGGTCAGCACAATAATGATGTGGTGAAAGGGAGTTATAAGAAAGATGCTCCAAAGGCTCAGCTCTATGACTTAGAGAATGACCTGAGTCAGACGAAAAACGTGATCAACGAGTTCCCTGAAATTGCTAAGCAACTTCATGAGAAGGTAGAAGCACACAAGGCTGAAATCCCAAAGACCAAGAAGATTGGTTGGATCGCAGATAAGGGAGGCAAGAAGAAATAGGAATTCTTATTTGAAATACTAAACAAAAGCCTAGATGGTTATTTCATCTAGGCTTTTTGATTTAATCGGGATGGGAGCTTTTAAAAAAGTTCTCCAGTGAAAGGTTGGGCCTGCAGTTCGTCTTCGAGTTCAGGAGCCTCGACTTCCTTTTTTTCCGTCTCAGGGACGCTGGGCTTTTTTGCTTCTGCGGGTTTATCTTCGAGCACGGGTTTCTCTTTAGCGTTCTCTTCTTTGAGAACTGGAGAATCTTCGAGGGGTGGAAATACAGCTAGCGGCGTAACCAGATTCGCAGGGAGTGGGAATTGTTTTTGTTGGATACCAGGGGCGAGTTCTGGGGCGGCATTGTAAGCCTGTTTGAACATCTCGTACTTTGCGTCGAGGTTGTCGATGTAGTGGAGGGCGATTGCTTCTGGTGTGCGCGGTAGAGTCGGAGAACCAAATTCGTAAGTGCCGTGGTGGCTGGCAATGAGGTGGAGGAGGTGGATTCTCACGTCTTCGTTGAGTGGATAGAGGTCGTTCCATGACTCTGGAGTATTTTGCATCATTTCAGCCCAGAGCTTACCACAGAGATCGATGCCGAGGGGAATGTGCCCTAGCATTTCACCTTGCAGATCGTATGGCTGGGCGAAACCAGTTTCTGGGTAGGTGTTTTCCCACATTTTTCCACAGTCGTGGAATAGGACACCGGCGATAAGTAAATCGGAGTTAAGGTCAGTGTAGACTCCTGAGATCGCCTTTGCGCTGCGCATCATTTGAGCCACATGTTCAACGAGTCCACCGCGTCGAGCATGGTGGTTCTTACGCGCAGCGGCAGTGCGTTGGAAGTGGAGCCCGTGCTTTTCGATGAATAGCTTACAGAGAGTGTTGAGCCTTGGATCTGAGATCGAGCCTGTGAGTTCAAGAATGGCTTTCCAATCTTTCTTTTGCTGTGCGCTTGTTTCTGGATCCCCAGTGAGCAGGTCGGCAATTTCGCTTTCAGTCAGCGGGCGGAAGTCCCAGCGTTGGGCGTCGAGTCCATATTGATTCTGAGTCCAGTCACCAGCCAGACGAAGGAAGGATTCGGCCGGGAGTTCCTGAGCAAGTTTGAACTGCGGGAGGTTCTCCCAGATTTTGAGGGTGAATTGGTCAATGGAGTCAGCGAGGACGAGCTCGAGGTAGGGTTTTCCAGACTTCGTCGTTTTGGTGATGCACGACTGAAGTTGAACGTCGATAGAGGCGGTGACTGGTGAGTCGCCAGCGTGCTGTTTGAGTTGAGTGATAGTAAGCTGATCCACGAAGCCACTCTAAATCTGTTGGGATGGTGGTGGACAATAAAAAAGCGAGCCGAAGCTCGCTTTTTCTCAAGTAATGTCTGGATGGATCAGTCTGGAGGAAGAATGAGTTCGTCGCCCTCTTGAATATCGATTGATCCACCGAGGAATGAACCAGGAAGTGGGTCGGCGACGCCTTGATTGCGGTCAATCATTCCGATAGTGAGGCGGCCAATGATGCCAGAATTTCTGCGAATCCCGAGAACGTCACCAGTGTTGACATTGCCGACGCGTTCGATGTGGATGCCCGCGACTTTGTTGACGTTGTCGTATTCAGTGATGCGCGCCATAACGAGTGCTGTGTCGATGAGGCTTGAGCGCTTCTTCTCTTTAGGATCGGGTGAACTGTGAGCGAGTGCATCTTCGATTACTGCACCTGCTTTTTCTTCGATGGAGTCACGTTCTTTTTTAAGGTTCAGTAATTCGGCTCTGACTTTTTCAAGTTCGTTGCTTCCAGACATAGGGCTGAATTGGCTAGGAGCTGATTCGAATTGAGATGTGTAGTTTTGCTGTTCTGCCTTTCCTTTAGCGAGAGCAGTTTCTAGCTGGGCTTCACGTTTTTCGAGACGGGCAATTTCAAGAGCAGCCGGAGTCTCGGTAGGAGTACTCTTCATGCTACTGTAGGAAATAAAAAGTCCCGCAACAAGAAGGGCAAAAGTCGACCCGATCATTACATTCATCACGTTCATGCACAGAGGTGTAGAGGATTTACCCAGCGACGAAAGGCAAAAATGAGAGATTTGCACAACAATCTTACTTGAAGCAGCCGTCTGCTACTAAGTGGGATAATATGATACTTGTGTGACTACTCAATTATTGGGGGGCGCTGAGCTAAAGCTGAAATCGGTAAAAGGCTTTGAAGTTTTTACCCATCTATTGGGCGACTTGTGTCACACTGAGGATCTGGGAATCCAGTATGATCCAGGTGTAAAAACGGGCGCTTTCTTCTGTTTGGTGCTTAAATCCGAGCTAAAGGGTAACTTTAGTTTCATAGACCTTTCGATTAAAATTAACGAGATACAAAAACCTCGAAACCACCATAGAGCATGCGTTTAGGATCGAATGGCATTTCATCGCTACCGCATATATCCATGATACGAGGATCTTTCATAACCTTGGAATTTACGATGTCTCGATGCACCCGGGACTCGAAAGAGATCCATGCGAAAACTACTGTTTCACCTTCGCCAACTTTTAAAGCGGAAAGAAACGATCCACAGTCGTTTTGACTTTCAAGGTCTTCACCAATACATTCCCGATAATCAAGTGCACCGTACTCCAGCCACACGTCTTTAGCGACCTCAGCCGTCTTTTGGTATTCCTCGATGTTGCTTTTTGGAATCGTGATGACAAATCCATCTGTATATCCTGACATAACTTTTTTTTCCTTTGATTGTTGTGATAATTCGTTTTTGCACTATTGCTCAGCATGGTCGGTCGTATTGCGAGTGGGCAATGGAAATAGCGGCCGAATTTCGACTGTGCCTTTTTTCGATGGAGGGAGTCGTTCGGCGATGGCAATCGCTTCGTCTAGGTTTTCGACGTCGATTATATAGTAACCGCCTAGTTGCTCCGTAGTCTCGGCGAAGGGACCATCAGTGATTTCGCGACGCCCTTCGCGTATCCGTAAGCTAGTGGCGCAGGAGACGGGATAAAGGGGCGAGGAGGCAATCCATTTTCCTTGTTCCTCCAATTCGTCACAAATAGCCATCGATTCAAGCATGCAGTCTTTCCGCTCTTGCTCTGTCCAAGACTCTTCACTTCCGTAGATGAGTAACATATATTTCATAATTGTATGGGGTTGAGTGTATATCGACTAAAGGCTAACATTTGCAATCGTTCATAGCTGGTACCATGACCATCCATCCGACACCGAACTGGTCAGTGACGATACCGAAGAATGGCGACCAAAAGGTTTTCCCAATTGGCATGACAATTTCCCCACCTTTGGAGAGATCATCAAAAACGCGTTGCGCGACTGGCTCGCTGGGAACGGTGAGCGCCAACTGGTAGCCGCTAGAATCACTTTTGACTGACTCGCCGCAGCCATCGGATGCCATGAGTTTAACTTTCCCTACTGAGAACTCGGTGTGCATGATCTTGTTCTCAAAACCTTCGGGAAGCATGCCAGCAGGGGCTGGTTCAGGGCTGTCCGAGTGACGCATTACAAGACCGACTTTTGCATGTAACACGTTTTGATAAAATTTAAGGGCCTCTTCGCAACGGCCTCCAAAGAATAAGTAAGGTTCTACATTCGCAGTTTGCATGGAAATCTCATCCCGTAAGCTAGCTTCGTGCTCACGTATTTCACCGGACGGGTCAATCTCTGCAAAATCGGAGAGTTCATAGAAGGGGCGAATCTCGATATCAGAGTCCTCGATCATCGGATTAGGACAACGCTTCACCCAGTCGATAGCATCTTTCATCGATTCTACTTCCCACACCCAATATCCAGCGATCAGCTCCTTGGTTTCTGCGAAGGGACCATCGGTTACACTACGTTCTTTTCCACTGAACCGAATTCGTACACCTTCGGAACTCGGCTTGAGTCCATCTCCTGATAGCATGACGCCAGCTTTAACGAGCTCTTCATTGAATTTCCCCATTGCCTTCATCAATTCTGGATCGGGAAGTTCTCCTGATTCAGAGCTTTGAGTCGCTTTTACGATGACCATTACTTTCATATTATTTTTCTTTCTGTTGTTATGATTAGTCGAATCCGTCCTGCAATTGCTTCAGCAGTGACGTCATTCATTGACTAGTCGTCTGGTCATTTACGATTTCGACAAAGAGACAGAAATTTTTTACATTTATTTCACTTCGACACGAGAGACGCAATACGGCGCTGCAGAAGACGGCGTTCGGGGGCTTGTTTCGTGAGTGAAAGCGCTTTTTCGAATGAGCCTTTGGCCTCGGTAAATTTGCCTAAGCGTCGCAATAATTCGCCTTGGGCAGCATGGGCCAAGTGATAGTTATCAAGTTCTCCCTCTCTCAGTAGGTCGTCTACGATTTTGAGTCCCGCTTCTATGCCTTCGCTCATGGAGATTGCTACTGCTCGGTTGAGTTCAACGACTGGCGAAGGTTCGATTTGGCCAAGTACGTTGTAAAGTGCCACAATCTGCGGCCAATCAGTTGTTTCAGCCGTTTTGGCTTCGGCATGTACGGCGGAGAGGGCTGCTTGAATCGTAAAAGTACCAAACTCTCGCGAAGCGAGACTTTGCCGAACTAACTGTTGCCCTTCTCGAATCATGTTTTGATCCCAAAGACTGCGGTCTTGTTCTTCGAGTAAAATGAGATCATCTTGCTCATTTGTGCGTGCAGCCCTCCTAGATTCGTGCAGTAGCATCAAAGCGAGCAGTCCTTGGACTTCGGGATCAGGAAGTAAGTCATACAAAAGACGTGCAAGTCGAATAGCTTCCTGTGAAAGCTCGGCTCGCAGAGCAGTATCGCCAGATGAAGCGGAGTAGCCTTCATTGAACACGAGGTAAATCACAGACAATACTCCATCAAGGCGCTCCGGTAGTGCAGTGGCATCGGGAATTTCAAATGGAATTTTTGCTGCCCGAATCTTAGCTTTGCCACGCACGATACGTTGAGCCATAGTAGCAGTGGGCACTAAAAAGGCACTCGATATGTTCTCCGTGGACAATCCGCAGACTTCACGGAGTGTTAAAGGAACTTGAACTTTGAGGTCAATCGCTGGGTGGCAGCAGGCAAAGATGAGTCGTAGACGGTCATCTTTGATTGCACGCTCGGAAAAAGAAAGATTAGCAGATTGTATTTCATCGAGCTGACGCTGGAGTTCTGGTTCCAATTTGTTCAGACGTGCTCGCTTGCGGATCGCATCGATCGCCTTAAAACGGCCCGTCGAGATCAACCAAGCCGCAGGATTTTCTGGAATACCTTTTGAGTTCCATGCTGTGATGGCGGCTACAAAAGCATCTTGCATTGCTTCTTCTGCAAGGTCGATATCCTTGAGGACTCGAACTAAGGTCGCCAATACCTTACCAGATTCCTGCCGGTAGATAGCGTCAATGCATGTGCTGAGATTATAAGCCATAGTTGCTACATTGAATAAAAATCACTAACTATTAAAATTCATGGCAGTAATTTCTTTTGACCTTAGCACCTCGAGCACAATCGCTTCACGCTTAAAGATTGAATTCTTTTACCATTAGTCTCAACGATCACCTTTTTCTCTGACTCAGAACTACCCAAGAGCTTCTAGGTCAGAAGTAATGCTTGAGAATATGTGTGAACTACGAGCTACCAATGAAACCTGACTCGGTGGATGGTTTCCTTTGTATGATTGTTGAGTGTAAGATGTTAGAGTTTAATCCATAATCTAATGTGTTAGATATTTCAAAAGCTCGTGGTCCCACTGGTACCTAATGAAGGAGGTGAATGAGTCTGCAGGATATTCTAGGAACATTAGAATCTGGCTTGAGTAGACGGTGGATTTGAATACTGTTTTTGCAGTGAGAATGCGGATGGCAGTACTAGGGAGTGGCAGCGGAGGAAATGCAACAGTTCTAGAATGTGGCAACACTAGGCTATTAGTGGATGCAGGACTGAGTGCTAAACAGCTTACCCACAGACTCACCTTGTTAGGTATCGATCCAGATTCGCTCACTGGTATTTTGCTCACCCATGAGCATAGTGATCATGCTCGAGGAGTGGATGTTCTTTTGCGGAAAAGGAGTATCCCAGTTTACGCGAATGCTATGACTAAGGAGGCGCTGCAATGGGGGATGAAGTCTGAGGTGCAGTGGAAGGTCTTCCACACTGGACAAGATTTCGAGCTCGAACAATTTACTGTCCATCCATTTCCAATCCCGCATGATGCCGCGGAGCCGGTGGGATTCACTCTGACAGCGGCTTCAACGAAGTTTGGTTTAGTGACTGATGTCGGCTATGTAACGCAAGCGATGCGAATGCACCTGCGCGAAGCTGATGCGCTGTTTGTTGAATCTAACTATGACGAAGAGCTGCTAGAAGCTGACACCAAACGACCATGGTCAACTAAGCAACGGATTGCGAGTCGCCACGGGCATTTATCGAATACCCAAGCTGGTGAACTCATTGCCGATGTCGGGTGCGAGCGCCTCGCGCATGTGGTGTTAGGTCATCTTAGTGGTGACTGCAATTGCCCCAATGTTGCGACTCGAACAGTCTCTGGGCTTTTAAAAGATGGAGGTTTAGGGCAAGTGAATGTCTTCTGCGCTAAACAAGACGCGCCTACAGAGTGGGTCGAGTTTGGCCAGAATTACCGAGGGTCTTTGTTAGAAAAGTTGACAGGCGAGCTATGCCAAGATGAGCTCTTTTGATGGCTCCAGATACTTGGTGCGTTTTTAGCTTTTCCAGATTTTTCTGTGACATAGGGACCATCAGCATCAAACGTAGCTTGGAGTTCATGGACTTTACTGAGGATCGTTGCGATTGTGCTATCAATGTTTGCTTCAGCAGCAGCGTGAACAGTGAAAGTAAACAGGTAGTTTTGAATTGAGTGAAGGAAAAGTTGGTGGAAGGAGTTTTTTCTGTGAGTGCATGGGCATGTGCTAGGCTGATTATGCGGCCTTCAACAGATCGAGTAAGCCGGGAAAATAGTCTTCGAAAGCTTCCATGCGCACTGAGTTGAGGCATTTTGTTCCTTCCACACGCGTTCGGATTAGTCCCGCATCGCGCAATACAGCCATGTGGTGTGATAGTGTCGCCTTCGCCACTGACACTGGCAAGGCATTACAGGCGAGCTCTTTCTCGGCGATGAGTGCCTGCATAATCCCTATACGACAGGGGTCAGACAAAGCCTGCATCACTTGAGAAAGTGAAACTTGCTCGAGATCCGGGTGAGTGTAGATTTTCACGTATGTAAATAGATACACATTGTTCGATAAAATACGAACTATTAATTGACTTCACAGATAACGAGTCGACTTGTTCGATGAAACTAGAACAAAAGAATGATTATGACTACTGAACAGCCTTCTGAATCCACTCTACTTAGCCCGATCCAAATCGGAGCATGGGACTTAGCTAATCGTATTATCATGGCTCCACTCACCCGTTGCCGTGCTAGCAAAGGTCGCGTGCCGAATGCTATGATGGCAGAGTATTATGCGCAGCGCGCTAGCGCTGGGTTAATTATAAGCGAAGCGACTTCGGTGGACCCGATGGGAGTCGGTTATCCTGACACGCCGGGCATTTGGTCGGACGAGCAAGTTGCAGGCTGGAAGATAGTCACCGAGGCAGTGCACGCCAAAGGTGGAAAGATTATCTTACAGCTCTGGCACGTGGGACGCATTTCGGATTCTACATATTTAGAGGGTAAGCAGCCAGTGGCACCGAGCGCGATCGCAGCCGATGGCCATGTCAGTCTAGTGCGCCCAAAGAAAGCATTTGAAACGCCCCGTGCTCTGGAGATCGATGAGATTACCGACATCGTAGAAGCTTATCGCAAAGGGGCTGAGAATGCCAAACTCGCGGGTTTCGACGGGGTCGAGCTGCATGGGGCCAACGGCTATCTACTCGACCAATTTTTGCAGGATTCCACTAATCAGCGGAGCGATGGATATGGCGGGCCGATTGAAAATCGTGCACGGCTCATGCTTGAAGTAGTGGATGCGGCTATATCTGTATGGGGATCCGATCGTGTCGGCCTGCACATAGCGCCACGCTGTGATGCTCACGACATGGGCGACTCCGATCCGGAGGCGACTTTTGGTTACGTAGCCGATGCGATGAAGGAACGTGGCATCGCGTTCATCTTCGCCCGCGAGTCGCAAGAGGAGCCACGACTCGGACCGAAACTAAAAGAACGCTTTGGAGGTGTTTTTATCGCCAATCAAGGATTGGATGCCGCCACAGCCGCAGGCCTCATAGCGAAGGGGGAAGCTGATGGCGCAGCTTGGGGTCAGCAGTTTATTGCCAACCCTGATTTAGTGCATCGCTTCGCAAAAGATTTACCCTTGAACGAGCCTAGAGCTGACCTCTTTTACAGCGGTGGGGCAGAAGGGTATACCGATTATCCTTTTGCTGAATGATGTCTTATTTTTTTAATCTAGATGATAGGGAGATGTTTTTATAATAGGCTCAAAAGCTGTTTTTTATTTGAAGAACTTCCAGAGTTTCCACGCTGACATAAGGAATAAATCCTAGGGCTCTTTGTTTTTGATAGGCTTGTCTAATCGAAGTTACTTTTTTTGCGTAGTCAACGCCGAGGACAAGTTTATTGGCCGCCTTAATAGCTATAGCGTTTTTTCTATTTTCTACGCTCCATTGATGTTGGGCGGGTCTGTCATGGGCCATGAAAAATACGGATTCTAAGCCTAGACCATCGATGGCGTTGATATACTTTTGGTTCAGTTTGGGTTCCGAATAGGACCAAGTGTAGAGTTCGGGGCAGTTTTGTGGGACAATTTTGAAAGATGGATCTTTGGTTTTGGCGTATGTGCTGATGCGTTCGATAAGTTCTACCATTTTATGGGCTCGTTCTTCTTCCTTCAGTTCCGTGTTTGGTATTTCTGCGTAGGTGGTCACCATGTCGAGATAAGCTCCATTGAAACCAGCTGTTAACGCTTGGTCGATACGACTTCTGACAATTGGCCACCAACGTTCATCCCAGAATTTAACATATTGTTCCTTTGGCCAGTTTGCGACACGGCCAGCTTTGAGATCCTTTGGCACATCGTTCCACTCAGGGCGATATTGTTCAATGGCGCCGATTTCAAAATACGCGAGTACGAGTTTGTTGGATTGTTGAACGGCTTCGATTTCAGCCCTTTTAAAGAAATCACTTTGGCCATTTCTAGAGAGGTCAATCACTACTAGGTCAAATTGGGAGCTAGTGATTTCGTCTAATGTATCATTGGTATAGTTGCAAAGCTGATAGGCCCAACTGTCAACTTTGTTCCATGCTATCTCAGCGGCCAGCATTGCTGGAATTGTGGACAGATGGGTGATGATTGAGAGTATCGTTAATTTCATTGTTGGATCGTGGGAGTAATCGGAACAACTTTCATATATGGCGTCTGATTTCCTATTTCACACTACACGACAAAAAATCACAACTGCTTGTTAGATAAAACCTTGACTACAAGTGCCATGCCGCAAAATAGGCATGTCTTTACACATTTCTATACTAACAACTCTGAGACAGCAGGTTGGAGGGAATCTTTCACGTCTCAAGTGTCTCGCTGACATTATTTTTGCGATCACAAAGTCTCGATCTGTCAATTTGGTGAAGCTGGCCACGGATAGCCAAATGGAGTGCTCACAAAGTAGTCGTTACCGTCGGTTCCAAAGGTTCTTTGCCACATGGGAACTGCCCATGCTCGCTATCACGCAACTCATTTTGGGAAAAATCCCTAAACCTAAGGATGGCTATATTTTGAGTATTGATCGAACCAATTGGCAGTTCGGTAAAACTCACATCAACATCCTAACTATCGGAGTGATTGTGGGAAAAATAGCTGTTCCTCTCGTTTGGCAAACCTTACCACAGACTTCCAAACGAGGGAACTCCAACACAAAGCTACGCATTGGGCTAATGAGTAAACTTCTCGAAGTTCTGCCTGCCAAGGACATTTACTTCATTGCTATGGATCGCGAATTCCACGGGAAGAGGTGGCTTGCTTGGTTAGACAAGAAGGAAGTTACTTTTGTGTTGCGAATCAAAGCAAATACCATTGTTGGTGATCTACTCGCTATGGAGTGTAAACGCTCGCGGGTAGAACGCCAAAGTATCTGGGGAATGAATCTCTATTTTGGTAAAAAAGAAGTTCGAACACAACGTACCCAAACGCTTTACGTCGTGAGTAACCGTTTCAAAAGTAAGAAAGCTCTGAACGCCTATCAGCGTCGCTGGGGTATTGAAGTACTCTTTGGTCACTTCAAAAAGAAAGGGCTCAACATAGAAGACACTCATCTAAGGGAAGCAAAAAGAGTCGACACACTAGTAGCCGTGGTCACCCTAAGCTTCTTCTTCTGTTTTAGTTGGGGAGTCATTTTGAAGCATAACAAAACCCTGCCTGCTTATATAAAACGCAAGAGTTACTTCAGGGCTGGCCTCGAGCATGTGATTGAAATGCTCAATCACCCCAAACGCTTAGAGCAACTGTGGAATCAGTTTTTAGGATGGATTGATAATGGAGCTTTTCCCAAAAAAATTGTCGTGTAGTGTGTTCCTATTTAGAAAAGCTGATAAATGAAAAAGCCTCGCTCTGGGGTGAGCGAGGCTAAAATGATTGGATTGCTGAGCGGTTGCTCGGCTTTCTATGCTTAAGAAGCAGAGTTCTCGAGGATGCCGAAGAAGCTGTCTGCTTCGAGGGCTGCACCGCCGACGAGTGCGCCGTCGATGTCTGCTTGGCCGAGGAGTTCACCAGCATTGCCTGGCTTTACGGAACCACCGTATTGGATCTGTACTGCGTCTGCAGTGGACTGATCATAGAGGTCAGCAATCACGGAGCGGACGTACTTCTGTGTGTCTTGTGCTTGCTCAGCGGAGGCTGTGACACCTGTGCCGATTGCCCAAACGGGCTCGTAAGCGATGACTACGTCTTCGAGGGAAGCGATGTCTTTGAGTCCTTCAGTGATCTGTGTGCGGAGAACGGACTCGAGCTTGCCGCCTTCGCGTTCTTCGAGAGTTTCACCGATACAGAAGATCGGCTTAAGGCCTTCTGCGAGGATCTTTTTGTTCTTAGCGTTGATGACTGCATCGCTTTCACCATAGATGGAGCGGCGTTCGGAGTGGCCGGTGATGATGTACTGAACGCCAACTTCTTTGAGCATTGCTGTGCTGATTTCGCCAGTGAATGCACCGGACTCTTGCTCGGAGCAGTTTTGCGCTGCTACTGCGATGCGACTGTTGCCTGCAAGTTTGGCAACGACTGATGGAATGGTAACGAATGGAGCTGCGATGACGATCTGGGCGGAGCCTGTAAATGCTTCTACTTTAGGAACGAATGCGTCGAGGAATGCTGCTGCTTCTGCTGGGCCTTTGTTCAGCTTCCAGTTTGCTGCAACGATGAGATTACGTGACATGATATTAGTTAGTGTTTGTTAGAGTGTTAGGTCTGGAGGTTTTGAAATTGTTACAAAGAGGTTGGTAGCCCCTTTTAAGTTATTTATTTGTGAGTGCTGCTACGCCAGGAAGGGTCTTGCCTTCGAGAAGTTCGAGTGATGCGCCGCCTCCAGTGGAGAGGAAGCTAAAGTCAGCTGGGTTGGCAAACTTATTCGCCGCAGTTACGGAGTCGCCACCACCAACGATGGTGAGCGCGTCAGCTTTAGCTACTGCTGCTGTGAGAGCTTTGGTGCCTGCTGCGAAGTTGTCCATTTCGAATACGCCCATTGGGCCGTTCCAAAGGATGGTGCCCGCACGAGCAACGACTTCTTCAAACTGTGGGATTGCAACATCACCGATGTCGATACCTTCCCAGCCGTCTTCGATGCCGCCACCGTCTGCGTATGGTGCAGTCACTTTTGTTTCAGCAGTCGGGCTGAATTCTTGGGTGACGCGTGTGTCAGCAGGGAGGTGGAATTTGATGCCCTTTGCTTCAGCTTGGGCGAGAATTTCTTTTGCGAGTTCTACGAAGTCAGGTTCCACGAGTGAATCACCGACTTTGTAGCCTTGAGCGAGACGGAATGTGTATGCCATAGCGCCACCGATGATGAACTCGTCAGCCTTATCCATCATGGACTTGATAACTTGGATTTTGTCGGAAACTTTAGCGCCACCCATGATTGCAAGGAACGGCTTTGCTGGGCTTTCGAGTTTTACTTGAAGGAACTCGAGTTCTTTTTCGATGAGGAAGCCAGAAACGGATTTTTCGACGAAGTGTGTGACTCCTTCGGTGGATGCGTGAGCGCGGTGAGCGGTGCCGAATGCGTCGTTGACGAAGATTTCAGCATTTCCTGCGAGAGCTTTGGCGAATTCAGCGTCATTTGCTGTCTCGCGGTTGTCGAAGCGTGTGTTCTCAAGGACCATTGCTTGGCCAGCTTCGAGTGATGCACGGAGAGTCGCCGCGTGCTCACCCACGGTGTCGTCAGCAAAAGCGACTGGAGCACCGAGGTGCTCAGAGAGGCGCTTGGCGACTGGGCGGAGTGAGTATTTTTCTTGGGGCTCACCCTTAGGGCGGCCGAGGTGGGAACAGAGTACGAGTTTTGCGCCACCATCGAGGAGGTGCTTGATAGATGGGAGAGCACCGAGGATACGAGTCTCGTCAGTGATCTCGAGTTCATCGTTGAGAGGGACATTGAAGTCTACACGCATGAGGACTTCTTTGCCCTGAACGTCGATGTCGCGGATGGTTAGTTTGGACATAGTTTGAAAATGTATCGGTTAAAAATAGTGGTGAAGTAAAGAAAACAGGGGAGACCTGTTAGAGCCTCCCCTGTTGGAAATGATTTCCATCAAAAGTGATAGATTAGAGACCTTTAGCAAGCATTGCGAGGCCTTCAGCGGCACGATTGGAGTAACCCCACTCGTTGTCATACCAAGAAGCAACTTTGATCATGTTACCTTCAATGATCATGGTGCAGCCTGCGTCGAAGATAGAGCTGTGTGGGTTAGAAACGATGTCTTGAAGAACGAGTGGATCTTCAGAGTACTCGAGTACACCCTTCATAGGGCCTTCAGCAGCTTCTTTGAATGCTGCGTTTACTTCTTCAACAGTTACGTCAGCTTTAAGCTCAGCAACAAAGTCAGTGAGGGAACCAGTAGGTGTAGGCACGCGGTAGGAGTTACCTGTGAGCTTGCCTTGAAGTTCAGGGATCACAAGACCGATTGCCTTAGCTGCTCCTGTGGAGGAAGGAATGATGTTCACTGCAGCTGCGCGTGCACGGCGGAGATCGCTGTGTGGAAGGTCGAGGATGCGCTGATCGTTCGTATAGGAGTGGATAGTAGCCATCACGCCGCGAACAACTCCCCACTTGTCGTTAAGAACCTTAACGAGTGGTGCAAGACAGTTTGTTGTGCAGGATGCGTTAGATACGATGTGGTGTTTAGCTGCGTCGTACTCGTGATCGTTGATGCCGATACACATTGTAAGGTCAGGACCAGCTGCTGGTGCGGAGATAAGAACTTTTTTAGCACCGGCTGTGATGTGCTTCTGGCCACCTTCTTGGGAAGCGAAGAAACCAGTGGATTCGAGAACGACGTCTACGCCGAGCTCTTTCCATGGAAGTAGCTCAGGGTCGCGTTGTGCAGTAGCTTTGATCTTGTGACCGTTGACGATGATGTTTTCTTCGTCATAGGAAATTTCTGCGTCGAGCTTGCCTTGTGATGAGTCGTACTTAAGAAGGTGTGCGAGAGTCTTGTTGTCAGTGAGGTCGTTGATCGCGACGACCTTTTCAAGTTCACCTTTTTCGATGAGTGAGCGAAGGACGTTACGTCCGATACGTCCGAAACCGTTAATTGCGTAATTGGCCATAATTGTATTATGTGTTGAAATCTGAAATTTCACCTCGGATGAGGCGCTATTTTATTCAGTCGCACTGGGTGCGCAGCGGATTATGGAGGAGAAATATAATCCGTCAATACTAGCCTTAGTGAAAGGCTGGACTCAGCTAAATGAATGGATTTCACGAGGGAGTTAGCTTCGATTTTCTTTAGCTTTCTGCACTTCGTAAAGTTAAAATAGCGAGCTCTGGAGGGCAGGCAAAGCGCACGCGGAGGCCAGAGGTGCCAACTCCTCGAGAGACAAAGAGCTGGGAGCCGTCCCTTTCAAAATGGTCATACACATAGTTTTCTCCGTATCGCACTTTTACTGGAGCGTAGCCGATGAAAGGGACTCGGCATTGACCTCCGTGGGTGTGACCTGAGAGCTGGATGTCGATTTTCCTGAGGGAGCGCATGGTATCGAAGTAGTCTGGTTCGTGGACTAGTGCTAATACGGTGGCGTCTTTGTGAATGCCTTTGAGTGTTTGCTTCGCATCTGGCTGACCGTCCCAGACGTAGTCTGTACCTGCAATGAAGATGGATTCTCCATTGATCGAGAGTTCTGTATTTTGATTGATTAAAAATGGGATGTTAGATTTTTCGAAGAGGCGTTTGTAGAAGGTTCTTTGATTACTCCAGCCATCGTGATTGCCCAGAGTGGCATAGATTCCGTGTTTAGCTTGCAGGCGATTTATATATTCTAACAAGGGGAAGATGACTTCGCTATCATCGGTTACGTAATCTCCAGTGAGAGCTATCAAGTCTACCTTTTTTTGGTTAACCGAGGAGACAACTTCTTCCATAAGGTGGTTGTCAGTTCCTGGTTTGAAATGAAAGTCACTGAGCTGAGCGATCGTGAATCCATCGAACTCAGGGGGGAGTGAGGGAATGATGATTTCTCTTCGAGTGATGCTGAGCAGTTTTGGCTCAAAAAGAAATGCGTGGGCACATGCGGCAACTGGAGTGGCTGCGAGAAGGAGTTTAAGAGATTTTCTACGTGAGAACATGCGAGCTAGTTTTTATGCTAAGTTGAAGTGGGGATGAAGCCAATGTGAAAAAAGTAGGGTGATCGTGATCGTATATCGTAATGAGTGCGCTTGCAGAAAAGTGTTGAGAGATTTTGTCGCACCATGTTCTATGCCGACATGAGCAGCGAACGACTTTCTATTCCTCAGTATGCAATGGCTTTAGCTCATGTAGCGAGTTTGCGGAGTGAAGATCCATTTCGTAAGGTGGGAGCCGCGGCACTTGATTTTGATAACCGCGTGATTGGAACAGCGTATAACGGACTTGCGCCAGGCTTTGATGCTCCATTTGGTTTTTGGGATGATAGAGAGGGGCGTCAGAAGTTCATGCTTCATGCTGAGGTGAACTTGTGCAGTCTTTTTAAAAGAGGTGAGGCCAAGGTAATTGCTACGACAACTATGCCTTGCACTGCATGTATGCAAACATTGTGCGCTTATGGGGTGAAAGAGATTTATTATCGAGATGTTTATAAGAAGTCAGATGCGCCAGAAATAGCAAAGGTGTACGGCATCAAACTTGAGCAAGTTTCGGATTACCCCTTGCAGGCATTGGAGCAATAACGTAACAGATAGATCTCTCCTTGCATTCCCCTCTGTATATGGGAAGTATGAGCTCGAAGCGATGGATGCAATTCAGATAGATGGGGTGAAGAAAAGCTATAGCAAGGATGCTGTGGTGTTAGATAGTGTGAACCTGCATGTTGGAGGAGGTGAATTGTTCTTTTTGTTAGGCTCTAGTGGTTGCGGCAAAACGACTTTACTCAGAACTATAGCAGGGCTCGAGGAACCAGACGCAGGAACTATTTATTTCGGTGATCGCGATGTGACTCAGGTCCCTACGCATAAACGTGAAGCGGCAATGGTTTTTCAGTCTTATGCTCTATGGCCACACATGTCAGTAGGTGAAAATGTGGCGTTTGGGTTAGAGGAACGTGGAGTGGATGGCGATGAGTTGGTCGATCGTACGCTCGAAGCTTTGAAAGGTGTGCACCTCGATGGTTATGAAGATCGTCGAGTAGACTCACTTTCCGGCGGCCAGCAACAGAGGGTCGCGCTCGCTAGGGCACTTGTTGTTAGACCTAAGTGTTTACTGTTAGATGAGCCGCTTTCAAATCTAGATGCTCAGTTACGATTGGAAATGCGGACTGAGATTCGTCGTATTGTGAAAGAGTTTGGACTGACGGCTATTTACGTGACGCATGATCAAGAGGAGGCACTTTCGGTGGCTGACAAAATTGGGATTATGCGGGATGGGCATATTGCTCAGGTTGGCACTCCTGAAGAGGTTTACCGGGCGCCACGTAGCAAACACGTTGCTCAGTTTATGGGAGAAGTGAATTTTCTCAGTGGTAAAGTGGATTGGATCGTGCGCGATGACGCTGGTGGTTATGTGGTGAGGGTAGTTTCTCGAGCGGGTGAAATTTTCCAAGGTTTTGTTACTGAACCTGGGTGGAAGCCAGATGTTGGTGATTTTGTCGCTATTGCGATACGGCCTGAAGCGTTACGTTTTGATGATAGTGGAGATGTGATCAATCAGATTCATGGTCAGGTAGTTGAGAGAGTGTATCAAGGTGCGACTATTCAATACTTAGTGCAAAGTGACGATGGCTTGTATTTGCAAGTGTCAGAGCTGAATCCACGGCTTTTACGTGAACCTAATGAGCGCATAGCTCTTACGGCACGACAGCAGGATGTCGTAATGTTGAAGCCTTAACAACAGATGAAGAAGTACTGGAATAAACGGCTTTGGGTTGTGGGGGTATTACTGATTGTGGCGATTGCTCCGTTGGTTTTACAACGTCCCGAAGCTGTTAGCCGTTCAAAAGCTGATGAAGTCTTAGTGGTGATGACTCCACATAATGAGACGATTCGCAGTGAGTTTGGTGTAGCATTTAATCGTTACTGGAAGCAAAAGACGGGGAAGAGTGTGTATATAGATTGGCGCACGCCGGGTGGTTCCTCAGAAATTCGGATGGTATTAGACCGTAAGTTTGATGCTGCGACTGAGGGGGAAGGTGTTGGGTTGGATGTATTTTTTGGGGGTGGGGAATTTATTTATGAAAAGATGGCTCAGGCAGGTCGGTTTGAGAAGTTAGAGGTGTTTACGAAGCAGTCGCAATGGTTTGAGGGTGAACATGGAATTCCTAAGCAGTATACAGGTGAGGCATTTTATGATGACGAGCAGTACTGGGTAGGTGTGTGTGTCGCTCAGTTTGGGATCTGCTATAATGTAGATGGTTTGAAACGCATTGGTGTCGATCCTCCTGCGAGTTGGGATGATCTCGGCGACCCTAAATATTTTGGAAAAATAGCTCTAGCTGATCCTACGAAAAGCGGCTCAGTTGCTCGTGCTTTTGAGATGCTAGTGCAACAAAAAATTCAGCTGGCTTTAGCCCGGACCAAGCGTGAACCAGGCGAGACTGAGAGCATGAGAAGGTTGAGGTCGATCCGCATAGGATGGGCAGAGGGGCTCAATTTGATCCAAAAGATCGCTGCTAATGCTCGTTATTTTACAGATTCAGCAGCGAAAATTCCTCATGATGTTGCCCAGGGGGATGCTGTGGCAGGTATGTGTATTGATTTTTATGGGAGGACGTATCATGAGAAGTTAAAGAAAGCGGATGGCAGTTCGCGGCTTCAATGGGTAGCTCCATCTGGAGGGACTTCTATAGGGGTAGACCCGGTGGCAGTATTTCGTGAAGCGCCGAACAAAACTTTAGCACAGGGCTTTGTGGAATTCTTATTAACAGAGGAAGGGCAAGTTCTGTGGAATAAGAAAGTGGGGACTGAAAATGGCCCCGAGTGCAGGAGTTTGAGGAGGTTGCCTATCCGACCAGCTGTCTACACTGCGAAGAATTTAAAAGATTTCTCAGACCCGATCGATCCATTTAAAGAAGCGCCATTGTTTGTCTACCAAGGAGATATTACTGGGCCGGTTTTTGACTCTCTGCGAACGATCATTAAGAGTATGTGTATTGATGCTCATAGCGAACTACAAGAAGCGTGGGCGTCGCTTGCGCGAAGTGGTTTTCCAAAGCGAGCTGGGGAGCATTTTCACGATGTGTCTTATGCATCCTATGATAAAGCCCGTGGGGAAATTCAGGGACAGCTGCGCTCGGAGTCAAAGCTAGAAGTGGTGGAGATGTCGAAGCGTATGACTGGTGTGTTCCGAAGATTGTACAGCGAAACGAGAGATTTAGAGGTGGAGGTAAGTAATGAAAAATAGCCGTGCGGTGCTCATCGCTTTGGGTGTCATTGTGTTTTTTGGGATCTTTTTCTTGATGCCTGTGGCCGATGTCATGAAGCAGGCGTTTCTTGATGAGAATGGGGCGTTTTCTATCGATTACTTATGGGCTGTATTTTCGAATCCAGTGTATCTAGAGGGCTTGTGGAACGCTCTTGCGCTCGGCGTGGTAAGTACAGTAGTTACCTTTCTGGTGGCTTTGCCGCTAGCGCTGGCTTCGTATCGCTGGGCTTTCCCTGGCAAGAAGTGGTTGAGTATGTTAGTACTCGCACCTCTAGTTTTGCCGCCATTTGTGGGGGCTGTGGGGGTGCGTCAAATTCTAGGAGTGGAGGGTGCCCTCAATGCATTTTTGATAGATTTAGGGATGATGTCGGCTGCTCAACCATTCGACTGGTTAGGTGAAGGTAAGTTTTTTGGCGTCGTGGTGATGAATGCTCTGCATTTGTATCCAATACTTTATATGAACATCCTAGCTGCGCTAGGGAATCTGGATCCAGCGATGGAGCAGGCGGCTCAGAACTTAGGTGCCTCGCCATGGAAGCGCTTTAAGAAAATTACTCTACCACTCTGCATGCCGGGGATTTTTGCCGGAGCTGCGATTGTCTTTATTTGGGCATTTACTGAGTTGGGAGTGCCTTTGGTATTTGACTATAATCGTGTGGCTCCAGTTCAAGTTTATGAGGGAATCAAAGATCTAGGGAGTAACCCTATTCCTTACGCGCTGGTGGCAGTAATGCTGACGATTTCAGTTTTTGTATTCGTTTTTTCAAAGCTTTTGTTGGGTCGAAATAAGCTGTCACATTCGACTAAGCCTAAGGGTAGTTCCTCGGCAAAGGATTTAGGTGGATTTAGAGGTTGGTGTGTGTCTGTGGGGTTTGTGGCAGTTTTCTTGATCGCTTGTATTCCCCATTTTGGGGTGTTGTTTCTTTCAACTTCCACTGACTGGTATGGGACGATATTGCCTGAGTCTCTGACTCTGGCTCACTATAGTGATGGCTTAGGGCATCCGTTAGTTGTCGGTTCTATACGTAACAGTTTGTTCTATGCCACTGGTGCAACATTGTTAGATTTAGTATTAGGTGTGGGAATAGCGTGGGTTGTGGTGCGAAGTAAATTGTGGGGACGGAGCTTGCTTGATGGTTTGATGATGTTGCCTCTGGCTGTGCCGGGCTTGGTTTTAGCCTTTGGTTATCTTTCAATGAGTGAAGGTGATGGTTTGTTTAGCTTTTTGGTGGGAGCTAATGGTAATCCAGCGATGCTGTTGATTGTTGCCTATGGAGTGAGGCGTTTACCATTTGTTGTGAGAGCGGCAGTAGCGGGGCTGGAGCAGAGTAGCGTAGAGCTTGAGGAGGCTGCGCATACAGTTGGGGCGTCTCCATCACGTGCGTTTTGGCGTATTGGCTTGCCTCTCATTGGGTCTAGTTTGATCGCAGGTTCGATTCTGGCGTTTGCGTTTGCGATGTTGGAGGTGTCTGACAGTTTGATTTTGGCGCAGCAGGTCGAGCATTTTCCAGTGACTAAAGCGATTTACGCTCTGTTGAGTACCTTGGGTAATGGGCATGAAATTGCTTCAGCATTAGGAGTCTGGGCGATGATTTTCCTTGGTGTCGCCATTGGAGGGGCCTTTGTTTTAGTTGGTAGACGAGGGGGAAGTCTCTTTAGGTTCTGATTCTGACAGGCTTGTTAAGGCATTTGCATATTGATGGCTTGATTTCCGTTGGATACGGGGTATGGATTCTGGCCGTAATGAAATCTTTTATTTTAAGCGCAGGCGTTGTCGCAGCATTCGTAGGCATCTCTTCTTGTGAAAAGCACGACTGGGATAAAACTCAGAAGCTTTATGAATCTCATGATGAGCACGGGCACGACGACCATGGGCACGGCCACTCTGATGCGGCACACGATGATCATAGTCACGATCATGACCATGATCATAAGGATGAAGAGCATACTCACTAATTCCTTCAGCAGGAGGAGAACTTGTTATGACTAAGCGCCCTCCAGCCTGGATGTTGCCAAATTTACTGAGCCTAGACGCTCCTTTGGTGGCATTAGTCTGGATGTGGATGTTGGCGCGCTCTACGCGGGTTCAGTACGTGGAGTCATCTTCCTATATTGTACTGGCAGGCGCAGTTTGGTGTGTCTATGTCTTAGATAGAATTCGCGATGTTAAGCGCGGGAAGCATGAGTTAGATGGTGAAATGCCGTGGCGGCACCGATTCCATTGGCAAAGTCGTTGGGTGTTATTGGTGCTAGTGGGGATAGTGGTAGCTTATTGTAGTTACGCTTCTCTTTTTATTCTCTCGATGGATTTATTGACCATTGGGATTGTTGGAGGACTGTTGGTGGTGCTCTATTGTTTCGTTTCGGTTTTTGATCGAGGGGACGTTGCCTATTGGAAAAATTTTATTGCTGGGATGACTTTTGCTTTTGGGGTGGCAGCTCCAATAGCGGTGGCTTCTGAACCTTTACCGATTGTCGTGTCGGACGTGGTAGAGCCATTTGTTCGAGTAGCTGGGGCGGGAGGAGGTTCCTTTGTTACTGCATTTTTTGTATCGATTGCGCAATTGCTAGGGATGGTATTTGCGAGCTTGCATCAGGTTTTATTATCAGTGCATGTCCTTTTATTTGCCTTGCTGTGTGTGATGAATATTAATGCGATCGACCTGTGGGAGCGCTCGAGGCGTTCTGACGATATCTTGGTGAAGCAGGAAAGTGAGCTATCTTTAACCATTGGTTTGATGGCTCTTATCGTGGGTAGCGTATTGGCTGCTGCATTTTGGGTGGATGATTACAGTGCACCGCTTTGTTATGCGGTGATGGCTTCAGGAGCTCTTTTACAGTTTATAAATCGGAGGCGTTCCCGGTTCTCTCTAGATGCATTGAGAGTCATGGCTGATTTAGCTTTGATTCTGCCAGCTCCATTGGTGTTGTGGCTGGTATAGACTACTCGAGGGTAGCGAAGCTTTATTGTGCGATTGAGCGTATTGTGTTCGCTAGAAAGTTAGAGAATGTGCGGTTGTGGTGTCTTAATAATTTGCATCTGGTAGAGGACAGTAAGGTGCTTATTGTTGGTGGGGGTGATGGGCGCTTTTTGCGTGAACTGATAGGCCGCTATGGACGTATCCGAGTCGACTACGTAGAGCCAAGCGCGTCGATGGTCGCAGTGGCCCAGAGTCGGGTGGAGGCTGACTCTCGTGTGAGCTGGCATCAATCGAGAATAGAAGATTGGGGTGGAGGTGAGTACGACTTGGTGGTGGCACATTTCGTATTAGATACTTTTGAGCCCAGTGTTAGGCCAAGAGTAGCTGATTTGTTGATTCAAAAAGTAAAGCCAGGAGCGAGTGTTGTGGTGAGTGATTTCTGCTATGAAGGGGGGAAGAGGGAACGTGTTATGATGTGGCTGATGCAGTGTTTTTTTTGTGTGATTGCAGGACAGCCGATGTGGGAGGTGTCTCGAGATGACACAGCTTTTACGAAGAAAGGGGCTGAGATAAGTTGCGAACAATCATGGTCTAAGGGATGGATTTACTCCCAGATTTGGAAGATCTAGTAACTCGCTATTGCAATGCGCCTAAAATCTGTTGAGCTTAACGCCCTAAAATTAATTTACACATGACTCTGAAAAGCCAACACCCCACATACGTCATCGGGCACCTTAATCCAGATACTGACGCTATCTGTGCAGCTATCGGCCAAGCTGAATATCTTAGGAGAGCTGAGAGCTTAGATGCTGTCGCAATTCGCTGTGGCGATGTTCCGTCGCGCGTAGCATGGGTGTTAGAGAAGGCTGGTATGGAGACTCCTAGTCTTGTTACTGATGTTCGAACGACTGCGGAGCTCATTTGTGATAAAGATTATGTTTCAGTGTCAGAAGAGGATACTTTCTTTTCAGTGTATCGAGCGATGCAGAAATCTGAGGTGAAGTCTATTCCAGTGGTGAGTGCTGAAGGTGAGATCCGTGGGATTTTACGATTTACCGATTTAATGCAATTGCTCATGCCTGTTGCGATCGAGACGCGCGCAGGAGTGAAGTCCGTGCACTCCTCATTACAACGAATTACAGAGACATTACGCGGGCAGTCGGTAGCTGGTGAGTTGAGCGATGAAGAAGAGGATCTCGTCATGTTTGTTGGAGCTTCCAGCCAGAGTTCTGTTATCGAAAGTATAGAGTCTTCTGAGAAAAAGGGACTGGCGAATAAGCAGGTGGTGATTTGTGGTGATCGTGAAGATATTCACGCTGCGGCGGTGCGCAGTGGAGTGCGTGTGCTGATTGTTACTGGTGGTTTTGATGTTTCTGATAGCTTAATTGAAGCTGCGAAAGATAAGGGTGTGGCAATTATTCGCTCGAAGTATGATACAGCTACCACAGTGCAGCTCGTGCGTTGTTCTCGCTCAGTCAAGAACGCGCTTGGCGAGGATTTCCTCTGTGTGAATGCAGAAGATGCAGTATCAGATATTCGCAAACGCCTAAGTGCAGCTCCACAAGATCTGTTCCCTGTCGTGATTAAGGGAACGCGCAAATTAGTTGGAGTATTTCGTAAGTCAGCTCTAGTTGATCCTCCATCGACAAAGCTGGTTTTAGTGGATCACAACGAATACGCTCAAGCGGTGAAAGGAGTAGAAGAGGCGAAAGTTGTGGAGGTGGTTGATCACCATAGACTGGGTGGAGATATCATGTCTCGTGAGCCAATTCGCTTTCTTAATGAGCCAGTAGGTTCTTCTTCAACATTAGTTGCTCGCAAGTTTAGAGATCATAAAATTGAACTCTCTAAAGGTGTGGCGATGTGTCTCTGTGCTGGACTCATTTCTGACACACTGAATTTGACATCACCTACTACCACGGAGCTCGACGGTGAAATGTTAGCTTGGTTGACTGATATTGCTGGTGTAGATGCAGCTCAGTTCACTCATGACTTTTTCGCCTCTGGCTCACTCCTTTTAAAAGGAAGTGTTGAAGAGTTGATCGGTACTGATCGCAAAGAGTTTAAGGAGGGGAGCAAGTTTGTGAGTATTTCTCAAGTAGAAGAGATGGGGCTCGACACGTTTGAAGATCGTGTGGGAGAGATGCAAACAGGCCTTCAGAATCTTTTGGAGCAAAAAGGTTATGACCTAGCATTGCTCGCGGTGACTGACATCACTAAGCATTTTAGTAAAATTGTGGCTGTTGGGGAACAAACTATTATCGATGCACTGTCGTTTGATGCGTGTGGCTCTAATCTCTTCGATGCTGAAGGTGTAGTGAGTCGTAAGAAGCAAATTTTCCCTGCAGTGGCGGAAGCTATCCATGATGCGGCTGCTACTTCACTCGAAACTGTATGAGCAAGATTGTCATTAAAATCGGTACAGGGGTTCTTACTCGTGAAAGCGATGGCCTGTTAGATCGGGCCGCCTTGGCGCGGTTGGTGACAGCTGTCGCGGATCTGGTTAAATCTGGTGTTCCTTGTGTGCTAGTGTCTAGTGGCGCAGTAGGAGCTGGAATTTCCCAGCTAGGTCTAAGTGATTACCCTGCGGATGTTCGCACACGCCAGGCATGTGCTGCGGTGGGTCAGACTCGATTGATGCATGCCTATGAGAGTCTTTTTAATAACTTTGAGTTGAGTGTCGCTCAGCTATTACTCACTGCTGATGATTTCCGGGATCCTGCTCGCCTAGGTCGTGTTCAAGATACTCTAGGCCGTCTTGCTGAAGCTCCGCAAATTGTACCAATTATCAATGAAAATGACTCTGTGGCAGTAGAGGAATTGAGTATGGGAGATAACGATATGCTTTCAGCGCGAGTTGCTGAATTGATCGGAGCATCTCAACTCATTTTATTGTCAAATATCGATGGTCTATACGCTCCTAGTTCCAATGAGGTGATTAGTGACGTCGAGAATCTTGAGGATGTGTTAGGCTTTATTAGAGCTGACAAAGGTAAATTCTCGATTGGTGGTATGGCTTCGAAGCTTAAGGCTGTGAAGGTGGCTCTCGATTCAGGAGTTCCAACAGTGATCGCTCACGGAAAGCATCCAGAGCGCTTGTTAGAAATTACTCAGGGATCGGGTCTGTGTACTCGGTTTCATCCGTAGTATCCTCGCTATTCTTTTCTAGTCTTTCACGGACGAGAATTGCTGTAAATTCGGCGCTGTAGAGAATGACCTGCATCACGAAGTAAATCCACAGCAACAAAAGTACTAAAGTTAAGGCGCCTCCAAAGACATTTGAAATGTTTGCGTGTTGGAGGAAGATAGTTAGGCCGTATTTTAAGAGTACAAGTAGGCTTGAAAATACAATCGATCCAAGGAAAGCCTCTTTGAGCCCAGGTGGTCGCTTGGGTAGCCAGCGCATCACTATGGTTCCAAGGAATAATGTGCCGGCGATGGTGGTGAACGGGCTTAAAAATTGTATGAGTATGTGGATGTACGGAGTTTCAGTGAATAATGCGGTTAGCTGATTGAGGATCGATGTTAGCATTACTGAGAGAGCTAAAGCTAAGCCTAGAGCTAAAATGACCATTAATGAAATCGCTCGCCCGATGAGGATGGATAGTGCGGCTTGCCGCTTTTTCTCGTATTGAGGGTTGCCGAAGATGTTACTTAGTGCTCGTCTGAGTTCGCTGACAACTTTGGTTGCGGAGAAGGCCAGAACTAGGCCGCCTATTAAGGGTGGGTATTTGCTGTCGACCCAGTTTAGATCGCTAGTGAGAGCTTGTTTGAGATAATCGCTAGTACTAAAACCAGTCATCTTGTTGGTTTGTTCCAATAAGCTTTGAGTTGCTATGTCTTTACCAACAATCCAAGAAGCTACGAAAAGGCCTATGAGTAGCATCGGTATCAGAGAAAAGAGTGAGTAAAAGGCTAAGGCTGCGGCTTCATTCGCATGTTTGCTCTTCCACCAATAGTAGCCAGCGGTGGTGAAGCGCCTACCCCATACTAGCAAAATGTCCCTGAACTGCCTCATTACTTCATGCTAACAGATCTAATTTGGGGTGAAATGCTTAAATATTTTCAGTTTTGGTTTAGAAATGAGCACGCTACGGGCATGCGGTGGAGTGGTTATCTACAAATTCCTAAAAGAGTCTTTAGTCTATAAATGTTGTTGTATTAATGTCTTGCGGAGAGGGGGTGGGAGAGAGTTTAAAAAAGATGCGAAAAGAGCTTGCGCGGAGTCATGGAATATGTAGATTGCGCCCCGCCTCACCCACTAAGGGGAGCGCAGCAAGGAATTAACTAAGTTGATTTGAAACACGGTTTCACAAGTTAAGTAGTTCCTGCTGAACGAGATCTTTTACACATTACATGGCTTGGTTAAAATGCAGAGTTCGCTCTGGAAGGTTTAACTAAGTGGAAGAGGAAAGACTGAATTGTGCGCTGCGGTAGATGAAAATCTGACGCAGGCAAGATTGGAGATCTTAAACGGGTTTTCAATCGCACTTGTCAATTTAGTATTTATTTTTAAACGCAAATATATACGCCAACCGTTTTAAAGTGAGTGTCGCAAGACACTCCATCGAAAGATGTAAAAAATATACGGAGAGTTTGATTCTGGCTCAGAATGAACGCTGGCGGCGTGGATAAGACATGCAAGTCGAACGAAGAGAGATTTAGTTTACTAATGATCTCTTAGTGGCGGACGGGTTAGTAACGCGTGAGCAACTTGCCTCAAAGAGGGGGATAGTCCTGGGAAACTGGGTTTAATACCGCATGTGCTCTTCGGAGTAAAGCTGGCCTTCGGGCTAGTGCTTTGAGATAGGCTCGCGTCCTATCAGCTAGTTGGTGAGGTAAAGGCTCACCAAGGCGACGACGGGTAGTTGGTCTGAGAGGACGATCAGCAACACTGGAACTGAGACACGGTCCAGACACCTACGGGTGGCAGCAGTCGAGAATCATTCACAATGGGGGCAACCCTGATGGTGCAACGCCGCGTGGAGGATGAAGGCCCTAGGGTCGTAAACTCCTGTCATAGCAGAGTAAGGCATATTAGTTAATAGCTAGTATGTTTGATAGTATGCTAAGAGGAAGGGACGGCTAACTTCGTGCCAGCAGCCGCGGTAATACGAAGGTCCCGAGCGTTATTCGGAATCACTGGGCGTAAAGGGAGCGTAGGCTGCGCGGTAAGTCAGATGTGAAATCTCAAGGCTCAACCTTGAAACTGCATCCGATACTGCCGCGCTAGAGTAATGGAGGGGTAAGTGGAATTCTCAGTGTAGCAGTGAAATGCGTAGATATTGAGAGGAAGACCAACGGCGAAGGCAGCTTACTGGACATTTACTGACGCTGAGGCTCGAAGGCTAGGGTAGCGAAAGGGATTAGATACCCCTGTAGTCCTAGCAGTAAACGATGTGCGCTTGGTGTAGGTGGGTTCGACCCCATCTGTGCCGGAGCTAACGCGTTAAGCGCACCGCCTGGGGAGTACGGTCGCAAGACTAAAACTCAAAGAAATTGACGGGGACCCGCACAAGCGGTGGAGTATGTGGCTTAATTCGATGCAACGCGAAGAACCTTACCTAGGCTTGACATGTATTGCTAAGCAGTTGAAAGGCTGTGACCCTTCGGGGACCTTACACAGGTGCTGCATGGCCGTCGTCAGCTCGTGTCGTGAGATGTTCGGTTAAGTCCGGCAACGAGCGCAACCCCTGTGGTTAGTTACTAACATTAAGTTGAGAACTCTAGCCAGACTGCCCAGATCAACTGGGAGGAAGGTGGGGATGACGTCAGGTCAGTATGGCCCTTACGCCTAGGGCTGCACACGTACTACAATGCCCAGTACAATGAGAACCGAGACCGCGAGGTGGAGGAAATCTACAAAACTGGGCTCAGTTCGGATTGGAGGCTGCAACTCGCCTCCATGAAGTTGGAATCGCTAGTAATGGCACATCAGCTACGGTGCCGTGAATACGTTCCCGGGTCTTGTACACACCGCCCGTCACATCATGGAAGCCGATCGCACCCGAAGTGTCTGCGCCAACATTGGCAGGGCCCTAAGGTGTAGTTGGTAACTGGGATGAAGTCGTAACAAGGTAGCCGTAGGGGAACCTGCGGCTGGATCACCTCCTTTCTATGGAGCAAATGCCGGAAGGCATAGGTCGAAGGCTAAAGATTAGGATGAACTTAATCAATTGCCTGCAGTTAAGAAATGATCTGCACGTTACAATTAAGCGTCCGCAAAGTCAGCAATGACAATGCGAACCGCAGCATACAATTCAGTTTTTTCTCTCAACATGAGAATGTGGAAAAGCATCGCTGACTGACAGCGTTCTTTGACATCTGTATAGAGAAACACAATTTATTCTAAAGAATAGATTGAAAGTTTTTCCTAACTGCAAAAATGCAATTAATCACAAATGAGAAAGCTTTTTGCGAGTTGGGATACTCTAAAAATATAAACTTCCAAAAATAAGTTAACGCTTATTTTTAGTAGAATATGGCAAATTTAGACAGAAAGTCCGGAGTGGGTAAGCAACACTTCAAAGAGGACGCTGTCGACTTGATTTAAAGATAAGGAATCAAGCTAGAAAGGGCACATAGTGGATGCCTTGGTGCTAACAGGCGATGAAGGACGTGATAAGCTGCGATAAGCCTCGGTCAGGTGCAAGTAACCATTGACCCGGGGATTTCCGAATGGGGTAACCTAATGTTATTAATATGACATTGTTCCTTACTGAATACATAGGTAAGGATACGCGATACCTGCTGAATTGAAACATCTTAGTAAGCAGAGGAAAAGAAATCAAAATGAGATTCCGTAAGTAGTGGCGAGCGAACGCGGAAGAGCCTAACCATTAGTTGACCAGTGAAGATAGATGAAGGAATTGGAAAGTTCCGGCACAGAGCGTGAAACCCGCGTAATCGAAATCTAATCTGGCTAGGTGAAAGTAGCACACCACACGTGAAACGGTGTGTGAAGATGGGGGGACCACCCTCCAAGGCTAAATACTCGTTAGCGACCGATAGTGAACCAGTACCGTGAGGGAAAGGTGAAAAGAACCCCTGTGAGGGGAGTGAAATAGAACCTGAAACCATGTGCCTACAAGGTGTAGGAGCTCTTCGGAGTGACTGCGTGCCTTTTGCTTAATGAGTCTGCGAGTTAGTATATGTGGCAAGCTTAAGATCTTCTGGATCGGAGGCGTAGGGAAACCAAGTCCTAATAGGGCGTCAATGAGTTGCATGTGCTAGACCCGAAACGGAGGTGACCTACCCATGGCCAGGTTGAAGCTTAGGTGATACTAAGTGGAGGACCGAACCGGTGAATGTTGAAAAATTCTCGGATGAGCTGTGGGTCGGAGTGAAAGGCTAATCAAACCCCGTGATAGCTGGTTCTCCTCGAAATGCATTTAGGTGCAGCGTTGCGTGTTGATGAGTGGGGGTAGAGCACTGAAAGGGCTAGGGGGCATACCCGCCTACCAACCCCTATCAAACTCCGAATACCATTCAATAGAGCGCAGCAGTGAGACAGTGGGGGATAAGCTTCATTGTCGAAAGGGAAACAGCCCAGATCAGCAGCTAAGGTGCCTAAACTATACTAAGTGGAAAGGAGGTGGGATTTCATAGACAGTGAGGATGTTGGCTTAGAAGCAGCCACCATTTAAAAAGTGCGTAATAGCTTACTCATCGAGAGATCCTGCGCCGAAAATGATTGGCGATAAGTATAGTACCGAAGCTCTGGATGTCGGGTTCCTACGGGGACCCGGCGTGGTAGAGGAGCATTCTATAGAGGTTGAAGGGGAATGGCGACTGAACCTGGACACTATAGAAGAGAGTATGCAGACATGAGTAACGATAAGAGCGGTGAGATCCCGCTCCGCCGTAAACCCGAGGTTTCCTGGGCAATGCTAGTCATCCCAGGGTTAGTCGGGACCTAAGCCGAGGCCGAAGGGCGTAGGCGATGGAAAGCAGGTTAATATTCCTGCACGTGCAAAGGGAAGGGGACGCATGATAGAAAGTAACTAGGTTATTGAATTCCGAGATGAGACTACGGTCGATTCGCATTACTGGACGTTGTGCCAAGAAAAGCCAACCCGATTAAACGCACCCCGTACCGCAAACCGACACAGGTGGGTGGGTAGAGTATACCAAGGCGCAAGAGTGAAACCTAGTCAAGGAACTCGGCAAAATGGCTCCGTAACTTCGGGATAAGGAGTGCCCCCTGTTAAAGGGGGGCCGCAGTGAAATGGCCCAACCGACTGTTTAGCAAAAACACAGCATTGTGCTAAGACGAAAGTCGACGTATACGATGTGACACGTGACCAATGCCAAAAGATTACGATGAGATGTTAGCCCTTGAGGCGAAGCTTCGAGTCCAAGTCCTGGTGAATGTCGGCCGTAACTATAACGGTCCTAAGGTAGCGAAATTCCTTGTCGGGTAAGTTCCGACCTGCACGAATCGTGCAACGAGTTGGGCGCTGTCTCGACTAGGTGCTCAGTGAAATTGTAACGCCGGTGAAGATGCCGGCTACCCGCAGAAGGACGGAAAGACCCTATGGACCTTAACTGTAAGCTGTTAGTGTTCATTTAATCTTAATGCTCAGCATAAGTGGGAGACGTTGAAATGGTGTTTTAGGATATCATGGAGTCATCAGTGAGATACCACCCTTTAATTTTGAATGTTCTAACCTCGAGCCTTGAATCAGGCCGGGGGACCCTGGCAGCCGGTCAGTTTTACTGGGGCGGTATCCTCCTAAAGAGTAACGGAGGAGCGCGAAGGTTGGCTCAGCACAGTTGGCAACTGTGTGTTGAGTGCAAAGGCATAAGCCAGCCTAACTGTGAGACTAACAAGTCGAGCAGATACGAAAGTAGGCCTTAGTGATCCGGCGGTAGAAAGTGGAATTGCCGTCGCTCAACGGATAAAAGGTACCCTAGGGATAACAGGCTGATCGCGCCCAAGAGTTCATATCGACGGCGCGGTTTGGCACCTCGATGTCGGCTCGTCGCATCCTGGGGCTGGAGAAGGTCCCAAGGGTTGGGCTGTTCGCCCATTAAAGCGGCACGCGAGCTGGGTTCAGAACGTCGCGAGACAGTTCGGTCCTCTATCCTCTGTGGGCGTAGGAAAATTGTGGGGTTCAAACTCTAGTACGAGAGGACCGAGTTTGACGCACCTCTGGTGTACCTGTTGTTCTGTCAAGAGCATCGCAGGGTAGCTAAGTGCGGTCGAGATAAGCGCTGAAAGCATCTAAGCGCCAAGCTTCTCCCGAGATTAATTTTCCCTGAAGGATCGTGGAAGACCACCACGTTGATAGGTTGGGGGTGTAAGTGCAGCAATGTATTTAGCTCACCAATACTAATCATCCGTTCGGCTTGATTCCTTAAGCTTTAAATTTGCTTAACAAATCAAGAGTATTCAAAACACGCAAAAAGCTGTGATCAACGCATTACAGGCAGTTAAAGACTTTATGTCTTCTCTATACAGTTGTCAGAGAGCGCTTCCTATGAAGCAGCTCTTTTAAATAACCAAGTAGACAATCTACACACAACCAAAGCTAATAAGCTAAGGCCGGTAGAGGTCGTGCTACACTTAAGAAATTTGCCGCAGGCAAGTGACTCAGTCTGAAAACTGAACACAGCAAGCTGACAAACTTAAGGGAGCAGCCCGACCTCTGGTGACCATAGCAAAGTGGAACCACCCGGTCCCGTTCCGAACCCGGAAGTGAAACACTTTAGCGCCGATGGTAGTTGGGCGATAGGCCCTGTGAGAGTAGGTCGTCGCCAGGTTATATGACCCGCATTTAGCTAACGCTAAGTGCGGGTCTTTTTTTGGGGTTGGATGTCTAGGCTCGAAAGCGTGAAGGGAGATGAATGGCCTGCGGTGTGTCGCAGGTTGGGTGGTAACGTCCCGAAAGTTTCGCAAATTGTAAAAAGCAGGAGGTGAGTCCCTAACTAAAAAGGGAATCGCCTCCTCGTTGAAAGTCGTATCAGACTGATTGGGCAAATAAAATAACCATGCCCGATACAAGCAAGAACAACGAGAAGACAGCAGCAGTAGTAAATAACTCAGCGGCAAGTGCCAAGTCTGAGATGATCCGAATCGATGCCAGTGAACTAAGGTAGTGTGCCGAATCTTTCGGGACGTTACCTTTGAAGACGGCTACATCACTGGACGCCGAGGGAGCTATATCCAGAGCTAATTTTCGGTTATGGTGAGGAGGAGTGTGCCATTGTGTGCAAAGTCTAGTGACTTTGGAGCATAGGACATCGCGTAGCCACGATGTTGGTGGAGACCGTGTGCTTGATGACTTTTGATTTGTGACAAAGGGCAAGATGCACCTTATCCTTATAGGGTGGAGGTGAGCTACAGAATTTAGTGGCTTAGGAGGATCACTCGGTTGGCGGTGTTATTGGATTAGGGTGGCTTGGCTGGTGGGGATCCAGCATTGGCGTTTGTCTTGGAGTTGGATGAGGTGCCAGTTGTTGCGGGTTTCTAAGAGGGTGAATTCTAGACCGTCTTTGAGTGAGCTATCGAAGGCACTAGCGTAGGCGTAGCTTGGGCCTTTTTTAGCGACGACTTTGTTGTTCGTGATGACACCTTGAGGTTTTTGTTGAGCAATTTTGACGGTGGTGGTAGCAAGAAAACTTAGGAGTATAATGCCGCTTAGGAGGGTGCATTTGGTAAGCCTTTTGTTGTCGCAGCGGATTTTGATCAAAAGGAATACTGCGAAGATGAGGCTTAGTAGGAGGGTGAGTGTTTTTAATCCTATGAGCGGGATTTTGTCCCACCAGGATTGGGTTAGAGGAATGCCGTTTGCTACAAGCGTGCGTGCAGCGCTGAGGTTTTGTTCAATGTTTTTATCGAGCGGATCGAGTTGTTGTGCATGACGATAGGCGACGATACTGCGACCGATTTCGCCGGCTTGGAACCATGCGTTGCCAGCATTGTACCATGAGGTGGTTGGTCGGGTGTTGTTTTTAGCTGACTCTTCGAATTGGAGAGCCGCTTGTGCGTAAAGTTGAGGCTTGTTTTTTTCTTGGGCGAGCTGGAAGTTTTGTTCTGCTTGTTGCCAGATAGAGGAGGCGTGGATAGTGTTTGCTGAAATTAATGAGCAGAAGAGGATGAGTGGGAGGAGCTTTGCGAGTCGTTTGGCTATGTTGTTGAGTTGCTTATAGTCGGGTGATGGTTTTTCTTGGGTGTAAATAGCTTGGTCGTGAAGTTGGTGTATGGTTGCTAGAGTCTCGAGGTCAGATTGGTCGGCTTTAAGCTTTTTGAGGGCTGTGTAGGTGTCGCTATAGGTCCATGCCTTTTTGTTAGATTGGAAATGAGCGGCAAGCCAAGCGAGTAAGAGTTCCCATTTTTGGGGGTTGGTCGCAGGTGTTTGGCGGAATTTTTTGTAGGCTGCGCGTTGGAGTTGGTAGTTTGGGTTGAGTGCTCGTTTACGCAGTTCTCTAAGGACTGGAACGAGCAAAGCGGTGACGGCTAAAACGACTAGGAGTATGAGCCAGAAGTACTTGTCGATGCATTGGAGAAGTGATTGGAAAACGTCGTTCATGGGCTGCTGTGGGTAGTTATACCAAATACCTTCGGTGTTGGAGAGGAGTGGTTGGGTTGCGTTGAGGCTTTTTAGGGAGATGGTGTTTTGATTTTTGTAGGGTTTGACTTCTAGGGGGATAGTAGGTGTGTTGACAGTTTCGTAGTGACCTGAGTCTGGATTGAAGAGTTTGAAGTGTAGGGGAGGGATGTGTTGGATGGTGGTACTGAGAATACGTATTCGCTGTTTAAAGCTGGTGGAACCATCGTGCCAGACTTTGCCGAAGTCGCCGGTAACGAGGAAACGTTCGTCAATGTCTGGCTGTTCGTTGAGTTTGGGTAACTCGAGGAAAGTGCTGGGCGTATCTGTTTTTAGATTGATTTCGATTTCTAGGAGTTGGCCAATTTGAATCGAGTTGCTCGGGTTGATGCTGGCTGTGAGTTCTGCAGGTGTATAAATGCCGCTGAAGTGCGGGCTGTGCTCGTTGTTAGGTAGTGGTAAGACTTCGATCTCGATCGCTTTTGAGGTGGTGAAGAGCCGCTGATAGAGTTGTTGGTCATCAGTGGGAATGAAGAGGCTGTTGTTAAAGTGAGCGACGTATTGGGCGAAGCTTGATTTTGGTTTCGCGAGTTTACTTATTTCGAGTTTAGTGGGAGGTAGCTCGAAGCGTCCTACTTGGTTAAAGCGGAGGTAGAGAGGTAAGGTGATCGTGCCAAGGGTTTTTGCATTCTTGCTATCTAGTTGGCGGGTGGCAATGGTTCGTCGTCCGCCAATGGGCAGCCCGACTTGTACGTTTTCGTCATCAGTGTTGCGTGGGATGGCAACTTCGATGTCTTTATTATCAAAAAGCTCGGGGTGGAGTCGGAGGTTTTGTAGGGCTGCAGCTTGGAGGGAGCTCTGCCAAGTGAGCTCGAAGCGGACTGGTTCGCCTACATAGACTTTCGTTTTTGTAGGAGTAATGGTTAGTGACATTTGGTCACTGCGGATGGGTTCTGAGGCAAGGAATTGAATGGGCTGGGTTTCGTATTTTTTCGTGTCTGAGCGAAAAGTGATCGATGGAAGCGTGGCTATACCTGCTTTTTTTACTTGGAATTGGATGATAGCGGCGGATGCGATGCCTTCTTTATCCTCGGTGTCGTAGGACTCGACGTTAACGATTCTGCAGGAGTCATTTTCTATCAGATCGAGAAAGGGTTGCTCGATGTAGGTATCGAAGTGGACTACGGCGCTCGCCAATCTATCGGGGAAGATGGAGCGCGTGGTGATCTCAGGCTTGACCTGCGTGGTTCGGAGCTGGATCTCAGGTTCTTCGCTGTACTCTTGTGCGAGGGAGACAAGAGGGAACCAGAGAATGCATATGACGAGAAGGTGCTTCATTTAGTAGTCTTTTTCAACTTGAGCCGCATTTTGGCTGGCACGTTTTTCTTGGCGGAACTGGAGGTTACTTTGTTCTTCTTGGAGGATATCTTCAGCAGAATAGTTAGGCTCGGGGAGAGATTGCATTTGAGAGGTGGATGAGAAGTCGCCTTGCATACTTTCGGAGCTCATCGAGCTCTCGGAGTCATCTTCGGAATATTCATAATCCTCTTCGCCTTCGTCGTCACCTTCTTCGCCGTCTTCATCAGAACTTTGTTGAGAATTACCACTGAGGAGTTCGATGATTTCGGTGAGTAGTTTTTCGGCGTTGGATTGTTGGCTAAGGGCAGCGGACCAGTTAGCTCGGTCAATGAGATGTTCTGATGCGTGCTGTTGGCTCGAGACGACTTGGCTCATGTATTTGAGCGGTTGAGTCATGAGGGAGTCTTGCTCTGATCCTGGGATTTCGAGCTTTTCGTGAATCGACAACATACTTGAGCGAGCGTTGGAGGAGCGCACGGTGAGAGAGCTTTGAGAGGTGCTGAACTCTTTTGAGAGAACAGTGACTTCTGGTGAGGTGTGTTGCTTGTGTTGGCGTTCACTGATTCTAACGGACTCTCGGATTTCTTGTTGAGCTGTTAAGATTTTATTAAGTTCTTCGAGTAGAGCTTGGATTTCTTTTTCGATGGCTTCTTCTGCTTCTTGTTGAGCTTTGAGTACTTTATCGAGTTCAGCAATCCATTGGGCGGTGCTGACGATGCGCTGGCCTGCGCGTTTGAAGCTTTGATCGTACCGCTTGGCTGTTAGGAATGCACGCTGTGCCTGCTGAGCATATGAATGTGCTGTTTCTGGAGAATTTTCGAAATGGCTTTGTGAGAGCTCGTGGTAACAAAGGCCGAGGTTGAAGGAGCTGGCCGCGATGACGGTGTGAGCGGCTTGTTGGTCGTTGAGTTGGGTGGGAAGTTCTTGGAGTTTTTCAGCGGCTTCTTCATAGTAGCCATCGCGCATGAGCGTGGTGGCTGAGCTGAATTCTTTTTGTGCGTATGTCTCAGCAGCATCGAGATCGAGAGGTGTGAGGAAGATGAAAAATACTACAGCGTTTCCGAGTTGTAGACCTTTTAGCCCCCAGCATTCAGAGAGCAGCAGGAGCAGGAGAGCTGGAGCTAGAAAATAGAGGGAGGCGTCTTGGTAGAGGGTGAAGCCTGTTTTGTCATCGCTAGCGACTTTTTTCTTATCTTGGGCGTAGTCGATGTAGAGCTGACCGAGGTTGAAGGGGGCGGTTGCGACTGGGAAGTATTCTGCTCTGTTCGATTGCTGGGCAAATGCAGTGAGTGAGGCATCGTCGAGCTTGGTGAAAATCGTTTGTCCATCGATTGTTAGGTCTTCGGCTTTCCCTTCTTTGTTAGTAATCGGGATGGGTGAGCCTTGGTTGGGATCTCCTATGCCGACGATGAGGGCGTTGGCTTGCTTTTCCTCAAGGATTCCAGCAACTTTTTCCATATGGGATCCGTGGTCGCCTCCATCGGTGAGGATGATCAGGTCTTGAACGTTTTCGCGATCTGCAAGGAAAACTTGGTCCGCTATTTTTTCCACAGCTGATTGGAGAGTGGTGCCTCCGAAGTCGACTGAGCGCGGGTGCGCTTGTTCTAACATGTGGGCGACAAAGTCGTGATCGTAGGTGAGCGGGCAGAGGATGGACGCGCTGCCAGCATAGGCGACGAGGCCAACGCGTTCGGAGTTGAGTGTTTCCAGAGCATCTTTGATTCCTTGCTTGGCGACTTCGAGCCGTGAGGGAATGACATCTTCTGCGAGCATACTGCGAGAAACATCGAGGGCGAAGACGACATCACGGCCAGTGTTAGAAACGGATTTGGTTTCGGGGCTATGGCCAGGTTTGGCAAGAGCACAAACAATGAGTAGGAGAGAGACTAGACGAAGAATGTCTCTGAGTTTACGGTGTGTGCTGTATGTGATTCCCAGAGCGTTGATCACTGAACGACGCTTCTCACGAGCTCGGTAGAGCAACCAACTCAGGGGAATGAGGAGGAGTGCCAGCAGTAATACAGTAGGCTGTTGGAAGGTGAATTCGTTCATGGGACGACGCGTAAGATTGTGGCTTCAAGGCTTAATGCGACGAGGAGCGAGGCTAGAGCGACACTGAGCGGGAGCCAGAAGCATTCCGATTGGATATCGTAGCTGCGAGTGGAGAATTCGGCGCGTTCTAGTTTATCGATTTCGGCATAGACTGAGAGCAGTGATTCGTAGTCGCTCGCTTTACGGAAAATGCCGCCGGTTTCCTTACTAATATGATCGAGAACTTGCTCTGCAGCAGTGAGGGTTTCTTGACCGGCAGCATTGGTTGGAGCGAAGTTTGAGTCGCCGAGGCTGATGGCGTAGATCTTGCAGTCCCATTCTTTTGCCAAGCCTGCGGCTTCTGTGGGGAGGTGTGCTCCGGAGTTGTTCTCACCATCGGTGAGGAGAATGATTACGCGGCTTTGGACGGAGTCGATGTCGGTGCGGAAGTCGCCATGTTTGAGTTCGTCGAGCTTTTTGAGTCGTGCCGCAGCGAGCGCCAGAGCATCGCCGTAGGCTGTGCCGTCTTCGTTTGGACGTTCTTGGATTTGGAGGTTTTTGACAATTTGCACAAGGGCGTCATGGCCAAATGTGAGTGGGCTTCTGGTATCGGCGTAGCGAGCGAATGTGATGAGGCCGATGAGGTCGTTAGGTCGACCTGTTAGGGTGTCGCCGTCCCCGGCAATGAAGTTGCTGACCATGGTTTTCGCGACTTCCATACGAGAGCTTTGTTCGCCGGCAAAATCTTGGACGTCCATATCCATGCTGCTTGAGACATCGATGAGCATTTGAATGGCGATGCCTTCGGAGATGTCGAGTGAATGTTGGGATGTCCATTGTGGTCGCGCTAGGGCAACGAGGATGCAGATAATAGCGAGGCGTCGCAGTGCAATAGGAATCCAGAGGTAACGCGCTTTGCCGGATTCTTTTTCTGGCCAGAGGCTGAGTGAAGGGACGGTGACGGAACTACGGTCTCGGCGTCGGCGGATGAGCCAGAGCGCGAGAGGGATGAGGGCGATCACCCATGGATAGAGTAAAGTCATGCGTCGTCTCCCTGGTTGAGTGCTTGAAGTAAATCGTTAGCAGTGAAGCTAGGTTGATAGAGTGCTTGTTCGATCAGTATTTTTTGGCGCTCGCTGAGGACCCTGCGGTTTAGCAATTGATAGCAGAGTTCTTCAGGGAGCGCGTTGTTCGCGAGTTGTGCTTTGAGTTGCTCGATTGTGGGAATTGGCGCGGCTTCGCTGATCGGAGATTGTTTTCGGGATTTACTTGCGACAATGATTCCAATGAGCAGAGCAGCTGGAATGAGTCCCCAGAGAATGTTTAAGGTGGCAGATGTTGTGGCTGCTGTCGGGAAGACCGCAGGGGTGAGATCAGTGTCGAGAGTAGGGTAAGTGCCGATTGTGAGGGTAAGCGGGGCGAGAGGAATAGGTTCGGAGTTCGCGGTGAAGGTGGCAGTGATGTCGTCGAGAGTAATAGAGTCAGGTGCTACTGTTTGGAATACCCAGTGGTTGGTTTGAGAGAAATGGTTGTTTTCGAGTGTGACGGGGCCGGTTTCGTGGGCGAGGAGTTGGAGGTTTTTGTGGGCTGGGATGCTGAGAGTGAACTCTTGGTAGCTCGGGGTGGAGGAAGTGGCAGTGAGTTCTACGATATCACCGGGAAGGCATTCGTTGGTAGAAAGCTTTAGGGTCACAGCTTCACCGGCATGCGCTAGTAGAGTTGTGATGAAGAGAGTGAGAGTATGGTAAAGAAAACTCTTCATTCTGTTAACCTCCAGTTTCATCTATTTCTATGCGTTGTCTGGCATGGAAAAATCCAGCGAGAGCTTCGACAGAATCTTCTCCAACAGTGTGGTCTAACAAGTTAACACCTGCTTCGAGCATTTCATGTTTAAGCTCAGAGGTATGTTTAGCGATGTCGCTTTTCTTATGGAGGTCGATGACTTTTTGTGTGTTAGACTCAGCATCTTCCATGCGGACGAGCCCGCTTAGTTTGGTTTCTGCGACTTCTGGATCGGAGAGGTGGATGGCATTGATGTCGTGACGGAAGGAGAGTGCTTGAAGCTCGTCAACGTATTCATCGGTTAGGAAGTCTGACACGACGAATGCGACGGAGTGCTTGCGAGCGATGTGGCCGAAGCGTGCGAGCATGGTGACGAAGTCGGTTCCTTTGCTTTCTGGTTCAAAATGCATGAGTGCATCCATGATGCGCATGGCGTGGCTTCTGCCTTTGCCGGGGGGGATCACGTGTTCGACTTGGTCGGTGAAAAGGATGAGCCCAACGCGGTCTTGGTTTTTGATAGCGACCATGGTGAGCAGCGAGCAGATTTCAACCATTGCTTCACGCTTACGGCCTTTTGAGTCGTGAAGCATGGATGCGGATAGGTCAACGAGTAGGTAGAAGAATTGCTCGCGTTCTTCGATGTAGCGTTTGATGTGTGGCTGGCCGGTGCGTGCGGTGACTTTCCAGTCCATGGTGCGGACATCGTCACCGGCTTGGTAGGCACGGACGTCTTCGAATTCGACGCCGCGACCTTTAAAGACGGATCGGTACTCACCAGCGAGCAAGTGCTCGACGGGTCTGCGGCACTTGAGTTCGAGGAGGTTGAGACGATGTTCGACTTCGCTGAGCACGGCTAAACGTTTATGGGGACTTGTTTGAGGATAGTTTCTAGCAGATCGTCAGAGGTCATAGCGGCAGCTTCAGCACGATAGCTAATAGCAATGCGGTGACGCAGAATGTCGTGGGCGACATCTTTGACATCTTGGGGAGTGGTGTAGTCGCGACTATTCATGAGTGCTTGGCCGCGTGCAGCGAGTGAGAGGTAGATTGAGGCTCGTGGAGAGGCTCCGAAACGAATGTATTGGGAAATATCTAAGTCGTAGTTCTCTGGATGGCGGGTGGCATCGACGAGTCGGAGGAGGTAGCGTTCGATTTTTTCATCGATTTGCACTTTCTCGAGTTCGGCACGCATTTGCATAAGTTCCTCGATAGTGATGATGGAATTGATTTCAAGTAATGGCTCAGCTCGAGCCATGCGCTGGACGACGAGTAGTTCTTCTTCGAAGGACGGGTACTCGACTTTTAGTTTGAACATGAAGCGGTCGACCTGGGCTTCAGGAAGCATGTAGGTGCCTTCTTGTTCGACGGGGTTTTGGGTAGCGAGAACGAGGAAGGGTTTGGGAAGTGGGAAGGTTTCTTTACCGAGAGTTACTTGCTTTTCAGCCATCGCTTCGAGTAGGGCCGATTGTACTTTTGCGGGAGCTCGGTTGATTTCATCGGCGAGGAGGAAATTGGTAAAAATGGGACCTTTCTCAGGGGTGAAGGTGTGATTACGTGGGTCGTAGACTAGCGTTCCAGTGAGATCGCCGGGTAGGAGATCGGGGGTGAACTGGACACGGCTGAAGTCTGCTTTGACTGCCTTGGCAAGAGTGTTGATAGTGAGTGTTTTTGCGACTCCTGGGACACCTTCGAGAAGGACGTGACCATTGCAAAGAAGTGCGAGTAAGAGTCGCTCAACGAGAGTTTCTTGGCCGACGACGACTTGGCCGACGCGTTCGCGGATGGTTTGAAGAGTATCAGAGACTGAGGACATATATCAGGTGCTTAGAAGGTGGGTAGATAGTATCGCAGTAGGGCCTGGGAATCTTACAGAGAAATGCTTAAAAGCTCAAAAGCGCGAGGTATTCGACATTGCCATCGGTGCCAGTAATGGGAGAGGTCGTATAGTCGAGCCATTGGTGGCCGAGTTCTTCGGTGACGAAGGTGCGGATTTTATCGACGGCTTTTTGGTGGAGCTCGGGGTCGCGGACGATGCCGCCTTTACCGATTTCGTCTCTCTCTAGTTCGAACTGCGGCTTGATGAGACAAATTATTTTTCCGTCTGGTTTGAGAGTGGAAAACATGGGCGGGAGGATTTTTGTGAGAGATATGAAGGAGACGTCGGTGACTGCGAGGTCGATGGGATCGTTGTTGATGTCTTTAGGGACCATGTGGCGGGCGTTGAACTTTTCTTTGACGATGACTCGTGGGTCATTGCGAAGTTTCCAGACGAGCTGGTTGGTGCCGACATCGACTGCATGAACTTTGACGGCTCCGCGCTGGAGTAAGCAATCAGTGAAGCCGCCAGTGGAGGCACCTACGTCGAGGCAAGTGAGTCCAGTGGGGTCGATATTGAAGTGATCTATGCCTTTTTCGATTTTAAGGCCACCGCGGGAGACGAACTTTGGCTTGGCCTTGAGCGTGATTTCGGCATCGACGGGGAGTTTAGTGGAAGGTTTTGCGACGACGGTGGTGCCATGCAGGACTTCTCCGGCGAGGATCAGGCGTTTGGCTTGTTCGCGAGAGTCGCAAAGTTTACGGGAGACGAGAAGAGCATCTGCACGGTCTTTCATATGAAAAGTGTGAAGTGAGAACTATGAAGTGTGAAGTGGTATAAATGAAAAAAGCACCTCGTTGTTAGGCGAGGCGCTTTGGAAAAGAGTAGACGGGACTCTGTTTTATTCAGCGAGCGATGGAACCGCTGTCGCAGGATCGGTGTCGGCCTCGTAGTCTACGCCATCGATACCGAAGCCGAAGAGTTTGAGGAACTCGTCTTGGTAGCCTTTGAAATCGGCAACGTCTGAGAAGTTTTCGTTAGAAACGGTGTTCCAGACTTCTTGGACGGCAGACTGGATGTCGTCGCGCATTTCCCAATCGTCGATACGGATGCGGCCGGCTTCATCGAGTTTAGGATCGCCAGAGTAGAGGCGGTCTGAGAAGAGACGTTCGATTTGCTCGATACAGCCTTCGTGGAGTCCTTCTTCCTTCATTTTCTTGTAGAGAATGGAGATGTAGAGAGGAACTACTGGGATGGCGGATGATGCTTGGGTGACGAGAGCCTTGTTGACGGATACGAATGCCTCACCGTCGAATTTTTCTTTGAGGTCTGCGTTGATTTTTGCGCAGGATTTTTCGAGGTCTTTTTTCGCCTGACCGATGGTTCCGTCAGTGTAGATTGGCCATGTGAGTTCAGGTCCGATGTAGGAATAGGCAACAGTTTTGACGCCTTGGTCGAGGACGTCAGCTTCGATGAGAGCATCCATCCACATTTCCCAATCTTCGCCACCCATGACTTTGATAGTGTGTTCGATTTCCTCGGGAGTAGCTGCCCCGATGGTGACTTCGTCGACTTCGCCTTTGTCGGTGTTGAGTGTTTTGTTGGTGTAATCGCCGCCTGTGGTTTTGAGGACGGATTTGTAGACTTCACCAGTGTTAGGGTCGGTGCGGCGTGGGGAAGCGAGTGAATAAACGACGAGGTCGATTTTGCCGCCCATTTCATTTTTGATGATGTTGATCGCTTGTGCCTTGAGTTCGTTAGAGAAGGCGTCGCCATTGAGGGACTTTGCGAAGAGACCTTCAGCAGTGGCTGCTTTTTCAAAAGCAGCGGAGTTGTACCAACCAGCAGATCCAGTGCGTTTTTCTGAGCCTGGCTTTTCGAAGAAGAGGCCTAATGTATTTGCTCCAGATTGGAATGCTGGAACGATGCGGGAAGCGAGGCCGTAACCAGTGGAGGAACCGATGACGAGTACGTTTTTCGGACCGTTTTCGATTTTTGGCTGAGACTTTACGTAGTCAATTTGCTCCTGCACGTGTGCTGCACAGCCATCAGGATGTGAGGTAGTGCAGATGAATCCGCGAATTTTTGGTTTTACGATCATGATGATAAAATAGAATTGGCGAGAATACTGAGATGCTCGCTCGAGTGATGAATGACGCTAGAGTGAGCGATGGTTGAGGTCAAGCAGGATGGCGCTTTGCTAGAGGGGCATTTCCTTGAAGGAACGGATGAAGTTTGAGAAATAGCGATGGCCGTCTTCGAGGTCTGAAATTTTAATCCATTCGTCTTTAGTGTGGGCTTGGTTGATTGATCCCGGGCCGAGGCAAATGGATGGGATTCCCGCGTTCGAAAGATGGGCCGCATCGGAGAACCACGGCGCTCCGACGAGTTTAGTTCCTGAGTTTGCTTTCAGTAATTGTTGAATAATAGGATCACTAGTAGGAGTCTCCATTGGAGGGTTCTCATGTGCGCTGAGGATTTCTAGAGGAAGTTGCTGCTCTTTGATGAAGTCTATAACGAGGGAATGAGCTCCACCTTCGGCGAAAAGTGAAGGAGTGGTGCGGATGTCGATTTCGGCTTCGGCGTGATCTGGAACGATATTAGGGCGTGTACCACCTTTGATAGTTCCGACATTGAAACTAGAATGACCGAGGACTGAGTGGGTAAAGGTCGCGAGTCGGTTAGTGAGTTTACGGTTCATGTGATCGAGCGAGCGGGCAAGAGTCATGATCGCATTTGAGCCGCGCTCAGGTTGTGAAGCGTGGGCTGCGGTGCCTTTGGCTGCGACGGTGAGCCAGAGTGAGCCTTTTGTGGTGTAGACGATGTCGAGTGAAGTGGGTTCTCCTGCGATACCGAAAATGTATTCTTCGGCGTGCCATTCAGCGAAGTGTTTGGAGCCATGTTGTGCTGATTCTTCAGCCATGAAGGCGACGAAGTCGATGGCGACTGGGAGTTTAGCTAGGAGGTCTTTATTTTCTATCAAGGCGGTGAGCATGGCAGCCATTGGGCCTTTAGTGTCGGAAGCTCCTCGGCCGAGGATGGTGTCATTTTTGATATCGCCGCAGAACGGATCGAAGTCCATGCCGCTGACTCCAACTGTGTCGGTGTGAGGCCCGAGAAAAATACGTGGACGGCTGTCAGGGCCTGGGCAACGAGCAATGACATTGGGGCGACCGGGGAGAACTTCTTCGAGGGTAACGGAGAAACCATGAGGGGTGAGGAAGTCACGGAGGAACTTAGCGATGGCTTGCTCGCCGACTTTATCGGTACCAGGGTCGTTGTCAGGGTTGACGCTGGGGATGCGGATGAGAGTTTGGAGAAGTTCGACAGTGGTCATGTTAGGAATAGCTATAACGGCTTTTTGAGGTGCAGCAAAGAGAAAGAAATTGGTAGCTTCAGCGCTTTTAGGTTTTCAAATACTGTTAGTGTGGCAGCTTTATTGAAAACTATGGCTCATTCAAAAGAATCCATGCTCCAAGAAGGAGATAAGAAAGGCTTTCCTTGGCTCCGCGCGTCGTTTTTTCTTCTTGTCTTATTTGCCGTCATTGTACCGTTTACTGCAGTTCCTGAGAGGTTGAAAGACTATGTGAAAGAGCTCATTCTAGCGAAAAAAGAAGCAGATCGACAGGAATATGTGGCACCTGAAGAGGCTCCTGTTGAAGAGATCGTGCATGTGGTGGTGGAAGAGAAGGAGGAAATTAAGCCGAGTAAGGAAAAAACTGCAGTTTCTGAGGTGGTTGAAGAGGATCCGATCATGGTTGAGAAGGCAATTGCCACGAAAGAACATTTTGTGGGGACAAAGGGAGACATGGTAAGGATGTCTAAGGGATTTTATTTTGATTACACTTTTGAGACGAGCAAAGGCGCGTTGGCGTCAAGTGAGCGCGAGGATAAGCAAAGTTATGTGGCGGAGTATAAGCTCAAAGTTCGGCTGCCTAAGGCTTCGCAGAGCTTGGAAGAGCTGAGCAAGGTGAATTCGAAACTTGGTGACGTGTTACCAGGTCTTAGTGGAATGTTAGATGAAGCGAAGGTGTCTGATTTTTACTACACGCTTTATGAAAATAAAGTGAAGCGGCTGGAACGTGAAGTGGTGCAATTGAATGAACTGTCAACTAAACATAATTTTTACGATTGTGAGACAATTTTGAATCTAACGCACAAACAAAGTGGGCGGAAGATGCTCTTACTGCAGGGCGACATGGATGTAGTTTCTGATGGGTCTGATGGTGACCGCTTGGCTGAAATGCCGGATAAGATTGTAAATTCGACCCACTATCAGCCATTCACGAGTTATGGTTGGAAGAAGCAAACGAAGACGCCGAATCCGATGGTCGCTGGTTGGAAGAAGCGAATTGGCAATGCTAAGCGTGAGATTGCGGATCCCCAAACTACGGCGGAGCGCAAGGCTTGGCTTAAAGCGCGGATGAAGATGCTTCAGCGTGGTATTGATGATATGGAAGCTAGGAGCTTTTTGATTGCTGAGTACGATCCGTTTATTGTGATGCCGGTGAATGTGATTACTAATCGGACGGATTCTCACGCGACACGGGTGGGAGATTACGCAGTGGTGATTGTGGACGATGTGATCTATCCGGCAATTGTTGGTGACGGTGGACCTACGTTTAAAGTAGGAGAAGCGTCGCTGCGGATGGCGAAGCAAATTAATGAGAAGGCGAGCCCTTATAGTCGCCCTGTGTCAGATCTAACTGTGACGTATTTGGTGTTTAGTAATTCGAGGGATTTGCCTGCGAGCCCACCGAATTATGAGAAATGGCGTGAGCGCTGTGCTGCACTGTTAGGTGAGATCGGAGGCTTGGGTGAAGGTTATAGCCTTTATGAATGGGAAGACTTGTTAGCTCCCCAGGAAGATGATTCTGAAGAAGTTGCGGGCAGCCAGAATGACGATGCCACGCCAGAAAAGACAGATGCTGGTAACACTACCGATGTTGAGAAGTAATAAGCTTGTGAGTGGTATGATTACCAGGTGTCTTCTCTGAGTTTATTGAGTTTGCGGTCGTAGATATTGAATTCAATTTTATCGAAGGCATCGAGGTCGAAGCTAACATCTCCAATGGCTTCGTGATTTCCTACGAGCGTCTCGGAGTCGAGACTGATCGGGTCGAGGATGATCCATCCGCCGGATTTAAAGTAAGCTTTGAGGTCGTAGGTGTCAGCTCTGGGGTGGTTTTCTTCCTTTGGTGTGAGATGAATGGAACTGATACTGGAGATGGGAACATCGAAGGCAGCGTGCTTAGTTTCGACTTTGATATTAAGTTCATCCGTTTTTTTGATTTCGCCGGCCAAAGCATCTCCGTTAGAGAGTTTAATGAGGTTGCCCGAGTCGTCTACCGGTGAATTACTGGAGTCTTCGACTGTGGGAAGTGTGCCATTCCATTGAGCGAGCTTGATATCACGAATACGCATTTCATAGCCACGATGGGAACGAAAGTGGAGGGCATTTCCCATACTTGCTGCATCTGGTGCCGGGTCTGAGAATGAAGCGATAAGTTCACCGCTCACGAAGATATGAAACTCTCCTGAGTTTAGATCCGCATAGATATTATATGGGATCTTTTCTCCAAGAGTTGTAGCTCTTGATGAGGAAATTCTAGTTAGTGCCTCGGAGCGTCCTTTTTCTACGTATTTTCTCATGCTCAAATAATTTGAGTTGATAGTGAGGTCGTAATAATTACTGGGGTTTTCGGTATCTACACTATCGGCGAACAGGAGAACAGAGAGGTCGATATTTTTTTTGCGGTCTACAGTAAAACTCAAGTGAGAGAGCTTTGGAAAGTCTAGCTCGATGGCAACGCTATTGTCATTGAGACCGGTAACTAGGGCTTTATTAGCAAAGGTCCACGAGGGTGTGGTTCCTATGACATTCCACTCCTCCATTGAGTTTGGACCAGAATAGGTGATATTCTCTGGATTTTTGATATCTAAGGAATAGATGAGAGATCGATCGACCTTGAGGACGCCAGCATAAGTGGTGTGGAGTTCTACGAAATCGTCAGTAATCTGTAGGAGCTTTCCTTTGAGTTGGTCGCGTTCGCCTTTGGGGTAAAAGCGATCTTCTAAGGTGAGTACGGCTAGGTGAGAAGCATTGTGGGTTTCTGTGTTTTCTGGAGAGTGGGGTAATGTGAGTTTAAGTATTTGTGGGCGATCGAAGTCGATTTGTTCAATCAGCGCGTCGGCTTGGAAGGTGACAGAATCTTCTTCTAGTTGGAGCAGTTTACCACTGAGGGTGTCGCCATTCACGAAGTGTAATGTCGAGAATGGGTCTGCAAGGAGTGTGCTAGAAAACCCGACAAAAGCGTAAAGAATGGATAGATAGGTGTTCTTATTGCGCATTAGCGGTAGGTAGTTTTTTGAGACTAGTGAGGGGGGCTCTCGATAATTCAATTTCGCCTAAGATGGGATGTGTGGTGGTAATAAAGTTTTCATTTAGGCTCAGTTTTAAGACTTCAAGCTTTCCACCACCATGCATTTCAATGAGGTAGTTTCCGCGCTGTGAAGCTGTGGACTTTTCACTTGCTAGGAAAATGGTGTGAGCTTGAGCAATGGGAATAGAGAGAGATTGTTTTGAATGCTGGTTTTCGAAATGAAGTGTAGTTTCTTGTTCAGAGAGCTTGATGTCGATGAGTTTCCCGATTGCGCGCCCACCTTGTTTATCAAAGAAGGTATCGTGTTGCGGATCGATGGGGTCGTCGGGTGAGTTGCCCGTGAAATAATTATCGGGAGCTTCTGTGACATTGATATTAGAAATCGAGAGGAGGGCATTTTGCATATTTGCTTCAAAGATCGTCCATTTGCCGGAAGGGGGAGAAATTTCGGTATCGTCAAATGTGCCGATTTCCTCGCCATCGATTTCGAGAGTGAGTTGTTGGAGCTTGCGGTCCACTTTTACTTCTATTGAAGCTGAGCGTTTTGAAAACTCTCTGAGTCGAATAGGAATCTCTCCAATGCGCTGGTTGGCTCTAGACGAAGTGGACCTGTACACTTGGATGTTAGAGGTGTTGAAGTCTATGAAGTACGCGCTTTGTAAATCTTCGTTGAGCTGGGCGTCGGAGCATAGGTAGAGTTTAAATCTCGGGCGTTCGCCTTCCCATTTTGCCTGGAAACGTATTACGAAGTTTGATGGGATAGGCAGCTCTATACTGGCTTCTGCATTGCTATTTGTTTGCAGGTTTTGTTCATTGATTTCCCAGTGAGAGAGCTGGTCCCACTCGCTAGGGCGGTTAGGCCCTTGGTAAATTTGTGGCGAAGCAGAGTTGTTGAATGAGATGGATTCTATCTGTCCTCGTGGGATAAGAAATGCGCCAGCATAGGAAGTACCAATGCGAAGTTTGCCCTCTTTTAAACCGAGAATTTCACAAGGTAGAGAATCGCCATTGGTGAGAATAATGTTTTCCTTGTGGGTAGTTTGTTTTTCCGACGAAGCGTCAAACTCAATATAGTTGAGCATATCGGCTTTGATGGTTACTTCCGGCTGCGTGGTGGAGAGCTGCATGATACACTCTCCATTCTCTCGGAGTTGTTGAATTTCTCCCGTCAGACGATCTCCATTGGTAAGCACGACGGAGCTATCAGCTCCATGAGCTAGACTCAGGAGGCTAGAGAGTAAGGATATGGAAAGACGAATCACAGTTAATCAATTTTTGAGTTCCATTGGTCGAGAATGTTGTTGCCAGGCTGATAATTGATGGAAGTTAGATAGGACGTGTCGAGTGAGATATTTCCTAGGATGGGATGCGTGACTTTGATTTTTTGTCCTTCACTCGATTCAGGAATGGCGGTGATGAATCCTGACCCTCCCAACTCAAAGACAATACTATTTTCATCAATGTCGGAAATAGTAGATGTTTGATTTTTAGCGAAATGGATAGACTGTAGTTCATTTCGGGGGATGACCATTTCAGCGTAGGTTCCATCGAAGTTCAGTTGTTGGGTCGTGAGTTCTGTGACTTTACCAGCGAAGCGTTCTTTGCCGTTAGCAAGCATCAGGATGTCGCTCGATGGGCTTTCTAAGCTAAGAGCTGAGTCTAGGACTCCATTCCATGGTGCGATGGAGATTTCTGAAATACGTGTTAGATAGTTTGGGCCGCTGTAATGCGCGAGAAATCCAAAGTTGGAACCTGTTGGGAGATGTTCGACTTGTTTCAGGCTCCATTGATTGACGAGGTATTGATCGTAGTAGAGTGCGATGACTTGCTTAGTTCGATTTACGCGTAATTCTACATCTGTGTGATTGTCGGTTGATTGGCGACTAGCGCTGGATCTGCCGTTGATTGGTTTGATGTGGTTGTAATGGGATTCGCCATTTTCTAACACAGAGTAGAGCGTGAGTGTGGCGTTATGTGTGCCTAGTTTGATGGCGAGGCATGAGCCTAAAATGGAGGTGATGCGTTCCGCTGAGTTTAAGCGAGCGGGTGGTTCACCATTTTCATTTGTTGGATCAGATTGCTGTAGATCTGCATGAATGATGACAGCGCTGTTAGAATGGCGGGGAGATTCGGTCTGAAACTTTAAACGGAAGTTGTCGGGGAGCTGGAAGTCCCGTAGGAGAACGGCTCCTAAACCACCTCGATTATACCAGCCGAAGCTTCCAAATTCCCAGCAAGGCAGTTCAGATTCTGCAACATCGCTAGCGTTATTTTCAGGCATGGACAAGATGTCCCAATTTTTTGCAGAATAAGGTCCGGCATAAAGGATTTGTTGGCCGAGTGGGTTAAGGATGCAGTTGACCACCATTTTTTTTTCAATGACTATGTCATTTGCGAAATCGGTATGAAGGTAGAGTTTGTTCTTGGTAATTGATGAAATTGAACAGGGGAGGATGTCTCCATTGGAGAGTGTGAGGAGGCTGGAGTGGACGAAAGGTTTTCTGGAGAGCCCTTGGTTAAAAACGACTTTTCTCAAGTTGTTTGTTTTGAATGGTATTGTTTCTTTAGCTTGATTTGATTTCCAAACGAGTGTTTTTGTGTCTTTAAATCCAACAAATTCCCCGTGAAGCGTGTCGTTGTTTTTAAAATTCAGAATATCCTGAGAAGCATGTAACGGGAGGTAGCTCGTCGACAGGAATAGGATGAGGGTAAGCGGGTTCATTTCTCGTAAATGGGGAGTAGTCGGTAGTTGAGAGCTAGAGACAGGAGCGCACTAGCGGTACTGTAGGCTGGTCCGCGATTTCCTAGCCATGAGCCATCTGACTGCTGCGTTACTGACATGAGACGGATGTTTTTATCATTCCAAAGTTTCCAAAGATCTTCGTCCGCATGGAAGAGAGCTTGGGACATGTAATACTCGAAATAATATGTGTAGTGGGTGTCACGGTAATCGAGGTTTTGTTTGAGATGCTCGAGGGATTGATCGAAGCCGTCTGCGTTTTTTTGTTTGGCTAAGGAAAAGCATAGCGAGCCGATGGCAGTGAGTGTGGTTTTGGCTCCTCCGCGCGAAGTGTATCCATACGCGCCGCCACTGTCTCTGCAGCTGCTCATGTATTTGAGCGCGCGTTCAATGGCTGAATCGGGAACGGGGATGCCAGCATTTCTCGCAGCTAAGAGGGCAACGATTTGGCAGCCTGTGACGGTGGTGTCGGCGTCCTTGCTATCAGGGCTGTAACGCCATGCGCCTTTTGGGTTTCTTTTTTGCGCTGATAGAATGAGGTCTACGGCTTTTTGGAGAGCTTTCTCGATCTTAGGTTCATCAACGACTCCGTATGCTTCAGCGAGTGCGAGGGTGGCGAATCCGTGGTTGTACATACTGGTACCGATGTAGCCGTTTTCTGCTTTTTGGGATTCTAGGAGAAAGTTGATACAGTTTTTTATGTTTGAGGAATAGGGGCCATGGTTTGGGTCTTCGCCATGTGCTAGAAAGGCGAGGGTTGCTAGGCCGACGACACCAGGATAATGGCCGGAATTGTCTGTCCAGACGCCATTTGCTTGCTGCGAATTCGCAAGATATTTCAAGCCCCGAGTATAAATGGATTCGAGTTTTGCTGGGATGGCGTCACTATCACGGCGAGCAATACTTTGAGCATTTAGCTGAAGAGAGCTAAAGCAGAGAACGCTGTAGATGATGGAGCGGATGAGCATGGAGTGTTATTTAGTTTCGATTCCCTTGTTGTAGGCTTCGAGGGCTTTTTGAAATTCTTTGGGAATGCTGGTGCCCGCTGAGCCTGATTTTTTAGGAAGGCGTCTGGTTTCTGAGACCCCGGAGACATCGCCACCTTGTTGGGTGTTGGCTGAGCTTGAGTCAGCTTCCATGCCTTCGCCACCTTGGGAGCCAGGTTGTTGGCCTTCAGCTTGTTGACTAGGTTTCTGGCCTTCTTGGTTTTGGCCTTGCTGCATCATTTGCTGGAGCATCTGCATGAGTGCACCTGACTGGGGATCACCTTCGCCTTGTTGCGGTTGGCTTTGTTGTTTTTGCTGAGCGGCGTCTGCAATTTTTTCGATAATTTCGGTTTCGATAGCAATGGTGGGGCCAGAGGTGTCTTGAGCTTCTAATTTATCGGTGGCGCCCGCCATGAGTTCCTCGGCTTCGGCCAAGAATTGGATTACTTTTTCGTCCGTTTCTAACTGGATTAGCTCTTGGACGTCGGCTGAGAGTTCGTCTTGTTCTCTTGCGACTCGTTGAGCTCCTTCTGAATGGTGTTCTATGATTTGTTCAGGAGTTTCACTCTCGCGGGAGTGTTGTTCTTGATAAGCTTTCATAAAGTCAGATTCATTGGCGAATGCCAGAGCATGCAGAGAATAGAAGATCACAAGGTGTTTTATCATGATACTGGAGGGGTTTGAGATTCGAGCATACGCCGTTTTTGTTCTAGGGAACGTGTTCGAGCGCGAATGTTTTGTTCCTGTTGGATGAGCTCCATGACCTTGAGCATGAATTCGAAGTCTTCGTCTTCAGAATTTTGAGCGTTTGCTCCACCGGCACCGCTTCCAGTAGCATTTTGTTGCGCTGCTTTTTCAAGTAAACTCGCCCAGTCGCGTAGCTGCTTAGCGGTGTCTTTCGCGAGGTAGATGGATTTCACGTTGTTATTTCGCTCGATGAGGGAAAGCATTTGTTCGAAGTCGTCATCAATATCTGATTCGCGCATGCGTTCTAAGAGATCGCGGTGCTCTTCTTTTTGCGTGCGAGAATAGAAATGGCCTAAGTCTTCTTGGATCCAACGGACATCAATGCCTGTTTGATCTTGTAGTGAGTAGAGTTCAAACATCCTGCGTTGGTCGCTAGGGTCTAGTTCGGTGAATTGTTTACCGAGGATAGGAAGTTCCTTGGAATGAGGTGTTTGGATCACTTCGATATGGGTGTTGGCGATTGCTTCTTGGTCGCCAGCGGCCTTTCGGAGTCGGTTGACAAAGGTGCCAGCTTCAAGTTGTTGGTTTGCCTCACTCGCTTTCTGAATGGTTTCTTCCATTTGTTGGAGTAGATCACTTTGCTTTTCGACGGCTTCGGTGACATCTTGTTGCGCTTTCTCGGCGGTGTTTTCGGCGCTTTGTGCTTCGTCGAGTTTTTGTTTAATGTCTGGCATTTTTTGTTGTGCCATTTCGCGTAATTCTAGCGAAGTTTCAGCTAATTTTTTGAGGGTGTTCGGATCGATCCCTCCATTTTTATTCGCTTCTTTAAAAATACCTTCCATCTGTTCCGCGAGTTCTTGCATCGCTTCAGCGTTTTCAGATTCTTGCTGGGCTTGGTCGCGGAGTTTTTCGCGAAGTTCTTCAGATTGGAGCTCTTCACCTGAGTGGCGTTCAAGTCGTTTGTTTTCATCGAGTAGGTCGAGTTCAGCTCGCATTAAGTCCTCGAGCTGATTGATAGTATCGCGAGTACGTTGTTCTAGGAGTTCTCGGTGTTCATCCTGTGAGAGGACGTAAACGGTTATTGGAGCTGAATAGCTGCGCGGATGGTCCGATTTATAGTCTTCTGACCAAGCGCGGATGGTTAGTTTCTGAGGGGTGATGTTATAGGCAGGGAACGAGAATTCGACAGCCTCGGTAAGAGATCTGCTTTGAGGAGAGCCGTTGGCGATAGGAATTTCACCGCGGGCTGGATTTGTTGGGCTGGCTTTAGTGAATTCACCACTCCATTCGATGCCGGCCACATTGACTGCAAAGTCGTCTTCAGCGAGGATGTCAAATTGGATCGATGAGTCGTAGAGAACGTAGGTTTCTTCTGGGATATTTTGGATATAGACTGCAGGGGGGGTGTCGATAATTTGTTCGAGAGTGAAGAGAGTGGGTTTGCTATTGTACAAGGAATGTTCGTCAGTCCAACGCAGGGGGATAATGGCACGTTCGTGTTCGACATCGAGCGGTGGAAGTTCGAAGCGTTCGTTAGAGATTTTTGTTTTTAGAGGGGTGTTGGTGTAGGTGACTTCACCTAGGTCGTTTGGTTGGCTGGGTAGGCGAAGGGTGGCGGAGGCTGAGTGGAGGTTTCGGTTGATTTCACCCTGAATCTGCACCTTGCTGCCTTGGACGATGCTGGCTTGGCCCGAACTAAGGTCGAGAAGCTCATCCTCTTTTTGGAGGTAGTCTGGGTAGTGAACAGTAGCGGTAAGAGACTTTAGGCTTGGTCGCATGAGTGGGGTGATCTTGATATTTGCGAATGCATCGCCAGCCTGAAGCTCGAGTTCTTGTTGTTTCAGAATGCGGGGGAGCTCGAATGAGTAGTCTCCATTTTCTAAGTGCGCATTTTGCCAAGCTTGGACACCTAGTTTAGCTCTTGCAGTTTCGGGTTTATTCGAGTCTTTCGTGAGCTTTAAATTAATGGTGTGTGGCTCACCGTGGGGGACATAATATGGCTGGGGGAGGTTAGAGAAATCGATTTTAGTCTCTGTGTAGCGTTCGATTTCGGCTAGTGGCAACATCCAACGCTGGAGTGCATTCCAGCTGGCTTTCGGTGTGAGGCTCCAAGCAACTATAGAGATGGTAATGAGTGTGATGACGGCTGCAGCCCAACGTTTGCGCCATGAACGTGGGAGTGCATTTTCTAGATCGCGAGCGTCGATTTCTTTAGCGACTTCAGCCATAGCTGCATCTCTGAGTCTTGGCGAGATGGAGCCATCGTGCTGGGATTGTAATTCTACGGCGCCAAGGAGTCGGTCGCCGAGTCTGGGGTATTGCTTGGCGATGAGCTGGGCGAGTTGGTTTTCACGGCGGTGTTTAAAAACCCAACGGTTAATCCAGATCGGAGCGAATATGGTGAAGAGTGAGACTCCCGCGATGAGAATAAGGAGGCGAACGATGCCGGGAGTGGGAAAGAAACGATCTAGAGAAAAGACTAGAATATAGGAAAACAGTAAACCGAAGAGACCCGCGAGGAAGGCTTCAAGAATCTTGATCCGCCATACTTTAACTCGAAAAGCCTTGAGCTGCTGACGCAAGGAGTCTGGCAGTTGGTGATCGTTTTCCGGCTTGTTTTCAGGCTTGCTCATGGGTCGCATGCAGGGAGGTGCTAGATAAATTAATCTAGGGTTCCCTATAAAGTACTTACTATACTCGTCTCATCTTCCGAAAAACCAAGGGAAAACTGGAGTGAGTCAGGGGTATTTTAGGAGCTTTTGCTCATCGGTTTGATGGCTGGCTGAAAAGTGGGTTACGTTTACCGTCTCGTGGTGCTTGAAAGGGGGTGAACTGCCAGTCGGGTTTGCTGAGTTTGCCAGTACCGTGGAACTGGCGGAGGCCTTCGACGTCACGGCCAGTGAAGATTTTATTGAGAGCTTGAACTGGGAGTTCGATGATTTTCATGGGAACTTCGGCGAGGCCCATGAGTCCGCGGTAGTTCATGCGGATGGTCAGGTCGATAGTCTGATCTACACAGTTAATCCAGCCTTCTCCAGTGAATACAGTACTTGTTGTCATGGAGTTGAGGTCATTGGTGTAAAAGACTCCGTTTTTAGTGGTGAATGTGCAATCGAGGTCTGTGGCTTTTTCGTGGAGTAGAGTGTCGCGTCTAGCTGCATTACTGAGCACGCCATCGACCAGCTTAGAAAGGGGGCCGAATAAGGGGACAGCCATGAGATCTCCATTTTTGAGTGCGAGTTTTCCTATTCCGTTGAGGCTGGAAATGTCGGATCCTCGTCCGTTGAATTGGAAATTGCCGGAAATGGAGCCTTGGTTGAGCCCTTTAATTCCATAGACTTTACTGATGTCGCTGAGGCGAGCGTTACTGCCGGTAAGTTTTCCTAGGTAGGCACTATTTGAAGGAATCACATGGATGTATCCATTGAGAGACCCACTCATGGCCTTGCCCGCGAGCTGGTTGATTTCCACTTTATTGGGTAGAACGCGCACACTGGCACGGACGTTTTCAAGTGGGATATCTTCTTTGAGAAAATTGTAATCAGTGGTGCCAGCAGTTGTAAAATCAATGGTGAGATCTGTTTGGTTGCTTGTCCCTTTTTGCCATTGTACTTTACCTGAGCTGGTGAGTGAGGGCGGGAGATGAAAGCGGTATTGCTCAAGATGTTCTCCAATATGGGGAGCGAAGAGGTTGAGAACTGGAACTGGGTAGGCTGAGCCACGAATCTGTTCGATGTTTGCTAATTTTTTAGGCCAATCAAAATGGAGGGACTTAGCTGTGAGTGTGCCAGAGTTCGGTCCGCTGTAGGCTAGCTTGAGCGGATAGTTGGCGTAATCGAAGGTGGCTGTGATATCGCTGAAGGTGGCAGAAGATCGATCGAGGTTATATTTCCCAGTGGCGTAGCTGATGGGGACTCCATTTTTTTTGAAGTTTCGCAGTTCTGCATGGCCGTGGGAATTCCATTCTCTCAGGTTATCTTGGTTAAGTGAGCCTTGGGAATGGACGTCGATGTATGATTTTTCCGTGAAGGTGATTTTTGACAGGTAGTCACGGAGTTGCTGTTGCTTAATAAATGGAAAATAGACGTGAGCAGGAAGGCTAGAGATCATGTCGTAGCGGATCAGTCGATCTTTAACGATGAGTCTTCCTGACAATTCCCCGAGATCGTGCTGGAGCTGGATGGCATCAAGGTAGAGGTCGCCATTATTCCATGAAAAATCTGATTTCAAATTGTTCACAGTAGCTCCTAAGAAGTTGAAATCGTTACTTTCGACTTTACCAATGAGTTGGATATCAAGTTCGGTCTCTGGTGTTTTGGGGAGGTTATAGGTTCCTTCCGCTTGGATCCTCGTGGTACCTATGGCTTGGAATTGAGGGAGAATACGTTTATCGAATACCTTTTGGAAAAAGTTTTGTAGGTGGATGGAGGACTTAAAATTGTAGCGACCTCCTTGTTGGATAATATCGTAATCAGCGGTGAGTTTAAGTTGCTCGGCTTGGTTGATGAAGCTGAGATGGTCAACTGTGATAAGGCTTTGGTTCCAATCACCTTCGACGAGCACTTGCTCCATGGGGTAGTTTTTGTATTCGAGCTGTGAGGACTCGAATACAAAGTCAAAGTCGACTTTTTCCGAACGTGAGAGGTTTCCTTCGATGAAAAGTGAGAGTTTTGGTGGTGCGTGTTCTGGCCATTTCCAGTCTTCTAATCGTTTGAGGAACTGATTGTATTGCTTTATTCTAGCGAGTTTTTCGTGTTTTGTAGTTTTGTTTTGGGCTTTCGGTTTGTCACGCCAAACGTTGCAACTTAGAGAAATTTGGATGCCTTGGTAGGTGCCGGTAAGGTCTGTGGTGCTGACCGATTGTCTACCGGGGAGATCGATCGAGCCTGTGACATTGTTGATTTGGATCACAGGACTATTTGGGAGTTCCGTGACTAAGGGAATGGCTAGATTTGCTCCTTCGATTGAGATATTGGTAATCTTTAGAGTTCCACGCATTATTTTCGTTTTATCTACGTGGATTGCGAGAGTAGGAAGGCTGGCAATTTCTATCTCGCGTGCTTCGGTGCGGTAAAAAATGACGTTATTGGCTGTAAGCCCGTGGATCAGGTGGAAACTGAGATTGTCAAATTCAGCGAAAATCCCATAACGTTCCATTTCTGCGGCCACACGGTCGGCGGCTTCGTGGCTAAAACCTTTTTCATGGAGATAAAAAAATCCGCTTACTACGCCAACTATCCCGGTGAAAATCAGGATAGTAAAGAGGACGCGTAAGCGGATAATGAAATGACGGAAAGACATGTTTCAGCCTTTACTAAAGCATCTTTCGTCGGTTTTGAAAGGAGAGTTCTTGAACCTGTTGTTGTTCGCGTTTGTCGAGCCACTGGTGGTAGAAATTTGTGGCGATGCGTTGGACAACAGGTCGGAGTACCGCAAGGGCGAGCACTTTTGAGATAGAGTGACTTGGAGCTTGCCCCATTTTAGCGAGTTTATTTCGGCGGTGTTTGGCGCGTTTTTTGCGGTGGCGTAAAAACAGAGACGCGATTATTCCTGAACCAGCAGCAATCAGAGAGCTTTTTAAAGGCTGAAGTTCGAAAGAGCTCTTTACGCGTTTAGGGAAGTTAAGAGTCTCTTGGACCTTAAGCTTCTTGGTAGAAAGCTGTTCGTCGAGCAGGAGCTTCGCACCAAGAAGAGTGGTTCGGGATTCTTCGAGTTGTTTAACGAGAATTAGCTTTTGTTGCTCGATTTGATTTGTTGCAGCCATTGTTTGTCTTTTTCGAGTTCAGCGAGGGTGTGTTTAAAGAGGGTGACTTTTTCTACATTTTTGAGTTTATCGAGGAAAATGAATACCACGAGTAGATGAAGAATGAGAAAGCCGAAGGTGACGATGGGCCAAGTGCCGATGTATTGTTCGACGGTATGCACCTTGCCCTCGAGGAGTTTAGTGAAAGCTCCGATGAGAGACACGAGCAAGAGGATGTAGGAAAAAAGTGCGAAGAAGACGAGAATACCGCCAAACTTTGCTTTCTTAGCCGTGATTTCCGCGGCTTCTTTTGCTTCGATCGAGGCTAGTTCAACCTTAGTTTTAAAGTAGGCACCACCTTCATCTTTGATGTAGTTGATGGTGTCTTTCATTGAAATGTCTCTTTCTTGAGAACCTGGATCTGTCATTGGCATGTCCCTTTAAATTAAAACCGGCTCAAACCGAGATTGGAGTGAGCCGGTTGCTGAAATAGGGTTATATAATTGGCCTAGCGGCGGCGAGCTAATAATCCGACAAGAAGACCAACGCCAAATGCGCCTAGGACACATTTAGTCGGGTTCTGGCGAATGTATGCTTCTGAGCTCTGGTGCAAGTCTTGAGCCTTAGCTTTGCTTTGCTCGTACTTTTCGCCTGCGGCTACTTTTACATCGTGAGCTTTAGCGCTGGCACCATCTTTGATGGCTGTTGCTTTTTCGCCGGCATAGCCTTTGAATTGTTGGGCTTTATCAGAAGCAGCACTTTTGAGTTGAGTTGCTTTATTTTGCACTTCTTGTGCTGCGAGGCGCGCTTTTTCTGCAGCTGCTTTACTGAGTTCAGCTGCTTTACTTGTATTGCTTACAGGTACTTCGTTTTCTTCGTCTTTGACAGCACCTGGGTTTGGGGTTGCGTAATCCATAATAGTTTAATTATTGAGTTATTAGATGGTTAGAAATCTATTTTTTTAACGAGGTGGTCATCAAATAGAATGAAGCAATGACCATAAGTGTTCCACTTAGCTACTAACTTACATACCTAGTGAGAAAACTCAAGAAAGCTCTGCTAGAAAATAACACTTAGTTTGTAGTGGCTAGAGAGGTTTCAAGTTGTTCGATTTCTTCGCTAAGTTCGGACCAGCGGGAATAGGCTTGGTCTAACTGGTTGGTGAGTTTTGCATAGGATTCAGTGCATTCCTGTGTTTTGTTAGGATCTGCTAGAGTCTCAGGTTTGCTCATGAACTCTGTTAGTTGGGCTTGTTTTGTTTCTATCTCACTGATTGCTTTTTCAAGTGTAGCGAACTCTTCTTGAAGTGGCTTGAGCACTTTATTGCGCTTTTGGCGATTTTCAGCATCGATTTTGCGCTGCTCCTTGCGGGAGATTTTCGGGCCTTTGGAGGCAGCGGCTTGTGCTGGAGCGGCTGCTTGTTCTGTGGAAGGGAGTTTTGAAAGTCCTTTGGCAGCTTGTTTTTCGTCGACTTTCTTATCCAAATAGTAAGTTACATTTCCGTGGTAGATCGCAGGTTCTTCACCTGGGCGAAATTCGATGGTTTTTGTGACGATGGGGTCGAGGAAGGATCTGTTGTGAGAAACGATGAGGTAAGCTCCTGGGTATTCTTGCAGTGCATTTTGTAGAACCGCCTGAGATTGAACGTCGAGGTGGTTTGTCGGCTCATCGAGAATTAAAAAGTTTGCTGGCTGGATTAGCATGCAAACGAGAGCAACACGCGAGCGTTCACCGCCGGAGAGGACTCCGACTTTTTTAAAGACATCGTCACCGCGGAAGAGGAAACAACCTAGGATATTTCTTACGAGCGGGGCGTTCTCTCGAGATGCGACGGCTTGGCAGGTTTCCAGAACTGTCTTGTTCGGGTCGAGCTCGTCGGCGTGATTTTGTGAGAAAAAGGAGATTTTTGATTTCTGCCCGAGGGTGTAGAGGCCTTCATCTGGATCTTCTTGGCCAGTGATGAGTCGGCAGAATGTAGATTTCCCGGCGCCATTTGGGCCTACGATCGCGAGGCGTTCACCGCGTTCTACTTCGAAATTGAAGTCTTTGAAAATTTGGAGTTTTCCGTATGCTTTGGAGGCATTTTCGAGTTTCGCTACTGATTGTCCAGAAGGTGGTGGGGATGGGAATGTGAAGCTCATCACAGCATCTTCTTGTTCGATCTCGATGAGTTCGATTTTCTCAAGTTGTTTGAGACGGGATTGTGCTTGTGAAGCTTTTGAGGCTTTAGCTCGGAAACGTTCGATGAACTGCTTGGTTTTCTCGATTTCTTTTTGCTGCGCTTGGTATGCTTTTAGTTGGATCTCTTTACGCAGCTTGGATTCCCTCATGTAGAATGAGTAGTTCCCTGCGTATTCTTCTGCGCGGCCATGTGCGAAGGCGATAGTGCGAGTGGTTAAGGCGTCGAGCAGTGAAAGATCGTGAGAAATGATGACGATCGCACCTGAGTAGTTGAATAGGTATTGCTCCATCCAGGTTTGCGAGTCGATATCGAGGTGGTTTGTAGGCTCATCGAGTAGTAGGACATCTGGCTCTTGCAAGAAGAGCTTTGCCATGGCGATACGCATTTGCCAGCCGCCTGAGAACTCACCACAGTCGCGGGTGAAGTCGCTACGTTTGAAGCCTAAACCGGTAAGGACGGACTCGACGCGAGGTTTGATAGTATTTGGGTCAAACTTTTCGAGAGCAATGTCGAGATCTCCAATTTTATAGAGAAGTTCCAGATATTCTTCTGATGACGAATCCATCTCATTGAGTTGCTCAGAGAGGGTGTCGATTTGCTTTTGGATGCTAGTGGCTTCACCAAATGCAGATTCGGTTTCATCCCAGAGGCTAATTCCTTTGATGTGAATGCCTTCTTGTGGCAGATAGCCGATTTTACAATCTTTCGGTTTGCTGATCCCACCACCATTAGGTTCGAGGACTCCACCGAGACATTTCATGAGGGTGGATTTTCCCGCGCCGTTATGGCCTGCAAAGGAAATGCGTTCTTTAGGTAGAATACTAAAGGAGAGGTCCTTGAAGACAACTCGGGCGCCGAATTCGACGCGTAGTTTTTTGATCGCTAGCACGGCAGTGGGGTAGTGGTAAATGCGGCTTTAGGCAATGGTGAAAATGCGTCAATCACTGCTAAGTGAGACATGTAGGTTGACCCTGCAAGAACTTGAGAGCAATGTTAAGCATGATAAAAAAGCATATTGTATCAATAGTGGCTATTAGTATGTCAGTGATGTTGCCGTCGCATGGAGCAGAGGTGACCGAACTTCCTCAGGTGCGGGTGACGGGGCAGGCTTCTGAATTAGTGACACCTGATGAAATGGCTTGGAGCATCAAGGTGGAGAATAAGGGAGTAGAGTTAGCCAAGGTGGCTGAAGAGCACGCGAGTAAAGTGGCGGAGCTGTTAGCTTACTTGAAGGAGCAGAAAGTGGATGTGGACAAGACCAAGACGTCGCAAATGGAGTTTGGTGAGAATTGGCAATACCGAGATAGGCAGAAGGTGAAAGAAGGGTATGTGGCACGGACTTCGGTGAGTTTTCGTTCCAGTGATTTTTCTCAATATAAACCTCTATGGTTGGGTTTGTCTAAATTAGGTGGTGTCAGTGTTCAGAGTGTGAATTACCAGTTGGAGGATCGTGAGAAGGCTGAAACTAAATTAAAGCATACTGCGATGCTTGATGCGAAAGAGCGCGCATCGGAGTTAGCTGAATCCTTAGGATCGAAGATTGCGGAGCCTTTGTTGATTGAAGAGCGGAATCAGGAATTTGGACGTGCTTCTTACGAAGTCGCTTCGGAGAGTCCATTTGCATCAAGTCCACCCGCTGAAGGGGCGAGTTCTGCTGCTGGTAAATTGAAGATCAGCTCAAAAGTCTATGTGGTATTCCGTTTGGTCAGTCCTGCTGAATAGCTGTTTTTTGTAGATTTTTCCAGCTGATGAGGGCTTCGACAATCATCCAAATTTCCAGAATGATGGTGGCGGAGCCGATGCCGACGAGTAGCCAGCGGCCTTGTTCGATCCAAGATTGGTCCGAGCCGATGGCGGCTACAAAAATCTGATAGAGCATCGCCCAAGCGGGGAGGATGAGCATAAAAAATGTGGGGAGGGAGATGAACCAGATTGGCATGTTTTTTCGGCGCATCCAGAAGAGTATGACGAGGAAGGCAAGACCGCCGAGGAGTTGGTTAGTTGCTCCGAATAGTGGCCAGAGAATAACTCCGCCGGAGCCTGGTTGGCCGAAAATTCCAGACGCGCCAGGAATGGCGGGGAGCGACGCCATCCACCAAGCGATGAGACAGGCGGTGATGGTGCAGACATGTTTATTGGTAAGCCAAGAGGTTTTGCGAGCTTGGAAGGATTTTTCAGTTTTTAGAGGTTCAGCGAGTTTGCGGTGTTTGAAGTCAATGAAGCAGCCTGCGAGTTCTTGGACAACGTAGCGCTGGAGTCGGCAAGCGGAATCTAGGGTGGTAGCGGCGAAGGAGGCGACGAATACGCCCATCAGAGCTTTAGCAAATGTGGCTGAAATGCCGATGGACTGGAGGAAGTTGGAAGAGCCAGTGACGAAGGCGTTGATTTTCGCAGCGAGACCTTTTGAGCTGGCCCAGTCGCTGTATTGGGCATTCCACGCTGCGGTGCCGGTGAGGAATTCGTCTCCCTTATTTAGTCCTAGGCCAAGGCCGGCGACGCAGGCGAGAATGACGAGTACAGCGAGGAATCCTTCGGTCAGCATGGAGCCGTAGCCGACGAAGCGAGCGTCGGTTTCACATTTGAGTTGTTTTGAGGAGGTGCCCGACGATACGAGACAGTGAAATCCTGAAACAGCACCGCATGCGATGGTGACAAAAAGAAAGGGGAAGATGAGGGGGAGTTGTTTGGCTGTGACGTTTTGCTCGATGGCGGGGGCGACGATTTCCAATGGTGGTCGCAATCCATCAATGGGGGCACCACCGAAGAGGCTGGCGACGACGAGGCCAACAACGACGAGTGCGAGGGTGGAGATGAGTTGGAGCGAGTTGATGTAATCGCGCGGTTGTAGCAGTACCCAGACAGGTAGTACGGAGGCTACGAAGGAATAAGCTAGTAAGAGGGTGACCCAAGTCATGACGGGCCAGGCTGCGAGTGTGGCATTGGAATCCGCTAGAAAGCCTAGGTTGCCGAAGACTACAGAGAGGTACATGATTCCTAAGGATAGGACTGAGGGAATGAGGATGTTGAAGCCTTTGCGATGGACGAAGAAGCCAATTACGATTGCTAGAGGGATTTGCAGCAGGCAGGGAGTAATTGATTGCGGGAAGAGTCGAAAGACAACGGCAATGACTAAGCCGAAAATGGCGAGAACGAGGGAAAGTGCGATGAGGAGAATGAGGAGGAATAGGACGCGTACTCGTGGCGTGATCACGTTGCCAGCGATATCTCCGACGGTTTTTCCCTGATTACGCATCGATACGACCAGTGCGCCAAAATCGTGGACGGCGCCGATAAACACTGATCCGAACAGTACCCAAAGTAGAGCGGGGAGCCAACCCCACATGACGGCTAAAGCTGGACCAACGATTGGACCAGTGCCCGCGATGGAGGTGAAATGGTGACCAAAGACGATACCTTTTTTAGTAGGGACGTAGTCGTTTCCATCTTCAAGTTCAATGGAGGGAGCGATATGGTCTTTGTTGAGACGAAAGACTTTTTGGCCCAGCCATTTGCCATAGGTATTATAGGCTATGAGATAGAGAACGAGTGCTCCGAGGGCAATGGCTAGGGTGGTCATGTGTTGAGTTGGTTACGCTTACAGTTGTTTTCTTTCTGTTGAAAGGATACAGCAATGTCTTAGGTTTCTGATTATAAATGGATCAGCGTACACAGCTTGTGCGCAAATAACGAGCTAGTAGTAGCTAGAGATAGTTAAGAACGGTACTTCTTATAAATCTTTTTGGCGCAGGCTTCTTGAGCACCAGTTTCGAGACAGCAGCGGCGTTTGCTGCGAATCCAGTCGACGGGGTTTTTGCCTTTGGGGATCAATCCGGCCTTGGAGCACCATGCTACGATAAATTGGCCAGTGCGTCCGCAACCCGCGACGCAGTGGATGACGACGGGTTGCTTGGCTTTGTAGTGCTTGTCCATGATCTGGATAAAACGATCGATCTGGGCTTCAGTGGGGACACCGAAGTCGGGGACGTGAATGTGGTAGTAGTCGAATTGTGCCGGGACGTCTTTGCGATTGTCGAATTCACAGCAGTTGACCACGGCTTTGACTCCTTGCTCGTCATAGATATCGAAAACATAGGGATCCGGCCACCAGGAAGCTGCGATGACGTTGTCGACGATCCAGGTGAAGGGTTCAGTTCTTTCAGGTTGTCCTTTGGCGGGCCAGTACCACGGTCTTACGAGCTTTGACATGCCCAACTGAAGCTGAATTGCGCGGAAGATTCAAACCTTCAAAAAGTAAAATATTCGCTTGGTTTGTTAGTTCTATTTAGTAATATAGAAATATTTCGCACTTTTTTATAGAAAAGTGTTGACGTGAAGTGTGGTTCGTGTATTTTTCCGGTGTCGCGACAAATATAGGCGGCCCGATTGATTATCATTCCTGGTTTTTGGGTTTTTCCAGATGATGCACAATCGGGTCGCTTTTTTTGTTTGAGGGAAGAAGCAAGGTTGAGGGGGCGTGACAAAGGTGGCAAAAATATAGTCTGGTGCGAGTTTGTTCTACCTGTTAAATTGTTAGGCAATAGTTATAACTGAAGAGCTATTGATGAACTAATAGATAGACTATGAAAAAATATATTGCTGAGTCCTTTGGGACCTTTTGGTTAGTATTGGGCGGGTGTGGAAGTGCTGTTTTGGCGGCGGGTGTGCCTGATGTAGGGATTGGCTATTTAGGTGTGGCTTTGGCTTTCGGTCTTACGGTGCTGACAATGGCTTTTGCGATCGGGCACATTTCTGGGTGCCATTTGAATCCAGCGGTTTCGATCGGTTTGATGTTGGGTGGACGTTTTGATAAGAAGGATTTAGCCCCATACATCGTAGCGCAATTAGTTGGGGCAGTGGTCGCGGGAGGCGTGCTGTATGTGATAGCGAGCGGAAATGATGCATTTAGTTTAGATGGAGGTTTCGCCTCGAATGGCTACGGTGAGCATTCACCCAACGGATATAGTTTGCTGGCGGGTTTTGTGTGTGAAGTGGTGCTGACAATGATGTTTCTTATTGTTATTCTTGGGGCGACTGATGAGCGCGCGCCAGCTGGTTTGGCGCCGATTGCGATAGGTTTGTGTTTAACTTTGATTCACTTAATTAGTATTCCGGTGACAAATACTTCAGTGAACCCAGCGCGTTCTACAGGGGTGGCGCTCTTTGCGGGTGACTGGGCGATCAAGCAATTATGGTTATTCTGGGTGGCTCCTATTATTGGTGCTGTACTTGGAGCGCTCGTTTACCGAGTGATCGGCTGTAAGAAAGAGGCGTAAGTTGATAAGGTCTTTTCATTAAAAAAGCCCGGTCCTAGCAGTTGTTGGATCGGGCTTTTTCGTTGTGAAAGTAGTCTTTGGGTTTGCCGTGAGATTTTGGTTATAGATGGATCATTTTAAATTCGTGTGTCACCTTTTTAGACCAGAACTTTCGCTAACACTTGTTGGATAGAGTTTGTGAACGTAGCTTAGTGCCTCCATCGTTATGAAAAAAAATCGCTTAGCTAGATCCGCATCCCCTTATCTTCGTCAGCATGCTACTAATCCAGTGGATTGGTATCCATGGGGGGAGGAAGCGTTTGCTAAAGCACGAGGTGAGAATAAGCCGATTTTGTTGAGTATTGGGTATTCCACTTGTCACTGGTGTCATGTGATGGAGCGTGAGAGTTTTGAAAATGAAGAGATAGCGGCTGTGTTGAACGAGTTTTTTGTAGCTATCAAGTTAGACCGTGAGGAGCGGCCAGATATTGATAAGGTTTATATGACATCGTACCAAGCGATGACTGAGGAGAATGGTGGGTGGCCGTTGAATGTATTTTTAACCCCAGAATTGACTCCATTTTTCGGAGGAACTTATTTCCCTCCTGTCGATCGTGGTGGTCGTGTTGGTTTTAAGAGTGCTTTGCTCCAATTAGAGGAAGCGTGGCGAGATAAGCGAGATAAGGTTGTGCAGTCAGCGGCAGCTTTGCGAGAGCATTTGCAAAAGAACTATGGTGAGGGGATGGAGTCAGATGAGGTGCCTGAGCAGGCGGTTCTCGATCGTGCTGCCGTGTTGCTGTTAGAGAGTGCTGATCAAGTAGAAGGAGGCTGGGGGAGTGGGCCTAAGTTTCCAATGCCCTCGCATCTGAGTTATTTGCTGCGTTCGTGGAAGCGTACAGGCGATGAGCAATTGTTAAATTTTGTAGGATTTACCGCAGATATGATGGTTCGATCGGGGATGATGGATCAGCTGGGAGGAGGTTTTCATCGCTATGCGGTAGATGGGAAATGGCTGGTACCTCATTTTGAAAAGATGCTCTACGATCAGGCTCAGTTGCTGGATGTTTATCTTGATTTGTATCAGATTACTCAAAAGTCGGCGTATGCGGAAGCTGCGCGGAAGATTTGCGATTATGTGCTGAATGACATGCGCCACGAGGGAGGAGCATTTTTTTGTGCTGAAGATGCACAGAGTGAGGGGAAAGAGGGAAAATTTTTCTGTTGGACAAAAGCAGAGCTAGTTGATGTGTTGGACGCTGAGGAGCTGGAACTGGCGTGTAGTTATTTTGGAATTACTGAGGAGGGGAATTTTTACGATCACAGTGATCCTGAGGCTTTGAAGAACCAAAATGTGCTTTCGGTGATGCAGGATGAGGAATGGTTGAATGAGGGTCGTAAGCTATTGTTGGAGAGTGTTGTAGCTAAAATGAAAGCGGTGCGAGCGAAGCGTGTTCGACCTGGGATTGATGATAAGGTGTTGGCTTCGTGGAACGGGATGATGATTGGAGCGTTGGCTCGTGCAGGGCAGGTGCTAGGGGTGGGAAGTTATTTTGAAGCGGCGCTTCGGGCGCATGGATTTATTCATCAGGAAATGTGGGACGGTGAGCGATTGGCGCATCGGTGGCATCAAGGTGGTTTGGATGTTTCGGCGCAGGCGGAGAGTTACTTGCTGATGCTGCAGTCGACTCGTCGTTTGTATGAGATGACTCTCGACTCAGAGATACTCGAGTTTGCGGTGTGCTTGGCTGAGGCGAGTGAGCGAATCTTTTTCGACGAGCAAAATGGCGGATTCTTTGAGAGTGCGGAGATGGATGATGTGATGGTTCGGTTAAAGGGGGATTATGATGGCGCAATGCCAACAGCGAGTGGTGTGGCTGCTATGGAGTTTCTGAAATTGGCGATGATTACAGGTGAGGAAAAGTATCGCTTAATTGCTGAGCGTACGCTGAAGGCCTATGGGGAGGTGCTGATACAGACACCCACATCAATGACAAACATGCTGCAGGCTTTAGACTTTTATTACAGTGGTACGCAGCGCTTGGTACTGGTGGCTGGAGAAAATGGTGCGGAGGGATTTTACCGACAGATTGTCGCCGAATACAGGCCGCAATTAACTGTAATGGGGAACTCTGGACGGGTTGCGAACTTTGAAAAAGGGCTGCAAGCTAAGGGTGAAAAGACGACGGCTTATTTCTGTGTGGGCGAAAGTTGTCGATCGCCCGTGACGGAGGTAGAGGAATTAGAAATTTAATTTTGCTGTCTCAGATGGAGGTTTTTAGTTCACCTGATTAGTAGCTGATGTTAAAAATAATAAACTCTGAAATTATGTCTCGATGGTATCCTCTGAACTAAAGTATTACGAAATCGACCAAGATGGTTTTCTAGGTGTGAGTTACTCAATCGAAGAGTTGACGACGCGTTTGCAATGGGCTGACGTGGTCGAAGGAGCTTACTTGGTAATCGATTCCGACGGCTGGTTTTACGAAGCGGAAGAAGACGATGATTCCGAATATGGTTACAAGTGGTGCATCACGGACCGCCAGAATGTGAATATCGTCATGATGTTGAAAGAGCGTGCTCACGGGGAGCAGCTTTCTTCAGCTGAATTGGATTTCTGCCGCTAAGTTGTAGGGGTAAGAAAAAACCGCAGCTGCTGAGCAACTGCGGTTTTTGAAAAGGAACTGAAGTTCCGTATCCGGCTGACCGGAATAGCGGATTAACGCTTGGAGAACTGGAAGCGCTTACGTGCACCTGGCTGACCAGCTTTCTTACGTTCCTTCATACGAGGATCGCGGCGAAGAAGCATTGCTTCTTTAAGAGCTGGACGAAGTTCTGGGTCGTGCTGAATAAGTGCACGAGCAATCGCAAGACGGATTGCGCCAACCTGGCCGTTGAGACCGCCACCTTTAGTAGTGATACGGACGTCAAATTTGTTGATAAGGTTAGCTACCTGGAATGGTGTGAGTACAGCGTTTTGCTGTGTAAGAGTGGGAAGGTAGTCTTCGAAGGGGCGTTTATTGATGGTGATTTGACCAGTGCCTTCGGAGATCCATGCGTGTGCAATGGCGTTTTTACGACGACCAGTTGCGGAAAATGTTGTTGCTTCGCTCATAATAGGAAAATGATTAAAATGAAAGATTAGGCGATTTCAAAAGTTTCTGGGTTCTGAGCTTCGTGTGGGTGCTCAGATCCTGCGTATACGTGAAGCTTCTTGTAGACTGCGCTACCGAGCTTGTTGTGTGGGATCATGCCTTTAACAGCACGCTCAACGAGGAGTTCTGGGTGGCGCTGACGGACTTTTTGAGGAGTCTCGATTTTCTGGTTACCAACGAAGCCAGTGTAAGCGGTGTAGATCTTTTGAGTTTCCTTGTTGCCTGTGAGGACGACTTTTTCAGCGTTGATGATGACGACGTTGTCACCTGTGTCTACGTGTGGAGTGAAGATAGGCTTGTGCTTACCACGGAGGAGCACTGCTGCTTCACGAGCGACTTGACCGAGCACTTTATCAGTGGCGTCGATCACGTACCATTTGCGCTCAACGTCCTGAGCTTTGGCGGAGAATGTTTTCATTTTATCTTTTCTTGGTTGTCCTTGTGTCGTGGTCAGAACGTTCCGACGTTCACGCCACGGTGAAGGGGCGGGCAAACTAGGAGGCAGTTTGGCAAGTGTCAATCAGAATCTCGGAGCTTAGTCTTCTTTTGTGTCGAGAGTGAGGCATTTGACTGAAAACGAGCTGATTACGCGGGTGTGGGCGGGGAAGGCGACGCATTGTTGAATTCTACTTTGTCGCGAGGAGTTTAGAGTGGTAATAGAAGGTATGGAGCAGGTGCCTTGGAAGAAATTGATACCGAATGGTGGGAGAGTTTTTATTGGCGGTGGAGCGATGGTTCCTTTTGCATTGCTTGATAGCTTGTTGGCTGAGTATGCGCATTTCCAAGATGTCGAGCTTCTACATATTCATACTTTAGGGGAGCTGCCATGGGTTGATCAGAAGTATGAAGGAAGTTTCCGCACCAATAGTTTCTTTTTGTCACGTGAGATGTCTGGGGCGGTAGAAGGTGGCTGGGCGGATTATACTCCTTGTCCAACCTTTGAGATTCCTCGGCTTTTTCGCTGTGGAGTGATTACCCTAGATGCAGTACTGATTCAGGTGAGTCCTCCTGATGAGGAAGGAAATGTTTCAACGGGATTGAGTGCTGATGTGATTTATTCAGCCGTGCGTTCGGCAAAGAAGGTGATTGCGCAGATTAATCGTCATGTTCCGAGGACGTATGGAGATACGAAATTACCGTTAAGCAAAATCGACTATTATGTAGAGTATGATGAGCAGCTCCCTGAAATCGAGCCATGGGAATACAAAGATCACCATAAGAAAATTGCTGAATATGCTTCGCAATTAATCGATGACGGATCGTGCTTGCAGGTGAGTATGGGGAATAGTCCGCAGGCGGTATTGAGGGCCTTGAAAAACCACAGTCGCATCGGGATTCATACAGGATGCTTTACCGATGCGATGATGGATTTGGTGAAAGCGGGTGTGGTGGATAATAGTTGGAAAAATTACCAACAGGGGATTAGTGTCGCGAGTCATTACTTGGGAACTCAGGAATTGTATGACTTTGTGGATGGGAATCCAGAGATCGAGTTGCATAAGAGTGAATGGACCAATGATCCGCACAGAATTGCGAAAAATAGGAGAATGGTTTCAATCAATGGAGCACGTGAGATCGATTTGACTGGGCAGGTGGTACGTGATTCGCGAGGACACCGCTTTTATGGAGGTATTGGCGCGACGCAGGACTTTATTCGTGGGGCGGCAATGAGTAAGGATGGTCGGCCGATTATAGCCTTGGCTTCAAGAGATTCCGACGGATCTAGCAGAATCGTGACTGGGCTGACTTCTGGCAGTGGCGTGTGTAGTTCGCGCGGGGATGTGCATTACGTAGTTACCGAATACGGAGTGGCTAATTTGGTCGGGCAAACGATTCGTCAACGGGTGTTGCGCCTGGTTGAAATTGCTCATCCAGATGCGCGTGAGGCATTGTTAGCGGGAGCGCGGATGCAGAAATGGATTCCTGAGATTTTTGGGTTTAACCCTAAAGGTATTCACGATGGCGATGCGGGGATTGATAGTAAGCGAGTGCAGTTTGAGAGTTTGCATTATATTTCTCGACCATTGCATCCGAGTGATGTGCGTGCGCTTCAGCAGTTTTTCTATGCGCAAGATGAAGAAACGATTCGCTTGCGATATGGGCACGCGGTGCCCACCTTGGACGAAGGCGCTGCGTACCGGATGGCTTCCGTAGACCAGTCGCAGGATTTGGCGATTGGGGTGTTTTACCGAGACGGTCATCGAGAGCTGTTGCGGGCGGTGGGGCGTTTTTATCTTGATAAGAGTGGGGAGACTGCCGAGGTGGCATTTTTGGTGCACGAGAAAGCGCGTCGAAAAGGGATTGCTAACTATTTGCTGTCTGAGATTGCAGTGATTGCGAAGGAACGTGGAGTGAAAACATTTTGGGCATCGGTGCTAAAGCGCAATGAGCCGATGATTCAGCTATTCATGAGCCGTGGGGCTGAGCGAGAAAGGATAGCGGGAGAGGATAGTGATGAGTTTACGATGGAGGTTGATAGTCTGGTGAAACAGGCTGAGGCGTGGGCTAAAAAGCAAAAAACTAAGAAGATCGCAAAGAAAACGAAGAAAAAGTCTGTTAACAAATCAGTTAAGAAGGCCAAGCGTAAAAAGGCGAAGAAGAGGAAAGTTGCGCTTTGGTGTTCAGAGGAATTATTAAAGCATAACCCTGGGCCGAGTCACCCTGAGTCGAGAAAACGCTATCAAGCGGTACTTGATGTGTTAGACGGCGAGTTTCCAAAGCTGGAGCGACTCACAGATCGCGTGGCGTCGGTCAGTGAAATTACTTTAGCGCATTCGGCACATTACCACGACATCGTGAAAATGGATGTGGAGAATTTCGCTGAGCAATTGCGAACTGGGGATACGGCGATTTGTGAGGATTCGTATGATGCTGCGGTGCTATCGACTGGAGGTGTATTGAATGCTGTAGATTCTGTGATGACGGGGCAGGTGAATAGAGTGTTTTGTGCCGTGCGTCCTCCGGGACATCATTCAACGGCAGATCTCGGAATGGGGTTTTGTATTTTCAATCATGTCGCGATTGCTGCACGCTATGCTCGGCAAAACTATGGTATTAAGCGCGTGGCTATTCTTGACTGGGACGTACACTGCGGCAACGGGACGCAGTCGATTTTTTATGATGACCCGAGTGTATTGTATTTCTCGACTCACCAAGATGGCCTTTTTTATACAGGAGGAAAGGCGGAGGAAACTGGCGAAGGTGATGGGTCAGGGACTACGATCAACGTGCCACTTACGGCTGGCGCGGGAGACAATGAGATCTTAGAAGCTTGGGGTGAGCCATTGAAAAAGAGGCTGAAGGAATTTCAACCTGAGTTGATTCTTGTCTCAGCTGGATTTGATGCGGCCGATGGTGATCCGCTCGCAGAATTACGGGTGAGCTTGGATGGCTTTTCTCAGCTCACGAAACTGGTATGCAAATACGCCGATAAGTTCTGTGAGGGTCGAGTGATCTCGGTGTTAGAGGGGGGGTATGAGCCTCCATTACTCGCTGAGTGTGTGGAGACGCATGTGAGGAATTTGTGAAACCTAGCAGGTTTGTTGTTGTGTTCAGAGGGGATTTCTCCTGTCGATTCTTTCGGAAGGATGGTTGCCCGTCTTTGACACTTTGAAGCTATATATACTCATAGAGCATTTTGGTTCTAATCAATAAATCGCGGTTGAGAAAGTTGAGCAGTCTCAATAACGTTGTTTGCGCCACTCTCTGGTGTCGGTGTTTTCGAGTGTTGAAATGTCGGCATCCTGTAACTCAAAGTCGGAGATGATCTTTTCTAACAATAGGATGGAGGCGACGGCGTCGTAGAGTGCGTCGTGCCAGGTTTTCTCTGGGACTATGGCGGTGACTTTCTCTTCAAGGCCGAGAGTTTTGCAGAGGTCACCTAGTGAATGGCTTGGGAGGTCGGGCCAGGCAGCGCGTGAGAGCTGGAGGGTATCGATCCACGGGCCGAATCCGTGACCGGGGAAGGCATGGAGGAAGCGTTTCTCGGTGCCGTGACCGTGTGCGACGACGGCTTTGTTTTTGAGGCGACGCTTAATGCTGGGCCAAAGCAGCATAAGTTTTGGGGCGTCGCGTAAGTCGTCGTGGGTGATTCCGTGCACTTTTTGCGCGGACCAGGTGATGTCTTGGTCGGTATGTATGTAGGAAATCCAAGTGTCGCTGACGTTGCCAGTTAGACTCCAAGTGCAGGTGCCAATTTGGACGGGAGCATCGGTTTTACCTGGTGCGGTGCCGGCTGATTCAAAGTCGATAGCAGTGAAGGTGATTTCGGAAATTTTCAAGCGAATGGCCTAGGTTAAGGAGCTCAGAGTGAGTTTTGTAAAAGCCATAGCAAGAAGTTGCTAGGAAAGGGGCTTTTGTTGATGATAGTGTCTTTGTTTTTGTCCGAGGAAATCGCGATGGCAAGACCGGAATCTGAGCTGTTGAGTTGGGCTACCGCTGCGGTGATTTGGAATTTTTTTTGAAGAAAGGCAGGGTGATCGGTCCATTTCTCTTTGATCGCCAGTAAATAGAAGCGCTGAAAGCCTTCGAGTGCTCGTTTCGAAATGTACGCTTTGGCTGAGCTTGAGGTGGGGAGATTTTGCCAAGTTTTAGTAAAATACGGGTCGTTGTTTAATGAGGCACTTTCGGAATGGAGGCGTTCTAGCATATGGGCACTGCTTACAATGGTGGTGCTGTCGTGTTCGGTGTCGAACTCGATGTTAGGGACATAACCTGCAATAGCATCGGCAAAATAGGTGGGGAGGGAGTAGGTTGTCTGGGACTTAGTTTTGGTTTGAGTGAAGAGTGCGTTTCGGGTCTTGATGTAGTGCAGGAGGATCGACTCGAAGAGGGCGTGGTTGCCATCGATGCGAAATGCGAAATGTGGATAGCCGATGGATTCTTTACCGAGGAAGAGCTCTTTGTTTTCGTCGAAGTCGATACAGAGGTGGAATGTGGTTTTGGGCGACGCAAGTAAGTCATGCAAGGAAGAGTTCGCGATTTTCTGATCGAGTATTGAGTTTGCTTGAGTGTTGCTGCCGATGAGTGTGTGGTATTGCTGGATCAACTCGCTGAGAGTTTCTAAATTGATCGTAACTTGGACTGCAATATCAGTGGATTCTGGGGCGAAGAAGGGAATGTTTTGCGCGTCATCTAGCAGGGAGAACATGCCAGTGTGTTCACGCAGGATAGTGACTTGGCTGAGCCAAGTGCCATCGAGTAAGAGGTTGGATTGTTCGACTTTTGAAATTTCATCTATGCCGAGAGTTTTAAAGAATTGCTCGGCAGCTTCTTTCCCGTGATGGGAGTGGAGTCGCTTTAATACTTTCTTTTGGATCGGAGTACTGTTGAACTCAGTTGGTGCAGGGAGTTCAGTGGCAGCACATAGCCTGAGTGCGCCAAGGAGAAAGATGAGGCTGAAAATTCGCATCAGAGTGCTGCTACTGCTTCGGAAGTGAAAAAGTCGAGATTTACGGAGATTCAATGCCTGTAACGTAGGCTTAAGGCTGAGCCACCTGCTAGATAGAAACCTTGTCTACGAAGGCACGGTGTAAGCCTCTTTAGTAACTCTAATGTGTGTGCTGGGACTGTTTTGAGGTGAAGCATAGTAGTGATTTCTTTTTGTCTGAAGAGCAATGTAAGCGAAGTGGAGAGCTTTCTTTTCGAGAGAACGCATCATAGAGTAGCCTGCCTCACGCGCGTTTACTTTTCCAATAGTCGCAGCAGATGTTTCGAATTATTTTAGGTGCTCTTTTCTAAAACACGTTGGGTTAAGCTCGTCGCATTTTTTTGCGGATCAATGTGTTGGATATTGGTGTCCCAAAAGAGATGTTCTGAAAAATGCTGCATTGTCGTTACATGTATTATCGCAGCAGGGAATAATGTGTCATGTGTTTTTTCCCTGTTGAGCCGAATATCCACTACATTTATCACTTGCATGTTGGCGTCTCCAACGCATTCTTTCTGCGTGAATCAACTGCCTGTCAAACCTGGTCTCGACGAGTTTCGTGCGCTTTCTGAGCGTGGAAATGTCGTTCCTGTGTATGCTCAGCTAGCTGCCGACTTTGAGACTCCTGTTTCTGCGTATCTGAAGATTGCGGATGAGAAGGGTGCCTTTTTGTTGGAGAGCGCTGAAAGTACTGACGCTGGTGGTCGCTATTCCTTTGTAGGATCTGCACCCCGCGCCGTGTTCAAAGCATACGGAAAAGAAATCGAGTGGCAGACTGGTAATGAAGTACAGTTTCTTTCGGCGGAGCAAGATGTCTTGGCTGAGCTTGAAAAGCTGATGGCGAAGTATAAGCCGGTGACGCACGGTGACGCGCCTCCGTTTTACGGTGGTATGGTGGGTTACCTCGGTTACGATGCGGTACAGCAATTTGAGCCAACGATCACGCAGGTTCCGGAAGATGATCTGAAGCTTCCTGACGCGGTGTTTATGCTGGCGGATACGATGTTAGTATTTGACCAGAAATTGCGTCGGATGTTGGTGGTTTCTAACGCTTTGTTAGATGATTTTGAAACTGCGGATGAAGCGTATGCAGAGGCGAAGGCGAAGATCCAAAGTTTACTTGATAAGCTGGATGAGCCGATGCACGTGGCTCCTTTGAACGGTCTGGTGGAGTATGCGAAACCAGAAGCAAAGAGCAATACAACGCAAGCTGAGTACGAGGATATGGTAGTGCAGGCGAAGGAATACATCGCCGCGGGTGATGCTTTCCAAGTGGTGCCGAGCCAGCGCTTTGAAGCGGATTACAAGGGCTCTCCTGTGAACCTGTATCGCGCGCTGCGTCATGTGAATCCTTCTCCGTACATGTTTATTTTACAGCTCGACGGCTTCTCGCTAGTGGGCAGTTCTCCCGAAGTGCACGTGCGTTCGATTCAGGGGCGCATCGATATCCGACCGATTGCTGGAACGCGCTGGAGAGGTAAAACGCAAGAGGAAGACGACGCTTTAGCGGCGGATCTTTTGGCGGATAAGAAGGAATGTGCAGAGCACTTAATGTTAGTGGATTTGGCGCGCAATGACGTGGGTCGCATTTCCAAGCACGGCAGTGTGACGGTGGACGATTTTATGATTGTTGAGCGTTACAGTCACGTGATGCACATCGTTTCAAACGTGCACGGCGACCTCGCGGACGGGCACAGTGCCTATGATGTTCTGCGCTCGACCTTCCCAGCTGGGACGGTGAGTGGTGCGCCGAAGATTCGCGCGATGCAGATCATCAACGAGCTGGAGAAAAACAAGCGCTGTACTTACTCAGGTGCGGTGGGATACTTTAGCTGGGATGGAAGCCACGACGGCTGTATTACGCTGCGTACCTGCTTAGTGAAGGACGAGAAAGTCTACGTGCAAGCTGGTGCAGGGGTGGTTGCTGATAGTAACCCGACCTATGAATTTGAAGAGACGCGCAACAAGGCGATGGGGATGCTCCGCGCCGTTGAGCTCGCAAAGACCATTGAAGAATAGAAGGACACAAGCATGCTTTTAGTAATCGATAACTACGACTCCTTCACCTACAACCTCGTTCAATATTTTGGCGAGTTGGGTCAAGAAATGAAGGTCGTGCGCAATGACAAATTCAGCATCGCTGAGATTGAAGAGCTCGCGCCGACGCATATTTGTATTTCACCAGGTCCGTGTTCGCCGATAGAGGCGGGCATTAGCTGTGAAGTCATCGAACACTTCGCTGGGAAAATTCCGATTTTCGGAGTTTGCCTTGGCCATCAATCGATCGGGCAGGTGTTCGGCGGTGATGTGATTCGTGCTGAAAAGCTGATGCACGGAAAGACGTCTCAGGTTTTCCACGAAGGAAAGAGCGTGTTCAAGGGGCTTGCTAGTCCGTTCACCGCGACGCGTTATCATTCACTCGTTGTGAAACGTGAAACACTTCCTGACTGTTTGGAGATCACTGCTGAAACCGAAGATGGAGTGATCATGGGATTACGTCACAAGGAAATGGAAATCCACGGTGTGCAGTTTCACCCGGAGTCAATATTGACTGAACACGGAAAAGTGATGCTGCAGAACTTTTTGGATATTTAAGGTCCTCGTTGAGCTGCGCGTGAACCCTTTTCGGAGCGTCAGCGCGATTCGCAGTAGAAAATAACCATTGTCACTTTCAGTTACAGATATTCAGAATGCGCTGCCTCACTCGGGACTTCGGGAGGGTACGGCGTGGTTGTTTTCAACTAAGCCGTTTGTGCTCACAAAGAAGGAGGCGCGGAAGGTTGAGTCGCTCGGGCATGTACTGGCAAAGTTTCAGCAGGCGAGTGATATGCTGTACCAACGTTCGGCGATGGGGCGGGTGCCGAGCTGGATTGCTGAGGTCCTCGATGCGGGGAAACCTGAGTGGATGGTGCAACAACAACGCGAAGTTGGGCTGCGCGAGGTGTTGCCTCGGGTGATTCGTCCGGATCTCATTCTCACTGAAGATGGCTTTGCTCTGACTGAGCTGGATAGCGTGCCGGGAGGCATGGGCATTACGACGTGGTTGAGCCAGCTGTACGCCGATGGTGGATTTGAGGTTATAGGTGGACGCGATGGGATGCCTGAAGGCTTTAAGAAGTTGATGCCAGATGGTGGTCGGATTTTAGTTTCTGAAGAAAGTGCGGATTACCGTCCAGAGATGGAATGGCTGGCTCAGCAATTGGGCGATGGGTTCCGAGTGGAAACGGCTGAGACTGCGGAGGCGACTGACGAAGCGACGTATCGCTTTTTTGAATGGTTTGATTGGGAAAATATTTCGGCAGCGAAAGAGCTGGCAGCGCAGGCGCATTTGACTTCTCCATGTAAACCGCATTTGGAAGAGAAGCTGTGGCTTGCCTTGCTCTGGACGCCAGCTTTGAAGAGCTTGTGGCAGGAAGCGATGCGCGGGAGGCATCTCGAGCGCGTGAAAGAAGTGGTGCCTTTTGGTTGGATGATGGATCCGCAGAAATTACCACCGCATGCTTCGTTGCCTAAGTTGGGGGTGAATTGCTGGGACGACGTGGCTGAGTTTAGCCAGAAAGAGCGCCGTCTGGTGGTGAAAGTGAGCGGCTTCAGTGAATTGGCGTGGGGGTCAAAGAGTGTCCAGATTGGTCACGATATGCCGCGCGAAGATTGGGCGGCTGCGATTGAGCGGGCAGTGAGTGAGTTTGACCACCAGCCGTGGATGATGCAGGTGTACCATGCAGGGAGGATCGTAGAGCATCCGTATTTTGATCCCGAGACTGGCAAAGAGAAATTAATGCAGGGGCGGGTGAGACTGTGTCCGTATTACTTCACCGATGAGAAGGGCGAGACCAAGCTTGGGGGAACGCTAGCGACGATTGTGCCAGCGGATAAGAAGAAGATCCACGGGATGAAAGATGGGATCTTGGTGCCGTGTGTGGTGGAGGAATAAGTAATTATTCAAGGTGCGCGAGATTATCTCGCCAAGGGGTGAGTGTGGTCGTATTTAGTGAGCATGACTCCATCCTTTCATCAAACACCCTGCGGTGAAATTAAATTACGTCTCGCAGAGATCGACGACATTCCTGGTTTAGTGGCGTTAAACAAGAAATGTTTTCCAGCCATGGTCGAAGAGAACGTGGTGTGGACTCGCGGGCAGCTGACGCAGCACCAAAAGCTTTTCCCTGAAGGGCAGATTGTTGCGGAGAAGGATGGAAAATTGGCGGGTGCGGTGGCGAGTTTGATCGTAGATCTGGGAATTGATCCGTACCGTCAGCATACCTATGCAGGGATTACCGATGGTGGATTTTTTCATAACCACCAAGCAGATGGGGATACCTTGTATGGGGCGGATGTGTATGTGGATCCAGACTTGAGAGGGAGCGGGATTGGGCATTTGCTTTACCAGGCGCGTCGCGACCTTTGTCGTCGTCTCAACTTGCGTCGGATTATTGCAGGTGGGCGCATCCACAGCTACCATGAATATGCGGACAAGATGTCGCCGGAGCAATATATTCGGGCGGTGGAAAATAAAGAGATTCGCGATTTGGTGCTATGTTTTCAAATGCGCGAGGGCTTCGTGGTGCGCGGCGTATTGAAGCACTACATTGCGGATCCCAATAGTAAAAATTACGCGACATTAATCGAGTGGCTGAATCCCGATTACGCACCAAGGGAGGAGGCGTCGCGCAAGGTGCGAGTGGCGTGTGTGCAGTATCAGATGCGCGGGGTATCTAGCTTTGAACAATTCGCCGAGCAGGTGGAATATTTTGTGGAGACGGCGCATGATTATCGTGCGGACTTTTTGGTGTTTCCTGAGTTTTTCTCCGTGCAGCTGCTTTCGCAAGAGAAGTGGCGCAATCTTCCGTCGGCGGCGGGGATTGCCAAGTTGGCGGACATGGAAGAGGAATTCACGGAGTTGATGACGCGGATGGCGCAGGAATATGGGATTCACATCATCGCGGGAAGCCATCCGATGCGTCGCGGTGAGAAGATTTACAATGCGTGCCCAGTGATTTTCCCTGACGGCTCAGTGGTGACGCAGCCGAAATTGCACATCACTCCGTCCGAGGTAAAATACTGGGGGATTACCGGTGGCAATGAGCTGCGAGTAATCAATACTCCCAAGGCTAAAGTGGGGGTGTTGATTTGTTACGATAGTGAATTTCCTGAAGCAGCGCGGTATTTAGCAGATCAGGGAGCTGAGATTATTTTTGTGCCATATTGCACCGATGATCGCCCTGCATACCAGCGTGTGAGGTTGTGTGCGGCGGCGCGCGCGATCGAGAATCAGGTGTATGTGGTGACCTCTGGGGTGATAGGGAACCTTCCGAGTGTGCCGGCGATGGATATTCATTATGGTCGGGCCGCGGTGTTCACTCCGAGCGATTTTGAATTTGCACGCGATGGTATTCAAGCAGAGGCTGACGCAAATGTGGAGATGCTGCTGGTGACGGATCTGGACATTGAAGATCTGTACCGTTCGAGGGCTTCGGGCAGCGTGCGGCCGAGGCTGGATCGGCGGAAAGATCTATTTGAGTTTCATGCCAAGTTACGCAATGAGCTTACTGATCTCAATGAGGATGAATTGGCTCCGATTGATTTGCCTAAGCTTGAAGAAGATTAAAGAAAAAAGGCAGCGCTCGTTGACGAGTGCTGCCTAGGATTTGGGATGTAGGTTGTGAGTAAAAAAGTTTAGCTACGTTTGCGGCGAGTTAGAAGTCCGATTGTTGCAATGCCTAGTAGGCTCGTAGAAGTTGGTTCGGGGACCGCTGTAAAGTCTACTGTATTGGTTTCGTTGAGCTCTGCGCTGAAGTTAAGGTTATCAATGAGAAGAGTTCCGTTAGGAGTGTCTCTAAAACCTAGGATAAAACCAACATCGTCTCCAATACTGCTTGATGCTGTGCTTGAGTTTAGTGTTCGAGACCCAACGATAGAGAAATTATCTGCACCAGAGGCGAATGTGTTGGTTGCTCCTGAAATACGATGGCCTCCACCATTTTCCCCTGCCCATATAGCGAAGCGGACGTCACCTGTGACATCGTCACCTGAGCCAGTGGCAATTTCATCAGTGATGTCGGCAGTAACGTTAATGAAGTCGTTTTCTTCGTAAGTTAAGTCTACGAGTAGGCTATATGAGTTACCTTTACTATCGAGACCTGTAAGGTTTATAGAACCGCTCCAGCCGAAATGGGAAGAAAGTGTTACATTGTTTGCTGAGGCTGTGAAGACACTCTGGATTGCATCATAGCCAGCGGGTACCGATTTAAGGTCGTTGTTTGTGATTGTGGGAGCCAGTGTGGCGGTAAGGCTGACAGTTTCACCTGTTCCACTGCCTTGTCCAGCGACGTCGACACTAAATGCTCCGAGGCCTGAGGCTGTGGAGAAGTCGAGGTTGACGGTCGCTGCGAGGCCTGCATTCGCCGATGCGAGTAACACGAGTAGGGCGCATTTTGTTGAAGGAATCATAGTTCTTGGTTTTTAATTGTGTGCCTCGGAAGCTGAGGTATTAGCCATGTTAGCGAAAAACTGAGTTGTGTGAATGCCGTTTCACGACTCGATTTTTAATTAAATACGACACCTTATGAGTTGGTGTGGCAGAAAAAATAAAGATTCCATGTATTGGAGCTAGATATTTTTTGGGGAGTGGGCTTGCGAGTGCATTTATCATAGCGTCAAATCTTTACACATATTGCGACACTAGATGAGCGGTGAGAGGGATATTTTAAGCATATGATAGTACTGAGCTCTTTCATGATGATGTGACCATTGAGCGATGCGAGTGCTTGTGAATCCTTTATTTATCATTGTTTGAAGGAGGATGGAGATGGATTAGTTGTAATAGAGTGTACAGAATCGAGGTTGTGTATGGTAAGGAGAAGTCGTTGGATTGGATAGCTTTGCCAAGGGTGTTGCGAATTTAGGTGTGAAAGAATGAGGGAGCAAAAGAGTACGCTTAATCATGATGAATAAGTCGCAACGTATCAACCTAAGTCGGCGTAAGTTTCTAAGAAGCAGTACAGCTACCTTAGCGCTTCCGGTATTGGAGTCATTGGGTGCGCGAGCATTCGCCGCGACACCTCTGCCAGCAACTCCACCGAAGCGTATGGTATTTTTAGCGACGGGGTATGGGGTGACTCAAGAGACGTGGTTTCCCAGCCAGAAAGAGCCAGGCAAGAACTACGCATTGCCTTTAGGTCTGAAGGCGTTGGAGCGACATAAGTCAGATTTCAGTATCGTCCAGAATACGAGCAATAAGAACTCCGCGGAAGCGCACTGGGGGAGTACTTTCTGGCTCACTGGGGCGAATCGTTTTGGTGCGCCAGGTAGCAGCTTTCATAATAGTATTTCGGCTGACCAAGTGGCAGCGGCGCAGTGGGGCGACTCCACGCGGTTTTCTTCGATTCATCTAAATGGTTCAGAGAAAGGTATTGCTGGTCCGGGGCATGGTCCGGGGTTGTCGTTGGCTTGGGGGCAAGGTGGGAAACCGATTGCTGGGCTGAATAGCCCACAGGTTTTATATCATCGCTTGTTTTCAGCGCCAAAGGTGTCGATTGAGGAGCGGAAAGTGATGTTGGCTGAAGAGCGCAGCGTGTTAGATGCTTTGCTGACTGACGCGAAAAGTCTTCAGCGTGGCTTGAGTAAGTCGGATCAAGACAAGTTGGATGAGTACTTTGAAGGCATTCGCAGTATTGAGACTCGCTTGAGTAAAGACGAGCAATGGATGCATAAGCCTTTGCCGAAAGCTCCTTTTGATGAGCCAAAGCCGCCAGCGAATGGTATAGAAGAAATACGCTTAAGTTACGACCTGATGGTTGCTGCGTTGCAGACTGACAGCACTCGCGTTCTTACCTACAGGCAGCCGATCGCCGATGTGCTGAGTAGCTTAGGGACCTCGGTTTTGGCGCATGATATGAGCCACTACGTGCCAGGGGAGCGGATGAAGGTTTCGCAGATGCGCGATGCGGCGCACAGCAAATTGCTGGCGGAGCTTTTTGATAAATTGAAGAACATCAAAGAGGCTGACGGCTCGAGCTTATTTGACAATACGTGCTTAGCCTTCGGGTCGAACCTGCGTAGCATTCACTATCTCGACAATTGCACGACCTTGCTCGCAGGTGGTGGGGCGTCGATCAAGTTGGGAGAAAACATTGTTTTACCGAAGGACACACCTTTGTGCGATGTCTGGTTGACCTTGCTCAATGGGGTGGGAGTGAAGGTGCCACGTCATGGCGATAGCACAGGAATACTGAAGAAGCTTTTGGCTTAGGTGATGAAACTATTTCCAAGTATCACAAGGTGGGGCTGGTTGCTGCCGAGTTTGGCGTTTGCCGAACCTGAAGCGATTTTGCCGGAGAAGCATCAGGATTATATCTACAATTACTGTATCGACTGTCATGATAGCTCGATGGCAAAGGGCAAGGTGAATCTTGAAGATCTCCCTTTCGAGATTGGTACGATTGAGCATGCCGAGTATTGGCAGAAAGTGCTCAACGCGATCAATGCGGGTGAAATGCCACCTGAGGATGAAATCCAGCCCAAGGAGCAAGAAAAGGCGGACTTTTTAGCAGATCTTTCTGAGACATTGGTGGTGGCTCGAGATATTCTCAGCGATGCGAAAGGGGTGTCTGTGATGCGTCGCCTGAGCCGGCGCGAGTACGAAAATACGATGCGCGATTTATTAGGCATTCCAATCGATGCGAGTGTCTTGCCTTCGGATCAGTCCAGCGAGTCCTACGACACAATGGGGTCTTCCTTGTACATGTCGTCTGATCAGGTGTTGAACTATCGGAGCTTGGCGAAGGAAGCACTCGAAAATGCTATCGAAGTCGCGCAATCCGAGCGGGCGCTCCAAAAGCGTAGGATTGATTTGGAAGAGACTCGTAATGACGCAGTGCAAAGGCAGCTCGCGATTCAGACGAGTATCCAATACCGCTATAAGCGCTGGACAAAAGAGGTCGATCACTTCGCGAACTTAGCGGAAAACCGGGACGCAAAGCTCGCGATTCAGAAGGAGATTGCTGGGAAGCCAAAGAGCGAGTTTTATGCGCATTGGGATAAGATTAAAGGTGCTCCCTCACCTAAGAAGTATGGATTCTTGGACGTCGCTGGAGCGAATACTTTTAATAACAAATGGGAACACCTCATGCCTATTTTGTTAGATTACGCGACATTGCCTCACCGAGACAAGGGGGTGTACCTCATTCCTGACCAAAATGCGTATGTGTATAACCATTTTCACATCCATCAAGCATGGCAACCAGGTGAGTACAAAGTGCAGATGCGGGTTGCGGCGATAGGGCAGCATGCGTTGCCGCCAAGCCGACGTGAGTTGGACCCATATATGGTCGAAGCTACCGATCCTTCACGCCATTTCTTAGATGTGGATTCACAGAAAGGACGTTTCACCATAGCGACGCACCATGTGAGAGGTACGGTTGAAGAGCCTGGTTTGATTGAATTTCAGGTGACTCAGAGACCCGGTGATCTGCACACATTCAGCCTGAGTGAACGTGGTGATTTAGAGCGCCGTGGAAGGTATTTAAATCATGCATCGATGAAGGAACATGGGGTTCGCTTATTGCCGGCAATCTGGGTGGATTCTATCGAAATCACTGGGCCGTATTATACGGAGAGACAGACGAAGAGTCTGGATCGTCTCAAAGAGTGGATGGTGAAGCTAGAGGGGGATCGCTCTGCAGCGGCTGAGGTGCTCCAAGAATTTTCTACAATAGCACTGCGTGGGCGCTTGCCTTCGAAGCCATTTACGGATCGCTTGGTGGAACTTTTTCAGAAGCGTCTCGAGCAGGGAAAAGCACCCGTGGAAGCCTTCGCCGAAATGGGCTCCATCGTGCTGTCATCGCCGAGTTTTCTCTATTTGTCTGAGAAGCCAGGGGATAGTCAGAGTATCAGCGATGCTGAGTTAGCGAATCGCTTGTCGTATTTCCTCAATGCGGGCCCACCAGATGAGCAGCTGTTAGAGGCGGTGACGGCAGGGACATTGAAACAGGAGGAGGTGTTGCTGAAGCATACTCGTAGATTGCTTGAGAAGCCTGAGGTGGAACGCTTCATTGAGCCATTTCTAGATCAATGGCTGGGCTTGGATCGGCTCGATTTTTTCCAATTTAATACTCAGAAGCATCCCGACTTTACGCTCGGAGTCAAAAAGGCGGCGCGCCGGGAAATTTATGAGACATTCCTGCACTGGATTCGCAGCAATGGAAGTCTCGGCAATTTGCTTCAGTCAGATACCATCGTGGTGAATGCCATTCTCGCTGACCTGTATGGTATTCCTGGAGTAGAGGGAGATCATTATCGGCCAGTCACTGTACCTGAATCATCGGCTCGCGGTGGTTTGCTTGGAATGGCTGCGATTCATGCGATGGGGAGTAATGGGAAAGATACCAGCCCTGTCGAGCGCGGTGCGTGGGTGCTCAGAAAGCTGATGAATAACCCACCTCCGCCAGCGCCTCCGAACATTCCTCAGCTCAGCCGACTCGAAGAGGAAAAGTTAGGGACGCGCGAACTGATCACTATGCACCAAGAAAAAGCGCAGTGTGCGCAGTGCCATCGAAAGATTGATCCGATTGGTTTTGGGTTAGAAAATTTTGATGCGATCGGTCGTTGGCGCACTCGTGATGACCGACATGGAGTGCCGGCGAGTAAGTTGCTTATTGATCCCGCTGGAAAGATTTATGGTGGCGATGCATTCGAGGACTTCTTTGAGCTTCGAGGGATCGTGAGCACGCAGTACCGTGACGCCTTCGCGTATGGATTTATCAAAAATCTTGGAGAGTATGCGCTTGGACGGAGGCTTGGGTTTACCGACTTGAACTGGCTGGACGAGGTTGTGGCTGATGCGAAGCGCGAGGATTATGCCCTGCCTGCGATCATTGAAGCGCTGGTGACCAGTGAGGCGTTTCGAGAAAAACTGTAGCATAAAAAAGGCAGCGCTCCGTGCGGAGGCTGCCTGTGAAAAGGAGTGAGTATAATCGAGGCCGAATTACACGACGCTTGCGAATTTCGTATCTACGTAGCTGAGCACGAGAGCTTCGAGAGCGTCGTTTTTAAGGCGTTCAATGACTTCCACTGAGAACCCGCGAGCGATGAGCTGGCGAGCTTGTTTCGGGTGGATGCCACGCGCTTGGAGGTAGAAGATTTCTTCGTCACTGATGGCTGCCGCGGTAGAACCGTGAGAGCACTTCACTTGGTCGGCATTGATCTGGAGACCAGGCATGGAGTTTGCTTCGGTGGTGTCGTCCATGAGCAAGTTACGGCAGGTCTGGTACGCATCCGTGTAGTGTGCACCTTCGTCGACTGCGATGAGTCCTGAGAAGACTGTCTTGGCTTTGCCGAAGAGAGTGTTCTTGTAGAGGAGGTCGCTGTTGGTGTGCGGTGCTGCGTGGTGTTGGAAAGTACGTTGGTCGTACTTTTGCTCACCAGATGGCAGGTTAATCGAGAGCATGTCAGAGTTCGCCCCTTCGCCATTAAGTTTGGAGAGGGATTCGTTACGAGCCCAAGACGCGCCGACGTTGAGTGTGAATGCCTTTGCATTGGCATCGCGCTCGACTTCAGTGTTATTGATTTGGACAATCTTGGAGTTGAGGTTGAGGTCCTGGATTGCTGAGTAATTCAGCTGGGAGCCTTTTCCTGCGATGAGGTCGTTCATGGCGATGACAAGACCTGAGGTGTCGCCAGCGTTTTTGAAGTAGTCGACGACAGTTACCTTTGCATTATCTTCAGTGATGATGAGTGTGTGCGGGAAGATTGCGCATTTGTCACCAGCGACGATGTGGTAGACTTCGATCGGCTTTTCAACTTCGACGCCTTTCGGGACGAATACGAAGAGTCCGTTGGAAAGGTGTGCTTTGTGGAGGGCGGCGTACTTAGTGGAACCAAGCTTGGTGTCACCCTGCATGAAGTATTTTTCAACGAGTTTAGCGTGCTGCTGGAGTGCGTCTTCGAGAGGGAGACAGATCACGCCTTCAGGCAGTTCTGCTTCTGCGTGGACGAGTGAGTCGTTTGCGAAGATGAACTGTGCGGATGTCTCGTCGAGACCTGATATTTGGACGTCGATGTCTTCGGAGTCTGCAAATGCTGCAGGTGTGTAGCCTTCGAAGCTGAGTTGCTTGAGTTCACCGAAACGCCAGTTTTCGTCCTTGCGGGATGGGGCCGGTGTGTCGAGGTATGTTTGCCAAGCTGCTGATTGTGCATCAACAAACCACTGAGGTGCGCCTTCGAGAGTTGTTGGCTGTTCAGCGGTAATGCTTGGTAATTCTAAAGTTGTAGTCATTACAAAAGTTTTTGATTATTGAATCAAGGTTAGTTTCGGATGCTTAGGGATAAGCGTTCCTGCCTATAATTAGCCGACGGAGCCTTCCATTTCGAGGTCGATGAGGCGTTTGAGTTCAACGGAGTATTCCATAGGGAATTCGCGGACGAGGTCGTTTACGAAGCCGTTCACAGCGAGTGACATGGCTTGACCTTCGTTGAGTCCACGTTGCTGCATGTAGAAAAGCATGTCTTCGGAAACCTGAGAAACGGAGGCCTCGTGCTGTGTCACGTGTTGGTTACCTCGAACAGTGATAGCTGGGTAAGTGTCGGTACGTGAGTTGGTGTTGATTAGCAAGGCGTCACACTCAGTGTTGTTTTTACAGCCTTTGAGGTGTTTCGGAATGTGCACTTGGCCTCGGTAAGTGGAGACCCCTTCACCGACAGAGATCGACTTAGAGACAACATTGGATGTGGTGTTGTTTGCTGCGTGGATCATTTTTGCACCTGTGTCTTGGTGCTGGCCGTTGTTCGCCAGAGCAATGGAGATCACTTCGCCACGCGCACGTTCACCTTTCATGACCACACCTGGGTACTTCATGGTGAGGCGGGAACCGATGTTACAGTCGATCCAGCGGATCTCAGCATCTTCGTGGGCCATGCCACGCTTGGTGACGAGGTTGAAGACGTTGGATGACCAGTTCTGGACGGTGACGTACTGGATCTTTGCGCCCTTCATGGCGACGAGTTCAACTACTGCAGAGTGGAGGGTAGATGTCTCGAACTGAGGTGCAGTACAGCCTTCCATGTACATTACTTCGGAGCCTTCGTCAGCGATGATGAGCGTGCGCTCGAACTGGCCGAAGTTTTCGGAGTTGATACGGAAATATGCTTGTAGTGGTTGCTTGAGCTTTACCCCTTTCGGAATGTAGATGAAGGAGCCACCAGAGAATACTGCGGAGTTGAGAGCTGAGAATTTGTTGTCACCAGTAGGGATGACTTTGCCGAACCACGGGCGGAAGATTTCTTCGTGCTCGCGGAGACCTTCTGTGGAGTTCACAAAAATGACGCCTTCTTTTGAAAGCTCTTCTTTGACGTTGGAGTACGCAGCTTCGGAGTCGAACTGGGCTTCTACACCTGCGAGGAAGGCGCGTTCTTGTTCTGGGATGCCGAGACGTTCAAAGGTTTCTTTTACGTCGTCAGGCACATCGTCCCAGCTACGTTTTGGGCGCTCACCGTCAGAGAGGTAGTAGCGGATGGCATCAAAATCGATGTTGTTGAGGTCGTCAGTTGCCCAGTTGGTAGGCATTGGCTTGGATTCAAATACGTCGAGTGCCTTGTGGCGGAACTCGCGGATCCAGTCTTTTTCTTTTTTGACCTTTGAGATGTAGTCGATGGTCTCTTTATTGAGTCCGTAACCGGCATCGAATTTGTGATTTTCCGGGAAACGGAAGTCCCCCTTAGCGCGGTCTACTGCGATCGCGTCTTGAGTGTCCTGATCGATGTCAGGAGAAATTGTAGAATCTGAAATTTCCATATACTTCGTTGAGTTAGGGTTGAAGTGTTCGGGGTGAATGGACGTGTGGACGTCCCTGTCATTTAATTAGACTGCTGCAGGCTGAAGGTGGTCGTAACCTTTTTCTTCGAGCTCAAGAGCGAGTTCTGGGCCGCCAGTTTTAACGATTTGGCCATCAGCTAGCACGTGAACTACGTCTGGTTTGATGTAGTTCAGGAGACGCTGGTAGTGGGTGATGACGAGGAAACCTCGCTCTGGGCTGCGGAGCATGTTGACGCCTTCGGAAACGATCTTGAGGGCATCGATGTCGAGGCCTGAGTCAGTTTCATCGAGGATTGCGTATTTAGGGTCGAGCATCATCATCTGGAGGATCTCGTTGCGCTTTTTCTCACCACCGGAGAATCCTTCGTTGACTGCACGTCCAGTGAACTTGCGATCCATGTTGAGGGAGTCCATTTTTGCGTAGAGATCTTTGTAGTAAGCAACGGCATCGATTTCTTGACCTTCTGGGAGGCGAGAGGAAAGAGCAGCGCGGATAAAGTTCGCATTGGAAACACCTGGGATTTCCATTGGGTACTGGAATGCGAGGAAGATGCCTGCGCGTGAGCGCTCATCGACTTCCATTTCAAGAACGTCTTCACCATCCATCTCGATGGAACCTGATGTTACTTCGTAGTCTTCGTGACCTGCGATGATTTTGGAAAGTGTGGATTTACCAGCACCGTTCGGGCCCATGATGGCGTGGACTTCACCTTTAGGGATTTCGAGGTTGAGGCCCTTGAGAATCTCGGTGTCGCCGATCTTAGCGTGAAGGTCTTTGATGATGATAGACATGGTCTTACTAGTGTTATGTTTTACGTTTATGTGTTAAGTTAGTTTTGTCGCGGTGGGTGCCGCAGAAAGCTTTAGTTGTGGGGGATGGTGCCGCGAAGGGTGATGTCGAGGTTATTGACTTGTGCTCCTTCGGGGAGTTCGAGGAAGTCGCTGAGCTTGACGCCTTTTTTGAATTGGACATCGAGGATGCTGCCAGTGGACTCGTCGTGGAAGTGGCCGTGTTCGTTGAGGTTCGGACAATAGCGTGAGGACTCGCGCTCGAAGTTGACTTGTCGCACGGCATTGTGTTCGACGAGTGTTTCGAGGCAATTGTAGACCGTAGCAAGGGAGATGCCAGGAGTGCTCTGTTTCACGCGCTCGTAGACTTCTGCTGCGGTTGGATGATCGCGATTTTCCATAAGTACGCGATACACTTCCTTGCGCTGTTTAGTCATGCGCAAGCCGGGAATATTGAGTGTGTCGACATCAGTTTTCATGGCGCGGGGAAGCTAGGCTTGGGAATTTCACCAATCAAGTCTTATTTAGAATAATTCTAAGTCTAAATAAGTATAAGGAATTCTAATGAAACTTTGAAGTTCCAAAATCAAATTATCTTCGTAGAAATTAGTGATGCATCGAGACGTTGAGAAGATTTTGATTACAGAAGAAGAGATTCGCCAAAGGTTGGATGTGGTGGCGCAGAAGATTCTTTTGGAATTTGCCGACGATGAATTAGTTGTGGTGATTTTGTTAAAGGGAGCCTTAGTTTTTGCCGCAGACATGTGTCGACGCTTGCCGGTGAAGATGACGGTTGAGTGTATCAATGTGGCGAGTTACCATGGAGATATTAAAAGCAGCGGCAAGGTGAAGTTTCTTGATGCAAAATTGCCAGAGGTTGCAGGCAAGAAGGTGTTGGTGATGGATGATATCTTAGACACAGGGTTGACGATGCGAGCAGTGGTTGATTCCCTGAGAGAATTGGGAGCGAGCGAGGTGAAGGGGTGTGTGCTGCTGAACAAAAAGAAAGAGCGGTCGGTGACGTGTGAAGCAGATTACAGAGCCTTCGATATCGAAGATGAATTTGTCATCGGCTATGGGCTAGACTTTCAAGGAAAGTATAGGAATTTGCCCTATGTGGGCGTGATGAAGCAGTAGAATAGGGATGCCGCTACGTGGTGTCTAGATGAGGGGAGACCTCGGTGGCTTAATGGAATGGAGCGGGCTAGGCTGTGTTGGAAATCAATGATGTTGCCTTTATGGTTCGAAGACGGGGGCGCTGCTGGACGTCGGCGGAGCGACGTCACTGAGGTGGGGTGTGAGATTAGGTTTTTGGGATGTGCGATGTGTCTAAGGGACTCAAGTCGTAGGTCATCGAATGTATCGCGTGGTCGCGGAGGATAAGATTGCTCTATTCGACGGGGCCTAGGTCGCCGTGGCCGCCTTTGGCACCGCCGCCTTTGGAGGCGTTGCGTGAGCGGATGGAGAAAACGATAGGTACGCCAAGAACATCGTGTTGTTCGCGGATGCGGTTGGCTAGGTATTGTTCGTAGTGCTCGTGCATGAGGCGCTTATCGTTGACGAAGAGAATGAACTGCGGAACGGGGATCGCGGTGTACTTGTCGTTCACTACAGCAGTTGCATACATGAGTTTGACGCGCTTTTTGTATTTTTTATGCTGTGATGGTGGTTTGATGTCCATCGCATCATTGAGCAAGCGGTTGAGGCGCCCAGTTGTGATCGGGTTACGCGCCGCGTCACGGATGCGGGAGATCTGGTTGAAAATTTGGGAAATGTGTTGGCCTTCTTTTGCGGAGACACAGGCGTAGGGCGCCCATGAGAGGAAGAAGAGCTCGTGATTGATGAGTTCCTTGGCTTTTTCGAGTCGTGCTTGGCGAGATCCCCCCGGTTCAAAGAGGTCCCATTTGTTGAGAATGATGAGGCAGGGCTTGCGTTCTTCTTTGACCATTTTCGCGATCTTACGGTCCATGGAAGAAATGCCTGCATCAAGATCGATAACCAGCAGGCAGATATCGGCGCGGCGGATCGATTTCTCGGTACGCATGGCTGAGAAGACTTCGACCGAGGTATCCATTTTTTGACGCTGTCGCAGGCCTGCTGTGTCGATGAGTGTGTGCTTTTCTTCTCCCCATGTGTATGGGATGTCGATGGCATCGCGGGTGGTGCCGGCGATGTCGGAAACGATGGTGCGTTCGTCTTTGAGAATGGCATTGATGAGTGAGGACTTGCCAGCGTTTGGCTTGCCGACGATGGCGATCTTAAGGCCTTCGCGTTCGACGACTTCTTGAATTTCTTCCTCTTCTTCGCTGCGTTCTTCGATGATTTTGCCGAGGGTGTCGTCCATTAGTTCGGCGAGCTCGCCAAAGCCGCGGCCATGAGCTGCGGAAATTGCAACACCAGAGCCTAGTCCGAGGCGGGCGAAGTCACCGGCCATGAGCTCTTGTTCGGCGTGGTCGGCTTTATTGAGGATGAGAAATACGGGGGATTTCGCACGGCGGAGTTTTTGTGCGAGAGCTTCGTCTGTAGGGGTGAGACCGGCACGGGCATCGACAACAAAGAGAATCATGTCAGCGCTGCTCATGGCGATGTCGGCCTCGATGGTGACTTGATCGTGGAAGCCATCGTCGAGTTCCATGCCGATGCCACCGGTGTCGATGATTTCGCAGGCGTGGTCGGTCATTTTACAAGGAGCCGAAATGCGGTCGCGCGTGACACCAGGTTCATCGTGCACGATGGCAATACGGCGCTCGGCGAGTCGGTTAAAGATCGCTGATTTACCGACATTGGGCCGGCCGACTATGGCGATGATTGGAGCTTTCAAGTGTTCAGAGTGAATGTTAAATTTGAATGGTCAACTAGTTGCGAAGCTCGTTGACTTGGCGGATGCAGTTGAGGCTGTATGCCCATGAGGACCAAAGTGTCAATACCGCGGCAATGATAGTTGGGTACAGCGGTGAGAGAGGTACTACCTTTAGCATGACCCAGCCTAATGTAAATAGCTGGGCGATAGTGGTGGCTTTGCCGGTCCAGTGTGGTTTGACTTGGATTTTAATTCCGAGTGAGAGGATCATCGCGCAGCCAATGCCGATGCTGACATCGCGGGCGACGACCATGATGATGTACCACGAGGGAATGATCCAGTCGCTTTCGCCCCATGCGATAAAGGAAAGTGTGATGAGTCCAGTGAGCATGAGGACTTTATCGGCTAGGGCGTCGAGTACAGCGCCGAGCTTGCTGGTGAGGTTGTATTTTCGAGCGATGTAGCCGTCTATGCCATCGCTGGCAGCGGCAAGGATGAAGGTGACGAGAGCGGCGTAACGCAAGGTTTCGTCAGGCGTTCCAGTTTCGATGCTACGGCCATACATCACAGCAAGGACTCCGAATACAGGAATCAAGGCAAAGCGAAATAAGGTGATGGCGTTGGCGGGATTCACGAAATGGTGGAAAGGAAGATGGGTGCTTGAATTTTTTACCACGGATCAGACGAATTGCACGAATGAATGCGAGGCTGACAATTGGAAAATAGGAAATAGAGGCTGTACCGCGAAATAGGCTAAAGTTTCGAAATGGAGATGCCTTCGGCCATTTGGCTGGTAGGGATGGGTGGGAGATTAGGTTCTGGGGGGTGCCTAGGGTTTGAAGGTCGAGTGTCATGGAGGTGCATCGTGGCGACTTAGGGTTGATGCTTTATTTGGGATGGGTTAGAGCTTTAGGCATGAAACCAGAAATTGGAAAAGCAGCGCCAGAGTTTACCGCTTCAGTGATTGGCGGACAGTATGAGGAGGAGACAGAAATCTCTCTTGCAGATTTTAAAGGGCAGCGAGTGGTGTTGGTGTTTTAACCAAAGGACAACACGCCGGGGTGTACGACGCAAGCTTGTGCGATGCGTGATGACTGGAGTCAGCTCGAGGGCAGGGCGCAGGTGTTCGGTGTTAGCATTGATCCGATCAAGAGCCATGTGAAATTCATTGAAAAACAAGAGCTGCCTTATCCGCTGATAAGTGATGAGGATAAAGCAATTGTTGAGGCTTATGGCGTGTGGGTGGAGAAGCAGATGTATGGGAAAAAATATATGGGGACGGAGCGCAGTACTTTTGTGATCGATGCAGAGGGCAAGCTTGAAGCGATTCTAGAGAAGGTAAAGCCAGCGAAGCACTTTGAGCAATTGCTTGAGGTGTTGAGGTAGTCCATCACAGGTATTGCCTCCATTCAGCTAGGCAGGGACGATTATCCCTAATCGTCCAGCTGATAGAGTTCTTTGATAGCTTAATGGGTAGAGGTGGGTATGGCGTGTTTTTAAACCAGAGGTGTAAGCTCTGCGGTTTTAAGATCGGTGCACAACCGGACGATTAGGGATAATCGTTCCTGCCTGAATTGTTGGTTCTAAGGCGCTCAAGGGTGGAATAAAAAAAGCTCCATGCGGGGTGAGCGCGTGGAGCTTTGTGAAATATGTTTGAGTCGTTCTCGTTTGCGATTGGCTTAGCGACGACGGCGAAGAAGAAAAGCTACAGAACCAAGACCGAGGAGCGCTGTGCTGGATGGTTCAGGGACTGCTGTGATTGCTTGTGTAAGATACAAAGGGCCTATGCCTGCATTTGAAGTATTTCCAGCGTCTAATACTCCAATAACAGTATTGAAAGAGCCGCCAGTTTCAAGGCTTACTGATTGTGATGGGGGTATATCTGAGTTGTTCGGAAATGTTTCAGTAAATTCGAAAATAGCATGCTCTGAGGATGTGTTGGTAGTTTCTCCATTGAACGCCCAAACATAAATACTGTCACCATTTATACCGAGAGCATCCGAGTCGACTCCGGTAATCGAGATGTCAAAATGAGCGCCATACCCTTCTGCAAATCCAGTACCAGTCACTCCTGATCCAAATTCGATAAAGTCGGCTTCCAACTCTATCAAAGACTTCGTGATTATTTCAGCATTTGAAAAGCTTTGAAAACTTCCTATTCTGATTAGAGAATCTTCCGCTAAATCTGCCCCTGTGGAGTCAGCTAACCCGTTATTGGTAATAGCTTGAGCTGTTACAGTAACCGATGCGTTAGCAATCGTTACAGAGGTTGTGAAAAGGGCGACTGTATATGTGAGAGGTATACGTTTCATTATATTAATATATTAATTAGGGGGGGGGTTAGTTTGTAGTCACAGAAGGCATGTTCCAAGTAAATGCATCAGGTTGTTTTCTGTAAACAAGTAGAGCTGAGTTTGAAGGGAATTGATAGTTGGCTACATCTATAATTGAGCTATCGGTTGATTGCCAGCCAGTTCCACCTAGTCCAGCGTCTTTGTACCAAAAACTTGTGAATGATTTAGTTGTAGGGTTATATATGACAATTTCATCAGCATTTGCTAGGCTGGATGAAGCTGCCAGACCTGTAGTTGAGTCTTCAGTGTATAGTCCACAGTTGGCAGGAGTGAGTTGTTCGATCGGAATGAGTGTTGAGAGAAGGTTGTAGCCGGATCCTTCTATGAGAACATTAGTTTCATCCTGTTTTACCGCTCCTGTTAATGTTATGCTAGTGTCGTCAGCTTGTTTTCTTAAAATTAAAAGACCATCGGTCGGGAATAGAGCATAACTTTCAGGATTCAGAATGTTGCTATCTGTAGATTGCCAACCAGTTCCTCCTAATCCAGCATTTTTATACCAGAACGAAGTATAAACTCCTGTGGAGGCATTGAGGATTAGAATTTCGTCAGCATTTGCTTGTGAACTACTTCCAGCCAAAACGCTTGGGGAGCCGAAGAGGCTAGCCACAGTGTGAGCAGTTTTAATGGAATATGAACTGTTAGGCGCTATGTGAGATAGGTCGTCTAGTGTGTATAGGCTAGAGCCCCCCGGTGAACCAGTAATCCACGTGATTGTACCGGAATGCTCACCGCTTGTAATTTCTATATAATGACTAATTTCTCCAGAATTAAGAAATTCTCCAGCCGCAAATGTTGCTGAGGTGTCTGTTAAAGTATTATTTGACCCAGTTGCGAATGAAGACACGTTACTACTATATTCGGTGCTTCCAACTAAAGATAAGCTAGCGATTGTGAGGCCCTGTGAAACTTCATTGTTATGTCCATTAATCGTAATTGTCACATAACCCACTGGATCGGTGGTGGCTGTTTGGGCCTGACTTGTCGCAAGAGAACCTAGGAGTGTGAGAGCTGCGACGCCCCCCAGTTGGAATGATTTCTTCATAGTGAATGTGGTGAGATTTTTTGAAACGGGAGGTCGAAATTATTTTAGATAGCGAAAGGTACAGAAATTAAATAGCTCATGACAAGAAAGAAGTAGCATTAAAATAATTTAAATTGAGTTAAATGTAATGATTTTATGCTAGAAAAAGTAACTGAGAGAGTGCGTCGATTTGTTGTAGATGGATGGCTGATGTACAGATTTTTATTTGGGGGTATGCATCAGGTAGATTTTTAATCCAATTGCGAGAAGCAAGGGGGCTCTTGTAGTCTTTGAATAGGGATGTGCATTATGGTAGAAGTATTGGGACAAAAAAAACGACGCAAACCTCTCGGAATGCGTCGTTTAGAAATCTTCTTTGTACTAAGAAGAGCGGGTCGCTTAGATGAGACCAGCTTTCTTGAGTGTTACGTAAGCGCCGTTTTTGTTGATAGTCTTGATCGCTTTTGCTGTAAGCTTGATGCGTACGTAGCGGTCGAGTTCAGGAACAAAGATGCGCTTAGTCTGAAGGTTAGGGGATACAGTGCGTTTCACAGTCTTGGTCACGTGACGACCGATACCGCCTTTTTTCTTAGCGAGACCAGAACGGTGGATCTTGCGACCTACACGTACTTTAGATCCGCGGATGCTACATACTTTTGCCATAATCTTGAAATTTGTTGTGGGCGCGGAGATAAACACTGACGAGGTGGTAGGTCAAGGAATTTATTGTCTAAATAACAAACTCAACAGAGTTTGCTGATCTGACCCTTGACCTTACGACCTTCGACACTCTGCACAACTAAGAACCTTGCACATTTTTCATGCTGTCGAAAGTCAGGAGATCAATGGCAGAGTTTGCGGCGCGTGGTCGCGTCGATTATTTTTCTAGAAGAGTTCGTCTGCTGGCTTGGTGAGTGGTGCGCCGATTTTTTTGTACGCGGCGGGGAGGGCGACACGGCCGCGTGGGGTGCGTTTTACGAATCCTTGCATAATGAGGAAGGGCTCGTGGACTTCTTCTAGTGTAGAGGCGTCTTCTCCGACCGCTACGGCGACGGAGGATAAGCCAACGGGGCCGCCATTGAATTTATAGATCATGGCTTCGAGGATGCGGACGTCCATTTCATCGAGTCCGTCGTTGTCGATCTCGATCATGGCGAGGGCGTTGTGGGCGGTTTCGGCATCGATGATGCCGTTTCCTCGGACTTGGGCGAAGTCGCGGACCCAGCGTAGGAGGTTGTTGGCGATACGAGGGGTGCCGCGGGAGCGGGCGGCTATTTCGGCAGCGCCGTCGGGCTGAATGGAGATTTTGAGTAGGTTTGCAGAGCGGATGAGAATGACTGCGAGTTCTTCGCGCGAGTAGTAATCGAGCCGGTTTACGAGTCCGAAGCGCGAGCGGAGTGGGGAGGTGAGCATGCCGGCGCGGGTGGTGGCGCCGACGAGAGTGAACTTGGGTAGGTTGAGTTGGATAGAGCGTGCGGATGGGCCTGAGTCAATAATGATATCGAGCCTGAAGTCTTCCATGGCTGGGTAGAGGTATTCTTCTACGGCTGGGTGGAGGCGATGGATTTCATCAATAAAGAGGATGTCTCCTTTTTGGACATTGGTTAGGACGCCTGCGAGGTCACCAGCTTTTTCGATCTGAGGGCCTGAGGTGGTGTGGAGCTGGGTGCCGGCGGCTCCTGCGATAATATTAGCTAGGGTGGTTTTACCAAGGCCGGGAGGGCCAGAGAGGAGAACGTGTTCGAGGACGTCATCGCGCTGTTTTGCGGCTTCGACCATGAGCATGAGACGTTCTTTGATTTTTTCTTGTCCGTGGAATTCGCTGAATGCGGGTGGACGGAGAGAAATATCTTCTTGGGTGTCAGGTGCGCTGGACGTTTGCTCGAAGTAGGAGTCGGACATTGAGATGTGAGAAGTGGTGTTTGTTTAGAGATAACCGGAGGTATGAAACTGGCAACTGAATAAGTGGGGAAGGGGCTTTTGGTCGGGCATGGGGTCGAGGGTCTTAAGGTTGAAGGTCGTGGTTTGCATCGCGTGGTCGCGATGGAGTAGTTGAGGATGGAATTGAGATTGCTTGTGTGGTGTTCTTCGCTAGAAGGTGGGGTATGGAGATTGGCGATATCAAAAAGGTTCTCAATGCGGCAGGTGTGACACCGTCGCGTCAGCTTGGACAAAATTTCTTATGTGATCCAGTGGTGGCGCGTGGGATTGTGGATCAGTTGCACCCTAGCGAGAATGATGTCGTGGTGGAATGTGGGCCGGGAACTGGTGCGCTTACGGTGCATCTGGTCGGGCGGGTGAAGAAGGTGATTTTGGTAGAGTTTGATTCGCGTTTGGCGGAGTACCAAAAAGAAACCTATAAGGACCGTGACGATGTGGAGGTGTTCCATCACGATGCGGCGCGCTTTGATATGCGTCAGCTTTTTAAGTATGGGCCGATTAAGTTACTTGGCAATTTACCGTATTCTGCAGGCGGTGCGATCATGCGCAATTTTATGAAGCGTCCGACGATGATTTCGCGGGCGGTGCTGATGCTGCAGAAGGAATTTATTGATAGAATCGTGGCGGTGCCACGGACGAAGGACTATGGTGTGCTATCGCTGCGGATGCAGAGTGAGTGGGTGAGTGAGCCGGTGATGCTGGTTCCGCCCGAGGCATTTACACCTCCGCCGAAGATTGATTCTACGGTGATGGTGTGTGTGCCGAAGCCTGAGAGTGAGTTGCCAAATTACGATGCGCGTCTTTTTGATGAATTGATCCGCCGCGGGTTTTCTCAACGCAGGAAACAGATCAAGAAGCAGCTTCCGGATACGCGTGAGTGGGCTGAGGTGGCGCCATTGTTGGGGTTGAAAGAAACAGCGCGCGCTGAGGAAATTTCGTTGGAGGACTGGATTGAGATTACGCGTTTGTATGATGATCATCCGCTGAAAGATATTCCACAGAATGCTGATGAGCTCTTTGATGTGGTGGATGAGGGAGATGTGGTGCAGCGGCAAGAGAAGCGCGGCGTAGTGCATGCTGAGGGTTTACTGCATCGTGCTGTGCATGTTTTTGTATTTAATAAGCGCAAGGAGTTGCTGCTGCAGAAGCGTTCTAGCTTGAAGGATCATTTCCCGAGTAAGTGGGATAGCAGCGCGGCTGGGCATTTGGATGCGGGCGAGGATTACGAGAGCTGTGTCGTGCGAGAGTTGTCTGAGGAATTGGGCATCGAAGAGTGTGATACGCAGGAAATTGCGAAGTTGTCGCCAAGCGAGAAAACGGGCTGGGAATTTATTGGGCTTTATTTAGCGCGGCATGACGGGGCTCTACGTTATCCATGTAGCGAGGTTTACGCTGCCGAGTGGTTCACGCTGGAGCAAGTACGCGAGTGGGTTGCGCTTCGCCCAGAAGATTTTGCTCCAGGGTTTATTGAATGTTGGAAGGTGTTTGAGGAGAAAATGGCTGGTGCGCAAGGTTAGGTAACTTGCTTAACGGTTCTGAGCTGCTACGGTTCATTCCTATTAAGAATGGACCGAGTTTTGCGTGTTTTTATGGAGATAGGCGCACGCAATGTTGTTTTAGGTGAATGGTCTGTGTGTGTTTCATTGGCAAAGTGTCGATTTCTTTGACGAAATCAGTTTGCAGCTACGTGCTGTGTGGGTAGTTTGGCGCAGTGAAAGCACTTGATTATCCGGCGGAGGTTCGAGGGATCTTATCTTTTGATTTTGATGGGACACTTTATGAGCATGAAAAGGAGGTGGTGTTAGATCCTAGTTTTTATCGGAAAATTGAATCTTTACGGGAGGATGGGTGGCTATGGGCAATAAATACGGGGCGTTCATTGCTGTATATGCTAGAGGGTTTTAAGGAGGGGAGATTTCCATTTGCTCCTGATTATTTAGTGGCGAGAGAGCGTGAAATTTACACGCCGGGAGATCAGTTTGGTAGGTGGCACCGGGTGGAAGATTGGCATAAACGCTACGCGCGCGATACGAAATTGTTTTTTGAGGAGGCGGGAGAATTTATTGAGTTAGTGAAGGAGCATGTGACCAGTGCTACAGCAGCTCAATGGGTGGAAGAGGAGGGCGATCCTGCGGGGATCGTGGCTAGTTCAGAGGAGGAAACTTTGGAAATTTTACAGTTTGTGAATGAGCATCGGCATATGTCGAACCTCATCGGTGTGCTGCATAATTCGATTTACATGCGTTTTACGCATAATGGGTATAATAAGGGAACCTCGCTGAAAGAGTTAGCTAAGCGCAGTGGGGTGGGTGTGGAGAATGTTTTTGCGATAGGAGACGGGCACAATGATATCGATAAGTTACATCCCGATGTGGCTGGGATGATTGCTTGTGTAGGGAATTCCCAACAAGAGGTGGTTGATTATGTGCGTGGACATGGAGGGTATGTAGCTAAGGCGCACGGGAGCCTAGGGTCGATCGAGGCGTTGACGCATTTTTTAGGCTAATTTCTCACCGTGAAATACGTGGAAATTTCGAGAGCGCTTTCAGGGATAACTTGAATGGTAGGAGTAGTGTCGAAGGTCTGAAGGTCGAAAGTCTTGGTGGCATTGCGTGGTCGCGATGGAGTTGGGATGGATGTTGGCGAGGCGTGTTGGAAAGCAATGGTGTTGCCTTTGTGGTTCGAAGGCGGGTGCGCAGCTGGACGTCGGCGGAGCGTCGTTCCTACCTGGGTTTGGGGTGAGGTTTTGGTGTCGAAGGCCTTGAAGTCGAATGTCATTGCTTGCATCGCGTGGTCGCGCTGGCGGTATATTATCCGCCAGCAACTGGGGGGATGAAGACGACTTCGTCTCCTGGTTTGAGAGGGGTGGCCCAGTCGGCAAAATCGTCATTGATTGCGACCATGAGTTGCTTTTGTTTGTGGGGAAAGTTGTGTCGGCTTTTGAGTTCTTCGTAGAGGCCAGATGGGGTGACTGATTCCGTTGTGACTTCTTCGGTATCGCATTTGGCGAGTTCACGGAGCTGAGCGAAGTAGCGGATGGTGATCGATTTCATTTCTCGGGAATGGGTGAGATGACTACGTATTTCAAGCGTGTCGGCTGGGCTATTGGCGTTGTTCAGTGCAAAGGGTTTGGCGAGTGGAATAAGAGCTGTGTTGATAGCTTCAAGAAGGTGGCGCGGACAGCGTTTGCCGTCTGACACCGCGGTGGAGATAGCGGCTGCCGAGCTTGGTTCGTAAATGGCGCAGAGTGGCTCGGCGCGATGGTCGACGTTACTGGCGAAGCTGGTGGCATCTTTTTCAGGGTTTGCTGATTCGATGAGTTGAGAAAGCGTGTCACCTTCTAGTAGGGGAAGGTCGCAGGCGATGACAAGCCAGCGTGCATTAGGGTGCGCTTGCTGCGCCGCATGAATGGCACAAAGCGGTCCTTCTGCTGGATCTATAATCGCTGGAACGCCGAAATCTTGGTCCGCGCGGTGGCAGAGAAAGGCTTGCTCAGTCAGAGCTTCTAGGTGGGCGTAGAGCCGTTGCCACTCAGGAGTGTCATCGCGGTAGATGAGCTGGGCTTTGTCTTGGCCCATGCGGGTGGATTTTCCGCCGACGAGTAGAAGTCCGTAGAGTGGTGCTGGCATGCATGAGTTCTGCGACATGGAACTAGTGGGCGCAATAGTGATTTCTGAGAATTAAACCATTGTAGGAAAAGTAAAACTTACAGGGTCTATTTTCTAGGTGGGTAAAACTTACAGTGGTTTATGGAGGTCGTAATGGTTTCGTTTAGTTTTAGGTCATTGTTTTATAATGTGTTGAGGTGTTTTTGAATGGGTTGGCATTATGGGTGCGATTGATTAATGCACTATGTACACAATACCCCAAAACAAAAGTTTGGTTACGATGTGCGCCTTTTCTGCTGGAATATTTCTGGCTGGTGTGGGGCAACTCGTGGCCGAAGATACTCCGTTTGAGCGTCAAGCAAACTTCTATCAGGTTGTCTCTGGACAACTGAATACGCTAGATCCCAGAGACGGTGTTTATACTAAGATAGGAGACAACAACGAAAGTTATAACGCCGCAGGCTATAATATACTGGATGACTACGTGTATGCTTGGGGGCGCTATGCTCCTTACAAGGATCAGCTATTAAGAATCCATGGTGATGGGTCTTTTGTGCCCCTAGGAACTCCGACGACGTCTGGAAAAGAAGTCCCTACTTACCGCATTTATGCGGGGGACATGGATTTTGATGGTCACTTATGGGTCAGAGGTGATCGTTTCTACAGTCCCGATTTGATGAAGATTCATGTAGAAACTTCAACCTACGAGATGGTTTCATTCTCAGGCGTGAATCCAGGGGGAGTGGCTGATATCGTTTATCAAGAGATTGATGGTAAGGGCTACTTCTTTGGAGCAAGGAACCAAGATCTTTATGTTTGGGATGTAGAAGGGCGCACGGTGGAGCGAAAAACAGTAAATAATCTCCCAGAAGGTCGGATTAGCTACGGTGCTGCCTATACAGATCAAGAGGGTAATTTCTATGTGAGTAGTAACAAGGGTGGAGTCTATCAGATTTTGAACCACACGAGTGATACTCCAAGAGCTGTATTTCTACTCGATAGTGTGGTGACAAACAACAATGACGGGTTTAGCTGTCCAATCTCAGAGAGTCCACTGGTCATCCCTGAAAATCAGCCTCCAACAATTAGTTTGGAAGATGTGGCTGTTACGCTAGATGGAAAAAGACGGTGTGTTATTGATCTGGGTATTCAAGATGAAGGACTACCTCTTGAAGCTGATGGATTAGTTGTGGATTGGAGTCATCAAGCTGGCCCCTCTCCGATTGAGTTTAGTGACAAGAATGAGGCGAAGACCGGTATGTATTTTCCGCGTAACGGACAATATGTGGCGCGCTGTACGGCCTCAGATGGAGAGCTAACAGTAGCTGAGGATTTTTATGTTACTGTGGCTGATGATATTGTTACCCTTGTCGATAGTTATTCGCGTAGTGAGGATGATTATAAGTACTCTCGAAAGCTCTGGAAAATGGTTAAAGAGCAATTGCATTGTCGCAAAAATGGCACGCTGCTCGAGGTCGAGAAGCGTGGCTTTAATCCAGAGGATTTTATTCTCAGCGAAGATTCTGAAGTTATAGTGACGGCAATTTACGACGGTGGAACATATCGTAATAGCTTATTTTGGTATGACTCGAATCAAGAAGACAAGATGACTGAGGTTTGGCATAGCTATGTGTTAGGGCCCACTGCTCCTCTTAAACCTGGTTCGCGAGCAAGTCTTGGTGTTTTACCTGCTGGGACTAATCTACGGTTTGGTTTAGTAGTGGATGGAGCGCGTGGCGGAGAAACGATGGTGTTCCAAGATGCAACCCGAAATATCGAAGGCCTTGAGCAGTGTGCTGCTCAATTATTCAGCGCAGACTCTAATGCTCCTTTGATCCTTGCGTTTGAAGATCAGGTTTTAGGGGATGAGGACTTCAATGATGTGATCATTCAAATTGAAATTATTCCTCGATATCGTGGGATCACACAGTACGATGATGTGGTAGTAGGACAGTCAGGTATTTTCAGTGATCGTGGGCGCCGTGGAGTTGAGAGGCACCTAAGTAATTATGACCTGAATTATGCTGAATACGAGACAACAGGCCAGATCTTTGAACTCTCAGACGAGCCGATGTTGATCGAGTTTGTCGAGGATAGAAGCTCGATGAAATTTGATCTCTGTGTCTTTGACTATGATCTTGTGAGGCATTTAGATCCTAGTTCACTTGAGTTCCGTACGAGAGCTGCAAAATTAGCCATTTCAATTATAGACGATCGAGATGTGAATCCTGGTGATGTGCTAGAGTTTGATCCTGTGAAGTATGGGCTCAATGGTAAGACCGTTGGATTGATGGTGGTACCAAATAACCGTAGAGATGTGTTTCTCCGAAATCCTCATCGCTATACAGCGAAAGGTCACGGGAATCGGACGAAGCGTCAGCCTTTATTCAGCCTAGTAGGAGCAAATCCAGGTCATATGGATCAAGTTCTTACTGTGAGTGATGGGTACATGACGATGATCTGCATCGAAGATCATACTCGCTATGAGGTGGCAGAAGCACCTGAGGAGGGTGTTGTGAGCGATAGCAGTTTCGATGATGCGATCATTCTAATCCGAGGAGGTATGACAGAGGTGAATCTTTTTGATGCTCTTTTCGGTTTGCCTACAGCTGACCCAACACTTGGTTTCAACGGTGAAGATGGGATTACGCCTAGAGAGGGAGTTATCTGTTATTAGTTGAAGTAATTTATCTATAAAGATCAGGGCTTACCTAATGGAATGAGTGTGTTGCAGCTTTAAATTGCACCGGTCTCACTCAAGATTTGGGTAAGCTCTTTTACGTTGATAGGTTTTGATAGATAGTGGCTCATTCCGGAGTCGAGACAGCGTTGTTTGTCCTCGGCTAAAGCATTTGCAGTCATCGCTATGATTGGGATATCGGCATAATGTCCTCCAGCTTCGCCTCCACGGATTTTAGTGCTAGCGACTAAGCCGTCCATGACGGGCATCTGCATATCCATGAGAATAGCGGAATAGTTGCGGTGATTTTTAAGGGCAATGATCGCTTCCTCTCCGTTGTGCGCGACATTAGCAATAAGTCCCATGCGCTCGATGATGATTTTGGCAAGCTTAGCATTGATGGGATTATCTTCTACAATGAGAATAAATGTGTGCTTTGACTCGATTTCTCTTTCGGTAGATAAATTGTCTGAGCTGTTGTCTGATTTTCCTGTAATGGCAGCATTGATCTGGGTTACGAGTTCACGCTCTTTTAGTGGCTTGTATATCACACTGGAATAGCCGGCACTTTTTGCTTCGGTTCTTTCTGATAGATGTCGAGAGGATGTGGCGAGAATCATAGGAGGAGTTTTTTCTCCGAGACGTTCTTTGTAAATTTGGGCCAAGGCAATGCCATCTATGTCGGGCATGAGCATGTCTGAGATGATAATATCATAGCTGGCCAATTGCTTGTCATCGAGCTTCGAGGCGTCAGTGCTGTCTTGGGCCGTGGTTACGATACAGCCCCATTTACTGAGTCTAATCTGCATGTATTCGAGATTAATAGGGTGGTCATCGATGACTAAAATTTTGAGGCCTTTTAATTTACCCAAGTCATCTTGGTTAAACATTCGAGGGACTGGCTTTTTCGCTGGTATGATGGGGAGGTTGACTGTGAAGGTGGCTCCTTTACCTGGTACTGATTTTGCTGAGATAGTACCTCCCATTATTTGGAGGAGCTGTGTACAGATTGATAAACCAAGGCCTGTGCCTCCATACTTGCGGGTCGTAGTAGCATCAGCTTGAATAAATGGTTTGAAGAGTTGCTCTTTGACTGCAGGCGCGAAGCCAATACCGGTATCTATGACATCTATAGCGATGAAATCGTCATTCTTTCTAGAAGCGTGAACGATGACACTTCCTTCACTGGTGAACTTAAGAGAGTTTGAAACGAGATTGAGGATGATTTGTTTTATCCTGCCAATGTCGCCATGGAGGTCTACTGGAACGTCATCATTTGTTTGATAGATTAAATCGATGTTTTTGGATGCTGCTGTCTGTGCGTGGATCTCGAGTGTTTCTTCTATGCTGTCGGTAAGATTGTAATCCACCATTTCTAACTCAATCTGCAAACTTTCCACTCTGGAGAAGTCAAGGATGTCATTAATAATAGAGAGGAGGATATCACCACTTCGTTTGATGAGCTGTAAATGCTGAATCTGCTCTTCGCTGGCTTCCGAATCTAGAAGAATGTCAGTGAATCCAAGAATGCCATTGAGTGGGGTTCTGATTTCATGACTCATGGTTGCAAGAAAGAGAGATTTGGTTTCATTCGCTTTGATGGCGCTCTCAGTGGCTTCCTCTAATTCCTTTTGAATCTTTTGGTTTTCGGTGATGTCACGATAGATCCCCTGAATCATGGTGTTCTCACCCACATCAAATTTGGAAGCTGAGATTTCAACAGGAATGTGGCGGCCATTGCTCCGTACGAGCTCCACCTTGAAGCGAACTTGTCCGTATTTTTCTATTTCTTGTGTGGCTGTCTCAGCTAAGCTTGTGAACTCTGGTGAATAGAGGTCATTGATCTTACTTCCGATGAGGCTATCGGCGCTACGCCGCAAAATCATACAGATGGTCGGGTTGGCGTCTATGATGATTCCGTCGAGGGTGTAGAGTAAGATACCATCTACAGATGAATGAAATAGTGCGGTGAATTTTTTTTCCTCAATACTTAATTTTGAGGATTTAAGTTTCACCTGTTGCTCTAGCTGTTCATTTACTTCAAAGAGCTGTGAGCTCTTTTCCTCTAATAAGTTCTCAGCTTGTAGACGGGCTGTTTTTTCCCGCACATAGCGTTTTTTCCATTTATCAGCCTCATCCTGCATAGGATTTAATTATTTAAGGTTATAATGAATAGTTCGGAGTCGTCATCGATGCTTTGGCGTTTGATATTGGCCGTGCGATGAAAGTGCTCCAAACTTCCACGAATAAGACCTTCACAGACATCTTCCATGTGTCTGACCGAGTGATAGGTCATATGGAGTTCATTTGGCGCATTAGGTCTACTACACTCGAATGAGGGCAACTCGGCATCAGGATAGAGCTTTCGAACTTCAACGTGAATGTATGTTTCTACAAGCTCAAGGAATTCGAGAGGGTCATCTGTTTGTGCCACAAACGATGGATAAGAGGCCGCCAAACGGTGGAATAGGTGCTGACCATATGCTTTTAGTAGGTCGGGAACTGGTACACTTATTTCCTCACTGAGATTACATACGAGTGAAACTATTTCAGTGTGTGGGTAAGTTCCGACTGCCGTGTATGCGCCGCCTGACGGGAGGTCGCTTTTTTCAATGATAGTATCTACCATGTCGAGACCGTGCGCAGACTCAACCATGCTTAAAAATTCTGTAAAGATGACTCCTTTCATATGTATATGGGTGTTTTTTGTGCTGTTATTTTTTTAGGGTACTTAGAGTTCTAATCGTTTCATTTTATTGTAGATGGATTTTTCACTGATACCTAGCTTCCTCGCTGATTCAGCTTTATTTCCACCGCAAAGCTCAAGTGTTTGCGCAATAGCAAGTTTTTCTACGTCGGCTAGAGTCATTCCTGCGAGATTCGTAGCTTGAGTTGATGTTGAAGATTCTTGGTCGATACTGCCCATGAGGTCATCAGCAGTGACTTCATTGTCATCGCAAAATGCGGACGCTCTCTCCATCAGGTTTTCTAGCTGTCTGACATTTCCTGGCCAATCATATTGGAGTAATTTGTCTGAAGCATCCTTGTGGATGGTTATGGTTGATGTGTTGCGCTGTTGTGCGATTCGATTTAAAAAATGGTTAGCGAGGGGAATGATCTCGGCCGGTCTGGCTCGTAGGGCTGGTAGTTCTAGAGGGATGACACTAATGCGGTAAAACAAGTCTTCTCTGAATTCCTTAGCCGCGATCTTTTCTTTAAAGTCAATGTTAGTGGCGGTAATGATACGGACATCACAAGTGAGTTCTTTTTCGCCACCGACTCGATGAAATTTTTTATCTTGAAGTACGTTGAGAAGCTTAGGTTGTAAGTCGATGGGGAGGTCTCCGATTTCATCCAGAAACAAGGTGCCTCCTTTGGCCGCTTCTATTTTACCAATTCGTTGTTTTAAAGCCCCTGTGAATGCGCCTTTCTCGTGTCCGAATAGTTCACTTTCAAGTAATTCTCTAGGTAAGGCTGGGCAACTAACTGTTACGAAGGGTTTATTTGCTCGTGAGCTGTTAGAGTGGATGAAGCGGGCCATCACTCCTTTACCTGTGCCACTTTCACCAGTGAGTAGGACTGAAGAGTCTAGCTTAGCTATTTTCTTAGCTTTCTTGAGAAGAACTCTCATGGAGTCAGAATGTGCAATAATGTCAGTAGAGGCAGACTCTTGACTAATAGAATCTTTTAAAGACTGGTTTTCTTTCTGAACTTTACTGAGCTTCTTCGCATTTCTAAGTGTCGTGAACAGGTGGTTTAAATCAAATGGTTTGGTAATGTAGTCATGTGCTCCGAGTTTTACTGCTTTCATAGCTGCACTCGCTTCATTTGCGCCGCTGAGTACAATCACCGGGACATTAGGGTGAGATTTACTGAGTTTTTCGAGACAGGAAAAACCGTCCATTTCTGGCATGTGCAGGTCTAATAATACAAGATCTACATGGTCGCGCATGAGCTCAAGTGCCTCTCTTCCATTGGCAGCGGTTACTGGATGTAAACCGTAGTGTGTGGCTTTTAATGTGAGCAGGCTACGGATAGTTTCATCATCATCCGCGATGATCAAATTATAGGGAAGAGAGGGCATGGGGTTTCGATTGTCTTAGAATTAAATAATGTTAGACTATTGTTGTGGATGTTGAAATTGATAAATCACATTTGTTAGCTTTAGCCGGAGATGATAATGAGGCTGTTTTGATGATTCTTGAGGAATTTTATGAAAATAGTGTGGTTATAATTACTGAACTTAAGCAGAACTCAGATGCTGAAAATATTGAGCTTTCTCGGCAGCTTTTACATCAGTTGAAAGGGTCGTCTGGCATGTTTGGGATGAGCACTCTCCATGATTTATGTAAGAAGTTAGAAGTGAGCACTGAGTTATTGGAGGCGCAGCTTAGTAGTTTACGTATTCAATTAGAAAAATCGTGTCAGTTAGCGAGAGCCGTGCTTTTGGGGTGAGGGAGTTCACCACCTCCGAGTGCTTTAAATAGACGGACGGTGTGGGCTACGTGACGGCCCTCAGTTGCATAGCTCTCATCTTTGGTACGTATGTAGTCTTGTTGAGAGTTCAGGAGACGGCGTAAATCGACTTGCCCTGTCTGATAGGCCTCGTAAAGCAGGTTTGCAGCGCCATGGTATTCCTTGCTGGCTTTTTGAAGATACTCTAGTCGTTTTTGCGAATGATGGATGCGGGTCATGCTGTTCTCAACTTGAGTGACGGCATTGATGACAGTACCTTCATAGGTGGTGATGGCCTGTTCTAATTTAGATTCTTGTTCACGGATTCTATTCCGGTCTGCGCAGGCATTGAAGATACGCCACCTCACATTGGGGCCGAGCCCAAGTGTTCTGGTGATTGTTTCGATGGTGGCACCTTGAGTAAAATACTCGTAGCTAATAGCGCCTGATAGTGAGAACTGCGGGTAGAGGTTGGCTGTGGCTACACCAATACGTGCTGACTCCGATGCAATTTTTCGCTCTGCTCTACGGATGTCGGGGCGAGATCTTAAAATTTCAGATGGATAACCAGCGTTAATACGCTTTGGTGGGGAGGGGATGTCATAGCCTGATTTTAGTACATGGGGCATTTCTGCTGGTCGCATAGCGACGAGCGCTGCTAAGCGGTTACTGATCACCTTTTTCTCCTGTTTGAGTTTAGGAATTTCAGCCTCACTCGCTAATAGGTCTGCGTTTGCTTCATGCTGTTCCATCTGAGTGGAAAGCCCCTCAGCGAAGCGACCGTCGATCATTTCTTTGATTTGTTGGTAATTATCTCTGCCTTCTTCTGCCACGGCGATGCGCTTTTCGAGGGTGCGATAGGCTATGTAATGGAGAGCGACTTCGCTATTGATGAATACGAGGGCGTCTCTATAGCCTTCAATCTTAGCTTCGTATTCAGCGGTTGCTGATTCAACCTGTCGGGATACACGTCCAAATATATCGAGCTCCCACCCGACATCAAAATTGGCATATTGATCACGTGAACTATCAATATCCCATTTGACACCTGCTGAATCAAAGGTTCCCAATCCATGAGCGTCGCGGGCATTAATCTCAGCTTTAGGGTACCATGCCGCTGAGAGAACGGATCTCTGATACCAAGACTCAGAGATGCGAGCTCGAGCGATACGTATATTAGGGTTTGCTTCTCGGGAGCGCTGAATGAGCTCGTCTAGAATGGGATCTTTATATTTTTTCCACCATTTTTGAGAGCCCGTTACCTTTGACTTATTGTCTTTATCTATCGCCTCAGTCCAGGCATCGGGGACTTTTATTTCAGGTGGCTCGTAATCTGGGCCGACCATACAGCTGGGCAGCATAAGAGAAAACCAGAGGAGAGGGTTAAGAGCAGATAGATTCACTAAGAATTTACTACAGTATTCTTGGCAATTCGGCTGCATTAAATTCACAGTTTTTTAGGAATTTTAGTCTATCCATAGAATGACAACCGTTTTGAATCGCCATGAGAATCTGCTGAAGATCTTACAGCTTCGTTTGTTTTAGGAATGTAAAAAATACTGTGTTTGCCAGTTTTAGTAGAGAGGTTGGATTTCTATTAATTTACTTAAGTTGTTTATATTTAGTTGTTTGTGTTGTTTGTTTGAGGCGTTGGCATGTGGCTCGCATAGGTGATTGTACAACTTAATCAACATACCCCATGAACACATTCAAATTCAGAAAAAATCAACAATTCGTAAGTTTCATCATTCCTGCTATGAACGAGGAAGCCACTCTTGAGACTCTTTATAATGGTATTAAAAAGCAGTTAGAGCTCCTTGATTATGATTGGGAAATCCTTTTCATTGACGATGGCTCGACTGATAGCACTTGGTCTGTGATGGAATTACTTGCCTTCCGCGATCGAGAGCATGTTAAGGCATATAGGTTCCCTAGTAATAAGGGGAAAGCAGATGCGTTAGCTCTTGGTTATCAAGTCGCATCAGGCAACATTGTTTTCACTATGGATGCAGATCTACAAGACGATCCACAAGAGATTCCTCGCTTTATCGAAGCATTAAACGAAGGAAGTGATATAGTTACTGGCTGGAAGCGTAAGCGCCATGACCCTTGGCATAAAGTTCTTCCTAGCCGTGTTTTTAATGCGGTCCTCAGTAGAGTTACTGGGGTAAAGTTACATGACCACAATTGTGGCTTCAAAGCCTACAAAAAAGAGGTCGTAAAGTCTCTTCCAATGTATGGTGATATGCATAGGATGGTTCCTTCTCTTGCTTCATTCAAAGGCTTTAAGACCACTGAAATTGAAGTAGAGCATCACGCACGTCAACATGGTGTGAGTAAATACGGTGTAGAGCGCCTTATCATTGGTGCTATCGATACAGTGACTGTTGGGTTCTTACAGCGTTTTAGGAATTGTCCGATGCATTTTACTGGTAAAATAGCTGCCTATTTAGTGCTTACTGCTGTGGCGTTATTTTCTGCAGCTGCTGTGGTATCATTGATCGGAGGCGCTGGGGGAATCTTAGTTATTCTAGGTGCGTTAAGTTCCCTTTCAGCAGTGATTGTATGCATGCAGGGATTGATGTCGGAGAACAGTGTCTATAGAGGCATGGAGGAAGGCAGACAGTTTCTCTTAGCTGATATAATCAATGGCAGCGTCTACATTCCTGCTAAGCAATTTTCTCAAGATAAAGTGAGAGAGGCGGACATGCTATCCGCTTAGTAGTTTTGATCTTTTTTAATCAGCTGTACTTCTGCTGTTTTAGAACATTTCAGCTTCCTACAACAATCTCCCCCCTCTACCCCCGCGCCCTGCGAACTTAGCATTCCTGCTCGTTGATTGAGTTTAGAAATGTGTGGCATACTAAGTTTCGCAGGGCTTCTTTGTGTAAATATCGTTATTCAGTGGGTTTCTACCTGAACGAGTGCCTAAGTTTTGTTCATGCACAAATTACAGGATGGAGGATGATGTACTGTAATTAATACTGTGTTAATGCGGGTAGTTTCATAGTGTTGGTGATTTGAATTTATTGTAACTGGTTTGTTTTTAAATGTTTGCGTTGTTTGTTTTTGTGTTGGCACGGATCGAGCATATGAGAAAGCAACTCAATCAATGTAAACTAATGAATACTAATACCCTTAATCAGTCATATCAGTCCGTTGCAACAAGCATGGACGAGAGAGATGTTCACTCAAATGTAGGACTTCACACCATAGAGGAAGCAAACCAGGGAGGTAGTGAGAAGACAATCAACGTTGGAGTTGTGACATCAACCTACGCTCGTGATACTGATGATTGCCAAGTTCCGTGGATGCGTGAGCTTATTGCACAAATGAAGGAGCACTCTTGTAATATACGCGTCATGGCACCAGCATTTAAGGGCCTTAAGAGTCATCAAATCGATGGAATCGATGTGCATCGTTTTCGATATGCCCCTCAATCTTTAGAGACTCTTACTCATGATGAGGGGGCTCCAAATAAAATTAACTCTATTTTCTACAAATTATTGGTGTTACCATATCTCTTAATGGGGTCACTTGCGGTATTTTGGTGGTGCATTAAGCATAAAATAGATGTGTTGCATATACATTGGCCGTTCCCGCACGGGTTTTATGGAATATTACCTAAGTACTTATTAGGTGTAAAAGTGATCGCTATGAGTCATGGTGCTGAGCTCGCTATTGCACGTCGCAGTACCCCAGTTCGCAAAGTGCTAGGATGGCTTCTTCGTTCAGCTGATGTGCGCTGCACAAATAGTTCACATACGGCAAATGAAGTGAGCCGTGTGAGTGGCTGTACAGATTCTATGATCATGCCATATGGGGCTACCGTCCGAAATAAAGAGGAAGAGTTAGAGCCGCGTGATAAGCCTTTGCTGCTTTTTTGTGGCCGTCTTGTTCAACGCAAAGGTATCGATGTATTGCTCAGATCTTTACCTGCAGTATTAGCTTCTACAGATGTAGATGTCGTGATCACTGGAGAAGGGGATAGAAAAGCAGAATGGGAGAGTCTTTCTCATGAACTAGGGTTATCTGAATCTGTTCAATTTCCCGGATTCGTTAGCGATGAGGAATTAGGGAGACTTTATGCGAATTGCACACTCTATGTGCATCCAGCGATCTATGATAGCAATGGAGACACCGAAGGCTTAGGAGTGGTGTTAATAGAAGCTCTTGCACACAAGAAACCAGTGATAGCCTCTAATGTAGGAGGAATTCCTGATGTGATTAAAAATGGCGAAACGGGAATACTCGTAGAAGAGAAAAACGAGCAGGAGCTTGCAGATAGTATTCTTCGTTTACTGAATGATCCTCAGTTGTGTGAAGAGCTGGGGGATGCTGGTTATTTGCATGTGAAGAGGTTTTTTGACTGGGAGCGTATTGCAAGTGAGACATTTGAGCTATACTCAAAATTAGCTGCTCGATCTAACTCAACACAGGAAGCTTAAATCGATGAAATCGTGGATTAAATACGGAGCGATAGTTTCAGCAATGGCCTTTGGTGCGTTTGCTTTGTCTGAACAGATAGGTGAACTCCCGAATCTAATTGAGCATGTTCATTTTGGTTTATTAGGAGGCGTTCTACTTGGCCTATTGGTTTACCAGATATGGAATGCAAGTGTCTGGTCAGAAGTGCTTTCATCAATATATGAGACTGGAAAGAAACGTACGGATTGTGCGCGTATCTGGTTAGAGTCTGAGTCATTAAAATGGTTGCCAGGATCTGTATGGAGCTATGGATCGAGGGTGGTGCTTGCTGATGAGATAGGGGTGACTAAGAAGAAGGCTAGCTCGAGCATCATCTTGGAGCTAATCATGACGAATATAGCATGGGCTAGCTTAGCTCTAACAACCTTGTTCACATTTCCAGTGAGCGCATGGTTTGATAAGGTCGAGAGTTACCTCAATTGGGTTATTTTCGCAATATTGGGGCTTTTAGTTTTTGGCATAGTAGTATCGTTCGCTTTTTTCAAAATCAAAAAGCTGAGGGCTGTACTGAGTATTGGTCCAATTGATTTTAAGAAATGCCTAGCTACAATTTTTCATTATATAGTTCTTTGTGTTTTCAATGGTTTGCTATTTTATGGGGTAATGACAGCTGTGCCTAACGTTGAGGTTCCTGTAGTCGCCGCATTAAGTATTGCTGGCGTGGCATGGTTGGCTGGATTTTGGGCAATCGGTATCCCAGGAGGTATCGGAGTCAGAGAGACCGTGATAGTAGCGATGGTTTGTCAGTTCAGTTCCTTAGAGCAGGCTATTCTAGTGGCAGCTCTGTGGAGAGGTTGTCAAATGCTTGCTGAGGTTGGGGCTATTTCGCTGATGGTCGGAACTGGAATTATCAAGCAAGCCAAACCTAAACTGAAAGAAGATGAATCATCAAAAAAAGAAGGGCTCAGTTATTAAGCAGATCTTCAAAGATAACTGGAAAGAAGTTCTGGTTTTAGGCACTGTAATTGCAGGTTTCTGTCTGTTAACTCTTTTGGTGATTATCCCAGCATATAAAAGCCCTGGAAATGGGATGGCGTCATCAAAGTTGAGCTATACTGAACTTCTTCGGAAATCAGGTAAAGCTATTCCAGTGGTTTCCAAACAAGTGGCGAAAGAGAAAATTCAGTATTTTGTTATGGGGGAAGGCGTGTGTGCCAGCCAGCCAGTACTGGTTCCAATCATCCCGATGGATCGTGTAGACGAGGTGTATGTAAAAGAAGGTGAGAGGGTGAAAGCTGGACAGGTTTTAGCAAAGTTGAGTGAAACTAAAGCTAGGATTAAGTTAGAGTCTGCAAAGTTAGCTGAATCAACAGCCGCCGCTGAGTTGGAGCGTGTGAGATTAGGATCAGCGTATGTGCTGGCTCAAGAGAGACCAGAAGTCGAAAAAATCAGCCTGAGTGCAATGGAGCAGCAACTTAGCTTTGCGAAGGAAAAATTAGAACGCTACGAAACAGCTTTTGAGAAGGGGGTCATTTCTCGGGTTGTTTTGCTAGAAGCTCGCAAGGATTACACGAATGTTTCAGAAGGGTTTGAACAAGCTCAGCTGTCAATGAGGATGGCGGAGCAGGGGGTAGAGCAGAGTTTAAAAATTGCAATGAACGCTGTTGGTGATGCTGAACAGGCCGTTGCACATAGGGAAGAGGAGCTTCGGCAATACACAGTGTATGCTCCAGTGGATGGAGTCGTAGACCGTGTCTTAGTACAAGTAGGTGAGTATAATCAAGATAGCGGCAAGCCTGGATTTCTTTTGTCAAGCGGTCTATGGTTTGACGCGTATTTTGATCAAGCTGACTATGCGTCTGTCCAGACAGGTCAGCAATGTTCAGTAACGCTGGAATCATACCCTGGCAGGCAGTGGCCAGCCGAAATAGAAATGGTTAAGCCTGTAGTTAGCTTTAATTCCGGTGGGCCAGAGATTTCGAGACCTTTACGCCCTAGAGGCTCAGGGTCACCAGAGTGGGCTGCAACATTTAAGGTGCAAATTAAGCTCAAAGCCGATGTTCTGAAACACAGGATTGTTACTGGAATGACTGGGTTCACACGGCTTGAAATCGAGCGAGAATCTATTGTGGTTCCTCGCAGTGCGATTCTTTCTCTCTCTGCTGGATCCGCATTAGTATACTTACCTATAGGAGAGAGTTGGGAAACTAGAGAAGTCACGGTAGGGCATGTGGGCGGTGAGCAGGTGGAAATCCTAGATGGACTCGAGGTGGGTGAACACGTATTGATAGAAGGTCATTTGAATCTCAAACTTGATGATAAAATTTCAGTCAATCAAAAGTGATGTAGATCTTCTACCAAAGATTTTCAATGTTGTTGCGGCGTTAGTCGCTCTGCTTTTGATTGTATTTTCGTTCTTAGGGAAATGGTTTAAGTTTCCCATGTATGTCGTGGAGACACATACATTTTATACGATCGATTCCGAAATCACTCTTTGTTTTAAGTTAGCTCAGTTACTGCTGTTTCTGATATTTGGAATCGGCACAGTACTATTTTACAAGCGTGGAGGGGGATGGATGAAGCCTGTGCTTTTATGGGCTATCTGTGGTTTTGTGAGTACACTGTGGTATCCGTCTGTACTGACTCATAGAGATTCGGAAGTCATGGGAGATGCGGCGTGGTTACAGCAGCAGTTCGATACGATGACTTGGCTCGGTGGAGATGTGTATCGCGCGCATTCCGAACGAAGCGTAGAACTCGGCACTGGTGTGAACGCACAGGATCCTCCTGATCGACTAGCTGTTTTCAAACCACCGGTTGGTTCAATGGGATGGACGCAGATTAATGATTGGATGTGGTGGTTTGGCTATGGTCCTAGTTTTACGCAGTTTGTGGGGAGTAGTTGGTTTTTTGCTGTGTGTGGGTATCTACTAGTCGGGTTGAGTGTGTTGGGGTTTAGTTGGCGTAAATCGGAAGTAGCGGCACGACATCTTTTTAAGTTAAGTGTGATCTGCGGCTCATGTCTGTTGCTTAGCTTGGCATCAGTAACAGTACTCTCGGTGAAGGTTGCGCATTGGGAATTGAGTGCAGCTAAAGCAGCAATCTCAGAGAGTGATTACGCTGGAGCTCGACGATGTATTGAAGCGGCGTGTGTCGTTATGCCTACAATACGCTGTGATAGCGGAGTGATCAGGCAGTTGGGTTATTGTGACGTGATGGATGATAACAATGGCAGTGTGGACTCTCATTTTTTTCAAATACATAGACTCGAACGCCATGGGCATTACGATAGGGCGAGATCTATGTTAGATTCTCTGGCTGCGCAGTCGGGTGAATTACCGCGCTATCAATCTAGGGAAGTGAGTAGACAGCAACTCAGGGTGGCGATTAATAATATCAATTCAGGTCGATACTCGAGGGCTATTCACTATCTGGATAGTGTGATCAGCAATGAGCAAAATTGTTTACAAGCACAGTTTCATCGACAGCTCATGTCTCTGCAGACTGGAGATTTAGCGATGAATCAAAAGATGAATCAATCTATAGAAGATGTGATCCAAGGGGTTCGAAGCAAAACGAAACGGGGAGTGATAGCTGCATCCGCGTGGATGCGAGCACAGGGTGAATTGAATAGTGGCAATGTATCTGAGGCATGGAGGGCGCGTAGGCAATCACAGGGGAAATGAAGCCGCTACTGACATCACAAAGAGGAAGGTTGAAGCCAATAATATGGGGCTGCATTGCCTTACTTTTGACTCTAATCTTTCTGACTGGCAGTTATGGGCCAAAGGCTAGGTTATATACCTATGAAGTTCCTGAGGGAGCAGAGTGGATTCGTTGTTCAGATGAAAGCCAATACACAGGTTGTTTCCGTTATGATTTAGATCTTGAATCCGAAGTACGTAATGGATGGATCGGGGTCGTTAGTGACGGTGGGTTTGAGCTTCATTGTAATGGTAACCCAGTGGGCGCTCAAACGTATTGGAGGCCGACGCGTGTATTTCAAAACGGGCTCACGGAGCCAGGTCAGCGGGTTGTAGTTCATGAGCCAATGGTTGCTTATAACTTTCCGCGTGAATATCAATGGTCAGGTCATGATAATACTCAGCTCGTTACTTTGTTCGATCTGAGACCTTATTTGAAGAAGGGGAAGAACAGTATAAGTATCGAGGCCGAGGGCCGCGTTATTCAGCCTGAGGTGATAGCATTCGGATCGGTATTAACTAAGGGCGGGCAGGAAACGCAGATTAGGACGAATCGTGAATGGTATGCTGAGCCTATACCTATTGGACTTAGTCAGAATAGTTGGACAATGCCTCTTTACTCAGTGTCTCACTGGAAGAAGGCGATACTTGGCGATCAAAAGAGAAAACGGTTTGTCAGTACGGTTCCTAATCAAGTTTTTGAAAAACCGTTTTATGGGAAATGGATGGTGAAGGATGACCGTGTGGGGGAAACACGTTTTCAAACGGAAGTGAACATTGACGATCCAGCTCAAGCTTACATTCGTATCGCTAGCTATGGAGATTTTTGGATATGGGTGAATGGAGAGCGCCTTGAAGCAAAGGGCCTGCAATCATCATATAATGCTGGCGAATGGAAGGTGCAGTGGTCAGGTCGCCGTCCACTAGCAACTCCAGCAGTAATGTTAGACCCAGATGAAGTCGGTTCTTTTTACGCAGGATATCGATACGAAGACCCGCGACATGGTGACCCAACTAAGAATGACTTCAAGCGATACGAAAATACTCAAAACCGTACGAGAGATCGGCCAAATCAGACTGGGGGGGATCTCACCGGAGATGGAGACGAAGAAAAAGGGCGAGAGCAAGATCCTTATGGGTTCTATGAAGAAGCTGATGCTGCCAAGCCTCTTACACTTAAAAGGAAGGGATTCAGCGCTCAGTTTCACGCATACGATATTAGTGGCTTGCTGGACTCAGGCAGGAATACAATAGAGGTGAAGCTAGTGGAAAATGTTTCTCCTGGTTATAAAGGGAGTCAGCCGATGAAATTTGCTGTGGACGGCGAATGTCACACGCTGGATGGGAATGTGTATGAATTTGCCAGTCTCTCTTGGTTCGATGATAGAAGTGCGCCTGTTAAATTTGGCTACCAAGTGCAGCCTGACGAACTGCCATTGTTAGAGTTCTACAAAAGTAATGATGTAGGGGCAAGTTGGTTGAATAAGGTGTTATGCATTATTGGAGCACTGATACTAGCTATTGTATTGGTGTATCACTATCCTCACTTAGGCAGGTTGAGTGTGATCTACAGTGTCAGCTTAGGGCTCGCTGCAATCTTTGCGTTTAGTATGGCTGAGCGCAGTGAATATCTGTGGTTTTTATTAGAAAATAGAGGGCCATTGCTAGTTGTTCTTTGTATTCTAACCAGTTTGCTAGTCCTGTTGTGTGGCAAGAGGTGGAAGCGGCTACTGAAATCTGAAACTCATAGGACTGTCTGGATTGTTGCCTTGTTGTGTATCGTCTTTATTAGCAGGGCGTGGATGGTGCATTATCAGCCAATTGATGATGATGAGTACGCCTCAATCCAAGCTGTGTTGGCGATTGCTGAAACTGGCGCTCCATACTTGTCTGAAGATATTTGGTACAGTCGGAGCCCTCTTTATCACTACATGGCTGCCGGAGTCGTGAAAATTTTCGGTCCACATATCTGGTCTCTGAGACTCTACTCCGTAGTATTAGCTGTTTTAACAGCATGGGTAATGTGGAGGATCTGTATTAGCTATTTTTCTGAACGTTGGATAGCGTGCGCGAGTGTTCTGATTTTTGCGCTTCATCCCTTTCTAATCTTCAGTGGACACATAGCAAGATTCTATCAGCAACAGCAGCTCATGGTGTTAATGATGATATTCTTGTTCATAGAAGGTTTCATTTTGAGAAAGGGAATGTGGTTTCGGGTGTGGGCTATTATTCTCTTCACTTGTGCTGTTTTGAGCCAAGAGATTAGTATCACTTTTGTCCCCGTTTTTTTAGTAGCCTATCTCTTATTTGGCCGTGGAGTTCCGTTCAAATGGGATATCAAATCACTTGTATATATCGTTTTTGCGGGAGTACTAATAGCGGCAGATATTCTCTTGTTTAAGGTCAAGTGTATCACTGAATCGGTCGGTGTTTCTCCTAATCTGGAAGCCACTATAGCTCCTACTTTCTGGGAGCTTGGTAACTTAGGCTCTATGTTTATAGGTTACTCGAGGTTACATATTGTGCTCGGTTTGTTCTATATTGTGAGCTTTATTTATTCACTCCGCAGGGGGGCAAGTGTGGTGATTACCTTGCATGTATTTTTAATCGTATCGGTAGTTTGTTTTAACCTTTTGATTACCTCTGTGAGTTTCCGCTACATGTATTGTGTGATCCCGCTGTGGATTATTCTTGGAACTCATGGGATAGTGGTGATGAGTAAATGGGTGGCGGCACAGTCTTATCTGAGCTCAGCGAGTTCACTTAGATGGGTGATTTTGGTCGTTGTGTTAGCTTCTATGTCACCTTGGAGGATACCGGCGTCTTACAATGAGAAAATTTTAGGAGACCCAATTTCTTCCTTAGCTTATGTGCGATCACAAATACGTGAGAAAGATAAAGTGATGATCACTGAACCTCATCCGCATGCTGCATTACTAGAACTAGGACGCGTTGATTACGATCTTGTCGTCCCTATTCTCTATGATTTCACGTACCGGTCAGAAGGGGTCTTAAGGGATCGCAATGGAGGAGCAGTTGTGGTCAATCGGTTAGCAGACCTACAAAAGATCTTCGCTAACGAAGAGAGAGTATGGGTGATTCTCAACAGAGAGAAATTCAGGTCTCGGAAGAAGAATATTAGATGGGAGTATCCAGGTGCTCGTGAAGAGCTCTACATACGACAAAATTGTGCATTAAAATACCGTTCCTACCTCTGGGCTGTGTACCTGTGGGATCAATCTTCTGGCGAATTCAATACTTTCCGGAAAGAGCCCGATGGCTGGAGCGAATGAGGTAAGGTTATTCGAGATAAGCCGGGAGTGGCGGCTGTTCTAGATGCTGACCAAGCTCTATGTTTGGTGAGTCAATTATCTAACGCAACCACAGGAGCCTTGTGCGCATTGGCAGGCGGTTTTTGAGGAGCACCCGCAGTGTGTTGGACTGGCGCAGCTGGTGAGGGCGAGAGTTCCGGCACCGACTAGGAGTATACAGATTTTTTTCATAGAAGTTCACTATGGCAGAAAAGGTGGGGGAACTCTAGGGGAAAGGTGAACAGGTGAAATTCGAGATTTTTCGTGGAAAATTCGAAAGATTCGAAAATCGGGAAGAGTGTTTTTGGGAGTTAGGGGGGAAGGCCAGAAAATCGAATGTCATTTGTGCAAAGTCTGATGACTTTGGTAGTGGGGCATCGCGTTGTTACGATGTTAAGATGAACTTTGTTGTTAGTTGGGGTATTTTACTTACGGTTTGAGCTAAGCTTGTCACAGCAGGCTTGTACGAGGGAGGCCTTCAGCCTCGCGCTATTGGTTTCTGCGGTATGGATTCGCGTTACCTGTAATTTTGATTCGCATGTTTCACCGTGCTCTCCATATTTGTAGTCTCATCCTTTTAGCGCACAAAAAAGCCTCAAGACTGGTTAAGTGCTTGAGGCTTTTTTACTTAAAGAAAGTACGCAGACTGGGATTCGAACCCAGGACCAATTGGTTAAAAGCCAACTGCTCTACCAACTGAGCTATCTGCGCGTTTGTTGGTTTTGGTGCTCCTTGCGGTGCGGGCAGAGACGTAGTGGAATCGCGAGGAGGATGCAAGAAGTTTCTGATGGTTTTTTCTATTTTTTTTAGAATGGCGAAAGGTTGAGGTCTCTATGGTATTTGTAATATTTTCAGCCCTAGTTAGTAAGCTAGTTTGAATTTAAAACTGCTTTCGCAAGTGGCTGGGGAGGATGTTGAGTTGGTCGCGGTACTTGGCGATAGTGCGGCGTGCTACTTTGATGCCTTTTTCTTTGAGAGTTTTTTCGATTGCTGAGTCAGAGAGTGGTTTTTGCGGGTTTTCATTAGAGATGAGTTGCTGGATGGTTTCTCTGATGCCGGTGTTTGAGACTTCTTTGCCCTGATCGGTGGTGAAGCCAGTGGTAAAGAAAGTTCTTAGCTCGAACAGGCCGTGTGGGGTGAGAACGTATTTGCCTGCTACAGCACGTGAAATGGTAGCTGGATGAACTTCGATCGTTTCCGCAATGTCGTTCATGGTGAGAGGTTTCAGCGCTTTTGGGCCTTCATCAAAAAACTCTGGTTGGCGTTTTACTAGTTCAAGCGCGAGTTTGTAGAGGGTTTCTTGGCGCTGTGATACTGAGCGGATGAGAATTTTGCCATCGCGGATTTGATCACGTAGATACTGGCGTGCGGTGTTGTCATCAGTGCTTGCCATGAGATCTTTGTACGCATTGCTGATATTGATGTCAGGGATGTTGTCGTTGGTGAGCTGGATTTCGAGGTTGTTAGAAGCGTTTCTGAAGACGACGAGATCTGGTGTAATGTGGGGGTTTGAAGTGGGGTCGAATTCGGCGCCTGGATCAGGGGTGAGGGTGGTGATGGTTTCGGCTGCTTGATTGACGGCTTCAGTAGTGACGCCGAGTTTGCGAGCGATTTCGGGAATGCGCTTGCGCGCTAGAGTGTCGAGGTGCTCGGCCACGATGCGGTATTCGAGCGAGCCTAGCATATCGCGTTTTGCGAGTTGGATGAGCAAGCATTCAGTGAGGTCGGTAGCTGCGGCACCTGGAGGGTCGAAGTTTTGGAGGGCTATTTGAGCGCGCTCGACTGTTCTTAAAGGGAGATTGTTCGCGATGGCGATATCTTCTAAGGGGGTGTCGAAGAAACCACGATCGTTGATATAGCCGATGAGTAAGGTGGCTACTTGTTTTGTTTCGTCGGGCAGAGCCGCTAGAGCTAGTTGGCTGAGTAAGTGCTGTTGAAGTGTCTCGGGGGCCACGATGGAATTGTAGAGGTGTTCCCGTTTGGCATCATCATCGGCGCTTGAACTGGTAGTGCGATGTTCGGTGATACTGAGTTCGCGGAAGTCGTCGTCGAGCTCAGAGAGGGTTTCCATGTCATGTTCGGCGTCTGGGGTGAGCGATTCTTCGAATTGTTCTTCATCGCGATCAATTTCGAGGACTGGATTTGTGAGGAGTGCTTGTTGAAGGATTTGCCCTAGCTCCAGAGAGTTAGCTTGAAGCACTTCAAGGCTCTGCCGCATTTGTGGCGAGAGAACTTGAGATTGGCTTAGATTGTGATGGAGATCGATTCCTGCCATAGTGTAGCGGTTGCTGTATTTAGGAATGGGGCTCTTCCTCTGGAGGGGTTATAGAGGCAAAAATGCGTGTCGTATAGCAGAAATTATGCCAAACGGTTGAATGGTTTATTTTGGTGGTTGTTTATTTAGCATGTGATGTATGAATGATTCGTTTGAAACTGGCTCATTTTAAGCTTGTCTGTTAGTGGTCTGGATGAAATAAGCTTATCTGTCTCGGTTGATTTTAGCTTTAAGAAGATTGGCTTGATTTAAGAGATAAATATTGGGTGAGAAGTGAGAGATTTGTGTTTTTTAAACGAGGTTTAATAGCTCAACCATCTAGACTTATTTTAAAGGGAGATACTAGTTTTAGCTGTTGTTAGAGACAGCTATAAAAAGAGCACCTAATTCCGGGGGGGATTAGGTGCTCGACTTTTTTAGGGGGATGTTTGTTGGGGCTAGCTTAAGCTGGTGGGAGGCTAGGGTCGATAAGGTCACGCCAAGCGTCGATGCCGCCTTTGATATTCACTGTATTTGTAATGTCTTGGTCCGCGAGAAAGGAGCAGGCTTTAGCGCTGCGGCCGCCGGCTTTACAGTGGATATAAATTGTTTTGTCCGTAGGGATTTCGCGATAACGCTGCGGAAGTTCTTGGAGTGGAATCCGCTGGGTGCCATCGAGAGCAGCAGCAGCGACTTCTTCAGGAGTGCGGACGTCAACGAGAATGCCGTCGAGTCCTGTATCGAGTTTTTCTTTGAGTTCGAGTACGGTAATTTCTTTCATGGTAGAGGTGCTTGGTAGGCCACAGAATTGCTCGTAGTCGATGAGTTCTGTGATGGTTGGATTGTTGCCGCAGAGTGGGCATTCTGGGTCTTTTCTGAGGGTGAATTTGCGAAATTCTGTGTTGAGGGCATCGTAGTGAACGAGTTTTCCGAGTGGTGGTTTGCCAGCTCCGAGAATGAGTTTGATCGCTTCCATTGCTTGTAGAGAGCCGATGATGCCTGGGAGTACGCCTAACACACCGGCTTCAGCACAGCTTGGAATGGAGCCTGGTTCAGGGGGGGTAGGGAGCATGCAGCGGTAGCATGGGCCGCCTAGGTGTGGGGCGAAGACGGAAACTTGTCCTTCGAATCGGAAAATGGAGCCGTAGATGTTTGGCTTTTTTAGGAGGTAAGCGACGTCGTTGCTGAGATAGCGGGTGGGGAAGTTATCGGTGCCGTCGATGATGATGTCGTATTCACTAGCGATTTGTTCGGCATTGGCTGCAGTGAAGCGAGTTTCGTGGCATTCGACTTCAATGTAGGGGTTGATTTCGAGGAGCCGAGATTTAGCGCTGTCGAGCTTGGGTTTGCCGATCCATCTTTCGCCATGGATGATTTGCCGCTGTAGATTGGATGATTCGACGTGGTCAGCATCGACTAGGCCGATGCGGCCGACGCCAGCGGCTGCGAGATACATGGCAGCTGGAGCACCGAGACCGCCGGTGCCGATACAGAGGATGGCACTTTGCTTGAGCTTTTCTTGTCCTTCTTCACCGACTTCTGGTAGGGTGAAATGGCGGGCATAGCGTTGCTTCTCGGCAGGTGTGAGCATGGGGGAAGTAGAGAGGAAAATGGATGGAGGAGAAAGAATAAAGTGGGTAGTGATTTGTGGGATGGGTGACTAGTTTTTAATTAACATTAGGTGTCGACTCTGTCATGGAGTCATCCTTGGTTCAATCAGCTAGGATATGTTGTATACTATTTGTTAGAGCGCATAATGAGTGAGCAAGGTAAATTTAAATGGGTGATCGTAGATGGGATTGGTCCTTTTTTCCGGAGTTATAATAAGAGGCGGATTAACTGGTCTAAGATTCCATTAGCAGAGTTGCCAGTAGAAGGGGATGCGGCTGATGTATATTGGAGGGCGGTGCGGGAGGAAATGGCTGAGTTTGTGCAACGGGTGCGAGCGCATGGGTACAATACGGTGACGCTGGATGATGTAGCTCACGTTACGCTGCACGAGAGTTATACTGACGCTTTAAAACTACGCGTCAAAAGGCTGGCGAAGGAGATGCGGATCTTGATTCAGATCATCAAAAATGCGGGGTTACGCGTTCTGATGACTAGTGATGTCGTGCCGATGACAGCGACTCTGGTTGAGGGGATGGGTGGGAGGCGGAGTGAGATCGCGCGATACTTTAAGGCATTGTTAGAGAATTTTATTCTCGAGTTTCCTGAGGTGGATGGGGTGGTTTTGCGTTTGGGTGAGGGTGATGGGAAGGATGTTAAGGGAGATATTAACAATTCCTTGTTCATTGAGACAGCGAAGCAGGCAAATGTGATGCTCAAGGATCTTTTGGAGAGGTTTAAATTTCATCAGAGAGTATTGGTTTGTCGGACGTGGACTGTGGGGGCGTATCCGGTAGGTGATCTGATTTGGCATCGTAAACGGGTACGTGGATTGTTGAGCGGAATCGAGAGCGACTTCTTCATTCTTTCGCTCAAATATGGAGAGAGTGATTTTTTCCGTTATCTTCCACTCAATCATGCATTTTTTGAGACTTCGGTGCAGAAGGTGATCGAGTTCCAAGCGCGTCGTGAATACGAGGGGGCTGGCGAGTATCCTAGTTTTATTGGCTGGGATGTGGAGCGGTACGCGCAGGAGTTAGTAGGTGCGAACAATTTGGTTGGGATGAGTGTCTGGGTGCAGACTGGGGGCTGGCATGCATTTTCTAGGAGAGCCTATATTGGTGAAGGCTCGTACTGGGTTGAGCTGAATAGCGCGGTGACGGTGCAGGTGCTGCAGTATGGTCGCTCGGTGGACGAGGCTCTGTCGAAGTTCTATGGTTCGATCAAGTTGGAGCAGGTGAGGAGGTTTTTAGAGTTGTCGACTGAGGTGATTATGAAGGGGCTTTATGTTGAAGAATTTGCTCAGCAGAAATGGTTTTTTCGCAGAGTGCGAATTCCGCCACTTTTGCACGTGTACTGGGATTGTATCTTTTTTCAGCATCCGATCAAGAAGGTCATGAAGCATTTTGTCGAGGATGAGCAAAAGGCGATTCGAGATGGCTATGCAGTTTTAGAAAATTTTGAGGAAATGGAAAACCTAGCGGAAAAGCTTGGTTGGAGCGTGGAGGATGTGCGTTTCATGCACGATTCTTATAAGCTGATCGCGCTGGCACGGGGGTATATTTTTGCTCCGTATACTCCTGAAGTTAAGGAACGTATATTGGCTGCTAAGCGTGAGTATAAAGCTCTGCACCCTCGTTCACAGCGACCGCGCTACAGAGTAAAAACGAGTTTTAAACGTCTAGAGCTGAGCAGTCAGAAAATAGCTTTAGTGAAGCGCCTATTTTTTAGAAAAAAAAGAGGTTATCGTCTGTTAGATCATCTAGTGACGATTCACCTCTTAGGCTATATTTATAGGCTCTTCCACAAGCGGTATGAGCATAAGATTCCCAAGTTTGCTCGTAAAAGCGCCATGGGAATCGATGCTATACTTAAGTAGTGTGAGAGCTGAGTTTAATGCTGGTCTTTGTCTGCCGGAGCTGGTTGCCAGCCGAGTTTTTTCTCGATGGCGCGAATCATGAGTCCGGCGATGTCTTTGCCGGTTGCAGTTTCGATGCCTTCGAGGCCCGGTGAGGAATTTACTTCAAGCAGGAGAGGTCCCTTCCGGGAGCGAATGATGTCCACGCCTGCGACTTGGAGGCCGAAAGCTTTTGCTGATTTAATGGCAAGTGCGCGCTCCTGTGGGGTGATTTTGACAATGTTCGCTTGTCCTCCTTGGTGAATGTTAGCTCGGAATTCACCGGCGGCGGCTGAGCGTTCAATAGAGGCCACGACTTTGCCATCGATGACAAAGCAACGGAGATCTTTGCCGTCGGCTTCTTTGACAAATTCCTGGACGAGGAGGTTGGCGTTGAGTGCCTTAAAGGCATTGATTACGGACTCGGCTGCTTTTTTCGTTTCAGCGAGTACGACGCCGCGGCCTTGGGAGCCTTCGAGGAGTTTGACGATTAGTGGAGCGCCTCCGACCATTTCGATGAGATCATTGGTGTCCATTGGAGAATGAGCGAATCCAGAGGTGGGAATGTCTAGTCCATGTTTGAGCATGAGCTGCATGGAGAAGAGTTTATCGCGCGAACGGCTAATGGAGTCCGAGGAGTTGAGCGAATATTTACCGATGCTTTCAAAGTGGCGCGTGAGGGCGCAACCGTAGAAGGTGACGCTTGGACGAATGCGTGGAATGACTGCGTCGAGCATGTTGAGACTGTGGCCACCACGCAAGAGGACAGCTGGAGACTCAGCGTCCATTTTTAGGTAACAATGTTTGATGTTGACGAAGTGGATGTTGTGGCCTCGCTGCTCACCAGCCTCGATGATGCGCTGATTGCTGTAGAGGTTTGGGTTAGACGCGAGGATGCCGATGTTGAGGCCTTTGTGTTTTGGCTCTGAGATTCCGTAGAGTTTGATGATTTCTTCAGAATTAAGTTCGCCGTGACAGAGTTCTTCTGAAGGATCGACGAGCATGCGACCTTGCATTGCTTCGCGACCAAGGAGCATGCGGTAGCCCATGGTGTCGCGGTTGGTGAGAGTCACCTCGATACTGAAAGTCTCTCCAGCGAGCTCGAGGGTGGTACGGATGACGTAGCGTTTTTCGCGCTCACCGTTTGAGGATTTGATGACACGCTTGTCGATGGTTTTGGCTTCGCAGCGTACGACAGTTTTACGATTTTTTTGAATAGGATGGACGTCAAAATTCACCCAGTTTTCGCCATCGCGAGTGAAACTGTGGATGTTAAATGCGTGAAGCGATGATGTCTTCGCTCCAGAGTCGACACGCGCCTTGATAGCCGGGACGTTAAGAGATGGAAGGGCAAGCCATTCGGAGCTGCCGACGATGAGTTTTTGTTCGTTCATAATGCGGTTTGTTCTCTGTTTCTAGATATGGAGTTAGAGGTGGGAAAGGGACGAATGGCAACATTATTACCATAAAAAAAGCGCAGAGCCGGAGCCCTGCGCTTTTGGTTCATTGTGTAGGTAAAGTTGTTTATCGAATTCGTTCAAGCAGCCAAGGGAGGAGCTCGGAGATCGAGATGCGTTCCTGCTCCATAGAGTCGCGGTGGCGCACGGTGACGGTGTCGGAGAGGTCTTCTCCGTTCGGGCCTTCTTCACCGAGGGTTTCGAAATCGATGGCAATACAGAAAGGTGTACCAATTTCGTCTTGGCGTCTGTAGCGACGACCGATAGCAGCAGCTTCATCGTAGAAAACATTCATGAATGGCTGAAGGAGTTTTTGAACTTCTTTTGCTTTCGCTACGAGCTCTGGTTTATTTTTTAAGAGCGGAAGGATAGCAGCCTTGATCGGAGCGACAGATGGTTTGAAGCGCATGACGGTGCGTTCGTCTTTCTTGCCGCCTTCTTTGGTGAGATCTTCGACATCGTATGCTTCGCAAATGAGTGCGAGCACTGTACGGTCGCAGCCGGCGGATGGTTCGACGACGTGTGGGATGAAGCGTTCTTTCGTTTCTTCATCGAAGTATTCCAGAGTCTTTCCTGAGTGGTCTTGGTGCTTGCCGAGATCGTATGCACCTCTGTAGGCGACGCCTTCGAGTTCTTGGATGCCGAATGGGAATTCGTATTCAATATCGTAGGTTTTCGCGGAGTAGTGCGCGCGCTCTCCATCTGGGACATCGAGTACGTGGAGTTTTGTGCGTGGGACACCGATTTCCTCGTAGAAAGAAAGGCGTGTTTCGAGCCATTCTTCAGTTAAACGGAGACCGTCTTCTGGACGACAGAAGTACTCGATTTCCATTTGTTCAAATTCGCGGGAGCGGAATGTGAAGTTGCGCGGGTTGATTTCGTTGCGGAATGCTTTGCCGATCTGCGCGATGCCGAATGGCAGCTTCACACGCGAGGAATCGAGGACGTTTTTGTACTGAACGAAGATGCTTTGGGCTGTTTCCGGACGAAGGTAAGCGACGGCATTTGGGTCGTTAGCGTCGGAAGATGCTCCCATTTTGGTTTGGAACATGAGGTTGAACTCACGTGGCTCGGTGAGGAGTGATCCGTTTTCTGGGTTGTAGCTTGTGGTGTCTACTTCTTCGGTGGTGGTTTCGCCTACGAGCTCGAGCTTCTTCGGTGCGATCTGTTTGTCGCTGAGGAACTGAGCGTAGTATTGCTTCGCTGTTTTACGCGCTTTGTTTTCGTCCTGATTCGCTGTCGGGTCGATGAGTACGGAGAATGGTTTTTCAATAGACCAGCCAGATTCAGCATGGCTTGCGCCAGTGTAGTGGTAGGCTGTGCCTGTTTGTGGATCGATCTGGTCGGCACGCAGGCGAGCCTTGGAAAGTAGGCAGTCGCACATTGGATCGGAGAATCCGCCGACATGCCCAGAAGCGGTAAGTACAGCGTGGTGGTTGAGAATTGAGCCGTCCATGCCGAGGATGTCGTCGCGTTCTTGGACATTTTTGCGCCACCACACTTCTTTGAGGTTACGTTTGAGTTCGGTCCCAAGTGGGCCGTAGTCCCAGCAGCCATTGAGTCCGCCATAGAGTTCTGCGGATTGGTAGATGAAGCCTTTGCTCTTACAGAGGGAGACAATTTTCTCCATCTTCTGTGGGTCGGTGTTTTCTCTTTCAGCCATGATAAAAAGTGATTTGTGAACGCGGATAGAAGCAGTGCCTAGGCGCTTCGGCAAGAGTGAACTTTGTATCTATGAGCCGCAGCTACAGCAATCACATCCGCAGCAAGAGTCTCCACAATCACAACTGCTAGAAGAAATGTCGCAGCAACAATTGTCACATGGGAAGCAGTCGAAGCGATCCCAGCAGGAATTTGAGCGCTCTTTTTTCTTTTTGGGTGTCTTCGGGGTGGGGCTGTGAATGAGGTCGTTATGGTAGCTGGTTGTTTGCTCTGCTATGGCGAGTAAGCTTTCGTGGTGACGTTTGAGAGGGAGTCTGCGCAGTGATGTATTAAATTTTTGAAATGATTCTTCTGCTAGAGATTGGCATTCAGTGAGGTCGCGGTGGAGTAACGGGTTGTAGTGGCTGTTTTTTCGATCGCTTGGGAGGTCGTCGACCGCGTCTCTGAGATAGATGAGCTGACCTAGGTTAAATCCGACAATGGCGAGCTCAGGAGATTTCGGGATTTTAAGTACTCGATGCAGGTGCTCGAAAATTGTTTGGTAGGATTGCGCGGTCGGAGTTGCAGCTTCGGCGATACTGTGGCTTGGAGTTTCGACGAGATGTTGGTTTTTAAGTGACTTTTGTACGGATGCAGTGGGGAAATAAAGGGAATTAAGTGTATTGATTGCTCTATCTTGCCAAGGACGTGTGAGCGTGTGTAGGGAGCCGGCTGCGAATTTCCGCCAGCCTACGTGGTCGCTTGTGTCATCTTTGCATTTTTCGGTAAGTCCACAGATTGTGATGGCTGCAGAATATTGTTGGATACTTGAGTCAATGGTGAGACTGCATGGTGTGGACAGTGGGTTGCAGCAGGTGCTTATCGTTTGCTGGGTTGCAGCGGGGGCGAGTGAAGCACCGAGTAAGGTGAGAAATGTGGAATCGCGATTCACTAAGAAGCGAGCGCTGTGGCCGTAGTCATTTTTTAATCTGCATGAGAGACCGCAGAAGAAGCTTTTGTAGAGGGAGTGTGATGCCTTCTGGCAGCAGGAGGCTGGGGAGCGTGTGAAGCCAAACATAATAGATGAGAGGTGTTTTCGCTAGTTGGAGACTGTTAGTCAAGTTGCGGATAGCTGCCGATTGTCGTTGAGCGTACTGAAACTGCAGCATATGATTCTTCTATGCGATGCTCAGTTGTTAGAGAGTTAGATAGTTTAGATGCATTTTTAAAGCAGAAGGGACAGCTTCATTGTGCGGTGGTGCAAGGCTTGGATTTTACAAATGTTGAAGTTGATTGGGAGCGTCTTGATTTTGATGGGGTCGTTTTTCTGGGATGCCATTTCCCAAAAGAAGTCACCGCAGACTTCCTAATAAATAAGGGAGCGGTGATTTTTCCTGCGTTTCCAAATCTTCCCTACAATCCCTATAGGAATAGATTGTATGCGAGAGAGGAGTTGATGGAGGGCTGGACTGAAGCTGAAGACAGAAGTGTCGATAAGCGTATTTACGATCACTTCGTGAAAAAGGGGCGGAGCAAAGCAGATATTTTGGAGTCACTAGCTCAACGATTGCACGATCACGCTATCGATGATGGTGTCAGAGATTTGTTAGGTGGAAGGATCGAAACTGGTGGGGAGAAGAAAGTCGTTGGAATTATGGGCGGGCACAGCACGGCACGTGACGATGTATATTATAAAAAGGTGGTGAGGCTTGCTCGTGACCTTTCGCGTGCTGGCTACTTTATTGCATCAGGCGGTGGCCCTGGGACAATGGAAGCAGCGAATCTTGGAGCTTGGTTGATCGATGTGTCTGATGAAGAGCTTGAGGAGGTATTCCAGATTCTTGCAAGAGCGCCCCATTTCGAATCGCCCGGTTATATGCAGGCTGCACGAAAAGTATTAGAGAGGCATCCGAAGGGGGGAACAAGTTTAGCTATTCCAACATGGTTCTATGGTCACGAACCGAGTAATTTATTCAGTAAACACATCGCAAAATACTTTTCTAACAGTATTCGCGAGGATGGTCTCTTAGCGATCGCGACGCATGGAGTCGTCTTTGCACCCGGAAGTGCGGGGACGACACAGGAGATCTTTATGGATGCCACGCAAAATCACTATGTAACCTTCGATGAAGTGAGTCCGATGATCTTCTTAGGTGAGAAACGTTATACTGAAGATACGATGTTGTTTCCCTGCCTTGAGCAGTTGGCGCAAGGGAGAGATTACGCCGCGTATATTCATTGTACGGATGAAGTAGACTCTGCGGTGTCTTTTGTGCGTACGCATCCACCTTTTAAAGTATCGAAATAAGAGTTTTTGAGGCTGTTAGGGCTAAGTATGAGCTAAAAAGGTTAAGGTGTCTTAAATGAATCCTTTTTGATGAGATTGAATCTGATGAAAGTTTAATCTCGAAAATGACAGGTTATAAGTGACTTGTGAGATGTGCTGAGAATTAGGTGATGAAAAAGTGTCGAAAGGTCTTGCGCGGAGTCATGGAATATGTAGATTGCGCCCCGCCTCACCCACTAAGGGGAGCGCAGCAAGGAATTAACTAAGTTGATTTGAAACACGGTTTCACAAGTTAAGTAGTTCCTGCTGAACGAGATCTTTTACACATTACATGGCTTGGTTAAAATGCAGAGTTCGCTCTGGAAGGTTTAACTAAGTGGAAGAGGAAAGACTGAATTGTGCGCTGCGGTAGATGAAAATCTGACGCAGGCAAGATTGGAGATCTTAAACGGGTTTTCAATCGCACTTGTCAATTTAGTATTTATTTTTAAACGCAAATATATACGCCAACCGTTTTAAAGTGAGTGTCGCAAGACACTCCATCGAAAGATGTAAAAAATATACGGAGAGTTTGATTCTGGCTCAGAATGAACGCTGGCGGCGTGGATAAGACATGCAAGTCGAACGAAGAGAGATTTAGTTTACTAATGATCTCTTAGTGGCGGACGGGTTAGTAACGCGTGAGCAACTTGCCTCAAAGAGGGGGATAGTCCTGGGAAACTGGGTTTAATACCGCATGTGCTCTTCGGAGTAAAGCTGGCCTTCGGGCTAGTGCTTTGAGATAGGCTCGCGTCCTATCAGCTAGTTGGTGAGGTAAAGGCTCACCAAGGCGACGACGGGTAGTTGGTCTGAGAGGACGATCAGCAACACTGGAACTGAGACACGGTCCAGACACCTACGGGTGGCAGCAGTCGAGAATCATTCACAATGGGGGCAACCCTGATGGTGCAACGCCGCGTGGAGGATGAAGGCCCTAGGGTCGTAAACTCCTGTCATAGCAGAGTAAGGCATATTAGTTAATAGCTAGTATGTTTGATAGTATGCTAAGAGGAAGGGACGGCTAACTTCGTGCCAGCAGCCGCGGTAATACGAAGGTCCCGAGCGTTATTCGGAATCACTGGGCGTAAAGGGAGCGTAGGCTGCGCGGTAAGTCAGATGTGAAATCTCAAGGCTCAACCTTGAAACTGCATCCGATACTGCCGCGCTAGAGTAATGGAGGGGTAAGTGGAATTCTCAGTGTAGCAGTGAAATGCGTAGATATTGAGAGGAAGACCAACGGCGAAGGCAGCTTACTGGACATTTACTGACGCTGAGGCTCGAAGGCTAGGGTAGCGAAAGGGATTAGATACCCCTGTAGTCCTAGCAGTAAACGATGTGCGCTTGGTGTAGGTGGGTTCGACCCCATCTGTGCCGGAGCTAACGCGTTAAGCGCACCGCCTGGGGAGTACGGTCGCAAGACTAAAACTCAAAGAAATTGACGGGGACCCGCACAAGCGGTGGAGTATGTGGCTTAATTCGATGCAACGCGAAGAACCTTACCTAGGCTTGACATGTATTGCTAAGCAGTTGAAAGGCTGTGACCCTTCGGGGACCTTACACAGGTGCTGCATGGCCGTCGTCAGCTCGTGTCGTGAGATGTTCGGTTAAGTCCGGCAACGAGCGCAACCCCTGTGGTTAGTTACTAACATTAAGTTGAGAACTCTAGCCAGACTGCCCAGATCAACTGGGAGGAAGGTGGGGATGACGTCAGGTCAGTATGGCCCTTACGCCTAGGGCTGCACACGTACTACAATGCCCAGTACAATGAGAACCGAGACCGCGAGGTGGAGGAAATCTACAAAACTGGGCTCAGTTCGGATTGGAGGCTGCAACTCGCCTCCATGAAGTTGGAATCGCTAGTAATGGCACATCAGCTACGGTGCCGTGAATACGTTCCCGGGTCTTGTACACACCGCCCGTCACATCATGGAAGCCGATCGCACCCGAAGTGTCTGCGCCAACATTGGCAGGGCCCTAAGGTGTAGTTGGTAACTGGGATGAAGTCGTAACAAGGTAGCCGTAGGGGAACCTGCGGCTGGATCACCTCCTTTCTATGGAGCAAATGCCGGAAGGCATAGGTCGAAGGCTAAAGATTAGGATGAACTTAATCAATTGCCTGCAGTTAAGAAATGATCTGCACGTTACAATTAAGCGTCCGCAAAGTCAGCAATGACAATGCGAACCGCAGCATACAATTCAGTTTTTTCTCTTCACAACGAAGGAAACAAAATATTTAAGAGTGAAATTTGGAAAGAAATTCTAAATTCGATCTGGGGGTTTAGCTCAGTTGGTAGAGCGTCTGCTTTGCAAGCAGAATGTCATCGGTTCGACTCCGGTAACCTCCACCATTTTCACAATTTTGGGCCTGTAGCTCAGTTGGTTAGAGCACACGCTTGATAAGCGTGGGGTCACAGGTTCAAGTCCTGTCTGGCCCACCATTTTTCTTGTAAAATGCCTGCGGGTGACCGTAGGGGAATGCAAGCTATTCTTCCTAAATTTCACTCTTAAAGTGAGTCTTTCTTCAAATCCATGAGAATGTGGAAAAGCATCGCTGACTGACAGCGTTCTTTGACATCTGTATAGAGAAACACAATTTATTCTAAAGAATAGATTGAAAGTTTTTCCTAACTGCAAAAATGCAATTAATCACAAATGAGAAAGCTTTTTGCGAGTTGGGATACTCTAAAAATATAAACTTCCAAAAATAAGTTAACGCTTATTTTTAGTAGAATATGGCAAATTTAGACAGAAAGTCCGGAGTGGGTAAGCAACACTTCAAAGAGGACGCTGTCGACTTGATTTAAAGATAAGGAATCAAGCTAGAAAGGGCACATAGTGGATGCCTTGGTGCTAACAGGCGATGAAGGACGTGATAAGCTGCGATAAGCCTCGGTCAGGTGCAAGTAACCATTGACCCGGGGATTTCCGAATGGGGTAACCTAATGTTATTAATATGACATTGTTCCTTACTGAATACATAGGTAAGGATACGCGATACCTGCTGAATTGAAACATCTTAGTAAGCAGAGGAAAAGAAATCAAAATGAGATTCCGTAAGTAGTGGCGAGCGAACGCGGAAGAGCCTAACCATTAGTTGACCAGTGAAGATAGATGAAGGAATTGGAAAGTTCCGGCACAGAGCGTGAAACCCGCGTAATCGAAATCTAATCTGGCTAGGTGAAAGTAGCACACCACACGTGAAACGGTGTGTGAAGATGGGGGGACCACCCTCCAAGGCTAAATACTCGTTAGCGACCGATAGTGAACCAGTACCGTGAGGGAAAGGTGAAAAGAACCCCTGTGAGGGGAGTGAAATAGAACCTGAAACCATGTGCCTACAAGGTGTAGGAGCTCTTCGGAGTGACTGCGTGCCTTTTGCTTAATGAGTCTGCGAGTTAGTATATGTGGCAAGCTTAAGATCTTCTGGATCGGAGGCGTAGGGAAACCAAGTCCTAATAGGGCGTCAATGAGTTGCATGTGCTAGACCCGAAACGGAGGTGACCTACCCATGGCCAGGTTGAAGCTTAGGTGATACTAAGTGGAGGACCGAACCGGTGAATGTTGAAAAATTCTCGGATGAGCTGTGGGTCGGAGTGAAAGGCTAATCAAACCCCGTGATAGCTGGTTCTCCTCGAAATGCATTTAGGTGCAGCGTTGCGTGTTGATGAGTGGGGGTAGAGCACTGAAAGGGCTAGGGGGCATACCCGCCTACCAACCCCTATCAAACTCCGAATACCATTCAATAGAGCGCAGCAGTGAGACAGTGGGGGATAAGCTTCATTGTCGAAAGGGAAACAGCCCAGATCAGCAGCTAAGGTGCCTAAACTATACTAAGTGGAAAGGAGGTGGGATTTCATAGACAGTGAGGATGTTGGCTTAGAAGCAGCCACCATTTAAAAAGTGCGTAATAGCTTACTCATCGAGAGATCCTGCGCCGAAAATGATTGGCGATAAGTATAGTACCGAAGCTCTGGATGTCGGGTTCCTACGGGGACCCGGCGTGGTAGAGGAGCATTCTATAGAGGTTGAAGGGGAATGGCGACTGAACCTGGACACTATAGAAGAGAGTATGCAGACATGAGTAACGATAAGAGCGGTGAGATCCCGCTCCGCCGTAAACCCGAGGTTTCCTGGGCAATGCTAGTCATCCCAGGGTTAGTCGGGACCTAAGCCGAGGCCGAAGGGCGTAGGCGATGGAAAGCAGGTTAATATTCCTGCACGTGCAAAGGGAAGGGGACGCATGATAGAAAGTAACTAGGTTATTGAATTCCGAGATGAGACTACGGTCGATTCGCATTACTGGACGTTGTGCCAAGAAAAGCCAACCCGATTAAACGCACCCCGTACCGCAAACCGACACAGGTGGGTGGGTAGAGTATACCAAGGCGCAAGAGTGAAACCTAGTCAAGGAACTCGGCAAAATGGCTCCGTAACTTCGGGATAAGGAGTGCCCCCTGTTAAAGGGGGGCCGCAGTGAAATGGCCCAACCGACTGTTTAGCAAAAACACAGCATTGTGCTAAGACGAAAGTCGACGTATACGATGTGACACGTGACCAATGCCAAAAGATTACGATGAGATGTTAGCCCTTGAGGCGAAGCTTCGAGTCCAAGTCCTGGTGAATGTCGGCCGTAACTATAACGGTCCTAAGGTAGCGAAATTCCTTGTCGGGTAAGTTCCGACCTGCACGAATCGTGCAACGAGTTGGGCGCTGTCTCGACTAGGTGCTCAGTGAAATTGTAACGCCGGTGAAGATGCCGGCTACCCGCAGAAGGACGGAAAGACCCTATGGACCTTAACTGTAAGCTGTTAGTGTTCATTTAATCTTAATGCTCAGCATAAGTGGGAGACGTTGAAATGGTGTTTTAGGATATCATGGAGTCATCAGTGAGATACCACCCTTTAATTTTGAATGTTCTAACCTCGAGCCTTGAATCAGGCCGGGGGACCCTGGCAGCCGGTCAGTTTTACTGGGGCGGTATCCTCCTAAAGAGTAACGGAGGAGCGCGAAGGTTGGCTCAGCACAGTTGGCAACTGTGTGTTGAGTGCAAAGGCATAAGCCAGCCTAACTGTGAGACTAACAAGTCGAGCAGATACGAAAGTAGGCCTTAGTGATCCGGCGGTAGAAAGTGGAATTGCCGTCGCTCAACGGATAAAAGGTACCCTAGGGATAACAGGCTGATCGCGCCCAAGAGTTCATATCGACGGCGCGGTTTGGCACCTCGATGTCGGCTCGTCGCATCCTGGGGCTGGAGAAGGTCCCAAGGGTTGGGCTGTTCGCCCATTAAAGCGGCACGCGAGCTGGGTTCAGAACGTCGCGAGACAGTTCGGTCCTCTATCCTCTGTGGGCGTAGGAAAATTGTGGGGTTCAAACTCTAGTACGAGAGGACCGAGTTTGACGCACCTCTGGTGTACCTGTTGTTCTGTCAAGAGCATCGCAGGGTAGCTAAGTGCGGTCGAGATAAGCGCTGAAAGCATCTAAGCGCCAAGCTTCTCCCGAGATTAATTTTCCCTGAAGGATCGTGGAAGACCACCACGTTGATAGGTTGGGGGTGTAAGTGCAGCAATGTATTTAGCTCACCAATACTAATCATCCGTTCGGCTTGATTCCTTAAGCTTTAAATTTGCTTAACAAATCAAGAGTATTCAAAACACGCAAAAAGCTGTGATCAACGCATTACAGGCAGTTAAAGACTTTATGTCTTCTCTATACAGTTGTCAGAGAGCGCTTCCTATGAAGCAGCTCTTTTAAATAACCAAGTAGACAATCTACACACAACCAAAGCTAATAAGCTAAGGCCGGTAGAGGTCGTGCTACACTTAAGAAATTTGCCGCAGGCAAGTGACTCAGTCTGAAAACTGAACACAGCAAGCTGACAAACTTAAGGGAGCAGCCCGACCTCTGGTGACCATAGCAAAGTGGAACCACCCGGTCCCGTTCCGAACCCGGAAGTGAAACACTTTAGCGCCGATGGTAGTTGGGCGATAGGCCCTGTGAGAGTAGGTCGTCGCCAGGTTATATGACCCGCATTTAGCTAACGCTAAGTGCGGGTCTTTTTTTGGGGTTGGATGTCTAGGCTCGAAAGCGTGAAGGGAGATGAATGGCCTGCGGTGTGTCGCAGGTTGGGAGGTCGAAAGTCAGACTAGCAAAGTCTGGTGACTTTGGAAAATGGGGACAGCGCGACCACGCGCTGCTGGAGTGACCTTGGACCCTTTGACCTCGGAAAGCTTAAAGTGATAAGATGACTCCAGTGTAGAGAGACGAGCGCTAACGAGTTAGTGCATGGCGATAGAGTTTTTTGTGCGCTAGGGTGCTGCGTATTGAATGAGAGCGTTGATGAGGGATGGGAGTGGGTGAGGAGGAAAGGAGGTGGTACAGCTGGCCGCTTAGGGATAAGCGGCCTGGCCTGTTGGGAGAACGAGCTTTGGCTTCACTGCGTTTTGGGAGTTAGAGCCAGCCTTTGCGGAGGGCGGTGGCTACTGCTGCTGGAGCGTTGGGGACTTCTAGTTTTTGGTAGATGTGCCGGATGTGAGTGGAGACTGTGAAAAAGCTGATGTTTAGTTTGGTACTGATTTCCTTTTTTGAGAGTCCTTGGCTCAGTAAGCCGAGGATTTCATGCTCTCGTTCAGTCAGGGGAATGTCTGTATGAACTGTTTTAGAGTTTTTTTTGAGTGTGCTTAGGATGAATTTTGCCGTGATTGGGTCGAGTGATGCACCACCATTCATGACTGTATGAATTCCATCTTTGATCTGTTGGATGGTGGAGGATTTTAGGAGGTAGCCAGAGATTCCTAAGGTAATTGCAAGAAGGATGTCGGCTTCATTCTCGGATTGAGTGAGGATGATGATTTTAGTGTCGGGGACGTTGGTCTTGAACCATGGTATGACATCTAGGCCGGAGAGGCCGGGCAATACTAGATCGAGTAGAATGAGATCAGGGGCTTGCGTTTTTTCAGCGGGGTCAAGCTTTTGCATGGCTCGCTCGGCAGTGCCGACGGTGCCGACGAGCTCCATTTCAGGTGTTCGGTTGATCGCGACTTTGAGAACATTTCGGTATTCTGGATTGTCCTCTACGAGCATGATTTGAATTGGAGTTTTCATGGGGAAGTTTTTTTTGAGAGCGGAAGCCGCTTTAGCTGTTTTTGAGTGTAATAAAGCGCTGGCTACGACGCAACTGCAGGGTGATCTTTGTGCCTTCGTGTGGTGGGGTTTCGATGTTAAGCTTTGCTTTAAGGAGTTTGGCGCGACGCTTAAGTGAAGCGGGCATTTTGTTTTCTGCTGTTCCAATGATTCCGATACCGTTGTCGAAGATTGTTAGAGTGACTTTTTGGTGATTGGCGATGCAGTTAATGACGCAGTGGCTCGCTTCTGAATGTCGGCTGACATTTACTAGGCTTTCTTTATAAAATAGAAAGAGGTCGGCACGTGTTCGTGGTTTGAGCTGCTGGAGCAGTTCATCGCCCTCGATGATGAGTTCGTAATCGATATCGGCAAGGATGCGTTGGGCGCTTCGTTGCATGTCTAGTTTTAGATTGCCGCAGAGTTGTGCTTCATAGACGTCGGCACAGTATCGAGCAGCCTTACCGGTACGTTCGGTTAGGGCGCGAATTTCATCGACAGTTTCTATTAAATCCTTTGGAGAATGTACGGCTTCTTTTGCCAAGTCTCCGAGCAAGCCAATGGCGTGGAGGTTTGCACCGAGTTCGTCATGGAGGTCGGCGGCGAAGCGTGTGCGCATTTTCTCGAGCTGGCGCAGGTGGTAGAGGCGCTCGATGAGTATGGCTAAGGCGATGCAGATGGCGAGCAGGGCGGCGATCCAGTACATGCGCTGGAGGTTCTTTTTTTGAAGATCGAAGAGCAGGCTTAAGCGTTTAGCTACGCGAGGTCGTTCGGTGATGAGGTCGTGACGTCGTGCGAGTTGGTTCATCCATTCGCGGGTCGGCAAAATTTCTCCTAGGAAATTGTTGCCATCGGTTAATCGGCTCAGTGATCTTTTAGTGCGCGAGATACTGGAATGCAGGATGGGTTTGTGGAGGGCGATGTTCTGGCCTTTTGAAAGTATTTCTATCTCGGCGAAGCCTACGGAGTAATTGATTTTAGAGTTGTGAATGTTGGGCTGGAGTTCTAGGACTTGGACTTGAATGTAACGGCATTTAGTTTCAGGGAAACGGCGCATGAGGATGGGGCCGACATCGTAGATCGAGTTTTGGTTGAATTCGAAGAGGGTAGTTTGCTCGGAAAAATAGGGGTCGTTTGACGAGATGACACGTAATTTACGAGGGACAGCGTGGTCACTGAGTGTGGCCTCAGGGATGGTGTGGCTGAGGTCAGTCATGTGAAGATTGATCTGATTGACCAGCTGTGATTTTTCTAAATCGATGGTGAGAATGACTTGCTGAAGTTCGTCATGGGTATGAAAGGTGACAGCTTTGCTTTTACTGCCATTGGCTGCATCCATGAGGTAGGGGACGTATCCATCGACGAGGAATTTTGGGTCTCGCGCATTTTGGTTCACTATTTGTGAACTAGTTGTAACCGCTTGAGTGAGGGCAACATTTTCTAATCCGCTAAAGACCATGATCTCTGAGAGTTGGACTACATAGAAGTTGCCCCAGCTACGCATGGTGAGATGGGAGACCTGGAGTTCGATCCAGGATGCATTGACTGATGGGAAGGAGATTGCGAGTGGAGCGATACGGGGTAAGAGCTTATCTTTTTCCGTGTAGCTAGCCACGACAGTGCTGGTGTCATCGGTGCCGGCTATAAGTTGGAAGGCGGCAGGGAAGCCATCGGCTTGTAGTCCAGTGTTCGGGTCGCGTCTGATGGTTGGAACTAAGACGATTTGGTCGATGGGGAACTCTGCGCCTAAGTCGATACGGATTTTTTCTCCTTCGATAGCGGTCTTATGGGCCTCTGATTGGTAGCCGACTGAGCCTGTGCCACTGCGTAGGCTATAGCTGGCCAGTTGTTCGAGTTCGGCATTGATGGCTTTCATTCGTTGCTCGAGCTTAGTGAGAGAAAGCTTATCTCTAGCCGAGTTTGTGTTGGCCTGTCCGTAGGATGACTGCAGAAGTCCCAGAAGCAGGGAAAGGAAAAAGATGGAGAAGCTTGGCACGGTAGTTTATAGAGGTTGAAAAATGCTGGGAGAGAGGGAGTGTGTTTAAAGAAGATTAGGGTGGCACCTCTCTGAAGAAAAGCAGATTAGCGTCGCTTGTTTGAAGGGGCATCGCACATTCGTGCGATAGGCAAAACCGGTCTATATGTGTATTACACCGAAATGATGAATTCTGGGCGATGTAATTCCCCCCGTGAGTTCATAGTTTAAACACACTAAAATAAAAAAATATGAAAAATACATTCTACACACTGGGTGCAGGTTTGGTTTTGGCAGGTGCAGCACAAGCAGTAACACTCGCTGAATATGCATTCACTTCAGCCGCATCGAATCAGTTAGCAGTAACTTCTGAACTTTATGCTGGTAGCTCATCTGTAGTAACTCTGGGTTCAGCATGGACTGCAGGCACAGATTTACTCAATCTCGACCTAGCAGATTCTAATACCAATCAAATAGCTGCCCAGAATGGTTTCAGCTTCGTTTATACAGTTACTGGGCTAACCGCTGGCCAAGCCCTAAATATCACTAATCTATCACTAGATGTATATAGTTTTGAGAATACAAAGAATACTGTGCGCTACGCGTTCTATGTAGACGGTGTTCAGTCCGGTTCAACTGTAGATCCTGCTAATGATGTAACGGTTAATTACAATCATGCTTTTACTCCTGGGGAAAATTTATCAGGCCTTTCTAATGGAGATTCTTTTGTCTTTAAGTTTGGTATGAGAGACAACACGTCAGGCTCGATGACTGCAGACAATTTTATCCTTTCTGGGGAAGTCGTCGCAGTTCCAGAACCATCCAGCACAGCGCTTCTTGGTCTTGGTGGTATTGCCGTGATTTTGCGTCGTAGACGCTAGAGTGCTAGCTTTGACGCAATTGTTTTACGTCGTAGCAAGTTACAATTTTAATTAATTGAATAAAGCGTGAGAAGCGGCTAGATGGCTGTTTTTCACGTTTTTTGTGTCCTTATGCTAGCAGGGGCTAATCGAGGAAACTGGATGTCATGAGGGACATGACGCGTTGGCCTAGGCTGGTGAGGGTAGCTTGCTTGCCTGTGCCGCGAATAATGCCTTTGGTGTGGTATTTATGGTCGGACTTAGTCGGGGTGACGTAGGTTACGGTGGGTTTGACTACTGCGCGATTGCTGGGAGTGATGGCGAGTGGGAAGCCGGAGCTCGCGAAGCTAATTTCCCAGGCGGGGGTCATGAGTTCGTGGTTCCCTTTGCGAATCCATGGGTACCGTTTTGCTAGGTCAAGCTCGCGGCGGCGCGGGATGGTGACTTTAAAGTAGGTGGGGACCTTTGATATGAATTGGGTGATTGTTAGGTTTGGATTATTTTTATTACGGATAAAGAGTTCGGCAATGTTGAGGCCGTTCATATTGAGTCCGTTGTAATTTCCGTGGTGATTGGGTGAACTGAAGTAACTAGCATGCCATTTTGAGAATTCTTGGTTGGCCATCACTCCGAGTTCGAGGTGGAGGTGGGAACGTTCTCGGTTGATGCCGGATCCTGTGTAGCCCATTATTCCGAGTGGGGAGCCTGCTGAGACAGTTTGGCCTGTTTTACATGAGACAGAGGCGAGGTGAGCGTAGAGGCTGTAAAAGAGACCGCTGCCCCAGTCATGTTCGACGACAAGATAGATGCCGTAGTTAGAGTTGCCTCCGTGCGGGTTAATGTAGACGACTTTGCCGTCGGCGATGGAGTTGACTATGTCTAATGGTCGGTTGTAGCGGTCGCGCTTGATCGGGCGGATATCGATTCCTTCGTGGAATTTTGTGGCAATGACACCTTCGTCGGTGCGGCGGAGAGTTCTGACGTAGCCGTATTTTCCTGCGGTCCACGGGTGGGAGTCGACACCTTCGAAATTACGATAGGTGTACATGTAGAACTTTTCGGGAGTATTGCTGAAGATGTGTTCGTTCTCGGTGGGGAGAGTGAGATTGAGAGGGGTGGAGGCGTGTAGTGCTGAAGCTGTGACGAATGCAAAAAGGAGGGCGAAAAATTTCATAGGTAAGTATTAAGTGGCTCGTTAGCGTTGCGCTTTCGCTTCTGCTTTTTTACGTACTTTCCAGGCTTCAGGCGTTTCGCCGATACGGGGGTAGAGGTTGTCCAAGAGCTGGGCCATTGCTGGGTCGATCCCGCGCCAAACTGTGATGACACGTCCGTCAATTTGGCGATCAATGTAGATCATGTCGATGACTTGGCCATTGATGGCGCACATGATCCATTTGCCGGCGAATTGGCCTGAGGTCATTTTGAGGCGGCTTGCTCCTGCGCGATTGAGTTGGAATGAGCAACCGAAGAATTCTGGGTTATGAGGGGAAGGGAAGGTGTTATAGGCGACGATGTCGCTGGTCATGATGAAGGGGGACTTGCTCATGAAGCGCTTACCTTTTGGGGTGTCGACTTCGAAAGTGAGCTTCTTTGACTGTAAATCGGAGGCTTCGGTGTGGAATGTGATGGCAACGGGAGGTTGCTTTTTACCTTTGGCAATGAGTAGAGAGCTCAAGCATAGAGTGAAAATGGAAATACAAAGTAGGCGCATGCTGCCAGTTACGCTGGGGTATAGAAGGTGAGCTGTGAAGGAAATTTTCTGAAGAATCGTTTTTACAATTGGCTCATACGCCCTAGCCGCATACTGGGATGAGTTTTGAGAAGCATGGATGTTAGGGTGTGTTAGAAATGATGAATAAAGTTAATCTGAAGAACTATTTTTATCCTTGAGGTGCTATTCGTGCCTGTCAGAGTTGGGACTTTAAACAAACGATTTACATGATGATAAGTAAACGAACCCCACATCTTTGGTTAGGCGTATTTTTAATGAGTTTTTTAGGGTTGATGAATTCAGCGTTTGCTGCAGGAGGGAATGGATTTGACTCAGCTTTAGGAGGTGTGGCTGATGTGTTAGAGGCAATCATTTTTTATGCAATACCTGTGGCAGGTGTCTCGATACCTTTTGTTTTGGTGATTTTGGCAGGCACGGCGATTTTTCTAACGATCTATTTCAAGTTTATCAATGTGCGTTGTCTTGGTTTGGCAATGCGGACGGTTAAGGGAAAGTATACGGAGCCTGACGCAGCTGGACAGATTACGCATTTCCAAGCCTTGACCGCGGCTCTTTCGGCGACTGTGGGGTTGGGAAACATCGCGGGTGTAGCAGTTGCGGTTGGACTCGGTGGCCCGGGGGCGACATTTTGGATGATTCTGATGGGCTTGTGTGGCATGACTACGAAGTTTGCCGAATGTACTTTGGGGTTGAAGTACCGTCAGTTTGATAAAAATGGAGATACCCATGGTGGGGCGATGTATTATTTACGGGATGGTTTAGCTGAACGTGGGTGGTCTGGCTTAGGGAAGTTTTTGGCGGTGTTTTTTGCATTGATGTGTGTTGGTGGAGCGATTGGGGCTGGAAATATGTTTCAAGCGAATCAGGCTGCATCGCAGTTTGCTGATTCGTTTGGGGTATTTCAGGGTGGAGATAAGATTTATTTTGGCATTATCGTGGCTGTGGTTGTCGGGATGGTGATTATTGGTGGGATTAAATCGATTGCCCGTGTGACTTCGTTGCTAGTACCGTTCATGTGCGGTATTTATTTAATCGCGGCGTTGTATATTTTGTTAGTGAATGCGACTGAGATTCCTTCGGCGCTGCAGCAGATCGTGGAAGGAGCTTTTTCACCAGTTGCGATTGGTGGAGGTTTTGTTGGGGTGTTGATTCAGGGAATCAAGCGTGCCGCATTTTCAAATGAGGCAGGGATTGGTTCAGCACCGATTGCGCACTCGGCGGTGAAGACGAATCAGCCAGCTTCTGAAGGTCTTGTGGCATTGTTAGAGCCGTTTGTAGATACGGTGGTTGTGTGTACAATGACGGCGCTGGTTTTGGTTATTTCTGGTTCGTGGAAGGTTGATGGAGTTACGAATGCGGAAGCTGTTCCTCTGTATGCTAAACCAGCACTAGAGCAGACTATGGTGAAAACTTTAGATGAGGGCACTGAATTGCGAATTTTGAGTAAGGAAACAGTAGGTAAAGGTGAAGATGCTGTGAGTTATGGAGAGGTGTTAATGGACGATGAGCGATTCTGGGTGCCAATGGCTGATGTGAAGCCGGTAGCTGGGGTGCAGAAAACGTCGCTCGCTTTTTCTGGGCGCTTTAGTTGGTTCCCACAAGTTCTCTCCGTGGCGGTAGTTCTGTTTGCGATTTCGACGATGATTTCATGGTCGTACTACGGTGAGCAGGCAGTGAATTACCTTTTTGGAATCGATAATAAGATTGCGGAAATTATTTATAAAGTTGCATTTTGTGGCTTTGTGGTAGTTGGCTCAGTGGCATCAGTTTCGAATGTGGTTCGGGTGTGTGATGCGATGCTGTTTGCGATGGTGTTACCGAATATGATTGGCGTTTACTTCCTACTTCCTGTGGTGAAAAAAGAGTTTGCTATTTTCAAAAGGCATGCGGAGAAAATTGACGCAAGCGCGAAATAGCGAGTAATGGGACAGTCTGGAAGGTCTTCGGCTCTTATCACTGAGGAGGGTTAAAGCTGATCGTATGGCAAGCTGTAGAGGGCTTCGCCTTCACGGAGATCGCCTGTGGAATAGCCTTTGTTAAACCAGTAGGCACGTTGTTTGGAGGTGCCGTGGGTGAAGGAATCTCGAACGACTTTGCCTTGGGCTTGCTGTTGGAGGCGGTCATCACCGATGGCCTCGGCGCAACGCATGGCTTCCTCGATATCGCCAGCTTCTAGAAATTGTTTAAAGGTAGTGTCTGCGTGGCGAGCGAAGACTCCGGCGAGGAAGTCGGCTTGGAGTTCAACGCGGACTGAATGTCTGTTGAAATCGCGTTGAGAAACTTTGCCATGACTACTGTGGAGTTCTTGGAGTCGGCCCATAATGTTTTGGATGTGATGTCCATATTCGTGGGCTACAACGTAGGCTTCCGCGAAATCGCCAGTGGCTCCGAACTTTTCTTTCATTTCGGTGAAGAAGCTGGGGTCGATGTAGATGGTTTCGTTTGCCGGCAGGTAGAATGGTCCCATGCGAGCATCAGCGTAGCCGCCAGGCATATCGATGCGTTGGGCGTAAATTGTCATTTGTGCTGGGCGGAAGCGCAGATCGTATTGTGGGAGGATATCGGCCCAGACTGTTTCGTTATCGCCCATCATGGTGCTTAGGTATGCCTTCATTTCTTTATCGGAAGCGTTAGCGACGTAGGTGGTGGAAGGGGCACTAGAGAATCCGAGTATTTGTAACATTGGGCCGCGACAGAAAGCCAAGCCGAAGAGGGCGATGAGAACGACCACTAGCTTGGTTTTGCCACTACTTCTTAAGAAGAAGCTTAAGAGAGCTGATGTGACAGCTGGATTTCCTCCAGCGCGGCTTACTCGCTCGCCACGGCGATCCTGAACGTTTGTACTTTGGCGTCTACCTTTCCATTGCATGAGTGAGATTCTAACAGTTAGTGGGCAGTTTAATTGAAAACATTATGAAGAGGAAGAAGGCTTTTGTGAAAACTCCGTGAAGACCCACACAAGCTGGAAAAATTGAGGTATATCAGATTGTGATGAACTTATATGATACCGTAATTGTAGGAGGTAGCTATGCAGGGCTTTCGTGTGCAAGGAGTGCCGCAGCGCATGGATTAGACACGCTGGTTTTAGAGAGGAAGCGAGATCTAGGGGCAAAGATTCGTACTACTGGGATTTTTGTAGGTGAGGCGGCTGAGGTGTTAGCTGTTCCTCATCGCTTGAAGAGGGATATTCATGGTGTGCGACTTTATGCACCTAGTTTGAAATCGCTCGACTTGGAGAGTAGAGGCTATCGCTTTCAGTCGATCAATACTCCAGAGTTGATGCGCTGGATGGGAAGGCAGGCTGAACTCAATGGTGCTGAAATAAGGACTGGAGAGAATGTCGCGCAGTTGAGTGAGTCGTTAAATGGGGTGGAGTTTCCGAGCCAGTTGGTGAGAGCGCGTTTTGGAGTGGGAGCTGATGGTGCGAGGTCAAACTATGCTCGCTTGTTAGGCTTGCCTGAGAATAGGGAGTTTCTGGTTGGTGCAGAAGTGGAAATGATAGGTGTTCATGGTGTCGACCAAGATCGGCTGCATGTATTTCTGGATAGTGAGATAGCTCCTGGGTATATTGCGTGGGTAGTACCCGGTGTGGGAGTAACTCAAATAGGGCTGGCTGTTAGGAAGCCTCACCAACCTCAGTTAGGGAGATTTTTAGAAAAGCTGAAGAAGGTTTTCGATTTTAGAAATGCGAAAGTGGTAGAGCGACGTGGAGGTTTGATTCCTTGTGGTGGAGCGAAGCGAGAATGGTTTACTGATCGATCCATGCTGTTAGGCGATGCCGCTGGTTGGGTCTCGCCGCTCACTGCTGGAGGGATTCATCCATCGTTGCAAGTCGGGAAGGCTGCGGGTGAGGCGATAGCGGATTTTTTGGAAGGGAGGATTAGCCATCCGGCAGCTTTGTTAGAATGGCGCAGGCCTGAATGGAGAACGAAGCAATTGCTGCGCTGGGGGATGGATACGATTTCTTTACCTAACAGTTTGTTGAACTTGGCGATTGGGAATCCAATCTTTGCGAAACTCAGTCAGATTATCTTTTTCCATCATCGGGGGCTGAAGGACCCAGAGGCGTGGAAGGCTATTGCTTCTTCAGAGCAAGGCGAATCACTTCCTGTGGATCGGCAGAGTTTGGCAGAGTGGTTTCTTTCCCCTTGAGGTCGCGAAATGTGATAGTTTTGACTTCCATGCCATTGGCGTCGGCATCTGAGCCATAGATGATAGAGCCAGCGGGGGCGAATTTTCCGTCTCGGTTTTTGAGGTAGACTTGGTTGCGGTCGTCGATGTCGATGGCGATGGAGGAGGTTTCCATGACAGTGGATTTTGGAAGTTCTTTTTTGACGACTGGCTTGGTTGGTTTAGCGGCCTTTGGTTTTGGCGGGGCAGCTTTTGGTGTAGGCTCTGGAGTGCGCTGAGCAACAACTGGAGAGGGGGCGCTGTTCACTGCTTCGCCTGGTTTGATATGGAGTTTGTCGTTTATGTGGATGATATTGTTTGTGAGTCCGTTGCGCTGTTTGATGTTAGAAACCGATGTGTTGTACTTTTTCGAAAGCGCGTGGAGGGTGTCGCCTTTCACGACGGTGTGGATGACGACTCCGTCTTCAGTTTTTTGGTTGGAGAATGAGGGGAGTTGGTCTTGGTATTTCCAGAAAGCAAAGCCGCCAGCGAGGAGGAGTAGGAGAAAGAGAAAAAATTTCATGGTGTGGAGATAGGTCGGTTGTTGGTTTACTCCATAGCGAATATTTAGGAAAATTTAAATATCGATTTCAGCTCTTGGTTTAAAAATGAGCACGAGGCCAGCGATGGTGAGAAGTATCGCGAAAAATCCAACTCTTGAACCGAGCCTTCCTGAGCCAGGTTGATAAATATTCATCAAGGTAAAAATTCCGCCAGCAAGGAAGAGGACCCCGAAGATGCGTCGGCCTATGGCGTTACTTGGATTGCTGCGGTTTAAGAGTTCGCTGGCCATACGTTCTTTTGCCATGTAGGCATAGATGTCGGCGAGGGTGAAGGGCTCTTGAATTTTATTTGAGTTGAGGAGGTTTTGGTAGATTTGTTCCTCGTTGAGACCTTTCTTTGCGAGTTTGGAAATGAGGTTTTCGAGCTGCGACGACATGTTGCTTTTTTAGTGTTTGATTGGTGGTTTCGTCGAGAATGAAAAAAGCCAAGTTGCGTGGAGCAAATTGGCTTTAAGAGTCGTTTCCAAGAGGCTATAAGCCTCTTTTACGCTATTTACAGGTCGGGCAGGAATTGAGTTGTTGGAAGAAGTCGTTGCCTTTGTCATCGACGAGGATGAAGGCGGGGAAGTTTTCGACGCGGATTTTCCAAACGGCTTCCATGCCGAGTTCTGGGAAGTCGACGACCTCGACATTTTTGATGTGGTCTTTGGCGAGGATCGCAGCAGGGCCGCCGATAGAGCCGAGGTAGAAGCCGCCGTATTCTTTACAGGAATCGGTGACTTGCTGGGAGCGATTCCCTTTAGCGAGCATGACCATGGAGGCGCCTTCTTTTTGGAAGATAGGGACGTAGCCGTCCATGCGACCAGCAGTAGTTGGGCCGAAGGAACCAGATGGAAGGTCATCGGGTTTCTTCGCTGGGCCAGCGTAGTAGATGGGGAAGTCTTTGACGTAGTCGGGGAGTTCCTTGCCGGCATCGATCATTTCCTTGAGTTTAGCGTGTGCGATGTCGCGGGCGACGATGATGTGGCCATTGAGCGAGAGCGCGGTGGTGACAGGATACTGTGAAAGTGTCTTGAGTGTCTTGTCCATGCCTTCGTCGAGGTTGATTTCGACGCCTTTAAATTTCCACTCACGGAATTTTTCTGGGATGTACTGGCCTGGATTGGTTTCGAGTTTTTCGAGGAAGATACCGTCTTTGGTGATCTTTGCTTTTGCTTGACGGTCCGCGGAACAAGAGACGCCAATGCCGACTGGGCAGGATGCACCGTGACGTGGGAGGCGAATGACGCGGACGTCGAGGGCGAAGTGTTTACCGCCGAATTGAGCGCCGATACCGATCTCGCGTGAGAGTTCTAACAATTCTTTTTCAAGTTCGGTGTCGCGGAATGCTTGGCCGTGCTCGTTGCCTTCTGTTGGAAGTTCATCGTAGTAGCGAGTGGAGGCCATTTTGACGGTTTTGAGGTTGGCTTCAGCGGATGTGCCGCCAACGACGATTGCGAGGTGGTAGGGTGGGCAAGCTGAGGTGCCGAGGGTAGCCATTTTCGCAAGACAGAAGGACTTGAGTGAATCTGGATTGAGCAGCGCTTTGGTTTCTTGGAAGAGGAAGGTTTTGTTAGCTGATCCACCGCCTTTGGTGATGAAGAGGAACTCATAGGAGTCGCCTTGAGTCGCGTAGAGATCGATTTGCGCAGGGAGGTTGGTTTTGGAGTTGGTTTCCTCGTACATGGTGAGAGGCACGGTCTGCGAATAGCGCAGGTTTTCCTCTGTGTAAGTTTTATAAATTCCGTGGGATAGCGCTTCTTCATCATTTGCCCCTGTGTAGACGTTTTCGCCTTTTTTACCCATGACGATGGCGGTGCCTGTGTCTTGGCAATTTGGGAGGATGCCGTTGACGGCAATTTCCGCATTGCGTAGAAGCGTGAGAGCTACCATGCGGTCGTTCTCGGTGGCTTCTGGGTCTTCGAGGATAGCAGCGACTTGCTTGAGGTGGGACGGGCGCAATTTGAAGGAAATGGCTTTAATCGCTTCGTTCGCGAGCAAAGTCAGCGCCTCAGGGGTGATATGGAGGATCTCGCGATCACCGAGTTTTGCTACAGAAATGCCTTCGGTTGAAATGAGGTCGTATTCGGTTTTGTCGGGACCAAGTGGAAACTGCTTTTGGAAATGAAATGGTTTATCGGACATGTGTGAGAAAGTCGTTTGAGGTGTTATGTTTCAGGATGCAGTTTCAGGCAATCTTTTATCTTTCTGACTTGCTAAGTGCGATTGAGAAAAATTAGAAAAAATTTCGCCTTTTCAGACAAAGCTCTAATGGCTGTGTCGCTAGGGTACATGAATTTCGCTCTCATAAAGCGAATCGAACTAAACAAACATAAAACACTAAAGATGATTGAGGTCACTAATCTGACTAAGAAATTCGGAAGTAAGTATGCTGTGCACGATTTATCGTTCACAGTTGAAAAAGGGGAAGTCCTAGGGTTTTTAGGGCCAAACGGTGCTGGCAAGTCGACGACGATGCGCATGATCACTGGCTTTATCCCAGTGGGGCGTGGAAGCATCCGCGTATGTGGCTTAGATGTCGAGAAAGAGCCTGAGCGGGTAAAAGACAAAATAGGATATTTGCCTGAATCTGCCCCACTTTATCCAGAGATGAGTGTGACTAGTTTTTTAGGTTTTTGTGCTAGTGCACGAGGAATGAGGGGGAAAGCGCGGAAGGAGGCAATAGAGCGCGTTATTGAGACTTGTTTTTTACAGAAGGTAGCTCATCAGACCATCGATACGCTCTCAAAGGGATTTAGGCATAGAACGTGTCTTGCTCAGAGCTTATTACATGATCCTGAGGTGTTGGTTTTAGATGAGCCGACTGACGGATTGGATCCGAATCAAAAGCACGAAGTGCGAAATTTGATTCGTGACTTAGGCAAAGAGAAATCGATTTTATTCTCTACGCATATTCTGGAAGAGGTGGATGCTGCGTGTTCACGCGTAGTGATCGTAGATCAAGGAAAGATTGTGGAGAATGGGACTCCTGCGGAACTCCGGACGAAGTCGGAATGTCAATCGCTGCATGAATTATTCAGAAAAGTAACGACGAAAGAAACAACAGCTGCATAGAACAATGAATTTCTCATTATTTAATTATACTGGGGCATTGCAGGTTTTTAAGCGCGAGTTTTCGAGCTTCTTTACACAAATCACAGCATATGCATTGATTATTGTTTTTCTGCTTTTGTCCTTAGGTTTTTGTTTTTCCTTTGGTCATTTCATGGAAATTGGTGATGCTAGTTTGGAATATTCATTTTTCCGCTGGTTGCCATGGTTTCTAATGTTTTTGGTTCCAGCGGTTGGTATGCGTTTATGGTCTGACGAGTATCGTAATGGAACCATAGAGCTGATAGGAACGCTGCCGATTCCCATGCGGTCTGTGATCCTAGGGAAATATATGGCATCACTTGCTGTGTGGGCGATTACGCTTGCTCTCACATTCCCAATTTGGATCGTTGTCAATTACTTGGGAGACCCTGATAACTTGCTGATTGTCTCTGGTTATTTAGGGAGTTTGCTTGTTTGTGCATGTTTTTTGGCTGTGACCTCTCTAGTGTCGGCGTTTACGCGAGACCAAGTAGTTTGTCTGGTCGTGTCCGTGTTTATTTGTGCATTCATGACATTAGCAGGCTTTGAGCCTTTATTACGATCGATGAATAGTGTGCTGCCAGAATGGCTCTCAGATTTGGTGGCTTCCACGACCGTAGATGAGCATTTTCGCTCGATGGTGAGAGGGAATGTGAGACTGCATGACCTTGTGTGGTTTTTTTCTATTATTGTGGGAGGTTTGTTAGGAACCAATGCTGTGTTGAAGGCGAAGCGTGCTTAGAAGAGAATTTTAACAATCAACTATCATGAAAAAGATTAGTCCGATGATGCGAGCTACTCTTGGAATAGTAGCGTTATTTTTAATAGTAGTACTTGGGAGTTGGCTTACGCGGCTCACGGTGGTGGGGAATTCAGGGGTCGACCTAACGGAAAACAAGGTACATACCCTAACTGAAGGCACTCGTAGTATTTTAAAGGAATTAGATCCTGAAACTCCTGTCTCTGTGCGCTTTTACGCCACGCGTGAGAGTCCTTTGCTTTCTAGAGAACAGAAGTTGTTTATTGGTAAGGTAGACAGCTTACTAAAGGAGTATCAATCTTTAGCGAAAGGAGCTCTGCGTGTAGAGTTCATCGATCCACAACCTGATACGGACGCAGAAGATTCAGCGCGTCTGGACGGGATTGCGGGGCAGCGTGTGATGCTCGATAACCAGGAAGAAAATCTGTATCTTGGGATTGCTGTGGAGTGTCTCGATCAGAAGGCACGTATTGCATCGGTTGATGTGAGTCGTGAGACAATGTTAGAGTATGACTTGTCTAAGGCAATTGCTGAGGTTTCTCGTACAGACAAGCCAGTCTTAGGTTTGATTAGTGGTCTGCCTCTTACAAGTGCACCTGCGGGAATGCCTGGTCAAGCACCTCAGGCACCTTGGATTATTCATCAGGCGTTACAGCAATCCTATGAGCTGCAAGATCTTGGAAGCTATCCAGAAGAGATTTCACCCAAAGAAATCACCACATTGCTTCTTCTACACCCTACTGGACTCTCTGAAAAAACCGAATATGCGATTGATCAGTATTTGTTAGGAGGAGGCTCTGTCGTAGCTTGTATTGATCCCTATTGCTATACAGCAAGACGCGGAATGGGGGCGAGTAGTTCAGACTTGCCGAATCTTTTGAAGGCATGGGGCGTTCAATATGATTCAGGCAAGGTGCTGTTCGACTTAAAGCATAGAACTCCCTTACAGGGAGGAATGACTTCTCCGGTTTTCTTAAGTCTCAATGGTGATGCAATAGTTCATCGTGAGGATCTGGCTGTGCAGGGGTTGAATGACCTAGTGATGGTAATGTCAGGTAGTCTGCAAGGAGGGGATTCTGAACTAGAAGTTGAGACCTTGTTGCGATCATCCACTGAGTCTGGGATGCTGGCATCACATGAAGCTGGAGATATACGCGGTGTGTCTCGTTCTATGTACACGAACCCAGTGGATAGTATGGCTCATGGGCTTGCGATGCGCTTGAGTGGTAACTTCAAGACCGCCTTCCCAGATGGACTCGCGAAAGAAGATGTAGCTACAGATAAGAATGAAGCTTCAGACGCAGATGCAGGTGAGGATGCTCCTGAAGTTGATGATGAGGAGGAGGTTGTTCAGTTGAAAGAATCATCAGGTAAAGGGTCGGTTACCTTGATCGCTGATGCTGATTTCTTAGCTGACCCTTTTGCGTTCCAGGTTTCTAATATGATGGGAATGCAGATGGTAAATCCAATTAATGGAAACTCCGCCTTTTTGCTGAACATTCTCGATCAAACTATGGGCTCGAAGCATTTGATTGGAGCTCGCGGCCGTAGTTCAACTCGTCGTCCATTTACTGTAGTGCAGGAAATGGAGGCTGAGTTTGAGCGAAATGTAGGGCAGAAAATTGAAGAAATCCAGATGAAGCAAAATGCGACTCTGGACAAGATTCGCCAATTGGAAGCGAAACGAGGACAGAATGGAGGGTTTAGCCTGAGCCAAGATTCGGCAAAAGAACTGGAATCTCTGAATAAAGAGCAAGTGGCTTATGCCAAGGAAATCCGTGAAATGCAGAAAGGTTTACAGCGTCAGAAAGATGCACTCTCAGGAAAGATTATCCAGCTGACTATGTTGCCTATTATTAGCCTGGTATTGATCACTGGCGGATTTGTTTGGGCGATTCGTAAGCAGAACCAGTTAAAGAAAGCATAACTCAACAAACTGTTAGAAATATGTCTACAAAAGTATTAGTAAGTTTATGGGCATTGGTCGCTGTGCTGTTCGTAGCGGTATTAAAAGTACGCGATGCACAAGAGCGACCAATTGAGCATGTATCATCGCTTGCCGATGGTGATGTATTGTTAGAGAAACTCGATTCGAGCAAAGTCGCGACGTTGGAGTTTCGTACGTCGGAGCATGAGTTTGAACTGAAGCTCGATGATGGGAAATGGCTGGCGCCAGAGAAGGGTGGCTTCCCAGCGGACGCCGATAGATTGAAGCGTCAGATGGGAGATCTTTTTGCAGCGAAGGTCACTCACCCCGTCCAAGCGGGCGAGAAGTATTATGATCGTTTCGGTGTTGCTGGAGGTGATTCTCTTGCTGAGGATGCGATTGTGCTGACATTCAAAGACGCTGAAGGGGAAGTGTTAGAGACGCTTTTCTTGGGTGATCTGATTGAGGCAAGTACTCAAGGGCTGATGGGTGGAAGTCGGAATGTGGGGCGCAGAGTGCGCCTAAGTTCGGAACCGAATACGATCTATTCTCTGAAAGACACATTCATGAGCTTTAGCGATGATTTGCAGTCGTGGCTGAAGAAAGACTTTATAAAGGTGCAAGGGCTGAAATCTGTGAAGGTGGAAGCTGAAGATCAATCTTGGTCAGTGGTGAGGGAGTCGGAGGAGGCTGATTTTGAGTTGCAGAATCTTCCGGAAGGTAAGCAAGCTAAGGCCAGTGAAATGACGAGTTTTAAACGTCTGCTGAGCTCAGCTCGCTTTAACTCAGTATTAGGTAAGCAAACTTGGGATGACTGGGAAAAAGAAAATTCTGATGTCTCAACCCGTAGGGCTAAGCTCCAGACATTTGAAGGCTTCGAGTACATCTTAAATTTTGCACCGCAAGATTCCGAGGATACCAATGGGGATTATGTGCTGAGTGTCTCAGTGAGTGCCGAGCTAGCGAAAGAGCGAAAAGCTGAGAAGGACGAAACCGAGGAAGAAACAAAAAGAGCTGATAAGAAGTTTGCTGAAGAGCGTGAGCAATTTGAGCAGAAGCTTGCAGCTGAGAAAGCGTGTCATCCTTATTTGTATCTTGTGAGCAAATCAACACTCGGTTCTTTGTTGGATGATCTAGAAACTCTCACTGAGGAGAAAAAAGAGGATATTCCAAATGAAGAGGCAACTGATGAAGTTCCAGAGATGTTAGAACGGGTGGAAGAAGAATAGAGGTTCCACCATCGTAAAGCCGGTTCCGAGTAGGAGCCGGCTTTTTTGTAGTTTCTTGAGTCCCTAGGTTTAAACAATTGCCATTTTTTCGAGTAAGAGTTCGGCGCTCATGATGTCGTTCATGGTGACGATGCCTGTAAGTTTGCCGTCGGGATCGTTGATGAGGCATTTGTATCTTCCGGCTTTGACCATTTCGTTTACGGCGTCGGCGACGCGTTGGTCGGTGGTACACATTGGAATGTGGAAATGTTCTAGAGCGGAAATCGAAGTGGTGAGGTCGACTCCGCGTCGTTTCATGAAGTCGAAGAAATCGTCGCGGTTGATGACATTGACCAGTCTGCCAAGCTCATCGACGACTGGATAAATACTGAATCGTTGCTCACGGAAGAGCTGTAGAGTGTCTGAGACCGTACTGTCGTGTTGGAGCACAGCAACAGGGGAATGCATGATTTCAGCGAGTGGTTGTTCGCAGATGGCGTCGGGGATTTGATCTAGGATCGTTTCTAGTTCACTCTCCGCAGATTGTTGAGCAGTGGTCTTCGCGAGTACGCGGCGGAGGCGGCGGCTGTGCTGGAGGATAGGGAGAATAGATTCTCCTTGGACGGAAATCATAGTTGTCGGTTCGGCGGCTATGGCATCGTAAAGGTAGCCACATTTGTGGACGAGAGCACGTTCGCCAAAGAAGTCGCCAGTGGTGATTTCGCGGACGATGACTCCGTCTTTGTTTTGCAATTGAATTTTGCCAGATTTGACGACGTAAAGTGAGAATGCGGGCTCTCCTGTGGAGAAAAGGGTGTCGCCAGCTTCGAGGTGGATGTCAGAGATGACTTCAGTTTTGGAGGGGTCGACGAGGTTAAGATCGCGGGGGAAGAACATATCGAGAGTCCAATCAATGGTGAGGCGAAGACGACGCTCTATGCCTGGGAGTTTGCTAAGGTAGATCGTGCGCCAGAGGAACCAGGCGAGGAGGCCCGATATTTGGACGCCCATGATACTGGCCACTGCGGTGTGGTGGCCGATGGATGCAAGTTCTCCGAGCCCTTCGAAGGTGAAGGCTTTGCTCGGTTTTCCGCGGTAGTTGTTGATAATGTTTTTACCTAACTGTGTGCCTTGGCGCATCGCGAACTGCGCGGTGGGTGGGTAGGGCTTGCCATCAGGCATTGGCATGTGGGCACAGTCACCAAGAGCCCAGAGACCGTCCCAGCCTTCGACAGCCATGGTGGGATCGACTCTAATACGTCCGCGTTCATTTGGAATGTCGAACTCTTTGATCATTTTTGTAACGAGGGCATTCGGCGCGTTGCCGATTGTGCAAACGACGGTATTGGCTGAAATTTCTTCACCGTTGTTGAGAAATACTTTAGTGGCGGTGACTGCTTTAACGCGGGTGTTGAGGCGGAGCTCTAGTCCACGGTTTTGCAATTTACTTTGCGCGTATTTACCGAGTTTTTCACTGAGAGTGGGTAGAATACGGTCGCGGCTGTGGACGAGAATGACGCGAATGTCTTCAGGAGTGATGCGCTTGTAGTATTTGCGCAAAGAGTTGAGCATATCGAGTATTTCACCAGCGGTTTCGACGCCGGAGTACCCGCCGCCTACGACGACGAAACTGAGAAGCTGTTGGCGTAGGACTGGATCTTGGACGAAGTTTGCTTCCTCCATCCGGGCGATCGCGGTAGATCTCAGCTTCATTGCATCACCAGCATTTTGCATGAGCAAGCCGTGTTCTGGCATTCCTGGAACGCGACTCAGGTCGATATCTGCACCCAGAGCGATGACGAGATGTTTGTAGCGGATTTTGATGCCGTGAGTAAAGTGGCCGGTGTTGACTGAGACTTCTTTTGCTTTGAGATCGATATGGCTGACTTTTCCTCGGTAAACATTGAGGTTGCGGCAGAGCATGCGATTGGGGTTGATCACGTGCCGCGGGGAAATAGACGCTCCTGCCACTTCCGCGAGCATTGGCTGGAAGACCATGTAGTTTCGCTCACTGACGAGAGCGGATTGGCCGAAGCTATCGAGCTTTTTACCGAGAGCTTTTCCTGCGTAAATGCCACCGAAGCCACCTCCAAGAATGAGTACTTCGTGTTCTAGGGTGAGGGCTTCAGAGGTGCATTCAGGATTCATTGTAAAGTGGTAGTTAGGTGGCTTGCCGTAGAGTTATGCACGGCATGTGCCATGTCATAAGGAAAATGTACTGGAGAGCAAGACATCCTGACAAAATGAATTGTCACAATTTAGCATCAAGATGCTGGAGCGAATTTCCCATCATTGAAGGAGAGGAGGTCACTAGCGTATTGGATTCCAGATTGGGGCTTGAGGCTCCAGACTTTATCGAGCCCAGCGGCTTCGAGTTCTTCGGTTTGTAGGTTGTAATCGGCGATTGCGTACGTAGCGCATGCATTTAAGTTCACTATGGCCAACAGAGTTCGCCTTTTTCTTCTAAGTTTTTGACGGAAAAAGCGGTGCTCGAAACGCTGAGAGCAAATGCGATGAGTGCGGCACTTGTGAATTCAGATCAGCAAAAAGGCTGAGTCTGGTGAGGCTGGTGAGGAAGATTCCTAATTGGAAAAACAGAACGGTTCCCAGTGTGTGAAAGGCGGTCCTTTGGTAAATCACCGGTTTCATCAGTGATTTTGTATCGAGTTTTAAGCCGATGGTGGAGAGGAGCAGGGTGACTTATAAGTTGCCGATGCCTGCGAGCTTGAGGCTAATGCCATCGACATAGAGGTTGAGAAGGAATCCGCCGGCTAGGTAACTAATCATCGGAGGTAGACCGAAGATGAGTGCTGGTCCAAGCCAGGCGAAGTCGTTCATGAGGTTTTAAGAAGTTTGATACTGCTTGGGCAAGTTAGTGATTCTTAGGTTTTTGCGCTTTAGCTAGTTCGTCGACGATGACATTACGCAGCTCTTGTTCGTGGAGCTCGCCAGTGTGACGCCAAACGACTTCACCGCCGGGAGCGATGAGGACAGAGTGAGGGATAGGTCCTTGCCACTCTGGGTCGATTGCTTTGGCAAAAGCTTCGAGGTCGTCGCCTTGGAAGTGGAAGTTGTTGGTTTCACGGCCTTCTTTCTTTACTGATTTTTCAGTCCAGCGGGCGAGTGGTAGGTGTTGTTCAATGACGAAATCGGAGACAGCCTTGGCATCTTCTTTATCATCGATGGAGATGGTGATGAGTTCGAATGGGCGAAGTGCGTGACGTTGGTAGGTTTCTACAAGCATTGGGAACTCTACGACACAAGGACCACAGGTAGTGGACCAAAGGTTGATGAGCCGCAGTTTGTTGGTGTCATTTTTAGCAAGAGTCTTGGCGAGCTCGGTGTTGATGGGCGCAACACTGACAGGCTTTTCAGCCCATTCTTTTTTGCGCTCAGCGACCATGTCTTTTTTCCAGTACCATTTGGTGGAGCAACCGAAGACGCGGCTGGTTGGTTTAGATACGGGTTTGCCGGCGAGAATTTCTTCCATGGCATTGATTGCTGTATTGTTTTCCGCTGGGCCTGGGTCGCGCTTGCCATCGTCGAATTGACCTTGGTAGAGGAGTTTACGTTCAGGGCCGAAGATGAATACGTGTGGGGTGGCTACAGCGCCGTATGCTTGGGATGCTGCTTGCGGCTCTTCACCGTCGTAGAGGTAGGGGTGAACGAGTTCGTATTCTTTTACTACTTTCTTCATGGATTCGAAGTCGTCGTCGTACTTTGAGAAAGCATTTTCCCAAACCATGACGCCGTCCATGGAAGCGCTAGAAATGGCAACCACTTCTACGCCTTTGTCTTTATAATCCTTGGCGAATTGATTGATCTTGCCGCGTGCTGCGATGGCGTCAGGGCAGTGGTTGCAGGTGAAGACAGTCATTAGATACTTAGCATCTTTGAAAGAATTAAGAGTGTAAGTCTTGCCATCGGTACCTGGGAGGGAGAAGTCAGGAGCTTGCGCGCCGATTTCTAGGGTGGTCACTTTAGGTTTTGGGTCTGCAGTAACTGTGAATGTGACAGCTACTGTGGCGCAAAGCGCGGTGAATGTTTTTGTAAGCATAATTTCTTAAGAGTATTTAATTACAGGAGCTAGGCTCCTAACAAGTTTGGGGGTATTATTCATAGTATATACGTGGCTAGAAGGAAGAACTTTAGAAAAAGACAAAAAATGTCTTGATTGACTGCACGATCTGTATACACCTCGCGCTCCCTATGGCAAAGAAGAGCTGGATCGCGCGTAACGAGCGCAAGAAAAAGACTGTAGCTAAGTATGCGAAGCTTCGCGAGCAACTTAAGCAAGAGAAAGATTATGTTGGACTTAGCATGCTTCCACGTGATGCATCACCAACACGCGTTGTAAACCGTTGTGAGTACACAGGACGTCGTCACGGTTTCCTCCGTCGCTTTAAGCTTTCTCGTATTGCTTTCCGTGAGCTTGCATCACACGGGATGATCCCGGGTGTGACCAAGTCATCTTGGTAATACTAAGCGCTACAGTGCTATAGACACAATTTCTAGATGGCGTGAGTTGGTTAGGCCGACTCGCGTCATTTCTGTCATTGGATCTAGGCAAACAATCGTTAAAGAACTATCTTAGGAATATGCCTTTATACGAATATATTTCAGAACAACCCGGTGTTGAAGGGAAGAGCTGTCGTATGTGTTCGAAAGGTTTTGAACTAAGACGTCCAGTGGATAGAGCTCCTTTGGAGAACTGCCCACTTTGTAGAAAGCCGGTCAAAAAGGTGATCAGCCGGATCAACACACCAAGTATCACCAAACCAATGTCGAAAATCGATGCGAAGAAAGCGGGCTTTACCGTGCTCGAGAAGCGTATCGATGGCAATTACGAGAAGCTCTAATGAGCTTGTCGTAGACTCCGTCCGAGACCGCATCTCATCGGGCATATATCCTCAGAACAGATCCACTCAAAAGGTGGACGAGTTTTTTGGCGCATGTGAAATTTACAAGCGAGAAAACGTTTTTCTTAGCAGATGAGTTGTATGGACGATGATTGTAAAATCCTCTGGGTTTCGTAATCGACTAGATTCAAAGTTTTGAGTTAATCATTGGTATTGATGAATGCTTCTGCAGATAAACCGATGATTGGTGGCGTGTGTTACACGCTAAGTAAGAAATTGAACTTTAATATTCCGACTTGGGTGTGGAGGGTGATTTTTGTGATGTCAGTGCTTTGTTTTGGTTTTGGTTTCTTACCTTATATTATCCTTTGGATATTTATGCCGAAGGCGAATTAAGAATTTTGTGTGAGCTTAAGGGAGGAATCGATCAATTGTTTAGGCTTGAAGGTCGACCTATGGTGAAGAGTCTGTTAGGTTAACCTTGATGAGTACAAAAGTAGAAAAACCAATGATCGGCGGCGTGTGTTATACGCTCGCGAAGAAGGCGAATATGGCAGCATGGATTATGCGGGTGATTTTCGTATGTTCGACCTTGTTGTTTGGAGTCGGACCTTTGATTTACATTGTCCTATGGATTTTCATGCCGAAAGCCCCGTAGTCTGGAGAAATTTCTTGAGGCTACTGCTGGGAGAAAAAAGGGCAGCGCTGTTTCTTTGAATATCCACGATGAAAGACCTGGCTGGTAGAGCCAGAAATGGGAGGGACTAGCCAGCTCCAGTTTCCGGGGACTTCACGGCCTTTGCTTTTTTCATTTTCAATGTGTTTGATGAATTGGCGTGAGGCTGTGTGGTGATCGACGATAGTGACGCCATCTTCACGGAAGGAATAGAGGACAGCGGAATTGAGCTCTATAATAGCGCGGTCACGCCAAAGGCTGTCTGACTTTCTGGTATCGAGTCCCATTTTTTCTGCGACAATGGGGAGCATGTTGTAGCGATAGGTGTCGCCGAAATTACGGGCGCCAATTTCTGTGCCCATGTAGAATCCGCTGAAAGGTGCGGCGGTAAAAAGCAGTCCACCGACTTTGATAGCCCGGTCACTTACGGCGGGGAGTGCGTGCCATTTTAACTCTAGATCAGCAAACCAATCGAGCTCGCGGTGGCGAATGGGGACTTCTAGTACGTATTCTTGTGGGATTTCAAAATACTGGAGGGCTTCACCGGGAAACTGGATGATGAGTGGGAGGATGTCGAAGCGTGTTTTGGGCTTGCGAGGGCGCCAACCTAAATCGAGTGCCAACTGAGTGGTTTCGACTTGGTCTGGGTCCCCTAAGATGGATCCATCGGTGAGCTTATAACCAGCGTAACGAATGAGTTGGGAGTTGAGGATGCGCACTTTTTTACCGTTTTTGGATGGTGGAAAAAAACTCATCATCGGCTGTATGCGTCCCTTGTTGGTGGAGCTGGATAGGTGCTCGAGGCAAAGTTGAAAAACTTCTGCAGCGGATCTCGCCGATTGGCCATCGAGCACTTCGATATTTGCCCAATGTAGTCTACCGATGCATTTTTCACTATTTCGCCAAGCGAGTTTTGCGGCCCAGAGGAGTTCCGTTTGATTTAATCGATAATTCCCATTAGAGAGGATTTCGGAGTCGATTTGGGAGTATCGATCTTGCGGGATGTCGACGCCTTCTGCGCGCAATTGATCTAAGAACTGGTGGGCTTCTGACTGCATGGCTTCTAGCTAGTGAGATCTTCTGCAGTATGCGTGCCAGGAGCACGATCGCTGATTTTAAGCAGGTTGGCGGAAGCTTGGAACCTGAGTGGGCGTGAGTAGCTCTAGAATTTGTGGCACTTTGTGTGCGGTAAGTGTGGGGGACACGGCTTTGAGTGCTGACTTGTCATGGTAGCCCCATGTGACAGCGAGGGACTTGATTCCAGCATTGCGTGCGGTAATGACGTCGATGGTGGAGTCGCCGACGAGAATGCTATTCGAACTGGATTTGTCGAGTTCACCAAGGAGTTCGTGGATTCCAGATGGGTCAGGCTTTTTGGCGATTCCTTCGCGTTGACCGAGTACGAGGTCGAAGGGTTTTTCTGGGAAAAAGTAATCCGCCATTTCCGTAGTAAACTCATGTACTTTGTTGGAAAGGATGCTGAGTGTGCAGCCCATGCCTTTGAGTTCGCTGATGACTTCGTGGATACCAGCGAATACAGTCGTTCCGGATTTCCAAGCTTTTGGGTATTCGGCGAGGAATGTCTCGTGGATTACGTGGATAGTTTCTGAGGATTGATCTGGAGCGGCGCGTTCACAAAGCGTAAGAGAGCCGTCACCAATGAAAGTACGAACGTCTTCAATGCTGTGGGTAGGTAGCTTCGATGCAGCGAGTGCTGTATTGAGAGCTGCGGCTATCCCAGGGAGGGACTCAATGAGTGTGCCATCGAGATCAAAGATGATGTGAGAATACATAGGTCGTGCGGACGAAAGACAGCATGCTTTTTGATGAGATGCAAGAAGTGTTCAGCGAAAAACTGGCCATCAGTGAGGGGAATCTGGTTGTTATTCTGATGTTAATAAGAATGATGTGCGCAGCTATGTTGCCCGAACTCAAAACTTCGATTCCTGGTCCACGCTCTGTTGAGCTTGCAGCTGAACTACGCAAATACGAGAGCCACAATGTGACTTATGTGGCGGAGGATTGGCCGATATTTTGGGAGCGTGCTGAGGGAAGTAGTGTGTGGGATGCAGATGGGAATCGTTATATAGATGTCACTAGTGCCTTTGGAGTGGCTGGCTTAGGCCATACCCATGAAGTGTTGCGCGATGCAATGGTTGAGCAGAGTGGTAAGTTAATGCATGCGATGGGCGATGTGCATCCTACGGAGTTGAAAATTGAAGTGTGTAAGCGCCTGTCAGAGCTTACATTCGAGCGCTGGGGAAAAGGGGGGGGGAAGACGGTTTTGGCTAATTCTGGTTTTGAGGCGGTAGAAACTGCACTGAAGACAGCCTTTATAGCGACGGGGAAGGCTGGAGTTTTGCATTTTAAAAATGGTTATCACGGACTTGGCTATGGAGCCTTATTGGGTAGTGGTTTTGATAAGTTTCGTGGGCCATTTGATCCTCAATTGGCAAACGTGAGATACGAGCTGGATTTTCCGCGGACTGAGGAGGATTTAGCAATTTTGCGTCAGCAGCTAGCAGGTTTGCTCAGTGAGGGAATCGGGGCGCTCTTGTTGGAGCCGATGCAAGGACGTGGTGGGAAGGTTATTCCACCAATTGGCTTTTTGAAGATTTTACGCGAGTGGGCGGATACGCATGGAGTGGTGTTGATTTTTGATGAAATCTATAGCGGATTTAATCGGACTGGCAGGTTATTTGCTTGTGAATGGGAAGGAGTGTTTCCAGATTTGATTTGTGTGGGAAAAGCTCTGTCGGGCGGTTATCCTATTTCCGCTTGTGTCGGGCTGCCCTCAGTGATGGACAAGTGGCCGGTGAGCCCTGGTGAGGCGCTACATACGAGTACTTTTTTAGGAAATCCTGTGGGCTGCGCGATGGCTGTCGAAGCCTTGAAAATGCATGCTGATCCACTGTTGGCGGCAAATGTGGAGCGCCAAGGTAATGAACTCATTTCTATGTTAGAAGAGATCGACTCTCCGCTCATTCACGAGGTGCGTGGGCGCGGGCTAATGATCGGGGTCGAGCTGCGTCATCCGGATGGACAACCAGCTGGTGATGTCGCAGGTCAATTGCTCGGGCAAATGTTAGAGCGTGGAGTGGTGATGTTAGCGGATGGGCCCGATGGAAACATTTTAGCGTTCACGCCGCCGTTTTACATCACTCTTGGTGAGTTGGTGTATGTGGTACAGCAGTTGACTGAATTGCTCCGTGACCACGAACACGGAGCATTGAGGCTGCCGTATTGAGGGCGCTTGTCTCAAAACTTTTCGGGGACGAAGAACTCTTCTGGAGTTGGGTTACGATGGTAGTCATCGTGATACACTCGCTCGGGAAGTTCGACTGGCTCGCGCTCGATATGTTGGTATGGGACTTGGCTGAGGAGGTGGTTGATGCAATTGAGGCGTGCTTTCTTTTTGTCATCTCCAGGGACGACCCACCATTTCGCTTCGGGGATATGTGTTTTCTCTAACATAACCTCCTTGGCTTTGGTGTATTCTTCCCAGCGGATGCGTGACTCTAGATCCATTGGGCTGAGTTTCCATTGCTTGAGTGGGTCGTGGTTGCGGCAATCGAAGCGGAATTCCTGTTCGTCATCTGAGATCGAAAACCAGTATTTAATGATTTGGATACCTGAGCGAACGAGCATTTTTTCGAATTCAGGTACTGAACGGAAGAATTCTTCATATTCATCATCGTCGCAGAAGCCCATGACCTTTTCTACGCCGGCTCTGTTGTACCAGCTACGGTCGAAAAGGACGATTTCTCCAGCTGCGGGCAGGTGTTCGACGTAGCGCTGAAAATACCATTGAGTGCGTTGGCGGTTGTTGGGGGCAGGGAGAGCGGCGACTCTACAAATACGAGGGTTGAGACGCTGAGTGATACGCTTGATAGCTCCACCTTTACCAGCTGAATCTCTTCCTTCGAAAAGGACAACAAGTTTATGGCCCGTTTCTACGACCCAATCTTGGAGTTTTACCAGTTCAGTTTGTACTCTATAGAGTTCACGGAAGTATGATTTACGGAAATCGCTGCTGTGGTCTTGCGAGCCACCGTGGTCGGTATTTTCTTCATCGAATTCCCCGAACTCCATTTCTAGTTCTTCATCGAACTGGTCGATGTATTCTTCGCGGAGGTGTTTGAAGTACTTGTCAATGTTATCGGGTGCCATAAAAAATGAGGTGAATGCTGGTTAGAGCAATCACCTCATCATGGGCAAAGAGCGATAGCTGAAAGGTGACAATAGTGTGAGAAATGCCAGCTCATGCCATTTTAATGGGGAGCTTAAGAATCTAATGATTCAAGTGCGAGTACTGAGCAGCCGATGATGCCAGCCTCGTTAGAGAATTTTGCAGGGATGATTTGGAGGTGGTCGCGGAATGGTGGGCTAAGTTGGGCGGCAAGGTGCTTGCGAAGTGGTTTGAAGAGAGTGTCTCCAGCCTTGCTTAATCCACCACCGATGACAAAAGCTTCAGGGTTGAGCAGCCAGCAGCAATTAGCGAGTGTGCAAGCGAGTTTACGAGCGAAGTCGTCCCAACAGGCAATTGCAATTTCACATCCCGCTGTAGCCGCTGCATCTAGTGCGGCCGGTGAGCAATCGTCTAATGTTTTTTCAATGCCAGATTCGAAATAGGCTTGTTGAGCATCCGCTGCAAATTCGTTGTTGCCTACGTAGTCTTCTAGTGCTCCAGGATTGTTATATGCACCGACTCGACCATTGTAGTGGATAGATGTTTGGCCGAGCTCGCCGGCTACAAATTTTGCTCCTCGTACGAGTTGGTTATTCACTATGATGGCGCCGCCGACTCCCGTGCCGAGTGTGAGGCAGACGAGGTGTTGGAAGCCTGCACCTGCGCCGAGTTTCCACTCAGCTACTCCCATAGCATTGGCATCATTTTCGACAATACAAGGCAGGCCTGTTTTTTGTGACAGGAGATCGCGCAGTGGGATGTCAATCCAGCCAGGGACATTGGTGAGATTGTGAATGAGTCCAGTGGGTGTATCAACAAAACCGGGAACTCCACAGCCAATCGCTTGGATGTCTGGATGCTTTTCAACGAGTGATTTACAAGTGTCGGCAATGGCTTGGATGAGGTCGTTCGGTTTTGGGTGGTTTTTTGGGAGGATGGGTGGAGCTTCGGCAATGATTTGCTTGCCAATAACGACTCCAAATTTGATGGATGTGCCGCCGAAATCGATTCCTATTGCTTTGTTGGTAAGTTCCATAAAATTGTAAAAGGTTTTAAAATTGGAGAGTTGCGGCAATGCGGATGCCTTCGAGGGTGAGTGTGGGGGAGACATGCTGGATTTCAGGGAGACCGCGAGCGATGAGTTCTGCGTCACCACCAGTAGCTACTACGGTTGGAGTCGTGTGCATTTCTTCACTGAGCTTGTGGATGATTTCCTTGATGAGGCCTCGATAGCCAAAAACGGCTCCAGCGAGCATCGCCTCAGTTGTTGACTTTCCGATAGCGTGTGTAGGTTCAGTGAGCTCGATCTGCGGGAGAAGAGCAGTGCGCTTTGCTAGGTTTTGGGTCATGGATGCGAGACCTGGTGCGATGACTCCACCGAGGTAGCGATCGTCTGAGCCTATGGCATCAAAGGTGACAGCGGTTCCGAAATCAATGACTATAGCAGGTGAGCAAAAGAGGGTTTGGACGCCTATCGCATTGGCTAGTCTGTCGGCTCCAATCTGATTAGGGTTGGGGTACTCGATTTGTATCCCCAGTTTGCTTTCGGAGCTGAGTTGGTGGAATGGTTTTCCCTCGAAGAAATCGGCCATGATTTCAGCTTTTTCTGGAACGACTGAGCATAGAACTACGGCGTCATAAGTGATATCCTTGAGGGCTGAGTCGAGAGAGCTGGGAGAGATCTCGGAGGTGGGAATGATCGATATAGTTTTTCCTAAGCATTGGTTCGAGCCGAGGGCGAACTTGGTTCGTGTGTTTGAGTTATCGATCAATAGATATTGCATTTCGGAATGCACTTCGTGCGGAACTGAATTGCCATGTGAGGTAATCTAGAACAAGGGAAAAGAGCTTGGTTCTAAAGATAAGAAAAAGGGAGAGACCGAAGTCCCTCCCTTGTACTATCACAATATAGTTATAGAGAAATGTTAGTTAGCGGAGTCGTTGTATGCAGGAACACCGTGCTCAGCAACGTCGAGGCCTTCGTGCTCTTCTTGCTCTTCAACACGCACACCCATGATGAGCTTGATGATGAAGAAGAGGATGAATGAGCTGATGAATGCGAACGCTGAGATTGATAGAGTACCGATGAGCTGTACACCGAAGTCGCCACCACCGAAGATACCTACTGCGAGTGTGCCCCAGATGCCAACTACACCGTGTACGGAGATAGCGCCTACTGGATCGTCGATCTTGATTTTGTCGAAGAAGCCAACGGAGAGTACTACGATGATACCACCGAGGAAACCAGCGAGGAGTGCGTAGTATGGTGGAATGACGTCAGCACCAGCAGTGATGGATACGAGTCCAGCTAGCATACCATTGAGAGCCATAGATAGGTCGGGTTTCTTGGTGATGATCCATGACATGAGGATGGCACCGATACCGCCAGCGAATCCAGACATGGCTGTAGTTACGAATACGAGGGATACTGTAGCTGCGTCTGCAGAGAGTACAGAGCCACCGTTGAAGCCGAACCAACCGAGGAAGAGGAGGAATACACCAATGTTCGCAAGTGGGAGGTTGGATGGAAGGATTGGCTTGATGCCAGATTTTGTATACTTGCCAGCGCGTGGTCCGAGAATGATTACTGCTGCGAGAGCTGCAAAACCACCGAAGGCGTGTACTAGTGAAGAACCAGCGAAGTCGCCGAAGCCCTTTTCTGCAAGCCAGCCACCACCCCAGTGCCAAGAACCTGATACTGGGTAGAGGAATGTTACGAGGATTGCTGCGTAGATCATGAAGGAACCAAGCTTCACACGCTCAGCGACAGCACCAGATACGATGGTTGCAGCTGTAGCAGCGAACATTGCTTGGAAGATGAAATCTGACCAGTAAGTGTAGTCAGCATATTCGCTAGTAAGGTTAGCTGTAGCAGCTTCTCCTGAGAAGCCAGCTGCGATTGGTGAACCTGTAGCGAATACTCCGCCGAAGTCGCCAGGGTACATCGCATTGAAGCCCCAGAGCATGTAACCGACTGCGCCGATGCAGACGATCCACACGTTCTTGAACATGATGTTCACCGTGTTTTTGCGTTGGCACATGCCAGCCTCAACGGAGGCAAAGCCAAGGTGCATGATAAATACGAGTGCTGCGGAAATAAGGATCCACAGGTTATCGATAATAAATTTCACTTCAGTTGTAGAAGGACCTGCGTCTTGTGCAAACGCTGTGCCCATCAGGCCTAGTGAACCAATTGCTGTACTGAGTAGTAGTTTTCTCATTGTCTATATGCTAGGTTTATAGTCTGCATTGGGGGTTAGCATGCGGCATGCCAACTTTGTGATGAATAGAAATAAAATTATTCATCATGAGTTTGATGCATGGTTTATTGAAGGGGTGACTCATGATGCGATTGAGCTTTTTGTATGATCACTTTTGAGAATCTCCACACTGACTAGACTGCTTGTGGGAAGATTAGGAAATCTACTCTATGCGTATACAGAAGAATATATATGACCAGTCGTCAGGCTTTGCTTTAGCTGCATGGTTGCCATTTGCTCGATGAAATGGCGGTACTCTAGTGTCGGGTATGGGCTAGCTGGTTCTGAAGTTCCATCACTAGCCGTATAGGCCTATGAGTGAGGGGCTGCACTAAAATGAGGTTCGGAATAGACTACTTGTCTTTGGGGTATAGAGAATTTTGTCGTTTTCGAGTGCTATTTGATGTGGATGGAAATGTACTATATATAGTGGTGAAGGGTTGAGGATGCTCCTGAGATGGTTGATTACTATTTCACCTAACAATTTTATGGTTGGTTGCATTATACTGTGCTAATTATGATAATTAGATAAGCTTAAAGAAATTGGGGGAATCTATTGATGTACCACCCTTCGGGGATGTAGGTTAAGTGACAAAAAAGTAATTTTTTTGTTTTACGATGGTATTAGATGTGCTAACTAACAGGCGTTATGAATAACAAAACTACATTATCCCTACTCGGTGGTGCGCTTCTATCCGGTTCTGCTTATGCAGGCCCAGTAGTTGCACCTGAGCCAGTTACAGTTGAGCCTGGTTATGAAGCTTCTGTTTCTGTTGGCGTACACTCAGATTATATCTGGCGTGGTCTTTTCCTCGGGCGTGCACTTGTTGATTCTTCTGTAGAAGCTTCTACCTCAGCATGGGGTCTTGATTTTGCAGGTGGTCTTTGGGCTGGTAACGTTGAAGAGGAATCTTTCGACGACGAAATCAATGCTTGGATCGAAGGTTCTAAGGACTTTGGTTGGGCTCGTTTCACCACAGGTTACATCTACTACGATTTCTTCGACGGAGAAACAAACAACGCTCACGAAGTATACTTCGGTCTTTCTAAAGATCTTTGCTGGGGCTTCAACGCTAGCTACACATACTTCTGGGACGTGTATGCTACTGACAACGATGGTTACAATGAGCTCGTTCTCGGTAACGACACAGACGTTTTCGGTTACACTCTTGATACCACACTCACAACTGGTTTCCTCTTCGAAGGCTTCGGTGCTTCACACATCACTTTGAAGACAGGTTACGATTGGGAGCTTACTGATCACGCAACACTCACACCATACCTCGCATACACATGGGAGCTTGCTGGTCTTGAGCGTTACGCAGCACCAATGAACGGTTCTGGCCGTTCTGAGCAAAACCGTTTCTTCGGTGGTGTTTCCCTTTCTGTTAGCTTCTAATTTGAGTTAATCAGATTCTATTTTACAGCGGGCGAAGTTTTCGGACTTCGCTCGTTTTTTTTGAATGAAAAACCCGCAGAATTAATATCCTGCGGGTTTTGCCTTTTTTAAAAGGAGTGCATGCGAAAGTTTACATCATGATGCCTTTGCGTGATGGTTGTTTCGCTGCATTTAGGAGGAGCTGAGCTTCCGAGGACCATCTTTGTTCATCGGCTTGTCTGAGAGCTTCAGTCATACCGAGACCGCTTTTAAAGAGGAGGTTGTAGAGGGATTTGATTTCCTTGCGTTGGTCGCCATTGAATCCAGCCCGGCGCAGGCCGATGACGTTTAGGCCTGCGAGGTGGTTTTGTCCGTGAGCCATACAGTAGGGCGGGATGTCCTTGGTGATTGCTGCATTGCCCTGGCAGATGGCGTAGTCTCCAATTTTGATGAACTGATGGAAGCCTGCACCTCCACCGAGAAAGCAATTACTACCAATGCGAATGTGGCCAGCGATGAGTACACTGTTAGCTAGGTTGTTGTTAGAGCCAAGGTGTACATCGTGAGCAAGGTGGCTATTGATCATGAGCATGTTGTTGTTGCCTATGACTGTGAATCCATTTTCACTAGTGCTACGGTGAACGGTGACGTGTTCACGAATGGTGTTGTTTTTACCGATTTTTACTCCTGAGCTGGTAGATTTTTCAAAGGACACATCTTGTGGATCGCCGCCGATATGGGAACCGAAGCCCACAAAGTTGTTCTCTCCGAGTGTGGTATGGCCTGTGAGCCAGACGTGTGGGTCAATTGTACAGTTCTCGCCAATGGAGACATTGGCATCGATGATGGTAAATGCACCGATGGAGACATTGTTTCCAATTTTGGCATCAGGGTGAATGATAGCAGTTGGGTGGATCATGGTTAGAAATTGTTAGTTAAAGAAGCCGTGTTCTCGGAACGAGTAATAGGCGTCTCGATGATTGTTTGGTGATCCGATAATCAGATGGTCGATAAAGCGGAGCTGCATGAGTTCTGCAGCTTCACGAATGGCTTGGGTCATTCGCTTGTCGGCTTCACTCGGTGACGCATCTCCACTGGGGTGGTTATGGATGAGTATAAAACCATAGGACTGGTGGAGGAGAGCGTGGTGCAATACGTCGCGCGGGTGGCAGATGCTTTCGGTGACGGAGCCATGTGAGAGCTCAATGGTACGTTCGTGCTTAAGTCTAGTGTCTACGAGGAGGAGGAATACTTTCTCACAACTTTGGTGGGAGAGTATAGGGCTCATGAGCGTGTAGATCTCCTTGGGTGATGCGACGGAAGCTTTATTCATTTCCTCCTTCGCAGAACGCAGTCCTAGCTCGAAGGCTGCGGAGATTTGTGCAGCTTTGGCAGGGCCGACTCCGTGTTGTTTGGCAATTTCTTTGACATTAGCGCGTCCGAGCGAGCGCAGGCTTCCGTGTGTGTCTAGTAGTTCCTGTGCGACTTCGATTGCACTTTTGCCAGTGACCCCAACTCTGAGAAAGATAGCGATGAGCTCCGCGTTGCTAAGGGCTTGAGGGCCCCACTTTGTGAGTTTTTCGCGAGGGCGATCCTCCTCGGGTAAGTCATTGATGAGGGGTTTGGGCATGATAGGCTTACAAGTCTTTACTGAGGGGGTAGATTAATGGATGACGAGACAGCAAGTGGCCATGGCTGCGATGCCTTCTTTGCGTCCGACGAAGCCCATTGTTTCGTTGGTAGTGGCTTTGATGCCGATGTCTTCGGGAACGAGGGCTAGAGCGTTAGCGATATTCGCTTTCATTTCTGCGATGTGCGGAAGAATTTTTGGGGCTTCAGCCACGAGTGCTGAATCTACGTTTTGCAGGTCTGCGCCTTTCTCGTCTGCTAGGGCTTTGCATTTCTTTAAAATGTCCAGAGAGCTAATGCCTTCAATACTATCGTCTTCTGGAGGGAAATAGTAGCCAATGTCTGGAAGTCCTAGGGCACCGAGAATAGAGTCGGCGATAGCATGGCATAGGACGTCAGCATCTGAGTGGCCGAGCAGGCCAACGCTGTGCGGGATATCAACGCCACCGAGGATACATTTGCGGCCTTCGGCGAATTGGTGGACATCGTAGCCGATGCCGGTGCGAATTTTCATTATGTTAGAATGTGTTAAAGTGCAATGGTTTGTCCGATTTCTGGAAGGATGAGTTCTTTCGACTTGCTAGCGAAGTAGTCGATAGCAGATTGGTGATCGATTTCGATGTATGGGAAGGTATCGAAGTGGGTTCCTAGTACTTTGTCGACATTGATCCATTCGGCACATATGGCGGCATCTTGATAGCCCATAGTGAAGTTGTCACCCACACAGAGCACCGCCCAATCGAGCCTGTGGAATTCTCCGAGTAGCTTCATGTCGTAAGTAAGCGCGGTGTCACCTGAAATGTAGAAGTCGCCTTCGCTGGATTCGATGACGAAACCACCAGGGTTACCTCCATAGCTGCCGTCGGGGAGGGCTGAAGAGTGGACGGCATTGACATATTTTACTTTGCCAAAAGGGAGAGTGACTGAACCTCCGTGGTTGAGCGGGTGGCTCTTTTCGATACCTTTTTCGCCGAACCAGCAAACAATCTCGTAGTTAGAAATGAGAGTAGCTCCGGTGCGTTTGAGGATGGTTTCGGCGTCTGCGACATGGTCTTCATGGCCATGGGTGATGAGGACGTAATCAGCTTCGATTGTATCAATATTGACGCCGTCTGCTTTTGGGTTCGGGCTGATGAAGGGGTCGAAGAGGATCTTAGAACCGTTGATCTCTACTGCGAAACAGGAGTGGCCGTAAAAAGTGACGTTCATGGTAATAAATATGTGTGGGAATCGATTTTTTAGAAGTAAAAAAGCGCAGCTTGTGAGGCTGCGCTTTAGATTTTGTTAGAACTAGTTGCTAGAGCTTACTGGCCTGGATGACCTTGTGGCATTGCTCCTGCAGGAAGTTGGAATGGCATACCGCCTTGTGGCATTTCACGTTTTCCAATTTCTTTGAGTTCAAGTTCGAAAATGAGTGTGGAGTGTGGCTCGAGAACTGGTCCCATGCGGCGCTCACCGTAACCGAGTTTGGACGGAATGAAGAGCTTCCACTTAGCGCCGACAGGCATAGTTTTGAGTGCTTCGCCGAAGCCTGGAACGACTTGGAGGGTGAGTTTAACAGGCTCACCTTCTGGAGATGCGTCGAACTCGGTACCGTCGATGAGAGTGCCTTTGTAGTTCACGGTGAACTCAGTTTGCATATCCATGCCGTTAGGCGTTTCTTCAGGGGCTGCGTATTTCTTGTCGCCGCCTTTTTCGAGAACGATGTATTGGAGACCGCTGTCAGTAGTGATAACGCCTTCCTTCTCTTTATTTTCAGCGAGAAATGCTTCTTCCTGTTTTAGGTTTTCTTCACCGAGCTTTTTATCGCGTTCTTGGATTTGTGCCTGAAGAGCCTGCATGACTGCGGTGATTTCATCTTGGCTGACTTTTGGCTCGTCGTTTTTAAGACCACTAACAAAGCCTTCATAGAAGCTGTCTTTGTCGAAGTCACTTGCGGTGAGACCAGCATTTGCAAGCTGAGCTGCGCTCTGGTAACCGAAGAAATAGGAAGAGTCGGTACGTACTTTTTCAGGGGAAAGTTCTGGTTTCGCTTCTTCTGCTGCTTTGTCCTGAGCAAATGAACTTGCTGAGAATGCAAGGCCAAGAGCTGCGATACTTAGTTGTTTTTTCATGAATTTTTGAGACCTCAAGCGATGGTGCATTGAGAGTAGGTTTTTAGTTACCCGTCTAGCTGTAGCGTTAGGGTGGAGGAACTTTGTTTAAAATGTGACAAATTACAATGAATACTTCTTACCTGGAAGTGGGATGACGCATTCTGTTTGTGGAAGACGATCGGTAATTTGTTGTTGAAACCATTCGCTGGCTTCAATGTCACCGTGAACGAGGAAAACTTGCTGGGGACTAAGTTTAAGAATGTAGTCGAGGATGGCGTCACGCGTGGCGTGGCCTGAGAAGTCGAAGACTTCAACTGGGCAGTTGAGAACGACAGCTGGTTGATCTTTCGATAATTTTACGATGTCTCCCTTGGTCGTTTGGCGTATGATTCCTCCAGGAGAAGCTGGGTCTGCATAGCCGACAAAGAGCAAACTGTTCTTTGGGTTAGAAATAAAAGTTTGGGCAAAAATGTTAGAGGTGGTCTTTTCTGACATCATGCCACTAGAGAGGCAGAAGATCGCACCGGGGCGGTAGGTGATGGGGGCGCCTTTGTGCTTTTTAGATCCAGTTTGGAGGTCCATGTCTTCGAGAATTTTGAAGTCCGGGACTTTGCGACTGGTTGAGTCAGAGAGGTCATCGAAGATCATCGTCATCTTAGTGCTGAGTCCACCCATATAGACGGGCGTGCTGTCAGGGAGTTGACCACTTTGTTTGAATTTGTGGATCATGGTGAGGACTTCTTGAGTCTTACCAATGGCAAACACTGGGATGAGTGCGGAGCCACCGCGTTCGAGGGTGGCGAGGATGGCGTCGAGGAGTTTTTGTTCTTCGATGTCGCGGTCGTAGTCAGCTGCTCGCGGAGACGCGCCTCGTGTGGTTTCAACGATGAGTGTGTCGACGTGTTCTTGGGGGAATTTGGCTCCAGTGATGAGAGTTTGGTCTTCGAATTGGATATCTCCTGTATAGAAAATGCGTTTTTCACCAGATTCCACCATGACTCCGGCGGAGCCGAGGATGTGGCCTGCGTCGTGGAAAGTGAGCTTGGTGTCTCGATTAATTTTCCAGCTTGCTTCGTATTTTTGTGGTTCCCAGCGAGTGGCGAGCCGGTCGAGTTCGCGGTGGCCGTAGAGCGGGTATTCGGTGATGCCGAACTCGAGGCGTTTGTGTTGCATCACGTTGACGGAGTTGTGAAGCAGGGCTTTGGCTAGGTCAGCGGTCGCTTGGGTGAGGTAGAGGGGCGCGTCTTGTTGGTCGCGCATGAGCACAGGAATAGTTCCTGTGTGATCGAGGTGGGCGTGACTGAGGACGATGGCGTCTACGCTGGATGGAGGGATCTCGTGGTGTGCGGGAAGGGCATCTAGGCCTTCTTCTTTCGGATGCATGCCAGAATCTAGAACGATCGTGCTGTCACTAGTTTCTAGAAGGTAGCAGTTGGCGCCGATTTCGTTTTTGCGTGCTAGATTTTGGAAAAACATAATAATGTGAGGGGAGTCTCTGGGAGGGGAGTATGAAAAGCGAGTGGAAATTGTAGTGAATATGTGTGAAAAGCCTAAAGTGACGTCTTGCATCTTTATAGACTTCTGCTAGATTATAGGGCATGGCTATTTCAAAACTACTTATCGGAATGTGTGCAGCGGCCTTTGCCTTCGCTGCGAGCTCTTGTTGTGATACTATCAGTGCTTCTAGCTGCAGCAAGGACTGCGATGTGTGGCCGAAAGTTCAGGATCGTGCAGAATACGGTAATCCATGCCGTTCTAACTAAGGTACGTAGCCCCCCAACGTTTTTGATGGCCTTTCAGTTTAATCGCTGAGAGGCCTTTTATTGTTAGGTGGAGGGACCTGAGGAGGAGGTTGGTGTTCTAGGGGAAATATTCTCGCTTCGCTGGTGATCTGCATGGTGTAACTTTGCTGCTCCATAAAGTGGATGGTATCTGGAGCGTGATGTACCCTGAAGCAGTCCAACCCTGAGTTCCTCGCTGTGCTGGTTAGGAGGGGGCTCATTCCTGAGCGTAGTTTTTAGAAAAAACAAAGGCTTTCAGGGATACTGAAAGCCTTTTGTAAACAAATGGTGCTCGAGGGGGGAATCGAACCCCCACGGCCGCAATGGCCACTAGATCCTTAGTCTAGCGCGTCTACCAATTCCGCCACCCGAGCGAGGTGTTGTTTGGTGTGCGGGGTTTCTACTTGATATCGAGGTAGAGGCAAGAATTTTCTGCATGATTTTTATGAAAATGCTCAAGAGGTGATTCAGGTCGATTGTCGGACCATAAAAAACGCCCAGCACGGGTCGTGCTGAGCGTTTGCTGAAATGATTATGTGGATTGGAGAGTTATCCGAGGACAGCGTTCCAATCAGCGATGCGGTCAGCTTGCGCTTTAAAGAGAGTTGAGGTGTCGCCGTGGATGGTGATGCTTTCAATCTTGTCACCTTGAACGATGGAGTTGATTACGTCTTGGCCTTTGGTTGTTTCACCGAAGACGGTGTGGTTGCCGTCGAGGTGAGGAGTAGGAAGGTGGGTGATGAAGAACTGGGAACCGTTGGTGTTAGGTCCAGCATTCGCCATGGAGAGGATACCTGGCTTGTCGTGTTTACGGATTGCGGGTTTGCATTCGCACTCAAACTTGTAGCCTGGGCCGCCCATGCCGGAACCAGTTGGGTCGCCGCCTTGAATCATGAAGTTGTCGATGACGCGGTGGAACACGATACCATCGTAGAAGCCGCGTGATGCAAGGTTGAGGAAGCTAGCACAAGTAACAGGTGCGTCAGATGGGAAAAGAGTAATGTCGATGTCACCTTTGTTAGTTGTGACGGTGATGTTGATGTCTGCGAGGTCGCTCATAGTGGAAGCAGGCTAGAGTGGGGAGCTGAAAGGATAAAGGAAAAAGGGTGAGGAGTTCATGCTGGGATTGGACGGATATCGAGGATGCGCAGATTATTTTTATCAGCGATCCATGAAATGGCGTAACCGACGCAGACGGTCACTTTGATTGGCTTGGTGGATTTTGAGCTAGACCATAGGAAATCAGCTCCAGCGTCAGGGGAAATTTGGATTTTTCGTAACTTCCTCATGAGGATATCGCGTCGTTGGCCGGTGGCGGGAAGCTGAGTTTGAGCACTGGCGTGGAGGAATACTTTTGAGTGATCGCGCATTTTTACAGTTCGTCGAGGTCTTTCCAAGATTGTTCTAACTGGTCGTTCATTCTACTGCGCAATGTTTCGAAGTAATTCGAGTCATTGACTAATTCAAGGTGGGTTAGAAAGATGCCTAGCTCGCTGCGTTGATCGTGTGGTAGCTGGCGGATGGCTTCTTTAATGGCGTTTAACTCCATGTCGGTAGAGTAGTGTCAGGCGGAGCTTTTGAGCAAGGAGCATTTAGGTTGGAAGCTGGGAGTTTTCTCTGCTTGTGGTGGTGGGAAGAGCTGATACATAGAGGCAAGTGGAGAAATATAAAGAGAGTTACTGGACGATCTGTCCACAGTGTCAGGGGCGTGGTAGAAAAAGTAGAAGGCTCTCCAAAAAGGCGAAGCGGCTGTATCAGAACGCTCTGACTGCGTTTGAAAAAAATGGGAGTGAAGGGAATGCCCCGCTTCCTCCTAAAAGGCATCTTGATGCCTGTGTTACTTGCGGTGGCTCTGGCTTGATGCGTACAGATACTCCCACTCCAATGGATAAGGAGCGTTACCCGCGCGTTGCGATTATTGGTGGCGGTATTGGTGGAATAGCGATGGCTGTTGCCTGTTTGCACAGAGGCATTCCATTTGATCTCTATGAACGCGATGGTGGTTTTGACGAACGCTCTCAAGGCTATGGATTGACTCTTCAGCAGGCGAGTAAGGCGATTGAAGGATTGGGCATTTTCGAATTAGAAGGTGGCGTGGTTTCCACTCGCCATGTGGTGCACACTACTGAAGGTAGAGTGGTGGGTGAGTGGGGGATTAGAAAGTGGGGGCGCTCAGATGATAGAAGCTTGCCTAAGCGCACAAATATTCACATTGCTAGACAATCGTTGAGAGCTGAGCTCTTGAAGCAGCTTGGAAGTGAGGAATCGATTCGTTGGGGACATCAATTAGTTGCTTTAAATGAAGGTGATAATAGTGGGGTGGATTTAACATTTAAAGTTGGAGAAAAGATTAAAACTGCAAAAGCCGATTTGGTAGTTGGAGCTGATGGGATTCGAAGTTCGGTGCGTAGGTTGGTACTGGGAGAAGAGGTGTCTCCTTTACGCTATCTTGGCTGTATTGTTATTCTTGGAATTTGTCCTTTGGAAAACCTCGAGGGCTTGGAAAATAAATTGTTAGATTCGGCGACTGTGTTTCAGACTGCGAATGGCAATGAACGGATATATATGATGCCCTATGATGCTGATACTGTCATGTGGCAGCTGAGTTTTCCGTTGGCTGAAGAAGAGTCGAAGGAACTCAGTAGTCGCGGAGCGCAAGCGCTGAAAGAAGAAGCGTGCCGCAGGTGTCTATGGCATGAGCCGATTCCACACATTTTAGAGGCAACTGAAGCTTCACATATCTCTGGTTACCCGGTGTATGATCGGGCGTTGCTCACTGCTGATTTGTTAGCAAAAGCGAGAGCTGTTACTTTGATTGGGGATGCGGCTCACCCGATGAGTCCTTTCAAGGGGCAAGGGGCAAATCAAGCCTTACTCGATGCGATGAGCCTAGCGCGTACAATCACCACCCACTATGGTTCTTCCGAGGCAGATGTGGAGGCTTGTTTGCGTGCGTTTGAAGCTGAAATGTTAGGACGCAGTGCAGTAAAGGTGAGAGAGTCCGCAGAAGCTGCAGAGTTTCTCCATTCTGAAATCGCTATTCACGAGAGTGACGAGCCTCGGGGGCGGTGTCGGGGTAAGTGAGATTAACCATCTTAGCGCTTGCGGCATCCAAGAAGATGGTAGCTAGTTACTACTTCAATATAGCGATTAGTGGAGCCATTATTGGCGACATCACTTTGCGAAAGTCCGTCTGTAAAATCGTCTATGACGATAGTAGTTGTGGCGCGAGATTGCTAGAAAATAGAGCTACGGCAAAGAGTGTACTTGAGAGAGACTTTGAAAGCATACAAGTGACGAGATTGAGTGGGGAACTATAGTTTTTTGTCTAATTACTCGCAAAGGTGTTATATTGAATGGGTTATCGTATTATTCCACGTTCGGCGTTGTCTAGGAACTCGATGAGGTGCTGGACGTGTGGATTGCTGGCGCTGTCGGCGATTTTGAGCTCGGCTAAGGACACCGCGATATTGGTATTTTTTTTGAGGAAAAGGCGTTTGTAGGCGCGGCGGAGGTAGGCGATGTCTTGGTCGGTGAAGCCGCGGCGCTGGAGGCCGACTTGATTGATGGAGCGGACGGCGGCGGGTGCGCCATCGACAATAACAAAAGGTGCGACGTCTTGGACGATTTTTGTGCAACCGCCGATGAGGGAGTGGGCGCCAAGTCGGCAGAATTGGTGGACGCCGGAGAGTCCAGAGATGATAACGTAGTCTTCGACGATGACGTGGCCGCCGATAGTGGCATTGTTTGAAAAGATACAATGATTGCCGACAACGCAGTCGTGAGCGACGTGGGAATAGGCGAGGAAGTTATTGTTATCGCCAATGGTAGTGGGAGTGTCGGTGACGGTGGAGCGATGGATTGTGACGTTTTCGCGGAAGGTATTTCGATTGCCTATTTTTAGATAAGTCGGGTCCCCTTTAAATTTGAGATCTTGAGTTTGCTGGCCGATAGCAGCGAATGGGAAGAAGACGTTTTCTTCGCCGATGTTGGTGATGCCGTCGATAACGACGTGTGACTTAAGTTCACATCGATCGCCGATGGTGACGTTGTCGCCAATGACGCAGTATGGGCCGATGGTCACATCGTTGCCGATGGTGGCCTTTTCAGAAATAATGGCTGTTGGGTGAACCATGAGCTAAGAAGAACGGAAAATGCAGAAAGGATAAAGATTTTTCTAACGCAGCATCATGGCAGCTTTTTTGACTGCTTGAATGAAGAGTTCGACTTCTTGCTCGGTGTTGTATATGGCGAAAGAGGCTCGGGTGGTGCCGGTGATGCCAAAGCGCTGCATGAGAGGTTGGCAGCAATGGTGGCCGGTGCGGACGCCAACTCCCATTTGGTCCATGAGAGTTCCAAGGTCGTAGTGGTGGACGCCTTCGATGCCGAAGGAGAGGACAGAGGCTTTATTAGCTGCTGTGCCGTAGAGTTTGATTCCCTCAATTTCAGAAATGGCTGCGGTGGCGAGTGTGAGGAGTTTGTCTTCGTGTGACGCGATGGTGGCGAGGCCGATGTCTTTCATCCATTTGAGTGCTTCGGCGAGAGCGATACCGCCTTCGATGTTTGGGGTTCCGGCTTCGTATTTGAAGGGAAGGTCGTTGTAGGTGGTTTTTGCGAAGGTGACTTCTTTGATCATTTCGCCACCACCGCGCCACGGTGGGAGCATTTCAAGAAGTTCGGTTTTGCCCCAGAGAATGCCGATGCCGGTGGGGGCGTAGGTTTTGTGGCCTGAGAAAACGAAGAAGTCGCAGCCGATTTCTTGGAGATCGATTGCCATGTGTGGAGTGGATTGGGCTCCATCGATGAGGGTCCAGGCTCCGACAGCTTTCGCTTTGGCTATGAGTTCGCGGATGGGGTTAATGGTTCCGAGAGCATTGGAGACTTGGTTGACGGCGACGAGCTTGGTTTTGTCGGTCAACAGACTGTCGATTTCACTGAGGTCCCATTCGCCTGAGTCGGTGATCGGAATGACATCGAGTTGCGCGCCTGTGCGCTGGCAGAGCATTTGCCAAGGGACGATGTTTGAGTGGTGCTCGAGTCCAGAAATGAGTATGTGGTCGTCCGAGGTGATTTTTCCTGAGAGAGCGAGGGTGTCGGCGACGAGGTTGATGCCATCGGTGGTGCCAGATGTGAAGATGACTTCATGCTCGTGCGGGGCATTGAGGTATTCAGCGATGTAGCTGCGGGCAGTTTCGTGGGCATCGGTTGCTTTACGCGAGAGATAGTGGACGCCGCGGTGGATGTTGGCGTTGATGTCTGAGTAGTAACGCTGAGAGACATCGAGCACGCACTGTGGCTTTTGTACGGTGGCCGCATTATCGAGATAGACGAGCGGTCTGCCGTTGATCTCTTGGTGGAGAATTGGAAATTGGTCGCGGATGTCAGCGTTCATGGTGTCAAATTAGTCTTCCTCGAAAATGTCACGTGCCGCGAGTTGGGCGACAGTGTCTTTATTTAGGATAAAGTAGCCAGATGAGTTGCTCGCTTTGGCATAGAAGAATGCGTTATTTTCTGAGCGGGTGGCTGGGGCGATTTCGAGTGTGTTGGTTGTCTTGTCGGCTGGGAGGCCTTCATTGTCAAATTCTTGGACAGTGATTGAAATTGTCAGAATTGGATTTTCGAGAGCTTGTTGAGCTTGCGCATTGTGTGGGCTGAGTCGCTGCTGTGCGACAAGATGATGGTTCTCGTTGAGGAAGAACTTGGCGCGTTGTGGGTTGAGTTTCTGAGTGACGTCTTGGTCGCCGAAGGTAGCTGTGAAGGAGTCATCGAGGTAGTCGTAGGTGATTGCGAGCTCGGGTTGTCCCTCGGTTTGTGCCGTAAAACCGACGATGTCGATGACCGGAAGAGTCCAGATTTCTTTCGGCTGCCAGTCCCACGAGCGGGTCGGGATGTCAGAAATAAGTTCTCCGGTAACTTCCCAAACGATGGGAGAGTCACGCAGGTTGGCGAAGTATTGGTCTTGAGGAATGCCGTCGGGGCCGTTTTGGGTGACTTTGCCGAAACGAAGTTGGATCGGTGGGCCGTAGAAGAACACGAAGTCGATGACGACAGTCGGTTGATCTAGTCCGAATGGGGAGAAATCGGCAGCGGCGTCGCTGGCGAAGTCTTTGACTGGAGTGGTGATGAGCTGTTTGAGTAAGTTCGCGAGGACGCTTTCGTCGATATCTTCTTTTGAGTTATTGTGGCCAAGTAGTTTGTAGCGACCTTTTGGAATGCGTGAAATGAGGACGGGAGCTGATCCTGATGTTGGTGAGCGGACAATAATTCCCCTCAAGTCAGCGCGGTCGGTTTCATTGAGGTGGAGCATGGTCCGAGACCGTAAGCTATTGATGGAGTCAGGAAGCTGAGTAATGTGGTTTGAGACTTTAGGGGTGGCGATGAGAGGGAGTTCGAAGACGACATCACGATTGCTCACAGTTGCGTAGGTGCTGCCGGCATTTTCAGCAGGAGGGTAGACGGTTAAAGTGGTTTCTTCGTCAGAACCGAAATTTGAGATAGAAATTTTTTGGAGCTCCTCGGAGGCTTCAGGGAGTGCGACCTGGGCAGTGGAATGCAGCGCGATGGCTTCGAGTTTGGAGAGGTTGACAAGGTAGGAAATGACAGCCTCTGGATCGGTTTTTAGTTCGAGGGGTTTGGTAAGTAACCAGCTGGCGTCAGGAGCTCGACGCTCAAGTACGATTTCCGTTTTACTGCGTACGAGTCGGACTTGTCGGAGTTTGTTGATGTTGAGTGCAAAGGGCCGGTGATCGCGGAAGTTTTTGAACTCGGTGTTGAAAAGTTTGCGGATGTTTCCGGTGAAATCCGTGCAGAGATAGATATGTTTATCGTTTTCTTCATCTGTGCGGCGCAGATAGACAGTGGGGACGTAGATGTCTTCTTTTCCCTCGATTTTTTTGTGCCATGCCGAAGCTTTTCCCACTTCGAATTCGGCAATGATGTCGCCGAGGCTGTTGCGGCATTCGAAAGAGATAGCGTCCTGATCAAAGCCGTATTTAGGGAGTTCCTTTTTAGCCACCGAAAGTGATTCGACGACTTCCGCATTGAGAGCAAATTTGATTGCTAGTTCGACTGCTTTTGGACCGTCAGCTCGGTCGCGCCAAGGTGTTATACCATTCCAGAGTCCCGTTTTTTTGTTGTAGATGAAATGGTGTTCCGGTGTGCCTTGTTTGTTGAGGCGGAGGTCGCTGGTAGTTGTGAGATCTGCTTGAAAAAGCTTTTGACCTTGTTGGATCGTCGTTTGGGATTGGAGTTCCTTAGCTAGGTCGATGCGCCCACACTGGATGAGTGAGAGGACAGCGAGCGCGGCGGTGCTCAAGACTAGAAAAATGGTGACGAAAATCTTCACAGAAACTAGGTTCGGCGGCTATTCCAAATGATGAGAGCGATGAGCAAGCTGGCGATCGGGAGGTAGATGAGAATGAACTGATCGATGAGTGACTTATGTGAGGACTCGATGGTGATTTTCTTGCGGTAGACTGGTTTGGGGTCGATGCCGATGAGGGCGTCGCGGCCGACGAGCCAGTTGATCGATGAGTTAATAAAATAGTTGAGCTCTTCGCGCATGTTGGCGGGCTGTAGGAAGTCAGTATTTGCCACAACGATCATCCGCGAGGTGAGCGGGTTGGTTTTGTCGTCATTTTCGATTCCACGCACAACGGCAGCTGCGATGTGGACTGGTGTTGGATTAGGGGAATTAGGGATGACTCCTTGGTCTTCCTTCGGGTTGAAACTCGGGTTGAGCTCGTCGTATCTGGATTCTCCCCACCAGCCGTCTGAGGCTTGGATGAGTGAAAATGGAGTGATGTTGCGGATGGTGAGTCGGTCATTCTCGGTGAGTACTTCGAGGCCAGATGATGGACCGTCGAGTTGAGTCGCTTGGTGGGCGAGCCCTTTATTGATCACTGGGCCTTGGGCGAAAAATGCGCGGGCTGCGGTGAGCGTGTTGCCATTTTGGACGGAAATGACTCGATTATCCTGTGGAGAAATCCCGTAATCGCGGAGGAAGCGTTTGAAATTTTTGAGCTTAGCAGCTGGGTCGAGGGTAATAAAGACGGCGGAAGAAGGGCGGCCCCAGTAGTCTTCAAGTATGCCGATTTCTTTTTGGTCAAAATCAAAGGCAGGTCCGATGATGGCAATGCCTTCAGCGTCGTCAGGGATTTTATCAATGGTAGAAATTTGTAGTGGTTGGAGCTCGACGTTTTGAGCGCGAAGCATGTTCTGGAAGGTTTTCCAAGCGGGGGTGCTGTTGCTGCGTTCATCGATTCTCGCTTTGTCTACAATGAAGTAGAATCGGCGTGGTGTTCCTTCGATTGCACTGATGAGGTTCGAGGTGAGGTAAGCTTCGTCATTCCATGCAGAGATAAACTTTTTATTGAAGCGATCGATTTCTTCAATGAAGAGGTCTTTTACAGGAATGGTGCGGATGTGTTTGGTAAGCTGAATTTGCTCTTCTTCTTCAGTGGTTTCGGCTTGTGGGAGTGAGTTTCTGGCGTCAATGAGAATGGTTTCCTCAGAGAGGTTAGTCATTTCCCGTTTGTAGGTGTTGACGAAATCCTGCAGTCGATCGACATCGAGTTTTGGATCGATGAATTCGAGTTGGATGTTGTTGTCGGAATGACGTTGATAGTTTTCTAACTGTGCGCGGAGGCGAAGATAATAGGGACTTTGTTGGTAGAGTACGGCGACGATTTTGATGGGCATTTGGCGCACTTTGACCTCGGGGCTTTCGAGGTATTGTTTAGTCGTCTGAGAGAGTGTGAAATCTTCATAACGTGTGAGATCGACACGTTGGTGATTGGTACAGGAAAGGAAATTCAGCATTACTACTGAGAGCATTGCGAGTGCAAGCTGAACGATCGCAAGCGTGCCGATGCCAAAACGGTTGATCGCTTTGACCTTCACGCGTGGAGTGTCATCGAGCTCCTCTGGTGTGGATGATTCTTCAGCCATGGTTGCTTAGTGTTTCCAGCGTCTATAATCGACGAGGTGGTGGGTCAAAATAAGGGTGAAAAATGAGAGTGAGAAATAGAGAACGATGGGTCGGATATCGATGAGACCTCTTGAAAAGTAGGAAAGGTGTTCGTGAACAGAAATGTAGTGGAATATTGGAGCTCCTTGGAAGGTGTCACCAACAATCATTGGGACGAAGCCGAGGAAGACTACAAATACGAGGGCGCCGAAAGTCATGATGGCAGCTACGATCTGGCTTGAGGTGAGGGCTGAAGCGAGAATTCCAACGGCGACGAAGAAGGAGCCAATGAGCAGCAAGATTCCAAATGATCCGTACATTTCCGAAGGGGTGACGGGCGCGGGGCTTCCTGTGATGATGGAGAAAATCTGGATGTGAAGGAACACTGGGATCCAGAGGACTGCGTAAAATGTGTAGGAGCTGAGGTATTTAGAGAAGACGACCTGCCAAGTGGTGACAGGTGCAGTCATGAGGCTTTCGAGGGTGCCGCTGCGTTCTTCCTCAGCAAACTGCTTCATGGTGATGAGGGGGAAGATGAAAATGAAGTAGACCCAGAAGAGCGGAGTGGAAAGGCAGGAGTGAAGCATGCTGGCCTGTACTGGGGCTTTTTCATACTGCTCAAGGACAGATGAAAGAGAAAGTCCTTGTAAGAGCATGATGAATGCGAGCACGATCCAACCGAATGGCGTCATTAGGAAGTGCTTTAGCTCTTTTTTATAAAGAATGTATAGGGTGCGCATATGATGGTGGACTGGCAGAGTTGGTAGTTGGAAAAGCATAGCTTTCCAAGCATCAAGTTAGTTGAAATGGCGCAGCCGGATAACAAAAAGGGCATCCTCGTGAAAGGATGCCCGAAATAGGTAGACCTGAATTAGGTTAATTATGCTTCAGTAGCGCGAGCTTCTTTAGCTGCAGCTGCAGCTGCGTCTTGTGTAGGGCTAGTGTAGCGGAAGCGCTGGCGGTTGCGCTTAGAAGCTGTGCGAGCTTTACGCTGTGCACGCTGTACTGGTGTTTCAAATGCACGACGACGGCGCATTTCTTCGAGGATTCCCTCGTTATCGAGAAGAGATTTGAGGCGCTTAAGTGCGCGATCTACTGGCTCACCTTTGTTGATTGTTACTCCACGCATGGTATATATAGAAAATTGGTTAGTTAAATTCAGGTCGGGCGCGGAAGCTAGGAATCTTTGGCCAATCTGTCAAGCTTGGGAGTGAGAAATATTTAAATCTGTTGAGCTGGCTCAGCAATTTGGTGTTTTTGCAGCCGGCGGTGTGCGAGTTTTAATACGGTGAGCATGACGAGTGCGCCGCAGAGTGTGCCAGAGAAGTCTGCGAGCCAGTCTCCTGGATCATTGCCTGTTCTACCGGGTGTAAAGCTTTGATGGTATTCATCGAGCATGCCGACGATGGAGCCAACTAAAGTGGTGATCCAGATGCAATGGATCGCGAGCAGTTTGTGGAATTTATGGCGAAGCCATGCACAGAAGAGTCCCGCCCCGCCGAAGAAGAAGCCAAAGTGGGCAATCTTATCGAGGTGGGGAATAGTGGGGAGGTTTTGTGGTGCAGGGTTATTGGAGGAGAGTAACCACAGGGTGATAAACCACAGGGTCCATGCTGCGAACCAGATGATAGGTTGTCGCTGGCAGTGGAGGATAATGGTTTTAATGAGGGATTTTAGTGTTGTCACAAGAGCTTTAGCGTTCGTCTTCAGAGGGTGAGCGATTGAGCTCATCTTCTACGCGTTCGGAGAGCCACTGCTTCATCATGGATTGGTAATTGAGGTAGCGAGATCTGGCGATGCGTTTAATACGAGAGAGCATGCGCGGATCGAAACGGAGGGTGATAGTAGTGGACTCTTTAGTGGAAAGCTCATGGATGGAGCCCATCATGAGTTTGGCATCGAGGTCGTGATCTTTCCAGAAATCCGCTTCTTCCTGTTCGTCTTGGAAATCAGGAATGTCCTTCCAGTCGTGAATAGTCTGCATAGTTATAGAGTGGTTTTTTAGATTATTTGTACTCCGCAAATTTGCGGGCGTAGAAGCGCACTTCTCCTTCAGACATCTCTCTCGCGGCAAAGATTCGTGCTTTTTTGCCGTCGGTAGAAAAGGATAGGAAGAGGTGGCGGTCGGCAACGGTGCGGCCGAGCATATAGTAACGCGATTCGCCGTCGGAGCGATCATTGTCGGGCAGGAGACGGATCGAAAAGGGGTCTTCTAGGACTTCTTCGATTTCCTGCGGAGGGAATTCTTTAAGGTTGATTTTGGTATTTATGAGGTCGAGTTCCATGATGCGGTAGTTCTGACTGTCACTATTTGAGAGGAAATGGCAATCGAATTGAGTGACGATATTTGTGCGGCAGCTGAAGAAGCTTTAGCTTGGTAAATGAAGTTGAATGTTAAGTATTAATATAATTCATGCGTGAGATGACGATAGCTGTGAGAAATGTGTCTGGAATTGGTAGCCAGAGATTGATTCACCTTGACCGTTCTGTGTCATAGAACTAGAAGGCGCCTGTTACGCCATGAAGGCGTTCAGAGTCATGAATATTCACGAGTATCAAGCTAAAGAGCTGTTCGAGAAGTTCGGCGTGCCAAGCCCTAAGGGGATTGTTGCTAGCACAGCTGAAGAAGCTGGTGCTGCTGCCAAAGAAATTGGTGGTGGTGACCTTGTAGTCAAAGCCCAGGTTCACGCAGGTGGCCGTGGTAAGGGAACTTTTAAAAATGGTTTCCAGGGGGGGGTTCACCTCTCTGATTCCCCAGAAAAAATCCAAGAACTCGCTGGGCAGATGCTCGGACAAGTTCTTGTGACGCATCAAACTGGTGAAGCTGGTCGTCTTGTTAACAAGGTGATGGTTGCTGAGGGTGTAGAAATCGAGCGCGAACTTTACCTCGCAATCCTTCTCGATCGTGAAACTTCACGTCCAGTGATTGTTGCTTCCACAGAAGGCGGCATGGATATTGAAGAGGTTGCTGAGAAGACTCCAGAGAAATTGGTTCGCCAGTTCGTTCACCCACTCGCAGGTCTTCAGCCATACGAAGTACGTAAACTTGCTGCAGCTCTCAAGCTCTCAGGTGACCAAGCGAAGCAATTCTCTAAGCTTGTGAAAAACCTTTTCAAACTCTTCCTCGAGTGTGACTGTGATATGGTGGAAATCAACCCACTGGTGGTTACTCCAGCTGGCGACGTACTCGCTCTCGATGCTAAGTTCGGCTTTGACGATAACGCGCTTTATCGTCATCCAGATATCGTCGCAATGCGTGACACAACTGAAGAAGATCCACGTGAAGTGGAAGCTTCTGAGTTCGATCTCAACTACATCGGTCTCGACGGCAACATCGCGTGTCTGGTGAACGGTGCAGGTCTTGCAATGGCGACTATGGACATCATCAAGCACTTCGGTGGTGACCCAGCAAACTTCCTCGACGTAGGGGGTGGCGCAACTAAGGAACAGGTTTCTGCAGCGTTCAAGATCATCCTTTCCGACCCTAAGGTCGAAGGTATCCTTGTAAACATTTTCGGTGGTATCATGCAGTGTGACATTATTGCAGAAGGCATCCTCGCAGCAGCAGCTGAGCTCGAGCTTAAGATCCCGCTCGTTGTTCGTCTTGAAGGAACAAACGTGGCTCTCGGTAAAGAGCTTATCGCTAACTCTGACCTCGCAGTAATCGCCGCTGATAACCTTAACGATGCCGCTGAGAAGATCGTTGCTGCAGTCAAAGGATAAATCTTAAATTACAAATCTTAAATTTTTAAATCATTATGGCTATTTTAGTAGATGAAAACACCAAGGTGCTCGTTCAGGGTATCACTGGTGGTTTCGGTGGTAAGCACGCACAGCTTTCTATCGACTACGGTACACAAATCGTCGCTGGTGTGACTCCTGGTAAAGGCGGTCAGACTTTCGGTGAGAAGACTCCAATTTATGACACAGTTTCCGACGCAGCAAAGCAGTCCGGAGCTACTGTTTCCGCAATTTTCGTCCCTCCACCATTCGCGGCTGATGCGATCCTTGAAGCTGTTGACGCTGAACTTGATCTTGTTATTGCAATCACTGAGGGAATCCCAGTGGCTGACATGATGCGCGTAAAGGCGGCAATGGAAGGTTCTAAGACGCGTCTTATTGGTCCTAACTGCCCGGGAATCGTTACTCCTGGTCGCGGTGAGAACTCACACGGTGGTTGTCGTATTGGTATCGCTCCAGGTTACATTCACAAGCGTGGTAACGTTGGTGTTGTTTCTCGTTCAGGTACTCTTACTTATGAAGCTGTTTACCAGCTTACTGAGCTCGGTTACGGCCAGTCCACATGTGTAGGTATCGGTGGTGACCCAATCAACGGAACTTCTCACCTCGACGTTCTCAAGATGTTCAATGAAGATCCTGAAACTGAAGCGATCATCATGATCGGTGAAATCGGTGGTAATGCTGAGGCTGAAGCTGCACGTTGGGCTAAGGAAAATTGTTCTAAGCCAATCGCTGGTTTCATCGCTGGTGCTACAGCGCCTCCGGGACGCCGCATGGGCCACGCTGGTGCAATCGTTGGCGGTGCTGACGACACAGCTGAAGCGAAGAAGAAGATTCTTGCAGAGTGCGGGATCGCCGTTTCTGAGACTCCTTCTGAGATGGGCCGCACGCTCGTCGATATGCTCAAGTAAATCTCCCATCACATTCATGTGCTCCTCGTTAGTACGTGAGTGTTAATAATTTTTAAAACGCTCTCACTTCGGTGAGGGTGTTTTTTTTAGATTAGTATTTGAGGTCGAGTGACATCGGATGTAAGGACTCTCCCACACAGAGTTATATAAAGTCGACTTGTAATAATGAGACTTGGATATGTTCTGTCGTGACTACTCCCCGGAACGAACAATTCCCCGTAACAGAAAATGAGGATAATCATCAATGAACGAGAACAAGGAGCAGGACACGCCAGAGGCAAACGAGGACTGGTGGTTTCAATATCTTAGTGAAGACGAGAAGCTGGAACGGCAGCGGGCAGCAGGACTGCTGGAAGAGCAAGCCGAGGTAGAGAACACTTCGGAGCCTCAGTGGAAAGTAGTGGCTAGAACTGTGAGGAAGCATGCACCGAAAGCTGCGGCAATAGTTGGGATTGGTTTGGCCGTTACGCATTGGGCGGTGGTGACGGTGAAACTCGGTAACTTACAGAATCAACATCAAGCCACGCTTGAAACACTCGAGAAACGCGAAAGTGAGATTTCGCAAGAAAGGGAGTTTACAGCACAGAAGGAGGAAGCTCTTAACACCGAGAAGGCGCAAGTGGCTGCAAAAGAGAAAGAATTAGCTCTGAATCAAGAGCAGATGCAAAAGCAAGCGGAAGAAGCTGGGAAGGAGCTGTCGGGCTTGAGAGAATCGATCCAGAAGATGGTTGGTTTATCGCAAGAGATATACGCTCTCAAAACAGAAGCGCGTCACGGTGTGTTACTGGATTTAGAGGATGAAAAAGCGCGCGAGCAAGCGATTCAAAAATCGTGGGAGGAGCTTAGCAAAAGTTTGGCTGAAGACGCCGCATTTGAGGGTGAGCGGGCATTAATTAATTTGCGCGTGCTTCAATCGCAGGCTCTGGCTGGTGAAATTGAATTACACGACCTCGGCTCGATTGATTGGGAGGCAGCTGGAATGGAGCAAGAACGAGCGCTAATATTGGCCCGCATTTATTACAAACACGCACGCAATTTAGCTTCTCAGGGGAAACAAGCAGAAGCAGAAGCTTTGGTGGAATCTTGCATAGAGTTGATGCAAAATATGGAGCAAGCTACGGAAGAACATAATTACATCTCGGGGATGTTCTTTGAAGTGAAGGGCGACTTAAAATTGAAAGAAGAACCACGCGTCGCATTGAAGCATTATCTAACTGCAATTAAATTTTTAGACGCAGTGGTGAAAGATGCTCCAGACAGCCGAAAACTACGCACGAAACTAGCTCAGCTCTGTCAGAGCGTGAGTGTTCTGCCCTCGATCGATGGTAAGAGCGCGTGGAGCGAGGAGTTAAAGCAGCAGGCGCGCGAACAGGCTTCATGGCTGGTTGCTCAAGATCCTCAATGCCGCAGCGCGCATTTACTTTTAGCTAAGCTAGACGTCGTCGCTGCGGAGGATTGTCTGCGCGAGAGGAAATTATCGAAAGTGGATGACCTCTTAGGAAGTGCGAAACGTTCGTTGGATCTTGGTGGTGGTGATGTGTTGATTCAATCGTCACTTGATGGAGTGCGAGCATTTTTAGCTTGGGATAAAGGGAATCAGCGCTCAGCGATCGAGTTGATGGATCGTCAGGTTGACGCTTTGAACGGATTGTTAGTAGCTGAGCCTGACAATGTGTCAGCGTACTGTCGTTGTGCTGCTTTATTGTGGGCGCGCAGCATGATGCAGACCAGTACGGTGAAGGCGAGGTCGGATGGAGACAGAGCTTTAGACTTATTGGCTTCGGTGCTCAGCGGTCCGGCATGTTTGCGGTCGGTGTCGGCACGTCGGATGTCGGCTCGAATTTTGTGTGATTTGGCCGAGATTGAAATGCATGCAGGTAGTAAACGTAAGGCGAAAGATTACCTAGTTCGCTCAGAAAAGCTTTGGGCTGAAATACGGAGCCAGTGGGGCTTGTCAGCTGAAGATCGTGAGATGGAGCATTGGTGTGTGTATCAACTCACTCTTTTGTAAAAGAATTGTTCGTGAAATAGCCTCAGGGAAATGTGACTTTTTTATCATTTCCAAGAGACCTGTATCAGTCTTAAGTACAGGCCTCTAACATGAACGACATCACAGGACATATACTCAACGTCTTTTTAGGCTTCTTCGCGATCATGAATCCAGTGGCGAATACGGCGGTATTTGTCGGTTTGACCAGTGAGGAGTCCGATGCTGAAAAGCGTCAGATAGCGATTAAGGCATTATTAGTCGCGTTTTGTATAGTCACTGCCTTTGCGTTGTTAGGAAATGTGATTTTCCATATGTTTGGGATCTCACTTCCTGCGTTGAGGGTAACTGGTGGAATTCTAGTTTTTTTTATTGGCTACAATATGCTCAATGGTGAGCGTTCGAAAATGCACAAGCCACGAGGCGAAGATCATGCTGCGGATGACGGGGTGGCGATTTCACCTTTGGCTGTTCCGATCCTTGCTGGCCCGGGAACGATAGCGACTGCGATTAACTTTTCATCGGCTGGCGGCTGGACTGAGACTGTCATCACCATTGCGATGTTTGCATTATTATGTGTGGTTACTTTCTTTTTCTTCATCGGTAGTCGAAAAGTAGTCTCTACCCTGGGTAAAAGTGGTTTAAATATCGTCACTCGTTTAATGGGTCTTATTTTAGCAGTGATTGGAGTCCAAATGTTGATCGAGGGAATCGTTGGAGCCGCTGTGAATTGGCATAACTACGCTTCATAAAAAAGCACCAAGGCTCGTGTGAGCGATGGTGCTGAAGATGAAATGTGAATTGGTGGTTCTAGCCGTTAGAGTTGAGGTAGATTTCCTCGTAAGGCTGGATGACGACAAAGCCGTCTCCTTCGAATGCCATTTGGAAGGTTTCACCGGAGGCGCGGCCGAAGAAGGATTTAAGTGAGACGTCCGTCTTGATGTTTGGTGAGAGACTGTCACTCCAAGCGATGGTCGCATTGGGGTCGGTGAATACTGGTGAGCCAGGTGTCACGCGGAGGGTGACTGGTTCGTAATGGCTGGTGATAGCAAGAAGACCTGAACCGTTAAAGGTAACATTGAAGAGGCCTCCTTGGGCGAGTCCCGCTACCTTTTTCATCATGGAAATTTTGTGCTTCAAACTGCTTTCAAAGGCTAGCACGTCGTTGCCGTTGACGACAATTCCTTGATTTTCGAGATGGAGGATAGAGATTTTTTTACCAGCGTCAGCGAGATAGACTTGGCCTTGACCTTCGGCATAGGTGAGGCGCATTCCTTCGCCAGATACTGCTTTTTTGAGCAGGTTGCCGACGCCTTGGTCGAGGATTCCCTCGCGTGTGAACTTGACGGAGCCACGGTAGGAAACCATGGAGCCGAGTTTGGTGTTGATGCGTCCGTTGAGATTAATTTCTAACATGCGTGGAGTTTCGAGTTCGAAGACTCCCTCGCCGCGGTCTTTTTGTTCAGTAGCTGCTACGAATTCAGAAAGGCTAAAACGACGTTGTTCCTGTGGAAGCGGTGGTGGTTGTGTCATGTGGGTTGTTCTTTATTTGGAGGTCTCTAACAAAATGCAAAACTCGGGTCAGAGCAATGGGGAAATGCAGCGAGTTTTATAATAGCTTGCGGTAGTTAGAGTACCGGCTGTTGCTGTGAAATACAGTGAATGGCGCCGCCTTCCCAGACGATGTCACGGCAATCGATGCCGATCACTTCTCGCTTGGGGAAGCATTCGCGGAGGATGCCTAGTGCGTGGTCGTCATTTTTGGTTTGGTTGAAGGTGGGGACTAGCACAGCGCCGTTGATTATGAGGAAATTGGCGTAGCTGGCAGGTAGGGTTTCGAGTCGCCAGCCTTTGGTACGAAGTGGCTCAGGCATGGGGAGTTCGATGGTTTCGACATTGGAGCCGCGGGTGGTTTTGAGGTCTTGGAGGATTTCGAGGTTGCGCTGGAGCGTGTGGTAATTCGCGTCTTTACTGTTAGTTTCGACGGCTGAGACGATGGCGTCTTCTTGGACGAAGCGCGTGAGGTCGTCGATGTGGCCATCGGTATCGTCTCCTTCGATTCCAGAGGGGAGCCAGAAAATGTCTTGGACTCCGAGTGCTTTGCGCAGTTCGGTTTCGACATCTGATTTGGTCCACTCTGGATTTCGGTTGGTATTGAGAGCGACGGCTTCGGTAGTGATGAGAGTTCCTGCGCCATTGCCTTCGATGGCTCCACCTTCGAGGTAGAGGGGAGAGCGATACTGTTCAGCACCGAGAGCGGTGGCCATTTGTGCTGCAATTTGATCGTCGAGATCCCATGGAGGGAATTTGCCTCCCCATGCGTTAAAGTGCCAATCGACAGCGCGCAGCTTGTTACTGCTTTTATTGATGGTAATGCTGGCTCCGTGGTCGCGGCACCAGACATCGTTGGTGGCGTGCGGATAGAGCGTTATGTGATCTAGCTCGCAGTGCGACTGAGTGAGTGTTTTACGAATGCTCGAATGGAGGGATTCAGCAGCATTGATGTGCACGGGCTGAAAGCGTGCACAGGTGCTGATGATGTGGGCGAATTGGCGCTGGATCTGCGTTAATTTTTCGGCTGGCCAAGTGTCTTGCCTGTGCGGCCAGCTGAACCAGACTGCGTCTTGTTGCTCCCATTCTGCGGGCCAATGGAGATGTTGATGTTCGGGCATGGGATCAACTGTAAAATGCATTGTGACTGTTAGTCTACGAAGCGCTTGGTGATATCGCTATAGGAATCGATTCGGCGGTCGCGGAAGAATGGCCAAATCCGACGGTGTTGTTCGAGTGCGTCGAGATCGAGCTCAGCGGTGAGGATTTGTTCTTCGTGAACTGGAGCTTTGGCGATGACTTGGCCGTAGTGGTTAGAGATAAATGATTGGCCCCAAAATTCTGTTTCACCTTCGGTTCCCGTGCGGTTGATCGCAACGACGTAGCAGCTGTTTGCCACTGCATGACCGCATTGTACAGCTTGCCAGGCATTGTGCTGGGCTTCACCGAGCTGTTCTTTTTCTTCGGGGAGCCAACCGATGGCGGTAGGGTAAATAAGAATTTCAGCCCCAGCGAGAGCAGTGAGTCGTGCAGCTTCAGGATACCATTGGTCCCAGCAGATCAGCACGCCGATTTTTCCAAATTGTGTGTCCCATGATTTGTAACCTTTGTCGCCAGGAGTGAAGTAGAATTTTTCTTCAAAACCAGGGTCTTGTGGGATGTGCATTTTACGATAATGACCAAGGTAAGAGCCGTCGGCATCGATTACCCAAGCGGTGTTGTGATAGAGTCCGGTGGCTCGTTTTTCGAATCCGCTAGCGACAATCACAACGCCCAGTTCTTTGGCTAAAGCTTGGTGGTTTTCTGTCAATGGCCCAGGGATTGGATCGGCCAGATCAAAATTATCGGTGTCTTGGGTGATACAAAAATATTCTGTCGTAAAAAGCTCTTGGGTGCAGATAATCTGGGCACCTTCGGATGCAGCTTGGCGGATAGCTTTTTCAGTCTTGGCAATGTTCTCAGTTGGCTCAGTGTGAGCGGTGAGTTGAAGCAGAGCGATGCGAGGCATGGCGGCAGTCTATGCTTGGTTTTCTTTCTGAGAAGAGAAAAGTGAGTGTTAGAGTTTATCGTCTGGCCAAGTTCCTGCAGAAGTAGTACAGAAAACCTAACTAAATTTCTATCCAGTATGATTGAATACCAGCGCGACCAACAGCAGACCATTCCAGACTCTCAAGTGAAAATCGTAGGTGTGGGGGGCGCCGGGTTAAATATGATCGATCGCGTGGCATTGGATGGAATGCAGGGCGTTGAATTGCTCGCTCTTGCATCCGATTCGCGTTCTTTGACGAGCTCTGTTGCTTCTGAGAAAGTACAACTGGGAGCCAAGCTAACGATGGGGCTCGGCTGTGGTGGTGACCCTGAGTTAGGTGCAAAAGCTGCTAAGGAACAGGAGACTGAAATTCGCGATGCTCTGCGTGAGCGCAATATGGTTTTTATTTGTGTTGGCTTAGGTGGCGGGACTAGCTCGGGTGCTGCACCATTGGTTGCTCGGATTGCCAGAGAAATGGGCGCTTTCGTGGTCATTTTTGCGACCATGCCATTTGAGTTTGAAGGGCGCCGCCGTCGAGAGCAGGCTGAGACTGCGCTGAATGAGCTTTCGGTGATTGCAAATGCCTTGGTGACTTTTGAAAATTCTCGCATGGGTGAGCTGGTGCTGGCAGCGCAAGGGATTCATGAAGCCTTTGCTGCGGCAGACCGGATGATTTCTGAGAGTATTCAAGCGGTGACTCGCTTGGTGGTGCGTCCAGGAATTATCAATGTTGGGTTAGATGATTTAATTAGTTCGCTGAGCTCTAGCCGTTCTCGTTGTTTATTTGGATCAGGGATTGCTCAAGGTGAGAATCGTAGCCAAGCAGCATTGCAAAATGCTCTGACGAGCCCACTGTTAGATAAGGGACGTTTCCTCAAGAGTACGAAGACAGCTTTGGTGCACGTCTGCGGTGGTGAGAGTCTAACTTTATACGAGGTTGAATTGTTGATGCGCGAACTCAGTAAGCATGTTCCTGAAAGTGCACATATTTTGTTCGGTGCAGCTGTGGACGCGAATATGGGAGATAGCCTGAGTGTGACTATTATTAGTTCGCTACCCGAAAATGAATTTTCAAAGGCTGAGGAAGTGCAAACAGAAACTGTGATCGCCGAGGTGGAAGAAGTTGTCGAGGAGACAGAGGTAACTGTAGAACCTGACACTCTCGAAGAGGTAATTGAAGAAAGCTCCCAAAGGCCTGCTGATGTCGAAGTCGTTTCAGAGGGTAACCTTCTGGATAAGCTAGAAGAAATGACTCAGGAGTTAGATGACGAAGAGACAGAAGGAGAGGCATCATTACTAGATGACGAGGGTGTGGAGATTTCTGGGGAGTCTGATGAGCCTGAAACTGAGGTAGAAGAGATAGTAAACTTAGAAGAAAAGGAAGAAGTTGTTGCAGTTTCTGAGCGAGTTGAAGAGAGCGAAGAGCCGGAGGAGGTCGATGAAATGACAATGTTTGAGGAGCTCGAGAAAGAGGTCAAAGAAGACCTTATTGATGGCGCTGTGAAAACTAGCAAAGGTTCACAAGAGGAGTTGGATCTCGATGGCGGCCCGCGTGGGAAATTTGATGGAGAAGAGCCAAATTTGGTAGATGGTGAGGATCTCGATATCCCGCCATATCTGAGAAATAAGCGTTAGATCTTTTACTGAGTTAATTTATGCAAAAAGCTTCGAGCGCTGACGTGCTCGAAGCTTTTTTTTGATTGGGGTATAGTTTTTGAGAAAGCTTTGCAGCTTACTGCGCGAGTTGTTGATGCATCTGCGTGAGGGCCGTGGTGAAAGGGGTGAGGGAGTAGTCTGGGAAGTCCTTTTTGAAGGCGTCGTAGATCAATCCGGTTGGGAAGGGATAGATGGTGCTGTCGTGTGAAATCGATTCATTTTGGAACTCGCGGTTGATGTTTTGGGTGATTTCACTGAGCGAGAGTGATTCGACTGGGAGGTTATAGCAGGCGAAATGTTGTGGACTGGAGATCAGAGCTAGAGTGGTGTTCTGTCCAATGTCAGGTGCGTAGTGGAAGCCTGTGGTTCCGCCGAAGGGGATGGTGAATGGCTCATTATGGAATGCTTTGGTGATGGCGGTGCTGACTCCTGCAGTGGAGCCTTCGCTGCCACGGCTGAGACCGTAAATAATTTGAGGCCGGAGAATTGTGGAGGGGATTTGGTAATTGGTGGAGTAGCACTCGACGAGTTGTTCGCCGGCGAGTTTGGTCGCGGTGTAGGCGTTGAGAGGGGTGGTGGGAGAATTCTCGGAGACGAATGATTCATCATCTGAAACTGTGTAGACTGCTGCGGTGCTGAGGAAAACAAGGCGCTGAACTTTGCCGTACTGGCGGATGGCTTCGAGGAGGTTGGCGGTACCGTTGACATTAATTTTAACCGCAAGATGCGGCTGCGCCTTGCAGTCTGAGGTGCGCAGCGCTGCAACGTGGAGGACGTGGGTGATGGCGTGGGTTTCGAGTGCTAAGCTGAGGCTATCGAGGTCAAGGATGTCGCCCTTCTGGTAAGTGATGTGCTGATTTTCGGCGTGTGTTGTTTGGCCGCGTGAGAGACAAATGATCTTGTGAGTTCCTTGCTGGAGAAGTGCTTGTGTGGTTTCGATGCCGACGCAGCCGGTGCCGCCGACGATGAGAATATTTGCCATGGATGAATTCTGCTAGAGGTCGCAGGGGATTTCAAAAAGAAAAAGCCACCTCGCTGTAACGCTGGGTGGCTTTTTCGCAAATCATGTGTAGTTGCGGCAGCTTATGCGCCGGTGAGGAAGTTGATGACATCTCCATCTTGAACTTCGTATTCCTTTCCTTCAGCGCGGAGAGCGCCAGCATCACGTGCTGCTGCGACGGTCTTGTGTTTTACGTAGTCGTCGTAAGAGATGACTTCAGCGCGGATGAATTGTTTTTCGAAATCTGTGTGGATGACGCCAGCCGCTGCAGGAGCTTTGTCGCCAGCGGTGATGGTCCAAGCTCGAGTTTCTTGGACGCCAGTGGTGAGGTAAGTGCGGAGTCCGAGGAGGTGGTAGACACCTTTGATCAGGGTTGAAACGCCAGAATCGGTTACGCCCATGTCGCCGAGAAATTCTTTTGCTTCTTCTGGGTCGAGATCCATGAGTTCTTCTTCAATGCTAGCTGAGATGACGATGGATTCTGCGCCGTGCATTTCTGCGGCGTAGGCTTTGACTTTGGAGACGAGTGGGTGTGCGTCTGGGTTGTCCGTTGCAGCTGCGAGTTCGTCTTCGGAGACGTTGCAGGCGAAGATGGAGCGCTTATTGGAGAGGAGGAAAAAGTCTTTGAGGAGCTCGCGCTCTTCGTCTGAGAGTTCTAGGGTGATGGCTGGGTAGCCTTCGTTGAGGTGTGGCAGGAGTTTGTCGATGAGTGCGACTTCAGCCTTAGCTTCTTTGTCTGCGCCTTTGGCTTTTTTAGCCCGGGAGTCGCGTCGTTTATCTAGAGCTGCGATATCAGCGAGGATTAGCTCTGAGTTAATGATTTCAATGTCACGGACGGGATCGACTGAGCCGAGTTCATGGATGATGTCGTCATTTTCAAAACAACGTACTACTTGGACGATGGCATCTACTTCGCGTATGTTTGCGAGGAACTTATTGCCAAGGCCAGCTCCTTTTGAGGCGCCTTCAACAAGTCCAGCAATGTCCACAAACTCGATGGCTGTAGGAATCAGTTTTTTAGAGCCAGAAAGCTCGCTAAGAACGGCGATTCGTTCGTCTGGTACTGTGACGACGCCTACATTTGGGTCGATAGTACAGAATGGATAGTTAGCCGCCTCCGCTTTGCGTGTGCGGGTAACTGCATTAAATAGAGTGGATTTTCCGACGTTTGGTAGACCTACGATTCCTGCCTGGAGCATGTTGCGCAAGCTAATGAGGCGGCTGTAAGATTCAAGCTAAATACGCTTTGGGTGAGTAAGTTGACGCTTATTCTTGGTCGGATTCCTCTCCAATGATGATCACGGCTGGTCGCGGGGGCTCCGTTTCGGTAAACAGACTGTCGCTGAGGAGTTGCCAGTGGCGGCGTGTGAGATAAGTTTCGAGGGCGAATTTTGCAGTATCGTGGGTGGCGATGGTTGTAGGTGGCTTGATACCTTCGATTTGGAGGAAGTGTCCAGAGATGGAGCGGTATATGGCGAGGTAAAGTTGTTCCTCGAGAGAAAAGAAGTCTTCTTCTGGTTTGAAACGGAAGGTGAGCTGCGGGGTGAGTTTCGGTTCTGGATCGGTAGAGCTGAGCCAGATTCGGATGGGTGGCTCTGGAAAACCAGCGCGCGGAGTTACAGAGGTGAGTTGGATCTGTGGGGTGATGATGTAGCTGGAGGATTCTAGCAGGGTTTGTGATAGCGCGTCACGGAGGGTTTCGATGGATGCTGCTTGAGCTTCGGGTGCGTGGATGTGGATCGCTAGTGGAAAGGCTTGTTCGCTGTCAGGATTCCAAATGGGGAGGGCGCTGCGGAGTTGTGAGATGGCCTTGTGCGCTTTGTTTGGGTGCTCGTTGTTGCAATGATCGATGGAGCGTTCCCAGGCGAGTAGACTGTGTTGGAGCTTTCCTTTCGCTTCGAGTTCAATGGCGAGTTGTTGAAAGCTGTCGCTCGAGAATCCAGAAATATCAGTATAGTTGTCAAGGCTCGGTACTGAGCTGAGGTCGCCGTGGGGGATTGTTGGGGTCTCGGGGTGCGAATTTGCTGCAGGAGGAGCTTGTTTGGGAATTGTGTTAGCAGGAGTGAATTCTCGCGGTGGAAGAGGTGGGTGCTTGGCTTGCCATTGATGGAGGGCTTGGGCGATTTCCGTATCGCTAGGTTCGATAGTGAAATCCATATCGTGTGCGCCATACCAAAGAACCCCGCCGAAGAGGGCGAGTGCTAGTGGGATGCAGATGTAGAGAGGGATGCGCACGAATATGAGTGTTAGCTGTTACGTGGTAAGCGGTATGAACATTTCGTTTTTGTGTTCAAGTGGCGTAAAAGTTTTGAGCATTTTGGGTTAACACAAAAAACGGTCACTGCGAGTATGCAATGACCGTTTTTGAAATTTGATGAACGAAGCGTATTACTTGTTGTCAGCGGACTTCACGAGGAGAGCGCGCTTACCGATACGTTCGCGGAGGTAGTTAAGCTTAGCACGACGTACTTTGCCGCGGGAAACTACTTCGATCTTAGCAATACGTGGTGTGTGTACTGGGAATACACGCTCAACGCCTTCGCCGTAGGAAATTTTACGCACTGTGAAAGATGCGTTTACTGAGGAACCTTTACGGCCGATGCAGAGACCTTGGAAGATCTGAATACGCTCTTTACCACCTTCAACAACGCGAGTGTGTACTTTAAGTGTGTCACCTACGTTGAAGTCTGCTACTTCGTCCTTGAGCTGTTCAGCTTCGATTTTGTCAATGATGTTCATCGGATTAGTCCTTCTTTGAAAATTGTTTGGTGCACCGGAGTGGTGCGTGCGGGGGCGGATTGCTATAGGATTCTGTTTGCGAATGCAACTGATTTTTTACATTTTTATGGATTTCGTGTGTGATGATGTGGTCTGGTATGGCGTTTTTTAAATGTTGGGGAGGGGGTTCCTCTAAAATAACGTGGAATGAATGGGAACTCAGAGGTGATGTAATAATGGTAAGTACCTTCTGGAAATTCTGGTGTTTTACCAAAGCGGCCGTTGGCTTGATCGAGGTCACCTGATCCTTCTTTGTAATCATAGTCTTGGACGAAGGTGCCATCGTATGAGCCGCCAGGTTCTGGTGAATCGGTAGTTTGGCGAATTCTTTTGAGGGATTGTGGATCGATGCTCCCTGGGCGTTTTCCTATTTTTAACTGGTAGCTGGGTTGCATTTCTTTGATCCCTTTTGACGGGTTATTTGGGTCGATATAGCCGTATTTAGCATAAATGGGGAAACCGTCGGCCGCCCATCCGACCAGAGTCATTTGCTTTTTTTCTATTTTAGATTGTTGAATAATTTCGATGAGGCCAGTGGGTAAGCCGTGGTAGTGGTAGGCGCCATTTGGCTGGACGTGTGCGTGGTGGCGGTCTTCACCGAGGTCAATTTTCCCTGAGAGAGCCTCGTAGTTCCATCCAGATGAGCGATCTTGGTTCCAGTATTCAGCTGTGCCGGGGTCGAAGAGTACTCCGTTGATCGCGATACCGAAGGGTTGTCTCTCTAGTGGAGTGAGTTGCTTAGCTGGAACTCCTTTTTCTGGAACTTGGTGTCTGTAGTCTTGGCTTGAGATTGCGTGTGGGTTACGAGTGTTCGGAAATTTCCCTGTGGTATGGTTGGCGATGCCATTAGCCTTGATGTGGCGCTGTTTACCACTGGTGTTAATTTCAACTTTTGAGGGTGTTTTGTGGCGATAGCCATCTCCGCCGGTGTGATTGCCGTCATGGGCGTGGAGTTGTGGAGTGATGGGGAGAGCAATGCAAAGGGTAAGTAGTTTATACATAGTCATAGCTTATTTAGAGTGGCGAGGTTTACGTGGGTCGAAGTTTGGAGTTGGTTTAGATGGGTCAAAATTTGGATTTGGCTGAGGGATTGCGGCGTTGATGTTTGTGAGTTGAGAAAAGAGTTGCTGTTTGAGTTGGTGTGCGAATTCTGGATTTTTTGTGCTTAAGTCGTTCGATTCTGCTGGGTCTAGGTGAATATTGTAGAGTGAGGTGTGTTGACTCTCGTAATCGTAGAGGATTTTATAGTTCCCGGCAATGAGAGCACTCTGTGGTGGTGACTTTTGATAATGGGGAAAATGGAAAAGGAGGGGGGCTGAGCGCTTGATTAGTTGTTTGTTGAAAAGAGGGGTGATGTCAGAACCTTCGAGCTTGTCGGGAAGTGATCCCGCTCCTGCCAGTTTGCAAAACGTCGGGAAGAAATCGATTCCTGAAATAGGTGTGTGCGACCAAGAGTTTGCTGGAATGTTAGGACCAACAATGATGAAGGGGATGCGGATACCGCCTTCGTAAAGAGAACCTTTTCCGCCGCGGAGGTTGCTGGTGCGGCTGTTGGCTCCATTGTCGGCCATGTAGATGATGTAGGTGTTTTCGAGTAGCTGCTTTTCTTTAAGAAAATCGATGAGTGTTCCTACTCCTGAGTCTAGGTCAGCGGTGAGAGCGATGCGCTGGACTGAACGTTCTTTGTCGTTGGGCAAGAGTTTGGCAAATTTATCCTTATTCTTTTGTGAGGCGTTTTCTGGGGAATGGAGAGCGAGGTAAGACATTTGAAGGTAAAATGGACTCTCAACAGTGGAGTTGATAAATGACTTCGCTCGGTTGGTCATGCCTACGATGTCAACAGGGTTCGGGTCTTTGAATTTGCTAGACTGCTCGTTTCCTATATCGCCGTCGCTGACATCGAATCCGTGCGCTTCTGGGCCGCCACCGCCGATGTGCCATTTGCCGAAATGGGCGGTCTTGTAACCTGCTTTTTGGAGTTGGCTAGCGAAGGTTGGGTCCTTGATGTTTTTGGCTGAGGGTGAGGCGAGGTATTTGGTGTTTTCGGAGGATTTTACTACTGGCGATGCCTTGCACCAATGAAGCGCTGCTGGGCTCTTGCCGGTTAAGATGCTGACTCGAGTGGGGGCGCACACGGGAGCGGGGGAATATGCTGCGGAGAAACGCATGCCTTGCAATGCGAGCTTTTCGAGGTTTGGAGTTTGATGCTTTTTGCTCGAGGAGGGGAAATCTGGATGCATCGGAACCGATGTGGCATCCCAATGTTGGTCGTCTGAGAGTAGTAAAATAATATTGGGCTGCTGCTTGGCGAGTGCTTGCTGGATGCAGAGAATCGAGAGGAGTAGGAAATGGCGCATGGGAGAGTAAACCAAGAAATCGAGCCGAAGTTGCAGCATTCTGACTTGCTGTGAATCTAGAGTTGCACGTGGCGGAAGCGGATGTAGGCTTTGGGCAATCAAATCGATAAAATTATTATGAGCCAAGATATTCAAATTGTAGCTTACCTAAAAACCTATTGCGGTTGGAGTGAAGGAGTGCGTGCGATTCTTCGTAAGTACGACCTTCAATGGGAAGAAAAAGACATCATTAAGAATCCAGCATTTCGTTGGGAAATGGAACAAAAGAGCGGCCAGCCACTGAGTCCTTGTGTTGAGGTGAATGGTACGATGCTCGCCGATGTTTCTGGTGACGAGGTAGAAGCTTGGATGATCGAGAATGGTCTTCTTACTCCTTCTGAAGCTGAGGCCGATGCGCCGACCGATTCCGCCTGTACAGACGAGCAACACGAGGCAATGGCACGTGGGGAAGTCCCTGGAGCAACGCAGAAGATTAAGTTTATTGATTAAGCTGATCTGCATCACGTTTTAAGTGTTAGATTATCTCTAACTAACATAGAAAAGCCGCCCTCGTTTGAGAGCGGCTTTTTGATGTCCTATTTCAATGAGAAAGAGGGATCACTGAATTTTATCGATATTGGGACCACCCGCTGAGGTGCTCGCTGTGATGCGGACGGTGTTATTGCCACTTTCTAGTATAATCGGGATAGAATCTGTTGCCCATGTGCTCCAGCTTCCCGTTGATGGGAATGCGACACTGCCAACAATCACGCCATTCACACTGATATCACAGCTTCGGTTGGATGAGGACGCCAGTGCATAGCGAATATCTATATGAGCAAGCCCTCCGTAGGTGCCTCCAGAGATGTTATCCCATTCGAAGTAGCTGTCTTCGCCGCCCATATCAACGTAGCCTGAACCCGTGAAGTTGGCATTGGTTGATTTGACGGAGCTCCCTGAGATAGCTGAGTAGTTTTCGGCTTGTGAAACGGGGATATTCAATGTGTCGGCGAAAGCCTCCATGCTATCGATATTAGGACCGCCAGCAGAAGTGCTTGCACTGATTCTGATTCGGTTATTACCACTCGGTAAATTGACAGAGAGTGAGGCGGTTGCCCATGTTGTCCATGAGCCTGTGCTTGGGAATGAGACTGTACCAACAGTGGTGCCGTTGATGCTCACTGTGCAATCACGCTGAGAGTTCCCACCGATGGCGTATCTGAATTCCAGAGTTTTAGGGCCACCGCTTCCTCCTAGAATATTATTCCACTCGAAGTAACTACCATTTCCTCCCATGTCTACATAGCCGGAGCCCGTGTAACCTGAGTTCGTGGACTGCGTTGTACAATTCGAGATAGCGCTATAGTCCTCTGCTTGGTACTGGTAATCCACGGAGTTGGCGATGATGCGCATGCGCCAACTTGCGGAGAGATTTGAGGAGGGCCTTTTGAAACTAAAGGCATAATCCATGCTCCCATTGACGTTATAGTAACCCTGGTAGAAGTCGTGGTTATCATTGGTGTCAATTTCGTAGTCAACCCAAGCTCCATTGGTGAAGCGTTGCACGCTCACTGTTAGACCGTCTGGGACGTCACTTAAAATGACAGGGATGTGGCCGATGCCACCTCCGTTGAGGGTGAAGTCGGCAAGGATGGCGGCTTCTGTCGCCTTAATCTCTAGCGGGTAGTTCTGCAGGAGAGTACCAGAGTGCATGGACACGCTCATGTTCCGATTGTATCGGAATTCATCATAGACAGCTTCCCACGGCTGAGTGTGGCTGGAAAGACGCCCTGAAAATTCTGTATCTCCACCCCAGTAGTCAGAGGTGTCTTTCGCTGGCATGAGGAAGGCGATTTCACCCTCGACGGTATCACCAGCGGCGTATGAGCGATCGACAGCTTGCGCGCTCAAATCAAAGAGTAATTTATCGGTCGATGAATTTCTACCGTATGTGTGCATGTAAGGCGTGAAGGAAGAACCATTCAGAGTGGTTGATAGAGGGATGATGCCACGGTGGTAGCTCGCTGTATGACCTCCGCCCGTGGTGGTGTCATCAATGGATAGCCAGCGATCCTTGAAAAACATTGGGGCGCCCTTGTAGGTATTCCCACCAGGGTTTGCAGTGTAAGTAGACATGAGTCCCGTTGCGTGACCTCTATAATAATGGGTGAAAATGGAGCCGGAGTAATTATCCGCAGCCATTTGATAGTAGAGAAGGCGTGTGGGGGTGACAGCTTCCTGGAATTCATATTTAAATTTATGGAACTTTCGATGGTAGTCTAGTGATCCAGAACCTCGAACTGTGTAAGTATAACGGATTTTATCGTCATCTGTGACTCCACTGTAGTGAACTTGTGTGAGGTTGGGGCCAGCCCATTGGTAACAAGTTTTCATTTTTTTAGTGAAGCGGAGCTTATTCGACTGATCGTAATACACTAAAAAGTCTCCACCGCCTGCGTTTTCGGTCCAAGAGTGGTCATTGCCAGTGTTATGGCCATAGGTGAAAGTGGGGCGGATGTCGGCCATGTGAGCGCGACCAGCGTGGAGTGTGGGGTCATAGGTTAGAGCTTCTCCCCAGGCTCCTAGGGCTGACTCATCCCATTTCCATGGAGCTTTCACATTCCAACCGATGAGGCAGAGTTGAGAATGTGACGCCGTACCAAAGGTGCCTTCTCCCCAGTAGCCAAAGACAACACGAAGACGGATAGTTTTTGATTCACCAACAGCCAATGGAATCATTGTGTACCCTCGGAGCCAAGTTCCCATATGAATCGTTTCAAAGGATTTGTGCCAGTTCTTAGAGATTTGGACGGGAATTCCCAAGGGGCTATTATCGTCAGGGTTGGCGAGCAGCATGACAGTACCAGTGACTGCTCGAACATTCGGTTGGTCAAAGATCAGCGGAACTTGGATGGGCGAATTCGTTGGATTGTTTAGGGTGATGGTGAATTCATCAATGCGCTCTTTTTCTGTGGCGTGTGAGATGGAGTTCGAAGGGACTTCAATTTTGTACGCGGCTTCGTCATCGTCATAGCTGGCAGTGAGGGCAGCTCCGGTGTCATCACGTTGGGCTGAGGTGATGACTGAAGACACATTGTATGAGTCGTATGCACTGTCGGAATGCGGAGTGAGTGAGAGCCTTGCGATTGGATTTGCAGTGTCTTTCAGGTGTTGAGTCCCTGAAGGGGAGATGAGTTGCACGGTGGTGCGCGTGACCTCGGGGACGTCTTGCATGTCGAGAAGGAAGGTGACGTGGTCAGCCCATGCTGTGACTTCTAGGCTTCCGTTGGAAGAGAGTTGGGAGCCGTCAGACGCTTCGAAGACTAGACCGACATGGTCAAAGCGTTGGACGTATTGACCGCTTTGAATCAAGCGTACATACATTGCATCATTGGAGTCTTGGACGATGCCTGAGATGCATTTGTAACGTTTGTTCCCCACATAGGCGTAGAGATTGAGTGTAGCGGGGGTGAAGTTGGTGACGTCTTGGTTGAGCGCTGATAGGTAGTCGGACCCGTTGAGGGAGTCAAAGCCGCTAAGTTGCATTGTGTCACAGTCTAAGCGGAGGCTATAGTAGCCAGTTTGAACTACTAGATCTGGGTTGTCGCGGCCTGCTTGGTTACCGTTCCATGATAGACGGGTTGGGTATCCATTTTCAAAGTAGAGATAGCTGTAATTTTTGTTAATGTCAGCCAGTGCCGAAGATAGTAGGGAACAGACAAAGGATAGATGTGTGATAGAACGCAGGAGCGTGTTCGTTATGGGTTTCATGCTTGTGTAGGGTTCGATTGAGCTACGAGATGTTTAGTATGCGTAGCATGCATCTATTGAATGAAATAAATGCATTAACGATCCTTGTAACAGTGTGAAGGTGAATGATCTATATGAAATGTGTGTTTATCGTTTTATGTGAATAGCTATGACGTAAATTGTAAGTTTCGAAGTTGATGTTATAGGGTGGAGAGAGGGTTGGATTGAAGGGGGAGGATGACGAATTTATGGTTTTGTAGCGGCGTTAATGCACGTGGGTGACTCGACACTTGCTGCATAAAGTACATGCTGAAGCGCTTGGTATTTGAGATGATTTGTGCAGGTTTCGCTTCGAATACAGATTGATTGACAAGTGAGAATAGATTGTCTTGAGGAGTGAATCTGCTATTCCTTAGATTGAATGTTAGAGTTTTCTAGGAATTTACCATTGTGGGGGCGAATCGGATTGGTGCTGCTGAGTGCTATGCTGGCTGTGTCTGTATTTGCACCATTTTCATGGAGTACTTTGGCATTAGTCGCGTGGGTGCCAATGATGATGGCCCTGACTGGAGCTTCAATCAAAGCTGCGACTCGATTGGGGCTGCTGCATGGCGTTTGCTTATTTGGCTGCACGATGGGGTGGTTGGCCAATGTGTTCCAATCGATGAGTTGGTCTGTCTATCCGTTAGTGCTCGTGTTAGCAATGTTCTCGGCGATCTTTGGGCTCGGTTATGGGCTGGCTCAAACTCGCTGGAAAGGTGGGTGGAAGCTCGCAAGCTTTGGAGCTCTTTGGTGGGGAGCGGTTGAGTTTATTCGTTCAGAACTTTTTGTTCTAAAGTTTTCATGGATGAGTCCGGGCTTGGGATTTGATCCGCATTTTCTGACATCAGTAGTGGGAGTGTACGGGATGAGCGTACTCATAGTTCTCTTAGGATTGTTATTGGTGTGTTTGCGGAAGCCTTGGCTTGGAGGAATGGGCTTGCTTGTGCTTTTGTTGACTAGCTTTATTCCGCGCTCTGCGCCTGAAGGTTCGTCATTGCGAGTGTTAGCTCTTCAGGCCGAGTTTGCCACGATGCTGCGTTATCAAGAGCTTGTGGACAGTTGCGAGGAGGATATCGATGTTATCCTTTTTCCTGAGTACGCTTTGGAAGTTGATCCTGAGCAGTCGGATAAAATGCGACTGAGGTTGACGGAGCTTGCTGCGGAGAGGAGTGCCATAGTGATTATTGGGGCTCGGACTGATCTAGAAAATGGTGAGCATTATAATTCTGCGGTAGTGCTGAATGAAAATGGTATCATCGGGAAGCATCACAAAAATCACCCTGTGCATTTTTTCAATGATGGGAAAAAGGGCGAGTTGGCCGAACCCGTTGTGACCTCACTTGGGGCGCTTGCTTCACCTATCTGTTTTGATAATGATTACGAAGGTGTGGTGCGGCGAATGACGCAGGCGGGAGCTGAGGTTTTTCTAGTGCCGAGTCTCGATGCGAGTCACTGGGGTGAGCGGCAACATTACATGCATTCGGAACTCTTTCGCCATCGAGCGGCAGAAAGTAGACGATGGTTTGTGGTTGCCTCAGGATCTGGGATGACCCAGCTGATTGACCCTTTCGGTAATCGAGTGAGATCGCTTCCGATCATGGAGGAAGGAATCTTGTATGCAACTGTGCCAAAGCTGAGTGGTGATACATTTTATACTCGCATCGGTTGGACATTCCCATGGGTGTGGATAAGTACATCTGCTCTCGCAATTGCTTATTGCCTGATCAAGTTGTTGAAAGCGAAGACTCAGTGATGGGTATAAAATTCTTGGAAACTTATTATGGTGGAGCTTGCCTGAAGTGGATAGGAAGTGCGTATGTTTTGGTTGTTGGCAGATTCTAACATTGTTTTTATTGGGGTGGTTTTAGGGGTTCCGGTGTTGGCTCTAATTTTTATGTACAATGGGCACGTGAGCCGGCGGAATGCAGTTGACTATGCGTTTAGTTCGATAGACGTGCAGCTGAAGAAGCGTTGGGATTTAATTCTTCGTTTGGTGGAGACGGCAAAGGGGTATGCGAAGCATGAGAAGGAAATGTTTGAGAGAGTGACTGTGGCTCGGACGCTGGCGCAGACTGCACATGGTGCTGAGCGTTTTCGACGCGAGGGGGAGGTTTCTCAGGAATTACCGAACTTGATAGCTCTGGCTGAGAGTTATCCTGAGTTGAAGGCGGATGCGCAGTTTATAAACCTGCAACACAATCTAACGGAGATCGAGAGTCAGATTTCGGCTGCGCGACGGGCCTATAATGCGGCGATTACAGAGTACAATGATGGCGTGCATATGTTTCCGTCGAGTCTGGTGGCGGGGATGTTTGGGTTTAAGAAACGGGAATGGTTTCAGATCGAAGCTTCTGAGGAAGGGGTGAAACATGTTTAGTCGCGAGCAGGTAATGGAGATTATTGAGCAACAAGCAGGTTTGCTAAGTGAACTCGAAGATCAACGGCAAGTGGCTCTAAATAAACAACAAAAAGGCTATGCTTTGATAGTTGTTGCCGCAGTAGTATGGTTGGGAACTGTAGCGTTTATTGGGAGTACCAGTGAGATGGGGTTCTTAGTTGCCTTTATTGTTGTGGTGGGGTTTACGATCACTTTTTTTATCTTACATGCTGTTTTTATTGGGAAACACAAAAAGGAATACCTTTTGGCATATAAGGGTAAAGTGCTGACGGCTGTGACCAAGGCTATTCAACCAGGTATGCGCTATCGACCACATGAGGGGATCTCAGAGGATTTGTTCAAGAGCTCTGGATTAATAAGCTCTCGCATTGATCGCTATCATGCTGAGGATTTATTTCTGGGAGAAGTTGGTGAGACCGAGCTTTATTTTTCTGAGGTGAAGGCTGAACGAAAAGATACCTCGAGGGATTCGGAGGGAAGAACACAAACGAAGTGGAAAACCTTATTTGATGGGGTGTTTTTTATGGCGGATTTCCATAAGGAATTTTCTACATGGGCGACCGTGACACCTGATTTCGCGGAGCGCACATTTGGGTGGTTTGGCAAGAAACTGCAGAAGCTCGGTGGGAATGTGATTCACTTAGAGAATCTCGAGTTCGAAAAAGCATTCGTGGTGCGCGGTGGCGATCAAGTGGGAGTGCGCTATGTACTCACGCCTGACATGCAGGAGCGTTTATTGAAGTTGCGAGAGGTGTTAGGCGATACTGTGATGTTCGCTTTCAAGGACTCCAAGGTTGTGATGCTCTTCGCGACGTATGGGAATTGGTTTGAGCCCGATTTTAAGAAACCAAGTTACGAAGTGCGGCAGATTGAAGAATTTATAATGGAAATGCAGATCTGCTGTGAGGTCGTGGAGACCATGAATCTGAATACTCGGATTTGGACAAAATGAATCAGTTCGGAGGCTTTTGTGTCTGGGGATGCCTTAAAGAGAGGATAAAGAGGGTGGATGCCAGTTTTTACGAGGTGATCTTGCCGTCTGCGGTTTCTTGCTTGAGGCGGAGTTGTCCGCAGGCTGCGTCGATGTCGTGACCTTTTTCGATTCGCAGAGTGGTGGTGACACCGTTGTTGCGGACGATGTCGCGGAATTTGTAGCAATGCTCTTCGCTTGGGCGCACCCACTCTAGGCCTTCGACTGTGTTGTAGGGGATCAAGTTGACGAGGGCTCCAAGGGATTTGGCGCGTTTAGCGAGAATGGTTGCTTGTTCGAGGTCATCATTGATTCCTTTGATGAGAATGTACTCGAAGGTAATACGTTTTTTCGACTTTGATTTATAGTAGTGAAGCGCCTCAAAGAGTTCATCGATTTTCCACTTCGAGTTGACGGGCATGATCTTGTCACGGGTGTCGTTAGTGGCGCCGTGGAGCGAGATCGCAAGGCGGATTTGCTGAGGCCGATCCGCGAGCTTTTTAATCATCGGAGCGAGTCCTGAGGTGGAGATCGTGATATGGCGCGCGCCGATATTGAGCCCCCAATGACCGGTGATAATATCGAGGGCTTGGTTGAGGTTTTTGAAATTAGCGAGGGGTTCGCCCATGCCCATGAAGACGATATTGTTGATCTTGCGACCAGCGTGTTTTTCAACTGCCATGAGTTGGCCGACGATTTCGTCCGCAGTGAGATTGCGGGTGAAACCATCGAGGCCTGAGGCACAGAATTTACAGCCGTAGGCGCAGCCGACTTGAGATGAGACGCAAGCGGTGTGGCGGTCAGACTTTTCGCCGTATAGGGCTGGAGAGGCGGGGATGAGAACGGTTTCGACGTAGCGGCCGTCGTGGAGTTTGAAGAGGAATTTACGCGTGGTGTCTTCGGAACCTTGAACGCGAACGAGCTCGAGTGGGCTCATGCGGAAGTTTTGCTTGAGCGTGTCGCGTAGAGCGGCTGGGAGGTTGAGCATTTCATCTACAGAATCGGCGCGATGGGTGTAGATCCACTCAAGGGCTTGCTTCACACGATAGGCTGGCTGGCCATGTTCTTCTTTGAGAAGCTTGGTCAGGTCGTCGGCGGTGTAGCCTAAGAGGCTAGGAAGTGCTTGTGGTTTAAGGCTCACGTTGCGTGTTTTTGCCAGTTTAGCGCAATTGTCGAGAAAATCCCGTCAGAAATGCGAAGTGATTTAGTTGAGACTAGAACCGCCTAAACCTCTGGCTCCACTTAATCCGGATTTTCGTTGGTTCATTTCTGAATCTAAAATTCCACCATTTTTCTCAACTAACTTAATTTTATATTTTTCGTGAGAATCAGACTCTATAAAATGCTCATGCCATTTACCAGATTCTAGTAGAGCAAGCCGTCTGCCGTCGTCATACAAAGAGGCATCTGTATTAGCTTTGGACACAACCCTTAAGTACTTAGAATGTACCTTGCCATAGCCATTAATGTAGCGGCTGTATGTCTTCTTGACGGTGACGGCTATACTCCCCCCCAAGCTGGCTGACTTTCTTTTGATGGTGCATTTTTCTCAGGTGAACGGGTTTTGCTAGGCGTTTTGTTGATTTGAGTGGGCTGTGGACACTGAGAGGTGACTTTGTTTTTGGGGCCGGTTGGGTGGTTTTTGTGCTGGGTTTTCCTAGGGGCTTGGTTCTGTTGATTCTGAGTAGAGGCACTTATCTTGAATAAACTTGGGAAGATCGTTGTATTTGATGCGACGAGCACCATCTCGATGAGAAATGGTGAGACCAATATCATCAGCTCTGAGGACTTTAACTTTGGAGAAGGAATCTCCGTTTTCCAGATCGAGTGAGTCTAATTCCATCCCTTTGATATCTTTTCGGGCTTGTTCAACTGTGAGTTTACGTGATTCAGCTAGTTGTTTTGCGTATGCTTTATCGCGTTCGAATTTGCGAGCTTTGATGAGTTCTAGCTCTCTGTCTGCTTCTATATTGGCAGCACGCAAGTCAGCTGCGGCTTGATCTATTCGTTTTTTCTTTTCGGCCTCAGAAAGGTCGGAGGGGGCGAAAAGGGTCGGGGTGTCGGGGTCTTGTGGGTGCGTTGTTTTCTCGTGTTTTGAATTACAAGAAGTGAGCGAATAGAGAGAGACGAGAAGGAGTTTACAATAGTATAGATAGGTTCTTGAACGTTGCATTTTGATCTGAACTAGAGCTGATTCTTATTGCGAGGAAACGGTTACCTTGGAGATGAAGTGGGTAGGTGCGCTGGCTGAGAGAAGTTTACTTGCTAGTTGTTCGCATTCTGTCCTGTCGTCTAGTCCAGAGATTACAAAGTTTTTTGAGAGTACTTCTGCGTTAAGAATCGCATTGTTGACGGCTTTGCCGTTGAAGGTGGTGACGATGAAGCTACTGCCTGAAGTTAGGGAACGGGTGAATTTTTTCATTTTTTCAGCTCCGTCATTAGTAAGAGTGATGTAGACTTGAGCGTTTGTGCTGCGATCAGGAAATGCGTTGATGATATCTTTTTCTGTGAGATGAGGTTCTGAAATGAGTAGATACTTTGTTGAGCTGCTTTTGTTCTGCATTTGAACGAGCTTGTAGCCGGTTGGGGCGTCTTGGGTTCCGGCCAGAATGGCTTGGGTGAGTGAATCGCATTCTGGATGACGGGCGTGGATACCTAATTGAATAGGTGACCCAGAGCTGTTTGGTGTGAAAATGCGTTCGAGTTGCTTGAGGTTTGCCCTTAATGACGAGGATTGAAACTTGAGGGAGTCCTTGGAATAGGTGATTGGATTTGCTTTGATATTGTTTTCTTCGAGTAGCTCATTCACGATGGATACATATTGCTTCATTGAGGCTTCGCTTTTGTCGCTTAGGTCAGAACGTAAGAAAAGGGTGACTTCACTGGAATAAAGGTTAGTGAAGAGAAAGAGACTGAAGAGAAATGGGATAAATTTCATCGCAAAAGACATGAGCCGAGTAAATATGTTAGGGAGGAAAAGTCAAACTTCGGTCTTGGCGATTTGGCTGGGGTGGGTATGAATCGGCGCAGATATGAAAATTTTGGTTGTAGGAAAAGGTGGGCGCGAGCATGCGCTTCTGACAGCATTCAACGAATCTCCAACTGAGACTGAGCTCTACAGTTTCCCGGGAAGTGATGCGATTGCAGAGATAGCGACTCGTGTTGACGTTGATGGTCTCGAGGAATTGATTAAATGGATGTTGACTAATAAGATTGATCTCTGTGTTGCTGGTGAGGAAAGCTATCTCGTGACAGGTGAAGGACTGGCAAACCTTTGTGAAAAGGAAGGGATTCCTTGTTGGGGCCCGCATTTTCAATCTGCTCAACTTGAAGCATCAAAGGAATTTGCGAAGGAGTTTATGCTACGTCACGACATTCCAACGGGGGCTGCGACTGGCTGTGCCAATATTGAGGAGGCTCGCGCAGCCATTAATGGTGTGTACCCAACAGTGCTGAAGTTCGATGGTCTCGCTGCTGGTAAGGGAGTGGCTGTTTGTCCAGACGAAGCGACGGCTGAGGAATTTTTAAATGAAGTGCTCGTTGAGCGCCGTTTTGGTGAAGGCCGTCTTCTAGTGGAAGAGTGTTTGGTAGGTCCAGAAGTTTCTGTGTTTGCAGCTGTGGTCGATGATAAGTACCTAATTTTCACGCCTGCGCGTGACTACAAGCGTGCGCTCGATGGTGATCGCGGTCCAAATACAGGAGGTATGGGTGCTGTGGCATCTCGCCAGCTTGTGAGCCAAGAATTACTTGGTCAGATTGAGCAACAAATCGTCAAGCCAACAGTCGATGGTCTTGTCAAAGATGGCCTTCCGTACCGTGGATTTATTTATTTTGGGCTGATGATCACTGAGGCTGGTCCTAAGATTATTGAATACAATTGCCGTTTTGGTGATCCTGAGTGTCAAGCGGTGATGCCAATTGTTGGTGGCGATCTTGCTCAATTCTGTTTTGACGGAGCAAAAGGTGCACTTAATTCGGACCTTCTTAGTTTCGGTGAAGGTTGGTCTGTATGCCTTGTGCGCGCATCAGCTGGCTATCCTGAGACTTCCCGCAGTGGCGATGTAATTACTGGTTTTGACGCTGTCAAAGGTGCGCGTGTGTATCATGCAGGGACTCGTAAAAACGATAAAGGTGAGTGGGAGACCAATGGTGGTCGTGTACTCGCTGTGGTAGCGGGTGGCGCGGATCGTGCATCTGCTGTTGAGGCTGCTTATGTGCAGCTTGAGAAAGTTACATTCCCGGGCATGCAGAGCCGTACCGATATCGGCACTTTCAATTTCTAAGTTGAGGGAAATTTAAATGAAAAAGGCGAGCACTTCAGCAGTGCTCGCCTTTTTTGTAACTATCAATCTGAGTGCTTACCTAAAGGTCGTCGAGGATATCGGCGCAGAACTGTGACCAGGTTTCGAGTCGCTCGTAGTAGTCGGCCTTGATGACTTCCGTAGTGCTGAGTTGGAGATCGGCAATGGCGTCTTCGTTTGATGCTACAGATGACCCTTCGATGTCGAAGAGGTGGACTACTCCGAGATGGACTTGACCAACTTCATTGGTGTCGTCGTTGAGTAATCCGATAATTTTTTGGGTGTAGCTTCCATCGATAACTACTTCTTCAGCGATTTCACGTTCGACTCCCGCCATGTAAGTTTCACGCCCGAGGTGGTCTTCGCGCGTGTCTTCGGGGTTGATGTGACCACCAATTCCTAAAGAACGCTTGGCGTGTAGACGTGCTTCACCACCCGCTTTGCCACGTGAATAATGGACGAACTCACCATTCAGTCGGATCAGTACGTAGGGTATAATTTGCTTGTGGCTCGGGTCGTCCTCCGCCGCTCCGCGGTCCATGAAAAAGTTATTTTTCGGGTCGAGAATAGATGGGAGGTACTTGTCGACATCAATATTGATTCCTTGGAAGGAGCCGAGGCTGTCGAGTAACTCACGAGTGATGACGAGGACTTGTTCGCCTTTGTAGTCTTTTGCCATATGAGTTAGGCTTTTTGAGATTTTACGAATTCGGCGACTTGTTGAATGTCTCCATCGGCAGCCCATACGTGGCGAAGGAAATCCGCTGGGTGAATGTCGCCATTTTCGCGGAGGAAGCGACGGTCTCCTCCACAACAAAACATAAGGTTTGGGTCGAGTTCGCCACGGAGCTTGTGCTCGGCTTTGGTGAAAATGCGTTCGAAGTAGGGGAGTCCATCATAGACGTCCTGTTTGCCAGGGAGCTCATTCGAGGTGATTTCGTGGTCGCTGAGGACGCCATTTTGAACGACAGTAAAGTAATCGCGGCGAACTGCTGCAATGAGTAGTGCGGTGGATTCTGTAGGTTCACCGGCATCGCCGAGGTCTTCTACGAAGTCGAAAAGTTCGCGCGGCTTATAGCCGATGGATTGGAGGAAAGCGATGTCGTCCTCAGTGTAGTAGGAGTCGTAGTCGGAATTGCCACTGCGGTAGGCTTCGATACAACGGCGGAAGAGTTTTAAAAATTGGTCATTCCAAGTCATGGCAATGACTGTGCCGTCTCTGTAATGCTGTGTCAAATCCTCAGAATTCCAGCTTTTGAAACGATTCTGTAATATCGTTTTTTCTTGCTTTGGTGCCAAAAATCTTTAACTCGATAGTGCTAAATCTCGTAATGCTTTAGTTTTCCTATCTAATTACAAAACTAAATTAAACCAGCTAACTATATGGCAGTCAATAAGAAACAGGCTAGCAAGGTCGCAAGAAAAGCGGTCAAAAAGACAGCGAAAAAGAATGCGGTCTCTAAAAAAGTCGCTAAAAAGTCTGCCAAAAAAGCAGCTGAAAAGGCACCGAAAAAGGTGGTTAAAACAGCCAAACCCTCGAAGAAAACACCGACTAAGAAGGTAGCTAAGAAGTCGGCGAAAAAGCAAGTAGTGAAGAAAGCCGTAAAAAAGCCTTCTAAAAAGCCAATATCGAAAACAGTTAAGACTAAATCTTCGTCTCAGGCTAAGCTGGTTAAGAAGGCAAAGAAGCCAAGCAAGTCCGTGAAGAAACTCACGGAAAAATCCTCTCCGCCTAATAAGGCATCAGAACCAAAAAATAGTAAGAAGAAAAAAATGAAGGAAACCCTGAACAAGCCGGTTAAACTCACAGCATTTGTCAAAAAGCAACACAAGCGTCTACTCGATCTGCGCGATGAGCTGGTGGACACGACATTTGACAAAGCTCAGGATACTCTGAGGAATCACCCGGAGGGAAGTGAGGCAAATGGTTCGGGGATGCATCAGGGAGATGCTGGGAGCGATGCATACGACCGCGATCTAGCCCTGAACATTTTAGGGAAAGAGCACGATGCGCTTTACGAAATCGAAGAAGCGATTCGCCGCGTGGAGCGTGGGACTTACGGGATTTGTGAAATGTCTGGTGAGAAAATTCCTAAAGAACGGCTTGAGGCAATTCCGTTTTGCCGACTTACGGTACAATGTCAGGAAAAGTGGGAAGCCAAGCATGGGAAGAATCGCTATCGCCGTGAAGATGAGGCGGGATATAGTGGTTTGACGCTGTAACTCATTTGAAAAACGATTAGTAATACCTGTTGTGGTCATCGTGCTACAGCAGGTGTTTTTGGTTTAAGCTTAAAAATGTGCGAAAAAAAGCTCGGTTTGTCTTGACGAAGCGTCTGTTTTCGGTAGCTTGCGCCTCCCAAATTCTAATTTTTTAAACCATGCCACGCGACATCATCATCCTCGAATGCACAGAAGCACGCGCTGAAGGTAAATCACCTTCTCGTTACACATCTACACGAAACAAGAAGAGCCTGAATACTCCAGGTCGTCTCGAAAAAGTGAAGTACAATCCAAAGCTTCGCCGTCGTACACTTCACCGTGAACTTCGTTAATCGCATTCTAAACTAACAAATTTACTATTATGTCTACTGAACCTAAGACAATTGAGCGTCGTATCGCTTTCCGTAAGGCTAACCGTTCGATGACTCGTCGTCGTATCGATCTTCCTGCTGAGCAGATCGATTACAAGAATACTGATATTCTTTCCAAATTTACTTCTGAAACTGGCAAGATCCTTCCACGTCGTGTGACTGGTGTTTCTGCTAAGCTTCACCGCAAGATCACTCGCGAAATTAAGCGTGCTCGTTCCTGCAACCTTCTTCCATAATCTGGAAGACTCTGGGTGTTGATACCAGATGAATGGTTTTCCCGAGCTAGTCCGGCATCTTCTGGACTAGCTCGCTTTGTTTATTAAATTTACTATATTGATTCCATGCCTGCTGAGATTCAGCCATTGAAAGACACACAAAACGAGCGCGACGACCGCAACATCGCAATTGATCGCGTGGGCGTGAAGGCGCTTCGCTTTCCTGTAGAAGTTCGTGAAAAAGAAGGGGGAAGTCAGCGCACAGTTGCGACGACAGCTCTCGCTGTAGATCTACCTGAGCATTTCAAAGGGACACACATGAGTCGCTTTGTAGAGGTGCTGAACAGTCACGGTAATTGTTTAGATGTGCGCGAGATGAAGGCGGTGCCAGAGGAGATGCTGGAGCGTCTTGAGGCATCGAAAGCGCATGTGGAATTTGAATTTCCATTTTTCCGTACCAAGCCAGCGCCAGTTACGGGGAAGGGTGGGGTTTTAGATTATACTGTCCGCTTCGAAGTCGAAGCATGCTCGAATGGTGATTCAGACTTTATCTGTACAGTAATGGTCCCGGTGGCGACGCTTTGTCCTTGTTCTAAGGCAATTTCAGAATACGGCGCGCACAATCAGCGCGGTCTGGTGACTTTTGCTGTGCGTGCAAAGCAGCCAATTTGGGTCGAAGATCTTATCGATCTTGTGGAATCTTCAGCCAGCTGCGAACTCTACAGTTTGCTCAAGCGACCTGATGAAAAATACGTGACTGAGAAGGCTTATGAAAATCCAGTTTTTGTAGAAGATTTAGTTCGTAATATTGCCAGTAAGGCGAACGCTCAGGACAATATTATCTGGTACAAAGTGGAGGCTGAAAATTTTGAGTCGATCCACAACCATAATGCTTACGCGATGATCGAGAAGCACGTGTAAACTGAGGGAATCTGTATTAAATTCTTCGACGGAGGCTGCGGGAGATCGCGGCCTTTTTTGTGGTTTAGAAGTGATCGTCAATTCCTATAATACCAAGGTGGATGTACCATCGGATTGGAGCGCGTATTTAATGGCTGTAAGTTTATGATTGTCTGATTAACTGTGTATGCTTTATTAGGCACCTCCCCGTGATTTCAGATATTCATGAAAACCACTCTGTCAGATTCGAAGCTGCTACTGACGCAAGCAGCTCATGCTTCCCCCAGCTTCAAAAAACGCAAGGGAAGCTTCCTGATCGAAGCCTCCGTGTCTTTGTTTATCCTTGTCGCGATTGCGATTGTTTTGGCGAACGCCTCTCTGAATATTCTTCAGCCTCGTTCATGGGTCATGAAGCAGAACCTAGCTGATGCTTATCTTTCAAAGGAAGTTGCTGCAGCTAATAAGATGGATTTTGATTCTATTGCTGCGGGTACATCGCTATGGGGGAATGGTGGTTTAACTAATGCGCAAGCTGTAACGCTGGGTCAGCTTCCCAGTTTTGTCTCTGGTGGTGCTGGGCGTGCTTATGGGGGGGAGGTTCGCCGTGAGCGCATCACTTTACAAGGGAATATTCGCGCAGCTGCAGGCCTTTTTGATCCAAATGCAGGTGGGAGGTTAGCTTTAAATAGAATGGGAATTCGGGCTTATCAGCTGGTGAGTCATGTGACTTATGAAATTGATGGTCGGACATTTGTGAAATCTAGAACCATTGTACGCTCTGAATAATGAAAGTATCTACGAGAAATAAGAAAAAGGGGTACACGCTGATTGAGCTTTCAGTCGTGATGGTCTTAGTCATTATGATAGCTGGAACATTGACAAGTATGTTGTCACAGCAGGTACAGTTTTTGAGCTGGTGGAATACACAAAAGTTCATAGCGGAAGATGCGCCATTGGTGAATAACATGGTGGTTCGGTTGTTTTCTCAGGCTGATGCTTTTCGTGTGCATAATACTCAAGCAAATGCACTTAATGGCACTGGTGGTACGTTGGCAGGGGGAACCGCTGTGATGCTCGGCTTTTCTAGTCCTAATGGAGGGAAGGAGTATGGGATCATTAATTATAATGCGGCAAATGGGAGTATTGAATATAGTAATGTAACTAATAACAATGGTATACTTTCGATCGTTAATGGAGACACATGGACTATGGCAAGCGGGGTTGCGGGTGCTGTATTTGACGTGAGTAATGGGACACTTAACGGTGTCAACGTAGCTGGTTATGAGGGGGTTATTGAGTTTACCTTAACTGGTCCTTATGGGGGACAAATTACATATGCAGCCTCTCCATCATTATGAGAATTTCAAAAGTATCTAGAAAACGTAAAGGTGTAGTCACTTTAGTGAGTACAGTAGTGGTCTGTGCTTTTATGCTGACACTTGCTGCAATTCAGTATCGTGCGGCGATTCGAAATCTTGAAAGTCAGAAAAAAGTTCAGTTGGCGATTGATTATGAGGTGCGCGAGCAGGCATTTTTAAGATCAGTTGTCACCTTGACTCCACTGTATGCGGCCAATACAATGTCTGAAAACTCTGCGACTAATAATGGAAATCCAAGAGCGCCTAGAAGGTTTTCTCGCATGTATGAAAATGCGAGAGACTGGTCGAATTTATCTGCCGCACGATCAGCTGCGACTCATGCTGCACTCGAAGCTGCAGTAGGAACTGCATTAGTAAATGGGAACACGGGCGATACTTCTGCAGCATTGAACGTTACAGACTTCATTGGAGATGTGGCTGATACTGGAGTGGAGGATACAGGCTTAGCTGCTGGTTACACACCGAGTGCTGCGACTACTCGTGCAGATGCAGTGGGAAACGCGCTAACAGGTTACCCTCCGCAATTAGATGAGCGAGTTGGTTCGAATGATGCGGATAAGAGTGTTTTGGCCCCTCTTATCTCTTCTAACTTAACTTACGATCTAGCGTCAGATGTAGATGATGTACGTTCTTATTTTTCAGACACGGTACTCTATCCTGATATTCACTTTGGTTATGGCACTCCAGGGGTAGCTTTTATTGCGCGTCAGAACTGGTGGCGACTTTATCTTCATACTCAAGCATTAGATGTAGGTAATACTGGGTTAGGACAGACCGCATTGAATAAGAATGAATACATACTATCATTATATGAAGTGCCGGCTCAGCTTGCGATTAGTTCTTCTTCATTTACTAATTTAGGGCAAATTAACAATACCGCTTGGGGGGCAAATATCACTGTCAGCGGAAATGTTTATGCAAAAGACGCGAATGTTCAAGGAGGAGCCAATTTGGCAGGTTTGGCGACCACTCAAGGTAGTGTTTTAGCCGGCGGAACCGTAGGAGGATATAATGCAGATAGTCGAGCCGCACGCAACCAATTTGAAATGGTCAATAATGTAGGACAATTTTTTCCAATTTCGCAGGCCTCAGATTTTGCTCGCAGTTTGTTTATTCCAATTAATACAGGTGCTGATTTTTTTGACCGCTATGCTCATGGAAATCCAGATACTTCAAGTCCAGCAGAGAATATTAATAGGCTGAGTCGTGAGAGTTGGGCTGAGTATACACGAGGTTGCTTTCAATGTGCGATGCAACTTGATGTCACAGAGACTGTGGCTTCGCGAACAGGTACTGGAACGGATCAGACCCCTACGGCCGTGGAGCTCACTTATAAGACCGGTGTTGGAACTACCGCACAAGAGATTTTTAGTGTTGATAATAGTAACCTTCCATCAGCCCAAACTATTGGTTTACCATTTTATACGAAAATAACAGGTGGACAACCGGTACTCGTAGTGGATGTGGGAGAGTTAGCGGATTATTTACAGAACACGGCAACAATACCAATTACAGCAACTCAATTAGAAGAAAACCATTCGATTGTAGTGAATGCCCGACACACAATAGCTGGAATCGAGGACCCACAAGATGACAATTTTGGAGGTACTCATATGGCTGTAGAGATGGCTGGAGTAAAGGACCTTTCTTTGTTTGATACGCATGGTTTTTCTTTTGTGACAAACTATACCCTCAATATTTTGACTAATGTTAACACTGTGTCTACTGGTTTGAACGGTGGGGGAGCTACCTATCCGGCTTTATCCATTTATGCTCCTTCGATACGCTATGGTGAGAGTGTCAACGCACGGCAGGTTTCTCTCACTGGGAGTATTGGTAGTCTGAGTGAGAATGATGCAGCTACTCGTACAGATATATTGGACTTAATAGCCGTGGGCGCAGCTACAGCTGATGCTAATCAAATCATAGCAGATTTAAGACCTATCACAAGTCTAAGTGAACTCCCTCCAGTAAATGTTATGAACTGGCTGGTAGTCATTCAGAAGAAACGTTAATCAGTGGCTTAGTTATTTTAAGCTTCTGAGAAGGCATAGTCTTTTCAAGACTACACTTTTGAGATACGAGCACGGAGGCTCAGGTCGTTTAGCTACGAAGCGTCTCGATCGTTTGTTCGATTGATTTCCAAGTAACTTCTTTCGAGACGAAGGCGCTACCAAGTTTGTCGAGGAGAACGAAGTTGATTGTGCCGCCGCTGAATTTCTTGTCGCGTTTCATTTTCTCAAGAACGACTTCTGTTTTGATTTTGGTTGGGAGAGTTAAAGGAAGCTGGAAGGTGTCGAGAAGTTTGAGTACGCGCTCTGAGTCTTGGGGAGTGAGGGTGGAATATTCTTCCGAGAGAAGTAGGGCTGCACGGATGCCTAGAGAAATAGCTTCGCCGTGAAGTAGGGTGCCATATGGGACAGCGGCTTCGATGCCGTGGCCGATCGTGTGGCCAAAGTTGAGAAGCGCTCGGGTGCCAGAGATTTCCTGTTCATCTTCTTCTACCACGCGCGCTTTGATGGAGATATTTCTAGCGATGAGTTCAGCTGCTGGTGCTTGATCTTCTGGAGAGAGGGCTTCGAGTTCGGTGAGCATCGCTGCGTCTCGGATGGCAGCGTGCTTGATGGCTTCGGCATATCCTTCGCGGTATTCGCGCCCTGGCAGTGTGCTGAGAGTCGCTGGGTCAGCAAGTACGAGTTGCGGCTGGTGAAACGCCCCAACGAGGTTCTTGCCTTCGGCAATATTGACGCCAGTTTTTCCGCCAACGGAGGAATCGACCAGGGAGACAATGGTAGTTGGAATTTGTACGAAAGGGATACCGCGGTAGAACACCGATGCGACAAAGCCAGCGAGGTCGCCGACCACGCCGCCGCCAAGTGCGATAACGAAGGAGGAGCGGTCGTGGCCATCTTGCGTCATTTCGCGGCAGAGCAGTTCGACCTTGCTCATTGATTTGGAGGCTTCTCCAGCAGGGACGCTATGAGTGGTAGCTTGGTAGCCGGCAGTATTCAGTTTTTCGACTAAAGTCTTACTGTAATAAGGACCGACATTGCTGTCGGTGATGATCGCCACTTTACCTTGAAGACCAGCTTCTTGGATGTGTTTAGCTGCATTTTCAAGAATGCCATAATCACAGAGTACTTGATAGGATCGGGAACCTAAATTAACGTGGACGCTAGCCATAGCGATTGCTTAGGGGATGTAAGGGATTTCGTAAACAATGAAGTCGTGGATTTAGTTAAATACTGCAAAAGTGAAGTTTGTTGGCTGCTCTGGGGTTCATTATCATAATTAGTAAGCTACTAGATCGGGTTTGATCTATGGTGATAAGAAGTTCTCGAACCAGTGATTAATTATTAGTTACTAGCATTGGGTGAGCTGGCTTGAGAAAAATGGGATAAGTATGGAATAGTTTTGTACTCTCTTTACTCTTAGTACTAGAAAGCATGAGTGAGTTCCAAGAATTAGTAGACGCCCACTACCAAGCCCTGTATCGATTTGCCTATTCCTTGGCAAAAAATCCCGATAGAGCGGCTGACTTAGTGCAACAAACATTCTGCATTTGGGCCCAGAAAGGGGACCAATTGAAGGATAGAAGCAAGGCAAAGACGTGGTTGTTTACGACGCTCTACCGCGAGTTCTTAGCATATTCGCGTCGTTCTACGCGTTTTCCTGAAACGGATCTCGATACGGTGGATTACCAACTTACGACGCATGAACCAGATACCAGCCGTGGGCTGGATGGGAAACGAGCTGTGGAGCTTTTACAGCAGCTGGATGAAACCTTTCGAGCGCCGCTTTCACTTTTTTTCTTGCAACAACATAGCTACAAGGAAATTGCAGCGATTTTAGATATTCCAATAGGAACTGTGATGTCACGTATTTCACGTGGGAAGGAGCAGCTTCGTACCAAAATGCAGGTAGAAGCTGAGAGCAAAATTATTAAAATGGACGGGAAGGTCAGACAAAATGGATAAACAACAGGCTAAATTTTTACTACGGAGTTTTCGTCCCGATGGCGAGGACGCACATATGCCTGAGTTTGCCGACGCATTGCGTCTAGCGACTGAGGATAGAGAGGTTGGCGAATGGCTAGCTCAAGAGCGAGCTACCGATGCCGCCTTTGCGAAAGCTTTAAATGAAGTCCCTATTCCAGATGGGCTTAGAGATGAGATTCTTGCAGTATTGGAATATGATGGACAAGTAGAAGAAGTAGATACGGAACTTGATAGCTTGCTGGCTGCTGGGATGGCAATGATTTCTCCGCCCGAGGGCTTACGTGAGCAAATTCTTACAGCAATGGAGATGGAACAAAGTTCCGTGAGTGAAGAGAGCAACGTGACTGACGTTGGAATGTGGCGTTGGCTTTCAGTAGCTGGTGCTGCGGCAGTGGTGGCTGTTGGTACTTTTTTAACCATCAATAAGCCCGAGCAGAATACACAAGCACCTGCGATTGTCGTTAATACTCCAGCGACAAGTTCAGTGATTGATAGTAATGCAGTTCGCCCTGTCTCTGTTCATAATGCAGTGCAAGAAATGGCAGATAAGCTGGTGGATCCTGAAGGCATTGACTTGAACACAAATCTAAGCTGCGAGCATGCGGCTAAGGATTTTTTGACTGATAAGCACAGTCCAGTGCCTTCGACTCTCCCCCAGGGATTGAAGGATGCTAAACTGGTGGGAGCTCGCGATATGCTTTTACAAAGTGGTCAGCCAGTATCATTGCTGTGCTTTGAGAAGGAAGGTATGGGAATGGTACACATCATGGTGGTGGAGTCTAAGCACCTTGAAGATCCTGATGTTCTCGATTCGATGAAGAGTGTGTCGTTGAAGTCGTGCTTCGGCTGTGACAAGACGCACTTCAATACGGTTCATTGGAAAGAAGGCGAGACTGCGTATGTGATGCTTACCAAAGCGAATAAGCAGGATATGGTGAACTTGTTCTAAATTCTGTTCAGATATAGTTTTACGATTTTTTAAATGCGCAGCATGATGCTGTGCATTTTTTTTATTTAGGTGAAAGAAGCAGGTGGGGTGAAGGAGCGATGAGTGAGGGGGTAATTTATTTGAATGGCTTAAGTGTTTTGTAGATAGAGAGTTACTGGGTTCTGTTTGTTGTCGTCTCCCCCTAAGGTGGTAGGCATAAAAAAACGCACTCAGCCTTAGCTTGGTGCGTTCTTTTTTAAATTTGTGTAGATCAGTTTTAGCGGTGAAGCATCATCTGCGCATGGCGGATAGTGTCAGCTTCTTCTTCATCCATCTCAGCCATTGTGTCGGCGAGGCTTGAAGCAATTTCTTTGCGCATTTGAGCAACGAGATCGGTACCTTTACCGGTGATACGCACCATGATTTTACGGCGATCTTCTGCGGCGTGTACACGCTCGACATAGCCAAGTTTTTCCAGTCGATCTACAAGTCCAGTGGCAGCGGCTGTGGAGTGGCCCATTTTTTTAGCGATATCAGACATGGTGAGGTAGTCTTCACTAGAGAGGTATGCCATTAGAAAAAACTGCGGAAACGAAATGTTACCACGGTTGAGCTCAGATGAGAGGTTCAAGATACATGAACGCTGAGTGAATAGAACAAAATCAGCGAGTCGTTCTGCTTCCGCGATGCCTGCGGGGGAGTTCAGGGTAGAGGGCGTTTTCATAAGTGCCTTGTGATAGGTTAGTAGTTTACTGATTCTAAGAGCATTCTCGAATCCGGCCTCAGCCTAACACTTTTTTTAAAATAGACGCAATGTTTTTATAAACTTTTTCAAAATATCTCCTTATTTGCAATGTGTTGGTAGGTGCTTATTAAACTTTTTTTAGCATTACAGAGAATTTTCGAGTGTTGGTGTATCTGATTGATTCATATCCATTTGGAGAGGAGAGTCGATGGTGCGTTGGAAGACGGGGTCATTAATTGAAAAGCGTCCATCCTTGATGTCGGCTACATAGAACTGTCCAAGTTTTTGTTCATTGAGTGAAACGGAGTGAGTTTGCCCTTGTTGGTTTCTGCTGTAGTAGATGGTATTTTCGCTGGGTTGGATATTGCGATAACGCTGAATAAGCATGTAGCCAGCGTCTGGATAGATCGTAGCAATGCGTCCGACGAGTTGGTCTTGCTGAACTTCTTTTTGGGGTTCAACGGTCTCGTTTTTTGAGCTAGCACAGCTGCAAATGATTAAGCCTAAAATGGGAAGGTAAACTTGTAGGTGTGACATTGTGCGAAGATTCTAACGCCTCTGTATGAGCACTCAAGAAAGAGCGCTAGAAACAGTGATTTTTTTAGTTCTGCAGGGTTGACGCGGTAGGGGAGATATGGTTTTGTCCCAGCACTTCGACGAACGAATCACCGGGCCGGTGGCTGAGTGGTCGAAAGCGCTCCCCTGCTAAGGGAGTATACCGGAAACGGTATCGAGGGTTCGAATCCCTCCCGGCCCGCCATTTTACAAAAGCTTCACTCATTGGTGAGGCTTTTGTGGTTTTAGGAGGGATGAGGAAGCAGTTCGGGGTCTACACCAAAGTTTGGGGAGAGGCATGTTTTTGAGTTTATTGTGTTGGTTAGCCGCATTGAGCGATCACGCGTAATCTGTAGTTTTCGAAGTTTCTAAATCCGTATGCTCGTCGTTGGATGAGCTTCATTTTTCTATGAAAGCCTTCTGTGATTCCATTGTTCTTGGTGAACCTCCACATACAGCCAATAGCTTCCAACTATTCTTGAAGTGTCTTTGCTAAGATTTCCATGGGTTTAATCTGTGAGTACTTGAGTTTGCGGATGTGGCCGACAAGTACTCGGGCTAGCTTTCTGCATTGCTGTTTATTGCGTTCCTTTTGATTCACGAGTCTTCTGATTTGGTGCATGTGCTTATGGATGAGTCTGAGGGTTGGATAGGTATTGAATAATTCACGTAGGGTTCGCTTTTGCTTAGAGCTGAGGCGTTCAGGACATTTGCGCATAGCAGCTCGACCACCCCAATTCATATCCTCTGGTTTTTTAGGCACAAGAAAGTAGTCCTATCTTTCACAATAATCCGTGTTACAAGGCGCTCTTACTAGTTCATCTTGGGGGGACTTCTCGTTGAGTGTTCGCTAATTCCGGCTGACACGACCCCGTTGCCTCTTCTGAGCCTAGCTTGAGGATCCTTTATGTCCAAAACACACCAATTACCGTTGTCGTCAATTATGTTTGACTCATTAACTATTTCACCTGCGGTCACTCAAATGACCAGATCGAATTTTAGGTCAAGCAAGCCTCCTTCAGAAACTGCGATTGTTTATTGCGAAGGGAACTTTGGAGGAGTGGATGGAAAGACCGCCAACGGGCTAGTTCGTCATTCTGAAAAATATGAAATTCTCTCGATAATCGATAGTGAGCTGGTGGGGCAAGATGCCGGAGAAGTTCTTGACGGTAAACCGAACGGTATTTCAATTTGCCGAGATCTTGATGATGCATTGGCGAACGCTGGGCGTGTCCCCGATTGTTTCATTTTTGGGATCGCACCGGCAAGTGGAATGCTTTCGTCCGCCGAGAGACAAATTCTACTTAGGGCAATAGCGAAGGGCATGAACATTGTGAACGGACTCCATGAGTTTCTGAACGACGATCCTGAATTTGCAGCCGCAAGTTCCGAATCTGGGGTAATTATTCGTGATGTTCGAAGACCTAGAGATAAAAAAGATCTCAGAGTTTTTAGCGGTAAAGTCATGCAAGTCACCTGCCCGCGCATTGCGGTTCTAGGCACTGACTGTGCTATTGGAAAGCGCACAACTGCAACCATCTTGGCAAGTGCTCTCAAGCAAAGTGGGATCAATGCGATTTTGATTGGTACCGGCCAGACGGGTCTAATTCAAGGAGCGCGCTACGGGTTGGCTCTTGATGCGGTTCCTTCGCAGTTTTGCGCAGGAGAGTTGGAGAGCACGATCATGGAAGCTTTCGAAAACGAAGATCCCGATGTCATCCTGATCGAGGGTCAAGGCTCGTTGAGTCATCCAGCCTACTCAACTTCTAGCTTTATTCTTCGAGGAAGTTGTCCTCAAGGGGTGATTTTGCAACACGCACCGAAGCGGAAACATCGATGCGACTTTGATGGGATGCCGATGCCTAGTCCTAGTTCCGAGATTGATCTCATTGAAGCTTTTGCTAAAACGAAAGTCATCGGGCTTACCATCAATCATGAGGGTATGACAGATGACGAAGTTTCGGCGGCAATTACTTGCTACGAGGAGGAATTGGAAATCCCTTCGACAGATGCGCTGGCCCGGTCACCCACACGGCTAGTCGAGATGGTTCTCTCAGCCTTACCTCAGATCGGGGCACAGTATTAACATAACCCATCAGCCGGCTCCGCGTTTAGAGGTAGATCTAGATAAGGTGTATCACAATGCACTTACGCTAGTGGCTCGTCTTTGTAAGCTAGGTATTACCGTCACAGGTGTGACGAAAGCGACTCTCGGTTCGCCCGAGATCGCCGAAGCATGGCTTCGAGCTGGAGTTTGCAGTCTAGGAGATTCCCGAGTTGAAAATATTGGGAGGATGCGAGCGGCTCAGATCTCAAAGTCGATGACTCTCATTCGTTCTCCAATGTTGAGCCAGATCGAGCAAGTGGTAGACTTGGCAGATCTAAGTTTTAATACGGAACTCAGTGTGATACGCAGACTTTCAGCTGTCGCAAAGAAGGCAAATTGTACCCACGGGGTAGTTCTCATGGTGGAGCTTGGTGATCTCCGTGAAGGAATCATGCCGAGCCTGCTCGAACATACCGTTCGTGAAGTACTTGGCTTTTCTAACATCCTCTTCATGGGGATCGGAACGAATCTTGCCTGCAGAAGCGGGGTGTCACCCGATTGCAAAAATATGACAGAACTCTCGGCCTTGGCTGATTCGATAGATGCAATTTTTGGACCGATTGTGAAAATCGTTTCAGGTGGTAACTCTGCAAATCTAGAATGGGTATTCAGCGGAGCTGACATAGGGCGAATCAACAATCTCCGCCTAGGTGAAGCCCTTCTTCTTGGATGTGAGCCTCTTCACCGGAAAGTGATCAAAGGCCTGTACACTTCCGTCATCACTCTAGTGGCGGAAGTGATCGAGTTAAAAAATAAGCCTTCCAAGCCTTGGGGGAATCTAGCACAGAATGCTTTCGGAGAAGAGATATCTACCAGTGAACGAGGTCACATCACCCAAGCTATTCTGGCAATAGGGAGACAAGACATAGATCCGGATGGACTGGTTCCGCCTCCTGGAATCAAAATCCTTGCGGCAAGCAGTGATCATCTTATTGTGGACGCAACCAACTATCGCGGAAGGATGAAGGTCGGGACTGAGCTTTCCTTTAAGCTCGATTATAGCGCGTTACTTCGCGCCATGACATCACCCTTCATTCCTAAAGTTCATAAATAAAGCTTTGAATAGAAAACGCATCCTAGCTCACATTGCGTTACCTTTTCGGCGCTTCAAGTTAGCGGAGATGACGGAGAAATAGTCCTATCCGCACTAGTACTAAAGATTCACGTCGAGCGGCTAAATACAACTTGTAGGGTTACTGTTTTTTCAAGAAAACAATAGCTTTTAGAATCATAGCAGGTTAAGTGCTCAATTCGGCTCATACTTTCTTCAGTTTTAATAGCTGAGTTTTTTTTACAGCATGAGCCAATTAGTATTATGAAAATGTATGTAGGCAATCTGTCGTTTAATTCGACAAAGCAGGATCTCGAGTCCTTTTTCTCTCAATATGGTTCGGTGACGGATGTTCACCTTCCAGAAGACCGCGAGACTGGTCGTCCACGTGGTTTTGCCTTTGTGACGATGGACTCAAAGTCAGCCATGGAGGCTGCTATTAAGGGATCTGATGGTAAAGACCTCGACGGTCGTAATCTGAAGGTAAACGAAGCTAAACCTCGCGAAGAACGCGGAGGCGGTCGCTACTAGATTCTGATTAAAGAATTCTGGGGAGTGATCGAACTTGTAGGGTTCACTCCAGATTTCGGGAAGCAGCTCATGATGGGCTGCTTCATTGTTTCCGGGCAGTCGACAAAGAGTGGGCTCTTTAGTCTGATGGCAATTGTTCGCACGTAGCGTTCGACACCCTGTTGCCGATTTCGATTTGCGCGTGATTCATGTAGATGAAGAATTTTTTCCTCTGGTGAGGGTATAGGAAATGGCCTGACTGAGCCGAGCGTCTGGGCGGACAGCTTGGTGATCTCGTAGGTGTTGTTCACTTTGCGTTGCACGGTTTTCGTCATTTAGGCAAGAAGGTCGTCTCGGCCATGCTTCTAGATTGGATAGACTTGATTTTTCGTAGGAGGTAACTAAGTGGGAGGTATGTTGAGCCTTGAGACCATTGCCAGTATTGGAGACGAATTAGCAATCGCGTGGAGTGATGGGCTGGAGAATTATATCAAGCATGAGGAATTGAGAAAGGCGTGTCCGTGTGCGAATTGCCAGGGTGAACCAGATGCGCTCGGTCGAGTGGTGAAGCCGCCAGTACATTATAATGAGAAGAGTTTTCAGCTTGTCCGATTCGAAAATATAGGCGGTTACGCTGTGCAGTTTCATTGGGCCGATGGCCACGGGACTGGAATTTATAGTTACGAGTATCTTCGCAAGCTGGGTGAGTAGGCTTGCTTATGCGAGGCTACGATAGTCGCCATCGCGAATAGTTATGCCTTCGGCGTCAAGCGATTCTAACAATGGCATGAGGTACTTACGGCTAGTGCCGCTGTGTTCACGGAGTTCTGATGCTGTGGCGCGTTGGTTTTGTGTGAGGTAGTCACGTATCGACTGGTGAAGTTTTTGATAGTTTTGGCTATCTAGCAATGCCTTGGGGTCAAGTTCGATGACTTGGTTAGAACGGATGAGGAAGGTGAGAGCTTGCTGAGATGCTTCGTCCGGAGCGAGTTCGACACGTGGTGGCGGAGTGAGGCCGCCGTCCTTGAGGGATTTAAGGATTTTCTGTGCGTGTGGGACGAGGCGTTGGGGGAGTTCGAGGGAATGTTCTTCATTAGCAATCCCGTCTTTTTGCTTCATGTAGCCGTTGCTAAGCAGTTGTTTTTCGATGGAGTCGAGCAATGCTTCTGGTGCTCCTTCGCTGATGAGTTGAGTTTTCCATGCACCCATCGGCATTGATGGTGAATCTGAGTGGCTACTATGCCATTGGTCAACGAGTTTCGCTGCGCTTGTGATGATCTCTTTCCACCATGAAGGTGCCAGAATCCAGTTTTTGCGGAGGGTGATTTTTTTCTCTTTGGCAAGTTTCTCAACCGTTTGCTGGATGTAGGCCTTTGTGAAGGGAAGATTGAGAAGTGGTGGAGAGCTCGGTATGGCTGGCTTATGGAGGAGTTCGCTGAGGATTAGTTCGCGTAAATTGTCAGGCGCCACTGAGCGTTTGGCTAGAAAGTTGGCTCGTTTTTTGGTGCGGAAGCCGCGGGCCTTGGATCCGGCATCGAGGATTATGCCGCCAGCTAAGGTGCCTTGTTGGGCACCATCGCGGATCACGAAACGATCACCGACGCAGGCTGCAATGGGAGATTCAAGTCGTAGCTGGGCGAAGCATTTTTCTGCTAAATCGAGAGTAGTGCGGTCATTAAGGATGACGCGAGCGCGTGTTCGGCTGGTGCCATGATGGAGGATTACAGTTTCTGTATTTTTTAGGACACGTGCAGTTGCGGACTGTCCAGTTATTGAACGACTGGCTCGCTCTAATGCTACATCGATGGTGTCGACAGCTTCTAAATGGTCGGGAAGGGTGAGGAGAGAGCCACGTTTGACGCCAGGTTTGCCACGTTGGTGGAGTGGAAGATCTGGGAGATTTAGAGCGGTGCGCATGCCGCTGACGGATGCGTCGAGTGCTTGATTGTGATTTTGGACGTTTCGGATGCTTGCCGTGAGATTTTCAGGTAGGCTGACGATGAGATCACCACGGTTTAAGCTTTGTCCAGTGAGGGTGCCAGTTACTACTGTGCCGGTACCTTTGGGGGAAAAGGCGCGATCTACGGATAGTCTGGGAATATGGTGTTTGGGGGATGCTTGAAGTTTGTTAGCACGATTAAGAATTTCAGCTTTTAGTTGGCTAATACCATCGCCAGTGACTGAGGAAATAGGAATGATGGGGGCTTGGGAAATGGGAGTCTCATGAATTTCCTCTCGTACTAGTTCGATGGTGAACTCTAGGTCGTCAGCGAGATCTGATTTAGTCAGAGCGATGATGACGTTAGTGATTCCTAGGTAGTGTAGGATTTGCAGGTGCTCTTCGGATTGCGGCATCCAGCCATCGTCGGCGGCGACAATGAAGAGAGCGATGTCGAGAGCGCCGACGCCTGAGACCATGTTATTGATAAAATCGGCATGCCCTGGGACGTCGATGAGGCCAATTTCGAAGTTTTCGAGCTTCAGATGGGCGAAGCCGAGTTCGATGGTGACTCCTCGGGATTTTTCCTCGGGGAGTCGGTCTGGGTCAGTGCCGGTGAGAGCCTTGATGAGTGAAGACTTTCCGTGGTCAATGTGACCGGCTGTGCCCAGAATGATGTTCATTGAAAATAGTTTCGGTTAATCGGTGGTGGGCGTCGGAATGATACGCGCTTTCTCAAAGTCGAAAGGGGTCATTTCAACGGTGACTTGGTCACCAATTTCGAGAGAGTCTCGGTATTCCTTGTGTTTTAGTTGTGAATGACCGAGAGCCGTTTTTCCGTTGGGAAGAGTTACAATGAAGGTCTTACCATCTTCGCGTTTTTCTTTGATGGTGGCAGAGGTGCGGATTGGGATGTCTTTGGTAGCCATGGTTCTATTTGAGAAATTGTATGATTAGAGATGAATATCTTGCCAGGTGACGAGGCTTGCGAGTGGGGCGAAGCCGTCGTGGTGCCAGAATAAGTGTGGTTGTTGTGCTTTTCCTAGTTGGCAGATGCGTGGAGGCTTGAGGCATTCTACTTCCTTGAGCAAGCCAGAAAGTGGTGAGAGGGCAATGGTGCTAAGATATTCCAGCTCATTTCCTAAGTCTTCGGGAGTGCTCGGCCATGGTCGCACGAAAATGACTCGATTTTGCGGGCTAGGGCGGAGTGTCGAATCGTTTTCATATATGACGGTCCAGCTAGTGTCTGTGTCGCTTTCGTAGAGTTGGGTGTTTGCTGGATCTTGTGCGGCTTGGAATCGGAGAGTTTCTCGGAGGTTACGGATGGCTCCACTTTCGGAAATGCTGATGGGCGATCGAGGGATTTTTTGAGAGAGATCTTGCATGGCTGTGGCAAGCATGGGGGCGAAGTCGCTGGCGTTATTTTTTACATAAATAGCGTGAGGAGATAGGCAGCCTTGTTGGTTAAAGAGTGAGGCATCGACGGCAGCGAGTTGGGCATTTTTCGAGGAAGGTTTATCGATGAGAGCGAAGCTAATTTTGTGACCGTGAGGAATGAAGCGCTGCTTGGGGATGAGGCGCGAATGGATGGCTTCGATTGCTTGATCGGAGCCGATGGCAACGACGGTGTCCGCCGAATGAAGCTGCTTGTCATCAAGCTCATGGGTGAAAGAGGATAGCGATTGTAAACTCGGGCTCAGAGATTGGTGGAATTTACGGATTTCTGGAAGTATGGCTGTGTCGTCTGCAGAGGTCGGCTGGGACGGAAGTTTCACAATGTTGTTAGCTCCAATGAGTAGACCGCGGAGAAGGCTTTGAAGGCCAGCGTGGGGGGTGTTTCCGCTGATGATGTGGAGTAGGTGACGGGGTGGAGTAGCTTTTGTGAGTATGTCGCCGACTTGTTGGTAGTCGTCGAGCGCTGCTGGATGGCCAAGTTCATGACTGACCCAATCTAATAAATCGTTAGCCGAGAATTCGCCGAGAAATTTGGAAAATGCTTCACTCGCTTTTGCTAGTTCTAGGGCTCGCTGTTCGGTGGTCATGATTGATTTAATTATTGAGGGAAGAATCGATACTTCTTGAGCAACCTCTGGGGAGGGCTGAGGGGTCGCGGCCGATGAGGGTGAAGCTATGTTCGTGGTGGTAGATGGCAAGGTCTTGGGTGCGAATGGCGCAAATCGAGTCAATGTTGGCGAGATCGTAAATTACGAGGTAGCCGATTTCACCAGCTTGGACGTCTTTGTCCGTTTCGGGATCGATGACGCGAATTTTTGCCCAATGTGGGGCTTGATGCGGGTCGTCGATTCCTTTAGTGTAGAATTGTGAACTTAGCTCGGTCATGGAATATTCATTCCATATACTCTGCTTAGTGAGTCCGAGGTATTTATAAAACTGTCCGTAGAGATCTTGTTTAGTTAGGCTGCGCCCACTTCCTTTATAACCTCCAGTTTCCATGGCCCAACTGCCTGCAGGGAGAGTGAGGGGAGAGTGGAGTTGTTCGAACAAGTTGAGGAACGCTAGCGCGGTGCCAAGAAGGGCGATTGGCTGGGGTTGTTTGGTAGCTTCAAGTAGGGGGGCGATGTTTAATTGGTCGTCGCTGATGAGGTAGCTGGCTTGTGGGCAAAACTTTTGGCGCAGCGTTTCCATCATGTGTGAGAGTGAGGAAAGCGGAGCTTCTCTAGCTGATGGCGTTAGAAAATACACATGGCCATCGAGGGAGGGGAGTTCGAGTTGTTGCCAAGCTTGGAGGATGGAAAGCTCGTAGGTTTGAGTTTGGCGAAAATAATGGGTGCCTTTGATGTCTCCGGTGGTTCCAGATGTTTGGAAATGTACCAAATTTTCATTTAGATTGAGGCAAGTTGGAGGGGATTTTGATTTAAAGGTGTCGGTGGTGAGTGCTGGAAATTCTTGCCAATGGTGAATGCTGTCAATCTTCTGAAGTTGGCAGAAATTGCGATATGCGGGGTTGTTTGCGAGTTGGTGTTGGAACAATTTTTGTGCTAAAGAATCAAAATCGTCCTCGCTCGTTTCAGGCGAATGAATGAACGATTCGACTTGTGATAGAAGTTTCAAATAGCGAGATGCGTTAGGTTCCATATTCAAGGTATCTGTAAGAACTAGTAAAGAGCATGCGTAGATTGACATCAAGCCCTATGGCTGAGCCTTAGTTTTTGTGTTTTTTCAGCGCGACTGCTTGACTTTGCTTAAGCTTGGGGCAAGAATCGTATCAGTGCTGCTTATGCAGCTAACAGTTTAAAAACTACCTACCACCTTATCAGTTAGTCATTATGAAAGTTGCTATCTACACCATGCTCTCAGCGGCGTTCTGCGCACTTGTGACCTCGTGCTATTACCCGCCATCCTACCCTCAGCAGAAAGATCAGCCACCAGTTCCACCGGCTCCAGTCGACAATACTACAGCGACTGATCCAGGTGCTCAGCAGCTCCAAGCAGCTCGTGAGCGTCTCGAAGCTCAGCAGAATGGAACGACGACTGATCCATATAGTAACCCGAATGCGCAGTTGCCGAATCCAGGCCCAAGCTCTGAAGTAGCTCCAACAGCTCCTTCTACTTACCCATACGCCACAAAGGTGCCTAATAAACCAGGTTTCGTATTTAACCCATACACCAAGAATCAAGTGGATGTACGTGGGATTCCAGAAGGAACCCTCGTTCGTGACCCATACGACAATGACAAGACTCACAAATTCCGTGTGCCTTAGGTCATTGATTAAATAAGAATTTATTGCGCCGAGCCTTGCATTTAGGGCTCGGCGCTTTTTATATCGGTGCGGATGATTAAGCGCGTTTCCATACTTGGACCAGGATTGCTCGGTGGCTCAATAGCTTTGGCTGTGACGAAGCACATGCCGGAGGTAGATCTTGTGCTCTGGGGACGCCGTGAGCAACCGCTCGCGGTAGCCCGAGAGATGGGGGTGTCGCAAACGAGCACTGATTTATATGTTGCGGTAGAAAATGCTGATCTAGTGATTCTCGCAACGCCTGTTGGTGTGATGAAAACGCTGGTGAGTCAAATTGTTGAGCATTTTCCTGAGAAGGAAATGTTGCTGACTGATGTGGGCAGTGTGAAGCGGTTGCCGCACAAAGAGATTGGTGCGCTGATTGAAGGCTCAGCGCTCGAGTTTATTGGGAGTCACCCGATGGCTGGTTCGGAGAAGACGGGGATGGAGGCAGCGTTTGTGAGTTTGCTCGACGGTTCTACCTGTTTGGTCACAAATGAGGCGGAGGTATCTGAGACTAAGGTTGAAATGCTAGAGCGATTTTGGCGAGATCTTGGCTGTAAAACGCGGCGTATGACTGCTGAGGATCACGATTATGCCGTCGCGCGAGTAAGCCATTTTCCACATATTCTAGCATCGGTTGGAGCTTCAGTCGGTTTGGCATTTGAAGATATTGCCGAGCTTTGCGGAGGAGGAATGCGTGATACCACACGTGTCGCTGGCGGTGATCCAGGACTTTGGACTGAAATTTTAATGGAGAATAGCGATGCTCTTCAGCGTTCAATGCGAGAGAGTATTGCAGATCTTGTGAAGCTGATGGACTGCCTTGAAAAAGGGGACCGTGAGCAGATGTATGACTATCTAACTGAGGCTAAGAAGCGTCGAGAGCTGATCTAAGCAATTTTTTTATGGAATCAATTACCTTAAAACCAATTTCTCGCATTAATGGCGAGGTGAACATGCCTGGCTCTAAGAGCTTGTCCAATAGGGCGCTTCTTCTAGCCGCACTGGCTGAGGGGACGACGGAGATAACAAACTTGTTAGACAGCGATGATGTGCAACGCATGTTAGAGGCGCTGGCTCAGCTAGGTGTGAAGTATGAACTTTCTGAAGATGGTACCGAGTGTGTGATACACGGGCTAGGCCGTCCACTCGGGACAGGTGAAAGCTTGGAGCTTTTCCTTGGTAATGCGGGTACTGCGATGCGTTCGCTTGCTGGTGCGATGACCTTGGGCAAAGGGGAATTCACACTTACTGGCATTCCACGGATGGAAGAACGTCCGATCGATGCTCTTGTCGATGCGCTTCGTAGTATGGGCTGTGACATTACCTGTTTGAAGAATGAGGGTTATCCGCCACTTTTGATCAAAGCGAATGGTTTGAAAGGTGGTAAGGTTCAAGTGGATGGAACGATATCCAGTCAGTTTTTGACAGCATTGTTGATGGCTGCTCCGTATGCGGAAAATGATATGGAGATTGAGATCATCGGTGAGCTCGTTTCTAAACCTTACATAGATATTACCACCCACATTATGGAACAGTTTGGGGTGCAGGTAGAGAATGATAATTATCAACGCTTCTATGTGAAGTCTGGTCAGAAATACAAATCTCCTGGTCGTTTCATGGTGGAAGGTGATGCTTCTTCAGCGTCTTATTTTCTTGCTGCTGGAGCGATCAAAGGTGGTCGCATCAAAGTGACAGGTATTGGTAAAAAGAGTATCCAAGGTGATGTGGCTTTTGCCAAAGTGCTTGAAGACATGGGTGCAAAAGTCGAATGGTATGACGAGTACTTAGTGGTGGAAGGCAGTGAGCTGAATGCTGTGGATCAGGATATGAATCACATCCCTGATGCGGCAATGACGATTGCAACGGCTGCGCTTTTCGCTAAAGGAAAGACAGCAATCAGAAACATTTACAACTGGCGGGTTAAGGAAACTGACCGACTTCACGCGATGGCGACAGAGCTTCGCAAAGTTGGTGCTGAGGTGGTTGAAGGTGAAGATTTTATTGAAATTACACCACCTGAGAAAATCCAGCATGCTGCGATCGACACCTATGACGACCATCGAATTGCGATGTGTTTTTCCTTAGTCGCGCTCGATCCAGAATGTGGGGTTACCATTAATGACCCAGGGTGTACTGCGAAAACGTTCCCAGACTATTTTGATAGACTCGCTAGTGTGAGTGAATCCTAAGCTATTTTATTTATGAGTAATTCACATATTGCAGTGGCGATTGATGGGCCTGCAGCATCGGGGAAGAGCACTGTGGCTAAGACTTTGGCAAAGCGCTTGGGCTTGATCATGGTCAACACTGGAGCGATGTACCGAGCGGTGGCTTGGGCGACTATTCAGCATGGCGTTGATCCTTCTGATAGCGCTGCAGTGGTAGCGATGTTAGATGAGGTTGAATTTAGCTGTGGGGTGAGCAATAATCTTTCAACTGTGTTAGTGGATGGCGTAGATCCAGGAGATGCTTTGCGACAAGACGCGGTAAATAGCCGAGTTTCCAAAGTGGCGGCAATTCCCGAAGTGCGCAGTTTGTTAGTCGAGATGCAGCGTGACTATTTGAAGTTAGGTAGTGTGGTGATGGAAGGCAGGGACATTGGCTCCGTTGTTTTTCCTAACACCCCATTCAAAATGTACATTGATGCTTCTGAAGAAGTGCGCCGTAAGCGTCGTGCAGCTGAGGGAATTATTGATGACCCTACTGCTCGAGATAAGGAGGATAGTAAGCGTAAGAGTTCTCCCTTGGTAGTTGCTGAAGGTGCAGTGAAGATCGACTCTAGCGAACTTGGGATTGAGGAGGTCGTTGATGCGGCTCTCGAGGTTCTGCGTGAGCGTGGAGCTCCAGCGGAATTATTGGCAAAAGCAAAATAACAAATTTTTTTATGAAGACTGTTTACTGGATTGGTTACACGTTTTTTAAGAGCGCGGGAAAGGCGTTTTTTAATCGTAGAATTATCAACGAGCACAAACTTGTAAAAGATGGTGGGGTATTAATGTGTGCGAATCATGAGAGTTTCTTGGATCCTCCATTGATTGGGATTTCGTATCCTATGAATGTGACCTATTTGGCTCGTAAAACACTCTTCAAAGGATTTTTTAAATGGCTATACACGCAGTGGGATGCGATCCCTATTGATCAAGAAAATCCTGATATGACAGGGTTAAAAAATATCATCAAAGCGTTGAAAAGTGGTAAAAAGGTGGTGATGTTTCCAGAAGGCGAGAGAACGCTCCATGGAGGTTTGAATCCAGGATTACCAGGTGTTGGGCTGATCGTCGCTAAAGCGCAGGCAACGGTACAGCCTATGCGTATTTTTGGTGCGTACGATGCTTTGCCGCGTGGATCAGGAAAGATGAAGTGTAACCAGATTGATGTCGTGGTGGGGGATCCCATTCATTTCACCAAAGAGGAGCTTAAAGATTATCGAGGGAAAGACGGGTATCAGAGGATTTCTGATCGCATCATGCAGGCGATCAGTGAGCTGACTCCTGAGGGTTAAAATACGCCTTCTTCGAGGGGGTGAATGCTGATGAGTTCGAGTTTGCCTTTATCGTTCGTCACTTTGGAAACCCAATGTAACTTAAGTGGCAACATATTCCAGAGATGAGCTAATTGTAGAGACTTTTCGAGTTCTGCATCTTTTGTTTCGTAGGTGCTAAAGGCAGTGATTTTAAAATCGGGAGATTCGAAGCTGAATTTTCCGCTGCTATATTGGATGTGTTGACCATTTAAAATCGAGAATAGTGCGGTGACAGCTGGTGCAGAAGTATTGGCCAGAACTGGATACGAAGTGGGAAATATTTCGGTGCAGAGAAAGCGCCCTGGAAACTTGTTTACATTTCTTGGATGCCATTCTTCCAAAGAAGGAACATTTTGAATCAATGTTGGCTCAATTGGGAGAGAAGATCCGGTAGCTATGTTTTGATCCTCGAGTGAGAATATTGAGAATGTAGAATCTTGATGGTTATAGAGGATTCTACGCTCTACATGAGTGAGAATGAGTGAGGATAGATGTGAGCCGTCATAGTGGACTTTGATCAAATTGTTAGTACTAGGATCATCGTTTTTCTGAAGTTGATAGACTAGTGAGCAGGCAGGAAGAGTGAATGGGCTGCCATTGGCGCTGTGCCATAATTGGGCTCGAATCTGGCTAGTGAAGGATAGCTTTGATAGAGGAATCTTATTGAGTGAAGTTCCTGTTTTCAGGATGACTTCGGTAGGGCTTACCGCCACGAGAGTCGCTTTTAGAGTTGAACCTTCGGAAGATTTCCATGTCGATAGGTATGGAGGGTAACTTATTTGAAATTTAGTTGTCTCGGGGGAATGCGAAAGCGCTTCATCTTGCGGATTTGCAAGAAGAGAAAGAGCGAGTGAAATGAAGATGAAAAACGACAGAAGCATTTCGACCGATGTAATTTAACATAGGTCAACTTCCTGAGGCAAGGAGAGATCTTAAAACCAAGAATGACTGCATTCTGGGCAAATCTTGGCGCGAGAGGTGCGGCAAAGCGCCCGACATTCTGGGCAATGCTGAGTTTGACCTTCGAGACGTGAGAGAGTCTTTTTCAGAAAAGTATCAGCACCATGCCTGAGTAAATTAAGAACATTTGGATCATTGTTGATCCAACGTGAGCGGAAGAGTTCTTTTACAGCAGGGAATTCGCAGAGCGCTATCATGCGCTCTACTTGGAGGTTGCGCCACGCAGCGGCTTCTTCGGGTGTGAGTAGTTCCCGATGGCCGTTGAATAAATATCTGTGCTGCGCAGTGATTTGATCCATTAGACGATTTCTAGCAATTCATCTAGCTTGTAAATAAAATGGTCAGCTCCAGCTTGGACTTTTTCGCGTGGTGTGTAGCCGCCGTAGCCGATAAAATTATCGACCTCAGATTGGGTTTCGAGGTCTGAAACTCCGTCACCTACCATGATGATTTTCTCAGGGCTGAACTCGGCTTTGAGTTGTCGGATGATTTCTGGTTTGCCGCCATTGTAGGTGGTCGGGTAAGTGTTATCGAATGAGACGTAGAGTCCATTTTCGTCAAGGTTGAGTGGGACTGCTTCGATTCGGTCGATGTTTAGGAACTTCGCGAGTGGTTCGATGAGTCGTTTGAAACCTCCAGAGAGAATGGCGAAAGACCAGCCTTGTTCGCGGAGTTTATCGAGGGTGTCGACCGCTGTCGGTTCGACAGTGTCGATGTAGAGTTGTTCGACAGCGGTGCAGGTGGCGAGGTCTGGACGGATGATGTCGAGACGGCGTGCGAAGACTTGGTCGAGTGGGACTTCGCCGTTCATTGCAGCATTAGTGAGAGCTTCGACCTCGGCAAACACTTCTGGGCCTTTTGCGCGGGCAAGTTCGTCAATGCCTTCGATGGAAGAAAGGGTGGAGTCGCAGTCAAAAATAATAAGTTTCATAAATTTTAAGTGAGAAGTGAGATAGGAAAAGTGTGAAGAGCTAGCTTGATAGCGTATAGCGTTTTTGAGAGGGGAGTATTTTGTGTGACATTATGATATAAAGATTGCGTAAGCCCATGAGATAGCGATGAGAGCAAATATGAGTATGCTATTTACGAAGAATACTGAACTTAGAAAGACGATCCATTTGTCTCCGCGTTTTTTAGCCATTTCTCGGGCATGTTGCCAGTCAATCCACAGAGTGATGTGGGCCGTGGCTCCAGGTGTGTATCCCTGGCGATGTTTTCTGCAATAAGGTCTGAGAGCTAAAATCCATATGAGGATTGGCAGGATGATGAAGATGATAGTGATGAAGACGAGTAAGAACTCCATTAAGCTTCGATTCTAACGGGAGTGTTTTCTGTGACAGTATCGAAGAGTTCTACGATATCGGTGTTTTTCATGCGGATGCAGCCACAGGAATGGGGGATGCCGATTTTGTCTTCGTGATTGGTTCCGTGAATGTAGATGTAGCGGCTTTTTGTATTGGCATTGTCGGGGTCGAGTCCGTCGAGCCAGAGGATGCGTGTGGTGACGAGGTCGTCGTCACAGCATTCACAAGGGTCCCATTGGCCGATGGGCTTTCTGCCTTTGAAAATAGTATTGAGCGGAGCATCTTGGCCGTGTTTTTCGCTGATAATGAAGTTGCCGAGAGGGGTTTTGAATGAACCTTCTTCTGAGCCGGGGCCATTCTTTGCGGATGAAATTGTGTACTTGACGACTTCTTTGCCGTGGTCGAGTAAGCGTAATGATTGGTCGTGGATGGTAATCAACAGGGAGAGCATAGCGATTTATGGAGGGGTGGACGAAGTGCAATGACGGAGTTGTGCCCGCCCATGCCAACGGCTATTTTAAGAATAGTACCTGAAGCTGCACTTGTTTTCTGTGGGAGTGTGAAAGGTGGGTTGGGTTGGGTTAGATGGAGATTTGGAGGGAGTTTATGATTTCTGAGATAGTGAGCGAGGATGGCGGTGTCGAGAGCGCCGCTGGCTCCAACGGTGTGGCCAGTGAATGGTTTGAGTGGATGGAGGGAAATCGGCGATGTTGGTTTGAGGGCATCCTTGAGTGCTTGTTCCTCTGCGATGGAATGAAGGTGAGTGCCAGAGGCGTGTGGGCAAATGGCGGTTACTTCTGTGTCGGAAGAAAGACTTGCGAGTGCGGATTCTAAGCATTTGCGGAGTCCGCGGCCGTTATTAGGCATGCCGATGGGAGAGTCTGCATCTGAGTTGCACCAATAACCATCTAGCAGAGGGGCATTTTCAGTGGACTCAGTGGACTCAGTGGTGAGCACTAGAGCACAGCCAGCTTCTCCTGGAAAAAAACCTGAGGTTTCAGGGTGGTAGGGATCGTTGATTCTGTTGGTGCTGAGAACTCCAGTGTTGATGTAGCCTTGAACAATTTCGGGGACCAGTGGAAGTTCGGCGCCGAGGACGATGGCGTGTTTGACGATGCCAGTTTGGAGCATCATCCAAGCCATGCCGAGGGCGTCTAAAGAGGCTGCACAGCCGGAGGCGATAGTTTGCCAGGGGCCAGTGATTCCGAGTTCGATTGAGACAGCGGAAGCGATTTCTCCATGCATCGAGTTGGATGCAGCCATGAGTTTGAATGGTCGACGGCCTGGCCAGTTGTGTAGCCAGGCATTGCCTCGCGAGGACCCCGCGATAACGGCGGCATTTGTGAGCGCGTCTCCAGTGAGCTTGGCGTCTGCGATTGCTTGTTTCGCGCAGTGCAGAGCGAGAGCCGAGGCGGGTGCCCATTTCCTAGAGTTGAGAATGGAGCGATCTTGGATCCAAGATCCTAACAATTTACCGCAATCAGATTGTTCACCTAGGAGTTCATTGAGTGGGCGTAGACCAGTCTGGCCATTTTCCATTGCGGCGGCATGCTCGGTGAGATTGGAGCCGATGCCAGAAATAGCCGAGAGACCAGTGATGGAAATCGTTTTATTCAAACGAGAAAAAATGAGGAACGCTTAGAAGTAAGCGCTCCTATGGTTGTTGATTTAGCCGCAGCACGGAGTGGCCTCTTTATCGCAGGTGGCGACTGGTGCTTCCATGTTAGGGTTAGGTTGCTTTGCTGAGAGGCCGAGTTTGCTGATAAGTTCGAGGTCTTTCTGAACACTTGGGTTTTTCGCAGTGAGGAGCTTGTCACCATAGAAAATGGAGTTGGCTCCTGCGAAGAAGCACATGGCTTGACCTTCTTCAGAGATTTGGGTGCGGCCAGCGGAGAGGCGTACTTTTGCTTTTGGCACAGCAATACGTGCAATGGCGATCATGCGGATGACGTCAAAAATGGTGACAGGGTCGGAATCTCCGAGTGGAGTTCCGGGCATTGGCATGAGAGAATTGATGGGTACGGATTCTGGCTGAGGATTGAGCTCGGAAATCGTTTCGATCATTTTCAAGCGGTCGTCTGCTGTTTCACCGAGACCGAGGATGCCACCGCAACAGACTGACATGCCTGCTTCTTGAGCATTTTTGATAGTGTTGAGTCGGTCGTCGTAGGTGTGTGTGGTGACGATGTTAGGATAGTGTTCGCGCGAGGTGTCGACGTTGTGGTTGTATGCTGTGACACCTGCTTTTTTCAGTCGGACAGCTTCTTCGGGACCGAGTTCCCCGAGGGTGACGCAGACTTCCATGCCGAGTTCGGAGACTTCTTCAATGATTTCGACGACTTGGTCGAAGCGTTTAGTGCCTTGGCGAACGCCTTTCCAAGCAGCTCCCATACAGAAGCGGGTGGAGCCAGATTCGGCAGCAACGCGTGCGCGTTCCATAACGGCGTCTTTTTCCATGAGGCGTTCTACTTGAACGCCAGAGTTGTAGCGGGCGGACTGAGCGCAGTAGGAACAGTCTTCTGAGCAGCCGCCAGTTTTGATGGAGAGGAGCGTGCAGAGCTGGATTTCATTGTCGCTCCAATTTGCATCGTGAACCTCGCGGGACTTTTTGATGAGGTCAAATAGTGGGAGGTCGTAGAGTGCTTTGAGTTCTTCGAATTTCATGAAGTATGTCGTTAGATAAGAATGTTAGTAGGTCCAGCGGCCATTGATGTCTGGCATTCTGCCAAAGCTAAGTGCTTCGTAGTCTGTTTTGCCTTTCGCTCCAATGAGTTTTAGGCCAGTTGCCTGACGCCAGTACTTGCTCATACTTTCGCCTGTATAGCAACCCCAGCTCTTACAAATTGCGTTCTTAGAGAAGGGGCGGCGGCTGAGTGAACTGAGTTCGTTTTCGTGGAGCCAAGCGGCAGATGCGCCTAGGATTTGTGACGAGTAATCGAGCAGGAAGCAATGTTTGTTAGAGTGGCCGAAGTAATGGAGTGTTTTGGTGCGACCGGCGGGGAGGGCATTCATATTGGAAATGAACTGGGAGCCTGAACTGATCCAGACGAGTTTGGCTCCGCGTTTAGCAGCCTGTTCAGCGATCCAAGAGGTGTAGGGTTTGCCGTCTTCACGGCCGCGCAAGTCGTAGCCATTTTTATAGACATACCAAGTGATGGTTTCGGTTTCTCCGTATTGTGAGCGGAGAATGTCCATATGGAGAGTGGCTGCGCGAATGAAATTGGCCCACCAGCGATCGTGTCGATCATTGGGGACTCGGTAGTTTTCGAATCTTGTGAGAGCTGGGCCTCCAGAAAGAATCACGTGCTCGTAAGCGGATGCTGTCGTGAGCATGGTAATCATGAAGAGGAAAGAACGAATGATGCGCTGCATGGCTGAGATGATGGAGGGAAATAGTTTAGGTGTTAAGTTTAAATGAGGAGTAATAGGAAAGAAAATTAATGACCGACTGCTTCGGTTCGAGCTTTCACAGCGAGTTCGAAGGCTTTGGTTTCGCCGTAGCGTTTGATTGAGAATTTGACACAGCGGCGTTTACCGGGTTCTGGGGACCAAGTGGCTTGCCAGAAAATATATTGAATGCCATTTGTGATGACGGTGACTTTGGAGACTCCTACCACTCCAGAAGAGTTGCGTTGGGAGCGCTGGCAAATTCTTGCGCGGTCTGCGCTTTCTAGTCTTGTTAGTAGATCGTCTCTCCAGTTCCGTGCTGCGAGAAGAGCTTTCTCTGAGCTCCCTAACACACCATCTGCAAAAAATTTGGCATACTTGATGCCGCGGCGCTGCATTCTCACCTGCCATCCATGCGTGCCTGCATCAGGAAGGTCGATCCTGGCGATGGCGTAGTTTGGTGAGGTGGTAGGCATATCATCGAATTTACTGGGCGGGGGAAGAATGTCAACAAAGGGCTGAGTTCGCATAGAGGGAAAGGACTGAGATAAAAAATGCACGAAAGTCGCGCTCTGTGCTTGGCTAGAGTCTGGGGCGAATTTATGGTGTCGCGCGATGCGCTGTCCTCGATGTTTTCATACCATGCACTTATCTGCGGAAGAATGTCCGCACTGTGGTATGCAGCTCGAAGACTTAGACGTTATTTATCAAAACTTTGAACGAGTTGTGAGGCGGCCACATGATGCGGCTGGGATTCTGCGAGTTCAGCAGAGACGCCAAGTGTCAAAGTGGATCGCAAAGGCTGAGCGCGCTTATCCGCAGCTTTATTTTGCCGTGGCGACAGCTTCCTTGAGCGATGAACAACACATTCGTTCGTATGGGTTCTGGTTGATGAATCGAGGTCAGTTCGAAGATATTCCTGAAGGTGCGCGAGCTGATGGTTGTGTGCTTCTAGTGATCGATGTGAATCGCAAAGAAGTTTGTCTCAATTTTGGGTACTTATTAGATTATTGCGTGGAAGAAGAAGCGGCATTTGAGGCGCTTACTGGTGGACACCCATATTTGATAGAGTCAAATTATATGCGCGCTATAGAGGTAATGTTAGGTGGTACGAAACGTTATGTGAAAAAGCTGCGTAGTATTGCGAGGAAGAAGCAATGAGAGTTCTGATATGCATATTATTAAGCTCGATTGTGGTGATGGCGAAAACCCCGCCGTTGCCGACATGGAGTGCTGAAGATAAAGAGCGACTTCGCAAAGGAGAAATCGTGGTCGGTATTGGTTTACTCACTGATGCTTTAGAAAAGGAACAAGCAGAACAAAAACCGGCGGCAGTGGAGGTAATTATCGAAGCGGTGCAGGCGAAGCCGCAATTGCCCGGCATGGAGGAACTTTCAGGTGAGGCGGTAATTAATGCTGCGTATTTGGAAAAGTATTTTGGACAGCGGCCTGAAGGGGCACTGATTGATCCACAGCAATTGCTTAGTATGCAAGAGCGAGCAGATCTTAAGTATGCGCTAGATCAGCATAAGGAGGTTTCGGAAATTCCGATGTACGTCTACCTGTTCGATGCGAAGCAGCAATTGCCAGAAGGGTACACGCCGCAAGAGGTGTATGATAAGAGTTTTGTTGAAAATGAGGAACCAGTAGTACTTGTGTATTATTTCATGGGGGCTCCTAGTCGTTCTGAGTTTTTACTAGCAGGTGGTGCTAGTGAGGAGGTGCCTGAGTGGCAAGTTAGAGAATTACTGTGGAATTCTGCACATAAGGCAGGGGAAAAGTCTGATATATTTGACCAGTTAAATGGATTTGTTGGACAGTTGTCTATGCGGCTCTTTTGGGTGGAAGAAATCTTAAATGAGTTAAGGCATCAGTTCGTGCAAGCAGGGCCGGCAGCTGAAGAAGGTGAGTCGCAAACTCACGCTAAGACAGAAAAGCTAAAAGAAGTGTGGGACTCGATGTTAGCTCCGCACGTAATGGACGTACTAATGTATGTTCTGATAAGCTTGTTGGCTGCGGGAGCAGTTTTCTTAATCGTTTATACCCGACGATATCGTTTCCCAGAGAACCCGTCACCGCAACGTTTGGGGGGAGCTGTGGGGGGTAAAAGTGGAGGGCTGTTACGTTATCGGGACGCTCGAGTGCCACCTTCGATGCAGCGCAAACAATTCGAGAAAGATTTTCTCTAATTTATTAGAATTGGTGCAATATTGATGATTCAGTAGGTTATAAATTTATTTTAAACAAGGGTTTTCTGTTAGGTTCTAAAATAATTTGCGCAATTAAGTATTGAAGACATAGTGACTGTGTTCCCGCAAGGGGACGAGACGATCCGATAGGTCAAATTTGTTCTTATAGGTTAGGGGGTTTCCTATAGAGCATTCTAGCGGGTCGTCTTTTTTGTTTTAAGGCTCTCTTTAATAGTTTTCATCGGATGTTTTCCAAAGAGTAATTTTAAATGTTTATTTGAAATATTCATGAATTGTGAGTGTTGTAGTATCAAGGGTTAGCGCGGATTGACTATTTTGAGGAATAATCAAAAAAAGGTTGCTAAATAAAATAAATGAGACATTATTGTCACGTCTTCGCAAGGAGACCGAGACGATCCGATAGGTCATAATACTTTTTTAGGTTAGGGGGTTTCCTATAGAGTATTCTAGCGGATCGTCTCTTCTATTTTTAGGTGTGGCTGGTAGTTAAGAATTGTTGAAATGGGGTGTTGATTGGAACGCAAGCTTGGCTAGTTTAGGAGTGATGCGATTCTTGAGAAATAGTTTATTAGCTGTAGTGCTTTTGTGTGCACCGGCTTGTGCTGAGCGTTTATATGTGAATGATAAGCGGTTTCCAGAGTCGCGACAGGATCTGATAGCGATACAGTCGTCATTGGTTGAGCATTTGGAGAAAGCACGAGAGGCGACTGTGTGTATTAAGTTGAAGCAGGGGTCGGGTTCTGGGGTGATTGTTTCAGCTGACGGCTTGGTGCTGACGGCGGCACACGTAGCTGGGGGAGTGAATAGGAGATTGACTGTGGTGCTTGAGGACGGGACGGAATACGAGGCTAAGTCGCTGGGGGTGAACGCTGACAATGATGCGGCAATGCTGCAGATAGAGGGACAGGAAGATTTGCCTTATGTGGAGATTGAAAAAAAGAGAGATTCGTTGAAGCCGGAGACAGAATTGGGTGATTGGGTTTTTTCGTTAGGACATTCAGGTGGGTATGATAAAGAACGAGGTTCAGTTGTTCGACTGGGGAGAATGGTGCGGGTGGCGAAGAGCACGGTGCAGTCGGATTGTAAATTAATAGGAGGCGATTCTGGAGGTCCTCTTTTTGATATGAATGGTACTTTGATAGGGATTCATAGTCGGGTTGGACGTGTGCTGGAACAGAATATGCATGTTCCCATTCAAGTTTTTCACAAGTACTGGGGTGCCCTAAGCGCTGGTGAATTCATCGGTTCAGGGCCATTTGCTGAAAAGCCAGTGCCGGGAACTGGGTTCTTAGGCTTGGCAGTGGAGGAGGTGGAGGGAGGATTAGAAGTGAGTAGAGTGGAGCCAAAGCAGCCAGCGCAGGTGGCTGGGATAGAAGTGGGTGATTTATTATTAGAGCTGGACGGGGTGGAATTGCAGAGTAGTTCAGATTTGAAGGAACTGATGGCAAAACGATCCGCTGGAGATTTAGTGGAGGTGAGCTATAGTCGTGACGGGGAAGTGGTGGTGGAGGAAATTACTTTAGCCAAACGTTAAGCGGTGAAGCTGATTATTATGAAATTTTTCGGAACAATTTTATGCCTATGTGCAAGTCTATCCTGTTCGCAGATTTTGTTATTTGCGGGGCCTGCTTTACCGTCAGATGAACGAACCAATGGAAAGTCGCTGAGGCCAGCATTTGCTCCACAGCAGACGGCTCTTCAGGATTCTAGTGCAGTTCTTTACGATGGGTGGTTTAGTTTTAACTACGGCATTGTGGTATCTGAAGATGGTTATATTTTGGCAAAAGAAAGTGAACTGGCTGAGCGAGAGAGTGTTTCTGTTAGGATCGGTGAAATTCATTATACGGAGGTGAAGGTGATCGCGCGTAACCCTCGTTGGGATTTAGCTTTACTCAAAGTGGAGGCTTCAAATTTAACGCCGATTCGTTGGGCGGAGTCGAGCGCGTTACCTCAGGGAAGTTGGGTCGTGGCTAATGGTGCGACGAGCCGTTACAATAGACGGATCAATGTAGGGATCATCAGTGCGAAAAGCCGAGCTGTAGATGGGTTAGCTCCTGTGGTGTTAGGCATTCAGTTTACTGAAGACGAAAGTTCCTTGGTTGTTGATATAGTTACGAAGGATACTGGGGCGGAACTAGCTGGGTTGAAAAAAGGTGATGCGATTAAGAAGTTTGACGGAGTCGCAGTGATGGATCGTAACTCCTTGATTGATCTTATTCGCGACAAGATTCCTGGAGATGTTGCAGCGATAGAATTCGAGCGTGACGAGGAGATATTCAATGTCGAAGTGGAACTCATGGCCAGAAATGAGGCGTATGCTGATACACATGAATCGCGCAACGATGCGATGAGTGGGGATTTCTCTAAGCGACGCGATGCGTTTCCGAGAATTTTACAAACTGATATTCCTTTTAATGCGAGAACGATCGGTGGGCCATTATTGAATCTAGATGGCGAGTGTATTGGAATGAATATTGCGCGGGCCAATCGCGCTGAAAGTTTTGCGATTCCAGTAGAAGAGCTGAGGGAGGAACTCGCTGAGATGTTACCGCCTGTTCAATAAAAAATAGCTTCTACGTAGAACGCAGAAGCTATTTTGAAAGGGTGTGTTGATTAAGGGAGAACGCAGGTTTAGACGATGATCGTCTGTTCGCGCTCGGGGCCGTTGCCGATGAAGCTTACTGGTGCTCCAACGAGTTCGCTCAAGCGATTGAGGTAGTTCTTGGCGTTTTCAGGAAGGTCGTCCCAGCTGCGAGCTTTGGTGGTATCGGTCTGCCAACCTGGAAGTTCTTCGTAAATTGGCGTGGCCTTGTCCCAGCCATCGCGTGCTGCGGGTGGGAATTCGTGGCGTTCGCCTTCGATGTCGTAAGCGACACAGATCTTGAGAGTTTCTTTTTCATCGAGACCGTCGAGGATGGTGACTGCGAGGTCGGTAACGCCGTTGACCATGACAGCCATGCGGAGAAGTACGGTGTCGAGCCAACCACAGCGGCGTGGGCGACCAGTGGTGGCACCAAATTCCATTCCTTTTGAGTGGAAGTAATTGGTAATTTCTTCGTTCTCTGTCGGCATAGCTCCAGAGCCTACACGGGTGGTGTATGCTTTACAGACGCCGATGACTCGGTCGATGGCTGTTGGTGGTAGGCCAGAGCCTGTGCACGCACCGCCAGCAGTAGTGTTAGAAGATGTCAGGAATGGATAGGTGCCGAAGTCGATGTCGAGAAGTGAGCCTTGAGCTCCTTCGAAGAGGATGGTTTTCTTTTCTTTCCATGCCTTGTGCAGCGTAGGAATCACATTGGTAACGTGTGGAAGGAGACGGGCAATCGCTGGGCGAACCTCGTCGAGAACTTGGTCAGTTGTGAATGTTGGAAGACCGTAACGGGAGAGCGTGTCGTTAGCTTCTTCTAGGCGGATGTCGATGAGCTTACGGGCTGTATCTTCGTTTGTAAAATCAGCGAGGCGGAGTCCGATGCGGTTGGCTTTATCAGCGTAAGTTGGGCCGATGCCGCGCTTAGTTGTTCCGATTTTATTGTCGCCGAGAGCAGCTTCACGCGCTGCATCAAGTTCGCGGTGGTATGGCAGGACAACATGAGCGCGGTCCGAAATGAGGAGTTGCTCTGGAGTCACAGGAATACCTTGCTCTTCGAGAGTGGTGATTTCTTTACAAAGGCCAACAGGGTCCATGACGACGCCGTTTCCGATAACACAAGTTTTGTTTCCCCAGAGGATACCTGAAGGTACGAGATGGAGAATGTATTTTTTACCGTTGGCTATGACTGTGTGGCCAGCATTGTTGCCGCCTTGACCACGCGCCACGAGATCGGCTGATTCTGTAAGGTAGTCAACAATCTTGCCTTTGCCTTCGTCGCCCCATTGGAGGCCGCAGATGATAGTATTCATTGGGAAAGTTCTTCTTTAATTTTTGATAAGTTCGAGGCTCTGCTGAATTTGCGCGAACATGCGCTCGGCCTCTTGACTGTGTTGGAGGGCCATTTGTGTAATGACACAAAATGTGTCGCCATCTTGCTGAAAGGTGAAGAGGAGCGACTCGCTTGGAATATTATTTTTACTATATAGGATGTAGCGCCCGTTGCGAGGGGTGCCAAATATTGTCCGTTGGGCTGTCTTGTGGGTAAGCTCGGTAGCGCCATTCTCAAGATGCTTGAGTAAGCTCTGGTTCATCATTTCCCGCAGCTTTTCAGGGGTGACGGAATCACCGTGATTCTGAATGAGGAACTCGCTACCGTTAGAGTTCTTAATGCGCAGTGTTTTGATTTGTTCGCCTGTTACAGTGACTTTTTCGGAGTCACTATAGGTAAAGCGAAAGCCGTTCCCTTCGTATATTTGTTCAGCAAGTAGCGGACCAGAGAGGATCGCGTATGCGGAACAAAAAATGACGAAGTTGCGGAGCATTAATTAGCCTTGGAATTCTTCAATCATGGCCGCAAATTCGTCGAAGAAGTATTTAGCATCATTTGGTCCCGGAGCTGCCTCTGGGTGATACTGGACAGAAAATGCGGGGAACTTCTTGTGACGGAAGCCTTCAACGGTGTCGTCATTGAGGTTGATGTGAGTGATTTCTACATCGTCTGGAAGGGTGTCAGCGTCAGTGGCAAAGCCGTGGTTCTGAGCTGTGATAGAAATCTTACCCGTGCGGAGATCTTTAACTGGCTGGTTACCGCCGCGGTGACCGAACTTCAGTTTATAGGTTTTACCGCCAAATGCGTGAGTCAGAATTTGATGACCAAGGCAGATGCCAAAGATTGGCTTTTTACCGAGAAGTTTTTCGACTTCGGCGTGGATGTAATCGAGAGCAGCTGGGTCACCTGGGCCGTTAGAAAGGAAAATGCCGTCAGGATTGAGGGCGAGAACCTCTTCAGCACTGGTGCGGGAATTAACGACTTCGATGTCGAAGCCAGCTTGGCGCATGCTGCGGAGAATGTTGTGTTTGATCCCGAAGTCGAAAGCGACGAGCTTATATTTTGCTGGCTCGAGGTCTTCATAGTGTCCTTCACGGTCTTGTGATGGGCTTGGAATATTCCATAGGCGTGATTCACCGTCCCAGTGGTAGTTAGATTCGGTAGAGACTTCTTTTACGAAGTCTGAGCCTTCCATGGGTGCGGAGTCTTTCGCTGCCTGAATTGCTTCTTCGGCGGTAAGTTCGGTAGAGATGCAGCAACGCATAGCGCCTGCGGTGCGGAGGTGCTTGGTGAGCGCGCGGGTGTCTACGCCTTCGATGCCTAGAATCTTATGTTCAGTGAAATAATCACCGAGAGATTGCTGAGAGCGGAAGTTCGAAGCCACTGGAGAAAGCTCACCAATGACAAGTCCACGGACATGTGGCTGAGATGACTCAGCGTCCTCCGTGTTTATCCCATAGTTGCCTATGAGAGGGTAGGTCAAGGTGACGATTTGACCGCGGTAGGAGGGATCAGTAATGATCTCTTGGTAACCGGTCATTGAAGTATTAAAACAGATCTCACCAGTGGTAGTTCCAGTGTGACCAAATGCCTCACCTTCAAAGGTTCGGCCGTCTTCCAGTGCGAGTATGGCTTGGTTAGTAGCTTTCATAGGCGCCGTAGCTGGCGCACCCTAGGGGCCAAGTACCTGCTGTGCAAGCGGGAAGTATGTCGAATTTTTGGATTCTTTGAAAAGCCCAAAATTGTGGGGGATTTTCTAAGGGGGGCCACTGTGGGCTCACGGGCTATGCCGCTTCAATAATTATTCTATAAACCCAAAGCGAAACACTGATGATTGCCGCGAGGAGGAGAACGAAGAGTAAAGCGCTTCTAGCTTGATGACGACGTTCGTTTTTGAGTTCGCCTTTGGTGAGGCGGTTTGCGAAATCGTTCTCGCGCCTGCGCTGAGTGAGCTCATCGGGCGCGGGCATGGTTTGCAAGCGCTCTTGTTCTTCTTGCTGAAGCTTTTCAGGAGCTTCTTTAAGGAAGCTCTGGAGTTCATCAATTTGAGCTTGGAGCGCCTGCTTTTGGAGCTCGATCTCTGATAAATCTTTTTGTTTCTTTTTCGAGCCGATAGGCATTTTTAGTTAGTGAAAAAGTAAATGATGTAGGCGATAGCTGCAGCGATGATGAGGGGAAGGTTGAAGGCGAAGCCTTGTTTGAAGTGGCTAGTAAATTCACTCGGCGTGGAGCTAGCTTTCTTCGAAGTTTTTTTCGCGGGAGCAAAGACGCCTGATCGGCGGCCACCTTTGAAGTGTTCCATTGCTTCTTCGTATTCGTCTTCAGCTAAATCGAGGAAAGAGATAGCGCGCTTGAGTTCGCTTTTGAGCTCTTCGCGGGTCCAAGATTGTGGATTGATACCATCAATTTTTTGTTGGTGATCGGCGAAGCATTGGCGAGTTTGCTCGAGATCTTCCATTTCTTGGCGCATCTCGAAGAGTTCGCGGTCGATCGCTGTAAGGGAGGTTGCGAGGCGGTCGCTGATGTCATTTTGGCCAAGAAGGAATTCCTCTTTGCGCTCGTTGAGTTCTTCGAGTTCGAGCTTTTCTTGTTCGATGCGTTCTTGTTGAGCTTTGAGTTGTTCGAGCTGTTGTTGTGCTGCAACAAGCTTGCCTTCAAAATCTTCTGAGATTGGGGCGCTGCCACTCGTCGTGTCGGCACGCATTTCCATTTGGGTAGGGTTAGCTACGTTGAGTCGTTGGGCGCGTGTTTCAGTGAGACGTGACATAATGAGAAGAAGCGATTACTTAGGCAAGTAACTAGCAAAAGTGGTGGGTTTTGGCTAGGTATTTATTTAATATTTCTTGACTAATTCTTTCTAACTTAAGGTTTGGTGTTAGATGTGTCAAAAAAGTAGCTTTCGCCACTTGCCAGAAGGAGCGCTCTCTTTAAGTTAGATTATTATGTTATTACCGTCCTACCTGAAAGAGGAGATTATGCTTCAGCCTGAGAAACGTGAATTTCCTAAATTCTCTGTGAGCAAATTAATGCATACGGTGTTTGAACCGACGGAGGGCTGCCGAGTGTGTATTTTAGTAGATTTTGATGAGCCACAAAAGTGGATTAAGGATTTTGCTTTTTTAAAGGATGAGGAGTTTTCAGTGCAGCGGAAGGCTTACGAGAATTTTTACAAGACGTTTAAGAATGGAGTGATGGAGGAGCTGGGAATGAGTGGCGGGGAAATGTTTGCGTATTACTGTACGCACGGTTCGAATTTAGACCTTCGAGATGAATGTTTCGGCACAGATGGAAAGCAGCTTTCCTTAGATCGGGATATTTATTCAAAGTACGATATTGTGCTGTGTATTTCGACATGGAGTGCGACTGCACCGCTCACTGCAAAATGTAAGGAATATGGTTTCAGAGGAGCAACTATGCACGGGATGAATGATGTGATTTTGAATTCTGGTCTAGCAGTGGATTATGATGAGGTGTCTCGCGATGCTGAGAAGGTGCGTTTGGCGATGACGAATGCGGATTCGATAGAGATTGATTTTGCGCTAGAGGATGGACGTGTGTTGACGGCGTGGCTTGGACTGGATCAGCAGGATGCGCAAAAATCTCACGGACTGTGTAAGGGGCAAACTCCTGATGTGGCAAACCTTCCAGCTGGAGAGGTGTATTTTGTTCCCAATGATGCTCGCGGTGAGTTTCCGATGAAGTATGAAGATGGGACCTTGGGTGTGCTTACGGTGGAGGATCGAAATATTATTAAGTCTACCTTAATCGAGGGGAACCAAGCCACGATCGATGAGCACAATGCGAGGCTGGCGGATGATCCTATGACGGGGACTCTGGGTGAATTAGGTTTTGGTACTCAGGTGTTGCCTGTATCAGGGCAAGACATTCAGGATGAGAAGGTGTTAGGTACATGCCATTTAGCGACTGGGCGCGATGACCATCTCGGTGGAGACATTGTTCCAGAGATGTTTAAAAAACATGAGAATAGTACACACGATGATATTCTCTTTGCTCCGCACAAGACGCCGAACTTTGATATTAGTGAGGTGAGAATGCAGAGGGGGAGTCAGCGTGAGGTCATCATTCAGCACTTCCGTCCTAGTGCTTATATTATGAATGCTCTTTGTCGTTAGGTATCTCACATAGCGAAATGGCAGAATGAGTATCGAGAGGTGATTTGGCTTCTCGATGTTTTTGCATTTCGTATTAGAACTAGAAACTGAAAATATTCATGCAGGATTACGAATCAGAAAAGTTGCTCAATGAGTATTTATTGATGCATTATGGGAAAGACGAGGAGCGCATGCCGTGGACTATTGGAGGTCTGGGTTCATTAGACTTTGTGAGTCGCACGGTGGAGTTTTTTACGCCGAAGTTGGTTAATCTTTCACTCGACTTAGGTTGTGCGGTGGGGAGGACTAGTTTTTTGCTGTCGAAGACTTCTAAGAAGGTGATAGGAATTGATTTCTCTCAAAGTTTTATCGATGCGGCGAATGAGTTGAAAGAGAATGGAAAGAAGTCTTATCGCATTCATGAAGAAGGTGATGCATTTGTCGATGCTCTAGCAGAGCTTCCTGAGGGCGTGTCACCTGAGAAAGTAAGTTTCGCTCAAGGTGATGCGCTAGATCTTCCTGAAGGTTTTAAGGGCTTTGATCGCGTCCATGCGTCGAATCTGCTGTGCCGCTTGCCTGATCCTCAAGTTTTGTTAGATCGTTTGCCATCGCTAGTTGCTGAAGGTGGTGAAGTGGTTCTAGCGACTCCATTTTCGTGGATGGAGCAATATACAGCGAAAGAGAAGTGGCCTAAAGGTGATAGCTGGGAGTGGCTTGAGCGTGAGATGGGGAGGCAATTTTCACTCAGCTATGAAACTGATGAACCGTTTTTGATTCGAGAACACGGGAGAAAATTTCAGTTAGGCGTTTCGAAGATTAGTGTCTGGAAGAGATTGTCGTGAAGGGTTTACTCTTCTGTGAAATCTGATTGAGGATAAAAAATTAGTAATAAAAAAAGCCCATGCGGATGAGCGCATGGGCTTTTAGACTCTCTGTTAGGAAAGAAAATTACTTAGAGAGGTATTTGGACACACCAGCGTGGTCAGCGATCATTGCATCTTCACCTTTCTGCCAGTCCATTGGGCAAACTTCACCATTTTCTTCGAAGTGTTGGAGGGCGTCGATGACACGAAGACACTCGTTGATGGAGCGGCCGAGCGGCATGTCGTTAACAACTTGGTGGCGAACTACACCGTTTTTGTCGATGAGGAAGAGACCGCGGTAAGCAACGAGCTCTCCTTCGATTTCGATGTTGTCTTCGTCGTCGAGGACCATTTCACCAGCGAGAACGTCGTAGTCTTCAGAGATGGTTTTGTTGATGTCAGCTACGAGCGGGTAGGATACACCTTGGATGCCGCCTTGAGCTTTTGGAGTGTTGAGCCATGCCCAGTGAGAGAATTCAGAGTCAGTGGAACAGCCAACAACTTGCACGCCGCGAGCTTCGAACTGGGCGATTTCTTCTTGGAAGCGGTGAAGTTCAGTTGGGCAAACGAATGTGAAATCTTTTGGGTAGAAGAAGAGAACAACATACTTTTCGCCAAGGAATTGCTCGAGTGAGAATTCGTCGATGATGATTTCACCTTGGACTGCCTTAGCTTTGAAGGATGGAGCTTTTTTGCCTACGAGTACTGACATAATTTAGATGTGTTATTTTTTTTAATTAAAAGAAAGTGCACAGGTTAGCTGCGCTTGACGATGGGTGATTTAATAGGGGAGGGGATGTCGTGCAATAGCCGAGTAGTGACGAATTAGAAATAGTTTTTATTAGCGAAACTAATAACCCCATTCCGCAGTTGCGAAATGGGGTTGAGTGAAAGCTTTCTGTCTGGGCAATTAGTGCTTGGCAGCTTCGGCTGATTTTCCAGCGTATGCTTTATTGAATTCGCCGATGAGATCGTGGAGTTTCTGGGCGTTTTCCGGATCATCAGTTTGCTTACATTTCATCGCGTAGACGGTGATTTGGTGGAGTAAGGTGAGCTTCTTTTGGTAAGCATCGCGGTCAGCTTCATCGATTTTGATACGCTGAGCGAGGAAGTACTCGGCTACGGTGTCTTGGATGGATTGAGCATGTTGCTCTTTGTTATTTACCCAGCGGACGAGTTGGTTGGCATTTTTTGTAGGATCTTTTGAGAGTTCAGCAATTTGCTTCATGGCTTTAGCGATGGTTTCTTGGTCTTTGTGCATGGTGACGAAGACGTTGTCATCTGCGTAGATGCCACAAGGAATTTGGCAGTGGGCGGAGACAAGAGAGGAACTGGCTGCTGAGAAGAGTAAGCTGGCTGCTAGTAGTATTCTTTTTTTCATGATGTTTAATAGATTTCATTCATTGTACTACAATTTCGGTATTCTATCAGAAAAAATGTCTGATTTTTTAGATGGCTAGACTGGGTGCTGGTAGATTAGCCTATAGCTATGCCTTTAGTGCTAGCTGCGGGAGGGGATATACCTCCGTTTTTCATACTTTTGACGACTGTTTTGGTCGGTGTGGTTATCGTTTCTTTAGTTCTCGCGAAGTTCCGTCAATCGCTGTTAGTGGGGTACTTTTTATGTGGAGTGCTGATAAGTAACAGCGGCCTGTTAGAATGGGTGGGAGTTGAGCAAGTGGAGGTGATTGATGCGTTGGCTGAGATCGGGGTGGTGTTACTGTTGTTTACTCTAGGGATTGAGTTTTCGTTAAAGGAAATTAAGGCGCTTAGGAGGCCGGTGTTTGTGGGTGGAGGCTCGCAAGTGTTGTTGTGCTTGTTGGCTGGGATTGGTGGAGGGATGCTATTAGGTTTTAACCTTTCGCAAGGGGTCCTGCTAGGTTTTGCCTTTTCACTCTCATCGACTGCGGTGAGTATGAAAAGTTTTCAGGAGATGGGTTTACCTGAGAGTCCGCAGGCGAGGACGGCACTGGGGATGGCGATTTTTCAGGATTTAGCAGCGATTTTGTTTATGGTACTGATTCCACCTTTGTTGAGCAATGAAGGCGGGAGTGGCGCGGTGATCGCAGCGTTGATTAAGGGAGCATTATTTACTGCGTGTATTGTTGTGCTGAGTCGGCATGGATTTCCGCAGATGCTGGATGCAGTGGCGCGTACGCGGAGCAGAGAGCTTTTTACAATCACAGTGATTGGTTTGTGCGCTGGAGTCGCCTTAGTGAGTGGTTTGTTAGGCTTGAGCCCGGCGTTGGGTGCATTTGCTGCGGGGATTGTAGTAAGTGAGTCGATATACTCGCACCGAGTGCTTTCAGACATTTTGCCATTTAAGGATCTCTTTTTAACGGTATTTTTTGTTTCTGTTGGTCTGTTAATCGATATTGATGAAATGGCTGTGTACTGGCCTTCGATATTGGCAGCGACGGTGATTATTTTGTTGGTGAAAGGGGGAATTGTGGCGCTTGCAGCGCGATGGTCGGGTCTGCGAAAAGGGAGTTGGATGGTGACTTCTGCAGCGCTTTGTAGTACTGGTGAGTTTTCTATTGTCTTATTGAACAAAGCTGGAGAGTTTGATGCGCTATCGACGCGATGGGAGCAAATATTACTGGCGAGCACTGCGTTTTCGATGGGATTGGTGCCGACCTTAATGAAGCACAGTTTGAAGTGGGCGGATAATATTCGCAGGTCGAGTAGGGAGTTTTGTGGACAGACGCATGAGACTTTAGGAATTGGTGGGCAAGTGGAGAGTTTACGTGATCACGTGGTGATTTGCGGTTACGGTCCGGTGGGGCAGAATTTGCATCGTAATTTATTGGAGGCGAATGTTAAGGTGGTGGTATTAGAAACTAATCCAGAAACAGTGAAGCGGCTGCATAAGATGGGGGTGCTCTGTCTGTTTGCAGATGCAGCGGATAAGGAATCCTTGGAATTAGCGCACACTGAGCGCGCTCGCGGAATAGCATTTACCTTCCCTGATGAACAAGCGGTGTTGAAAGCGATGCATGGGGCGCAGGAGGTGAATCCAGAAATTAGGATTTATGCGCGTGCGAAATTTGTGGATCAAGCTGAGCGTTTGAAGGAAGCTGGAGTGCATTTCGTGTTGCATGATGAGGAGCAAAGTGGGCTGGCGATGATCACTGCGGTAATGCGATGTTACGAAGCGGACATTGAACCGACATGGAAAGTGTAGTAGGCTGGGCCTATTTATTTGATGTTTTCCATTAGCTAATTTGAGTTGATTCTGACTAAGAGCTGAGATAACGAAACGGCATGCAAGACGCACCATATCAAGTTCTTCTCTATTATTTGTATACAGATATTGAGAATCCAGAAGCATACCGAGATGCCCACAGATCTCTCTGTGAGTCGCTGGAGCTCAGAGGTCGTATTATTGTTGGTAAAGAAGGGATTAACGGGACTGTTTCAGGGACTGTTGAGAATTGTAATCAGTACCGTGAAGCTATGTTGGCGGATCCGGTGACGGCGGCGGTCGAGTTTAAGATAGACCCTGAGCAAGGGCATGTATTTCCTAAACTGTCAGTGAAGGCTCGAGAAGAGATTGTGACCTTGGGCTTAGGTGAGGAGGACTTTTCGCCGAATGAGTGCACAGGTAATTACTTGGAGCCTGCAGAGTGGAAGGAAGCGATTAAGGATCCTAATGCAGTGATCATTGATGCACGTAATGATTACGAGTGGGAGCTTGGGCGTTTTAAAAATGCTCTGCGTCCTCCAGTACCCGCGTTTCGTGATCTTCCCCAGTGGATTCGCGATAACCGTGAAGAGTTCGAAGGGAAGAAGATTTTGACATACTGTACAGGTGGAATTCGCTGTGAAAAGTTTAGTGGGTTTTTGGTGAAGGAGGGTTTTGAGGATGTGAGCCAGTTGCATGGAGGGATTGTCAAATACGGCAAGGATCCTGAGGCAAAGGGGGAAGATTTCGATGGACAGTGCTATGTCTTTGATGAGCGGATTGGAGTTCCGGTGAACCATGTCAATCCAGAGGTCGTTGCTCATTGTGTGAACTGTGGTGAGCCAAGTGAACGCTATGTGAACTGCGCCAACAAGATGTGCAATGCTCAGCATTTTTGCTGTGAGAAGTGTGAGGAAGAAAGTCTTCGTTGCTGCTGTGATGCATGTCGCGAAGTGTATACAGTGAAATACTCAGGAGTGAGTAAGTAGATTCTTTACCTTTTTGTGATCCCGTGCAGGTTCTTAACATGCCGCGCTTATTGCCACTTTTGTTAAAAATCAGTTTGCCGCTGATCGTGATTGACCAGATCACGAAGTGGTGGGTTGTATTGAATATGAAGCAGCCGTACTCGATCGTTGCTGAGTATCCATACACCCGTGTTTCTGTGCCTTTTAATGGGAAGTACTGGTTGGATAGCAGTGAGGTGGATCTCATTCCGGTGATCGATGGATTTTTTAATATCAGCAGGGTGCATAACCAAGGTGTGGCATTTGGTTTTGGAAATGGCTCAGCCTGGGCGCCGGTGGTCTTTTTAATTGTTCCCTTTATCGCTCTCACGGTTGTGAGCATTCTCTGGAAAAAAGGAGTGTTTGTGGGAATCGCAAAATGGTCGGCTCCCTTATTAGTGGCTGGAGTGATCGGCAATTTGATCGATCGTCTAACTCAAGGTTTTTTCTTGAAGGGTTACGAGAATGAGAGTTTCTGGACACGGCTTAGCGAAGGCTATGTGGTCGATTTCCTCGACTTCTATATTCCAGTGGTAAATTACCGATGGCCTTCATTTAATGTGGCTGATAGCTGCATTTGTATTGCAGCTACATTGCTATTTCTTTCGGCATTTAGGGCTGAAGAGCCTAATAAAGAAGCTTAGTAGTTTGCTTTTACCCACTCGACGGCTTGTGCACTGTCAGTGAGCTTTCCTTCGAGTTGCTCGGTTTGGACGGCTTGTAAGATTTCTTTGAATTGCGGTCCTGGTGAGTAGCCAAGTTGAATGAGATCCTGCCCTCTGACCAGTGGTTCTGGAATAAGTGGCTCGGCTGCAAATTCTTCTTCTTTAGCTCTTAAAAAATCATAGTTTTCGGTGATGCCATTGCTGCTAGCGCAGTCGACTCGATGAAGTTCCATCTCGAGTTCATAGGTTGGCCGAGCCATGAAGCGTTTCACCTTCGACTTTTTCATGAAGCGAACATTCATGAAGTTCATATGGTTGGCAACCATAGCGCAGACTTCTTCGATGGTTTTGTTAGAGTACTTGAGTCTTTTTAAAATAGTTTCGGCCATTTCAGCTCCGAGTGAATCGTGGCCACTGAAGCGGATTCGGTCTTCTTCAGGGTCGTAGGAATAGGTGGCTGGTTTTCCAATATCGTGAAGGAGAACAGCTAGAACGAGTTCGAGAGTTACTTCACCTTCGAGCATATCTAACATCATACATGTATGAACATAGACATCGCCTTCAGGATGGAATTGTGGTGGTTGTTCGCAGCCGATGAGGTTGAGAACCTCGGGCAGAAAGTGCTGAATAAGGCCTGATTTGACAAGAAGGTCGAGTCCTGCTGCGCGATGGGGAGAGAGCAGGATTAAGCTGAACTCTGCTTGGATGCGCTCGGTTGCAATATTCTTGAGAAGGTGCGCGTTAGATTGGATGGCCTGCCAGGTTTGCGGTTCGATCTCGAAATTTAACTTTGTGGCAAAACGAATGGCTCGCATGAGGCGCAGGGCGTCTTCGTCGAAGCGTTTATTGGGGTCACCTATAGCTCGAATGACTCTTTCCTCGATGTCAGATTGACCGTTTACGTAATCGATAATTTCACCTGAATTAGGAATTTGGAAGAGTCCATTGACTGTGAAATCGCGTCGGGATGCGTCTTCTTCTGGGGAGGAGAATGTGACTGATTCGGGTCTGCGGCCATCAGTATAAGAACCATCTGTACGGAAGGTAGCGACCTCGAAGGCGAAGCCATGATGTTTTACGAGGATGACGCCGAAATGGGCTCCGATAGAATCTGAGTTTGGGAAGAGTTGAAGAACTTGACTGGGAGTCGCCGAGGTAGCAATGTCGTAGTCTTTAGCTTCGATACCGAGAAGCTGGTCGCGCACGCAGCCACCTGCAAAATAGCAAGTGTGACCAGCTTTTGTGAGGGTGGTTGTAATGTCTTTGGCTGACTGAAATAACTGGTTCATTGAGCGGTGCGTGAGAAAGTGTGAGTTTTGCACATTTGGGTATTGCTTGCGGGCTTTGTCGAGATTGAATGTCTGCAATATGGTAATCGATTGGTCACAGCCAGTATTTGGGGTCGCAGTATTTCTACTAGGAGCTTGTATTGGCTCATTTTTAAACGTGGCTATTTATCGTTTGCCCAGAGGTTTGTCGGTCAATGAGCCGAAGCGTAGTTTTTGTCCTTATTGTAAGAAACAAATACCGATGTGGCGCAATATCCCTTTGGTGACTTGGCTGGTGCAGCGGGGGAAATGTGCGGAGTGTGATGCGCCGATTGCTGCACGCTATTTCATAGTCGAGTTACTCACCGCTTTAGTTTGGTTAGGTTGCTGGTTCGTCTTTCCTGATCCAGCACAGGCGGTTTTCTTCATGTTGCTGAGTGCTATCTTGATCACGATCAGTGCGGTGGACATCGAATTGATGTTAATTCCTCGGCAGCTTACGATTACAGGAACACTGTTAGGTCTGGGGATGGCTGCTTTGTGTCCAGAGTTTTTAGGTGAAGTTGTTTGGTGGAAAGGCTTATTGAAGTCTTTTTATGGTTTTGCCTTTGGCTGGGTTGGGTTGTGGTTGGTAGTTCTTTTGGGCAAGCTCGCGTTTGGGAAGCGCTCTTTTGAGTTTGACGAACCGACGGAATGGATGCTGCGCGAGCCTGAAACGGATGAAGAAGAGCTTTGTTTCGTAATCGGTGGTGAGCCGATTGGATGGTCAGATATCTTTTATCGTAAATCGGATCGTCTCTTGATAGAAGGCGTGGTGTACGTCCATGTTGATGGTGAGAGGCGTGATGCTGAAGTGATCGAAATTAAAGATAATATTGTTCATATCGATGGGGATGAATTTCCTATTGGATCGCTTAAATCGCTTGATGGTAAAGCGCGCAAGGCAATAGTTCCTCGAGAGGCGATGGGGATGGGAGATGTGGACCTGTTGGGGATGCTCGGAGCGTGTTTTGGTCCAGCTTCGTTGCTGTTTACGATCTTTGCGGCGAGTGTGGTGAGTATCATTTGGGCGGTGTTCAACCGTTTAGGTTTTGGCCGGCTCATGCCGTTTGGGCCCTCAATTATTGCTGGAGCAGTGTTGTGGGTGTTTTGGGGACAAGACCTGTGGCTATGGTATTTGCAGACGGTAGGGGTTTATTAAGAAAAAAGCGTTAGGTTGTGCACCTAACGCTTTTCAATTGAGCTTTCGTATTGTCGAACTTCTTACTTCGTCTTTTTAGCGGCAGCTTTTTTAGTAGCCTTTCTTGCTGACTTTTTGGCCGTTTTCTTAGCGGCTTTCTTTACTGACTTCTTCGAGGCTTTTTTAGCAGCCTTTTTGACTTTGCTTGCCTTTTTAGCGATCTTCTTCTTGGTTGCTTTTTTTACTTTCTTTGCAGTCTTCTTAGTTACTTTTTTAGAGGACTTTTTCGCTGTTTTTTTGCTAGTCGCTTTTTTAACAGTTTTCTTGGCAGACTTTTTAGCTACTTTTTTCTTCGCGGCCTTTTTGCTCACTTTCTTCGCTGTTTTTTTAGCGACCTTCTTTTTCGCTACTTTTTTAGAAGCGGTTTTCTTTTTAGGGGCCGACTTCACTTTGGCTGGTGTCGCCTTTTTTGTGGTAGTGGATTTCGCTTTTTTGGTTTTCTTTTTGGCTGCCATAGGAAGTTAGGGGCTGTTTTATTGATGTTTCTCAGCGCGCAATCTAAAATGCACGAAAGTATTGGTGTACATTAAAGCCTAAAAAACAGTCTGTTAGTCAAGGTGAAACTTTAGAAGCCTAAATCAAATATGTAGTTGTTAGGTTGTGATTGCTGGGGTGTTTTTAATTCTGTTAGATTTTTTTTGTCTAATTTATTGTCTTATTGGGTTGGGTGAATTTGGGGGATAATTGAGAGACTATCCTCCAGAACTTTGGGTTACTTGGGTGTCCGTTGAATAGGACTTTCCCTTGGTTGTTGATGAGAACGAGGGTGGGGATGTTTTGAATTCTCAATGATTGGGAAAGTGTATGCGCTTGGGTTTCTTTCACCCAGTTGCTGAGCGTTGAAATGTTAGAATCTTTGATCAATGCTTTGGCATCAGATTCTACGAGCTCTGCCTCTTCGGCTAGGATGCTTACGATATGAAAATTGTGTTTGAGAGCTTCAGCATTGGTGCGTTTATAGTCATCAATGGTTTCAACGAATTCTCTACTCCAGGGTGACCAAAAGTAGAGAAGGGTGGCCGTCTTGTCTTTCTCAAAGAGTGTAGATGTTTTTTCGTCAAAGAGGTTTGGAAGAGTTTGGCTGGTATCGAGAGTGAGTTTAGCCATTGCTTGGTCGAGTTTAAACTCTTCGATATGTTGGGAGAACGCGCTGGCTTGTCGTGGGCTGAGCCAGAATGCTTCCGTTATAGACTTTTTAAAATTCGGGAAATCTTTTTGGTGAAGAGCCTGAAGAGCTTCACAGTATTTGGTGATGGCGAGCCAGTCGTCTTCGAGTGTAAAGATTTCGGAGTGGCTTGCTGAAAATTTTATTTGTTTGAGAGCGGGAGTAAGTTCTGCGAGTTCTTGATAGTCTTGGCGGTCGACGTAGTAGAGGAATTTCGCTTCTAACAACGCCTGAGGAGGGAGGTTTACTTTTTGAGCTTTCTTGAGCGCTAGAGAAAATTCTTGAGAGTCACGTGTTGTGAAAAGCTCCTGGAGTAGTGATTGGTCGGGGCTCTGAGCTTTAAGCTGAATAGTAAGAGAGCTGGCAATGATTATACTGAAGGTTTTCTTCATTAGATTATTCGGTAGCAGAAAACAAAAAAGGTGACGAGAATGGATCTCGGCACCTTTGTATAAAATGAATTATTTAGGAAGTTATTTAGTTATTCGGGATCTGGATGGTTTCACCGACGCGGATGTTGTTTCCAGAGATGCCGTTAGCTGCTTGGATTGCTTCGACGGTAGTGTCGTAGTCACGGGATAGTTTCCAGAGGCTGTCACCAGGCTTCACAGTGTATGGAAGTGTGGATCCAGCAGTGGGAGCATTGACAGCTGGGGCGCTGTACGCAGTGGAAGGTGCAGGGCTAGCTGAAGGAGATGGAGGTGAGTATGAGTTAGGAGCAGCTGGTTGGGTAGGTGGGAGTGTGTTGCCTACACCTGGTAATTGTTGGTAAGGAGCGGTGTTACCAGTTTCACCATTTGATTGTGGAACTGCGTATGGGTTTGTCGAAGGGACTTGATTAGCCGCAGGAGCTCCGTAGGGGTTGCTAGTCTGGTTGCTACAAGAAACGAGAGCAACGAGTGAGGCCGAAAGTGAGAGGGCTGTTAGAGTTTTCATTACTGAGTAGTTTAGCATTAAGTTCTTAGTTGTAAACGATGCTCTAGCAAAAAAACTTTCAATTATTAGAGGGGAGTTTGAAAAAGTCTGAGACGCTAGTTTCCGTATTTAGAGCGAGTTCTTCGAGAGTTTCATTGCGGGCGGCAGCTAGGCTTTTTGCGATGAGATGAGTGAATGCGGGTTCGTTTCGTTTTCCGCGGTGAGGTGCTGGAGCTAAGTAGGGTGAGTCAGTTTCTAACATGAATCTGCCACTTGGAGCGGCCATGGCTGCGCCGAGGCTGTCTTTGGCGCTTTTGAAGGTGGAGATGGCGGTGAATGAAATATATCCGCCGAGTTTAAGAATAGGTTCGGCATTTTCCCAGGGGCCAAGAAAACAATGAAAGACGGCTCGGACGTCGTTTGCAAACTCGCTATAGATTTCAAGTGCATCGTCGAGTGATTGTTTACCGCTTTTGTCACGGGTGTGGATGACGATGTTTTTGTTTAATTCTTTGGCGAGTTCGAAGTGCTGGCGAAGAAATTGTCTTTGCCGCTGGTGGTAGTCGTTTTCAGTCCAGCCATCGGGGGCGGGGTGGAAGTAATCTAGACCAGTTTCACCGATGGCTACGCATTTTGGGTGAGTGGCGAAGGTGTGGAGAGTTTCGAGGTAATTGTCTGGTGTTTCATGGACATCGCAAGGGTGAATACCGATCGCGCAAAAGACCTCAGGGTATTTTTCAGCAATTTGAATATTGGTAGGACAATCTTCAAGCGAAGTGGCGAGAGTGATCATCCGGTGAATACCGTTGTTTTTTGCGTTCGCGACAATGGAGTCTAATTCTTCTGCAGAAAATTTGTGGGAAGCTAGATGGCAGTGAGAGTCCGTGAACATCTTTTATGCTTTTATGTATTTGATGAGAGCTCTAGCGCATATTTTTTCATCTGAGCGGACATGAGGTTGAGGGCGTTTGCGCGAGTGGGAGCGAGGTGTTCCTTAAGTCCGGTTTTGTCGATGAAGCTCATGTCGGCTGTGAGAATGGCATCAGGTTTTTCTCCATCGAGGATTCGGATAAAGAGGGCGATCATGCCCTTGGTGATGAGGGAGTCTGAGTCAGCGAAGAAACGGATGTGGCTGTCTTCGATTCTGGCGTCAAGCCAGACTTGAGATTGGCAGCCTTTGATGAGGCGGTCTTCGGTATGAAGGGCTGGATCCATGGCTGGCAATTGTTTTCCGAGCCCGATGACGTACTCGTAGCGTTCGGTCCAGTCTTGGAAGAGGTTGAGTTCGTCGAGAAGTTGTTGTTGTTTGTCTGCGATGCTCATAGCTTGAGTATTCAGTAGTAAGTTAGATGGTAGAAGTTAGGAAATGACAGTAGCTGTTGCTGTTCCGGAGGTGAAGCAGGAGGTGTCTTGGTATTTTCTTTTACGGTAGGCGAGAGCGACCAAGGTTCCATCGATTTCGCAAATGCTAGTAATTGAGCCAGCTGGTTTTTCAGGAGTCGCTGCTTCACAAAGTAGAGGGCTGCCAGCGTCGACAGCTTCACTGAGTTCTAGCTGAACTAGGTGGCGGTTGGTTTTGCCAGCGGAGCGCATGCGTGAGATGACTTCTTGGCCAGTGTAGCATCCCTTGGTGTAAGAAATGGCGCGAGCTTCTAAACCTGCTTCGGGTGGCAGAGTTTCATTGTCGAGTTCTGCTCCCCATTTCGGAATGGCTTGTGAGATCCGTGCTTTTTCGAATTCTTCGAGTTTGAGAGTAGTTTGTGGTGAAGTACCTTTTGGGAGTAATTGGTCGAAGCCTGTTTGGCCTATTCGATTACAGCTCCATCCGCTATTGGTGGTGAGATCTCCAAGAGTGTGGAGAATATCGTGTTGCTCAGTCACGTCGGTGAGTTCAGCATCGTCGGCGATGATGTAGCGGTCTAGGCGGGTGAAGAGGTCCTCTCTTAGTTCAAGTGGGCAATCGATTAAGAGGCTGTCTTGATGTCGGCGGATGAAGCAATCGCCATCGAGCTTGCCTTTGAAGTTGGTGATTAAGCCGTAGACTGCTTCTTTTTCGGTGGCTAGAGCGACATCCTGAGTGCACTGACCATTAAGGTAGCGTTGTGCATCTGGCCCAGAAAGTTGGAAAATGGCTCGTTCGAGCAAGATGGAACTATCAGCTGGAAGCTCGTAGGGAAGCATGTGCTTAGCTCAGCACAGGGACGACGAGTTGCAACTCTAAAGCCTGTTGAAATGGCTAGAAAGTTGCTCGTGCGGCGACCGAGAGATTGTCTGGCAGTGCCTAGACGAGCTATTGGCCGCGTGAGAGTGCAAGTTCTGCGAGCTTTTTGCTCTGCTCTTGGATTTCTTTGACCTTCTCTTCGGTAGGTTCTTCGTCGGAAGCGAGGGTCATGTCATTTTTTAGACCAGAGCAGATTTCGCGAATTTCCACCATGTGTTTACGTCCGGAAACGCGAGGGTCGAGCGAGCCGATGATTTGTTCGTAGTAGTCAGCGATATCTTCGCGGAAGAGTTGGCTGGCGCGCTCTTCAGTGAAGTTTTTCTCTACTGCGAGTGAGGCGCATTCGAGTGCACGAATCCAGCCGCCGAAGGAGATGAGGTGGGCGAGGTCGGCATCGCGGAGTTGGACGAGTTCGATTTCGACATCTTTTTGAGTGGCAGCGAGTTCGGTTTTAAGTTCGTCAGGTCTGTCGTTTTTAGCGTGATCGAGCAGGCTAGCGGCGTGTCGGTTTACGCGTTCACCTGCGCCGAGTGCTTTGCCGTAGCGGGAGAGTTCTTTAGCTATTCCTTCGATGTCATCGAGTGTGTTGTTTTGAACCGCGAGAAAGCCTTCGGCGATGAGGAAACCGATTTCAATAGAAAGATCTGAGCGGTCGAGTGGCATGCGCTCTGGGAGCTCATGTTTGGTTTCTCTTACAGGCAGTGGGGCAAGTTGCTCAAGGTCGTCAAAAATGAGACGGATGGAAGGTGCTGTGAATTCATTAATGCCGAGTTCTTCACGCACGTGCGGGTCCTCGATGAGGTCAGAGGGGAGCTGAGGAGCTGCATTTTCTTCTTCTTGAGCAAAGCTAGGAGATGAAAAGAGCGTGGCAGCTGTAATTGTTAGGACCCATGATTGCGTGGCTTTCATAGGTACAGATAAACATAAAAGACCTTGCTTATGCAATGGTAAGATGTGGTGAATTCTGCTCTTTTTAGGGGCGCAATAGGGATGGTAGGGTTGACATAGTAGCCACATTAGTGCATTGCGTGGGTGGTATTGAAGTTAGTTCTTTCGTGAGCTGTATATTCAAAATCCCCAAACTGTTATGATGAACTGGATCTGGTATATCTCTTACTTTCTCGTGCTGATCGGACTTGCGGGTTACGGCTTTCACCGACTAACTACGCTATATTTGTATCTGAAGCACAAGGATGACACACCGCGTCCGTTAAAAGAATTTGAAGAGTTGCCTGTGATTACAATGCAGCTGCCGGTGTTCAATGAGATGCATGTGGTTGAACGGCTGATGGGGCACATTGCTGCCTTGGATTACCCGAAAGATAAGTTGCAGATTCAGCTGCTGGATGATTCGACCGATGATTCGACTGAGATTTGTCGTGAGCAGGTTGAGCGCTTGAAAGAGCAAGGTTTCGATGCTGAATACATCCACCGTAGCGATCGTACTGGTTTTAAGGCTGGCGCATTAGAGAATGGGACGAAGTTTGCGAAAGGCGATTTCCTATTTATTCTCGATGCTGATTTTGCGCCAAGTCCGAGTGTTTTAAAGGATACTATTCATTATTTTACGGACCCGAAAGTGGGGATGATTCAAACGCGCTGGGGTCATTTGAATCGCGAGTATAATATGTTGACGCGTATTCAAGCGATGTTTCTCGATGGTCACTTAGAGCTTGAGCAAACTGCTCGTAATCGCTCTGGGCGCTTTTTTACATTTAATGGCACTGGGGGAATGTGGCGTAAGAGCTGCATTGAAGATGCTGGAGGTTGGGAGCATGACACGCTTACGGAGGATATGGACCTCAGTTACCGAGCTCAGCTGAAGGGATGGCGTTTCGTATTTCTTAAAGATATTGAGACACCTGCAGAATTACCTGTCGATATGGATGGGTTTAAAAGTCAGCAACACCGCTGGACGAAAGGGTCTATCCAGTGTTGCAAGAAATGTTTGGTGGACATTTGGAAGAGTGGATACCCATTGAAGTGTAAGCTTGAGGCCACTGCGCATTTGACTTCCAATTTCGCTTATTTGCTACTGATCGTACTCTGTTTCTTACTTTATCCGAAACAACAGTATTATCCACAGTGGGAGATTTTAGATAAATACCCATGGTTGGAGCATTTTCTGAATGTGCCGATTTTCTTCTTTGGCTCTGTTTCTGTAGCTCTTTTTTACTTGATGGCACAGAAAGCATTGAGACCTAAACAATGGTATAAGGAGATTTTTCTTCTGCCATTTTTGCTGGCGCTCGGTATCGGGATGTCAGTGAACAATGCCAAGGCGGTGCTTGAAGCATTGTTTAATCATCAGTCAGGTTTCGTACGCACACCGAAATATGGTGTGGGTGAGAGTGGTGATCAGGGAGCTGTGAAATCAAGTCGCTACAAGACGATGAAGTCATTGATGCCGTTTTTAGAGGTTATTTTTGCAATCTTTTTCCTCGTAGTTGTGGTTTCTAACTTAGTGGACGGAAAGTATCTGACTGCTGTGCTACTCGCACCGTTTCCGCTTGGATTCTTTTATACTTCGATTCCGTCTTTATACAGAATGATGCCAATCCGCAGTAAGGATGAAGATGATGCCATCGTAGATGATGGAAAATAAACAATACTAGAAATGGAACGCCTTCGTTTTATTTTATCATTATTTTTGGGTGCTGCTTGTTTGTTCCTGAACAGCTGTGCGTCTCAGCAGCTCGATGCTCACCAGAGCAAGATACTCGTTAGTGTAGAGGATCAAACGATGGTGCTCAGTCAGCATGGTCAGCCAGTGAAGGCGTATAAGATTTCGACATCGAAATTTGGTCTAGGCGACACGCCGCACAGCATGCGGACACCACTGGGAAAAATGAAAGTGGCGAAGAAGATAGGAGGCAATCAGCCGAAGGGGGCCGTGTTTAAAGGTCGCCGACCCACTGGGGAAGTTCTTCCGCCAAATGCACCAGGGAGAGATCCGATTGTGACACGCATCATGTGGTTGAAGGGGACTGAGCGTCGTAACAAAAATGCGTTTCATCGCTATATATACATCCATGGGACGCCTGAGGAGCGAACTATTGGAGAAGCGGCGAGTTACGGGTGTATTCGTATGCGATCTCAGGATATTGTGGATTTGTATTCTCGGATAGGAGTGAACGCGGAAGTGAAGGTCGTTGAAGAATCACTGATGAAACTTCCAACAGCTTTCAAGCAACGAAGCTTCGTTAAATCCATAGAGAAGCAAGAAGTGGTGAAGCCCGAACAGAATGCTTAACTGGTGGAGTGCTGATAAAAATGGTACTTCTGTGACTCAAATGCTTGACAAGATGTGCGAGATGATTAGTTTCTCCGCCCCGGCCTGCAACGCCGAACTTTCAAACAATTTTTACAATATAAAATCATGGCTAACTCAAAGCAAGCACTCAAGCGCGTTCGTCAGAACGAAAAGCGTAATACAGCTAACTCAGCTCTTAAGAGCCGCGTGAAGACTCTTCGTAAGAACTCCATCACTGCAGCAGCAGAAGGCAATACTGATGCTGCTCAAAAGGCGTTCACTCAGTTTACTTCCGCAGTAGATAAGTGCGCGAAGAAGAATATCTTCCACAAGAACAAAGCTGCAAACCTTAAGAGCAAGACCGCTAAGGCGATCAAAGAAGCTCAAGCTGCTTAATTGATCTACTTGCGTAGATGCAAGTAGCACGGCTATTGCAGGGCTAGGCAAAATTTATAAAACGGAGGTGCTTCAGAGTGAAGGCCTCCGTTTTTTTATGACTTGGAATCTCGCTAACAAGCTTGCGCTTTTTGGGGATTCGTCGATGATAGTTGAAGCGCGCATTGCGTGTCGCAGAATTATGAAGGACTCCATCAGTACTGAACGCTCAAAGAAGGCTCAAGAGATCGCATCGAACCCTAGCTCTTACAAAGTGTGTGAGGGGTGTGATTCGATTGTTGGATCTGGGGCTATTACTTGTCCGAACTGTCATGGTTACCGGTTTGATGCAGAGCCGTCGAGAGTGGTTGACCAAGCAATTTTCTTAGGTGCTCGGAAGCAAACTTCTGTGACAGTAGAGGATTTATCCTAGGTTTACATAGGAGAGTGTATTTGGCCTGTGAGTGATAGAATCGCGATCTTGGTAGTCAGAATTTAAGGGGATGAAAAAGATAGGGATTACGCTCGGGGATCAAGCTGGTGTTGGTCCTGAGGTGGTAGATGCTGCATTAAAAGCTATTGCTATTCCAGCTGGGGTGCAGATTGAAATTCTTGGTGAGCGACTGAGGGGGGTGACTCTGGGCGAGCCGACGCGTGAAACGTCTCGAGCAGCTTTAGATGCCTTGGAAGAGGGTGCTCAAAAGCTCAAAAGGGGAGAGATCGACGCAATTGTTACTGGTCCTGTAGCGAAGGAAGGTCTTCACGAATTAGGATTTCATTTCCCAGGGCAGACTGAGTTTTTTGCAGATCGTCTTGAATGTGATAACCATGCAATGTGTCTTACAGGTGCAAATCTTACGGTGGCGCTTGTAACGATTCATGTGGCTCTTTCTCAGGTGCCAGAGCTTATTACTCAAGAAGAGATTGTACGGGTGGGGATGTTGCTGGCTGCGTTTAGTGCTCAGAGAGGGGCGAATCCGCCGCGCATCGCAGTGTGTGGTCTTAATCCACACGCTGGAGAAAATGGAGCCTTTGGTCGAGAGGATGTTGACCTTGTGGCTCCTGCGATTGAGCAATTAAATGCTGACTCAAAAGGCGCTATTTTTTCAGGTCCGCACTCTGCGGATACAGTTTTTGGTCACGCGGTGAAAGGTGACTATGATGCGGTATTATGTATGTATCACGATCAGGGGTTGATTCCTCTGAAACTGCTCGATTTTGATACTGGGGTGAATACGACACTTGGATTGCCTCGGCCGCGAACGAGCCCTGACCATGGAACGGCTTTTGATATTGCAGGGAAAGGGATAGCGAAGTCATCGTCGATGCAGCATGCGATTCAGCTGGCGATAGATCTGATCGTTTAGTTGTAGTGATATGCGCTTTAATCTCATGGTTAGCGAAGCGCGTGAGAAAGAATTGACTTTAGTGAGAAAGTGGTCATTGGTGCGGGCATGTTACGCAGTTTTTTGAAGTCAAAGATCCACCGTGCGATGTGCACTGACGGCGTGGTGGACTATGAAGGCAGCATTGAAATTCCACTCGATTTGATGGAAGCTGTAGATCTGATGCCTGGTGAAAAGGTTCTAGTGACCTCCGCGTCTAAAGGTGGACGCCTTGAAACTTACGCTCAAGCTGGCCCTGCAGGCACTGGTAAGATTATTCTTAACGGTGGAGCGGCACACGTGATCGGTAAGGGCGAGCGCATCACGATCATGGCATTTGGCCTTTCTGAAACTCCTGTGGAGCCGAAGAAAGTGGTTTGTAACGAACAAAACGAGATTATCCGCCTCGGTAAGTAAATTTTCAGAGTAAATGATGGCTTTACAAGCTGTCGTTTGCCTTCCATATTCCGCGTCCCATGAACTCAATGATTTTAGCTGTTAGCGGTGTGACTATCGCGATTAACCTTCTTCTTGTCATTCTTGTAGCACTTAGTTTGCTGCTTTGCTTAGTCGTGCTTATGCAGCGCCCGAAGCAGGAAGGTCTCGGAGCTGCTTTTGGTGGTGGTATGACTGACCAAGCCTTCGGTGCTCAGACTACGGATGTTCTTCAGAAGGGAACAGCTTATCTAGGTACAGCATTTTTTGCAGTAACACTTGCTTTGTCTGTACTTGTTTCTGCTCAGAATTCGGGTGCACGTCTCGACGAAAGTTCATTGAAGCAAACTGAAGAGCAAGTCGCTAGTGAAGAAAATGCGGCTGAGCTTGCTGAAGTTGTCGCAGCAGTTGAAGAAGAAGTTCCAGCTGAAGAAGTGGCTGAGGAAGTTTCTATTGCTGCAGAGGACGTTCAAGAAAGTGTAGAAGACGTGAAAGAGGCTGTCACTGAACAAGTTAGTGAAGGTGCAGCAGCTGTCGAAGAAAAAGCTGAAGAGCTTTCTGCTGAAGTTGACGAGGCGAAGCAGTAATTTCCCTTTAAATATTTCTCCGTGTCTACGGAACAACAAGCACCAGTATGGGCGCGACCGGGAGCATTTCCGGAAAAACCTGTGACTGGTGCTTTTGGTTTTCAAGATACTAAGGGAAAACGGCACCAGGCAGATTCACTGAAGTCGCTGGTAAAACTAGTCGAAAAGTCGAAGCATGGAGTTGATTTGGTTTGGTGTCCGGAGTTTGAACATTTTATAGCTCCCGAAGAGCTTGTAGGTTTACGAAAGACTTTGGTGAAGCGCCGGTCTTTTTGGGCGCGAAATGACATTTCTGACGGAAAGCGTCTGACGCTTGTCATGGGAGCGGCTTTTCTTTGGGCAAGTTATGCTGCTTATAGCAATAGTCAGGGGAATTGGAGTCATGTCATCGAGTCGCCAGCTGTGGCCATCACGGCGATCATGTTGCTTATTTTTGGTTTGGTGCCGTGGTATGAAGGCTGGAAGGAGCTGCGCAAGCAGAGTAGTCGAGACGAGGCGTATTGGGCTAAGGAAGTCGCAGATGCTCGTTTTGATAGTTGGATCAATGGGCATGTTGCTCCGTTTACTCTCACCCTGTTAGTGCTGATACTGGTGACTGGAGCGAGTCAATGGATTGCTGCTGGAAGTTTTGATTGGGGGAGCGAAGCGGTGGAGAAGTTTGGGCTGCAAAAGCAGATGAGTGCAGCTGGTGTTGATCCGTGGTGGAGGTATTTTACTGCCGCAATGGTGCATGGTAATTTAGTGCACTGGCTGATGAATTTTGCGGCGTTGCGTTATCTAGCGCGCCGGGCTGAAGTTTTGGCAAGGTGGCCGCATATGGTCACAGCCTATGTCATTGCAGCATTTGTGGGGGGGATGACGACAGTGTACTTTCAGCCAAATGTACCGAGTGTCGGCGCTTCTGGAGGGATTCTTGGATTGCTTGGATTTTTGTTAGTCTTTGAGACTTTACATAAGGCTCTCGTTCCAAAGTCGGCACGCAAACGTTTGCTTGCAGGTTTGGTGCTGGTCGGAGTGATGGGCGGCGTGGGATTCAGTTTTATTGATAACTCTGCCCATGCTGGAGGCTTGATTGCTGGGATGGCTTATGCAGCGATTGTGTTTCCATCGAGCAGTTCGGTGACGCGGCCAAGTATTTTAAAGAAGGACATATTTGTAGGGGGGGGCGCTTTAGTTATTCTTATAGCGACCACAGTTTATTGCGCCTACCGTTTATTGTTGGAGTGAATTTTCCTCTAACCAGCTACTGAGTACTTGAAAGAGTTGTTCTCTTCCTGCCTCGGCAAAGGTTTCGTGAAGCATTTCGGGGAAGAGATTGAATTGTTTTTTAGAAAACGGGAGTTGTTGGAAGAAGTCTTGGGCTTCAATCGCTGGACAGACTGAGTCGTTTCCTCCTTGGGTGTAAAGAAAGGGCTTGTCGTATTTTTTTTGTGTTAGTGTTGTGTGGGTAAATCGCTCAATTTTTAAGAGTTCACTGCCCCAGCCTATAGAAACACGGCGGTGACCGAGTGAGAGCGGGTCTTTCGGAAGACGGGCGGGGTCTTCGAGTCTACACATTTCTGGAGTGACTCCTGTGTGAATGGTGGCGGCGGGGGCTATGTTTGCTAAAAGAGTTGCCATGCGAACGTACCAATCAGGCCGGTTGCCACGGGGGTGCAATAAAGGAGCGTTGACCCAACAGAATTCTGGGAGCGGCAGGGTTCCAGTCAGACCAAGAGCTAGATGCCTTAAAGTGAGCAAACCTCCCATGGAGTGGCCGGCGATACCTGTCGGTAGTCCGCTAGTGGCCTGTAGATTGCTTTCTGTGACAGCATCGATGAACGAGCTTGAGGCAATATGGCCACGCTTTCCTGAGCTGCGGCCATGGCCTTGGAGGTCGGTAACTATACAGCGAATTCCGAGATTAGTGAATGGATGTAGTACGTCGAGGTAACGTTCAGCGTAGTCGCCCTGGCCATGGGTGAAGATACAGGCGGAATGGGTTTCAACGCTCTTGTCGGGGTGCATGACAATGCGGTGAAGGGAAATTTTGCCGATCTGAATGTGACTCGACTCAGAGATCATATGGAACGATGCATACGTTCGAAAATCATGCGGAAAATCTTGGCATCATCTTCACGTTTGAGCTTATTGAAACTGTGTTCAAGGTTGCGTAGAATTCGCATGAGAATGTGTCCAAGAGGAGCTGTTGTGAGGATTGCCTGTTTTGCGTAATCTGAGATACTTTTGTTATCTTGGAGGATTTCATCGACGGAGATGATGCGCCCCTTGTGGAAACAGTCGATGAGTACCGGTTTTCCATCGAGTTGAATGCGAGCGAGGAAATGTCCTGGGTAGTTACAGCCAGTGATTTCCATGTTGAGACGTCGGCCGACGAGGATGTAGAGGAGAGCAAGGCTTATTGGATTACCAGAGCCAGTTTCCATACACCACGAAAGGTCGCTATTGTGCGGGGTATAATAGTCGTTTTTATTTCCGCTGAAGCGTCCGGAGTCAAACATCCAGAGACGTAGGCTATTTTCGCTAAGGTGCGCTTTTTCGTTGATGGCTTCTTCGACTAGCATGTCTAGAGTGTCCGGCAGTGCGGGGCGCAGGGTGACTCCGTCGTGTAGGAAGTCAGAAATAAGTCGTAGCATGTCTTCGAAGGTGTCCCAGTCGTCATCGAGAGCTGCCGCACCACCTTGGGGGATTTGCCATTCTTGGAGTAGAGTGTCTCTGCGTCCGGGGAGGAGCATTTGTGAAAGTCGCTTTAAGTCAGTGGGTTTTAGGTCCATGGCTAAAGCTGCGATTTCGTTGCTGAGATCGCCAGAGGTTGTAGAGAACTCATGGCGTAGTGCATCCTGAATTGCTGGTTCTTCATCGTCCAGTAATTGCAGCATGTAAGGTAACTGTTGTTCGTCTACCATGGGTACCATTATGATACTGCTAGATGGTATTTTGGTCAATCTACTAGCGAGAAACTTAGAGGAAGGTTCTATTTTTTGTTTTTTGCGCCAAGGTTGTTTACACAATGCTTTGTGTGGGTTGATCTAGCTTGTAGTGAGAGGATTCAAATGCTAGCTAATAGCACTCAATCCAAGATTCCCTCCGGCAAGCTAGATCAAATCCATGAACTTCGCCGAAATTTCTTTTGTTTTTTTGTTATCAGCAGGTACTGCTGTGGCCGTACCTCTCGCTGAGTTAACAGGTGAACCGTCGCCAGAGTTACTTGATCAGTATTTACAGGTAAGTATTACTGGGAATGTGGGTGTTAGCCCAGACGCAAGCCACTTGGATACGGGGTATTGGACGAGTGCTTCGGTGACAGGGGGTAGTTCATCGGCTGAAGAAGTTTATACGACGATTACTTTCACTGCAACCGGGTTGGGAGCTTCTGAGTCTCTTGATTTAACTGGAATTAAATTTGATTATACGCGGGCGACCTTAAATGGATCGAACCCAGTAATGGAGGTCTACGTGGATACTGGTGGGGGCTACGAAGATCCTGTGCTTCTGGTGAATGATGAACCTAGTTCGTCCCTTCAAACTGACCCTCAATCGATTATTTTAAGCCATTCACTGAAGAATGGAGAGTCGATCAGCTTTGGATTTTCCTATGCTGATAGGCACGGCTTGGTTCGACGGACGCACATGATTGATAATTTCGTATTAGAAGGAACTTACGATTTAGAATCAACTCAGGCAGGGATTGATATTAACAACAATGGGGTGAGCGATATCTGGGAGTATCGTTATGGTGCCAGTGATTTGGTCAAAGATGCACTTGTAGGTAACCAAGATTTTGATGGAGATGGGTTTAGTAATTTGCAGGAAGCATTGACGGGGACAAACCCGTTTAAAGCTGATTCACGGTTGGAGTTATTTGCGGGTTTATCGAGTGATTCGAAGGTTCAGTTGCAGCTTCCTTCTGTCTTGGGGAAGGAATATCAGCTTTATGGGAGTGAGACTCTAGTTGATGGTAGTTGGGAGCCTAGCAATGCTTCTTTTGAGGGTGATGGGGGGATGATGGGTTTTGAGGTCGATCCGGATGTTTTTGAGCGTTATTTTTATAAAGTGGAGGTCACCGATGTGGATGAGGATGGGGATCGCTTGACTCGCTGGGAGGAGCGTAATGTGGCCGGATTTGATGATAGTGATACGGCGTCAACGACTAGCGGAGCAGGGGATGATTATCAGCAGATGAAGGGGCTTGTACAATCGGCATTAGAGGCGTCTGTTACAATCACAGCGGGAGCGAAAGTTGTATACGAGGATGGAGGCGGAGGGCTGCCGATTACTTTTACGCGAGTGAGTGAGAGAGGAAACGGTTTTCTTGATTTGCAAAGGACACAGAGTTTTCAGCTCATTGATATTACAGAAGTGGCTTCGAATGCCGCTTCGGCTGAGGACTACCGTTTAGTGGATGAGAATGGGGAGATTATTTGGGATGGAGTGGTACACTTGGGAGCGGGCGAAGTGAGTAAGACGATTTATCTAGAGGCATTGGCCGATGGAGTGATAGAGAATGACGAGCAGTTGACACTGTCAGTGATGGAGCATGGTAGTCTCAATCTATGGATTAAAGATGCTGAGGAGTTGGCTTCGGAAGATTTTATTGCGCTATCGAGAGCTGGGCATTTTCTGTCTCAAGCTTCGATGGGGGGAACTCCTGCTGAGATCGCAGAGTTGGCTAATAAGATTCAAAATGAAGGCTACCTTCCAGCATGTGAGGCGTGGATTGATGAACAAATAACTATGCCTAGGGAGAGTTCGGTGACGGACGATTGTTTGCAACATCAACTCACGTTTCTTGGTGGGGAGCAGGTACCCTCGATTAATATTCAAAATTTTGAGTTAGTATGGTGGGGAAAGGTTACGCAGAGCCGCGAGCAGCTACGACACAGGATGGCATTTTCTCTTAGCCAAATTTTTGTGACCTCTTCTACGTTTTGGGCAAACAGTGAGCGGCATAACGTATGGCGGTCCTACACTGGATATTATGACAAGTTGATGGATGAGGCATTTTCGACGCATCGAGATTTGCTAAGTACGATCAGTTACGATCCCTTCATGGGGGTATACCTTTCTTCGGCGCAAAACCGCAAAGGGGATGAAGAACTAGGAACTTTTCCAGATGAAAATTATGCGCGTGAAGTAATGCAGCTTTTTTCTTGTGGAGTGTACGCGCAAGATCAGAGCGGCAATTACCTGTTAGATTTTGAAGGGAACAGAATTGAGAACTATGATAACGGAGACATCACCGAGATGGCAAAAGTTTTTACCGGTCTCGGGCTAACAGATTCCAGTGGTGAGGCTGTTAACTTTAATTCGCCAGGGGCTGGGAATGGAACTAGATATGAGAATCCGATGGTGATGGTAGAGGAATACCACGATACCTCTGAAAAAGTTTTGTTAGATGGAACCGTGTTGCCGGAAGATAGATCTGGCGATAGCGACATCGCAGCGGCTTTGGACAGTTTGGCGAGTCACTCGAGTACGGCCCCGCATCTTTCGCGGTTATTGATTAAGCGGCTCACAAGTTCTAATCCTTCTGACCAATATATTGCGCGGGTGACTGAGGCATGGAGAGGTGAAGGGGTGTATGGTCGAGGAGTGCATGGAGATTTCGTGGCTGTGCTTAAGGCGATCTTACTCGATCCTGAGGTTCGATATGGCATTGATTATCAATTGGAAGGGTCTTCAGGCGAGGTGAGATTGGAGCCGACTCGCGCTATTTCTGGGAGAATTAAGGAACCGATTCTTAAGTGGACACAATTTTACCGATTTTCTCAGGCGCTATCTGGCGAGTCTGATGGATTGATACGGGTGCAGCCGAAAACGAAGAAGGCGGCGAATGATCAAACTCCCGATTTTGGGCAGATTCCTTTGCGGGCGCCATCGGTTTTCAATTTTTATGATTCTGATTATTCACCATCGCTTGGAGCTCTAGCTGAGGCTGAAGTGACATATAATAGGCATCTCACCTCACCTGAGTCTGAAATCCTTTCTCCTTACGTGATTAAACAATTTGAGAGTTTTCATGCGATTGTGGATCAAGATCGACCGCTATCTTCATTTAGCTATTTGGAGGATGAGTTTAGTATCAATTATAGTTACTTGTCTTATTTGTATCAAAAGAATGAGAGTATTGAAGGATTCATTGATGATCTCAATATTTGGCTTTGTAACGGTCAGATTTCTAAGCAACTCAAGGATGAATTAGTGGATCTTAGTGAACTGAATGGAGGCGCAACTCGTGAGAATTTTTCCAAGGTTCTGTCGATTTTATTCAATGCTTCTGATTTCAGCGTTTCCTATTAAATGTAAATTTTTAGCTTAATGAAAACTCAAATGCACAAAACGATGAGCCGCCGCCGCTTCCTTGCTGGTTGTGGGAAAATGACTGGGATTGGCGCGATGTCATCGATCTTGTCACTGAAGATGACGAACAAGTTATTTGCGGCGCGAGCGACAGGCTCGATTACTGACTATAAGGGCCTGGTTTGTCTATTTATGTTTGGTGGGAACGATTCATTTAACATGCTCACGCCTGGAGTGGACGGCTATAGTGATTATCTGGATACACGGGGGATTTTAGGCATTTCTCAAGCAGAGATGCATCAGATTTTTGATGGTTCTCAAGACTACCATCTGAGTCCGAATATGGGCTCAGTGAAAACTTTATTTGATAATGAAGAATTAAGTTTTATTGCCAATGTCGGTACTTTAATTCAGCCGACAAGTCTGGCTGAATACAATGCAGGTTCAGTAAGCTTACCCTATGGTCGCTTCTCTCATAATGACCAGATTGAGCAATGGCAGACGTCGATTTCGCTGAGTAAAACCACTCCCTTTGCGGGAACTGGTTGGGCGGGAAGGATGATTGATGTGTTGAATGATGCCGCTAATAACAATGCGACGACGAGTGTGAGTCTTTCTCCTTATGGTGCGAATACGACACAGGTTGGAAAATTAAGTTCACCATTTAACACCTATAAGGGTGTCGATTCATTGGATCTTTATGATACGGATAGTCTGGTGAAGGGAGGGATGGATGCGACGCTCGAGATGCAATACGCTTCTGTGCTTCATGCGCATCACAATTATATCCGAGAGGATGCATTAGAACAAAGTGCTCTGTTAGAAGATATCGAGCAAAACACAGTGATTGCGACAGCGTTCCCAGATAGTGGTTTGGGGCAACAATTACTTCAAGTGGCGAAATACATCAAAGCTCAGGGGCCAGAGGGCTTGAATGCTAATCGTCAGACATTCTTTGTAGGCCAAGGTGGCTTCGATACACACGGCGGGGGGATCGAGGCGCATAATGGCCTGATGGCTTCCGTGAGTGCGGCCCTAATGGCATTTAATGAGGCGATGAAGGAGATTGGTTATCACGACCGAGTGGTGACGTACACAGCATCAGATTTTGGACGTACCTTAGTGCCTAATAGCGCGGGTAGTGACCATGGATGGGGTGGCAACCAGATGGTGATGGGGGGACCAGTGAATGGAGGAAAGGTCTTCGGTCAGTACCCAAGTATTCTCACGGAAACGACCACCGATGTCGGCCGCGGGAGGCAACTACCAACGACCTCTGTCGATGAGTTTTACGCCTCGCTCGCCTATTGGTTCGGAGTAGAGAATAATAGTGAAATGGAAGAAGTTGTGCCTAACATCCGGAACTTTTGGACAGCCGGATCATCAGATATTCCGATTTCTGGGCTCTTTGGTTAATGCTAAAAACTGTTACAATCGTCAGCGTAGTGGTAGCGCTGGGAGGTTTGACGTGGCTCCTGTTAGATCGGGATGCTACTCAAAATCGTGATGCTGATGTTACAGTGCAAGCTGAGTTGACAAATATTGTTGATACGCTGAGCGAGAAAGAGAAGCGTGCGAGATCTGCGGAGCTGAGGGCTCGAGCGAGTAGGTCGCTACGTTTTGATCAAAGCTCTGCTAAGTTACAAAATAATCCAATGGATCGCTCGGAGTTATCTGAGGCGGCTTTGTTGTTAGATGATCCAGAGCTTAGTGACCAACAGGCGATGGAAGCGATCCATGGATTGTTAGCATCATTACGTGTTACAGTGTATCGCGGTGACTATCCAACGGGCTTGAATGTGGAAGTGACGAATAGTCTGTTAGGAGATAACCCGACAAAGGTTGGGGTGCTTCCTGGTGACTCACCACGGATCAATGAAAATGGAGAATTGGTGGACGAGCATGGAACTCCTTACTGGATTCACAGCCCGAGTTACGCGGAGCTAACGATCCGCTCTGCCGGCGCGGATCGCATTCTTTTCACCGGGGATGACTTGATGTATCCCGATGAAGTTGACTGATGTTCAGGAACTCCGAGTGTATGGATTAAACGCGCTGACTGTGTTTGTTACGGGAAGAATTATTGTCTGAGCGTTGTTGTTTGGAGTTTTTATCCGAAGGCTGGTGTTTGGAATTGCTATTCGAGCGTTGGTTTTTGGAGTGATTGGGAGCTTGTTGCCGTTGTTTTTGAGGTGTCGCAGTGTGCGACCTACTTGGAGTTTTTTTGAGTTGTTTTTGAATCGACGAGGGCTGAGCCCTAGTGGGCCTGCTTGCTTGAGTGAAACTTTTTCGCTGATCGCTACTGCTGTGGTTTCGCTGGGAAGAATGTCGATCTTGTTGGGGCCTGTACGAGGTGGGGCGAGATGTATGCGTGTCCTTTTGACGTGGGGAACTACTTGGTCGTTGTTTTGTTGAGACAGGCTTTTTGTAGCTATCTTTAGGCAGGCGAGAGTGCATTTTTACTGGATGACCTTTGCGGTATCCCGATGGATAGGATGGTGAGGAGTGGCGTTTTGGGTGGCTGTGGTAGTAGCGGCCACGTGAGGTGTCGTAGTAGCGCTTCACTCTTATATCATAGTAGCTGCGTCGATAAGGATCGTATATCCAGTTTGAATGGCTGGTTCGAACGTAGGTACTGTAGGGAGGTCGATAGCTGTTTGAGTACTGGACTCCAGTGCTGTATGTAGTGGTGCCGTAGTAACCGCTAGGTGGGACACAAGAAGTGAGGAGTGATGTTACAGACAGTGCTGTAAACATGTAGAAATATTTTTTCATGATACTAGTGAGACGGGTCGAGTATCAGGGATATTCAGATTTTTTTAGAAGTGAGTAAAATCATTTAAAATGTCTACGGCATATAGGGCTGAAGGAGGCAGTGTTACAGCCGTATGAGTCTAAAGATAAAAAGTCTAGCAGGAGTAAAGGGAATTGAGAGTCGATTTCTTTTGGGAAATTAGCTTGAATGCTAAGCAATAATGAGGAGGTCAGAATGAAGTTAGAGGAAGAATCGCAAACGTTGGTACAGTTGATTCGACTGATTGGTAAGGGAGCACGTATCAGCATTGTGCCTTTGGTTCTTCTAATGATCGGGAGCGCTGTTATTACACTGGCAGCTTGGGCCTATTGCTATTGGGGAGTTGGACTGTCTTTTTGGTGGGCATTGACACCGTTATACCTAATGGTTTTACCCTTTTCAGGTTTGGTGTTCTATTGGTTCTCACTCGATGGAATGAGTAAGTTACCAGAGACCTTGTTAGAGTCGAAGGAGCTGTTAGCTGTATTGAAGGAGCGCTATGCTGAGCGCAAAAAGGGGAAGGTAATTAAAGGGATTGGGCCGATAGCGACATCTAGGCGAATCCTATTGTTAGGAGGTTTGTTGTGGGACTCGCGCGATGTGATTGATGCGGCTTCGAACATCTATGCATTACTCGACTTATTTAACCCCATTTTCTGGATTGTGATGTCGGTAAGTTGCGTATTGAGCGTGCTATTTAGCTTTGGCTATTGTGTGCTCGGGCTTGGGCATTACTTCTTTTTTTAGAATGTGCCGTTGAGTTTTCTTAATGTCCAGAAGAGGGCGAGCAGGGCAAGGAGTACGATCATGGTACTGATTTGCGCCCACAATGGGAAGGAGTCTTCGAGGGGGGGGCGTTTAGGAAGTGCATCGATAAGAGTGTCGATGTTAGAAATTTCGTGAGGTTTAATGACGGCACCTTTTGCGACTCTAGCCATTTCTTCTAACACTTCGGGACGTGCGGGCTGTCCTATTTTTTCAAGCGAGTCACCTTGGGCGACAATGGTTGTTTCAACGGCCGGGGCTTGGGAATCTCCTGCAATGTTGGCTTTAATAGACCATTCGCCAGGTTGAGTGATACGAACTCTTCCTGAGTAGGCGCCCCAGGTTTCTTCAGCTGGTGAGAGCTCGACGCGGGAGGTTTTCCCATCAGGTGCAACGATGTCTACATTGACCGAGCCATCTTGCAGTGGAGCTCCATTTGGGGCGAAGGCGTTGGCATTTAGTGTGACGAAATCACCAGGTTTTGGGCGGTCAGGAGCGTAGTAGAGGCGGACACGCTCACCTGCGGCCATGTTGCGTTGGTAGGACATCCAGCGGGCAACTTGTCCCCAGAAGCGGTAGTGATAAAGGTCTTCGACTCCACGGCGCCAGCGCCAAGCTGAGTCGTGACCAAGGTAGAGGACTTTGCCATTGCCAGCAGTTTGGGTGACAAGTAGAGGGATGCGACCGTATCGGTTTCGCCGGTTTGCGTGGGTAGCTAAAACATCTGAGCCACCTTTGGATTTTTCGATGGCAGCTGACCAGTAGAACCCGGGGAGGTTCTCCCAGATTTCTTCATTTTCTTCGGCATTATTGCCTAACATTGTGAGGAGGGAATTGCGGCCTTGGCTCGTTAGTGAGAGAGGTGAAGGAGTGGATTCACTCACACCTTTTGGTTTGCTTTTGTCTAAGATGACAGGAATGAGTTCGCCAAGAGGGGTGCCTTCGAGTGTGTTTTGGTTACCTTGTGAACCTGGAATGAACACGATGCCGCTGGCTTGGTTTTCGACTAAGCCTTTGAGTAAATTGGTTTGCTCCAATGTGAGCTGGTTTTTGTCGATGCCGATGTCTCCGAAGAAAATGACATCATATTTTTGCAGGTCTTCAGGTTTGTTTGGAAATTCTTGGATGTAATCTGGACCGTCACCGGCACCAAGGCTTGGGTGGAAGAGGAGGCAATCGAGGTCGACACCGGGGTCGCGCGAGAGCGCATTTCGAATGAAGCGGTATTCCCAGCGAGGGAGAGTTTCGATAACGAGGGCTTTGAGGTTTTCTTCTCTTCCTTGAATGATTAATTCCTGCTGATTATTTGATTCTACGCGTTCCCCTTCGGTCATTGGGAAACTGATTTCTAATTTGTTGGCTCCTTGATTATCGAGTCGCCAGAGGAGAGTGTCGAAAAAGTCTTTCTCAGCGGGGATGCGGATTTTTTTAGTTAATTCTTTATTAGCACTGGGATCGCGGATGGTGACGGTAGTGGTAACGTCGTGTTTGAGTGAGGAACGAATGGTGAAAGGAATTTGAATGTGTTCACCGACGATGCCGTAGGTGGGGGCAGTGACGTCAATTAGGTCGAGGTCGGGAATACGCGATTTACTTCCAACTGGGATGACGAAGAGTGGAATCTGCTGGAGCAACATTTTCTGAGCTGCACTTACTGGTGGGGAGCCGAGGTTCCAGTCGCCGTCGCTGAGTAAGATGATGGAGCGTAAATTGTCGTGTTGGGATAGGAGTTTCTCGATAGGGGTATTGATGTCAGTTCCAACGAGCGCTTGCGAGGTGCTTTCAGATGCTGGTTCAGAGAATGCTTGGCTGAAGACACGAATTTTGCCGTCTTTTTCGAGTTCTTTCCATACAGGAAGGTCGAGAGCGCGTTGGATAAATGCGCTGCGGCTGATGATTTCGTTTGTTTCATCGACGAGAGCATCGGTGGTATTTCCTGATTCAGAGGCGTCCCAGAGGATCGCGATTTCAGGCTCATCTTCTGGAATAATAAGAGTTCTCCATTCTGGTTGCCACAGTAGAGCAACGACAAAACAGGCAATGAAGAAACGCAGTAGTTCGATACTTCCTGTACGTTTTGGACGCAGTGATCGGCGCACAGCAATCACACACAGAAATGCCACGATGCACAGAGCCAAGATGCCGATGATGAACAAAGGCATGGTGGGTGAGAAGTAGAGTTTGTGGATGTGGAAATTCACTTTTGATGTGTTGTGTTATTTCGCTGAGGGGATAAGCAGAGTAGAGCTTCGGCTATGAGGAAAAGTAGCATGAGGACGAGGAATACTCTCCATAATTGCTGAGTGAAGCCGGCAGCATTTTTTGTGGTTTCTTCAAAAAGGCTGTAGCTTGTGTCGGTGAGTATGGAGCTGAGTTGGTCTGCTGAAATGAATATGTCGACGTCCTCAGCTGGAGGGCGATTGATGGCGACGATGCGGTTGTTAAATTGATAGACTCCGGCTTGGTATGCGAGGTTGAGAGGCGACGAGGATGTGGCTTTATCGAGGCGCTTCATATTAGCGCTGTCGATGCTCAGTTCAGTGGGGAGGGCTCCGAGAGTGGCTGTGTGGTCAGATCCGAAACGTTGATTACCTCGTTGGACAAGTCGTTGGATGAGAGGGAGGATGACATCGGCATCGCCTAAATTCGACCACGTGTAGTCTGGGAGGGTTCCGACAAAGTACATTGAGCCTCTGCCGTGGAGTTGTCTGGTGAGGAATGGTGTGTCGTTTGACCAACTGGCGAGGACTGTGTCCTTGGATTGAATTTCTTTCTTCTTAATAGCGCGCAGTTTGTCGGCTGAGACAGGAGTGCCATTTTCTCCATTTCTTAGGGGACCATCGTTACGGTCCCATTTATCGACGACAAAGTATTTTTGGCTATTGGCATTGCTCACGAGCCCCCAGCTTGAGCCGAGAAAGCTATGTTCTGATGGGGAGTCCGGTGGGAAAAAGGCAATGACGCCTCCTTTGTTGATAAAATCGAGGAGAGGCTGTTGAGCTTCATCATCAGGGATGGGTGCCTGCCAGATTACGAGGGAGAGAGTGGACCATGGGATGTCTTCGGTGGGGAGGTAGGTTTGAGCGAGTTGGTTGGCGTAGCCTGGAGGTGCTGAAGCTAATGCTAAATAATCACGAGCTTCACTAGTAGGGGCGATGACGGCGGAACGGATTTGACGTTGTGAGCCATAGGAGAAGTAGCTGGTGTTGTCGCGGAGATTTGTGTCAGCAGGGAGCTGGAGGTAACCGAAGCCTGATTGGCCCGTGAGGGGAATGCGTTTCCGCAGTTTGGTGCTAGTACTTGAGAGTGTCACATCTTCAATGCTGTCGGTACCATTGAGGGAAAGTGTGAGTGGGAGCTCTTGTGTGCTAGGTTCACCATGTTGGAGAATTTCGATATCTAGCAGCAGCTGGTCATCGATGCGTTGTGAATTGAGGATTTGTACGCTGAGATTGTTATCACTTTCAGATACTTGAGCGAGGATTCTGAGGGAGACTTGGTCAGCAAGATTGTCGAGGCCGGCTTTTATATTTTCCCATTTCCCGCTTTTAGGTTGCCAATTATTTGCCTGCATATCTGAGGCGAGCCAGATTTCAGTGCGGCCAGTGTCTTTTTCGAAGATGTACTGCAGAGCTGTGTCTAACAAGGTGGGGATGTTTGCTGAGGTGTCAGATGCTGAGGTTTGAGAAATCTGACTCAGGGTGTTTGGGTCCGAGATGGGAATAGGGCGGCCGGTGGCGCTATCGATGAGGATGAGTTTTGAGCCTCCAAGCGCGGCTGCGGCTTCACTTACTCTCTGGATGACCCCTTGGCGTTTGCTCATGGTGTCACCATTTGGGACCAGTTCCATCGAAGCTGAGCGGTCGAGAATGAGAATGACTGTGTCGAGTTTGCCTGCTCCCCAACTGAGTAGTCCATTTGAAGTGATCGGGCGGGCGACAGCAAAGACAAGTGCTGCAACAGCGAGGGCTCTGCAGGCGAGAATGAGGATGTGTTTAAGCTTCTTTTTCCCTTTAGACTCTCTAGTTGCCTTTAATAAGAAATCCATGGCGGCCCATTTGACGACTCGGTGCCGGCGACGGTTGAGAAAGTGAATGAGCACGGGAATTCCAATGGCTAACAGCCACCAAAAGAAGGCGTTGGAAGTTAGATATGGGAAATTCAAATTGGGGTAGTGCTTAGCGTGATCCTTTTTTAGGGAGTCTGTCTAACAAGAAGGTGGATAGAACACTCTCGTAGTTTTCTGTGGTTCTCACGAGGTGATAATCAGCATTAGCATCGTGGCAACGCCGTTTGATGTCGACGAGGAATTGTTGGACGATGTCTCGGTATTCGTCGGCAATGAGTGTTGGTTCGGCGACAATTGTGGAGGCGTCTTCTAGATCAACAAAGCGGTGTGGTCGCTCAAATTCGAAATCAATTTCCTGAGGGTCCATGAGATGGAATACGACGACATCGTGTTTTCGGTAGCGGAGATGTTGCAGGACATCAGAAAATGCTTCGGAGTCGCAGAAGAGGTCGGACATGATAATGATGAGTCCTCTGCGGGGGACTTTTTCGGCGATGGCATGGAGACCGTCGATGAGGCCAGTTTCTCCTTTGGGTTGTGTTTCTGAGAGTGTTTTAAAAATACTCTGAAGGTGGGAGGCTCTGCGGCGAGGGGGGATTTCGATGTTAAGCTTGTCTGCAATGCAGCTAAGTCCGGCGGCGTCACCTTGGTCGACTGCGAGATAAGCGATGCTGGCGGCGAGTTTTTTAGCGTAGTCGAATTTAGCTTCTCCCTTACTTTCGAAATTCATCGATCCGCTGGTGTCGATGACCATATGAGCGAGCAGGTTGGTATCGGCTTCAAATTCCTTGATGTAATAGCGGTCGGAGCGGGCGAAGGCTTTCCAATCGAGACGGCGAGTGTCATCGCCTTGGACGTATTTTCGGTATTCGGCAAATTCGACAGAAGACCCTCTATTTGGCGAGCGGTGACGTCCCGCGACATTTCCTAACATCGGCTGACGGCTTTCCAGAGGAATCGCTCCGAGGCGTCCTAGTACTTCTGGATCGAGGAAGGGATATTCCACAGTAGAGGTAGTGCGTTATGCTTCGTGCATTTCTTTGACTAGGCGTTCGACGACTTTGGTAGCAGTCATGCCTTGGGCTTCAGCTGCGAAGTTGGTGAGAACGCGGTGACCGAGCACTGGCTGAGTGACAGCTTCAATGTCTTCTAAGCGGGCCATGTAGGAGCCGTGAAGAGCGGCGCGGGCTTTAGCTCCGAGAATGAGATATTGAACGGCACGTGGACCTGCTCCCCAACCGACGTATTTTTTGATCCAATCAGGAGAAGTATCTAAGGTCGGACGAGTTTTACGTACGATGTCGACGGCGTAATCGTAGATGTGATCGGGGACTGGCATGCGTCGTACGAGCTCTTGATAGGCGATGACTTGCTCGCCAGTGAGTACGGTTTGGAGTTTTTCTTTCGCAGCTCCAGTGGTTTCGCGAGCGATGCGGCGTTCTTCATCGGCGCTTGGGTAATCGACATCGATGAGGAACATGAAGCGGTCTAACTGGGCTTCAGGAAGAGGGTAGGTGCCTTCTTGTTCGACAGGGTTCTGAGTGGCGAGAACGAAAAAAGGTGGGTCTAATTTGTAGGAATGGCCGAGGGCTGTAACGCGGCGTTCTTGCATGGCTTCGAGCATGGCAGCCTGAGTTTTCGCAGGCGCTCGGTTAATTTCGTCTGCGAGCAAGAGGTTGGCGAATACAGGGCCTTTGATGAATTGGAATTCTCGTTTACCGCTTTCGGTTTCTTGGATGATATCTGTGCCAGTGATGTCTGCAGGCATCAGGTCAGGCGTGAACTGGATTCTGCTGAATGTGAGGTCTAAGGCTTCAGCTACGGAGGAAACTAACAATGTTTTAGCGAGACCTGGGACGCCCATTAGCAGGGCGTGGCCACGAGCGAAAAGTGCGACGGCTAGTTGCTCGATGACTGTTTCTTGGCCAATGATGACCTTGCCTATTTCGGCTTTGAGGTTTCGATAGCTTTGTCCGAGCTGGTCGATGGCGGCTACGTCGTCAGGTGGCAGCTGGTGGGTGTCTGGAGTCTGGATCGCTGGCTCGGAGATTTGGGTTTCCATGCTAATTGTTAGGTTTTAGAAAATAAAATGCGATGGTTTGAGAATTTGTACCATCGCATAATTACGGGATCGCGCAATGATGTCTTACTAGATTTTCTCTAGAGTTTCGTTAGATACGCCACGGAGTTCGAAGATGCGTTTGATTGTAGCTTCGATTAGGTTGCTCGGGCAGGAAGCTCCAGCGGTGATGCCGACGACGACGTCTTTATCTAAGTCGAGTAGGTTTGCGTGCTGGGTGGTGACTTCTTGTTTTTGCTCGAGGTCGAAGTGAACGATTTGCTCGAGCGAGTTCAGTCGATCGGAATTTTGGATGAAAAAGGTTGGGAGTTCTTCTTGGCCTATTTCGACAAGGTGTGAAGTGTTTGAGCTGTTATAACCGCCTACAACGAGTAAGACGTCCATGTGGCCTTTGAGCATGTCGAAGAGTGCGTCTTGGCGTTCTTGGGTAGCGCCACAGATGGTGTCGAAGAATTGGAAGTTCTCCGTTTTTCCATCGCGTTCGCTAATGGCCCTACAGACGCGCTTCTGAATTTCTTCGGTTTCGCTTTTCAGCATGGTGGTCTGGTTGGCGACGCCCACTTTTTTGAGATGAATTTCTGGGTCGAACCCTGGGGAAACGGAGTTGCCGAATCTTTTCATGAGAGCTTCTGAGGAAATCTTACCGAGGAGGTAGTCGCAGAGGAAGTCGGTGTCTTCTAGAGTGAGGATGACGATGTAGTGACCATCTTTATTGTCGCCGAGGGCACGAGATGCAGTGGCACGAGTTTCTTCGTGGCCAGCTTTGCCGTGGATGATGGATGTGTAGCCTTGTTTGGCGTATCCTCGGACTCGGCGCCATACTTTCATAACATCCCCGCAGGTAGTGTCGACGATGGCTGCTCCGCGTTCTTCGATTTTATCAATGTAGGAAGTTGGGGCTCCGAAGGCAGGTACGATGACGACATCGTCTTCGGTGAGTTGGTCGTATTGTTCATTCATTTCTTTCCATGGGAGAGAAACGATGTCCATTTCATCGAGCTGTCGGTTGACTTCTTGGTTGTGAATAATTTCGCCGATGAGGTAGATTTTGTTGTTTTCGAAGACTTTACGGGCAGCGTATGCAAGATCGATGGCGCGTTCGACCCCGTAACAGAAGCCGAATTGGCGAGCGAGTTTGATGGTGGTATTAGCTACAGTGAGTGAGCCGTCGTTGGCGCGGATTTTTTCGACGATGGAGGATTCGTAGTGGCGCTGGACTTCAGCTTGTACTTTTTCCATGACGTCAGGGCGTCTGACGTTGATGCGCTTGCGTTTCTTTGTCTTGGGATCGCTCATAGTGAATGTGAGGTGACTTTGCGTGAAATTGGAGTAGATGCACGCGTTATTTCTGGGATTTTAGGGAAAATGGTAGATTGAGGAGTAGGAAGAGGAGGAGGCAGATGAATTCGAGTAGGAGGATGTACCACGGCCAAGCAGGGAATAGATCGAGCAGGCTCGCTTGTTCTGGTTTGTGATGGAGGAAACCATAGTTCGTGGTTTTGAGGAGGAAGTTGAGAGACATCGCGAGAACTACGTAGATCTGAGTGATGGCAAAGACTCGCCAGAGTGCATGTTTTTCGGGCCGCCATTTTATGGCAAGTGGAATGAATAAGGCTGCAACAACTACAAAGCCGTGGTTCCAGAAAAAACTAAAAAAGGCGGGGCTAGGGAAGGTGGAGGTGAGGTTTGGAGTGAGGAGGCCTTGTAGAGTACCGGCGAGACCCCAAAAGTAGGCGAGTTCACAGAGTCTGGAGCGTTGAGTGAGTAGTGCGGCTCCACAAATAATCGCTGCGAGGTCGCAAAGGTGAAAAGGGACTTTATTTTCTAGAGAAAGAGCATTTTCAGCGATGAGTGCGAGGGTGAGGTGAAGGGGGTAACTGATGAGACAACAGATGGCGAGTAGTTGGCGGATTGTTTTTTGTGTTTTGTCGCATGTTGTTCTGTATAAGTGTATAGTTGTGAATGATGTAGTCGCGATTATGCATAATGTGGTGATGTGCACTGGACCAAAAAGAGAAAACATAGAATTGAATTTGTTAGTGGCGATTCTTTTGAAAGCATCCTGCAGGAGAGAAAAGAGCTTTACGAAAGCGGGTTAAATTTCTAATCTAAAGATAGCTTTCTTAAACTTCAAAACGTATAAAATACCAGAAATATGGCAACTGATCTATCAGATTCAACAAAAGCACTCATGAGCAAAGTGACCGAGGAGCCAAGTAATTGGCAGGCACGCAAGGCTGCTGCAGTGCAATTGTATGAAGAAGGTCATTTTCTGGAAGCGGCTGATGTTTTATGGAATGCTCCAGAAATGCCGTCGGTCGATATTGATGTGGCATTTGCAGTTAAGATTGTATCGCGTGCGCGTCCGAATCGCTCGATACGTTTGTTGTATGAAGTTTTAAGGAGGAATGTAGGAAAGCCAGAGCAAAACATCGCGATGGCGCGGGCGTTTAATTTTGTGGGCTTACCGATGCTGGCATCGCGTTTTTACGGAGCTGCACTCGCTGCATCACCTGAGTTATTTGATATCGGGTTTGAGCAACAAACGCTTTGGTATGATGATTCCGGGAGTTTGATGGAGGCTTGGAAAAATAGTTCACAAGACATCAAAGAGCCACTGGTGCACGATATTAAATCTATCGTCGGTAAGGATATTAAGCTTTCAGAATTAGAGGAGGTTGCTCCGACACCGGTTCAAAATGCTGCAGCTGTTGGAAAGAGTGTGGAGAAACCAGCGGCTTTAGGAGGTTCGCCAGTGCTACGTGCTGCGACATCTGTGGTCCCTACGAAACCATCTATAAAGCCTGCGCAGCCACTTAAAAATAGACCTTCTCCACCAAGCGCGATGCGTCCAGCTGAACCTGTAAAACGTGCTGGTTCTGCACCTGTTCCCTTGCGTCCTGCGGCACCAGTGAAACGTGCGGCGACCGCTCCTGTTCCCTTGCGTCCGGCAGTACCTAAGCGTCCCGATGCGGCCAAGCCTACAGGCTCGTTGTCGTCAATGGGTGATAAAGGGCCAAAGCCGATGCAACCCGACGCTGAAGAGTAAGTTGATTCTGCGAAGTTTAGCATTTAAAATCGGTTCGTAGGAAATCTCTGATAGCGGGAAGATGACTCAGGTTCGAAAAGGTTCGGTGATCGACTGGGTGGATGGAGTCTATCAGCCTGCGTATTCTGCTATTTTGGCGAGTGGAGATTTGGGGCTGAGTGTTGGATTAGGATTATTTGATAGCCTCTGTGGTTATGCGGGGAGGCCATTTGATTTTGAGAAGCATTATAAGCGTCTCGCTCATGATGCTAGCAGATGTGAGTTTGAGGTTCCTGAGAGAGTGGAGCTAGAACAAGTGCTAATCGAGCTGATGAAGTGCAATGGTTTTACTGAAGGGCGTTGTCGATTGCGGGTGAGTATTTATTCGCGCGGGAATGGTGGGCAATCAGTTGTGGTCAGCGCTACTGATTTACCTCAAAGGGGCGAGTATTCTTCGGTCATACTTTCTCCGTATAAGGTGAATGAGCATAGTCCATTGACTGGAGTGAAATCGACTTCTTATGCGGCGAATTATTTAGCATTGAAGGAAGCGCAGGCGGAGGGTGCGGATGAAGCCATTTTACTCAATACGAGTGGATTTCTGTGCGAGGGCGCGACGTCGAATATTTTTTTGGTATCTGATGGAGAGATTTACACACCGTCTTTGAGTTCGGGATGCTTGCCTGGAGTGACGCGTGACACTGTGTTGGAGATCGCAGAGGAGATAGGGGTGGTGAGTCATGTGGTGCCTTTGACTGTTGAGGAGTTAGAGCAATGCGATGAAGCATTTTTGACGAGTTCCCTGAGAGAGGTGCAGCCGATTGTTGAGATTAATGGCAGAGAGATGGGGACAGTCAATGGCGAGGTAGTGCAAAGGCTGAGGGAGGTTTATCAGAAAAAAGCATGGCATTAAGTAGTTACACAGCGGTGATCAAAGAGGGAGATGTGGAAAAGCTTCGAGGTATTCTTGAGGAGCGTGGTTTCGAATTTAAGGAGAAGCAGTATGCGCACTATGGGGCGAAGAAGGGGAAGCTAAATGTAACTGTGTATGAAAAGGGGCCAAAAGTCTTGGTGCAAGGAAAGGAGACGGAGGACTTTGTGCAGTTTATTTTGGAACCGGAGATTTTAGGTGAAGCGAGGCTGGGGAATGAAGAGGTGTCGATGCCTGAGATGTTCGAGCCACATTTTGGGGTGGATGAAAGTGGAAAGGGTGATTTCTTTGGGCCTTTGGTGATTGCTGGTGCCTATGTAAACAAGGAGATTGCACGGAAGTTGATGGATGGTGGGGTGATGGATTCGAAGCGCATTTCTAGCGATAAGAAGATTACTCAATTAGCTGAAACGATTAGGAAGACCCGAGGAGTCGCGTGGGAGGTGATCGTCTTGCGTCCTGAAAAATACAACGAACTGTATGGTAAATTTGGCAATCTCAATCGCTTATTGGCATGGGGACATGCGGCGGTGATTCGAAGTTTGGCCGAGAAGGTACCAAGTTGTCCGAGAGCTTTGAGTGATCAGTTTGCTCGTGAGGAATTATTACAAGGTGCGCTGAAGCAGCAAGGTGAGAGTGTCGAGCATATCGAATTACAGCAACGTACGAAGGGGGAAAGTGATGTGGCAGTGGCTGCAGCGTCGATCTTGGCGCGTGAGGCATTTGTTGATTGGATTCAGCGGGCGAGCGAAAAAGGGGGAGTGAAGATGCCTTTAGGAGCTGGTGCTCATGTGGTTGAAAGTGCGAGGGAGATAGTGGAGAAGTATGATCGTGCTATTTTAGAGAAGGTGGCTAAGACGCACTTTAAAACGACGCAACAGATTTAGGCTGAGTCTTGGATATTTTCGGCAACTCATTGTTCTAAATCTGGGTAAATAGTTCTCGAATAAAAAAAGTTCGAGTTAATTGCATTTTTTACGGGACAAAAGCGTGATCTTGTGGTCTCCATCTGCCCCGCAGCAATTGAGTTGCGAATTTTCATATAATACACATCTAAAAATGGTTACAATTACTAAGCGCGATCTTGTTATTAAGCTGAGCAATGAAACCGGCCTCACTCAGCAGGACGTTTTCAACGTTGTTCAAGGTACTCTGGACTCCATCACCGAAGAGCTTGCTAAAGGCAATTCTGTGGTAATGCGTAACTTCGGTGCCTTTCAGGTACGCGAAGTAAAAGGTAAGATCGGACGCAACCCTAAGGATCCATCCAAGGATGTGCCAATCCCACCACGCGCAGTGGTTAAGTTCAAACCTGGTAAGGAAATGAAAGAGAAGGTTGCTCGCATCCTTCCTTCCCTCCAGCAAGAAGACGTCTCCTAGACGCTTTTTAATACCCCTTTCAAAAAACGCAGCACGTTTCAGACGATGCTGCGTTTTTTTTCTTTAGTGAAAAACTCTGATTTGGTCAGTGCATTGATTTTAAATGTTCTAGGAAGCAGTTTTTAGCGACGAATAGGAGATAAATAAGAGTGTTCAAAGTCGAGCCCATGCGCTAGGCAATTGCTGTGAGCAATATGGAAACAGAAATTCTTTATGCAGACCCAGAGGGCTTTGAGGAAGCTGTGGGTGTGGCTGTGCAGCAACTCAATGGGGGCGAGGTTGTGGCCTTGCCTACCGAAACTGTGTATGGTTTGGGAGCGAATGCTTTGGATGAGAATGCGGTGGCGAAAGTATTCGAAGCAAAAGAACGTCCGTCCTTTGACCCGTTGATTATCCATATTGCTCGTAAAGAACAGATTTACGAGGTTTGTGAACTTACTCCTGAGTTGGAAGTGGTAGTTCAGCAACTGATGGAAGCATTTTGGCCTGGTCCGTTCACGATGGTTTTGCCGAAGAAGGACATCATTCCAGATATAGTTACCAGTGGTCAGCCAACAGTGGCGGTGCGAATGAGTGGTCACCCAGTGATGCATGCAATTTGTAAAGAGCTTGGAAAACCGATAGCCGCGCCGAGTGCGAATCGGTTTGGTCGTATTTCTCCGACATCAGCAATCGCAGTAGAAAAAGAATTGGGCGGACGGATTCCATTGATCATCGATGGCGGTGCTTGCAACTCAGGACTTGAGAGTACCATTGTTCGGGTGGAGCTGGGTGAAAAACGTCCAGAACTGCACTTGCTTCGTGCTGGTCCAGTGGTGAAGGAAGATTTGCAGAAGATCGGGAAAGTGATTCGTCCGAAGAAGCCACGTAATATTGAGGAAGCACCAGGACAGCTCGAGAGCCATTATGCTCCTGCGACTCCATTGTATATTTTTGAAAAACCAGAAGATTTCGTTCCAGATCCAGAGCTTAGCTACGGATTACTCTCTTATCGTGGGGCTGAAAAAGATGGTTATATAAATCTTTACGATTGGGATGTGGTAGAAGAACTTTCACCTGGAAAAGGGAAATTGCCAGAAGCGGCTGTGCGTTTGTTCTTTGCTCTTCGTCAACTCGATGAAAGTGGAGTGGATGCGATTGTCGCTGAGACCGTTGCCGAGACTGCAATCGGGGTCGCGATCAATGATCGGCTCCGTAGAGCAAGCGCAAAGACTCGCGGCCAGTAAGGCTTTATTTTCAACCATATTGCGATGTTAAAATCCCTCATGACGGTCAGCGGCTTCACATTGTTGAGCCGGATTACAGGGTTTGTACGAGATATGCTGACAGCTCAGTTCATTGGGGCGTCAGCCTTGGGTGATGCTTGGGTGGCGGCATTTCGTTTTCCCAATTTGTTTCGGCGGGTGTTAGGGGAAGGGGCTTTTAATTCCGCCTTTGTACCTTTGTATAGCGGTAAGCTTGCCGAAGAGGGGAAGGAGGAGGCTTTTAACTTCTCAGGTAGGATTATGGTATTACTGAGTTTGTTGCTCTCGGTAATTTGTGTGGTGAGTTACATTTTCATGGAGCCCATCACTCGTGCTCTGACATCTGGCTTTGCGGAAGACAAGCTAGCATTAGCGGTTGAATTGTCCCGAATTACTGTCAGTTACCTGTTTTTCATCTGTTTAGTGGCTGCCGTAAGCGGGGTGCTCAATAGTCATGAAAAGTTTGCGGCACCTGCGTTCTCTTATGTGTCGTTAAATTTAGTATTTCTCGTGGGTTTGTGTGCGGTGGCTCCCTTTGTGGAAGATCCTGTGTATACTTTGGCATGGTGTTTACCGATAGGTGGAGTGATTCAGTTAGCAATTGTACTCATTTCAGCGTGGCGCACGGGTGTTCGTTTTAAGATACAAATGCCAGCGTTTGACCGGGACACCATGAAGTTAGCCTTGTTGATGGGGCCTGGACTTGTGAGTGCAGGAATCCAACAGCTCAACTTATTAGTAGGCCAGTGGGTGGCTTCGTATCAGAATGGTGGGATGAGTGCGATTTTCTATGCGGATCGAATCAACCAGTTGCCGCTCGGCTTGATAGGCATAGCATTTAGCGTGGTTTTGCTTCCTGATATTACACAGAAGCTGCGTAAGAAAGAGGTGCGTCAAGCGAAGCAGAGTATGGAGACAGGGATGACGATGGCGATGTTGATAGCGCTGCCAGCTATGGTTGGCATGATGGTGATCGCAGAGCCGATTATTTTTGCAATTTTCAAGGGTGGAGAGTTTACAGCAAATCAATCACAAGTCGCAGGATATGCGCTATTTGCATTTGCCATGGGTTGCCCAGCTTATGTGATGAGTAAGGTTCTGCAACCTGGTTATTTTGCTCGGGAAGACACCAAGACGCCGATGAAGTTTACTTTAGTGTCGGCAGTGGTGAATAGCATTCTCTGTGGTGTTGCCTTTATGGTGATTGGGAGCGGGGGAAATCTTGCTCTTGGCTGTGCCTTGGCAACTTCAGTGGCGGGGTGGGTGAATGTGAGCTTGCTGTTAGGCGGATTGCGCAAGGATGGATTTTTACAGCTTTCACGAGAGTTTTGGAAACGCTTAGGGAAGATGTTAGTGGCTGCGATTTTGATGGGAGCCGTGGTGTGGGTGGGAGCGTATTACTTAGACCCTCTGCTTCATAGCGATAGCCGTTTGGTACGTTTGCCAGTGCTGGCAGCAGTTGGGGGTGCTGGAGTGTTGGTGTATTTCGTCTTTGCACACTTTACTAGGGCAATGACTTTTGGTGAGTTGAAGGCTGGGTTTAAGCGATCATAGTAGATTATGAAAGCTAAAGAAAAAAGTCCGCTAGGTAGTTCCTAGAGGACTTTTTTGAGAGAAGATTTTCTCTATGAGGGTTAGACGTCGATTGTTTGTGGTAGGCCTTTTGAGCGGCTGCGCAGTTTGAGTGATAGCAGGATAAAAACGATGCCAGCAATTAAGGAGAATGCTGCAACTAGCTGGATGATGATTTTAGCGACAGATGCAGGATCTTTGAGGCACCAGATGCCGAAAAGGGTGGAGAGGATTCCGCCAATGAGGAAAAGCACACTTTTGGCCGAAAGCCCACCTACGACTTCTACGACTCCTTTGAAAATGCAGAGCCATCCGAGTAAGATGATGAAGAACTGGGCCACGAAACTTGGGGCGGAAATACAGACGGCACCGGCAATTATACTGATAACACCGGAGAGGATGAGCCACCAGCGCGGAGCTGAAGCACCACCTTTGAAGGAGGCGATGAGTGAGAAAATTCCATCGAGGAGGATGTAAACAGCCCAGTAGATGATGAGTACGGCAATGGTCATTCCTGGCAAAGTGAAGGCTAGCAGGGCAAAGATGACTGCTGCGAGGCCTCGCAGGAAAAGTAGCCACCATGCTTTAGAAATGAGGTCGAGTATGGGGGATTGAGAGATAGCTGGAGAGTCCATAATGATTAGAATGTGTTAGGATAAAACTATGGATGGGCTTGGGTGACTTAGCAAGTGGGCATTTGTGGTGTGAGTGGTCTAAGGCAAAAGCTTTGCCAGCTAGGGCTTGCTTATTGTGATAGCTAGATCTAGCTAACGGCTATGACACAGGAACAAATGGGGATTGTTATTGGAGGGCTTTTGCCGGCTCTCTTTTTTGGGGTAGCGGGGGTTTGCCAAAAATGGAGTAATCAGCACGGAATTTCTACAGGAGCTTATCTTGTGAGTATTGGAGTAGGTGTGGTTATTGTGGGAGCCGTTTTGTGGGCTGTAAATACGGAGCAAAAGTTCAGTACTGCTGCGATCATTCCCGCTGTGGGAATGGGGCTGTCGTGGGGTGTTGGGGTCGTGTTAGTGGCTTTGGGGATTAGTAAGTATGGGGCTCCTATTTCCCAGTTAGCTCCGTTGTATAATATGAATACCTTGGTGACGGTTTTAATTGCGCTATTTGTGTTTTCGGAGTGGAAAGATGTACATCTGGTGAAATTGCTGTTCGGTGCGCTATTTATCATTATTGGTGGGGTATTAGTCTCTTCGTAGCTTTCCTAGTTGAGTTGCTAGATTAAATTAGCTAGTAGCGATGGATGCGTAGTTTATGTATCCCTGTAATATTGGCTCCCTTGGTCGTCGCGGCACCGAAGTCAGCCACGCCAGTTCAGCCGTGGAGTGAGTATCGTGTGCATGACGTGTCGCGTCCGCATCCAGTGAAAGTAAGTGGCGGAAAGTGTGTATGTACTCCTGCGCCTAGTGATGCGTTGGTGATTTTTGATGGTTCTGGAACTGAGGCGTTCAGCGTGAAGTGGCCAGTGCGCGATGGGGCTATGGTAGCTGGCAAAAAGAACACGCGGACTAAGGAGGAGTTTGGAAGTTGCCAATTGCATCTTGAATGGCGCGTCCCAGAGGGGCGAGAAGTGAAGGATCAGAAAGGTGGGAACAGTGGGGTGTTTTTAATGGGACTCTATGAGGTTCAGGTTCAAGAAAGTCATACCAATGTGACGTATGCGGATGGACAAGCCGCCGCGATTTATGGGCAGACACCTCCACGAGTGAATGCTTCGTTGCCACAAGGTGAGTGGCAAAGTTACGATATTATTTTTCACGCTCCTGAGTACGGAGAGGAAGGTATGGAAAAGCCTGCGCGCGTGACTGTGATTCACAATGGAGTGGTAGTGCAGAATGATACTGAACTGCATGGACCGACTGTGTTCCGCAAGATTGCGAAGTACCCCAAAAAGCATCCAGACAAGGCTCCGCTGATGTTGCAGTGGCATAATGACCCGATTGAGTATCGGAACATCTGGGTGAGGCCATTGGACTAACCCTTGATAATCAAATAGCTAAGCGCGCTCAAAAAGGGGTGATTATTTGCTGATAAAGAAAAGGTACTTTTTCGATAAAAAAGAACTTGCGCGCGATGGCAAAATAAACATACTCCGCCCGCAGCCGAAAGGCAGCATGAAAATGGTAAGGCCGCTTTAGCTCAGTTGGTAGAGCAGTTGATTTGTAATCATCAGGTCGTCAGTTCGAATCTGACAAGCGGCTCCATTTTTCATCACATACCTCATCGCCGCTTTAGCTCAGTTGGTAGAGCAGTTGATTTGTAATCATCAGGTCGTCAGTTCGAATCTGACAAGCGGCTCCAGGTAATTAAGAAAGCGAACCATAGCGGTTCGCTTTTTTTGGGGTCTACACCAAAGTTTGGGGAGAGGCATTTTTTTGAGTTTATTGTGTTGGTTAGCCGTATTGAGCGATCACGCGTAATCTGTAGTTTTCGAAGTTTCTGAATCCGTATGCTCGTCGTTGGATGAGTTTGAGGGTCGGATAGGTATTGAATAATTCACGTAGAGTTCGCTTTTGTTTAGAGCTGAGGCGTTCAGGACGTTTGCTCATAGCAGTTAGACAACCTCGATAGCTTTTTAACTGTGGGGCAATAGCTCGGGTAACCTGCATAAAGTGTTGGTAAATAATGCGAACCACATGGAAGCGGTCCACGACGATCCGAGCATTTGGGAAATAGGTCCGAATGAGTCTACGGTAAGGGCTGGATAGGTCGATACAGACGACACGCATCTTGTCTCTGCCTTTTAACTGGGTGAAGTTTGTTTCGAGTTCAGAGTTGCTGCGCCCCTCCACCACATCAAAGATTTTGTGGTTCTTCAGGTCGCAAAGCGTGGTGCTAAAGCGCTGAGCGCTGAGCTTTGTGCAAGGTGTGTTCATCGATGCGAAGAACCTGAGGACAGCACTCTGAGCGTAAATCCTACTTACGGTAGCCTGTCCCATTTCTTCAGTTTTGGCTAATGTTTTAGAACACAAGCCTTGATCATGAAACTTGTAAATGGAGCGTCGCAGCGGCTCGAGCTGAGACTGCAGCTTTACATGAATGGTGTATGTATGATTATGTTGGACTTGAAGGGTGTGGTAACCCTTCAGACCTATATTTAGCTTATTAAGCATAGGGGGCATGTTGGCTGATTTTCCTCATGTCCCCAACTTTTGATGAAGAGCCAAGTTTTTAATACTTAAGGATTTTACTTTTTATAGTATGATAAAAGCTTCAGAGTTTTGTGATAATGAAACATATACTTCGCATTTTCCCCCTTGTGTTGTGCTTCCTTCTGGTGAGTGTAATCCTGTGGGTGGAATGGAAGCCATCAGTAAAGCTTCAGAATAATCACTCTGAGCAGAAAGAACGGCCTCGCTTTTCGGCTGCGGAGTTTGGAAATAATGTTGTTCGGCAATATAAGCCGATTCAGGAGCTTAACGGTCAGTTGAAAAGGGGGGAGAATAAGCGTCTGCGATATGGGGAAGTAGAAGAAATCGAGAGAGAGACAATCGCGGGAAAGCGGTTTTCAGGGCAGTTATTTCATGTTCTAGATAGAAAGAGTCTTGGGCCACTTTCAAAAAGTAAGGAAACATTGTCAGTAGTCGATGCGCAGTGGGAGCGAGGTGCTGTGCAGCGGCTGATAGATTCTGATGCAGAGCTGATTACTGTACCGCTTGGACGAGGTCGCTCGGCTGATGTAAGAATCGAAAAAATGCTCTTACGCGGTAGTGAGACGGTTACTTTGTTAGGTAAGGATGCGAGTGATCCTGAGGGTGATGTTCTATTGGTGTTTCATGACGGGGCTGTCTTTGGGACGGTAGCTTATTATGATACAAATACACATTTTGAATATGCATCGTCTGGCGATGGCAATGTGGCGATCCGCTTATTGAATCCTCTGGCTTTTACTGCAGCGTGCGGACAGCCTGGCGATTCAGCTTTGAGCGAGGTAAATGATAATTCAAATAGTGCGGTGAGTGGAGCGTCTGAGGGTATCGAAAGCTATGACGGTGCGAATATCACCATTGATTATGTGGTTGGCTACGGTATTGCAGCGCGTCAAGCTGAAGGTGGAACCGCGGCGATCGAGGCGAGGATTATAGCGTCAGTGGATCGCACGAACTTAGCGTTTGCGAATAGTGGGTTAGGGGATGAAGTTGAACTGGTGCTTTTAGGGACGATTGAAGATCCTGTTTATAGTTTCCCTGGGGCCATAGACGGCAATATGGGGAGTGGTGACGAGTTAGGGAATTTGCAGAATGAAGTAGATGGAGTGCTTGATGTGGTGACCGATTTTAAGCTTGCTCTTGGTGCAGATGGATCTGCATTTGTAGTTAGTAGTGCTGATGGTTCAGCTGGTGTGGCTTATCGGCCTGGTGAGTCAATGATTGTGGCTCGGACTTATATGACTTCTACTCGAATTACGTTTGTCCATGAGTTGGGTCATAACATTGGCTGTAATCATTCATGGGGAGATAGTTCTAGTGATGAAGGGACGAGTCAGCACAATTACGGGTGGAGATTTACTACCACGAGCTCTTCTAAGGTAAGGACTGTGATGAGTTATGACTGGGGCTGGACTAGAATTCCCTATTTTTCAGATCCAGAGATTAACTACCAAGGCGCTCCTACAGGAGCTGTAGATGGGTATGATGCGTCAGCCTCAAGTTCTGCTGACCCTAGATATGTGTACGGGGGATATACAGTGGTTGCTGGGGCTGGGTTTGATGGTTCGAACCCTAATTTAGGTGCTAGAAATGCGAATTATATTTTAGCGAATGCGAGTTATCTAGCTAATAGAGAGGAGCGAGTTGCGCCGAAAATTCAGTTGGAGGAAGCCACCGGGAATCCGCGGATTGAAGGTTCTGAAATGGTAGATATTGGTTCAGAAATAATTGGTCAAACCGTTTCAAATGTTTTGACGGTGAGAAATGTTGGCGGTGACGAGTTAGAGTCATTGACTATCGAGTTACAAGGAGAGGATAGCAGTAGTTTTTCATTAACTTCACCAAGTGCTACGAATTTAGAACTTGGGGAGACTGCGACTTTTGAGGTTTCTTACCATGTGAATGGAACGGGGCAAAAGAAGGCGCTTCTTGTTGTTTCTGATAGTGGATTGAGTGGGGTAGAATTTTGTATTCCTATTACTGGAGCGTTACGTTCGGAGTTCTATGCAGAAAGTTTTGAAAACGGTATGGGAATATGGGCTGATGCCGGCAGTGAAATTAGCTGGGACAGAGATAGCGGTGGAACTACCAGCTCTAACACTGGGCCAAGCTCAGGAAGTGAAAGTGCTTGGTATCTCTACACAGAGGCTTCATCAGGAGCCAATGATTCGACTGCAGAGATAGAGGCTGCATTCGATTTTTCCACTAAAATGAACCTTCACATAAAGTTTGATTATCACATGTATGGAGCAGATATGGGAACACTCTCGGTTGATGTGTACAGCGATGGTGAATGGGACAATGCTGTGTGGGAGCTCTCAGGACAACAACAGTTATCTTCTGCTGAAAGCTGGAGAACTGCGGTGGTCGATTTGAGTGATTATGATGAAATGGACGATGTGAAGATTCGTTTTAGAGGCCTCACAGGTTTTAGTTATCGTAGTGATATGGCGATTGATTCGATAAAATTATTTGGAGCGGAAGTCATTAAATTTGCGACTTGGACTTCGGAGCAATCTCTAAGTCGAGCGAATGCTGGAATTCTGGCCACGCCTGAGGGGGACGGAATCGAGAATCTTCTAAAGTATGCATTTAATATGACTGTGCCGGTGTCAGGGCCGCGAGTGATTACTCCTGGGACCGGGACTACTGGTTTGCCATACTTTACATTGCCTACAGATGTTGGGGATAGCCTTACTGTGGAGTTTCTTCGCAACCGTTCAGCTTCGGATTTAAGCTACCGAGTGGTTTTTTCTAATGATCTTGTGGATGGAGAAGAGGTGAGCAATGGGGTGGAAAGCTCAGTGACTGCTATTGACGCAGATTGGGAACGGGTGATTGTAGAGGATGAGGTCGAAGTGGGAGAGGTAAGTCGGCGCTTTGGAAAAGTCATTGTTGAAATTGATGAGTAAGATACCGCTTGAAAAGTAGGGCGTGAACTGTGAGTTTCTAATCATGAATTCTGAAAAGCGCGTCTTATTCGTATGTACTGGGAATACCTGCCGCAGCCCGATGGCTGAAGGTTTCTTCCGCAAGGCAGCGGAAGGGAATGAAAAGCTCGTGGCGCTGGGGTCAGCGGGCGTGGCTGCATATGATGGCGATACGATTAGTCCTGATACTCAGAATGAGTTGGCACAGCGAGGTGCGGCGTTGGAAAATTTCAGAAGCCGCTCGGTGACTGAGCAGATGTTAGAGGATGCTACCCATGTGTTCGCGATGACGAATTCACATTTAGCGATGCTGACAGATGCATTCCCGGATCATGCGGCGAAGTGCTATCTTGTTTGTGATTTCATCGAGATTAATGGAAAGTCCGGACTAGATGTACCTGACCCAATCGGGATGGGACCACGTGCGTACAAACAGGTGGGAGAGCTCTTTGAACATGCAATTCCTTCGCTGATAGCCTTTATGGAATCTGAGGAAGATTAAAAGATTCAATATTTGAAGCTTGTAGCGGAATAGTTGCTTACTAGAGTGCTAGATAATCCTAAAAATCCTATGGTAGAACCTAACAATACCGATTTAGCCTACGATTCTAAAATCGAAGGTAATGTGGTTTTCACACAGCTCGACGCAGCCATTAACTGGATGCGCAAAAACTCGCTATGGCCGATGCCGATGGGCTTGGCATGTTGTGCAATTGAGCTAATGGCGACTGCGTCTGCACGATTTGATATTTCAAGATTTGGTGCCGAAGTGATGCGCTTTTCACCGCGTCAGGCCGATGTAATGATCGTAGCGGGAACCGTCACTTATAAAATGGCTTTGGCGGTGAAGCGGATTTGGGATCAGATGCCTGAACCGAAGTGGTGTATCGCTATGGGAGCCTGCGCGTCATCTGGTGGAATGTATCGTTCTTATGCGACGCTTCAGGGGATCGACCGTTTAATTCCAGTGGATGTTTACATTTCTGGTTGTCCTCCTCGTCCTGAAGCATTGATCGAAGGATTGATGAAGCTTCAGGCGAAAATTGAGAAGGAAGAGTCTGCGAAGGGGCTGAAGAAAGAACCAGAAAGAGTCTAAGGAGATGGGGGAGTTTATTGCTAAAATTGAAGAAGCCTTCGGTGAGAAGGTGTTAAGTTCTAAAGAATTTCGAGGTGAAGAAACTGTCATGGTGGAGCTAGCTTCACTTTATGGTGTGATGGTGTATTGCAAGGAAAATCTTGGCTTCGACTTCTTGATTGATATTTGTAGTGTTGATCATGAATCGGTTCATCCGCGCTTTGAGATTGTGTATGAATTGGCATCGGTGGATGATTCGCAGCATTTACGGGTGAAAGCTCCTGTGGCGGAAGAAGAAGATGTTCGGAGTGTGGTGAGTCTCTGGAAAACGGCTGATTGGCACGAGCGGGAAGTTTACGACATGATGGGTATCAAGTTTACGGATCACCCAAACCTCAAACGTATTTTGATGTGGGAGGGCTATCCATACTATCCGCTGCGTAAGGAGTTTCCTCTCGCAGGTAAGCCAACAGAAATGCCTGATGTGGCATTTACTGGCGTGGCTCCGATGGAGGGCGGTCCTTTCGTGACTAGTTCTTCAGCCAGAGACACCGTGTCTGGCGAGCCTAGAGCTAAAGGTGAGAGCTAAGCTCTAATTAATTTACTATACTCCGAGTGGAAGCATTAGGCTTTGCTCGGAGTTTTTCATGAAAACTTTCTGTCTATTACTCATCTTAATTCATGTGGTCCTGAGTACATGTGTGCAGGATGTGAATGCTATTTATGAAGTCTTTGGCTTGAGCTTAGATGGCATAGTAAATGGGAAAGTGTGGCAGTTCTTAAGCTACGGATTTTTGCATGGAAATTGGTGGCACTTGGCGGTGAATACGATGTGCATTGCGTTGTTAGGTCTCAAACTGCAGCAGATCTTAGATTGGAAGAAGGCGCTGGCGGTGACCATGCTGGCGGTATTATTAGGGGGTGGAGGGTACTTGTTGATGAACGTTTTTCTTCCGGAAAACCAACAGGGGGTGCTAGTGGGAGTGTCAGGAGGAATGATGGGATTGTTACTTTGTCTCACAACGCTTGATCCAGATCATCGAATTTGGGTGACGCGGATACGCTCGAAGCATCTTGGCATGGGATTTCTTATAAGCTCGTTGTGTTTGGCTTTGTTGACACCTGCTCTTGGGGTGCCAGTTTTCTCTTCAATAGGAGAAATGTTAGGTAATGTCTTTGGTGAGGAAATGTTTTATGTGTCCCACGCATGCCATTTTGGTGGCGGCATAGCAGGACTCTTTTGTGGGCAGTATATTCTACGTATGATTCGTTAGTGCTGTTTCCTTAAAATTCTTCTTGGAATGCAGTGGTTAGCTAGGCAGAACTTGCACATGCAACATCACGTTTATTTTTGGATTAAGGAAGAACACAAGAATGCTGAAACTCTCGCGGCCTTTGAAAAGGGACTTGAAGCGATGACTAAGATTGAACACACGGCTACTGGTGGTTGGGGAAAGCCAGCTAAGACTCTCGTGCGTCCAGTAAGTGATAATACTTTTGATTACGGTCTCTATATTACTTTTGACTCTATTGAGAAGCACGACGCTTATCAAGTAGACCCTGAACACGATGTATTTGTTGATTCATTCAAAGAGATCTGGGAGAAAGTACGTGTCTCTGATGTCGAGTAATGAACTACTTTTGGTATGAGTATTAGTACCCGAAGAGGGGATAGCGGTGAGACTGACTTGCTCTTCGGGAAGCGAGTGCCAAAGAATCATCCACGGGTCGCGTGTTGCGGAGCTGTGGATGAATTGAATGCCCAACTTGGCGTTGTGAGATCGGCTGAGGTTTCTGATGAACTGAGTGATTGTATCGATGGTATACAAAATCGTCTCGTTGGTCTGATGGGAGAAGTTGCGACTGATTCTGAAGATCACCAGAAGTATAAAGAAAGAGCTTATCAAGGGATAAGTCAGGCTGACGTTGAGTGGTTAGACTCAATTGTTAGGGAGCTTGAAGATGAAAAAGGACATCGTTTTCGTGGTTGGTCACGTCCCGGGAAAGCTGGTGCCATTGCAGGCGCATATTTGGACGTGGCTAGAACAGTGTGCCGTCGATCTGAGCTAGTGAGCTGGGAGATCGAAGATGACTATCTCAGTGTCGCCCGCCAGTTTTTGAACCGACTTTCCGATGTGCTTTGGCTGCTAGCAAGAGTTCGGGATGTTGAGGATTGAGGTTACAAAAATGTAACCAGTTAGAGTCACAGATTAGTTGAAAGATTTCTCGATCTGTGCAGTATGTTAGGTGTGACTAAAAAAATACCAACTGACTGGATTATTATCACTTTAGTAGCTCTTATTGGAGTGTCATGTTTGATTGCCTCTTATGAATTAAGGGAAAAAGTCGTACAGATGAGCGAAGAGTAAATGCTGCTATTTAGCTACAGCTTACTTTTTTCTTATTTAGATAAAGGAAAAAATCCAGCTCATTACCTCGGCGATTTTTTTGATATAAAGGTTGGCATTGTATATGCTGTGTGTTAAGCGCGCAGTGCGCTCACGAAAAAAGCATGAATGCGCTTTAAGAATCACGAACTCCTCCAAACAAATGAAAAATTTTAGCAGTTCATCACTTTACAGCTTATGTTTAGTAAGCCTTCTCGGATCAGCCCATGCTGCTTCGATTGATTTAAATTTTGGATCAGTTGATAAACAAACTGAGTTAAACAACGATGGTACAATGAGTTTTACAGCTCCTATTGCCAATGATGGGACTACCGACATCTACGCGCTCATCGTCGCGGAGACTTCTTACACTCAAGGTGGCAGTGGTGGCAGTGGTTCTGCTGCAGATGATGTGAAGATTAACCAAGCTCCTAATACCACGACAAACTTTACTCTGACCTTGTATCAAAATGAAGAGCTAACTGAAGTTTATGATCCAGGTGTAAGTTTTTCTTACGATCTATTTTTCTATGATATTGACGGGCATAACACTGAAGGAGATAAGTATTATGATATTGTGACGGTTTATACACCATCAGTGGTCACTTATACGACAACTACGGAGCTTACTATTACGAACAATGCTGATGGATCTGTTACGGCATCAGGAATCAATACAAACGGAGTTCCTGGGCAGGACGGGCTCACGTCTTTCAATCAAGCTCAAGCTGATGTAGCGGCATCATTTACTTTTACTGATACAGCATCCGTGAACTTTGATTACACTATTGTAAATAACTACAATTCAGGTCAACGCAATCTCTTGATTGATGGTGGCAACTTGACTTTTGGCACATTTGATACAGACACCACAACTGTTACAGCAGTGCCTGAGCCTTCATCTACTATGCTACTCGGTTTAGGTAGTCTTGCGCTCATTTTGCGTCGCCGCAAGTAATGTCTAAATTGTATCATTGTTAATCCTTTTCAAAGCTTTCACTTTTATAGTGGGAGCTTTTTTATTTTTATGAGGCGGTTGTTATAAATCACACACATGGGTGCATCAAGTATTGAGGTTTATGATGTATTTATACATATGTTTGTATTTGTGAATTATATTTATACATTTGAAGAATTTTATTGGTCGATTATTTATATCAATACACTTGTGCTGCGCTCGTTTGTGTGTTAGTAGGTGGGTGTTCCAGCATGATGTGAATGACACATGTTGGTGCATAGAGATAATTCAATAGATAAAAAAATGAAAAAAGTATTAATCCCCTTAGTAGCTCTCGGAGCTGCGCTACCTTCATATGGTACGATTATCCTTGATTTTAGTAACTTTGATCCTAACACATCTGTGGTCACATCAGGTGGCTTCGATACAGTGAGTTATGGTATAGTGGCAAATGATGGTACTAGCGATATTTATGCTCGTCTTGTATCATCAGAACCGGCTACGAACTATAGCGGCACCAGTAGCAATACTGGTATTACTTTGGCAAAAAATGATAGTATTACATTCACACTATCGCTATACCAAGATGCCAGCTACACTAATTTATATAATCCAGTAGCATCGTATGATTGGTCTCTGATGTTTGCTGATATTGAAGGTGGCGGAAGTAACGGAGCTCATGAGAAATTGACGATTGCTACGCCTGGAACATATACCTTAGCAGATAATAACTTTTTGTCTGTGACGACCGATGCAAACGGAACTACATTCAGTGCTCAGGGGCAATCTACCATAGCTAACCCACAGCCAGGAGATACTGAATTGACTACTACGCAGGCCCAGGGCGCAGTTCAATATAATATTACAGACCTTTCTCAAGTTACATTTACGTATGCGGCAATCAATTCGAACCGGACAGCATATGTTTATGGAGGAAGCCTTACTTTTGCGGATGGTACACCGACAACAACAACTACTGTAACAACTGCAGTTCCTGAGCCATCCTCAACAGCGTTGCTTGGTCTTGGTGGACTTGCGCTAATCATGCGTCGCCGCAAGTAATTGCAGGGAGATCAGTGAGTAATTCTTAATTATTAGAGCCCTCGCATGTGGTGCGAGGGCTTTTTATTGTTCAGATGTCACCATGAAATTATGGAATGACGGTAACGATAGTGACTTGTTGGTCTTTAAAATACTTTTGGGCGGCAGCGAGGATTTCACCGGTGGTGACGGCTTTGATTTTTTCAGTGATTTCTCGGTGATGGGTAGGGCTGAATCCTAGGGCTGTATCGATTGCGCAGAGACGAGCCATCGCACTGTTAGATTGGTTACTGAGAGCTTGCTTGGCGAGCCATGAGTTTTTGACGGAATCGAGGGTAGATTCGCTCATTCCTTCTGTAGCGATGGTTTGAATTGTTTTGAAAAGTTCTGCTTTTGCGAGATCTATTTGATCAGGAGAAGTTCCTAGGTAGAAGCCGAACAGCCCTGTGTCGTGTCCGCGAAATTGAGTAGCACTACAGTAATAGGCGAGGCCTAGTTCTTCTCGGATTCGGGTGAAGAGGGGGCCCGCCATGTCAGCGCACCAAGCGTGTAGGAGATCGAGTGCGTGGATGTCTTCAGAGTGAATCGAGGCTCCTCGGTAGCCGAGTGCTAGGACTGCTTGTTGCTTGTCGAGTGTGAGTTTGATTTCACTTGGTTCTCCGTGTGCCTGAGAAGAACTGTAATGAACTTGGCCTGGTTGGATTTGGCTCAAATGTTTTTCAGCAAGTTCTATGACTTCATCTTTCTCAATATTGCCAAAGATCGATATCTTAGTGTTGGTGGCAGTGTAGTAGAGAGAGTGATGTGCGTTGATAGCTAGTTGGCTGATGGATTCGAGTGAGTTTTCAGTTCCTAAGCGGTTGATGCCATAGCCTTGTCCTGCAAATAGCTTGGAGCGCATGGTGCGGAAGGCGAGAGAGACTGGATCTTCGTTTTGCTCTAACAAGGCTGTGAGTTGTGCTTTGCGCTCGAAGTCTATGTTTTCCTGGTGGAAGGCTGGATTCGCGAAGGCATCTCCAAATATTTCCAACACGGTATCGAGATCTTGACTGAGGCAGCTGGCTGCGACCGCAGAGGTGTTATTACCAGAGCTGGCATTCAAGCTTGCTCCAAGAGTTTCTAACTGTGTAGCGATTTCGGCTCCGCTGCGAGAGCGTGTTCCTTTGGTGAGAAGTGCGGAGAGCAAGGTGGAAATGCCGGCATTTTCAGGAGTTTCGGCAGTGAGCCCGCCGCGAATAGCTGCTTGGATTGAAACCATTGGGAGGCGAGAATCAGCACAAAGGTGCAGTTCGAGACCATTGCTCAGTGTGTGGCTGGTGATTTCTTTCTCTGTATTGCTAGATTCTTGTTGGGCGGCATTCTCGTCGGAGCCTTCAGGATCGAGTGAGGTGACGGTGAGTTTGCTATGATCTAACAAGTATTGCTGGCAGACACGTCGGATGTCGGCTTCGTTGATCTTTTCGATGTCAGTGACGAAGTCCTTAGTGAAGTTAAGGTTACGTGCTTCATGCCAATTACTAGCAAGGTCGGAGGCACGGCCCGAAGCTGTGGTGAGCGTTTTAAATTGGGATACCAAGGTCATGCGCTTGGCTTTAGCAAGTTCGGCGTCGAGTGGCGCTCCGCAGAGTTTTTCTATTTCTAGGTAGATAGCTTGCTCAAGCTCTTCGCGTTGCTCGTATGGGACTTCGGCTGATACGCTGAATAGGCCAGTGTGTTGTTTGGTGATCCATGCCCAAGAGGCGATATGGAGGCAGAGGCCTTGTTGCTCGCGAATGCTCTGGTAGAGACGTGATGAACGACCTCCTCCAAGAATCGTTGAAAGTAGTTCGAGGGCGGCTGCGTCGGGATGGGTGAGTCCAGGAACTTGCCAAGCCAAGGTGAGCTGCGTGGCTGGGATGGCGAAAGTGGAGCGCTGGAGGCGTTTTCCTAATTGTGGTGGTTCTTCGCTGACTTGTGGCTGCAGAGTAAAACTGCGAGGAATGCTCCCAACGAGTTTTTTTAGAGTTTCTAGTATCTCAACTTTGTCAAAATCACCAGAGATAGCGAGGAAGGAATTTTCAGTGGTATAGCGCGCTTGGTGGTAAGCGATCATGTCGGCGTGAGTGACTTTGTTAAAAAGTTCTAAGTGGCCGATGACTGGTTGTGATCTACCGTCGTTTGCTAAGGCTGTGGCAAATAGTTGGCGTGATGCGCGGCTGTCTGGGTCATCGAGTCCCATATCGATTTCACGGCGAATAACGTCCTTTTCCTTTTCAAATTCATCTTCGGGGAAGCTGGGTTTAAAGACCATTTCAGTGACAGCTTTGAGGAAGGTTTCAGCAGATTCTTTCGGGCCATCAATATAGTAGACGGTTCTGTCAAAAGTGGTGTAGGCATTCCATTGGCCACCTGCAGCTTGAACTGTCTGAGAGAGTTCTTCTCCTGTGAAAGATTCAGTGCCTTTGAAGACCATGTGTTCGAGTAAGTGCGAAAGTCCGGCGCCCATCCAATCTCCTTCATGGATGCTACCGGTTTCTACCCAAACTTGGGTCGAAATGACTGGAGCGGAGGAGTCGGAATCGAGGATGACTTTGAGTCCGTTATCGAGCGTATGTAGAGTGGCTGTAGTGTCTGGAAACATATTCTTGTGGGGCGGATGATGGGTGACTCAGAAAAAATGACGATGAGAAAGTTTGGCTGATTAGCGAAATGAAATTCCATAAAAAAGCCACAACTCAGAGGAGCTGTGGCTTTTAGAATATTTTTGAGGATGAACGTTTCGATAATCAATCAAGCAGTAAGGGCTTTTGCTGAATTTGGGAGTTTGAGTGAGCTTATTGCTGCGATGAGAGTGAGTATTGAAGCTGTCCATAGGCAGGCTGGTAGGCCCGCGATAAGGTAGACAGTACCAGAAAGAAGGGTTCCTAATAATCGACCGCAGGCGTTCGCCATGTAATAGAAACCGACATTAAGCGAAACGCTGTCTTCATCTGTATAGGCGAGGATAAGGTAGGAGTGGAGGGAGGAATTTATGGCGAAGATGAAGCCAAAGACGCATAGCCCTCCGATTAGTGTGGTGGTGAGGTGGAAGTCCGCAGTGACTGCGATCGCCATGATGGCGCAGATGCCACTGAGTATGAATACCCAAATCTTGGCAGATTTAACACAGTGAGCGAGTGAGTCGGCACTTTTTTGCGACGGCTTGATGCCAGTGAGCTTCGGTGCAAATGCTTGGACAAAACCATAGCCGATGACCCAGCAGGCCATAAACCCACCAACTTTCCAGAAGTCCCAGTGGAGGACATCGTGGAGGAAAATAGGCAGGCCGACGACGAACCAGACATCGCGTGAGGCGAAGAGGAATGCGCGAGCGAAGGAAAGTCGGTTGATCGCCGGACTTTTAGAAAAAAGCTGGGAGAACTTTGTTTTTTGTTTGGATTTACCGAAGCTGCCTTTGACCCAAATGAGGCTGATAATGAGTACAACGACAAGCATAGCAGCAAGGCTGTAGAGGGCGTTATCGAATCCTAATGTGGAAAGGAGAAGACTGCCGAGGAAGAAGCCGACGCCTTTTAGCGCGTTCTTTGAGCCAGTGAGTGCTGCCACCCATTTGAAGAGTTTGCCTTCATTATTCGAGCTGTCGTTGATGACGAGTTTGACGGCGCTCTTGGAACTCATTTTTGTGAGATCTTTAGATACACCAGCGAGAGCTTGAACGAGCATGACGAAACCAACCGCAACGAGGTGTTGCCAAGAGCTATCGACTAAGGTCAGCGCTGAGAGCGCGATGATCTGAAGTGTGAGACCGACGAAGAGAGTTTTTCTGAGTCCGTAACGGGAACCTACCCAGCCGCCAACTAAGTTGGTAGCAATGCCTGCACATTCGTAGAGTAAGAAAAGAAAGGCGAGTTGGACGGGTGAATAGCCGAGCTCATGGAAGTGCAAGAGCACAATCATGCGCAAAGCTCCGTCAGTGAGCATGAATGCCCAGTACGCTAGAGTGACGAGTGCGTAGGTTCCTTTAGTCACGGTGTCTGAATGGTTTTGTTAGGAAATGGATTGGGCCACCTTAGTGACGAGATCCATGAGGCGGTTGGCGTAACCGACTTCATTGTCGTACCAGACGTAAAGTTTAAGCATGGTGCCGTCGACTACCATGGTGGATGGAGCATCGATGATACCTGAGCGTGTGTCATTGGTGTAGTCTGCGGAGACGAGAGGCTTCTCTTCGTAGCCTAAGATGCCTTTGAGTTCTCCTTCTGCGGCCTCTTTGAGTAGAGTATTTACTTCTTCGACAGTGACTTCGCGTTTGAGCTCGAAGACGCAGTCAGTGATGGAGGCATTGAGCAAAGGCACGCGGATAGCGTGGCCATTGAGTTTTCCTTTGAGCTCAGGGTAGATCATTGTGATCGCAGTGGCAGAACCAGTAGTGGTCGGGATAAGCGAGTTGACTGCTGAGCGCGCACGGCGGAGATCCTTGTGCGGAGCATCAACGATGACTTGGGTGTTGGTGAGGTCGTGTAAAGTGGTGATTGTGCCACGGACGATGCCAATTTTTTCGTGTACGACTTTGATTGGCGGCGCGATACAGTTGGTGGTGCAGGAGGCGGCGGTGACTATGCGGTGCTTGGCGGGATCGTAGAGGTCGTCGTTACAGCCCATGACAACATTGAGAGCCTCGTCTTCTTTGACTGGCGCGGCGACGACTACTTTTTTAACGCCTTGGGCGAAGTAGGCTTCGAGTTGTGCGACGGTTTTGAATTTACCTGTGGCTTCGATGACGATGTCGCAGCTGGACCAATCAGTGTCTTCGATTTTAGCATTTTGGCTGAATGCGATTTCTTGTCCTTCGACGGTAATTGAGTCGTCAGTGTGGCTAATATCGCGTTGCCAACGGCCATGAACAGTGTCGAACTCGAGAAGGTGAGCGGCAGTGGCAGCAGGTCCACCGAGTTCGTTGATTTGAGTGATTGTGTACTCTTTGTTGTCGAAGCCAGCTCTGAAGCCGAGCCTTCCCATACGGCCGAAGCCATTGATTCCAATTTTCATAGATAATTTAGGTTAAGTAGAAAGTGTTTAGCAGCAGTTGTTGTCAGGAGCGCAGAGTTCTGGGCGACCTTGGCAGCAATCCTCGGTGAGGAACTGGATGAGGTCGCGCATGCCATCGACTTCGAGGCTGTAGATGATGCTACGGCCTTGACGCTTGCTTTGAATGAGACCGGAGGAGGTTAGTTCTTTTAAGTGGAACGAGAGGGTGTTGGGCTGGATCTTCATGCGCTCTGCAATTTCACCAGCACATAGCCCTTCTTCGCCTTGGCGCACGAGTAGTCGAAAAATCTCTAAGCGAGATTCCTGAGAGAGCGCTCCAAGTTTGAGAACTGCGTCTTGCGATGTCATATTTCGACAGTTATTGAAATATCGATGAGATTGCAACTGGTGATTTGTGACAAATTTGACGATGTGAGATTTTAGGAAGGAATCGATTTGAAGCGAGGTGGGGGAAATGGCTAAATTTTGCCGTGGAATTTGAAGCACGTATTTTATGGCACTCGGCGAAGTGGCTTCCATTTATCAAGTGGCCGTCTTCTGACGAAATTGATTTTGGTGATTTTATTGTGAAATTCTATTTTGCTAGAGGCCTGGCCGAGAAAATGGATGGGAGTGGCGTTGCTGAAGCCTTGGCAACCTTTTCACCTGTGAGTGGGCAGCTAGGAGTGCTGGGAATTCAGGGACGAGTTGAAACGGAGGATTTTTTGCTAGATCTGCAGAAGTCGCAAGATGGGAGCGAGGTCGAGGGCTGTGAAATTATTGAAAAGTTAGAGCCTGAGCGGAGTGAAGTATTGAAAGAGAGTCAAGAAGATGGGCTGCCGATCTTTCTGTTCAAAGATAAGTTGGTGATTCGTCCAGCTAAGGAAGCGGGGCGCGTTGTGCTGCGTGGTGAGTGCGACGCTGCATACTCGGAGCTAGCGATCACTTTAGCGTGTTTTTTGGTGTTTAACCGTTATGTGCAAGATGTGCCACCAGCTGGTGGCGAGTTCGATTAGGCAGTTTTTTTCCAGACGCGCGCTGAGAGGAAAAGGCTTGCAACTCCTAGACCGGTAGCGAGTCCCCACCAGATGCCGCGTGCTTCGAGGCCGAAGTAGTGGGCGTAGAGGTAGCCAGAAGGGATGCCGACTACCCAGTAGGAAAGGATAGCAATATTTGCTGGAGTGCGGGTGTCGTGGAGACCACGGAGTAGGCCGGTGGAGGCGACTTGAAGTCCATCGACAATTTGGAAAACTCCAGAGACGATTAGTAGTGATGCTGCGAGGCTGACGATGCCAGAGTTATCGATGAACCAGTTAGCAATGGTTGTTCCTGCGAAGATGAAAATAGCTGCGGTGGTGCAGGAGGAAATGAGGGTGAGAACCCAACCGGTAGTGACGATACTGCGCTGGCGTTGGGTATCATTTCCTGTTTCCCCCATGCGAACTGTGAGAGCCATCGAGATACCTAGCGGGATCATGAATGCCATACCTGAAGACTGCAGAGCGATCTGGTGGGCCGCTAGAGCTTCAGCTCCAAAGACGCCGATCATGAGTCCCGCTGCAGCAAAGGTGCTTACTTCTGCGAGTGTTTGTAAACCTGCGGGAAAACCAAGTTTGAGGAGAGAGGCAATTTCTTTCCAGTCAGGTTTCTTGAGCCAATGTTCGGGAATCCAGTCGCTAAGGCTTCGGTCCTTGGAGAACCACCAGATCATTCCTATGACAATAAAGATGCGAGCGACGAAGGTGGAGATGCCTGCGCCTTCGAGGCCGAGTTCAGGGAAGCCCCAGAGGCCGAAGATGAGGGCGGCATTGAGGAGAATATTTAAGCCGACTCCAGCCATAAAAATCCAGAATGCGGGCCAAGGGCGGTCGAGAGCATCGGCGTGGTTTTTGAGAGCCAGCGACATGATGCAAGGGATCAATGACAGCATTATAATGAGGTAATAGATCTCGGAGCGCGCAACAACTTCGGGCGGCTGCTTGAGCTGGTCGAGAAAAGGGAAGGCCAGCATTGAGAGGAGAAACATTACTAAACCAATGAGTGCCCCGAGGTAGAGCCCATTTCGGCAGACATTGCGCGCGAAGGCGGTTTCGCCTTTGCCTCTGGCGGATGATGTGTGGATGGAGACGCAGGTGAGAACGCCAATGCCAAAAACGAAGGGGACAATCCACAGGCTGTTGGCGAAACTAAGAGCAGCGAGGTCGAGGACTCCAACCTTGCCGACCATGATGGTGTCGACTACGCCCAAGAGCATTTGCCCTAATTGGCCGATGACGAGAGGGACGGCGAGGGTGAAGATGCTTTTAGTTTCGCGTAGGTTCATTTGAGCTGCGAGAACATTCACGCAGCTTTAATGAGATTCAAAGAATAAACGGCTAAATCTCGCGAAGGACTTAAGTTGCTCTACTGGACTAAGGTGTTAGGACACAGTCCTGTTGGCTGGCGCGCTCGTTAGAGCATAGTTGCTGAATGATTGCTTCTAGTTCGCTGCGGTGTGATGGATAGAAGTTAGAATCACTTTCTGGTTGTACTGTAGAATGTGGGGCAGTTGGACAGAATTGTTCAACGAGTGAGTCGTAATTATAACCACTATCGATGGCGGCAAGGAAGGCTCCGCCAAGTGCTACGGAGCTGGAGACGTTGATCCGCTTGGTTTCGGCTTGGAATACATTGGCCGCGCATTGTGCTATGCCTGTATTTTTTGAGGCACCCCCTGTGAGGAGCACTGTTTCAGGTGTGAGCTCTAACCACTCGGTGTTGTAGCGGATGTTGAGGAATTGCCCCTCGAGCACGCCGCGAACTTTTGTGGCTGTGTCTGCAGTTGCATAGTCCCAGTTGTTAGTGACGAGTTCGTTTGGTGAGACTCGTGGGGTGATTTCTGGGATGAAGAATGGTAGCGCGAATTTGCCATTGTTGCCTGCTGGCTGGGATGCAATGGAATCGCGTTCGAAATCGTTCCAGCTAAGCTTGTCATTTTCTTTGACTGTTTCGCGTGCGAGTGAGCCATTGGCAATGCAGGTGAGAGTCATAAAGCCGCCGAGTGGGTTGCCGAACACGTGACCATAGCCGTTAGGGTCGGTGAGAGCTTCAGGCATGGCTGCGAAAAGTGTATCGCTGGTGCCGAGGCTGATGACGAGCTTGCCAGGGTGGGCGGCTCCCATGCCTACGAGGCTGGCTGGATTGTCGCCTGTCCATGTGAGAATTCTGCAGTCGGGCTGGAATCCGTACTTCTCGACGAAGTAGGAAGAAATGTTGGATACAAAGCTACCGGAGCTTGCGAGGGGAGGGAGCTTGTCTACTAGATTAGGGGCTGTGGCTTCGAGTAGGGCTGGGTCCCAGTTAGCATTTGTTAGATTTACGAGGTTCATGCCGGCGCCGTCACCGAGATCGATGGGGGAGGATTTACCTGCGAGGACAGAGGCGAAGAAGGATGAGTTGAGGTGGATGAGAGTGGTTGCTGCGTAGCTTGCTGGGTCGGTTTTTGCGAATTTTCTAATTTGCGGACCGGAGAAGCGTGGGGTCGCAGTGGAGCCAGAAATAGCGCAGACTTGCTCGTCGCCACCGAGAGCTTGGGCAATCTCAGCACATTCTTCAGACGTTGAGCTATCCATCCAGATGGGTGCTGTTGAGCGCGAGAGCGTGGGTTGGATTTGTTCGGAAAGTGGTTTTTCGGGGGTGAGAGCAGCCAGAGTGCTCGTGAAAGAGTTGTTGAGGTAGACCGTGGCGTGTTGTTGGCCAGCGCCTGAGATGGCTTTAATTTTTGAAAGGTCTGTTTGCTCCTTGAGTTGATCGAGAAGGAGTTCGAGAGCGTCTAACCACATGCCTGGGTCAGCGTGAACTTCCCCATTTTCGCCATTTGGGAGAAACCCTGATGGAGATTGGTACTCTGGTAACGTATTTCCAAAGTTGATGCTGGCTTCAGCAATGATCGAACCATTGGCTGGGTCGATGATGATTCCAGAGATAGATTGGGTAGAGGCGTCTAGACCTAAATACATGGTGGTGTGCTGTTGTTAGAATGAAGTAGGGCAACTTATTTCGCAATAAGTTGCCCTAGACAATTAGGATCGTGGTGAAGTCTGATTAAACGATGTAATCGTTGAGAAGGTTTTCGAGCATTTCCTGGCGACCAGAAGCGAGGACTGGTGCGTCGATGGTGTGGGCGTATGCGTCGAGGCTATCGAGGGTGGTCTTGCCTGCTTCCACGTCAGCTCCGATACCGGAGTCGAAGGTGGAGTAGCGCTGTGCGACGAGTTCATCGAAGCGTCCGTCTTCTACAATCTTAGCTGCGATCTTGAGACCACGAGCGAAGGTGTCCATGCCGCCGATGTGGGCATGGAAGAGGTCTTCGAGTTCGTGTGATTCGCGACGGCGCTTAGCGTCGAAGTTGAGTCCGCCGGTGGTGAATCCGCCCATTTTGATGATGCGGATCATGACATGCGTCGCCATGTAGATGTCTGTAGGGAACTGGTCAGTGTCCCAACCGATAAGTTCGTCACCTTGGTTAGCATCGATAGAACCTAGAGCATCGGCGCCGAGAGCTACGTCCATTTCGTGTTGCATGGAGTGGCCGGCGAGAGTGGCGTGGTTGGTCTCGAGGTTGAGTTTAAAGTGATCGAGTAGGTTGTACTCCCGGAGGAAGTTGAGACATGCAGCAGCATCGGAGTCGTACTGGTGAGTGGTTGGCTCCATTGGTTTTGGCTCGATGTAGAACTGACCAGTGTAACCAATTTTTTTGGCGTGATCGACGGCCATGTGGAAGAAGGCTGCGAGGTGGTCGAGTTCGCGCTTCATGTCAGTGTTGAGCAATGTAGCGTAACCTTCACGGCCACCCCAGAAGGTGTAGCCTTCTCCGCCGAGACGGTGAGTTTGCTCGAGTGCGTGTTTTACGTTTGATGCAGCGTAAGCGTAGACGTTCGCATTTGGACTGGTTGCAGCACCTTGCGAATAGCGCGGGTGAGAGAATAGGCAGGAAGTTCCCCAGAGGAGTTTCTTACCGGTAGCTTTTTGCTGAGCTTCAAGAGCATCGCAGACAGCTGCGAGGTTTGAGTGAGTTTCAGCGAGGGTCGCGCCTTCTGGTGCGATGTCGCGGTCGTGCCAGCAGTAGTAGTCCATGCCCATTTTATCGAGGAATTCGAAGAAAACGGGAACGCGGTTGAGAGCATTTTGGAGAGAGTCTGAGTTATCGTCCCATGGCATGAGCGCGGTTCCAGAGCCGAAAGGGTCGGAGAGTTCGTTGCGCATGACGTGCCAGTATGGGGCAGCAAAGCGAAGCCATTCTTTCATTGGTTTGCCCATGATCGTTTCATCTGGGTTGTAGTGACGGAATGCGAATGGGTTGCTTGTTCCAGTGCCTTCGAACTGGATTTTTGGAATGTTAGAAAAATAATTAGACATAGGACGATATGTTGTCGGAGTAGGAAGGTAGTTGCTTGATTTTAGTTTGTCTTGCTTATGCGCGAATGAGGTTGGATATATTGCGAAATTTTATCATTGCCAGCAATGTTTATATGCTTAATTTGTGGTTTGTGAAAAAACTATATCGCGTAGGTCTTTTTATGGAGAAGAACATAGGATTCAATCGAAATGTGATTGAAGGCATTTATGCGTTTAGCCAAAGAAAGAAGAATTGGGTTTTTTATGATGCGTCTCCAAGTGTTGATTTGGTAGAAACTTGTAAGCATTGGAAGTTAGATGCGGCGGTTTGCCACATTAACACGGATGCGGTAGCGAAGGCTGCGGAGGAGCTTAACATTCCTGTCGTAAATACTACAGACTCCTTGGTGGGCTGTAAGTTGCCGCTGGTAGATGTGAATCATTTTAAGGTGGGAGAAATGGCTGGGACTTATCTCAAGAGTTTAGGCGTGAAGAGTTTTGGTTATTTAGGCCATGCCACATTACAGTACTCGAAACAGCGCCAAAGTGCCTTTTTGGAGGCAGTGAGTGATGTGAGTGAAGCGCATGTGTGTCACGTCGGCTATACGCCAACGATTACCACCATGGAAGAGGCTCGGGAGTCACGGAGGACAATGAGGAAGTGGGTAGAATCTCTGCCAAAGCCGACAGCGGTATTTTGTTCCAACGATATTCCAGCGCGAGATTTAGCGGATGTTTGTCTAGAGTTAGGAATCGCAGTTCCTAAGGACATCAGCATTTTGGGAGTAGATAATGATTTCGTGGAATGCAGGCTTTCTCGGCCACCGCTTTCTAGCATCGACATCCCCGCAGCACGGGTGGGATATACGGCTGCTGAAATGATTGACGATATGTTGAATGGTAAGAAACTACGATACGATGGTCATTATACCCCTGATCCAGTGCGCGTGGTGGAGCGTGAATCGACAACGCTGAACGCGGTGCAAGATGAGAACGTGAGGAAGGTGCTCGATTACATTGATGCTAATATTAGTGAGGTTCAGAAAGTCGAACAACTTGTCGCATTGGTACCACTATCGAGGAGAAGTCTCGAATTGCGGGTTCAAGCATGTCTCGGACGCTCGTTGTGGGATATTGTTTTGGAGAAGAGAATCAACTACGCTCGCGTGTTGCTTCAGCAAAATGAACTGAGCTTGCAACAGGTTTCAGATGCCTGTGGATTCGCTAGCTCTCGGAGGTTTTACGCAATATTCCGTAAGTACTGTGGGTGTAATCCGACAGCTTTCCGCAAGATGAAGACCCTGACTTAGGTTTAGGTTAGGCCGTGTGGGAAAATTGCTTCAACGCACGACCGGATTGGTCCCACGTTAAAAATAGCATTTTTCAAGCGCATTGAAGCTCCGGTCTGTGGCCGGAGCTTTTTTGCGAAAAGATTGTACTGAGGATTTTGAGCAAAAAAGTGGCGAACCACTTGAGCAGAAGGCGCATATTGTGGCCTGCGCCACACAGAACTGCATTGATCTTGTCTCCATCCTTGCCGTGGAGATAATTGCGTCCTAGGTGACCGTCGGTTTTCATGTGTCCGATGACTGGCTCGACCGCGGAGCGTCGCCGAAGCTCTCTTTTGATCTCAGGGGTCACGCCACGGATTTGTCCGCTGCGAAAGACTGCGCGCTTGTCTGGGTAGTCGTGACCGACATAGCCTTTATCCACGTAGATGCGTTCGGGTTTGATGCCGCTGATGGCTCGGGTTGCCTGAATGACCCGATTAAGGGTATGGCCGTCGTAAGGCCGGCCTTCGATGGCTTCGCTGTGCAGAACAAACAGCCCGCCTGCAGAGCGTTCCATCGGTGTGGTCACCGAAACTTTGATGCCAAATTCGTAGGGTTTGTGCGCCTTGCCTTTGGCGATGCATTCAACCTCCGGGGCGTGCCAGCTGTAGATCTTCACCTTGTCGCGTGGCTTTTGCGTGCGGATGAGGAAGGCTTTGTAAAATGGCAGGCGAAAGGTCTCTTCGAGGTCCGTGTTGCCGCTTATTTTGCGGGCGATGTCGCGCTCCACGCGGCCAAGACGTCCCTTGAGTTCTTTGAGAGTCTTACGCATGCGTTTGAACTGTTTGGCATGGGCGTAGCGACCAGCCATGATGGCGAGTCGCTTGGCCTCCTTCGCGTAAGATTGACGCAGTTTGATGCCGTGAAGTTTTGCCATTTTGACAAGCTCTGTGAGTCCGCGCAAAGCGAGCTTGGCATCGGTCGGATGAGTGACGTTCTTGAGCTGGACGGTGGTGTCGACGATGACCTTGCTCAAGCTTTCAATGTCCAGGGCTCCTGTTTGATGCGCAACTCGTAGCAGTTCACTGATGAGGGGTTCGAGTTTCTTATCACCGATGCGTTTGCGCCAATGGGTCATGGAGCTGCGCTCGATCGGGAAGCGGTGCTGGAAATATTTTTCACCACAAAAGAGTTGGAAGTAGGGATTCTCTTTCCACTGTCGGCAGACTTCTTCGTCGGAAAGAGCCTTGGCATGTTTGAGTAGATGCAGGCCAACCATGAGTCGGGTGGGAATGGCGGCGCGCCCCGTGGTCGAGTACAATTCGCAGAGTTGTCCGTCGAGCCAGTCCCAGTCGATTTTCGCTGCTAAGACGACGAGCTCGTGGGACGGGTCAAGAATATCGATGAGCAGAGGTTGGAACAGGTGGGCGGTTTCAGGTTGATTGGAATGCTTTGGTGGGCGCATACTGTTAGAAAAATCTACAAGGTTTACGCGCTGAGAAGGCGATTTCTTGTAGATCATTTAAAGAAAAAAGCGTGCTGGATAAGAGCACGCTTAGGATTGAATGATTTTAACGGGGGACGGATTGTATTTGATATAAAATTGAGGGCCTGAATGCGTTCAGAAAAAGCCTAGGGGGGCATTTCAATATTAGTAGCGTGGGCAAAGGAGTTATTGATGTTTATCGACTCCCCCCTCACCGTGAAGTAAGTCAATTTGTCTACACGGCCTAAGTTCAAAGACTTTTCTTAAGGTGATTTGGTCAGCGTAACGGTAGGCTCGATGATTCGTACTGGTGAGCCTTCTGGAGCGTATGGAAGCTTGGTGGTAGAGAGCAAAGCTTGGTCCAATTCATGATTATCAGTGATCACGCTTTCGAGGGTGGACCAGACAATGTTGATAGTTTGGCGGTGAATCAGATTGTCCTTGATGATAATGATTTCATCTTTTCCGTAGAGTGCAGAGCGTGGAATTTCTACGACGTTTTTTAAGGTGTTGGCTTCGATAAATGCGGTGACTGGCTGGTTCATGCGCAAGGGGACTTTACGGTCTTTTTGCATCATACCGAAAGGGTCTTCGACACGAGCCACAACGAATAGCTCACGCGAATTTGGGTCGAGTTCGCCTTCGATGCGTACAATCTTGGCTGACCAGTGCGAGTCATTGTCTGGATTGATCGCATCTTTGAGTTCTACTTGGATGTGATCGAAATCGATTTCATTGATATCGATTTGGCTGAGTTGGCGGATGGAGAGCGGCAGGCGGACTTCAGCATAAGAGGTGGCGTAGACTTCGCCTAGTTTCGTGCCAGTCCCGACGGTTTGGCCAAGGCCGATGTCTCGCGAACGGACGCGGCCTGTGTAGGGGGCTTTAATTTTAGTGCGTTCGAGGTTGCGCTGGGCGCGTTCGAGTTCAGCTTTTTGTGCGGCGACACTGGCTTCAGCTTCTTTGAGCTGAGGTTTGCGTAGAACGAGGTCATTGGGTTTGTCATCGAACCCAATATCTTGCCAATTGCGCAGAGCTTGTGCGGCGCGTGCTTTTTCTTGAACGAGGACGGCTTCGGCGCGTGCTAATGCTGCTTGAGCGCTTGAAATTTGAGACTGGAAGTCACTGGGGTCGAGTTCGAGTAAAACCTCACCTGCTTCGATGAATGAGCCATTTTCAAAGTGGGGAGAGATTTTTGTGATAATCCCTGAGACTTGAGGAGTGAGAGAGGTGATCGACGGTGGTTGGACGATGCCGTGCGATTCTAGGAGGATAGGGAAATCTTTTGATTTGAGGCGGAGGACGTTGGTTTGCTGTGCATTTTTGAGCTTTTTCTCTTTGAGCTCTTCTTTGCTAAGTTTCTTTTGTTGAGGCTCTTCAGCATCAGCGTCTTTGTTGGATACAAAATGGTTCCAACCCCAGATTCCCACAGCTAGGATGAGAATGGCAGGAATGATGCGTAGAAGAGATTTCATAGAATTCGGGTAATGTAACTTTATATAACGGATGCGAAAGTCCGAATTTTTCGCAATTCTGTAAAATTCTTACGTTTTATTGGCCGCGAGTAATCTGGTTATCTTGACCTTTTAGGATTGCGGGCTGGGAGATCTTTGTCTTAGTTATCTAACTGCATCGAGCGCAGAATCTTTTATGACGACTTCAGATATTTCTTTCCCCGAAGCAAATGAGTTAACCAAGCATCTTTTTGCGGTGCTCAAACGGCATCCAAAACGGATTGTTTTCACTGAGGGGCAAGATGAGCGAGTCATTCGTGTGGCCGCTAAGCTGGTAGAAATGGAGATAGTGGCTCCTATTTTGCTGGGTGATAAGAATCGTATCCGAGCTATGGCTGCGAGCATGGGAGTGTCTTTAAATTTCGTGCATGTACTGGATCCAAGAACGGCAAGTGATTTAGATTTATTCTGTCGGAGACTTGAAAAAATGGAGCGTTATCGCGGGCGGGAAGTTGCTGATGCGCGTGAAATGATGGCTCGACCGCATAATTTTGCGGCAATGATGATTCAGTACAGTCAAGCAGACGGAATGGTGTCGGGCAACCAAGCTAACCCAGCATTGATATACCGTTCATTGATCAACTTCGTGAAGCCAAATCCGGATGTAGCGAAATTGTATTCGGTAGTGGCGATGGTGGCTCCGCATCTGAATCATTTTGGCAGCGAGGGAATGTTATTCCTTACTGACTGCGGGGTGAATCCTGAGCCAAGCGTGGATGAGCTAGCGAGTTTTGCGGTAGAAACAGGAAAGCTGGCAGAACATTTTATGGGGCATGTGCCGCGGATTGCTTTGTTGAGCCATTCGACGCATGGTTCCATGCCGACCGCTTCTGCTAAGAAAGTGGCGGCAGCGGCAGTGCAGGCTCGTGAGTTAGCGAAGCTTCAGCGTCTCGATTACGAGATCGACGGTGAGGTCCAAGCTGATGTCGCACTTGATTTGGCTGCTGCCGAGGTCAAGGTCAGTGACAAGAGAGCTGAAAAAAGCGCGGATGTCTTGGTATTCCCCAATTTAGATGCGGCGAATATTTCATTTAAATTGTTAGAGCATGTGGCTGGGGCTCAGATGTATGGGCACTTACTTTGTGGCCTGAGTCGCCCGGCGGCGCAGGTTCCTAAGACTGTCACCGTCGAAAGTTTATTAGGAACCGTTGCTTTGGTAGGAGTGGAGGCTATTAAGTACCGCCAACTCTACCCTGAATAAGCGTTGGAGTGGGATTATGGTACTAGCATTGCTCAGGGTGCTTCTGGCATTAGTATTTCTCATATTTGGGGGCGCGAAGCTGCTAGAGATTCAGGACTTTGTTGAAAATGTATCGAACTTTCAAATTGCTCCCTTTGATCGGGCGCCGTATGATATGTACTTGGCTTACTTCCTCGTTCCGCTAGAAGTGATGACAGGTGTTTGTCTTTTGATGAAATGGTGGTTTAGGGGGGCGCTTGTGATGGCGGTGACGATGACATTGGCTTTTATGGTCGCGATAGGTGCTGTCTGGGCGAGAGGTTTGAATATTGATTGTGGTTGTGCTGGTGGCAGTGTGGAGTTTAGCGGTTACCCCATTCACATGCTTCTACTGATGGTTATGCTGGGGATAGGGGTTTATCTAGTGGTGGATCTTTTGTTTCCTGGTCCCGAGGAGAAGTAACTCGGATTATAAATTTTTCCTAAACGCTTGATCGTTCGAATTCTGAAACTAGTGTTCGAGCACTACCCCGAGAAACTATGGAAATTTGGAAGGCTGTTATTGTTGGAATCGTGCAGGGATTGGCTGAATTTTTGCCGATTTCTTCAAGTGGTCACATTGTGTTGACCCAATACATTTTGGGTATTCGTGAGGTTGGTGGCGGGCATCAGCCTGACTTAGCTTTTGAAATCATTCTTCACCTAGGAACCTTGGTGAGTGTGTTATTGTTTTTTAGAAAGTCGCTATGGAAGTTAGTCCAATCGCTTTATACGAAGGATATGGTAGATGAGCGTAAGAAGATTCTTTTTCTCGGGCTCGCGACAGTGCCTGCAGTGATTGCAGCGCTCTTATTTAAAGACTTCTTTGATTCGGCTCCGGGTAATCCCGTGTTAGTTTCAGGCTTACTGATCGTTACGGGCTTGGTGTTGTTCGTGCCAAGATTGGTAAAAGGTGGGAGCAAGGATGTGGGTGTGAAGGGAGCCCTAGCAATGGGAGTGGGGCAGGCATTTGCGATTCTTCCAGGAATCTCACGCTCTGGTTCTACGATTGCGGCTGGTTTGGTGAGTGGGGTGAAAGCGGAGAAGGCTGCTGAGTTTTCATTTTTGATGTCAATCCCAGCGATTGCTGGAGGTTTTGTTTTAACGATGAAGGATAAAATCGAGCAAACAGGTTCAGTATCTCATGCGCTGTCAGCTTGTTTTAATACTCCCTATTTAGCTGGCGCTATTGCTGCGGCAATCGTGGGTTTGTTGGCCATTTATTTAGTGATGGGCGCTGTTAAGAAAGGACGTTTGGAATACTTTTCCTATTACTGTTTTGCGGCGGGAGCGGCAGGGATGGTTTACTTTTCGATGAATTAATCGTATAAACGCACGATGCGGGTATTAGGTTTACTAGTTATTTTAATTGCGGCTCTACTGAATGTGAGTCTCTCGGCAGGAGTTCGAGTGGAGTTGGCAGATGGTTTTGATTTTCCGGTGGGTAAGCCAGATGCGAAAGGCTACTATAAAGCTCGTGGGCTTCGTTTGAGATCGCCACGTCATTTTGGTGAGGACTGGAATGGTAAAGGTGGTGGAGATACAGATTTACACGATCCTATTTATGCGATCGCAAATGGGGTCGTGACCTTTGCATATGATGTGCAACAGGGCTGGGGACGAGTGATTATAATACGACATGCGTATCGTGATCCGCGAACTGGGAAAGTGAATTATTGTGACTCGCTATACGGGCATAATCGTACGATGCTGGTTAAGGTGGGAGATAAAGTGAAGCGCGGTCAGCAGATTGCGACGATGGGGAACAATCGTGGAATGTATAGTGCACATCTGCATTTTGAGATCCGGCATAATTTAAAGATGGGAATGCACCGTGATTCCTATCCTGCAACCCTCGAACACTGGGCTGATCCTACGAAATTTATAACTAAGTACCGGAAGCTGAAAAGTGAGTTTTTGGGACATACAGTTCCGACTGAAACGTATCAGATCTACCGAGGCCATAAAGGGCTGTGATTCTGAACGGCCTAGCTTAACTGTGTTTGATAGCGTTTTTTCGCGTTTGTATACACGGTTAGATAAAAGGTTCATCTGCGGCTAGTTTTTTATTTTTTGTGAAAAGGTGTTTTGCTTTTCCAAACCTAACGCTTGAGATCGATTGGATTTCATAAGGATGAAACTTTTGCTCAGCCTGTGTAAGTTTCAGGTAGAAGGTGTTAGGATTTGTAAGGCTGATTATTGTTTTGCGAGGAGTTGGCGAGCTATGATTTACTTTACGTCAGCCCCTCCAATATTGATGAATGTGCGATTGTTACTACTATTGACCTTATTTTTTGTGATGCATTTCACTGTGCATGCCCGGCGGGTGACTGTGGAGATGGCCGATGGCTTTGATTATCCAGTCGGGAGGCCGAATGCTTCAGGTTATTACAAAGCGAGGGGGATACGCTTGAGTTCACCGCTTCATTTTGGTGAGGATTGGAATGGGAAGGGCGGTGGGGATAGCGATTTGCATGATCCTATTTATTCTATTGCGAATGGTGTCGTGACCTTTGCATACGATATTCATCAAGGCTGGGGACGAGTGATCATTATCCGTCATGCCTATCGTGATCCTAAATCGGGGAAGGTGCGCTATTGTGATTCTCTCTATGGACATAACCGAAAGATATTAGTGAAGGTGGGGGAGAAAGTGAAACGAGGGCAGCAGATCGCGACGATGGGCAACAACCGTGGGATGTATAGTGCGCATTTACATTTTGAAATACGTCATAATATTAACATAGGAATGCACCGCGTGTATTATCCTGTGAACTTCACGAATTGGGCAGATCCGACAGCATTTATCAAAAAGTACCGTCGACTCAAAGCCGAGTCTATGGCACAAGTGGTGCCAACACGAACCTACCGAGATTGGCGTGGGCATAAGGGACTTTGAGATATGGCAAAGAAAAAATCGGTTAAAAACACGCTGATCGTATTGGTTATTTTAGCGGCATATTTCATTTTTAAGGGTGAGGACTCTGAGCCGAGGGCGCCGATCTCTGAATTGAGTATTCCGGAAACAGTCGACGGCAGTTACGAAGTTCTTAAGAATTGTCGATTAGTGAAGAATAGCCGCAATGATGGCGATAGTTTTTTTGTGAAGCACACTAAGGGGGAAACTGAGTTTCGCCTCTACTACGTGGACGCTCCAGAAAGTGCTTATAAAGAATATAGGAATGGGGAAAATAATGGTGAGCGGTTGGATGATCAAGCTGCCTATTTTGGAACGCAGCGCGAGAGGGCGATTGAAGTGGGGATTGAGGCTAAGGATTTAACTCATTACTTATTAGATGGCGGTGCATTTAAAGTGCTTACCAAGTGGGAGAATGTGTACGGGCCTGAGCGCAAATATGCGTTTATTGTAGTGAAAGAAGCTGGTCGAGAAGTGTATTTGCACGAAGTGCTGGTGCAAAATGGCTTGGGGCGGATTCACACGAAACCTGCTCCGCTGCCAAGTGGTGTGAGTTCCCAAGTTCAGTTAAAAAAATTGAGGGATCTCGAGCGGAGAGCTAAAGAGCAGCAACTAGGTGCTTGGGCGCAGTGATATCGCATTGACCAAAGCGTGAATCGCGCTTTAAGTCGGCGCATGCTCGCTAAGCGAATTATACCTTGTTTGGATGTGACCAATGGTCGCGTAGTGAAGGGAACAAATTTTGTAGACCTTCGCGATGCCGGTGATCCCGTAGAATGTGCCATTGCTTACAATGAACAAGAGGCTGATGAACTCGTTTTTCTAGATATCACAGCGTCTTCAGATGGTCGAGACACCATGGTTGATGTGGTGCGCCGAACAGCGGAGCATTGTTTTATTCCTCTTACAGTGGGTGGTGGAATTCGCAAGGTTGAAGACATGCGTGAAATGCTTTTAGCGGGTGCAGATAAGGTTGGAGTGAATACTGCGGCAATTATTACTCCGCAGTTGATCGATGAAGGAGCAACGGCCTTTGGTAGCCAGTGTATAGTATGTGCGATTGATGCTAAGAAAGAAGGACCAGGGAAGTGGGGAATTTACACGCATGGCGGTCGTAAGCCAATGGGCATCGACGCAGTTGAATGGGCAAAAGAGGTTTATAACCGTGGCGCGGGAGAGATTCTTCTCACTAGCATGGATGCGGATGGCACCAAGGACGGTTATGATATCGAGCTGACTGCGGCAGTGAGTGAAGCGGTTGGGATTCCAGTGATCGCCAGTGGCGGTGCGGGAAATCTCCAACACATGGTTGATGTGCTAGAAGAGGGGAAAGCCGATGCAGTGCTTGCTGCGAGTATTTTCCACTTTGGGCAACATACTGTTGGCGAGGCGAAGGACTATTTTTCTGAGCGCAACATCCCTGTACGGCCCACTTCAATTCATCAGTAGTCGTATTCTTAGAAGAAGAGCCCCACCATAAAATGGTGAGGCCCTAGTAATTTGGAATGTCTCCCCCCGAAGTATTCCAAAAGATGATGTGCGGCGTTGAGGGTAACTATGGTTGGCAGCAAAGTGATTCTTCTCGTTTTACTGAAACGGTAGTAGTACCAAGTTTAAATGTAAGATTTCTAGGGTCACGAGCGTGATGACTGCAAAGAGGGACTATTTGATCAGATTTGTATTTAGGGTTATGAACTTGTGAGGCTTCTGTTGCCTCGTTAGTGCAGCCAAATACTGAGCAAAAATGGGGCCATTCTTGGTTACCATATTTGTTCCAATGTTCCTTCCACGAACGACACGAACAGGATACAGATGAACCTCCAACATTATTAATCCACTGCGTGGTGATTAAAATAGACATAGGGGAATTTCAGGAGTTATTTTTTTAACGACAAAATACACAATAAGTTAAGAGGATGAATCTAGGCAATTCTTTTTCTTTGAAAAAACTTGCTGACTTCATTGAGGTCTGATTGCTAAAATTTTTGAAACATGATGTCTGCCGTATAATGACAATTGATCTATCTACTCCAGCTCTGCTTTTTCCAGCAGTGAGCTTGCTCTTTTTGAGTTACACTAATCGCTTTTTAGCGTTGTCGTCATTAATCCGAAAATTGCATACTGACTGGATCAATGCACCAGAGCATTGTGATGATGCTTTGTTGGCGCAGATAACGAATTTGAGACACCGGTTAAAGTTGATTCGTTGGATGCAGGTTAGTGGTGCTTTGAGTTTGTTACTCTGTGTGAGCTCGATGGGCTGTATGCTTTTCGATTTGCGATCGGTAGGAACACTCTTTTTCGGTGTAGCTCTGAGTCTGATGGCTGTGTCCTTATGTGCTCTTGTACGTGAAGCGAGTGTGTCGGGAGGGGCCTTAAATATTCTTCTCGATGAGACAGGCCAGCCTCAAGGGAAGAAGAAATAGTAAGCAAGTGGGGGGGCTGTTAAAACTCGCAGTGCCCTGGGGTGCGGGCGAAAGGAATGACATCGCGGATGTTTTTCATGCCTGTGACGAACATGAGCATGCGCTCAAAGCCTAGTCCGAAACCAGCGTGAGGGCAGCTTCCGTATTTGCGCAGGTCTAGGTACCACCAATAATCTTCTTTACTGAGGCCGTGTTCTTTCATGTTAGCTTCGAGAACTTCTAGGCGTTCTTCACGCTGAGCACCGCCGATGATTTCGCCAATGCCTGGGACGAGGAGGTCCATTGCGGTCACTGTTTTGCCATCGTCATTGGTACGCATGTAGAATGGTTTCACTGACTTAGGGTAGTTGTAGACAGTGGTCGGGCATTTGAAGTGTTTTTCTGTGAGGTAGCGCTCGTGCTCGGATTGGAGATTGACGCCCCATTCGACTGGGTATTCAAATTGCTCACCTGAGGCGATGAGGATTTCTACTGCTTCTGTGTAGCTGACACGTTGGAAAGGGCGCTCAGCGACGAATTTAAGTCGTTGTCTGAGATCCTTATCGACAAATTTGTAGAAGATATCGAGGTCGCCTTCGTTGTTTTCCAAGACGTCTTGAACGAGGTATTTTACGAATTCTTCAGCGAGGTTCATGTCGCCTTCGAGATCGCAGAATGCCATTTCTGGTTCGATCATCCAGAATTCAGAGGCGTGGCGCGTGGTGTGCGAATTCTCTGCACGGAAAGTTGGCCCAAAGGTGTAAATGTTAGAGAGGGCTGTGGCGAAGGCTTCTCCTTCTAACTGACCGGAAACCGTGAGGTAGGTATTTTTGCCGAAGAAGTCATCGTCTTGTTTAGAGGCATTTTCTTGGGTGGTGACTCGGAACATTTCACCAGCACCTTCGCAATCAGAAGAGGTGATGATAGGGGTGTGAACGAGGGTGAAATCTCGTTCTTGAAAGAAGCGGTGCACAGCATTGGCTAGGCGTGAGCGCATGCGAAAAACGGCTCCATAGAGATTGGCGCGTGGTCTGAGATGGGAAATAGAACGAAGGAATTCTGGAGTGTGTCCTTTTTTCTGAAGTGGGAAGTCAGAGGGGGCTTCGCCAATGAGTTCGAGAGTGGTGGCTTGAATTTCCCAAGTTTGGCCTTTGCCTTGTGATTCGATGAGTTTGCCAGTGATTCCGATGGCAGCGCCAGTGCTCATTTTTTGAATGTCTTGATAACCGGGAATGCCGACATCTGCAATGCATTGGAGGTTGGCGAGGCATGAGCCATCATTAAGCTCGATGAAGGAAAATTCCTTAGAGTCGCGTCGAGTGCGCACCCAGCCTTTGACGGTGATTGAGTTCTGAGGGTGGGCGCTGAGGAGTGCGTGCTTAATGAGTGTGCGCATGGCAGAATAATTAGCAAGCAGGTGGAGAAGATCAACAGTTGAGTACGAGCTTTTCTTGGCCTTGAGCTTGGAGGGTTTGCCTGAGAGTAATCTTTTTTATCAAGAGGAGCTGTAGCAATGAGCAGGCTATGATGCCGGTGTCATCAATGGAACTTGCTATGTAAGCTGGTATATAATCCACACTGTCAGCAAGAAGCATAAAATTTGCAATCATTCCGGAAAAGGCTCCAAAAACGCTCAGTGACCACCAGCTCTTTACAAGGGTCGAGCTTGTCTCTGGTGGTGAGCTCTCAAGCCATTGCCATTTCATTGCTTGATATGGTCTCCATAAGCAAACAATGGGGATGAAGTAGTACCCTACAGCCCAGCCAGGAGAAATTTTATTGGTGTTGTCAGTGCTGAGTGCCCAAGTGTTTTTCATGGATTGATTTACCCAGATCAGATAAAAAACGAGGCTTATAAAATAGAGGTAAGAGCCTGGGGTGTCTAACAGGTTCCAAGCTTGCAAAAAGAGAGTTTCATCACCATTTACATCCCAGTAGAGCGTTTCACTCTTACCCGTATATTCTGCTATAATGGCAGCTAGGTAACAGAGTAAGGACATGCCTGCTAAGCAGATATCAAGACCGACTCCGAGTTTTGCTAGTTTTTCCCATTTAGAGATGTCGCGATAGGCGCCGTAAGGGGAGTTGTGGTTTTGATCGGAGCGGGGTTCTGGAGTGCTGAGGGCTGCTTCACCAACGATATAGGGGTTTTGAGCATCGGACATAAAGAGGATATTGGTCGGCTATTTGGGTGATGGCAAGTGAGGGCTAATAAGAAAAAGCTCCAATCTCATTGGAGTGAGATGGAGCTGACTGTGCGAAAGGAGTTAGAGCGTGTAGATTATTAAAAATTCCACTTTTCGACAGAGTTTTTTGTGCGTGACTGTTTCGCTAGCTTAGCCATTTTATCGAGCATTTCTGGGTGTTGTTTAGCGAGGTTGTTTGTCTCTGAAGGATCATCTTTGAGATTGTAAAGTTCCCATCTCCCTTTGTTACTTTTTGCGTCGTATTTAACTATTTTCCAGTCGCCTTGGCGGAGGGCAATTCTGCCGCCGCGCTCGTGGAATTCCCAATAGAGTGACTTGTGTTGTTTTTGCTCTCCTTCACCGGTGAGAGTTGGGAGGAAGGAGATTCCTTGGATGTCATTTGGAGCTTCTACTCCAACAATTTCAGAAAGAGTTGGGAGAACATCCCAAAAGGCGCAAAGGTGATCTGATGTGCTGCCGGCTTTGATTTTAGCAGGCCATTTTACTACGTAAGGTACACGTATGCCGCCTTCGTACATGTCTCGCTTAGTACCGCGGTAGATTCCATTTGAGTCAAACATGTTCGCATGATATCCGCCTTCGACCGAGGGGCCATTATCTGAGGTGAAGCTAATGATAGTGTTTTCGCTGAGGCCAAGTTTATCGAGTTTGGCAACGAGTTTGCCAATGTTTTGATCCATGCGTTGGATCATACCGGCATAGCTAGCTTGGATATTAGGAGATCCTGAATAACCTTTGGCTCTAGCTTTGACTTTCTTGCCATTTGGAAATTTTTTTAACAATGGTGCTAGAGTGTCTTCAGGAACGATGATGTCGGCGTGAGGTACACTGAAGGAGAGCAGTAGAAAGAACGGATTTTTTTTCTCACGTTCGATAAAATCTATGGCTTTTTTTGTATAGATATCAGTACTGTATTGGTTACCACCTTCTTGACCTTTATTTCCCTCGAGAGTGATTTTTTCATGATTTTCGTAAACAAAAAATGGGTATTGTCTGTGAGCGTCTTTGTGCGAAAGGACTCCATAAAAATAGTCAAAACCAGCGGTGAAGGGAGTTTGGGTATTTTGGGTGTTTCCTGTGACACAAGATTTGCCCACCATGCCATTGCGGTACCCAGCTTTTTTAAGAGCATGTGCGATGGTGTAGTCTTTTTCTGTGAGTTCGTATTCACCGTTGCCGCGGATGGTGGCGTGTCCTTGATCCTTGCCAGTCATCAATGAGCAACGCGAGGGAGCGCATACGGTACTTCCGGAATAGTGGGTTGTGAAGCGTATGCCTTCTGCTGCTAGCTTGTCGATGTTGGGGGTGTCGATACGTTTTTGTCCATAGCAAGAGATGTCGGCATATCCTAGGTCATCGGCAATGATGTATATGATGTTAGGCTTTTCTGCTGCGAAAGCAGGAAGGCATAGGCTTAGGGCGAAGATAAGGTGTTTTTTGATCATAAAGTTGGTCTAGGTACGGTAGGTCGATGCGGATTATTTCTTAATAAAAAAAGAGGAGCCTATGGGAAGACACCTCTTTGGAAAACTTCAGAATGGGTTGTTGAAACTTACTTGAGCGTTCGGATATGCGCCATGATGTCTTCGATCACATTGTCTGGGAGGGTGTCGAAGAGACCAGATGGCATGAAGGATCGTGAGCCAGCGAAGAGCTCTCTGCGGACATCAGGTCGAGGGATGAATGTGGTTGAGCCTCCTTGGAATCCGACAGTCACGCCTGAGCCACCAGATTTGAGTTTCATGCCTTCATGGATGGTTCCGTCAGTTTCTAGTACTCGGAAGAGGACATAAGCGCCCTCAGCTGCTTCATCGGGTAGGAAGAGTGCGGTGAGCAGGGCTTCTGGTTCACGTTTGGCTGAGCCGTCGAGAGCTGGGCCAATGCCAGCTCCTTCTGAACCCACGACATGACAGCTGAGGCACATGCCGGTGAAGATCGCTTTGCCCGTGGCGGGGTTTCCGCCTTCTTTCTCGGCGAGCTCGATGAGTGATGGGATGCGAGCTTTCGCTTTTTCAAGCGCAGCGAGGTGTTTGGCTTCTGCTGCTTTATAGAGCTTGGTGATCCCTGGATTCTTCTTTCTTCCACTATTAAGAATGGCTTCCATTCTATCGGCTGTGGAGAAGTCGATATCGCTAGGGCTTAAGACTTTTTTGGATACAAAATAGAAAAGTTGAGCGAGACCATCTCTGGATTTACCAAGAACATCGATGAAGTCGAGTTTGCGGCCAGGGTTGGCTTTAATCATGGCAGCAACAGCATCACGGTTTTTTGTGCGTACTGGAGCTTTAGATGAACGGCTGAGCGAGTAGATCGTTTGTTTGATGAAATCAAAGGGCTGCTCTTTGTTGTCACGGACAGATTCTAACAATACGATGTGAGCATCGCGATTTACATCAAGAGCCTTGAGAGCTGCGAGTTGTACTGCTTTATCTGAACTCTGCTTGAATATGTCTTGGACTGCATTTGTGATATTTTTGACTCTTAACCGAGTGATTGCTTTTAAAGCGAGGAGTTGCTTCTGAGGATCTTCTGATTTCAAAAGGTGATTCAGTGGGAGGGTGATGAGCTGGCTGAAGCCCTTGGACTGAACGAGCTCTTCGTTTTTTATTGCAAATTCCACATATTCCTCGGCATTCGCAGGGTCTGCAAACATCGGCTTGATTTTCGCCGCAATATTCTTTTTGTCAGCTAATCCAGCAATGACTACAAAGGTGGAGTCATTCATTGGTTGAGAAGAAATCTTGTTCCATATCGGGATGAATGCTTGTTGGCCGCCGTCTGGAAGTGCTTGCGTCGCCCAGAGAAGGTTAACTGCAGGCATTACTTGACCTTCTGGTGTGTCGAGAAATGATTGTAGCTCTGATGGGTATTGTTCAAGCGCCTTGCGCGCGAGAAAGCGTTCGAACTTGCGTTCGTAAGGTCCACCAAGGTCAAAGCCTGGAAGGTCAGCTTTACAAGCATTGACGAGAATTTTGATAGTTGAATGATCGGCTTCGTCAATATCTGCAAGTGTGCGCAGTGTTTGGGAGCGGATCATTGCGTTATCATGTTCTTCGAAACCGTCGATTAAAGCAGCTGTCTTCGCTGCTCCGAGCTTGTGATTAGCGAGTGAACGGATGGTTTCGCGTACTAGTTCGTCTTCACCAGATTGGAGAAGTTTTTTGGTTAGTTCTAAGTCAAAGTGACCGATGTCTTCGAGTGACCAAACTGCTAGGATACGAGTTGTTACGTTTATTGAACTATCGCCGGCCAGTTTGACGAGAGCTGGGGCGAGAGTTTTTGTTTGTTCGAGTGGTCGGTCGGCAATTTGGTGCCAAGCCGCACGCTTTTCCCAGAGGATGTCAGCTTTGAGGTGGTCTATGAGTTTTTCCGTAGGAATTTCTAGGAGGTTGGGAATAGCTTTTGGTTTTTGTGACTGGTGGCGAATTCTCCAGATGCGGCCGTGGGATTTGTCTCGATCTGGGTGAGTGGTGGGGAGTTCGTTGTGGGAGACGATCTTGTTATACCAATCAACTACGTAGAGGCAGCCGTCTGGTCCGAAGGTGAGATGTACGGGGCGGAACCAATCGTCTTGAGATTTAAGTAATGGTTTAAGGTGCTCAGCGCTAACTGATCCGTCTGGATTACGCTTGATGCGCACACAGACGAGTTCTGAGGTGATCGGGTCAGCCATGATGGCAACATCTTTCCATTCTGCTGGGAAGCCAGAGGTGCCATCTTCTGAGAATGCTAGACCTGAAATGCCAGTGCCTCCGACGCGGAAGTCATGGAGTGCCGGCATCCATGGCTGGTATGGACGGATGCGCTCGTTACCGATCCCTTTGTAGCCAGTTTGTTCCTCCATAGGGACGACTGACCAGCCGATATCGTTTGCCTCTGTACCGTACCATTGGCCGTTAGCTTGGATGGTGTAGCCCCAGATGTTTTGTAGGCCAGCGTTGATGAGTTCGATCTTGTTACCGTCGAGCGAGACCTTGGCATTTTTAGAGTAATCCATACGAATGGATTCACCTGAACGAACAGCCTTGATTTCACCTTTATTGAGAGCTCCTTGAGTGAAGTGAAGCCAGTTTCCTGGTCCGCGAACTAGGCAGTGAGCCATGGTGTGGGTATCGGTGAATCCAAATCCTGTGAGGACTGGGATACGTTCGTCAGATTTTCCATCGTTATCGTTGTCCTTGAGAAAAAAGAATTCTGAGCCTTGGGCTACGAAGACACCGTTTTTATATGGTAGGACCGCTTGAGGGATGGCGAGCCCGGTGGCAAATTTATTGACGGAAAGTGGTTGGCCAGGGTAGATGCCTGAGAGCACTAAGATGTCATCTTGGCCTTTTGTTTTCCCCTGATAGAGGTCTTTGATACGCTTGAACTCTGGATTTTTATCTTGAGCTGCTGGATTGTCCATGAGCTGAAGAAGCTGGTTCCATTTGATATCCTTGACTGGATCCATAGGGTACATGCGTGCAGTCTGTGTCCATAGGCGTCCAGAATCGTCGAAAGAAATATGGATTGGGTTGATGATACCATCTTTTTCGGAGGCCACGAGTTCAGCGATGAAGCCGTCTTGAAGTTCAAAGCCTGCAAGTTGTTGTTCAGGTGAATTTGCTTTGGTGCGTCCTGAGTGGGTCTTTTTAGCTTCAGCGTGGAACTGAAATGCTATGCTGAGTCCTATTAAGGATGTGATGAGTTTCATAAAGCGGTTGGCTAATATTGAGTAATAGGGAGACTACGAGATAAAAGTCATTTTGTTAACAGAGTACTCCAAACAAAGAGATATGCGAAATGCACATGGATGTGTTGAATATAAAAAGCGTAGAGGAAATTCCCCTACGCTTTTTGTGATCTCGGAGTAAAGAGAATTTATTTTGTCGCTTTGATAAGTTCGAGTAGCTTCTTGGCTGCTGCTTCAGCGAAGACTGGACTGTTGATTTCTTCGTCGTAGTCGATGACTTCGACTTTTGCGTTTGCGTGAATGGCTTCGAACAGAGCTTTGTCAGCTTCTGGGTCGTAGAATGGTTGACCTTTAGCGGAAATAACGCTGACAGTTTTGAGCGGGTTTAAGATGGCTGTTGGAGCGCTGTTTGCGTTGGCCTTTTCTGCGATAATTTTGCCGAGCTGCGCACATTCTTCAGCATTGGTACGGAGGAGTGTGACCTGTGGGTTGTGGATGTAGATCGTGCGATCTTCAAATTCAGCAGGGAGTGTTTCGCGTTCGCCGTAGTTTGCCATGTCGAGGCAACCAGGAGAAACCACGGCTGGAACCTTTGCTTTACTCATGGCGTCCATGCGTGTCGGACCAGCAGAGAGGGTGGCGCCGAGAAGTTCGTCTGCCCACTCGGTGGTAGTGATGTCGAGCACTCCTGCGACCATACCACTTTCGATGAGGCTTTCCATGGTCTTGCCGCCCATGCCTGTAGCGTGGAAGATGAGGACTTCATAGCCTGCGTCTTCGAGAATCTTAGCTGCGTGGTTGATGCAGTCGGTGGTATTGCCAAACATGCTCGCCACGATGAGTGGCTTAGAGTCGTCTTCGCCTTGTTGGGCTGAGTCGACCATGCCACAGATAGCGCCGGCTGCTTGGGTGAAGATAGTTTTAGAAATGCGGTTGAGACCTGCGACGTCGACGATGGATGGGATCATGACGATATCTTTGGTGCCGACATAGTGTGCAGTGTTGCCACTTGCTAGGGTAGAGACCATCACCTTTGGAAAGCCGATGGGAAGCTCGCGCATCACAGAGGTTCCCAGTGCTGTTCCGCCACCTCCGCCGAGAGAAATGATGCCGTCGATTTTGCCTTCAGCTGCGAGTTTGGTGATGAAGATCGGAGCTGCCTTTGACATTGCAACTACGCATTCGCCACGGTCTTGGCGATCGATGAGAGCCTGTAGGTCAGTGTTGTTAGAGGCTGCGACATCGAAGCGAGTGAAGTCTGGTGTGACCTGTGGGGCGGAGCCGGTGCCGAGATCGATGAGGATCGGTGTGTGGCCATTGGCTTTGATTTGCTCTGCAACAAATGCGTGCTCGTGGCCTTTTGAGTCGAGAGTTCCAACTACTGCGATATTCATAGAGTGGTTTATTAGGTTTTTATGGTGTTTGGGAATGAGCAAAAAAGCCCCACATGGTTTTTCATGTGGGGCTTTAGAGTGAGAGAACTTAAAGCTCTTTTGAATTTTCTGAAGTGACTTCAAAGTCGAGAACGACGAGGCGCTCAAGCTTTGGAGAAATGAGTTCGACGCGCTCTTGGTGCACTGGATGTGGCAGGTAGGCATCGCGAGATTCGAAGGAATCAAATGTCATGCAGAATGCGTGAGTGAAGCCGTCGTCAAGTCCTTCGTCGGACTTGTGTGGGCCGTGCTCGACTTTAAGAAGGCCTGGGATTTGGCCAACCATTGCGCAGAGTTCTGCGAAGCAATGCTTGATTTCGTCTTCTGTGACTTCTGGTTTGAACTGGAATACTCCTAAGTGTCTGATCATTTTCTTTACTGAGGTTAGAATTATTTGATGCGTTTCACTGGGATGGATTTGAACTCACGAGTGAGGTCAGTGATGGACTGCTCTACAGCGAGGCGCTCGATGGAAGAAGCTCCAACGAATCCTACGGTATCCGTGTGCTCGTTGACATATGCAGCTTCTGCTGGTCCTACGATTGGTCCACCGTGTGAAAGAACGAAGGTGTTTTTGTTTACTGAATGTACCGCTTCACAGATGGCTTGAGTGGCCTGAGCTGCTTGTTCGAGGCCGATGGAAGCATCGCTGACGCCAATGGAACCTCCGACGGTACAACCGACGTGGGCGATCACTGCATCTGCTCCTGCTTTAGCCATTTTTTTCGCTTCTTCTGGAGTCGCAACATAAGTGATGGAGAAAATGTCCATCTTGTTGGCGAGAGCAACGGTATCAATTTCTTTTTGAACACCCATGCCAGTTTCTTCGATAGATTGACCGAATTGGCCGTCTACGATAGTGTGGGTGGGGAAGTTGTTGATGCCAGAAAAGCCCATGCCCTTCACTTGCTGAAGCCAGTGCCACATACGGCGACGTGGGTCAGATGCGTGGACACCGCAGATCACCGGGATTTCTTCGACGACTGGGAGTACTTCATGCTCACCGATGTCCATGGCAATAGCATTTGCGTCGCCGTAGGCCATCATACCAGCAATGGAGCCAGCTCCTGCCATGCGGAAACGGCCAGAGGCGTAGATTATGATCATGTCTGCGCCGCCTTTTTCGATAAATTTAGCGGAGATGCCTGTGCCGGCACCAGCTACAATGATAGATTCACCTTTTGAGAGAGTGTTATTGAATCGTTCAATAACTTCAGCGCGAGTGTATGGGTTTCCTACCCCTGTCCATGGATTTGGCATATGATTCTTCTAGTTATGGTAAAAGTGATAAAAACTGTATGACACCTTTCTAAGCGTGATTGATCGATGTGGAAAGTAAAAGGACACCACAAAAAGCTATGTGGAATCCACTTCATTGGTATAAAATGCACAAAAGCCCAGAGCGGTGAACTCTGGGCTTTTGATGAAATCATCAATGACTAGAGGAACTTTTGCACCTCTTTCGGGTCGTTGCTGACCTGGTGTGCTTCTTTGGGAAGGTCCGCGAGGCAAGCTAGGCGCTCGGGGATTTCTACACTACCTTTCCCTAGTTCTTCTTCCATAGTTGGAAGGAATTTGGAAGGGTGGGCAGTTTCTAAAATGATGCACTCATCTTCTGGTGAGGCTTGGTGCCACGCTTCAGCAGCAAGGATGCCGACGGCGCCGTGAGGGTCTATAGTGTAGCCAGTGTTTGCTTTGACGGCCTTGATGGCTTCACGTGTTTCGTCATCGCCAAACGCGAGGCCAGAGATGTTTTCGCGCATGGCTTCCCAGTCATCGCCGAAGAGGTCCTTCATGCGAGCGAAGTTGGATGGCGCTCCTACGTCCATTGCATTTGAAATCGTTGGGCTGGATGGAAGCGGTTCGTAGTTGCCGTCAGCGAGGTAACGCGGGACGGTGTCGTTAATATTCGTCGCAGCAACCCAGTGACGCACTTGGAGACCAAGTTTTTGAGCGAGGAGTCCGGCAGTGAGGTTGCCGAAGTTTCCAGATGGGATGACGAAGACTGGCTCTTTGCCTTCTTCGAGCTGGCGAGCTGCATTGAAGTAGTAAAATGCCTGCGGGATGAGGCGGGAAATGTTGATGGAGTTCGCGCTAGTGAGATTGTACTTTTCCATCAAGTCGCGGTCGAGGAAGTTGGCCTTCACCATAGCTTGGCAATCGTCAAAACTTCCATCGACTTCAAGAGCTGTGATATTTCCGCCAAGTGTAGTCAGTTGTTTTTCTTGGAGGTCTGAAACGCCACCTTTTGGATAAAGAATAATGACGCGTGTGCCTTCCACATTATGGAAAGCGGATGCCACTGCGCCGCCAGTGTCGCCTGAGGTGGCTACGAGGACGGTGAGCATGCTGTCGTCGTCTCTGTTGAGGTAAGCCATGGTGCGAGCCATGAAGCGGGCTCCAAAGTCTTTGAATGCGAGGGTCGGTCCGTGGAAGAGCTCGAGCACGTGGGTGTGTTCGGCAATCTTTACGACTGGAGCATCAAAGTTGATAGCTTCGTTGACGATGTCGCGAAGTGCGTCTTCTGGGATGCTGTCGCCAAGAATTTGTTTTGCCACGTGGAAGCCGAGTTCCGGGAGTGACATTTCACGCCAATTTTCCCAGAAGGACGCTGGGAGTGGGGTGATGGTTTCAGGCATGTAGAGACCGTTGTCAGCTGGGAGTGAGCGAATCACCGCTTCCTTGAGATCGACGCGGAGGTCTTTGTTATTGGTGGAGTAAAATTGCATAATGAGAATTTCGGGTGTTAAATTCTAAATGGTAAGAGTGGTCTCTATATGACGTGAACTCCTGTGGTGTTGATTCTAGAGACGTGGATTTGATTGCCAAAGTTGTTGTCGGTAAAGACTTTTGAGATGACTTCGGCGACCTTGTTGGCATTTTCTTCACCTTCACAGAGTGCGAAAACTGATGGGCCGGCACCTGAGATTGAGAAACCGAGAGCTCCGTGCGAGAGGGCTTCTTGCTTGGCGGTGTAGAACTCAGGGATGAGCTTTTGGCGGTGTGGTTCGGCGATGACATCGTGGAGTGAACGGCCTACGAGTCCGAGGTCGTTGTTGTAGAGTCCGCAGATGAAGCCACCTAGGTTGCCCATTTGTTGAGTTGCGGTGCTGATTGGAATCTCTTTTGGAAGGATGTCGCGCGCTACTTTGGTGAGGATTTCGATATCTGGATGAACGACCGCTGCCCAGAGGTTTTCCGGGACGGGAAGTTGAGTGATGTCGAGCTCTTCATTGGAGCGGATGAATGTAATGCCACCAAGAAGGGACGGGCCTACGTTGTCGGCGTGGTAAGCGCCGTCGGCACTGGCTTCACCGGTCATGGCGAAAGGAAGAAGTTGCTTCTTAGTAAGTGGTTCGCCGAGGAGCATATTGACTGCGTAGACGCCAGCTACTGCCGAAGCTGCTGAGGAACCGAGACCTGAACCGAATGGCATCTTCTTGTGGATTTCCATTTCAATGCCTTTGTCGGTGAGGCCGAGATGGCGGAGGAGGTCAAGAGCTGCGACGCCGGCAGTGTTGCCCTCGACGGTTTTCGGCAGTTTGCCATTGTCACCAGTGATGTTGGTAATTCGGAGGCCTGGTTGGTCTGAAAATCTAGCTACAACTTCGTCACCAGGGGCATCGATGGCGAATCCAAGGACGTCATACCCACTCGCTACGTTGGCGACAGTAGCGGGTGCGAACACGCGGACTTCATTAGGCTCTTCTATTACCATAGTGTTGCTGCTCATATCAGAGCTAGGCCCCGCGTCCAGTGCTATTTGGGTCATTCCTATGGATCAGAATGGGGGAGACATTGCTTTTTCATACTGTAGGCCGTGTTGACAAATTGCTTTACGATCCGGCTGGATCGTATTTGATCTGGAATTGACGGCCTGAATGCGTTGATAGAAAGCCTTCAGGCGCAATTTAACTATAGCTTTGTTGGTAACAAAATCATTGATGTTGATTAACTACTCTTCACCACCTTGCCGTAGTTGAAATGAGCTATCATCGTGCAGGATAGAAAAGCGGTGGAATGTCTATTTCTCAATACTAACTGTCTGATAGACCGCGAGGATGAAGTATTCTCTGAAATCTATGCTATAGGTGTTGGTAGAAGCTAACACTTACGAGTATACATGAAAAATTTAAGAGAACAGACAGAGGCGCAGATTAAAAAATCGCGAAACGGTAATCCTCAATTTATGGAGGCGGTAGATCAAGTTATCGAGGCTGCACGCCAGTTCGAAGAGGGTAAAAATGCACTAGCTCTGGGGGAGGTGGCACCTAGCTTTGAGCTGCCAAACTTCGATGGGGCGAGTATCAAGTTAGCTGATCTGTTGGCAAAAGGGGCAGTGGTGTTGAGTTTTTATCGAGGGAGCTGGTGCCCTTATTGCAATCTTGAGTTAAAGGCGTTGCAAGCGCACTTGCCAGAAATTCGGGAGCTGGGAGCGGAGTTGGTTTTCGTGACCCCTCAAACTCCAGATATGTCTTTAGCTCAGTCAGAAAAGGATGTGATAGAGTTTCCTGTTTTATCAGATCAGGGGGCTGAAGTGGCAGCGCGCTATGGTGTTGCTTGGAAGGTTCCGGAAGTGATTTTAGAGCACATGCGATTGGATAGAAAACTCGACTTGGAAATGATCAATAATGGGAATGGCGAGGTCTTGCCAATACCGGCAATATTTGTGTTAGACCGTTACGGAGTTGTGGTGTGGAAATATGTGGACGTCGATTACCGCAAGCGGGCAGAACCGGCTGAAATGATAGAAGCACTTCGCAAACTTTCTGATGTTAAATGATAAAAAATCACTCCTCGCTTGCAGGCATCTAGTAGGCGTGTGATTGATAGGTATGATTAAAAAGCTCTTACGATTTGTAGTCCCGAGTTCGATGTGTGCATCGATGGCATTTGCTGCACCATTGAAAGTGGGTGATCAACTGCCTGAAGTTTCATGTGCGAGTCATGAGGGGAAGAAAGTTTCACTCTCTGAGTTTAAAGATTCGGAATGGGTGTTGGTGTACTTTTACCCGAAAGCTGACACGCCAGGCTGTACGAAACAGGCCTGTTCGCTGCGTGATTCTTATGAGGTTCTCACGGATAAAGGAGTGATTATTTTTGGAGTGTCAAAAAATACGGTGGAGGAGCAAAAAGCCTTCGCTGAGAAGTATAAATTGCCATTCACTTTGCTAGCGGACAAAGATACCAAGGTGATCAAAGCCTTTGGGGTTCCTCAGTTTCCTGGAATAGGCTTGGCGAAGCGTCAGGCATATCTTTTTAAGGAAGGGAAGTTGGTTTGGAAAGATGAGAAGGCATCTACGACCAAGCAGGCTGCTGACATTTTAAAACAGGTGACTGCTAAGTAATCGCTTAGAAGCAGTATATTTTCTTAATGAAGAAAAGCCTCGGAAGTGATTTTTCGAGGCTTTTACTGTTAGGAATCGTCTCTGTAATCTGAGCTGGTTTTGAGGTTATAGTTAGTTAGACTGAAAGTTCGGCAAATGGATTATCGAGCATGGAACGACAGGAAGTCATAGGATACGCGCTGCTGACGACATTGGTGAATTTCATCCTAATGATCGTGAAGATTGCGACTGGCGTGATTGGTAATTCCTATGCGCTCATTGCCGATGGTATTGAGTCGGCATCGGATATTCTCGTGTCGTTGATTACTTGGTTAGGCTTTGGCTTGTCGCTGCGTCCCGCGGATGAAGGGCATCCATTTGGACACGGCAGGATTGAATCGCTTGCCGGGATCTTTTCGGGGATGGCTTTGTTAGGTGCCGCAGCTTTGATCGCGTATCAGAGCATTCACGAAATTCTCACTCCGCACCATAGTCCTAGTTGGTTTACCTTGCCGGTGCTGTTGTTGGTCGTGGTGATTAAGGAAGTGTTAGCGCGGAAGATCTCGGTGCTTTCTGAGCAATCTGACAGTCGTGCGCTGGAAGGGGATGCGTGGCACCATCGTTCGGATGCTATGACGTCTGGAGCGGTGGCTGTTGGTTTGACCTTAGCTTTACTGGGTGGACCAAAATACGCAGCGGCTGATGACTGGGGGGCGTTGGTTGCTTGTGCCATTATTGTGTTTAATGGTGGGAGGATTATAGCTCGTTCTGTTCATGAGAATATTGACGGGAAGGTGGATGAGAGCGTGGATGAAGATATTCGCCGTTATGCTGAGGATGTGGAAGGTATTTGTGCCATCGAGAAATGTCGCGTGCGCAAGAGTGGTGTGTTTTATTTTGCGGAAGTGCATGTGCAGGTGGATCCGCATTGTACTGTGACGGTAGGGCATGAAATTGCGCATGAGTTTGAAGAGTATGTGACTGATAAAATGCCGAAATTAAAGGATCTAGTAATTCACATTGAGCCCTACAATAGAATGGTTGAAGGGAGGGTTAGAGGCATGTGACAATTGAAATATAGGAAATGTTAAAGATTGCTGGATTAGGGAGGTTGTACTCTTTAAAGCATGGATTAATGATTTCTATTTATCGCTTACTCATCGTCACCTTATGCCTGCTGCCTCTTCATCATATGTTGGCTGAAGACGCTATTGTTAGTCGTCCAAAATGGCAGAAGGTGTTTTCTAAATTCGCTGCTGAAGGAACGCTTGTTGTGTTAGATGAACGCGAGGAGACGCGTGGAACATTTGTTTTCAATAAGGAACGTGCAGAAAAACGATTTTCGCCTGCTTCGACTTTTAAGATTCCGCATGCGTTGTTCGCACTCGATGCGGGTGTCGTGCGCGATGAATTTCAAGTGATTCCCTGGGATGGAAAGAAGCGGAGATATGAGGTTTGGAATCGAGATCAGACACTTCGTTCTTCGATGCGCCATTCAGTGGTCTGGGTGTATGAGGTTTTCGAGAAAGAAATAGGTGAATCGCTTGAGCGTGCGTACATGGAAAAGATTGATTACGGAAACGCTGACCCGACGGGTGACACTCCATTTTGGGTGGAAGGAAATCTCCGGATCTCGGCATTGGAACAGATTAGTTTTCTGCAAAAGCTTTATAGAAATGAGCTTCCATTTAGCGTGAGTACTCAGCGCTTGGTCAAAGACATGATGATTAATGAGGCCGGAAAAGAATGGATCTTGCGAGCGAAGACTGGCTGGAGTGGAACGATCGGTTGGTGGGTCGGTTGGGTGGAGCTGCCTACAGGGGCTGTTTTTTTTGCGCTTAATATTGACACACCGAATAGAGCCGATGATCTGTATAAGCGGGAAGCGATTGTGCGTGAAGTCTTCCAGTCTTTGAAGGTCTTGCCGTAGCGAAGTTTCGATTCGCATTGTTATTGATTAGGCTTACACTCAATTTTCCTTATTGCTCCTATGACCCCCTTTTATTTGGTCTCTCTCGTTTTTGTGAGTTTTTTTGTCTATCGTATTCTTAGGGGAGTTCATAAACTGCTTAGTAAGAGTTGTTAATTGTGCGCGTGGCGGGATTCGACTACCATTAGTCTTCGATGGTCGAGCCCCACCTATTAAACTCATTCAGATGGTATTCATTCGCAATAAGACGGAGAAGCTCATAACCACCATGAATCGTCACGTGGCGGAGAGCCAAGAGTGGGACAAGGAGGCATTAGACCAGCATTTAATGGATGAATTTTGATCCTAATCTACCCGATCCACAGCATTCGATTCTTGAGGTTCATACGATAGCGCCTTTTGATGTGCAAGGTAATCCTGCGATTGACCTCGATGAAACACGAGGATTCCATTACCATGTAGGTTCGGCAGGTATTAATCAGATTATCAGATCATTTCGTGGAGTTTCAGGTTCTTGTCAGCATAGAGGAGTAGTGTGCTGACTTTAACTCTTATCCTAGGCATCATAGGATACGAAGAGCCCTATTTTTTCTTTGTAGGGAATAGGTTGTGATTCCGAGACTCCTATTAATGTCTATTGATCAAATTAACACTCTAGGCTTCCGCATTATGAAATTAAGAAATATCACTCTAGCTTTGGCGCTCTCTTCTATGAGCGTGTTAGCAGAAGATCTTCAAGTAGAACTCGACGCCCGAAAGGACAAATTTACAAAGACTGCTCCTGAGGAAACGATTGTAGAATACAATAAGGGCATCAAATCGGTGCAGGAATCAGGCGTGCTGGAAAAGGCGCTCAACGTTGGGGACTCAGCTCCAGACTTCACTCTAAAAAATGCGGTGGGCAAGGATGTGACTCTGTCTAAGCTTTTGAAAGATGGTCCAGTGGTCCTGACTTGGTACCGTGGTTCGTGGTGTCCGTATTGCAATATTACACTGCGCAACTACCAGGAGCATTTAGATGAATTTAAAAAAGCCGGTGCACAATTAGTAGCGCTCTCGCCCGAACTTCCAGATAAGTCTCTGCCGACCACTGAAAAGCACGCATTGGAATTCGAGGTTCTCACTGACCTAAACAGTGAAGTGGCTAAAAAATACGGTATTGTGTTCACCATGACCAAGTGGGTGGAAGATGCGATGCGTGACTATGCCGATCTCAAAAAATACAATGGAGCGAGCTACGATGATACTACGCTGCCATTGAGTGCTACATATATTATTCAGCCAGATGGTAAAATTAGTTATGCCTTTTTAGATGCTGAATATAGGAATCGTGCAACTGCTGATCAGATTTTAGAATCGCTTAAAAGTACTGAGAAGTAAATATTTAAGGGGTTTGTTATTATAAATATTCAAGGAGCTAAGTGAAACTTATCTCCTTTTTTTGTTACTCATTCACAATGAGTAATGTATATGTGGAGTGTTTGGATCACTTCTTTACTCGCAAAAGTATATATGTTAGGAATGTAATGTCAGTGTTTAATGCTGATAAACCTAATAAAACCAAAATATGAAACTATATAAAATCATTGGCCTATGTACTCCCTTAGTTGCATTTACTGCATGTGAGAAGCAGGAGAGCACATCTGACAAGGTAGAAGAAACTGTCGAGGATGCTCTTGATCAACGTCCAGCCGAAGAAGTTCAGGATGCTGGCGAAGACATTAAAGAGAATGTAGAGGATGCGGCAGAAGAAACTGGAGATGCAATCAAGGAGGCCACAGACTAGTATGTTACGTTATGCCATTATTTTTTTAGTAGTAGCTTTGATTGCAGCAGTTCTTGGATTTGGCGGTATCGCTGGTACCGCAGCTGGAATTGCAAAAATCTGCTTTGTTGTTTTTCTAGTGCTTGCAGTTATTTCCTTCTTGAAGAAATAACGAAGGGCAGGATCTAACCTTTCTCGGTTGAGGAAGAGCTTTGCCTTGTGTGCGAGTGGCTTCAAGCTAGGAGGGATTATTGTTAAATTTGTTTTTCACCGCTGCTCTATGAGTAAAAACAGCTCATAGTGCAGCCCTTTGTCTAAAGGCAGTGCCTGATAGACCACAGATAGAAGTCTCTGTTAGGTGATGTCATAAACTTGTTTGGCGTCTTTGCTTTGCCGTTTTCTTTGTAGTCAGGTTACTGAACTGGTCAGGGTTGGCACAATTGTGTTATAAGGTAGTTCTAGTATGTTGCAACGAGTGCAGCATGGAACAATATTTTTTCACAAAAAACACGACATGTGCAACTGGCTTGTATTTCTATACCATCGCTTAAAAGAGCAGCTCTGGGTTAAACCTGCAGTCATTTGTTGTATCTCAGTGGTGGCTGTATTTGCCGCAAAATGGGTCGACCAGTTTCCAGCGTTAGAGACGGTTCCTAACATCTCGATTGATTCGATAGAAACTTTACTACAAGTGATTGCTGCGAGTATGCTGGTGATGGCGACATTTGCGGTAGGCTCAATGGTTTCGGCTTATGCTTCCGCGAGTAAGGATGCCACGCCGAGGACTTTTCCTCTGATCATTTCGGATGATGTTTCACAGAATGCGCTGACTGCATTTGTTGGAGCATTTATTTTCAGTATCGTCGGCCTATTTGCTCTACAGAATGGCTATTATGAGAGAGCTGGTCGTTTCACTTTGTTGATCATGACTTTTGCGGTTTTCGCGGTGGTCATTCTAACATTTGTGTGGTGGGTGGATAGAATTGCTCGGTTGGGAAGGATGGGAACAACGATCGATAAAGTGGAGCTAACGACTTCTGCAGCATTGAAGCGTCGCCGTAAGTCACCGCAGTTGGGTGGTAAGAAAGTAGGCGAGCGCGCTGTGGGGGCTGTTGCTGTTATTGGTGAGGAGATCGGCTATGTGCAGATGGTAAAAATGGATGAGTTGCAGGAGTTAGCTGAGAAGCATGATGTGGAGATAGAGTTGATGGCTTTACCTGGGACTTTTGCCTCACCTGCGAGAGCCTTGGCTTTTTTCGAAGGAGATGTGGAGGAGTTGTCAGAATTTAAAGACAAGGTATCTAAAGCTTTTGTGATTGGTAGAGATCGGACCTTTGAAGATGATCCTCGCTTTGGTCTCGTCGTTTTGTCTGAAATTGCGGGGAGAGCCTTGTCTCCAGCGATTAACGATTCGGGAACGGCAATCGCAGTTATTGGGGCACTTGTGCGTCTGTTAGTGTTTTGGGCGAAGCCAGAGGAAGAGGAAGAAGTTCAATTTGATCGAGTTGCTGTGCCTGAATTGTCGCTTGAAGATATGTTTGACGATGCTTTTAGAATGATTAGCCGGGATGGTGCAGGTGCTGTGGAGGTAATGATGCGATTACAAAAGGGTTTTAGTGCAATTGCTGCTGTGAGTAATGAGGAAGCTCAGAAATTGATAGCCGAGTATAGCGACGCGGTTATCAAGAGGGCGGAAGTAGCCATTGATTCGCCAAAGGATTTAGAAGCTGTCAAAGCGGCTGCTCAATTTACGTAATAGGGGAACTGTAGCAGCTAAGCTGAGTTCCAAGTATGTATGGTCTTGCATTGATATGTAAGAACTCGCTAGAACTGAGGCGTGAGATTGTCTCTTGTTGCAGTTATCTTTTTTCAGTTTTTTATCATGGTTCAGTATGTTGATGCTGATCCATGGAAGCGCGTGAAGGGGGAGCAGAAGGCGTTTTATGAAGAACAAATGGCATCGGTGCTAGAGCTGTATCATGAGGGAAAACCTGCTGAGGCGCTTAAACGGCTCGATGAAGTTTATGATAAGGTCGATGAGGAGCATCCGAGTCATCACTTTTTTGCTATCGTGTGGTGGGAGGCTCAGGTTAAGTCTGGTAGAGAAGATGCGGAATGGGGATATCAAGTTTTTAATTCTCTTTACGAGCGTAGTATTCGGAAGAATCCAAGGAGGGCTGTGGATATTCCGAGTAGTGACTACGTCTTGTATCAGAACATCATAGCGAGGCTGTCGAGCCTTGGGCGGGCAGCGGAGGTGCGTTCATGGGTTTTGAAAATGGAGGACAGTTTACGTGATTTCAAAGGAATCAACACTGAGGATACATCGGTTTATGCCGACCGTGGTGCTATTTTCTCATTCATGCCAGAGGCGAGGAAACGTGCTTTTCCCTATTATCGAAAGGACCTTGGCCAAGGCTCTGACCTGTTCATATATTATGCGAATATGTATGCTGTGATCTCTGTGGCTGATCAGGCATTGTTCACAGGTGATTGGGCACGAGCTGCGGAGCTTTATTATTGGTACATAGGTTACAGTAATGTCTACATTGAAAATGATGGAGGACCGATGCCGGCGGAGGTTTATAAGTACACTCTCCGAGCAATTAAATCGTTAATGCTTATTTGTGAAATCCATGGACACACTGAGGAGTCGCTGGGGTTCTATCAGCATTATGTAGAACAAATTGAGAAATTTTTTACTAAGCAGCGACCTTTTTATAGTGAGGGTTACCTTAGGAGAGAATTGGCAAAGATGGAGTTCGGACAGTTGGATGAAGAGTCTCTAAGCATTGCCGATGAAGCGATGGAGGTGATTTCGAGTACGCATTACTATGATAAAGATGACGTGATTGAGTGTGCTTTATTACGTGCGCGTATTTACTACGCACTAGGTCGTAAACCTGAGGCTTGGGAGATGGTGAACACTGTGTTTGAGGAAGCGAAGAAGGACGTGAACCCGAATCTGTGGACCTATGTACTGACGACGGTGGTGGATTTGGCAATCGAAGATGGAGCTACAGATCCTCAGATTGAAGACTGGCTTTTGCTGGCTCTGGATAATGAACGGCAGAAAGGAAATAAGTTCGGTGAACTGCCACTGTATGAAAAGTATGCGATCTTTTTAGAGAAGCAGGGAAGTTATGCGGAAGCTATTGAGATCTTACAAGAGGCAGTACGTTTGGCAGGCTCGATGCGTTTACCTACGCGAGTGTTAGAGAACCGCAAGGAAATCGAAAGATTGCAGCTGGCACAGCAAGTAGTGAGTGATAGGTCTGATAAGGGAGCACAGGAGTTAGCGGGAAATGCTGCAGAGCATGGTGCCTTTGAGTCCGGTGCCTCAGAGGTACGTAATCCTGAGAGGACTATCGCTTTTAGAATGGTAGATATCCAGCCGATACAGAGTGCAGCTATTTCGGTATCGGGCGAAAAAGCTTACGGGAGATTTTTTGTGTTGAATTCGAGTTCGGAAGAGCAAACTGGAATGCTGCGTGTGAGAGGCGCTGTGGGTGAGATACAAATGTTAGATGACGGCTGGTATGTGATTGAATCGGGCGTAGGGATGACGAAAGGTCAAAGTGAAATAGCTTTGTCACTCGGCGCTGGAGAGAGTGTAGTAATTGAAATTTCGGGCGAACCAGAAGCTGGTGGAACTGAATCGTTGGTGACTTGTGAATGGATCGGCGCGTCAGGTGATGGTGTTAGTGCGCAGTGGCGTTATAGTTCTGCGGCTAAAGATGAGCGTACGGCAGTGATTGATGCTCATCGAGTGCGGGATAATCCATTCTTCTTGATTCCTATTCATCATATGATTCAACGTTCTTCAGCGGGTGAGCCGGAGGCTATTGATCTAAGAATCGAGTCATCAGTGCCGATGCGGATTGAGATCTACGACGCCCAATCTAATGAGCTGATCTCTATCGATGCGAATGGCGATGGAGATTTTAAGGATCAAGGTGATTATATTGGAGTTGATGTGAATCGTAATAATTGGCCAGACTTGAGTTTTGAGGCCGATCAAAAGTTGACCTCATTAGTGATGTACGTGAAGGGTGCAGAAGGTACTACTGATAGCGAAGCTCAGCTTACAGTGAAGGTTCTTGATGACGGTGAGTGGCGAATCGACGCTGTGGATCACGTCCAGAATTTATAGTGCTTGGTTTCATGTTTGCTCTTTTGTTAAAAAATTGCCTGATTACATTTTACGTGGCAGGATTACTGAAGAGTATGTCGCTGGCAGCCGAGGAGTGTGGAGCTAGTTTTGGGCAAGTATTGATTTACCAAGATGATGATTCGGAGCGTAGCGGGCGGAGAGAAAATTCAATATTGGCGCGATGGTAAGGCCGTCTTTTAGGGAATCGATTAAGCGCCGGTTACTGAAGGCAGGTTTGGATTTCGAACAGTCCGTAATCATTTTAAAATTGATAATTTTAGGGTGTACTCGTGGGCTCAGAAGCGCGATTAAGTAGCTATGGAGCAAATTGATTGGGAGGACTTTCAGAAAGTTGATATCCGTGTCGGTACTATTGTTGGAGCGGAAGATTTTCCAAAAGCGAAGCGACCAGCATATATCTTGAAGGTCGATTTTGGGAAAGAGCTTGGAGTGAAGAAGTCTAGTGCGCAGATTACTAATCTATATAGTAAGGAGTCTCTTCTTGGTAAGCAGGTCCTAGCGGTTGTAAATTTCCCACCAAAACAGATCGGGCCTATTATGTCAGAATGTTTAGTTACGGGATTGCATGGACCAGACGGCTCTGTCGTGCTATCAGCTGTGGACATGGAGTTGCCTAATGGCACGCGGTTGGCGTAGGACTTGCTGCTTGTTAGAAAACTGAAAATTCAGCTTGCGGTAGCCGTGAGCTGCATCGACTCTGTCAAGTTTCCTCCAGATTTAAATAATGACTGCATTGAATAGTTCACCTCGTCTCAAATTAGCATTAAAAGAGTATAGTGTGATTCTTTTTGCTGGGCTGCTTTACGCGGCTGCGCTCAAGTATTTTGTGTTGCCGTCCAAAGTCATTTTGACGGGCACAGAGGGTATCGCGACGGCGTTGTCATACTATTTCGACAGTTATGCTGTTTTCATTGGGCTCTATATAGTTTTCCAAGCTTGCATGTTAGTTTTTGCATTCACTCGGGTGAGTAAGGTGTTTGCCTTTCGCTCCTTTGTTGTGGTGACTATAGTTGTACTAGCTTTGATCGTTCTTCCTGAATTGCGTTTTGCTCAACCTGAGCCGCAGAATGAACGTATTATTCTTGTAATTTTTGGCGGAATTCTAGCTGGCTGCGCAAAGGCTTTAGCATTTCGGAACCGAGGGTCGACTGGCGATGAAGATATTGTGGGGGCGTACTTCGCTGTGAAGTACCTCAAACCTGTGGGAGTGATTGCTGTTATCGCATCGGTAGTATCGACAGGCTTTGGACTGGTGTTAGATTTTATGAAGAATGGGGATTTTGAGACCGTAGTGAACACGCTCATGTACACTTGTATTTATATTTTCGTGTCGGCAGAAACGCTGAACAATCTTTATAAAAAATTCAAAGTGACCATGTTGGTAGTGATCAGCAATGTGCATGAAAAAGTGGGAAAGGCGATTACCTCAACCACAGCTCATAGAACCTACACCCTGCAAGAAGGGGCTGGTGGGCACAGCGGTGAACCATTTCATCTGATCAGGACCATTATCACGCAGGAGGAGCTACCATCGATGCTTAGTGCGATACGACAGGCTGACCCCAATGGTTTTTATTATTATCACGATGTCGAGGGCGTCTCTAGCAGCTACTATATCGCCCCGATTGGGTAGGTTGTACTTTTTAAATCAGAGACAATCAAAAGACCCTCGGCTGAAGAACTGCTGAGGGTCTTTGGTTGAAATGATCTGATTGTTTTATAATCGCCTATCGACGCTTGCGACGAAGGAAGAGTGCGCTGCCTCCGAGAAGGAGAAGTGAGCTGGAACTTGGCTCAGGGATTGCTGTGACGGAGATGGAATCAATATTTAAAGATCTGGAAGTATTTTGGTTGTTCGCTTGAATGATTGCAGATGTGTAGAGGTCGGTTTGAAGATCGGAGTAATCAAAACCTCCTGACCATGCTCCTGATTCATTAAAATCAGTTCCAAGGCCAGAGCTGCTCACTTGTCATCCTGCTGCGGTTACGTCCATTGTGATAGAATAGCCATTAGCGACCTCGGCGCCTGTTAATGCGGTACCTGTAAATAGAGTTACTTGGTTTGTACCGTCGTTGCCTGCAAGTGACTAGATACCTGAACTATTGATAACGAATCTGAAATTACTGGCTGTTCGAAAGCCCGAGCCATCACCATTCCCATTACTTGTGCCGCCTTGCAGAGAAAGTTCAGTAGCATTGGTGCTGTTACTTACTAAATGGAAACCGCCGTTGATTCCGCTTGTTGCAATGTCGTTATTATCGAAATCATCGAATAGGAGTGTGGAGGCTGAAACGCATATCTCCGAAGCGACGAGTGTTGCTGAAAGGAGAGAGTCTTCATATATGTTTTTAGAGTGTGAATATTTTTTTCTTGTAAACAATGTGGATTGTTAACAGGTAACATGAAGAGTAAGAATATGTTAGAGTGTTTACTTCGACTCTAGAAGATTAAAAGAAAAGGAAGCGCTTTTTGCGCTTGGGCTTACGTTTGTATTTTCCGTCACCGACAGAAAGGACTTCGATTTTGACTTTAGTGAGGCCATCTTTATGGAAGTCTAATTTTTTAGCGGCGCGCGGAGTGACATCAATGATGCGTCCGGGAATGAATGGACCGCGATCGTTAAGGCGCATTTTGAGGGTTTTCCCGTTTTCGAGATTGGTAACTTTGACTTCGCAGGGGAGAGGGAGGGTTTTGTGAGCTCCGGAGATATGCCAGGGCTGGACTTTTTCGCCGAGTGATGTGTTGCCTCGTTTGAAGCCGAGCCAGCTGGATTCATCGTACCAAGACGCGACGCCGACTTCGGTGTGGTAGAGAGCTTGTTCGACGGGCATTGGGTGGTAGTGCTGGCCGCGTATAGTGTAGGGACGGGTGAGATAGCCGTTGTGGCCTGAGGGGGAGGCACAGGATGAAAGCAAGATGATACTGAGAAGAGCGGAAAAAAGAGCGAGAAGGCGCATGGAGGAAAACTAACGGGTGGATAGAGATCTGTCACATCGAAAACTTTCAATTGCGTTTTTAGTAGCTTGCGAGAATGATGTGTTAGTTTCATGCAGCGCACCGTCGAACCAGAGATTTTAGATGACTTGCCAGCCGATAATCCTGAGGCGATACGTAGTCGTGCCGACTTGCGCGTGTTGAATCGGCTGATTGGTGGCGAAGCGTGGATTGTCCGAGAGTTACACGAGCTCAAGGGAGTGAAACGCGTGGTCGAGTTAGGAGCTGGTGAAGGGCTCTTAGCGACTGCTATTTGTGAGCAATTTTCTGAGCTGGAAGTGTGTGCAGTGGATCTAGTTGAGCGTCCAGCAGGAATGCATGATAGGGCGCAGTGGCTGCAAGCTAATGTGTTAGAGAGCGAGTTGCCGATCGACGATGAAACTGTGGTTGTTGTGAATCTATTTTTACATCACCTCAAGCATGAACAGCTAGTTATACTGGTGAATAGGCTGAAGGACGCGAAGGCTTTGTTGTTTGCTGAACCAGCACGGCGGCCGTATGCGCTGGTGTTAGGGTATTTCGCCTATCCATTTGTTGGGCGAGTGACTAAGCACGACATGATGGTGAGTATTCGCGCAGGTTTTGTGGCAGGCGAATTAGAGGCTTATTTTTCAGAAAATTTTCAATGGGTAGAAGTGACGCATTGGATGGGTGGATTACGTAGCAAGGCGGTGAAAGCGTGAGAGAGATTCAGATTATAGGGGGAGGTCTTGCTGGATTGTCACTTGGTATCGGGCTGCTTAGACGTCGGGTTCCTGTAAGACTGATTGAGAGAGGAGACTATCCTCAACATAAAGTGTGTGGGGAGTTTATCAGTGGGGTGCAAGAGAGAACTCTAGAGGTGTTAGGAATTCAGGTAGCACTTGAAGGTGCTCAGATGCTAGAGCAAATGAGTTGGTGGATAGCTGGTAAAAAAGTCACAGATGAAGTTTTGCCTACACCAGCACGAGGTCTGTCACGATTTGTGTTAGATCGTCGCTTAGCCCAAATGTTTGTCGAATTGGGAGGAGATCTGGAGACCCGTAAATCTTGGCGAGGTGAGATTACTGAAGGTGTGGTAGTGGCTTCGGGTAAGAGGAAGCGAGGGGCCAAGAAGTGGATCGGCTTGAAATTGCATTATAGTAATATCGATGTGAAAGGCTTGGAAATGCATAGTGCTGGTGGAGGCTATGCAGGTTTAGCGAATATCGAGTCTAACAAGGTGAATGTCTGTGCCCTTTTTGAACTTAATAAAGAGATTAAGGGTGAGCAGTTGTTAGAAAAGTATATGAGGGCGAATGGTCTTGGATATTTGGCTGAGCGTTTAGAGCTGGCTGATCGCGATGATGTAAGTGCTTCAGCGATTGCTGGTTTTGATTTTGGTGCTCAGTGTAATACTGATGGTTTTGCTGTGGGCGATGCGCAGTACATGATTCCTCCGTTTACGGGAAATGGCATGAGTATGGCGCTAGAGTCTAGCGCGATCGCTTTGCCGTTCCTCCAAGGGTATTCTGAAGGGAAGAGTAGCTGGGATGAGGCCAGCGTTGATTACAACAAAGCGAAGAAAGACTATTTCCAAAAGCGTTGCGGACTAGCGGCTGGGTTGCATCCATTATTTTTTAATTCACTCAGTCAATTGCTACTGGGCCAACTCGGTAAGCGTTCGCTCTTTCCGACATCTTTTCTATTCGAACAATTACGTACTCCATGAAACTTCACTCTGTTGCAAGCGCTTTTCCATCATATGCATATACCCAAGAAGAGAGTTTGGAGGCTATGCGTGGTGCTCCATTTTGGACTGAGCTTAGTGGACGCTCGCGGCTAGTGTTAGAGAAAGTACTCAGTGGAAATAGTGGGATTGAGAAACGCCATTTCTGTGTGGATGCGCTTGAGGATGCTTGGAGTAGAGATGCTCAAGGACTTAATGAGGCCTACGAGCGTGAGGCGCCCAAACTTGCTGCTGAAGCGGTGAGAAAGGCTGTTGCTAAATCTGGTCATAAGCCAGGTGAAATCGATGCGCTTTTCTTATGTTCGTGTACGGGCTTTCTCTGTCCGGGAGTGAGTTCGTATGTGGCGGCAGAGCTAGGCTTACGTGAGGACGTGTTTTTGCAAGACATGACAGGTCTGGGGTGTGGGGCCGCAGTACCATTGCTGAGAGCAGCGAAAGGTGTGTTGTCTGATAATCCAGATGCGGCGGTGGTCACCGTAGCTGTGGAGGTATGTTCTGCTGCGTTTTATGTGGAGGATGATTTTGGGGTGTTGATTAGTACCTGTATTTTTGGTGATGGAGCTGCGGCGGCGGTGTGGACTGGCGAGAGTGATGGTTGGCAGTTAGGGCATTTTCAGTCGCTGCATTTACCTGAACATCGAGAAAAAATCCGTTTTACCAATGCAGCTGGAAAGCTGCGAAATCAGTTGGATAAGACAGTGCCTGAGCTAGCGGGAAACGCAGTGGCGCGACTTTATGCACAGCGGACGATCGAGACTCCTGATGCGTGGGTGACCCATGGAGGTGGGCGCGATGTGTTAGAGCAGCTAGATTCAGTTCTGCCGAATGTGGAATACGCCCGATCTGTGATGAGGGATTATGGGAATTTGAGTAGTCCTTCGGTGCTAGTAGGGCTTGAGCGTTTCATAGAGAGTCGAAGCTCAGAAACATCGGCTTGGATCTGTGCCTTTGGAGCTGGGTTTTCAGCACACAGTTGCGAGCTCGAATATGTTGGGAATTGTGGAGAATAATGAAATACAAATTGTTATTTAGATTTTTCTTTTGATTGACCTAAACTTTCTTAGGCTCAGATCGCTGTCAGAGCTGTTTGCCATTTTGATTTAATTGATCGTTTAGGGAATTGGTTTTGCAGAGTGTGTGAGATTACTTAGAGATTATCAATTAATGCATTTTCACTTTGTCAGAAGTATTCGGGAAATTGCGATTCGGGGAATCGCGGTATGCTCTGTGGCTGGCTGCAGTGTATTGTTGATTGCTTGTGCCGCTAAACCGCCGGAGTCACAGATGTTAAAAGTTGAGCAGATGGCACCGAATAGTTGGTCTGCTACTAAGGAGGGAAAAGCGGGAGTGGATCGTGACTGGGTGGCTTCGTTTAAGGATAAGCAACTGAGTAATTTGGTGGACGAGGCTATGGCGCGTAATACAGACATGCGTGCGCAGGCTGAGCGTGTGGCGCAAGCTCGGCAGAATGCGTATCTAGCAGGTGCTGCGGCACGACCGACGTTAGCTGCAGAAATTAATGGGGATAGAAGCCAGCGTCAGTTCGTCGGCTTTCCTTTTGGAGGCTCGAGTATTCAGAATGGCAGTTATGCGGATTTACGCATGAATTGGGAGATTGATTTGTGGGGAAGAATTCGAATGGGACAGACGGCCGCCATTTCTGATGCCCAGGCGGCCGAGCTCGATCAAAAAGCGGCTGAGGCAGCACTCGCGGCGGAAGTTTGCAAGGCGTGGTTTGCATTGGGGGAAGCCGGTGAACAACTAGAACTCGCGCAGGAAGTTGTTAGGATTCGCAAGTCTTCGGTGGAATCGATTGCGGATCGATTTGAGCGCAACTTGGGAGGTGAGGGTGGCTCGGCTAGCCAGCTGCGTCTGGCGCAGACCGATTTAGCTACTGCGGAATCACTAGTGTCTCAGCGGATGAGTGATATGGCTTTGGCAAAGAGAAGGTTGGAACTGCTTTGTGGCAGATATCCGGAAGGTAAACTCAAGGGGAGCAATGCTCTCACTAAAATGCCCAAGAGCCCACCAAGTGGTGTGCCTTCATCTTTATTACAACGCCGGCCCGATGTCGTTGCCGCTGAGCGTAGGTACGCTGCTGCTGTTTCTCGGGTGAAAGAAGCGAAACGTGCAATTTTCCCAATCATCAGTTTAACTGGTTCGTATGGAACTGCGAGTGATGCGCTTGAGCAAATCGTGAACAACAATTTTAGTACGTGGTCGATTGGTGGAACCTTAGTGCAGAATATTCTCACTGGTGGCCGAGTGAAAGGGGAGATCGAATTACGAAATTCGAAAGAGCGTGAGGAATTGGCCAAGCTTGAAGGCGTGGTGTTGAAGGCATTTAGCGAGGTTGAAAATGCTTTGGTCGTGGAAAACTGGTTAAGTAAGCGGGTGAAGGATATGCAGCGGGCATATGATTTATCAAAAGAGGCGGCAAAGGCTGCAAATGATGACTTCTTAGACGGAACAGGCGACGTACTCACCTTGCTTTCCGCTCAGCGCAGTGCCGTGGATATAGGCGCGAGCCTGCTCACCTTAAAGCGTATGCAGTTAGACAATCGAGTGGATCTGCATCTCGCCCTCGGTGGAGAATTTAGATTTAAAGGGAAATGAGCATGATAGAAACGGGCCGCAAAATCCGGCCAATGATTAAATTTATTCTCGTGCTGTTAGTGCTGGGAATTGGTGTAGCTGTGATGAAGGGGCTGATGTCTACTTCAGTGAAGGCTCCTGCCGAAGGTAAGGAGCTCTTTGTACCAAATGTGGAGGTGTTAGAGGTAGTAGAGGAAAACTATAAAGTGGTATTGAGAGCTCAAGGGAAGGTTGAACCTGTAAGCTCGACTGAGATTGTGAGTGAGGTCTCGGGTGCGATCGACTGGGTTTCTCCAGAGCTCAAAGCGGGTGGCAAATTTAAGAAAGGAGAGCTCATGCTTAAGTTGAGTCAGGCGGATTATCTGTCTCAGTTAGAACAAGCGCGGGCCAATGTGGCGGACGCTGAGCTACAGATTGTACAAGAAGAGGCGAGAGCGGAACAAGGCTTGAGAGATTGGAAGAAGTTAGGACGAGGAGGCGAGCCTGGAGAGTTAATTAAGCGCGTACCGCAACTGAAGTCTGCAAAGGCTCGTCTGATAGCGGCGGAAGCTGCAGTGAAACAAGCTGAACGGGATCTCGCGAAGACTGAAATTGTCGCACCCTATGCATGTTTGGTGGAATCAGCGCAGGTGGATCAAGGTGGGTATCTCACGTCAGCTGGGCGTGTTGCTATCATTTATGAAGCGGATAAAGTTCAGGTTCGTTTACCTCTAAGTTTGGAAGACGTGAGCTATTTGCCACCTTCATTAGAGAACGTGGCAGTGGAAATAAATGCGCAGATCGGTCGCCTGAATGAGCAATGGATAGGGAAGGTGGTGAGGACGGAGGGAGTCATTGACAGGGCAACGCATACAATGATGACGGTGGTGGAAGTAGCAGAGAAAAAAGACGATGGCAGATTTCCTCTTCCTCCGTTTGGTTTATTTGTGGAAGGTGTCTTCAAAGGAACGCAATTTGAAAATGTGGTGAGACTGCCTCGTATGGCATTGAGGACGAATGGTACTGTTTGGCTGGTGGATTCGAAGGGGTTGTTAGAAGTGAGAGATGTTACTGTTGAGCGTAGTGACCGAGACACAGTGATGGTGGTGGACGGCCTTTCTTCAGGAGAATCTGTGATCACTAGTCCTATCGAAATTCCAGTGGATGGGATGAAAGTAGAAATTTCAAAAACAGCGAATAGAGCTCCATAATGGAAGGGATGATCAAATGGTTTACCCGCAATCATGTGGCGGGAAACTTCATGATGTTAGTGATCTTGATCGCTGGCGTTTCCACATGGTTTAAGCTGAAAAAGGAAGTGTTTCCTGAAACGAGTTTAGATGCGGTAACTGTCTCGGTCGTGTTTCCAAATGCGACGCCTGAAGAAGTGGAAGATGGCATCTTGCTTCCGCTCGAGGATGCCATTGCAGATATTGACGGAGTGAAGCGCTATACTGCAACAGCGACTGAGGGTTTAGGCGCTTTGACGGTGGAGGTTGAGACTGGTTACGATGTGCGGGAGGTGATGGATGATGTGAAGAGCCGAGTAGATGCGGTGAGTACACTTCCGGAAGAATCTGAGAAACCGGTGGTGGAAGAACTCTTACTTTCTTATCAAGTGATGAGTGTGGCAGTGAGTGCTGAGGCGGATGAAAAGACACTCAGACATATGGCGGAGACTGTGCGTGACGGCTTACTGAACTATCAGGCCGAAGATGCGACGAGTTTTGTTGGGAAGTTAGATCAAGCATTGCGCGGGAAACCGAATATCACGAAGGCGTCACTGGCGAATGTGCGACCTTATGAAATTTCTATTGAAGTGTCGGATGCGACGCTGCGTCAACACGGTTTGAGTTTGGATGGTGTAGCTCGGGCGCTCCGTGCGGCTTCGTTAGATTTGCCAGCAGGCAGCGTAAGGGAGCGCAGTGGTGAGGTGGTTGTGCGGGTGAAGGGGAAAGTGAAAGAGGCTAGCGATTTTAACGATGTGGTCATCGTAAGCAATGCGACAGGTGAGCAGCTTTTGTTAGGAGACATCGCGACGGTGATTGACGGTTTTGAAGATGTGGACTTGCGTGCGCGTTTCGATGGAAGAAATGCGGCACTGGTAAATGTTTTTCGTACTGGCGATCAGGATACGATTCTTTTGGCGAAGGGGGTTCGTGATTATATAGAAAATGTGGCACCGCGCGAATTGCCAGCAGGGGTGACTCTGGAACTATGGAATGATCAGAGTAAGATGCTAGCAGGACGTTTGTCGCTGCTGGGGCGTAACGGGGTTGTGGGCTTAATCTTGGTATTTATTGTGCTCGCGTTATTTTTACGTCCATCTCTGGCGGCTCTTGTCGCGATTGGTATTCCGGTGTCGTTTGCTGGTGGTGTGTGGTTGATGCCGACCTTAGGAGTGAGCATCAATATGATTGCCTTATTTGCCTTTATTCTGGTACTGGGAATCGTGGTAGATGATGCGATTGTTGTGGGGGAAAACGTTTATAGTCGTATTCGAAAAGGTGAGGATCCGAAAGAGGCCGCGTGGAAAGGTACGCATGAAGTTGGAGTTGTTGTGACCTTCGGTGTGTTGACGACGATGGCTGCTTTTACACCGATGTTAGGCTTGAGTGGCGTGAGTGGAAAAATTTGGCCAAATATTCCCTTGGTGGTGATTCCCGTTTTGATGTTTTCATTGATGCAGTCAAAGTTGGTTCTTCCTGCTCATTTGGCGACCTTGAAATCGCGCGATGAGAACAAACAAAGTCATGGACTTCTTACGCGTGTTCAGCACTGGATAGCTGATGGACTAGAATGGTTTATCGAAAAGGTTTATCGGCCAGTTTTGAAAACGGTATTACATTCTCGCTACGTGGTGTGGTCGTGTTTTGTCGCTATTTTATTCATCACAGTTGGGCTGGTCGGGAGTGGTCGCGTTCCTTTTACATTTATTCCAAAAGTGGAAGGGGATGTGATTTCTGCAAAATTGGTAATGCCCGCTGGTGTGAATTTTGAGACGACTGATCGAGCGATCGAGCGGATCGAAGCTGCAGCTATGCGAGTAGGTGAACAGTTAGTTGGAAATCAGGGGCAGAGTGTGGTGAAGCACTATTTGGCGAGTAGTGGAACACAACCATTTCAGGCTGGATTTACTCCTAACAGCGGACAGGTGAATAGTCATTTAGGAGAAGTGACCTTAGAGCTCATTCCTGCAGTTGATCGCGAATGGAGCGGGGATGAGGTGATCTCAGCTTGGCGTAAGGAAATAGGGGTGATTCCAGGCGTCGTGGAACTGACATTTAAGCAGGAAACCAATAGCGGTGGAAATGCCATAGATATTGAAATCACCGGAAAAGATCTCACGGAGTTGAAAGCAGCGGCTGATTACCTAACAGACGGTCTCCAGGATATGAATAATGTCACTGATATCAGTACGAGCTGGCGCATGGGGAAGCAGGAGATTGTATTCAAACGCGAAGATCTCAGTGATGCTGGTAGGGCTCTAGGGTTTACTGTGTCCTCGGTTGCTCAACAATTGCGAGCCTCATTTTATGGTGACGAAGTGCAGCGGATTCAGCGAGGCCGCGATGAGGTAAAGGTGATGGTTCGCTACCCCGAGTACGAGCGCCGAGCTTTAGAGACCTTGGAAGAGGTTCGCTTAGTTTCTCCGAGTGGCGATGAGGTTCCTATCAAGCAGGTGATTACCGGCGAGGCGTATCGAGGCTTGTCTACGATCAACCGGGTGGACGGTCGGCGATCAATCACGATTGCAGCAGATGTGGATAAGACGTCTGGTGCGAACTCAAATGCTGTGGTTGCAACTTTTAATGAGACGGTTTTAGCTGGGATGGAGAAGAAATTTCCTGGAGTTCGATGGGGATATAGAGGGGAGCAAGAGGACCAGAACACTTCAGTGAAAGAGATGAGTCAGAAGTTCGTTTTTGCTTTATTGATGATCTACATTTTGATGGCGATTCCACTGAAGTCATACGTTCAGCCATTGATCGTGATGTCGGTGATTCCATTTGGAATAGTGGGAGCAGTGTGGGGGCATATATTATTAGGAATGGATCTCAGCATTATGTCGATGTGTGGGGTAGTAGCATTGGCCGGTGTGGTAGTGAATGATTCGTTAGTGTTAGTAGAATATGTTAATCGTCACAGGGAAGAGAGCGATTCTGTGATAGAAGCAGTTTGGAACGCAGGAACTAGACGTTTCCGACCGATCTTATTGACATCCTTGACGACTTTTGCCGGCCTGATGCCGATGCTCACAGAGACCGACATGCAGGCTCGATTTTTGATTCCGATGGCAGTGTCTCTTGGCTTTGGGATTCTCTTTGCAACAGCAATTACCTTGATCTTGGTTCCGAGCGTATACCTAATGTTAGAAGATGTGAAGCGGCTGATAAGTAGAGTATTTTTTAAGCAGGCGTGATATCGAGCTAGTGGAGCACGATGCTTTTGAGACGATGGTCGTCTTTCTGCAGAGCCGAAGGCAAAACCTCGGGTAACGTCCCGAAAGTTTCGCAAATTGTAAAAAGCAGGAGGTGAGACCCTAGATAAAAAGGGAAAATCGCCTCCTCGTTGGCGGTCATATCAGACTAATTGGGCAAATAAAATAACCATGCCCGATACAACCCAGAGGAACGAGAAGACAACAGAAGTAGTAACTAACTCAGCGGCGAGTGCCAAGTCTGAGATGATCTGCAAAGCTGGCCGTTATCAACGCAATGATAGTCGCCAGGCTCAGCGTAACGGTAAGTACGAGCGCAAGCTCGTCACTCAAGCTGGAGAAGTGAAGCTGCAAGTACCCAAGTTACGTGGTGCTAGTTTTGTAGAAATTTGTCTGTCTAATATTGTGAATATTGTGGTCTTAGGGAAAACTGATATCGATGTAGTAATCGAAATAGGTGGGAAGAGGATATTTTGTCAGGTTAAAAACTCTAATAAAGCCTGGAAGAAAAACCCCTTAGATGGTGATGGTCATTCCTACATTAGTTGGGTTCGTAAAGCTGTTGGTCGTCAATTTGGAAAAATCACAAAAGATGATCTACTTAAATGTAGGATATGCATGCCTGAAGGTTCTGTGAGTGGGGTGGAAGCTCTACCAAAAAAGCTTTTACACAAAGTAGGTAAGTTGATAGATACTACTGGTGCAGATGATTTCGATGAATTAGTGGATTTAGGTATAGGTTTTATCGAAGATAACAGTTTATTATATTTATTTTAATATGTGGTTGAATAATGAAATTATAGTTGATGAAGGCAAATCTTTTGAAGTGTTTGAGGATGTTATAGCTGCATCTAACTTATATAGATCTAACTATACGTCAGTTGATATTATGGTGGGTGACGCTGTAGAGGTCATAAATAATGTCATAAGTTACTTTTCTGCTGATAATTCCTATTATATGCTGACAACCAGAATTTCTTATTCATATTGTGTAAATCTAGATATATTTATTAATCATTTAGAGCCATCAGAGGTTCCTTTGGCTGATGAAGACGTTTTAAGTGCTGCCCTTATCTCACCTGATTTGCGTGGTAGAAGATACATTTCTTTAGTCCGTAAAGCAGGATCGGATGAACTTAAATATAGCTACTTGCCTAGATCTAGTTGGGGGGATGAAAGCAAACTATTGAGGCGGGAAATGTCAGAATTATTTGGTGGTGGTGAGCTGAACAAGCGAAGACCTTTGGATCGTTTCGATACCGATACTCTCAGAAATTATCTTAGTGAGCTAGAGCTGCCTGTTAAGTACGTCACAGGTAGACTTTTAAGAGACGGGCTAAACTTTGATACGCCACTCGACGATATGCCCAAAAATTTAGTGTATTTAAGGAAGATTGTCGACGTTCTTACTCATTTAAAAAACATAAAGACTCTGGCAACTTTTCTTTTTGAATTTTCATACACCACTCTTTCTGGAAAGAAATTGTCTATTGAAAATGGATGTGTTGAAGAAGTTGGTAAGAGTGATGTTGTTCCAAGAATCACTGGATTAGATGAACTTGAAGACTGTGATGAGGGCTGGAAAATTGGTCGCATAACCCTAGATGGTAAGACGTATAAAGCCCTAGATCATAAGTATTGTCACACAGAAGAAGAGTTTCCAACCGCACTACTTGAAGAAAAAGACCAGTGGAGATGGGTTGACCTAGAAGGTTAGATCCGACTATTGATCAATCATTTGATGAGGCGAGTATGCGGGGATGTAATACCACTCTCCTGGCTATATTGTCGGAATGGATAATTTTGATGAGTTTCATATGAAGGCTAGTCAGTAGAGCTGATTCCAATAACGAGCGGCATTACTTCGGTTTCACTTCTGCATTTATCCTCAGTCATGTAGCCTGCTACATTGCTTCGTAATACCTTGAGATGAAGGCCAAATTAACACCCCCATTTTGACAATCTATCCACTGAAATGGTATAAGCTTCGTTATTCTGAGTCTCTGGAGAGTGAGGGGAGACCGCGGAGGAGGAGTTGTTGGTCGACATCGTCTGAGGTTTTGGCATCGATGTAGATGGTTTCTGGTTTTTCATCGATTTTGAGGGTATGGATGCCATTTTCTGGGACTTTTTCGAAGGCGGCGACGAGGGAGGGGATGTCTTCGATTGGGGTGTCGTTGACTTCTTCGACGATGACGCTGCGGAGCGATTCGTAGCCGAGGGTTGCGGGGGTTGGGATTGCGGCGCTGATAAAGACGAGACGCTTGCGGCCTTCCTCGTAATCTTCTGGGTGGTTGAGGGCGTCGAGGAGGTTGAGTGGAGCGCGGGTGACCCAGTCGTCGCCGAAGGCTTCAAGATAGGATTTAGTGAGCTCTTGGAAGACGAGGCCTCCTTTGACGAGGTAGCGCGGTTCTTTATCGTAAGTATGTGAGGGAATGAGTCCTTCGGGTGAGCGTTTGAGCTTGGCTTCGATTTCGAGTTCTTCGCCGTCGCGCAGTATGCCGAGTTTGATTGTGGAGCCGACGGGGTGGGAGCCGCGGATGAGATGGCTCCAGTAGAGTTGGCCGTAGCCATTGGCTTGGTAGTAGCCACGGCGGTCGAGTGGTTTGTTATCGATAGAGATCAGGACATCTCCCTTTTTTAGGCCGGCTTCTTCGGCGGCAGAGTTACGGAGAATGCGGGTGATGTAGAGTCCTCCCATGCTGGTGGGGAGTTTGAGCCAGTCGCGGAAATGGACGTCGGTCGTGCGCGTGGTGGCGATGCCGAGGGTGGGGAAGCCGGCGTAGTCACCATCGGCGGCGTCTTTCAGAAAGGCTGCGATGATTTCGGGGGCGATGATGTCGGTGAGCTGATCCTTAGAGGAATAGCTGGTGAGTACGCCGATGAGTTTGCCGTCTTTAGCAACTGGGATGGTGAAGCTATTCGCGGCACTTTGCATGGATGCTTTTACAATATAGGTGAGAAAGAAATGGCCGGGGACGAAGCTGGAGATGACTTTAGCGCCTTGGATTTTACCTTCGGTGATGAGAGGCATGCCATTCTCCTGGACCTGGATGATTTCTACGGAGTCGCCTAGGTGAGCTGGCTGGGCGAGTTCTAGACCTGGGATTTCTGCGAGTGTGGCTTTGCCGAGTTCGGTGGTAGCTTCGAGCAGAGCTAAGTTTGCCTCGTAATCGACGGCGACAACGCCGGCGGGGATTTGGCTTTCACCGTTGGTGGTTTCTAACTGGATGAAGTTCGCATTGGCGACCATTTCGGCGGTAGTGAGAACTTGCTTGTTAGAGAGGACGGCAGCGAGTGCTCTCCGTTTACCTGGAGCATTTTTATCCCAGGGTTGGGATGGATTATAGCTTTGGATGGTGGAGGAAATGCGCACGACGGAGTCGGAGACTTCAGCAGCAATGAGGCTGAAAGTAGTGGTGGCGGCTACAGCGATTGTAAGAAAAAGTTTCATAGTCTGTGGGGTGCGTAGCTTAGTTTTCAAGGTTGTATGATTTGTGAACGCCATAGCTGGTGCTGATGCGGCCGTTGGCGGATGAAAGTTCTTTGGTCGGTAAAATAAGTGGTCGATCTGAGCCATCTAAGGTGATTTCAAAGAATTCTGGCATTTCATCTGGATTGAGTAGTTCGTAGGCTTGTTTGATGTCGGTGATGTCGATGCCGTTGATGGATTTGACGGCGTTGCCTACGTAGCCGGAGATTCCCGAGTTAATGGGGTCGTCGAGCACGCGGGTGAGGATGAGTATGTCTTCGCGTTCTTTGTAAAGGCCTTCGGAGACGAAGTCATTGAAGAGGCGGCGCACGCGAGGGTTATTAAGTTTGTGAGCGGAGTAGAGGTTGATATTGAGTGGTTGGAGTACAAGGCCACCTTGGATGATGTAGCGTGGTTTTTTGCCGTACTGGATGGCGACCATTTGTGCTGGGGGAAAACCCTTGAGCTCGATTTCCTGAGACATTTCCTTTCCGTCTCTGATAAAATCTAACTTCACGGTGTCGCCTGCGAATTTTCGTTCGACAATTTCGTTCATATCGACGCGTTCGCCAGCGATCATGATGTTACCAGATGAGTCTACTGGGTGGTTATCGATGGCAGTGAGGATGTCTCCAGTTTGCAGAGCTGGGCTGGATGAACTGCCAGCGATGACATCGGCAACGAGGACGCCGGGGTCATTGGGCCCTAGGTTATGGACCTTACGCATGGCGGGGTTGAAGAGGGCGAACGGGGATATACCGAGATCGACGTATTTGTCGTATTTTCCGTCTTCGATGTCGGTGAGAAAGCGTTTGATGACAGGAGTAGGAATCATGTAGCCGGTGTTGTCGGCTTGGCGTAGGCCTTGGAAGGCGACGCCGACGACTTTACCTTTTTGGAGGACTGGGCCACCTGAGTTTCCGGGGTTGATGGCGGCGTCGATCTGCACTACGAGGTGGGAATCGGCACGTGAGTGAGAATAGGCTGAGAAGTCGATACGCGAGACGACACCGCGGGTGACGGAAATGCGCTCACCGCCGATTGGGTAACCGATGACGCGGACTTCGGATTCGAGCTTAGGAATGGTGCCGATGCTGAGGTGCGGAAGATCTTCAAAGGAACTAAAGTCTTCGACTTCTATGAGTGCGAGATCGCAATCGTGGGCGATGTGGACAACGCGGGCTGGGTGTTTCCGCGACGATCCGTGCATGGTGATGAGCACGCGGCGGGCATTTGATACGACGTGCGCATTGGTGAGGAATTGATTTTTACCAATGAGGAAGCCGGTGCCAGTTCCTCCAGAGAATCGACCAGCGTTCCATGGGGTTTTGTAGTCGGGGATTTGAGAGGCGACCTCGATTCGCACGACGGACTTGTAAATGTCAGAAAGTGCAGGAGCGATGGCGGCTGATTCAGTGGGTGAGAGCGGGAGTTGGACTGCTTGTTCCGCGTTTAGGGTGCTACAAAGGGTAAGGATTGCTAAGCTAGAAAGGATCTTCATGGGTTGTCGGTTACGCTAATGCGATTTTTAATTTTTGAAAGTGAGATTTGAAAATTCCGGGGATGGAGGCTAAGCCGTGGCATGGAATTACGCGATTTCGCTGAGCAGGTGCTCTATGGGAAGAGCTTGGAAGAGAAGCTTTTGCTTAATTCCAAGTTGATCACCGATGATGCGCCAGCGACTGCGTTTACTATGCCTGATGGTCCAGGTAGGCCGAAGGAGTTGCAGATTTCTGAACGTGGAGTGAAGGCCGATTTTCCGGGGACGAATCGGTTGGATGATGACCGCGAGCGCGGCAAGATGCTTCATTTCCTTGCGAACCACGAACTATTAGCGACAGAGTTGATGGCTCTTGTCTTATTAAAGTTCCCCAATGCGCCAAAAGAGTTTCGGATGGGGGTGTATGAGACTTTAAAAGAGGAACAGGCGCACACGCTGATGTATATGCGGAGGATGAGGGAATGTGGTGTGGAGTTTGGCGAGTTGCCGGTGAATGACTATTTTTGGAGAGCGGTCGCACCGATGGAGCAGCCGATGGATTTTGTGAGTCGCTTGAGTTTAGTATTTGAGCAAGCGAATCTAGATTATTCAGTACATTACGCGAAGCTTTTTCGTGAAGTGGGAGATGGCGGGACCGCAGCGGTGTTAGAAAAGATTTATGAAGATGAGATCGAGCATGTGGGGCATGGGTTGAAATGGTTTCGTCGGTGGAAGGATCAATCGAAGACGGATTGGGAAGCGTTTCAGACTCAGTTACATTTCCCCCTTTCACCGGTGCGTGCGAAAGGGGTGGCTCCTTACAATGCTGAAGGGAGAAAGTTGGCTGGGATCGATGAGGACTGGATTGATTTTCTAGAAGTTGAGGAACAGTCACGTGGGCGTACTCCGGTTTTACATTGGTTTAATCCAAATGCTGAGAGTGAAGAGCTTGCGCTCTTAAATAAAAAGTCATTTTCGCCGAAACGTAATGTTGCCTTGTTAGAAGAAGATTTAGATATGATTCCTCTGGCATGGGCGCGGCGCGATGATGTTCTGCTTCTGCGGAAAGAGCCGAGTCGTGAGCATTTGCGCAATATTCGAGCGTGGGGCTTCCCAATGCCGGAATGCATTTCGATCGAAGATCCGAAGGATTTAAAAGAGCGTCGGATCGGTGGTATGCGGCCGTGGGCTTGGCAGCAAACAGCTTCTGATGTTCTCAAGCCGTATTCTAGCACAATGAGTGAAAATGTGAGTCAAAAGTGGCGGGCGCATTGTGAGTCGAAGTGGATGTCCAAACGGATGGGCTATGAGCTGGAGCTACAGTTAGGTGGAGCTGTTGGGGAATGGTGTAGCTCGGTGAGTGCGGTGGAAAAATACGTGAAGGAGGCTAGTGGCGATGTGTTGCTCAAGGCGGCGTTCTCGAATGCGGGTCGAGGACATTGTAGATTGTTAAATGGCAAGTGGACGCAGAGTTCTGAGGGCTGGCTGAAGCGGGCACTTAAGGAACATGGAGCTGTGCTCGCGGAGCCGTGGCTGGATAGAGTAGTTGATTTTTCCGCGCAATACGAAGTGGGGGATGATGGTGAGATCAAGCAGGTGGGGATGACGCGTGTACTGAATGATGAACTTGGTCGTTTTAAGGGGTCGCTAGTGTTGCCGAAATGGGCGCAAGGGCTGGATGCTGAGCTGAGTGCTTTTCTTTTCAGAGACTGTCAGGCGAATGCTTTTTATAAGTATGAGCTGCCGAAAGCGCTACAGGAACTGATAGCGAGGAGTGGTTATGTAGGTGCGATTGGGGTGGACTCGATGGTGTCTAGAAATGCGAACGGAGCTTTCGTGTTTAGACCAGTGGTCGAGGTAAATGTGCGGCACACGATGGGGCGTGTTGCTGTAGAATTGCTGAAAAAGACGGCGCCAGGCTTGGGAGGCGTGTATAAAATTCTACGTAAATCCCAGTTCGAACAAATGCCAGAGTTTGGTCCGATTGAAGAAGGTGGACTACAGACTGGGCTAACAGCCGGCACTTATGTCTTAAATGATCCATCGCAGGCGGAGGAGTTTATAGCTGTGTACCGAGTTGCAAGACCTAGTAGTTTGTTAGAAGGAGTTAGTGGGGAGTGAATTCTCATCTTACAGCAAATTAATTTGTCCAGATGGCCTAAAATTACAGGCTTTGGGTGATGATTTGTTAAAATTAGGCTAGCGGTTTGACAGAAGAAAATCTTATGAGTATGGGTGTGGGCACATCGCCTATGAATTTACCGATTTCACTCTGCCTTCTTTTACTTGGGACTCTAATACCGTTGATGAGTCGTGAGAAGAGCCCTATATTGGTGAGAGTGGCCATTGTGCTACCTGCGTTTCTTAGTTTTTGTCTTATAGCATCCACTTCTTGGGAAGTTTTGACGACGGGTAGCGGCTCTGTTTGGTCGGTAGAATGGGTTCCTGAATTTGGCATCGACCTCTCTCTTCAGTTGAATGGGATTGGGATGCTCATGGCTTTGCTAGTTACAGGAATTGGATCATGTATTATTGCTTATGCATTGGGCTACATGGGTGGAAAATCGGGCACGATGCGACTCTGTTCACTACTCTATTTGTTTATGTTCGCCATGACTGGCGTGGTGCTGTCTGATCATTTATTGATCCTATTTATCTTTTGGGAGCTCACTAGTATCAGTTCCTACATGCTTATTGGCTTCAACCATGAAAATGCGTCAGCCCGTAGAAATGCATTGCAAGCATTAGTGGTTACTGGTTTAGGCGGTTTAGCTTTGTTAGCTGGTGTGATCATGCTGCAGGTCATGACTGGGACTTGGTTGCTGTCAGAAATGCATGCTCAGAGCTATGCATTATCCGAGCATCCACTTTATGTGGCATGTGTGATTACTGTGCTGTTAGGAGCATTTACTAAGTCGGCGCAATTTCCGTTTCATTTCTGGCTGCCGAACGCGATGTCGGCACCGACGCCTGTGAGTGCCTACTTACACTCAGCGACAATGGTTAAGGCGGGCATCTTCTTGATGTTGATTATGCAGCCGATGCTTGGTGGGACTGGGTTGTGGTCAAATACGTTGATGGTGGCAGGAGGGATGACGATGCTTCTGGCTCTTTTGTTTGGACTGCGGCAAGTTGATCTTAAAAAGATTTTGGCAGCGACTACGTTGGCAGTTCTGGGGATTTTGACATTGCTGATTGGTATCGATAAGCCTGCAGCGATTTTCGCAGCTATTCTATTTTTACTTGGGCATGCTCTCTATAAGGCGACTTTATTTATGACTGCTGGTGCAGTGGATCACTCTACTGGGACGCGAGATATTCGTGTGCTAGGAAGCTTGAAACGTTCGATGCCTTTGACTGCCTTTACTGCAGGGGCTGCGGCCTTGTCGATGATGGGGCTGCCGTTGTTTTTAGGTTTCTTAGGTAAGGAATATGCTTACAAGGCGAGTTTGTATGCGCCTTGGGTCGTGACAGGTGTGTTAGTCCTTGGGAATGCACTTATGATGGTACTCGCAGCGCGTGCAGGTGTGATTCCGTTTTTTAGAAAACGGGTAGAGGCAACGCCTCATACTCCGCACGAGGTAGATCTCTGGATGGCAGGAGGGCCTGCGATACTTGCGACGCTTGGGGTAGCGTTTGGTTGTGTTCCTATGCTTTTCGAACCTGTGCTACAGTCATGTTATCAACAACTCGCTGTGGACGGACCTGAGATTGAAGTGCATTTGTGGCATGGTATTAATTTACCGCTGATTCTTAGTTTGATTACTTTCGCCCTAGGTTTTGCTCTAACCGCATTTTTGAAACCAGCGGCTAAAGGGGTAGAGGTGAAAGAAACAACCTCTGCTGACGGAGTGTATGACAAGGTGTTTCAAGCAGTTTTACGCGTGGCGCACCGCTGTACTGGAATGCTACAAACTGGCAATCTTCGTTCTTATTTGGTGATTATTTTGGTGAGCACCTGTGCGCTCATTTTGCTTAAACTGTTTCGATATGGTGGCTGGCCGTCACTTGAACCGATTGGCTCGATCCATCCATTCATGCTGCTACTCTTAGTGGCAATGCTGATAGCCACCGCCTTTGCTGTTTTCTCAAAGCGCAGACTAACAGCAGTTATTTCTTTAGGAGTTGTCGGGTACGGCGTGGCAATGATCTTTGCTAAGTATAGCGCTCCTGACTTGGCGATTACTCAGGTGTTAGTCGAAACCTTGACGGTTGTTTTGTTCGCTTGGGTGGTGAAGCACTTGCCTAGGTATCGTGTACTTTCTACGAAATTTCAGCGAGTAATGGATGGATGCCTCGCTTTACTAACGGGTGGAGTGATGACGGTACTGATGATCAAATCTCAACATCTCGTGATTGGTGACCGTATCGCTGACACCTTGACTCAAATGAGTTATCCGCTGGGGAATGGCGCCAATGTGGTGAACGTGATTCTGGTGGACTTCCGAGCGCTGGACACCTTCGGGGAAATCACAGTGCTTGCTGTCGCAGCTCTCGGGGTGTGGGCACTGGTGGAAAAAGTTCAAAAGGAGAAGAAGTAAGTGATGGATTCAATCATACTCAAAACAGCGACTCGCTATCTGTACCCAGTGCTCATAGGCTTGTCTTTAGTCGTTCTCTACAGAGGGCATAACCTTCCTGGAGGAGGTTTTATTGGCGGGCTGATTGCAGCCTCGGCGGTGATGTTGAGAGCCTTGGCTGGAGGCTGGGAAGGTATAGGGGAAGGAAGATTTCGTAATCCTATCACGCTGATGCAGGTCGGTTTGATTCTGGCCTGTGCGAGCGCGTTTGTAGGCTTATTTGTGACTCACACATTTATGGAAGCACTATGGGCTCCTACTTGGTATGTACCGGTATTAGGTAAAGTAAAATTAGGGACTCCGATCCTTTTCGATATTGGCGTGTATTTAACGGTACTGGGCTTTGCGGTACTTTGTGCAAAATCTCTTGATTCAAATAATAACTAATAATGTCACTCTTGATAACAATTATGGCGGGCATACTATTTGCCGCGGGGATTTATTGCCTATTAAGGCGGAACATGACTAAAATTATTATTGGCATCATTCTATTGAGCCAGGCTGCGAATTTATTGGTGTTCAGTATGGGTGGAATCATTGCGCACGAACCTGTGTTTGCTGATTCTGCGACTAAAAAGGTAGCTGAGGGTCATGCTGACCCTATTCCTCAGGCCCTTGTCCTCACTGCGATTGTGATTGGCTTTGGGCTTATGGTGTTCACGATCACTCTCCTTATGCGAGCGCACAAGGTGCTGCAGAGTGATGATGTGAATGAATTTAACCGTACAGATGCACTTCCATGATTTGGTTAATTCTATCTTTGATTCTGCCATTTCTAACGGCAGTGAGTTGCTTGCGTAGAGACTACACGAACAGTTTAGTTCCTAAGTTCAGTATCGTTGGCGCAGTCGCTCAGCTTATTTCGGCGGTCATGTTGATGCAGCATGTGCTTACGCATGGAATGATTGTGATTCAAGTAGGGGCTTGGGAAGCTCCCTTTGGTATCTCCTTAGTTTGCGATTTATTCAGTGCGATGATGGTATGTATTACCGGAGTCATCTCAGTCGCCATTGCAGTGTACTCTCTGGGAGACATTGATGAGCTTCATACGCGAAAGCATTACTACAGTTTGATTCACATGCTGCTGATGGGTGTGAATGGTTCCTTCTTAACAGGGGACTTATTCAACCTCTATGTGTGGTTTGAGGTAATGCTCTTATCCTCGTTTGTGTTGATCACACTCTCTGGTACGAAGGATCAGATTGAAGGAGGAGTTAAGTATCTGCTGATTAATTTACTGTCTTCTGTTATTTTCCTCTGTGGCGTAGGCTTGCTGTATGGAAAGATTGGCACGCTCAATATGGCGGATATTGCTCAGCGTTTAGATGCTCATGAAGATGCTTTGTTAGTAAACAGCAGTGGAATGCTCTTGCTAGTCGCATTTGGTATTAAGGCTGCGCTCTTTCCGTTCTTTTTCTGGCTGCCAGCATCTTACCATACTCCAAAGGTTGCGATTTCTGGCTTGTTTGCAGGTTTGCTGACAAAGGTAGGTGTGTATGCAATGATTCGTTCTTACACACTACTCTTCCACAGCCAATTCAACATCGTTCAAGATGTGCTTATCTTCCTCGCAGCAATGACGATGCTTACTGGGGTTTTTGGAGCGGCTTCTCATTTCGACATTAAGAAGATCCTCTCGTTCCATATTGTTAGTCAGATCGGATACATTGTGATGGGCTTAGCGATTGGTACACCAGTGGCGATAGCGGGTGCCATTTTCTACACAATTCACCACATTTTGGTGAAAACCAATTTGTTCCTTATTGCTGGGCTTATTGAAAAGAGAAGTGGGACGACTGACTTGAAGGCTATCGGAGGGTTATACAAGGCGATGCCTGGGCTAGCCTTACTCTTCTTTTTACCTGCATTTTCATTGGGTGGGATTCCTCCTTTATCAGGGTTCTGGGCGAAACTGGGGGTGATTAAAGCGGGTATAGATACACAACACTACTGGCTGGTTGGCTGTGCTTTGTTTGTGGGAATATTGACTTTGTATTCGATGACAAAGATCTGGGCAGAGGCTTTTTGGAAGCAAGAGCCAGAACATACACACGCTACGCATAAACACATTCCATGGATCATGATATGGCCGTGTATTGCGATGGCAGCGATCACTGTGTGGATTAGTCTATGTCCACAACAGTTGTTGGAATGGTCGACGCTGGCAAGTGAGCAGTTGGCTGATCCTCAGTCATACATTGAGAAAGTAATGCATGTGAAGGAGGTAGCAGATGATTAAATTGGTTAAATTAATAGCATTTGGAGCATTTTACCTCAAAGAGGTGGTGGTGAGTAATATTCGAGTTGCGATCGATATTGTTTCACCGGCTTATTTGATGAAGCCAGATATTTTGACGATTGATGTGAGCCAGCTCACTCCTCGTCAATTATTAGTGGTCACGAATTTAATTACCATGACACCAGGGACCTTGAGTTTAGATGTGGCTGATGGAGTACTTTATATTCACAGTATGTATTCCGATGATGCCGAGGCGGAGTCTAAAGATTTGGTGGAAAACTATATAAATAAAGTTTGCGATGTTTTTTGAGATTACAACGATACCGAGCTGGGTGTTAGACGCTTGTCAATGGATGTTAGCCTTGGCGATTATTTTGGCTACCTGCCGCATCGTGAAGGGGCCGAGTTTTCTAGATAGAGTGGTGGCGCTAGATTTGTTGGCTGCATTGACGATGGCACAATGTGTTTTACTTTCGCTAGTGGGGGGATTTGTTCCCTATCTAGATATAGCAATGGGTATTGCACTCATCAGCTTCATAGCCACAGTGGCTCTGGTCCGCTACCTTGAACATAAAGATGTTGTATAATGAGTGTTGTAATTAGCTTTTTTCTATTGGCAGGTTCATTGTTTGCACTTCTAGCGGCAGTTGGCGTATTGAAGATGCCAGACTTATACTGTCGCATGCATGCGGCGACCAAGGCGGGAGCTTTTGGTTGTGCTCTGATTTTGATTGCAGTGATGTTGAGTAATCCGACACCGAGGGTGATTATCGAGAGTTTAGCAATTCTGTTTTTCTTTTACCTCACTGCTCCTATTGCGGCGCATTTGGTGGGACGGATTAGTTATCGACGCCATTTCCCAATTTGGAAGCGCGGAAAGAAGTAAGCTTCATTTGGTTTTTTGAAATACGAGATGTTAAGTTAGAGAACTGTGGATTTCATCTATCCGTGAATGCTTGCGTTGCAAATGCGGTGGGCATTAAAAAAAGATGCAGATCTATTCTCTGATAGCGAGTCGATCTTGTTTAGAAAAATTTCAACTTCTACCATATCAGCCCCCGAGACGCCCTTGGTGATTTTCTCAGGCGACGAGCCGTGAGGCCAGAATTCATCTTTCAAGGACGGTCTGATACTTTCAGACAAATCGGGAGCATGGCATGCGATATAATAATATTGGCTGCACACTTGTTTCTCTTTTGCAGGTGCACTGGCGTGAACTGAAGTTGCAATTGATAGAAGAAGTGTCGTTAGTATGGGGAGCTGAATAGGGGGTGTTTTGAACGAGTTAGAACTGAATAAATGATTTAATATTCTGTAATTTAGTATTTTGCGTTATTTGGAGAGTTCGGTGTGAGAAAGTATAATCAATGGCTATGTGGGAAACCTATATGTTAAAGTGGATATGTTTATGTAAAAACCCATTGGAAATCTCCGTTGGAATCTAGTACATCTATGAACTAATGCGCTTGCCAGAGATTTGGGAAGCATTTCACCCAAGGTTATGAAAAAGCTATCTACATGCATCCTATTCTCCATAGGGCTATTCAGTTCTGCTCTCGCAGAAAAAAAGAACATTCTCATTATTTACGGGAAGTCTACGCACCAAAACTATGCTCATAATAATGAGGAGGTTGCGACATTGTTGAAGACAAAGTTCGATAATTCCGAATACGCTGAAAAGTTTGTAATTGAGACTTGTCTCAATTACCCAAGTGATCTCTCGAAAGTTGAGAATGCTGACCTTGTGATTATTTCGAGTGATGGCGGACCGAAGCACGCGCTTTTTCACAAGAAGGATCCAACGAATTTCACGAAGCATTTCGATTCCGTGATTAAGAAGAATAAGACAGGTGTGATTATGGTGCACTGGGCGACTGACGCTCCCTCTCCAAAGTTTGGAGGCTTACATAAAGAAAATGCGCAACTGATGCAGGATTGGATTGGTGCCGTGTATTATTGGGTGAATAAAGGAAAGTCGCCTGAGAGTAGCTGGACATGGAAATTCCCGGTTATGGAGTTCACTGTCAATAAGGAGCATCCTATTTCTAACGGTTTGCCTGAGACTTTCAAATTGCAGGATGAATACTATTACAATTTCTTTACCGAAGGTGCAGATTCTCGCAATCCTAAGAATGACAAAGTCACGTATATTCATTCATCCAAAGCGCCGAGTACTCGGGATGATATCGAAGATGAAACTAAGTGGCGCGAGCAGCCAACGTACTGGACATACGACCGTGAAGATGGTGGACGCTCAGTGGGGCTTACATCGGCGCATTTTTACCACACATGGGCAAATCCTCATTTCTTTAAGACCTTTACGAACAGCGTTCTTTGGACGCTGAATGAAGAGGTGCCTGAGAATGGAGCTGCTATTCCGACTCCTACATTGAAAGAGTTACTGGCAGTGAATAAGAAGGCCGCTATTTACATGAAAGCAGAGCACTTCAAGTAGGATTACGTTTCTAAGCTCGGTGACGAGACCTTGTTGAGTTTTTTAAACGGGAGACTATTTTGTTATTTCTGGTTGATGCCGTAGGCTAACTTCAAGGCTGACTGGACGATTGTTATTTTAATCACTCTCATGTTCAGCATGTGTCTCTAACTCTTCTATACTGGGGTTATAATCGGAGAGGAGTATTTCGTCATCAGGTCGTTCACTCGGCACCATGTTGTGGGCGGTGAGGACGGCTTGTTGTTGTCCCTTGCTATCTCGCTCATAGTTGAGTTGAGCTTCGATTTTTAGCCAGGTGTGTTCGGGGAAAGTGAAATTGGCAGCCATGGCATCGGTAAGTTTCATTGTCATTGGGATGGCTTGCATGTCAGCGGCACAGCATTGCATCATGAGTCGGTATGCGCGTTTTAGTTTCGGGTTCGACTCATCACCGGGCATCGAGCGGACAGCGGCTTCGACTTCAACCGTGACTCCATCAATGGCTCTGGAAACTTCAGGGTCGTTCGCGGTGGTGAAGAGCTCGAACATACCGAGTCTATATGCTCCATTTTCGTTTTTTTGCAGATATTGGTCTAGGGTTGCACGTGAGAAACTAGGTGGGACGTCGGCTGTGTTTTGAAAGGTTTCAGGGTTAATATCGACTTCGGTTCTTCTTGTGAGTTCTCTTTCTGAAAATTGATGTTGGGTGTGAGTGATTGAAAAGAGGATTGGGATGCCAAGAATGAGTACAGCTACGATGGGATGAATATCCCCGTGTTGATGGGTATCATCACAGGAGTCTTCACTGCTGTGATCGTGGCCGCAGCTGGCAGGGATTTTTTGAGTGAGAAGTAGAAAAATTCCTAGGATAAGCAGCAAGCCTCCACCGATGAAGGTAGCGGTCTGGAAGCTTGGAGAGAGGTAATTCTGGATGATGGAGTACTCGGTCCCGTCAAGGCGTAGCTCGACTTTGAAGTAATAGTGTAAGCACAGGACAGCCAGAGAGAGGAGCACCGTTACTTGAATCCATAAGTTGATCCGTGTCTTCACAGTGAGCCTCCTTTGGTTAATTGTTCAACCCACTCTAGGGTATCGACGTAGATATTTCCCCACAGGAGGCAGCTGGCAGTGATGAGAATAAATAAGAGCACAGCAAGCATTAACACAGCCCGCATTTTCATCATACTTTGGTAGAGGAGCATGAGCTTTATATCCATCATCGGGCCGAAAACGAGAAAAGCCATCTTGGAAACGCGGCTTAGTCTTTCAAAGCTGGTAGCTACCACAAAGGCGTCGGAGGTGCTGCAAAGGCTCAGGATAAATGAGAGAGCTATCATGAAGCTTGTACTTTCGAGCAACCTTCCATCTTCTGCAAGATAGTTGAGTAGGCTGTTAGTATTGGCTGCTGATTTGAAAATGGTCATGAGTGTGATGCCGATGACGAAGTAGACGGAGACATCTAAAAAGTCTCTGACTGCGGTGCGCATGGCAGCTACGTACTTGTGGCTAGCTGGTATCACGTGCTGATGTGTATGGCAGCACGTTCCATCCTGCTTGCTGTGGCCGACACCGCTGAAGTGAAGCCTATCAATGATGTTGCGTTTGAGGATTGTTTCAATTGGTACAAAGAGAATCAAGGTTCCCACACTGACAGAGACCACATATCCCAGAGCTATTCTTGATAGAGCGATTCCCAATGGTTCGTTAGCAAATGCCGTGTAGGTGCTCATGAAGGTGATGGGATTCACAATCGGAGCGGCGAGCATGTAGGTAAATGCGCTACCTAGAGGTAGTCCTTTTGCGATGAGCCGGCGGATTACTGGAACGACTGTGCATTCGCAGACTGGAATGATGAGCCCGAGCAGGCCACAAGTGAAAATGGAAAGCCAGCGATTTTTCGGCAGGAGCTTATCGAGCGTTTTCGCAGGTAGGTAGACGTCTATAAAGCCACTGATCAAGGTGCCAATGAGAATGAAGGGGAGACCTTCAAAAAGCACAGACAAGAAGGCGAAGGCAAAATCTTGTGCGATGTCTTCGCTGATGAGTGTGGCTAGAAAGTGATCCATAGAGATGTTAGAAAGCTGAGTATGCTACGAGGATGTTTACGGAGTGCTTTGATCGGTATTTCATTGTCTTAGCAGAATATTTCTAAAAGCAAGAGTGCAGGTTGAGAAGCATTTCGACGTGTGTCAGAAAAAGCAAAAACAGCCGCACTACTATTCTAATCTGTTTCAGCGGCAAGTATAGACGGGTATGGGAATCTTAGTAAGCCATGTTGATAAAGGCTATGATTCAGACGAACTAAGAAATTACGTCGATCAACAAAGAGGAGTTGCCTTAATTCCAGGTCGTAAGAATAGAAAAAAGAAAGTTTTCTACAGTAAAGAGGTCGGTAAAAGTGCCATGCCCTAGAGCACTACTTTGTTAGAGTTAAAAGAATTCGAAAGATTGGAACTCGCTACGATCGGTTAAGTGAGACTTTCGCTATATATATGTTTTGCATTTATAATGGACTGGATCAGGCAACAAAATTATCCACACGGCCAAGGGCTGAAGGTCGAATATTAGATTTTGTTGGGGCGACATTGGACTTGTGGATTTTCGACAGTTTGAATGGATTGATAGAGACCTGTTTGAGAGAATTGTTCAAGAATGGGCATAGTCGGACTTTGTCAACTCACGTGAACTCGCTATTGTTTTTTATTTCAAAGCTTGTGGTATGTCAATTTAGTGAGTTCTGGGTCCTTCGGGCTGGAATGGTATCTTATTAACATGAAAAATAACGTCTTCAAAATCTCTGGTTTGATGGGAATTTCTCTACTGCGTAGGACTTGTGCTGGTTTTTTCTTATGCTCTTGTGTCGTGGTGAATGCTGAAGTTGCTGAGCAAGATTCGAAACCGAATGTGATCTTTCTTTTTTCGGACGACCAGCGCTATGATTCACTCGGTATGACTGGGGATCCGCTTACTCAGACACCACACTTGGATCAACTGGCAAAAGAGGGAGTTTTCTTCGACCAGGCTTTTGTGACCAGTCCGATTTGTGGACCGAGCCGTGCGAACATCTTCACTGGCCAATGGGAGCGAAAGAATCGTATTGGTTTTAGCAGTGTATCGAAGAATGTGATCACTGAAGAGGTTTTCGCAACTAGCTTTTTGATGCAGCTCAAACAGGCCGGATACTCGACTGCATTTCTTGGGAAGCACCACACGAAGATTGTTGATCGGAACAATACTCCGTTGAGAGAAAATATTGATTTTTGTTATTATGGGGAAGGTCATCTGGGTTTTCATCCTGCGAAGAAGCATAAAGCTTTTTCTAACTTAAAGACGAAGTCACAAACTGAAGGGATCTTTGAAGCGACCCAAGCTTATTTAAAGCAAGGTAGTGAGTTCGACTATTTTTATGAAAATGCGGACCCCAGTTTTAAAGAATCGCTGAATAGACGCGATCCAAAGAAACCATTTTGCGCGTGGATTAATTTCAATCTGCCCCATCAATCGAGTCTTAGTGGCATGGGATCGGACGCTAACGACCCAGAGTTTTACTCGATGCTTTATGCCGATAAGAAGGATCAGATTATCATTCCGAATGATAAACCCTTGTTCCCAGATGAAGTTCTAACCATCGCGAAGATGCCTGGTTACTATCGATTAAATGGTAACGCTCTTCGTGTGACGAAGCTGAAGACAGCACGTGCAGTCTATGGCATTGATCAATACCTTCAAAACCTCCGTGAACTCTTGTCAGATCTGGGTGAAGATGAGAACACTATCATCATCTTCTGTTCTGACAATGGCTTGATCTATGGTGAGCATGGAATTAGTGGGAAAAGTATGCTTTATGAAGAGGCGGTGCACGTTCCTCTGATTATCTACTCTCCTTTCATGGATTCAGGAACAGCGGGGAAACGACTCGATTCGTTAGTTGTAGCCCAGGATATTCCAGCGACAATTCTCGATTTGTGTGGAGTGCAAGTGCCCGATAGCTACCAAGGGCAAAGCATGGTTCCGCTTATAGAAGGGAATGACTCAAATTGGCGCAAAGAGGTGTTTTTAGAAAACCTTTTTACCGATCAAGAATATCCAAGAGCTGAGTCTGTCCGTAGTGAAAAATTTAAATACATCCGCTACTTTAGTCGTGAAAATGATCGGAAAAAATATTTGCCCGATGCATCGATTGAAGGGGAGAAGCCGATTTACGAGGAGTTATTTGACTTGAGTAAAGATCCTAAAGAACAAGTGAACTTAGCGACTAATCCAGAGTACGCATCAGTGCTGGCTGCACATCGGGAGCGCTGTCAGGAGCTTGTTGTTGAACTTGCAGAATAACGTATGAAAGTGGCTCGGCGACGGTGAAGCCATTTTCGGATGTCTGTTGCCTGCTACTAACAGCTGTTTAACATTATGTAGATCTGCAGGGCTGTCTTTCAGGAGAAGTCTAGATGCTATGAATAGCGTGGCGTTTATTGTGCGTATAGATTCGGAAAATGGTTTGGCGGAAATTGGAAGTTGGTTCTTCTGGTAGAGGCTAGTTGCTATGGTGTCTTATTGCACAAATGATTTTTCGTTCACCGCTACATTTTCTTCTTTTTGTTCTTCTACTTTCGTTTTTACCGAAAACAAGTTCAGCTAGAGAGCAACAGTTAGGGACACCTGATAAACCAAACATTATTTTCATCCTCGTCGATGATATGGGTTACAGTGACATCGGCTGTTACGGAGGAGAAATTGAGACACCTCATCTAGATCGGCTCGCTAAGGATGGCATGCGTTTTACTCAGATGCATAATACTGCGAAGTGCTTCCCGTCGCGCGCAACATTGCTCACTGGGCTATACGCTCAAGATGTAGGAATGGCAGCTTCTAGTGCGAGGTTTACAGCTGGAATCACCCTAGGTGAGGTTTTAAAGAGTGTAGGTTACCGCACGCTTGCGTCTGGGAAACACCATTCTAGAGAGTCGCTGTATGATCGTGGTTTTGATCGTTACTGGGGACTGCTTGATGGTGCGACCAATCACTTTAATCCAGGGCTCAAACGTGACGATGAAGCCAAGCCGGCACAGAAGAAGTATGGAAAACGATTCTGGGCAATTGATGAGCAAGTATTGCAACCCTACACGCCAAGTGAGTCTAATTTTTATTCGACTGACAACTACACAGAAAAAGCTATCGAATATTTAGATCAATACAAAGACGAGGACGTACCTTTCTTTCTTTACCTTGCTTACACTGCACCTCACGACCCACTTCAAGCATGGCCTGATGATATTGAAAAATATAAAGATACCTACAAGGTCGGTTACGAAGCTATTCGCGACGCACGTATTAAAAAGCTTAAGCAACTAGGAATTATCGATGCGAATCAACCAATTGCGAAACCGACTTACCAAAAGTGGGAAAGCTTAACTGATGAGGAACGCGACATCGAAGCACGCAAGATGGCTATTTACGCTGCTATGATTGACCGTGTGGATCAAAATATAGGTAAACTCATTGGGAAGCTTGAATCGCTTGGTGATTTAGAAAATACGCTTATTTTCTTTGCTGCCGATAATGGCTCATCTGCAGAGATGGCCGAATATCGTAAACATATAGAAGGTCAGCGTGTTGGCGACGGTCTACCTATCGATAAGTTAGGTTGTATTGATTACTGGGCATCACTCGGTAGCAACTGGGCCAATGTATCCAATACGCCTTTGCGTAAAGCAAAGCAGAGTAGTTATGAGGGTGGCACACGCACACCATTTATAGCGCACTGGCCTAATGGAATCAAAAAAGCGGGCAGCATTAACAGATCGTTCGTCGGCCATTTCATCGATGTCATGCCGACCATTGTCGAGTTGAGTGGCGCCAAATATCCCATGGAATTTAACAATCAGAAAGTACCTGCGATGGCTGGTGAAAGCTTTGCTCCACAACTAGAAGGTGAATCGAACGGAGCTGGTGATCGAGCCATTTATTGGCAATTCGGCAATGGGTCTGCCATCCGCCAAGGCAAGTGGAAAGCAGTCGCTGAGAAATCAAATTGGGCTCTCTTCGATATGTCCATTGACCCGAATGAGACAAACGACCTGTCTCAGCAATATCCTGAAAAACTGGAATCAATGAAGCAGCAATGGACGGAATGGTATGAATCTACAGCGGCTTCTAATTAAGCTGCTATTTCATTGCTGAACAAAATCATGTGTAGATCACACACAAATCTCAATAGGATTGACGATTTACAAGATCGAGTAATGAAAGCCCACGCTATCTGCTCAGTCTTTAAGGAGTAAGCTCTTGGTGATAACACGTCAAGTTTGGCTACAAGCTTGTGGCCTTTTTATACTTTACTAAAGCTGAGCTCCCTCCCGAACATTTCTGCGACGGACCGACCAAATATCCTCTGGTTATCTACTGAGGATATTAACGAGCATCATAGCAGTTATGGCGACCTCGGTGGCGAAACTTAAAATGCTAGGTGATCGGATTTTAGATCGCTTTCAGGGTAGCTGCAAGTACGCACTGTATGGAGACTTTGTCCATGGAGTCGACTGGATTTTTTGCGAGGTAGTAAAGACGCTAGAAACACGAGGTGTGGTTGATATAACACTGATTTTTTTTACTAATGACAACAGTGGTATGTTTAATGAAACTGGTCAGGATGCTTGGGAGGCTGTGGCCTGACCCCGTAGAACTGTGCAGTTCATAAATGTAGATTTGGTGATATAACCAAATCGAAAAACATGAAAAGAAGCCGTTTTAGCGAAGAGCAAAAAGTCAGAATCCTGCAAGAATTGCGAGCTGGTAAGAGTCGTAAAGAAATCTGTGCCGAGCATAATGTGAGTCCTCAAACAATTTCCCTATGGAAGAGTAAATATGGGGATATGGATGTAAACGAGGCTCGAAAGCTTAAAGCCTTAGAAGAGGAAAATGCGCGGATGAAGCGCATCATAGCTGATCAGGCGATGCAGATCGACATACTCAAGGAAGTGAACTCAAAAAAGTGGTAAGTGTGGCAGCCAAGAAGACGGTGGTTCGCACACTAGTAGAGTCTGGGTTTGCGAAAGTAAGTGAAGTGTGTAGAGCGATAGGCTTACAGCGATCTAGCTTTTATTGGGTTAGTCAACGTAGCCCTGAGAGTATAGAGCTTGAGCGAGAGGTTCTGAGGCTCAGCAAGGATAACCCTCGTTATGGCTACAGGCGCATTACCGCTTTGATGCGCCGAGAAGGCCATAAAATCAACTCTAAGCGTGTACAGGCGATACGTCGCCGTCACGGCCTACAAGTACGCAAGAAGCAGCGCAAGAGTAGACGAGTAAATGAAAATGAACCCAAACGACTCCGCGCCAGTGCAAAAAATGAAGTCTGGAGCTGGGACTTTGTTTACGATCAAACAGAGCATGGGTCGAGCTTCCGCATTTTAAGCGTGTTAGATGAATACACTCGTCAATGTCATAGCTTGAATCCTCGTCATAGCTACCGAGCCGAAGACGTAATTGAAGTTCTAGAAGAGCTCATTGTTGAGCATGGGCCTCCTCGGTTCATTCGTAGTGATAATGGTCCAGAGTTTATAGCCTACAAAATTCGAGACTGGCTCAAAGAGCAAGGCATCCAAACACACTACATTACACTAGGTTCACCATGGGAGCAGTGCTACATCGAGAGCTTTCACGACAAGCTACGCGATGAGTTCCTGAATCGTGAAATCTTCTACTCTCTAGCAGAAGCTAAAATTTTGCTAGAAGGATGGCGAAAAGAGTATAACGATGAACGCATCCATAGCTCGTTGGCTTATCTCACACCCAATGAGTTCGCGCGCAGCGTACAGACTCCGTTACGGGCTACGCCCTCCACTCCGTCTGTACGCGAACTAATCCCTAACCTAATAAGAAACAACATCTTCACTGAATCTACAGTTTAGATCTGTCCAAAGCGCGGGGTCAGGCCAGCTGGGTACCGTTTAAATGACGATTTGTTAGGCTTTAAGTTTGGCGGGTGACAGTGTGAATGTCTTACCATTGCTCATCGGGAGTTCTATGGAGGGTATTGTTGATCATCTTCTTTTAGCCCCGTTAGAGTGAGTAGTCTAGCTGAGCGCAAAGGGAAGTGGATGTATATTCTTGGACAGGATCTGGTGGTTTTGGCGGTACGAAGAGAGGCTCACACATTTTTGCTAGGTCAGCGGTAATCAGCTATGCCGAACATACTAACACCGATGTCGAGAACGGTAAAATTAAGAAGAATGCACTACTTGCTCAGCTCTAAAAACTGAGTGAGATACGGCCCCCCATAGAATGGGGGGCTACATATGGTGAATTTTTATTTAGGATGAATCGTATGCGATTCAAGAGATTTGGTATGATTCCTACAGATATGCCATATATGATGCTATTGGAGTATTAAATGAATAGTTGATATAAACTGTCACATCTGCTCGTACGTAGCCATTAATATGAAGACGAAAGATTATAGTAAGGGCAATGGAGTTTCTCGTTTGTTAGGATTTGTTAGTCAGTCTTTACTAAAAAATTACTTTCAACTCATTATCTCGTTTGTGTTGGTCATGGTGTGGCTGGCCGGGGGGTCTGTGAAGCTGGCTTAAAGATATATTACATTCGCCACGCTGAGGGGGGCCATAATGTGAAGAAAGCGTGGAAAGAGAAAGGCATCCCGGAAGATGACTGGCCAGATTACGTGGGCGACTCTAACCAGTTCACACCACTGGGGAAAGTCCAGCTTGCAAAGGTGTCTGGAAAGCTGCAAGCGCTGGAAAAGCGCTTTGATTTCATAGCCTCAAGTCCACTATGGCGCTCACGAAATACAATTCTTCCTTATATGAAAGATGTGGGAGCTAAGGGGGAAATATGGCCTGAACTCAAGGAACTGTCGATCCCCAGTGAATACTTGTTCGATAAGGAGTTGCCTAAGTTTAAACAACCGGTTTTGGAACAAGGGAAAGTGATAGAAATACCAACAGATGAGACTGATTGGTTTTCAATGAGAGCGGGGGTTACTCGTGGGTTTGATATATCGAATGATTTGGATGAGAAGGAGGAATCTGCGGCTGCGAAAATTGTTTATCAGGCCGCAATTGATCGCATTCTGAAAAAATTTGGAGGGACGGATAAAACGATTCTTTTGGCTGGGCATGGTGCGAGTGGTAAAAACCTCATCCGCCTGTTGACAGGGGAGATGGATTACGAATCGATTGATAACACAGGCATCTGGATGGTAGAGCAACAAGAGGATGGGAGCTTTGAGGTGAAGATATATAACTCGGTTACTGTCGGTATTGGCGCGATCCCTAACAATGGTAAGTTGGAGGTGAGATTTTCTGATCTACGCTCTAATTTATCGGATGTGGAGATCAATGGTCAGACCGTGCATCGTACGGGAGCGAAGATCACCAAGGCGACGGATGGCTTGGACATCGTTTATTCATTTTCCATTAAAGACCAAGATCTCGATGGTGTTGGCGGCAGTAATGATTCTCTTTCATGGGATATCCGATTCCAAGGTTTTGTGGGCGGTGATGTTACATTAAAGGGGGATGACTCGAGTGCTTCTGTGACACTAGGGAAGAGAGCGAAGGTTCATGCGAGTGACGACTATTTTGGGGTGTCCGATGAGCGCTATGTTGACGAGGGTGACTCGATCCAATTTTCTATTGAGAACCTCACTATACAATCGGATAGTCGTATATCTGTTAGATTTAACGGCTTTGATGGAGTCTACGGCACGGACGATTGCTACATTTTCGGAGTTGGGAAATCTGGGCTGGAATCAAAGGTCACCAAGGATGATGCAGATTTCACATTTACACCGATGTCTGTACTTACCCTGTCTTGTGCAGAGGGCAAGTTGCGGGTTCGTGATTTGACGGGCTCTTTTACCCTTTCTAAGGGTAATGAAGCCAGCCTTAATCAATGACCACCAGTTTTTATCTATTTATAACATCACAGAACACTATGAGTAGAATAAAGCAGGTTCTGGGAGCCATATTAATAAGTACATGCAGTCTAGTGTCTTCATATTGTGAAATTAAAATGTTATTGTAATGTTAAACGATTACTGTGGTTTCACTAACTTAGGCTGCTATGGTTCGCCAGAGATCAATACAGAATAGATTGACCAGATGACAAAGCAGGGGATGAACCGAAATAGAAGCGCTTTTGGCTAAGATGTTATAAGCGAATTCTAACAAAATCCTTGTCACAAAGAAGTCGCGCTAGGCATAGATAGAAATTGAATGAATGGGCGGAAGCACCGGAGGTCTATCAAGATGAACGCATGGCCGCTGATTACGGTGTGAATGTCTTAGATCAGAGCGAGGGGACATTGTGCACTACAAAAACTGGCATGGAGTGCGCGGGAAACGTTACAAGTTTGCTGTGTATTACATTACGACGAGCTAAGCGTGCATTATGAACGTCTCTGACAACAATCTACTTATGATCAAATGATGAAAAAAGTTATCGATACCCTATTTTTTCTAATTCTTTTATTGGGATCAGTACATGCAGCGCCGACGCATTTGGTAGATGAAAAGCCAGTTCTCATCAGTGAGGTCGAGGATAGTGTTTATCTCATAGACTTCGGACGCGTAGCTTTCGGGAATGTACGAGTAGTCTCCCCAGCAGCTGTGAATCTCACTATACATTTTGGCGAAGACCTGAAAAATGGTCGGGTGAACCGAAAACCGTTGGGAACCGTTCGCTATAAGGCTGCAGAGGTTCATTTAAAAGCGAACGAAGTAAGGGTAGTCGCACCGAGTAAAGATGGACGGAATACTAGTAGAGGCAAGCCTCCGACCCCGCCAGCCGTTTTGACGCCGAAGGAGTGGGGCGTTGTGTTGCCCTTTCGCTGGGTCGAGATTGAAGGGTGGGAGGGTGAGTTGAAACCGGCGCAGATTGTTCGTCAATCGGCATTTTCTGCCACTTGGGATAATGACGCAGCTGCGTTTGATTGTTCTGATGAAATGCTGAACCGCGTGTGGGAGCTCTGCCGCTATTCTATCAAAGCGACGACCTTTGCCGGAGTTTATGTAGATGGTGATCGTGAGCGTATTCCTTACGAGGCAGATGCTTACCTTAACCAGCTGAGCCATTACTATACTGACAACGATATCCAGATGGCTCGCGATACTTTGGCACACTTATTTAAGAATCCGACATGGCCGACTGAATGGGCGCCACATATGGTGTTTATGGTACATGCTGACTGGATGCAGACTGGCGAGACGGAATGGGTGAGAAGATATTATGAAATTTTGAAATCCAAGACACTGGCGGAACGTAGAGCTGGCGATGGCTTGATTGCCAGTGCTTCGCAAGACATTAAGAGAACTGATATAGTGGATTGGCCAATAGGCGAGCGAGACGCTTATGTATTTACCTCACGCAACACGGTGGTGAACGCATTTTACCTTCAGTCGATTAGACGGATGGAAGAACTGGCGCGAGCTCTGGGCAAGGACGATGAGGCGGAGGTATTTAAAGCTGAGTTTGACGAATCCTATGCAGCATTTCAGCAAACGTTTTTTGATACGGAAACTGGGCTATTCATGGACGGGGTGGGAACCAAGCACAGTTCGCAGCATGCCAACTTGTTTTCATTGGCATTTGGATTAGCCCCCGATGAAGTACGCGAATCGATGGCCGCGTGGTTGGTCGGACGTGGCATGCGGTGTTCAGTTTATGCCGCTCAGTATCTGTTGGAAGGCCTTTTTGAGTCAGGTGCGTCTGAAGAAGCTCTGTCCCTGATGGTGGCGGAGGGTGACCGTAGCTGGCGTCATATGGTCGAACGCGGGGCCACGATCACTTGGGAAGCTTGGGATCATAAATACAAGCCGAACCAAGACTGGAATCATGCTTGGGGCGCTGCTCCTGCCAACTTATTACCCCGTTATGTATTAGGGGTGCAAGCTCTCAGCCCAGGCTGGGTGACTGCACATGTGCGCCCTTCTGTTAGTGGCTTAAAGTTTGCCAAGGGAAAAGTCCCGACCCCTCACGGGCCGATTGTAGTGGATTGGGCAAACTCGGATAATTTTAAGATGGAATTGACTCTCCCCAAAGGGGTGCTCGCGAAAGTCGAGCTTCCAGCTTTTGAGGAGTCTGATCGTGTGTATTGTGATGGACGTTTGGTCCAAGCGAAACGTATAGGCAGCCGATGGGTGATAGATGAACTCGCCGAAGGTACAATGCGTTTCGTAGTCACCAAGTAAAGGAACGCATCCAATGAGTTTGGCTTTCTATTACTCGTTTAAGAAGAGGCCGGTGTTGTGTGCCTTGTGGATGGTGGTATAGGCGTTATTATTGTTAGGTGTGATGAAGCCACGGCTCACTAAGCTGAAGCTATTTTCCCTTTATAGACACTCAATCACTTAGCTCCCTCCCATATTTCTGGGGGTTGTTGGACTATGCTCTTCATTTAGCTTATAAAAACATTCAATAAATGACATAATGATCTGATTTCTAACGTATCCGCAACACACATCTATTAATCAAAAAAGCTCTATGAAAACCATCCTCTCTCTGATTATCGCACTATTATCAGTTGTCGTAGCTACGGCCGCGCCTGAGGAGGGATCGGCTGAAGAAAGTGACCAACATTTGAATTGGGCCTTCACGCCAGATCCAGCTTTACCCAACGTACTGATACTTGGAGACTCGATTTCAATCGGCTATACCCTACAGGTTCGTGAGCTATTACAGGGGAAGAGCAATGTATTTCGTCCGATGGGGCGTCATGGAAATCGGAGAGAGAACTGCAATGGCACTGGTTACGGAGTCGCCAATATTGATCGATGGTTAGCAGTGCAGAAATGGGACGTGATTCATTTTAACTGGGGTTTGCACGACCTAAAGCATGTGAAGACTCCTGGCACGAACGAAAAGTCGAATGACATAAATGATCCGACTCAGGCGACAATAGGAGAATATACGAAGAATATGAAGGTACTGGTTTCGAGGCTGAAAGCGACTGATGCTCGGTTAATTTTTGCCACGACAACACCGATCGTATCTGGGACGCTCAATCCTCTGCGTACACCCGAAGCTCCGGTGCGCTATAATGCTGCTGCACTTAAAATCATGAAAGCAAACGGTGTCCGAGTAAACGATCTTCATGAATTATGTGAACCGCATTTGAGTGAATGGCAGAAGCCTAAGAATTGCCATTTCAATGCTGTAGGTTCGGAAGCACTTGCGAAGCAGGTAGCGAAAGCGATTACTGAAGAACTTGGGTCGACAGATTAAACCGAAACAATTGATATTCAGCTTTGGAGTCGCATGGGCCATAGCTCATAGCTTCGAGCAGACACAATTCCACACCGAAACAATCCATTATGAAAATTAAGGCTCTCACTTTGCTGTTAGCAACTAGCTTAAGCTCCGCGCTTTTAGCGGCTGAAAAACCAAACATTGTCTTCATCTTTACCGATGACCAGTCGTACGAGACTATCCGTGCGCATGGTATGCTTGATATTGATACGCCGAATTTGGATCGGCTCGTGAATAAGGGCACGACGTTCTCGCATGCTTATAACATGGGTGCGTGGTCGGGAGCTGTTTGCATGGCGAGTCGGACATCGCTTAATACCGGGGCATTTCTATGGCAGGCAAAAGAGGCGCTAGACGACGCAAAGAAGGGTAAGCGTAAAATGTGGGGCCAGTTGATGAGCGATGCTGGCTACGATACCTACATGACGGGTAAGTGGCATGTGCCATATCAGGCTAAACAGGCCTTTGATCATACAACTCACGTGCGTGCGGGGATGCCCAAAGCGGTGCAAGCTGGATATAACCGTCCTATAGACGAGGCGGATTATGAGGCAGGTTGGAAACCGTGGGATATTAAATATGGAGGCTTTTGGCAGGGTGGAAAACACTGGAGCGAGGTGACCGCTGATGATAGCGTTGCCTTCATTCAACAAGCGTCAGAGAGCGAGCCCCCCTTTTTTATGTATCTTGCCTTCAATGCTCCGCATGATCCAAGGCAGGCGCCAAAGGAATATGTCGATATGTATCCGCTGGATCGAATTAAGCTTCCTGAGAACTATATGGACCAGTATCCCGACATGGGGGAGGACGCTGTGCCAGTGATTCGCGATGAGAAGCTCGCTCCATTTCCGCGGACGGAATATTCGATCAAGGTCAACCGTCAGGAGTACTTTGCGATTATTACCCACATGGATGCTCAAATTGGGCGCATCTTAGATGCTATCGAGAGCTCGGAAAAAGCGGATAACACGTGGATTATTTTCACGGCAGATCACGGACTCGCAGTGGGACATCATGGGTTGGTTGGTAAGCAGAATATGTACGAGCATTCCTTGCGACCACCATTCATGGTCGTAGGTCCCGGAGTGCCTGCTGGGAAAGTGATCGATACCCCGATTTATTTGCAGGATGCGATGGCTACCGCCTTGGAACTTAGTGGAGAGCCAATCCCTGAAAATATCGATTTCAAGAGTGTCTTGCCTCTGATTGATGGGCGCAGAGAGAAAAGCTACGATACGATTTTCGGTGCCTATATTGGTACGCAACGCGCAGTCATCCGTGACGGGTGGAAATTGATCGTCTATCCTAAACTTAAAAAGTCGAAGCTATTTAATCTAGAGAAAGATCCTCTGGAAATGATCGATCTAGCAGGCAACCCAGAGTATGCAGTTAAACTCAGCGAGATGACTCAGCTTCTAGAAGAAACTATGGATGAGTTGGGGGACCCAATGACTTCATTGACGGCTGCTGACTATGAAAAATCTATGCCATCCACGAAGAACAAGGGACATTAAATTATAGAAAGATTAGTAGGGGAATATCTTACAACTCATTTCCCCCTAAAAAATGGGGGGTGTGGATACTTTTTTTTTGTGTAGTTTTTCACGTTCTAGTTAGGGCGTTATTCTGATTAATTGATGCCTAGTTTGGTGTCAGCCAGACAAGTCATTTTTCTTCTCCTAGCTAAGCATTAAAACTATTTCTTGGTAACATATGAAAAAGATCAAAAGACTCACAGTTTCTGTTATTAGCTTACTTTGCGCTTCTGCATGGGCTGCTGAGGATAGACCAGAACAACCTAATATTTTACTCTTACTGACCGATGATCTCGGCTGGCAAGATGTGAAGGTGTATGACATCGATGAACCATCGCCCTACGATACACCAAACATTGATGCGCTGGCAAAGAAAGGTGTGATGTTCTGGCAAGGCTACTCGCCTGCTCCCACGTGTGCACCATCCCGCTGTGCGATCATGAGCGGCAATCACCCAGCTCGTGCGCAGAAGACGCATGTGGTAGGTGGTGCTCCGCCAGTGCCGATCAATAAGCATTTTCGTGTGATGGATCCTTGGTATAGCGGTCGTATGCCAGCGGACACATTGACCCTTGCTAAAGCGCTCAAGCAAAATGGGTACACTACTGGGCACTCCGGTAAATGGCATATCGCGATTGATCATCACGCCTACCCGCAACCCACCGATGTGGGCTTTGATTATTCGGATGCGACCCGCGGAGCACGCGGAAGCATGAAAAATCGTCTGAAGGACTTTTCGACAAATGCTGAAGATGACCCATTTCGTTTGGATGAAAATGGATTTCCATTTCACCCGACTAATGAAAATGCAATTAATTTTATCCGAGAAAATAAGGCGAAGCCCTTCTTCTTGTACTATGCGACCTGGTTGGTGCACTCACCGATTCAGACTCGCTCGAAAGCCCTGCTTGATAAGTACATTGAACGCATGGGTGTCGATCCGGAAAAAGTGCTGAAGCGCGACGAGGAGGGACAACTGAACCCATTCTACGGAGCAATGGTTGAGGAGCTGGATTATTACGTCGGGCAGGTATTTAACTACTTGGAAACCACTGAAGATCCTCGCTGGCCGGGGCATATGCTCAGCGAGAATACTTATATTATTTTTACATCAGATAATGGCGGTATGGAGGGGTCTCCGAAGGAACGCTATACGGATAACAATCCCCTCGATCGTGGTAAAATCTCCGCTCGCGAGGGTGGCACCCGCGTTCCATTGATCGTTGTCGGTCCAGATATTCCTGCTGGTGTTCAGACTGATGTCATGGCCAATGGCCTAGATTTCTACCCAACTATTTTGTCGATGGTGGGTGCTGAGAAACCAAAAGGAAAAAATCTCGATGGTTTGGATCTGTTACCCTTGTTGACGAATGACCCGACTGATCCATCACTAGTGAAAGAGGCTGATGGTAAACCACGCGATACGATGATGTGGCATTTTCCTCATGGGCATGCGATGGAGAGCACGATCCGGATCGGCGACTACAAGCTTATCCGCAAGTACGACCATCTCCACAATCCCGGCGTGAAGCCTTTGGAGCTCTACCGTCTCTACGACTCAAGCGGAGAAAAGCAAGTACGTGTCGACATCGAGGAAGCAAATAACTTAGCCGATAAGATGCCAGAAAAGGCAGCACAAATGGATCGAGTACTCAGTGAAATGCTCACTGAGATGGAAGCGAGCCTTCCTTCCTACAATCCGAACTACCCTAAAGACTTCCCGAATAAAGAGAATGTCCCAAGTGTGGTGAATGTGGAACAGAAGGGAAGGACAGTGACAGTTAGCTTTAAGAATAATGGAGCAAAGCTTTCACACGCGAATTTGATCTATACGCTCAATGGTGGACAAAAGTATGAAGAATGGTTCCGCCTACCGAATCTTAAAATCTCTGGGGATACTGTGACAGCCAAACTCCCCGAAGAGACGACTCACTATTTCATCAATCTGATCGACGAGAATAACTTCTTGGTGAGTTACCCAGAGCTGACTGCAATGATGAAGCACGGCAAAGGAAAACCATTTTCTAAGTCAGCACTGAAAGTGAAGAAATAAATCTTCAGTAGTAGCATGCGTTTTCAATGTTTGTAGCTCTTGCAGTTCTTGTAGCATTCTTTGTCTCATTTCAAAACCTATCCGCCCAAACCAAATCTGACGTTGATTGGAAAGATTTCCTGTCGCGTCACGACTTGGTTTGGACCGAAATGCCGTAAGCTTGGCTTGATGGGCAATGGGATGCTGGGGACCATGTTTTTCCAGCTCGATGATCGTCCTCTGCGAATCAGTTGAGGACGTAGCGATGCCGAGGATAATAAATCTGTAGGACCGCCTTTTATTGCTAAGTCTCGTCTGCCAAATGATTACTTTACTCTAGAGAGGACTAGTAAGATCACTGGCTTTGAAGGGCAGCTCGATTTATATAATGCGCAAACGAAGGCTCGCATTTTCACTGAAAATGGAGCGATTGATCTAGAAGCCTTGGTGCATAGTGATGAGATACTTTTACAGACTTGGAATGGGAAAATGTGGTTTTCGAGAAGTTTTTGGCGCCTGGCGGTTTTGAAATTAGTGCCAGCCGCAAAGATGGGAAAACTGAATTTGTGACGATTCAAAGTCATGCGGGAGAACCATACGTGATTAAAATCGATTTCACTCCAGAGAGGGTCGAAGGCATTGAGCAGTCTGCAGTGAAGCGCCTAAAAGAGGGTGTTTACTCGGTTTCGATGAATGAGAGTGAATCCGTAACATTGTTCGCCAGAGGCGTGAAAGAAACGCGTATTGAAGCAGTTGATCCTGATAAGAGTAAATTGAACTCCTTTGGGTTAAACTAATCGCACTGACTTCCATTTTCAGATAAGAAAGCAGCTGGGAGATTTATCGATGCTGGCTGATAGTTCTTCCAACGAAATCTAATAAGATGAAAAAATTCCTACAACTGACACTACTTTTAGTGAGTTCAGTACTTGCTGAAACCTTGCCACCACTTGTTGATGGTCGAGCGCCACAGAATCACGAAGAGCTGTGGGCGGGTTTTGATCCTAGTGCTGAGCCCTTAGATGTAGAAGTCTTACACGAGTGGGAAGAGGGTGGAGTAATTTTGAAAGTCATTCGCTACCGAGTAGGTATTTTTAAAGGAAAGAAAGCGATGATGGCTGCGGTCTATGCGTATCCCAAAGGTGGCAAAAATCTGCCGGGGCTAGTGAACATTCATGGAGGTGGTCAATTCGCAGATTACCGAGGCCCACTCACCAACGCGAAACGTGGCTACGCGACTATTTCACTAGCTTGGGCGGGTCGGATCAGTGCGCCTGACTACACAGTGAGCAGTAAAGAGGTAAAGCTTTTCTTCGATGGGAAAACGAAAGACCCAGCCTACAATGTGACGACGGACTGGGGTGCGCTAGATGGCTATCATGCTCCTGAGCGTTTTCCCAAGAATAACTCGTTAAATATAGCGCCAAACGAGTGGACTCTGGATGTAGTGGAATCGCCACGGAATAATCCTTGGTTCCTTCGTGTTTTGAATGCACGCCGAGCATTGACCTTCTTGGAGCAACAAGAGGAAGTGGATGGCACGCGTCTCGGTGTCTATGGACACTCGATGGGGGGCAAGCAAACCGTTCTAACGGCTGGTGCGGATTCGCGTGTGAAAGCCGCCGTTCCCTCTTGTGGGGGAGTTAGTGACCGCACAAAGGGAGAAGGGGTATATCTGGATACCATCAATGATGATGTCTCGCTTAAACACATCTCCTGCCCGATACTTTTTCAGAGTCCGTCTAATGATTTTCATGGGCGGATTGATGATTTGCAAAAAGCGGTTACCGAGATTCAGACAAAGGACTGGAGAGTGACTTGTGCTCCACATCATAATCACCAAGACACAGCGGATTACGAGGTCGTGAGTCAGCTTTGGTTTGACCAATATTTAAAAGGAAGCTTCGAGTTCCCGCAGACACCTGAGATTGCTGTGAATTTAAAGGCGAAGGAAGGAGTGCCAGTCGCACAGTTGAAGGTCGATACTTCGAAGCCGATTTTGAGTGTTGATTTTTACTACACGCGCCAAGGGCAGATGGATGGACTACAAGATGACCGGAGCAATACGGTGAACCGATTCTGGCATCATGCTGAAGGTGTTGCTCAGGGCCAGATCTGGAAAGCGGAGCTGCCGCTTAATGGGCTTGATAAACCACTTTGGGTTTATGCGAATGTCCGCTACGCATTAGAGCAACCCGTGAGTTATGCTGGGTATTATTACAGAGTCGGCTCTAGTGAATCGTTCGTACTTTCTTCATTGCTGTATAGTGCTACGCCGGCGGAGTTAGAAGCCGCTGGAGTACGTTCTACTGAGGAACGATCATTGATGATTGAGGATTTTGCAAGTGGCTGGCAGAATGAATGGTTTACGTATCGGCCTAGTGAATGGGCACGCTCGACGCACAAAATCTATGATCCACGTTGGAAAGCGCCTAAAGGAGCAAAGCTGAACCTTCAGGTTTCGGCTGCGGAGGCGAATAAATTCGTCGTATTGTTAGACGATTACGGAACGGAGGTTGAGCTGGAAGGTGGCTCCGCATGGGAGGCATTGAGCTTTTCTCCAAGCGATTTTAAAAATGTTGAGGGCGAGTCTCTGGAGACTTTTGATGGGGTGAAGGAGTTAAAGTTGAGCCCACAAGAGAGTCTGAGAGGAGGTCGGGGATCGAGCGCCAGCCGCAAATTGGGGGCAACTTGGAAAGGGCCCAGTCCGGTATTCAACGATTTGCATTGGTCGTTGCCAGAGGGGACAGAAGAGCAGAGCGTGGGTAAAGATCTAGGAAAGAAAGAGACGCTGCAACAAGGGCTTCCCGACACGTTTTGGACCTACAAAGAAGTCGAAGGTAAGGCGCTGAAGCTCTCAGTCTTCTTACCAGAAGGTTACGAGAGCTCCGAGGAAAAGTATCCATGTTTTGTAGTGTTTCACGGAGGGAGCTGGAAAACGGGAGAAGCGAGTTGGCATTATCCAGACTGTAGCTATTGGAGTCAGCGCGGGATGATTGCTGTTTCTGTGGATTATCGGCTCAGCGCGCGCGATGGAGTTGAGGTGCCGCTGGAATGTGTGAAGGATGCCAAGTCAGCAATCCGCTATTTGAGAAAGAACGCAGACGAATTGAAGGTCGATCCGAATAAGCTAGTTGCAGCTGGGGGATCCGCTGGCGGTCAGCTCGCAGTGGCATTGGCCACCTTGAAGAGCCCTGATACAAATGATGAGAGTTATGATCTCGCAATTTCTTGTGTGCCAGACGCGGTGATCGCGTATAACCCATATTATAAGTGCGAGGCGTCACTCTCACCTCCAAACTTTGTAACGGAAGGTCTACCACCACTGATTACTTTTGTTGGAGATAAGGATCCAGCTGTCACAGTAGAGAGTCTGGTTGCGTTCCAAGATGATTATCGAGACAAGGGAAATAGCTCAGAACTTTATGTCGGAATTGGTGGCAAACATGGATTGTGCAATGGACGGAATCCTAAGAATCGCTTTTTCTATTGGTCACTCGAATTAGCCGACCAGTTTCTCGTGAGTGAGGGAGTAATTCAAGGTAAGTCACTTGTGAAAATTCAAGATGACGTTAAGGTGCTAGAGGAAAGTGACTATAAAAGGTATTAATCCATCGCGGGATCTTTGAGTGAAACTTTGATTGTATAGCTAGCATTTGAATTTTCATGCGGCCAGCAGAAGGTGAGTTGTTAGCAATCCTAGTTCTAGATTCGGCAAGTGTAAGAAGTATTTCAGATTAAAATACAGCTGGTTCTCTCCATGCTTGGTGATGGCGAGGGGGGGCTGATAGATTGATGGACTTTGGAATGAAGTTCTATTTACTATATAGGGACTAAGAAATTTTAGGCCTAGGGGAGTGAGGTGGCGGATACTCTCACAACAAGTGTAGCCCAGTGGGTGATGTTGTGGATTTGTGTTATTAGCTTTATTTTAGTGTTTTATGTGGTTTTTGAGTGTGTTTGTGACCACCCCCTTATTACTGGGGGTAGGCGATATTTCTGTACGTGATCTAATGATGTTAGATTGAGTATTAATATTTTTCATGCCGATCATTAAATAATACCGACTATCGAAACTATGTTTTTTACATCATTGGTAAAGTTCATAGGCGCTTGTGTCCCCCAGAGGCCTCTTATCGTGGCACCCTTACAAGGGTGTCATCCCCAATTAATTAAGAGCCGTGTTCGTCGCTCAACGAAGCTTACAGATATTGATTCTGTGTCCCTGGATCTGGAGCTGACGATTAACAAGATAATCGTTAGGCCGTTTGTTTTACCAAGTCTGCTGATATTAGATGGCGAGTTTTGCCAGCCTCAATCATTAACCCACTATAAGTAATTATAGATTAAAAAAATATGAAAAAAGATAGATTAAAAACCACAATAGGAGCGAGCTGTAGTTGGCTCCGAATGACAGCAGTTAGTATATTGCTCACCCAGTTTTCAGCTCAAGCGGATGTAATTGTCCCAACCGCTGAAGCTGACCTCACTATTCGCAAAATCAAAGCGAGTCACTTCTTGACTCAGGCTACAATGGGACCACGAGTGGATGAGATTGATGCGCTTGCTAATCGAATAGGACAGATTGGCGAGATTGCTGCATTTAATGAATGGCTCGACGATCAATTTAGTAAACCCAACATTTCTAAATTCGAGCAAGCCAAGGAAATGTTGGTTGCCGATGGCATTGTTAATTCTGATGGAACTGCGGATACAGATGCGCGGGGTAGTGAGTACCCGCAGCTCGTCCTAGGGGTAAATAATTACTACCAATATTCTTGGTGGCATCAGGCTATTCATGGAGACGATCAACTACGCCAACGCATGGCCTGGGCTCTTTCACAAATTTTCATAGCTAATACCAACAACACGAGAACTAAGTGGAACAGGAATGTTCGTTATTATGATATGTTGCAATCGCATGCTTTTGGGAATTACCGCAACTTGATAGAAGATGTTACCTATAACCCCGTAATGGGCGAGTTTCTTAGTCATCTAAAGAATGATAAAGGCGACGAATCTCTCGGCATTTTCCCTGACGAAAATTTTGCCCGAGAAATCATGCAGCTTTTCTCAATTGGTGTCTATCAGACAAACCCTGCTGGGCGCCCAATTACCCTTAATGGAGAGTATGTAGAGAACTACAGTAATGAGGATATCAAAGGGCTAGCGAAGGTGTTCACAGGCTTAAGTCATGATCCTAGAAACCCTGTCACTATGGATTTCTACAGTGCATTACCCTCGACCTACAGCGACCCCATGATCATGCATGAGGACCATCACCACACAGGTGAAAAGAGTTTCTTAGGACACACTCTTCCAGCTGGACAAGCTGGAGATCAAGACATCTCGGATGCGCTAGATATTCTATTCAATTTTGAAACAACTCCTCAGTTCATCGCCCATCGCTTGATTCAACGTTTTACCTGTTCGACTCCACACACCCATTACGTTTTTGCTGTCGCGAAGAAATTTCAAGACAATGGATATGGTGTGCGAGGGGATTTTAAAGAAGTCATTCGAGAGGTTCTTATGAATACAGCTGTTAGAGATAACTTAGTTATTGGTCAAACAGCTCTATCAGGTGGCAACACACTGATTACGGTTGACCTAAATAGATCGCAGGCAAAATACGGAGTGTTACAAGGTCGTCTTCGTGAGCCCGTATTACAGATGGCTCACTTTATCCGTTTCTTCGAGCCTGATAGCGATGAAAATGAAACGGGGAGTTTCGCCGGATATCTCAAACCAGATCGATTGAGTATTCGCGGTACCGAACAAGGTATAGCTGAGCAGATTTCTGTGTTTGGTTATTACAGTGCGGACTTCTTACCCACGTCTGGACCGGCAGCAAATCGAACTCGAAGTGGTAATACCTTTGCCTTACCTGAGTTCGAGTCGTTGCCCGATTTTTTGATACCATTAACCGAAGGTGTCAAAACGATGGCTCTTAATGGTCATGTGATTCAAAATGCGACAACAAGCAGCACGGATGCTCCGCTCGTCAATTTACGCAATTATAGTGACATTGATGAAGTTCAGGACTCGTTTGAATGGTTGGTCAGCCAGCTCAATATTTACATGTTTCATGGAACTATGGACGAACAATTACAAGCTGACCTCATTGCTGCTCTAGATGGGCTAACAGACGGTAATCAGGAAACTCGTTTTGCAAATGCACTATCAGTCCTCATGAATTCTGCAGATTTCGCCGTGTCGAACTAGAGGTCTAACTACAATCAACCTATTTAAATTATAAAAATAATTATGAAAAATTCAGATCAATTTTCTACTCCGATCAACCGCCGTCATTTCCTGTCAACGTGCGGCAAAATGTCAGCGCTGCCAGTTCTCTCGTCCCTATTGTCCATGCGTATGCTCAATGCAGCTGTAGCGAACAATACTGCGATAGGTGACGACTATAAGGCCCTAGTTTGCGTATTCCTTTATGGGGGGAATGATTCTTTTAATATGATGGTGCCATGGACCCATGCATATCACTTGAACTACCTAGAGGCACGGCAGCATCTAGCTTTACCGAAAGAGTTGTTAGCTCCTATACGCTCTAATAGCTCTGAGAATATGGCACATTTTGGGTTACACAATGCACTGACAGATGTGGCAGCTGCTTATCGTGCGGGGGACATAGCCTTGATGTCCAATGTAGGAACTTTGAGACAGCCCACCACTCTGACAGATGTTGCGAACGGAAATGCTTTACCTAAAGGTCTTTACTCGCACCGGGAACAACAGCTTTCTTGGCAGACATCAGTTCCTGAAAATGAGTCCGCGAAGGGGTGGGTTGGGCGTATGTCTGAGTTAATTAATGACACCGACTCCTCGAGTACGGACGTTTCTCTCAACTTTAGTCTCAATAGTGCAAGTAGGCTGCAGACTGGCCAGCTCACGAATCCATTCCAAATTAATGATAAGGGGGCAAATATTTTGGATGTCTACGGAAATCGTTTGGACATGAAGGCTGCTTACGATGCGACTCTAGACTACCAATATGAAAGTGTCATTAAGCAACACTATGCCCATAAGTCTAAGGAGATTATTGATAAGAACGAGTTTTACAATGAGTCTATAGCAAAAGTTGGTGACCCTTTTGCGGCAGATGCTTTCCCTAACACAAGTCTTGGGAAACAGCTGAAGCGTGTCGCATTAACCATTTATGCAAAAAATGAATTAGGGGCCAAAAGGCAGTCCTTTTTTGTATCTCAGGGAGGATTTGACCACCACTCGGAGCTTTTGTTGAACCAGGACGCGCTGTTACCTCAGCTCAATGATGCTTTGATTGCCTTCAACAATGCGATGAAATCCATAGGTCTACATGATGCAGTGACCACTTACACCGCTTCTGACTTTGGTCGTACGATTAGTGGTAATTCGTCAGGTACTGACCATGCTTGGGGAGGCAACCAGATTGTGATGGGAGGGGCGGTCAATGGAAATAAGGTCTATGGTGAGTATCCTTCTGATTTGCGTCCAGGATTTATGGATGTTGATACAGGCAGAGGGCGTTTTATCCCGACGACTTCGGTGGATGAGCTCCATGCCGAGCTCGCCTGCTGGTATGGTGTGGGGCTGAACGATCTCCCGACCGTTTTACCGAATATCAACAACTTCAACTACTCCCCGATGGGTTTGATGAAACTCTAATTGTCAGAGTTCATAGATTCTTTGCTCAGACCTGCCATCGCGAAGGTGATGGTGGGTCTTTAGGCCGTATGGAGAGATTGATTTACCACACGACCCGATTGTATTTGATGCGAAATTGGTGGCCTGATTGTGTTGATAAAAGCCTTGAGGGGCATTTCAACTATAGCAGCGTTGGCAATGGAGTCATTGATGTAGAGTTTAAGCTAGAGCTCCAACAGATGGAGGGAATGTCACACCACATAAACACCTCAATTGTTAGGGTTCTATCCACTTAGCCTGACTGTTATTATTTTATGAAAAAATCACGGATTCTCATTCTTGCCAGCTTCTTTGCCATTTCTCTCTGGACTGTTTGGCTGTTGCGTACTGATCCCTCATCGACTCATTTTAGACCTGAGTTACTAAGTCCAGCTGGAGGCCCCACTAACGAAAATCGTTCACAAACCGGTGGAAAAACAACCAATGGGGCGCGATTTCCCACTCATTATGATGAAGCTCAAACTTCGAAAACCACTTTTGATGATAAACTAAGTTTGCCGCCGTATCGTATCCGCCGATTCGACCAATCAAAGCAAGAGCTACGTAATGACCCTAGTAAATGGTTCGAAGAGGCTGAGTTACTCGCTAATTCGGCTTACCCAGAAGACGTTCATATTGAACAACTTCATTCTTTACTCGAGCAATATAAAGATATTGTGAAAGGTGGGAGCTACCCAACTGGATTGAATATAGAAATCACCAATGCCTTACTTGGGAAAAACCCCAAAAAAATAGCACTAATTTCCCAGAATCATCCTCGCATCAATGCTAGTGGTGAGCTCATAGACAGCTGGGGGACACCGTACCAATTTCACAATGACTCTTTGACGAAAATTTCGATTCGTTCTGCAGGGCCAGACCAAGAGCTGTATACAGAGGATGATCTCTATTAGGCATGCAGCAGCGGTCTCTTAGATCGGTAATGCGGCTACCGATGATTGGAATGATACCGCTAATTGGAATCAAGTAGACACGATGCTGACGCCTATTAAGACTTGGCCTTATAGCAAAGATTGAAAGACCGCTGATCTGTGTGTGTGATGCGGTCTTTTTTCGATGAATCGAGCGTCAGATTGCTTCTTCGTGGTGCTGGTCTCCCCAGAAAACTGGGGGATGCGCTTTTTGGTGTTTATGTAGATAGTATAGATTAGCAAACATTCTCACTGTGTATGTCTGTCAGCCCTAACTTTAAACCTTGGAAATATATGATGACTGTTCGAAACGTTTATCTCTTAACCGCCTCAGTTGCATTGATGTCAGTTAGTCACTCCGCAACAATGCATTGGCAGGGTGAAGGGTCTTCGGATGATTGGCATGATCTGGACAATTGGAATACGAAATATGTTCCAGGTAACAATGGTGAAGAGGATAATGTGATCTTTGAGGGGGTGGAGGATAGTTGTACTCCGATAAGTTCTTTTAATTTTATCAAAGCATCGAATTTTAATCTCAGAGATGAAGCTACATTGACGCTTGAAGCTGGAGTGAGCATTTCCAATTTTGAGAATGTACGATTGGCGCCAAATGGAGCTCCAAAGAGTGGTGGACATATTGTACAAACAGGGGGAAATCTTTTTGGGAACCATTTTTATGTAGCTTCTAGCCGCAAAGCTGCATCACGCTCTTCACATACGCTATCTGGTGGAACTGTCTCATTGACTGGAAAGTACGAAGTGAAAGAGCTGGGGGATGTGGTGCTGACGGGGGCTAGCGCGTCGTTGAAAGCCAGCTTGATAAATTTTATAGGAGCGTCTACTCTAACATTTAACTTTGATACATCAGGTATCGGTTCGCTAACGTCTGAAGGTATCTTTAAAGTGAGCGAGGACACAGTTTTAGAGATCAATGCTGGTAGTTACGACCGAAGTGCTGGCGGCTCCTTTACCCTAGTAAATGCCAATAGATATACGGGATTTGCTACGAGTAATATCATTGTGAACGGCTTTGGTGCTGAGGGTGAAGGATATACATTGACTCAAGATCATGAAGGAAACGGTGATCTAATATTTGAGGTGATTGCAGATCCAGAGGCATCAGTTTCCTCGTCCGGAGGTTCATCAGCATCAGCGCTTATTGGTTTTGGCTCCACGAGTGTTGTCATCAGCCGTCCACACTAATGAAGAAGAATGAAATGCTATGCGAAGTGTCGAAGGTCGGGAGGTCAAATGTTCTGAGATAGCATAGCGCGGTCGCGAGGGCTTGGGCGGATGCCTGCACACTAGAAAGATATAAAAATTAAGATGAGGCTAAGTAGGTTTATTGGATATGGTATCGTAGCTCTTGTGGTTGTTGCGACGGGTGTTGTCTCAGCTCAGCAAGAGGCTCGGCATGCGCGCGTAGAGAGTTTTCAGGGCACGTGGGGAGTGCGCATTCTTGCTCCAACAGCATATGATAAAAGTAAAACGCCAGATGCCTCTGTGAATGCAGAAAACTTTGATATCGATTACTTTATGTCACAAATCGATCAACTCAGTTCAGTCGACCATGTGATGATTAACATTGGCAGAGGGCACCAGGCGAGCTGGTATTCCTCTCCCTGTCCAGAATTGTCCGCCATCATGGGCGAGGACTTATTTGCTGAGCGCGATCTTTGTGGTGAACTGGCAGCAGCACTCCACGCTAGAGGCATCAAAGTATTGGTTTACTTCAGTGTGACTGGAATGGATAGAGCTTATCTTACGAAAGAGCAGATGAATACGTGGAAGTCGTATCTAACAACGAAGGGGTTAACCCATAGAGAAGGCGTTGCTCAGATCATGGAGTACTATTCGCTGAAGTTTGGGAATAAAGTAGACGGCTGGTGGGTCGACCGTGTGAATAAATCTTTTTCTCATGATGATCATTTACTCTTCGCGTCCGCACTGCGCGCTGGTAACCCGAATGCGATTATTGCGATGCATAAACGCGTTGGAGCTCCGGTCCATCAAGGTACGATCGAGTGTGATTACACAGCAGGGCATCCATGGACGATGAAAGAACAGGTTCCATGGGATGACGGCAAAAAAAACGAAAATGAGGATCTGATTAGAAGTATTGAAGCTGGACCTTGGGTAGATTTGAAAGGGAGGCCTGATGATCGTGAAGGCACTGCGCTGGGAACTATTTTTATACCGTTACAAGAGAATTGGCGAGATGGCGCAGCAGGTTTTCCAACCGAACAAGCCATTGATTGGACAACACGCGTGATGGATGCTGGAGGCATGTACATATGGGCAGTGGCTCGGGAAGGCAGTGGCTTTGCCCAGCCTCAGTTCAAGCAGCTCTTAGAAATCAATGCAGCGATTGAGAAACGGGACGAGGACAAGTATTAAGAATTTTCTAGAAGGCAAAGTGCCGAAGGTTAGAGATAGTATCGCGTGGTCGCGATGTTAGTTGAAGGTGAGCCTACTAATTTTGCCGGATGAGGCTCGTTTGGCCGCAACGCCTTCAGCGTAGTCTACTTGATCCGGTTCTTATGCCCAAGGCGTCGCTTACGGCTTTACCATTGGGCAGGGAGAGGGAACCTCGTTGAGGGTCATGAACGGATGAATGTAATTTATTTCCTGCGTCTGGCAATAAGAGCTAGTGCACTAAGACTTAAAAGAACTGTAGAGGATGGCTCAGGTACAGCAGCTGTTGAAATAGTTGCCGTGAAGCTTAAGTCTGAAGTCGTGTCGAAGCGAGGTCCTGAAGTGTTATTGTCACCGTCTTCATCGACAGTAAGAATCGCGGTGTAATTCGCCCCTAGAATGTCGAAGGTGTTGGTGTCATCTAGTGTGTCAGCCACGGCACTTCCCACATTAGTACCTAAATCATGGGTAATACTTCTAGCTGAGGAGTCCCAAGTGTATGAAACGCTACCGTTTGCTGGTCCCGATCTAACGAGCTGTATATTTGGAATGCCGAAGTCAATGCTAGGCCGTGTGGACAAATTGATTAATCGTTGATTTATCAATGAAATCCGGCATTCTGCCGCTGGAAAATGAATAAATTTGCGACAGCGATGCCGGACGTGCTCAAAGAGCACCTAAAAAAATTAACTTAAATCTCAGCAGAGAAAATCTAACAGTTCAGGAAAAGGCAGAAAACCTGCTAATTTTGACCGAACTCTGAACGGAATCTGGTGGATACTGGTAACAGGAGCCCAGTGGAATCAGCTTCCTGAGCGCTACGGAAAGTGGAATAGTGTCTATCGATTTCATCTGCGTTGGTCTAAAAAAGGAGTCTTCAAGGAGTTACTAGAGGCCACAGCTAAACTCAAAAACGAGGATCAATTCAAAATCATTGATGGGTCTCACATTAAAGTTCACCAAGATGCTTGCTATCAATGTGACACCTCTAAAGATCAATGCTTTGGGAAAACAAAGGGTGGTCGAAACAGTAAGCTACATGCGATGACAAATAGTAATGGAAATTTGCTAGATCTAATCCTTCGTCCAGGCAATGAAGCTGAAATAAAAACAGCTGAAGAGCTATTAGGTGAACTTGCCGACTGTATTGTACTTGCTGACAAAGGTTACGATTCAGACGCCTTGAGAGAGCATATTGAAAAGCTCGGAGGCGTGGCACTCATACCAGGGCGAAAAAATCGAAAGAAGAAGCCTTTTTATATCAAAGAAGTCGGTAAAAGGCGTCATGTAGTAGAGAACTACTTTGCTAGAATTAAGCGCTATAGAAGAATAGGCACTCGCTACGATAGATTGAGCGAGACTTTCGTATCCTTCATATGTCTTGCATCCATAATGGATTGGATTAGATAGTCAATTTGTCCACACGGCCTAGATACAGTTTGTCCTACTGGCACAGAGGTGATGACTGCTGAAACTGTAAGAGTTAAAACCTCACCTTCGTTGAAAGATGTTTCAGCGGCGGCACCTTGATCGAAATCGGAAGTGATACCCATTCTAGTATCTTCATTAAAAACGGGAGTGATAGTAGTGCTCCCGGGAGCTGTAGCAGTAAAAGTGAAAGAGATATTTGCGTTAACACCAATATCGGAGATAGCAACGACGAAAGTGTCAGTAGCAACGCCATTGAGGTCATCGTAATTTGACGCAGGCATGACGAATGTTGCGGCGTGTGCCTGATTTACACAGATACCTATGACGGAAAGGAGGAGGGGTTTATTCATATTAGCCAAGATATATACAATAGGTGGATGGTGTGTGGCAAGGAGATTTACCCTAAAAAGGTACCTAAGCAAAAGCGTAGTTGCTTATCATTGAGTCAACGAGTACGTGATATTTCGTTTTTATTTTGGTGGTGGAAATATGCCGCTTTTGTAGGCTTTAGCGACAGCGGCTGGGGCGTTGGGTACATCGAGTTTGTCGTATATGTTGCGGATATACTCGGTGACAGTGTAGATGCTGATTTCTAATTCTGAGGCAATTTGCTTTTGTACTAAACCGTCTGCGATGAGGGTGAGGATTTCGAGTTCACGAGTGGAGAGCTCACTATTAGCAACCGTTTTTCCTGATGCTTCATGTAAGCTGTCTAAGATGAATTGTGAGACGCTGGGGTCGAGTGTGACACCTCCACCGTGGACACACTTGATGTCATCCATTAGCTGACTGATCGATGTGGATTTAAGCAAGTAGCCAGATGCTCCTAATTTGGTGGCGTGTAGAATGTCTTTTTCTTTATCTGACTGAGTGAGGATGATGATCTTGGTTTCAGGCCTTTCTTTTTTGAAGGGGCCGATCGATTCGATACCAGACATTCCAGGGAGGTTAAGGTCGAGCAAGAGGATGTCTGGTGAGTCTTGGTTTTCTTGTAAGCTTCGGAGTGCGAATTCTGCGGCGCTGAACTCTCCGACGAGTTCCATGTCCGGCGTTTGCTCAAGTGCACATGCTAGACCTTTACGATACGCTGGGTTGTCCTCCACCAGCATGACTTTAATGTGTTTATCCATGGAAATGTATAAGGGCTTAGTGCCTTGGTTAGGTTTGTAATTTTAGAGTGACTTTAGTTCCACCTTCTTCGGGTGTTTCGATAGAGATTTTACCTTTAAGTAGCCTTGCTCGCCGCTTTAATGCGACAGGGGTGGAGGTTAATCCTTTTCCGTTGTCGTAGACACTTAAGCAGATGGATCCTGGCGCAGCTGTCAGATGGGTTACGGCGCGTGTGGCATTGGCGTGGCGGATGATGTTCGTGATACATTCTTTATAGAAGAGAAAAATGCCGATACGTCTTCGCGGTGGTAGTTTCTGGAGAAGTTCTTCATTCTCGATTGTCATATCATGCTCCAAGTCGGCTTTTAGGTGATCGACCGTTTTTCTCATGTCCTTGGCCAGATCCGAGTAGGTTCCATCGGCTTCGAGCATGTTGGCGCAGTAGCGGGCAGTTTTTCCTGTATGTTCAGTGAGTGTTCGGATTTCGTCGACGTACTGGACGAGGCGGTCCCATTTTCCATCTTTATTGGCCGTCTCTATAGTCTTGACTTCTTGCTTTGCGAGGTCGCCAAATAGACCGATGGCGTGGAGGTTAGCCCCCAGTTCATCGTGTAAATTTGCCGCAATACGTTCACGGGTACGAAAGACTGCGCGTTGGCGAATGACGTGAGTAATGAGAATAATAATGATGGTGCCGGCAGCAAGGATTGCGGCGACGATTTTCATTTTTTTGAGATTTTCTTTCTGCCGCGTGTAATGAGCCTGCAAAGCGTCTGCTACGAGAGGCCGCTCGACTTCAAGCTCATGGCGCCGGGCGAGCTGTTGGAGCCAATTGCGGATGGGGAGAATCTCTCCAAAGAAATTCTGACCGTCGGTAAGCGTCTCGATTCTTCTCGATCTCCTCATAGTAGCTAGGCTGGGATTGTCTAAATTCACTGTCTTCTTTAAAGCGACGTTTCGGCCTTTTGAGAAAACCTCAACTTCGGCAAAGCCGAGTTGGCTTTCAATGTCGGGGTTGACTGAGGCAACTTGAACGTAACGGCAACGTGATTCAGGCACGTTCCACATCATGATAGGGCCAGTGTCTTGAATCGTGTCCTTTTTAAAATCGATTAGGGTGACTGCGTCAGACTGGTCAGGTCGATTGAATCCGGTGACCAAAAGGTGGTCGGTCAGACCGTAATCTCCCGGCTGGGCCTGTGGGATGGTGTCGCTTTGATCGACGGCGTGCAAATGGATGTGGGAGAGAGGAGTCGGCTTTCCTAAATCTATGATGAAGGAGGGGAGTGAGCGAGTGAAAGTCTTACTTATAAAACCAACGCTTTGCTGGCCAGTTGCTGCATCCATGAGGTAAGGGGTGTGACCATCTACCAGATAGCGCTTGTTCCAGCCTGTACCCATAAATGTAATAGTGGATGAGATTTTGACTGGGCGGCGCAAAGCGACATTTTTTTCTCCACTGAAGACCATAAGTTCCGAGAGCTGAAAAATGTATTTAGAGTCGAAGGCCCTTTGAGAAAGTTCAGTAGCTTCGAGCTTGATCCATGAGGCCTTAACATCTTTGAACTCGAAAATCAAAGGAGCGATGCTCGGAGGGGGGGCCTTGCTAGCTCGATAATCGACAATAACCGAACCTTTATCGTCCGAGTCTGTGCCCGCGATGATTTTGAATGCTACAGGGAAAGCGTCAGCTTGGTAGCCCTCGCTAGCGTCTCGTCTGATAGTGGGGGTCAGAACAATCGTGTCGATTTGCGTTTCCTTTTCGAGTGAGATCTGAAGCCATTCAGTGGTGTGCGGGCTGTCGTGTGGGTTGGAACGGTAACCGATCGAGCCAATCCCACTGCGGAGGCTGTATTGAGCGAGTTGCTCGAGTTCAGCGTCGATATCGATGATGCGCTGCTCGAGCTCTGGTAGACTGAGTTCTTGCGTGGGCTTAGCGTGCAGTAATTGCGTGAACAGCAGTCCAACAAGGAAAAAGGGTAAAGAGGCAAACTGTCGCATAGTGGAGGGTATACCATGAAATGGTATCATGTCGAATACGCTACGCTGAATAAGATTTATTTTCGTCCCCCTAATAACTGGGGGTACACGTATTTTTTAATTTGTCGATACTGAGGGTGATTCTATTTCAACTGGTTTAGGATCAATGTTTATGTGAGAAACGATGATGGAAAATTATCAACTCAAATAGAACACACGAACATGAAAAAATACTCACTACTGCTGTAACCGTTTCGGCTTCCGGTCTTACCGATGGCCTGAGGACTATTACAGTCTTTTATGTGAAGAGAGGTCAACTGGTAAGTTGAAGTCCCTTTCTATTTGGTTTGTGATGAAGTGTGTTGAACAACGGAATCTGGCTTTTATACGCACTCTTATTGAAGCTCTACTTGGCTTACGGTGCAGGATTGGTTCCGTTTCGTTGTTTAAAGTTTCAGAACGCTGCTCTCTCATTTACACATTCATGCATGTTGACGATATGCCCGCAGTCGTTCTGGAAAATCGATTTGTGTTGTTCATTGAAACTTGTTTTCGATAGCTGTTAGGCTGTTTTTGCTTTTAATGCCACAAGTGGCTGATAATCGATCTGCTTTTGCCAGAGTGTAAGCATAACCACACTCAACTTGCGTGCTACAGCGACGATCGCTTTGCGTTTTGCGATTCGTCCACCACGCTCTGCGATTCGCATACCATGCCTCTTAAGGTCGCTATCAGGGCTGCTTTTGCGCATGATATACTGTGCACATTGAACCAGTAGTGTTCGCATCTGCCTGTTGCCCGCTTTACTTATGGAGAGCTGCTTATCGACATCTCCAGATTGGTCTCTTCGTGGAACGAGTCCTAAATAGGCAGCTACATCTCGTGAGTTTTTAAAACGAGATGCATCATCTATAGCCAGAACGAAGCTAACCGCTGATAGAGCTCCGACGCCAGGTATTTGCATCAAACGCTTTGCTTCAGGGTGCATTTCAAGCATTTCCTCTTTGAGGTAGCGATCGGATTCTTTGATTTGCTCAGTCATCGTTTCAATCACTACGAGTAGCGGTTCTACTAACTCAAGTTTAGTTGGATATGTGGCGAGTGCTTTTCTTGCATAGCCTGCAAAACTTGCTGAACTAGGGGACATCAGCCGTACCCCAAGGCTTTTAAGGCTAAACCTAACAGAGTTGATGAGATCAACACGTCGTTTTACCAAGGTGTCACGCATCGCGATACGTTGGCGGTTTTCGAGATTATCAACCGACCCGTGCTCTATAGGGTACAGCAAGCTTGTATCAACGCGCGCGATCTTGGCGAGCATTTGGGCATCTCGTTTATCACTTTTGCGTTCGTTGCAATAAATGGCGCGTAGTTTACGCGCATTGGCGACAATGACTCTATGACCTCGGTCTTTGAGATAGTTGCTAATCCATGGGCTGTGAGTTCCGACTTCCATAGCGATGAGTGCATTGGGGTAATTCGTGCAGAGTGTATCGAGTCCTGCGTAGCTATTAGGAATAGTTTTTTCGACAAGGGTATCTCCATTCTTGTCTAGTACACAGATTTGATGTTTTTTATCACTGAGGTCGACGCCGACTACTGTTGCTTGCTTTGTGTTATTTTCCATAATGCATGAGCTTACCAGCAACCATGGCGCGGCCTCACCTCTCTTCTCATCCTATCTCATTTGATTATACCGTTGGTGCTGGATCTACGCTTTATTTCTATCTTATTGGTTTTACAGAGAACGGGGCAATGAACAGTTGGCCAATACGGAGCCGCAGCATGGTTCCATTCAAAACCAAAGTGAGACTGATTTCGGAGATATAAGTCTTCTTACTGGTGGCGATCCGGGGAATGGCACCGGTGACTCGGTGACGTTTGCTGCGGGTACTTCAGTTCTTATAGCGCAACCTTTGACCTCACAGGCTACTCATGGAGTGCTGATCACAGGCAGCATTACTGGCGTAAACGACTTTGATCTTGTGCTGGCGGCTTTTAGTACAAACATGAATAATTCCGATGGCAGTGGGGCCATCACTATCGACAACCTAAACATCCAAGCAGTTCCAGAACCAAGTTCTGCTGCTCTCCTCGGATTAGGCATGGTTGCATTGACATTGCGTCGTCGCGCTTAATCAGAGAAATATCTAGTGAAATTTCATTGTGTTGCCTGATCGTCATTCTTTGCTGGTCGGGATTTTATGTTTAAGAACAAGGGGCATTAATTGTGGAATTGATATAGTCATTCAATTGAAAGCGGAGCGTATTCGTGCTCGTATTGGCAAGTAGCTTTTTTATCCTGTACAGATCCATTACTATGAAAATTTTATCATCACTCATCGCATCGCTGCTATTGACACCCTTACCTGGAGTTGCTGCTGAATCGGCCAAACCTAATGTACTGATTCTCTATGCCGATGACATGGGCTATGGAGATTTAGCTGTGCAGAATTCGAAGTCTAAAATCCCGACCCCGCATCTAGATAAGTTGGCAGGCGAGGGGATGCGTTTTACCGATGGTCATTCTTCGTCTGGCATTTGTACGCCGAGCCGCTACGCTTTATTGACCGGGCGTTACCACTGGCGTGACTTTCACACGATCGTAAAAGCGTTGGGCGAGAGCGTGTTTACGCCTGAGCAGCTTACATTACCTGAGATGTTGCAAGCGAGTGGTTACCATACATCTGCAATTGGGAAGTGGCACTTAGGTTGGGATTGGGAGGCATTGCGTAAACCAGATGCAGGCCCCAAAAAGGTGCAGGCTAAATCTGGAAACTTAGAGGTTCATTTCTCTGAATACGACTGGAATAAATTGATTCCAGATGGTCCGACCGCGCACGGATTTGACGAGTATTTTGGTGATAATGTGATTAACTTCCCGCCTTACGTATGGATTAAGGATGATAAGGTGACTGAGGCTCCGGACACTCAGATGTCGACGGAAGTTTGGAAACCATTGAATGAAGGGGCGTGGGAATGTCGTAGTGGTCCTATGATTACAAGCTGGGATCCGTACGATGTTTTGCCTGAAATGACACGCAAGGCGGTCAGTTTTATTGAATCTCGTAAAGAGGCGAAGGAACCGTTTTTTCTTTATTTTGCATTTCCATCACCGCACGCTCCGATCGTTCCCGCTGAAGAGTTTGAAGGAAGTTCTGAAGCAGGTCCTTACGGTGACTTTGTGGTGCAGACGGATTGGAGCTGTGGCCAGCTGCTTGACGCCTTAGATCGTGCAGGTATAGCTGATAACACGATCGTCATTTTTACTGCGGATAATGGTGCTGAACACTACGCGTATCCTCGTGCGCTAAAGTATGATCATTGGTCGTCTGAGCCATTTCGAGGAGCTAAACGTGATCTTTATGAAGGAGGTCATCACGTGCCATTTATTGTTAAATGGCCAAGTGTGATTGAGGCTGGTAGCGTTTCCAATGCATTGATATCACAAATCGATTTAATGGCTACGCTCGGTGCGGTGGCTGGAAGTTCCATACCGCCAGGCGAAGCTGCGGATTCCTACAATATGCTGCCAGTCTGGAAGGGTGAGAAAGAAAGTGCGCGTCCAGCACTGGTACACAATACCAATCCAAAATCCTACGCGATCCGCCAAGGTGACTGGGTGCTTATTAATGCTAAATCTGGTGATGAGAATAAGAAAGGACGCTCAACAGCATTTGAGGAAAAGCGCGGTTATGAGGCGGGTGATAAACTACCCGTTGAACTCTATAACCTCAGAGAGGATCCTGCGCAGTATAAGAATCTGGCTAAAGAACATCCTGAAAAAGTGCAAGCGATGCAGACATTGTTAAAGGAAATCCAGAAGCAATCAGCAAGCCTCACCAAGTAATTTATTGGAGAGCACTTTACACTAGGTCAGCTGTTTTCGTGCATAGGGCTGATTGTTTGTCATAGGTTGTTGTTTACGTGTTCCCCTCGTTGGATCTCATGGATTTGTCGAGGGTTTTTCTATAGTGAAGTGGGATGTTAAATTCTGAAGGGGGCGAGTGCTTTGTTTGTAATCGTTTCAATTCCCCCCCTAATAACTGGGGGTTTTCGTATGCTCCTTAATGTTTGATAATTACCATGTTATTCCCCCACTTGTTTGAGTGGTTAAGTGCAGTTTTTTTATTGCGCGTAAAGGAATACAGAAACTCAAACAGAATATAAAAAATATGAAGATGATAAGTAAAAGTCTATTTGGTGCTGCCGCTTTGATGTCAATGGCTGGAGTGTCCCAAGCAGCTATAGTCAATGCAGGTATTAATTGGGAAGCTGCAGATATAGGGCAAAGTGGTGAAACTAATCAGTTTATGGTGACAGTAGCAGCTGATGGTAATGATTGGCTATACACATGGACAAAAACTGGTGACCTAGATGGTCTAGGTAATGCGGCTGATACGCTTAGCTTTAATCTCCGTAGCTCGGCTTATACTGGCTCCTCATTTGATGGCACTGATCTGAGCCTTGGAACCGCGTTTGATTACTCAGTAGGAGGCACAGTCACAACTCCTGCAGATCAACATTTTGGGCCTGACTATGATCTGGATACTAACCAGTCTTTTCAGCTGAGCATTGAAAATATTGTTTATACCTCAGGAGATGGCGGACCTGAGACAGCTGTGTTTAATGGCTTCTCCGCCATTAGTGTATACGCAAACCCTGCAGGAGCCCAAACTTTTTACGTCGGCACTACTGGGGCAGAGGTCCTTACTCCATCTGGAGTCGATTTAGGGTTTTCTCCTGTTGATGTGCTGACCGTTACTTCGACAGTCAATGCTAAACGCTTACGTGATCTTGATTTCAGTTTCGAGGTAGCTGCTGTTCCTGAACCAAGCTCTGTGGCCTTACTCGGAATCGGGTTTGGTGCTTTGGCTCTGCGTCGACGCCGCGCTTAAAAGATTTATTAATTCACACCGAATTGTATTGTTAGGAGCTTTCATCGAGTCTTTTGGATTTGGTGGAAGCTTTTTCCATTCGGTTAGTGTGCCTGTATCTTTACTTTTGGAATGTGGGGTAGTTGTTATGAGAGTCTAGCGGGGATATTAATGAGTTATCATCGGGTTATGAGGTAGATGATGTTGAAGGTGAATTACTGGGTTACCTACGCTCAGATCTCGCGGTTGATCATATCTTCGCTGAATTTGTGGTCAATAATGACCAGATGGAGACGCGACAAATATTCGTCCATATATGACTGAGCAGACATTTGACTCGCCGCACTCAGTACTGTGTTGGTTGGTCAAAAGGGAGCCCTCATTACCGAACTTGGTAAGAGTCGGCGAGGCTGAAAAATTAGCTATAGTCAGGGGGCGTAGTTAGATCCAGCCTTTACGGAGGGCTGTGGCGACTGCGGCAGCAACATTTTTGACCTGAAGTTTGTTATAGATACGCCTCATCCGTTTATCAACCCCGTGGGGGGATAGCTCGAGGCGATCGGCGATTTCTTTTTTAACGAGCCCGTCACTGAGCATTTGGAGGACTTCAAGTTCTCTTGAGGTAAGCTTTTGGTGATCAGAATCTTTGGGGGTATTTGTTTGGATGCGTCGGATAAGGTTGAGAGTGATATGAGCGAGCTTTGGGTCGATGGTGGCGCCACCACTTTGGACATTTTTAATACTTTCGAGGATTTCGTTGCGGGTAGCGGTTTTTAGGAGGTAGCCAGAGGCTCCGTGAGTGATAGCTTGGAGGATGTGGGCTTCGCGATCGGATTGGGTGAGGATAATAATCCGGCTCTTCGGTGAGAGTTCGAGAAGGCGCTGGATTGCATCGAGTCCATGGATACCAGGCATTTCGAGATCGAGTAGGATGATTTCTGGCTGGATTTGCTTTTTATCAAAAATGAGAAAGGCTTCATCGCTGGAGGCCGCTTCGGCGATGCATGTGAATTCTGAGTTTTTATTTAAGGAAGAGGCAATGGCTTGACGGTAGACAGAGTTGTCTTCGATCACCATGACTTTAAGGGAGCTATTACTCATAGTTTTTTTCGTAGGGTGATAAGGGTGCCATTATTGGGAGGCGTTGAAAAGTCGAGAGAGGCTTTTAGTTTATGGGCTCGCATGGTGAGGTGGGCAGGTTCGAAAGGGAGTGTAGAGTTAAGACCACAGCCGTTGTCATGAATAGTGAGTGTGAGTTGCCTCGGGGTGAGGTGAAATTTGATATGAACCTCTGAGGCGTGGGCATGTTTGACAATGTTGTTCAGTGCTTCTTTGAAGAAGAGGAGGAGGTGCCATTTATCTTTGGGTTCGAGGGTGCTGACGTATTTGTTGCCTTTTACCTCGAAGTGATATTGATGTGCGGAGAGTAGGATTTCCGCAGTATAGCGCATTTCTTGGAGTAGTTCGCCAGTGACGTTTCGTGATTCAAGGAAGCGTACGAGTGAGCGAGCGTCACTTGCGCTGGCACGTGAAATTTCAGCGATGTTTATGAGTTGAGCTAAATGGTGTTTGGGCATGTCTGGTTCCTGGGTAAGCTCGTCTGAGAGCAGAGCTATGCCGCTGAAGTTGCCGCCGATTTCATCGTGGAGGTCAGCGGCGAGGTTTTCGCGGAGTTGGTAGATCTGCCGCTGACGAATAAAGCGTTGCCAGAAATAAGCAACGAGCGCGATGAGGAGGGTGATGCCTACTGCCCATTGGAGGGCTTGGATCATTTGAGATTGCTTGAGAAATTGTGTTTTTTGGGCAGCATGTAGTGCACTGAGCTCTGATTCTAATCGGTTACGTTCGGCGAGCTCTGAGAGCCAGGTACGCATAGGCATGATGGTGCCAGTGTCTGAGACACCATCGGCGAGCATCGCAGCGGGAAATCTTTTGATTTCGGTTGCGTGGGAGAGTGAGACTTTGGCTCCTTTTGAAATTGCCATGCCCTGTGCGATGACTTCGAATTCCGCTAATGAGAGGAGAAAGCCTCTTTTACGAGGGTGATGCTGGAGCTCGAGTGCGGTGAGGCGGACGAAGCGACCAGTTGCGCCTTTGGCTGCAAAGCTCGCCATGCGATCACCTGGAGACGGGTAAATACGGTTTTTGGTATCGTAAATCAGAGTGGGATTACGGAAGGATGGGTCGGACGCGACTTCGAGTTTAAATTTTTTAGGAAAACCTAGGGCGGAGCGATGAAAGACGACGAAGTTTTGATCCATATGGACTGGGTACAAGCGGATTTCGTCGAGTGAGATTTTACGCCCAAGATCGAGAGTAATCGTGGCAGTTCTCTGGCTTTCAGAAGGGACGAAGATTCTGCAGTAGTTTGTAACCTTTTTTGTTCGTATACTAGGTTCAGAATACGGCATGTAACCGTCGGTCAGATATTGTCTGCCCCAGATAGGATAGTGGCGTGTCGATTGGGGGCTGTGGACGGGTCTTCCGAGAGCTAGGTTTTGTTGTTTATTGAAGATAAGTAACTCACTTAGAGCAAAAAAGTAATGGGGTGCTTCGGTGGATTTAATTAAATCGAGAGGGATGAAACGCACACGCTGAGCAGAAGTGTTTGGGCAATCGATGAGGATAGGTGACTGGTTTGGGAAGGGGGTGAGGGGAGTGATCGTAGAGTCGTAGAGCAGTGTGCCGGTATTGTCTTTGGAGTCTGCGTAGCATCGGATTTGAAAGTTTTTAGGAAATCCGAAATTGGAGGAAGTTTGGTGCTCGTCTATCATCACTGCGGGTACGATGACAATGGTGTCAAACTGTTGCGGCTTTTGCAGATTGACTTCGACCCATAGTTTGTGAGGTAGATCGTGTTTATGAAAGGGGCGGATGCCTAGGGTGCCTCCCGATTCTCGGATGAGACGGAGAGGGAGTTGATCGAGCTTGTCCTGCGTGCTTTCGATCTTTCTTTTGAGTTCTTCTATAGATAAATGAGAAAAGGAATCGGCAGTGGTTTCTTGAGCAGAGAGCGTATTGAGGCAAAAGAAGAGCACTGCAAGTAGTGCTCTTCTTAAAATTATTCTACCTTGCCGAATCATTCAAACTACAGAAGCATGAATTGCCTGCTTTAGGCAACTTAAACAAGCGTCTGCGTTTGAATCTAGATTAAATCCGAGAAGGGAGTCTATATGCTGAGGGTAAACTCCGTAGTGATTGAGAGAGGGCTATTCTTAGTTGCCTGAGAGGAACTCGACATCGGTGAAATACGCGCCACCCGCTTTCCCTTTTTTATCGTAAAGATAGGTCACGAGTTTGGTTGGGCCGGCTGGGAGGTCGATCTCGAACTCCACGCCTGTACTTCCAGCTTTGACTGGGCTTTCTGCCACTTGATCGGCGATTTCTAGTTTGGCGCGCACGGCAACCACAGGTTTCTCGGCCTCTTTTGGCCACTGGCGCAAGGTGATGCGGTAGCGACCTGCACGTTGGACATCAACCATCCAGGGTCCGGTTACCTTCGGAAGTTTTTTGATGGAGCCAAAATTCCATGGTGGATTGCCTTTGTCCATATACCAGTCTTGGGAAGATAAGATAGTTGGGTTGTTCGCCGGATTTCCTAGATCGATGCGTACGGGTGTCATTCTTGGTGAGACGCGTTTCCAGAACGGTTGGTAATCCTGTCTCAACTGCTCGACCACTCCTGGGTGATTGGCGGCGACATCGTTCTGTTGGGCTGGATCTGCTTCGATGTCGTAGAGGAATTCTCCATCGGAATTCACCAAACGCCATTGCTCGGTGAGCACGACAGAGAAGTTTAATGGAGCTGGAGGCATAGCCTTACCGTGGGCTCCGCCGTGGTATTGGATGACATGGGACTTTCTCGGCCAATCCTTGTTCTCACCTTGGAGTAAAGGTTTGAAAGAAATGCCGTCGACATCGTATTCGCTAGGAACCGAGATGCCGCACATGTCGGCCAAGCTCGGCAGCACATCGATATGCGCAGTGATAGTATCCATATCACGGCCGCCAGTGAGGCCACCTTTCGGCCAGTAAATAAAGAAGGGCACCCGCTGGCCACCATCGTAGACCGATGATTTTTTACCGCGCATTCCCGCGTTGTATCCTTTCAGAGGTAAGGAATTTAAACCTTTGAACTTCGCTCCAGCTGAAGTCCCATTATCGGTCATGAAGATGAGAATGGTGTTTTCAGCTAAGCCGAGTTTCTCCAATTGCTGGCGGAGAATGCCCATATTGTGATCGATATTTGCGATCATTCCATAGAAGTTTGGATTCACTACATCGTCATTGCCTTTGTAAGGGGCGGCCCACTCATCTGGCACAAAGTACGGTCCGTGCGGAGCGTTTAGCGCGAGGTAGAGGAAAAAGGGTTTCTCTTTATTTTGTTCAATGAAGCGAATGCTTTCGCGGAACCAGACGTCCGTGCAATAGCCCTCAAACTTCTCGTAGGTGCCATTTTTATTGTCTGCCGACGCGCGCTCGTAGGTGTCGTCGAAATAGTCATTCCCCCAATAATCTGGAGCTTGTCCTACGCCGCCTGCTTTATGCCAGAGTACTTTTTGGAAACCACGGTCCTGTGGACGGTGCGGCGCGTTGTCGCCGAGGTGCCATTTGCCTACCATTCCTGTGGTGTAGCCCGCATCGGAGAAGAGGTTGGCGATGGTTTTTTCATCGGTATGCATCAAGGTGCGTCCAGCGCTGGTGCGGTAGGCGCCTGCGAATGCTGGATAGTTGCCCGTCATCAATGCCGCACGTGTCGGCGTGCAGAACGAACTCACATGGAAGTCGGTAAAACGTACCGATTCGTCATGCAGTTTATCGAGTTCGGGTGTCTTGAGGATGGGATTGCCGTGGCAGCCGAGATCGCCATAGCCTTGGTCATCGGTCATCACGAGGATGACGTTGGGTCTTTCTGTTTCCGCATGCGCAATGCTGATAAATAAGCCTGCGAGGAGTGTGGGTAAGTATTTCATATTATTTGCTCATAAAGGTTTCATACGCTTTGGAGACGTCGACGGGGTCTTTCATTTCCTCTTGCTGCTTTTGGTAGGCACTGAAGAGTGAATTCATTAGCTCGACGGGGCGGTTGCGTCCCTCTGCCAAATCCTTGGTTTCCAATGGGTCATTCACCATGTCGTAGAGTCGCACCACATTGATGGTCGGGTAAATGATCATCTTGTATTTCTCATTGCGGTACATGCGCTGGGCACCAAAGTAGGCACCGTAAATGGCGTCGTAGGCGCTGGTCTTGGTCTCCCCTTTGGCGAGCGGAAGGAGGTTTTGGAACTCGACTTGTTTCGGTTTCGGAAACTGAGCAATCGCCAACGAAGTGGCCATCGCGTCTTGCAGATAGATCGGTGCATCGACCGTGCTGTCAGCTGGAATGCCGGGGCCTGCTAGGAGGAAGGGCACGCGCATGCTGCTGTCATACATGTTTTGCTTACCGAGGAAGCCATGGTCTCCCACCGCGAGACCGTGGTCTGCAGTAAAGAAGATGTAGGTGTTGTCCGCTTTGCCCGTTGCCTCCAAGGCATCGAGGATGCGACCAATCTGCGTATCCATGTGAGTGATCAATGCGTAGTACTCCTGACGTGTGACCTTGATCGCGTGCTCGGTTCGGGGAAATGGAGCAGTTCTTTCATCGCGCAATCCGCGGCCAGCACCTGCGGCCTCGTTGTAGGGATACTCAGGAAGAAAATTCACGGGCACTTTCATTTTATTCACATCATACATGTCGAGGTATTCTTTCGGTGCCTGACGTGGATCGTGCGGGGCGTTGAACCCGAGATACATAAAGAAGGGTTTATCACTTTTTCCAGCCTGCTCGAGGAAGGCCTCACTATCGTCACCAAGGACTTCGCTCCAGTGCTTGCCACCTTGCCAAAAGCCACCTTGAGATTTGTCATAGGACCAACCATCTGGCTCGCCTGGGATAAATTCCCTGCTGTAGTTTTTCTTCGCTCCGCCTGGCATCCCGCCACGCTCATGTTTCACATGGTCAAAGAGGTTCTTCGCCTTGGTGCCAGACACATGCCATTTCCCAGAAAAGTAGGTTTCATACCCGGCCTCTTTCATCCACTGTGACCAATAGCCAGTAGGCTTGCGTTTATCGATGGTGTATTTCGCTTGGTTCTTTGGCGCATTGGGATCGTTGTGGTTGTTTCCTTTTGGTGAGAGTTCGGCAGCATTCCACACAAACGCGCCGGTATTGAGCATCGTCCGGCTCGCCACACAAACGGCTGGGGTGTAGGAACCCATGTTGTAGGCATGCGTGAATAGGGCGCCTTGATGCCGCAAACGATCCAAGTTCGGCGTCTTCACTTGGCTTCCTTCTAAGCAGCCGAGGCTGTTCCACATCTGGTCATCTGCGAAAATGAAAAGTACATTGGGCTTTTGGGTTTCCGCATGTGCGGAGTATAGGCATAGTAGACTAAGGCCAAGCGTTATGAGGTAGGTGATTCGATTGTTCATTTTTTTGTTTTTAAATTAATCCGTGATTTAGAGTTTCGGCTCTTCCCACATTGGGATACCTTCATTTAATTTCTGTGTATTGTAGTCCACATGGAAAGGCTTCTCTTTCGCCATGGGCACGTCCTCATTGATCATCAGGGGGCGAGCCTCTTCCCAGAATTTTTCGTAGGCTTTCTTCATCTCCGTCACGACTTCGGGAAACTCCGCGGTCACCTCCTTTGTTTGTTCCGGATCGTTCTCCATGTCGTAGAGTACGCCCTCGACGAGACGGAAGCGTTGATTGCGCACCGAATAGTTTTTCCATTTGAACTTATCTGGATCCGCTCCACGGTCCCAGCGTGTCACGTGCTGGAATTGGAAACGATCCTCCCATTGTGGATTTTTCTCAAATATGAGAGGTTTTAGACTTCTCCCTTCGAAGGCTTGGGAGTCCGGAAGGGTAGCTCCCACAAGGTCCGCTAGAGTTGGAAGAATGTCTAGATAGCTCACCACCGTGTCTACTGTGCGACCTTCTTTGATTTTTCCTTCCCAGAGCACGAAGAACGGAACGCGCACACCGCCTTCATCGACGGTTCCCTTGAGGCCTTTCATTCCTGCATTGTAACTCATCATTGAATTTCCTTCCTGATCTTTCCCAAGCTTCACTTGGGGGCGACCATCAAAGCCCTTGAGACCACAGCCAATTCTCGTCATTCCATTGTCAGAGGTGAAAATAATGATCGTGTGCTCCATTAAGCCCCATTTCTCCAACTGATCGAACATAGCACCGAGATTGTCGTCAATATGCTCGATCATACCGTAGAAACCAGCTGCTGATTTATTGAATCCTCGATCCTTGTAACGCTTTTGATACGCCGGCGGTGCGACAAAAGGACTATGCGGGGCATTGGTAGAGAGATAGGCAAAGAAAGGTTGATCTTTATCTTTTACCTCCTTGATCCAGCCAAGTGTTGCTTTGAACAAGATATCGGTGCAGTAGCCCTTGGTTTTTACGAAAGTGCCGTTGTGCTTGAACACAGGGTCGAAGTAGTTGTTCTTTGGGACATCCGCACAGGAGCCAGGATAAGCTTGGCCAATACCACCAGCACCGTGGATAAACACCTCATCGAAGCCTCGATTTTCGGGTTGATAGGGGGATTCATCGCCGAGGTGCCACTTGCCGAAATATCCTGAAGTATAACCCGCAGGCTGCAGCACTTGGGGAATCGTCGTCGCTTTCAGATTTAGCCGCTCCCGTTCATAGATCGTATGTGTGACTCCGTTTTTGATTGAGTGCACCCCCGTCATGATCCCAGCCCGGCTCGGCGCACAGGTCGACCCCATCATGAATCGGTCAAAACGGATTGATTGAGCGTGCATCTTATCCATGTTTGGCGTCTTTAGCCAAGGATGACCATGTGCTCCAACGGGAGCGTAACCTTGATCATCGGTCATGATGAAAATGATATTTGGTCTTTCCGAGGCAGCAGCAGCCGGCACTTGGAAAGCACTTACTAATAGTGCACACAGAGTCAGTCCCGTTGCTAATTTAGGTTTCATCTTCATCTTTATTTTGTACTCGTTTTTGGATTTGTTTCAGCGACTGCAGCTTTCAGCTTTTTCAATAACTCTGCCGAAGCTGGGGATACCGAGCCGTCCTCATACATTTCTAAATTGATCGATAGCGGGTAGCGGTTCTCTTTCGCTTGCTGAACATACTCTGTCAGTTGCTTTAAGCTGTATTTTGGTTTTGGGATCGGTGTGTTGAGCTCGATATGCCCCCATCGCTTCTCCAAGATAAAGCAGCCATGGGCTTGTAGACCTTTCTGACGCCCAGAGTTGAAAACTCCATTGGTCAATTCCTCAGGCTTAAACGAGCGCACGCCTTCGCCGCCGTAATAGTCCTGGTACTCCGTGACCTTGGGTTTAATCCACGAATTATATGCCACCATTCGTTCGGGATTCCCAGTCCGCGCAGCAGCGGTATAGGCCTCAAAGGGAGCAGTCAGAATTCCATCCGCTGCGGAAGAACCATCGTAATGGCAATTCAAGTAACGCGCGCCACCGTCAAACCACCAGCCATCCAGCTTGTCTCCGTAGCGAGTTCCTACTTCTGCAAGGATGCTCATCAAGTTCGTAAAGAGCTGCGTCTTATCCGCTTTCATTCCTCCCACAGCCTTGAGCCACTCTGTGTCTTGTGAGTGATAACAGTCGTAGCCGTAGTGGTAGTAGAAAATCACTTTGATCCCTTTATCTTGCAAACGGTTTACCATTTCGCCCAGTAGATCTCGGCTTGTCGTGCGACCAGCGATGATCGCATCGAGCGATTTGATCGGTGCGGAGATATATTGATTTCCCCAAGTGATGGACCAGACGACATAGGACGCGCCGGATTCCTCAACCAGCGAGATGAATCCGTCGAGATCGAAGTCATTGACCTTCTCTTCCCAAGCCTTGATCGGACCTTCGGGCGGAGTGGCACGATTCGTCCATTGGAACATCAAACCATAGCCAGCATCCTTGAACCAATCCGGCTGATTCCTCATTGCGAGAGCCTCTGCTTCGATGGACTTTTTCGTATCGGGTTGCACCAACTCAAGAGCACTCAACTGAAACTCTTTGTTTCTTTTGCCCGCTTTGAGGTTGGCCGAGTCCACATGCAACACGACTTTGTTATGGCCGGCCTTTAATGCGATCTTTCCAAGGCCAATCCGTTGCCAGCCAGCTTCGGTCACGCTTACCTCTTTTTGTTTCTGATCGTTACACGTGACAGCCAATTGTGAGCCAGTGCCAAGAACCGAAGCGGTGACTTCATATTCACCGTCTGTCGGCGCATCCAGGGTCCACTCAACGTGGCTTTCACCCGCTTCTGCAGCACACCACAAGATCATATAGTTTCGCACGACTGGACGGATCTTGGCGCTGAGCTTTGCGAGGTTCGGAGCCATCACGGTGATCCCTGTGGCATCGACTTTCAGCGGAGCGGGTTCGGCAAGGGTGACTGATTCCGCTGTTACAGCATATGGATTAATCTCTCCTTTTGCTTGAGCAATTCCTACTCCCACAAAGACACCCCAGAGGACATACATGGTGGTGTAGAGGGAAACTGTTAAATTACTTGTTGATTTTATTTTCATAATCGATGAAAGGATTTTTGTTATGTAACTCTTAGTCTTTATAGATGTATATATTTGACTATGTTTGTTTTACGGGTGTGCCTCATTGAAGGTATGCAATGCGGTGTTACTTTCGACCTTTATTCCCGAGGTTCACTTTCGCATCATTTTGCTGAGGTTCACCAGGAGTTGACCTTCCGTCCGCTACCAGCTTTTCCAACAAAGCAATGAGTGCTTTGACCCTTTCCGGGTTTTCGTTAGCAAGGTTCTCGCTCTCATCGATATCCTCGGCCATATTGTAGAGCTGATATTTTGTCTCCAAGCCCTTGGCTTGTTTTACCTTACTATCGGCCTGTAAAATGAGTTTCCATTCTCCATCACGCACCGCGAAAGTTGGTCCCGTGTCGTTATGAACGATATTTTTACGCACAACTTCTGACTCGCTCCCATCGAGCACAGGAAGAAAGCTGATGCTGTCCTCGGCAGTATCGTCCCCGTAGTCAAAGGAGAAATAATCCGCGAAGGTTGCAAAGACATCCGTCATGCAGATCAGTTGATCGGATTTCGTTTTAGCCTTCACCATGCTAGGCCAACGGATGATAAAGGGAATGCGATGACCACCATCGTAGATGGAGGTTTTTTTATCACGGAGCGGACCGGAAACCGCATGCCCCCGGTCAAGGAAGGTATCGGCCGGTTTGTGACAGCCGTTGTCCGTGCCGAAAATCACAAGGGTATTGTCCTTCAATCCGTTCTTCTCAAGAGCCGCCAACACCTGTCCGACCGCATCATCGGTCTGTGCTACGAAGTCACCGTAGGGATCGCCAATTCCCCCTTTGTCTTTCCAATCCTGACGGGGGACTACCGGCGCATGGGGGGAGTTCATCGGGTAGTAGATAAAAAACGGCTCATCGCCGGAGTCAGTTGCCTGTTCGTCAATGTAGGACACCACCGCATCCGTAAGCCTACCCATGGTGTCCACACATTTCACATACTCGGTCACTTCGTCATTCTCGATCAAGCTGCTCATCGAACGCGAATGATGGAAGCCGAGGAAATAGTCAAAGCCACGGGAAACTGGGCCATCGGGAATTTTCGTTCCCACGGGCTGCCCGTAGTTCCAGACATCCCGCTGGGATTTCGGAGTTTTGGCACCCTCTGGAACCTCGTATTGGAAATCCAAGTGCCATTTCCCGAACATTGCGGTTTTGTAGCCCTGCTTTTTAAAAAGTGAAGGCAAGGTCATTCGGTCTGCGTCGATGATGCAGGGTTTTCCTCCACTAGCGACGCCTCTTTGGTGTCTCGATCGCCAGTTGTAGCGTCCAGTTAGTAATGCATAGCGCGAAGGTGTGCAGATCGAGGCGCTGGTGTGCGCATCGGTAAACATCATGCCCTCATCACATAGTTGGTTCAGGTGCGGCGTAGGAACTTTCGATTGTTCTGGATAAAAACGTTGAATTTCGCCGTAACCCATATCATCCGCATAGAACAGGATAACATTGGGGCGATTCTTTGCAGCGGCAAAGGTTAATGTGGGTAAGAAAGCAAGCCCTAGGGTGAGAGCAGCAAGAGCAGATTTTTTTTTCATAGTATGTAATGGGATTTGATGGAGTGAGCGGATTTGTGATGGTGCCTATAGATGAAAATTACTGACTTTCACGGATCCAACTTTGTGTGGTCTCAATGATTGGAGTATCCTCTCATTTGTTTTTTTTATTTTTTTTGCGAGTCGGATTCCCGTCTGGGTCTAGCTTCGTAGTTCCTTGGAGAGCTTTGTCCGTATCCGTCACTACTACGTTGGGGTAATGTTGTTCTTGATCCGTAATAATTTCGAATGACCACGCATGTTTGCTTTTACCAAGATTAGACGGCGGAGAAATACGTAAGCCTTGAGGAGTCATGGTATACGCCACATTAGCATCTGATCCTAGTAAACGCACTGATTGTACATTTTTGGCATCCCAATCAGCTGTGCCGTTGATGACGAATGGCTGTTCGGGTTTTTGGAGTTTGATTGCATAGAGGGTCGTGCCCTTGGTGGTGAAGGCCAAGTGCTCGTCCGCTTGCTCGCTTTCTTTCCAATAGCGCGAGCCGTAGATCGCCTCGCCATTGACTGCTAGCCAGTCTTTCATAGCCATTAGACGTTCCATCTGCGGCTCGGGAATCGTGCCGTCGGCTTTCGGGCCAATATTTACTAGGAAATTTCCATTGCGTGCAATCACCTCGACCATTTCGTGGATCACGCTGTCGATATTCTTGTACTTGTCCCCGTCGAGATAGCCGAAGGAGGTGCCGAAGGTTGTGCAGCTTTCCCATTTCGGGCCAATCACCTTGAGTTTGAGGTTGTCTTTTTCCAAGCAACCGACGCCGTCTGGCCAATTGCGATTTCCCCCCTTGTTGTTTAGGTAAACCTCAGCGCCTCGAGCTGCGGCATCGTTCATAAAGTCGGTGATCATTTCTCGGCATTGATCGTAAAAATACTGTACCTCGGGCTTCGCTTTGCCAGCTAACACCTTGTTGCCATCGCGTGTCCAGATGGGGATGTCGTCGATCCACATGAAATCTGGCTGATACTTTGTCTGGATCTCTTTCCAGCGCGCCACGTAGTCATCGACGAATGCTTTATCAATCCCGAAGGGACCATAGAGCGCCGCTGCTTCTGGCACGCGTTTAATTTCCTCTGCCACCACGTCTTGCGGTTGTGCATCGACTACATAGAGCTTCTTCGCGAAGAACGAAGCGTGGCGTTCACGGTGGTACGAGGGTGCATACTTGAGATTATATTTCTTTAGAGCCTTGCCTAGGTCGCCGACGAGGTCGCGCTTCGGCCCCATGTCCATGGCATTCCATGGTGTAAGTTCGGAATCCCAGTTTGCCCAGCCATCGTGATGCTCGGCGGTCATGACGACGTACTTGAAACCGACTTCGTGGAAGAGTTTTGCCCACGCCTCGGGATCCCAATCTTCAGCTTTAAATTCAGGGATGATGTCTTTGTAGCCAAACTCTGGCGGAGTCGCACCCCAGCGCTTTTCTAGGTAGGGGAAGTAGTGAACCGGCTCGGCATAGATAAGTTTCGGCACGTGCTCCGCGTAACCACGATTTCCTTTCTTGTAACCAATCGCGCTATACGGCCCCCAGTGGATGAAAATGCCGATCTTGCCATCGTCAAACCACGCTGGTACAGGCATTTTCTGAAGCGACTCCCAACTACCATCGTAAGGTTGCGTTGCTGTTTGGGCACAGAGCTGAGATACAGAGGAGATCGCCCATGTGGCGAATAATGGAAGTAGGCGCTGTTTTATTTTATACATTTGTAGAAATTCGAAGGTTTTTTCTCTGGGCTAGATAGGGAGTTTTACAGAAATGCCCCGCCTGCGGTTTACAAGCGGAGCATTGAAGCATGAAGGACTGATGTCCTGTGTGGTGCGCTTATTTTCTGCGGCGCATCACGAGAGCTACAGCGCCAAGACCGAGCAACGCAGTAGAGGATGGCTCAGGAACGGCTGCGACATTCCCTGTGAGCTCCCAATCATCGAATCGCATCCGGTCGTTGGCATTATTCAGAGCTGTAAAGGTAAGAGTCCAGACCACAGACTTATCAGTGGAGAAATCTGTGAAATCGAAGGCCGAAGCGGAATCGTCGAGTTGGGAGCCGTTGGGTACATTGCCTTCAGGCGGATTGAAGGAGCCAGCCGCCACGGAAGTGCCGCCATCGATACTGTAGGAAAGGTCGATATTTATGTTGCCTGCACTACTGGAGAATAAACCCGAGAAGCTTTCGTAAGTGACAGTCTGGCCAGATGTGCTGGATGTTGTGAAAGTAGAGGTGTCAGCAGTGACATTACTAGTTCTGATAGGGGTGTTATGGCGCGCGCCGGAGGTGCCATTGTAGAAAGTACCATTAGCTGCATTGCCGTCCGCTTGATAACTGAAACCAGTGAGGCCAGTGACCTCAAAGCCTGAAATAGTGGCGGGTGTGAAGCCATTGGCAGATCCAGTTGGCCCTCCTTCCCAATCGAAGGAAGCGAGAGTTGCCGCCTGCACGGCTGCTGGGAGGATGGTGAGTGCTATGCCTGAAATCAGAGCATGCTTGGTTTTTTGTAGTTTCATATACATTATTTGGAGGATGTTGTCTATGGGGGCTAGGTGCGCCTTCCCTAGGTTGCAAAGGATGAGTGATGGGGGAGAGGTTCGCCATCCACCGTTTGGTGGATAACTTATGAGTCGTTTTTGGTGGAAATCGCGCACGTCAATATGCCGAAAGCTCGACCTGTCGCATGAAAAAATCTAGCTTTCATCCAGTATAAGAGTCATCACTTAGATGCGCTATGCAAGGTCTTCTATTTATTATCGCTTGCCTTCTTTCATCGTCGCTCTACGTGACGACGGATCAACGGGAGCTTGAAAAAATGTCGATCCACGGTCTGGAGCAACGACTCGTCGAGATCGATTCTGAACTAAAAGAGCTTGCGAGTTACACGTTACGTGCCGACACGGGAGCGGTCGGCTACCGATCAGGTCATCACAAAAATCAGCACAGTTTGGTTACTCTTCACATTGATTTAGAAAAAGAGGCATTAATTGATGAGGTGGTATTGGTTCCGTGTCTATGGCGGGAATCAGAGGTTGGACTGTTGGCCGAGGGCTTTCCCCTGGCATTTAGTATTTACGCAGGGACCGAGGAGGGAGAAACGCTGGTGGCCTCGCGGTCCACCGATGACATGTTGTTGCCACGCATTGCTCCACTAGCTGTTCATTTCCCATCGATTAAGGCGAGTTGGATTCGGATTGAAGCTACCATCCTTTCCGAGCGTATCAATGGGGGGGCATACATGCTGCAACTGTCGGAAGTCATGGTGTTCAGTGGACGGAACAATGTGGCCCTTGGTCAAAACGTTCGAGCATCTGAGACTAAGAGCGCTTTTTTGTCTCCCAAGTTGTTAACCGATGGGTTTACTCCTTACCTGATGGATGCTGCGCAGGGGGAGCGTAGCCAGACACGATGGATTAATGTCAGAAAACAAAAATTGCCCTTGTTTCTCACTCTTGATCTAGGAGCTGCCCAAGTGGTAGACCAGATCAACTTTCATGCCGCTGATACTGCCTTGTCGGTTCCTATGATCAATTTTGGTGATGTTGGCGTGCCTAGACATGTACGGGTTATTGGCGCCATGCTGCCAGATTTCAGCGATGGGTTCCAGCTCTGTGAATACGAACAACTTTCTGTCGCTTCAAGTGGGCCGATTATCATTCGGCGTTTCGAGGCAAAAGAGTGTCGTTTTCTACGTATTGAGATTGTTGATCATCTCCCTATTATTTCAGAGGATCGGAAGAATCCGGTCGTCGCATTTTCTGAAATTGAGGTGATGGCCGATGGAGTGAATGTAGCTCAGGGACGGCTTGTCGGCTTGAGTCGCGGGTTATTTGCGAACAAGGAGATTCGTCAAAAGATTACGGATGGCAGGAACTACTACGGGAATATTTTACCGCTTCGTGACTGGATGAACCAATTGGCGAAACGTCATGATCTGGAGAAGGAGCGGCCGTTGGTGATCGCGGAACTGAATACTCGTTACGCCCGCCAAAAGGACCAACTTCATGTTGCCCAGTGGATCGCCATTGTACTTATCGTATGTAGTGTCATTATTGGGGGCATTTACAGGAAGGTGCATCAACGACGGATCACTCAAATCAAAGAACGATTCGCAGCTGATTTGCACGATGAGCTGGGGGCGAACCTCCATACGATTGGGCTGTTGAGTGATTTAGCTCTTGATTGTCAGAATGATTCGGATGAGTTGTCATGCTATTTAAAGCGTATTCGAGCAGTTAGCGACCGTTCTGGGCGTGCGGCTCGGAGTATGGTGGATATGCAGGAGTCGACTAATCTTTTTAAAGGTTTGAAAATTGATATGCAGCGCGCGGCAGACCGAATCGTAGCCGATCAATTTGAGCATAATCTTTCGATAGAAGGCGAACTGAATGTTGCGGATCTCAAACCTCAGACCCGCATAGATCTTTATCTTTTTTATAAGGAATGTCTCATCAATGCCTGCCGGCACTCTAGTGCGACACGGGTGCAGACAAAACTCATCGCAGAACCGAACGAGGTTATTTTGAGCTTTGTTGATAATGGGCGTGGAATACCTGCATCTATCATTGGCGGTATTCCTCCCTCGCTCAAACGTCGAGCAAAATTACTCAAGGGTAAGCTCATAGTTGAAAGCTCGATGGACAAAGGAACGTATATCACCTTGCGGATCCGTACACGCAAGACGTGGATAGGATCTTTTTGCTCTCCGAAGCCCCCTTACCCTTAAAAAACTCTCATGGAAAAACTTATCGAAATTATGCTGGTGGAAGACAGTCCAGAGTATCGAGAGGTTATTAAACTAGCGATTTATAAAGAGAAAGACATGAGGCTAAAAGGCGTGTTTGGTGCGGCTGAAGTGGCTTTAACCAAGCTGCAAAATTCCAGTCCAGTAGCCCAACCAGATATCATTTTGCTGGATCTCAGCCTACCTGGTATCTCTGGACTTGAAGCGATTCATTGGATTAGAGAATATACTCCAAGCTCGAAAATTATCATTTTGACCCAGTCAGATCGAGAAGCGGATGTTTTGTATGCATTGAGCCACGGTGCTTCTGGCTACTTGATGAAGGCTTCCACGGTAAGTCAGATCATTGAGGGTATTAGGAGTGTGATCGCAGGTCATGCACTGATCGATGGCTGTTTGGCTAAATATCTTACTAAAGCAATACAGGGGAGCACTACTGAAGTATCCTTCGACAGACCGCTTAGTAATCGTGAATTAGAGATTTTAGGACTTCTTGGTGAAGGGTTACTCAAGAAAGAGATCGCAGATCGACTCGATATAGGATTCGGCACAGTAGCCACTCATATCCGTCACATTTACGAAAAGCTTCAGGTGGAAAATGCTCCAGCAGCGATTTCAAAAGCGTATAAAGGTGGGTTGTTCCCAATGGTGAAAAAAGAGTGAAACTGTATTTCATGGGGATAAGTGGGTGTTTCCAATGGGGGCTTGTTTAGGTTGATGCCGCCATGTAGGCGTGAAGTCTAGTTACGTGATTACGTGTCTATACTGGTTGGGTCATTTTGAATATCAAGATGCAGTATGAAACTTCTACATAAAAAATACACCTCCATTACGGTTGTCGGATTACTCGCTTCAATAGCCACCTCAAACGCCGCTGCCATTGCTATTTCAGGGAATCAAATCTTAGCTGGTCAAGGTAACTCCGGGGAGTTAGTAGGGACCAATAACGCTACAGCAATCCAAGTGAGAAATGGCTATGCTCTCACTGTGGAAGATGCAGCAGTTGTTAATTTAACAAGTGGTATAAATATCTCTCAAGGTGTCAATGGTAGCGGCGCAAGCATCACGCAACTAGGTACGAGTGATGTGAATGTTGGCGGTAACTTGAGTTTATCTGGTAATGCTACAGGCGGAACTTCTAGTTATACGATGTCTGGTGGTACATTGGATATTACTGGTGATTTTAATTCTGGAGCAAATTATGCTGCTACTTTTGCAATTGTTGGCAACTCAGCGGCGGTGAATGTAGGAGGAGTCTTGAATGCTAATACAGACTCTCTGTTTGATTTTACATTTGGCGCCACAGGAATGAATGCTATTAATGTTACAGGAGTGATGAGTATTTTTTCAGGATCCGAACTTAGCATTGACGGTTCTTCTTATACTGGCGGAGCTGGCACCATCAATTTGTTTTCTTATGGTTCGGCTGGGACTGCTGACGAGTTTGCTGAGACCATCTCAGGGTTCTCAGGTTACAATACCGACGTTGTCTATGGAGCCACGGGTGTTGATCTCGTCTTGAGTGCAGTTCCTGAGCCATCTTCTTCTGTGCTTCTTTGTGGAGGCTTGGGGCTTCTCGCTTTGAGACGTCGCCGCTAGTAAAATGGGTTATGGACTAAGTTATATCAGAACGTTTTTCATATGATGAAAATCGAGGCACCTTGGCTGTGATAGCCAAGGTGTTTTTTTATAAAGAGCACTGGTCTGAAAATGGAGATGAAGCAATAGTGAAAGGACGTAATTACGTACCTAGACGGGTAGCTTGGCTTTGTTTATCGTCCTATAGATTTTATGTGATTTCCCCTCATCGTGTTATTAGATTTTGATTCTGTATTAATGAAAAATATATTTTTGAGTAATGCTCTTAATGCCCTTTCTTTTCTGGGCTTTGGAGGGTTTGCCTCTGCGGGGATAATCGGCTATGATTTTAACAATAGTAGTTCGATCACTGGCACGGGATCGTCAATTATTTACGTCGCTCCAGATAGTAATACGCTTGGTGAAGTGTTGAGTATTGGGGACTTTGAATTGACGGATAATGACAATGCTGGTCAGCATGGGCGTATTGTGAGTGCTATTAATGGTACGTCTCTTGGGAGTACCAAAGCGGCTGTAACTAGTCGTGGGACTGCACCGAGTGGGAATGCGATGAGTTTTGCTGTAGATATCCCAGAAGGAATGAGTTTAGATCTCAGTGGGCTTTCTTTCGATTACGGTTTCTATAGTTCAATCGCTATTGCTGCAGACAACGAGTGGGTATTCAGTGTGAAAGTTGGCGATGTGACGACAGAGGTCGCTAGAGGCGGGTTTACGCATGACGGGGGAACGGATTACCAAGAACCAGGAGCGGCAGCAGGTAATGTGGATTTGTCAGGCTTTAGTGGACTCACCAATACGACGGTTACTTTTCATTGGCAGCTGAACTCTACTGCCACGCATAATTTCACATCGCGTGCTCACACCATTGATAATATTCAATTGAGTGCGGAGTTGGCAAGTGATCCAGGATTGCCTGTGATTACGACCTTTAGTGTGGATGATAAAGCGGTGCCTCCGAATACGCCTGTGGCATTTACTTGGAACACATCTGGCGCGGATACGGTTACTCTCAGTTCCGTCGGTACGGTAACGACAAATGGTTCGACGAGTGTGCAGCCGACAACTAGGACCACGTATGTACTTATGGCGAGCAATGCTGTGGGGACAGTTCAATCTGAGCTCGAGGTGACGCTGCTGCCTGATAAACCGAACATTTTGTTAATGCTGGTGGATGATTGGGGGGTGACGGACCTATCCGTACCTTTTGCGTATGATAGGTACGACGATAGTGGAACAGCAATTATTACGAATTTGAATATTCTGCATAAAACGCCGCATTTGGAGGCTTTAGCTGCGAATGGAATGAAGTTTACACAGAATTATGCGACTCCGAAATGTAGTCCCTCACGGGCAACTTTGATGACTGGGTTCCATCCTACAAGACATGGTATTACTACACATCTCAATCTCGCAGGGACTATTAGCGATGGTCCCAATAATTGGCGCTATGAAGGTCTTGATGCTACGGATGTTACCGTACCGCAGATGCTTGCGCCATTGGGTTATCGCTCGATTCACTGTGGGAAATGGCACCTTGGGGGACCTGGTGACTATGCTCAGTATCCGACAGCTGTGGGATTCGATGTAAATATTGCGGGTTCGCAAGCTGGGCAGCCAGCGCGTTATATCGCGAATGCATCAGCTGGATACGCGAGTGGTACTCGTCCCATGCCAAATATGGGGAATTATGCAGGAACTGGCATGTATTTAACTAAGGCGCTTACAATTGAATTAAATAAAGCGATGGCGAATGCTGTGGATGCAGATGTGCCTTTCTTTGGATATATGTCCTATTATGGGGTGCACCGGCCTTATACTAATAATCCAGATGCAGTGGGAGATTATAGTAATGCACACAGTGCGAATCATAGGACTTTCGCCACAATGATAGAAGCGATTGATGTATCCCTAGGTTCTGTGGTGGAACAGCTTGAAGATCTAGGCATCGCGGAAGAGACATTGATCATTCATTTGGGTGATAATGGAAGTGAGTCTCCGGTGCATGGGAATCAGGCGTCGATTCCTTTGGGCATTTTTAGTGATTTTCCAATGCGCGGGCAGAAAAATGATGGTTACCAAGGAGGGAGTCGGGTGCCATTAATTATTTCTTGGGCTAAGCCAGATTCTGACAATGCGTTTCAACAATCCTTACCGATAGTTTCAGGTGGGGTAGAGCATGATATTGTAGGGATTGTGGATGTGGTGCCGACTATTTTGTCAACAGCGGGACAAACGATTTCTGAGGATTTGCATGGCTATGATTTAAGTGCCTATTTACGTGGTGAGGCGGGAGTGCATCGTCCTCAGAAATACCATTTACATTATCCGAACGGAGGCTTCCCAACGGGGAATCTGACATGGTACCGCGAGGGGGATTGGAAACTGATGTACAACTATGGAGCTAATGACTTTTTACTCTACGATTTAGCCAATGATCCGACGGAATCGTATGATGTGGCGGATTCTGAGCCAGAGTTAGTGGTGCAGATGGCGCGTGCAATGTCGCGCGAGATTGAGAATCACTGGGGGCCGCTTGGTACTATTTGGCCAATAGTGGCTGGATCTGGATCTCCTCGTCCAGGGACGGAAGACCCTTTTTACTTATCGTATGAAGCTGGGGGGAGAGATGTGGTGGATAGTGATGGTGATGGTTTGGCAGATATTGTTGAAGACACTAATCGTGATGGCCTTGTTGGGGTGTCCGAGACGGATGCTGAGAATTGGGATACTGATGGGGATCAGACTGGGGATTTCGTGGAGTTGCGACTGAATCTTGATCCTCTTGATAGACATTCGTTTTTCGCTGTAGATACGCAGTCAGAGAGCGAGGGGGTTATCAAGCTTGAATGGCCATCGGCTCCAGGCGTATTTTTCCAGATTCTTTCCAGTGATGATCTTTCAGAACCCGTGGGCGAATGGCAGGTATTTCTACCTAATGTCGCAGCTGATGGAGTTCTCGATTTTACCTCGGTGGAGATTCCTGTCGATTCCGAGAGAAAGTTTTTTTCCATTGAGCTGCTCCCCTGAGGTGTTGAATTTTAAGTTGTCTGACTGTCGGATACTCCATGGCGTATCTAGCCAAGAGTGAGGGGTATTGCAGACCTGTAGAGCTTGAATTCTGATAAAAATGATAACATTAATATGAGTAGTATTGGAATTGAGGTTATTTACCATACTGGCTAGCCGTCAGCAGTGCCAAGCCATCGCCCACAGCGTTTGGTGGTCTTGCGATGGTTCTCCGTCGTTGAGCCTAGTAAGCTACTAGAGCTGATTTTTTATACTGCAGCCTATTGCTTAGGCTGTGACCTTGTTGTTTTGTGGGGCGCGATTACGTACCTAGGCAAGACGGTCAATTGTTGTTCTACTGTGGAAGCTCACAGGAAGGTGAGCTTTTTAACGAAAATACAACGAATATATGAATAAAATCCCTCTACTTATGGCATGTACGTTCGGGGCTGTAGCGAGCACGCAGGCAGCAACGATTGCGTATACCTTTGAAAATGCAGGTAACATCTCAGGTGCTGGTGTTGACCAAGTCTACACAGCACCAGACGTGAATGAATTTGGAGCAGGTATTACTTTTAGTGATTTCACAATGACTGAAGAGTCTGCAGCTCATGTGTCGAGAATTGCTGACATTGGGCCCGGTTCTGTCAGTGCTGCTGGTGTTGATAGAGCCAATCCACTTTCTTTTGAGTTTACGGTGACTATTTTATCGAGTGCTAGTGTCACGTTTGACCAAGTGTCCTTTGATACTCTGTATCGATCCAGCAACAATATTACAGGTGACGTAAATTGGACTTTTGAGACCGTTGTGGGAAGTGATCCAGCTGCGAATGTTAAATCTGGTACAATGAGCCTGGTTGGCCAATCCACAAAAGTAGAAAATTCCGGTCTTATTGATCTTAGTGGATTGGATAACCTTAGTGATACGACTGTTACTTTCCGTTGGACGTTGGACGGTGCTTGGAGTAACACATGGAATAATAAGCGTATGGGTATGGATAATATTACCATTTCATCTGTCCCAGAGCCGTCTTCCACAGCACTTCTCGGGCTTGGTGGGATCGCGATGATTCTGCGTCGTCGTCGCGCATAGGGATTGTCAGAAAAGAAAAATCATTTAAGCCGCTACGGATGTGAGTCTGTGGCGGTTTTATTTTTTTGAGGTGAGTTGTGGCTTGTGATGCTACCTGCGGTGTGACGGTGATGAATCCACTAAATGGGGGATGGTTGGTAGTAGCTGTTGTGAATAATGATGGAGAGATCAATGAGTGGAGTGAGTGGCAGGAAATTTATGAAAGCTGCAAGGGTATTCTTGGCTTTACGAAGCAAGTCGAGAAAACGCCAGCGAAGATCAAATTATCGAAATTGTCAGACGGCTATGGCTTTCAAATTGAATTAAAAATCAAAGATTCTACTGAGAATGTAGTGTAACCGCTGATCGACAAAGTGTCATTGACTCTCACTAAATAACTACTTAACTGAAATTAACTATGAAATCTACCGTGTTCTCTATTCTTGCGATCGGACTTAGCGCCTTTTCAGCGATCGCCTCATCAAGTAAGCCTAATATCATTTATATTTTAGCTGATGACATGGGCTACGGCGATGTGCAGATCCTCAATCCTGAGCGAGGCAAGATCGCTACGCCACACATGGATAAAGTGGCCAAGGATGGAATGATTTTAACCGATGCTCACACCACATCCTCAGTCTGTACACCGACACGTTATGGAATCATCACTGGCCGCTATAACTGGCGTACTTGGAAGCAAGAGCACGTTTTGGATGGCTACGATTTACCGCTAATTCCAACAACTCGTATGACCGTTCCCAGCTTCCTAAAGGAAAATGGTTACACCACGGCGATGATTGGTAAATGGCACTTGGGGCTTGAGATCGCAACTACTGATGGCAAACCGGCCAAACCTGCGGGTGGATTGAAACAGAAAATGGGTAAGGGCGCGTTCCCTCCTGAAGAGCTTTCTAATATTGATTGGAAAGCACCAATCAAGGGTGGGCCTGTCGACCTTGGATTTGATTCATGGTTCGGTATTACGGCATCTCTCGATTTCCCTCCGTATGTGTGGATTCGAGATCGTCATTGGGTTGGTGAAGGCACTCATGCCAAGGCGTTCAAACGCCCAGGGCCAGCTACTGCTGATTTTGAAGCGATTGATGTGTTAGACGAACTGGCGGAGGAATCTGTTAGATATATCACCGAGTATGACAAGCAGGAGCCGTTTTTCATCTACCTTCCATTGCCGTCACCACACACACCGATTGTCCCTTCCAAAAAGTGGCAGGGTAAGAGTGGTATTGGTCACTACGGTGACTTCATGATGCAGACTGATGATCTGGTCGGTCAGGTAGTAAAAGCGCTTGAAGATAAAGGGATTTCAGAGAATACGATGCTCATTGTGACAAGTGACAATGGTTGTTCTAAAGCTGCTAATTTTAAGAACTTGGAAAGCCATGGCCATTATGCGAGCGCGCAATACCGAGGTTCCAAGGCTGACCTATGGGAGGGCGGTCATCGGGTCCCATTTCTTGTGAAATGGCCTAAGGTTATCAAGCCGGGCAGTGTTTCTGATGTACTTACATGTCAGACCGATTTATTCGCTACCTGTGCAGCTCTTGTTGGTAAAGAGCTTCCAGTAAATGCCGCTGAAGATAGTGAGAATATTTTGCCTGTTTTCAAAGGAGAACCGGTTAAGTTTACGCGCAAGGGTATCGTGAATCATAGTGTAAGTGGTCACTTTGCCTATCGCCAAGGCAAATGGAAACTTCTACTTGCTAAGGGGTCTGGAGGGTGGACCGCTCCTAGAGAAAAAGATATGGCCAAAAAGCCAGACGCTCCTGAAGGACAGCTTTATGATTTAGAGGCTGATCCAGGTGAGCAAAATAATCTTTATGTTACGCAGCCAGAGGTCGTGGCCACTCTGCTTGCGCAATTGAAGGAGGACGTTGCTAATGGCAGAAGCACAGAGGGGCCAAAACAACAGAATGATATCCCTGTTGATCAAATCAAGCTGTGGAAGGGAAATATAGCGAGGTAGGCTAACTGTTCAGGAACAATGCTGAAGCCCAGCTGAAATAGTTTGCATCTGGGCTCACATGTTTTTCGGCTGCAAACCGAGCAGCCAATGTGTGATTCTTAAAGTTACTCTATGTTCCAACTAAACAAAAGAATCTGGCCAACGACTACATAGAGACAGTTGAAACAATCTTACCTACTTACTAATCGCGCCAATAGACGACAGCATCCGCTATAGAGGGGATAGTAGGTTTTCCGTTTTTTCTTGATGGTTTCTAAAGATAGCTTTGGTGGATAGCCTAAGCAACCAAACTGTACTAAGGTAGACTCGTGTTTTTAACACCAGTTCTACTTATAATAAATCATGGATATGACACATACTCTAAGAACCCTACGAAATCTATGCCTCGTCACGTGTCTGGTGAATTCGCTACATGCCGCAACGAAGCCTAACATAATTTACATCCTTGCGGACGATATGGGCTATGGTGATGTGCAGTGCCTAAATCCGGAGCGCGGGATGATCCCGACTCCACACATGGACCGTCTGGCGAAGGAAGGGATGATATTTACTGATGCGCACTCTAGTTCGTCTGTGTGTACGCCGACACGCTACAGTGTGTTGACTGGTCGCTATAACTGGCGGACTCAGCTGCAGAGTGGCGTTCTTTGGGGATTTAGTAAGCCCTTGATTTCGGAGAATCGTTTAACGGTTCCCGGACTTCTGAAAAAGGCTGGCTACAAAACGGCGATGGTGGGGAAATGGCATTTGGGAATGGAGCTGCCGACTATTGATGGCAAGACACCGATCGATGGGCCAAAAGATACACGCAGTCCTCAAAAGACAAATGTTGACTGGTCAGGCGAGATTAAAAATGGCCCAGTGGATGTTGGCTTCGATTACCTTTACGGCATTTCTGCATCGCTGGACATGGCTCCATACATATGGATTGAGAATGATCGTTTTGTCGGTGCGGTAGATAATGAGCGGCCTCGCAAGCCTGCTCCAGGGTTTGTAAAGAATCAGGTTTTGCCTGAGATAGGTCGTAAGACAGTCGAGTACATTGGAAAGCAAGACAGCTCGAAGCCGTTTTTTATTTATGTGCCACTGACTTCACCCCACACACCGATCATTCCAAATGAGGAATGGAGGGGAAAGAGTGGGCTAGGTATATATGGCGACTTTATGATGGAGACTGATCATATTGTGGGCCAGATTATGGCGGCAGTGGATGCTTCTGAATTTGCTGAAAACACAATGATCATTGTCACTGCAGATAATGGCTGCTCACCCGCGGCTAAAATTGAAGCCTTGGAGAAGCAAGGGCATTTCCCCAGCGCGCAGTTTCGAGGTAATAAAGCGGATATCTATGAGGGAGGTCACCGAGTACCATTCATTGTGCGTTGGCCGAAAGGAGTTAAAGCTGGATCTCAGAGCGATGACTTGATCTGCCTCACTGACCTCATGGCAACCAGTGCAGAACTTTCAGGAGTAAGCATGCCGGAAGATGCTGGCGAAGACAGTGTAAGTTTTGCTCCAGCGCTGAAGGGGGAAGCTATTAAATCTACGCGAAAAGGAGTGGTACACCATTCTATTAGTGGGCATTTCTCCTACCGCCAAGGAAATTGGAAGCTGCTGCTTTCGAAGGGATCCGGTGGTTGGTCTAAACCGCGCGAGGCGAGTATGGCAGGAGATGCAGAGGCTCCAGAAGGTCAGCTGTTTGATCTCGAGGCAGATCCAGGTGAGCAGAAAAATCTCTATCAACAAAAACCGGAAGTCGTAGAGAAACTTATCGCGCAGCTGAAGGAGGACATCGCTAATGGTCGCAGTACTACTGGGCCTAAGCTGGAAAATGACATTCCTGTTGGTCAGATCAAGTTGTGGAAGGGGAATGTGGTGAAGTGACTCTCATTTGAGTTATCCATTACTTCAAATTTATGCATAGAGCTCCTAACCATTTTTTACTGGTGAGCTCTTATTTTGAACAATTTAAGAAAGTAGCTCCGTAGATCCTCCTGTCCACCTCCATAGAAGCGCTTAAGTGTAGTGGTTCCTTTTAAATCATTCGAGCATATGAAATCAAAAAACATCATTCCCTTATATGTAGCCATCGGGCTGGTCAAAGCCGCAGTTGCTGAGGAGCGACCGAATGTAGTTATTCTCTATGCCGATGACATGGGAGTGGCTGATGTCTCCTATGGAGATCCTGAGGCTAAAATTCAAACTCCGAATATTGATCGTTTAGCGAGTCAGGGAATGACGTTTACTGATGGTCACAGCTCATCAGGAATATGCACGCCGAGTCGCTATGCCTTACTTACTGGGCAGCACCACTGGCGCAGTTTTCATGACATCACTCACGCCTTTGGGAAGTCGGTTTTCAAACCAGGAGAGTTTACTCTTGCTCGAATGTTCCAGGAACAGGGGTACGCTACTGGAGCTTTTGGAAAATGGCACCTCGGTTGGGATTGGGATGCTATTCGTAAGCCTGGTGTGAAGGCGAAGAATCCAAAGGCTGAGTCCTACGATTGGTCCAAGCGGTTTGCTGGAGGACCTATTGACCAGGGGTTTGACTATTACTTTGGCGATGGGACGATTAATTTCCCTCCGTATTGTTGGATTGAAGACGATCGCTTTTTGACGATTCCGACGAAGCCGGTAATCAAGTCGAAACCGCTCGCTGGTGGTGGAGGTTTTCGCCCTGGCCCGATGGCTGAGGGATGGGATCCCTATGAGATTCTTCCGAAGACTACGGAGAAAGCGGTAGAATGGATCGAGCAGCAGAAGGCCGAGGAGCCGTTTTTTATCTATCTGGCTTTCAATTCTCCGCATTACCCGATCGTTCCTAACAAGGAATTTCACGGGAAATCCAAGGCGGGGTATTACGGCGATTTCGTGATTGAGACAGATGCGATGGTGGGCAAGGTGATGGACGCTCTGGAAGCAAAGGGCTTGGCGGAAAACACTATGGTCATTTTCACTGCAGACAATGGGACGGAGAGTCACGCGTATAAAAGGCTTCAGGAATTTGACCAATGGAGCTCGGGAGAGTTTCGCGGGTTGAAGCGCGATCTTTATGAAGGTGGTCATCGCGTTCCGTTTATTGTGCGCTGGCCGAGCAAGATAGCAGAGGGTTCTCGTTCAGAAGAAGTGGTGAGCCAAGTGGATCTGGCGGCGACCTTTGCGGAAATGATTGGCTACTCGCTGAGCAATGAAGAAGCGATTGATAGTTATAATTTGCTCCCCGTGCTGACGGGTGAGACATATAGTAAGCCGCTGCGCGTGGCGACGGTGCAGAACACGAGTAAGAAGGGGTATGCGCTGCGTCAGGGGGACTGGGTGTACATTAATCAGAACACGGGGGCTGGGCAAAAGGAACCGCAGGAGTATTTAGAGCATTTTGGCTTAGAAAAATTTCCTGAAGCCAAGGGCTTGTTATTTAATCTGAAGGAGGACCCGAGGCAGTCGAAGAACCTGTATGCTCAGCATCCTGAGAAGGTGGAAGCCATGAATGCTTTGTTAGAGCGTTACGTGGATGGTGAGCGCTGTGCGCCTTTGCGTGAGCAGAATTGACTCTCAAAACGAATAGAAAAACTCAAATGAAAGTAGCCATTTTTACTAAAATACAAGCATTGGGGACTAGAGTGCTTGCTGCCATTGGACTGGTATCAGTGATTGGGACGCAGAGCTCATTTGCTGAAAGTCTAGCCGGGTCTCGACCCAACATTTTGATCATCATGCCAGATGATATCGGAGCGAGTGGTTTGAAACACTTGGGTGCGAAGACGAACTATGCTGAGCACATCGAGTCACTTTTTGAAAAGGGGATTCGCTTGACCGATTTTCACGTGTCGCCGACCTGTGCGCCGAGCCGAGCAGCGATGTTGACTGGCAGACACGAGTGCTATGCTGGAGTCACCCACACGATCAATCTGCGCGATCGCATGAATCCTGAGCAACGGCTTTTGACACATGTGCTGAAAGACGCTGGTTACACGACAGGGATTTTTGGCAAGTGGCACTTGGGGGATGATGATGCTTATCTTCCGAATGCGCGTGGCTTTGATGAAATGTATATCCACGGAGCGGGCGGCATTGGCCAAAACTATGCGCATTCCGCTGATTTTCCTAACAACGATTACAATAACCCCGTGTTGTTACACAATGACAAGGTCATCAGGACGGAAGGCTATTGCACCGATCTTTTCTTCGACCAGGCGATCCAGTGGATCACCCAACAGCATGCAGCGGGGAAGCCATTTTTCTGTTTTATTCCTACGAATGTGACGCATGGGCCGCACATTCCACCGCTCAAGGACGATGGAACCTATTACCCGCGTGAGGAGATTTTGCAGAATTTGGATGCGAATGTGGGGAAATTGCTCAAGGAGCTCGAGGCGCAATCCTTGATGGAAGACACACTGATTCTGTACTTTGCGGATAATGGTGGGCCATCCTTTGGGAGGTTACGTGGGTCGAAGACCAGCCCGTACCAAGGAGGCAGTCGTGTTCCTTGTGCCATGTATTGGAAAGGAAAGTTGGAGGGTGGCCGTGAGGTCAGCGCAACGACTGCGCATTTGGACCTTTATACCACTTTTGCCCAATTGGTTGGAAAAGTCGATGAGCCCGTGCCCGGTGGGGAAGCTTGGGATGGGCGGAATATGTTGCCCTTGCTCGAGTCCGCTGATGCGAAGTGGTCGGATCGCGATCTGGTGACGCACAAGACGCGCTGGGATGGATCGGCAGATGAGAATCAATACAAGAATGCGAGTATCCGCCATGGCGATTTCCAATTGGTGTGGAATCCGAAGGGCGAGGTCGAACTCTACGATCTGAAGAAGGATTTACAGCAGAAACAGAACATCGCGGCACAGCACCCAGAAATCGTTTCGACACTAAAAACGACTTACGACGGATGGTGGAAGGACGTGCGTCCTTACATGATCAACGATGAGTTAGAGAATGTCCCAGCTGAGCACAAACCCTACCATGAGCGCTATCGTAAGGCCTTCGGTGAAGCCGCCTACAAAGAAGCGATGGAGAAGATGACCTGGACGGGCGGTAAACCCTTTGGCGACAAAAAGAAAAAAAAATCGAAGGCTCGCAGCGCACACGACTGAGACTTTCAATACCTAACTAAGAACTCACCTGTGATAGATCTAAACGCATGAAAAAACACCTCACTCTTCTGACATCGCTGCTTGTGGCGGCGTCCTCGACCTCCTTGTTGCTAGCGAATACTTCGTCTGCGAAAAAGCCTAACATCATTTTTGTGATGACGGATGACCAAGGTTATCCAGTGGTTGGAGCGCACGGGCATCCGTGGATAAAAACGCCGAATCTGGATAAGATGCACGCGGAGTCGATTCGTTTTGATCGCTTCATGATGGGATCGACCTGTGCTCCGAGCCGGGCTGGAATCATGACGGGGAATCACTCGATCCGTAACGGTGTGACGCACACGATCTTTGAGCGTGAGCGACTCAACCTCGAAGCGATCACCATTCCACAAGTGCTGAAGTCCGCTGGTTACACCTCGGGGTATTTCGGCAAATGGCACTTGGGTGACGAGGCTCCTTATCAGCCAGAGAATCGTGGTTTCGACCAGGTGTTTATCCATGGAGCAGGTGGTATCGGTCAGGCATTTAAGGGATCGTGTGCGGACGTGCCTAAGAATAAGTATTTCGATCCAGTGTTTAAGGAGAATGGGACATTTGTGCAAACCAAGGGCTACTGCACGGATATTTTGTTTAAGGCAACGCTGGGATGGATCAAAGAAGTGAAGGATCAGGATGCGCCGTTCTTTGCCTATCTATCGACGAATGCTCCACACAGTCCTTTCGTGGCTCCACCTGAATATCAGCAGCATTTTCAAGATTTAGGTTTTAACAAGAGCGCGGCGGGTTTTTACGGGATGATTGAACACATCGATTTGAACATGGGGCTGTTGTTTGAGAAGTTAGAGGAATGGGGGCTGGCGGATAACACGCTGGTCATTTTCACCTCCGACAATGGAATGACGACCAAGGGGTGTGGCTTGAAGGGAAAGGGAGGACGACCTCAGGTGCAGCTCGGCAAAGACAAGGGTGGGAATGCCATGATGACCTACAATGCAGACATGAAGGGCCTCAAGGGAACGGTGGATGAAGGCGGAGTGCGCGTGCCATTTTTTGTGAAATGGGAGGGGGGAATCAAAGAAGGTCGGACCGTGGACACCGTGGTCACCTACTTGGATATTCTACCTACCTTGGCCGCAGTGGCGGGCGCTGAGCTGCCGAGTTCGCAGAAGTTTGAAGGGAGAAGTCTGCAGCCATTTTTGTTAGAAGAGAATCCAGCGTGGGAAGACCGCATGCATTTTCAGCACGTCACGCGTTGGGATCTAGGCGCGAATCCTGACGACTTTAAGTGGAAGAACTACTCGGTGCGCAATCAGCGATTCCGATTCGTCGAGGGCGTGCTTTACGACATGCAGAACGACCCTGAGCAGACGAAGGATGTGACGGCGGAGTTTCCAGAAGTGGCTGAAGCGATGAAAAAAGCGTACGGGAAATTCTGGGACGAGGTGCGTCCGTTGATGGTCAATGAAGAGGTGCCCTTGGCGAAAGAAAAGCCCTACCACGTGGACTATAACGCGCAGAAAGACAGCTCTGGCATCCCTCTGTGGAAAGAGCCGAGCTTGTAAGTTTTTCTATCAGAATAGCTCATTTAAAATAGACCAAATACTGCTCTGAGCGAGCAGGAAAGGTTGGCGTTTTTATGCAACGCGCTATAGTGTGGCGCCAGTGAACTGATGTGCAGTGCTCTAGCTCGTTGAGAGACAAAAATGGTGCGTGTGTGCATAAAAAAAACTCGCAGGCCAGCATGCTATACTCTTTTTTACCTTTGAACAAAAACAACCCAAAACAATTATGAAGATCAAATCGTTTCTCATCGTATTATTCTCTACCACGCTTTTTAGTTTTGCTGCGGAAGGAGAGAGTGTGGAAGTTAAGGCAGCACCGGATGTAGTAAAAGAGTCTCAGGGGACCGTGCTCATTACGGGAGCGAATCGTGGGTTAGGGCTCGAACTCAGTCGTCAATTTGCTGCAGATGGTTACCATGTGATCGGTACGGCACGCTCTCCTGAAAAAGCCATAGAGTTGAAGGAGGTAGCCGATGAGGTGCTTGCGCTCGATGTGACATCGGATGAAAGTATCAAAGGGTTATCTGCCGCGCTCAAGGGGCAGCCTATTGATATCTTAGTGCACAATGCTGGGTACTTTGGACCTACTCAAGGACTGGGTAGCGAGAGGGATAAGTCATCGACTCTCAAAGCTTTGACGCGTAGCGAAGTATTAGATTGTTTTGCAGTGAATGCGGCGGGACCCATTTTCGTAACACAAGGGTTGATACCTAACCTTAAGAAGTCGAAGCAGGCAAAGATCGTCGTGATCTCAAGTCGTTCAGGGATAATCAACCAGACGAGATCTGCTGGCGCTTATGGCTATAGAATTAGTAAGACAGCGGTGAATCGCGCGGTAAAAATCATGTCAGTCGATAAAGCGCTCGGTAATTCTATTGTCGTTGCTGTGGCACCTGGACACAATAAGACGGACATGGGTGGCGATCGTGCGAAGCTTACTCCTGAAGTGAGTATGCAGAAAGTAAAGTCACTGATTGAAGGGCTGACTCAAAAGCAAGCTGGTCGCTTTTGGTACTACAATGGTGAAGAGCTCCCTTGGTAAACTAGGGAAGTGGACTATTTGATTAGAGCATAAGTTATGCTCCTTAAGTGGCTTATTGATTTTACTCTTAATCAATAAGCTCTTTTTTTATCTGGGGGGCACCGTGATTCATAGTACTTCACTGGAAGGTGTTGTGTATGAGATGTACTTCCTTTAGAGAGTTTTGAGTTTGAAGCCTCTTCCTTTTTATAAAGGAAATGGTGGGCTGTTGGAGTGTGAAGAGACTGTCCATGAGTTGAGACAGTTACCTTACCGTTGAACACATCAAATATAGAGCAATTCATTGGCTCCATGGATAGAGATGCCTGTCGAGAGAAATTGACTTTGATGAGAGTGAACCTTCCTAAAGCACGTGTATAGGTCGTATGGACAAATTGCTTCACAGTACGACGGGTTGTATTTGATGTATGAATAAAATTTATAGTTTTTCATGAATTAAACTTTTGGATGTAGAGTGGCTTTTTCGAACGTTCGATTATATAGTGTATAATTTTCCAAAGACGGGGTTGTTGGCATCGATCATGCTAAATGGGTGATGAGACTTTATATTACTATATAAATATGGAACGCACATTGAGTACCCAATCGGAATTAACTACGACTAATCCAGAATATAACTTGTCCTCTATTAGGAAGTTTGTGTTATCGTGTATCATAATCACAGCACTTTGTTTAGTCACGGGTATAGGGATGGCCGGTGACTTTGATCTTAAAGTTGTCTTAGGAATAGGTGTAGTTGTGGTCTTTTTTCTGACTGTTTTTCTCTTTGGGAAGGTAATGAAGCAAGCTGGCGAGCGTGAGCAGGCTATTAAGTCCTACGTGTCAGCATTGGAAGTGGAGCGTAAAGCTCAAAAGCAAGCGAATGAAGAGTTGCTGGCTGCTAAGGATGGATTGGATGAATTAAACTCTTCATTGGAGCAGGCCTTTGAATCCCTTCAGCATAGTGCTGAGGAGGCGGAGTTACGTGCGATGGAGATTGAAGGTAAATCAGCTGAGTTACAGCGCCTTACTGAAGAGTCTGATACTATATTTAATTCGATTGATAATGGAGTTTGTTTGTTAGGTCCTGATTATAAAATTGGAAATAAAATCAGTTTAGCAATGTATGAGATATTTGAGACTGATACTCTAGCTGGAGTAAGTTTTGTATCACTCATGAAACCTCTTATCTCAGAGAAGGAGCTACGAACATTATCAGATTTTCTAGAGTTATTATTTGAAGGTAAAACACTTACTAAGCAGTTAGATAAATTTAACCCTTTGAAGAAGGTTGAAATAACACTGAATTGGAATGGAGAGAAGTTTTCAGCCAAACAGTTAGGTTTTAAATTTCAACGTATCATGGATGGGAATGAAGTTGGTGCGGTATTGGTATCGGTGACTGACCTGACAGAGTCAGTGATTCTCGAAAAGGAGCTAAAAAAGAATGTGGAGGAGCAGGAGAGACAGACAGTGGTTATTATTGAGATTCTTAATTCTGATTACAGTAAGTTAGATCCGTTTATTTTAGATGCAGAAAGTGAAGTTGAGATCATTAATGCGACTTTGAAGGATCTAGGGTCGAAGAGCGGTGGTGTGCCAGGGGAAACTGTTGATGAAATTTACCGTAAGATCCATAAGATTAAAGGAGATGCTAGTTTGCTTAAACTTCAATCAGTTGTTGATTTAGCTCACAGTATTGAAAGTCAGTTGTCTGAGTTACGAGGTAGTGGAGACCTAACTGGCGACAAGTTATTAGGCGCGCTGATGCACTTGGCTTCATTGAAAACACAGTTGGTTACTTATAAGAATGTGTCTGCATCTATTTTCCAAGAATTCGTACGAAAGCCTGTGATTAATGATAGCTTAGAAACTGAGGCTTGTGAATATAGTCTACAGTTGAGCGAGTTTGCACGTGAGAACGCTGCTGTAGTAGGAAAGAAAGTGAATGTCATCACAGACATTACGATGGATGACTTGTCGGAGGAACAAATTGCGACACTTATGAGTGTGATTACTCAGTCAATAAGGAACTCGATCGCACACGGTATTGAGAGACCCATGGAAAGACTCAAAGCTGGTAAAATAGAAGCAGGATTAATTACGGTTGTTTGTAGACCGTCTATTGAATTTCCTGATCAGTATGAACTGAGTGTTAGGGATGATGGTGCAGGCTTGGATCTTGCATCTATAAAGCAAAGAGCTGTAGAGCTAGAGATGATTTCCAAGGAAGAGGCCGCATCAATGAGTGGTTCAGAAGCTGTCAATCTGATCTTCAAAAGTGGGTTCTCTACGACAGAGGAGGAGACAAACCTTTCAGGCCGAGGAATGGGGATGGATGTGATAAAGCACACAGTGAATGATACTTTAGGAGGAAAGCTGAATATGGCCTTCTCCAAGGGGCATTACATGTTGTTGAAATGTGAATTTCCAGTAAGTAAAACTGCGAACGTATTGGAGGAGGTGATTTAATGAAGTTATTAGTAGTCGATGATTCGTTGATGATGCGCGAGGCTATAGCAAATGCTTATCAAGGGAGTATTTTCACAGAATTCGAGACCGCATCGAATGGTTTAGAAGCAGTGCAAGCGTTTAAATGTTTTCAGCCTGAAGTGGTCACTTTGGATATTACGATGCCCCATATGGACGGACTGGCCGCGATGTCTGAAATGTTAGAAATGGATTCATCAGCTTCGATCTTAATTGTTTCAGCGCTAGCAGATAGTCATACCGCTATTCAGGCTTTGAAGCGAGGAGCACACCAGTTCATTTGTAAGCCATTTGATACTAGTGATTTGAAGGAGGCGTTAGATGATTTAATTCAAGACAGGAAGCCGCAAGAGCAGGCGGCTTCAGTTGTGAGCGAAAGGCTGAAGCTAAAAAATACGATCGCCCATTCTAGAGTCTCGCTAGTTGAGAAGCCTGCGAAAAGTGCTTTGCCCAGACCTAGCGCGCATCAATACCCTTCTGGTTTTGTTAGCCCTCCTCAGTTTGGGAAGAAGTTCAAACACGAGACGGATTCAACGAGGAAGATTAAGCCTTTTAGTAGTACTTATGTGCAGATGCATAAGTTGAATCATTAACAATGGATTTTGGTTATGGATACAATGATTCAACGAAAAGGGTTTGTGGAAGATAACGCACGTTTCTTTATCTGGTCCGTTTGGAATTTTTTTAAGCAAACTTGCGATGAAGAAGCTGAGATCGGAGCTCCTTATCTTTTTGAGGACTTTGAGCATTCAGACTATACTGGTGTGATAGCCGTCTCGGGTTCCGAAAAGGGAGCTGTCTATTGGACAATGAGTGAGGGGCTTCTATCTACAGTACTGAATACGCAGTTTTCAGATATTTATCAGGAGGGGGGGGAGTCGCAGAATGCAGAAGCGCTTCGTCAAGATTATGCCGGAGAAATGGCAAACATTGTGGCAGGAAATGTGCGGAACTATCTAGGTGAGCATTTTCTAATTTCAACTCCAGTTGTTATAAAGTCACCTGGTGAGCCAGTGATGCTTCCAGACAATACAACGGGTCTAGTGCTTCCCATTACTTGGAAGGAATTCAAGTGTCACCTTATACTGGGTATTTAAAATAGTTATGTCTAATAGAAATGTTTTAGAGGTGGAAACTCCAATGTCAGCAAGAGTTTATTATGCTGGAGAATCACTGTTCAACTCGAGATTGAAGTTAACTCAGGAGTTGTGGAAGGCATTGATTAAGTTGAGGGGAGGGTCTTTTAGCGTTGCTGAGTTCACAGAAATATCTGCGTTGCTTCCCAATGAGTCTTCTCATTTTCTGAATAGCTTGTGCTCAATGGGGCTGATTGAGGATCGCACGCAGTTAGTGGAGTTTTCTAGTAGTGATTTAGCGAAGGTAGCCAGTGAAACCCCTCTTCCAGAGAGATCTCAAAGCAAGGGTATAGAGCCAAGTGTGAGCGAGAATGTAGTGGTCGAGGTCGAAGTGGATGAACTGATAGAAATCAATTAATATGGATGAACAAGAAGTGAGAGATGAAGGTGAACGACTAAGCTTGTTAGCTAAGGAGTTGTTGGGGTTAGTTGACTTTGGAGAAGTCAAATTCTGTGGGATATCAGAAGGTGGTTCTGTTATGTTGGTGGATCACGTTTCGAGCACGGCACAAGTGGGGGCTCATTTAACCTTAAATAGTATTTTTGAAGTATGAGTTTAATGGCTGAGTTACAACAGTGTGTTGATGCAAACAACTTACTAGGAGGTTGGGTACAGAAAGGGAGAGGGGTGACGCATGTCACAGAGGGCCTGGACCAGGACATTGCACTTAGGTTAAGCACTTTTGGTGTTTCGGCAGTGGAAAACTATAAGGGGGCTGATCGAGAGGTTGATTCATTGGTTTTTGGTTATACAAATGGCACGGTGCTATTGATTAAGCTCAAAGCCTGTCTTGTGGGCTTTGTTATGGCTTCAGAGTTCCCCTATTTGGATGAACTAGTCGAAGGTGGTAGGCGTATGGCGCTCAAAGCGACTTTAGAATTACTACAAGCTCCAGTTATCTTTAACGTTTTAGAGGCTAAGCCAGCCGCTGAAGAAGAAGTGAATTTAGAGGATTCTGAGTTCACTCGCTGGGATGAATTTATTGATGTGGCGAGCTCTGAGCTAACTCGGGTCCTCCATGCCTCACAGGTTGATATTTTTATTCGGAGACAATTGAAGGGGATAGAACCAAGGACAGTTGGTGAGGCCCGCCAAGCCGCAAACCGAATTGCAGAAGGGATTCCTGATAAGAGTAAGAAGGATGCCTTCCGAAAGATATTTGAAGAAAATGTGTCTAAACTAACAGTTAACTAACAAACTATTTATAATGATTATGAGATATTTACTTATCATGCTTATGATGTCGTCTGCAGCGATTGCTCAGGAAGCTACAGCTGAAGCAGTAGCGCAGGTATCAGAGTCTGCTGCTGATTCTATTACCTTAGATATGAACTTATTGTTTGTGTTTGTGTGTGCTGGGATGGTTTTTTTGATGCAGGCTGGGTTCTGTCTGTTAGAGCTAGGTTATGCACGGTCGAAGAGCTGCTTAAATGTGGTGATGAAGAATGCGACGGATATTTGCGTAGCTGTCATTTTGTATTTTGTGATTGGTTTCGGGATCATGTTTGGAGCGTCGAAGACCGGTTGGTTTGGTACAGAACTTCCATGGATTTCGGATTTTTCAGTGGATTCACCGATTTGGATGTTTCTTCTGTTCCAATCAATGTTCGTGGGTACGGCTGCGACTATTGTTTCAGGAGCATTAGCTGAAAGAGCTAAGTTCATGGGCTATCTGGTCTTCTCAGCTGTGCTATCAGGATTGATCTATCCGATCAGTGGACACTGGGCTTGGGGGAATTTATCAGGCGGCCTAGTGGAAGGATTCGGTTATGTAGCTGAAAGCAGCGAGTCCTCAGGTGGATGGCTCGCAGATATGGGATTCATTGATTTTGCTGGATCGACAGTGGTTCATGCAGTGGGTGGAGCTGCGGCTTTGGCTGGAATTATAGTGATTGGTGCAAGGAAGGGGCGGTTTGCTGAAGATGGAACACCCAAACTGGTATCTGGTCATAATAAGCCACTAGTGGCTTTGGGGACTTTAATTCTTTGGTTTGGTTGGTTTGGTTTCAATGGGGGTTCTGCATTAGAGATTAACGCTTCTGTTGGCCGAATCACCTTCAATACTCTTCTCGCTGGCTGTGCGGGAGGTTTGAGTGGAATGATTTGTTATTGGGGAATTCAAGGGCGCCCGAGTCCTTCAGCATTGCTGAATGGTATTTTAGCTGGCTGTGCCGCGATTACTGCTGGTTGTGCGAATGTGACTCCGATATCTGCGGTGTTGATCGGTTTGATAGGTGGGATTGTAGCTATCTTCGTGGAGTTGCTTTTACTTAAGGCCAAGCTCGATGATGTAGTGGGAGCTGTTCCTGTCCATCTAGGTGCAGGTGTTTGGGGGACAATTGCTGTAGCGATCTTTCATGAAGGTGGGTTTAGTTATAATCAGCTTTGGGTACAAACGCTCGGAACTTTTATCATCAGTGCATATGCTTTCGGAGTTTCATTCCTTACTTTTAAACTGATTGGAATGACGATTGGAATTCGTACTTCAGAGGATGAAGAAGCTATTGGTCTCGACTTTGCAGAACATGCATCGAGTGCCTACCCAGAGTTTTCAACAAATGTTGCCGGGGAACTTGATTAGCGGAGCTTCGATGAATTTATCATAATCTCGTAGGATAGAATATGAGTTGTAGGTTGCCAGGCACCGCGTAAATGCGGTGCCTGGCTTATTTTGTTGAGCAAAAGATGTAATAGTTTGTTCTTAAGATGCGTAATGTCTCTCACAGATCTATGTGAAAGGGGGGGAGGCAGACCTCGTTCAAGGCGCTGAATAAGTTGTACAGAGCTTAGCAATGAGATCTGGGTACTAGCCCAAGCAAGCATATGAAATATTTTTTACTATTCACACTTACTCTACTACTTACAGGTGCTATCCACGCTCAGTCGGACAAAGTAGCGAGAGAGAAGTACAGTTGGACTCTCGGCTATAAGCCTGATGAACTGATTACTTTTTACACACCAAAGCCTGACATGGATTTGAAACTTCATGTTTTCTATCCTGAAGGGCACAAGAGGAGTAACGAGACTCCTTGTATTGTGTTTTACTTTGGAGGTGGTTGGTCAGGTGGCAGCCCTGATCAGTTTTATGGTATTAGTAAATATTTAGCATCGCGTGGCATGGTGGCGATTTCTGCTCAGTATCGGACAAAAAAACAAAAGGCGATTCCGCGCGATTGTGTTGAAGACGGACGTGAGGCAATTCGTTATGTGCGGGAGCACGCTACGGAGATTGGTGTCGATCCGGAGCGGATTGCTGCGGGTGGAGGATCAGCTGGTGGGCACGTGGCGGCGGCTGTTGGCATGTGTCCCCAAATTGATGTTCACCCTAACAGCAAAGTTTCCAGTATTCCCGATGCATTGGTGTTGTTTAATCCTGTGTACCACAATGGCCCTGAAGGTTACGGTCACAGCAGGGTGACGGATTACTGGAGAGAGATTTCACCTTATCACAACATCCGCGAGGGCTTACCTCCAACGATCGTGTTTTTTGGTTCTGATGACCACTGCATCAAATTACCTTTGATCCAAGCATTTCAAACTGACATGGAAAAAGCGGGGAATGAGTGTGTTACTCATATCTATGATAAAGAAAAGCATGGCTTCTTTCATATTTCAAAAGGCGGAAGGAAGATCTTTGAGGATGTGATGAATAAGGTCGATGGGTTTCTGGTCGAGCACAAGTTTCTCAGCGGTGAGAGCGAGGTTGAAGCGTGGACCGCGAAAGCAATCGAGCATTACAAAGCTGAGCGAGGAGCAAAGCAGAAGAGTAAGAAGTAAGACCACACGCTTTTGCTAAATTGGCCTGTTAAGTCAGCAGTGGTCGGTGAGTAGAAAGCAAGTACTGTCGTCTTTACTGTGCATCAGTACTTTTGGTGTGCGAGTTGAATGGTATGAGGCTTGGGGGCGATCACAGATGAAAGACGGCGTGGTAGTTTAGTCAAAGTTGACGCGGAGAAGGTCGTTTCCTTGGTCAAAGAAAATGATTGGAGCTCCTTCCGTATTCGAGTCAACGGTCACGCATTCAGGTGTTCGTCAATGGCACGGAAAGGGCGAACTATTTGGATAAGACTCCGTCGGTTCCTTATACCATTCTCCCGGCTATTTTGTCGGAATGGATGAGTTTGATATGAACGCTAGTCAGCGGAGCTGATTACAATAAAGAGCGGAATTACTTCGGCTTTATTTCTGCGTTTTTCCTCAGTCATGTAGCCTGCTACAATCCTTCGTCATGCCTTGAGATGAAGGCCAAATTAACACCGCCATTCCGACAATCTATACACTCAAATGGTATTATAAAGGATACATCGCAATTGTTATGAAGCAGGGCAGCGAAGGAAACGTACAAATCAAGGGGCTTGCTTTTATCAAAAGCTCAATGGAGGAGTCGATCCTTCTGATCGCCCAGACCTAGAATAGACTTGGGGATTAATGCTTGGAATGTGGTGAAGACTTTTTCTGAGCGACTCTGTATGTGATTTATTACGAAGTTATTTGTATTATATAGCGAATTCGATGGTGAGATATGATATATGAGCTTTTCTACTTCGTAGTGATGAATAACGATATTAAAGTGCGCAGAATGACAGATGGTCTACTGTGTACTATTACGGAGTTCGAGTGGGTAGCTCGAGGTTTCAAAAATCCACAGATCAATTCACGCCAGATATATTTCCTATGATTAAGACCTTACTCGTTTCATGTTTAGCCATCAGCTCGGTTTCAGCCAAAGAAATTACTGGTGACGAATGGGAGCAAATGAGCCCAGAGGAGCTGCAGAAGTTAGTTCAACCATTGAGTCCAGAGGAGGCGATGAAGTCCATTGAAGTTCCGAAGGGGTACAAGCTTGAATTAGTCGTATCCGAGCCCACGATCATGGAGCCTGTTGATTGTGTATGGGATGCGAACGGCGATATGTACGTTATTGAGATGTCTACTTACATGAAGGATGCCGATGGTACTGACCAGTACGACAAAACTAGTCGTGTGATGAAACTGGTCGACACCGATGGCGATGGGAAGATTGATAAGTCGACCGTGTTTGCCGATGGTTTAATGCTTCCGAGGATGATTCTCCCTCTCGATGACCGGATTCTTATTTGTGAAACTGATACTTTAGATATTTACGCGTACAGGGATACCAATGGAGATGGAACAGCGGATGAGAAAAAAATCTGGTATAAAGGCGGACCACGAAAGGGGAACCTAGAACATCAGGCGAGCGGGATGATTTGGAATATAGATAACTGGATTTATTTCACCAAAGGTAGCGAACGTTTAAGAATCGTGGATGGAGAAGTGATTGAAGACAAGAGGGGGAATATCATAGCGCAGTGGGGCTTGGATCACGATGACGACGGCAATTTTGCTGCAGCACTTTCTGGAGGTGAAAAGAGTTTCCAATATTTCCAGAACCCTGTGGTTTACACTAAGAGTACATTTCCAAATGAGTTAGAGAAAAATTTCAACGCTGTGTGGCCTATTGATAATATTCCTGACACCCAAGGAGGTCGCCGTCGTCTACGTGAGGACAATACGCTCAACCATGTGACTGGTGCGTGCGGACATGGGGTGTATCGCGGTGAATTGATGCCTGAATTTTACGGGAATTACTTGGTGGCGGAGCCCGTTGGAAGATTGGTGCGCATGGCAAAAGTCGATACCTCGCAAGGATTTAAGCAGATGCAAAATGCTTACCCTCAGTCCGAGTTTATGCGTTCTGCTGATGCGAATTTTAGACCGGTGAATATCAAGACTGGACCGGATGGAGCTCTGTACATTGTCGATATGTACCGTGGCATCATCCAAGAAGGTAATTGGACTAAAAAAGGTTCATACTTACGTGAAGTCATTGATAAATATGGTTTGGCAGAGACGGTCAAGAATGGTCGTATTTACCGGTTAGTTCCAGAAGACTATACTAAAAAGTTCACCCGACCTGAAATGTTAAAGAAGTCCTCAGCGGAATTGATTCCTTACCTTGGTCACACCAATGGCTGGATGCGTAGCACGGCGAGGAAAGTGCTGATACTCCGAAATGATCAGAGCATTGTCCCTAAGCTTAAGGCTGCGTTAGAGAAGACAGATAATACTCAGGCGAAGATAGAAGTTCTGTGGACTTTAGAAGGCTTACAGGCTTTAGATCTCGATTATATTTTACCATTGATTCGCTCGAAAGATTCTCGATTTGCTGTGCATGCTTTACGAGTTTCAGATCCATGGCTAGCCGAAGGTAATACTGAGCTGATTGATCTTTACGAGAAGATCTATACTCACTCGGAATCACCGGAGTTGTTGACTCAAGCCTTGTTAAGCATGAAGACTTTTGGGCCAAGAGCGACCGCAGGACCTTATCTCGAGAAATTTTATGAGAAGCACAAAGGCACCGAAATGGTAGAGCATTACCTAGAGCAGTGGGCTCGCGATCAGAAAGCAGCACAAGAGGCTAGAGATCGTGCGGCTGCAATGAAGGGGAAAGGACCTTATTTCGAGAAAACGATGCAAGAGGGAGAGAAGCATTACGCTGCGCTTTGCTTCGCTTGTCATGGAGCCAATGGTGAAGGAGCTCCAATGGCGGGGACGGATACCACGCTTGCGCCGCCATTGGCTGGCTCAGCACGTGTTTTGGGTGATAAAGACACTTTGATTAAAATTGCGCTACATGGGTTGACTGGTCCAGTGGATGGTAAAACGTATCCAGGTGCGATGGAGGCCTTAGCGGCGCATGATGACCAATATATTGCCTCGGTTCTCTCCTATATCCGCAATTCTTGGGGCAATGAGGAGTCTATCATCACTGATAAAGAAGTGGGCAAAACACGCAAATATAATCGTAAACGCAACAAGCCTTGGACGCTTGAAGAGCTTGCAAAATAATGACGAGTTCGTTTGCTTACAGCTGATGCTGTCCTTGATGAAAGAGGAAAGCGTTTCCTCTGGTAACTAGTGACCAAAGGTCGAGCATTCTATACACAGAGCGTTTTTCTTTATATGTAGAGAAAGCGAATGACAGTGCATAGAATGGCGAGTCAGTCAGTTTTAAAAATCGATGAAAATGAAATTTGTAGGAAAATCTAAACTAAGCGCTCTCGCTTTTCTCATAGTAGGTGCGAGCAATGTGAATGCCGCCCCCATTGAGCCCACTTGGGACTCGATGGCTGAGAACTATCAAGTACCGACGTGGCTGCAAGATGGTAAGTTTGGGATTTGGGTGCACTGGGGAGTTCCTTCATCGGTCGACGAGAATCGCCCAAACGACGGTTCGCATTACGGTCGCCGGATGTATGGTCCAAATGATGGCGAGACTGGTGGACAGTTAGAGATGACCGAGAAGCTCGCGGCTTTCCATGCTGAGCGCTACGGGCCACCTTCTGAGTTTGGTTACGAAGATCTAGTGCCTTTATTCAAAGGCGAGAAATGGGATCCTGAGGCTTTAGCGAAATTTTTTAAAGACAATGGAGCGAACTTCATCATGCCGCTCGGTTGTCACCATGATAATTTCGACATGTATGATTCGTCTCACCCGTGGAACTCGGTGGATATGGGGCCGAAGCGCGACACCTTGCAAGAATGGAAAGACGCCGCGAAAAAGAACGGAATGAAGTTTGGGGTTTCGACCCATCTCTATTGGTCTCCGCGTTTTTTCAATACGGCACGCCAATACCAAACACCGGGCACGCTGGAGTCGAAGTTATTTAACATGAACTACGATCCGAAGATGTACGCCAGCCAAGATAGCTGGAATCAGCATTGGTATGATCGTTGTTGGGAAATTATTGAAAAATATGATCCAGATATGTTTAATAACGACGCTCCGTATCCCGATGAAAAGCGGGGTAAGGGGCTCGGCGTGAAACTGTTTTCAGATTACATCAATCGTGACTTGGAAGAAAATGATGGGAAGCAAACTGTCGTGTTCTCTTGTAAAAATGGCAAACTCGATCCTCGTGCTTTCACCTACAATTTAGAGCGCGGTGGTTCAGCTGATATCCGTGAGGAACCCTGGATGTGGGCGACAGACGTTTCTGGTGGATGGTACTATCGTAAGGATCAAAAGAACAGGATGAGCGTCCCTGTGATGGTCGGCAATGCTGTCGATGCTATCAGTAAGAATGGAGTGGTGATGATGAACGTCGCTCTACGTGGCGATGGCACATTGCCTGAAAACCAAGCGGTTTATCTCGAAGGAATGGGAGATTTCCTCCGCATTAATGGTGAAGGGATCTATGGTTCGCGACCTTGGAAGATTTTTGGTGAAGGTCCGTTAGAAGTGAAGGATGGGAGACAGGGGGAAAACCATAAGAAATTTTCTCAAGAAGACATTCGCTTCACCACTAATGACGGGGAGCTCTATGCCTTTGTTCTCGCTCCTCCTAATGATGATATATTAATCAAAAGCCTTGCAGAAGGTGGCGAGCTCGAAGATGAGATCTCCTCAGTAAGCTTGCTGGGAAGTGATGAGAAAATGGATTGGCAGCGCGATAGTGAGGGCCTTAAAATTAAGTTACCTAACAAGCTGCCAGGAGAAATTGTGAATGGTTTCCGAGTGGAGCTCAAGTAAGAGGCCAAAAGATTGCCCTACAAAACGCATCTCCCTGTGAGGAGTAGGTTTTTGTAGGGCATCGCTAAAGTTTTAGGTGACTTGAGGTGATCTATTTTTTACGAAGATCGGAAAAGACGTTGCCCGTGGGTTTAGTGGGAAGTGTGGCAATCCAGTTGGAGAGCTTTTTGGTGAGCATCTGGCTAGTTTCTGGGTCTTTGCTCGCTAGATTGTTTTGTTCAAGAGGATCTGCAACGATGTCGTAGAGCTCGATGTAAGATTGGTCCTGATTCGTGAGGAGTTTCCATTTATCGGAGACTACCGCGTAACTGGCCCAATGTTCAGATTTGCTAGGGTCGGAAAAGCGGTTGGTTGATTTCCAGAATAAGTCCTTTGTGCGAGTTTTCGATGCTGTTCCGAGGAGTGCTTCAACTTGCGAGTATCCATCGGCTTGGTAGCCATTAGGGAGTTCAGCTCCAGCAAGGGTGCTGAATGTTGGAAGTAGATCGACCGCAGAGATCATTGTATCGTTGTCGATCTTGTTTGCAGGGACTTTGTTTGGCCAACGTACTAGAAAGGGGACGTTAATCCCTCCTTCGTAGAGTGATGCCTTGAAGCCTTTACGACCCGCTGTGAGACCCATGGCGGCTCCTACATCGAAACCTGCTCCAGTGGCTGAATCATAGCTAAGACCTGGTTCTCTCCCTTCTTTTGGTCTAGCGGGACCATTGTCCGAGGTGAAGATCACTAAGGTGTTATCCGCGAGGTCTAATTCGTCAAGGGCGTCTAATACCTGACCGACTCGCTCATCAGCATAGGCAAGAGTCGCAGCGAAAATGCTGTCAGCGTCATTGGTTATTTCTGGGAACATTTGACGGTATTTAGGGATGACGTGGAAGGGGGTGTGTGGTTCGTGAATCCAGAGGTTGATGAAGAACGGGCTGTTTTCGGCTTGTGCTTTTTTCATGAACGCGATGGTGCGGCGAGCATCGTGATCGTAGGGCATTTGTTCTCCTGAGCAGTTGAATGCGCCGTATTCGTCATAGCCGTATTCAGCTGGTGACGGAGAGTCTGGGATCATATTATTAGAGAGGTGCCATTTGCCGAAATGGGCAGTTTTATAACCAGCACCTTGGAGCATTCTCGGCAGCATGGGAGCCGCAGTGTCGACCCAATCAGGCATGCCCCTTTGTTCATTGTTAGGAACCCAAGCAAAATGGCCGTCGACATTGTGTCTAGCAGGAAAGTGGCCAGTCATGACTGCAGTACGACTGGGTGAGCAAACGCCACTAGCCACGGTGAAGCGGGTGAAGTCTGAGCCTTCTTTCGCAAGGCGGTCAATGTTCGGGGTTTTGACGTAGGGATGATCATGGCAGCTGAGATCTCCCCAGCCCCAGTCATCGGCAAAGATGAAGAGGATATTTGGTTTTTTCGCATCTTTTGTTAGGGTGCTACTTTGGCCGAATGTAGGGGAGACAAGTCCGACTAGTAGACTCACTGTGGTTAGTATGGATTTTAGATACATGTGCTTTGTTAATGATTTTGTGTTGTAGATAGGTATCGAGCCAGCATGACTTATGCTTTAGCTAGCTCTGGGATGGTGCCGGTGCTGTGGCTAAATTTGTCAACGTGTACACCTGCTTCTTGCATGAGGGTGAGCCAATAATTGGCGAGTGGGGTGTCGTATTTTGGAAGTTTGATATGGCTACCGTGTTTGATGTTTTGCGCCCCTCCTCCGGTGAGTAGGGCGGGAACGTTTTTGAGTTCGTGGCCTGAGCGAAGGTTGCTGCCGTAACTGACAATGCAGTTATCATAAAGTCTGCTGCCATCGACATCTTGCGCTGACTTGAGGCGATCGATGAAGTGCGCAAAGAGCTCCATGCATTTTCTGTCTCGTTCTTCTGAGGCCTTGCGGCGTTCAGCTGAGAATCCGTAATGACTCAGAGAGTGGGCTTTAAGAGCTAATTCCATACCTGTAAGTACTGAGCACACCGGCTGACGGTAGGTAATGATGCGGGTGGAATCGGTCTGCATTGCGATGATCATCATGTCATACATCAGCTTGATCTCCTCTTCGCCTAACAGGTCCATTCCAGGAACGCCATATGGTGCTTCAGGCTTTGGAATGTTTGCCCACTTAGCTTGGCGCTCAAGGTCGAGTTCGATTTGGCGCAAGCTTCCAAAGTACTCCTCAAGCTTTTCTTGGTCGTTCTTGCTGAGCTTGCGCTTCATGCTGGAACCATCAATTTTTACAATATCGAGAACGCTTTTCTTGTGAGCGAGTTGGTATTCTAACTCTTCTTTCGATTCATTGTTGTTGGCGAAGATTTTGTGGTAGAGCTCGATTGGGGTGTTGAGCCCAGGGACGGGATTGCCCGCGGCATCCCATGACAGCGAGAGTCCATCACCATGACCTGAGTTTTGTAAACCGTCAGGTTCTTTTGCTGAGAGCACAAGTGATGGGAATCGAGTTTGCGTGCCTAGTTGTTGGGCTGCGAGTTGGTCACAGGAAATCGAGTTGTAGAATCGCTTGCCTGGAGTGCCAGTCACGTTGGCTCCAGTGAGGTAGGAGGTACTTCCACCGTGTGGATTTGTCGCTCCGTGATTCGTCATGTTAGAGACCATAGTGAGGTCGTTCGCGTGGCGAGCGAGAGGCTCGAGACCCTGGGTTAGGCCGATATCTGCGAATCTTCCTGCTTGGCTTGGATAAAAGGTTTGTTTGGTGAAGCCGAAGCCGCCGCCAAGAAAGACCATGCGTTTGGGGGCTACAGATTGGGTTAATGTTCTAGCAGATGCAAAGCTTTCGAGGAAGGGGAGTCCAAGAATGAATCCGCTGGCACTGCGAATAAACGAGCGACGAGTTACTGAATTGGTATAGTATGGGTTCATAATGTGGGTGTTTATTTTGATCTGAAGAGAGGGCTGGAAATAATGCGATAGATCATGGCTTGCAGTCTGAAGTCATCGTCTAGGCATTTAACGGTGAGTTCATGAATCGCTGTATCATCTGAAAACTCCATGTCCCTTCCGATTCCATAAGAGGCCATTGATTCAATGAATTCTCTGGCGAGTCTGTGTCTTTGAGTTTTGAGTAAGGTTTTTAGTTCATCGATGCCATTAAAGGTGATTCCACTGACCAGTGTTCCTCCCGCTTCGATATCTAGCTCACTTTTGCCAATTTTTTCGCGTGTTCTAAAGCGGCCAATGGCATCGAAGTTTTCCATGCCGAAGCCGATAGGATCGATGCGACTGTGGCAGGACGAGCATTGAGTTTGGCTTTGGTGCAGTTTGACCATTTCGCGGTTGGATAAGGGCTCTTTCACGTTGAGGCCTAATTCTGGCACGTTGGGCGGCGGCGGCGGGGGTGGGTCGTTGAGGATTTTATCGAGCACCATGGTGCCTCGGATTACAGGGGAAGATCTCTCTCCGTTAGAGCCCATTGTTAGGAAAGCTGTTTGGGTGAGGAAGCCTCCACGTTTAGTTTTTTGCGGTAGCGGGACCTTTTGAAAATCGTCTGATTGGGCTCCAGCAATCCCGTAGTAATGACCGAGGTGCTGGTTGATTACAACGAAGTCGGAATCGATGATGTTTTCCACTGGCAAGTTTTCCTTCACCAGGACCTTAAAGAATTCGTAGACCTCTTGGGTGGCGGACGCTTGTACTCCTTTGTTGTAATGGAAGTACTCTTGAGGGTCTACAGAGATGGCGTGGAAGCGATCGATTTCAGCCCATTGATCCATAAAACCCTTGAAGAAAGATTCCGCTTTGCGGTCGGCGAGCATGCGAACCACCTGTTCCTTCAGTACTTCGCTATGCAGTGTTCCTGATTCAGCGAGCTGATAGAGTTCTTCATCCGGCGGGCTACTCCAGAGGAAGTAGGAAAGCCGGATCACGAATTCTCTAGCAGTGATGGAATTGCTCGTAGGAGATTCTTGGATGTAGAGGAAGTTAGGTGAGGTGAGGACCACTCCGAGCGTCTTGCTCATGGCTTCTTCGTATCGATCTCCAGCCTCGATGTTCTGCTCAAAGTAATCGACTAGCTCATTGATGTACGCCGTCTCTGGGGTTTGGCGACGAAATGCTTCATAGGCAAATTTTTTGATCAATTCTCTGGCATTATCAGGCCCAGCTAGATCCTTGCCTTCTTTAGAAATGAGATTGCCAAAGAAATTGCTTTTTTTAGGGTAAAATGGTCCTTCGACGTCGACACGATCGATATAAATAGAGGCGAAGTCGGTTTTATCTCCAATTTGTCTTTGGTAATTTTTAAATTTACGGTCGTAAGTTAAGAATGGTGAGGCTTCGTAGAAAGTCACTGCGTTTCTCTTATCGTCTGACAATAATTTGGGAGTAGTGAGAAATTCAAGCGTCCCTAAGTTTTGTTCGGTTCCAGTGACCTTCATTACTTTATGCTCCGAATGGCTGCGGGTGCGCGTGTATAAGTAATGTCTGGCCTCTGGGGTGCCTGCTACTGTTCCCGCGTAGATTTTTAAGCGATAGGCTGCTCGTGGGTCAGCTTTATCCAAGTGGATAGTGGCGTCATCTGTTCCGCGTAAACCATTAAAGATATACGAGCCCTCGCGTCCTTTGAGCCGATCAAGATATTTTTCACTGAGGCCGTAGCGTCCTTCGTAGCGGTCTAGGAAAAGGCGTTTATCCACTTCATCCTTAAAGCCTACCTTTTTCCAATGCACGCCAGCTTCTAATTGTTGTTTCTTCTTTTGGGCATCTGCAATCGAGCTTTTTAGGCGTTTGTTTCCATGTTGGCCTGGATAGCGGGTAACTTTGCTAGGTTCTTGGTAGGGTTTCCCTGACCAATTGAGGCCTTCTCTGGCGATTTTTGTTCCGAGGTCGTAGTAGCGTTCAAAATTTACCGAGCTGAAATATTGAGCACTTCCGGCCGTATCGAAATTTTCTGATTCTGCGTCTTCGGGGAGAGCATTTTCTGAAATATGAATACCGAAGAGGTCGCGAATAGAATTCACATACTCCCGTCGGTTCAGGTGCCTCATGGTGATTTCGCCACCACTTGCTGTAAGTCGTTTTCTTGCTGTATTGAGAGTTTTTGTGAGTGTGTTGAGTACCTCGAGCAGTTCTTCTTTTTCTGGTTGAGGCTTTTCCTCTGGAGGCATTTCGTTGGCATTGAGAACATCGAGAATATCCTGCCAGTGCTGGGCTTTGTCGTTGGTAGAGATCGACCAGCTAATGTCGTCAAAACGAAGTTGTCCTTTTTGTTTCTCAGGGCCGTGACAGTTGATGCAGTGCTTTTCTAGAAATGGTTGGATGTGCTTTGTCGGCACGATAGTTGCTTGAGTAGTCTCAGCTTTGGAAATACCGACAATAAGATACCCGACCAAGATCATGAGGCGCGGGGGGCTGTATTGTTTTTGGAATTTCATATATAGGATGTGCAAATTCGGGATTGGTAATTAATCAATCGAGATAGCCCACATTTTCATTTCGTATTTTGCAAGCATTAGAGATGACACATACGATTGCTTGCAAAATTTTATATCTATGTTATGCGCCAAATCACTTTTTATAATGAGACAGTGCTATTGAGATGAATGGAAACGGCCTTGAAATCTAGGGTTTTTAGGGGTTAAATCATTCTTTCAATTGCATCCATTGGAGCCATTTTTTTTCCATGGTTTTCAATTTTTCTGGATGCTGAGAGGCGAGGTCGTTGAGCTCTACGGGATCGTCTGCGAGATTGTAGAGTTCCCATGGAGTATTCTTGCTTTTTGATTTTTGGCTGACGAGTTTCCAGTCGCCTATACGTATCGCTTTTGAGCCACCACGCTCCCACGCTAGGTAGGGGTGTTGTTTTTGCTCCTCGCCATTGAGTGTGGGCAATATGGAAATGCCGTTGGTCTTCTTGAGTTTTCTGCCACGAATTTCAGTGGGGTAAGTCGCTCCAGTGATTTCCATAAAGGTTGGGACAAAATCGATGAGGTGACAGACGTGGTCAGAAAATGAACCAGGCTTGGTCACTCCTGGCCAGCTGAGAATCATTGGCGCACGTGTTCCTCCCTCGTGACTAGTGGCTTTGTAGAGTCGGAAGGGAGTGCTTGAGGCGTTTGCCCACCCTTTGCCTACAGAGCGATACCCTTCGACTGGTCCCGGAGGAATGTTAGGGTCGGTGTTCGGTGGTTCCGCACAAGCTCCATTGTCGGACATGAAGATGATCATCGTGTTCTCGTATTGTCCGGTTTCTTTCAGCTTGTTGATGATTTTTCCAATTCCTTGGTCCATTCGGTCGATCATTGCCGCGTAAACGGCCATCAGTTTGGCTTGTTTCTGTTGTTCCTCCGCGGTTAGCTCATCCCAAGCATCGACTTCGTTATCGCGTGGCGAGAGCTTAAATTTCTCATTGATGATCCCCATCTCTAACATGCGCTGATAGCGGCTGTTTCGAATGGCATCCCAGCCGACCGTGTAGGTGTCTTTATACTTTGCTATGTCCTCTGGCCATGCGTGGAGTGGGTAATGTGGCGCGGTGTAGGCGACGTATAATAAGAATGGATTTTCTTCGTTTTTGTATTCTTCGAGTCGTTCAACGGCGTAGTCAGTGAAGGCGTCAGTGGTGTAAAAGTTTTTATCTTTTGGCGTGTAGCCAGTTTCTATCAATTGGTCCTCGATTCCCCAGATGCGAGCTTTGTCTCCCATTTGTTTTTTACGGCCAGGTTTGCCTTCGCCTGGACGTGCTTCAAGTCCTGGGTTCCAGAAGTTACAACAGCCATCGACTAGGCCGTAATAGCGATCGAAACCATAATCGGTTGGCTTGGGCCCTTGGTGCCACTTACCAGTCATGAGAGTACGGTAGTTAAGGGGCTTGAGAATTTCGGCAAATGTCGCTCCGACTCTTAGGCGTCCTAAATGAGAAAATTGGCCAGTCATCATAGCGGCGCGCGAGGGACCGCATTTGGCGTCGGTGTAGAAATTGCCAAAGCGCATACCTGCAGCTGCTAAGGTGTCGATGTTCGGCGTCTCAATTTCACCTCCGAAACAAGCGATATCTGAGTAGCCCATGTCATCAGCCATTATGATGAGAATATTAGGCTTTTGGGCGCACTGGGCAAAATGGCATAGACTAAGATAAATAATAAAGCAGATTAACAGTTTCATAAGCTTATAAGCGATGGGGGGCAAAGTGTAACCGATCAAAGATGGTAAAGGTTACGATGAAAAAGCCCCGCCGGAATTCATTCCGACGAGGTCTCCACATATGAAAAAAGAGGTAGAATAATAGGGTTTAGTGGTGACGAAGTATCAGTGTGTTTTCACCTAGGCCAATCAAGGCCGAGGTTGATGATTCAGCAACACTTACAACTCTCCCTTCTAGGGAAATATTATCGAGTTGATGGATGCGTCGAGAGAGTTGTTTGGAGCCATCCTTGAGGTAAATACGAAATTCAACAACATCTCCATTAGTGAGGCCAGCGAATTGAGGTTTGGAGAGGCTGAGAGTGGCTGTCTGCAGCCCAGCATCTGAGGTGTTACTAGTTCCTCCAATGACGTCAACGATCCCACTGTATCCAGATAGGTTTGAATAGACTGCGGATTCAAAATTTAAGGGTGTAGTGGTGATATAATCATAACTGAAAGTAGTGAGTGTCAGTGTTTCGCCAGCCACTAGGTTTTGTACGATGAATTTAAACTGCTGCCATTGCGCTTCGCTGTCCGATGCGTCTACATTGGTTGCACTGATACCAGCAGGTTCATCTTCTTGATTGGCATGAACTTTGGATGTCCCTTCAGAAATTGTGTTGGCCTCAGCGGAGTTGCTCAGATCCCAAGTGCTCGCAGAGCTATACTTGGAAGTGTCGCTAGATTTCGCAGAATTATCATTAAAAGTAAAACGAGCCAAGACCTCAGCCTGACAGAGTGTCGTGCTGGTGAGAATGGTGGTGATGACTAAGGTGGGTTTCATTATGACTTTTTTCTGCGTATTGGTTTACTCAGAATGTATGATATGGATGAAATCCTATTCTTTGATTGCTGACAATGAGGACAGGCGACAAGGTGCTTAATAAAAAGCGACACTTTGGGGTGTCGTGTGAATGAATGTGAACGTTTCCTGTAGAGGTTGTTGTGGAGACTATTTACTTTTGGTTGATTACCTAGTTCGAGTCATCCACAGCAGCGAGAGTGAGAAGCTCGAATCGAGCCAGTTAATGTTGTTATTTGCCCCCGATATAGAAGAAAGCTAGAAGCTGCCGATGGGAACGAAGGACCACAGGCGGTTAAATTTCAACAGAAACCATGAGTCCTAGCTCAACGAAAGCCTCGCCGGAACGGATTCCGACGAGGCCCACATATGAAGAAAAGTTTAGTGTTACTCTAGCGGCGACGGCGCAGGGTGAGAGCTAAGCCGCCGAGGCCGAGAAGTGCTGTGGAAGATGGCTCTGGGACGGCAGCAACTAATGTAAGTTGGTAAACAGCGCTTCCTGAAACATTATTCGCTGTTTCTCCATTTAGCTCATCAATGAATAAGGCTGTAACATCGTTTCCTGTTCCAAAATTGGTGGTCAGTCTGAGACTATCAGTGGTATTATCAAAGTCTGCGAAGTAATTATAATCGATTTCTAACAGAATCTCGCCGTTCACATCATTCTCTACAATGGAGATTGAGTTGATGCTAAAAAATTCATCCCCTGCATTGGTTCGTTGTTCTAGCGAAACAGTTCCAGAGTTAGTTCCATTGAGGTTAATAGTTCCTGACTGGAAGATGAATTGGCCATCATCAAGCTTGAAGCCTAGATCTCCAGACGGATTAAAGATGTAACCATTTGTTTGCCCTCCTCCTGAGGTTGGATTAACCGAAGTGAGAGTAATTGTGTAGTTGCCATTTGTCGCTAGTGCAGCTGCGTTACCGCCAGTGATGACCTCACCGTTAGCTACATCTGTAACGAGTGTATTATCGATGATAGGGTTGTTTGTCGCATTTGATGAGGTTGGATTACTCGCAGAAAAATCTTGATAGTAGAGAGTAGCTGCTTGCGAGATGCTAGCTGATGCGAGTAGAGAGGTGATTATTACGGAGGATTTCATCATGATAGTTTTATGTGTTTTTTGATTTACCTAGAAAAGGTTGTGTACATAAGAGACTAATTCTTAATTCCTGACAATGATCGCTGGCGACAAGGTTATTCATTAAATGCGACACTTTGTCTAATGGCGTGTCTGAGACAGTAAAATGGAGGCAATGGTAGGTAAGGTTATGTCCAGTATCATTTATAGGGGGGATGTATGGCTTATGTCACAGGATATTTTTGTTATAACGAAAAAGCCTCGCCGGAACGGATTCCGGCGAGGCCCACATATGAAGAAAAGTTTAGTGTTACTCTAGCGGCGACGGCGCAGGATAAGTGTAAATCCACCAAGGCCAAGCAGAGCTGTGGAGGATGGTTCTGGAACACTGGCCACTGAGATATTGTCAATAGCGACAGTTTCGTTTGAATTTGCATTTAAATTGAATAGCACTTCGAGCTGAAGACTATTTCCCGCAATAAAGTTTTGCTCAATTGTCTGTGTTATCCCGAATGTGGTATTTCCTCCAGTTTGACCATTGAAATTATCATTCGCTGTAATTAAATCACCTAGAGATACCGCTGGCCCGCCATCCACGGAGTAAAAAATTTCTACTATGTCTTCAGCTTCGTAAAAGCCGAGAGCCCCAGCAGGAGTAACGTCGATATTAAAATTTAGTTGTTGGCCTGAAAAAGAGGTAGTGTCAATAAGAGGAGAAATCCAGCTAGCGCCTTCATCGTTAGTTGCTGAATCGCCTCCTGCATTTGTATTAGTCGCTCTAAAGTGTTCGCCAATATCCACACCTTGGTTTGTTGTCGCAGTTGTTACACCAAAGACACTCGGGTTACCGTCAAGGTTGACTGACCAATCAACTGAACTTGTATCATTTTCTCCTTGTCCAGTCTGTCCTGTGAAGTCTTCAGAGTAGATAACCGCAGCCTGAGAGATGCCAGCACTTGCGAGTAGAGAGGTGATTATTGTGGAGGATTTCATTATCTTTGTATGTTTTAATTTCATTTACCTAGAACGGGTTAAGTACATGAGAAACTAATTCTTAAATCCTGACAATGATCGCTGGCGACAAGCTTATTCATTAAGTGCGACACTTTGTTTAATGGCGTGTCTGAGGCTGTAAAATGGAGGTAATGGTAGATTAGTCGTATACATAGAGAAAGCTAATAGACTCGGTGGGTCCATACTTCTCCATGTGGAAAAGCGCTTTACTTCATTGTCTGTTGAAGTGTCTACGATGCATGAGATCGTTAAGTTAAAAGCCAATAAGTGTAGAGGACGATGGCGCAGTGAGGGTGATTGCTTGACTTGTTAGATTGCTTAGCCTGTTAGATGAACGTCTCAGGCTTGAAAGTTCGCACGGTGTTTGGCGTGCAGAAACTTGGAGAGAGGTGTCCCATTCTATTTTTCCTTCACTAAGCTCTCTTGATAGGCTGGGTTTGTTTTGGGCATGGAAGCGATTGCTTTCTTAAAGGACGCGTGGATTTTCTTTTGTTCGTCCGTGAGCGTTTCAAGAGGGATCGGTTTCTCTTCTTCACGGTCGTTCACGATGTCGTAAAAGAGACCATTTTTGTGAAGTTTGTACTGCTGGTTGTGGACCCAGATGAGTTCTTTTTGGCCTAGTTCATCAGGGATCCAACTGTAGCTTTTCGGCCAGTAGTATTGGAAAATACATTCACGTGGGTTACCTTTCTCTCCTTTGCACTGTGGCCAGAAGCTAAGGCCATCGATTGTGACATCAGGAAGTTTGGCCTTGGTGATTTCTGCGAGAGTGGGGAGGACATCGGAGAAATCGATAATATCACTACATCGAGTGCCGGCGGGGATGCTTCCAGGGTTCCAAACGACCATGGGGGAGTGGGTGCCACGGTCGTGAGGGACTCCTTTTTTGCCATCCACTGTCTTACCGAAAGATTCATAAGTTAGAGCGCGGTTGGTGCCATTGTCGGAGCAGAAAAGGATGACTGTCTCTTCTGCGATCCCCATTTCCTTCACTCCGTCGATAATCCTTCCGACACATTGATCCATGTATTTGATCATGTCGGCGAAATTTTTCTGAGGGTCTTTTTCCGTGCGTTGCTCACTGTCTGGAGTGGTCACAAAGGGACCGTGAACGAGTAACATCGGGTAATAGACTAAAAATGGTTCATCCTTGTTTTTGGCGATAAATTTGAGGATCGATTTCACACAGAGATCGGGGCCGAAGTCGTCTTTATCGAAGGTGACGAACTTACCGTTGAGGTCGAAGCTGGGCTTCCAGTAGCGGCTCTCTCGTCCGAGCTCGGTATTCCAGAGCATCCATGAATCAAAGCCTGCGTCTTTCGTTGCAGTACCACCTTTGTCGTCGAGCTGCCACTTGCCTGCACAATGGGTTTTATAGCCAGCAGCTTTGAGCATTTCAACAAAGCTTATTTCTTCGGAGGGCAGTATGCCAAAGCCCTTGTAGTTACGAATACCACTGCGGCCAGTCATGATTTTTACTCGGCTCGGGGTGCATTTTGGTGTGGAATAGGCGTGTTCGAAGGTGATGCCCTCCTTCGCCATTTGATCGAGTCGCGGAGTCCAGGATTCGCGGGCTCCGTAGGCACCGAAGTTGTTATCATAGGCAATGTCATCGGCCATGATGACAATGACATTTTTCTTAGGCGAACAGATAGCGAGGGAGCTCAGAAAGAGAGTTATAATAAGAGAGCCTGTTAGTTTTTTCATCTGTTATGGGTTTTAGTCAGAAGTTTAGATTAGTTGTGAAATGGCGATAGCGTGTTCTTGTAGCAGAGTGTCTAAGGTCGGGGAGGAAGCACCGTATGGTGGTGCAGGTGAGGATGGTAGGAAAACTAAGATGGGGGCATTACGGTTTTCGTCTGCGTGCTTGTTCACTCGGAAGGTGTAATACTGGTTAAAACCTATTCTTTGATTCGTGACAATGAGGACAGGCGTCAAGGTGGTTACTCATAAGCGACAGCCATGAAAAAGTGAGATGTGAGCGCTTTCTTCTAACGGAGTGTTGGAGATTGAAGTCCGGGAGAGCATCGCGTGGTCGCGATGGGAGAGGTTTTGACCGCGTAGAAGTTTACTGATGGTGATAGTCGCTGAGAGGTATCGCTTTTATTGGTGGAGGAAGTTTTCGACATCGTCGAGGATGATCATTTTGCGGGCGTCTTGGTTGCGGGTGGAGAGTGTGACGTTTTTGAAGGTGATGTTTTTGGCGTGGCGAATGTAGGCTCCCCAGGATGGGAGAACGCCGAAGAAGTATTGCTCTGGGTAGCGTGTGATGTCTTCTGCTACTACATTGTTAGAATTTTCTGCTGTGCCGTGGCCGGGGTAGGAAATGGCAATGTTTTCGAGCAAGACATCTCCGATATATTGGTCTGGGATGCCGGTGATCATGATGGGGCCAGCTTTGGCTTTTTCTTTTTCAGTGATGCCTTTTGTTAGGTCAATTTTGAGTTTTTTGTAATGAGCTCGCGCAGCTTTCTCGCGGTCTTCGATGACGACTTCAGCTTCGATGTCGGAGATGTGGATGTTTTTGATACTGCCGACTGGACGCTTGCCTGCATCGCGCTTTCTTGAAAAATTGCTACCGCGGTCGCCGAGACGGATAAAGAGGGGACAGCCGACCTCTTCCATTTTCAAGCGGGAGATTGAGATGTTTTCTAGCCTTCCACCATCGACACATTGGAGCTTTATCGCCCCCATCGGGCAGTCATGGATATAGCAATTGCTAATATCAATATTGATGAAGCCACCATAGGATGAGGTGCCGAATTTTATCGCTGCTGTGTTACTGCTAATCACACAGTCACGTATGATTATGTTGCGACAGGGATTGAGTGAACTCTTGAGGCATACGGCATCGTCGCCGGCTTGGATGTCGCAGTTTTCAATCAGTACGTTTTCACAGCCATCGAGGTCGATTCCATCATTGTTGTAGTGGTTGTTTCTAAAGCGTGTGGTGACGGCGCTAAAATGTACATCTTTACAATCGATGAGATGGATTCCCCAGAATGCGGGGTTTTTATAGGTGATGCCAGAGAAAGTCACTTTTTCGCAACTCTCAAATCGGATGAGTCGTGGACGGTCATCTTTTCCAGCTGGTCCGGCTCGCTTCTTGAAAAACTCTGGGCTGCCACGGCCATCGATGACTCCGAGTCCTTCGAGTCGAATGTCCATCGCATCTTCGGCGTAAATTAGACATTCCGCCTGACCCTCACGCGCGGGTCGTAGGTCTTTGGTGGGGTAGTCTTGTATATCTGTACTGCCGAGCAATTTGGCTCCGTAGTCTAGGGACAAGGTGACTTTGCTTTTGAGCTTTATAGTCCCGATGACGTATTTACCAGCAGGGACTCTCACAATGCCGCCACTCTCAGCGTGGCATGCATCGATGGCTGACTGGAGGGCCTTGGTGTTGAGGGTTTGACCGTCAGCAATCGCTCCAAAATCGTTTATATTGAAAACCTCTTTTTCAGCGCTTGCAGCGTAGAAGGGCAATGCATAGATGATGAAAAATAGAGCGAGAACTGAGGTTTTCATTTTGAATGAAGGTTTAGTTCAGATCTAAGCCAAGTGTGTCGATCCATGACTGGGCATCGGAGTGCCAGTTGACTCCTTGCATGCTATGGCCACCTTTTTCGTAGAGAAGGAGTTTTACGGGGAAAGAGGCTTCTTCTAGAGCTTCTGCATAGGCTATCCCTCCTTTGACAAAATTGTGATCGTCTTTTGAATAGAGCAAGAGAGTAGGGGGGACTTTGTTGTTAAAGTGAAATTCTTCGGCGATGGTAGAGCCTTTATTTTTCTTGGCTAGATAAGCGGCGGAACGCAAGAGGACGAATTGTGGTTCACAGCTCTGGCTGTCCGCTTGATCGATGGGCGCGTAGGCGGATTCGGTGTAGTTCTGGCTGAGGCGAGCCGAGAGGTGACCGCCAGCTGAGGTGCCTACGAGACCGAGTTGTTTAGGATCGATATTCCATTTTTTAGCATTATGGCGCACTAGACGGATGGCACGCTGGATGTCTCTATAGGCTGCTTCTCTGTCGTTTGGAACGGTGTATTTCAGTGTGAAGACCGTGAAGCCGAGGGAATTGAGCCAATCGATGTATCCCTGTACAGGGGAGACTTGTTTGTAGGAGCCTCCAGGACTATAAATGACCGCTGGTGTGGGTGTGTCACTTGATACTTGGGAAACGACAAGGTGGGGGTCTTTGATATTGCGAAAGGTTGTTTTTCCTTCGCCTCTGTCTTCTGATTCTTCTTTTAGATAGTTCGTCTGGCCACCGATTTGCTCAATCGGCCAGAGACGAATCACGGGATGGTTTGATGCTTTTTTCGCCTGCTCTTTGTTGGCTGAGAAGCCTTTGCTTTCGATCAAGGCAATGGCTTCCCCTGCAAGACGTTTGCCAAATTCTTTATAGCCTTCGACAGAGTAGTGAAGGTCGTTTTTGTACATTTTTCCATTCTTGCTCAGTCCGTCGTTTAAGTCGTCAGTGTTTACCCAGGCTCCACTTGGGCTGGATTCTGCGACTTGCACCTGAGCATTGCGCACCATTGTCCAGTGTGGGCCGATTTTATTTTCTAGATCGTAATCACTGAGACGGCCAATGACGAAATTAAGGTCCTTTTTGTTGAGATCCTTTTTTAGCTGGTTGATAATTCCTAGGAGGCTTTTGGCGTAGACTTCGCCGTGGCTTTCTTTTGCGTCGCGCTCACCTTGCATCCAGAGGAAGGTGACGGTGTTGTACTCTTGGCCTTGTGTCGCTTGTTTTACTTTCTTTATGAGACGCTGATAGAGGTCTCCATTGGTCATGGTTTTGCGGTTAACGACTTCTCTTCCTGGCGCTGGTTTCCACTCTTTGTACCATCGGCGGATCGGTTGACCGCCTTGGGCGTCGAGGACAATAGTCACATTTTCTTTACCAAATGCGGATTGCACAGCGGGTGTGAATGAAATTTTGGGATCGAGCCCTGCCATGTTCGATTGACCAGAGAGAATGAAGAGGTGCTTGGCTGGCGCCGCAGCATGGAGGCTGATTACTGAACTGATCAGTATACAGCACAAGAGGGTGAATTGTTTGATGGTGTTCATGATTAGTAGTAAGAAGCTGATGTGGTGAAAGCTTCGCCGCTGTATGACTATCTGTGATGAGAATTTTTTACAAACGGGAAGCATTCACTGGATGCGACAAATCACTTTATAAAAGTCATTTGTGGCATTTATTTAGCTGGGAGAGCTTTTTCTGAGTATTTTTCTTTCATTGCAGAGACTGAATCGATCATCTCTGGGTAGCTCACTAGGAAGTTGTTCTCGTCGATCAAGTTAATGACGTAATGAGTCGTTCCTTTTGGCAGTTTAGCAGTGACTGTGTGGCTTGATCCTAGCTTGGCTGGCGCGCGGAACCATTCTTCGTAGCGGTGGCCTCCATTGAGCGTATACATGAGTTGGGCTCGGACGACTTTAGCTCCATTTTCTTGGTAGTTGAAACTTACTTGGTCACCATTTTGCTGATGAGAAGTGACAGTGCACACCTTGTCCTTATTAGGGAGCTCATGACGGGTCGCGGGATTGAAGTAAGGATAGCTGGCCTTCATCTCGGTGAGAATTTCGCTGAGCTTTTGGTTCATCGCTTTGGCTTTTTCCGGCATGGAGTCGACAAGGTTTTTGGATTCTTCTATGTCACCACGCTGCTGTTTCCCATCCTCGGTCTGGTAGAGCTGATAGAGTTCTAGTTCAGGTGTTCTTGGATTACTGATATGATCGTAGTTGCGGACGAGTTTATAGTCGCCGATGCGGATGGTGCTTTCTAAGGCAATGCTGTTAGGGAAATGCCAAACCATGGTGTCGCGTATGGAGCCGTCGTTTTCTTTCACAAGTGATGGGTCCGCTGGGTCTTTTGCTAACAATTGCGAAATGTCGCAGCCATCGAGGTGCTTCTCTTTTGGTAGCTTAGCTCCGGTCCATGAGAGGATAGTGGGGTAGAAGTCGAGGCCATTGAGCATCACATCTGATTGAACTCCCGCTTCAATACCAGGTCCGGTGATGATAAGTGGGACGCGTGTGCCGCCTTCCATAGCGGAGATTTTGCCGCGGTCGAGCGGGTAGTTGTCGGTGATGATTTCGCCAGGATGCTTCTCCATGCCGCCGTTGTCAGAGGTGAAAATGACATAGGTGTTTTCACTCAATTTGTGGCCAGGCCAGCGCGGGTCCTCGGTTTGCTCGAGGTAGTTGATCAATTGGCCCACATAGTAGTCGAGTTCTTCGACCATCGCGCAATAGAAGGGGTTGGTTTGTCCTTCACCTTTCCATTCAGAGGGATTTTCAGGAAGTTCAACTCCGAGTTTTTCGCAATATTTTTTAAGGAGGCGCTCGTTACGCGTTTGGATAGGCGTGTGCACTAACCATGTGGCGTAATAGAGGAAGAAGGGGGTGGCTTTGTTTTCTTCGACGAAGGTGAGGGCGTCTTCACTATTTTGGTGGTAGGCAAAACCGTTTTCATCGAGGCGATATGGATCACCTTCTTTGTCTGTTGCGAAACCTGTTAGGCGATGCGGTTTCATGCGTTTGGTGATCCCTAGGTTGTGGCGTGACCAGTCGAAGCCTTGGTCTTCTGGTTGGGGGAAAGCGTTGTGATTGATTGCCATGTGCCACTTGCCACAGTGACCGGTGGTGTAGCCATTTTGTTGGAGGACTTTAGCGAGTGTGAGCTCATTTTCTGGCATGCGACCGCTATACCACGGGGCCATCATGCGGTGATTCTCCTTGTTGTATGGTGTAGGAGGAGCTCCGCCGACGACATGGGTTTTCTGGGCGCGTGCAGGGTGATTTCCACTCATGATCGCGCAGCGCGTAGGAGCGCAAGTGGGAGCAGGAGAATAGCCTTGCCAAAACATTGCGCCTTTTTTGGCGAGGGAGTCGATGTTAGGAGTTTCCATCGGCGATGGCTCATCGATGTCATAACATTTTACATCCTGCCAGCCGAGATCATCCGTTAGAATGAGGATGACATTGGGATTCTCTGGGCGTTCGGTGGCTGAGGTTAGTGTGTTGCTGGAGCACACGAGTGTGATGCAGAGCGATGTTAAAAGTGAATGTTTCATGGTAAGTAGGTAGAAAGAAATACGCTAGGGCTATGGGTTTATTACGAATTTATCCCAGAAACCACGCACGGTGGTGAGGCCTGCGCATTTATCAGAGAGCCCGAGAATCCACATTCCTTCAACGGTGTCCGAGAAGTCAACTGATCCTTTAGAGATGAGCCCTTTATATTGCGTGTTAGTGGCGATCTCATTGGCTTTGGTCCAAAGAGTTCTGGCGTGGGAGTTAGGGTTAGACTTGCTGATAGCTTCAGGGATGAAGTTCTTTGCTTCATTTTTGTAATTCGGTGTTTCATCACCACGGTCTGGGCCATCTCCGTAGGGGGAGTTCCCGTCATCAATCTGGGTGTAGTTAGTATGTTCTTTGACGTAGGCCAAGGCCTCTGGAGTTGTCCATTTTTCGTTCCAATGGCTATGTTGGACGAGAATGACGTCGCTCTTGGTGTTAGTGACTCCCTCGGCGATAAGCTTAGCGACCCATGCTGCGGTGAGGTCGGACTGGCCAGCTTCCATGATCCAGACTTTCCCACCGGAGGTGAGGATGGGTTTGGTTTTGTTTTTGATGACCTCTGCTGCAAAATTGAGGTTTTCTTCCCGCTGCTTGGAGTTTTTTGGGCCATTGGCGTCGACCCATTTTGCTTTGGCTCGCTGTTCTGGAGTATCCTTAGGTTTCGCTTCTGTTCCGAATGCGAGTTTAAAGAGTGATCGGGAATTGATGTATTCCCAGTTATCAGATTTCGGGTGGGCCCATTGGTTTCCCCATGCTCCAGTGGCGCAGAAGAAGTTGATTTTTTCATAGTCTGGGTGCGCGAGGATGCAACCTAGTGCGGCTTGGGAGTGGACGTCGTCGTTGTCGGGGAGGTTGTCAAACTGAGCGATGAAGAGGTCGGTTTCAGGATTGAATTTCTCTTTACTGAATACGTGCATGCTACTGCCGAGAGCTAGGAGCAGGGTGAGGATATAACTAAGTGTGAGCTTCATGGTCGTTAAAAATTATTTGTTAGAAGTTTGAACCAAGCTTTCGACTTTTTTGCTTGGTTGGTCGGCGTGGATGAATGCGAGGCAATCGACTTTGAAAGACTGGGAACGGCCAGACATGACGAGTTTGTATGTCTCTCCAGCTTTAAAATGATAGACGGCGATGCGTTTATTGTTGTGACCACCGGGATCGAAACGGTTGCCTGATACCCATACGAATTCGTTATCAGCGCCTCCGAAAAATTTAGTGTCTTGTTTGAGTAACTCGAGAGGTGCTTGTGCGCGGTGTTTGTCTGCAGCTTTTGGACCAGCCTCGAAATTGCCTTCGACTCTGAAGTAGCAATCGTTAGCTACGTCATCACGTTCTTTTCCTCTGATTTCTACAGTTTCTTTCGCACAGCGTAGGTGTAGAAAGTAGAGCCCGTCTTTGTTGATGGTGAAAGTGTACTCTAGCGGAGATTCAGGGGCGCCTTTGGAGGGAGTGTTGCCTGTGAATTCGAGGTAGCCTTTACATGAGAATGAATTTTTAAGATTCGTGTCTCGCAGTTTCCATTTACCGAGTCGAGAGTCCGTGTCTTCGAGCTCGATAAAGACGATGCCGTTAGATTCTTCGATAGTGTCAGCGGCTAAGAGGCTTGAAATAGAAATGGTACTGCAGCTGAGTGCTGTGAGTAGGCGTTTCATGGTTGGAGTTGAGTTTTTTTGTTTCATAGATGTGGGAAGGAGATGGGAGCATAAATGAAGAGGAGTTTCGAGAAAATGGCTCAGACAATATATAGGGGGTATGAATTAAACGAAAACAGCCAGGCGATTGGTGTGATCGACTGGCTGTGAGTGAATTTTACGATTGTTAGGAGCTGTTAGGGAGCCCAACAATTCTGTACTTTAGCGATACGGCTTGAGAGTAATTCCTTTGATGCCGATGCCTTCACCAATGAGCTTGCGGGGGACGACTTTGAGTTGGTTGAGGCCAGCTTTAGGGATTTCGAGGACTCCGAGGTTCACCTTGAAGTTGCGCTGGCGCGCAGGGCCGGGTTGGAATGACTTGGTAGAGTCTGCTCCTGATTCGTAGGTGATGAAGGTGATGCTTTCATCGCCGCATGAGAGAATCCACTCGGAATTGGCTGCATCGTTTTCACAGGAATACTCGAGGCTGAGGTGGTATTGTCCAGGTTCGAGGACGTTGATGTCCCAAGTCGCCTTGGCGTCTTTGGACTTCCAGCCTTGAATGAAGTGGTCGTGTTTCCACTCACCGAATTTTTCCATCCATCGGTAGCCTTTTTCTTCACATCCTTCAGCTGTAGCCATTTCAGCGAGTAGAGTGACAGGGGTGAGACCATCGACTTGCGTGGCTTGGTTTTTGACGACTGCAGGAGCATCGAGAGTGAGTTTGATGACTGGGACGATCGGGAGGTCGCGACCGACTTGGGAGCCGAGTTTTACTTCGAGAGTGGATCCTTGTTGGCTGCAATCCACTTTGGAGTTGTTGTGAAGCATGGTTGCAGATTTGATATTAGCACCTAGGTCTGCGAGGCGTAGTGTGCCCTCTTCTGGCCAGTCGAAGACATGGAGGTAGAGGTCGTTGCCTTTACTAGTGATATCTCCCCAGCTGAATCCTTGGTCGAATGGTGAGCCTTCGGTTCCATAGATGGCTTCGCTATGTGCTTTGAGCCATTTTCCTGATTCTTCTAGGGAAGTGACAGCTTCTGCGGGAATCGTTCCGTCACCTTTAGGGCCGACATTGAGCATGTAGGAACCACCTCGAGCGGTGACTTTAACTAGGCGTTCAATGATAGTCTTTGGTGACTTCCAGTTTTGGTCGTACCAAGCGTAGGACCAGGAATCGTTAGTCGTGTCTACGGTTTCCCATGCGCCGACATCAGGGCGAACTGGTGGGATGTGCATGTCTCCAAGTGAGACATAATCGCCGTAACCACCGCCGATACGGCTGTTGATTAGACAATTTGGCTGGTGTTTAGTAACGAGTTTGACGAGGCGCTCGCTGTAGGTTTTTGGCATGTCACCTGGGGTGTCAAACCAGACCATAGCGATGTCTCCGTAGTTCGTGAGAAGCTCGGTCACCTGTGGGATGACTTTCTTTTCGAAGTAGATGTTAAAGTCGTCAGGTGTGTAGTCTTTAGGGCGCTCACCTTTGTACTCGCCTCCGTAGGGCTCGGTCCAATCTTGGTTTTGTGAGTAGTAAAAGCCGAGGCGGATGCCTTCTGCTGCGCAGGCATCGGCAAGCTGTTTCATCAAGTCACGTTTGTAGGGCGTGGCTTTGGTGACGGTAAAATCGCTGGCAGCGGAGTCAAAGAGTGCGAAGCCATCGTGGTGTTTGGCTGTGATGACGATGGTTTTCATACCCGCAGCTTTGGCGAGTTTGACGAGTTGAGTTGCATCAAACTTCTCTGGATTAAATTGACTGGCGTAGGCCTTATACTCGTCTACAGGAATTTCAGCCATGTGCATGATCCATTCACCAATGCCGTAATAGGTTTTGTCTTTCCACACTCCACCCATTTCTGAATAGAGGCCCCAGTGGATAAACATGGCGTACTTGTCGTGGGTAAACCATTTAAGAGACGGATGCTTGGCTTCGATGGAGAGGGCTTCTTTTTCACCCCACATTTTATCCATGCTTTTTTCTTTTTCAGCAGCGGTGAGAAAAGGAGTGGAGTGGAGTAAAGCAAAGGCTGTAGCACATGCCTTGAAAGTGAGATTCATGTTATTCATTAGTAAATATCGCGTCGTGGAGGTCTGTTTTACAGCTCTAGACTATTCTGTCGAGAATTGGCTTCTACGTATTTAAGTTGAAACGTTCAGAATAGCGCAATGCTTTCACATTAGCTTAATATGCCAATGATATTTACAAATTGCGACGCGACATCTTTCAGGAATGTTAGATTCTCTTTCAGATCTCTCTTATTAAGACCTTATTAGTTACTTGTGTTTAGTGATGAATTCGACTGTTTGTTTGATGATTTCGTTGCGGTTCGGAGTGACTACTCCATCGACTGGGCGCCAATTGTGGCCTGCATTTTTTACGATGAGAATCTCGACTGGGGCGTCGGTGGTTTTGAGCGCTTCTTGCATGCGATAGGCTTGCTTCACTGGGATCGTGGTGTCTTTGTCACCTTGGATCATTAGTAGTGGTGGGCTATTTTTTGTGAGGTAGTTTACTGGGCTCATTTCGCGATAGAGTGCAGCTTTGTCTTCCGGCTTACTGTTTGCGCCGAGAATGCGTGGACCAAAGCGGTCTCTGAATCCTTCACGGTCATTGTGGTTGAATAATTGTTCGTCTTGGAAGTCACAAGGGCCATACCATGAAACTCCGGCGACGGTCTTGTAGTCGTACTTTACCAAATCTGGGTCCCCTTTGATGCTGTCTGATGGAGCAAGTAAAACCATTTGTGCTAAATGACCGCCAGCTGAGTCGCCAAAAGTGAAAATGCGTGTCGGGTCGATACCCAGCTCTTTGTGGTAAGCTGAGATGAATCTAAGAGCGTCTTGCGCATCGATCACACAATCGCGCATTGCCGTCTTGCCATCTTTTTTCACCAAACGGTAGTCGACAGAAAGAACGCAGAAGCCGTTTTTGAGAAGTTCTTTATGGACAGCTTTAAATGATGCCACCGCCGCTCCATGTTTGCTGCCAACGGCCCAGCCACCTCCATGGGTATAAATGACCACAGGCTTTTTGCTGCTATCGTCGACATCGGGGAAATAGAAATCGAAAAAGACTTCGCCTGTTTCAGAGCGCTTAAACATGACATTACGTAGTTGTTTGCCAGGGCTGTCGATGTAGGATTGCGGGATACTTTTAAGTTCATCAAAATCGAGGGAGCCATCTTTGTTTGCATCATAGCGTACTTTTTTCTTCCAGCCTCTGGAGTCTTCCTCTTCTTGAATGAAGCCGTCTTTGTTTTTGTCCAAGCTTGCGAGTGTGCGTTTGGCTAGAATTACGTTATAGAGCTCGCTTGAGTCTTTTAATGGCTCAAGGGCTTGGCAAGGCGATGCGAAGGTGAGGCCCGCTACGAGAATCGTAAGGTGTGTGTGTTTCATAGGTATGTATTAAAAAATGGGGGAATATTTAGAAAGCTTGTGAAAAATGATACGCAGGATTTGTGGAGGGATTTCATGAATCTTTAGCTAGAAGTATCTTTCAGCAGTGAATGAGGAGTATGAGTGAGCTATTTCGCTCTAAGGACTAATCCATGGAGATATCAGTGAAGACTGCGGTGCTTAGAGTCGCAGCCACAAGCCATTGTCCTGAGTGATCAATGCAGCTTCACGCCGCTCGAAACGAAGTAGTGTGGTATTAGTATCATAAAATTTGCCAAGTGTTCTACCGCTGGTGATGAGAGGGAAAAATCCGTTCATTGCCTCATAGTCATTGCTATCGACAATTAATTTATAGGAAGCATGAACTGCGAGGTCGCCGTCTAATGTCAGCGGTGTTACTCCGAGTGTATCGAGCTTGAAGCGGAAAGTTCCCTGACTGCCAAGGGGGAGGGTCTCACCGTGGATCGCATCAATCTTACTGGCAGTGTTCCACAAGCCATCTGTGGAAGTATTTAAAAATACAGTGTGGGCAGCGTAGACAGAGGGGAGGATGAACAGGCCTACCAATAAGCGAATGAGGCTGTTTGAAGTAGACATTTTTTGGGGGTTTTAGATGAGGTTTATTGTTCAGTACTGGTAACTTTTACTTGTTAGATGCTTTCATCACTTACTGGTTTAGTTCGACCATGATCTTGCCGAATAGTTTTCCTTCGGTTGGGGCGGATGGGCTGATCATTATTTCTACAGTTTCCAAGCCTGCGCCGGCTGCATTAATGGTGATGTTCGGGTCTGATGCATCGATTGGCAGGTCTGTCCAATCGTAGAGATTCGCTGAATACTGAAATACCTGAGTCGTCGAAGCATTGGCGTCGGTATTTCTGGTGAAGCTGAAAAGTAAATTGTCTGAACTGATCGCTGCAATCGGAACGTTTGAAGGTGCACTGGATTGCGGATCTGAGCCAAGAACGAATTCGAGGAGGTTAACTACTCCGTCGCCATCAGGGTCGGCATTTGAGTCATAGTTACCAGAGGGGAGCGATTCTGAATCTGCCCAGTTGCCGTAGGCGTTCTTCGTTAATTTTAATATGACATCATCTGTGGCTTGGCTTTGCTGGAAGTAGGTATCGAGGCCTTTAGCTGAAAAGCCTGGGGCTGAGTAGTTCGCGGTGTTTCCAAGTGTAGCGAAGTTGCTGGACTCGAGTAGAACTAGATCAGCGCTTCCACCAGTGTAGTCCGCTGCATCCACTACGATGCTTAGCTGAGGTAGGTTCATGAAGGAAGTAGACGACACTGGTGAAACGCCATTTGCGTCCAGTATAAAACGAATGAATGGGCTTGTGGATGTGTGTGGTTGTAAATTCAAGCGCCCGACTGAGATCACCGGTGTACTACCGATGATGGTGAGCGTGCTAACTCCATTGTCGCCAAAGTAGGTTTGTGTCGTGCCGCCATTTCCATTGAAGTTGAGTGTGCCGCCAGAAATTTCAATTTCGGCAAGATCGATTGATTTAGCGGCATCGAAAATTAATTCTCCTGCTGTCACGAGCATTTTTCCATCTCCAGTAAGCTGGGTGCCAATCAAATGGAATGACCCTCCAGTGATATGAATTTCACCATCGAGCTGTAATGTAGGATCTAGATAATCGAGGTTACCGTCTTTGACCGTAATAGTGCTTCCTGAGAAAACGCTTAAATCATCGCTGACAAGAATTTCATATGATTGGTCGATAATTAGTTCTCCCTGAGAGCTGTCTTTTCCAACTGTAAGTTTCGAAACTTCAATATCTTGATCTAGCGTCACAATAGCGCCGTCACGAATGATAACATGATCGGCAACTGTTGGTGATTTTGAACTCCAATTGGCGCTGACATCGTAGATGATCTCGCGAGGTGAGTCGACAGTGGCTTGGAGGGGGATATTCAGCGTATTTGCTGTATTGTCTAGACCGAGCCATGTGATCTGCATGGTGGCCGTTGCGCTTTCTCCAACTGCTAATTCCGCTACGCTATTATCAAAATACACATCCATAGTATCACCGCTGAGTAAAATGTAGGGGAAGGAGAGGATGTGGGAAAAAGCTCCGGCATGCGACTCATTGACAAAGTCTACTGAGGTGACATCAAGGTTATATATAGCGCTAAAATCTATACTGACACTGCCGCTGGTAGTTGTGTCGCCATTTTCTTTTAAGCCAAGTTGAAGCAATGGTGGCTGTTGAATTTCTACGACTTCCTGCAGGCCGCTACTTACGAAAACGGTATCGTCCCGGTAACCAGTAACTGTTGGTGTTGCGGTGACATTAAGAAACCATGCGGTGGCATCTGCGGGAAGTGTGGCGGTTACACGCCAGACGCCAGAGCCAACGGAGGTTTCAGCAAAACTATCCACGGCCACTTCAGGCCAAGTCATTGGGGTTGTTGAACCAGTTTCATTGGTGTAGATTAATGATGCACTATTCAATGTACGTGTGGACGCAAATTCAGCTGTGATCTGATCACCAACGAGGCTGAGACTTTGCTGGGTGCACCAAGCATTGCCTGTATTGACGATGCTGTCGGCGAAGTCATAGGAATCGGCGCGGGTCCAAGTCGCACCATGTCCATGGCCCATGCCTGGGATAAGCGTCACCATTTGCGTCCCAGGAGCTTTAGCGGCGCACTGAGCCTGGCTATCGATATTAAATGGCCTGTCGGTCGGCCAAGAAAGCCACATGATGGGCATTGTGGCTCTGTCTAGACGCAGGAAGGGGTCCCACACCGACTTATACTGTTCATTATTTTTGAGAGAGTCGCCCCAATTTCCAACGGCGTCATACATGTGGCCGCAACCGTAGGATGGAATCGCAAAGGCAAAGCGCTGATCAAGTCCGATGGCAGTGGCGGTGATGACCCCGCCCCAAGAAACTCCATGCACGCCGATCTTGGTGTCTTCGACAAAGGGAAGACTGCGTAATAAAGAATTCGCCAATATTGTCGCTGCGGTGGCGTGATACATGAACTGATCTTCGATCGCAGTTGAGGATTCATTGTAGACCCCGGTACGAGGTGGTCCTCCTAAAGCGTGATGCACTTTCGCTCCAGCGCTATTGTTCGAATTGCCTTCGGTATCTATGGAGATGGAAACGTATCCACGAGCCGACCATCGATCCACCCAATCTTCGAAAGCGCGTCCACCACCGCCGTGCACTAAGACAATTGCTGATGCTTTGTTGACATCGGAGACGCCAGCTGGAACATTGACCCAGGCGTAGACCCGCGTTGGATTCCCCTCGTAGTCTATTGAATCAAAGAAGATGGTTTTATGATCACCGGGTGAGAGAGTTGCGATAGTTGCAGAGGACTCTTCAACTCCAGAAGAGTCGTCGACTTCATAGATGGTAGGAGCGGAAGTCAAATTGCTGAGAGCTTCTAGTGCCGCAAGATCACTTGCAGTGTCTGCGATGAGTGGAGAGCTAGCGACTAGAAAGAATAAGAAGGCACGAAAGATCATAGTGTGTATTGTTGTATCAGTCTGGTGTGAGGGAACACCATGAAGGGGGCCTGCATTTGTAAATAGATCCTCTAAAGATAGTCATATTGAGATAACGGCGCAAAGCTGCGATCGAAACTAAAAATAGGGGGTTGCCCAGCAATCAAAGGCTTGGGCGCAAGTTAGCCCAGCAACGCAAACAATGATGTCTGAGTTAAATCACGTAATGTGAATACTACTCAATGCGGTCAACTCGAACGCTGACAACAAGGCCGCTGCGTTCACCGCCATAGTAGCTGCCCATGATGGGGGCGACGGCGCGATAGTCTTGGCCAGTGGCGACTTTGATGTAGGTTTCATCGACCACTTTGTTGTTTGTTGGGTCGAGACCAATCCAGCCAAAGTGAGGAATGTAGACCTCGACCCAGGCGTGGGAAGCTGATGCTCCACGAAGAATATGATCCCGTGTGGCATCGAAAAAATAGCCGCTCACATAGCGCGTGGGGATGTGAATGGAACGGCAGAGAGCCGTCATGGCATGAGCAAAATCTTGGCAAACACCAGTTTGTTGTTTGAGCACTTCATTGGCGTGAGTGGTGACGGTGGTGGAATCTGGGTCGTAAGTATAGTGCTCGAAAATGTATTCCATGATCGCGTAGCTCGTTTGGAATATATCGGTGGAGTGGTCTTGGATATCGATAGCGCGTCTCCATGATTCAGGTGTGACTTCTACCAAAGGACTGCTTTGAAGGAAGGTATGACATTTCTCTAGTGAGCAGCATGCAGAGAGTGTGTCGTGTGATGATCCATAGGGTAGATCGGAAAAATCCACTGCTGGCTGTGTCTCGATGGTTGAGAAACAGTCTATACTGAGCCGCTGGTGTGGGCGCGGAATTTCAAAATGATGGACACGATTGCCGTTGAGATCAGAATAGCTTTTCAGACGTGTTGCAGGTACGACACTAATGTATGAGCTCAGGCATTGCTGAGATTCGGTATTCGGAGGCGTCAGTCGAAGTTCGTTCGAGTTATTAGTGATCGGTCGTGAATAGTGATATTCGGTCCGGTGATGTACCTTAAATTGCATCAGTTGGACGAATTATTGCTGCTGTTGTTGCTGTTGCCAATGGGGGGTACCGTATTTTGGAAGGCTATTGATTTCTTGGGGCAGCAAAATGTAGGTTTCAAAAATTTGACGTCCAATGCGATTGAACTGCAACTGGAGGCCATCGATATATTCGTGGTAACCGGTGTTGAGAACATTTTGAATGCTGGAGAAATTGAGCTGTGCGAGCGCACTGCCTGCGAGTCGTTCAGCTTCGTTGGTGAAGCTTCCACTGTAGCTGCCTGAGATCGCGTGAAGTTGGCTATCGAGCTGGCGGAGGCAGAAGCGAACTGAGCGCGGGAAGGATGGAGAGAACAAGAGGAAATCGATGACTCCATCGAGGGTGATTTCGCCTCGGTTTTCGGCACGGTAGGCTGAAAGGGCAGAACATGAGCGCAGCGCAGAGGCGAGCTTTCCTCGGTTGGGATTAGGTTGATAAGACAACATATCGAGAACCCGAGTCGTTTTGTCTGCTCGTTCGAGGTAGCGCCCGGCTTCCATGAAGTGCCAACCTTCGTCTTGCAGGACTGTGGCATTGATGAGGCCTGCTAAGAGCATACATGCTTTAATAGTTCTGCGGTAGAAAGCATCTGGTCTATTTTCCCACAAAATTTCAGCTTCCTTCGATTGTAAAAATAGGTGAAAGCTGTTGAGCTCTAGCCACATTTCTTCGGAGATCTGATCACGTACCATGCGAGCGTTTTCACGTGCTTGGGCAATGCATTGGCGGATAGAATCATGCGTTGTGGTGGAAAAGGTAATGAACCAGCTGACATCGATCTCGTCTTCTGAAGCTTCTTTGGCGGCCTCGTACTCCACCTGTGAGCAGGTGGCGTAGAGTAAGGGGCTCCACGTAGGGTCGGCTTCTTTGGCGCTCGCTATGGAATCGAGCGCATCATAGCGGTTCACATCGACGAGGCGGGTCAAATTTTCAGCGCGTTCTAAATAACGGCTGAGCCAGTATAGGCTGTTTGCAACTCTTGAGAGCATAGGGTTTGTGATAATGAACTAGTTTAGTGATGGAGAACCCATGTGTCTTTACTTCCTCCTCCCTGCGAGGAATTGACTATGAGTGAATCTTTTGTGAGAGCGACACGAGTGAGTCCACCGGGGATGATTTCGATTTTTTCACCATAAAGTATGAAGGGGCGGAGGTCGATGTGTCGACCTTCTATCGCTTCCCCTTGGCAGAAAGTGGGGTGACGTGAGAGCGAAACCACTGGCTGCGCGATGTAATTCCGCGGGTTTTCTTTAATGCGATCGCTGAACTCGGCACGTTCCTTGGCGGTGGAGCTGGGGCCCATGAGCATACCATATCCACCAGATTCATTCGCCGCTTTGACTACAAGAGATTCGAGGTTCTCTAGAATAAATTTCCGATCGTCATCGCGCCAAGCGAGGTAGGTTGGCACGCTGTCGAGGATCGGGTCTTGATCTAGGTAGTACTTGATCATGTCAGGTACGTAAGCGTAGGTGACTTTATCGTCAGCCACTCCAGTGCCGACTGCGTTGGCGAGGGCAACATTGCCATTGAGATAAGCTTCCATGAGTCCAGGGACTCCAAGCATGGAATCTTTTCGGAAGACGCGAGGGTCTAGGAAATCATCGTCAAGGCGACGGTAGATGACATCGACTTGTACGAGCCCTTTGGTGGTACGCATGAAGACGTAACCATTGAGAACAATAAGGTCGCGTCCCTCGACGATTTCGATACCCATTTTAAGGGCAAGGAAAGAATGTTCGAAATAGGCACTGTTGTAGACTCCAGGAGTGAGTAGGACACAGACTGGTTTTTGGCCGGGGCGGGGAGTAAGGTGCTCTAGAGTTTTGTGGAGAATTTCTGGGTAGTTATCGACCGGGCGCACTCCAGATTGACGGTAAAGTTTCGGGAAGGCGCGCTTCATCGCCTCGCGGTTTTCCAATAGATAAGAAACCCCTGAAGGGCAACGACCGTTGTCTTCGAGAACGAGGTAGTTTCCTTGGTCATCGCGAATCAAGTCGGTGCCGCAAATCTGAAGGTAAATGTCTTGTGGGACGTCGACTCCGACCATTTCTGGGCGATAGTGAGCAGCGCCTTTGACGACAGACTCAGGGATAATCCCGTCTTTGACGATTTCGGCATCGTGGTAGATGTCGTGTAAAAAGAGGTTGAGTGCGAGGATGCGCTGGGTGAGTCCTTGCTCGATAGTTTGCCATTCCGAGTTGGGAATGATACGTGGGATCAAGTCAAAGGGGAAAATACGTTCGGTTCCTTGGTCGTCACCGTAGACTGTGAAGGTGATGCCTTGCTCTAGAAAACCATCATTGACGAGGAGTTGTTTGTCACTGAGTTCTTGGGGGCTGAGGCGGGAGAAGCGTTCGTGAAGTGGGCTGTAGTGATCGAAATGGTCAAGCTGTTCATTGCTGAACATCTCGTCGAAAAACGCTCCCTTTTGGTAGTCGTTGAACATTTGTGTTTTAGTTTAGCAGGCGCTGTGCCAATTGAAGTAAAGACAATCAATTAACAGCTTCGATGCTAGGTGGGTTGTTTTTTCTTGTGACAGATACGGCCATGTTGAGGAGTTCGACTGGTGGGCCGAACTGGGTGTAGATGGCGACATCGGCGGCGTCGCGGCCATAGGCGATGGCTATGCGACCACCAGATTTGTCAGCTTGAGTTGGGTCGAAGGTGTACCATCGGCCACCCACGTAGGCTTCGAACCAGGCGTGAAGATCCATCGGATCTAATGATTCTAAATACCCGACAACCATGCGAGCGGGGATCGAGAGCGCGCGGCAACAGGCGATTCCGATGTGGGCCATATCGCGGCAGACAATGTGGGTGCGTTGATCAGCTTCGTAAGCACTGATTATCTCGGTGCCGAGACCTGGCGCGTATACTTTAGAGTCGCGGATATAGTTAACAATGGCTGCGCATTGGTCATAGCCGTGCGCGGCGGAGGCGGTAACTTGATAAGCGAGTGTCATGAAGCGATCAGACTCGCAATAACGGCTGGGATGCAAAAAGGGGAGGGTCTCGTTTGGAAGGTTTTGGACTTCGACGAATGGCGCACCAGGGGCAGTGTCGCTACCATCTGGAACTTCTGCATCGACAGCGGTCTGGATAGTCAGTGGACCAGCTGGCACGACGACTCGCTGGCAGAGGTTGCCGAATGTGTCGGTAAATTCCATTACCGGTACACTGGGTGTGAGAAGGTATTGTTCACGACTGATCCATTGCTGCCGACGACTGCGTGGGCGAAGCATCAGAAGAAAGGGAGTTTCTTGAGAAATAGAGAATTCGAGAGAGCTAGTTGCGTGGAGCCACATGACAGGAAATTATTGGATGAGGATAGAACAGAATGTTCTGCCTATAGTGATACCGCGTGTTAGTGTGTCGGCAAGTCTGCATTTACAGATGGGCGAGATTGTTGCTCTTTTGTCATTCCATTATTTTTAAGATGAATGAGTTTCTTTGAAAAATGCTTTGCTTGCTGAGCGAAGAAAGGCATTGATCCTATCTGTATGCTGACTCCATCCAACGATGCGTCTGTGAATCATTTCTCGGGATGTCCAGGAGGTGAAGGCAATGCTGTGATTAGTGGGGAGGGGGCTCCACGAGCGCATTATCAGCCTGTGGTTGATGTGTTTCAGAGCTTTTCTCGGAAACAGCTGGGTCAACGTCAGAAGAGGCTGAACCACGAGGTGGATGAGTTAAGTTTACAATTTTCTGATGCGTCGAAGTTGAAAAAGTCGACCAATCCTTGGCGTTTGGATCTATTTCCTGTGGTGTTGCCGAAGGATGAATGGAAGCGCATCTCGGCTGGGATTGTGCAGAGGGCATTGGCGTTTAATGCCTATGTGGCAGATATGTATGGCGATCAGCAAGTATTGCGCCAGCGAGTGATTCCCCACGAGTTGGCCTTGCGAGATCCTGCATTGCTGCGACAGCTAAATGGTATCGAAGTGCCGCATGGCGAATATTCTCAGTTTGGTGCGTTTGACTTGGTGGACGTGGGTGGTGGGAATTGGAAGGTGAGTGAGAACCACATGGGGACGCCGTTTGGTATTTCTCACGTTCTGCAGAATCGGCGAGTACTCTCTGCTGTCTTTCCTGAGCTGTATGAAGAAATTGACGTGGCTCCTGTGGCTAGTTTCAGCACGCATCTGCTAGAAATGCTGCGGGCGCAATCGCCGCGTAAGAATCCGCATGTGTTGTTATTGACGAATGAAAATACCGGTCAGGCGTATTTCGAAGAGTCTTTTATTGCACGTCACATGGGTATTTCGATTGCGCAACCGAAGGATTTACTAGTCCGCGAGAGCCGTGTGTTCTTGAGAACTATTCGAGGTCTCGAACCGGTGGATGTGATTTATCGGAGGATTGAGAGTTCAGCGTTGGATCCGATCGCCATGCCGAATCGTTGGGCGCGAGGGGTGCCTGGGCTTATCAACGTGGTTCGGAAAGGGAACGTGGCAATCGTGAATGCTCCAGGGGTGGGAGTTGCGGATAATCGCGCTTTGTTGCGTTACTCAGATCGCTTGATCAAACATTACCTCAAGGAAAAGCCGATCTTAGAAACGGTCGAGACGTATCACTTGGATGATGTCGACCAACGTACGCATGTCTGGGAACATTCTGAGGAGATGGTGATAAAGCCAGTGCAGGATCACGATATCTTGTGGCAACAGTTAGGCGGCAAGCGACCTTCGGGAACAAGTGCGTCGATGAGACAGTTTGCTCGTAAATATCCTGAGTATTTTGTCGCACAGAAGTTTCAAAAGTCGTCAGAGGTTCCTTATTTAAAGAACGGACATTTCGTGAATCGCGGAATGCAGCTTCGCGCGTATTATATCTTAGGTGCTGAGCCGATTGTTCTACCTGGTGGAATGGCAAGGCAGACATCGGCAACGCATCGAACTCGGCGTTTGTCGATAGTTTCCAGTGGCTTGAAAGATGTCTTGGTGAAAGACGACTTGGTGGAGAAATTGGCTCCAAAGAGACGGGCGACAGCGAGTGGTTCAAGGTTTTCGATCGGTAGTCGTGTAGCTGAATCTTTATACTGGGTGGGTCGCTATATTGAGCGTGCTGAGAATACGGCTCGGCAGTTTAATATTTTGGAAAAGCTGCGTTGGGATCAGCTGGCGCACACCGAACAGCGGTCTTACTGGCCTTTGCTACAAGCTGTGGCAGCGGCGACTGGTCAACAAGCGGTGGCGAAGTTAAAGAAACCTCCGAGTGATACCTTGGAGCTCTCGAGTACGCTGTTGTTAGATTCTAGTAAAGGGGCTTCTGTGACGGCCTGTTTAGGTTCTGCTCGCAATGGCTTAGAAAATGTTAGGGAATCGATTAGTCCCGAGGTGTTAGAGGTGATCGAGGAGATGATGGTTTACTTACGGCAAGAGGCGAAGAAGCCTGTGACGCGTGCGCGCTTGCGCCAGATCAGCGAGCGAATAGTGAGTGAGGTCGCACGTTTTAATGGGACCGCTGAGCGGACGCTATCACATGATGATGCTTGGCATTTTTTACGGATTGGTCGCTTTTATGAACGTGCGGTAGGAACGATGTCTGTACTCGAAGTGGCCTTGCCACGGATTATGAAAACGTATCGGGAGCACGACTCGGAGAGTGCGGAGCTCACCGCCTTACTGCGCTTGTTAGGTTCACTGGATGCGTACCGTAGGGAGTTTCGTTCTAGAGCGTATCTCGATAGGGTATCGCGTTTGATTGTTTTAGGAGATACCAATCCGAGCTCGGTGATGTTTTGTTTGCACAATCTACATTATGCAATTGGAACTTTATCGATCAACGGTGATCGTGAGTTAGGGCATCAGCTGCAGAAATCATTGGATCAGTTGATGGAGGAGCTGAAAGGATTCACGCTGATCAAAGTGGAACGGACACATGCTGATTTCTTAGATATTGAGGAAAGTGGTTTGGAGCCGTTAGAAGTCGACGCGCAGAAGATTGCTGTGGAGATGGCTGAGCTGACTAAAGAGATAGAGGGATTTCATAAACAAATTGAGGATGTTTTCTTTAATCACCAAAATGTCTTTGCCCAAGACCCGATGTTGTTTGATTTGGAGTAAGCGGGGCAAGACCGTCACATCTTTCGATGGAAATAAACGGGACATTGGCGTGAGAGTTGCTATCTCTATTTAGGATTATGCGTTTTCGGGTATCTCATACCACCGAGTACTTATACAAACAGCCGGCATCGGAGTCGTTTGCAGAGTTGCGCGTGTGGCCACAATCGAATGAATCTCAGAAGGTGATTGAGCGTTGTTTGATTACCGACCCTGAAACGTTGATTGATAGTTATGTCGATTATTTCGGCAATATGGTGGAATTTTTTTCTATTCCTCATCGGCATACGAAACTGACGGTGACTTCTGTGGCTGAGGTAGAGACTTTTGTGGTGGAGCCCTCTGAGAGGGTCTTAGAAGTGACGATTGGTGAAGCGCGACAAATTTATAACAGCTCGCTCTATCAGCATTATGAATTTTTGAAGCCCTGTGGTTTAGTTCCGCTGAATCAGCATTATTCGATTCGTAAAAAATTCTTTCAGCAAGGAGAAGAGATCGGGAAGGCTATACTCGCATTGAATAGCTGGATTTATAAGAAGTTTGAGTACAAATCGGGAGTTACTGATGTGAGCACGCCGATTTCAACCATTGTAAAAGAGCGACGTGGTGTTTGCCAGGATTTCGCGCATTTGATGTTAGCTATTTTACGAAGCAATGGTATTCCGGCTCGCTATGTCAGCGGTTACATCGAAGCCTATGACCCTACGCTGGGTGAGCCTGAGATGGTAGGAGCTGCTGCCAGTCATGCATGGGTAGAAGTTTGTTTGCCTGGTGGTACTTGGTGGGGACTGGACCCTACGAACAATCAATCGGCGGGTGAAAGGCATGTGGTGGTCGCTGTAGGGCGCGATTACAATGACGTGGCTCCAATGCGAGGGACGTACATGGGGGCAAATGACCAAAAGCTTAATGTGATGGTTTCCCTCAAACGCAATCCACTAGCGGGGGCACAGGAATGAAAGTTAAAATCAAGCACCGGACGAGCTATCAGTATGCTGGAGAAGTAAATTTCGGTGAGCACGTTCTGTTACTGCGACCATTAGATAACCATCGCAGACATGTGGATCACTTTGAGGTCGAAACTGTACCAGCATCGACTCAGCGCTGGGTGAGAGATGCTTATGGAAATGTCGAGTTAGTTTGTAATTTTGGGCTAACCGAGTCTCGCCTGTTAGAATTTGTGACGCACATCGAGGTGAGTTTATTAGATGATAATCCATTCGACTTTATTCTAGAATCTTACGCGACGTCGTATCCTTTTAGTTATCAGGAACCTGATGCACGGGCATTGTTGCCGTATATGGGGGGAAGCGGAGCGACACGTGGTGCGCTCCGAGTGCTCGATTGGTTGAACTATGAGCTTAAGATTCCTTCGGTGCACGAAAATGTGGTGCAGTTTTTGTCGGACCTCAATGGATATGTGCGCAGAGATATCGCGTATGTTAGGAGAGATGAAGAGGGGATTCAAACTCCTGATACTACGTTGACATTGAGAAGTGGTTCGTGTCGGGATATGGCGGTTCTATACATTTCCGCAGTGCGGAAGTTAGGTTTTGCAGCGCGTTTTGTGAGTGGGTATTTGTTTGATCCTGAAGTGGGAGATGCTGGTGAACATGCTTTTAACCGTGCTGTGGGATCGATGCATGCTTGGGCGGAGGTGTACTTACCTGGAGCTGGTTGGAAGGGCTTTGATCCGACGAATGGGATTTTAGCGAATGCGTATTTTATACCTTCGGCTGTGTCGCATGAACCTTCAGCGGTAGACCCGATTCAAGGGAAATATTTTGCACAGCAATCAGTAAGCTCGACTATGGAGGTGGAGTTAGAAATGGAAGAAATCAATGAAGTCAGAGATGCGTAAGGAAATCGAAGAGTGTGCAGAAAGCGTGGAAGCTTATCTGGAGTCGAACGACATTGTTCTCACAATGGGAGGAGAGCCTACTTTTATTGTCGCGCAGCCGGATAGTCTTGAGTGGAATGTGGCGGCGATGGGTCCTGAAAAGTTAGGGTATGCCCGGCGAATGACAGCTCAGTTACTATCCAAGGTGTATCCTGGAGCGCTGGCGATGCAGGTCTTTGGCAAATGGTATCCTGGTGAGCCTTTGCCGAGATGGAATTTCATGACTCTGCACCACCCACAGGAACCATTGTGGCCAGAGACGGAGCGCTTATTGTTGGATGACGTTCAAGGAGAGAATAGCAGGAAGACGGCAAAGGCTTTGATTCGGGCATTGGCGAAGAAGTTAGGGCTTAAGAAATTTATTCTCCCAGCGGTGGAAATCGATGGTTCAAAAGCGGGGTGGGTTCTTCCTGTGGACTGTAGCGGAGGTCAGTGGGGTGCTGTGGAGTGGCCTTATGGAAAGGATCAGCCTATTGAAATTTTTGGTGGTGATAGCCCCGTGGGGCTGCGTTTACCCTTAGACAATTTGCCTGTTGGGTGTTGTCGAAGTGCGTTGACGGTTGAGGTGCGCGAAGGCGCTGTTGAAGTATTTATCCCACCTATGGAATGGGGAAGTTTCCGTGAATTTGTATGCATCCTGCGCTCAGTTGTGAGTGAAATGGATCTGCATGATCTAGTGATCTGCGGCTATGGGCCGAGTGATACTGATGGGGCTCTTACGAGTCTTGGTTTAGCTGCTGATCCAGGTGTGTTAGAAGTAAATTTACCACCTTCAGCGACGTGGACCGAGTATGACAATGTGCTGAAGCAATGTGCAAAAGCGGCCGCGAAAGTGAAATTACAATTGACCAAATTTCAGTTGAATGGAGCTGTGTATGGTACGGGTGGCGGTTCACATTTGGCCTTTGGCGGGCCAGACTCCGAGCGCAATCCATTTTTGGTAGAGCCCAAGCGTATTGCTTCCTTGTTGCGCTATTGGGAACATCATCCAGCCTTATCGTATTTCTTTACTGGCCAACATGTGGGACCTGGGAGTCAGGCTCCGCGAGTCGACGAAGGGCCAAAGCACGGCTTATACGAGCTCGAGGTGGCGTGTGAAGGGTTGGAAAACATGCAGGGGCTGGTAGATGGTCCATTGATCGATCAGTTTTTCAAAAATCTACTGACAGATTCATCTGGTAATACACACCGTGCGGAGCTGTGTTTTGATAAATTCCATAACCTAGCTGCGCCGAATGGTTGTTTGGGAATTGTTGAGTTCCGTGCATTTGAAACGTACCAAGATGCTGATACCATGTCGGTGGTGGCGTTGTTTGTGCGTACGATTTTAGCGCGTTTGTTTAAGGCTCCGTTTAAGCGCAGACTAAAACGCTTCGGTCCGCAGTTACACGATCGCTACTTCTTACCTGCATTTTTGTGGGAAGATGTACAAATGATCTGTGCTGACTTACAAAAGCATGGCTTTGATTTTGACCCAGAATGGCTCCGTCCAGTATTCGAATTTCGCTGTCCTAGAGTTGGTAGCTTAGAAGTACCTGGTGGCTCGATCGATGTGCGGCAGGCGTTCGAGTCTTGGCCGTTGATGGCTGAGGAAGCTCAAGGTAGTTCTACGGTGCGGGTGGTGGATAATTCGAGCGACCGTTTACAGCTCACTTTGTCTCAATCTAAATTGTTAGAAGAGAACATGCTGTTAGTGAATGGTGTGGAAGTGCCGTTTAGTGAGGTAGATGGCGAGATGATATGTGGACTACGCTATAAAAGTGCGAGTGCGTATCCAGCGCTGCATCCTCATGTGCCGATTCAATCACCATTGTGGATTGAGTGGGTTGATCGCAAGTCAGGTAAGACTACGCAGGCCGCGCGTTACCATTTTTGGAATCCAAAATCGACGGTTTACGATGGACGACCACGCACAGTGAAACAGGCGGCGAAGCGCAGGGAGGAACGCTGGATCGTGGCTGAGGATTTGATCGGCAATCAACCCGAAGTGATCAAGGCGAAGTTGGCACCTGAGTTTAAGTACACGCTAGACCTGCGTCGTCAGCTGCGGGTATAGGGATGGATTGGTTAATTGCCGATACTCTTCCAAAGTCTGATGCTTTCGACATCGTTATGGGATTTCTTGCCTTTGACGGAGGAACCAGACCCAACATATTCGGTGAGCTGAGAGAGGAGTTTCTCTGCGAGTTCGGGCTTTGACTCATAGAGGTTGTTTTGCTCGCCCGGATCAGCAGAGAGGTCGTAGAGTTGTGCTTTTGGCGCTCCTTGTTTTTTTGCAGTTGGTTCATTGGGGGCGGTCCAGCCACCTGAGCCGTAGGCGAGGATAAGTTTGTGTTGACCCTGGCGGTAGGCGAAGTGGCCGCTTACGCTGTGGTGGATGATGCCTTCGCGGGTGAACTCGGGTTTTTCTCCTTTGAGTACGGGGAGAATGCTTTCGCTGTCTTCGCCTGCGTTCGTTGGGAGTTCTTTACCGAGGAGCTCAGCACAAGTGCCGAGTAGATCGATTTGGCAGGTGAGAATATCTGATTTGCTACCAGCGGGGATGACTTTTGGCCATTTTACGAGAAATGGTACACGGTGGCCACCTTCCCAAATGTCAGCCTTTGAGCCGCGGAACTGTGCACTGGCGAAGTGGCCTTGGCTTTCAAGGTGTTTGAAGTCGGCACGCTTCGATGTGCCATTGTCACTGGTGACGATGAGAAGGGTGTTTTCTGAGATGCCTTTGTCATCGAGAGCTTTGACGATTTGGCCAACAAAGTCATCGGTCTGCATCACGAAATCTCCGTAGTCTCCGAGACCACTTTTTCCCTGCCACTTTTTAGAAGGGACGATGGGGGTGTGAGGTGAGGGCAGTGGAATATAAGTAAAGAATGGCTTGTCGCTATCGTATTCTGAGATGAATTTTACAGATTCGGCAGCGAGTTTATCAAGCACGTCGATAGCTTCGAAGTCTTCGCTGGCTGGGCCGTCACGGTGGAAGGCTTTCGCGTGGGTGCCTTCGCCCACCCAGTTGCGGTTACGGATCCAGACGTAGGGTGGAAAATCGAGAGAAGCGGAGATGCCGTACCAAGTATCAAAGCCTAGATCGACTGGGCCGCCTTTGATTTCGCCCTTCCAATCGATGTTGGAGAGTTCAGCTGGTGAGAATGATCCTTTGCCTCTTTTCTGTCTTAAACCACTCTTAGGTCTGGCTTTTTTGCCATCAGTGGTAGCGATGTCGAGACCGATGTGCCACTTTCCGATCATAGCAGTAGTGTAGCCATTTTCTCTTAAGAAGCTCGGGACTGTCAGGCGGTCGGTAGGAATGAGAGGCTCACCATAGCCATCGAGCACGCTGCGCTGAAGTTTGCTGCGCCAGTTATAGCGACCTGTCATGATGCTGTAACGTGTGGGCGTGCAAACGGATGAGCTTGTGTGTGCGTCTGTGAAAGTCATTCCTTCGGCCGCGACTTTGTCCATGTGTGGAGTCGGAATCTTACCGCGCTCTGGGTTGAGGCATTGGACATCACCGTAACCGAGATCATCGGCGAGAATGTAGACAATGTTAGGCGCTTTCTCAGAAGCTGCTTGTGCGAAAGCTGGAACAGCCGCGCAGACAGAGAGGATTACTTTTTTGAAGTGGTTCATATGTCGTGTATTTAGTGTAGTGCGGAGTATTTACTCCAGACACACTGGTGATATATCAAAGCTATACAAGGGAACGGGAGAAAATCTTACGTCGAGGCCTGTGTTTTTTACGATAGAAAAATATAAGATTGGCTCATGGTTTTTTTGGAAAATGTAGTGTTTATGAACCTGAAATGAGATGGTCGACAGAGATGTCGTGTGGTTCCGTTGGTAATGTCTTGAGTACTTGGCAAGAGAAACAGACTCCGATGAGTTTACTCTGAGGTGAGCGGTTGACTAATAAGCGATCGTAGTAGCCACCGCCTTTTCCTAATCTTTTACCATCGGGAGTATAGGCGAAGGCTGGTACTAGGAAGAGGTCGATTTGTTCGATTGCTACAGCTGGATGAATCGATGGGTTGGGTTCGGGTATTGCGAAGCGGCCTTTGACTAGGCTGCTGGTTTCGTCCACGCGGTAAAACTGCATCAGGCCGTCTTGGTGAGAAAGAGGATAGACGAGTGCGAGATTTTGGGAATGTAGACTTTGTAGGTTCGGTTCGGTTGGGAGTGCAGCAAAGCTAGCGACTGTGGTGAGTTGCGGATTGTCTTCTGTGTATTGCACAATCTTTTTATTAATGGTTTGAGATTGCTTTATTTTTTCAGAGTGTGAGAGCTGGAGAAGTTTTTCGCGCATTTGTTGGCGGAGGGCATTTTTTTTAAGTTTAAGTTCAGAATCCATGGAGTTGGGTAAAATAAGAGGAAAAGGTGTCGAAATGGTCATTTCCCGCTTGCCAGATAGGATATCTCTGGTAAACGAGCCGTCCCGCTTTGCGCATCAACGCGCATAAATATTCTGCGGAGCAACAATACTAACACTAAAATACCGATTACCATGGCAAGAATTTTCGGAACCGAAATTCCAAATGAGAAGCGCATCGAAGCTTCTCTCCCATACATCTATGGTGTTGGCCCTACTACTGCTAAGAAGATTCTTGAGCAGGCTGGAGTAGACGCCGATATCCGCACAGGTCAACTCACTGAAGAACAACTCGTAAAGATTGCCACGGTAATCACTTCCGAGGCGATTCTTATTGAAGGTGACCTTCGTCGTGAGAAGCAAGCAGCACTCAAGCGCTTGACTTCTATCAACTGTCACCGTGGCCAGTGCCACAAGCGTGGTCTTCCTGTTCGCGGTCAGCGTACGAAGACAAATGCACGTACTCGTAAGGGTAAGAAGCGCACAATGGGTGTAGCTAAGTAAACTTTGACCTGTAAATACAATGTCTGAAGAAATTAAAGAAACTGAAGCTACTGAGGAAGTGGCTCCAACATCAGAAGCTCCTGTAGAGACTCCTACAGCTGAAGCTCCAGCAACTGAAACGCCAGCTGCAACCGAAACTCCGGCTGCTGAAGAAGCACCGAAAAAAGAAGAGAAGAAGCGTGACATTTTCGCTGAACTCGCTGGCGGTGAAGAAGAGCTCAAGATTCACAAGGCGAAGAAGTCTAAGAACATTACTACTGGTATCGTTCACGTGACTGCTACTTTCAACAACACTCTTGTTAACGTTACTGATGCCAATGGTAACGCTATCGGCTGGTCATCCGCTGGTAAGATGGGCTTCAAGGGTTCCCGTAAGTCTACTGCATATGCTGCACAGGTTGTTTCTCAGGACGCATGCCGTCAGGCAATGTCCCACGGTCTCAAGACTGTAGAAGTTCGCGTTAAAGGCCCAGGTGCTGGTCGTGAATCCGCTGTACGTGCTGCTCAAGGCCTTGGTCTTGAAATCTCTGCAATCAAAGATGTGACACCAGTTCCACACAACGGCTGCCGTCCTAAGAAAGCACGTCGCGTATAATTTAACCTAACTTTTTAACTACTTTTTTATTATGGCACGTTATATTGGCCCTAAAGATAAAATCAGCCGCCGTTTCGGTGTAGCTCTCTTCGGACCTTCTAAGGCACTTGAGCGTCGTAACTTCCCACCAGGTCAGCACGGTCTTCGTGCAGGTCGTCGTAAGAAGTCTGACTACTCAGTAGCTCTTGGTGAGAAACAGAAGCTTCGTTTCCAGTTTGGTGTTCTTGAGAAGCAATTCCGCGCATACTACGCAGAGGCATCACGCCAACGTGGTATTACAGGTGACACTCTCGTTCGTCTTCTTGAAACACGTCTCGACAATGTTTGCTACCGTCTTGGTTTCGGCAACACACGTTCAGCAGCACGTCAATTCGTTAACCACGGTCACGTAACAGTGAACGGTGTGAAGACAGACATCGCTTCATATCAGTGTAAGCCAGGTGACGTTATCGCAGTATCTGAGAAGGCTTCTTCTCAGCAGCTCGGTCTCCGCGCTTTAGACCTTACACAGGCAGTTCCACTTAAGGACTGGCTCACAATTGATCGTGAGAAGATGGCCGGCACAATCGCTCGTCTTCCTGAGCCTGATGATTTCGATCACGGCGTAAACGTTCAGCTCGTTGTTGAACTTTACTCACGTTAATCTCACCGAGATTATCCAATTTACAAAAAGCGCAAGGGCTCGGGTCCTTGCGCTTTTTCTTTTCATACGCAATGTGTTGTGGACGAGATGGATAGCATAAAGAGGAATCTTTGGGTATGATCGCAGGCTTTCTGGCTTTGGTACTTGAAGGATCAAATAGGCTAGTTCTATAGTCCCCGCACGCCTATGCACTCTGATGCTCCGAAACCAAATGGTACTGTGGTTGTACCAGCTACGCTATGCGCCCTTACTGGGAGCGTGCTTGCTGTGGGCATGGAGTTGATGGGCTTTTTTAGACCGATCGAGACATTGTTGCATAAGATTTGGTTAGGAGAGCCCTTTTTAATTTCTGAGCCGGTTGTGGTGATGAACTATGTGAACTGGGGGATTGCTTTTGTGGTGAGTTGGTTAGTTGCCTTAGTAGTGTTAGACTCGGCCAATTTATGGCGACGTTTATTGATTGGGGCGATCTCTTTGGTGCTATTGATTGGGGCGGTTCCTTGTTTGGTTTTGTGGGATGTGGAGTGGATGGCGATGGTTCCTTTACTGGCCTTGATGTGGACTTGGTGTTGTGCGCTAGTGTATGCCTCTCAGCATCGCATGCCCTGTGACAAGCTTGCTGAGGTTAGAACAAAGAGTGTGGAGCTTAAGGTGGAGACCATTCCATTTCCTGCCAAAGAGAGGGTGAACTAGTTATGGCGAGAGCGGATTATCCAGAACCAGTCAGAGAACTGATTGCTGAGCTGAAAAAGTTACCTGGCGTGGGGCCGCGGAGCGCGGAGCGCATGGCTGTATGGATGATTCAGCATAAGAAGCGCAACCCATTAGAGCTGGCACAGGCGCTGGCGAATGCGGAAAGGAATGTGACGCTGTGTCCCGCTTGTGGCTTTTTTTCGACTCAAGATGGCTGTTCAGTGTGTGATGATCACACGCGGGATGAGAAGTTGGTCTGTGTTGTAGAACAGCCAACCGATGTGTTACCGATGGAGCGTAGTGGAGCGTTTCGTGGTTACTATCATTGTTTGGGCGGGAAACTTTCTCCGCTCGATAATGTGACGCCTACAGATTTAAAAATTGGCCAATTAGTGAATCGGGTGGAAGCTCTCGATGGTGTGGAAGTGATTTTGGCTCTCAGTTCGGATGTAGAGGGAGAGGCGACAGCGAATTACCTTTCTGAGGTGCTCGCTGAGAAAAACTGCAGGGTGACACGCATCGCGCAGGGGTTGCCCGCCGGTGGTGGGCTGGAGCATGCTGACGAGTTAACTTTGATGCGTGCGTTGCAAGGCAGGCGCTAGCGACCAACTATCCGAAGAGTTCGGTGATGACTTGCCCTTTGCGGCCAGCCATTTTGAATGGACGCTTGGAGGCGCTGTAAATTGTCTGATCGTAGTTGATGCCCATGGCGTGGCCGATGGTTGCATTGAAGTCGGAAGCGGTGACTTTTTCGCTGGTGACGTTCATGCCGGTTTCATCGGTTTCACCGTAGACGAAGCCGCCTTTGATGCCGCCGCCAGCCATCATGGTGGAAAAGGCTTTCGGAAAATGGTCGCGGCCACCTTCTGGTGTGACTTTTGGAGTGCGACCGAATTCGGTAGCGAGGACCACTAAGGTGGAATCGAGTAGGCCTTTAGCTTTGAGATCGATGAGTAGTGCTGAGACAGCTTGGTCAACGATGGGGAGTTTATTTGCGGCTTGTTGGAAGTTGTCGTTGTGCCAATCGAAACCACCGAGTTCTACTTCGACTGAGCGGACACCGCGTTCAACGAGTCGGCGCGCGAGTAGGCAGCCTTTGGAAAAGTTGGCGGCTCCGTAGAGCTTGTGGGTGGCTTCTGATTCGTTAGATAGATCGAAAGCGGTGAGGTCCTCGCTTTTCATCAATTTGACAGCGGAGTTGTAGACTTCATTGTAAGCGCGCACGGACTTGTGGCCTTTGTGGTATTTGGCATCGAATTGGGCGTCGAGCATTTTGCGGACTTCGAGTTGGCGCTGGAAGTCTTGTTCGGTGGCGCGTTTTGGGCGTGAGGAATTTTTTAATCCTTCATTCGGGTTGCCGATGGGTAGTGGTTGAAGGTTGGGTTCCATGAAGCCAGCTCCTGGGTGGTCATTGCCGCAGGAGACGGTGACGAACGAGGGTAGAGTTTCATTGAGAGGTGTGCTGAGTTTATTGACCCAACCACCAGCAGTTGGGTGGACGATGGAGGCACGCTGGGTGTAGCCGGTACGCATGAAGTAGCGGCCGGGGCCGTGAGCGCCCTGGGTCGAGTTCATCGAGCGAATGATGGCGATTTTGTCGGCTTGTTTAGAGAGTTCTGGGAGCCAATGCCCGAGTTGGATGCCATCGACATTGGTTCCAATGGCTTTGGTGTCGCCCATGATTGAAGAGCCAGCAGAGGTCTTGGGATCGAAGGTGTCGATGTGGGTCATGCCGCCAGACATGAAGAGGTAAATGACGTGTTTAGCTTTGCCGCCACCAGCTTTTTTGACGGAAGGTGAGGCAGCGAATGCTTGGGAGTTAAATAGGGTGGCCATGGAGGATCCCACGGAGACACCGAAACAGGTTTGAGCGGTTCTGGCGAGAAAGGTGCGGCGATTGAGTTCAGACATTTTTCTGAGAGTTGAGGTTGGAGAGGATGGCTGGATTATTGGACGAAGAGGAAGCGTTTTGAGTTCAGCATGGCTTTGGCGAGGATGTAGATTTCCTGTTTGCTGCGACTGTATTGCTTCAGCATGATTTCTTCTTCAGAAGTCGGGTAGCTATTGTAGATCGAGAGGAAAAGGACGTTGAGGCGGTCGTTTTCGCGATGGAAGCTTTTGAGCATTTTGCCGATGCGGCTTTGTTGGGTGATGAGGTTATCAATCTGTTTGCCGTTGAGCATGGTGAGGGCCTGGGGGATGGAGGCGTGAGTGTGCTGAGCATTGGTTGTTTCGCGGTCGGATCCGCCAAAATCGCGAGGGAGCGAACCAGGTTTGAAGGGTTGGGGCATTTCTGAGGCGCGTAGGAGGATGTTGTCTTTGGTGCGCAGGTTGTACTGCATGACCATGCTCATCTCTTCCATTTGCTCAGACTGCTTTGCTTTTTTGATGTCGTTCATTTTCTCGTAGAGGCGCTTGAGCTTGGAGGATAGTTGCTTTTCGCGTTGGGTGTCGCCTTCTTGAATGGCTTTATCCTTTTCTGCGCGCAGTTTTTTTGCTTCATTCTGAGGCTCGCGCAGGGCGTCTTCTACGATGTCTGCTTGGTTATCGAGTTTGATAATTTCCTGAGGTGAGGCGCTGACGAGCTGCTGGATGCTGCTTTGGAAGTTTGCCCATTTTTTGAGTTGGTCTTCATTGATGAGATTATCGATGTTGCCTTTGGCGAGAGTGATGAGTGAGTCGTAGAGTTCTTCGGAACTCATGCGGCGGAGTAGTGGGCCGCGGAAGTCGTGGATGCGACCGTCGGTGATTTCAAAATCGCAAGCTTCGCGCTGGAAGAGCTTGGTGTGATAGATGACGCGGAGGGTTTCACGAACATCGAAGTCTGAGGTGTGGAGGATTTGGACGAGGATATCGATGACTTCTTCGTGGGCGATGTTGGAGCGGTCTGTCCAGTTGTCTACAGGTTCAACTAAGCCGTAGCCAAGGGCATGTTTCCAGAGACGATTAACGATGACTTTGCTAAACATTGGGTTGGAGGGGGAAGTGATCCAATCTGCCATTTGTTGGTGTTTGTCGGAGTCGGCGGCGGAAGTTGGCATGGAGCCAAATAGCACATTTGGGGTGACGACGTCTTTGGGTTTGGCATCGTTGTATTTGTAATCGGCAGGTAGGGTGAGTTTTTTGCCAGATTGGAGATTGATAGAGTTCCTGTTGAAGTTGCGAAAGATCGAGTTGAGGTCTCGTGCTTCATTTTTACTTAGCTTGATACGCTCCTTGAGTTCGTTTTTTGTAAGTTGTCGAGTTGGTTTACCTCCGTCTTTTCTTACTTTATATTCGACGACTTCTTTGACCTTTTTACGGACGATCTCACTGTTGTAGGAAATTTCTGAACCAAAGGCTGCGAGTTGATAGTATTGTTTTTGGGTCCAATCTTCGAACGGGTCATCGTGGCACTGGGCGCAGCCGATTTGGGTGCCGAGGAAGACTTTTGAAGTGTTAGAGATGTTGTCGAGCAACATGCCGCGATCTCTGAGGTAGTAACCAACTGCTGGATTAGTGGAGCAGTGGCCGGTGGCGGACAGCATTTTATTGACGATGGTGTCGTAGCCTTGGTTGGTTTTGACGGCGTCGCGCAACCAGACGTGCCAGCCTAGACCGAATTGTTCTTGGTTGGTTTTGAGGCGTAGGAGGTTGGCGTAAAAATTGAACAGATGGGAATTGAATCCGGGTGAGTAGGTGAGTTGTTCGATGAGTTTTGCTCGCTTGTCTTTGGCAGAACTATCGAGAAAGTTTTTGGATTCCTCGTAAGTGGGAATGCGGCCGGTGATGTTGAGATAGGCGCGACGCAGGAAGATAGAATCTTCTAGGATGGAGTTGGGAGCGATGTTATTTTGGGTATTCGCTTCCTCAATGAGGTAGTCAATTTCTGCCGCCGCATTGGTGATAACGGCAAGGGGTTGCTTCTTTGCGATAGAAGTAGAAGTTATCGCTAGAAGGATAAGAATCGGGCGTGCAGTGATCATAAGATAGAAGATGACTTCTACCTAGTATACGAAAATTGTTTCGCAAAGTTACACCTTATAATCAGAAACTTATACAGGTGGATCCCAAGGGTCTTCAGCTTTGCCGCGATTAGGGAGGAACATGCTGACTATCCAGACGAGGGGGTAGGCGATGAGACTGAGCGTGATGCCAGAAGCGAGAAATCCGAGTACGAAGTCACCCATATTGATCGTGTTTGAACCTTCGGCTAAGAGTTGGAAGCCTAAGAAATCGATATCTGGATGCGAAAAAGTTTTCTCAACTTTTGAAATGAAAGGGGGGCGAGGAAGGTTGAGAGTGTTGTGGAGCCAGCATCCGTATTTATGCTGAGTCATCATAATCGGAGCTTGGGTGATGGGGTTGGTTACCCAGCAAGCGGCGATTGCTACAGGCACATTTCCTCGTGCTCGGAGACAGCCAAGTGCCGCCACAAGCATCTGCATGGGAATGGGGAGCATGGCGCAGAAAAGTCCGATAGAGAGACCATTTGCAACAGTTGAGCGGCAGGGGCTCCAGTAGCGCTTGTGGAAAACTGCCTGGGTAAATGGCGTGAGCCATTTGATTTTACGAATGCGTGGGTGGCGCAAGTATCGATAGGTTCGACGAACCATTCTGAGATATTTGCGCTTCATTCGATAGAGATTTCCTATTTAGAAATTAGTCTTCGAGGGGGACGATTCGAATGGAGCCTTTTGGCTTGTCATTAATGTTGTTAGCGAGGGTGTTAGTGGTACTAGCTGAGTCGTTCGCGCTGTTTGAAGGATTTGAATCGAGAGCATTTTTGAGAGCTCCTTCAACTAGTTGGCCGCAGTGAATTTTCATCGGAGGGAGAGCTCCGAGGTCACCGCTGAGCTCTTGTGCATTGAGTTTGGAGGCTTCGTCGAGAGTTTTGCCTTTGAGCATTTCAGTTGCCATAGAGGCGACGGCAATGGCTGTCTGGCAGCCGAATGACTGGAAGGACGCTTTATCGATCACCTTTTTGCCATCTTTTTCGGTAAATTTGAGCCACATACGGAGCATGTCACCGCAATCTGGTGAGCCGACAGTGCCGACGGAGTCAGCGTCTTGCATTTCCCCTTGGTTTTGTGGATTGGCTAGTGTTTCACGTACCTTGTCCTCGAAGTCGCTCATGCAGGGAACATCCCTTTAGTTTGGGGTTCTGGCAAGTGAAGATTGTTGATTTTTGCTAGCTGGCACTTGTAAGATGAAGGGTGTTCTATGATGGTGTGTACAGGAAATGGCTAAGACGACTGAAATTCGAGGGACTGGGAAGCAACGTATTATTGGTAGTGTTGCAGGATGGGGCTTGCGACTAGTCGGCTCGACTTTACGGATCAAGGTCACAGATAACTCTGGTTTGAGTGGGGATTATGCAAAACCTGTGCTCTGGGCGTTTTGGCATAATACGGTGTTTGTGATGCCGTATGTGCGCTTGAAATTTTTTAGGCATCGCAAGGTGGTGGTGCTGACCAGTGCGAGTAAGGATGGCGCGGTGTTAGAGAGTGCTGTTAAAGTCTGTGACATCGGTGCGGTGCGCGGTTCCAGCTCGCGGCGTGCGGTGGCGGCTCTTATAGCTTTAAGAAAAGCGATTAAAGAAGGACTAGACGTGTGTATTACCCCAGATGGACCAAGGGGACCTAAGTACCGACTTCAGGCTGGGATTATCAAAATGGCAGAAGCTACGGGGGCGCCATTGGTTCCAATCCGAGTGAACTACTCTAGTTGTTGGCGCTTGAAAACTTGGGATAGTTTTCGCATTCCCAAGCCTTTCTCGCAGGTGGAAGTGATTTTAGAAAAACCAATGGAAATTGAGCAGGGGCTTTCTGTGGAGCTTTTCGAAGAGAAGCGCTTGGCTGTGGAGAGATGTATGCAGCAAGGGCTTGATGATGTACCGTACGAAAAAGGGCAAGTAGAGTAACTCTACTTGCCCGTGTGAGGTAAGTTGTGATCTCTTATTAAGCTTCTTGCTTGCGCTTACGACGGATGATGAATCCGAGCCCAGCACCGAGAAGGAGCATGGAACTGGATGGTTCAGGAACTGCTACTGGTGGTGTTGGAGGAATTGGTAAGGTTATTGTGCTACCATTGAATTCAGCTTCGCCTGCGAAGAGAAAGTTTCTTCCAGAACGTCCACTTGTAGTGTTGTACACCATTGTGAAGGAAGCGGTATCAGTAAGGCTGAAGAGAACAGCGCGGTTTTCTTGTAGCGCTGTTAACGTAGCAGGATCGGATGGATTATCAGATCCATAACCTTGAGTTGTAGCTGTGAAGTTTGGTTCGCTATAAGTGCCTCCAATGAGAAGTTCTGAATCATTTGTAACAGTATAACTCTGGAAAGCCCCATTGTTGACAAGAGAGAGAGACTCAATGTTGGAACCTTTGTTACCAGTGTCGAGGTCAAAGAGAGCAAAATCCCAGGCACTAGCAGCGACTGCATTGTTAGTGCCGGTGTCTACGATGGTAAAAGTGAACTCTACGTTGGTGCTGTGATTTACGTTAATTTGACCAAATTCACCATTGAGACCGTTGTTATTAGCGTTGGCAAATTTGTATTGACCACCAGAGACTTCAGCAATGAGGTCGAGTGTGCGGCCGTCAACAGAAATAATATTGGCCCAGCGGAACTGGCCACCATCAGATGCTGTATTACCGTTCGCCATGCCTGTGCTGGAGAAGGTGCTGTTACCGAAATCGAGTTTATTAGAGCCGAAATCGAGGAGGGTAGTTGCAGAAACATTGCTTACAAATGCAACGGCAACTATTACGGGGAGGAATGTGTGTGTGTTCATATTGTTGGGGAGATGAGATTTGAAGTGACTATCTCGACACCCAATGACGTATTGATGTAGACTTGGGAAGTCAAGTCTGTGTTGCTATTAGAAGGTTACACTTCTTGTTGAAGTTGTTTTTTATTGCGCAGACGAGCCTCTCTGGCTAGTTCTGATCCATGCAAAAAATCGACGGAAAACTAGTTGCGGAGAGGGTTCTCTCTGAGTGCAAAGAGCAGATTGCAGAGCTCCAAGATAAGGGAATTACACCTGGACTAGCAGTAGTGTTGATTGGAGAAGATCCCGCTTCCAAAGTTTACGTCGGTTCGAAAGCTCGCAAATGTGAAGAGCTTGGAATTTATTCGCGAAAGATCGAGATGGCTGCGGATTCGACGCAAGAGGAAGTAATGGCTGTAGTAGAGGAGTTGAACAACGACCCAGCTATTCATGGTATTCTTGTGCAATCGCCACCTCCGGCACACATTGATGAAGAGGCGATCGTTCGAGCTATTAATCCAGCGAAAGATGTTGATGGTTTCCATCCGGAGAATGTTGCGAAGCTCGCTTTGGAAGACCCTAGTGGTTACGTTCCGTGTACTCCGGCTGGTTGCATGCGCTTGCTGAAAGATGCGGGGGTGGAAACTTCTGGGGCAGAAGCAGTGGTGATTGGGCGTTCGATGATCGTAGGTAAGCCGATGGCTTTACTTTTGATGGGACGTGAAGGGAATGCCACTGTGACTGTTGCGCATTCGCGGACTAAAGATTTGGCTGAAGTTTGTGGTCGGGCTGACATTATTGTTGCTGCGATTGGTAAACCTGAATTCGTGACTGCAAACATGGTCAAAGAAGGGGCGACAGTGATCGATGTTGGGATCAATCGTGTAGAAGATGCTTCGAAGAAGAGTGGTTATAGACTAGTGGGCGATGTAGCTTACGATGAAGTCGCACCGAAGTGTAAAGCGATTACGCCTGTGCCTGGTGGCGTTGGGCCGATGACGATTGCGATGTTGATGCAGAATACTGTGCAGGCTGCGAAGTTTGCCAATGGAATTGCGTAAGCGCGCGGCAGCAAACATTTTTATTTACGACCTCTATCTAGAGGGAAGCCTGTGAGTTAAGATTGCTCACAGGCTTTTTTGTATCCTCTGTTAGAGAGGATGACGATGAGAGCTCCAGTGAGGATAGCGAATGAGGCAATGATGAAATGTGTGGTGAGAGGTTCTGCAGCGAAGAAGATCCCTCCAGCGGTAGCGAGGACGGGTGCGGTGAGTTGGATTACTGCGGCAGAGATCGGTTTGAGGTCTTTGAGGACTCGGTACCAAATGGCGTAACCTAGACCTGAAGTGAGTGCCCCGGAGCTGAGTGCTAGTAGAGAGCCTTTCGGAGTGATAGCGATGTGTGGAAAACTGAAGAGAATCAGTGGGATAGTGAGTGGGATGGTGCGTACGAAATTATGTGCTGTGTCTCTGAGGGGATTGAGAGAGCCTGAACCGAAGAGGGTGTAATAGGTCCAAGCGATGCCAGCGACAAGCATCAGCAGAAACCCAGTGAGTGAGGGTGTGGATAGACTCGGTTTTACAAGGTAGATAAAACCGAGCAAGGCGACGGCCATACCGAGGAAGACAGCGGGTTTGATAGAGTTTCCTTTGAGTAAGCTGTCGACCAGTGTGGTTATTTGGACAGCTCCAAAAAGCACGAGGGCACCAGTTCCTGTTTCTAAAGATCTATAAGCGTAAGAGAAAGTTACAGCATAGAGAAATAGCATGCAGGCAGCACGCCAGCTTCCTTTACTTCGGGGAGGGTTGCCCTTCAGTGTGCATTTGTGGAGTATCCAGAGAACAAGAGCTCCAGCATAGAGGCGGATCACAGTGAAGCTAGTGGGGTCTACCGCATTTTCACTGAGCGCAATTCTACCGAGCACCGAGTTGCCAGCAAAGGCGATGAGAGCTAGCAGGGTGTAGAAACCCAGTTTGCGGATGGAAGTGGAGGTCACGAGTCTGTTTTTGTGCTTTTCCGTTTGAAGACCGAGGAGAAGTCAGAGCTAACAGCATAAGCACAGGGGATAAGGAAGAGGGTAATCACGGTGGCAAATAAAATACCAAAGCCAAGCGAGACAGCCATGGGGATGAGGAACTGCGCTTGGATCGAGCTTTCAAAGATGATTGGCATAAGACCGGCGAAGGTTGTGAGTGAGGTGAGCATGATCGGGCGGAAGCGGCGGATGCCAGATTCAGCGATCGCTTGTTTGAGTGGCATGCCTTCTTCTACTTTCTTGTTGATGAAATCTACGATTACGAGGGAGTCGTTCACAACAACTCCAGCGAGGGCAAGCATGCCGAAGAAGGAAAGATAAGAAACATCGATGTCTAGTATGATATGTCCCCAGTATGCGCCAATCACACCGAAAGGAACAGCGAGCATGACGAAGAAGGGCTGGAGGAAGGATTTGAATGGGATGGCGAGTAGTGAATAGAGGGTGAAAGTGAGAATTACCGCGAGAGCAATGATGCGCTTGTTACCCTTTTTATATTCGGCGAGCTCACCTTCGTAATTCCAGTGGACACTCGGGTAGTCGAGAGCGAGCTTGTTGAGGTAGGCGGTGAGTTCAGGTTCTAACTTAGTAATCTTGTAATCAGTTTTAGCAACGGCTGCGACTTCGGTGAAGCGTGCACCTTCCTTGCGTTTGATGCGGCGTGGAGAGACTCCTTCACTGACAGTTGCAAGCTGCGAGATGCTAGCAAGTTGCCCGTTCGGTAGGGAGACGCGTAAAGTATCAAGAGTGTGGAGGGATTCGCGTTGTTCCTCCGGTAATGTCAGCATGACTTCGAGTTCTTCGTCAGCAGTTTGGAATTTCTGAACTTGGGTGCCATAGAAGGCATTGCGTACTTGCTGGGCGAGGTCGCCTTGAGTGAGGCCCGCTTCACGTCCTGCTCCGTTGAGCTGAATGTCGAGTTCGCGTTGTTCTCGCTGGCGGTCTGACCAAGCACTGCGAATGTTTTCTTGGCTTCTAAGCCATTCTTTCAGTTCAGTTTCGAAGCCGACGCGTTCTTCGTCATTGTTGGAACGTACAGTGACTCTGATTGGGTCAGATTGCTGGCCTCGGGAATTATTTTGTTCACCGCGAATGTAGAAGTTGCGCACGCCAGGCATTTCCCCGACTGCGTCCTGCCAGGCTTCGGCGATCTCAGCATTTTTGGGACCAGGGGTGGTGCGCTGTCCTGGAGGGACAATTTCTGCGAGCACATATCCTTCTGTCGGGTCTGCGCGGTCGTGCCAAGGCTTTCCTCCTGACGAGGTGACGACATTTCCGATGAGAGACTCGCCGGTGCCGCTGTCGGTAAAGTCATTGCGAATCGAGTCTAAACCATCGACTACTTGCTGCACGCGTCTGTCGGTTTCTTCAAATGAGGTGCCAGCGACAGTGTCTAGCGTTGCAAAGATAAAGTAGCGATCAGTGGATGGAGCGGGGTTGAAGTTATCCGTTTTTACATACCATCCTATGGTGAGGAGGAGAGAGGCTACAAAGAGTGAAATTGTGGAGTAGCGATGACGGAGAGAGAAATCAAGAATGGGTTTGTAGACTCGCTGGATGAATTTCTCTAGACCGTCGGCAATGTAGCGCTGGGTGCGAACCAACCAGCCGGCATTTTTACGGTTGGTTTTGAGGTGTTTGAGGTGGGCTGGGAGAATGAACTTGGATTCTACTAGTGAGAAGAGCAGGACGGGGATGACAACGAGTGGGATCTGGCGAGCCATTTCACCGAGGTGGCCTTCGATGAACATCAGTGGAACAAAAGCGGCAATGGTGGTGATCATGCCAAAGGTGACGGGAGTGGCTACTTCTTGAGTGCCAATCACGGCAGCATCTAGTGAGGAGAGCTTGCCGTCTCGAATCCGTGAATAGATATTTTCACCTGTGACAATGGCATCATCGACCACAATACCTAGTACGAGAATGAAGCCGAAGAGGCTCATGTTATTCGCGGAGACTCCGAGGTAGTGCATGGCTATGATGCCGCCAGCAAAACTGATAGGAATGCCGGCGACGACCCAGAATGCAATCTGTGGGCGAAGGAAAAGGCCTAGGAAAATGAGCACCAGAATACCGCCTTGGAGCAAGTTGACCATGAGGGTGTTGAGGCGACCTTTCAGACTGATCGAGTCATCATCCCATGTGGCGAGATTTACACCTTCTGGGAAACGTTCTTTGGCTTGTGCTACATAGTCGTGCACAGAGTTGGCAATTTTTAGCGAGTTCTCGCCATCGAGTCGGAGGATTTCTATCAGAATGGCATTTTGACCATTGTAGCGAAGGACTTTTTCGTCCTCAGCCAAGGAGTCGCGGACAGTGGCGACGTCTTTCAGACGAAGCTCGGAACCATTTTCACGAGAGATAACGAGCTCGCTGAATTGTTCCGCTTCATATGCTTGTGAGCTGGAGCGAATGAGAATGCGTTCCCCGTTGTTGTTCACTGAACCTGCAGAGAGGTCAATGGAGGCTTCGCGGATTTTTTGGGTGAGCGTGGTCAGGGAAAGGTTGTATGAATTGAGGATTTCAGGTTTGGCTTCGATTAGTATTTTCTTACTGCGTTGTCCCTTGATTTCTACTTTTGAAATTCCGTCGATGGAGGTGAGATCGTCACGGACTTTTTTTGCGGCAGAGAGCAGATCGGAATTGGAGAGATCTCCATAGACAGCTACTGAAATGACCTCGAGCCAATTGGCGGAATTGGGAACGAAGATAGTTGGTTTTTCAGATTCTGAGGGAAAAGTGCTGATCCGTTCGATGCGTGCACTAATTTCGTTTTTGACTTTATCGATGTCGGCGGAGCGATCGATTTGCATTCGGAAGCTCGCATTATTGCGGTCGGCCTCTGAGAAAATTTCATCGATTTCAGAGATATCAGCCATGGCACTCTCGACAGGCAGGACGATTTTCTGCTCTACGTCTTTTGGGCTGCCTCCGCGCAGAGGAACGCGTACGTGCACCTGAGGGTACTCGATAGATGGTTCAATTTCTACTGGGAGGTTGAAGTAGGCTGTGTAGCCTCCAAATAAAAGAATAGCTAACATGAGAATGTTAGCTGCTACGTGATTTTTTGCGAACCAGCGGATCATTTGTGAGATTGTTGATGAATTGATTTCCAATAGTCGAGGCGCTCCTTGATGCGCTTCTCAAGACCATTTTCAGTAGGCGTATAATAGTGTCTGCCTTCTGGGAGATACGACTGCGGAACATAATTCCCTTCAAAAGAATGAGAATAAAAATATTCGAGAGCGTCATCGCTCGTGCCGGAACTGGATGCGAGTTTCTTTCTGGTCGGTGTGCGGAGGTGTGCTGGGACTGAGAGCGTGCGGCCAGTTTGGACATCAGCCATGGCTTCTCCGAGAGCTGCATACGCGCTGTTAGATTTAGGTGCTGTAGCGAGGTAGACGGTGGCGTGAGCAAGCGGGATACGGCCTTCAGGCATACCAATGAACTCAAATGCTTGCTGTGCATCCATCGCGACACGGAGGGCGTTAGAGTCTGCTAGACCGATGTCTTCGCTTGCTGAAATGACTAATCGCCGAGCGATGAAACGAGGGTCTTCTCCTGCGTGGAGCATCTTGGCGAGCCAATAAAGTGCGGCATCTGGATCTGATCCACGGATTGATTTTATGAACGCAGAAATGGTATCATAATGCGCATCTCCAGAGGCATCGTATACAATCGCTTTTTGCTGGATTGATTCTTCGGCGATTTCGAGAGTGATTTCGACCGTGTTATTTTCACAAGCTGGAGTGGTGAGAGCTGCGAGGTCGAGGGCGGTGAGAGCCTTGCGGACATCGCCGTCAGATTTTTCAGCGATGTGATGGAGCGCTTCTTTGTGAGCTTTAATCTTAAGTTTGCCGAGTCCACGTTCTGCATCGCTAAGTGCTCGATTGAGAACCTCGATGACTTCATCAGTTGCGAGTGATTCTAACTGGAAGATCTGTGAACGAGAGGTTAGGGGGGAGTTGACGTAGTAATAAGGGTTATGGGTGGTGGCACCGATGAAGCGTACTGTGCCGCGTTCGATGTGAGGGAGGAGCACGTCTTGTTGGGCTTTATTGAAGCGGTGGATTTCGTCGATGAATAGAATGGTTGTTTCACCGCGCAGTTTTTTCCAGGTGCGTGCTTGGGCTATTTTGTCGCGAATTTCGGAGACATTACTTTCCACGCCGTTGAGCATTTCAAAACGGGAATTGGTGGTCTTGGCAATGACGGTAGCGAGGCTAGTCTTTCCAGTTCCCGGAGGGCCGTAAAAAATGAGTGAGCTGAAGAGGTCTGCTTCAATCGCGCGCCTGAGTAAGTTCCCTTTTCCAAGGATATGCTGTTGGCCTGCGACTTCTTCGAGAGTGCGCGGGCGCATCCGTGCAGCAAGAGGCTGGTCGTGCATAGGGTGCTCTTGATCTGCGGCGTCCTGTGGGCGCGGATCATCTGGGAAAAGTGAATCCATGTGGGAGGTAGTTGAAACGAAATTCTATGGGCTGGCAATGGAGGAAGTCGGCGAGTTCGAATCTTTTCAGAAATGCTTGCAGAAATGGCAAAAATCATAAAAGTCAGTGCTATGGAAGGCATTGAAAAAATCTTAAGAAATAACAAGCAGTGGGCTGAGGGAATCACCGAGAAAGATGCTCAGTATTTTGAGGAATTAGCCAAGGGGCAGTCACCAGAATATTTGTGGATTGGTTGCGCGGATTCGCGTGTTCCTGCGAATGAATTGTTAGGCTTGAAGCCAGGTGAAGTGTTTGTGCACCGCAATGTGGCTAATCTCGTGCTGCACGCTGACTTTAATAGCCTTGCTGTGATTCACTACGCGGTGGAGTATTTGAAAGTGAAGTACATTATCGTTTGTGGCCACTACGGCTGTGGTGGGGTTCAGGCTGCGATGTCAGGAAATCGCTTTGGTCTCGTCGACAACTGGATTCGCCACGTGGATGATGTGATGAGTGTCTATGAGGAAGAGCTGGCTGAACTCGATGAAGATGCTAAGTTTAAGCGTCTCTGTGAGCTGAACGCGATCGAGCAAGCTGTTAATGTCTCTCAATCTCCACCAGTGTTAGACGCATGGGAAAGAGGCCAAGAACTGCATGTTTACGCGATGGTTTACGATCTCAATGATGGCCTGCTCAAACCAGTGGCACCGCCGATTCTTGAACCGCAGAAGTTTGGGCTCGCGAAACGCTCTTAAGTAATTTCAAGAGATCTTATACCATTCTCCCGGCTATATTGTCGGAATGGATGATTTTGATATGAACGCTAGTCAGCGGAGCTGATTACAATAAAGAGCGGCATTACTTCGGCTTCATTTCTGCGTTTTTCCTCAGTCATGTAGCCTGCTACAATCCTTCGTCATGCCTTGAGATGAAGGCCAAATTAACACCGCCATTCCGACAATCTATCCACTCAAATGGTATTAGAGAAAATTTAAAATCCCCAGAGTGAGATGCTCTAGGGATTTTTTTGATAATTATTTATCAGCGTGTTCGAAGCCTACGAGCTTCTGGATAGAGCTTTCGAGTTCTTCGAGTTTGGCGGAGTCGGTGACTTTGGTGCCATCTAACTGACTGACGTAAATGGTGTCCATGGCGGCACCTTTTTCGGTACAGATGCGGGCGTGGACGGTGGCGAGTCCGCATTTACCAATTTCGAGGAAGAGGTCGTGGAGGAGTCCGATACGGTCGAGAGCTTGAACTTCGATCGCGGTGTATTGCTGGCTGGCGTGGTTGTTAACGAATGCTCTCACAGGGAATGGCAGGCCACCTTCGTTGGGATCTTTTTGGAGGAAGTTACGGGTCTTTTTGAGGTATTTGCTAGAGTCGTAAGCTTCTTGTTGGATGAGTTCAGAGAAGGTGGTTTCGACTTTTTTCTTGGTGGTCGCATTTGTCACAGCTTCTTGGTCTTCTGTACAGACGTGGAAAACATCGCAGGTGACGCCATCAGTACGGGTGTATATGTCAGCGGCGATGATGTTGATTTGTGAAGCAGCGAGGGCGCAGGCAACTTTTTCAATGAGTAATGAGCAGTTTCTTACCGTCACGACGAGTTCGGTGTAACCTCGGTCTTCATGAGCGATCCAGCGTAGGTCAGAGGCGATGGAGTTTTCTTCTGCTTTTTCTTCTTTGATGAGGAAGCGGCGAACAGCTCGTACGTGGATGGCGATGGATTCTGGTGCGCGGTAGCGGAAGTAGCCTTTTGGCATGCGCTCAAAGTGCATTTCTAATTGCTCATGGTATTTATCTTTGAGGCAGTTTTGCGTGCGCTTTTTGAGTTTTTGAATTTTGGCGTCGAGATCATCGCGGTAGCGCTCTTTTCCCGATTTGAGGAATGCGAGTGTGGCGTGGTAGAGCTGGAGCATGAGAGTCTCTTTCCAAGGAGACCAAGCATCTTCGTTTGTTCCGTTAGAGTCGGCGTAGGTGAATACGAGGAGTGCCTTGAGGCGTTCTGGTTCGCGCATGACTGCTGCGAATTCTTCGATGACTTCAGGGTCGTCGAGATTCTTATTGGTAGCGTAGCGCCAAAAAGTGAGGTGATGGTCGACGAGGAAAGTGAGAAGTGAACGACGTTCGCCGCGTATCTTGAGGCGAGAGCAGACTTTCGCCGCTAGCATCGCTGAGCCATCCGTGTGCTCACGGACATTTTCAGCACGGCCAGTGTCGTGGAGGATGAGGGCTAGGTAGATGGCGTAGGGATCTTCGAGGTCGGTGAGGATTTTACGATAGACTTCACGTTCACGTCGGTCGTCCTCGATCAGTGCGTCTAATTGCTCGATACAGCGCAGTGTATGTTCGTCTGCGGTGTAGCGGTGGAAGAATTCGTGTTGGACGAGGCAATCGAGCTGGCCGAACTCAGGCATCCATCTACCGAGGACACCAACACGGTGCATGCGGCGCAGGGTGTCGGCTACTTGGCCCTTTCGCTCAAGCATGGCTCGGAATGTTTCTCGGTTAGCCTTGTTGTAGCGGAAGGTGTCATCGATGAGGTCCCAGTTTTCTTTGATCAGCTTGCGCATTTGGGGACCGAGGGTAAGATTGCGACGTTGGCATTCTTGGAACACGCGCATTAGCCGATGTGGTTCATCTCGGAAAATTTCTGAGTTTTTCGGGTAAATACGGCCATCGCGTACGATGAAACCGTCTAGCTCGATGCGTTTCTTTTTAGGTTTGGGGAGGAATTTTAACCAACCTTTGGCTTCATCGTTTTCATTGATTTCGATCTGGAAAATCTCCATCAATGAGGTGGTGTGGTTATAGAGGTGGCGGGTATGGCGATAGTAGTCGCGCATGAAGGATTCACAGCGACGTAGAATGCTTTTTTCTGGGTATTGGAAATTAGTAGCGACAATGCCCTGTAGCCTCAATGTGAGAATATCTGTGGAGCGTCCAGTGTGGTAGTGGAGTTCGTTTCGAACGCGGTGTACGAAGTCGTATGCCTCGATGATTTCTTTGTAGGCTCTTTTGGTGAGAATGCGTTCACGGACTAGGGCTTCGAGGTCGTTGGTGCCGCGTTCTACTTGTTCGACCCAGATGATATTATGGAAGTCTCTGAGGCCTCCGCAGCTTTCTTTTACATGGGGTTCTTGGAGGAAGACGGTGTGTGAGTATTTATTGTGACGCGAACGCAGGTCTTGGCGGCGGAGCTCAAAGAAGGCTTCGGAATTTTTCTGGATACAATCGCGCTGGAAGCGACGGATGAAGTCGTCGACAAGGGTTTGGTCACCGGCGACGAGGCGGGTGTCCATTAGGGCGGTTTTGGATTGCTGTTCTTGTTTCGCTTCGGTGAGGCATTCGGTAATCGAGCGCGATGCGTGACCGACTTTGAATCCAGTGTCCCAGAGGAGGTAGAGGACTTCTTGAACGAGCTGGGAAGTGAGCTTTGAGATCTTTGTCGAATTGACGGGAAGGAGGAAAAGGATGTCGATGTCTGAGCCTGGATTAAGTGTGCTCCTGCCATATCCACCAACAGCGGTGACCGCGATACTGATAGGGGATTTAGGTGACAGGCGCTCTTGAGCGGTGAGGAATGCCGCGCTGATTAAGTTGTCTACCATCAATGCGCGTGCGCCAGCTACTTCTAGACCGCCTGCTCCCAAGTCGTGGATTTCACGAATCCGTGCGTCTTGGACCTTTATGTAGTCTTTAATGAGATCAGCTCGGGCGCTTTGTTCATTCGCATTTCTCAGTCCTGGAATGAGAGTTTCTTCCGCGTATTGGGTGATGGATTCAGAAATTGGGTGCATCAGAGAATGGTTTAGAATATTGAATGAGGGATTCCGCCCTATTGTAGAAATGGCCTAGCAGTTGCTAGGCCATGCAGTGAGTTTACTATGTCAGTAGATTACTTAAAGAATAGAGCCTGGCTCGTAATTCTGAGCATCTGGGAAGCGGCTTGTCCAGTCGGCAACCTTCTTGCTAAAGGCGTCTACTTGGGATCGGGCAGATCCGGCATTTTCGCGACCTTCTTCTAATAGCGCGTTGAGTTGCTCGAGGTTGAGCGGAATGCGATCATCTTCAGCGAGGCGGCCTAGGAGGTCGTTTTTGTTGATTTCGCGAGCGCGGAGGTCGTTGACGGTAGCGACTGCGTGCTCCTTGATGACTTTATGCGCTGCTTCACGGCCGACGCCAGCTTTGACAGCTTCCATCATAATGGTGGTAGTCATGAGGAATGGAAGGTAGTGTTCGTTTTCAGCTTCGATGACGGCTGGGTAGGCGTCCATTTGGTTGAGAATGGTGAGGAAGGTTTCGAACATTCCGTCGCAGGCGTAGAATGCGTCAGGCAGCATCACGCGGCGGACTACAGAGCAGGATACGTCACCTTCGTTCCATTGATCACCAGCGAGGCCAGTTGCCATGGTGAGGTAGCCTTTGAGGATGGTTTGGAAGCCATTGACGCGCTCGCAGGAACGCGAGTTCATTTTGTGCGGCATTGCGGATGAGCCGGTTTGACCTTTGGCGAAGCCTTCGCTTGCTGTCTCGTGACCAGCCATGAGGCGTAGAGTGCGTGAGAAGGAAGATGGTCCAGACGCGAGGTCCGTAAGGACAGACACGGTGCGGAGATCGAGTGAACGTGGGTAAACTTGGCCGACGTTGTCGTAGACTTCTGGGATGCCGAGGTGCTTGCAGATACTGTTTTCGAGTGCGTTGACTTTATCAAGGTCACCTTCGAACAGCGAAATTTGATCCATCTGAGTGCCGACTGCGCCTTTGAGGCCGCGGACGGTGTATGATTCAGTGAGGTAGTTGAGCGAACCGAGAGCGCCGAGGAGTTCCTCGCCGAACATCGCGATGCGTTTGCCAAATGTGGTTGGCTGAGCTGCGACGTTGTGGGTGCGTGCGGTGATTAGAAGACCTTGCCATTGCTGAGCGCGAGCATCGAGCTTGGCTAGGGTTGCGATGGTTTTGTCACGGAGAATGAGAAGGGAACGATAGACTTGAAGTTGCTCAACGTTTTCAGTGAGGTCACGCGAGGTCATTCCTTTATGAATGTGCTGATGGCCGGCGAGGTCACAGAATTCTTCGATACGCGCTTTGACGTCGTGACGAGTGACGCGTTCGCGGTCCATGATGGACTGGAGGTTGACTTGATCTTTTACGGATTCGTAGGCATCGATGGCTTCCTGAGGTATGTCGAGACCAAGTTCTTTTTGCGCCTTCATGACGGCGATCCAGAATTCGCGTTCTAGTACGATTCGGCCTTCTGCAGACCAGATATTACGGATAGCTTGTGAGGCGTAACGCTCGGCTAAGACATTAGGGATAGCGGACATGACCGGAGTAATAATGAGCCGCCCGCAACTTTCAAGTCTAATGCAGAGATCTTGTGTCTGTAGAAGCATAGCATTGCTTAGATGCCGAGAGAGCATTTCAGTTTCTTTGATAGAGATGCTTGGGAGTGGGAGAGAGGGAAGTACTGTTTTGAGGGGTAGGTTGTTTATTTTTCTGATATTGAGTGGATTACAAAGTTGTTCACAATGCTGTAATTTATCGATTGCTAGAAATTAGTGAGAGCATGATGGGTGAGAGCTGATAGAAGAGGGAGTGCATCTCTTTGTTTTGTGGGCGATGTTGGGTATTTGTTAGTCAGTTTTGTTTCGGCTGTTAGGGAGAGCTATAGAGGATCTGGTGCTTTCAGTTGTATCAGGGATGTTGATGTGTTTCTCTGCTTAGATCTCTTAGCATCGTAATGAAGGCAAAACTCCCATTAAAAAGCTTGATTGGTGGTGTACTAGTAGCAACTTCTGCAATTGTGTGTGCTTTGGCCTATATGCAAGAAGAGGCTTCTTCTGGTACACCGCCAGATCCACCAGTCATTGTTGAGAATGAAGGTGCGATTTGATACTATTCTACCAGTTGAGGGTGAGAATTTTTTTATGAGCCCCGAGGTTTGTGCGGTTGCTCATAGTTGTCGGTTACCCCAGTGTGGGGGGCAAAGCAGAGTTTTGCGTATTAGGCGAGAGATGGGGTCATTGAAGGGGGGATAAACTCAGATTACTCAAAGATTCGTAGATAGGAAATGCTGGGTAAAAAATCAAAGTTACAAACCTGATCTGATTGCTCAAAATACTCTATTGATGCTCCGGTGCTGATGGTGATTAGGATGATTGTATTCCATCATAAAAGTAGCCTAAGATGAATTGATCGAATTCATCCAATGATTCGATGCTGCTTATTTTCTCATGTCCGACATCTGAAAATTCCGAGAGTTGTGTTTCATGTCTTCGTTGGCTTTGGATAGGGGGACAGTTTTGGCGAGTTTGAAGAGGATGTGGATGTGGTCTTCGATAGAATTGATGATGAGGGGCGGAGATTTGAGGTTGTTAAGAATGGTGGCTATGTAGGCGTGGAGGGGGGCGGATTTCGTCGGTAATTAGGGAGGGCACGGTTTTTGGTGCTGGATCTAGTTGGTGGTGAGTGGTTGAGGCAGGGGGTATTGGTTCGCTCTTTTAGGGCTTGTTTTAGGGAGTGTTGTTTTTCTAAGGAGTTGTCCTATGTTATCTAGGTTTTCACTTTTGGAGGGGGGCGAGTGAATTAGGAAGTCGGGATGAGGAATTTCACTGCGGATTTTGTGGTGGTTTGGGAGGTGTAGGGGATGGGGGTGAGCCAGGTTTCTTTTTTGAACCAGGTGCGTTGGCGTTTGGCGTATTGGCAGGTGGCGAAGAAGATTTTTTCTTGGCAGGTGGCGAGGTCGATTTCGCCGGCGAGGTAGGCGCGGATTTGAGGGACGCCGATGGCTTTTTCGCAGGTGATGGAAAGGCTTGATGCGTTTTTGATTTCCTCGATGGCTCCGCTTTCGAGCATGAGCTTGGTGCGCTGGCTGATGCGCTTTCTGAGGGGCTCAGCTTCCCACTGGATGAGGGCGCCGCGGAGGTTTTTGTCGATGGCGTCTGAGGTTTGCTTCCAGTCGTTTTTTATAACGGACATTTTTTGTCCTGATAGGAGGCAGATTTCGAGGGCGCGGATGACGTAGCGGCGGTTTTGGAGATTGGTCATAGCGGCTCCATCGGGGTCGAGTGAGGTGAGCTCGGCGACGAGTGAGGTGTCGTCCCGGGTTTCTAGTTCGGCGCGCAGTTTGGGATCGCTGGATGGTACTGGGGAGGGGCCGTGGGTGAGGAATTTGAGGTACATACCAGAGCCTCCGACGATGATGGGAGTTTTGCCGCGTGATTGGATATCTGCGATGACGGGCAAGGCGAGTTCGCGGTAGCGCTGAGCATCGAATTCTTCAGTGGTGTCGAGGACGGAGAAGAGGTGGTGGGGGGCTTGGGAGAGTTCTGCTGCGGAGGGTGCGGCGGAGAGGGTTTCGATGCCGCGGTATACTTGGTAGGCATCGCCATTGATGATTTCACCGTTGATCTGCTGTGCGAGTTCTATGGCGAGTGAGGATTTTCCAGAGGCGGTGGGGCCGCAGATGTAGATGGGGCGATGCATTAGAAGTGAGAAGTGAGAAGTGAGAAGTGAGAAGTGAGAAGTGAGAAGTGAGAAGTGAGAAGTGAGAAGTGAGAAGTGAGAAGTGAGAAGTGAGAAGTGAGAAGTGAGAAGTGAGAAGTGAGAAGTGAGAAGTGAGAAGTGAGAAGTGAGAAGTGAGAAGTGAGAAGTGAGAAGTGAGAAGGTGCGGGGTGTTTAAAATCTAGGATTTAGATGTTTTGAGGGAAATAAAAAAACCTCAGGGCTCTGGTGAGCACCTGAGGTTTTTTAGGAAGTGATGGATGAAGTTACTCTTCAGTTTGGCTTTCTTCGCCAGTTTTGTCGCCTTCTTTACGTGACTTGGAGCCGTTGACGACGAGTTGACGTCCCATGAATGGTTGGTCGTGGAGTACTTCTACAGCGCGTTTGGCTTCATCAGTATTGAGCATTTGGATGAATCCGTAACCCTTTGATTTGTGGGTGTTGCGGTTGTAGATGATTTCGACTTTTTTGACAGTACCAACGCCTTTGAAGAGTTCTTCAAGGTCGTACTCGGTCGCATCGTAGGAGAGATTTCCTACGTAGAGACGAGCGGATTCGACTGGTACTGGTTGTGGCTTGCGGCGTTGCTTTTTGCCATCACCAGATTTGGCGTTGCGGACGTTGCTTTTAGGAGCTGCAGCGTTGTTTTTATCTTGCTGAGGCTTTTTCGAGCGTTGTTGCTCGCGCTGCTGCTTGCGTGCTTTTTCTTCATCGAAAAGGCCGATAGCTTTAAGGACTTTTTGCCAGAAGGTGAGTTCGAGTGGTTTCGGGGGACGGTTGTCGCGATTGCGGTTCCTGTTACGGTTGCGATTGCGGTTGTTATTATTGTTGTTGTTACGACGCGGGCGGCGGTTGCCACCTTCGCGATTACCTTGGTTTGGTTTCTGTGTTTCAGACATGTTGTCGGATCTATTTCTTGGTCCTAGCGCTGGCGTGTGGATGCCAAATGCATGGTTGGTTCTGTTCTCACCCGATGCTGGCACAGAGTGCTTTTCTTCATCGGCAGTGTGGGAATGGCTCGATAGCGTAGCGTTATCTAGAACCCGCTCAGCGCTGCATTTGGCATTCTACGAGTCTCTATGGAAGGAGCACAGGTAGGTCGAGCTGGGAAACGATGAGCACGGGTTGGTGTAAAAGGCAAGTGGTTTCATCTTTGCTAAGAAGATTCGGGGTTGCTTCTGAGTGGAAGGGGATTATCCTTCAGCACTCCGAATTATTTCATTATGCGTATTTTAGTTTTCCTGTTTGGTATCTTTTTAAGCTTGGCTGCGATGTGCAATGCGCAAGAGAGCTATATTGTGGTTGAGCGTTATTCGAAAAGGGTGCTTTTAGCGTCTGGAACGGAGACGAAGCGACCGGTGGCAGGCTTGGCGCATATGGCGACTGCGAAGGTGGTGCTGGACTGGGCGGGAATGGCTGGTGTGAGTAATTCGACTCTTTTGACGGTGCCGGCGCATACTTTTTACTCAAATGATCTGAATCCACTCGGTTTACAGGCGGGAGATAGGATTAGTTTACGCGATGCACTTTATGCGACGATCCTTACAGAGGACGCGGTCTCACCATTGACTTTAGCGCAACATGTTGGCATGGATTTATTACGTCGTCGTCCGCAGTCTGGGAGTCCAATGGATGTGTTCATTGCTGAGATGAATCACTTGTCTCGATCATTGGGGATGGACAGAACACGTTATTATTCGCCATCTGGTGCGGATGTTTGGAAGAATAATACATTTTCGACAGCGTCTGATATAGCCAAGCTTTCTGTGACTTTAACGACGCATAGTGCTTATACATTTTATGCAAAGCAGAAGCAGCGGACTCTGAAAGTTATACGTACAGATGGTAGGGAGTCTCAAGTGACGGTTCTTAATACTAATAAGCTTTTAAATTCTTCGTTGAAGGTGGAGGGATTGAAAGTTGGTCTCAGTCAGATCGCTGGTCAGTGTTCTAGTGTGATGGCGAATCATGATTCTTATATTGAGACGTTGCCGGATGGTACTCAAAGGGTGACTCCGGTGCAGTTGGTAGTCGTTGTGTTAGGTAGTTCAAACGCTGAAGGGTTTAGTAAGGCATTGATCGGCCAAGGGTGGAAGCAGTATGAAGTCTGGCGCCACGGTGGCTATATGTCGTCACCAGGTCGCAAAGAGTTTTTGAAATTACCTGAGGCGACTCGCTAAGGAGTTGGCGAGATCTGCTTGCCATCGAGCAAGATGTTAGGGTATGACATGACCTATGTCGTGTTTTTGTGTTTGGCTATTGCTAGGTGCTTTCTTTTTGTATGGAGGGATAGCTGCTGGAGCTCCGGTGAGCTTAGAGGAGACCTTAGATAAGTTAGCAGGTGAAGCTGTTAGAGGTTTCCCTAAGTTGAGAGGGAATCAAGCTCAGTCGGAATACAGAGCGGAGCTGGTGAAGCGCTGGCAAAGTACTGATGCTGGTGAAATAGATTTGCAGGAACTCAATGAGCTAAAGCGGAGGACACGTGATTATGATGGTTATGTGTGGCAGGATTTGATCAAGCGTTTTGAGCTGGCAAACTTGGATGATGATCTATCTCGGTACTTGTTCATGAAAGCGTCTGAGAGGAGCTTGAGTGCAGAGGAATTTTACGTGTTGGGGGTTCTGTTAGATGAGAGACTGAAGGTAGTATTAGAAGAGCGTGAGGAGCGTTCGAAGGAAAGGTTACGATTGATCGGAAAAGGATATACGGCGTATGTGAGAGAGCATAAGAAGGATCCAGGGAAGATCGAATTCTGTGCTGCGGAGCGGGCAACGTGTTTCGCAGTCGATCCTGAAACGGGAGCCAAAGTAGCGTGGATCTATGTGGGGGCTGGGCCTGCGGAGATTAGGGGGGGAAATAGGTATAGGATGGTCGCTTATTCACCATTTAAGGTGGGGAGGGCGAAAGACAAACGCTGGGTGGTTTATAAAGGAGGAATGCTCGGTGAGTGGAAGGATGAGACTGTGCAAAAGCATGTGGCGGCGATGCATTTGGAGAATATGCAGGTAGCTAGAGAAGAAGAACGTAAGGAGGAGGAAAAGGTTAAAGTAAAGAGAGTGACTAAAGCGAAGCCAGAGCTTCTGATTACGATTAGGGAAATATGGTAGCAATGAAAAAGGCCTAACACTTTGATGCGTTAGGCCTTCTTAGTGAGTTGTGAATGGAGTCAGATTAATGTTCCATTGGGCTTTCACCTGAAGCTTCAGCAAGGCCTTGGCTCTCTGGTGGAAGAAAGTTTTTGAAGCGCGTTTTATCGATGGCTTTCATGTAGGCTTCCTCAGGGGTAACGATGCCTTCGCGGAGCTTGTCCCAGATAGCTTCATCCATGAACTGCATCCCTTCGGCTTTACCTTGGGTGATGACGTCGTAGAGTTTCTGGGTCTTACCTTCACGAATGATGGAGGCTACCGCTGGGGTGGTGAACATGATTTCGTTTACTGCGACTCGACCGCCATTGTCACAACGTTTCATCAGAAGCTGAGCCAGTACGCCGCGCAGTGACGCCGCGAGCATGGTACGAACCTGCGATTGCTGGTCAGCTGGGAATACATCGATAATACGGTCGACGGTCTTACGCGCGTTGTTAGTGTGCAAGGTGCCGAAGACGAGCATACCGGTTTCTGCAGCGGTGAGTGCTAGGGAGATCGTTTCGAGGTCTCGCATTTCACCCACGAGAACGATTTCAGCATCTTCACGTAGGGAGGCTCGGAGTCCGTCGGCGAATGTTGGGCACTGGTGCGGTACTTCACGCTGGGTGATAATGCACTGTTTGTTAGCATGGACGAACTCGATAGGTTCCTCAACGGTGATGATGTGCTTGCGGTGATTGGTATTGATGAAGTCTAACAATGCCGCAAGGGTGGTTGATTTACCTGAGCCGGTGGGGCCAGTGACGAGGATTAGGCCTGAGCGGATATCTGCGAATCGCTTGACTACTTCTGGGATGCCGAGTTGTTCGAGAGTAGCAATTTTTGTTGGAATGAGACGGAAAACTGCGCCGAGTCCTTGACGTTGTTTGAGGTAGTTGCAACGGAAGCGGGATTGTTCATCCATTTCGTAGGCGAAGTCGAGGTCGCCTTCTTTAAGGTAGTTTTCGAAGGAATTGGGGTTACAGATTTCAGCGAGCATTTGCTTGAAGCTTTCACCTTCGAGGATTGGTTCACCTTCGATCGGGCGGACACCACCGTGAACTCGGAGTTTTGGTGGTTGGCCTTCGCTGAGGTGTAAGTCAGAGCCGCCAGATTCGACGAGGAGTTTAAAATATTTATCAATAATAGCCATGGGACAGGTTGGTTCTTTTTAGTGGCTTGTTAGGATTGGAAATAGGATTGCATTAGAGCTTTATCTTCAGATCTGAAGTAGGCTTCTTCTTGGGTGATTCTACCTTTGGTGTAGAGGTCTCTGATGGATTCATCCATGGTGATCATGCCGACATTTTTACCTGTCTGCATAATACCTGGGAGCATGAAGGTTTTGCCATCGCGAATACAGGCTGCGACGGCAGCGGTATTGACCAAGAGCTCGAGTGCTAGTTCACGTCCGTCGCCATTGGCGTTGGGGATGAGCTGCTGTGAAATGACACCTCGGAGGGATTCGGCAACCATAATACGGATTTGATCGCGTTGGTCTGTTGGGAAAACATCGAGAATACGGTCGAGGGTACGTGGCGCATTTCCTGTGTGGAGAGTGGCGATCACCAAGTGACCAGTTTCAGCGGCTGTGAGAGCGAGAGAGATGGTCTCGAGGTTTCTCATTTCACCAACGACGATGATGTCGGGGTCTTCACGGAGGGCACCGCGAAGAGCTCGAGGAAATGACTCGGTGTGCGAGTGGACTTCGCGCTGGTTGACGTGACATCCTTTTGATTCAAAAACGTACTCGATAGGGTCTTCGAGAGTGAGGATGTGGTCTTCACGGTCTTGGTTAATGAAATCGATCAAGGCGGCCATGGTGGTAGACTTACCAGAGCCGACTGAGCCGGTGACTAGTATGAGGCCGTTGTGGTAGCGTGTGAGAGGGACGATGTGTTCCTTAGGGAGCTTGAGTTCATCAATGGTACGAATGTGGGTATTGATGACACGGAAGACCATATCGTAACCTAGGCGCTGCCTGACTACGGATGCCCTGAAACGGCCAAATTCGTTTTGGTACGCAAAGTCCGCATCACCTCTGGTATTGAGCAATTCCCACATTTCTTCTGTGAGGAATGATTTAACTAAGGTTTCGGTGTCTTCTGATGTTAGTGGTGGAGCTTCGTCCCAGATAGCTTGGAGTTTTCCAAAGCGTCTCCAACATGGTGGGCTTGCGGTAGCGAGGTGAATATCTGAACAATCATACTCTACACCGAGACTTAGGTAGGTATCGACGTGTGGGTAAACATGGTAATCTGACATTAGGAATGTAGGTTTAGGTATTTTTGGAGCCCCTAAAGAAACAGTCTCATGTGAGATGGCACGAAAAAAATGCATTCCATCCTATTTTTTTGAAATATATCAATTGACTACTGGTATGTTATTTTGAATACATGTGTTTATGAACATATTAAAAAGTGCGTTAGAATCAACAATCGAACAGGCAATGCAGATTCTTTCTGATCTGAAAAAAGAGAGTAAATCGAGTTCTCGTTTCGAACAGTTAGAGTTTACTTTTGGAATGGTACGAGAATTTGAGGTTGATGCCAATGTGCATCGGAAGTTTACGAAAAGATGAGGGTTCAATTATTGGAAGCTAGCTGAGTGTTGTGAGTGGCTATTGCGTAGGTCGAAATTGTCAGAGGGCTGCAGTATTCTAAGGAAAGCTAAAATTTTCCTAATTTTGAGCTTACTGTCTGTAGGATCTCTGTGTATAAGCCCCCTCAACCTATGATCAGATCATCTATAAAACACCGTGGTGTAGGGCCTCGGCTTGGGAGCGCTTTATTAAAAGGGAGCTTTCTATGCGGTTTTGTGCTAACTTCTGTGCCTTATGCTATTGCGGATGGTTATTCGCAAAGCATAGCGAGCAAGGAAGCTGCGCGTCGATCTGAGAATGTGTTGTTAGCTAGAGAAATGCTCAGTCTTGGAGACAAGGCGTATGAGCAGGGTGACTATGAAGAGGCGGTAAAGCAGTATAAGCAGGCATTGTCAATGGTGCCGAAAGCAGGTTTAGCGGAGGAACAGTACATTGTGACCGCTGAGCGTTATGCGCAATCTTCTGTCGAGTATGCCAAGCAGCTCGCCCGTTTTGGTCAATACGATGAGGCGAAAGATTTAATGGAGACAGTCTTGCAGAAGGGTGTGGCTCCAGATCACTTGGGAGCAAAAACGATGTTAGCGAAGCTCGATGACCCGATTCGCTACAATCCAGCCTTAACTGCCGAGCATAGTAGAGATACTGAGGAAGTGAAGAAGTGGCTTTATAAGGCTGAAGGCTACACTAATTTAGGTCAATTTGATGAAGCTCTATTGGCATACGAGGAGGTTTTACGAATTGATCGGTACAATGTAGCGGCTCGCCGCGGCATGGAACGAGTGACTCAGTATGTTAGAAATTATCAGAAAAGTGCTTATGATCAAAGCCGTGCGGAATTGTTAAGCCGAGTGGATGGAGCGTGGGAGATGCCCGTGCCGCGTGAGCTCAACTTTGTGCACGAGTCAGTATTGCTCAATGAGAAGCACGACCGTATTCAACAGGTGCGTGGTGCGAAATTACGTCAGATAATGATACCTGTCGTTGATTTTCAAAATGCATCGATCCGAGAGGTGTATGATGTCATCCGCGAATGGTCACGAGAGTTTGATCATCAGGCGATGAGTGCTGAGCAGAAAGGGGTGAACTTTGTGCTCAATCTAGGTGACCAAGATTCCGAGACTTACCAGCAAATCTCCAATAAACTTGTGACTCTGAATGTGCGCAATGTGCCACTTGAGAAGGTGTTAGATTACGTGAGTCATGCGACAGGAACGCAGTGGATGATGGATGATCACGCAGTGATTATCACTCCGCTGGGGTCCGCTGATGGAGAGATCCGCCGAAGAACTTTTCGAGTACCTCCTGGGTTTATGCGTCAGGCTAGCCCAAGTAGTACAGCACAGAACGATGATCCATTTGCAGATACTCCGGAATCAAACTCCGTACTCAGTCCAAGAGTGTCGGCGCAAGAGTTCCTATCACAGCTCGGTGTGACATTTCCCGATGGAGCATCGGCTAAGTATATTCCAGGTTCAGGCTCTTTGATGGTTGCGAACACCTTATCAAACCTCAACATGATTGAGGAATATATTCATAAGTTTTCGCGTACCGAAAGCATTCAAGTGGTTATGAAAATGACTTTCATGGATGTGGCGATGGGCGACTTAGAAGAACTTGGATTTGACTGGTTGGTAGGGAATACCAATGACGGGGATAGTGGCTTTGGCCTAGGAGGAGGTACGACTGGGAGTGGTCGCCCGATAGATAGTGTAGGAGCTGTTTCATCAGCTTTATCTCCTGTGACATCGGGGAATCGCTCAGGTGAATACATGTTTAATAACTCATCAGCCTTTGGTAATGGGCCATTGGTCAGTAGTGGAGCTACTGATAGTCAAGACAGTGCGCCATCGGCTCTTGTGCTTTCGACCCAAGATGTGCAAATGATCATGCGTGGTCTTGCGCAGAAGAAGAGCATTGAGATGTTAGACGCTCCTTCGGTGATTGCCCGACCAGGAGAGCGAGCCACACTCTTCAGTGGTAAGGAATTTATTTACCCAACGGAATATGAACCACCGGAACTTCCAAATACGCTAAGCCGCAATAGTTCAGAAGGAGCTTACCCTGTGACTCCGTCGCATCCGACAGCATTTGAAACCCGACTGGTAGGTTTAAATATGGAAGTGGAACTCGCTGTGCATGAGGACAGGAATTATGTCGATGTGCAGATGGATGTGGAGAAGGTCGATTTTGATGGGTTTGTGAATTATGGTTCGCCGATTCAGACTTCGTTGTCGGATCCGATCACTGGTTTTCCGTCGACAGTAACGCTGAGTGACAATGCGATCTTGATGCCTGTGTTTAGAAAGATTTATCCAGGAACAGCAGTGACGGTTCAAGATGGTGCTAACGTGGTGATCGGCTCACTTCAGCAGAGTGATATTGAAGATGTAGAAGACAAAGTTCCTTTGTTAGGCGATATTCCTTTAGTGGGAAGGTTTTTCCAGAGTTCTGGGACGCGTCGCGTGGATAGAGCTCTCTTGATCTTTGTAAATGTAGAGATTCAAGATCCTACAGGTAAGCCATGGCGCGATAGATAAGACTATCCGTTATTCTGAGTGTAGTGACTTTTTGATTTGGATAAGACGCAACATGGTGAGACCAGGCGGAGACGAGTACGCAAGCGTAGGTCTAGCAGTGAGGGGGAAAAAGTAGTTCGTGAGGATGGCTCGGTCGTTATCCGTAAGCGTTCTAAGAAGCGCCGTAGTCATCAAGCGCATAAGGAGGCTCAGCTGAAGCGGAGGAAGCGCAATCTGATCTTTTTGATCAGCGTGTTTATTCTCTGCTTCATCGTTGTATTAGGCTTTTCATTCTCGATTGCGTTTCACAATAGCAGCAAATTCCAGAATCAACTGGTTGAGGTGATTGAGAAGCAATCAGGAAGCGAGATTGAGTTAAATCATTTCAAAGCAGACTATACCCAAGCGAGGGCTCAATCACTTGAGGTGGAGTGGCCTGAGGGGACAAAGTTCCTTCAATCGTTGAAGCTGTATGAGCTTAAGTCGAAATACATGTTAGGAGGGCTACTTAGTTCGACTTGGAAGATTGATCGGGTGAATGCTTCCAGAGGGCTGTTAGTTATCCACTCAGACGGAGAGAACTCTCCGTTGATTCAAAATTCTGAAAATGAAAGGTTTGGGATAGATTCCTTACGTTGTCATTCGCTCGATGTTCAATTGGCTAATGATGACGGAAAGTGGGCTGAGGGAGTAGGGGTGACAATGCGAAAGCGCAAAAGCTCATTAGACTTCTTGATAGATGGAGGAGTTATTCATGAACCGCTGCTTGAAAGCTTTGAAGTGGATCAAGGTCTGGTTCGCGTGTTAGATGATAGGTTGGAATGCGCTGTTCGTTTTGATAACAAAGAGCTTCGATCAGCTTTATCGATCAAGGGTGATATTAGTTATAGTTCAGAGCCGTTACTGGTTTTCAATTTAGGCATAGAGGGAGTTCCGTCGCAATTGCTTATTGGCGAAAATCTGGCAGAGATTTTAGGTGGCGAGGCTAGTTGTGAATCTTCTGAGCTTGTGTATCATGTAGAACAACAAAGTGTTGAGAGTCTCGATGCTGAGTTGAGTTTCGATGAGCTTCAGTTTTACGGGTTTCCATTTTTAGCAGAGCTTTCAACGATACTAAGAAAGCAATGGTATCGACGCCCTTTGTTTGCGGATGAAGCAAGTTTTCATTTGGTCAAAAATACCAGTGGGATGGAGTTTACTAATATTCGGCTGGTACAACAAGATCGGTTGCTTTTCATGGGCGGGATTAAGGTGTCGGCTGAGGGTGTCGTTACTGGTGAACTCGATGTGGGAGTTCCCATTGAGCATAAGCAGATTGTTGAGGAGTCAGTGAGAACGGGTGTGTTTAGTAGACGCAAAGATGGTTATCTATGGGAAAAAGTCAGCTTATCTGGAAAAGTTGGAGAATTGTCTGATGACTTCGCTTCTAAGGTGTATTCTAGGGCTGAGTTAATGGAGGAAAACCAGCAAGAAACTATAGACGAGCAGCAGCTTGAGCAAAAGAAGTCAGCAGACGAAGTGTTTAATGAGTTGATAGAAGACTGATGAAGCTTCTGAGAATAGTGACTATCTTGAGTGTGTTGGCTAGCCGCGTGATCGCAGAAGTGGTGATTGGTCATTGGGATGATGACATAGTGTTAGATTTCATTGAAGAGAGAGCCGCTGAGCAGGAGGTGGAAATTGATGAATATTTGATCGCTGCGAATTTGCAAAAAAGTCGCAAGGAATGGTTAATAAAGCGTTTAGAGAGAAAAAGGTCACTCTATTATTCTAAAGATGCTGAATATGAGTTGTTAGAGTCAATAGGTAACGATGGTGCTAGGGTGGCGGTGGTTGCGAAGACTCGTCCATTCGATCCATTTTATGAAGACGTTTTTCTGATCGCATTTTGCTGTGTTAATGATGAGTGGAAAGCGGCGCCTATTCCTGGAGTGTTTACATTTACCGGTTACGGTGGCTATCAAAGTGATTTGATTGAGAATCTTGCTGATCTAGAAAAGAGGGCTGTAGTGGTGAGGGATGCGTATCTAAGAGACCGCCAAAAGCGTCGTTTTGATCAGTATGAGTCCCAACTTTCTGAGATGCGTGAAGACGCTGACGGCTTGTTAGAAGCTGATAGAGATGATGTTCTGCGGTATTTTATAGAGGCATGTAAATCGAGAGATATTATTAGAGCTTTAGCGTGTGTTGACTATGGGGGAGCTGACGACATTGTTCGGCGGACACTAGTGAGCGCATTTAATAGTGCTGAGCAGTCAGGGATGTGGAAAACTTTGTTAGATGAGCAATTTTTGTATACGGTTCTTCCGCAGATTGAGGAGAGTCCAATAGTGAGTCTAGGGCTTTATTTACCATATGAGAAAAGGCATCCGCAGCAGATTCTAGAATTTGAGTTCAAGCAGGAAGGTGGTGCTTGGTATTTGAAACTGCCCCATTTATTGGAAATGAGTGACACAGGTAGTTTTTCATTGAATGTATTCAGAGCCTCCAATTTACATAGTGCGAATCAAGTACGCTTATTAGAAGTCAAACAGCGTATTATTGAAGAGATACCCATGGACCAGATCAAACATGCGAATGAGCTTATCGATAAGTTCGAACTCGCAGTGAGGCAGCAAGATGTAAAAGGGTATTTGAAGCTTATCGATGAACAAGCTCGAGGAGAGCATTTTGAGCTTTCACTGTGGACGAAGTTCACTGACGAAAATAATCAGAAGGTTAGCCGCGTGTATGAAGATATTGGTGAGCGGGATACCTATGTGATTTACCTTGTTGAGAACTGGCCTAGGCCCGAGAGATTTTCATTAGTGCCTGTGAGGTTTAAAAAAGAGAATGAGTTCTGGAGCATAGACCCGGAGAAATATACGGAAAAGGATCTTGAGAAATTGCTAGAGAAGGAACGGTTAGAGCGGTATAGTGCTTTTACTGAGGCTAGTGATCAACACGTTTTGAAGTCGTTGCTGCCTGATGCTGTGGTACTTGATCAAGATGCTCTGCAAGCAGTGAAGGAGATTGGAGTTCTGCGTGAGTTGTTTAGAGACTACGGACGCGGTTTGGGCAGTGGAGCTGTGGAGCAACTTTCCAAATATGTAGCAATCACTGAAGATGGTGAGTTGTCAGCTCTACGTGCGATCGGAGCGGATGCGCGTGGACGTCAGCGTGATGATAGTAGTTTCAGATGGGTGAAGGCTGTCTGTAGTGGCGAGATCGCTCTAGGTATCGTGAGCTTAGATTATGGAGAAGACTCTTCGACGGAGTATTTATTTTATCCATTTGTCTGTGTTGAAGATCGGGTGCGGCTGCTTCCTTCGTTATTGTATTATTATGAGCATGGTCGTGGTCAGGCTCTTGAAAATAAGAAGACCATGAGGTTATTCGAGAAAGCGAAGCTCGAGGGTTTGGAAAAAGAATATTTTAAAGCTATTGAACTCGCTAATACTGAGGTCGAGCGTATGCTTTTAAAAGAGAAGTCAAATGAGTGAAATAGCTGAGGTCGGAAATAAAATCGTTAAGGCGGTCGGAGAAATCATACGAGGGCAGGAAGAACTCGTAGAACGACTAGTTTGCTGCCTAGGGGCTGGTGGTCATGTGTTGTTAGAAGATTTTCCAGGGACTGGGAAAACAACTCTATCTAAGGCTTTAGCTGGAACAATTAGTGGCTCTCAATTTCAGCGGATTCAGTTCACGCCAGACCTGTTACCTTCCGATATCTTAGGCGTTTCTGTGATTAATCCACAAACGGCTGAGTTCAAATTTCACAAGGGGCCAATATTTTCTAATATTTTGTTAGGAGATGAAATTAACCGAGCATCGCCGAGAACTCAGAGTGCTTTGTTAGAGGTGATGGCTGAGAAACAAGCGACGATTGAGGGTGTGAGACATAGTCTCGATGGCTTATTTTTTGTGATAGCGACTCAAAACCCTGTGGAGTTTAGAGGGACCTATCCTTTGCCGGAAGCTCAGATGGATCGATTCATGATGCAGTGTTCGCTGGGGTATGTGGGAATGGAGGAAGAGGTGCAAATACTGACTGATCAACAAGGGGTAAAGCATCCAGTGGAGCGGGTGGAAGCGGTGGTCACTAGAGACGATGTGTTAGCGTGGCAGCGCTTAATTTCTCAGGTTCGGGTGAGTGACGAGTTGAAGCATTACATGGTGCAGCTTTGTGCAATGACACGCCAGCATTCGGATATTAAATTGCCAGCGAGTCCGCGAGCTTCTTTGGCTTTGATGAAGGTGTCTCAGGCGCGCAGTGTTATGGCTGGGTTTGAGTTTGTGACACCTGAAATTATTCAAGATGTAGCAACTGATGTGATTGCTCACCGATTGGTTTTGAGCAACGAGGCAAAATACTCAGGGAAAACCGGGCGGAGTGTGGTCGAGTCGATTTTAGCTGAAGTTGCTGTTCCAGTTTAAATGCAGGGATGAATCAAACTATCCAGCGACGACTCTATAAGTTGTATAGTTCGAGTTCGCGCTCTAGTTTTGGGCTGCGGAATCGTATTTCATCGCTTGGGTGGATTGTGGTTTGCGGCTTGCCATTGTGTGCTTTTATGGCGTCGATGTATCCTCGGGACACTTTCTTTCAATTGTTAGGGGTGGTCAGTGCGGTATGTATTGCGGCGTTTGTTTCGGTGTTATTGCGAAAAGCTCAGCTCAAAGTTCGGAGGTTGTTGCCAAGACACGCTTCAGTGGGGAGGCCGCTGGAGTACACTGTTGAGTATACGAATTTAGCGAAGAGGGGACTTAATAATTTTTATATGTTGGATTTGGCTCCGGATCCAACACCATCGATGGATGTGTTTTTGCATGCTACTGAGCCGGGTGAGGAGAAAAGGAATGCATTTGACCGATTCTTTTTGGCGTACCGATGGAATTGGCTGAAATCGCGTTTTTTACTGATGAAGTCGAAGTTGTTTTTGGCGAATTCTGTGGGCGGTGAGAAGTGTGGAAAAGTGAGGGTGGAGCTGTTACCCTTGAGACGTGGTGTGATTCATTTGCAAAACATGCGAGTCGTGCTGCCTGATGCTTTAGGTTTATTTCAACGAGTTAAAAGGGTGGATCAAGAGGAGGACATTCTGATTGTACTGCCGAAGCGCTACCGGATGGATAGTTTCGATTTTGCTGGTCAAGCAAGGAGTCAGGTGGGGGGAGATAGCAGTACATCGACTCAGGGGCAGAGTGGAGAGTTTGTGTCGTTGCGGGAATATCGACCGGGTGATCCGCCTAAGCACATTCACTGGCCGAGCTGGGGAAGGACTGGGAAACCGATTTTGAAGGAGTACGAGGAGATGTTCTTTCCGCGTTATGGCTTGGTATTAGATACGGCGGTTAGGGCGGAGCAAGAAGAGGTGTTTGAAGAGCTTGTTTCAGTGGCTGCGACCTTAACGAGTGAGATGGATACTGACCAAAGTCTGATTGATGTGATGTTTATCCAGCAAGGAGCGAAGGTTCAGACTGTGGGGAAAAATGTGGAGCGAGTGGAGGCGATGCTTGAGTTATTAGCGAGTGTGGAGATTGACCCAGTGGCTGACTGGGCTGCGCTAAAAAATGCAGTGCTCAAGCATGCGGATGATCTGACAACGTGCTTTTTGGTATTTGGAGATTGGGATGATGAGCGAGAGAACTTTCTCCAGAGCTTGAGTTCTTTTGGAATTTCACTGGTAGTTCTAGTGGTGCAGGATGAGGAAAACCCTGTAAAGCTAAACTCTGATTATACTGAAATCACGCTATTGAATGTGGGGGAAATAGAACAAGGACTCGCTAGTATTCATTTGTAAATGGCTGTGCTCAATGTACCATTTTCGAAACTTCGCAAAAATAGTTGCCTATTCGCCCTAGTGCAATTAGCAGTGGGTCAACACAGAAACTTTTATTATGGCAGACAAGGAAGATAAGAATCCAGAAAACGTAGGCGGTGAATTTTATGTCGATAGCCAGTGCATCGATTGCGACCTTTGTCGTGAAACTGCTCCAAATAACTTCACACGCGAAGAAGACGAAGGCTATTCCTTTGTTTACAAGCAGCCTGAGAATGAGGAAGAGCGTGAGCAATGCGTCGAGGCTATGGAAGGTTGCCCGGTAGAGGCAATCGGTGAAGATGGCAAAGAATAATCCATCTCAAAGGAAGCTCCCGCACACGATGAAGTGGATGCGGGAGTTGACATTGCGTCAATGGCGCTACGGGGATCCTGTCCCGGATCCGAACCGGAATATTCACGATGCCTCTGAGCATCTTGAAGGTCTGCTGAAAGATCTAGGCATCCAAGGGGGGATGGATGAGGAAAGGCTGCGCAAGGCCTGGAGCAAGGTGGCTGGTGACTTTGTCGCAAAGCATGCTGAGCCAGAGTCTCTAAAAAAAGGGGTGCTTGTGTTAGTAGTAGTTCAGCCGTCCATGCGCTTTCACTTGGAACAGATGAAGGGGAAGTTGCTCAAAAATTTGCGCGATGAACTTGGTGAAGGTGTGGTGAAACAAGTGCGTTTCAAAGTGGGATAAGCGCTGATTTGATAAGAGAATTTTTAGGAATATAATAAGCATGCGAGGGAAGGATTGGAATTGGATTTTTGATTGGTCGGGTACGCTAGTGGATGATTTGGCCTTGGTGATTTGTGCAACGAATCATGTGATGCGCATTTATGAACGGTCGGAGTGGGAGCGCGAGAGCTTCCGTCGTAGCTTTCGGCTTCCCTACGATGATTTTTATAGAGAGCATTTACCAGAAGTGGATTTAGACGAGCTTGAAGGGCATTTTCGTCATGGCTTTGCTATCTCGAAAGAAACGGTACCGGTTTTACCGCACGCGGCGGATTTTCTTGCATTTTTAGACAGCCAGAAGAGCCGAATGTTTGTGCTGAGCAGCATGTGTGAAAAGGCTTTTGGTGAGCAGGTTAAGGAGCTCGAGCTGGGTCACTATTTTGAAGAAACTTATGCTGGTGTGTTAGACAAACGCGAACGCATTGGGGAGATTATTTCAAAGCATGGGCTGGATCCTGCGAGAACCATTTTTGTGGGTGATATGACGCATGATGTTGAAACTGCGCACCACGGAGGTATTTATTCAGCAGGCGTATTGACTGGTTATAACCATCGAGAAGTTCTTGAGTCGGTGAAGCCAACACTTCTGCTAGAAGATTTGGCTGAATTTAAAGCAATGCTCGATGAGGCTGAAGATTGGCATGACGTAATAGGATAGCAATAGATGAAAGACACTATTATCATTAGAGGGCTTGAAGTGCCGCTTCACATCGGGGTGCCGGATGAAGAGAGAGCGAATACTCAAATTTTGAAGCTTCATCTCGAGTTAGTTCCTAGGAAGGGGTTTTCAGGTCTCGAGGACTCTATTGAGAACACTGTCAATTACTATGAGGTTGGAGAACGGGTAAAGCAGTTGGCTGCTGTGAGACCGCGGAAGTTGATCGAAACCTTGGGCGAAGAGATTTGTTCGATGGTTTTAGCTGAGTTTGCTGTGACAGAGGTCGTGTTAGAGCTAGAGAAGTTTATCCTTCCAGATACTGACTTCGTCGGACTCAGAATGCAGCGTCAGGCTTAGCAGAGTACTTTGAAGTCTTTGCTGATGCGGGTGTATTGCCCTTCAGGTAGCTGGTTTAATGTAAGCTCGCCAATGCGCTCTCGGTGAAGGCTGGTGACCTTGTTGCCAATCGCGTGGAACATTCGCTTGATCTGATGATAGCGTCCTTCGAAGAGGGTGATATTGACCTGTTTTTCACCGACGATTTCTAATTCAACTGGTGCGGTGGTGAGGTCTTCGAAGGCAAAGTAAATGCCTTGTGCGAAAAACTCAGATGCGTCTTCTCTGACTGGGTCGCGGAGTGTGACTGAGTAGACTTTTGGGATCTTTTTTTCTGGCTCGGTTAAAGCGCGGGACCAGCGGCCATCATTTGTGAGTAGAAGGAGTCCGGTAGAGGCGCGATCGAGTCGACCAGCAATGTGGAGTTCAGAGGCGTAAGGTTCCTTAATTAAGTCAATGACGGTCGGGTGTTGCGGATCAGTCGTGGCGCTGAGGTAGCCTGCTGGCTTGTGGAGCATGAGGTAAATGGCTTCACGTTGTTGCAGGATTTCGCCTTCGAGTTCGACAGTGGTAAACTGAGAGATTTCGGTGCGGTGAAAAGTTTCGACTGAGCCGTCGACTTTGACGATACCGGCATCGATTTTTTGACGCACCGTTTTTTTGCCGAGACGGGTCTGGTGAGAAAGAAAGCGGTCGAGCCTCATGCGCTGTTGCTGTTTGTTCGCTAGAACTGGTAGCCCATGGAACCTGTAGATAGTGACTTGGTATTTCCACTGGTAGCTCTAGCGGGAGTGACTCCATTATAGGAGCCGTAGCGTGGATCGCCAGTGGCTGTGGCTGCACCGAGTAGACCGGTGACGGCAGCTCCAGCAGCGGCTCCTGACCAGCCTCCCATGAGGCCTCCAACACCAGCGCCGACCACTCCACCAGTCACGGCGCGGCTAGTTTGTTCGGGGGTGGAGCAGGAATTTGAGAGAATGATCGCGAGGGCGAGGACAGAGCTATATGAGTGGAACTTCATGGTTGGAAATTAAAGGTAAACTAGGAGTTTGGGTTGAGTTCGCTGAGCTCTTGTAAGGAAACGGAGCCTTTGTTTTTGGTGTCTACTTTGCGAAATGCTTGGCGCAGTTCGTTGATTAGAGGGGTGTAGTGCATCACATCGCTGAGTTGGATGTAACCTTTTTGAGTCGTATCAATTTTGGGGTATTCCTGTTTTGCGCGTTGTTTATCTCTGGCGAATTTGTGGTATTCAGTTTCACTAACCTTGCCATCTTGATCTTGATCAAATTTTTTAAAGAGGTCAGAGGCAATGGCATTGACAAATTCTTGCTCGGTGAGTTGGCCGTTTTGGTTCGTGTCGAACTTTTTAAAGAGCGCGATTTGTCGGGATTTTTGCGTCTGTTGATCGTACGGTTGTGATGGTTGAGCAAATAGAGTGTAGCAGCTTGTGAGCAAGCTGGTGATGATGACTGCGGATTTTGTCATGGCCAGTTGAGTATGAGTATAGTGAGGTAGATGCCAAGTAAAAGCTATTGTCACGTGTTGATAACTAGCTTGCAAATCTTGTGCATTTCAGTAGACATCATCCGCGTTGAGAAACCTCATTACAGACCCAGCTTGGACTGACGACGATCTCGGAGCTCCACTTCCTGACACACGACATGCTATTTCTATGTGCCTGCCGACGTGGGATTCTGTGATTGGCTATGAAGAGAACCGCGACAAGGTGATGCGGCGTTTGCGCTGTGGTTATCCGCGTTTCTTTAAGCACCCGTTGGTGGAGCGATTATTTACCGAGGCAGCGCAGCAACTAGCAGTAGAATCTGAACGCGTGGTAGTGTTTCCGCATCGTGCAGCTGCCCAGAGGGCACTACGTTTTGTAGAGAAGCGCACAGGTGCAGCGGCTCGGATTGTGAGTTACGATGGTCTTCAGGCATTGATCGTTCCTGAGGCTGTGTTTGCGGTGGCGATGGAATACTGGCGCTACACAGGAGAGATCGTTTCGAGCCGTCAGGCGCATGATGTTATCGAGGGAGACGGGCTGTGGAAATTTGATGTGAGTGCCTTGCGTGAACGCATCGCAGGATTTGGCGATTACAAGACTGAGGATGTGTTTCTTTATGAAAGTGGCATGTCTGGAATCTATGCTGTGCACCGTGCGGTGACAGGAATGTTCTCGGGCAAGAAGACTCTACAGATCGATTTTCCCTACGTTGATGCGCTAAAGATTCAGAATCATTTTGGCTCTGGAGCTGTGATGCTCAATGATAGTTTTGGTGAGTCACTTGACGAGGCGCTGAAGCGTATACGCCAGGGCGAATTTGCAGCTGTGTTCTGTGAAGTTCCAAGCAATCCTTTGTTGCGCACGCTCGACCTTAAAAAAGTGCACCTAGCTTGTCGTGAAGGAGGCGTGCCGTTGATTGTCGATGACACAGTGGCGTCGGTATACAATGTCGGTGTGACTGAGTACGCTGATGTGGTTACGAGTTCATTGTCGAAATGGGTTTCAGGCAAAGGTGATGTGCTAGCGGGATGTGTGCAGCTGGTTGAGCGTTCTCCATTCTACGATGATTTGCGTGGATTTTTCGATGACGATTGCGAGGGAGGATCTCGTTTGTATGCTGCAGATGCTGCTGTTCTCGATGAGAACTCGATGGGCTTTCTTGAGCGTATGAAGCCAGTCAATACAAATGCATTAGCCCTTGTTGAAATGTTGTTGGAGCATCCAGCTGTGGATAAAATTTGGTATCCATCACTTTGTGCAAAGGAGAATTACGAGGCAATTAAACGTGAGAATGGCGGTTACGGTGGCTTAATATCCTTCACCCTTAAAAATGAGAAAAAGTCAGCAAAAGTGTACGATGCCTTGCAGATTTCAAAAGGGCCTAGTCTGGGGACAGAGTTTAGTCTAGTTTGTCCGTATACCTTGTTAGCACACTATGATGAACTCGAGTGGGCTGAAGGTTGTGGTGTTCCGAGAAATCTTATTCGAGTTTCGGTAGGTATTGAAGATACGGTGACACTGATAGACAGCTTTAGAGAGGCATTGGCGTAGAGCTTAAGCCATTCCAGTTCTATTGAAGATGGAAAGAGTTGAGATAGTCGGTGCGCCTTTGGAGTAGTCTGACTGCTCTATCCTTATTAATTCTCGATGTGGGGACTTGGCTCTCCTTGTTTGAGAGATGTGGTAAGCCAGTCAAAGAGTTGATTGATTTCCTCTGTATCGTTGCGTATCGCATCGAGTGCTGCCCAGTCGAGGTGTGGCCGGGTGTGCGCTGCTGCGACTCGGTTGATTTCGAGGCGTTCCATGAGCGCTTCAGTTTCTCGCGGATGAGCATTGAGGATGTGTGCTGGGCGAGGAAGGTCATCGAGTTGTTCGAGTGAGAGACCGAATGAGGTGACTCCGACGCCGAAAACCTCGTTGAGTTTCCTAAATGCGTCAGTTAGAGCTTCGTCTTCGATAGCGCATGCATAGAAAAGCTCTCCACCATTTGCCCATACTGAGGAGCTTAGTGCTTGGAAGAAGTCTTCTCGGAAGGTGTGAATAGTGGGGTGAATGCGTAGTCGTGCTGCGTAGAGTCGGAAGGGTGGAAGATTCAGAGTCTGCTTTAGCTGGAGCACGCTGTTGCCTTCTTCACCGGCGCCTTCCCAGTCGACGAGCATGAGTTCTGGGAATTTCCAGAGATTGCCCATCGGGGAGCTAGCTTGAAATGGATCGCGGAAAACAAATGGATAGCGGCCATTGACCTCACTCCAGCGTTTGACGATGGCGCGAAACTTTTTTACGCGTAGCAGGACGAGGTCCATGGCTTCTTGGTCTGAGCCGAAATCATCCAAACGGCCTTGGGTCATGGAGATCAGTTCTTGCGCACTTGCTAGGGCTGGAACTTCTGCTGTGCGGCGATAGTAGCCTTGGCCTTTTTCTACTTTAGCAATCGAGGAGCCTGGATCACAGGACATGATCGAAAAGTGGTAACGCAGTGACGCGTCGGAGTAATTACCATCGAGACGCATGCGTACTAGTCTGATTAATTCAGTTCCTTTGATTGCCTCTTTCGGGTTAGCTGGGAGGATGTCAGGTAGAACGTCGTTTAATTGATTGCGCAGGCTCATAGGTGATGGGTTCGGGCGATTCCGTATACGAAAGATGCGGTGAAAAATGTAAAATCTTCAAGCCTAGAGTGATGAAGTTTTTAAAAAGTAGTACAGGTTCTAACAATGATGCTCAAAATTATTTGAATAAGTGGATTGGTCTTGCCGTCATAGGAGATATGGATTGTTCTAAGCAAAGCATGAAAGCACCATTTTTTGTCACACTCTGTCTTGCGGTATTTTGTAGTTATCAGGCGATGGCCGATGAAGCGGCTGAGCGCATCTTAGCAAATACTCGCTATTCGGTGACTCTGCAAACTCAACAAGATCTTCACGGTTACATGTCTAAAAATGGAGAAAAGACGCCATTGAGTTTGTTTTTACGTAAAGAGGATATCCAGTTTTTTTATAAAACCGGGAAGGAAGAAGAACGGTTTCACATGCGTCTAGCGCAGGATCACTACGACTTGTTTGAGATTGTAGATGGAAAGACGACTCAATTTGAGGACTCGAAGCTCGCGCAGGGAATTAACGGCACTGATGTGACCTACGAAGACATTTCGATGCGTTTTCTATACTGGAAAAATGCGACGGTGGTAGGTGAGGAGAAAGTTAATGGTCAGCTCTGTGATAAGATCCGCTTAGAAAATCCGTCAAAGACTGAGGGCGCGTATCGCATCGTTTACGTGTGGGTACATAAAAAGTATGGGGCGATGATGAAGCTGGTGGGTTACAATGCTCAGGGCAAGCCATTGAAGCAATTTTTGGTCACTGACCTTATGCGCCTAGGGAAGGAATATACCTTGCGTACAATGCGTGTTTCTTCTGTCGACCCAGCATCGAATAAGCAGACAGGAATTACCTATGTGGAATTCCAAAAAGCGAAAAAAGCTGAGGGAAAAGCAATGCGCTAGCGGATACCAAATCGCATACTAAGAGAGATAAATGATTTTTTGGGTGGCTTGAAGAATTGAGCTACGCGGAAGGAAAGAGGTGTGGGCTCTTTGTTGATAAATCTACGTTCCTCTTCAGTCACGATGCTAGCATCGCTTCTTCCTCGAGCCTTGATTTCTAAACAAATTGCACTGTCATTTGTCTCATTTGAATCGCGAAGTTGTATTAGTTGGTGCTGTTTGATAGCAGTTTAGACATTTCAGCGAGTTGTCTTTGGTTCGCTTGACCTTGCTGCTCGGACAAAGTGAGGGCGACTTCTCCGAGGCTGCGGTAGATAGATTGCAGCTTGTCGTCGGTCAGTGCGTTGAGATGGTTTTGTACCGTTTCGGTATCGCCTCGGGCAATAGGGCCAGTTAGAGCCTTGGTAGTTCCATGTTGGAAAATGTTAGCGAGGGTGGCCGTCATGATTGGGTGCATTAGCGCTAGCGACTGATCTCGTTCAATTCCAGCTTGTTGATAGAGCTGAATACTTGCTTCAGTGAGGGCTGTGAGATAGTTACAGCACATGACAGTTGCGGTGTGGTAGATGTTTTTAGACTCGGAAGAAATCTGGAAGCATTTGCCGCCGATGGCGCTGAATTTTTGAGTGAGGAGATGGAGAGCCGCGGTATCACCCTCGCAGCTACAATGGACATTTATGAAATCTTCAGCAGAGAGGGTAGTTCCGGTAAAACTCATGACTGGATGGATGCTGGCGATGTCTACTCCTTTCTCTTTACATGTAATTAGTGCGGACGAAGAAAGGCTACCGCTGCAGTGAAAAACAATGTCTTGCGCGCGGAGATGTTTAAACTTTGAGAGCTTTGAGGAAATGGTAGCAATGGAAGCGTCATTACTGGCGATGAGCCAGACATCCGCGGCTTTCATCTGATCCATTTCTTCACAGGCGCTTCCTGAACCGATGTGGCTCACGGCTTGGTTAGCGCTGTCGAGTGAAGTATTTAGAATGGAGCCAATTCTAAATTCTTTTGAGTCACTCCATAGTCGGCCAAGGCTCTGTCCGAGCTTGCCACAGCCGATGATATTCAATGTTGTCACTGGCTAGAGTGTATGGAAATAGCGAGTGTTGAGAAGTCTTTAGACGAGTTGAATATCTTTTGCTGTGTAAGGACGAATAATGGATAAAACTTCTTCAGGGTATTCACCTTTAGTAAGGATTCTGTCGTAGAATGGCTGATCGAATTTATTCGATTGAAAACAATACCGAAGAATGACGCGTAAGTGGTAGCTATACCTTTGACCTCCTAAGTTTTTTACTAGTTGGTTAAAGCTTTGGTGTTGTTCAGGTGGAAGTGAAAAGACGTTTCGAATAAACTGATAGATATACTGAGCTTGTTCGGTGTTAGGTCGATAGGCTTCTTCAAAAGGATCGACATGGTCGGTCCATTCTGTGTGAAAAATAGGAGAGATCCTGCGGTCCAGAGCGTAGAGATAGGCTGATGGTAAAACCTGCTGATCTGGATGGCGTAGCGCATCGAGGAGGATTTGATGACGGTGAACTTCGTAAAGAGCCGCTATGGTGGGGGACATGTGTGAGTTTGGGTTTATGTTGGGGGAGTTAGTTAGGGGCCATTTTTCGATTTATTAGATTGAAGGTTGGCGGCTGTCACTATGATCAAAAAAAGCGAACCTTGTGGTCCGCTTCTTTCATAGCCAAATGGCAGAGGGGGTGGGATTCGAACCCACGAAGGCTTTAACACCTTGCCGGTTTTCAAGACCGGTGCATTCAACCGCTCTGCCACCCCTCCGTGTGCAATTTGGCTGTGCAGGGAAAAAAGCGTAGAGTCGGACTTTTTGCAAGTAAACAGTCGCATTTTTTTTCATTTTCTTTCTAACTGTCTAGGAATGAAAGTACTGGTTGCATGTGATAAATTTAAAGGGTCGCTTACTGCGGCGGAAGCTTGTGAGGCGATTGCAAATGGGGTGTGGGAAGCTGCGCCTGGAACAGAAGTAGATCAGGCTCCTATCGCTGATGGTGGTGAGGGCTTTACTCAAGCTGTGCGCGATGCGCTTGGTGGAGAGTGGGTTACTTGTAGTACGCTGGATGCGATTGGACGTTCATGTGAATCACGTTATCTAGTCGTTGGAGACACAGCGATCATGGAGATGGCTGAAGCGAATGGTCTGGAAATGATCGAAAAGGAAGAACGCGATGCCTTTTGTTCGAATACAGCGGGTACGGGAATTATGATGCGTCACGCTATTGAGCAACACAAGGTGAAGCGAATCGTGATGGGGATCGGTGGTAGTGCCACCAATGATGCTGGTGCTGGGATGGCAGTAGAGCTGGGAGCGAATTTCTATGATGCAGCCGGTAATGTGTTGATGCCAGTGCCTGCTGAACTTGCACGCGCGGTAAAATTCGATGGGTCGGGGATTATAGAGATGCCTGACATTCTTGTAGCATCGGATGTGCGTAACCTTCTCTTAGGGGGAAATGGGGCGACTGCTGTGTATGGACCACAGAAGGGAATCGAAGATATTGCTGCGATGGAGTCGATACTGAAGAACATCATGGAGGTTTGTGATGGAGCCGATACTGCTGAACTCGAGGGCGCAGGAGCTGCAGGTGGGTTAGGTTTTGGACTGATGCACTTTTGTGGAGCAGAGCTAGTGAATGGCTTTGAGTGGCTCGCGCAGGAATTAAAAATCGAAGAGCGCATCGCGAAGGCTGACGTGGTGATTACTGGTGAAGGTAGTCTCGATGCGCAGACGGCGGAGGGCAAAGGGCCGGCGGGCATTGCTCAAATGGCTAGAGCTGCAGGAAAGACAGTCGTCGCGATGGCTGGACGGATTGAGGATGGGGCGGAGGAGATGTTTGACCGTCATTACGCGCTAGCAAATCTTGGTTTACCTCTAGAGCAGTGTATCGCACGTGCTGCGTCACTTCTAAGAAATGTGGCGAAGGAAGAAGCGGAGAAGTGGTGAAAGCTGGAATTGTGATTGCGTCAGAGGGGGGGCACAGTTAGACACGAGCCATGGCTAATAAGGTAGTTGTACTTTTTTCCGGACAAGGTGCTCAGAAAGTGGGCATGGGTAAGGACTTGGTTGAGGCGTATCCCTCTGCACAAGCTCTTTTTGACAAGGCGGATGCAGCATTGGGGCGTTCATTGAGTTCTGTGATGTTTGAAGGACCTGATGAGGAATTAACTCGTACAGGGAATTGTCAACCAGCGCTCTACCTTCATGGTCTTGCGTGTCTTGAGGTTCTTAAGGAAAAGCTTCCAGATCTCGAGATCGTGACAGCTGCAGGGCTGTCACTTGGTGAGTTCACTGCGCATGCAGCAGCTGGGACTTTCTCATTTGAAGATGGTCTCAAAGTGGTTGAGCAACGTGGTGCTTTCATGGAAGAAGCGTGTAATGCAACAGAAGGTGGCATGGCGGCTATGATTGGTGGTGACGAGGCTGCAGTGAAAACACTTGCTGCCGACAGTGACGTGGATGTGGCTAACTTCAATGCTCCTGGCCAAATCGTGGTTTCAGGTTCTGTTGAGGGTGTCGACAAAGCCGTTGCTGGAGCTAAAGAGCGTGGTATTCGCATGGCGAAGAAACTCAAAGTAGCTGGTGCGTATCACTCACGCCTTATGCAGAGCGCTCAGGATAAGCTCGCCCCAGTACTTGCTGAAACAAAAATTTCCATGCCATCAGTTCCTGTTTATTCCAACTTCAAGGCAACTGCAGTTGCTGACACGGCTGAAATCCGTGAAACACTCGAGAAGCAAGTCACAGGCTCCGTACGCTGGACAGAAAGCATGCAAGCTGTGATTGCTGAAGGAAACACAACTTTCATCGAACTCGGGCCAGGTAAAGTGCTCGCAGGTCTCATGGGGCGCATCGATAAGTCAGTAAAAGTTCTTTCTGTCGACGATGTGGCGTCATTAGACGCAGCTGTTGCAGAACTCAGTTAGGGGTCTTACCCATTTACTATATGCAAGCGCCCAGCACTTGTTGTGTTGGGCGTTTTTATTGTGCAGCTATAGTAAATATAGCAAGATTTCCGCTGTAAAACTATTTGCTCATATTAACTGAGTATTTCGCTAAGACGACTGACTACCAGTTCGTCTTGCCAGTCGAAGATGGTGCGAAGATCCAGCAAGAGGTGCTTTTCTTGTGTGTAACCAACGATGGCGGGTGTGCCGACGCGTAGTTGTTGAGCGAGTTTGTTGAGGCTGATTCCTCTTGGAGTGATTTTGATCGCTATGGAGGGAATCTTGGATCGCGGCATGGTTCCGCCGCCTGTGGTGGCGATTGACTCTGTGATACTTAGTTCTGCTTCAGGACATTCACCTACTGAGTCGATGAGTGAGAGTGCTCTTTGTTTGAGCTCCTCAGGTTTGATGGCCAGAGCTTTGAGGTTCGGGACATCTGTTTTTGTTGGCGCAGCTTGGGTCCGGAGGTATTCGTCGATACTTTCTTGAAGCACTGTGAGAATTAATTTGTCGCAACGTACGGCGCGGAAGAATGGTTCTTTTTTTACTCCAGCGACAAGATCGGAACGGCCAGCGATAATGCCAGATTGTGGGCCTCCTAATAATTTATCGCCAGAGAAGCAGATGAGGTCGACGCCTTTGGTGAGTGCTTCTTGTGGGGTAGGTTCGTGATCGATTGGAGCGAGTTCGTCGGTATTCATCATAGCGCCTGAGCCAATGTCTTCGACCAGAGGGATGTCGTGCTCTTTGCAAAGAGTGGAGAGCTCCGCGATGTCGGGCTCGGCGGTGAAGCCTTCGATATAAAAATTCGAGCGATGAACTTTTAGGATGATCGCAGTGTTTGGAGTGATGGCTTTGGCGTAGTCTGCAAGGTGCGTTTTGTTAGTGGCTCCGACTTCGACAAGTTTAGCACCGGAAGTTTCTAAAATTTCAGGGACACGGAAGCCGCCACCAATTTCTACGAGTTCAGAACGCGAGACGATGACTTCATTTTTTTCTCCAACGCAGAGATGGCGAAGAATGAGTACCAAAGCTGCGGCGCAATTGTTGACGGCTGTGGCGGACTCGGCGTTGACTAAGCAGGCGAGAGCAGTTTCGAGGTAGCCAGCGCGTTTGCCGCGAGTACCATCGGGAAGATTGAATTCGAGATTGGAGTAGCCGGTGGCAATTTGTTCGAGTGCAGCGGCAGCAGTTTTGCCCAGAGGAGAACGGCCGAGGTTGGTATGAATCAGCACTCCAGTGCCATTGATCACTGGTTGGAGCCGTGAGGCTGCAAAGGCCTGAAGCTTTGCTTCAATGTCCTTTTCGATTGTGTCCCTGTCACTTTCAGTTCCTTCTAACAGTTGCTTGCGCCAAGCGGTGACTTCTTTTCTTACGAAAGAAACGACGAGTGGCTTGGGGAGTTTGACAGCCCTTGCTAGTTGGAAAGCGAGTGGTTCGATGGGGGGAAGTATTTTGAGAGCTGAAGACATCGGTTTGAGTGAGGAGATTATTTACAGATAGTGGGTAAGTATTATTGTGGGAGGTGTTCTTCACAATAATCATTCCCATCTTTTCCAACTCGGAATGTTTTTTCTGGGTTGCTGATGTCGTTGGCTCCGCAGACGTGACAAGTGTGGAATGGCTGATTGTCTGATGTTTGGTAGGCCTTAAACTTCTTGCGTCGCGCTTTTGTCGAACTGCGATGTTTGCTAGAGCGAAGGAGCATGGGTATGGCGATGATGAGATAGTTAGAAATGCAGATAGCGACGAAGAGCCCGTGGAATGGGCTGGTGATAGCACTTAACAACATGGGCGCGCCAGCAAGTGCTGCAAGAATCCAGATCGGGCAGGGGATGATCATGAAGACCATGATCGTGTATTTGGGATTATAGGTGGCAAAGGCGAAGAGGATTGAAGCGCCGAGGTAGATTCCTGAAAGGCCAAATTGAACATCCCAGACTGCGCCATAGAGGATGTTAGCGAGCATAGCACTGAGGATTCCCCAATAGACAAAGAGGTTGGTGCGAAAGATTCCCCATTGTTGTTCAAGTCCATCGCTAAATGAGAACATCAGCATGGTGCCGAAGATCATGAAAATCACCGCGAAGACGCTGAGTGAGTCAATCTGAGGGGCAAAGATAAAACTGAGAAGTCGCCACCATTCACCATCTGTAATTTTAGACCAATCGAAGTCGAGTGTTTCAGCGAAAGCTGGATTGATGGCAGTGAGAAGAAAGACTCCGACAAAGAGAAGCGCGAGATAGCGGATCAGGCCGGGAATGGCCCAACTGCCAAATTGTCGTTCAAGTTGGTTCAACATGTAGGTACTTTGTTAGATAATTTGATTCGGACTCAATGTCTCACTTCTAGATCAAGGTGCAAGGGCGAACTCTCGAAGTCTAGTGTGGTGTTGACAGAGGTGGCCATACACAGCAGCGTGTATTTAGAATGAGCGAAGAGAATATTCAGCAAACCCCATTGGCTGAGCTTCACCTAGAGTTGGGTGCTAAGATGATCCCGTTTGCTGGCAGGAATATGCCTGTGCAGTACACGAGTATTATGGATGAGCATTCTGCTGTTCGGAATGCGGTGGGTGTTTTTGATATTTCACACATGGGCCAGTTTTTATTGAGTGGTGAGGGTGCTGAAGCGTGGCTCAACACAATGCTGACGAACGATGTGGAGAATTTAGAGGTCGACGATGCGCAATACACCTTGATGCTGAATGAAAATGGTGGTGTGATTGACGATCTTATCATCTACCGCATTGCTGTTGGCCAAGTTTTCATGGTGGTGAATGCTTCGATGATTGCGGAAGATTTTAGGTGGCTCACGCTGCATTTGGAAGATGGTCTAACATTGTCTAACGAAAGTGAAGATTGGGCAGGAATGGCGGTGCAAGGGCCAGATGCGGCTGATGTTTATGGTGCATTGTTTTCTGAGCGCATACTGCCACGGCGGAATGGGATTGATCGCTGGGAGCAATTTGGCGAAGAGATAATTGTGTGCCGGACTGGTTACACGGGGGAAGATGGGTTTGAGCTATTTGTTCCTGCTAGTGCAGCGATTCGTTTTTTTCAAAAGTGTATAGATGCGGGTGCGAAGCCGTGTGGCTTGGGCGCTCGTGATAGTTTGCGGACGGAGGTGTGCTATCCACTCAATGGTGCTGATCTCTCGCCAGAGAGGACTCCGATCGAGGCTGGGCTGGGATTTTTTTGTGCGCTCGAGACCGATTTTATTGGGGTTGAGAAATTGCGAGCACAAAAAGCCGAGGGGCTGAATGAGAAGTTAGTGGCTCTCAAATACACGGGAAAAGGAGCGCCACCACGAGCGCACTATGAAGTCTTCTCGAAAGCGGATGAACGCATTGGAGAACTGAGTAGCGGGGTACTTTCTCCTAGTCTGCGCGAGGGTGTTGCAATGGCGTATCTTCCGGTGGAACATGCTTCGCTGGGAACGCTGGTAGATGTCGATGTGCGAGGGCGTCGATTTGAGGCTGAAGTTGTAAAAAAACCTTTTTACAAGAAAGGCTAATTCCTTTTCTATTAATCTAACGAAAGTTATTATGAGCGTCCCTGAGAAATATTTATACACAACAGATCACGAGTGGGTTCTAGTTGAAGGAGAAGTGGTGACTGTGGGGATCACAGATCATGCGCAAGAAGAGCTCACTGACATCGTTTTTGTTGAGCTTCCAGAGCTCGGTCGTGTGTGTGATGCGGAAGAAGCAATTGCTGTGGTGGAGTCAGTGAAAGCTGCATCGGATATCTACGCTCCGGTTTCAGGTGAGGTGGTTGGGGTGAACGAAGCACTAGAGGTTGACCCTTCATTAGTAAATACTGATCCACATACTGGAGGGTGGATTTTTAAAATCAAGCTGAGTGATGCCTCTCAGTTAGATGGCTTATTAGATGCCGCTGCCTATACTACACATATTGGATACTAACAATAAAGTCGGATGGCGACGCTGGCAGGTGAATCTAGATAGATTACAGTTAGTTTTGCAAAATTTGAGCGTGTGTCGATGATCGGGGCTCAATCCAAGGCCTTTGGGGTTTCAGCTATTTTCACTTAATTCATTTTCTTATTTTATAATGTCTATCTATTCAGACTTTTGTAGCCGCCATGTGGGTGTGCAAGGTTCTATCCGAGAGACGATGATTCAATCACTCGGTTACCAGCGTATTTCTGAACTCATTGCAGATGCTGTCCCAGCAGAGGTCCTAGAGGAAAGGGAACTCAACCTACCAGCACCACTGGCTGAGAGTGATGCCTTAGAGCTTTTAAAAATGCTAATGGATCAGAATGAGGTTCTGAAACCATTTATCGGGCAAGGTTATTACGGCACGAAAGTGCCAGCTGTAATTCAGCGAAACGTGTTAGAGAATCCTGGTTGGTATACGGCTTATACTCCATATCAATCTGAAATTGCTCAAGGTAGACTCGAGGCCTTATTTCATTTTCAGACAATGATCACCGACCTTACCGGCTTGGATGTTGCTAATTCGTCCTTGCTTGATGAGGCGACTGCAGCGGCTGAGGCTGTAGCATTGGCGCGATCTGCGAAACCGAAAGGTGGAACCGTTTTTGTGTCTGATAGGCTCTTCGCTCAGACGATAGATGTGGTGAAGAACCGCTGCGAGCCGCTTGGAGTAAAAGTGCTGGTGGGGGATTGGCAGAGCTTCGATCCGAGCGCTTATGATGACTTGTTCGCGACTCTTGTTCAGTATCCTGATGCGGATGGAGCAGTACATAACTACTCGGAGTTTCACGAGGAAGTGCATGCGGTCAAAGCTACCACTATTGTGGCCGCAGACATTCTAGCGCTGACTGTTTTGACTCCTCCAGGTGAGTTTGGGGCAGATATTGCAGTGGGAAATACTCAGCGATTCGGTGTGCCTCTCGGATTTGGTGGTCCGCATGCAGCTTACATAGCATGTATTGATAAACTGAAGCGTAAGCTACCAGGTCGAATTGTTGGGATGTCGGTAGATGCCCAAGGTAATAAAGGTTATCGGCTCGCTCTGCAAACGCGTGAGCAACATATCCGAAGAGATAAGGCGACATCTAATATCTGCACTGCGCAAGTACTTCTGGCGGTGATGGCGTCTATGTATGCTGTGTATCACGGCCCAGACGGGCTGCGTAATATTGCTTACAATGTGCACTATCTAGCTCAGGTGGTAGCGTGCTCGGTGAGTGCGCGTGGGCATGAGGTGGTCAATGAGAGTTTCTTTGACACACTTACGATTAAAGTGTCTGGCCAAGCGGAAGATGTGATCGAGCAAGGAGTGGCGGCTGGCTTTAATTTCCGTCGTATCGATGCGGATCACGTAGGAATTTCCTTTGATGAAACGACGAACCAAGACGATGTGATGACTATTCTTGGAATCTTCGGCGTAGATCAACCTGTTTTGCCTGAGGAAGAGGAAGTGGCTTGGGATGCATTTCATGACCGTGAGTCCGAGTTTTGCACGGCAGAAGTATTTCATCGCTATCACTCAGAGACTGAAATGTTGCGTTATCTTTCACGGCTTGAAAAACGAGATCTCGCTTTGAACGAATCGATGATAGCTCTGGGTTCTTGTACGATGAAGCTCAATGGAACATCTGAGATGATGGCCCTGAGTTGGCCAACGGTGGCCAATATGCACCCATTTGCACCTGAGGAGCAAACTCATGGATATCTTGATATGCTCGATAGTTTGGCTGATTGGCTCGCTGAGATTACTGGGTTTTCAGCAGTTTCTCTTCAGCCAAACGCGGGTTCGCAAGGTGAGTATGCTGGATTGCTAGCGATTCGTCGCTTTCATCTAGCAAATGGCCATGAGGATCGAACGGACTGTCTTATTCCAACATCAGCACATGGAACGAACCCTGCATCTGCAGTAATGGCTGGTTTCAGAGTGATACCTGTTGCATGCGATGAAGATGGCAACATCAATATGGGGGATCTTCGTGCGAAAGCGGAGGAGTCTGGTGAGAAATTGGGATGCTTGATGGTGACCTACCCTTCGACTCATGGAGTTTACGAGTCGACGATCGTGGAGATTTGCCAATTAGTGCACGAGCTTGGAGGGCAAGTTTACATGGATGGTGCGAATATGAATGCGCAGGTTGGATTGACGAGCCCAGGAGTAATCGGAGCAGATGTCTGTCATCTCAATCTTCACAAAACGTTTTGCATTCCGCATGGGGGTGGAGGACCGGGTGTTGGCCCGATTGGCGTAGCTGAGCAACTCGTGCCTTACTTGCCTGGTCATTTGAGTTCTGAAAAAAAAGAAGGAGCGGTTTGCGCAACAGTGTTTGGCTCGGCATCAATCAATGTGATCTCGTGGATGTACATAGCTATGATGGGGAGTGAAGGGCTGAGCGAGGCAACAAAGGTGGCGATTCTCAATGCGAACTATGTAGCTTCACGCCTTAAGTCATTTTACCCAGTGCTCTATACTGGGAATAAAGGCTTGGTGGCACACGAATGCATCATCGATCTACGTGCGCTTTCAGAGAAGTCAGGAATCACAGTAGAAGATGTGGCGAAGCGTTTGATGGACTACGGGTATCACGCTCCTACGATGTCTTGGCCAGTAACTGGAACTTTGATGATTGAACCAACTGAGTCTGAATCGAAAGAAGAACTCGATCGCTTCTGCGATGCGCTTATCAGTATTCATGGGGAGATTAAAGAAGTGATTGATGGCACTGCTGATCGTGAAAATAACGTGCTGAAGAATGCTCCTCATACTGCGCAAGTGGTGACCAGTGATGCTTGGGAAAAACCGTACTCTCGTGAAAAGGCCGCTTACCCGGTGCAGAAGTTGCGGGAACACAAATTCTGGCCTTATGTTGGGCGCATTGATAATGTCTACGGTGATCGCAATTTAGTGTGTTCCTGTCCTGACATGAAAGAGTACAAATAGAGTAAAAGCGCTCACGGAGTTCCTTTGAAAATCATTTACAGTCAGAGAAATTTTGGTAGGGAATGAAATAGAATTTTTAAATTCAGTTTCATTGATGGAAATATTGGAAGCATATGAAGGAATTCATCCTGAAATCAATGGAATAGCCGCTTGACGGAGTGGGGGAATCGGGGGAGATTTCGCACATGTCTGACACAAGAGATTTTCCCTGTAGCTGTAAGGCTGAGATTGATGGTCTACCATACTTCTTGAGAATGTGCGACAAGATTAGAATGTATGCAGCAGGTGAGTTGCACGCAGATTACCATAACAATATGGGACGTGCGATGGATCTCTGGACCTGTCAGCTGCTGCAAGTGGAGTATGCTGATCTTGTGAAGTATATCATTGAAACGGGGGCTGACGACCGAGCCGCTCTCGATTGGTGTTATGCGAATGGTGTAAAGCCAGAATCGCCAGTTTTGGAATGGTGGTTGAGCCACATTCGCAATTGTGGATACCGCGACGTACTCTCTGAACGGCTCGAAATGCGAAAAGCGGAGGCTGGCCTCGGACATCGTGATGACATCACCACCTTCTTCGACTTTATGGATGTCGAAGAAGGGTATTAGTTTATTTTTTTGAATATTCCTGCTATTTTTTTAACCGTGACAGTGCAGTTTTAGCCTGTTGAATTAAACCCTCTCTTAACTTTATGCCTAAAGAAATTACTCTCTGTTCGCCACTCGATATGCACCTTCATCTTCGTGATGGAGACATGATGAAGCTGGTGACGCCACTCACTGCTGAAACTTTTTCTGGCGCAGTGATTATGCCGAATCTAGTTCCTCCTGTGGATAGCCTTGAACTACTTTTGGCGTACAAGAAGCGCATTCTCTCGAGCCTTGGAGGGCATCAATTTGATCCCTACATGATGCTCTTTTTTCGAGGAGATTATACCGAGGCTGAATTAGCTGCTGCGAAAGAGTATATGCTTGGCATTAAGTTGTATCCGGCTGGTGCTACAACGAATAGTGAAGCTGGTGTGAAGGCTATCGACGCCGTGGAGCCAGTCTTCAAGATGATGGAAGAAATGGGGATTCCGCTGATGGTGCACGGAGAAACCCATGGGTTCGTGATGGATAGGGAGAAAGAGTTTCTCGCGAGTTATGACTACCTCGCCCAGAAGTTTCCTAAGCTGCAAATTACTATGGAGCACATTACTACTGCAGATGCTGTGGCATTGCTTGATGAACATGAAAACCTGCGAGCGACAGTGACGCTGCAGCATTTAATCATCACACTCGACGACGTGGCGGGAGGAATGCTCGACCCACACCTTTTCTGTAAACCTATCGCTAAGCGCCCTGAAGACCGAGAAGCTCTTCTCCAAGCAGCTCTCGAAGGGCATCCTAGATTGATGTTTGGTAGTGATTCAGCCCCTCATCCTGTGGAGAAGAAAGAATGCTGCGGATGTGCGGCTGGTGTTTTCACCGCGCCTCTAGCAATCGCTCGTTTAGCCCAACTTTTTGACAAACACGATAAACTGGATAACTTACAGGCATTCATCAGTGACAATGCTCAGCGCCTCTATGGAGTCGAGCCAGCAGAAAAACTTGTCACTGTAGCAAATGTCCCATTCGAAGTCCCAACGGCATACACAGGCCACGACCAACACGTCGTACCAATGCATGCAGGAGAAACACTGGACTGGAATGTGACTTCTATCAAAGCATAAACCATTGAAAATCTACAAACAACAGCAGATTGAACTTGTTTGATTCTGCTAGATAATCCAAGATTAACTTCCCCTAATAGTTAGAATTAAAAAATGAGCGACGAAGTTCTCAGAAGTAAGGTTAAAGACCTCCTCGAAAAAATGGAGCGCGTCTTCCATAAAGAATGGCGTAAAACGAAGCTGAACATGGATCACGAAATGGTAGAACATTTCGTCGACCCTAAGGGCACTTTTCTCCAACCCGACGGAGTTAATACCAATATTCCGTGGCCAAGTCGCGATGAGTTGCTCATATGCTACCGGAGTTTATTAGAGGAGTTCGCTGGCGAACTTAGCGAGGGCGTGACAGCGCCTGAAGTTACTAAGGAAAAAAGCTATGCGGATATTGTGAGTGGTGAAGACTCTCTGAACGATTCACTCATCGCTTCGACAGCTGAAAGTTTAAAAGGTGATGTTGCGATCCCAAAACCTATTCAGCAAGGGATTCCCGCTCCGATTACTAGTTCACACGCGATTCCTAAGCCAAAGACAGGTACTGAAGGAATTCCGGGTCCGGGCAATATTCAATGGCCTGGGCCGATGACAGCTCCCATTGGTGTCACAGCTGCCGCGGGAACACCACAAGTACCTAAGAGTGGCTTTCATAATCCATTTGCAGCAGCTGCAGCCAAACCTGACACCCCGAAAGCGCCTGCACCAATGGAAGGCCCAAGTGGTGGAGTGTCTCTGAAGCATGATCCAGCAGCTTTGCGAGCGATCGATTGTCAGAAAAAATTCGCGTACCTTCTTGAAGGCGTGAAGCAAGAAACGATCCGCGATTTTATTTTAGCAGAAGGAACTAACTCAAATACTGGAAAACCAACGATCATTATTTACACTCTTGAACAAATTTGGCTCGAGTTTGCGTTCCCTTATGAAGAGGGACAGCGGATCTTGAATAAATATCCTCAACGTGACCCAGAGCTGATTGAATTCATGAAAGCCAGTGGACACAATGAGTAATGAAGATTGGCGCTTCTGTTACTAAAAAAAGTTTCAATTTTAGTGTAGAAAGAGCTTGCGGTTAACCGATTTCAACCTTAGGTTGCGCCCGCACCCGAAAGGGTTTCGCCACTAACGAGTTTAACCACTCAGGCGACTGGCACTATTTCAATCGCGGGATGGAGCAGCCAGGTAGCTCGTCAGGCTCATAACCTGAAGGTCACAGGTTCAAATCCTGTTCCCGTAACCAACTTAAAACGCTGTAACTGTAAAGGTTACAGCGTTTTTGTTTGTGGGGGTGATCTAACAAAGCAGGGAGGGTAAATGAAGATGTTGGCTAAATTTTGTTCAAGAAGTCCACGAGAATTATCTTAACTAAAAAGGAACCATCTTCTTCTTCGCGTTCAAGGAAGACTGGTCGGATAAATAAAATGAACTATACCTAGTAGACTACGGATAAAGGTAACAGCAGTCGTAAATATCTCAGCTGCGAGGACCAAGCTTGAGATGAGTCGAATTGGTGGCAGCGAACTAAAAACTGTCCTAGTGGGTTGTCAGTGCTGTCAAAGACCCCAGTCAACAGGCTGCTTGATAAAGAAGCTGAGATGATGTGTAAAACTGGACGTTGTCTACGCAGTGATAGTCGTCAGGCTCAGTGCAACGATAAGTACGAGCATAAACTCGTTCTGCGCTAGAGAAGTAAAACGGTTATTAAGAAACCTATGTAGTGATAGTTTTGAAACTACAAATTATTGTAGGCTATCGTCGCCTAGAAAGTAGCATTGTAGAAAGTATCCAGCAGGTGCGAGTAAGAGCAGAATCGATCGAGAGGGGAGTTCCTAGAAGTCTCATCGTCCTATGTTCATATGGTTTGTCGCAATATTCTGTCACGGTGGTGATGGGGGAAGTGCTTCGAGAGAACCATCTCTACTAGGTACTAGAATGCATCATGCAGTTTCGTGATCTGTAAAGGTGGCATTCTGCATTATTCGATAGGATTTAGTTGAGCGTGGAAACTGAAGGAGTCCTGTGAAATAGAGGTTAAGAGCGTCATTTAAGACATGGCATATGATTTGCATATTATCTTTAGTGGAAGAACTCCCTGCTCTCAAAAGATACGCTTGTCCGTCATGTTTGTAACATCACTGCCGAGCTTGTGGATCTTGAGTTAGGTTTGTATCAGTGATTAAGCCGTCTCTATGCTAGGGATCTGATTCTGAATACTCAAAACTCTCCATGAATAGCTAAAACTAACAACACTGATCTAGAATCGGAGGCCTGTGATAGGCCTTAGGTTACCTAGTTTATTAATACTGAATAAAAACTTTCCCTATGCAAATTTCATCACAAGACAAAACAAAAAATCTAGCACTAATAATTGCAGGAGTCGCGATACCACTCATTGCTTCCCGTGCCACAAAACGTATCATAGGATCTGGTTATCGGGCGCTCTCAGATAGAGAACCACCAAAGAATCCAGCGTCTCCAACGACTGCATGGAAAGATGCCCTAGCTTGGAGTATCCTCACAGGAGCTGCTGGAGGAGTGTCGAGGCTTATCATGAGAAAAATACTAGCGCACACCTCCATTCCTACTGAAGGTTACGATCATGAAAACCAAGAAAAAGCTCTGGGAGGTTCTGGGGTTTCAGATGTTGGCGAATCATAGCAAGTTTCTGATCGCAACATTGAAGGCTCTGGCCTGAGAGGAATATATCCAATGGGTTTAATAGCGAAGCTAGATGTCTGGTTGTCTCTATTGTTGGCTGCTGCGCCATTAGCTTGTCTTCATTTGATTCATCACAGCTACGGATGGGAGCAGAAACTCGGCGCAAGATCTAGCAGACCTGTATGGTGGTTTTAGCATGAGTGATTTAACTTTAATGAGCCAATAGATTACCCGAAATGCGTACTTTCCAAGTCATTGTGAATACCGAATCAGGCGAAGCTGAAGAAATGAACCGCGCTGATTTTGAGGCCGCAGTGTTAGATAGTCTTCAGAGCGAGGATATCAGGGTGTGTGTGGAATTTTGTAAAGGCAGAGAAATTGAAAAGGTTATTACTGACCTGTTGAGAGATCTACCAACCGCCATCATCGTCGCTGGTGGTGATGGGACAGTGGCTACAGCAGCTGGACTAATGGAAAACAGTGGGGTAGCACTTGGAATAATTCCCATGGGAACATTCAACCTCGCAGCGCGAGATCACAACATACCGCTGGAGCTCAAGTCTGCGCTTCGCGTGTTATCAACGGCCATACCAGAGCCCATACACTTGATGAAAATCTCTGGACGTCCCTGTCTTTGCACGGCAATCATTGGCTTCTATCCACATATGGCTCGCATGATTGACGAGTATCACGGTAAGTATTGGTGGCGTAAGTCATTGATTGTTATATGGTGGTCCATCTTGAGGTTCGCTAAATCGACCATCTATCGAGTTTCTCTGCAGGGAGTCAATGGCTCAGAATTAATTCAGAAAGAATTCAAAAGCAGGATGCTGGCCGTCGTGCCTGGTGAGTACCGTGATACAATGGGGATAATCCCCGAGAGGAAGGATACTCGTTCACAGAAAGCTAATATCTATGTTTTCCGCCATCATACACGTATCGCAATGCTGCGAGGCATGATAGCCTGCCTTCTTGGGAAAAGTAAGTCTGATCCAGACATGGAAGAGGTCGAAACAACATCGCTCGAAATTAATTTCGAGAATAAAAAGGCAGTCAGTACGATGATCGATGGGGAAATCCTTCAACTACCTAATCCATTGAAAATTGAGATTCACAGCAGCGTGCTTCTCATGCTCCAGCCACGATAAACTATTTTTACAATATGTATCAAATTCTTCAGTTTTCTGATCCACACTTCGGTGCGGTAAATTTAAAACAAGCAGAAGCTGCTGTTGCGATGGCTAATGAGCTTGCTCCTGACTTAATGCTATTACCGGGGGACTTTACTATGCGCGCACGTAAACGCGAGATGAAAGCAGCTAAGGCTTGGTTGTGTAAACTTCCCACACCTCAGTTTACTTTGCCAGGAAATCACGATGTGCCGCTTTTGAACCAACCTATAGATCGCTTTTTTAGTCCGTTTAGACGCTATAAAAAGTACATTAATGTAGAGCTTGAGCCAACGATGGATTTACCCTGTGGAAGGCTACTTGGATTTAACTCATCCACTCCATTTGGTTTGCACATTGATTGGTCGAGAGGGTTCTTATCACCTTTTCAGGGGCAGCGTATAGAGACAGGATTTGAAGGAAACCATGGATATAACATAGTGGCATTCCACCATCCGTTACACCGGAAAAACGAATCTTCGCGTGTGCTCATATCTCCAGTCGGTTTGATTAAAAAATCACTCGCAATGGGCAAAGTAGACATCGTTTTCGCTGGGCATTTTCATCAGTCCTATGTTGGGGTGATTGAGCTTAATCACCAGAATCGCAACTTGATTGTCTCGCAAGCATCGACTGTTTGTTCGAGACGAACGAAGGGTGAAGCAGCCGGCTTTCACTTAATTAGGTTATCAGAGGTCAAAGTCGAGATTCTACGCTTCAAATGGGAGAATAGTGAGTTCAAACATGATATGACCTACGAATTTGAAAAAAAAGCCGAGCGATGGACTCAATTATATTGAGACATGCGTATTCTAGTGTGTTGTCAGTTAAGCCATTTGCAAAACGATTCGATTTTTTCAAAGATCTGATCAGCCGAGGCACCCTACTTGAAAGGTTTGGTTGCACGGGCTGGCTTCTCTCTAACACTTGAGTCTGATTTTTCTCATCTACACTCAGCACAATAGAATCCTCAGTTTCATATTGCCATCTTTCTGGTGCAATTTGAACCATGCAGGGATTATGTTCTCGCGCTGTATTTTTTCCCAAACGCCCGCTATCCCTTTTGGTGTCTTGGCTGTATGAGCCGTGGGGAATATCCAACTTGATGGTTCGGAAAATGCTTCAATGAATGGTGTTATGACAATGATACAATCCAGCCCAAATGAAAAATATTCAGATCCTATGTTGGTTGACGACATTCAGACTACTAAAAGATGTAGCAAGAGAACAAAACGCCTCAAGGAGTCTGTCAATCAAGTTACTAGTAGAGCTAAAAAGAAGACTACCGGCATCATCGATGATGGAACCACTAAACTCGGAGTTTCACTCGGACGCCTTAGCGAAGCCAGCGACGGCGCGCGCAAAAAATTAGATTCTGGCTACCAAACTAAGTTATCGCCTGCGATGCACAAAGTAAGCGAGAAGCTTGCGAGCACATCTCAATATTTACAGCAATCAAAACCATCAGACCTTGCCGAGGATGTCTACTCTAAGAGTAAAGCTAACCCTCGCACCACAGCCGCCATCTTGGTCGGAGCAGGATTCTTGTTAGGCAGACTGCTAAGATCCAAATCCTAGCGGCTGCTAGCAGATTTTAAAAGTTGGTTTCACTATCATAGCCTCGACGGATGTATTCGGCGGGGCTTGTGTTTTTCTTGCTGCTGACAAAAGCCTGTTGACAGTTAGGATTTGGCTCGACTGCATGTGCTGATTGTATTTTCTTAATACATAGCCATGAGTAAGGATAATGTGGATGACAAAGACTCTGATCTGAAGGGTGTATTAGTGCAAGTGGCTCACGACAAAGAGGATTTATTGAATGAACTATGTTCGATTATCAAGGTCCTAGGAATGCATGTCGTTGGGAAATCTAGGACGAGTGTTGAGTTACTAAAGAATATTAGTATGGAGCGTCCCAACCTGATTCTCACAGGTATGCATTTTGAGGACGGCAATGCAGTCAATTCCCTGCTTGCTGTGGCTGAGGATGAGCCTTTACCAGCCATTATTATCGCGGAAAAGGCTGACTTGAAAGATGTGGAAAAAGCGATGGTAGATCATGTGATGGCATATCTTGTGGCACCTGTAGATCAGCATGACTTACGATCTACATGTTACCTAGTAATGCGACGTTTTCGCCAGTTTGAAGAGTTGCGCAATGAGAATGACGTTCTGAAAGAAGCACTGCTTACGCGGAAGAAACTCGAACGAGCCAAGGGGATCATGATGGCAAAATATGAAATCACTGAGGAAGATGCATATTTGCAAATTAGGGACTCTGCCACCCAGCAGCGCATAAAGATCGCTGATGTCGCAGACAAAATAATCAAAGAGACCACCGAGGAGCTATGAAATGAGCTGTGGTATATCGAGGTAGGTTCTTTGTTCTAAACTGTATTCAATGAATACATTCTGTGTGGATTGTTCTTTGTTTGAGCTGTCCACGTCAGAGATGGTGTAGTGAGAGCATGTGGAGATGCTCCCATGTTTAGTGAATATTTGATATTTTTTGAAGTAGCTAGGTGTAAGTCTGGTGTCGTTTCTATCATAGACATGGTTTTTATCACAAAGCACTGAGAAGCTGACTCAACAGAAGGTTCTAGAGTCACTTCGATTAGATTTGTATCTGAGTTATATTAAAATAGAATCTCGAGTGAAAACTGGTAATGTCATATGAGTTGTACGGCATCATAAATAATTCCCAGACCGAGCTGGCAATATGAAGCGTCAGAGCTGTATGCGGTGTTAATTCTGTCCTAGAATTCATGCTTGTGCAGTCTCGGAAAAACCAAGTATCATTTACGCAGTGCTAATCGCAAATGACGACACGACCAAATTGTTATAAATTAAAAACTTCCAACGGTTTGGGAAAAATAAGTCCGCCAGTGAACCCTAATTATTTGGGCGCATGCGTTAACAGTAATTTCTTAGATCAAAAAGAGGTGTTACTCGCAACACACGAAGGTCTGGATTATCGCTCTGCTTTACACATAATTTAATGAAAAAAACACTCGATATTCTCGTCGTTGATGACGAACAATCTGTTAGGTATGCTACGATTATAGCCTTGGAGGAGGATGGGCATTATGCTCAACCTGCAGGAGACATATCATCGGCAAAAATTCAACTTAAAGAAGGTGAATATGATCTCGTATTTCTCGACCTTAAGTTGAAAGACGAAGACGGGTTAGATCTACTTCGTTATATCCACGAGACTAATCCGCGGCTCCCAGTCGTTATATTCACAGGCTACGCTTCCGTGGACACCGCAATTAAAGCAACCCAACTAGGTGCGTTTGACTACTTAGAAAAACCCTTTAATCCAGATCAGATTCGCGCCATTCTCGCCAAAGCTAGAAAACAGATAAATACTCAAGATGAGATTCAGACTCTTGAGACTGAGGTGCAGACACTTAAGACTCAAGTCATTGCTAATTCTCCTCCACCTTCGTTTGGTTCTGATGACGATGTGATGAAAGAGTCAATGGATACATTATTCCGAGCTGCACCCACGCCTGCATCAATTATGATTTTAGGTGAAAGTGGCACCGGAAAAAGTGTGATTGCTCGCGCCATTCATGAAAATAGCCATTTAGCTGGAAAGCCTTTTGTCACAGTAAGTTGCCCAAGTCTATCTCGAGAGCTCTTAGAGAGTGAGTTGTTCGGTCACGTTAGGGGAGCCTTTACTGGAGCTGTGAAAGATTCATGGGGGAAAGTTCGCGCGGCAGAAGGGGGAACGCTCTTTCTGGATGAAATAGGTGAACTGCCGATTGAGATTCAGCCTAAGCTGCTTCGTCTATTGCAAGAGCGAGAGTACGAGCGCTTGGGGGAGAATAAGCCACGTTCCGCCAATGTACGTGTTATTACAGCCACGAACCGAGATTTAAAGCAATGCGTAGCAGACGGCGAATTCAGAGAGGACCTCTACTATCGGCTAAACGTAATTTCTGTGGAGCTGCCACCTCTTAGGCTACGCAAAAATGACCTCACGCGTTTCGCAAATGATTTTGTATCCTATTTTGCGAAGCAGGTAGGGCGTCCCATCACTGGGTTTTCAAATTCTGGACTTGCTGCACTGAAGGGCTACTCATGGCCTGGCAATCTAAGAGAGCTGAGAAATGCGGTTGAAAGGGCAGTAATCCTGTGCAAGGGTGATGTAATAGAGCCTGAGGATATACCATCACCAGGTGCGGAAACTTCTCAAATGCAAAGTCATGACGCCATCGTTGGCAGTGACATCAGTGTTGAGGAACTCGAGGCGGAACATATCAAACGTGTCATCAAGCGCACATCTAGTCTGCAGCAAGCAGCAGAGATATTAGGGATCGATAAAACCACACTCTATCGAAAACGCAAAAAATACGAAAAAACCGAAATATTACCATCCAACCTGAACTAACACTTCACTAAGTAGTCATTTGTTATGCCAGATCCTAAGAAAGCCAACGAATCGCTGTCATCCATCAGTCACGACCTTAAAAGTCCTCTGACTGGAATCCGTATGATGTCTCACTTACTTCTCGAGAAGAAAGTAGGACCTCTCAACGAAAAACAGGAACAAATGCTGCAAAGCATTGTTTCTAACAGCGATCAACTTCTTAATGCAGTTAACAAACACTTCAGCAGCAGTCATATAGAACCGTGATTGTGAGCCCTCTCCACAGCGAATCAAACGGGGCACTGATCTCATTACTACTTAAATGTCCCAAATTATCAATTCTGACAAATCCGATGCCCTAGCATTGGAGTCCCTATTTAGCTATGCGCCACTAGGCTTGGCCTTTTTTGACCGTGATGGTCGATATACGCGCGTCAATGAATACATGGCGCAGATCAATAAGCGATCTACGGATGATCACATTGGTAGGAAAATTTCTGAGATTCATCCGCTGACTGCAAACGCGTTATTTGCAAGTATTCTATGCGTATTTGATCGCGGCGTTCCTCTACCGATTCAACCGTGCGTCATTGATACATGTGATGAGGATCAAAAGCATAAGGCTGTCTTCAGTTTTTTTCCTGTTTTTGATGAAGATGATGATATTGTCGAGGTAGGAACTGCCATGTTCTTGCAAGATACAGCCTTACCTCGGGATGGAATCCGTACTCCTCATGAGTTAAAATTTCGCCATTTGGCAGAAAGTCTACCTAGCATCGTATGGACATCTGACCCTGAAGGACAAATTAACTATATTAGTCCCCAGTGGTCAGAATATTCAGGCGTATCCATGGATGACTATGAAGCGTACACTGATATGGATTCGTTCGTACATGAGAGCGACCGGGCTCAAGCGGTTTCGATGTGGAAGCAAACTATTGAAAAAGGAGATATCTACGATTATTCTTACCGTCTAAAAGACGCGAATTCACAGTATCGCTACCACAGAGCTAGAGCAGTTCCAATTCGCGACCATGAAGGAAAAATAACAAGTTGGTATGGCACTCTAACAGATATTGAGGATTTGAAACGTGCTGAGATTTCTCTACAAGAGGCAACAGAAGAGAAGGACATGTTTATCGCTGAACTCAGTCACGAGTTGCGTAATCCTCTTCTTGCTATTTCTGCGACTTACGAAATTATTCGCCACCCTAAAGCTGAAGAAGATGAAAGGAACTCGGCACTACTTCAGCTCGGTGAGCAGATTGAGCACGTCAGGAAGTTGGTAGATAATACACTGGATATTTCACGGCTGACCTCTGACAAGTTGAGGGTGGAAAAAGTCCCCACAGAAGTGAATCAGTTGGTACGCACTGCGGCAGCTGGCGTAGACGAAATAGCCAAAGGACGCGGCATCACCTTTGAACTTAATCTGCATGATCAACCATTATGGGTAGATGTTGACTCCGTCCGCATCGTGCAATGCATCGGTAACTTATTGACTAATGCTACTAAATTCACAGAGGCTGGCGGCAAAGTCACACTTTCCGTCTGCCCTGTGGATGAGGAAAAAAACGTGCTGATCAGAGTAAAAGACACTGGTATTGGCATGGATAAACAGGAGATAACCAAGCTCTTTAAACCTTTTGCTCAAAGCTCTAAGAACGAGCAACGGCCGCAGAATAAAGGGGGGCTGGGTCTAGGTCTGGCAGTTGTGGCTAAACTCATCGAGCTACACTCAGGCACGGTCAGCGCTTCCAGCGACGGATTGGGCACTGGTACGACATTCAGCTTGAAACTACCATGCACCGAATCGCCAGATGAGGAAGCGGCTGTTCCTGAAGAAAATAGTCATATATCACTAGATCCCGCCGATATTTTGTTGATTGAGGACAATCAGAGCGTGGCTGCATCTCTCAAGTTCTTCTTTGAGCTCGAGGGACATACCGTGCAACATACAGCTCACGTGATGGAGGCGCTCGAGATGGTTGAGCAGTCTAAGCCAGACATTGTGTTTTGTGATCACGCATTAGGAGGGGATCAAAATAGCCTCGATTTTCTTCGAATGCTTCAAGGTAAATTTGATGGCAAGATTCCATCCTACTTAGTAGCTCTGTCTGGTCACAGTGACCCATCTCATGTTGAAGAATGCCTAGCAGCTGGGTTTGATGAATTTTTGGCCAAACCTCCTGAGCTAGACGCACTGAGGCAGAGTATTTGCAAGTCTCTGTACAAGGAATAGGAACTGTAAACCCTCTGTTTGTGACTGCGCTTCCAGTAACAGAGCCAGTGGTTTTATGCAAACCCCTCTCCTCAGCGTAGTAGATTGATGCTCTGAAAGTTGATAACAACTGATGTTATAAAAATTATCTTTATACAGAGGTATGACCGTAAGCTACATTAGGATTTGTTGAACGGGCGATTGTTGTTCTGTTAGGAAATGCCATTGTCATTCACAATCTTGTATGATGATTTATAGCGTATTCTGTGACATCAACCATTGCGAATACATGTTTGTATATGATAGAAGTGGATGATATCCAAAGGTTGATCCAGTTGACGGTAGAGTAGCAAGTTACATCCAAGGCGTGCAGACCTTAAAACTAATACCTTATCACGACTATATGGACGGCATATTTCAGGTGTTATGGGTTTAAATTTACATCAATCTGAAGAATGTGCATTAAATTGGAGCCCAGATTTATTTAGCCTCCTTCTTGGACCTATCTACAGCGTCGACCTGTCGCGTATTTATAATATAACACAGTTGCAAAATTTATTTAGCCTAAGATTGCAAGTCTGGAACACGAAAAAGCACCACTCGATAAGCATTGAGTGGTGCTTGATGAATCTTTGTGAGAGATGTTAGAAAGTTATCTTTATCTACAAGATGAGAGTAACGATCCATACTACGAGGAATACGAGAAAGAGTATTTTAGCAATCCCCGATGCAGCACCCGCTATTCTAGTGAATCCTAGGATGGCAGCGATTATGGCGATAACGAGGAAGATAAGTGTCCAATGTAACATTATATTTTTTGGTTGTTAGTTAGTTTAGTGGAGTCAGATTGCAGCGAGAGCGATTTTTGTTAATCAGTGGCCTCTTCGATTTTATCTCCAGCGTTTTCGACAGCATCGTCGACTTTTTCTCCAGCACGTTCTGCTGGTCCTTTTTTTTCACAGCTTGCAAGGAAGAATGCACCAGCGCATAGGCAGATAGTTCCCAATAAAGTCCGTGAGACTGGCTTGTTCCGTATCGCTTTGAGTGCAGACGACACTGTGTCAGATGTTTGGTGTGACAGTTTCTTAACTTTGTCTTTATTCATAACAAAACACAGTATCGCAGAAAGCGTTCCATGTGATGAAATCTCGTTTAAGTGTCTATAAGTTGTTATAAATAAGGTGATTGAGTCTTTGTTTTGAGGGCGTTCCGAGTGAGTGGAAAAACTCAGTAAGTGCAATTAGCACCACAAATAGTTGCAATTGTCCCCAGCTCGTCCTCTATATTAGAGGCTTTTATCTACCCAAGCATTTTGTGCAATGGCACCTGCAGCATCCATTCCGAGGTCATGAGCTGACCGCGGGTATGTAGCCAAAACTTTAAACAGGCACATCCAATGCTTGGAATGAGGCGGAACCTTAGAATCGTCCATATGCTGCTTGATTATTGAGGCAGCTTCACGAAATTTGAGTTGTCTAGCATATTTAAATGCCTCTTCTAAACCAGATTCGTATGTTTTAGCACTTCCGAGGAGCGTGTCTACAAAGTCTCTAAGCTGTTGCAGAGAAATTGGTTTGGCTAGAAAGTCAACGACGCCATTACGAACTGCGGATAAAACAGCTCTATCTGTGACGTGAGCGCTACAGACCATTACCCTAGTCATGTCACCTCTCTTTCTTAGTTCATTGAGAACGTCAAGACCTGTGACGTCTGGCATATTGAGATCAAGCACGATGAGGTTGAATGATTCTTCTTTCAAGAGCTCCAGAGCCTCGCTGCCTGAGCTGACACTCACTATATCGCGATCATCGTCTTCAAGTGCTACTTCCAGACCGATACGCAGAGTCGGCTCATCGTCTACAATGAGTATTCTATGTTTTTTATGACTAGCTTCGGTCAATTGGTCGGCCATCATTAAAGGTTGTGGCTGGTCGTCGTGCATTTTTTCTACGGAATACTTAGCTTAATCTGTGCCACCAATTCAAGTGAATGTATTTGTGTGGTTAACGTGGTCCCCAGGATTGGGGTGGAACCAGAGTTAAAGCATTAATCTACTAGGGTCTACAGGAATAGGTAACTATTTGGACTCGCTGTAGACAGAGTAAATAAAGATTAGAGATGCAGATTTGTTTTCATCGAGAATTATTTATCTGATGCAGTTTGCAACCAATTGGGAACCATTTGTTTCAAATTACCACTTTTTCTATGAAAGAATATTCACCTTGAGGACTGCTCATCGCTGTAGTTGAGGGGTTTGTAAGAGATTCAGCTATTTGGCATTCTGTTCGCATTGTAATAGATGAAGCAAAAAACAAACAGATGAAATTAGACTCGTTAGAAAAACTACTCGTTCATGAAATGAAGGATCTCTACAGCGCCGAGAAGCAAATTCTCAAAGCTTTACCTAAAATGGCAGAAGCTGCGCACAACCCACACTTAAAGAAGGTGTTTGAGGATCACTTCGAAGAGACAAAAACTCACATTAGCCGAATTGAGTCAGCGTTTGCCTCATTGGACTATGAACCTGGCGGTGAGCATTGCTCTGGAGCCGAAGGTCTAATCAAAGAGGGAGAAGACATGATTGGAATGGACGGGGATGAGCAAATTAAGGATGCGGGCCTCATTTGTGCTGCGCAGCGCGTGGAGCATTATGAGATGGCAGGTTATGGAAATATCGTAGCTCTCGCCAACGCCTTAGGCATAAACGAAATTTCCAAGCTTATGCGCGAGTCCCTAGAAGAGGAAGGCAAGGCAGACCGTGACCTTACCTACATTGCACAGAAAGAGGTGCTGTTTCTAGGATCAGTCGCATAGGTCACAGGAAGTACTCTAACAAATAAACAAACACTCAACATTAGAAAACAAATAACAATGAACAACAATACACTAACAGAAAGACAAATAGACTGCATCGGAACATGTAATAGCCTTTTGCGCGGTGAACTCTCAGCAGTGGAAACTTACGAGAAAGCGATCGAGAAGTTTGCCCATGACGAGGAAGTGGCTACATTACGACGCATTAAAGATGAGCACCAAACTTCTGTTCTCGAGCTGCGTGAAAATATTAGGCAGATGGGTGGAGAGCCAGACGATGATTCCGGAGCATGGGGTAGTTTCGCGAACACCGTGCAGGGTGCTGCCAATCTTCTAGGTGATGACTCCGCTGTGGCGGCTCTTAAACAAGGTGAAAAACATGGCCTTAAAGAATATGAGGATGCCATTGAAGAATCATCTACCATGCCTGAGTGCCGTTCTCTTATCGAAACGCAGTGGTTGCCTCGCGTGAAATCTCACATCAGAGCTCTAGATGCACTTGACTAGTAATCCATAAGAAAACGGGTCTCAGAAAAATGAGTCCATATTTTTATGCTAGGTCCCTTCGTCCGGATATTACTCTGGGCGGGGGATTTTTATTTGTTGCAAATCGTCGCTCTTGGTCGTGCGCATTGCACGAGAGATATGATTAGTTTTTTAGTGGGACGCGAAAAGTTAATGTGTGATCACAATCACTCAGAGGCGTTATTGTGGCTGCTAGAACATTCGCGTGTTCAGACTCAAAGTAGTACAATACTCTGAAATATGATTCTGCGGATTCAAACTGGAAGTGTACCGCTGCAGGGGAAAGACGGCTCAGATGGTAATTAGATCTGAACTGGTTACTTCAATCAAAACTGAACTTGAACCTGCTGAACTTTAAACATCTGAGTTGTGAATTGAAGCGTAAGCCACTGCTTAGTGAAGGAAATAAGTAGCACTGTTGTGGAGAAGAATGCAGCTCTTCGATTAGTGAGGAAAATAATTAATCAACTAATCTGTAAACAGCTATGAGGTTTATGTGGGAGGACGCTGAGGAACAATCGGGTTTCTAGTAAATAGATGGAGAGTTCCAATAGTTAGGCTGGAGCACTATTAGTAATAAAAATGTTGAGGTAAGGATATACTGCGAACTTAATTCAAATAGGTGTTCTCCATAAGTATTTTTGTCGGTGAATAAAGTCTTATAAAAATCACAGTCTCGAGAATGCCAGAAGAAGTAGCATTCGGCAATCATCTATCAGTTAGTGACATTTTAGACCTATAGGCTACTTCATTTATCCTTTTAACTAGTGGAAGAGAGGCCCGTGCGAAAATCCTAACAGCCTGGTCCGACAATATTCCCCTATGCGGAGAGGTTGCTATTCAGTTGCCGATAAAGGGAATAGCTATTGTTGAGCTAAAGTTAAACTGATGACTTATAATTGCCTCGACAGAAAATATCAAACTGCATCTTCGTTCACAGCAAACTAGAATCTTGGTGGTCTGTAGTCATTGGGATGACTCTAAAAAAGGGAAGGCGGCTCAAGCTTGAGCTACCTTCCCTTTTTAGTTAGGTCGTGTGGACAAATTACTTCACCACACGGTTTAGGTTGATATATCTATTATCTTAGATGAAGTGCACAGGGGTTTATTTTTTGAGAACCAGCCATAATGCATGGACCATACCCGGCACTCCGCCGAGTAATGTTAGGAGTATGTTAAGCCAAAAGTGAGCTCCCAGCCCAACCTGCAAGAATGTAGCTACTGGCGGGAGAAAAATGGCAAGAATGATTTTTATAAGAGACATATTATTGTGAAATCAGATTTATTCATTCTCCTCTTCTTTTTGTTCGTCAGGCATTTTGACATCGACGTCAGGCACTGTGACTTCGACCTTTTTCTCTTTCACTTCAACGTCTGCAGTTTCAACGTCATACTCGGGAAGCTTGCCTTCTTCAGTCTTTACGTCGACATCAACTTCGGGCAGTTTGCCTTCTTCAGTTTTTTCAACCTCGCAGCTTGTGAGAAATAATCCAGTAACAGCGGCAAAGGGTAGTAATGTAATCATGTTTTTCATGGTAACACTATATTTGCAGATGGTATGCCATTCCAAGTTTGTTGTAGTGAAATGCGTCGCATTCGACTTGTATACAAGGGGTTTTGATAATTATTGATTGATAGGTCTTATTAAGAAAATCGTATTTTTGAGTCACAATGATTGCATCTTGCCCCCCTAGTAAATTGCATTATGCAGAGTGCATGCACATTGATATGAGGCAATGTACACGGTGATTTTGTTGTGAACGCTCGTCGAAATTTGAGGAGTAATACCTGTTTGTTTTTCATAGTTTTTTATTTTCTTAGAATTCTTTTGGTCGCTGGGTTCATCGAGAGAAAATAATGCAGCTGCCATGACATCATTCTACTTGTTCTCGAAATTCACAGGTGCGCTATTTCTAGGAGGGTTCTTTTCCCAGAACACAGTAGCCTTACCTGATAGAGGCCATTGCCGGTATCATGTAGGCAAAACTCAAGTTTCATGGAGCATGCCGAATCAAAAATTACCTTCTATTGCCAAAGTATGGGCAATCTAGTTAATTTACACTCTCATGAATGGTTCAGACGTGGGCAAATATCAACCTAACCTAGTGCATTTTGCCCGATATGGAGTGGCACTAGGTTGATAGAAACAAAGTTATCGCTGGGAGCTAATGCGTCTCTTCGTTTTTGCTATTAGATTCAGGATTTGCTCAAAGGTTGTTTGTTGAGAAGATTTTCTTCATCTAACTTGCCTGCTTCATCATGGATCTGGTTTTCGATGGTTTTGTCAGGAGCAATGTCAGCATAATCTACACTCTTCTTACTTTTTCTCTCTTGAGTTTGCTTAATCTCTTCTTTCTTGGAACTACTAATAGTAGCGGGACTCTCGCGAAGATGGACGCGGTAAATTGGCTCTGGCATTTCGATGCCAGCGTCATCAAATGCTTCTTTTACGAGTCGAATCGATTCACTTTTAGACTTTAAAAAATCATGGTTTGTTTGATTGACCCACCCAAATAATCTGATCATTACCGAGCTGTCACCCAAGTTATCGACAACCACCATCGGAGATGGATCTTCTAAAACGGCTGGGTTTTCCTTTAGAATATCCATGGCGATTCGTTTGACTTTATCGAGATCAAAATCAGTAGACACACCAACGTAGAAGTCGAATCTACGCAAAGGGTTTCGGGTGAAATTGGTCAGTACAGAATTCATGACAACTGCGTTGGGGATGCGAAGGTGGTTACCATCTAAAGTGACCAAAACAGTATCGCGAGCTGTAAGTAATGCGACTTTTCCTGTGTTGCCGTCGATTTCCACTGAGTCACCTATTTCAAAAGGATTTCTGGTGCTTAGAAGCACGCCTGCAAGGTAGTTCTCAACGATGTTTTTGAAGGCAAAACCTAGTGCAATTCCTACCAATCCAGCAGCGCCGATGATGGCTCCAACGATGGCGGTAGCATCTAGCAGCTCTAAGGCTGTGAGGACTGTAAGCAGACCGATAGCCAGCGTAATGAGCCTCAATATAAGTTGCTTACTCAGAGAGGAAACATTCATCCGGTCAAGCCAGTTGTGGTGTTTACTAATGAATCTGGATAGAAGGTATCCGAAGAAGAGTAAGGCTAGCGCCGCAGCGATAAGTGGTAGTTTCGTGACCAGCGCTCTTCCCATTTCCTGAACTTTTTCATATGCGGGAGCAAGCTGGTTGGTGATTTCTACTGGTTCCTCAAGCCGATCAATGATGAGAACAGCGCCGTCAGTTCGAGATGCAAGAGACACAGCATCCTCGCGTGTGGAGTCATCTGCGATTTCACCAGTGAGTTTAACAACTCCGGATTGTACTGTGATCGTAATCCCATCGAAGCCACCAACCGCCTGATAGATTTCACTGATACGGTTTTTGATCGCTTCATCGGAGGTGACATTTTGTACCGCAATGAGATCGTTGTTTTCCTTCACATCATCTTGAGCAAATAGGGGAAGGTTCAAGAGAAGCAGGATGACAACACAGTGAAATTTGTTCATAGCATGAGAAAATAGATGAGTTCTGAATCAGTGCAAATCCTCATTGTAGGAAAGCACTCTTCTACCATGATCACGCTAGCAAGTAGTATGCCTACCTAATTTAAGCTCTATGTGATGATCAAATTCATGAACAGTATCTTTTGAGTCGTTTGGTGAGAGTATTCTGTAACAATGGGCATCTGTCTCTCCTCACTTCGCTCGTCTTGGGTAGCGATGTGTATGTTCTATTGCTTAATCGAGATTGCTTTGGTGTGAGGAGCTGACAGGATAGATGGATTATTGATGAGCGGTAGTATCTGGCATATCACGTGGGAAGACATTGGGAGTAGTTCTGGTGGATTGGGAGTTGCGTGTTCAGAGCTTGTCGAGGCGCTTCCTGAAAGTCATGTGCTGGTGTCTGCTGCTGGGCTGATAGAGGGGAGAGAGTCTTCTTATTCTAGTTACTATAGTGATAGTGCCATAGCAGCAGTTGATTATGAGCGTGCCTTAGGAAAACTGGTTTCAGGGCAACTGCTTCCTTACGCGGGAATAGATCAGGATGTTTGGCGATTTAATTTAGCATTACTCGGGCTCAAGCGTGGTTCTCTCGAGGCTCTGCATGTGCATGATTGGCATGGTATTCTTGCGGCTGTTGCTCTGAAGCGCATTTTAAAAATTCCACTGGTTCTGCATTTTCATTCGACCCAAAGAGAACGGCTAGGGGGACATGTGAATGACTTTATTTCAGGTTTGGAGCAATGGGGGGCAAGCCAGTCAGATTCGTTGATCAGTGTGAGTAATCACGCGGCCGCCAAGCTAGTGCGGTCGTTTTCTATCGAGCCAGAGAAAGTAAGAGTGGTTCATAATAGCAGTAAGTTTTCAAACCGCCTAGGGAATCAGCTCTGTGAGGTAAGAAAGCGGAGAGTTCTTTTTGTTGGCAGGTTGTGTGAGCAGAAGGCTCCATTGTTCATGGTTGAGGTCATGCGGCAGCTTTATAGTATAAGTAATGACTATTCTTTTTTGTTCGCTGGGAGTGGGGAGGAATTGGAGAAGCTTCAATGTGTGGTCGACTTCTATGGGTTTGGAGCTGCGGTAGATTGGGTGGAGCATCAAAGCCATTGTGATGTGGGGCAATACTATAGAGACGCGAGCTTTGTGTGCATGACGTCCTACCAAGAGCCGTTTGGCTTAGTGGCGCTGGAAGCAGCACAGATGGGTGTTCCAGTGCTGGTTACGGAACAATGTGGAGTGGCTGAGCTTCTGCCTTCGGCTCCACGATTTTCCCTAGAACGAGCGAAGTCATGGAGTGATTACCTGCATCGTGCTCATGTTGACGCGGGCTACTATTTTAAAATCTGTAAAAGCCTGCAAAAAGAAGCAGCGTCTTACACATGGCAAGACGCTGCTGAAAAAGTATTAGCGATTTATGCTAAGTTATTGGATTAGCCTTTTTTGCGGCCAACACCTGTGACTACAGGGAAAATACAGAGAAGGGTCCATGCGGCAAAGCCACCCCAAACGAGTTTGTTTGGACCTGATTGGACATCAGATTTGGTGACATCACCTTGTTCTGTAACATCACCTGCTGCGAGTACTTTAGCTGGTGCTGCAGGTTCTGCTTGTGCGCCTTCTTCACCGGCTGGTTTAGCTTCTTCTTTTGGAGCTTCGTTAGGGTCGATGAGTTCGTCAGCTTTGAGTGGTGGTTTGCCGGCTTCAGAACGGAGAGCTTTCACTTGGTCGGGAGTGACAGGACCTGAAGTGTTGCCGAAGTTGCTACGGATGTAGCTGAGAACAGCAGCAATTTCTTCGTCAGACATGGATGCGTTTGGTGGCATCATGCTATTGTACTCGACTCCTTTGACTTTGATTGGTCCCATGAGACCGCGAAGCTGGATACGGATGAGGTTTTCGACTGGTCCGTTAACCCACTCAGACTCTGCAAGTGGAGGGAATGCTCCAGGAATACCAGCGCCATTTGCTTGGTGACATGCGGAACATGTTGCGTAAAGTGCTTTGCCGTCGGCTGCGTCAGCTTGGCCAAGGCCAATTACTGCGGATGCGAGAATCAGTGTGAGTTTCTTCATAATTAAGAATTTGGTCTAGACAGAAATTAAGCGTCGATCCATTTGGCTGCAAGGAAAATACAAGGATTTTCTATGGAGTTTAGGGAATCATAAATATCTCAGGAGTGAAGGGATTGTTTGGCGAAATTTCAAAATAACTTCATTGCATTTAATGGTTGTATCTCTCTTTTTTATAGTTTGTTGAGAGCCTTTTTGAAATTTATTGTGTCGATTTTGTTAAATAATGGTTGCTAATGAGAATCGGTCTCGATAGGAAACGCGCCGTCCAAACTGATTATTTAGAATTATTTAAAGCCAGATAGTTAGAGAAATTAATTTGGAGTAACACACACTTACTACATTACTATGCAAAAGACACTTCTTACCTCAGCAGCTCTGGGAGCTGTAATGATGGGTTCCGCTGTAGCGGGAGATGCAGATGCACTTGATGCGTCACTGATTAAAACTGAAAAGAGTTTTTGGGATCGCTTCACCTTTGGCACTTATGGTGAAATCCACGCAAACTTTTGGAAAGATGGTGGCACAGAAGTTGACCCGCACCGCATTGTTCTTTTTGCGGATTTCCAGTTCACTGATAATTTGAAGCTCGTTACTGAGACTGAACTTGAGCACTCACTTGAGAAGCGACGTCATGATGCTTCTTTCACTAGTACTGGTGTTGAGCTCAAACTAGAGCAAGCATACTTAGAATACACATTCAGCGATGACCTTGTTGCTAAGGGTGGTCTTATTCTTGCACCAGTTGGTGTGATTAACGAAGTCCATGAACCAACAACTTTTTATGGTGTGGAGCGTCCGAACGTAGAGGTGCGTATCATTCCTACGACTTGGACACTACTCGGACTAGGTGTGACTCAAAATGTTGGAACTGATTGGCAGTTAGACGGAATGTTCCATGGTGGTAATGATACTCGTGGTGGTTCAATCCGTGGCGGACGTTCCAGTTATGGTATCGACCTCTTTACAGTGAATTCTGATGGTAATCGTTTTAATCAAAACAATGACAGCTGGGCGTTCACAGGACGTGCAAAATACACCGGTATTCAAGATCTTAAATTAAGTGCATCCCTTCAGTACCAGTCCGATATGGATAGCTCTGCGTCAGGTACCCAAGATGGTGTTCTTGGTGAAGTACATGGTGTTTACCGCAAGGGTGGCTTCCAGTTTATCGCACTCGGGTCAGCATGGGAAATTGATGTTGAGAGTGAAGGTGACAGCCAGTGGGGTTACTACCTTGAGCCGTCTTATGCATGGGACACCTTTATCGGTAAAGTTGGTGTATTTGGACGTTTTTCTCAGTATGAGTACGCAGATCTTGCGGTTGGCAGCAGTTCCAAGAAATACACTGAATACAACCTTGGTGGGAACTACTGGATCAATGAAAATCTCGTAGTGAAAGCGGATTACCTCAACCAAGAAATTAAAGGTGAAGTGGGCGGCACTGAAATCTACAACCTTGGCTTTGGTTGGTACTACTAAGCTGATTTTATTTGATCATTTTTGCTGGTCAACACTCAGTTGATCAGCATTTCTCCTCATATGGGAATTGTATCAATACCGTTATTCATGAAGTCCGTTCGATCATTTTGGGGTCGAGCGGTCTTTTTATTATTTATGTTAGTGGCAGTGATGCAGCCACTATTCGCGGCGACCAAGGTGTACGAGAAGCCCTCGGTTTTCATGAAACGCCATTTTGGCGGCATCCCTAAAACCCAAGTTCTCTCGCTGAGCTCTGTACAGCTGAAACATCTCAAATCCATTTTTGGGCATAGCTATAAGGAGAAGAAAGTACGTTATTGGCAAGGTGGGGGAAAAACTGCTTTTGTTATAGATGAGGTTGGGAAAAGCGAGCCAATCACGATTGGAGTCGTAGTGAAGTCTGGAAGCATTTCAGAGATTAAAGTGTTAGTCTACCGAGAGAGCCATGGCTGGGAGGTGAGTAAGCCCTTTTTTACCAAACAATTTGTCGGAGCCACTCTCAATGGAAATAGGCTCGATCGTTCTATCGATGGGATAGTCGGAGCGACTCTTTCAGTAAATTCTATGAAAAAAGTAGGAGCTGCAGCCTTGTATTTATCGTCCCAAGTTGGGAAGTAGAAGCATGGCAGATCCGACCACATCGATGCAAACTGATTTTAAGCCAGGTTGCTCACCTGCTTGCGATGTGGTTCGGAAACCGAAACGCCGCAAGCGCAGGTCGCGTGCGTGGCACCGCTGGTTGGGAATGGTGGCGGCACTTCCTTTGATCTGGGTGCTACTTACAGGTTTTTTACTCAACCACAGTGATGATTTTGAGCTGGATCAGAAACGTGTAACATCTCCATTTATTCTTAAGCTCTACGGTATGACACCCAAGGGAGAGCCAGAGATCTATCAAGTTTATGAGCAGGAATTAGCGCATTGGGACGGTGTGAGCTTTCTGAATGGTAAGGCGATGGAACTTACCCAACAGCCGATTGGTGTGGCGGTGGGGAAGAATCAAATCGCTGTGGCGACTGCGGAATCTGTGGCTCTTTATAGTCTTACGGGTGAATTGTTAGAAGTGGTTGATGAGCTATCATTACCTGAGCTTCCACTCATAAATATTGGAACGAGTGTGGATGGAATCGTTGTTAAAAATGAGCAGGGGTGGTGGTTGGCTGACTCTGACTGGATAGAGTTTTCTAAAGTAGCTGAAGCAGAGGTTGAGTTTCAATTGGCTCCGGTGGAGGTGAAAGATGCTAGGACGCGTTCGGCTTTGGCCACGGAATGGGCTGGTGGTGGGCTGCCGTTGGCGCGTGTTATCTTAGATCTTCATGCAGGTCATTTTTGTGGTGCTTTTGCCAAGTATTTTTATGATTTTGTGATCGTCTGTACTCTGTGGCTGATTGGCACTGGAGTGGTTCTGCAGTATCGGTCGAGTCGTCGGAATCGGAATGTAAAATAGAGTCGATGCAAAAGGTTTCCAGACGTGTTTTTCTGCAGGGGTTCTCAGTCTTTTGTGTAGTGGGCTGCGGGCGGAAACTGGAAGCTGTTGACTTGATCGACCACCATTGGTCGGGTATCGGTTTCGGCATTCCGATGAGCGCTGAGTTGTATCAGTTTGATCCAGCGAGCATGAAATCTTTGCGATTCGAAGAGCTGATTCAGCAACTTGAATTAGCGTTTTCTTTGTACAATGATGCCTCAGAGGTGAGTGTGTTGAATCGTGAGCGAGTTTTACGTGATCCGAGTGCCGTGTTTTTAAAAGTGTTAGAACTGGCTCGTGAGTTGAGTGTGAGGACTGAGGGATACTACCAGCCAGCTATCCACAAAGCATGGATGGCAATGGAGGAGGGGGAGTTGAGCGATGCAATGCTCGCAGCTGCAACGATGGATAATGTCGCCGTTAGTGAGGCAGCTGTGCGACTACGCGATCCACTGATTGAGGTGAGTTTTAACGCATTGATACAAGGGTATTTAACGGATCACGTGGCGCAGCATTTGCGAACTCTCGGAGTCAAGTCGGCTTTGCTTCATTTCGGAGAGAGCTATGGAGTTGGGCAACATCCTGAACAGCGTCCGTGGGAACTTGCCGTGATGGGGACTCCAGTAGGGGAACAAGTGGATTTAGTTGGAACGATGCGGTTCGAGGATGCTGGTTTGGCTGTGTCAACTCACGACTCTACGCGTAAACTGCTTAATCCGAAACGAGGTGAAGCGCAGATTGAGAATCGCGTGGTTGCAGTGGTGAGTGAGGAAGGCGCTGCGGTGGCAGATGCATTTGCCACAGCCTTTACTGTTGCTCCAAGTCAATATTGGCCAAAACTTTATCAGAACCTAATAGTTAGACGAAGTGGAGCGGTGAAGATCTGGGAGGAAAATACGTTGGTGTTTGAGGCCTAATTTTCGAGTAGCGAATTGAATGCTAGTTCGTCGAGGATGTTGACACCTAGTTGTTCTGCTTTATCGGCTTTAGAGCCCGCTTTTTCGCCAGCGAGGAGATAGGTAGTGTTTTTTGAGATGGAGCTTGAGACTTTGCCTCCGAGGGATTCGATTTGCTTTTTGAATTCAGGGCGGGGTTTGGAAAGGGTTCCGGTGATGACGAAGGTTAGGCCGGTGAAGGGGAGCTGAGATTGGTCGATATCTGCGGGTTTTGGTGCGAAATTTTCTGATTTCGGTTCGATCCCTAGGTTAGCTATTTTTTCGAGCACCTTGGTTCCGGCTTCAGATTGGAAGAAGCTACGGATGCTGGCAGCGGCGACTGGTCCTAAGTTGTCGTCGATTTGGAATTGAGCGAGTAGAGGGTGGTTTTCTTTTTTGCGTTTTGAGACGCTGAGTTCGCAGTAGTTAGGAAGGTCTGCTAGAGCATCGATAACGGGGCTATCAGAAAGGTCGGTGAGTTTTTGGTGAAGGCGAGCGAGTTCTTGAGCAGCGGATTCACCGATGTTGCGGATGCCCATGGCGTAGAGCCAGAGGTGGAGGGGTTTGGTTTTTGCGGCTTCGAGTGAGTTGAGCAATTTTGTGGCGCGTTTTTCACCGAAGAGTCGTGGTTCAAACTTGGTGCCAAGGTTGAGTTCGCTGAGGGTGATGAGGTCGAGGTCGAATAGGTCGAGCGGGGTGGTGACGTGGCCGTCCCTTACTAGGGCTTCAGCGACGGAGGTTCCGAGGCCGTCGATATCGAGTGCTTTACGAGAGGCGAATTGTTTAATGCCAGTGACGGCTTGGGCGGGGCAAGCGAAGTTGGTGCAGCGCCAAGCGACCATGCCTTCTTCTTGGGATATCGGGCCGGAGCAGGATGGGCATTTTCCGTCTACGGCATCGTAGAGTTTGTAGGGAGTGGCTCCGTCTGGGCGTTTTTCTTTGATGACTTTGACGACGGCAGGGATGATTTCACCGGCCTTTTCGATCACCACGGTATCGCCAATGTGAATGTCTTTTTTTTCGATTTCGTCTTGGTTGTGGAGGGTGGCGCGGGAGACTGTGGTACCTGAAACGAGGACGGGGGTGAGCTCGGCAACGGGGGTGAGGACTCCGGTGCGGCCTACTTGAATGGTGACGGCGTTGAGCGTGGTCTCGGCTTGTTCCGGGAGGAATTTGTAAGCGGCGGCCCAGCGCGGTGCGCGAGAGGTGAAACCAAGTTTTTCACGGTCGGCGCGGGAGATGACTTTGATGACAGCGCCATCAGTAGCGTAATCAAAGTCGTGGCGCTCTTGGTTGAGTTTAGCGACTGCTTGGAGTAGTTCTTCCAAGGTGTTGGCGACTTGGACTGGGGTGTTGCGCGGGATGTTGAGGTTTTCTAACAGTTTATGAAAATCGTGTTCGGTGGGGAGTTCTGGGCCCTCGTAGGCTCCGAGGCCGTGAGCGAGGAATGCGAGTGGGCGCTTAGCGACTTCGCGTGAGTCGAGTTGCTTGAGGGTTCCTGCGGTGGCGTTGCGCGGGTTGGCGAAAGTGGGGAGCCCCGCTTCATCGCGCTCTTCATTCATTTTTGAAAAGCCGCTGTTAGGCATGAAGATTTCGCCGCGGATTTCAAGAAGCTCGGGTGGGTTTTCACCGAGTTTGAGCGGTACTGACTGGATCGTGCGGACATTTTCAGTGATGAGGTCACCGCGTTTGCCATCGCCACGGGTGGCGGCGTAGTCGAGCTGGCCATTACGGTAGACGAGGCTGACAGCAACGCCGTCGAGTTTGGGTTCGATGGTGACGGGGACCTCCGATTGACTGAGATTTTTTTGGAGGCGCTGATAGAAGGTGATGAGCTCTTGTTCGCGTTTCACCTCAGGGTGATTCTTAAGATAGTCGTCGGAGTGCTCAAAAACATCGTCGATAGAGAGCATGGGGACGAGGTGTTCGATATTTTCGAAGGAATCGAGTGGGGCGCCGCCGACTCGCTGGGTCGGGGAATTCCGATCAGCGAGTTCTGGATGCTTTTTCTCAAGTTCTTCTAGTTCACGATAGAGTGCGTCGTACTCGGCGTCTGAGATTTCTGGCTGAGCGTCTTGGTAGTAGAGCTGGTTATGGTGATCGAGCTCGGCCGCGAGCTGCTGCATGCGTGCTGCAGGAGTTTGGTCTTTTTGCGGTTCTTGGTTAGATGCGAAATCAAACAGATCGTCCATGCGGCATTAGTGGCTTTTTCGCTGTGAACTGGCAAGTGGAAGCTGAGAGATTTTTCATTTGAGCAGCTCAGGAGTAGGTGAACTAAGAAGAACTATTGGCAAAAACAATAGAGTGTCACTTTTTATCGATTTCCAAGTGTTAGAGATTATGTAATAGCTTTTACAGCCTATGCAAAATCTACGCGAACGAGAAGAGCATCACATTGCTAGCAAGAGAGATGAGCGCTCCTACTGGACGATGGTCACTCTAGCAGCTCAAAATGCATTCAATGACAAGGCGGCGCAGTTTTTTCTGATTCCCTTAGCGGCGTGGATTGTGATTCAGAGTGGAGCTGGCGGCGGCGGGGACATGAAGTATGTGTTAGGTGCATTGATCGTGGCTCCCTTTATTTTTCTCTCGCCGGTGGCGGGGTGGATCTCGGATCGATTTAGTAAGACATCAGTGATGCGGGCGAGCATGGTGATTCAGCTCGGAGTGTTGGTGCTCATTTCGTTGGGCATTTACTTGCAGAATTTAAATATCGGAATCTTGGGCTTTTTCTTATTGGCGATTCAGTCAACGATTTTGAGTCCCGCGAAGAAGGGCTTGGTAAAGGAAATGGTGGGTAGTGAACGCTTGGGATTTGCCAGTGGTGTGTTAGAAATGGCGTCTGTTTTGGCGATTTGTGTGGGGCAGATTGTAAGTGGATTTTGGTTTGATAATCGCTTGGCTGCTACGGGAGATGGCTGGAGTGCGGCGTTGCAGCCTATGATGATTTTGACGGTGTTAGCGGTGCCGGCGGTGATTTTTTCATTTACGATGAAGTTTTATCCATCGCCTTCGAACCGGCCGTTTCGGAAAGAGATTCTGTGGGAGCATTTCGGACAGTTAGGTGAGTTGTTTCATGACCGTCGATTGAAATGGAGTTGTTTGGGGGTGGCTTTCTTTTGGTTTTTTGGAGGCTTTATCAACTTAGCGGCAGTACAGCTGGCTGAGCAATTGACCGGTGGGAAGCAAGGTTTTGGTTCGGAAATGGCATGGTTTCTGGCGGCGGCTTCTGGTGGGATCGTGCTGGGTGGTTTATTAGGTTCGCTGGGATGCCGGAGAAATATTGAGTTGGGCTTAGTTCCGATTGGTAGTTTGACGACAGTGGCTGGTTGTGTGGCAATGGCTTTGACGCCCTTGGATTCGGGGTGGATGAAGACCTGGATGGTATTTACTGGCGCTGGTGGCGCGTTATTTTTGGTGCCGCTGAATGCTTATGTGCAAGATGTGGTGGATCCTTCGAAGCGTGGGCGTATTCTAGCGGGTTTGAATTTGCTGGATTGTTTAGCGGGTGCTGGTGCTGTGGCGTTTCAGCTGGCCTTGAGTAAGTTTGGGGTGTCGATGAGTGGGCAGTTTGTGGCGATGGCAGTTCTGACGCTGGTGGTTACTGGATTTTCTACGAAGTTACTTCCTCAGCATTTCGTGCGTTTCACTTTGCTGAGTGTGTTTCGCATTTTTTACCGTCAGAAGGTGCTGCATGCAGAGCGTATGCCGGCAGAGGGTGGGGTGCTGATCGTGCCGAACCATGTGACGTATATTGATTCTTTTATTCTGACAGCGGCGAGTCCTCGTCCGATTCGCTTTTTGATGCATGACAATTTTTTCAAGCGAGATGGGATCATCGCAAAGTTCAGCAAGTTGTTTGATACGGTGCCGATATCTCCTTCGAAGGCTAAAGAGGCAATCACGGTCGCAGCGGAAGCTGTGGCTGAAGGTTCGGTTGTGTGTATTTTCCCAGAGGGGCAACTGACGCGCAGTGGTGCTATGCTAGAAATGAAGCGCGGCTTTGAGATGATCGCACGCAAGGCTCAGTGTACGGTGCTGCCAGTGTATATGGATGGCTTGTGGGGATCGATTTTCTCGTTTGAGAGAGGGAAGCTTTTTAAGAAAGTCCCTTACAAGTTGCCCTATGGGGTGACTGTCGCTTGGGGGGAAGCATTAGAGTGGAATGATTCACAATCTGAGACGGTGCGGAAGTCATTGCATAAGTTGTCAGCGGAAGCGATTGGGATGCGAGAAATATTGCATTACCCGGCAAAGCTTTTGGGGCAGGATATCGAGCCCTTGAATGGTGAGTCTGCGATGTGGCGAACGATGTTAGACCGGGTGCGTGCTATGTCAGAAAAGGAACAACGGGCATTATTTACCAATGCATTGCAGGTGGCGGAGAGTCCGGCTTTTAGTAAAAGTGGTATTATTGTCGTAGATGGTACGACGGAGTTGGCTCCGGTGTTTTCGATTGGGTTGATGTTAGTGCATCGTGTGCGGGTGATTTTGACGGATAAAGAGGTGACAAAAGAGCAAGTGCGCGAGTGGGATCGACAGTATCAGATCGAGGCGTATGTGGGTGGTGAAACTCTGCATACTGTGCTGAAGGATTCCGATGTGCAGTCTGGGGTGTTTTACCACACGCGGGGTCTGTTAGATACTGAGGCGGTGCATCCATGTTATCCGATCGGCGCAGTCGATAGCTGTGTCGTGTCGATATCGACAAAGCACCCGAATGCGATAAGCGAGTTAAATCTATTCCAAGCAGGGTGGAAGGAAGGCAGTGTCGGGCGTTTGTTGCCAGGTTTTGCTTATCAAGTGTTAGCTGAGGGCGAGATGGAGCTGAAAAGTTTAGTGTTTGGTGGCGACCTCGATAATGGAGTGCTGCTGAAGGGTAGGATGGATGCTTCTGGATTTTTGTACTTCGCTGAGTAGGCAGAATCTTTATTGTAACATTCTTGAATCTTAGAGGCTGCAGCTGTATTGGCTCTGTATGCAAAACCAAGATTGGCACCATCGGGTGTATCAGTTCATATACTCTGATGCAGGAGATTATGGGCTGACAGAGCAATTAGTGGTAAGCCTCGTGTTATTTACGATGGTGTTATTGGCTGCTGGTGCGGCGTATTTCCTCACACGCTTCATGATTTATCGGGTTGTTGCGAAGATCGTGCACGCGACGCCGAATGACTGGGATGATGAGTTATTGAAGAGTAAAATTTTTACTTGGATCTCCTTGTTAGTACCTGTGACGATCGTCTGGAAGACGTCGCTTGTAGTTTTTGATGCGGACGCTTTCGGTGTGGATTCTACTGACACTGTGATCGCTGGTATTGGGCAGGTTTTATTAATTGCCTCACAAGTGGCGGCGATTGTGCTGATTTTATTCTCGGCGATGTCGGCGCTAAACATTGTGGAGCGAATCTACAATCGCTACGAGGTGTCGAAGAAGCTGCCTTTGAAGAGCTTTATTCAAGTGATTAAGGTAATTCTCTTCTTGGTCGGTTTGATCTTTATCATTTCAAGCGTGATGGGGAAATCACCTCTTTATATCTTTTCTGGTTTAGGGGCCGCGACTGCAATCTTGATGTTAATTTTCAAGGATTCGATTCTTGGTCTCGTCGCGGGTGTGCAGCTTTCAGCGAATCAGATGGTGGCGGTGGGTGACTGGATTGAGATGCCAAAGTTTGGTGCGGATGGTGAGATCACCGAGGTGGCTCTGACTACGGTGAAGGTTATCAACTGGGACAAGACGATTACGACTGTGCCTACCTACGCCTTGATCTCAGATTCGTTTAAAAACTGGAGAGGGATGAGTGAAAGTGGAGTGCGTAGGATTAAGCGCTCATTGCATTTTGATATGCAGTCGGTGCGGGTTTTGAAAGCGGATGAGCTGGATCGCATGCGCAAGATTTCCCTGTTGAAGGAGTATATTGAGCAGAAGGAGGCAGAAGTCGCTGAATGGAATGCGGCGAAAGGTGTGGATCACACTGATTTGGTGAATGCTCGTGCTCTTACTAACATAGGGACATTTCGTGCGTACGTGGTAGAGTATTTGAAGAATCACCCGAAGATTGCTCAGGACCAGACGATTCTGGTTCGGCATTTGTCGCCGGTGGATAATGGTCTTCCGATTGAGATTTACGCTTTCAGCTCGGATAATGCATGGGTGAATTTCGAGGCGATCCAGAGTGATATTTTTGATCATTTAATGGCGGTGACACCAGAATTCGGTCTAAAGCTTTTCCAACGTCCGAGTGGCTTAGACATGCAGCGTGCTTTTGGAGCTTAAATTGGCGCAGGCCAGAGTTAGATTTGACAGCTATGGTCAAGCAGTTAGGGTGCGCTTTATGAGATTGTTCCGCAATATACTTCTTCTTGTGACTGTGAGCACTTTATTGAGTTCTTGCGGTGCTCCAATCGTTCAAAATACCTTGTCAATGCCGGGGCGTGTGGTTCGCGGAGCTGCGCATACTGTGGGTATGGGCGGCGTTGGAGGTCTTTAAATTATTGAGGCATGCGCCGGATTCTTATCACAGGAGCTTCGTCGGGAATTGGAAAAGCGACAGCGCGAGCTTTGCTAGACGCTGGGCATGAGGTAATCGGATTCTGTCGTTCAGTGGAGAAATTACCGGATGGTGTGCAGGGTATTTATTGTGATCTCAGTGAGGAGGCATCAGTTCGTGCAGCATTCGAGACCGTTCGAGATCAAGTGGGGGAAGTCGATGTCTTGATTAACAATGCTGGAATTGCCTATTTGTCTCGGATTAGTGATGGCGATATCGCTGACTGGGATAGGATGTGGAATGTGAATGTGCGCGGCTTGGCGTTGTGCTGTCAGCTCGGGATTTCCGTACTAAATCAAACGAGTGGGCAGATTATAAATATTTCCAGTATGAGTGGGCACCGAGTACCGCCAACTGGTGGGTTTTACGCACCGACAAAATTCGCTGTGCGCGCGATCACCGAGTCTCTGCGTGCGGAGTTTCGTATGGATGGAGTGAAGATTCGGGTGGCATCGGTTTCTCCTGGTTTTGTCGATACTCCGTTGTTAGACGATTATTTCAAAGGGCGGGAAGACACGCTTCGGTCCACCAAGGAACAATTAAAAATGCTCACCGCTGAGGATATATCGGAGAGTATTTTGCATGTACTCGACATGCCTTTGCATGTCGAGGTTGGTGATATTCAGCTGCGGTCCGTAGACCAGAAAGCTTAGATCGGTGAGACTTCGTCGTCCTCTCCCTCACCTGGGACTGGTGGCAGGAGATCTTGGCGCAGGAGTAGGCGCTCGATATTGAGGTCGTCTAGTAGGTCTTCTGCGGTTTGTTGGATGATTGTGCAGAAGGGGATGATCCGGTCAACTTCAGCAATGGTGCAATGGACCATGGTAGAGACGATATCTTTGTCGAATTTTTCGCGTTCGAAAATGTTGGTAATGCGGAAGACGACGCGCTGACGATCGAGGTCGAACTCGAGGCCGCCGAGGTTCATTTGTTTATTCGCGCGGTGGAGAAGTTCGAGTAGGAGCGGCTGACGAAGTTCGTCGATTTCCAGAGCGGTTTCGCCCACTACAGTGAGTGAGTTAAGCTGAGTGAAGACTTGGGCAAAGAGCTGAACGCGGGTGTGGTGCGCTTCGAATGCTGTGGTGAGGACTTCACGGCCTTCGATGATTTCGTGTGCCCAACCTTGTTCGTTAAAGGCGTCTGCTACGGATGTGAGTTGGATAGATGGTGGTCGCATATTTGAGAGGCTGTTACTTGCTGCTGGTTCTGGCGCTGATTGCTTTTTGAAGCAAGGAGATTTGTTGTTTGCCGATAGGTTTCAGACTGATGACAATGCCGCTGGTTTGAGCTGCGTCGCGGTGGAGAGTGAGTTTGGTCGAATCGCATTCAGCGGAGTCGATTTCTTGCCAGAACAGGACCTGAAGGTTTTTCTCTGGTTTCCAAAAGGGGAAGATTTCGATTCCCATAGGAGTGAGGATAAGGTAGGCGTGGCGGATGCAGTGGAGGGCTAGACGTAGTAAGACGAAGGCTGGAACCAGTGGGATGAGACAGAACCAAATGAAGCTTTGATAATCGGGGTCGTATGGCCCCCATTTTGAAAACATAGCGATGGCTGTTGCAAGACCGAGGCCAACACAGAAGGCCGAGAGGAGCATGAAGAACGATCCTTGGCGGGCTCTGGTGAATCGAAGTTCCTTGTGGGTTTCTTCGAGTGGTTTGGGTGCAGAGCCTAGGAGGCGTTTTGCGAGTTTGGGTTTGTCGTTTTTTTTCTCCATCAATGATTAGGATTTTTGGAGTAGATGAATGGCTTGCACAAATCAATTCGTAGGATCGGGCTTGGCTATTTATAATTCTGTGCTATTTCCCGATGCGTTGCTCATGCCGAACACGCGAGATATCTCTGAATGGATGAAAGCCCGTCTCGATGACGGTCAGAGGTTTCTTATACTTTGCATTCTGATTGGGCTGAGCTGTGGGGTTGCCGCGGTGCTGTTTCATTGGTCGATCCATGGTATTTTCCACCATTTGTGGGATTGGGCGACTGGTTGCGGCGGTTGGCAATTTTATGCAATCATGTTGGGGGCACCGACGCTGGGTGGACTCCTTGTAGGGATTTCTGTGAAGTTCTTTGCACCCGATGCAGCGGGGAGCGGGATTCCTCAAACGAAAATGGCTTATTACAATCGGGCTGGATTTATCCCGAGCGCTTCGGGTGTTTGGCGATTTGTACTTGGGTCGATTTATTGTGGTTTGGGAAATAGTCTGGGGCGTGAAGGTCCAACGGTGCATTTGTCTTCGGCAATTTCTTCCAGACTTGGACGATTTTTCTTTAAAAGTGAGCATCGTATTCAGTCGGCACTTCCTGTGGGAATGGCGGCGGGGATCGCTGCGGCGTTTAACGCGCCACTCTCGGCGATCACTTTTGTTTTTGAAGAATTATTAGATAACTTTTCGATGAAAGCCCTCGGCGGGATCGTTGTTGCGGTGGTGATTGCAGCGGCAGTCTCACGGACAATGCTGGGGGAGGATCCGATTTTGGCGAGTGATTTTATCAGTAAGGAATTCATTACATCTCCCTGGATGTTTGTGGGGATTCCGATGGGTGTGATTGCTGGATTTTTAGGACATTTTTTTGTAAGCTCGGTGCTAGGCTTACGCTCGAAGTGTAAGACTAAGTTTGCTGACTACAGCTGGTTGACACCTGCTATTGGTGGCTTGTGTTGTGGTGTGTTAGGTTTGTTGGCGTTGCAGGTGACAGGTTTGTTCGGAGAGCCGCAGAATACAGTTTTCAGTATTGGTTACGAAAGCTTGGAGCTGGCATTCCAAGATAAGCTGGTTTGGCAGATTTTAGCAGTGTTACTGATCTGTAAATTCACGGCAGTGATTGTGAATTACGCGACTGGTGGTTCGGGCGGTTTGTTCTCGCCGACGCTGTTTTTAGGTGGGATGTTTGGTGGTCTAGTTGGAATGGTATTAGTAGCGCTTGAGAACTGGTTTCACTTTGTTCACTGGCCTGGACATCATCAGGTAGTTGGTGGATGTGTTCTGTTAGGAATGGGGGCGATGTTTTCCGCGGTGGTGCGTTGTCCATTCACCTCGCTGATTATCATTTTTGAAATGACGGGGAATTATTCCCTGATTTTACCGCTGATGGCCGGCAACATGCTCGCGTGGTCAATCGCTAAAAAGTTCCGACCGATTGCTTTATACGATGCGTTATTGTTACAAGATGGGGTAAATCTGAAGAAGTTTACAGCGTATCAAGGGCATCAAGATTATCGAAGTTTGCCTGTTTCAACGATAATGACGCATGAGTTAGTAACGCTGGTTACTGGTGAGACTGTGGAAGATGCGATCCAGAGTGTAGGACCACAGGGGCTGCTGTATCATGCGTATCCGATTCTCGATGCTGCGGGAGATGTTGTGGGCATTATTACTCGGCATGAGTTGCAGGAAGCGGAGCCGTCAGATTTATTAGATAAGTTGATTTTCGATCAAACTCTTTTGGCGGTGAATCCTGAGACATCTATTCGCGACGCGGCGCACAAAATGATTGCTAATAATTTCCAACAAGTTCCAGTTGTTTCGGCCACCAACTCCCAGAAGTTACTAGGTATGATTACGCTGAATGATATTGCTCGACAGCAGAATGCGAGTTCGCATTAATGATGGTGTATTATTCGTTAGGTCGGGTGGGATAAATCATGACATCCGGTTGAGTTATCCACCAACTAACATGTGTCCTATGATTCCTAATAAGAAACCTGCAACTGCACCTAATGGAGGCACCCAGTGCTTTTCTATTTTAACTTGGGGAGCAATATCTTGGAAAATGATGTAGAGTATACCGCCTGCAGCAAAGAGCATGATGCCTGAGACGACGTGAGGGTAGTCAGATAAGAGAAAATATCCAGTGACACCTGCAATGGGTCCTAATAACGCCATGAGAGTAAAAGCTCCGATGATTTGCAGGCAACTATACTTGGTAGAAGTTTTAATTTCTCGGTATGAATTAAAGCCTTCGGGTACGTTCTGGAGTGCAATGAGACCAGCTAGTAATACTCCGGCTTCTTTAGAAAAGGTAAAAGTCGCTCCCAGAGCTAAGGCCTCGGGGATGAAATCAGATAGCATAGCTGTTAGCTGACTAAGAGGTTTGTCATTGGCGGCTAAACGAAGATCAAGAAACATAAATATGATACCGCCTGCTGCAAAACAAGTGATCACAGGTATGATTGACAGATTATGTATCCCATCAGGAACGAGAACGAGTGCGATAGCTGACAGTAGTGCGCCACCACCGAAGGCGATGACTCCATGTCGGAGATCATTTTCTAACCATTGAGGACGAATCTTTTCAATGGACGCGAGAAATGCACCTAGTGGCATTGCGATTCCAGCGAATAGTGTGAGTAAAATAATTTGAGCTAACTCATTCATTATTGGATGGTTTAGGGGTGATAGGATATCTGGTCAATCGTTGTTAGTTACTGGGGAAGTTTATGAGTCTTTGGCTGAATAAGAATAGATTGGTGGCGTTTAGAGAAATTCGATTTCCCTGCACATGGCTTTTTCGCTTCTTTACCTAGTTCACTTGCTAGAGCTCGGAAGCTATTTTTGGGCGTTTCTTTGGACAGCTTAGGCATTGGATACAATCTATTGTACTTTCGATATTTTATTTACTTGCCGAGAGCTGTCAATTTCTCTAAACCATTGTCGGCGAGTATGAATTACATATTTTAAAAGTGCTCGATGTGACCATTATATTTAAAAATCAATACCCCCCTTATTTGTGAAGAATCTTCATTTTCCTAAACAATCTTTTATTAGATGTAGTCTCTGTAGGAGTGTAGATAGAAGATTATCTGTTTTTTAGAATAGTGAATATTTTTAGATGATAGTAAGTGGAATACTATTTTTATGATATTTAATGTATTAAGTGAGAAATAGAGTAAATTAGTTATGAAAATAAACCTCAAAAAAATAAATTCTATTACTACTGCAATATTTGCATCTGGTATTCTTGTCAGTAGTAGCAGCGCAGCTGTAGTTGTTAATTTTATTCAGTCTGGAAGTGATACAATTGTCAATTACTCAGGAAGTCTTGACCTGTCAGGACTGTCTTCAACCACAGTGGGTACAGGAAGTAGTGTGGGTGTTAGTTTATGGTTAGATGACCCTTCATTTATTGGGTTAAGCTGGAATGCTGGCTTATCTGATGCAAGCCAATTTGTTTCACCTTGGAGTTCCAATCCTAATTTTGCCAAACCCGGAACTGATTTGATTAGTGCGGGCTCACCGGTATTTACTCAACAACTTGGAATACTTAATACGCAGTTGCTTCTGGATCCAGATGATATTGATATCAATAATGTGTGGACTGGGTCTGGATCTACAACATTCTCAGGGGTGAATGTAGCTGATATTGTTGATGTGGATACCCCTGTTGTTTGGACATTGAACAACACAGCAGCAGATACAGTGACATGGCAGGTGCCTGAACCTTCTTCGACTTTCCTGCTAGGTTTGGGAGGATTTTCTCTTCTCTTTCACCGCAGAAGAGGGGCGTGAAACTTCCACGAAAATTATAGACCTAAGTTGTTAGGGGTGATTCTGAAAAATCAAGCACGCTAGGACAAGGCGTGCTTTTGATTTTTAGAGTTTGCTAACTATTCTAATAGGTTATGTGCACATTAGAAAGTTGGTGGAAGTCAGCGATTTTACGGAGAATCTTGTCTGGAAAGTATAGGAAGTTTACCTAGACACAGGGAGGGGCAGTGTTAAATTATTGCTGAATTTGCTGAAGCTTTCATGTCGCCACTAGAATCTAAATATGTCACCGACGATTTGTTGATAAGTGAGGGTACTCGCTTAGAAATATATTCCTTTGTTGTCAGCCGGGTGCGTGACCCTCATTTAGCTGAGGACCTTACGCAAGATATACTGATTAAGGCGCTCAAAAACTATTCTAGTTTGCAAGATGACAGACGTGGTAAGGCATGGCTATTTCAAATAGCTCGGAATACCATAGCTGATTATTATCGCGGAGCTCAAGGGAGTGTGACTTTCTTTGATCAAGGTGAGATGGAGGAGTCTCAGATGCCGATGTTTCAAGGAGGTGACGGTACAAGTTATTTCCCTGAAATTTTAAGTTCCTTCCTACGGGATGTTATTGATAATCTTCCGCCTATTTATCGAGATGCGCTTTGTTATACACACTGTGAGGGGCACAGCCAAGTTGAGTTAGCAAAACAGATGGGGATTTCGATTTCTGGAGCTAAATCCCGAGTTCAGCGTGCACGTGCAGCGGTGCGAGATGCTGTAGAGCGTTGTTGTTTGTTAGAAACGGATACTTATGGAGGAGTTGTGGAGGTCGAGCCACGTCCTGGCTATTGTGGCTAGCGTCATATTTTGATTTCTGGAGGTGGTGTAGATCACATTCACCTCTATAAAAGAGAATTTTTTTGCGTCCTTTTTTGAGAACGCACGTCTTATTTAGGTATGAACTCTATTACAGAAACATTACCAGTTGCGATTATAGGTGCTGGGCCAGTTGGTTTGGCTGCTGCAGCGCATTTACTAAAGAGAGGTGAACGGCCTGTGGTTTTCGAGCTGGGAGAGTCGGTGGCTAGCTCGGTACGCGAGTGGGCGCATGTGCGTATGTTCTCCCCGTGGAAATATAATATCGATTCTGCAGCTAAGCAGTTATTAGAGCAACAGGGCTGGAATGCGCCAGATCCTGAACATTTGCCGACAGGAGAGGAGCTCATCGAAGATTATCTCGCACCACTGGCGGCGCATCCGTGCGTGGCTTCTTGTCTAAATTTCGGATGCAAGGTGTTGGCTATTTCCCGTAAAGGGGTAGACAAAGTACGTAGTGCAGGTCGAAATGAGCGAGCGTTTTTGCTGCGTGTCGAACAAAATGACATACAGCAGGAGTTGCCATTTAGAGCGGTGATTGATGCTAGTGGGACGTGGAATCAGCCTAACCCTATGGGCTCTAACGGTCTTCAACCTATCGGTGAAGAACAGGTGCGCGAGCGTATCGATTACGGTATTCCTGATATCCGTGGCAGCCGTAGGATCGACTACCAGGAGGCTACCGTTCTTGTTGTCGGTAGTGGTCATTCTTCGTTTACGAGTGTGTTGGATTTGTTAGATTTGAAGAAGGAGTTTCCTAAGACGAAGATCATTTGGGCGATGAGGAAACAGTCCTTAGATACCGTTTTCGGAGGTGGGGTTAATGATACTTTGCCAGCACGTGGGGAAATGGGAATGAAGGCGAAGCAGGCGGTCAAGAATGGCGATGTGGAGCTTATCACTCCCTTAGAAATTGAACGAGTGGCGAGTCACGGTGACATGCAGATGAAAGTGTTAGGAACTGGTCCGGAAGGAGCCTGTGAGTTCATAGTCGATCGTGCCATTGTCAAAACTGGATTCCGTCCCGAGCTTTCAATGTTACGCGAGATTCGAGTAGAAATTGATGGTGCTCTTGAATCCGTGCGAGCACTAGCTCCGATGATAGACCCGAATGAGCACAGCTGTGGTAGTGTGCCTCCGCATGGCGCTCGCGAGCTTGCTCATCCTGAAAAGGGGTTCTACATCGTCGGGATGAAGAGTTACGGGCGGGCACCCACTTTCTTGCTAGCGACTGGACACGAACAGGTGCGTTCCGTGGTTGCGGAAATCACTGGAGATCATGAAGCAGCGGCGAAGGTGGAGCTTAGATTACCAGAAACTGGGGTGTGCCAGCTTGATTCTACGCCGAGTTGTGATCAGACCATGAATCAGTCTCCATGTTGCTCCGAGACACCAAAAGAAAGCGTAGATTTTCATTGTTGCACGGAGTCTGAAGTTGCTGACAAAAATCAAAAGGGAGATACGTGTTGTGAATGATGCATAGGTTAAAGGATCACTCGGTTTTATCTGAGTAATACATTTGCGATTGATTCCATGCCATGAGTCTTGGCATGGAATCTTATCTTTGATTTTTTGAGATTGAAGTTGTGGCTGCTATAGGAAGTACCGATAATACTTATGGAGTGTAATGTCCTCGGAAGGGGCAGCGTTCTACGGCGCTGATTGGGTTTTATCAGAAATGAACCATATTCCTAGATTGCATAATTTTAGGCCCACCGGATTAGACCTATGATTGCGGATGTGGCATAAAAAAACTGGAGCACTAAGAAGGCCCATCGTTTATCAATAAGCGCCCAAGCAGCAAAAAGCAGTGCTGAGATTAACAGTAGAGAAAAACCTAGGATCTCATTGCCTGTGTTTGAGGCTATCAATAATGCATAGAAGATAGCGAGTGATGATCCAGTGACTTCAAATACAGTGATGAGTCTCTGTTTCTTTTTTTCAGCATTCATAAGTGAAGGGACTCGACCACTTTTTATATGATGCGAAAAGCATGTTAACAGTTAGAGGGGTATTATTGTTTTGTAACTAGGTATGGTCAACTCTTTCAGATAGTGTGAAAGCTCTTACAGAATGAGTTCTTACACAAGCAGTACTTTGGGCATGGTTGAGGAATTTCTATTTTTATTACTGTTGTTGAGTTCTCTTATAAATGCTCCATGAAATTCCACCGGCGATGTAGCCGATTCCAGCAATGAGTAACCAATCACTTCTTTCTTTCAGAATTAAATAGCTGCTGAAAATGGCTCCTAGTAGAAAGGAAAAGGTTATCCAGAGAGGGATGAGAAGTTTCCAAGTTTCAATGGCATGTCCTCGAATTTTCATTCCTAAATGAATGCCGAAATCGGTAAAAAGTCCGGTCAGATGGGTTGTTCGTAGGACAACTCCACGATAGCGGTTAGCTAATGAGTTCTGCACTCCACATACAGCACTCGCAATCCCAATTGCACACAAAGGATGATTTGACGATAAGATGTGAGCTAATAGTAAAAAAGCTCCTAATGTAAAAAGTGTTCTTCCGTAAGGCTTACTGATTTCAAGCGTAGGGTGATGTAATAAAAAACCAGAGATTGTCGCACCTAAAATAAAGCCTAGTGACGCCAAGGTTACTTTGGCCAGTAAGGCTTCACCAGTATGACTTACCAGTAAGAGCCCAGAACCAAGACGTGCGATATCGCCAGTCAGGTGACTCACGGAGGTTCCTGCTGTAAGCAGGAAACCTGTATTTAGAAATGAGGCACCGAATGCGAGAACGCATCCACCGAGGACAATCTTATTGGGGGTGATGAGCATTCTTATTTTGTCGAGTGCTGAGTCTATAGAGAAATATGTTCAGCTCTCAGAAGGCTGACCTATACTAGGCATTTATTTTCTACTTATAACTCTAACTGATAGCTGGACCTGATAGCCAAAACTTAGTGCTAGGGTGTTACTATTGCAAATCCATAGGAAGTAGAGTTATTTGACCGGCTCGATTTCGCCAGGACGCCAGGTTTTGTCGAACCATGGCTCAAGTGGTCCGTAGAGACGAAGAACTGAGTACCAGCCTTTATTCGGTATGGTCTGGATCCAGTTGTTCTCTTTTCCTTCTGGTGCTTTCGGGCCGAAATAAAGGGTGACGGAGCCGTCATTGTTGATGTCCAAGTTACTGCGTTTGTTATTTTTACTCGGGTACGGCTGACTAGTTTGAAGTTCTGAGCGAGTTTGTGGATCGTAGACTACTACTGACCAGAAATCCTTGGCTGGGACATTGGCGGGAATTGTTAAAGTATAGTTCTTTGCTCCATCAAGGTACTCGCCATTTTTGTCGCTAACACAATATGCGTACTGCGAGCCTTTACCTATCATTTTAAGTACCATCGCAGGTGTGTTGACTGTGGCTTGGTAGAAAAAGAGCGTGCGAGCATCGATATTACGCCCTCCTTTGCCATCGTTTTTCAACCATTGATAATCACCGCCTACAAAAGCAGTCATCCAACCACTGTTCTCATAGTATTTCGCTCCGTCCAAATTTGGTCGGAAGACGAGAGACCTAGCAGTTGCATTTCCAATCGCGACAGCCTCTGTGAGGATTTTTTTTTGGCTTTCAGAAGGTTCGAATGGTTTTCCTTTTTCGATTCCAACTCCTGCGAAGATGCCCCGTAACTCTGGATCAAGGAAACCAACCGGTTCACGTTCAATCACCTCGTGGAGTTCTTTATAAAATTCAAAATTATTGGCGTGGATGGTATTGAAGCTTTTTCCTGTGCCGCTAATGAACTCCATTCTTGGCTGGTTGTTAGATTTTGCCAATGGATAGATTTTGAGACCATCTTTGAACATTTTAGCGGCGGTATCTGGTTTGCCGTCGACGAGGAATCCACGTAGAATCAACCAATTTACGTAACTCGTCGATTTGCTGACATAGTAGGTTTCTCCATCTATCTCGGCTTTTTTACTTCCGATTGGGCCATCTAGGTCTCCTTTGTAATCGGGTGGAAGAATGAGGTATTTACCACCGGTTCCACGGTCTGGTCCCGGTACACCCATATCTGTGACAAAACGGAAATAGGCATCATTGACTGTGCCTGGTCCGCATTTTGAGGGAATTTCTACGACCGTTGGTCCATCTTTTTGTAGGTCGAGAAATGCAGAGGCGTAGACAGTGTCAGTATTGCCTGTTAGGAAGAGAGGTGAGGAATCTAGTAACTTGTCAAACAGGACAACTTGATTTGAAGTTTTGGCTCCAATATCCGCATTACCATGTTGAATTCCTGAAATAGAGGTGGCCGGAATTCCGCTTAGGAATGTCTCGACGCCTCGCATCAGTAGGAGGTTGTCATAAAGTTTTTTGACGGTTTCGGCCTTTGGCATGCCGTCGAAAAACTCGAGTGTACCAATACGCGTTTCGACCCTATCTGGGGTCATTATTTTTGCGGGAATTGTGTGATTGTATCCGGGAGTGGGGTCTTCTGCATATGCAAGAGACGAGAGGAGTGACATTGCCGCAATGAGGGAAGTGGGTGTCTTTTTCATAGTTTGTTAGATTAAGAGTGAAGAGGGAGGTTTGTTAATGTCTGAAGATTAATTAAAGCGCCTCATTATGAGGCAGGTTCTACAGGGAATGTAGAGTGAGAGAACTGGTCCTTGGTCAGTACTGATAGTGTGGATATTGATGCTGCTATCGATGCGTTTGTGGCCGCCGAATGATGCATCATCTGAGTTTAGGATGATTTCGTATTCACCGGCTTGAGGTACTGAAATGTGGTAGTCGGTGAAGGACTGGGTCGGGTGAAGATTGACGACGCCGATGAGGTTGGCGCGCTCGAAGGCGATGAGGTGATCGCCGTCGTGGCAGCAGAGTGGTTGCGCCTGTGGGGTGGCGAGGACATTGTGTTCGCGTAGGCTGTGGACAAGTCTTTGGTCGAAGTTGTTGAGGAACTTATATTTCAAATCTGGGTTGTCGACTAATGACCACTGGCGGCGGCAGTAGTGGTAGGACCAGTTGTTGCCTTCGCGTGGGAAGTCTAACCATTCAGGGTGGCCGAATTCGTTTCCCATGAAGGTGAGGTAGCCTTCGCCTCCGATGAAAGCGGTGAGCAGGCGGATAATTTTGTGGAGAGCGATACCGCGATCGATGACTGGATGCGTGTCGTCTACAGACATGTGCCAGTACATTTCCTGATCCATTAGCCAAAATGCGAGAGTCTTGTCGCCGACGAGAGCTTGATCGTGAGACTCAGCATAGGCTATGTTTGGCTCCATGTGGCGTCTGTTAGTCAGCGTTTCCCAGACTTCGCTCATGATCCAGTTTTCATCGGTCTTGTGTTTGAGTAGCTTGATCCAGTAGTCGGGGAGTCCCATAGCGAGTCGATGGCTGAAGCCCACGCCACCTTCATCTATGGGACGGCAGAGGCCAGGCATGCCTGACATATCTTCGGCAACATTGAGGACTCCCGGTCTGATAGAGTTTGCAAGAGTATTGGCGAGTTGGAGGTAGAGGACGCAATCGTGATCCACTCCATCGCCGAAGTATTTGTCGTAATGATCGAAAGCGATACTGCCGTGGTGATCGTATAGCATGGAAGTCACGCCATCGAAACGGAAGCCATCGAAGCGGTATTCTTCTAGCCAATAGCGAACGTTAGAGAGGAGGAAACGAATGACTTCTTCTTTGCCGTAGTTGAAACATTTGGAATCCCACTGCGGGTGGTTACCTTTGTCTCCGCCGTGGAAGTATTGGTGGTCGGTACCGTCGAATTCATTGAGTCCTTCAGCCAAGTTTTTGACGGCGTGAGAATGGACGATGTCCATGATGACTGCGATGCCGTGGCTGTGAGCTGTGTCGACGAGGTGCTTGAGGTCCTCTGGAGTGCCAAAGCGTGAACAAGCTGCAAAAAAGTTAGAGACGTGATAACCGAAGGAGCCGTAGTAGGGGTGTTCTTGAACGGCCATCAGCTGTATGGTGTTATAGCCCAGTTCGACGATGCGTGGGATGACCTCATCGGCAAATTCGCGGTAGGTGTGGAGACGTGGTTCTTCACCAGCCATTCCTGTGTGGGCTTCGTAGATGAGCGGGGCACCGATGGAGCTGGGGTCGAATTCGTGCTTCCAAGTGTAGTTGTTTTCTGGTTGCCAAATTTGACCGGCGTAGTCGTGGGTGTCGGGGTCTTGGATGGCTCGGGTGATTGTGGAGGGAATGCGGTCGCGCACTGAGTTGTCAGCTCCAGTAATACGTAGTTTGACTTTGTTGCCGTGCTTGAGGGATGAGCCATCTAGTTTGCCTTGCCATACGCCATGCTCACCGAGTGTGAGTGGAGCATTTTCACCATCCCAATTATTGAAGTCGCTAACGAGTGCAACGGATTTGGCATTGGGGGCCCATTCTCTGACCAGCCAAGACGAAGTTTCGGGATCGAAATGGATGCCGAGATTGAGGTGAGTGTTGGCGTAATCGTAAAGTGATGTGTGGGAGCTCTCAATTTCAGCCAGTTTGTGTTGAAAACGAGAGATGCGTTGCTGAATGGCTTCAGTTTGATCTTTTAGCCAAATGTCGTTTTTAACGAGGGTGGGGATTTCTTGATGACTCATCGTGAGTGAATCTAACATTCTGCATGCCAAGAGCGATGCTTTTCTTGAGTGAGGCTGCTGACAAAGTCGTTGCATCTGGGGGAGGAGCTTTTTTGAATGTCTTTGTTCTGGTCAAGATCTGGGATAGCTCGTTAGGGTGGTTGTTAGCTAATTTTTTTATGAAACTCACATTTTGCGGTGCGGCAGGCACAACGACAGGTTCTCAACATTTACTCGAAGTGAATGGGACAAAAATTTTATTAGATTGCGGACTCTATCAAGGCCGACGCCATGATGCTTTTGAAATTAATAAGCATTTCCCGTATTTTGATCCGAAGACGATAGACGCCGTGGTGCTTTCCCATGCGCATATCGATCATAGTGGAAACTTGCCGAATCTGACTCGCAGCGGTTTTGAAGGAAACATTTATGCGACTTTCGCAACACGCGACCTGTGTCAGATCATGTTAGCAGATAGCGCGCGTATTCAAATGTACGATGTGCAGTGGCTGAATAAGAAAAAGAAGAAAGCGGGAGAGCCATTAGTAGAGCCTTTATATAATGAAATGGATGCGGAGCGGTGCATGCGTCAGTTTGTGAATGTGGGATATGATCGGCCCTTACTCATCGCTCCTGGCGTGACTTTACGCTTTGTCGATGCGGGTCATATACTAGGAAGCGCTCAGGTGGTGTTAGATGTTGAGGATGTGGCGGACGGCAAGAAAAAGCGCTTTGTTTTTTCTGGTGATGTGGGACGTGGGAAAAATGATATTTTGAGGGATCCTCAGCCGGTGGAGGATGTGGACTTTGTGTTAATGGAAAGTACATACGGGGGGAGGGAGCACGAGTTAGGGACCCAGGCGGATGAGAAGATCGCTGTCATTTTGCGTCGGGCTTTGGAGCGAAAGGGGAAGGTGATAATTCCTGCATTTGCTGTGGAACGTACCCAGCAAGTTTTGTATGTATTGCACCAATTGTTTGAAGAAGGCGCGATTCCTGATGTGCCTGTGTATGTGGATAGTCCTTTGGCTGTGAATGCGACGGAAATTTTCCGATTGCACCCCGAGTGTTTTAATAAAGAGATCTATAATTTTCTTTTCGAGAAACGGGATCCTTTCGGCTTTGAGGGGCTCACATTAGTGCGCTCAGTGACGAATTCGAAAGCGCTGAATCGCAGTCAAGAACAGGCGATCATTATATCGGCATCGGGTATGTGTGAGGCGGGGCGCATTTTGCATCATTTAAAAAACGAAATCGACAACCCGAAAAACACAATCTTGTTTGTTGGTTATTGTGCGCAACAGACTCTTGGATGGAAAATCCGTGAGGGGCATAAAAAGGTGAAAATTCTAGGTGGTGAATATGACGTTAAAGCGCGGATTGAGATTATGGATTCGTTTTCTGGGCATGCCGATCATTCTGAATTGTTAGATTATTATCATAAGATGACTGGGCCTAAATCAAGAACGTGGTTGGTGCACGGTGAGGAAGATCGCTCGGTCGCTTTGCAGGAAGCGTTGCGAAAAGAGCACCATGGTAATGTCGATATTGGTGTGCTCGGGGAGAGTGTGGAGTTTTGAATATTTTTTGTCTTCATGATATTCATGTGTATACCTAGGCGGAGGCATTACGTTCATCCTAGGGCAATAGTAATAATTCGATCTTTTTACGTATTTATTGCTAGAGGTGATTATTGTTTTATGGGGGGAATTTAGAGTGACTCGATTCAGTCAGAATCGGACTTGCATGTGTGTGTGGATGGATTAGATTTCGCGCTCTAATTCATCAATTATGGCAACCGCTGAAAAACAACAACATGGGTTCCAGGCTGAAGTAAAACAGCTCTTGGATATCGTGATTCACTCGCTTTACACCGACCGTGAGATCTTTATCCGTGAGCTCGTATCCAATGCATCTGACGCCTTGGAAAAAGTACGACTTAAGCAACTTACTGAAAATGACATTTATCAGGGAGATGCTGAGCTTAAAATCTCAATCACCACAGACGAGGAGAATAACACTCTGACGATCGCCGATGCTGGTATCGGGATGACGCGCGATGAGCTGACTGAAAACCTCGGCACGATCGCTCATTCTGGCACTAAGGCATTCCTTGAGCAACTTAAGGAAAAAGGCGACAGCAATGCTGATGTGATCGGCCAGTTTGGTGTCGGTTTCTATTCTGCTTTCATGGCCGCTGACGAGGTGGAAGTGTACACGCATTCTTGGGACAATAGTGCCGAGAACCTCAAGTGGACATCTGACGGCGCGACTGGTTACACCATTGAAGAAGCTGACGAGCAAGCTCGTGGGTGTAAGATGGTGATCAAGCTGAAAGAAGGCCAAGAAGAATTCGCCAAGGCGGATCGCGTGAAAGAAATTCTAGAGAAGTATTCAAACTTCGTGACCTTCCCGATCGAACTCAATGGCGAGCGCGTGAACAAGGTGGATGCTCTCTGGCTCAAGTCGAAGAGTGAAGTTTCTGAAGAAGAGTACAATGAGTTCTACAAGTTCGTCGCACACGCGTGGGACGAGCCTAAGTACACCATGCACTTCAGTGCTGATGCTCCACTTGCGATCAACGCACTTCTTTTCGTACCTAACGAAAACCAAGAACAATTCGGTATGGGGCAGATGGAAGCAGGGGTTTCTCTCTACTGCCGCAAGGTGCTTATCGATGCAAAACCTCAGAAGCTATTGCCTGAATGGTTGCGTTTCCTTCGTGGGGTGATCGATTCTGCGGATCTTCCGTTGAACATTTCACGTGAAACGATGCAGGACAGCGCGTTGATTCAGAAACTGAATAAGCTGATTACTAAGCGTTTCCTCAAGTTCCTAGCAACTGAAGCTAAGAACGACCCTGAGAAGTACAATGAGTTTTACGGTAAGTTCAGCCGCTTCCTTAAGGAAGGGGTCGCGACGAGCTTTGAGCACCAAGAAGCACTCGGTGGCTTGATACGTTTCGAATCGACCATGACCGATGCAGGCACGCAGACGAGCTTTGCGGAGTACATTGACCGTGCGAAAGATGGTCAGGAAGAGATTTACTACCTCGTGGGCGCGTCCCGTGAGATTCTTGAAAAAGGTCCTTACCTCGAAGCTTTCAAGGCTCGCGGTCTTGAAGTGGCTCTGTTCACGGATCAGGTCGACCAGTACGTGTTAGACTCCATGCCTGAATTCAAGGGTAAGAAGTTAGTGCCTGCTGATAGAGCGGATCTCGAACTCGACGATCTCGAAACTGAAGGTGAAGCGCTCGATGAGAAGACTGTCGAGTCTCTCTCTAAGTTCATGAGTGAAACGCTCGGTGAGCGTGTGGAAAAGGTAGAAGCAGGCAAGCGCCTCGTGAATAGCCCTATTGCCGCTCTTGCACCGAAAGAAGCTCCGAATGCACAGATGATGGCGATGATGAAAGCTATGGGGCAAGAAGTTCCTGCGCCTAAAGTCACGCTCGAAATCAACCCACGTTCTGAGGTGATCAAGAATCTTGCTGGTCTTCAGGAGCGCGATGCGGAGCTCGCTGGTCTCGTGACACAGCAGCTCACAGATAACGCACTTCTCGCTGCTGGACTTCTGGAGAATCCACAGGAAATGGTTTCTCGTATGAACGATCTTCTTGCTCGCGTAGCGAAGTAAGTCGAAAATTTGTCGAGTTTGTCGGCATTAACTAAAGATAAAATTCTAACGGCCACTGGGAATGCTCAGTGGCCGTTTTTTATAGTTTAAGCGAGTAATGTTTATTCGCTGTGGCGCAAGCCTTTGGAATGTGTATGAAATTTCAGGAATCTGAAGGTTTTGAAGGTGTTTACTTCTTGCAAAAAGGGGCTTGGGCTGCTTTCAAAGCGGTGCAATGTCAGATACAAAAGATAGAAAATCGCTTGAAGAACGTCACCAGATGAGTGACTTGGAACGTTTGCGTCATTCCTGTGCCCACGTATTGGCGACGGCGATCACGCGTATCTGGCCTGACGCACAACTCGCTGGGGGCCCCCCGGTAGAGAACGGATTTTATTACGATATTGAACTCGACCACCGCATCAATCCTGATGACTTCGATAAGATCGAGGCGGAGATGAAGAAGGTAGTGAAGGAGAATTCTCCTTTTGAAAAGGTCGTCGTGAGTCGTGCCGAAGCGCTCAAGCTCGCTGAAGATGGCCGGCTCGGCGCGGTTTCAGATCGCGACGTTGCTTCCAAATTTAAAGTAGATCTCCTCAATGATATCCCAGAGGGTGAAGAAATTTCGATTTTCAAAAACAATGATTTTTGGGATCTCTGCGCGGGTCCTCACGTTGGTCGCACAGGCAACTGTAAGGCATTTAAAGTGATGAGCGTGGCTTCCGCGTTTTATAAAGGAGACAAGGATAAGGAATCGCTCCAGCGTGTTTATGGTACTTGCTTCAAGAATAAGACTGAACTCACTGACCACCTTGAAAAGCTAGAAGAAGCGAAGAAGCGCGACCACCGCCGTCTCGGAAAAGAACTCGGGCTGTTCCATATCGACGAAGCTGTGGGGCAGGGACTGATTCTTTGGAAGCCAAAGGGCGCTCTCGTTCGTCGTGCGCTGCAAGATTTCATTACTGAAGAACTCGATGCTCAAGGCTACAGCCAAGTGTACACACCACACATTGGTAAACTTGATCTCTACAGAACTTCTGGCCATTTCCCATACTACTCCGATAGTCAATTTCCGGCGATTCCAGAACGCGATACGCTGGAAAAACTTTCTGACGAAAATGCGAGCTGCTCGATTCTTACCAATGGTCTTTCCAATGGTGATATCGAAGGCTACATGCTGAAGCCGATGAACTGCCCGCATCACATCAAGATTTTTGATAGTGATCCGCACAGCTACCGCGACCTCCCAGTGCGTCTTGCTGAGTTCGGCACAGTATACCGTTGGGAGCAATCTGGTGAACTCGGCGGCATGACTCGTGTACGTGGGTTTACGCAAGATGATGCTCACATTTTCTGTACTCCTGATCAAGTGGACGAGGAAGTAGCAAGCTGCCTCGATCTTGTCAAAAAGGTGTTAAATACGCTTGGTATGGAAGACTACCGTGTGCGCCTTTCATTCTCAGATCCGGATTCCGACAAGTACGTCGGTAGCCGTGAAGTTTGGGAAAAAGCGGAAGCTTCACTCAAACAGGCAGCTGAGAAGCTCGGAGTCGATTTCACGATCGAACTCGGTGAAGCAGCATTCTATGGACCGAAGATCGACTTCGTGGTGAAGGATGTTATTGGTCGCGATTGGCAGCTTGGTACTGTGCAGCTTGACTTCAACCTGCCGGAACGTTTTGACCTCAGCTACGTCGGTGCTGACAATGGTCGCCATCGTCCAGTGATGATTCACCGAGCTCCATTCGGTTCACTCGAACGTTTCTGCGGTCTTCTTATTGAACATTTCGAAGGGAAGTTTCCCGCATGGCTTGCTCCTGAGCAGGTGCGTGTGTTACCACTCTCCGATAAATTCATCGAACATGCCGATGCAGCAGCGAAAAAGTTGGCTGATATTGGCGTGCGCGTGAGTGTGGATCGTGCTTCTGAAAAATTAGGAGCCAAGATTCGCCTTGCCAGACTAGACAGAGTGCCTTATATGCTGGTCATTGGCGCGCAGGAGGCAGAGTCTAACACTGTCTCAGTTCGCCACAGAGATCGTGAAAATCTTGGCACTCAGCCACTCGATGAATTCATCCAGAATCTTCACACTGAAATTTCTGAGCGCTCACTCTAAGAGCCATTAGGAATTTCGCTCTGATACCAATACCAATAGGAGGATAAAACAATAGCAAAGCCAAAGAAGCCATATAAGAACCGCCGTCGTGATATGACGCGCGTCAACGAATACATCCGCGCACCAAAAGTACGTGTGGTCACTGACAGTGGGGAACTCATCGGTGTGATGAGTTCACGTGAAGCAGTATCAAAAGCCAAGAGCATTGGCCTAGACCTAGTAGAGATCGCATCAAAAGCTGATCCGCCGGTATGTAAAGTTTGCGACTATGGCAAATACAAGTACGAGCAGTCGAAGCTGAAGAAGAGCAACCCTAAGACTACGACTAAACTCAAGGAAGTTAAATTCCGCGTCCGTACCGAAGAGCACGACTATAACCTCAAGTGTTCCCGTATCGAGAATTTCCTCGATGAAGGAAACAAGGTGAAGGTTCAGCTCCAGTTCCGTGGTCGTGAAAATGCGCACAAGGATCTAGGATTCGTAGTTCTCCAACGAGTGGCAGAAGATATGGTTGGTATGGCCAACCTCGACCAAAAGCCACGTCTTGCAGGTCGCGCTGTATCTATGCTTCTCTCACCACTTCCTAAAGAACAGCGTAAGCGCAAGTTCCTGATGGAGCACGGTGAACTCATTGATGAAGACGACTTCGACGATGATGAGGAGGAAGACGAAGTAGAAGAGTCCGAGTCTAAGGACTAGGTTCTTCAATCTAGAAAAATTTTAACGGCTAGCATCGCAAGGTGCTAGCCGTTTTTTTACTCAGAAGTGGCGTTCTTATTCGATATTAAAAGAAAATCCAGCGGATGAGAAGGATGATCACTACGAGGTAGATTGCGCGCCAGAGCCACATGGAGCGGCGGCGTAGGCGTTCGGTGAGGGTGCTGAGTTCACTTAGGTCGTTGGCGAGTTTAGCGAGAAGGTCAGATTGCTCGGTGATGATGTCATCGCGTTGATGGATCATGGTGCGGAGTTGGTCGATTTGTTCATCGACGCTGAGTGGGTCGCTGACATCGATAGTGAGCGGTTCGTCATTCTCTTTGCTGCGCCAACTTTGGATATTTTTATAGAGAACAACGGCTTTGTCGCGGTGTTCATAGGCGAGCTTAGCAGCAGGGAGAAGCTTGGGAAGGAGTTTGATAATGAATGGGATTGCTGGAGCAGCCATGAGTCTAGGATAGCTGAGAAAAGAGATCTCGCAACTCAATGCTTCGGCTTGTCTGCTCTGGATCTTTAGTTTAAGTGAAGGAATGCGCAAACGAGCGAAAGAGCGAAGAGGAGATGTGGAAGCACGTGAGAACAAGCATGTGCGAGGCAAAGGTGGCGGTGGTCTGGTGAAAGGTGAGGATGCGCTTGATGACATTTTAGCAAAGAGTACTACGCCCTTTGTGCTCGTTCTTGATTGCGTTCAAGATCCTCACAATCTTGGTGCAATTTTGCGTACAGCGGATGGAGCGGGAGTCGATGCGGTTATCGCTCCGAAAGATAAGTCGGTCGGTCTAACAGAAACTGCTCAGCGTGTGGCTGTGGGGGCTGCTGAGAATGTTCCCTTTATTCGTGTGACAAATCTTGCTCGGACAATGAAGAAACTTCAGCAGGACCATGGGATTTGGTTGATCGGGACCAGTGACAAGGCGACGCAGACACTTTACGACATGGATCTGAAGGGGCCTGTTGGGATTGTAATGGGTGCTGAAGGACCTGGTTTACGTCGTTTGACTGAAGAGAACTGTGATCTTCTGATTGGCATTCCAATGGCAGGGAAAGTGGATTGTCTCAATGTGTCAGTTGCGACTGGTGTATGCCTTTACGAAGCCGTGAGACAGCGGGGACTTTAGATTGCATTTTTAGATAAAAAAGCCCCATGCTGCAGATGGCAACATGGGGCTTTTTGTTTGAGTAATTATTAGAGGTTTTCTTGGCGCGCTTTGTCTTTGAGCTGACCTTCGCCGTTTATGCGGTATTGGTAGCTACAGAGCTCTTTGAGGCCCATTGGTCCGCGTGCATGGAGTTTGTCGGTGCTGATCCCGATTTCTGCTCCGAAACCGAACTCTTCACCATCTGCGAAGCGTGTGGAGCAGTTGTGGAAGAGACAGGCGCTGTCAATGGATGACTGGAAGCGCTGCGCTGCCGCCTCGTTGGTCGTGATGATGACCTCACTGTGCTGTGAGCTATATTCGTTAATGTGCGCGATAGCGTCATCAAGGGAGTCGACTACTTTGATGGAGATGATGAGGTCGAGGTATTCTGTGCTCCAGTCGTCTTCGCTTGCAGCTTTAACATCTGGGAGGATTTCTCTTACTCTTTCGTCACCACGGATTTCAACACCACGTTTGTTGAGGCGCTCAGCGAGTTTTGGAAGAAACTCAGCAGCTACATCTTTGTGAATGAGTGCAGTTTCAAGCGCGTTACAGACGGATGGCTTTTGCGTTTTCGCATCGTCAATGATGGCAATAGCTAGGTCTTGGTCAGCGTCTCTGTCGACGTAGGCGTGGCAGATTCCATCGTAGTGCTTGATCACTGGCATGCGTGCGAGGCTAACAACTGCCTCGATCAGACCTTTACCACCGCGTGGTATGATGAGGTCGAGGTATTTGTCCATGCCAGCCATTACCTGGACGCTTTCGCGGTCAGTGAATGGGATGAGCTGGATGGCGCCTTCAGGAAGACCAGCTGGCTCACCGCCAGATTGCAGCGCTTTTGCGATTGCTTTGTTAGAATGGATCGCTTCGGAACCTCCGCGAAGGATGGTTGCATTGCCAGACTTGAGACAGAGTACAGCGGCGTCTGAAGTAACGTTTGGGCGGCTTTCGAAAATGATACCGATAACGCCAATTGGGACGCGAAGTTTTGTGATACTGATACCGTTAGGGCGAGTGGTTTGCTCGAGTTCTTCACCTACTGGATCAGGAAGATCTGCGACTTGGTCGACACCGCCAGCTATGGCGTGGACTCTGGCTTCGTCGAGACGGAGACGGTCAAGGAGTGCTCCGCTGAGTCCTTTCTCTTCACCTGCTTTGATGTCTTTAGCGTTTGCTTCAAGAATTTCTGCTGCATTGTCGCGGAGGCCTTGGGCCATGGCGCGCAGAATGTCTGACTTTTTCTCGGCGCTGAGCTGGGCTAGTGCGTGTGCCGCGTTGCGAGCTGTTTGGCCCATGGAATAGATGGATTTATGTATTTCCTCTGAAGTCATATAAGACCCATAAGGCCATTTTGGTGTTTTGGCCAGTATAGTTCTGCTGACGGCTTGCCATCGGCATGCTGTATGCTAGAAGCTTGACTACTGGATGAAGGGATTGATCGTATGGTTGCGCCACGGTGCGCTAGTTATAGAATGGCTGCTCGGGGTAATTTGGTACCTTATGACTTTTTGGATTCCGCGTAAGAAGGCGGATCCAGTGGCGGATGTGTACAATGCGATTCTCCACCCTGGAGGAATTTACCTATTTGGACGAGTGATGGCGCTGCGTGTGATGTCTGCTCCTAAGCCCGAGGATGGCAAGTGGGTGAATTTTAAGCGCATGGCGAGTAACTGGTTTACCTTAGATTTTCCACATGCTCGCGTTGAGATCACCATGGGTGATAGGGTGATTACGGTACGCTCTAACAAGGAAGGGTATTTTGAAGTCCAAGATGCGTGCAAAGGGCCGATTGAGTCAGTCGAGGTGCATCTCCCTCAGCATGGATATAGAGCCGAGGTTCCATTAGTGGGTAGTAAGGAACAAACACCGATGGTAATCATCAGTGATGTGGATGACACCTTGATGGAGACTGGGTCGATCTCAATGGGGAAAATGTTAGAGACAACTTTATTTGGGAATTCTCTGACGCGTGAATTGGTGCCTGGGATGCCTGAACTTATCTCGGAGTTATATCAAGGTGGTAGGTATCCTGTGTTTTATGTGACGAGTTCACCGTGGAATTTGGCCAATTTTTTGAAACGCATTTTTCGTCGCGCTCAATTGCCGGCGGGCGGGTTGTTTATGACAAACTGGGGGCTGACTCCTGAGCAATGGCTGACGCCGAGTCACGATGTGCATAAGAGAGCGTCGATCGATGAGGTGGCGTCATGGTTTCAGGGGGCATCGTTTATTTTGTTTGGTGACGACAGCCAACGCGATCCGGAGATTTATGCTAATGCGTTAAAGTCGTACGGGTCGGAGCGTGTGAAGGCGATTTTAATACGTTCTGTTTCTGGCGAACTGCGTGCCAACGAGGTGCGTGAAGATTTCAAACAATTGAGTAAGGAGCATGGTGGTTTTGCACATGTGGTGAAAGATTCAGAAGAAATGAGAGCTCATTTACAAAGCAGAGATTTGCTGTAGTGTGACTGTGTTAGATTACAAGTTATGGAAAATTATGATTTTGATGTAGCCGTTCTCGGCGGCGGAAGTGGTGGTTATGCAGCAGCGCGCACTGCAGCGGCGGCTGGTAAAAAGGTCGTGGTCATTGATGGGGCGGATGAATTGGGAGGTTTGTGCATTTTACTTGGATGTATGCCGAGTAAGGCGCTGATAGAATCAGCCAACCGTAATATTGTGGTTCGTGAGGGGAAAGAGTTTGGCATCGATGTAGAAAAGAGTTCGGTAAATCAGCAAAAGGTGATCGAACGCAAACGATGGTTGATTAAAGATTTTGCTGATTATCGAGCGGAGCAGTTAGAAGATGGTCGTTTTGATTTGGTGAGAGGCTTTGGTCGCTTTGTCGATGCGCATACCCTCGAAGTGAAAGAAGGTGAGCAGACTCGAAAGCTGACAGCACACACTGTGATCGTGGCGACTGGTTCTACGATTTTTGTTCCTGAGATCGAGGGCTTAGCCGAGAACGGATATTTGACTTCGGATGATATTCTAGATCTTGCTGATTTGCCTGAATCGATGGTGGTTCTCGGTGGTGGAGCAATAGCTCTTGAGATGGCGCACTACTTAGATGGTCTTGGGACGAAAGTGACTGTGATCCAGCGCAGCGCACATTTGCTCTCTGGAATGGATCATGATTTGGCTGACGAACTACAGGCGGATTTGGAGCACCGTGGTTTAAAAATCGAATGTGGTACTGAATTGAAAAGGGTGGAAAGCACCAGCGCGGGGCACAAACGCGTGGTTTATCTAAAAGATGGTAAAGAGCATTCGGTGGAAACGCATGAGATTCTCGCTGCTCTCGGGCGGAAACCTAATACTGGCTCGTTAGAGGCTGAGAAGGCTGGGATCAAATTAAATGGCAAGGGTGGAATCGAAGTCAGTCTCGATATGCAGACGAGTTCTGAAAATATTTTTGCCTGTGGTGATGTCGCGAGTCCGTATGAGATTGTGCACATAGCGATCGAGCAGGGAGAGATGGCGGCAGAAAATGCGATGCGGTATATGGCGGGTGAGTCAGATTACGCAGAGATGGATTACCGCTTAAAGCTCTATGGAATTTTCACTGATCCACAAGTAGCGGCTGTGGGGATGAACGAACTTGAAGCGGAAGAACAAGGACGTGAGGTGTTAGTCGAATCATACCCATTTAACGATCACGGGAAGTCGATGATTCACGGTTCGAAGTTCGGCTTTGTGAAATTGATTGCCGATGCGGAGACCAAAGAAATTTTAGGCGGCTCGGTGGTGGGACCAGAAGCTGCGGAGCTTATTCATGAGATAGTGGTAGCAATGGCATTTCATTCAACTGCTGGGCAATTGGCGAAAATACCACACTACCATCCGACGCTTAGCGAAATCTGGACCTATCCAGCTGAAGAGATCGCAGACGCATAGAGTGATTTTAAATAAATGGATTGTGGGATTTTTCTCTTCCTATGGTGGTCTGTGATCCGTGACCTGAGCAGACTACTGTTTCATCAGGCAGCGCATAGAGTTTGCTGCGGATACCGTCTAACAAAGTTTCATGCGATCCCCCAGGGAGGTCGGTGCGGCCGATGGAGCCCTCCATGAGGGTGTCGCCAGCGAAGACGACTCCGAGGGCTGGGAGATAGAATGTGATAGAGTCAGGAGAATGGCCAGGCACGTGAGAGACACGGATTTCTAATCCCTTGATCGCGATGGAATCTTTTCCGTCTAACAATTCGTCTGCTTCGAATGGTTTAATGTTGATAGGGAGACCCCAGTTTTCACGCGCTTCTTTTTGGCGGATGAGGGTTTCGTTGTACGGCGAGTGCATTAGCACCTTTATACCCATGTCCTGCAGAGCTTCTACATCTTCGGTGTGATCGAAGTGTTGGTGGGTGAGTAAGAGATGAGTCGGCTTGAGCCCTTCTTGTTGGATGACTTCGTGAATCAAGGCTGGGGCGTCGATGATGATGCAAGCTCCGTCGTGCTCGACGACATAGCCATTAGTGAATACGTGGCCACCAGTGTAGCTGTGAATTTTCTGGGCTGTCATATGGATGTGTTACTAGAAGTGGTAGGGAGTATAGTGCAAGCGCGATCTCTCGCAAGTGGGGGAATATATAGTTAGGAAATTATTCGGGAGTACTAGAAATAAAAATACCGACCGAGAGCGAGTCTGGTCGGTATTGTAAAAATCTTAGTGTGAATCAGATTATCCAAGGAAGCCTTTTAGAGCGTTCATGGCTGTGTCACCCATATCGGGTGTTTCACCCTTAGAAATTTGATCAAGTGGACCTCGAAGGTTTTCTGGGAGCTTATCTTTGGCGTAAGAAAAAACGAGTTGGATAGCAGTGTCTGCCATTGCTTCATCGATCCCTAATTTATCGATGAGCTGTTGTTTGAGTTCGTTCATGAGGAGACTATTTGATGGTAGTAGTGGCGCAGTTGGTTTGGACGGACTTGATGCCGTTGTCTCTGGCTGCTTCTGAGCTGTACATTTCACTAGAGCCGATAATTTGGCCGTTGCCGGCTTTCAATCGAAAATAGGGTTGGTCAGCTTTTGAAGTGAGTCTTTCAAATTTAGCATCGTCTGTGCCATTTTTCTGACAGGATTCAATGCCGTTTTGGGCGGCGGCCTTAGTTGTGTAGAGCTGGCTGCTGAGAATGATTTCGTGGTTTCCAGCTTTAAGGTTAAATTTAAACTTCCCGCCAGCGGCTTCTTTTAATTCGTAATATCCGTTCATAATAGTTGTACTATATAAGTAGTAACACTTAAGTGGTTTGAGCCGGTGGAGTCAAGAAAAGCTGATTCACAGGCTTGTTGTATAGCTCTGCTCGTGTGGTTAGGTTCTTTAAATAACGCGAGAATTATTCTACGATGATAACTCCACGCATGACTTTATCATGACCAGGGAAAGAGCAGATGTAGCCGTAAGTTCCGGGTTCCTCGATGGTGAATTCGATGACTTCTTGCTGTTCTGAATTGAGTAATTTCGTGGCGGCGATGACATCACCGGATTCAGGGACGAAGCCTTTGGGGAAGCCTTCGGCACCCATGTCGATTGCTAGCCTAGCGACTTTATCTTCGGTGCCAGGCTTTACGACTACAAGGTTGTGCTGCATGACATCTGGGTTGTTTAATGTGATCTGGATCTTTTGGCCAACTGCCGCAGTGAATTTCTCGAAGTCAAATTTGAGGCCTTCGTGGACGCAATTAATTTGGACGCGCACTTCTTTTCCTGTTCTACGAGTGATTCCTCGTTTCATTGGCTTGTAGCTATTGTCCTTCACTTTCACTTTATTGCCGGTGAGATCGCCATGGGCAAACTTGAAGGCATCCCCTGTGTATTGTTTATCAATGCCGACTTGGCCGATTTTGTTGATCATTTTGAGACCGAGTTCACCGGCGATCCATGAGGATGCAATGACTGCTTCGTGACGGACGAGGGCGTTCGGATCTTCACATGCAGTGAGCATGAGCTGCTCTAAGTTAGAAACTTTATCAACATTGTAGCGAGCGGCGCGGACTGCAGCAGCACGTGCACGGAAGTTCTTAGCGGAGAGGGTAGACTCGAGGATGTCTTGGTCGATTTTATTGACTCCCCAAGTAACCCAGAGCGCTTCTAGCAGGTGATGCTCGTAGCGCGGGTTTTGTTTATCGAGTTGAGCTACCCATGAGCGAGTGGCTTCTAACACCTTGTCAGCATCTCGGCCGCGAAGTTCACGGCGGGTGCGGTAGCGAGTTCTAATCTCTGGTTCCTTGAGGTTTTCTAGCAGCTGTTCGATGCTCGCTCCTGCAATTTTTGCAGGTTTGAGGAGTGGGCGTGATGGATAGGTGACGCGGTAGACTCTACCGTGAACGTGGTCGCGTTTTGGATCTCGAGCGGAGTGCTGCATGTGGCCGATGAGGACGTTACTCCAATCGATGAAAAAGAGTGAGCCATCGGGAGCAAATTCGAGATCTACTGGGCGGAAGTATTGGTATTCTTTTGGGGCGTAGAAGAGGTCTTGGCGAAATTCTGCACTGTAGAAACCTGTTTTCGGATCTTGGACGATCTTGTGCTGTTTGCACCCTAGAAAGCCAATGTTGTTACAGAGCAGGGCGTCACCTTGCATTTCATCGGGGAAATGGCGCGAGGAGACGAATTCTAGCCCTGAGGTAGGTCGGACACGTTGGTCGGTGAGGAGGTCAGAGGATTTTAAGTTGCGTCCAAAATCTGGCTTCAGCGCTGCTTGTTGCATCCAGCCCATCGCTGGGTTTGAAGTGTAGAGGAAGAAGTTTTGCCCCCAATCATCGAAGGCAATTCCCCACGGGTTAGGGACATTGATTTGAGCGGTGCGCTCGAGACGCATTTTGTTAGGGTTGTATCGATAGAAGCCACCGTCGGTTCCTCTCACTGGTCCGTATGGAGTTTCGGTGTTGGTGTGGGAGAAAACTCCTTCAGCCATGTAGAAGGCTCCCGATGGATCGGCACAGAAGGAAGAGACGGCGTGGTGGGTGTCGTGATCATCAAATCCTGAAAGCACCACAGTGCGCTTGTCGGCGACGCTGTCACCATCGGTGTCTTCTAACAGGAGTAGGTTTTTACCTTGGGCGACGAAGACTCCTTTTTCGGTAATTTCAAAACCAGTGGGGACACTGAGCTTGTCGGCGAAGGTGATGACTTTGTCCGCTTTGTTGTCGCCATCGGTGTCTTCGAGAATAATGATTTTGTCATTCGGGAGTGGGTCACCGATTTTGTAGTGAGGGTAGGAACCCATGCAGCCGACCCAGAGTCGACCCGCATTATCGAATGCCATTTGTGAGGGGTTGGCGAGTTCGGGGAATTGTTTCTCGTCGGCAAAAAGTTCGATCTTGAATCCTTCTGCCATTTGCATGATTTCCGCGACTTCTTCACCGTCTTTATAATCGACTGGGCGGTCAGAGTTTGTCTCGACTGTGATGAGTGGCGTGGTTTCTTTGTCCGCAGCAGCGAGGTCAAAGCTTTTTCCTTGGTTATTAGCCCAGATCGCTCGGTCGCGCAGGTGGGTCATTTCACGGATTTTTCGAATCTCTACTGGGTAGTTTTTGTCACCGAAAGGAGCGAAGCGACGTCCGTAGGCGTGAACGCCATTGGGGATTTTATAGTCCATGACCCAGAGACGATTTTTCTCACTAACTGCTGCTAGAGTTTTCTGGTAATCACCTTTCGCTTTGGCTTCTCCGAAAAGCTTATTTGCTAAAACGGGTGAGAGCTGCCGGTAGCCATCGCGAGTCAGGTTATGGCTATTGCTGGTGAGGTAGTCTTTGTTAGATTTGTAGAGTTTGGAGGTGGCATCAAATGTATCGATGAAGAGGACGCCTTCTTCTTTACAGACTTCAGCCATGGCTTGGGTGTAGTCTTCGAGACGTTTATTGGTTTCTTCTCCATTCGGGAGATCGAAATCAGTGCTGAGGTTTTCGAAGGCAGCAGGGCCAACGATGGCGAGTTGCACCTGCTTACCGCTATACTATAGTTTTGCTTGAGGGTGTGTTTGATGAAGGCTCTGAGCTCTTCCTTGTAGCCATTGAGACGCTCTAGGCCATCAAATGATTCACTATAGCCGAAGAAGCCAATGACAGTGTCGATTTTATGACGGGCGAGCCATTGGGCGGGAGTCTCGTAGTGACCACGCGATTTTGATTTTGCTCGGTATTCTTCTTTCACCAGTTTTTCTCCATCAGGGAGAACGACATAGCTGCTACGCGCTGGGTGTGGGCGGAAAGCGGGGGTGTCGCCTTCGAAACACATGTTACGAATGTAGAGGTTGAGCTCTGGGTAACGTCGCTGGATCTCGGTTTCGAATTCGCTATAGAGGTTCATGCGTGATCCCAAACCGCCACCGATAAATGCGATATGTGCATCTTTCGAGAGTGTAAGAGCTCGTGGAGGAAAACCAGGTTTGGCTTTTGGGTGCTCGATGCCAGGAGATTTAATTTCAATGTTCTGTGTCTCCCAGACCTTATCGAAATCTAGCTTATTTCCTTTTGGAGCAGCACTGAGTGCAGATAATGCTGCTAGATTACATGTAAGAGCGAATGTTAGGTGTGATTTCATGGGGTGAGTAGTCTAAAGACAGAAAATTGGTAAAACATATATGAGTCAGCAAGTCGGAGGGGAACAATGGCAATCCGCGACAGAATGGTTTACAATTTAACAGGTTTCGGTGCGGGGCTTGAGCTTGGAAAATGAGAAAATATCGATTTACAGGTGTTTGGAGTGGTTCTTTTTCTTTACGCCATTGGGCTAGAGGCTAGTCTGCTTGAGAAATTTGAGTGTATGGCGAAACCCGAGCAAAAGATAGATACCTTACAGAGCGTGGAGCTTGGTGATGGGGTGGAAATCTTATTGAGGGTGGCTGGACCTTTCGCGCGGGCGATGGCCTTGGTGATTGATTACCTCATTATTCTAGGTTTGTTGTTTGTGATTGGGATCGTGACCACCATGCTTGCCATTGGTTCAAATGGAAATATTGCGGCTGGTGTAATGTTGATCTCCTTATTTTTGATGTCTTGGGGGTATTTTGCTTTCTTTGAAGGAGGGAAAAAAGCGGCGACTCCAGGTAAACGTGCGCTAGGTATTCGGGTAGTTGATGGTTCAGGGAACCGAGCCAATCGCGGTCAGGTGCTGGTTCGTAATATTTTGCGCTACATTGATATGTTGCCGGGCGTGCCGAGTGGTTCGATGGGTATTTTTATTGGTGGTTATGGAGCTGGCTTAATGACTTGTTTTCTTTCTAAGAAGTTTCAACGCCTAGGTGATCTTGTCGCGAATACGGTGGTTGTTTATGACAAGCCAGTGCAGCACCTTTCAGCTACTTTACCGCCAGCATTAGAAGCAGTGGCTCCGCCGATCGCTCTAACACGTGAGGAGCAGGCTGCCATCGCAGCTTTTCGTGAGCGTGCAGGCTTGTGGTCGGAAGCGCGGAGAATTGAGCTAGCTAATCACGCTAGCGCAGTGACTGGCGAGAGTGATCGCAAGGGGATGACAAAGTTGTTAGGTATGGCTGATTGGTTAACAGAGGGAAGATAAAGCAATGGGGGGAAGTCAATTCGAACAGAAAAAATCTGAACAGTGGCGCGAGTACGATCGCCAAATGAAGCTGTTAGAGTCCGGCAAGAAGGGTGGTGAGATTGATGCAGAGAAGATTCCCAAAATGGTACGCGAGCGCTGCCAAGAGTTATCGATTGCGCGTCATCGGATGTACGGGGAAGCTGTTTGTGAATTTCTCAACCAACAAGTGATTCGTGGGCACAAGGTCTTGGCGAGAAGCTCGGGTGGATTTATTGAGAAAACACTCTACTTTTTTGCCGAAGAATTTCCACAGGTGATGCGCCGTGAGTGGAGGTTGCACATTTTGTGTTGGTTATTTTTCTTGATACCTCTGTTTGGGATGTGGATTTCGGTCCACTACGATTTAGATTGGGTACGGAGTATTTTAGGGAGCCATGGCATGGAGAATATGGATTCCATGTATGGTAAGAGTGAGAATGCGAACTTAAGTATGCGCGACGAGGCTGGAGCAAACTTCATGATGTTTGGCTTCTACGTGTACAACAATATTGGCATTGATTTTCAGATCATAGCAGGGGGGATTCTAGCAGGAGTGGGCAGCTTGTTTATTCTGCTGATGAATGGTTTAGGCATAGGTGGAGCGATGGCCTATGTGATAGAGTATGGTGATCCGGTGAAGTTCTTTAGCTTCGTGTCCGGGCATGCTCCTTACGAACTGACAGGTATGGTGGTGGCTGGAATGGCTGGAATGCGGATCGGCTTAGGGCTTCTGAATCCCGGTAGGATGTCGCGCGGGAGAGCATTGTTAGAAAGTGGTAAGAAAGGTCTACCTCTGGTTTACGGCGCGTTTTTTCTTACTTTCATCGCAGCTTGCGTGGAAGGGTTTTGGTCGGCTCATTATTTTGCTCCGTGGGTGAAATACACGGTTGGTTTTGTTGGGTGGGCATTGCTTATTGTTTATTTTGGATTTGTGGGAAGGGGGAAGCGTGAAGCTTGAAAAAGTAACTGCTGAGATTAGACCGCGCGGACGCTGGGAATCAATCGATCTGGGTTGTGCTTTGGTGCGTGAGAACTATGGAAAGGTAATCTCGGCGTGGCTGCTGACGGTAGTTCCTTTGTGGTTTCTGATCATTGCACTTTCGCAGATGTTGCCCTTTGAAGAGGGACGTCCATGGATCGCGGGGTTTTTATGTATTTGGATTTTGCCGTTTTGTGACCGAGTGCCATTGTTTGTGATTAGTCGCAGATTGTTTGGCGAAGACTCAACGTTCAGCGAGTTGCTGAGAGCGCTTCCTGGCATGTTTACGAGGAGGGCATTTGGCACTCTCTTGTTAGGGCCGCTCGATCTAGGGCGTGGGCTTTCTCAACCAGTGATGGAACTGGAGGGCTTGAAGCGCAAAGCGTATCGAGAGCGAGTGAGTTTGCTTTCTCGCAATGGTGGTGAGGGCGCGAGCCAAGCATCGTTGATCTGCCTCGTCTTAGTGTTAGCCTCGATTGTTTCGATGTTCTTTTTGTCTCTGAGTGTGCTGGCTTTGTTCGGAGATTCGGTGGTGTTAGAGGAATTTTGGGTCGATCACATTATGGGTAGCGATGCCGCATTCATTGAGGCGCCATACGTCTGGGCTTTGTTAGTTTTAGTGTTGTTGGCCATTACTTTAGTCGAGCCATTTTATGTGGGGGCTGGATTTGCGATTTATATCAATAGCCGGACAGTGACCGAAGGCTGGGATATCGAGTTGGCATTCAAGCGCATGAGTGAGCGGGTGAGTGGCATTTTAAAGAATACTGGTAAAACTATTGCGATGCTTCTTTGCGGTGGTCTCGGTTTTGGAGAGGTAACGGAAGCTTCAAACGAACGCTTAGAGCAAGTGATGGAGCATGAAGATTTCATTGTTCACACTGAAATTGTTGAAGTTCCCGTGAGTACTAATTCGTCGTCATCTTCTGGTTTCCAAAGCGGTGATTGGGGATTTGTCGGTCCGCTGGCTCAGTTCATTTTCTGGGCTGTATTGGCTGCGATAGTGGCGGGTCTTGTTTGGCTTATTTATTCTAACAGACATGTATTCACTGGGACGAAAGTTTCTGGACTATCGAAAGCTGAGCCTAAGGTCAGTTCTGTGATGGGAATGGATATCACTCCGGAGAGTTTGCCCGATGACATTGTGGCTGCTGCTCGTAAGGCGTGGGATGAGAGAAAATATCAAGAAGCGATGAGTCTTCTATACAGAGGGGCGATTTCAGCGATCGTACTGCAAGATGATGTAGAAATCTCTGATGGTGATACTGAACTTGATTGCTTGCGCTCGGTGCACTCGCAGATTTCTGATGAACGGGGTGAGTATTTTGATCGATTAACACATTGCTGGATGCGCTTAGCATACGGTTCAGCCGTTCCTAGTAATGAAGATGCTTCGTGGTTAATGCGAGCGTGGCCGTTTAGTAAGGGGGATGTGGCTTGAGGTATTTCTGGGCATGTATTTTCACAGTGTTTTTCTTAGCTTCGTGTTCTCGCGAGACTGAGGAAAAGGAAAACGTCATCGGCTATATGGGGAAGGCGCGTAAGAACCCGTACCTCGCTGCTGAACGCTATTTAGAAGCTGGTGGAAAAGTGGTGGAGAGTACGAGTGGGGTGCTCAAGTTTGATGAAGCTGATGGGACGGTGTTTGCGCCAGCTTCGAGTGTGCGCTCAGTGGGCGATGCAGAACGCATTCTTGAATGGGTAGCCGATGGTGGCCATTTCGTATGTTTTCTCGAACGCGGGGAAGAATTCTGGACTGATGTCGGCGGCTATCCAGATCATGAGCCAGAAGTTTGGGGTGAGTCCGAGGAGGATGAAATTAACAACGGCATCAACATGCTGTTAGAGGCTGTGGATTTGAAGCTCGAAGTGGATGAGGATTGGGAGAGCGCAGAAGATATTCTAGGAGATCTGGAGAAGACGGGCGAAGAAGAGAATGAAGCTTTAAAAAAAGCGAGGGAAGAGCGGCTCGATAAGATTGCACGAGGAAGGATTCTCCCCAGTTCGGAGGTGGTTGATATCTATTTCGATGATGAGCAAAGCTATGCTGCGCGGCTCGGCGGGATGAAATATTTCGAATCCATAGACGACACTTATTATATCGGTGATTGGTACGACATCGCTGACCATCATCGCTTCTTTAGTCGTTTGTATGGTTATTCTGAGCAGGGAAATGAATTTATGGGCAGGATTACATTTGTAAGTGAAGCCCGCTTGTTCCGGAATCCTTATTTGGAATTAGAGCAACATGCAGAGTTACTCGATGCGATGGTTGCCAACAATGAGCATGTTGAGTTTTCATTGGGCAAAATAAGAAGTTTTACTTCGATGCTAGGAGAGCATGCATCGAAGGCAATGTGGGCATTGTTCGTTCTGACTGTGTTGTGGCTATGGAAGAATTTACCGAGATTCGGGCCTTTGTTAGAGGTTACGGAGGGGCATTCTAGAAACTATCTAGAGCAGGTGCAGCACGTTGGTCGCTTCTTTTGGAGGCAAGAGCGGTCTGATGTTTTACTCAAAAGTTTACGAGAGGCGGTGCTCCAGAAGTCTGGCCACGCATTTTCTGAGCATCAGGATTCCAGTGTATTACTTGAAAAACTCAGTGAATCTTCTGGGATGAATCGAGAACAGATTACCGAAGCAATGACTCTGAAACAGGTCAAAGACTCCAGCACTATGGTGCGCATTACCAAAAATCTTCAAACCCTATTGAAACAATTATGAATGAATCACAAGAAACACTGGACAACTCAGCAGTGAGCATGGGTAGTTCGTCGACAGAGCAAAGTTATGTACAGCAACTGCGGGCAGAACTTCGGAGAGTAGTGTTTGGCCAAGACCTCGTTATTGATCAGGTGATTGCTACTTTTTTGGCTGGTGGTCACGTGCTGTTAGAAGGGAAGCCTGGATTAGGGAAAACCCATCTTGTGGTTGCTTTGGCCAATACATTTGGTGGGCAATTTGGACGCATTCAGTTCACGCCCGACTTGATGCCGTCTGATGTGACTGGCTTCACACTTTACGATATGAAGAGTCAGACATTTCAGGTGCGCAAGGGGCCCATTTTTACGAATCTTTTGTTAGCTGATGAAATTAACCGCTCACCGGCAAAAACGCAGGCTGCATTGTTAGAAGTGATGCAGGAACGGCAGGTGACGATCGATGGGGAGACGATTAAACTCACTCCACCCTTTATGGCATTGGCCACGCAGAACCCTATTGAACAAGAGGGAACCTACCCTCTGCCTGAAGCTCAGCTTGATCGATTTTTGATGAAGGTAGTGATCGACTATCCATCGATTAAGGACGAGACAAAGATTGTGAGAGATGTGACTAGTGGAGCTGGCTTGAGTCCCGCTTCAGTGAAACAACTCAGCTCTCCAGAGGATATCGTGAAGATTCAAGAGGAAGTCGCTCACATTCGCTGTGTCGATGAGGTAGTCGATTATGCAGTCAATATTGTGCGTGCGACCCGAAATACACAGGGGATTAGTTTAGGGGCAGGAACTCGCGGAGCGATTAGTCTTGTTAAAATCGCGAAGACCTATGCTTATATGGCTGGCCGTGATTATGTGATTCCTGATGATATTAAGCAATCAGCTCTTCCTGTGCTTCGTCACCGAGTTCAGTTGAGTCCCGAGCTGGCGATTAGTGGGCAGAAAGTCGATGATGCACTTCTGAGTATCGTAGCTTCGGTGGAGGCGCCACGTCAGTAAATTTTCAATGATTGGTCCTCACCATTTGGCCTCCATGAGTGGCTTTATAGGATTTTTCGTCAGTGCTTTGTTTTATCTTAGCCCTGTCATTGCAATCTTAGTGCTCTGGAAGAAAGGGCGCTGTAAGCCAAGTAACTTGGCGATATCTTGTGGCTTTGTATGGCTGGGGATTGGAATTCTCGTTTCAATATTGCCTGAGCTCACACAATTGTGGTGGATAGCATTGGCTGTCTGGGTGGCGTTGATGTTGATAGATTTGGTGATTGTGCTAGCGATACCAAAGTTGGAGGTTGAACGCGTTTTGCCGACACGTTTTGCGATCGATCAAGAATCGGTAGTTGAGTTAAAGATTAGCAACTGCTCACGCTTCCCCGTAAAAGTCAGAGTGTATGATGGTTTGCCTGAAATTGCGGAAAGCGATGGTTTACCCTGGAGTGGAGGCATTGATGCGAAGAAGCATCTAAAGTTAGAATACCCGGTGCGTTTTAGAGAACGCGGCATGTGGGAAGTGGATGCGGCGCACATTGAGTATCGGGGTTTGTTAGGGTTTTGGACACGTCAGCTGCGCGCTGGTGAGACCCAGAGTACACGGGTTTATCCTAACTATGAGCCAGTGGTTCAGTTTGCTTTGTTAGCAATGGAGAACAGCCCTGAGCAAATGGGAATCGTACTGAAGAATAGGGCTGGGATGAGTAAGGACTTTCATCAGCTGCGCGACTATCAGCTCGGTGACACGCTTTCTAAAGTGGACTGGAAGGCGACTTCTAAGAAACGTCATTTGATCAGTCGCGAATTCCAAGAGCAACGTGATCAGACCTTGATTCTAGCAGTCGATTGTGGCCAACGGATGCGCGCGGTGGATGGGGATATTCCTCAGTTTGACCATTGTCTCAATGCAATGCTATTGCTGTCTTATGTGGCATTAAAGCAAGGAGATAAGGTGGGCATTTTGAGCTTTGGGGGAGAAGAGCGATGGTTGCCACCTGTGAAAGGTGTGAGCTCTATGACTACGATTTTGAACCATCTTTATGATTATCAAACAACTACTTCTCCGAGTGATTATGCAGAAGCGGCAGAGAGATTGTTAGTGCGTCAGCGTAGGCGCGCGATGGTGGTATTTTTGAGTAATGTACGCGGAGAGGATGGGGCTGACTTGATAGAGCCGCTGCGATTGGTGAGACAGAAGCATCTTACTCTGTTAGCTAATCTCCGTGAAAAAGAGGTGATGGACCGGATGGATGAGCCTGTGGTGAGTTTGGATGATGCGCTCGCAGTTGGTGCGACTCAGATGTATCTCGATGATCGTGCTGCCATTTTGAAAGAGCTGCATGAGCACGGTATTCAATCGGTCGATGCGACAGCGCAGGAGCTTCCTGTGGCACTTGCTAATGCTTATTTAGCGGCGAGAGATGCGGTGTAGCGAAAGCTGCGCTTTCGAATGTTGAATGAAAAATGTTGAGTTTTGAATGAGTGAGGAGTTAGCAATTTTGTATCAGGATGAATGGTTGGTGGTGATTGATAAGCCGGCTGGTTATTTGGTGCACCCAGCTCGGGAGCCGCAGGAGGGTGACTTGGTGGCGATGAAGATCCTTCGTGATCAGATTGGCAAACGTGTTTATACGATTCATCGGCTGGATCGGCCGACATCAGGCGTGCTCTTGTTAGGGCTAGACAAGAAGGTGGCGCATCACTTGCACAAAGCGCTGGAGTATCACGATTTTGAGAAAAAGTATTGGGCGGTGGTGCAGGGAGTGTCAGAGCAAAACAGTTGGGAATGCCATGTGCCGATTCAGAAAGATGAGGGGGCGCCAGTTCGTGAAGCGCACACCAGCTTTAAGGTGTTAGAGAGTTATCAACATCCGGCTTTGGCTGACCAGCCATGCAGTGAGGAAAATCAAGGGAACACGCTTAGTTTGATAGAAGCTGTTCCGCACACAGGCCGTTTCCATCAGATTCGTCGGCATTTACTCGATACTGATCTGCCAATCGTGGGGGATTACCGTTACGCTGGGATCGAACGCTGCGACCAGCTCGGCCAACTGCTAGGCACAGGTACGAGAATGTTGCTTCAAGCTAAGAGCTTAAGTATCGCCCATCCCGTGACAGGCGAATCACTGACTTTCACTGCGCCTGTTGGGGAGAATTTTAAGAAGTGCTTTCCTAGTTTGGGGTGATTTCCTAACCGCGAAAGACGCGAAAGTTTTTTCAGGTACTTGCGTGAGTATGCTATTAAGTAAATCGATGGCTTGGCATTAATTGACATACTGACTGTTAGAAGTGTGTATGTATTTTTTTGTAGTTTGCTTAGTGCGCAGTTGTCGACTGGGTGGGCGGAGAATGGATGGAGCTTTCGGACCACAGATTGGAATGATTAGCTCAGATTTTTTTTGGGGGGAGTGCTGGTTCAGGAGCTTAGGCGCTGAGGGTTTCGGCGCGGGGGATGTTTTTGGTGAGCTCTTTGGCTTGCTTGCGCAGGGCGCGGAAGTCGCATTCGACTTGGAGGCCATGCCAAAATTCGGGGGATTGGTCGAAAAAGGCGCCAAAGCGGATCGACATTTGTGGAGTGATCGAGCGTTTGCCGTGGACGATTTCATTGATCGCACGCGGAGCGACGCCAATCGCGCGGGCCATGGCATTCTGGGAAATCCCCATTGGCTCTAAGTATTCCTCGAGCAAGATCTCGCCGGGTGTGATCGGTGGGTTCATGGGTATAACGTATGACGTCATAAGGGTGTTGTCAATGGTAGTCGACCATGGCGACATCGGCTGGTCCGGCATCGGTCCAACGGAAGACGATGCGCCATTGTTGGTTGATGCGAATGGAATGTTGCCCTGAGCGCTCCCCCTTGAGTGCTTCGAGTCGGTTACCGGGAGGAACACGGAGGTCATCGAGTTTGCCGGCGCGGTTCATTTGGATCAGCTTCCTCAGCGCAACTCGTGAAATTGCCCGAAAACGGCGGCTCTTTTCTTCATGGAAAAGGTGCGCGGTTTCTTTGCAGGCGAAGGATTGGATCACCTGAATAGATTAGTTGAGACTAGGATAATCGGGCAAGGGATATTGATCCTGTAGATAAATAGAGATTGATCGTGTGTTGCGGTCGTCTTCCTATTTGACAATCTGATAGAAATACGTGGAGCGCTGATGCATGGCATCGGAGAAGGGGATGCGGTTGTGGGTGGGAACTATTGCGGAGCGTGTTGGCTTGGTCGTTTCTATTTTCATCCGTAGACACAGGGTTGCGCTCTATGAGCTTACTCTAGGCTAAGATGGGGGAGGCCTTTGGTCTCTATGTTATGGGAGTTGATGTTTATTTTGCGTGAAAATAGTTACAGGGGGGAATCTCGTTGCGGTTTATGTGGTGAGTGTGAGTCTAATCATTATGAGGTATCTCAGGGAATTGAGCCCGAGAAGGGGGGGCATTTTATGCGGAAAATGCAGAGCTTAGTTAGATTGAGGTGGTGGCCAGGGCGGAGGTGGTAACGGATTGTTGGAGGATGATGAGGGAGCCTTCGTTTTTGAGTGGAGAGTTGTTTGTCAGGGAGGTTTGGATGTCGGTGTTGGTGTGGTGGGAGGCGTCGTAGGCGATGATGAAGATTTCGTCGTTTTCTTGGAGGAAGCGTTGGTTGCTGTTGCCGAAGTCTGAGTAGCAGGTGGCGCCGATGGCGATGATGCCGTAGGCGGGTTTGGAGTAGGCAAGCATTGCGCTGAGGGGTTCGAGTGGGCCGTGATCAGTCTGGGTGTTGATTTGGTTTACCATCCAGTCGACGAGGGTTTGGTTGAAATAGCAGTAGTCGGATACGGCGGTATCTTTGCCGTACTGGAGAAATTCACCGTTGCGCTTGAGATAGCAGGTGAGGCGAAAGCTATCGATGGTGCCACCTGGGAGGTTGAAGTCGTTGATAGGGAGGATGTCTTTTGACATACCCTGGGTGGCTTCTCCCCAGTTTTTTTTGATGCTGATTTTTGGAGCGTTGACACGGCGGGAGCAATCGTTGAAGGCTGTGAAACCGAGGACATCGAGGTCTTCGACAGAAGTCTCTGAGGCGTCGGAGGCGTAGGTGAATTTTACAACGAGAGCGATTTCAGGCTCTGGCTGGAGCACTGGCTCGCCATTGTGGTTAAGTTTGTCGCTTGAGAGTGGGTTGGTGCCAAGGAAACTATCGTGGCCTGGGATATACCATGGGAAGATCCCTTTGGGAGCGTTTTCGAGGGCAACGACCTCCTTAAAGTCGTCAGCTTCGCCTGCCTGATTGAGGTGTTCGGCTTGGTTGCCAGCGATGCCGAGTCCGACCCAGTTTTGGTTGTTTGTGAGTTCTGAAAGTGTAGTGAAGTGCATGGCGGAAGTAGTAAGGAAAAAGGGAGAAGGATAAAGGGGAAAGTGAGCCTTCGGTTTAGGTCGTGTGGACAAATTACTTCACCACACGACTGGGTTGTCTTAGATGTTTAAATTGGTTGGCTAGATGGGTTTGTAAAAAGCCTTGTGGCTGTCTGTGACGCTGTGTGGAATTTATGAAATTTTGTGGAATGCTGTGGTTACGTGGGTGATGTTGTGAATTGGGAGTTGAAGCTGCGCTAGAAACTTTTATTACGACATAGTGAATATTCTGTTAGTCGTAAGAGATCAAAATACTGCAGCTGGGATGAAGCGGTGGTGTGTTCGGTTTGCTGGAGAGGGTGGAAAGCTTGGTTTGTTGCGGGTAGAGGAGGGGCACAGTAAGCTGACAGAACAGTGGAGCGAAGAAGATGTTCATGCATGGTGGGGTGAGGGTGGAGTGCCAGAGGGTAGTGAGTTTGGAATGTTAGAGGCAGTAAATGTCTCGAAGTCTATTCACGCCGTTGTAAAGGAGCGGAAGCCTGACTTGTTAGTGTTACAGGACAGGATTTCACATCCTGAGGTGTATCGAAAAGCGATTCAGTATCTAGTGGATGAGGTAGACTGTGCTGTGATGGTGATGCGTTTGGGGGAAGGTGCTGGTGAGCGGGTGTTATTGCCGTGTGCAGGTGGGCCGCATTCAAGAAGGGGGTTGAAGATAGCAGCGGATGCTTTGGGTAGAAACCTGACGGCATTTTTGGTGGAGCCAGATGTGGATGAGGTGTCTCGGGAAGTAGGTGAGATGCAGTTAGCTCGTTTTCTCAAGAAGTCGGGAGTGAAAGAGGATGTGGTTTCAACAAAGGCGGTCGTACATAGTGATGTTTTTGAGGCAATACATGAAGAAATCCATTCTGAGTCTTATGGGATGTTATTGATCGGAGCTTCTGGTGCGGGGTCGATTAGAAAGAAACTTTTTGGCACTGTCCCTGATAGGTTGATGCGTGGGGATGAGGGGATGAGTGTGGGAATCATTCGTGGGGAGCGTTCGACGAAGCATCAGCTGCGGAATCGTCTGGAGCGGATGATGATGCTTTCAATCCCCCAACTGAAGCGGAGTGAAAGGGTTTTGTTATTCGATGAAGTGGAAGACAAAGCGCGTTGGTCGTTTGATTTCGCTGCTTTGATGGCTTTATCGACAGGTATCGCCTCGTTAGGTCTTCTCGCTAACAGTGGGGCAGTAGTGATTGGGGCAATGTTAGTGGCGCCTCTAATGACTCCACTTTTGGGAGGTGGACTTTCAGTGGTTCAGGGAAATTGGCCATTGTGGAAGAATTGTCAGAAGGCGGTGGGTTTAGGTTTCTTGTTCGCCTTGAGCGTGGCGTTCGGTTTTGGGGTTTTCGCTCGATTCTTAGGCTTGGGACTGACTGACGAATTATTAGCGCGTGGAGCTCCGAGTATTCTCGATCTGGGGGTAGCGTTTATCTCGGGGATTGCGGCGAGTTATTGTTTGGCTCGTCCGAAGCTGAGTGGCGCATTGGCTGGGGTTGCTATTGCCGCGGCTTTGGTTCCACCGATTGCAACAGTGGGAATTTGCTTAGCATTGCAGAAATTTGAGGTGTCGCAAGGAGCGGCGATTTTGTTTGGAACGAATGTGGTAGCAATCGTGTTAGGGAGTGCGGCCAACTTTTTTATGGCGGGTATCCGCGGTCGTTCATCGAGCTCGGCGGCATGGGCGAAGCGTACGGCGATTGTTTTTACCCTTTGTTTAGTAGGCTTGATGGTGCCCTTATCCTCTGCGATTGTGAACAAGATTGCTGGTGATGCTGATTTGACTAATCGTTTCGGAAGAACGGCTGAAAACTATGGTGTACGCGTGAATCAGGTGCGCAGGCTAACACCGAGCGATGGGCAGCAAGTGCTTGAAATTACCGTGGATGCGACGAAGAAGGTTTCGAAGGACTGTGTATCTGATTTTCAGAATGAAGCGAATTTGCACACCAATCAGCCTGTGAAGGTGCGAGTGATTACGCGATTAGTTACCGAGCTCTAGTGAAGGTGAACTGTGTTGTTCACAGGGTTTAGAATGCGGGTTTTTGGATTAGCACTTTAAATGCTGCGCCAGGACCATCTGGGTGAAGGAGGTAGAGGTCTTGGGTTGTGTTCCGTGCGAAGGGGGTGAGGAAGGAGGTTTGATCCGTGAGTGAAATGGTTTCTAGTCCTAACTCATTTCCCCATTCGATGAGGTCCGTGAAATTGACGTCAGCAGTGAGGTCTTGATGGCCGACATTCTGATAGATTGCTGGGCCAGTTAGGTTTTCGTGGTGGAAGAATGCTCGGATAGTGCCTTGAGGGCGGCGATGGTAGATGTCTGGGTAGGTGTCTCCGTAGTCGATAGTAATCATTTCACCATCTCGCCATGAGGTGATCCACTCTTCGAGCCACTGGTGGTAGGATTCATGGACTTCGACTCGGTGGCTTTCTGGGTGCTTTGGGTTGAGAGCTGAGGAGTCGGGGAGTGATGAGGCGGGGAGGAAGGTTTCGGTTTGGTTGTCGCAATGCAGTTCTAACCAATCATTTTGGATGCGGTGAAAAATACGGACAGGGAATGCATCGACTAGTTCGTTAGAAAAGATGATGGCACGGCCTCCAGCGGATTTGAGGGCATCGCGAGGGGTGTCGTGCCAGAGGACTCGGTGGCTCTTGAGCCGTTGTTGTTGAATTTTACGTAGAGGTTCTGAGGTGTCTACGATGTGGTAGTGGAGCTTAAGCCTTTGGATAAAGGGGAGCGACTTGATGATAGATTCTGCTAGAGATCCGTCACCTGCACCAATTTCAATTAAGTGGAAGCTTCCAGGATTTTCTTTGAGCCAATTGGTTGCGCGATCAGCGATAGCAGCTCCGAGAGTGGGGCTGAGAGTGGCAGTGGTTGAGAAATCGCCTTGGTGACCGACGGTGCGGATTTTTTTTGCATAATAGCCATGGTCTGGATCATGCAGGGCAAATTGCATGAAGGAGTCGAATCTAGGCACGGAGATATTAGGGGGCTTATTGGACTTGTTTGGCAAGAGCCTCACAGGCTTTGATGTCGAGTTTTCCTGAAGCTAAAACAGGGATTTCTTCCACGGGAAGGATTTGTTTAGGGCACCAGAGTGAGGGGATCCCTTGATCGAGGAGACGGTAGCGTAGATCGAGGCATTCTTGTTCGAGGGCGACACCTGCGATGGTGGAAAGAATAGCGATGGCTTCTCCTTTTTTCTCATCAGGGATACCTACGACGGCAATTTTCCGCTCGGTTTCTTCATCGAGGCCGAGAGCGTGGTTGATAGCGGCTTCGACGGTTTCATGGGGAACCATTTCGCCTCCAATTTTTGAGAATCGGGAAATACGGCCTTCGATTGTTAGGAAACCATCGGAATCTAGACGTCCGACGTCGCCAGTTTTAAACCAACCATCTTGAATGACTTCATCGGTTTTTTCCTGATTGTTCAGGTATCCTGGGAAAATATTGGCGCCTTTCATCCAGATGATTCCACTTTGATCGAGAGGTAAGGGAGCATCGCTTGAAGGGTCTGTGAGTTTTACGGCAATGCCGGGAAGGAAATTTCCGACTGTGCTGGGGCGGGATGAGCGGATGGTTGCAATATTTTCTACGTCAGAATTTTCAGGTAGATTGACGTTGGTGGCTGGGGAGGTTTCGGTGAGGCCGTACCCTTCTTGCGGATGAATACCGAATTTTTCAGCAAAGGTCTCAGCGAGGTTTTGCGGTAGTTTTTCGGCGCCGGTGACGACGAGTTGAAGCGACTTTAGTTGTTCAGGGTTCACTCTGCGCATATAGCCGCGGAGGAATGTGGGGGTGGAAAGGAGGAGGATGATTTTGTGTTGCTCGATGAGTTCAGCGATGCGCTTAGAGTCGAGTGGGCTCGGGTTAGTAATCAGGTTTAGGCCTTCGATACATGGGAACCAGAGGGTGACAGTGCAGCCAAAGCTGTGAAAGAGCGGCAGAGAGCCGAGAATGTTAGAGTTTTCTGGTAGGTTGAGACGGGTGCCGAATTGGCAGACATTGGCCAAGACATTTCGGTGCGTTAGCGGTACACCTTTTGGTTCTCCGGAAGAGCCGGAAGTGAAGAGAAGGATGGCTTCTTTATCTCCACCGTCGTTGGAGATTTTGAGCATTTTAGCGAGTACCGTGGTGGGGAGAATTTTTGAAAGAACCACCCAGCGGGTGATTTGTTTCTTCATGGCTGGCAGTACGCGTTCGATGTAGATGAGGTCTCTGTTCGGTGGCCAGGCGAAGTCAGGCATTTTCCGGACGAAGGGGTCAGCAGTGATAAATTTATCGATGTCTGCTTGTTGGATCGAGGACTGCACTGCAGTTTTACTGGCGGTGAAGTTGAGATTAACTGGAGTTTTCCCAGCAAAGATAGCCGCGAGGTTAGCGATGAGACCGCCGGGACCTGGTGGGAGAATAATACCAATACGCTTCTTATTCGTTTCGTTTTGGAGATGCTTGGATAAGGCGATGGCTGCACCGAGGATGATGTCATAGGTCTTTTCCTGATCGTTGGTGCCATCGACCACTTTTGATTTACTGTGTCGTTTCAGTCCAGCGAGTAGCGCGTATCCAAGTGAGCCATTTAGAAAAGAACGTGAAGAAAAGGCTTCTTCAAATGCGATCATCAGCTCTTGGCGGAATTGGGAGACTGAGCACTGACTGGGGGTGAGTAGCTTGCCAAACACGAGGATGGCACTCGGCAGCGAGTTTGGACTTTCGATGCTTAAGGAAAGTTCTCTAGGAATGTGAACGGCGAGCGGAAGAGTCGGAAGATCAAGTGCGCAGATGGCGGTTAGAGTCTCGCCAGTAATGTGGATGGAGGTGCCATTAAGGCAGTTCACTTGGCCAGGGAGAAAGATGGCAATACCATCGCTGCCGAGGTCGGAGAGGATGTTTTTGCCGACTTGCTGAAGCCCTAGGTCAGTCTGGCTGAATGCGATGACTTCCCTTTTAGACTGTTTGAGATAATTTTCCGTGGATGGGGAAAGGGCTACGTTTTCTTCGCACAGCCAAATTATTTTACGATGAGCGAGGAGCTTCTCGAGTTCAATGAGTTCTGAGTGGTCGAGCCTACCAGGGAGGATGAGTGTTGGCTCATTAGGGATTCTCTCTCGGTGGATGTATTTGATAGCTTTGCTCATTTTCAGGACGTGCGGAGTAGGGCTGTTGGTCTAGTAGTCGACGGAGGCATCATCTGCTGAAGACCTCTCATCTAGCAAGGAAATCTTTATCGATGATTGTGTTAGAATTTTCGATGATACTAGGAATTGATTGTGAACTGAGTGTGGTGTCAGTTTGATCGATCAAATAGTATGATATATATAAGTAAACCTCACAAAAAAAGAGCTCCAGTCTCAGAGAGAGCACTCAATGAAACTGAAGCTTAGGAAAAAACCTAGAAAAACTAGGGATATGAACTTACGCGTCGATTTTAGCGATTTTGTCTAGGACACCGTTGATGAAACGGGGTGACTCATTGGAGCCAAAGCGGCGGGAGATTTCGATGCATTCGTTGATCGTGACAGGGGCAGGGATTTCTTCTTTGAAGAAGATTTCGTAGGTGCCGAGTCTGAGGATTGCTCGATCGACTGGATCGATGCGCTCAGGTTTGTAGTTGTCGACAATTTTTTCGATTGTGGAATCGAGTTCAGCTTTTTTGGAAACGATGGCGCGAGAGAGGGAATCGACTTCCTTACGGAAACTCTCCATTTTATCGTTCGTTTCTTGGATATGTTTGATGTCTGGGTGGTCTGCGAACTCTTTAGGGTTCTGAACCATTACGATTCTATCAGAAACTCGTTGGAGACCGTCGATAGCAGCCTTGATTGGGGTGAGGCGCTTGTTGATGTATGGGAAGTCTTGTAGTTGGAGGTTCCAGCGGGTGCGCAGGTCAGTGAGTTGGCTGTTGAGGGTGTAGAGATCATTCAAGGCTGCTGAGAGCTCTGGATCTGGAGTTTCAACACCGGGGTCGTAGAGACGCTGGATACGATCAATAATAGATTGCCACTTGCTTTCGAGCTTAAGGAGATGATCGAGAGCTTTCTTTACTTTTTCTGCTTCAGGGTCGGTAGAGATGATGGCGATAGAGTCAGCACTGCGTTCTACCAATTTATTGTGACGTGATTCACGTCCTTGATTCAAGTGAAGAACTGCTTTTGCAGATGCTTTGATAAGCTTGCTTTGGTCCGACTCGAGAGCGAGTTCCCAAAAGGTTTCGGAAAGGTTTTCAGCGGCCGCTCCACCTTCGAGGTCGGAACAATAAAGGAACTGAATGGCGGATTCTCTGATGGCGCGTCTACTATGCATTGCTGGGATAAGATCGAGTTGATTTCTTTTTGTTGCCTTGGTGAAGTCCAAGGTCGGAGAACAACTCGAGCATGGTGTGTGCGGAGCGGGCAGCTTCGCGGCCTCGATTGAGTTGAGATCCGATGCAGCGTGCGTACGCTTGCTTTTCGTCATCTACAAGAAGAACTTCATGAATTACTGGAATTTTTGTTTCGCAGGCGAGTTTTTGCAATGAATTGGTGACAGATTCTGCGACGAGGTCACCGTGTTGTGTTTTTCCACGAATGATAAGGCCGAGAGTGATGAGCACGGATGGCTTGTTATCTTGAGCGAGCAGCGCGGCGCTAGCTACTGGGATTTCAAAAGCTCCAGGAACACGGGCAATGGTGATGTTGGCATTTGGGTTAATCTCTTTGAGCTCGTTACATGCATTTTCGACAAGCGCGTCGGTGAACTCTTGGTTGTAGTTAGATGCAACGATGCAGATTTCGGACTGAGATTGAGAAACGTGGCGAGGACGAGGTGGTAGTGCCGTTGACATGGTGCATTATATGAAATGTGGCAAATGATATGTCAATAGTTTCAATGGGGGGAATCATGGACAGACCATGTGGGAAAATTGCATCACCGCACGACCGGGTTGTATTTGAAGTGAAATGGGTTCTCATCGAGCAGAGCATCGATTCGCCCATGTGGCCTCGACAAAAGGGACTTGCTTTGTCAGCGATTCCTATTTAAGCCCACATATGCTTCGCCACTTGGCATACACGCTGTGCCAGCTGTCGAGGCTCTCTACACATTATGAAATTAGCGAGCTTATTGACTAATGACCAAGTGATCCTTGATATGAAATCTGAGGAGCACTGGCCAGCGATCGTAGAACTTGTCGAACACCTTGACCGTCACGAGTTTCTTAAGGGAGAGAAAAAGGAAGATGTTTTAGAAGCTCTGCAGACACGAGAAGATCAGATTAGTACGGGGATTGGCAGTGGAGTGGCTATTCCGCATGCATTTTCAGAAAAGCTTGATCACGTGGTGGCTGTTTTTGGTCGTTCAAAGGAAGGCATCGACTTCGAAGCTCTGGATAATGCGCCAGTAAATTTTGTCTTATTATTTGTGGTACCTAAGAAGGATTACCACATGCATCTTCAAACTTTAGCAGCGATTGCTAAGTTGTTTAATAATTGTGAGGTGCGTCAACATCTCGCAGCGGCTGAGACTCGAGAAGAGGTGATTGATATCCTTGGTTCTCGTCCTTCACGCATTCACTGTGAACGTTAAGAGGCGTGAGTCTCTATTAAATTTTCGATATGCAAACGATTTTAGAAGTTTTAGAATCGCGGCTTCATGCTGCGCTGACAACAGCAGGGATTGAGGTTCCTGAAGGTTTTCCTGTGAAGGTAGTAGCCGCGGCTGATCTGCGCCACGGTGACTATCAGGCTAACACGGCGATGGCCTTGGCGAAGCGTTTAAAAATGAATCCGCGTGAGCTTGCTGCCAAGCTGGTTGAGGCATTTGAAGCTGAGGATGTCGCTGATCTAGACATTGCGGGTCCAGGGTTTATTAATTTCACTATTAAGCCAGAAGCTTGGAGCAGAAAAGCTGGCGAGCTGGTGGGTGATGCTCGCTTGGGCGTGAGTGAAGTTGCCGATCCGAAGACGATTGTCGTAGATTTTTCAGCTCCAAACGTGGCGAAGCCGATGCATGTGGGGCACATTCGCTCAACGATCATTGGTGATTCTCTTACAAGGATTTCACGTTTTCTCGGTCATAAGGTGATTACTGACAATCACATTGGTGATTGGGGGACACAGTTCGGGATGGTGATTTATGGCTGGAAAAATCTCCTGGACGAACCTGCGCTAGAAGCTGATCCACTCCAAGAGCTCCTCCGCATTTACCGAGCGGTAAATGCATTGTGCAAAGAAGATGAAGCAATCAAAGACCTCTGCCGCGACGAATTGGTGAAGCTACAAGGTGGTGATACTGAAAACTTCGCTATCTGGCAAAGATGCGTGGAAGTGTCTAAAGTAGGACTCAATAAAATTTACGACCGACTCGATGTGAATTTCGATCACTGGCTTGGTGAGAGTTACTACAATAACGAGCTGGCGCCTTTGGTTAAAGCTTTAGCTGATGAAGGGCTCGCTCGTGAAAGTGATGGAGCTTTATGTATTTTTTCAGGCGAAACTCTCCCTCCCAAGCAGGATCCTTTTAAGGAGAAGCGGGATGGCGAATGGAGTGATCTGCCGATGATTGTTCGAAAGAAAGATGGTGGATTTAATTACGCGACAACTGATATTGCGACTGTCGATTATCGTCTCGATCAGTGGCAAGCCGACAAGATCTGGTATGTAGTGGATGCGCGGCAAGGCTTACACTTTAGGCAACTTTTTGACGTTGCTGAGCGCCGCGGATGTTCTGCAGAGCTCGAGCATGTTTCTTTTGGAACCATTCTCGGGAAAGATGGAAAACCATTGAAGACTCGCGATGGTGACCTGCCTCAGCTTGCTGATGTGCTAGATGATGCGATAAAAGCATCTCGGGCTGTTCTAGATGAGAAATCTAACGACCTTTCAGAGGTAGAAAAAGAAGAGTTGGCGAAGGTGGTTGGTATTGGTTCTGTGAAGTTTACCGAGCTTTCTCACAATCGCGCTTCTGATTATATTTTTGATCTAGAAAAAATGGTCGCCCTGCAGGGAGACACTGCTCCTTATTTACAGTACAGTTCAGTGCGTGTGAGTTCAATTTTCAGAAAACTGGAAGAAGAGGTCGAGCTTGATGCAGAAGGCGTGAAGGTGACTGAGGAGGGCGAAATCAACCTTGTTCGCACTCTGTCGAAGTTTGGAGAAGTATTACCGACTGTGCTTGATGATTTGAAGCCGAATATTCTTTCCGCCTACTTACTGGATCTGGCAAAGGCATTCCATAGCTTTTTCGAAGCATGTCCTGTGTTGAAGAGCGAAGGAGATGTCCGCAAGACTCGTCTCGTGCTTTGTGCCGTTACCGGACGCATTCTTAAGCAGGGGCTTGGGCTGTTAGGGATTCAGGTGCCTGAGAGAATGTAATAGTTCTATCGCACATTTGATAGAAGCAAAAGCGAAGCGCTCTTTTTGTGGTGCTGTGGAGAAGGGCTAGAAAATTCTTGCTCAGAGAGTAAAAGTGACTAGTTTGCAAGTCCATCGCTCTCCGGGTGATCGCTGTCGTGGCCTTTCGAGGCTGACGGCAGAGGAAAGTCCGGACACCGTAGGGAAACGCGCCTCTTGAAGAAGGAGGGATGCTGGGTTCAAGCTCAGTAGACGGACAGTGCAGCAGAGAGTAGACCGCCGATGGATCTTAGGATCACAGGTAAGGGTGAAAGGGTGGAGTAAGAGACCACCGCGCAGTTGGCAACAGCTGTGGCACGGTAAACCCCGCGTGGTGCAAGACAAAACAGAGGAAGGGTGCCCGCCCGACTAGAATCCTCGGGTATTAGTCGCACGACAGCTTCGGCTGCGTCTGGTTTTGGCCAGGAGACAAATGATCACACAGCTCTCTCGGGAGTGGACAGAATCCGGCTTACAGGAGGGCGATGGACAATTTTAATGGGGTGAATTATAGAGAGTTGGGTAGAGGCTTAGGTTTTATCTGGGCTTGTTAGCGGGTATATTTATTGTTAGACAGATCTGTATGCGGCTTCTATTTGGTTTGTTGATTTCTTTCAGTGTGGTTTCTTGTGTATCAGTGGAGGAGCCTGCTGTAGTGCTCAGTGGTGAATCAGTGTACAAAGCGCCGCAGCCAGATGTGTATGCCTTTGTGCATGCGCACGGTGATCACTGGCATAGTCATCATACGCGTGAAAATCATGTTCATCCGAATCATCAGTGGGATTTAGTAGAGGATATAGAGCTTGAAGGGCTGGTGGATTAAATAGATCCCGATTTTATTTTCAAATCATTTCAGGCTATCTAATAGGTAGTTCAATTTCGCTGATTATAATTCAAGTAATCCGGCTGATTCAAGAGAGCTGGGAAGCTAAAAAAGCGCACCCGATTGCTCAGGTGCGCTTGTTAAATTTTTATCAATCAGCTCGAAGCTGAGTGAGGCTTATGCTTCAGCTGCTTCTTCAGCTTCAACAGTCGCTGGTGCATCAACCCACTCGATAAGTGCCATAGGAGCGGAATCGCTCGTACGTGCGCCGAGTTTGGTGATGCGGCAGTAACCACCTTGGCGGTCAGCTGCTGCTGGTGCGATTGTTTCGAAGAGTGCTTTAACAGCATCCTTTTGCTGGAGGAATGCAACTGCCTGACGGCGAGCATGAAGGTCACCGCGCTTGCCAAGAGTTACCATTTTCTCTGCAACAGGGCGGAGAGCTTTGGCTTTAGCGAGTGTGGTGCGGATCTTGCCGTGTTGGATAAGGCTGCATGTAAGGTTTGCGAGGAGTGAGCGGCGGTGTGCTGCATCACGCTGCAATTTTACGGTCTTGCGTCTTTTTCTCATCTTGGTTATTCGTCGTTAAGGTTCTGCGCGATAAGGTCAGCGAGACCCACCGGTGCTTCTTCTTCAACTCCAAGACGTGGAATAGCCACTGATGGCATAGGTCCTGTAAGGAGTGAAGGGTCAAAGGACATACCGAGGCCGAGGCCGAGCTCGACGAGTTTGTCCTTAATTTCGTTGAGAGATTTCTTACCGAAGTTACGGTATTTGAGCATCTCAGCTTCAGTTTTCATAGCAAGCTGGCCAACGGAAGTGATGTTCGCGTTGTTGAGGCAGTTTGCTGCACGAACGGAGAGTTCGATCTCGTTCACGCTCATGTTGAGAAGCTTCTTGAGTGCTGCGTTTTCTTCGCTCTGCTCTGGCTGTGCGGATTCGAATTCCACTGCGTCGTCGTCGTAGTTAACGAAGGCGTCGAGGTGGTGACGAAGGATTGCAGATGCCTGAAGGAGTGCGTCTGGTGGTGAAATACGACCATCAGTCCATACGTCGAGTTCGAGCTTGTCGAAGTCAGTCATTTGACCAACACGAGTTTGGCCAACTGAGTATTTTACGCGAGTAACAGGTGAGAAGATGGAATCGATCGCGATCACGCCGATTGGCATGTCAGGACGCTTGTTTTCATCACCAGTGTTGAATCCACGACCAACTTTGATTTCAAATTCGCAGTCGAACTTAGTCTTGCGGTCAAGAGTACAGATGATTTGGTCCTTGTTGACAACTTCGTAGATGTTGTCGTCTTGGATGTCACCAGCTGTTACAACGCCTTCTTTTTCCACTTGGAGTTTGAGAACGCGTGGCTCTTTGTCGTGATGCTTAAATTTCACCTTCTTGAGGTTGAGGATGATGTCGGTGACATCTTCTACAACGCCTGCAAGGCTGGAGAATTCGTGCTGAACACCTGCGATACGTACAGATGTGATAGCTGCACCCTCAAGAGAGGAGAGGAGTACACGGCGGAGTGAGTTACCAATAGTGTGGCCAAATCCACGCTCGAATGGCTCGGCAGTGAATTGTGCGTATGTATCAGTCTCGGTATCCTCGTCTTTAATGACGCGGTTTGGCAGTTCGAAGCGGTCGAGAAGGATAGCCTTCTTTTCCTCTTTGCTTAGTTCTTCAGTATTTGTCGTTTCTTCTGACATGTGTCTAGTAAGTGGGTTGGGTTACCCTCTAGCGAGTATTGGCGCTTATCTGAAAGATAAAGCCATAGAGGACCTACAACCTTTGGACAGTCTCGCGGGACGCGGAATTAAGGGTATTCCATCCGAGAATGCAATAGTTATTTTCCGCGCTGTTGAATTAATGTGAATAAGTACTCTGATACGAGCGAAAAACACTAGTTCCCAACGCTTTTTGAGGCTGGCGGGGTGCATAAACGTGGATTGCATTTAGAAAAGGTGTAGTATAGCTAAAGGTCATGTCAGCTACGATGGATGAAATTGAAGAGCGTTTGGAGTTTGAGACTCCTCAGTTCGTTCACGCTCTTTTCGCTAATGAACCGAAAGAACTTTCCTATTTAAAAGAGAAGTTAGGCGTGAAAGTGGTCACGCGTGAGGGTTGGATCCTGCTTCGTGGTTCGGCAGATGGCGTGGCTCGGGCGAAAAATGCAATTATCGATCTCGAAGAAGCGCGGCGCGCTGGTTCAGACATTTCGGCAAAAGATTTCCGCACGGCGATTGATGTCGCAGCTGAGGGTGGAGAAACTGGGGTCGCTCAGTTAGGAAAGGTGAAATTGCTCGGGACGAATGGCCGCAAACCGGTGGTGCCGCGTACTCCGCAGCAGATGGCTTATATTCAGTCGATGACTCAGAACGTTGTAGTGTTTGGGCTCGGACCAGCTGGTACAGGTAAAACCTATTTAGCTATGGCGATGGCTTTGAGTTTATTAAAGGCGAAAAAAATTAATCGGATTGTACTGACGCGTCCTGCAGTTGAAGCGGGTGAGGCTCTTGGTTTCCTTCCTGGGGATTTACAGGAGAAGGTTGCTCCCTACTTGCGACCACTCTATGACGCGATGTACGACATGCTGGATGCTGAAACGGGGAAGCGCTACATGGAAGATGGTACGATTGAAATCGCCCCCCTTGCCTATATGCGCGGTCGCACGCTCGCAAATTCCTTTGTGATTCTTGATGAGGCGCAAAATACGACTCCCGAGCAACTCTTCATGCTCCTCACGCGCATTGGTGAGGGGAGCCAGTGTGTGGTAACTGGCGACGGGTCACAGATTGATTTAAAGAAAGGGCAGATGTCTGGATTGCTCGAAGCAGAGCATGCTCTTCAAGAAGTTGAGAGTGTGGATTTTGTCCGCTTTACTGGATCTGATGTGGTGCGTCATCCAGTGGTGGCACGGATTATCGCTGCGTACGATGCATTTAGAAAGTAACTAGCTGCTCGTTTGCAGAGGCTTTTCGTAGGAGAACTTTGCTGACGCAGACTTGTTTTGTTGCTGCGGGCAGACGGCGGGGAAGTCTTGTTTTAGAGTGTTCTAGCTTGGATTGTGTGTCAGAATGTCTCTAACAGCGATGATTTGTAGGTTGCATTGTGACAGGTGAACGGCTAGAGCTGAGTCTGTGAAAGGGCGTCTCGTGCTTTTTCATGAAGAAATAACCAACAAAATTTCGTGGGATTATTCGATTTTATTAAAAGAAGGCAGCTTGCTCAAAAAGGGATGTCTTCTGGCAAAAAGCGTCGCACGCAAGGCGAAAGAACTGCGGTAGCAACGATGGATCGCAGCGTCTTCTTCCGTGTTTTGTTATATTTACTCTTCTTGGGGGTAAGTAGTGTATTGGTGTTTTCTGCGACTACTGGTGGCGAGAGCGTGCTCACTCTACTGAATGCAGTGTTTGTGAATATTTTGATGGGAGCAGGTTTGGTTGCTCTGTTTGATATGCGCCATCAGCATCGCGTACGTAACGGGCGCGTGATATTGGTGTTTGGTACGATTACCGTGCACTTGGTCATTTTATACTTTGTGGCAGCGATTGTGCCATCGATGGGAAGTATTGCTTATGTGCCATTGTTGCTTCCATATGCACTAGCTCCATTGGTGAACTCAGTGTTGTTGGGCCGTTTGAGTGGGATGTATACGACCTATGTAGTGACGATGCTTGGGAGTTTGTTAATTCCAGCACCGATTACGATGCAATACATGGTATTGAGTTTGATTACCGGGATCACCGTAGTGGCATTTACTAAAAAAGTGCGTCGACGTGGAGCCTTACTTCGTGCTGGTTTTTACGCTGGTGTAGTGGTGATGGTACTTGGTGTCTTATTTGAATTCATCCAATGGCCAGAGAATGCGATAGGGATTCAAACGATGGGCAAGCAGATGCTCGGCTCTCTAGGTGTGAGCTTATTGATCGCGATGGTTGTGAGTGGCATTTTACCAGCTCTTGAAAGCATGTTCGGTCTTACGACCGATATTAGTTGGCTAGAGATGAGTGATCTGAATCACAAGTTATTGCGCCAAATGCAGCTTGAGGCTCCGGGGACCTTTCATCATAGCTTGATTGTGGCATCGCTCGCGGAGGCGGCAGCAGAGGAAGTGGGGGCAAATGCTACGATGTGCCGTGTCTGTGCGTATTTTCATGACATTGGAAAGTTAAAGAAGCCTACTTACTTTATTGAAAACCAAGGCGAAGAGAACCCACACGATAATCTTACGCCGAGTATGTCAGCATTGGTGATTATTGCTCACGTCAAGGATGGGGTGGATCTAGCTATCAAACATAAGTTAGACCCAATGATCATCGATGTGATTCGCGAGCACCATGGCGATTCATTGGTTTACTATTTTTATCATAAAGCGCGTGAAACTTGTAATGAGGCGAAGGAGAAAGCTGAGCAAGGTCTGATCAATGCGGAAGATGTTCCCGATGTGGATGAGAAAAATTTCCGTTATGCTGGACCTAGGCCACGCACTCCAGAAAGTGGAATTATTAGTTTGGCTGACTGTGTGGAGAGTGCATCTCGTACTTTAACAAAGCCTAGCCCAGCGAAGATTGAGGCACTGGTGAATGATATTGTGAGCAAGCGTATCGCTGAAGGGCAGATGGATGATTGTGGACTGACACTTAGTGATCTTAAGAAAATCCGCAAAAGCTTCGCCAAAACGATTCGTAGTATTCTGCATAGTCGGATCAATTATCCGAAAGAGGAGGAAAAGAAGAATGATGAGGAGTTGCGTGCTGCAGGACGACCATCAAGTTTGCAGCGCAAGGTCGAGGAGCCTTTAGAAAAGCGTAAGTCTGGCCAGCAAACGGTGAAGCCTAGCTCTAGGAAGTCACAGAAAATCAAGACGAAGTCTCAGGAGACTACGCCAGTAAAAACTCCGACTAGTCCTCAGCCTACGAAGTCTGATTCATCGGCTAAATCCGCGTAGAAGATGATGATAGAAGTGTTCAACAATCAAGAGGTTGTTCCGCTTGGTGAATCTCTTATAGAGAAATGGCAACAAGCTGCGGCTAGCTCGCTACCGCTGGTTTTAGCGAATCCGGCGAACGGTGGGGGGCCTTTGCAGGAATTAGACTTCGTCGAAGTAAGCATTGTTGATGACCCTACAATCGATCAGGTCCACCGCGATTTCATGGATATTCCTGGTGCGACTGATGTGATTACTTTTGCTCATGGGGAGATCGTGATTAGCGTGGAGACGGCGAAGAGCTACGGAGCTGAATTTGGAAACTCCTTTGAGCGCGAGTTGATGCTATATATCATTCATGGTTTACTGCACTTAGCCGGGCATGAGGATGAGGTTCCTTCTGAGCGTGAAGCAATGGAAAAGGTGCAGTTTCAAATTCTTGAGCACGTTTGGCGTTAGATCCTTCATTGTTTATAAAAATTATTGGTACTCGTTTTTTTGTGGGGTGCAGTGATCGGTAGATTGCGTGCTAGCTGGGATGAGATGGCAGTATTTACGGCCAATTAACCTTGCAAAAAGTGGGCATAAGGGAGAGCTTATTTGTGACATGGTGTGCTGGGTGAGAACTGTGATTTTCACAGAATGAAGCACTGCATGTCGTCTTACTTAGGCTAGTCAAATGGACGAATTTCTTCTGTCTCGCATTCAGTTTGCGGCAAATATTACTTTTCACATTCTATTTCCGACGATCACGATTTCACTCGGGTGGATGTTGTTCTTTTTTAAGCTGCGTTTCCGTCAGACTGGTGATGACAAATGGATGGATCTCTACTTTTACTTCACCAAGGTTTTTGCTCTGACATTTAGCTTGGGGGTGGTGACTGGGGTGACGATGTCTTTCCAGTTCGGTACAAATTGGCCCGGATTCATGAATACGGTGGGGAATATCGCGGGGCCTTTGTTAGCCTATGAAATTCTGACAGCCTTCTTCATGGAGGCGACTTTTTTGGGAATCATGTTGTATGCCTTCCGTCGTGTTCCTCAATGGCTGCACACCTTGGCGACATTTCTCGTGGCATTGGGGACGACATTCTCGGCCTTTTGGATTCTCGTGCTCAATAGCTGGATGCATACGCCCGATGGTTATGTAATGATTGATGGTGTGGCGCATGCTGAGGACTGGTGGAAGATTATCTTTAACCCTTCGATGCCGTATCGTTTCACCCACACTTTGTTAGGATCTGTGCTGACAGCTGCATTCTTGATCGCAGGCTTACTGGGTTATCGCTGGTTGCGAGGTGATCGATCAGACGCTGTTCGTGCCGGCATGAAATGTGCACTTGTGCTGGCAGCGATCGCAGCACCGCTCCAAGGTATCGCTGGTGATCTGCACGGAGTGAATACGCGTGAATACCAACCCGCAAAACTGGCTGCAATGGAGGCGCACTGGGAAAGTGGAAAAGGGATTCCACTCTTGCTGTTTGCGATTCCCGATGAGGAAAAAGGCGAGAATGAGGTAGAAGTGGGGATTCCTAAGCTCGGCAGCCTTATCATCACTCGCGACCCAGATGGGTACGTGCAAGGCTTGAATGACTTTGGAGAATTGCGACCGAGGGTAGCACCTGTGTTTTGGAGTTTCAGGGTCATGATTGGCGTTGGGATGTTAATGATCGGCGTGGCATTTCTCGGAGTATTTTTCCATTGGAAGAAAATCGACTATCCTCGGGTCTACGTTCGAGTTCTCTGCTTGATGACATTTTCTGGTTGGGTCGGCACGATTGCTGGATGGTATGTGACCGAGATGGGACGACAGCCGTGGCTGGTTCAAGGGGTGCTCTTATCGAAAGACGCAGTTGCAGATTTGCCACCAGCACATGTGGCATGGACTTTGACTGGATACATTTTGACTTATTGCATATTGATGGTCGCGTACGTAGCTACGCTCTTTTACATGGCTCGCGTAGAAACAAAGAAAACCTTAGGTGAAGTATGATTGAGCAATTTATTGAAAGCGGCGATTGGTTGCCATTCGCCTTTGCCTTTTTGATCGGGGTGTCGATGCTGCTTTACGCCATTTTGGACGGCTATGACCTTGGTGTTGGCATTCTTTCGCGTCAGGTGGATGGCGAGGATAAGGAAAAAATGATTAGCTCGATTGGGCCATTTTGGGATGCTAACGAGACATGGCTAGTGATGGGAGTAGGACTTTTGCTAGTAGCTTTCCCTACGGCACATGGGGTTGTGCTCACTAACCTCTACATTCCGGTGACGGTGATGATTCTCAGCCTTGTCTATCGCGGTGTTTCGTATGACTTCCGGAAAAAGGTGGCGCCAGAAAAGAAGGAGAAATGGAATCGATCTTTTTTTGTCAGTTCTTTGCTGGTCGCGCTTACGCAAGGCTACATGGTCGGAAGTTTCGTGATTGGTTTTAAAGAGGGGATTCTGGGCGAATTCTTTTCAATGTCTTTCGGCTTTATTGTGACAGCTGGTTACGTGCTTATGGGCTCGACTTGGTTGATCATGAAGTGTGAAGGTGAGTTACAGAAACGTGCATTGAAGTGGGCTCGAGTCGCTTTGTGGTTCATGGTGCTCGGAGCGATCATGAGTAGTCTGGCGGCGGTATTTCTCGACACACGGATCTACGATCGGATGTTTTCATTTCCTGAGCTAACACTGCTGATCATCATGCCGGTGATGTCGATTATTTTGACGGTGCTGATGCATATTCTGTGCGGGGTCTTGCCGCTGGAGAATGATAAGTTGTCTTGGCTTCCTTTTGTAATTTCGATGTTTATCTTTGTTTTTGGCGGGATCGGCTTGGTCTACAGTTTTTATCCGTACATCATTCCCGGGCATTTGAAGATTACAGACGCAGCGGCTGCTCCTGCATCGCTGTGGATTATCTTAGTAGGGACATTGGTCGTATTTCCATTTTTGATCGGTTACACGGCGCTTGCGTATCGCATTTTCAAAGGGAAAGTGAAGCTGCTGAGTTACGATTGATTTTCGGGCTGTCGCGGCTGTCTTCTTGACTATTGTCTAGGGCTAAAGCATGAGTGGGTGCATGGCGCGATACGAGCTCGTTGATATTATTCTTCCTTTGGAGAGATCTGAAGATGAAGCAGCACGCAAGAAGGCGATTTGTAAAAAGCTGCATGTGAAGCCGGAGCGCGTGCACGAGTTTCGACTGCAGAAGCATTCGATCGATGCCCGCAAGGCGCAGATCAAGATTCAAATGCGGATGGAAGTCGGGATCGATGGACCACTGCCGGAGTATGTGAAGCCAGAGCCCAATTACACAAAGCTCGGTGGCGGGGAGAAGCAGATCGTGATTGTGGGCTGCGGGCCGGCGGGTATTTTTGCGGCATTGCGCTGTATCGAGTTGGGTATGAAACCCATCATTGTGGAGCGCGGCAAGGATGCTTCTGCGCGTCGATTTGATCTTGGTCCGATCATGAAAGAAGGGCGCGTGATCGAAGATTCAAATTATTGCTTCGGAGAAGGTGGTGCAGGAACGTACTCTGATGGGAAACTTTACACGCGTGCGACCAAGCGTGGTCCTGTGAGGGACGTTTACGAAACCTTAGTCGCGCATGGAGCGCCCGAGCAGATTCTTACCGATGCGCACCCGCACGTGGGGTCGAACCTTTTGCCCAATGTGGTCAAGGCGATGCGCCAATCGATTCTCGAAGCAGGCGGCGAGGTGCACTTTGAGTCCAAGGTTGTCGATTTTATTCTCTCTGCTGACAACAAGCAGATGCGTGGCGTGGTGCTTGCGGATGGTCGTGAAATCACGGGTGAAGCGGTCATTCTGGCCACTGGTCATAGCGCGCGCGACATCTATCAGCTTCTAGCAGACAAAGGGATTTTGATGGAGCAAAAGCCGTTCGCAGTTGGAATGCGCATCGAGCACCCGCAGCCATTGATCGATTCAATCCAGTATTCCTACGAGCGAGGCATCGAGCGTCCGCGGATTTTGCCCGCTGCGCGTTATCGTCTGGCGACGAAAATTGATGACCGTGGCGTACATTCTTTTTGCATGTGCCCGGGTGGATTCATCGTGCCAGCGGCGACGGAAAATGATGAAGTCGTGGTGAATGGTATGAGCTTGGCGCGGCGCGATTCACCCTTTGCCAATAGTGGCATGGTGGTGACTGTGGAGCCGGAGGATACGGTGCAATTTCAGAAAGAACACGGGATTCTCGCTGGGATCGCGTATCAGAAAGATCTAGAGATTAAAGCCTCCAAAGCAGGTGGTGGTGTGCAAAAAGCACCCGGTCAGCGAGTGAAAGATTTTATTGCTGGAAAACTTTCAGACACCTTGCCGAAGACGAGCTATTTCCCTGGGTTGACGTCGGCGCGTCTGGACGAAATTTTACCGCACGATGTGTCGTATCGGATGAAGATAGGATTGAAAAAATTCGGTCAACAAATGAAGGGCTATGTCGGTGAGGAAGCGAATTTGTTAGGTTTTGAGACGCGCACGTCGAGTCCTTTGCGGATTCCGCGGAAGGATGAAACGCTAGAACACCCAGAGATTGAGCATTTCATCCCTTGTGGTGAAGGGGCTGGTTACGCGGGAGGGATTGTCTCCGCAGCACTCGACGGCGTGAAATGCGCAGAAGCAGCAGAAGCGATGATTCGTAAGTAAGATGCCCGATTTAGAATTAGAACTAGAGGCAATGGCTGCAGGTCATCAGCTGATTGTCGGAGTGGATGAAGCGGGGAGAGGGCCTTTGGCGGGACCTGTTTCTGCAGCTGCGGTGATTCTGCCTGAAGGATACAGTCATCCATTGTTAGATGATTCCAAAAAACTCTCGGAGAAGAAGCGTGAGCTGATTTATGCGGATCTCATGGCGGATGAACGCATCCGCTGGGGGCATTCGTATGCCGATGTGAAAGAGATTGATGCGATCAATATTCTCAAAGCGACCCATGCTGCAATGGCGAGAGCGGTGGCGCAGTTAGAGGTAGAGAGTCCGTTCTGTTTGATCGACGGTCTTGCTGTGCCGAATTTTCCCTATCCCTCTCAAGGGATTGTGAAAGGCGATGGCAAGAGCTTGTCAATTGCGGCAGCGAGTATCATCGCGAAGGTGAAGCGCGATCATCAAATGGTCGCCTACGGAAAAGAATTTCCTGAGTATGGTTTTGAGAAGCATAAAGGTTATGGAACCAAGGCGCATCTAGCTGCTCTTCAAGCACACGGACCTACAAACATTCACAGGAAGTCGTTCGCGCCGGTGGCGCAGCTCAGCTTGAACTTGTGATCTGAGGCTAGGTTCGTTAGAGTGTACGAGCTGTGTTCTCGTTGTATTCTATTGTGCCCAATCGACTGTTGGATCGCCCTTTTCACTTTCATGTGGATGGCGAAAAGCGCAGTCACATCGAGTTAGGAGAACTGGGGGAGACTATGGCGGTGGCCTATTTACGAAGGCAGGGCGCTAAAGTGCTTTACCGCAATTACCGCGGGCCGAAAGGTGGCGAGTTAGATATTGTTGTTAGAGACGCGGATACGCTGTGTTTTGTGGAGGTGAAAACGCGTAAACGTCGGGCGGGGAGCCGTCCGCTCGACGCGGTGAATGTCGCGAAACAGGAGTTGATCGAACGCGGAGCGCGTGCGTGGCTCAAGCTGCTTCCCGACAACGATTTCTTCTGGCGCTTCGATGTCGTGGAAGTAGTGTTAGAGGAAAATGAGCGACCGCAATTGTGCTGGGTGAAAGATGCGTTTTAACCCTCAAAGGTGTAAGTGCTTTATATGAGGTCTGTGGGTTTCACTTGCCGTTGATGTTGCAAAGGCGGCTGGGTAGACGTCATGGCACGGTATGCCGCTCTTAAGTGGCGATACTTGGAAGCTTGAGTATTTTGTTTTTCTAGCCGACGATTCTCTAGATGGGGGCTGTCCTTTTCTATTGCTCTAGATCAGAAGCGATGTCCTTTATCGTCATTTAGGTAAAAGACAAATTCGCGAGGGAGAGCTTCCAAAATGTCCTTCCTCCGCTAACATCGAGTTTTACGGCAAATTTAGAGCGCAGTGTAGAATGCAGCGCCTTGTTATGCATAGCTAACCGTAACCAGCCTTACTTCTGTTTGTACTCCAAGATACTCATACACAGCCCGTACCTTTTTTACAAAGTTCGCATCTCTTGATAATAATAAATTACAGAATGAGGCCATTGATGCGTGGCTATTATCGCTCATGGCGGCGATAAATCGTCTTTCCTTATGTACTTTGGAGTCGGGGAAGTAGCCAAGAGTATTAAGCATGTTATACATACCGGTCACCTTTTGGTGTAGATGGTAAGGTCTGTCAGGGTAGATAGGATTTATGCGAATCTGGAAGAAATCTTCTAAGCTGTTGATGTGATCGTTTTTTGGGAGCTTAACTTTAAAAGCATCCCATATTTTTTCGATCACTTTCGGAGGTTTGATATTATTTAGTTCCTTTGGACCTATACCCACTGACTCTCTGTAGGACTTTATTCCATTCCACTCCTTCGTATCGGGAATGTCTTTTGACATCCTATTTTCAAGCTCATGAAGCGTAGATTTATATTGCTCCATCATTAGTTCGGAATACTCTTTAATCTGCGCCCTCATTTCAACAGGAAGTTCATCAGCGTTTTCGAGCATACTTCCCATAAGCTGTGTAAAAGCAGCCAACTGTTCATCATGAATATCAGAAATACTATCACCCGATCTTCCGCCAGAGAACTTGTATAGCCACTGGTGCATTGAATTCTCAATGCTTCCATATTCATTATCATTGCTACAGTGTTCTTCGAATGCTTCAAATACGTCCCTGCTAGTGATGGTCGCTTTGTCAGTTACAATGAAGCTAGGTTGTTCAACGACGATTTTTAAATGATATGAACCAAGGTCCTTTAGGATATTAAGGAAGTCGCTTTCATGGCCGACAGATCGTCTTATCTCTTTAAGAGTTTCGTCAGAATAAACAATCTGGAACTTGTCCATTAGCTCTCGCCCAAAGCTACCCATGCCATTCTTAACGAAAAGATCGAGGATATTCTGATCTAAGTATAGTGTCGGTTTTCCTGAATATTGCGGTGTGGAATCCATACTCATCTCAGATTGTATAACGTAATAGCTCACCTATCCCTGACCATGGGTCGAGCGTAGACTTTTGGTTAATGGTTGAATGGTCAAAAAACGTAACTATCAGAGCGGGTCAGGGATGAGGCGAAGTGGGTAGGAGGGGTGGGGTATTTCGGTTTGAAGACCGTTGCGCTGCCGGCCGCTTAGGGATAAGCAGCCCTGCCTTATGCGTAGAAGAGGGCAGACAAATAGTTTGAGATGCGTTTACTCAAATGTAGCAACGCAGAGCTGTGGAATAGAGGGTGGTGCTGACGTTTGCGACTGGGATTTGGTAGGCGCTGGCGAGGTAGTGTTGGTAGCTTGCGAGCTGTGCTGCGTAGCGCTCTGTGAGTTCCTCTGCGGTTTCGACGCGGTCGGTTTTGTAATCGAGGATCGCAATCTTTTGCACTTGGCCTTCGGAGTTGCGGTGGATGAGTGCTCTATCAATGACGCCTGAGAACCAAACTCCATTGCTGTCGACCGCTTCAATTGCTTGCTCGCGCAGGATCTCGGTGTGGGCATCTGGGGAGAACCAGAAGGCTCCGTCTGGATGTTCGATCGCCGCTTTGATGTGCTCTTTGTAGCTATTGTTAGGGAGACTGTCTAAGTCGTTTGCTCTTTCGATTTGCTCAAACAACGCGTGGATGTGGTTGCCAAATTCTTTACCTCCTTGGCTGGAGCGGGAGTAGCGGTTGACGAAGATTTCTGTTTTGTCGGATGAGGCCGTCTTTCTGCCAGCGCGAGGGATGGCGGTGGGGAGAACGACTGCTTCAGATATTTCGACATCGAGGGCGGCAGAGAAATCGAAGCTTTCATGCCAGTGGTGGTCGCCAGCATGGTAGAGTCGCTGGCCGAGGACACCATCTCCAAAGTCGTATTCGGTGGCTTCGATGTCTCCGACTGAACGGTGGATCCAGCCTGCGTCATTGAGTTTTTCTGTAGGCTGTGCGCTTTTCGCAGGAGTATTGAGGAAGAGATAGAGCGAGTGTGCAGCGCGGGTGAGGGCCACATACACATTACAGGCGCGTTCGTAGCAATTATCTGCGATCCAGTCATTGTATTGCTCGGTGAGCTGCGGGTCGTTTTGGATAATCTCTTTGTTTGGCTTGAGCATGAAGTGCTCAGGGAGGTGTTGCTCGTTGTGCTGAATGAGCATGTCCATGCGATTGATGGCATCATATCCGCTTCCGTCGAGTTCTGGTAAAATGACGAGGTCAAATTCAAGTCCCTTGGATTTGTGGACGGTCATGACCTGAATGGCCCCAGCACTGCTTTCTTCGCGGTGTACTTGAGTTTTGAGCATGCGCAGCCATTCTTCGAGGGTTCCTCCTTTAGCATCGAAGCTACGTGCTGTATCGATGATTTGACGCAGTCGTAGTTCTTGGAATTTTCCTAAATGAAGTGATTTCGGGAGTTTTTTGATCAACTGCACGAGATGCTTGCTGAGGCCCTGGGAAGAGATTTGGCTGCGTGCATTGATGAGTTGTTCGGCATCCGAATCGCCAAATTGCTGGACTGCGGTTGCTAGAGGTGAGGATAGCACATGCCTCAGAGCAAAGTGGTCGGCTGGGTAGCAAAGATATTTGAACCAATCGAGCAAGGCGAGACCGAGTGGTGAATCTGAGGCTATGGTCACTGCTGCTTCAGCTTCGACTGGCCAGTTGCCGTGTTCGCGTAGCAGCTGAGTGTACTCTTGGACTTGCTTATTTGAGCTGACGAGAATGGCACAGCTGAGACCGCGTTCCGTCGGCGCTATACGTGAAAGTTCGGCGAGAATAGCCATTTGTTTATCGCTGAGCTCGTCATCTTCAGGTTTCGCATTAAGCTGATAGACTGCGACTTCTCCGCTCAAGTCCTTCGCGGCTACATGTTTTTCAAATTTCCAACGCTCACGTGTTTGCTCTGGTAATGTAGACATGCCGTCAGATTCGGGATCACAGCAGAGGTTGACGAAATCGAGCACCACAGCGCTGGAACGCCACGATTGAGACATCGTCCATACATTGAGGTGGCTCCAAGACGGTTGATGTTCAAGTTCGTTAAATAATCGAGGTTCACCACCGCGCCAGCCGTAGATGGATTGTTTAGTGTCGCCAACGACGAAGAGGCTGCGTGTGGCCTCGTGGTCGATCATAGCTTCATCAATGGCTGGCTGAATGACATCCCATTGGGCGCGCGAGGTGTCTTGGAATTCGTCTAACAACCAATGCTTGAATTGTGAATCGAGTCGGTAAGCGAGGTGGTTATAGCCTTGCTCGCCCGCTAGAACATTGTGTCGCTGAAGTAAGAGTGTGAGGTCGGAGAAACTGACACGACCTTGGGAACGAGCGAGCTTGTGGTATTGGTTTTCGAATGCGTAGACAACGCTCCAAATACCTTGAGTGCGCTGCAGATAAGTGCGTAGTTCTGAAAAATGGATGAGATCCTTCAAATCTAACAGAGCGGTACTCAGTTTGAGAGAAAAGCTGATTTCTTTACGGCTGTAGAGGAATGATGTTTCATCGCCGCGCTCGGTATTTTCAGTCCATTTGAACAAGTAAGTACTAATCGGTTTGGGCAATGGTGAGCCAGGCGTGTACTCGGTAATCGAGTCGGTGAAGGTTCTGAAGGTTTTATCAAATCCTTTATGGCCAAAGCTTTCAGGGATTTCTTTTTCTATTTCTTGTTGGAGAGATGCTAGTTTGGCAGATGAGGCGTAAGGCCAGTTATCGGAATCAGGCCACAAGGATTCAGCATTTCCCCAGGCACTGGGTGAACTGAGTCGGAGGAGTTTTTCATGATAGTTTTCAATGAAGTTAAGGACCGAGTCACGAACGCGCGCTTCTTCATTTCCGTAGTTGGCGATGGTAAAGGCTTGGAGGAAAATGTCGCGTTGAGAGTCAGTGAGTGAACCACCACTGAGTACGGACTGGAGTGTTTCTTCGCGAGCTCGGGCGGAACCGTCTTCATCTAACATTTCGAAACCTGCGAGTCCTAGTTCAGGGCCAAAGGAGCTAACAAGTCGGGTAAAAAAGCTATCGAGAGTACTGAGCTGCAGTTGGTCGAGCGCTGTGATCAGTTCGCAGAGAAGCTGGCGGAAGCGTTCCATGCTCAGTTCGGGAAGCTCATTTGCTTTGACAATACCGGGCTGGTCGGAAGCTGGGTCACCGATGAGGGTTGGAGTGATTTCAGCTGCCAGCTGCTGTGCTTTTTCAGGTGAACTCGCGCCGAGGGCGAGTCGGTTGAAGATGCGTCTGCTAAATTCACCAGCGGCTTTGCGGGTGAAGGTGAGGGCGATGAGATCGGATGGATTTTCTCCGAGAGCGAGGAGGGCGAGGAAGCGGTTAGAGAGTTGGTAAGTTTTTCCTGAACCAGCAGAAGCTTCAATGAGTAGACTAGAAAACATGATGTTAGGAGGCTGGTGTGAGATCAAATGCAGAGGCTAAGTCGGTGGGGCTAAGATCGGCAAAGTTATCCCAGCTTCGCATGTTAGATGGGAGTTCGCGGATGGGGAACTTGCTCTGGCGAATGGCTGTGATGCATTGGCTCACCCACTGCATGGCGCAGTCGTGGACATTTTCATCATAAGTTGACCACGCTTGCAGACCCGTGCCAGAGGCTGCGGCGGGGAAAGCGACGTATGCAATCTCTGGGAGATATTCTAACTGAAAGTGTTGTCGGACAAATTCGGCGTATAGGGGGAGTTGTAGGTTCTTCCAGCGCTGCTCAGCACGCGCTCTAGATGATGCAGGGGGGAGGAGTTCTCCGTAGATGTGGTGTGGATCATCTGTAGCACGGACATTTTCTAGATGTTCCTCCTGAGGTTTTTTGACTTTTGTCGAAGTTTTGTAATCGATGACTCGCCAAGAGCCATTGTGTTGATTGACGTCAATGCGGTCGATGCGCATTTTGATGGGTGTCTCGTCGAAATTCCATAGGATTTCCTTTTCCTTTGTACCAATGGCGAGTTCGACGTGTTTAATTTGCCAACCTTCTTCGCGCATGAGCGCTTGTTCGGGGGCAAATGCTTTGAGCCGATTGAGTGCACTCTCTTTTTGAATTATCAGTGGGAGGTTACTGGTGTGGCCATAGCGTTGGATGAAAAGAGTATTTAGTAGGTCCGTAAAGGCTTGCTCGATTTCTTCAGTGTTGATGAGATCGCGTGTTTGAGGGTCTTTACCGTAGAGTTCTAACACATCGTGTACAAGGTTGCCGAACTGCATGGCGTCCATTTCTTGGGAGTCAAAATCAGAACGTTGGAAGTCCTCGACGTATTGAAGATAAAAGCGGAACGGGCAACGAAGGAAATTAGTGAGCTTACTTGGCGAGATGCTGAGATTTTTTTCTTCTGGCCATTTGAGACCGTGTTGGAGAGTCAGTTTCCAGCCACCTTCGGAGTATGCGGGAAGGCGCTTTTTGTTCTCGATATCTTCACGGAAACAATGTTGGACGCGTGCTGGGAGTTGTTCTTCGTCGCAGCGAATGAGTAGGCGTGACGCTTGGCGTTCTTCTCCGTTAGGAGCTGTTTGAGAAAGGTAGAAATGAGTGGAACCTAGATCTTTGCGCGCTTCGATGATACTGTGAAGTAAGTAGGAATCTCTGGCTGTGAGTTGTTCGCGGCTGTAGAGATTGAGTTTTTTACGGAGGGATTCGGGCAGGAAGCCATCATTATGTGGACGTTCTGGGACGCAGGTTTCGTGGAAGCCAACGATGTGGAGATGTGCTTGCTCGGCGTAGGGGATTTCTAACCATCCTAATTGGTCAATGACTGTCCCGGCACGCTCTGCATGTATTTTTACGCCTTCACAGCTTGCCATGATGAGTTCAAGTGCGTGGTGATAGTTGAGCCGCTGCTTATGAAATTCGAGCTGTTTGATGGTCTCGATACCTTCGAGAAATGGATCGATGAGTTCGGTCGGGAAATCTGGCGAGCGTTCGATACGGTCGAATAGTTTTTCTAGAAAGCGCGAGGCATCGTCGCTGCGGGTGCTCAACCATGCTTGGAGTTCTTCGAGCACTGGGGCGAGTGTTTCATCGGCGCAATGGATCGCGTGGTCGAAGTTTTGCGGTAGCGATCTCTGGAATAAGGTGTCGATCCTCCGTGCAATACTTGCGGGGGATTGAATGCTTTTTAGCAAGTAGCGAGCTTCTGGAGCTTTAAGCAGACTCTGAACGTGTTGGAAGCTGTTAGAATGTGCTAGGCATTGGCGGAGTTGCTTGAGAAACGCCCAGAGGCCAGATTTTGAAACGAGTCGACCATCGGGATCAAAGCATGGCCAACCAGCTTGTTCAATCGAGTCACTCACCAATGTGGAAAAGGCTTGATCGGTGACTGCGAGAGTGACTTGGTCTGATGCGTATTTTGAGAGATCTTTGATTAATGCTTCGGAGCTGTCATGGCCTGAGCTATGCAGCTTGATGCACTCCTGTTGCGGGGAAGGAAGAGGAATCGGGCAGGAATTCCAGTAGGCGGTGTCAGGTTGCCCCCATTGATCAAAATGTTCAGCTAAGTCTTCATTGGCGTGAACTAGCACCTCAATCGGAATGTTGCTATTCTGAAGAGCTTTTATGGCGAGCGCTGGAAGATCTGGTGTGCAGGCGAGAACGAGACGTTTGACTTTATCAGGGGCCTGCCAGTTTTCTGCTGCGTAACGTTTCGCTTCGGCTGGGCAACGAAGACCGTGTTTAGCGAGGAATGCTTTTACGTCTTTATCAATGCTGGCTAGGCGCTCCCAGCGTTCTTTGTCTACGTCTGCAATTGCCGCGACTGAGGAGAAGCTGTGATCGACGACGGTGATTTCGTCTTTAAGTTTGCAGAAGCGTTGCGCGGCATTGAGCCCCCAATTAAAGTCGCGCTTAATTCCTTCTAATTGTGGGAAAAGATCTTCGAGTTGAGAATCTGTGTAGGAACGCAGTGTTTCGCTCCAGGCATTCCACCATTGCATTTTATTGGCAGCATTCGAGTCGGCTTGGGGCGCGTAGAGTACGTCGGCAGTGGTGACTGCGGGAGCGAGTACGGGGCGTCCCGCGATGAGGGGAAGTTGCTGTCTGAGCTGACGACCTGATTGCGCGGTTGGGACGATGACTAGAGTATCTTTGAGCTCTTCACCGAGACCGAGTAGGAAGTGAGCCACTGCGGGGAGAAGCGGAGAGTTAGAAGGGAGGAAGTTTTTTTGTGAAGGCATTCCAAGGATGAATTTAAAATTAGGAATTAGGAAGATTGCTGTAATTTCAGCTTAAGGGTTTTAGGTTACAGCCAGCTATTTTTAGGAGTTTATCACAATCAGTTAGTAGCGACTCCGCTTGACGCTGTGTTGAGTATTCAGAGTCTTGGAGCAGTCTCAACCAGTAGTGTGACTCTCTCGTTTCTTTGTAAGCGATGGACTATTTTGAGATGAAGTCTTTATCGCTCTGAGCTCCAATTGCTTCTTCATCATTGGCTCCTATCGAAGTGGCTGTACGAAGATCTGTTTGGAGGTGTTGATAAAGTTTGATGGATCGCAACGCGAATGCGTAAGCTTTGTCCTTTAGGGGCTTTTCAGTTTTCATACTCGCATGTAATTTCTAACTAATAATTCCCCAGGTGAGAATCACAATGGATACGGTCCGTCTTCGTCTTCTCCGAACCATCCGAGCTTGCGGAATGCTGTGATGCAGGCGATGAGAATGTCGTCTTCACCTTCGGCTTCTTCGATGGTCGCCGAGGTGGTGAGGCCATTCATTGACTCGATTGAGATGACTGTCTGTTTACCTTCAAAATTGATCCAGTCGCCCCAGCTTTGTTTGTCGTGTGAGGCTATGAGCTTTTGCTTTTTGAGGGCAGCGACTACTTCGCGGATGGTTGCGGGTGGTTCGGAATCTGGCAGGTGGACACGTGTTTCCATAAGATAGAGTGCTTGAGAGTTAGAAATGGTGTTTAGGCATGGTATTCGTCCCATGCTGCTTTGACAGCGCTGAGTTCTTCCCATCGATCATAGAGGCTTGCGACTTTCGCTTGCGCTTCTTTGAGTTTCGCTTCGTACTCTTGGTAATCGTGGGTGTGTTCTGTGTAGAAGTTGGGTTCATTGATGACTGCTTCTTGTGCTGCGGCATCTTCTTCGGCTGCAAGAATGTCGTCTTCGATGGTTTCGAGTTCGCGTTCCTCGCTCCATTTGAGTTTGCGAGGCTTGTCGTTAGACTTCTCTTTTTTCGGCTTTTCCTTTGCTGCTGTTAGGTTTTCGTACGTTGCGCGTTGGGCGTCGCGTTCAGCTTTCTTTTCAAGGTAGTAATCGTAGGAGCCGACATTGTAATGAAGGGAGCCATCATCTTCGAACGCGAGGATGCCGGTGCACACACGATTAAGGAAGTAGCGATCGTGAGAAACGACCAGCACGGAACCTTTGAAGTGGGCGAGCGCTTCTTCGAGTAAGCGCAGAGTGTTAAGATCGAGATCGTTTGTCGGTTCATCGAGAACCAGAACATTGCCGCCACGTTTGAGGATTTTTGCTAACAATACCCGCGAACGTTCGCCGCCAGAGAGGAGTTCGATCTTGGTGTTGATGCGGTCGTCATCAAAGAGGAAGCGTTTCAAGTAAGCGCGTAAGCCGAGTGTTTCATCGCCAAGTTTCACGTACTCTTGGCCTTCGCCGACTTCATCAAAAATAGATTTCTGGTCGTCGAGGAGTAGTCGGTTTTGGTCGACATAGTTGAGGTCAGTACGCGCTCCCACTTTTACTGTACCAGCAGAGGGCTCCATCATTCCTAATAAGGTCTTAATGAGCGTGGATTTCCCCATGCCGTTGCGCCCGACGATGCCGATTCGTTCATTTGGCTCGAGTTTGAAATCGAGCTTACGGAAGAGTGTGCGATCACCGACGGTCTGGGTGAGGCCGTGTGCTTCGATCACCACGTTTGGCAATTTCGCCGCAGGCGGGATGATGAGGTCGACGTCGACTTCTTGTTCGGGTGCTTCTTGATCAGCAACTTCGAAATATTTATCCATACGATCGCGCGACTTGGTCCGACGTGCTGATGGTCGACGACGAACCCATTCGAGTTCCTTTTTCAGGAAGCGCTGACGTTTGTGTTCATTGACCGCTTCTTGCGCCATGCGTTCTGCGCGAGAAACGAGGTAGTCGGTGTAGTTGCCGTCATAGGCGATACATTTGCCGCGGGCGATTTCGACGATACGGGTAGCGATACGGTCGAGGAAGTAGCGATCGTGCGTGACGAAAAGACAGGTGCCGTTATAGCGTGAAAGGAAAGTTTCTAACCATTCGATCGATCCAGTATCTAGGTGGTTGGTAGGCTCATCGAGGATGAGGAAATCGGGCTGAGCGAGGAGTGCCCGTGCGAGTGCGACGCGGCGCTTTTCACCGCCGGAAAGCGTTTTTATTAAACGATCAGCTTCGGGGGCGTGGAGGTTTGTGAGAAGCGCTTGGGCGCGCGAGTCGATGGTCCAGCCATCGTGGTGATTGATTTTTTCTAAGAGCTCTGCACCTTGTTTTGATGTCGGGTCGCAGTTGTCATATGCCTCGAGCATGTCGAGGATGTATTGAGCTCCTGCAAGTGTCGCTTCTAGGACCGTATCATTGTCATTTAATTCGAAGTTTTGGGGGAGATAGCCGGTGACTAGATCATTGCGGGTGGTCCACTCTCCAGAGTCTGGCTGGTCGGCACCGGCGCAGATTTTCATGAGAGTAGATTTACCTGAACCATTGCGGCCGACGAGGCCAATGCGTTCGCCTTGATGGATCGCTAGAGTGGCTCCATCGAGCACTGTGTGGTGTGAGTATTTAACGCAAAGTTCGGATGCGGAAGCGATAGCGGGCTCGGACATGGAGCTGGTGTATCAGTGGATACTGAATAGTCAATCTGGCTCTGATTCGAAGTGGCTTAAGGCTGACATATGGCCTGCTTAACCCTTTGTAACCTTAACGATTTTGCCGTTTTCTACATGGAAATTGAAGCGATCCATGCGTAAGTCCATGGTGATTGGTCGCGGTTGACCGTCGACTTCTACGATCCTATATTTCAGGCCGTTCTTTTTTGCCAGCTCTTCGGCTTCTTCGAGTGATAGTTCTAGGAAGTCGGCGCTAGCGATTTCTGTCTTAACTTTATAAATCTGAGTGCTGCCAGCGAGGATGGTGTCGAGTTCTTCTTGAGTGACTGCATGCACGTGTTCGGGTGTCTTCCAAGTGGCGTCTAACAAGTAGATTTCCCTAGGGATGTCAGCAATCTTGTTTGGCAGCTTTGCTGAAGCTTTTGCCGTTGTGATTTGCTGGGTGAAAATTCCTTCTGACTTGCTGGCGCGAGTGACTACGAGGAGTTTTCCATCCTTTTTGTGGATGCTTTCAATCGCGAGATTCCACGCGGGTGAAGGGACTTCCGTTTTGACTGTGATTTCCTGAACTGGCGGCGTCTCAGCTGCCAATGGGATAGTGAGAGCGAGCGCGAGAATGAGAGTTTTCATTCTCGCACATTAATATGTTAGGGAGATTTCGCCAACTATTTTAGCGTCAAAGTTACTGGGCAATGGTCCGAACCCATGACCTCTGAAAGGATTGTTGCTGATTCGAGGCGATCAACTAAAGTGCTAGAAACGCAGAAGTAATCGATCCTCCAACCTACATTTTTGCCGCGAGCTCCAGCGCGATAACTCCACCAGGAATAGGCGTCTGTGGTATCTGGCTCGAAATGGCGGAAGGTGTCGATGAAGCCTGCTTCTACAATTTTATCGAAGCCTGCGCGTTCTTGATCTGAGAAGCCTGCGCTCTTGCGATTGTTTTTAGGTCGAGCGAGGTCGATTTCAGTGTGGGCGACATTGAGATCTCCGCAGAATATTACTGGTTTTGATTTTTCTAAGTCTTTGCAATAGGCGAGAAAGTCGAGATCCCACTGCATGCGGTAGTCTAGCCGTCTGAGCTCGTTTTGTGCATTTGGGGTGTAGACTGTGACGAGGTAAAAGTCGGGGTATTCAGCTGTGATGACGCGACCTTCCGTATCGTGCTCGTCAATACCGATTCCGTTAGAAACTGATAGAGGTTTTTCTTTTGTGAGAATGAGAGTGCCAGAGTAACCAGGTTTTTCTGCTTCGTTCCAGTATTGGTGGTAGCCAGCGAATTCGAGTGGGAGTTCGACTTGTTCAGCGCGGGCTTTCGTTTCCTGCAGGCAGAGAATGTCTGGCTGAACTTCTGCGAACCATTCGGCAAAACCTTTTTTTAGGACTGCGCGAATACCATTAACGTTCCAAGAGATGAGTTTCATAAATTATTGTTTCTTAAAGATAGGGAAAGAGCCGTTGAGATTGAGCCGTTCAGCTGGCTCGATAGAAAATGCCTCGCCGCGTGGAGGAATGATCTTAGAGTCGTAGACTAATGGAATGCAGCTCAATGAAATGAGTGGTTCATCGCCCGGTCTAGGGACGCGTAGTGCGTGCAGTACAAAAGGGTAATAGGGGTTTTTTCCTAGTTCTAGCAAGTCACCTAATTGATAGGATTCAACAGCATTTGCTGGGGCGCCTGGTAGAATCCACTCGATCAGTACAAGGTAGGGTGTGGGTGGGTGGAAGGCATCTGGTCGGACGAGAGCCTGGGCTTGGATTGCAATTCCATTTTGGATAAAATCTTGCTCGTCTAATACGCGTGTTTTGAGGACGCGGAATTCACCTTGTACATAGTTATTATAACTAGGGTCTTTAAGGTTTCCTACGTAGACGCGCTTAAGTTCGCTATTGAGCAGCGAAATGTCCTCGGGGTTGAGGTTGTAGTATTTTTTATAAAGTGAACTTGGATTATAGGCCTTGCCGCTAGGTGCGGTGATGGTGTCGAAGGATTTAACTTCTTGCTTACGTCCCAGTTTCTCTAAAATGACGTAGTTCCGTGCGCGGTGCGGGTTGCCAAAAATTTCTAAAAAGAATGCCCAGCTGAGAATCGCGATGCAGAGCATTGTGGTGTTCAATAGAAACCACCAAAAAAGCGGGGGCTTTTTCTTGAGGATTCTGGCGACAAAGGAGTCGTCTTCGCGATCGCGCGGCACGGAGCGGACGGTGAGTTAAAGTTACTTACACTCGTTTGCTGGATCGTAGGTGCCTTCTTCTCCTTTGGCCTCGAAGGACGTGCCGCAGCCGCAGGAGCGGGAGGCATTGGGGTTCTGGACCTTGAAGCCGGAATCGGAGAGTGAGTATTCGTAGATGAGGTGGCAACCTTTGAGGTACTGTTCAGAGTCAGCGGAAACGTGGACGATGGCTCCATCTTCTTCGATCGTGGTGTCGCCTTCGTGCGGCTGGTCGACTTCCATCACATACTGCATGCCAGCACATCCACCTTTTTGAACAGAGAGGCGGAGCCCAGCGCCCGCTTCTGCTTGTTTCTTGGCGAGTAGGTTCTTGACCTCTTTGATGGATGATTGAGTGAGTGTGATCATATTGATGTGTCGTGCGTTGTTGGTAGAAAGATAAGCGTGGATGCGGGCAGGTTCCAATCAAAGTTTTAGGAAATCCGAGACTTGGCGCTAAGCGAGAAGTGTAGCGTTGGTGGGGCGATAGCTAGAATAGAGGAAATCTATTTTCGCATGGATCGCAACGATCTGATTACGGTGAAATGGAGTGGGGGGCAGAAGATCGATTCAATCAATGAGTAATGAAAGAATATTGATTAACATTCTAGCTGTTAGCGTGGAGCGGAGTTTGAGCATTTGTCATTGTCGCTGGTAGCTTATCTCGCGCCTTCAATGTCACGGCATTTGTCTTCGATACGCGCTGCGATGGCTTTAATCTCGTCGGAGCGAAGGCGCCTGCCTTTGCCAAGAGCGGGGAGGCGATCTGCAAGCTTTGAAGCGCTTTGAACTCCAAGCTTATCCCAGTTCTTCGAACGAATCCACCAGCCTGGATAGACCACTATCGGTCGAATTTCGGCTTGCGTGATAGTTGGCATCTTGAGCCAGCGGTAAAATTGCTCAGACTGCCTGAGTGCTTGTTTGATCGGTTTCTCGTCAATTGAACCATCGGGGAAGCGCAGGGTGGTGGTCTCACGCGATTTGCCCTCGACCGCAATTTGCTGTGGCTCTAGTTCGTTTATGGGTGGCTTGAGAGATTTCCTCTTCGTTTTCGTTTCGATGATGAAAATGCCTTCAGGCCCGATAGCGATGTGGTCGATATTGAAGTTGCTGGCTTCTCCACCCGGGCGCATGTCAAAAACGAAGTCGTGGTACACAGAGTAGCCCTTTGCAAGTAAGGGCGTGAGTTCGGCACCCACACAGCGCTCACCATCAAAACCTAGGCGGTAGTTCCTCAAATCTCTGCGAATACGAAGCAAGCGCTTCCAGTATTTCCAGGCGAAGCCCCAACCCATTCCACTAGCAATCACCATGGCTAGAATGACAAGCACCAGAGGGAACTTGGCGATCACTAGCAAGAAAATGCCCGGAGAAATCAGTGTGAACACGAGACTCACGAGGACGTCATTCAGCTGGTCTTCTAATTCCGTGACCTTGATACGTAGCGATTCTCCCGGTGGGCGAAGCAATTTGTCGGAAAATGGCGAGCGGCTGTGGCGTTTTTCATTGGCGACGACTCGTTTCAAGCCCCACAGCATTAGCGCTGGAGGTAGAATCATCAGAGTAACTCCCAAAGGCCTGTTGCCATGCGCGGGGATTGAAGGAATAACGAGCACTGGAAAAGCTGATGTCGAACTCGACATCTAGGTCTTCGTGTTTGCGGAGATTCCCGCCAAGTGACCAACCGCCGTAGGTATGCTCGGTGCGATTGCCGGAAATGACTTCTTCCAGTTCCTTGATGTAGAAGTAGTAAACGATGTCACACTACACGACAAAAAATCACAACTGATTGTTAGATAAAACCTTGACTGCAAGTGCCATGCCGCAAAATAGGCATGTCTTTACACATTTCTATACTAACAACTCTGAGACAGCAGGTTGGAGGGAATCTTTCACGTCTCAAGTGTCTCGCTGACATTATTTTTGCGATCACAAAGTCTCGATCTGTCAATTTGGTGAAGCTGGCCACGGATAGCCAAATGGAGTGCTCACAAAGTAGTCGTTACCGTCGGTTCCAAAGGTTCTTTGCCACATGGGAACTGCCCATGCTCGCTATTACGCAACTCATTTTGGGAAAAATTCCTAAACCTAAGGATGGCTATATTTTGAGTATTGATCGAACCAATTGGCAGTTCGGTAAAACTCACATCAACATCCTAACTATCGGAGTGATTGTGGGAAAAATAGCTGTTCCTCTCGTTTGGCAAACCTTACCACAGACTTCCAAACGAGGGAACTCCAACACAAAGCTACGCATTGGGCTAATGAGTAAACTGCTCGAAGTTCTGCCTGCCAAGGACATTTACTTCATTGCTATGGATCGCGAATTCCACGGGAAGAGGTGGCTTGCTTGGTTAGACAAGAAGGACGTTACTTTTGTGTTGCGAATCAAAGCAAATACCATTGTTGGTGATCTACTCGCTAGGGAGTGTAAACGCTCGCGGGTAGAACGCCAAAGTATCTGGGGAATGAATCTCTATTTTGGTAAAAAAGAAGTTCGAACACAACGTACCCAAACGCTTTACGTCGTGAGTAACCGTTTCAAAAGTAAGAAAGCTCTGAACGCCTATCAGCGTCGCTGGGGTATTGAAGTACTCTTTGGTCACTTCAAAAAGAAAGGGCTCAACATAGAAGACACTCATCTAAGGGAAGCAAAAAGAGTCGACGCACTAGTAGCCGTGGTCACCCTAAGCTTCTTCTTCTGTTTTAGTTGGGGAGTCATTTTGAAGCATAACAAAACCCTGACTGCTTATATAAAACGCAAGAGTTACTTCAGGGCTGGCCTTGAGCATGTGATTGAAATGCTCAATCACCCCAAACGCTTAGAGCAACTGTGGAATCAGTTTTTAGGATGGATTGATAATGGATCTTTTCCCAAAAAAAATGTCGTGTAGTGTGAAACGATGTAATCTTCGATACAGAAGACAGGGGTGGTTCGGGCCACACCATACCCTTGTTCATGACAATCTCTTCCTCCGGAATGGACGGCGCGTAGCGGGCTGATTTTACAGCCTTGAAGACGGCGCGCACCGTAGCCGATCTCTCCTTTGGAGTCGTGGGAACATCAATTGGGAAGGTTCGGTTTTTGAACGCTCTCCAAAAATCGCGATTAAACCACCGATTGAAGTCCTCCCATTTCACGAATTAAGGAGCTTTTGAAGAGCCTTCAGCGAAGCAGTTACAATCTTGCCTTGCTCCTCGATGCTTTTGATCACTTCCGCCGGTGTGCGCTCGTCGATCTTTTCGACTTTGTTTGGGTTTACTGGTTTGAGGTCGTAGACCGTATTGCTGATCGACTCGGCCTTGTTTTCCGCCTCCTTGCGGGCCTTCTCTTTTTCAGCAATGGTTTCTTCAAGTGGCTTGATTTTCTCAGACTTTTTGTCCGCCTTCTTCAGTGCACGCAGCGCTTCTTTGTGGTCAACGATCTCGTCTCTTAGGCGCTCAGCTTCCGCAAGGAATGGTTGCATTTCATCACGAGCTTTTTTGCGGCGAGCGGTGAAATCTATTGTCCATGAGTAGCGACTTTCCCCTTTTTTAGTGCCTCGGTGTGGCAACATCTTGGCGTAAGTTGGAAAAGGCTCACCGGCTACGTCTTCGTCATCTTGCCATTCCTGAGTGAGCAGCATTGGGAGTTCGGTGTCGTCAATGGTCTCGCCATTTTTACCGAAACCGAAGTGTGCGAGTGTCATGGGCGTCTTTTTGCCGACTTTCACATGGCTAAAATCATAATGCCAAATCTTCTTAGTCTTCTCCCCTTTGGTGAAAAAGACTAAGTTGGTTTTCACCGCCGCGCCTGCGCCGGAGAAGACACCTCCAGGAAGACTCACGATGGCCCAAAGGTTACACTCATCAACAAGCTTTCGTTTGGTTTCGACGAATGCGCTTTCGTCCTTTCGAAAGAGGAAACCGTCATCGAGCACGATCGCGCAACTACCGCCATCGGCTAGCTCGGAGAGGATGTCTTGCACGAACAGCGTCTGCGTGGAACTGGTGGCAAAAGCGTAGTTCTTCTGCGCGTCCTGCCCCTCTTTACCTCCGAATGGTGGATTCGTGAGTATGACGTCAAAGGTGGCCGGCGCTTTATCGAAAAGTTCTTTGTAGGTCGCCCGTTTCGTCAAGGTGTTGCCATGCCACAAATTGGGCTGGTCTATGCCGTGCAGAACTAGGTTCGCGAGTGCGATGGGATAGACGAGGTTCTCTTTCTCACGACCAAAAAAGGTGTCGTGCTTCAGCTTGGAAATGTCTGTGCTCGCTGGAGCATTCCCCATGTTGCGGCGAATATGTTCATAGGCGATGGCTAAGAAGCCACCCGTTCCGCAACAGGGATCATATACGGTATCGCCAAGTTTGGGGGCGACGGTATGCACCATAGCACGAATGACTTCGCGAGGTGTGAAAAACTGTCCGCCGTCGGAGTTCTTTTCTCCCATCTTCAGGAGCAAGTCTTCATACACCTGAGAGAGGGTGAAGAAGTGTGTGTCATCTACGTTGTCGATACTGATTTCATCGACCTTATCGAGCACATCGCGAAGATTTGTCTCGCTGTCGACGCGGACGCGCTCGACCGCAGTCATGATACGACCGATTACGCGTTGCTTTCGTGTTGCGTTGGGGTTGGGTAGCTTCGTTTCGAGGTCAATGTCCAGGCTATGTAAATGCGGCAGCAACTCTGAATTGATAAAATCGAAGAGCTTGCCATCGCCTGCGGCAAACAGTTCGTTGCGCTTCCAACCGTAGGGCTTGCCTTCGTCTGTTTTCGGGTGATCGGCTTCTTCGGAATAGGGAGCCGCCCAATCCTGCCATCGAAAAGGCGAGCGCAGGGCGCATTCGAAAGATTTACCGACTGCTTCGGCTTCCTCTTTATCGCGCTTTTCCTGAGCATCCAAAATACGGAGGAAAAGTATCCAAGTTAACTCTGGAACATACTGCAGGGCACTCGCACAATTTGAGCGGCGCATAATATCGCAGACCGATTTAACGTAAGACGACAGCGAACGAGTGCTTGAGATGGCACGTGCGGTCTTTTTCTTGGCAGATTTCTTTTTAGCTTTGGGCATGGTTAACTTTCAAAAATTTGGGCGAGTAACTTTTGTGGAATTAGTTCGAGCTCTTTAAGTTGTGCTTCGATTGCGGTTTGCATCGGTTTGATTTCGGCAAGTGCTTGCGACGCTTTCAACTGGGTGTCGTAGTCGGGCAATTCGATTTCACCTTCTGCTAGTCGATTGAAGAGCATACGCTCACGCACAGCACCACGGGACAGCGACTGGATGCAGCGTTCGCCGAGCGGGGAACGCATCCAGTAATAAAACCAACGAGAATCGACCACACCTTCTTTGCCCTTAAGCACCACATAATCTGGACTGGTGATACCAGGCTCGTCATCACTATCCGCGAAAGCAATGGAACCAATCATGATACGCATCGGATTATAAAATACGGTTCCAGGTGTGACTGGCTTATAGCGTTCTGGTTTTTTCCCTGGTGGCTCTTTAGCGAGCGCTAGGCCGTTACGTGTGGCTCCTAGAACACGGTAATCTTTCCAATTTTCACCGATACCGCCTTTAACCTCTTCTAAGCAATCTGACAATTTAGACTCAACCTTGATCCCACTTAGAGAGCTTCGAATAATACTATAGGATAAGATTTGAATATCGTCCAGTTGTTGATTGAGCGAACATTTCGCCGTTTCGAAGGATGAAAGCTTCTCCTTGATCTCAAGGACTTGATCTCTCTGCCATGTCGAACCCCTCGGCTCGGTGATTAATTGCTTGTAAGCATCTTCACGATTTAATCCGGGGACACCGCTCGCACGATTTAGTTTGTCTAGTCGTAATGCAATTAGGCGAAAGTATAACCATTCTATATCTACGGTCGTTGAATTGCGATCAATATAGTAAGTTGTATCTATAGGCCAGCAGCTATTTTGGGATAGATGAACCTCACCAATAGAACCCTTTCGGCCTATAATAATCGTAGCACCTTCGGTGTAACCCAAATCATGATTTCCGACCTCACCATTGGAGCCGTAAACTTTAATATTTCCCAAGTTTCTTTGCTTACTCGTTAAGCTCTTGCCGTATACAAACTGACAGATGTCTCCTAGCTTTATCGTTCTCATGCTGCAAATAACTTCCCTTTCGCCTGAAGCATCACTTCAATTGGTTTTCCAAGTGAATAGAGCGCCCGAACGCCACCCTCATTCTTGATCTCTGGAACCTCCCACAGAGATTCGGATTCCAATGCGTCTGTCCCAGCAATGCTGAATTGTTGCCCCAAAGCTTTTAGCACCGCTGCGGCCTTGGCGTCCATGCTACTGAACCAGTCCACATTGCCTGTGATATAGGCCTTACTACGCTCTTCACGTTTCAATGCATGTGCATGGTAGCCGTGATGCGCAAAAACATCGTAAAGGTCGAATGCCTCCATCTTATCCACTTCACGGATACGTTCTGGGTTGTAGTCACATCCGAGTAGATGCTCGATCAGCTTTTTTCGACGCTGTTGCTCGATCCATAGCTGGCGGAAGTCGTTGAGATTATCTGCCTCACTGATTACGCGCTGAATCATTTCTCGACGATACTCTTCGATTGGGATGCGGGTGTCTTGCCCATTACGCTGGCCGAAGATGTAGTGACCATCACCGAGCACGTCGGTTTGGCCGTGCATTTCAGGAACAGGCGGGGACTCTCCGCTGCCTCCGCCACCGGGAGGTTCTTCGCCTCCGCCTCCGCCACCACCGCCTCCGGGCGTTGGTGGTTTCGTGATAAAATCGGTGCCGAATAAGTCGGTCGCACCAGTGTAATCGTAGAGCCAGAATTTATACTTCTTCGTGGTCTCGTCGATGCGGGTGCCACGACCAACCATCTGATAGAATTTGATCGAGGACTTTAAGTAGCGGAAAAAGACAACTGCGTTGAGCCGCTCGATGTCGACCCCAGCTTCCAGTAGGTCGACCGTGCAAGCGACGAAGGCGCGTTCGCTGGAGCCGCGCATGGGCTCAATCATGTCGGAGCCTCCATTGGGACCGCCCATACACTTGAAGGCGTAATCTTCTTTGGGTTCCTTGTCGTTATCAATACACCATTGGGCGTAGAGGTTTCCCATGTGCTGAACGACTCTATCGGCATGGATCTCGCGGGTGCAGAAGATGATGACCTTTTGCTCAGGGCCTCCGTTTTGGCAGAGCAAGTCAAACAAGTCTTGGCACATCGCTGGAGTGCGTAGGTCGATAAATAACTTATCGTCGAAGTCTTTGCCGGTGTATTCGTCTTTCGTCAGGTCTTCTTCACGGAATGGCTGGCCGGTGGCGATGTCTATGACGCCTGCTTTGAGGATTTCCGCTTTAGAGAAAGTGCGACTATCAATTGTCGACTTGCGCTTCATGATCTCGCAAGCCGCTAAGTAGCCGTCCTCTTGCGCCTGACTTAGTTTATACTCATAGACAGGTTCACCGAAATAGTTGTGGTTATTGGCGGTGATTTCATTGTCCTCTTTAATTGCAGCAAGTGCTTCCTTATCTGCCGATACTGCTTTGCTGGGATGCAGTTTGCGTGGCGTCGCAGTCAGACCAATTTGAATCGCGTCTGGATTTCGAGTGAGCACTTCCGACCACTTGCCCCATGCCGAGCGGTGGCACTCGTCGATAATGATGACGCTAAAGGAGTTTTCCGGATAGTGCTCGGAAAGGAAGCTGGCAAAATCCTCAGCTTCGTCGTCAATGCCAAGGGTTTGATAAGTAGCGACGTGGATACGTGCATTTTTTGCCGTATTGTCGCCCTGTTTATTTTCAACAATGCGAGCGTTACCGCCGAAGACCGCTTTTAGCTTGTTGTAACCCTGCGTGCGCAATTCGTCACGGTCGCAGATGAAAAGTGCAGGTTTGGAAAGGCGTCCAGCCTCATTGAGCCGCCAAAGCATATTTGCGGCGATAATCGTCTTTCCTGCTCCAGTCGCTAGGGAAAGCAATGCGCGTGCTGGCTGGCCATCTTTCTCACATTGGAGAACTTTCTCGAAAGTCGCCCGAATGGCAGCGTCTTGATAATAGCGAGACTCTGGGTAAGCGGGGCTGTCTGCCGTAAAGAGCATTTTTGCCTCAGGCTTATCGAGCTCGATGCCAGTATGCCTGGCATAACACTCTGTGATTGTTTGGTGGTCTGGGAAATCAGCCAAGGGGAACGGCCCCGTTTGCATTCCGTTGAACTTGTTGAACTTTGCATAGCGATGTCCGTTTGTGGAGAAAATGTATTTAGCATCGAAGCGGTCGCATTTTCCGTAGTCCTTTGCTTGCCCCATACCTTTTAGGGGATCTTCGGATTCCTTTTTTGCTTCGAGAATAGCAACGGGTAAAGGCGCAGGGCCCTGAGGGCTATCCACACAAATCAGGTAATCCATCTTACCTGCTCGGTTACTACGTCGGCCTTTGTTCCCAATAGGCTCAACTGGGGCAGGTGTTTCGAGCCGAATATAGGGCCGCTTGTATCCTTTTTTACGAAGGATGGGGTCGATCAACTCGTAGCGAGTTTCTGCTTCGTTCATGCTCATGCGGCTTTTATGATTGGAAAATAGATTGCGGCGGCGCTGTCAGCCCTCTTGTTTTTGGTTAGTAACCAAAAACAGACCTCGATCTGGGTGGTGTAGAAGAGTTGGCCGGGCAGGGCGATCATGCAGTCGACGAGCTTTTGGCGGATCACGCCTTCGCCCTTGGTATGGGTGGATATGGAGCCGTTGGCGAGGACGAAGCCGGTGACGCGGTTTTGATTCGCGCCTCCGCGCTCACCCTTCGGGCAAACCTGGTGGGTTGTCTTTGTCGCTCCGCTCCAATCAGAGAGTTTGCTCACCATGTGGAGAATCCAGGCGTAGTTGGTATTGCCGGTGGACGGGTTCACGTAGCCGTGCCGGCGTTCGTCGTGGGCGAGTTTATTTCTCTCTTCACAGCTCTTCTGCTGTTTGGCTGATTTCTTAGCTGCGGGCATTGATAGTTAGAAATAAGTGGGATGCAAAAAGGGGGAAACTAAGGAACTGACGATGTAAAGTGACACAGGGGTACTAGCAGTTCCTAGCAGCTAGGTGAAGACTTAAAAATCAAGTGTTTGAAACTTCTTTTCTAATGTCAGTTTAGTGAATGAGTTAGATGCGCCTTCGGCTTGGTGTTAGGTTTTAAGTTTTAGGTGTTAAGGGGTGGTGCGTGGGTGAGACTTGCTGTGATGGAGTGGCTGAGCGGGCAGAGCGGGTGGCTACGACGTGAGTTTGGTGATGGTGTCGACGAGGTCTGGACTAAGTGCCTGGACACGGAGATCAATAGGTGCGAGTAACCCGTTGTCCATAAGGATGATATTGCCGCGGTGGGTATCGGATACCACGATCTGGCGCTGCGGGTCAAAGAAGGCGATGTCGTCATTCACCCGAAAAGGTTTCCAGCTAGATTCGGTGAAAAATGTTTCTATCTGTTCATCGGTAGCCGGCTGTCCGTGGATGGCGGGCTGGCTGATGATTAAACGCAGCCCTTGAGCGGTATCGAGAGCGCCGAGAAATTTGACCGAGTCACCGAAGAGTTCATTGTGTAGGCATACCAAATCGCACTCCCAATGAGACGAATGATTTTTTTGGAGGCTTGAAGAGTTACGCTACGTGAAAGAAAAGAGGTGTCGGGCACTTTGTTGATAAATCAGCGTTTCTCTTCAGTCACGATGCTCGCATCGCTTCTTCATCGAGCCTTGATTTCTAAACAAATTACACCGCCATTCGTCTTATTTGAATCGCGAAGTGGTATAACCAACGTTCTAGGTAGGCAATAGGAGAGGCTGCGGGCTCTTCGTCGTGACGGTGTACGACGAGCATGCCGAAGTGGTTGGGCCAAGTGGCCTTGAGGAAGCTGGCAGATTCAGGGCGAAACCAAACTTGGTGTTCATTGCCCTCGTCGTCGGGTGTGCGATCTAGCTCTGGCGGCGGGGTGCAGAGGAAGAGTTTGTTTTCTTCTGCGATGCGGAGGAAGATGGCGACTTCCTCTGCGTAACAGGTAGAACCTGCTTGAAAACGCGCAGCTGCTTCACAGCTACTTCTGAGCTGCGCAACAAGTGCTGGGAGCGAGACTCCCGAAGTTTCTGGGCTGTTTCCATAATTGGACATTAGTGGCTGGTTTATAAATGATCAAGTGGGATTTACTGGGAGCTGCGATGCAGCGAGTGGAGAATTATACATTACGAATAAAGTGGGACGTTTGGTGGGTGAGGGAAAAGAGCTGCATGAACGACGGAACAAAGAGCTAATGGGAACTAACGAAATCGAAATGGCGATTTCAAGAGGAAAGGTCTATTTGGTTTTTGAGATGCAATGGCAGATGTGACTGCACGATTTGGAATGGGCTTATTCAATGATCACGAAGACCGGTGGTCAGCAGGGCGGTTAAGGATAATCTTCCCAGCCATCTGTGATTGCTAACGGGAAAATAGAGAAAATTCGCGGTAGATTTCTTGGGTGAGTGGTTTTAGGCTCTGGTTATGATTTACCTTGATTCCAATGCGACGACGCGTGTGCACCCCGATGTCTTGGAAGCCATGCTGCCGTATTTGACGGATCAATGTTATAATCCCTCGAGTGGCTACCGTGCGGGGAAGGCGGTGAAGAAGGCGCTCGAGCAAGCGCGGGAACAGGTGGCTCAGTTGATTGGGGCGGAAGCTGATGAGATTGTTTTTACTGGCTGTGGTACCGAGTCCAATAATGCGGCCTTGTATTCACTTGCTGAGGCGGTGGGCAAGGGAAAGCGAATCATCACCTCGCAGATCGAACACAGTTCCATTTTACGCACCTGTGAGGTGCTCGAGAAGCGTGGTTATACTATCGAGCGTGTCGCTGTGGGAGCTGATGGCAGACTCGATCTTGCGGCATGGAAAGAAGCGGTAGAGCAGGAGGATGCAGGTTTTGCGACCTTGATGTGGGCGAATAATGAGACCGGGGTGATTCAGCCAGTGCTGGAAGCGGCGGCGATGGCGCGCGCTGCGGGCGTGCCTTTCCATAGTGATGCGATTCAGGCAGTGGGTAAATGCCCAGTCGATGTGCGCGCGGTTGAGGCCGATTTTTTATCGATTTCTGGGCACAAGTTCCATGCTCCGAAGGGAGTGGGCGCATTGTATATCCGCAAGAATGTTTCGTTTGAGCCTTTGCTCTTCGGGGGCGGGCAGGAGTCGGGTAGGCGTTCAGGGACGGAGAATGTGGCATCGATCGTGGGGCTTGGTAAAGCAGCGGAGATGATGCGTGTGCGCTTGGAGGCAGACGGCCATGCCGGTGTCGGTGCATTGCGCGACCATTTCGAGCAACGTTTGCTCGCCGAGGTGCATGGGGTGCAGGTGAATGGCTCGCAGGAATTTCGCACAAAGAATACCAGCCACCTGGCATTCGAGGACTGTGAGGCGGCAGGTTTGTTGATTTTACTCGATGAATACGGGATGGCGTGTTCGGCAGGATCGGCCTGCATGACGGGCAAGCAAAAGCCTTCGCATGTGCAAACGGCGATGGGGATTCCAGCGAAGCAGGCGAAGAGCTCATTGCGGATTTCTTTTTCCATTCTTACCACACGCGAAGAGACGGACGCTGCGGTGGAAATGGTGAAGAAGGCGGTGCGGAAGTTACGCGCGGTTCAAGGGATCGGCGGTGTCGGACCGGTGACCGTCTACACGTAGGTGTGTTGTTTTAGGGTCTTTGATCCGTGAACCTAGGCTGGGACGTCATTCCGCTGACGTCCGGATGGGTTAGTTGATTGATTCCTTGATGGACCGAAGCTAGGCATGAAGTTTGTAGAAAGGGGTCTGCTGGTTGGGTCTGAAGACGGGTGCACAGCCTGACGATTAAGGATAATCGTCCTTGCCTTTGGCTGCCGAAGGTCTGAAAGGTCGAAGGTCAGAGTTAGCATCGCGTGGTCGCGATGGGTTTTGAATGAAGCTTGGTGAGGTGTTTTTTTAGGAGGGTCTGAGTCTTGTTGGGTTTTAAGATCGGTGCACAGCTGCACGCCTCGGAGATGCGTCCCTGCCGGGTGTCGAAGGTCTGTAAGGTCGAAGGTCATGGGTTAGCATCGCGTGGTCGCGATGGGGGGATTTTGGGACAAAAAAAGAGCTCAGAGTGTGTACCCTGAGCTCTTTTGTTTGGAAGTGTTAGTCTAGGCGAATTAGACGATAGCTTTCATGTTCGCCATGGAGTCGCGGAGGATCTCACCGATCTCTTCGACTTCGTGGTTACGGATGTTGTAGTTCACGTCTACAAGAAGCTTGTTGTCAACGGATGTGTCGTCGGACTCGAGGCCTTTGCCGATCACGTCGGTGCCGATGTCGTCGATGAAGTCTTTAAGAAGAGGCACTGCAGCGTGTGAGAAGAGGTAGCAACCGTACTCAGCTGTGTCGGAAATGATGCGGTTCATTTCGAAGAGTTTCTTACGAGCAATTGTGTTCGCGATGAGTGGAGTTTCGTGGAGGGACTCGTAGTACGCGGACTCAGGCTGGATGCCGGAATCGACCATTGCTTCGAATGCGAGCTCAACGCCTGCTTTGACCATAGCTACCATGACGATGCCTTTGTCGAAGTATTCTTGCTCGGAGATTTCACCAGATGCAGTGGATTTCTCGAATGCAGTCTCGCCAGTTTCTTTACGCCACTTGAGAAGGTTCGCGTCGTCGTTTGCCCAGTCAGCCATCATTGTGGAGGAGAACTCACCAGAGATGATGTCGTCCATATGCTTGTAGAAGAGGTCGCGCATGATTTCCTTAAGCTCTTCGGAGAGGCTGTAAGCAACGATTTTCGCTGGGTTAGAGAGACGATCCATCATGTTGGTAATACCACCGTGCTTGAGAGCTTCAGTGATAGTTTCCCAGCCGTACTGGATGAGTTTGGATGCGTAACCTTCGTCGATTCCTTCTTTGACCATTTTGTCGAAGCAGAGGATGGAGCCAGCCTGGAGGAGACCACAGAGGATGGTCTGCTCGCCCATGAGGTCGGACTTTACTTCAGCAACGAATGAGGAGTTCAGTACACCTGCGTGGTGACCGCCCTGAGCAACACAGAGTGCTTTAGCGATTTCGATACCTTCACCAGTTGGGTCGTTTTCAACGTGGCAGGAGATGAGTGTTGGAACACCGAAGCCGCGCTTGTATTCTTCACGTACTTCAGAACCTGGGGACTTAGGAGCCACCATGATGACTGTGAGGTCCTTACGGATTTGTGTGCCTTCTTCAACGATGTTGAAGCCGTGTGCGTAGGAGAAAGTAGCGCCTTCCTTCATGTGAGGAATCACAGTTTCAACCACAGAAGTGTGCTGCTTATCAGGAGCGAGGTTCATTACGATGTCTGCAGTTGGAAGCATTTCTTCGTAAGTGCCTACTGCGAAACCGTTTTCGGAAGCGTTGAGGAAAGACTGGCGCTTTTCTGCGATTGCTGCATCGCGAAGTGCGTAGGAAACGTCGAGACCGGAGTCACGCATGTTGAGGCCTTGGTTGAGGCCCTGAGCGCCACAACCTACGATGACGATCTTCTTGCCTTGTGCAGCTTCTGTACCGCGTGCAAATTCAGATGCGTCCATGAAGTGACAGTCGCCAAGCTCAGCGAGCTTGCGGCGGAGTGGAAGTGTGTTGAAGTAATTTTCAGCCATAATGTTTTTTCTATAAATTGGGGGGGTGATAGTGAATCGCGCGTATTCAATCGCAAAACTCATGTTGCGTAAATTGAATTTATTAGGAAATTATGTTGCGCAAGTCGCAATTTAACGAAGTCGCTCTGCTTTGATGGGGTGTGACTGTGGGTTTGTGTGAGTATCTTGGTGGTTCGGACTGTCGAAGGCTTGGAAGGTTGAAGGCCAGGTATAGCACCGCCTGGGTTGCGGTGGATGATATTTTTTTGGGTGATGCATTTTGAAACTTTAGCTGTGTTGAGTGGTTAGTAGGTGTATGCGACGATCACTTATTTACTCGGCTGCTTTTTTTGTAGGAATGGGAAGTTTGGCTTTTGCTCAAGACCGGTCGTCGCGGCGGGCGAATTTGGAGCCGATTGGGGCATCGCAGCTGAAGATTGGAGAGGAAGGCGTGGTGTGGTATGCTACTTGGGATGTAGCGGTGGCGGAGGCGAAGCGGAGTAATCGGCCGATATTCTTTATGTCGGCAGCTTGTCAGGCATCGTCGGTTTCGGGCGTGTTTTGACCGGGCTATACACGACAGCAGAACAGTTTGTTCGCGGAAAAAGAATTTATTGAGCTCTCTCGCAAGTTTGTTTGTCTCAGGTTAGAGACTTATGAGAGTGAGGAAAACCAAGAGCGTGTGAGGAAGTACTTGAACGGCAAGCTTGCTAATACGGCTTTTGTGGTGCTCTCGCCAGATGGTAAAACGCAGTTATCGCGTGCGAGTCGTTCGCCGACAATGAGCTTCAGTCGTGGTCAGGTCAAAAACGATGAGCTCCAGCGCGAAGATGTACTCGAAGCGATGAAGAAAATCGCGAGTAAATATTCTGCTAAAGATGCTCCAAGCAAGGCGCTCGTTCCTGATTTTTCGAGTTTCAAGCAAGCGCTGAATGTGAGTTCTGCAGATCAGCGGCTGTTAGTGTTTACCGTTGCTCCTGTGAGCTTGCGTGAAATGCAGAGAGAGGAGTTAAAAAAGCTGACCGGCGATTCGGAGCTGCGCGGCAAGTTTCATTACGATACAGCATCGAGTAGTGATAAGGATTGGGCTGCTGTGATTAAGAACGTGCAGGCGAGCTCTGGGCATTTTGTCATTTATCCAGGGGAATTTGGGCTAGACGGTAAGGTTGTGAAGCATTTTCCACTAGAGGCTAATGTGGCTGAAATGAGGTCGGTATTGCTGAAGCTAAATGCAGATTACAAAGCGACTGAGAAGCCGAAAGATTACAGCGAGCATCTATCGAAGGCGAGGAGACTCGGTGTCTCGTATTCTAACACGATGGAGTATGGAGAGGATCGCGATGGGGACGGCAAGATCGATTCCTCTAGAAACACTAGAAGGCGTAGGTAAGGAAGCGGTGAGCAATTTCAGAGACTTGCGCAATGGATTGGTCTGCTTAATATGTCGGCAGTTTGAACCACCACGAAATTAAGAATTTCCTAACTGTTGCTGAGCTTTTGCACTTCGGTCGTGCTAGTGAATTGTGCAATCTGAGTCCATCAGCACTGACGCGGAGCATTCAGCGGCTGGAGCATGAGATTGGGCAGGAGTTGTTTCTGCGCGACAATCGGCATGTGCAGCTGACGCTGGCTGGGGAGAAGTTTAGAGATTACGCACAGAAGGCATTGCGCGACTGGGAAAATGTCTGCGAGGATTTGGTTGATGATGGATCGGTGCAGGGGGCAGTTTCGATCTATGCATCGGTGACTGCAGTTTACAGTGTTTTGCCGAGTTTATTAGAAAGTTATCGCTCAGCTTATCCGAATGTGAAATTGAGTCTTCGAACGGGAGCGGCTGAAGAGTCTATTGAGAAACTGGTAGCAGGTGAGATTGATATGGCGGTGGCTGCATTGCCTGATCGACAGATTGCGCGTGTTGAGTTTCTGCCGCTGTTGACGACGAATTTGGTGTTTGTGGGGCCAAAGAAGCACACGGCTGGGGTGGAGTACCGTGAGCCTCAAGATTTAAGAAAACTACCCTTAGTATTGGCACGAAGTGGGCTTTCGAGAACGCGGGTGGATCAATGCCTTAGAGAGCTAGGCGCGCACACTGCGAGGATTTCTGAAGTCAGTGGGAATGAAGGTATTTTGGCGATGGTGCGGCTTGGTTGTGGAATAGGAGTGGTGCCAGAGCTGGTGCTTGAGAAGAGTCCGTTTCGCGATGATGTTGAGATTTTAGAAAACACACCGAAGCTCGAGCCGTACGTGGTGGGGTTGTGTTCGACACAAAAGAATTTGCAACGCGCTAGTGTGGCTGCGATGTGGGAGCTGGCTTCACAATAAAAAAGCCAAGCGCAAGTGAATGCGATTGGCTTTAGAAGAGAATTTCGTCAGAGCGATTATACCAAATCGCACCGTCCTTCGCCTCGTTTGAATCACGAAGTGGTATTATTCGTCGATCAGCGAGAACTTGAGGTCACCGGAGGAGACGACCTCGCCGTTGACTACACAGCGACAAGTCGCAAAGCCGATGTTGCGGCGCATTTTCAGGATCTCTGCTTCGATGAAGAGGGTGTCTCCAGGAAGCACTGGACGGCGCCATTTGACATTGTCAGCGCTCATGAAGTAACCAATTTTCCCTTGGTTCTCAGGTTTGCGGAGCATGAGACAGGACGCGACTTGTGCCATGGCTTCGAGTTGAAGCACACCAGGCATGATTGGGTGACCAGGGAAGTGACCAGGGAAGAATGGTTCGTTGATGGTGACGTTTTTCACACCGGTGCATTTGTTGTCGCCTTCGAAATCGATAATACGGTCGACGAGAAGGAATGGGTAACGGTGTGGAAGAATTTTTAGGATGTCGTTGATGTCGAGCACTGCTTCACCTTTAGGGATAGCGAGTGGTGGTACCATGGAGCGCATACGTGAGTACTCGTTTTTAAGGATGGCCGCCATCTTGGTGTTAGGTCCGTGACCTGGTTTTACACAGATGACGTGGCCAGTGATGCGCTTGCCGCTGAGCATGAGATCGCCGATGACATCGAGTGCCTTGTGGCGGGCGAATTCATTGTCGAAGCGAAGTGGCTCCTTGCTCATGATTTCCTCACCGCGGATGACGACTGCATTCTCGAGTGATCCGCCTTTGATGAGACCTTTATCGAGAAGTGGTTTAACGTCTTCGTAGTAGACAAAGGTACGCGCTGGAGCGATTTCCTTTTCGTATGTTTCAGGAGTGACCTCGGTAGAGAAAAATTGCGTAAAGCGACCATCTGGGCCGACGTTGGTGCAAGAGACGCGGAATTTTTTGTCAGGAACGATGGTGATAAAAGAGCCTTTGCCTGTATCGTAATGGATAGGCTCGCGGATTTCCCAGACTTTGGCTGGAACGTCTTGGGTGACGACGCCAGCTTGTTTGATGAGCTCAACGAATGGCGCTGAAGAACCGTCGCCGATTGGCGGCTCGTTGGCATCCATTTCGATGAGAGCGTTATCTACGCCCATGCCGGTGAGTGCTGAAATAACGTGCTCGACTGTGTGCACTTTTACGGAACCTTCAGCGAGGGTGGTTGCGCGTTCCACTGTTTGTACCTTTGAGACGTCGGCGTCGATGAATGGTTGGTCGTCGAGGTCGATACGGCGGAACTGGAAACCTGAATCAGCAGGAGCAGGTTTGATAGTGAGAGTCACCTTTTGGCCAGTGTGGAGGGAGGAGCCCTCGAGAGTGGCTGGCGCAGCGAGTGTTTGTTGCATTTCAGTCGGCATGGGGTGAGTGAAAGCAAAGCCAAAGAAACATGCAAGTTTTTTGGGTTTCCAGAGTGAAATCTCACGCTAGGCTGCGGTCATGCAAGCAGAGGTAGAGCAGCTGATCGATATGGCGCTCCGTGAAGATATCGGAGAAGGGGATGTAACGGCGCAGTATTTTGTGCCGAAGGAAAAAGAATCCCGCGCTTATATGTTAGTAAAAGATACTGGCGTGGTGGCTGGTCTGGAGGTGGCGAAGCGCGTCTTTGAAAAAGTCGATGCGGGGTTAACTGTCAAGTTACTCGCTGAAGATGGTGATAGGGTGAAATATGGGGAGCGAGTGATGGAGATTATAGGCTCTTCGCAATCATTGCTGACTGCAGAGAGAACGGCTCTGAACTTTGCCCAAAGGCTTTCAGGTATTGCGACTAAAACGGCAGCTTTCGTAGACTTAGCAAAACATTCGAAGGCTGAGATTTTAGACACACGCAAGACGACTCCAGGTTGGCGCTGGCTTGAAAAAATGGCAGTTCGCGCAGGCGGGGGCAAAAATCATAGGATGGGGCTTTATGATAGAGCGATGGTGAAGGATAACCATCTTGTCGCTGAAAATGGTTTGGAGGGAATTCAGGCTGCGATTTCTCAGCTGAAGCATGATAAACCATCTGTCGAAGTCGAGTTAGAAGCTGATAGGTTAGATCAGGTAGAGGATTTCCTAAAGTTCTCAGGAGTTGACTATATTTTGTTAGATAACATGTCTAACGAGCAACTCATTCAAGCAGTGGCCATGAGAGGGGAGAATGGGCCCAAGCTTGAGGCTAGTGGGGGAGTAAATTTAACGACGGTTAAAGGGATCGCAGAAACGGGGGTTGATTTTATTTCTGTTGGGGCAGTGACGCATTCAGCAGTGGCTTTGGATATTTCTCTGGAGTTTGTAGAGTTAGATTAAGCTCTTGTCATTTTATACATTTTACCAAAGCTCACATAGTGAATTCTGAAACCACTGGTTACGCGCTTTTTGATTTGGATCAAACAATCGTCCCTTGGGATACTCAGCTATTGTTTTGTAATTTCGTTCTCAAACGGGAGCGACTCCGAGTCCTGTATCTGTTAGGGTTTATTCCCTTTGCTCCCTTTGCTAAATGGATAGGACCTGGGCCGATGAAGCGGGTGTTTCTGAATTATTTGGCAGGAATGGATGCTCAGACTCTTGATGGCTATGCGCGGGATTTCGTGGAAGACTTGATTCCGGATGGTTTGTATTCGGAGGTTGTGGAGATCGTAGAGACGCACAAAAGCGAAGGGCGCCTCACGGTATTGAACTCAGCAAGCCCTGAGATCTGGGTGAAATATATTGCAGAGAAGTTAGGTTTTGATCACTTCTTTGGGACCCAAGTGGAGGTTGGAAAGCGTGTCGCACTTTTTCCCGATATTGTTGGGAGCAATAATAAAGGGGGAGTAAAGATTACACGCATGCAGCATCTTTTCCCTGATTGCTGGAAAGCTGGGGATGTGTTGCCAAATAGCTTTGGCTATTCTGATAGTCATGCGGACTTACCAATGCTCTATCTTTGCGAACGCAATGTGATGGTGCATCCGACGGAAAAGCTAAGAGAAGAAGGGCTCAAGTTTGGTTGGCAGGAAATTTCACCTGTTCGACCGACGAAGACGAAATTCGAGTTTGGCGTGGCTTGCGCTAAGCAGGCGCTCGGTTTGTATTAAGTGATTCTACTATTGTAGTGAGTGTAGCTATTGGCGGGGTTTTACTCACGCGAATAGGAGGGTGGTTTTGTGGGGTGGTTTCAGTGCCTATTGTTGAATGTGACAATTCTTACACACAATAAAAGTTCTGAAATCTTAAATAGATCCTAAATAGAGTCAGCGAAACGAAAAAGCGAAGAGGTCCACTCTAGCAGATTCGCACTAACGACATTAACACAAAACTATGGATAACAAAGTAGTAACAACAATTCTCGGCGCAGCAGCTCTCACAGGCTCAGCGTTCGCAGGCGAAGTAATGACTCCTGTCGAAGAAACAGGCGCAATCTTCAAAGCTAAGCAGAAGGAAACAGTAGAAGTTCGCTTCAACGGTCGTCTCCAAATGCAGTACGACGCACTTCAGGGTGAGCGTAAAGAGTCTGGTGTAGAAACGGATCTCAACAGCACTAATCACTTCTACTTCCGTCGTCTCTTCTTCGGAGCCAAAGTAAAGCTCCAGAACGGCTGGTACGGTGAAACAGTATTTGACTTCGCTGGTGACGAAAACCCAGAAGTCGCTTTTGATAAGGCATACATCGGATACAAAACTAATGATGCATTCGATCTTAAACTTGGTTTTGTAAAAGTACCTTGGGGTTATGAAGAGACATCTTCTTCCTCATCTATCCCAACAATCGAGCGTTCTGCAGCAAACCGCTTCTTCGCAGACGATCTTGACTTCGCCGCTCGTCACACAGGTGTACACGTTGGTGGCGACCTCGGTGGTGGATTCAGCTATGCAACATCTTTAACTAACTCAGCACAAGGTGAAGGTTCACGCCTCGGTGGTGACGCAGCTGCTGACAACGACATTGCAGCATTTGGTCGCCTTCAGTGGGAAGCAAATGACTTCCTTGTTGGTGCTGACTATGGTCACCAGTGGAACAACCTCGTAACAGGTGACAACATGCAAGCATGGACAGCTTACGCAACATACGACGTAGCTGGTTTCAACATCCTCGGTGAATACTTCGGTGCAGGTATGGCTGACGCCGGCGATTCTACAGGTTACGCAGTACGCGTTTCCTACCGTTACGACAAGTGGGAGCCAGTATACCGCTGGTCTTACCTTGAGAACGATGAGTTTGAAATCGACACAGATGAGCTTATCCGTCGTGCTCCAGTAACAAAGGTTACAGGTCCTGATTCAGAAATTCAGTCTCACTATTTTGGTCTTAACTACCACCACAGCAAGGCTGTGAAGTTCATGGCTGGATATGAGCACGCATGGGCTGAAAATGGTGCTAAAGACCAGAAAGACATGATCGGCGGTTTCCGCGCGCGTGTTCAGCTTCTTTGGTAATCACTTGAAAGCTTCTAGACTACTTTCAGTCTAAAAACTTTTGCCTCACTAGTTTATTCTAGTGAGGCATTTTTCTTTGTTATTGAGCAATAAAATCTGACTTGCCGCCTGATTTCGTGAGCAAGCGGGTGTCTTTGATGACGATAGCTTTGCTGACTGCTTTGCACATGTCATAAATGGTGAGGGCGGCGACATTTGCGCCGGTGAGGGCTTCCATTTCGACGCCAGTACGTGCGTTGGTAAGGCAGGTGCATTTCACGGATACGTGTTCAGTGTCGATCACTTCGATTTTAAATTTACATTTTTCGAGTGGGAGTGGGTGACAAAAGGGGATAAGGTTGGAAGTGTTTTTTGCGGCCATAGTTCCCGCGATGATCGCCGTTTGGAAGACGGGGCCTTTTTTCGATTGAATTTCTTCGCCTTCGAGTTGTTGCATGACATCGGGACCTAACTGAACGATGGCTTCTGCTGTCGCTTCGCGTTTGGTGGTGTTCTTGTCTGAAACGTCAACCATACCTGGTTGGTTCTCTGCGTCGATGTGGGTAAAGGAATTCATACGGTAGTGCTATTTGTTGGGAATATTGGCTTGTTTCACTGGGTTTGCAAAGCCAGCATTGCTTTAGATGAAAGTCAAAGTTCGCCATATTTACATCTCGCCCGACCATAATTATTTTGGTCGTTATGGAAAATCTTCACTTAACCACGAAGTAATTGAGCGTGAGTCTATTGATGTCGTTGCAGGAAGTGGTATCGTCGATGATCGTTTTTTTGACTACGAAGAAGATTACAAGGGGCAGATCACGTTTTTTGATTGGAAGGTGTTTAATGAGGTAGTGAATGAGGTGGCGTCAAAGGAAATAGATCCATCCTTTTTTCGTAGAAATGTGATCCTTGAGGGCGTGGATCTTAACTCTTTAATTGGTAAACGATTCACTCTAGATGGTGTAGAGTATTCTGGTTCCTGTGAGTGCTCACCATGCTTCTGGATGAATGAAGCGTGTGGTAGGGGTACAGAAGAATTTCTAAAAGGGCGTGGCGGGTTGCGCTGCAGAATTCTCAATGATGGTAGTCTCTCGGCAGGTGAATACGAGTTAGAGGTGCTCGGTGATGCCTAGTTCACGTTCAAAGACGTTTCAAATCCAGAAAAACGGATTTTCTGAAGCTGTTGATGATTCTCTCGCTATCGAGGAACCGCTGCAAATTACTCTCGATGGTTGTCCGATAGCAGTTGTAATGCGCACTCCGTGTGATGATGCTGATTTAGTAAAGGGTTTCCTTCTAACGGAAGGAATTTTAGCTCAACTGGATGCGGTGAGTAGAATCGATTTAGATCAGAAGAAAAACCATGCATTGGTTTTTCTGCACGACGATGTAGAAGTGGATTACCAAAGGTTGCAGCGGAACCTCTATTCGGCTTCCTCGTGTGGGATTTGCGGCAAGGCCACGATTGAGTCAATTCGTCAAGAGCATCCCAAAATCACCTCAGAAGAAACAGTGGCTGCGGATGTTTTACTAGAGATTCCAGATCGACTCCGTGCGGCTCAAAAAACATTTGGAGAAACTGGGGGACTTCATGCTGCTGGTATTTTCTCACTAGATGGTCAATTACTGGTGCTGCGCGAAGATGTCGGTCGACACAATGCTATTGATAAGGCAATTGGTTGGGCTTCCGATGCCGGTATTGATTTTTCACGAGTGCTGCTACAGGTCTCGGGAAGAGTTTCTTTCGAGGTGATGCAAAAGGCCCACGCTGTCGGTATTCCGATTATTTCTGCGATTTCTGCACCCACATCACTTGCTGTAGAATTTGCTGAGGAGAGTGGTCAAACGCTAGTTGGCTTCTTACGTCCACCTCGTTTTAATTGTTACGCGGGTAGACATCGCTTGCACTGAGATTGTCGAAATGCAGTTTCGGCGTAATCTATGGCTATAGCAGCATAACGACTCAAATGGTATGAGTCATTGCTATTTGAGTTCGATGTGTAATTTTTTTCACCTCATTCCGTAATAAATTAAGATGATGAATCAGAAAAAGTGGACTCACGTGGCACAAGGTATTTGTGTGTTAAGCATTATATTTTTGGTGCTATTGCCAAGTTTTGTAGAAGTAGGGTTTGCGAACCCTAAGACTGCAAATTTGGCTGGCTTATGGGTTAATTATTTTGGTGGTTTCCATGCGGTTTTTTTACATTTACCGATTGGTGCTGTGAGTTATGTGATGTTGACGGAGGTAATGTCTTTACTCACGAGTGGGCGTTGGCGAATTGACACACGACTAGCTTTGTCTTTTGCCGCTGTAATGGCGCTACTCGCGTCGGTGTTTGGTTACTGTTTGTATTTGACTGATCAGTATCCAGCAGGTGATTTGTTAGAGGAGCACAAACGAGATGGAGTCTTATTTTCTATATTAGTATTTACTGCCTTAGCGGTGAAATTTCAGAGTTATATTGGGAAAGATTGGTGGAGGATTTGTTATGGTGTTTTATTGAGCGCGAGTTTTTTCATGATGCTGTCGGCTGGTCATCATGGTGGTGCTATTACCCACGGTGAGCCAAATGATGCTTGGCCGAGTAAGGTGTTAGAAAAGCGTAAAGCTGCAGAAGCGAAAGCAGCTCAAAAAGAAGTGTTTTTGTACGATGACATCGTGAAACCAATTTTAGAGGAAAAATGTGTGAGCTGCCATGGAGAGGACAAACAGAAGGGAGCGCTTAGGGTGGATACGATTGCCTACATGTTAGAAGGTGGTGAAGAAACTGCATGCCTAGTGCCAGGTGACCTTGAGAATAGTGCTTTGATTACTTACCTTCATCTACCTTTAGACGATGATTACCGTATGCCTCCAGAAGGTAAGAAACAGCTGACCGAGAAGGAGATTGAGTGGTTAGAGACTTGGGTTAAAATGGGAGCTACAGCAGAGATTAAGGTTACTCCCTAGTCCGTTGCTCCATTCTACCAGATTCTTTCTCTCATTGGTATAATGAGTGTGGCGGTTTGCAGTATTCGACGTCTTGTTAAGGGCAATTAAAAGCAAAAAAGAGGTGACTGGAATTTCCAGACACCTCTTCATGTTAAGTGATACGACGAATGTATTAGTCGGCTGTGACGGCTGAGCGGTCGTCGTTGAGACCGGATTTCTCGAGGAAGTAGTCGTAGCCGCCGCTGTACTTCGTGAGTTTTCCGTTGTTCACGTGTACTGTAGTTTCAGCAAGGTTGCGGATGAAGTGGACGTCGTGTGAAATGAATAGGAGTGTTCCTTTGTAGGACCTAAGTGCCTGCACGAGCGCCTCGATGGAGAGGAGATCGAGGTGAGTCGTAGGCTCATCCATCAGGAGGAGGTTTGGCGGATCGACGAGGAACTTGACCAAGTTGAGTCGTGATTTTTCACCACCAGAGAGAACACGCACTCGCTTGAGTACATCATTTTTACGGAAGAGGAAGGAGCCTAGGATGGAGCGAGCTTCGTCTTCGCGGAGTTCTGGGTTGGATGCGAGGACTTCGTCTAGCACTGTATTTGACTCATTGAGTGTGAGTGCGCGGTGCTGCGAAAAGTAGCCGATCTTTGTGGCGTAGCCAATTTCAACCTTACCTTCTTGAATTTCTTCGTAGCCGGCAATGATTTTCATCAATGTGGATTTACCCGCACCGTTAGGACCAACGAGGGCAATACGGTCACCGCGTTCGACGATGAAGTCAGTTTTATCATAAATGACTTTGTCACCGTAGGCTTTGTGCACTTTTGTGAGCTCAGCGAGAATTTGGTTAGAGCGCGGTGGATCAGGGATGTTGAAGCGGAATACCTTGCGCATTGCAATAGGCTTCACGAGTTCAGCTTTGAGCTTTTCAATCATTTTCATGCGCTCGTTGACCTGAGAGGATTTTGAGCCAACGTTACGGAATTTATCGACGAATTCTTGGATGCGTTCGATTTCTTTTTGTTGGTTACGGTACTTCTGAACTTTTTGTTGGTAGCGTTTTTCGCGTTCAGCTTCGAAGTCTGAGTAGTTTCCGGTGTAGTGGGCGAACTTATGGTCATCGATCTCATAGACGGTTTCGATAATTTCGTCCATGAAGTCGCGATCGTGAGAAATCACGAGGAGTGCACCTGGATAGTTCTTGAGGTAGCGTTGGAGCCAGATGAGTGAGATAAGGTCGAGGTGGTTAGTCGGCTCATCGAGCATCAGAAGGTCTGGCTCTTGGACGAGAAGACGAGCGAGGTTCGCACGCATGATCCAACCACCAGAGAAGGTATTGGCCGGCTCATTGACTTGTTCCTGCTTAAATCCAAGACCGGCGAGGATCTTTTTCGCTTTAGGTTCGAGTGAATAGCCATTGTTAGCATCGAAGGTGTCCTGTGCTTCTGCGTATTTGGGGTCGCTCTCTTTGCCAGCGGCTTCGAATTCACGCATCGTTTTAATAGCAGCGGCCATTTCAGGGGTGATGCCGATGGCGAGCTCGAGGATTGTTTCTTGGCCAGGATCGCCAGCTTCCTGAGCTAGGTAGCCAGTGATCGCATACTCATCGATGTCGGCTTCGCCTGCGTCCGATTCTTCTTGTCCAAGAATGATGCGGAAGAGTGTGGATTTACCAGCGCCATTAGGACCAACGAGGGCGACTCGCTCCCCCCAGTTGATGGTCATTTTGGCTTCTTCAAAAAGAGTTCTCCCTCCGATGGTTTTGGTGAGGTTGCGGATCGTTAACATGGGTGACACTTGCCGTGGATTAGGGAGTTTTTCAACCACAATTTAGGTATTCTCTGAGCGTTAAAACTGTTTTAGCCAAGCTGTGAGGTATGTGCAGAAGTCTAGGATTTCATTTTCTCTGTGATTGCTGAGCTGTTAGCTAGTTGCTAGAAGGCTTGCAGATGTCAAACAGTGCATTAATTCAATGGCTCACAGCATGCTACAGAGAAGATCGTGTGCGAGCTGGTGTGCGTGATTTTTATGGGGCAGTCAAATACCGTAGGATGACTCAAGGAGAGGAAAAGTTACTTACTGGAATCCTTCCTGAAATCCTTTTGCCGCCCAAGTACGGTAGTGATTTAGCAGCCTATAGCACGATGCACAAACGAGAACGCGAGTTACTTTACGGCGTTTTATTCGTCTGTGGTAAGACCGAAGAAGGGATTCATCGGTCGCCGCTGGTGTTGTTCAATGCGAAGATAACGGAGGACGGGGATGATTATTTCCCTTTGCGGGTTCAGATGAAAGGGGCTCGACTGAATCAAGCTGCACTTGATGTGTTACAGGCTCCCAAAGAGTTCGAACAAGTCTTGAGAGAAATTTTAGTTGGTGAGGGGTTGAGTGAAGCGATGGTAGGGGAAATCCGTAGGGAGATGGCAGTGTATTGTCCTCATGTGCATTGTAAAAGCTTGCTCAAATGGCCCTATTTAGAGGCTTCTGGTACAGTAGAGGACGCAGGAAAGCAGAGAGAGGTGTCCGTGCTTTCCGCTGCTGGTATAGCAAATGTGGAGCGGCAGGTTTCCACCAGGGGGTTATTAGAGGAGCTGAAGGAGCTCGGCGAAATGGATGTTTCTGACCATAGTAATGCCTTAGCACATGTATTAGGTGAAGTGACAGCGGGGAAGTCCATCAAAGAGCAAGATGTGCATTTCATTCCAGCTACGTTAAGTTCTCAGCAAGAAAGGGTGCTTAAGTCAGCACGGGTGCAGCCATTGACAGTATGCCATGGACCACCTGGAACAGGGAAGTCATACACTGTAGCGGCTATCGCTTTAGATCATGTCATACGTGGTGAGAGTGTCTTAGTCACTTCGCGTGGGGATCATGCGGTGAATGTGCTGCACAAGAAAATCGATAGCATGTTAGGCTCAGTGCATGCGACTGTGCGAGCTGGGAGAAGCGAGCATCTGAAGAATCTTAAATGTTTGCTGAAGAGCATTCTTGCGGGAGCTAATGAGTTTGTGGTCGACGGCCCGGTATCCTTACATGTTCTGTATAAAAGAATCGAAGAACAAGTGGACTCGATTCGTGATGCAGAGTGCGCCTTAGAAGGGGAATTTGAAAAATCAATGGAAAGAGCCGGTGCCCACTTGGACCCATCCCCCAGTTTGGTGCGCAAGGTGCGACGAGTGTGGGATGGTTACGCGATCAATCGTCGGCCACTACTCAGTGAGATGCGAGAGACGTATATGCAGCTTCAGCGCGAGCGTGAGTTGGCTGTGAGGCACTACATTAAGCTCAAATTACAATGTCAGATCACAAAAGTGTTAGATGACGCGCTTTCACGTAAAGAGCTTCAAAAAATGTGGGAAGGGGTGCGGAAACGTAGAGGGAGCGATCAGCAGGCGATTTTAAAGGCGCTTGATTATTCAGTACTTTTGAAAGCATTGCCAGTTTGGCTCACGAGTACTGAGGATATGCATAGGGTGTTACCTCTGAAAAAAGAAATGTTTGATGTGTTGGTCATTGACGAGGCTAGTCAATGTGATTTGGCGAGTATTCTACCAGCTCTGCAAAGGGCTAAGAGGGTTGTGGTGGTCGGAGATACGAAGCAATTGCGCCATGTCAGTTTTCTCTCGAAGCATACAATGTCGACTGCAGCCAAAGAGTTTTCTGTATCTGAAGAAGTCATCGAGAAGTACCATTATCGCAATCGCAGTTTAATGGATGTGGCTATTGATTTAGTACATGACCAAAGGCAAACTGGATTTCTGAATGAACATTTCCGTTCTCAATACGGGATTATTTCCTACAGTAATAGGCGCTTTTATGGGGAGAGCTTACAGATCATGCGTGAGCGTCCTTGGCAGCAGAAAGATGCTGAAGATGCAGCTTTGAAAGCAGTTTTTGTTGATGGTGGGCGACGTGATGATCGTGGGGTAAATCAGCTGGAAATTGATGCCATTATCAGCGTTTTGCATGATCTCCTGAAAAAATATCCGAAAAATAAACTTCCGAGTATCGGGGTGCTTTCACCATTTAGAGCGCAGGTCGATGCTTTGACGCGCTCGGTGTTTGAAGAATTTCGCGGATCTCAATTGCGAAGACTTCGAGTCGAAGCCCAACTTCTGATTGGGACTGCTCATAGCTTTCAGGGCGAAGAACGCTGGTTGATGCTCATTTCGATGGCTATCGACAACAGCTATCATGCTGCCAGCTTAAGGTTCCTAGAGCGTGAAGATGTGTTTAATGTTGCTATCACACGAGCGAAGGACAGGCAATATGTGTTTCATTCGCTAGATTCCAATAAGCTCAAGCCTGATTCTATGCTGTCTGAATATCTCATGCATATTGATACGGAGAATGAGAGCTATGCCATTGATTCTGTTGAAAGGGATCGATTTGCCAATGAGGTTGTTCATGAGCTATGTAACAAGAACGATCAAGTGAGTGTTGGGGGGCGTGTCGCTGGTGTGCCGATTGATATCGTGATTCAGCGTGATGATCTGGTACTGGCGGTTGATTTGATAGGGTATCCAGGTGATATGCAAGTTGCTGTGCACACAAAGAAGGCTCTTATGCTCAGCCGTGCTGGACTGGATTTGATTCCACTTGGTTATTATGAATGGGAAATGCGTCGCGACGACTGTGTTACCATGCTCAACTTGCTCCTACGACATGAAATAGAGAAGACTCCTGAGGTTAAGGAATCGATAGAGAATAGTAGGTCATTGGAAATGTATTCTTATGTGAAACGCAATCAGCTGCGTTACTTTGGAGAGAGGATGTGAGCTTCACTGCTGGATTTCGCTATTTGTTGAGATTTTTGTATTTTGGCTAGAAGTCTTGGAACGAAGTAGTTGCGTGCTTTTAGGGGTGTGTGTGATTAAAAAAAATGCAGCGTTTTCTTGACGGCATGGGGGGATTGTGGTTTTCTCCGCCCGCCGCAGCACACAACGTGTTCTAAAAGCACCCGTAGCTCAATTGGATAGAGCATCTGACTACGAATCAGAAGGTTAGGGGTTCGACTCCCTTCGGGTGTATTTCTCTCTGAGAAGTTCACCGCTTTGGCAAATTAGCAACTTAAAAGCACCTGTAGCTCAATTGGATAGAGCATCTGACTACGAATCAGAAGGTTAGGGGTTCGACTCCCTTCAGGTGTATTTGCTAAATATCGAGCGAAGCCTTTACAGCTTCGCTTTTTTTATGCCTTCACTGTGAGCCGGAGGAATGGCGGAGGGAAGTACACTCTGTTTAATCAATGCGATCTTTAAGCTCTGGCAAAAATGCATTTAAAGCCTTTGTCTTCGGCCAGTAAGCGGTGGGATCTGAATTCCTGGCGGATGAGCTCTTCGTAGGGAAGGTGGAGATTGGCTACGAGGTAGAGTGAACCACCGGGTTTAAGGATGCGTGCAGCTTCACGAATGAAGGTTTTGCCGAGTTCGAAACTCTGGTCCTGTGCCTCGTGAAAGGGCGGGTTCATGATGACCCAGTCAAATTTGCGGACGTGGTGCGTGCCAGCAGTGACGTCAGCCCATTGGTAGAGGGCGTTGTCGTGGCCTGCTAGGTTTTGTTGGGCGCAATCGAGAGCGCGTTTGTCGAGCTCGTAAAGTACGATTTCTCGGATGCGATTACGTGGGGTATCGAGGACTGTTTTGCTTAAAAAGCCGTAGGCAGCACCGAGGTCTGCGCCTGAGCCGTAGAAGGATTCTTTCTTGAGAATGTCGGCGAGTAGGAGCGAACCCGTGTCGACTTTTTCCGAAGAGAAGATACCGGGTGTGGTGCGGAAGTTGGTGCCATTGATTGCTTTAACGCGACCGAGGCTCGCCCATTTGCGTGCAAGCTGAGCGTCGAACTCGGAGCTGGTATCGAAGATGCGGCATTTTGATTTGCTACAGGTCTCGACTTCGCTAAACAGTTTAGAGATGTCTTTTTTGAGACGTGATGCGCCCATGCGATTAGGAATGACTGACATCCAGCGGCCATTTGGCTTGAGTTGCTGACTAAATTTGCCGATTTGAGCGAGGTTCTCAGTCGCGAACTTGGTCGAGAAATGGATGATTGTGTCGTACTTTTCTGAAGTTTCTTGGACAGGTGTGATGCCTTTTTGAGTCCAGAGGGAATTCTCGTTGGCGATGTAGCTGATGACGTTAATATCAGAGCCTTCGATAGAATTTAGCCAAGGACCGGGAGCTCCCTGAACGACAAGAATTTTACCAGTGGGATTTGGGATTTCTTCTTGTTGGAAGTAGAAGTTGAGCGCGCTGGCTGAGAGTTGAGTCGCTTGGGTCATAGAATCTGCGTTTCCATAGTGAGATGGGGGTGAAATGGCGAGTGCTTTTATTCAAATCGCGCAGCGGTGAGTAGCCAGCGGTTGTTAGTGTAATTATATTCGAAGACTCCTTTAAGTGGTGCTGATTGCTTAGGTTTTCCTTTTAACTTCGCCTCAAGATTGAAGGCAACACTGACTGAGGCAGATGAATTATCGTGCTCGAGCACGTCGATTTGTTCCTCGCTTACGGTGATCCATTCAGCTAGTTCGGTGAGGTAGAGGAGGGCTGACTTTGCTCGGTCTTCTGGGAGCGTGATAGCTTCATTAGTGGAAAGGCGGTGGGAAAAGGTCGATTCCATTTGTGGGTAGACCACGGTGATATTCTCGTCGATGAGGTCGCGCAGGTTTTCAGCTTTGAAGGCGCGTTCGATGCGTCCAGTGCCCTGTTCCATGCGGACACAATCGATGATATCCGCGCTGCGGCGCTTGAGAACCTGGTTCGCGGAAAACCACCAAAATAGGAAGCCTAGGACAAGTACGAGAGGAACGAGGATGGAGATGAGTTTTTGCTTCATGAAATTGTAATGATGAGTGTGGGGATTACTTTGCACGCGGGTGTGCCTTGTCATAGGAATCTTTCATCCGTTTGGTGCTGACGTGGATGTAGATCTGGGTGGTAGAGAGAGAAGCGTGGCCGAGGAGTTCCTGAACGGATCGGAGATCAGCGCCGTTGTCTAAGAGGTGAGTGGCGAAGGAGTGGCGTAACTTGTGAGGAGTGATATTAAAAGGGATGCTGGTCATGCGCAGGTATTTCTTTAGCATGGTACCGATTGAGGTGGTGGAGATTTGGCGTCGGCTTTTATTGATGAATAAGGGGCCTTGGTTGACGCTGGCTGCAAGTCGGTATTTTTGGACAGCAGTGAGAGCGTGGTTACCGATGGGGACGATGCGTTCTTTTGAGCCTTTTCCCATGACGCGAGAGATCCCTTGCGCGTGGTCGATGTCCTCAACTTTGAGCTCGGCGAGTTCTGAGAGGCGGAGCCCAGTGGAGTAGAAGAGCTCTAAGATGGCAGAGTCCCGGAGAGGGAGCCATTCGGGCGCTTGTTTGGAGAGTTCAGCCTTGAGAGGCGCTTCGAGTAATTCGACGACTTGGCTTTGATTGAGGATGGTGGGGAGCTTTCGCTCTTGCTTGGGCAGCTGGATGTCAGCAAGGGGAGATTTTGGAAGTCCGTGGCGGTGGACGAGGTATTTAAAAAATGAGCGCAGAGCGGAGAAGCGGAGGCGGATGGTTGATCTCGCCATTTCTAACTGCATGCAGTAGTAGAGGTAGCTGCGGAAATGGTCAGGAGTGCATTGCTTCCAGCCAGGGAAAAGCGTTTTTTCCATGTAGCTCTGGAAGGCAGCGAGTGCTTGGCTGTAATTGCGTAGAGTACGCTCGGAAGCTGATTTTTCGACGCGCTGAAACTGGATGAAGGAATCGTTCAGTTGGTCGTCGGTCATATCTTTACATGGAGGCAGTGTTCTAGACGCTGCATTTTGGACAGGTTCCGAAGAATTCTAACTCGTGGTAGAGACCAGTAAAACCTGATTTCTGAGCGATTTCTTTTTCAAGAGCGTGGACTGGGCACTGAGCGTTGATGGCTTCGATTTTTCCACAATCGGTACAAATCAGGAAGTCTTGGTGTCTTCCTGTAAGCAACAAGGTGAAGTAGGCAGCACGTTCATGGAGGCCAAGGCGGCGAACAATACCTTTGTCGGTGAGTCGCTGGAGGAGTCGGAATACCGTAGCGCGATCGCACTGAGTGTTGAGGTTGTCGTGCTCAGAGAGCTCTGCAAGTGTCATTGGACGAGGGGACGCGAGCAAGGTGTCGATCAGTAACTCTAGCGCTTTAGTGCGGCGGAGACCTGCGGCCTTACATTGGGCGATAATACTGACTGTGCTGTGGCTCATTACATTTGACTTTGCAACTTATGTGCAGTGAGTGCAAGCGAGTTTACTTGAGATTAACTTGCTCGAGTGCCAGTTTTTGAGTGGAAGTGGCTTGTGCTTGGAAGAGTACAAGGGAAGTGGCTTGTGCGGCGCGAATGTCAGCTTCTGGATAGTCGTGGACGATGCGCATGCGCTCGAGCACCCAATTGCGCCTTTGAAGTGCGCCTTCAGGGTTTTTCCGAGGGTTGAGTCGTGATGGAGCTTGGGGGAGGCCTGCTAATAGAGCGGCTTCTGCGAGGGTAAGTTGATGGACTTCTTTATTGAAGTAATGTTTGGCGGCGTGAGCGGGGCCACGAGTGCGATTGCCGTATTCGAGGAGGCTAAAGTAGCTGAGGAGAATGGCGTCTTTGCTGTGGCGCATTTCAAGATTACGCGCGGCGAGTGCCTCGCAAATTTTTGTTTCGAGGGTTCGCGGTGGTGTGCCTTCTAGCAGCTTGACAGTTTGCTGGGTGATGGTGGAAGCACCACTTACAAAGCGTTGGGCCTCGAGGGCATCTTTGATTGCGCGAGCGTTGGCGCAGATGTCGATTCCTCCGTGGTGATAGAAGCGTTTGTCCTCAGCTGCGAGAGTGGCATCAACAAGGAGAGTGGAGAGGTGCTGTTCAGCTGAGTGGAGTGGTTGGGCTGATTCGACAGTTGGTTCTGGAAGTATTGGGGCATTGATCGAATGGGGGAGTATGTACCAGCAATAGAGTGATACTGCTGCGAGTGCTCCCAGACATTTGATGAATCGTGTTCCTGTGGTCGCCGAGTGGCCAAGGATCGCACGATTTTCAGAATGGAGACTGATGAGCACGAGGGTTTTGTATTATAGCGGGAATTTGTGTGGTGTCAGTCAATAAAGGTTATAATTTAGACATTTTTTGTCGTTTGGAAGTGTTTGTGGCGTTTCATCAGGAGTATAGCAAAGATGATGCCAATGATGAAATAGAGAGTGATTCCAGTCTTTGTCCCGCTAATGAAGGCTTGATTGTGCTGGCTTAATGTGTGGCTGGCCATGACGTAGCCGGGGGAGAAATTCATAGCTAATGGTGAGAAACCGTAGAGGAAATTGGCAAAACTTTCTAAGATGCTCCAAGCATTTAACAATAGACCTGTGGCTAGGGGGAGCACCCAGGCGAAGCCAGCGACTATGCCTGTAAGCTGACGCCCGAGGTGTTCAAGTACGATGGCATGGGTGAGTAGTGGCATCATAGCGACTACGAGCAGTAAAGGTTTAGCGGCGGTCCATGCATCTACAGATGTGAGGGCTAAGATGGTGGAGCTTTGTTGCATATGTTGGGCGTAAATCATCCACGCGATAGTGGTGATGATGGCTATACTGAGGCTGGTTGGGAATCCGGTGCCAGAATCAGCAAGTATGTTTTTCAAGAAATTGCGTGAGCGGTTAGGATTTCTAAGGCCGGCGAGGTAGTAAAATTTGTTCGGGGTGTAGATGTATTGAAGCAAGATCGCGGATGCGAAACCGATGATTCCGTAGAGTGATAGAATGGTGGCGGCGATAAGTTCTTTATTGGTCGATAGAGCTTCTCTGGCAATCATGGCAGCAGGGCTGACGCCTTTGATCTCGATTTCGAAGATTGAGCCGTTAGCTGTATTTGCCCAAATGCTTCCTAGGATAATTATGTGAAGGAGCAGGGTGATAGTGATGCACTGGAGTTTGCTTAGAAGGTGCGCCTCCTCGTTTCTCCAGCGTCGAAGCAACAGGCTGTAAAAGACCCAACTGAGAAGGCCTTGAATAAAAATACAGTATATAGTGTGGCTGATTTCCCAAGTGAAGAAGAGGGCTGAGTGGGTTTCTGTGATGCGCCAGTCTGTAAGTTTCTGGGCTGCTGAGAAAATGGTGGGACGGATGGTAAGGTATTCGAAAATGACAAAACCGAAATTAGAGAGCTGAGGGAGAGCAAAGTAGAGTAAGGCGACGAGACCTTGGGAAATGAGGGCAGAGAATTTTTTCCCCATGGTGAGTCCGACCGACATCGCTAACAGATAGAACATAAGGGTCGAAGTTAGGAGGACGGTGTAGATGGGGCCCCACACGTGTAGAGGAATGTGGCCTGAGCTGATGACTAAAATGCTGGCGGGTAGAGTGACTAGAAAATGATAAAATTGGCGAACGGGGAGACCGGAGAGGTAGCCTATGATCTTTGTCGCGGGGCTGAGTGGGGTGAGTCGCTGGTAGGTGAGTACGCCGTCTATAGATTCACGCGCCATGCCTGCGGCGACTTCACCGGTGCCGACGAAGTTGAGAATAAAGAGCTGTAGAAAGACGATGAGGGCAAAGGGGAAGATGGCGGTATCTACCATGTTGTCCTGTTGCGCGTGAGTGAGTGTGATGCCTAGTGAGATGAGGTAGAAGAACATGGAGCTACCGCCATAGAGGAGAAATCCGGTAATGAGCGATGGCAGGCGAAGACGCGATTGACGATAGCGGTGGAAAATGGGGTTCTTCCACACTTGCCAAAATTGGGGTAGCGCATCGAGGGTGTTGGATTGTGCTTTGAAGGGCATGATGAGGTTGGCTTAGTGACCGTCGTATTCGAGATCGAGTAGGATTTCTTCGAGACTGCGTTGCTGTTCAGCGATTCTGCTGACGAGGTAACCCTGAGAGATCATGTCGTGGATGAACAATGAGAGCTCGCAGCTGTTGCCGTCGAAGTGAAATGAGTAGTTGAGGATGTCTTGCCCTTGGACGCTGGAGACTTTTGGGTTGCTGTCTAAGAATCTGATCCAATTTTGGCTGGGAGCTTCGGCCAGGCGGATACGTATTTCTGGGAGTAATCCAGTCATTCGGTGAAGCACCTCATCGACATTTCCTGAATCAAGCAGTTTGCCTTTGTGAAGCACGCCAATCATATCACACATTTCCGTAAGCTCTGGCAGGATGTGCGAGCTAATGAGTACTGTGGATCCCTGGCGGCATATACCGCGGAGGACATTTCTTAATTTCACTCGAGATTTAATGTCCATGCCGCTCGCTGGTTCATCGAGAATCAAGAGCTGTGGCTTGTGCAGTAGGGTTTTCGCTAGGACGAGACGTTGCATCATGCCCCGTGATAGAGCTGTACACATCGCGTTCTTTTCACTGAGGAGGTCGACTTGTTCAAGACATTCACGGATGCGCTCGGTTTTCATTTTTCCAGAGAGCCCGTGGGCACCGGCGAACATTTCGAGAAACTCCCAGACTTTTAAATCTGAGGCAACGGGTGCCATGTCTGGCATGTATCCGATGTTCGCCAGAGCGAGACGTTGGTGGGTAGCGATGTTGTAGCCATTAAGAATAATGTGCCCATGTGTGGGCGTGAGGAGTGAGGCGAGAGCTTTGAACGTAGAGGTTTTTCCCGCGCCATTTGGTCCGACTAGTCCGTAGATGGTGCCCACCGGAATTTCCAAGTTCATTCCATCGACGGCTAGATGAGACCCATAATCAATTCGTAAATCGTGGACTTCGACCGAGGGCGATTTCGCGGTAGATTTTTCTTCGACACTATCTGTGAGGGTGGATGACATGAATAAGCATCTCTAACACAGATTCAGAAAATGTGTTAGGGGAAAATGGAGATGAGCTTCAGAGCGTGATGAATTTCGGTTGCAGATCATTTTAGAGCTGCGTAGGTCTTGGCTATGAAGAAGCAGCTCACACAGTGGATCGAGAAGGATAAACAATTTTGTTGGCATCCATTTACGAGGCAAGGCGAGTGGACAGCTGAGGAGCATGAGCCATTAATGTTAGTGCGTGGTGAGGGAGTGTGGTTAGAAGATGGGGAAGGTAACAGCTATATCGACGGGAATGCATCGATCTGGACGAATATTCATGGCCATGCACATCCGGTTCTGAATGCTGTGCTCGAAGAGCAGTTGGATCGAGTCGCGCATACCTCATTTTTAGGATATGGGCATCCGCTTGCGGGAGAGCTTGCTGAGAAATTGGCAAGTTTCTTTCCAGGAACGAGTCTGCAGCGCACGTTTTTTTCGGACAATGGCTCCACTGCGATCGAGTGTGCTCTGAAGATGGCCATTCAGTACAGGCTGCAATCGGGTGAACCTGAACGCACGGAGTTTGTCGCATTTGTCGATTGTTACCACGGTGACACGATGGGTGCTGCGTCGTTAGGTGGGGTAGATGCGTTCTTTTCGCGATTCCGTAAGTTCGGGTTTCCTGTACGTTTTGTGAGTTCGGTGGATGAATTGAGAAAGTTAGACAGGCTTGATAGGGTGGCGGGAGTAGTGATCGAACCGCTGGTTCAAGGGGTAAATCAGGTACATCTGTGGCCACAGGGGATGTTAGCTGAATTGCGTGAATTTACCGAAGCGCAAGGTATTCATTTAATTCTCGATGAAGTAATGACGGGTTTTGGTCGGACAGGGAGTATGTTTGCGTGTCAACAAGAAGAGGTGGTTCCGGATTTTCTCTGTTTGGCAAAGGGGTTGACTGGTGGTTATTTGCCATTGGCTGCGACATTGACGCGGGAGGAGATTTATGAAGCTTTCTTAGGAGGTGCTGAGAATGCATTTTATTACGGACACAGCTATACGGCTAATCCGTTAGGTTGCGCTGCTGCTTTGGCGAGTTTCCAAATTTTCGAGGACGAATCGACTCTTGAGAGAGTGGCGGAGTTAATTCCGCACTTGAGTGAAGGCTTGGAGAAGCTTGCTGGGGGTCATGTTCATGTCTGGCAAGTACGACAATGTGGCATGGTGGTTGGGATTGAGTTGCGCGGAGCGAGCGGGGAGCGATTTGAACGCTCGGAGAGGATCGGTGAGAAGGTGTGTTTAGCTGCTCGCAAATGGGGGCTGCTCACACGTCCGGTACTCGACACCATTGTACTGCTGCCTCCTTTGAGCATATCATTCGAAGAAATTGACCAATGCTTGGATGCTATTGCTCAAGCAATTACTGAAGTTTTGCATAAATAAGAGGATTTATCAGCAATTGAATTGTTGACAGTATGAGGGCGAGAGGTTACGAACTGCCCGCACTTCGAGGGTTTCTCTCAAGTGCACAACATCTAGCGATGGCGGAGTGCCCAAGTGGTCTAAGGGACCGGTTTGCAAAACCGATATTCGCGGGTTCGAATCCCGCCTCCGCCTCCATTTTTTTGAAGAAGGGTAGCCGATTTGGCTGCCTTTTTTGTTGGGTGAGCCAGTCGACCATGGTCTTGGGGAGTTGTTTATGGTGTGATTGTTGTTTATGGGCATAAAAAAGCTCAGAAGTGTGAGTTCTGAGCTTCTTTGGGTGTGCTATTGAGGGCTCTGGCTAAAAGCAAGAGCTGCTGAACTTAGAGAGTGTGGTTTATCGGAGTGTTTTTCTGCGTCGGTGTAGGGTTAGGGTTGTGAGGCCTATGCCTAAGAGGCAGCTTGAAGAGGGTTCGGGAACGCTTGCGAATGTGACTTCTGTGAGCATGGTCCACTGGTGGTTTCGGGTGAATGAGACGTGTAATTCGTCAGTAGTGACGTTCAGGTTGTCTATGGTGACAGGAAGCATATAGCCCGATCCAGCAGGGTTGGTTACTGTAGTTGTTTTGGTGAATGATGAATTAGCGTCTGATACAGTAATGGTGTTAGGGAGGCCAACGCCAGCAGCATTATCACTATCAGCAACCCAGATGGTGACGCTTCCGAAGGTGTAGTCTTGGTCAAAGAAGAACTCAATAGAGCCATTAGTGTTAAGCCAGCCAACAAAAGGAGGCGTGTCGCCGGAGCGGATCGTAGTGTCATGTCCCCAGGTTGGGACATCGGCTACACCGTCTGTGAGCTCACCACCGCTATCGGGGTAGGATGAGGTAGGGGAAACTCCATAGCTGTAAGAATCGACTAGTATGGCCGCACTGGCTGTTGTGGCTAGTGAGAGGGATGTAAAAAATGACGTAGTTAATAACGTCTGATACCAATTAATTTTCATTTTTTAAGGGGGTGATATACACGTGATTGTGATTCATTTTTACTACAATCAACTTGTGTTTTAGATAGCGTTAAGTGTGTTAGGTACGCAAGTCAAAAGCTTGCTTAGTCGAGAAGGTGAAATCTTATGAAAGTCCATGCTGGACGTGGCGTGGAAATCTGGCATAGCTAAATCGCTTCAAGAAAATTTGAGGCACTGAAACCTTTTGTTTTAAGAAAGAAAATTTATGGATATCCAAATTGCAACACTCTGCGACTTCGCAGCTGACTACAATGGTAAGATGGTGATTAACGGCACCTTTGACACACTTGCAGCCCCAAAAATGCCAGTGACACACCCACATTGCTGCCTTGCGATGCGTCTCTGCATCACTCCGGAAGACAGTGGTCAGCGTAAGTTTAGCGTGAACATCATCGATGCCGACGGTAGCTCACTCGACGATAAGATGCCAATTGTTGCTGATATGCCAATCGAGCTTCCTGACCAGGTTCCATTCATGACTCGTAACCTCATCCTTAATCTTCAAGGGCTTTCATTCCCAGAGGATGGTATTTATTCCATCGATATCAGCGTGGATGATGAGTTAATCACCCGCATTCCGCTTCGTATTGTTGAGCACAACCCAGAAGCTCAGCAGGGAGAATAATTCAAAGAAATTCGTTACCTGTGACAGATTCCCCCATTATGTACCGTTCGGTTCTCATCACTGGCGCTTCTGCTGGATTAGGTGAGGAGTTTGCGAGGCAGCTCGCAGGTAACTGTGATCAGATGATTCTGATCGCACGCCGTGAAGATCGTTTGCTTTCGCTAGCGAGTGATCTGAAAGAGGCGTTTCCCCATTTAGATGTGTTGCACTTCGCGGTTGATTTGATCGACCGTGAGGAGCGCACAAAATTTATTCAGCTTTTAGCTGATCACGGAGCAAAGCCTGACTTGATTATTAACAATGCAGGGATGGGTGATTACGGTGAATTTGCTCACGCCGAGTGGGAGAAGCTGGAGCAGATGTTAGAGCTTAACATCAATGCGCTAACGCAGCTCACTCATGCGCTCTTGCCTAGCATGATGCAGCGTAATTTCGGTGATATTATCAATGTGAGTTCGCTTGCGAGTGTGTTACCGATTCCTGATTTTGCGGTGTACGCGGCAACGAAGGCTTACGTGAGTAGCTTTTCTGAAGCCATTCGTATGGAGCTGAAAGAAAGTAATATCAATGTGTTGGCGCTCTGCCCTGGGCCTGTGCACACAGAGTTCGGAAAAGTGGCAATGCGTGGTGAGGAGAAGAACAAGATCCCTGGGAGCGAGTTTTTCTACACAGATAAAGTGCAGGTTGTCGCGGAGGCTCTGGAAGGGCTGCAAAAGCAAAAAGCTCGAGTTTATCCAGGTTGGAAAATTGGTTTAGCTGCTTTAGCTATTTCTGCGATTCCATTAGTAGGGCTTCGATTGATTATGGGGACACGACCACGTCGTGAAGGCTAGGTTTTTCTAGCAGTTAGAGGGGGAATTGATCAATTTTCACAAAATATTTTGATACTGGCATCATCAATGCTTGCATGCTGGTAGGACTTGCAGCAATTTAGCCGCCCCCGAGGAAATGATTCCTCGGTCTCAGATTTACTATGTCACAGCAGAATTACATTCCTGATGATGCTCCATTCACTGTCGAACAACGTCAGTGGCTCAATAACTTGGTGTCTAATTTCATCAATGACCTTACCAGCGGCCGTGGACTAGACGGTCAAAGTGCTGGCCCAGCAGTTCCTGTTACGATCCTCGTAGGTTCTCAAACAGGTAACTCCGAAGCGCTCGGTAAGAAGCTATCGAAAGCGATGGCGAAGATGAATTTTAACCCAGAGCTCAATGATCTTGGATCTTATGAAATGGAGAAGCTCCCTAGTGAGCAAAACGTTCTCATTATCACTTCCACGTACGGCGACGGTGAACCACCGGACAACGCAGCAGATTTCCACGAGTGGATCCTCAGTGATGCCGCCCCTAGTTTAGAGGGGGTGAATTTCTCGGTTCTAGCACTTGGAGATACTGAATATCCAGACTTCTGTAAGTGTGGTATCGAATTTGATACCCGCTTTGAGCAACTCGGTGCGACACGCATCTTCCCACGTGTGGATTGTGATGTGGACTTTGATGAGCCGTATGAAGAGTGGAAGAAGGGGGTGCTTGATGCACTTGGTGCTTCTGCAGCTCCAGCGGCAACCGCATCTGAAGATTTTTCAGAAGATGGGTATAGCAAGAAGAATCCATTCCCAGCACCCATTCTAAAAAATGTGAATCTCAATGCGGATGGATCTCCGCGTGAGACTCACCACATTGAATTTTCACTGGAAGGTTCAGGGCTTGAGTATGAAGTGGGGGATGCGCTTGGCGTATATCCGCAGAATGATGAAGCCATGGTGGATGAGATTCTCAGTAATATGAACTTCAAACCGACTGAGGAAGTACCGCTTCCTGGTGGCGGTGAAGGTACATTGCGCGAGGCTCTGATTTATAGCTATGATATTCGCAATTTGAATAAGACCTTTATTCAGAATTGGCAGCAACGTAGCGGTTCTCCATTCCTTCGCTCATTAGTAGAAGGCGATGACAAGGCTGCGTTTGATGATTTCTGCTGGGGGCGTGAATTGATCGACCTCATTACCGACCATCCGGCTGATTTTGAGGATGCTGAAGAATTTGTAGGTTCACTGAAGAAGCTTCAGCCGAGACTCTATTCGATCTCATCGAGCCCGAAAGCGCATCCGAATGAAGTGCATCTTACTGTTGGAATCGTAAGATACCACAGCAAGCACCGCGATCGTGCAGGTGTGTGCTCTTCCTTCCTTTCAGATCGTTCAGAAGGAGTGAATCCGGGAGTATTCCTTCATTCAAACAATGCATTCCGTTTGCCTGAGAATGGTGACACACCAGTGATCATGGTGGGACCGGGAACAGGCATCGCACCGTTCCGTGCATTTCTAGAAGAGCGTAAAGCTACGGAAGCTAAGGGTGGCAACTGGTTATTCTTCGGTAACCCACACGAAGCTGAAGACTTCCTTTATAAAGAGGAGCTTGATCAAATGGCTAGTGACGGTGTTCTCACAAAACTAAGCACAGCTTTCTCACGTGATCAGAAAGAGAAAATCTACGTCCAGAATCGCATGATCGAAGCTGGAGCAGAGCTCTGGAAATGGCTCAACGAAGATAAGGCTGCATTTTACGTCTGTGGTGATGCATCACGTATGGCGAAGGATGTGGATGCTGCGCTTCATACGATAGCTCAAGAGCACGGTGGTCTTAGCGAAGATGAAGCTGCGGCTTTCATCAAGACTCTCAAGAAAGAGAAACGTTACTGTCGCGACGTTTATTAGACGATAGGGTGATTAAAATTTTTCAACCCACACTTCATCTGAGGTGTGGGTTTTTTCTTTCCCGAGGCTCTTGGCAGAATGCTGGGTCTATGCTTTTTTCTTATAGATCGTTTTCACCTCAACATTTGTAGGGCTCCTCTAGTTTTCATTGCTATGTCTCGTTTTTTCTTACCGCTAGCACTGCTAGTTTTTTGTATTCTGCCTGTGATTAGTCATGCTGATTCTATGCGAGTATGGACGAGTACTTCTGGTACTAGCATCCAGGCTGAATTGGTCGAATCAGATTGGGACAAAGTTGTGTTGTTACGTGAGAACGGTTCGGAGCTGAGGATTAAGATGAATCAGCTTTCGCCGGCTGATCAGGATTTCTTACTCAAGTACATTGAGGAAAAGAATAAGGGAGAAACGGGTATTTCCGAGATTAATGCTGTGGCGGGCAAGGTACGCCAAAATGTGCGCTGTGGCGATGATTCGCGCTGGGGATATCATCTTTATTTGCCAAAAAAGTTTCATAGAGGTAGAGAGTGGGCTGTTTGTTTTGTGATGGCTTCTGGTGGAGGGAAATCATTCAAACCGATGCAGAAGTATCTCAGTGCAGCTGATCGATTAGGGTGTGTTATTGCCTTATCTATAGAATCTAAAAATGGCTTTGCCGACTCAGACATAGCAATGGCAGCAATGGCTGATGATGTTTTTGAACGCATTCCGGTGATAGAGGGCATGGCGTTTTCTTCAGGGATGTCGGGCGGATCGCGCATGGCCTATCTTCTAGCTGAGAGAGATAAGAGGATTGCAGGTGTTCTGGCCTGTGGGTCTGGGAGTGGTGTTTACCTCAAGGAGAAGGATTTCAGAGATGCGAAGCTTCGAAGCTCAACCTATGTGTACAGCCTTATTGGAACTAATGATTTTAACAGGACAGGAGCTTCGAAAAGTCATGATGGGTTTTCGAAAGAGTGTCGTCTCCGTTTCTTTAAAGGATTTCATGACTGGGCTGGTGCTCCTTTGATAGAGCAAGGCTTGTCCAGAGTTTATGGTGCTGCTCTCGAGGGTTATAATGGTATAGATTCGCAAATGTTAGAATTGGATTATGTGAAATCAGTGAGTGCTCTGATTAAGGGATTGAATGAGAAAGCGCCATGGGAGGCATATTATCTGAGTTCGTATTTAGATGATCAGAATTTACTCACTTCTGAACTTGAGGTAGTGCATGAGATTCTTGAAAAGGATGAACGTGTGCATCTAGCACTCGAAGCTGAGAATGATATTAGGAAGTTCACGAAAAAGTATTTAGTGCCAGTGGGATTCTACGTGGAGGATGTGCAGCCTAATGTTCGGCGTGAAGTGGAGGCAAACAAACTCGCAGGTAAGTATGACTCAATCCCACACGGTGAAATGATCCGTCTTTTAGGGAAAGCTTCTCGACCTCCAAAGAAAAAATAACATTTTCTAGCAGGATTTAGTGGCGGCCTAAATGAATACGATCTAGAGTTATTTCTATGAGTGAACGCAATCATAGAGATGTACCGCAGGAGAAGGATTTTACGGGGGGGATGATCCACTCGGCATCCTGTTCCTATGTGGGAACGACTGGCGAGAAGAAGCTGGATGATCGAATCATGGAGATTTCACAGCAGATGGACCGTGATGGGAACTTCTGTTTACTGGCGGAAATGCTAACAACTGCAGTTCGGGTATCGCGTAGCTCAGTAAGCCAAGCCGATTTTAAATTAATGAATCGCGCGTTGAAAGAGATGCGCATTTCCTCTGAGGTATTTTACCCCTATCGCCATTTGAAGAAGGTTGGGATTTTTGGTTCTGCGCGGACTAAGCCGGAGGAGGTTGAATACATCACTACTGTGAAGTTTGCGCAGCGGATGAAAGAAGAGGGTTTTATGACGATTACTGGAGCCGGCCCAGGGATTATGGCGGCAGGTAATGAAGGTGCTGGGCGAGATTTCAGTTTTGGACTCAATATTTCCTTGCCGTTTGAGTCCTCTGCAAACCCATTTATTTCTAAAGATGAGAAGTTAATAGACTATAATTACTTCTTCACTAGGAAGTTGTCTTTTGTCAAAGAAGCTGATGCGGCCGTTGCTTTGCCAGGTGGTTTTGGCACAATGGATGAGATTTTCGAGGCTCTGACCTTGATTCAGACGGGAAAGGCCTTGATCTATCCGCTCGTCTTGTTGGATGCCCCAGGTGGTAAATATTGGAAGTTTTGGAACCAATTCATCGAAGAGCATCTCATGCGTTTAGGGCTGATTTCCGAGTCCGACTTTTCTCTATTCAAGGTGACCGATGACATCGAAGTGGCGGTGAAAGAGATTGTGGATTTCTACAAGAATTTCCACTCGTACCGCTATGTTGGAGATAAGTTAGTGATTCGCTTGCAAGACGCAATTGACCCTAAAGATTTTGAGAAGTTGAAGAAAGATTTTGCGGATATAGTGAAGACGGGAGAAATGCTTCAGTGCGGTCCATTGAAAGAGGAAATGAATGAAGTGGAGCTAGCTGAAATGCCAAGAATCACATTCAGACATGGTCGTAATGACTTCGGGCGTCTCAGACAATTTATCGATGCGATCAATAAGGCAAAGATAGCAACTACGTTAAGCAATCTGGAGGATAAGTTATAAGCGACGGCTTTGAGTGTGAGAAAATCTAGAATGTTTCGAGTTCAGCGCGGTAATCTAGGTACGTAGGGCTCAATGGTGCTGATTTCGTTAACCAATGAGGTCGTGGATCGAGAGCTTGATTGAGGCGAGAGTCTTGGCTTCTTGTTGAGAGTGGGTGATATGAAGCGTGGTTATTTTTTCACGTTCGATCGAGGACTTAATGCAATCGAGAGTTTCGGCATGGGTGGTTTCGTCAAGACCGGTGAGGGCTTCGTCGAGACAGAGTAATCTGGGGCGAGTGGCGAGGGCGCGGCCGAGGGCCACACGTTTGGATTCCCCACCGGAGAGCATGTTCGGTTTACGATCGAGTAGGTTTAAGATGCCGAGTTCTGTCGCGAGTTGTTCTACGCGTTGTTGAATTTGCGCGGTTTCCCATTTTTGGAGACCGGGGCCGAAGGCTAGGTGTTCGTGCACGGTGAGGTGAGGAAAGAGGGCGTTGTCTTGGGGGACGAGAGCGACATTGCGATCACAGGGGCGCAACTGGGTGATGTCGTGATTATCTAATAAGATTTCTCCTTCATGTACTTTACGCAGTCCGCAAATGGCTTCCATGATGGTGGTTTTCCCAGATCCTGAAGGACCCATGAGAGAAAGGCATTGGGCATCAGGGATTTCGAAGCTAATGGAGTTGAGTTGGAAATTACCTGAGCTGATAGAAATGTTGGAGACGGACAGCAATGTTTAATGTTGAGTGTTAAATGTTGAATTGAGACGCCTGCGGCGTTGGGTGTGTGGTGCCATATAGAATTGATAAATGGTGCAAAATTCTTTGTGTGGACTCAGGAAGTTGTGTTTTATGTGTCTGACTAATGGAGTTTTTATTGATGTTTGGCTGTTGTGTTTATGATTTCTCATTTGTCACTTTCGGTCCCCGACTAGGCGGATAGTGAGGATGGTGGCGATGGCTAGGGTGATGAGAATGAGTGAGACGGCTGCGGCTCCACCGAGATTGCCTATGTTGACTTCGAGGAAGACGGAGGTGGCAAGGACTTCGGTGCGGCCACGAGTGGCGCCGGCGAAGACCAGAATGGGGCCAAATTCGCCGAGTGCGCGGGCCCAAGCGAGGACTCCAGCGGCGAGCACACCGCGACCAGCTTGAGGGAGTGCGACGCGCCAGAAAGCTTGGGCGCGATTGCAGCCAAGGGTGAGGGCGACCATTTCCGCACGGGGGGATAGCTGTTCAAAGGTGTTTTTCATGCTGCGGATAGCGAAGGCGGCCGAGATAGTGAATTGGGCGATGATGATGGCTGGGATGTGGAAAGTGACTTCGAGGCCGCGCTGGTTGAGCCATTTTTCAAGTGAACTTTGTTCAGTGGGGAAGGCGTTGAAAAGAATGAGCAGGCTGAGGCCGACGACGAGCGGTGGGAGGATGATGGGGATGTCGAGGATCGTGTCGAGCAAGGTGTGTCCACGAAATCGGAAGCGGGAGAGGGTGTAACCGATGGGGACCGCGAAGATGAGGGCGAGGATGGCGGATATCGTGCAGGTGAGGAAGGTGAGAGTGAGGGATTGCTGGATTGATTCACTGCCCACCGCCGCGAGGAGGTCGGCCCAGGTAATGTAGCTAGCGCTGGCAGCGACAAGAAGGATGATGACTGCCGCGTAAAGTGCTGTGAAGCCATAGAGTGTCGTGTAGAACGGTAGGTCAGATGATGGCTTAGTTGGTAGCGTGGCGTGCATTGGTGAATCGGAAGATTAGCGAAGCGCTGGGGAGTGTCTAGTGCTGTCTTAGTCGTAGCGCTCCTGTTTGTGTGGAGGGACAATGACCTTGAGTTGCGATGGGGGGAGCGGCCTATGGAGGTACTATCTCATTCGTATTTTCTCTTTGCCTTACTGAACTATCTCGTAGTGGTGCTTTTTGAAGATGGTTTGACTGCTGGCGTGAGTGGTGAGGAAGGTGATAAATTTTTGAGCGAGTGGTTTGCTGTTGGAGGATTTGAGGATGGATATGGCGGCGAATTGTGGAGGAGAGTTCAGGATGGAAGTGTCGATGGTTTTGATGTTTGGGAATTGTTGTGCAGTATTTTTCCATGCGATGGTGGCATCGGCTGAGCGGAGTGCGACGTCTTCGATGACTCCATTGACGGTGGGTTTGTAGACGATGATGTTTGGTTGGATCGTATCCCAGAGTTGGTGTCGCTGGAGGAGGTTCTTTGTGTATCTGCCGATGGCAGCGGAGTCTTCGGCAAAAGAGATTTTGATGTTGGGTTTGCTGAGGTCGCTTAGGGAATGGATCGATTGGTTAGATTGGTGGACAACGATTACGGCTTGTTGCGCAACTACTGAAGTGGCGCTGCCGGTGAGGTAGTTCCCAGCTTGGTTGATGTAGGATTGGTTTGCTGGAAGGTAGAGATCACCGCGGCCTAATTGAAGCTGGCTGAGTAGTGCTCCTGAACCATTGTAGATGACTTGAATACTGGTTCCTGTTTGTTGTTCGTATTCTTCAACAATTGCATTGATCGGAGCTTGGAGACCTGCTGCGCAGTAGAGTGTGAGGGTGGTTTTCGAGTTCGTGGAGTCACGTAGTGCGAGTAGGGCGAGGCAGACGACTAGTACAGCTAGTAAAGTGAGTAAGAGCGTGCGAGGGCGGTTCATGAACTGAGTGGCAGGGTGAGTGTGGCGATGGCACCGCCCGATGGGTGATTTTCTAAGGTGATTTCTCCCGAGTGGAGTTCGGCTACTTCTTTTACAAAGACCAGCCCGAGTCCACTGCCTTTTTCGTTTTCTCGAAGCGAGAAGAAGTGCTCGAAGGCGCGTTCTTTTACGAATACAGCCAGACCGGGTCCTTGGTCAAGCAAGGTGATTTTTGCTTGATTTCCTGAGGTTTCGGCGCTGAGAGTTATGGTGCCATTTTGGGGTGAGAACTCGATGGCATTTTCTAGCAGGTTTGCAATGGCTGTTTCTAACATCATTTCATCGCCCATAATTTCGAGTTCCGGTGGACAATTGATTTCTAGATTTAGTTTCTTAGCTTCGAATCGAGCGCGCGTGAGTTTGTGTAATTGAGTAAAGAGGGGGGCGATGCGAATAGGGTGGAGCTGGTGGAGCTCGTCCTCGGCTTCCAAACGTGAGAGTTTGAGGAGGCCGTCGATAATTTCGGTCGAACGCTTGGTTTCTTTGCGAATGTTAGATAGAAATTTATTTCTTTGCTCCGCTGGCATGTCCTCCTCTAGCAGCTCTGCGGCTCCTTGGACGGCCGCAAGAGGGGATTTCAGCTCGTGGGTGAGCATCTGAGTGTAGTGCTCCATGTAACGGCGTCCATCGAGTGAAGCACGCATGTCACGGAGAGCGCGGCCGAGTGTGTTTGCTTCGCGACTTTTTCCGAGGTTTGGATAGCGTGGGCGTTCACCCCGGTTGATGGCACGGGCGTATTCTGTGAGTTTGCCGAGTGGGCGGAACAGCCAAATGAATACTGCGATGATAAAGAGAGCGATTCCGGATCCGATGACTGCGAGGGAGAGGAGGATGTTGCGGTGGCGTTTGGCGATGAAGGGGAGGACATCATTTTGAGGCTTGTAAAGTGAGAGTACGCCGAGAATTTTACCCTCTGCGTTTTTGATCGGGGAAGCGACGTAGAGGATAGAGCTTTTTGAGTCGTCATGGGTTTCGCGGGTGGAACGTGTGGCGTACTTGTCTTGGAGGGCAAGGTGGACATCGTTGAAATGAGAGAAATCTTTACCGATGCGGTTGGGTTTTCCTGAATCGAAGAGAATGATTCCATCTGCTCCAGTGAGGTAGAAGTTGAGACCAATTTTTGTTTTTTCAAATCCGTGAATTTCGGCCTTGAAGGTGTGCAGCTTCGCTTTAGAAAATGCTTTTTCGAGGCTGGAGTGATTGAGGGTATTGATCGATTCTAGGTGGGTTTCGACGTGAGCCGCGAAGAGATGGACAGCTTCAACGAGTACTTCTTCTGTGGCCTGAAAGGTTTGGTTTTCTAACTCATTGGTTAGGTTTTTATAGAGTGAGTAGAAACCGAAAAGAGTGACGGCGGCAACCAACACGGTGACAGAGCGCGTAATGCGGACAGGGGCGAAGGGATCAATTTTCATCTGGAAGATGGAAGCAATAGCCTAGACCGCGGCGGGTTTGGATGAGCTCACAGCAGAGTTCTGAGGCATCGCGCAGTTTGGCTCGGAGTGATTTGATATGGGCGTCGATGGTGCGATCCATGGCCGACCCAGGGTCTTCCCAAGCGTGTTCTAACAATTGGTCACGGGTAAAAGTGCGCCCAGGTTGGGACATGAAGGTGGAGAGGAGCTTGTATTCGTGAGCTGTGAGATCGAGCTCGGAGCCAGCACAAGTGATGCGCATTGCTGAAGGATCGTGATGAATGAGAGCTGTGTCTGCAGGAGATTGCGGAGTGGGAGATTGAGATCGGCGTAGGATGGCGCGAATTCTGGCAGCGAGCTCGCGAGGACTGAAGGGTTTGGTTACGTAATCGTCAGCACCGAGTTCGAGGCCGAGGACGTGATCGATTTCTGAGCTGCGAGCGGTGAGAAAGAGAATAGGTATGTTCGAAAATTGACGCACTTCCTTGCAGACATCGAAGCCGAGTATATCAGGCAGTCCGATGTCAAGCACGAGGAAATCGAATTCCTGTTGTTTCATGAGTGGGGCGACTTCACTTCCGGTGGCGAGGTGGGTGGTAGTGAAATTTTCGGTTTCCAAGGCGTAGATGAGATTTTCAGCGATGGAGTGTTCGTCTTCGACGATCAGAATGTGCGGGTTCTGCATGGTTGACGGGAAGGCTAGAGAGTTTTATGCGTCTTGCTAGCTAGATTTTGCATCTCTTACTTGAATTTCGCGGTGATCTATAGCCCTCTTGCTGCACTCATGGACGGTCAGCAACTTCAGATTACTTATCCATCTCTTCCTGTAAGTAAGGAGAGAGAGACGATTCTTGAGGCAATTCGCAAGAATCAAGTCACTGTAGTGGTGGGTGATACGGGCTCTGGAAAGACGACACAGTTGCCGAAAATGGCTGTGGAATATGCACAGGAATTGGCTCTAAAGGGGAGAGTGGGTTGTACGCAGCCGAGGCGATTAGCGGCGGCGAGTGTGGCGAAGCGAGTGGCAGAAGAAATGAAGGTACAACTCGGGAGCGAGGTTGGTTATCAAGTTCGATTTCAGGATAATACAAACAAGTCGACCAAGGTCAAATTTATGACAGACGGTATTTTGTTAGCTGAAACCCAAGGTGATACTGAGCTGTCGCAGTATTCGGTATTGATTATTGATGAAGCACATGAGCGGAGTTTGAATATCGATTTTTTGTTGGGGTATTTGAAGATTCTTCTAGAGCGTCGTCCAGATCTGAAAGTGTTGATTTCATCGGCAACTCTGGATGCTGGTGGGTTTGCTGATTTTTTCAATGGTGCTCCAGTGGTCCATGTGGAGGGACGTACTTTTCCTGTGGAGACGGAGTATCTGCCGCGCGAACAGAGTGAAGATATGGCACGACACGTGGCGCGTTCGATCGAGACTATTTCGAGAACTGATAGACAGGGAGATATCTTGGTCTTCTTGCCGGGTGAGCGTGAAATTCGCGAGTGCTTGGATGTGTTAGATGGTCGCCAGTGGGCTGGAACGGATATTTTACCCTTGTTTGCGCGATTGGGGCTGAAAGACCAACAAAAGGTGTTCAATCCTGATGGAGCGCGACGTCGTGTGGTGTTAGCAACGAACGTAGCGGAGACATCGCTGACGATTCCAGGGATTGTTTACGTGGTGGATACTGGCGTGGCGCGTGTGAGTAGGTGGAGTCCAGCGCAGCAGGTGCAGCGGCTGCAGATCGAAAAAACATCACAGGCGAGTGCGAATCAGCGTAAGGGGCGTTGTGGGCGCGTGAGTGAAGGTGTTTGTGTGCGTTTGTATGAGGAAGACGATTTTGATGCGCGGTCGGAGTTCACGGATCCTGAGATTCGGCGATCATCGCTGGCTGGGGTGATTTTGCGAATGAAGTCGCTGGGTTTGGCTGCGATCGAAGATTTTCCTTTTTTAGATCCACCGTCGAGCAAGCATATCAGCGAGGGTTATAAGACCTTGCGTGAGATCGGGGCGATTGATGGTGAGAATGAGCTGACTAAGATCGGGCGACAACTCGCGCGGATTCCGGTAGAGCCAAGGTTGGGTAAAATGCTGATCGAAGCGAAACATCGAGCTTGTCTGGATGCGATGTTAGTAATTGTTAGTGGTCTGAGCATCATGGATCCACGCGAGCGACCAGCGGAGAAAGCTAAGGAGGCAGACGCGGCTCACCAGAAATGGCAGGACGAGGATTCCGATTTCATGTCATTGGTGCATTTATGGTGTGAACTTCAACAATTTAAAGATGGTAGAAAGTGGCGGCAGAACCAGCTTCGCAAATTCTGTCGTCAGCGATTTTTAAATTTTCGTAGGGTGTTAGAATGGGGGAATTTGCATCATGAATTGGCGGTGTTAGGTCGGGAGGCATTTCGTTGGCGTACACATGTGATGCGTGAGGGCGAGAACCACTCGGTGGATTATGATGCGTTGCACAAAGCTTTGTTAGGTGGGATGCCTAGACAGGTGGGCTTGTTTGACAAAGAGAAACGCGTGTACAAAGGTGCGGGTGGGCGTGAGTTTGCCATTTTCCCAGGATCGGGTTTATTTGGCAAGAAGCGGCTAGATTGGATACTGGCATATGAAATGGTGGATACTACGCGCTTGTGGGCGAGACGTGTGGCGAAGCTGAATCCGCTTTGGTTAGAGGAAGTGGCTCTACAGCTCTGCCGTTATAGCTACCACAGCGCGAGTTGGGATAAGAAGCAGGGTGCGGTGTATGCCAAGGAAAGAGTGGTTTGCAGTGGCTTAACTATTGTCCTTGGCAGAAATGTGCATTTTGGAAAAATTGATCCCAAGGCGGCACGAGCGGTGTTTATTCGCGATGGCTTGTTAGGTGGGGGAATGAAGAAGAAGCCAGAGGTGTTAGAAAGGATCGAAGGATTCCGTGAGGAGGTGGCAGCGATGGAGGTAAAGCTTCGTCGTCGAGATGGGGTGTGGAGTGAAGAAACGGTGGTGGAGTATTTTGAAAAGGTGCTACCTGAGGACATGAGTACTGCGAAGCAATTTTGGCGGTGGATGACGAAGAATGCTTCGAAGTTAAAGCCTAAGATTGAAGATTTTGTATATGGAGATCTGCCTGACACTTCGCTGTATCCTGATGAACTCTACTACGGTGAGGACGCCTATCCTTTATATTATCGAGTGGCGCCGGGCGAGGTTGATGACGGTGTGACGGTAGGCGTGAGCATTGATTTACTTTCGACATTTCCGACATGGTTACCGGAGTGGGGGGTGATGGGGCAGTTAGAGGAACGCGTACTATTGTTGATCAAATCCTTACCAAAGAGCCAACGCATCGCGTGTAATCCTGCGGCACAAACGGCTGGTGTATTTGCCGAAGAATGGGAGCGGAGGACACCTCGGTATAGCTTGTATCAAGAATTGGCAGATTTTTTGACGGCTCATTCTGGAGTGCGAATAGATGCGGGAATGTTTCAGGTAGAAAAGCTGCCTGAGGAGTTACGGATGAAGGTGTGGGTGTATGATGAGGATGGTCAAGAGTTAGGAATGGGCTACAATGCAGCGGAGCTACAGGATGAGCTGAAAGGGCTGATGACGGAGCGATTCGAGGAAGAGACGGGGGCGGAATTTGATTTTTCTGGGATGAAGGCATGGGAATGCGGGGATTTACCAGAGCGGGTGGAGTCTCCTAGAGGGGTAGGTTTTCCAGCCTTGGTTGATGATGGCGATGGAGTGAGTGTGAAGGTGTTTTCAGATCAAAAGGAAGCTGAGTTTTCGCATCTACAGGGCTGTATCCGTTTATTTCTTTTTCGTAATGCTGACCATGCGAAATACATTTCGAAGCAGATGCCATTGAGTCTGGAGGCGAAAATGTATCTACCGCATTTGGGGAAATCAGGGATGAGTCAAGCTACTTTGCTCAGAGCAATCGTGGCTGCTTGTTTCCAGAGTAAGTTACCGAGGTCGCAGGGAGAGTTTTTAAAATTAGCGGATGATGGCCGTGGGGAGCTTTATCTACATGCAGAGAAAATGTGCGAGTCTCTGGCTTCAGCGATTGGTGACTATCGTGTGATAGAGTCTTGGTTAGAAACGAATCGCAGCAACCCGAATTTTGAGGAGATTGCTGAGGACATTCAGGAACAAATTGACTGGCTATTTAGAGACGGCTTTGGAGTGGAAGCTGGTTGGCAGCAATTGCTTGATTATGAGCTGTTTTTCAAGGCAATGTTAGAGCGGACTCAACGACTTAAGGCGCACCCAGTGGTGAAGGATCTTGAGAAAATGGATAGAGTACTTGATCTTTATTTGCCGTGGATGGAGCAATGGAAAAATAGGAAGAGTGATAGGGGGCTAATCGAAGCAGGTTATTACCTGGAGATGCTGCGCGTTGTCTTGTTTGCTCCGAGTATCAATATGGCAGGAGCTTTGAGTGAGAAAAAACTTCGTGAATTGTTAGTGCAATTGGGAGTGGTGTTTAGTTAGGTTAAGTTAACATCGACAATTAGTGTAAACGCTGTGAATAGCGGTGAATTTTATATACGAAAAACGCTCAGAAGCGGTATGCCTCTGAGCGTCTTCATTGTCTTAGAAACCTGTGGGGAGGAATTTTAAAGAATTCCTAGTGGTGGATGTTAGGAATGTAGAGCTCTGAACCTTGTGCGAGAACTGTGCTTTTGGTGAGCTTGAGACCGTTCATTTCGTTGATCTGATCGACACTAGCTCCGTGGGCGGAAGCGAATTCTCCGAAGGTCATTTGACGCGTGACGGACACGGTGCGGACTTTCACTTGCTTTGGTTCGTAGGCTACGGGTTGAGTCTTTGGTTGTGGTGCAGGCTGCTTAGCTATTTCTTTTTTAGGAACAGGGCTAGATTTAGTGACTGGTGCTTTTTTAGGAGTTGCTTGCTGCTTGGCGAGGGCAGAAGGAGAGTTGCTGATAGAAGAGCTTGAGCCGCTAGAGAGTTTAATGTTTTGGCCGATCTGAATTTTGCTCGGGTTGAGGCCTTGGTTGAGCTCTAGTAGGTTCGCGACCGTCGTATCGTTTTCTCTGGCGATTTTGTAGAGACTATCACCTTTCTGAACTGTGTATGTTTTAGTCGTTGTCGCAGGCTTAGCGGCGACTTTGGGTTGTTTAAGCGGTGGAGCCACGGCGGGCAAGACTTCAGCTTTAGGTGGAGCAGACTCAATGGCGGACACTTTTGGAGTCGCGCCAGGAAGGTTGATGGTCTGGCCCACGCTAAGTCTGTTAGGGCTTACGCCTTTGTTAGCATTGAGAAGAGTGTTGAGAGAAATACCATTTTTCTTCGCGATTTTACTGAATGTATCGCCAGAGCGGATGGTGTAACTGCCTACAGTTTGTGGAGCAGTCTTTGAAGATTTAGCAGCCATTTGAGGTGCTGCGTTATTTTTTTCCAAGAGGGCATGGAGTTTATCGACCTCTTTTTCGAGCTCTTGGATAGTGAGTTCTTGGGCATTGCACTTAGCGCGAAGTGCTTCTGTGGATGTCGCAGCAGTAGCGAGCGGGCTCAATGAACCGATGAGAGTGGCAGTGATCAAGGTAGCGGGTTTCATGACGTGATGATACTTTATTAAAAATGTTATTTTGTAAAGATTGAAATTCAATAACTCTTACATACTTAGCGTTTAAATATCTATTTTAAAAGGAATTAGTGGATTAATAACTTGAGTTTTAGGGATGTTTTTAGGGTGAATACTTTGACTTTTAATGCCGCAGAAGAAGTATTTTAAAAACTTTTTTAAGAAAGGACACAAAAAAGCCCACCAAAGTGGGCGAAATAATAGAGTATCTAGAGTTCTAGACCTTACATGAGGGGGTAACTGTGCGTTTTGTTGGGCTTTGTGTGACGGAAATTATGGTTATTGGGACTTGTGATGGGTGATGTCTTGGCCATGGTGGGGGTATGGAAATCGTAAAAAGAACGTCTCAGGACTATACGGATATTGAAGAGATTTTGGGTGAAAATCCTGATGCTACTCAGCTAGAGATGTTGGCCGGGATTGACTGTGATGCTGAGGATATTGAGGCGCAGCGCCAAGCGGGAGAGGAGGATCCAATGGCCGCGATCGAATTGATTGCGCAGTGGAATCCGGATACGAAGGAAGGGATTCTGGATTGGTACTTTGCTCGCGAATCTACGATTGATGACGATGAGCCGGCAATTGAGCACGGTGGGCCGTTATTTGCTTTTCGTTTTACTTCAGATGAACCAGATCTTGAGATGTTAATTGAGAAAGCTGTGCCAGCGCTGAGCGAGGCGGTGGAGTGGGCAGAATTTACTCTGGACGAGGAAGAGTGATTAGCTGAATGGGGAAATATTGATTTTCGGAATAATCCATATTGCTCTCTGACAAAAATTATGCAGACTGCAGTTTAATTATGGCAAACGCAACAAATGTTCTAGCAAGTGGGATCGAAATTACTGGTTCTATTAAGTTTTCAAATGACATGATCATCGATGGTAAGATCGATGGTGAAATTACTTCTGATAAGGGTAAGGTTACAATTGGTGAAAACGCGCAGATCAAGGGCGATATCAAAGCTGGTGAAGTAAAACTTTACGGTAATGTTGAGGGTAGAATTCAGTCTGATCGTTGTGAGCTAAAGTCTAGTTCTAAGATCAATGGTGATATCAAGACGAAGATGTTCAGCGTAGAGGAAGGTGCTTCCCTTAAGGGTAGCACTGAAATCGGTGGATAATTTCGCGTCCCCATAAGTATTTTCCGAGACGTAGTTGGTTAACAGCTACGTCTTTTTTTTTTTACAAGTTGATCATTTCTAGCTGAGTTGTTGCTTGGCACTCTGTGATGAAGCGTAAGCACAAGCTGTCGATTATAGTTCCTGTTTTTGGAGAGATTCCTCTGCATCCTGAGGTTGCGTTTGAGGAATTGAAAATGAAGGAAGGTCCATTGTGGGCACAGTTCTTTAAGTATGGACTTTGCGGTGTGCTATCGACAGTTATTTTAGTTTTGGTGATGCTCATGTTTCAGTTGTTTGCACCTGATTTTATGTCGAATGATTTGCCTGTGGAGGACCGTCAGGTGAACTTGAGAATTGCTCTATTTTCGGCGTTTGTACCAGCAAACCTGTTTGCATATTTTACTAATCGATGGTTGGTATTTACTCCTGGGAAGTATGGTTTTTGGCGTGAAATTGGAGTGTTTACCTTGATTTCGATTATTAGTTTTATAGGTGGTGAGGTAGGCAAGGTATGGATGGTGAACTGGGGGTTTGCTAATTGGGCAGCAGCAATGGCTTTTGCAGTGAGTTCTGCAATGGTGAATTTTGTAGCGAGAAAGTTCTTGGTCTTCGCACGTTAATTTGCCTAATAGCCCTTAGTTATGCCCACTTGTTCGATTGAAAAGCCACTAACAGTGGTGATCCCGGCTTATAATGAGGAGAAGACTGTCGCTCAGGTGATCGACGTTGTACTTGCGGTGCCGATTGTGGGTGAGGTTATAGTGGTGGATGATTGCTCTTCTGATAGAACTGCAGAGATAGTAGGTACGATAGCTGATAGTGAACCTATGGTGCGGCTACTCCGACATGAGGTGAATCAGGGGAAGGGCGCTGCACTACGTACTGGTTTTCAGGGGGCGACCCTGCCGTTTGTCATAGTTCAAGATGCTGATCAAGAATACGATCCGAATGAGTTTCCACTCGTGGTGATGCCATTGATCAATGGTGATTGTGATGTTTGTTATGGTTCTCGTTATTTACGAGATAATCCTCGGCGGGTTTTGCGCTTCTGGCATACAATGGGGAATCGTTTCCTAACAACGCTATCTAATATGGTTACTGATCTTTACGTAACGGATATGGAAACCTGCTATAAGGCATTTCGTCGCGAGGTGATTCAGAATATCAAGATTGAGGAAAATCGGTTTGGTTTTGAGCCTGAGGTAACGGCGAAAATTGCGCGACGGAGATTACGAGTGATGGAGGTGGCAGTTTCGTATTATCCACGTTCATTTGATGAAGGTAAACACATTGGTTGGAAAGATGGTGTGCGCGCGGTGTATTGTATTTTTAAGTATGGCATTTGGCGCCGGAATCAGAGTGTGATGATGCTTGAAAGTTCTGAGGCTTCATCGAATTCGTAAGCTTAATTGATTTGTTAGGTTTTTCTAAATCAGAAAATGGGGTATTCTGGGGAAGTATTTTCCTCGGCTTAGTATGGATTCTTTACCGACTCCTATTGAACGAGAGTTGGATTCTAGATGATGAGGCGACGCACTATCTTTTTTCAAAGAGTGTGTGGGTGAATGAAGATCAGTTATTCAATCAGTGGACGAGGCCTGGACGGAATTTGATACACTGTATAGTGGCTCCGTTTGGGCTTATGGCGACGCGCATATACACTTTGGTGTTGGCGTTTGTAGCTGTTTGGCTGACGGTGTTAGTGGGGCGAATATTGAAAGTGAGAGCGTTGTGGATAGTGCCTTTGATGTTGATTTTTCAATCGTGGTTTCCTGAGCTTTCGTATCCTGTGTTGACACAGACGCCGTTCATGTTGGTTTGGATCTTAGGGATTTGGCTCGCACTTAAACAGAGATACCATCTCGCAGCGTGGAGTTTTGGTTACTTATCGTTGATTAGGCACGAAGGGATTATACTGACAGCGTTGTGGGGGATTTGGTTGAGTTGCCAGCCAGGCGGCTTTTTACGCCATGTCTGGCAGTCGGTTCATTATAAGGGGGCAGTAGATGAACTCTGGCCGAGTCTGGGGCGTGATAGTTTGTATGGGCTAAGTACGTTGGCCCCAATATTGATATACAACGTGTTAGCGCTGAGTTTACATGGAAGTTTTCCATTTGCTGTGTATTTTGCGTCTGAGCCGACGACAATGTACGGTAGCGGTACGATATACCATTATGTGCCTTTGATAATGGCTGGAGTAGGCTATGTGACTTCAATTTTTGCGCTTTTCGGGATGTGGGGAATTCGGAAGAACTGGGCGCCGTGGAGTTTATTGTTGGTGACATATCTCAGTTATTTTACTTTGCATTCACTTGTATATTGGAGGGGAGCTTTTGCTTCTGGTGGTTATTACCATTTTTTGATGCCGATGGCTCCGTTTGTGGCATTGTTAGCAGCTGAAGGCTTTATTTCTGCGAGAGAGCATTTTAAGAAAAAGAAGCGGATGTTCACCATGATAACGGTGGCCATAGTAGGATTTCAAGGGATTCACATGAATCACCATCAGAATGTGTATCAAGACTGGCAAGGGATTCACCGAGGTGAGGCGAAATTTCGATATTCAGTATGTGCTTCTACGATTTCCAAAGGGGAGTACCATAATGCCATTGAAGAAGCCTTGGAGTGGATTGAACAGAAGTATCCGAGCGATCGCCCAATTGTAGGAAAGCACATTGCAGTGAAATTATTACTTGATCAATCAGCTAGCAAAGAGCTGCAAGAGCTTGAATTTTCACCGCTTTATAGAATGCCTGTGGGAACTTTGTATGTTTGGGATTCGAGTTATTGTGAACAAGAAAATCGCATTAAGTATGCCTCCTTTGTAGAGAGTCAAGATTGGCAGGCTGTAGAGTTTATTGAAAAAAAATATTCACCAAAGGAGGCTTCAAGTGAACGTGATAGCTATAGTGTGATCGTATTTGAGAAAGTCACGGCGAATGATACTTCAGATAAAGTTTATGATGAGTTAGGTGAGGCAGATAAGTACAATAGCATTTATAAATGACGTAAAGGACACCAACTAGGAACTTTACATGGAACTGCGCTGTGGGTTTAGAGTGAGAATTACCAGAGAGATGCGGAACTCAACCACGGTGAGTGGTTGGATGCAGCGTCTTGTTCGCTAAGTTAGTTTTACGACAAGTTCTATGCCATAGTAATGCCACTGCTGAGATTGTGAAAAGTATGAACTCTAGGACCCAAGAAGGAAGGAGCAGATCAATACTGTCTTGGTAAGTGAGAAGTTTATTTTCATTTGTATGGAGTGTATAAAGGCGTGTTTCTCCACTGAATAGGTGGAAGATATCTGTCGGCTTCGCAGAAATCCCTACTGATATAGGTTCACCTTTACGTATAGCGGTGTCTAATGCTGGGAAATTAGCGAGCTTTTCATTTAGTGAGAGCGTAATGTCGCCTATATTGAAGTATGTTCTTCGAGGTACTTGTGACGGGGTAAAGCCGTGGTTATTCGTGTTGTAGGAACTGTTGTAATCAACTCTTTTTATTCTAGTAGGGATTCCTAGGCCGTGTGGAAAAATTGACTATCTAATCCAATCCATTATGGATGCAAGACATATGAAGGATACGAAAGTCTCGCTCAATCTATCGTAGCGAGTGCCTATTCTTCTATAGCGCTTAATTCTAGCAAAGTAGTTCTCTACTACATGACGCCTTTTACCGACTTCTTTGATATAAAAGGGCTTCTTCTTTCGATTTTTTCGCCCAGGTATGAGTGCCACGCCTCCGAGCTTTTCAATATGCTCTCTCAAGGCGTCTGAATCGTAACCTTTGTCAGCAAGTACAATACAGTCGGCAAGTTCACCTAATAGCTCTTCAGCTGTTTTTATTTCAGCTTCATTGCCTGGGCGAAGGATTAGATCTAGCAACTTTCCATTACTATTTGTCATCGCATGTAGCTTGCTGTTTCGACCACCTTTTGTTTTCCCAAAGCATTGATCTTTAGAGGTGTCACATTGATAGCAAGCATCCTGGTGAACTTTAATGTGAGACCCATCAATGATTTTGAATTGATCCTCGTTTTTGAGTTTAGCTGTGGCCTCTAGTAACTCCTTGAAGACTCCTTTTTTAGACCAACGCAGATGAAACCGATAGACACTATTCCACTTTCCGTAGCGCTCAGGAAGCTGATTCCACTGGGCTCCTGTTACCAGTATCCACCAGATTCCGTTCAGAGTTCGGTCAAAATTAGCAGGTTTTCTGCCTTTTCCTGAACTGTTAGATTTTCTCTGCTGAGATTTAAGTTAATTTTTTTAGGTGCTCTTTGAGCACGTCCGGCATCGCTGTCGCAAATTTATTCATTTTCCAGCGGAAGAATGCCGGATTTCATTGATAAATCAACGATTAATCAATTTGTCCACACGGCCTAGAGTTATATTTAATCTCAGACCCTATGAACTTAATTTCGGCTTTTTGAGCAACTGTCTCTGATCCTTCAAGAGAGTTTAACTTGTGCTTGAGTGCGTCTAAAATTACTTCATGGCGAGTAATCTCCTCATGTAAGATTTGAGCTTCTGATTTCTCAGTGGCAAAGAGTGTTGCGCTAGAGAGTGTTAAAATAGTTAGGGCTTTGAGTGAAGTTTTCATATTTAGTAGAACGTAAAGCACACCAACCGCGACCGTTGGAGGCCAGTGTGAGATTATGGATGAAAGGTAGAATTACCAGAAATGGAGCGGAACTCAACCGCGGTAAGCGGTTGGGTACAGCGTCTTGTTCTGTAAGGCAATTTAGGGAAGTTGCAGCTTTGAATATTGTGATGATGCCGTGAAACCAAATTCGAGGAATGATCGAGAAATCTGTAAATTTCGAAGGCCAAATGGCAGAAATGTTCGAAACTGAAATCGGTAACTTCAATTAACCGGAACAATCAACAAAGTGCTTTGAAATCTGAAACTGAGGGAATGAGAAACCGTGTTTTCGCAGCTAACTAAAAGAGATCTTCACGAGTGATTACGCTTCAACGGAGAATTGAGATGAGCGACGAGCGGTGCATTCTATGCTGCGATCAGAATAGTTTTACGAATGGAGATCGAATCTGAAAGAAGCGGATAATTTAACAGAACGTAAAGCACACCAACCACGAACCTTGCCGAGAAACTGTGCTAAGGGTTTAAAGTGAGAATTATCAGAGAGGAGAGCGGAACTCAACCACGGTGAGTGGTTGGGTGCAGCGTCTTGTTCTGCAAAGGCAGTTTAAAAGGAGAGACTATGATAAATCAGAAGTCTTTGAGCCATGACCTTGGCTTCCTGTGCTGATGAAATACAGAGAGAATTACTATCTCATCATCTTCAACACTGTAAAATATGGAATAGGGGAAGCGTCTTAGAAGAAACCTGCGAATCTCCAAATCAACAGGACTCCAGGCTTGTGGCATCTCTAGTATAAGGTCAATAGCTCGATCGAACTCATCTAGAAATGTTGTGCCGAGACGTGAAGTATAGTCTTCATAAAACGCAACGGCCTCAGCGAGCTCAACAGCAGCTGATTCGATCAGGCGGTATTTATCCACTAGGAAAGGCTATTACGAAGTGAAGCTACAAATGAGGCGCCGTCAAATGAGCGCGTCTTACCAGATCTATATGCAGCAAGCCTATCTTTGGCTTCAGTAACATGCTCATCGAGATAAGAAATCTTCTTTGAGCTAAGGCTAGCTTGAAGATGATCAACGAGAACTGCGCGATCTGATTCAGATAGCTTCAGTGCTTGAGATTCGATTTGAGCTATATCCATGTATGCAACTTAGTGTTCACTTGAGTGTGATGCAAGGTGAAAGCTTCGCTTTTTTAGCAGAACGTAAAGCACACCAACCACGAACTTTGCCGTGGAACTGCGCTGTGGGTTTAAAGTGAGAATTATCAGAGAGGAGAGCGGAACTCAACCGCGGTGAGCGGTTGGGTGCAGCGTCTTGTTAGCCAAAGTCAGTTTTGTTTGGTAGGGCCTACATCCATGCCGTCATAGCTGCTAATATTATGCTTGTGAGCTAATTTGTAGAGTTCGTCATTACGCGCATCCAACGATGATGGAGAGTGTGTTTCAATCTTCTCTACGTGCAGATACCAGAGAGGGTTTTCATCTTCGCTATCTCTATCAGCTTGGTAAATATCAACAAATGTATAGCCTTGAGACTCCAGATCAGTCTTGATGTTCATGAATGATTCCGGATTAGAGTCAGTGAAAAAAGTATCCCCACAACATGGCGTTATCCATATCCCATTTTGAGGTCTTGCTGATATTCGTGAACATTGACTCTAGAGAATCAAGTGTGATGACTTTACCTGGAACTTCTGTCTTCATCTGCTGGTTGGATTGATTCGTATAGGATTCCTTACAAGATAGTAATGATAAAAAGCTGAGGATTACTATGCGCTTCATAATTTAGGCTAACGTAAAGCACACCAACCACGAACTCTACGTGAAGACTGTGCTGTGGGTTTAAAGTGAGAATTATCAGAGAAGAGAGCGGAACTCAACCACGGTGAGTGGTTGGGTGCAGCGTCTTGTTCTACAAAGGCGATTTTAAGGTGAGTGGTGAGGTGCTGCGAGTTACGTAAAGCTGTTTCATTGTGCTGGAGGGTTCACCTGAAACGATCGACCTCAGAAAGCAACATGCTAAGCCTGATTCTGAAAAATCATCGCTCATTTAGTTAGCAATGTGTTGAGACGAACTGAGGAAAAGCTGAGCATTCAGAAATCGCTTATCTGCAATTCGCGAATGTAGAGGAAATGTCTTAGGAAAAGAGAATGAGTGAAATCTAAAGGACCGCGCAACAATCAGAAATAAAAGGGCTGAATGTACTAAACGTGTGTGATTTAGCAAAAACAGCTCAAATTTAGTAGAACGTAAAGCACACCAACCGCGACCGTTGTGGGCCAGTGTGATATTTTGGGTGAAAGATAGAATTACCAGTAATGGAGCGGAACTCAACCGCGGTGAGTGGTTGGGTGCAGCGTCTTGTTCTGCAAGGCGATCCCTGCGGAAATGATAGAGTGACCAGTGAAGAATGAAAGCCGTGATGTTTCGTGCAACTTGCTGGAGGAGTAACCGAGAATGTTCGAACTCAGAAAGCAACAGGCTGAGCCTGATTCTGAGAAACCATCGCTCATTTAGCAAGCGACGTGCTGAGACGAAGTGAGTGAAATCTGAGAATTCAGAAAACGTGAGTCTGCGATTCGCGAATGTAGAGAAGATGTCTTCGAGAAATGAATGATTGAAGAAAGAGAAGACATCTAACCGAAGAGTAATAAAAGCATCGGATGTACTGAAAATGAGCGATTTATCATAAACTGCGCAAATTTAGCAGAACGTAAAGCACACCAACCACGAACTCTGCTGAGGAACTGCGCTATGGGTTTAAAGTGAGAATTACCAGAGAGGGGAGCGAAACTCAACCACGGTGAGTGGTTGGGTGCAGCGTCTTGTTCGGCAGAGCCAGTTTAAAAGGGTGGAGTTAGAGTTTGTTAGCCTGTGCCATAAACTCAGAAGTCTGATGATCAAAAGGACAACCAGAATGTTTGAGTGAATCAATAACCTTCGACTTATCTTCAAATGACTTATTCTGGTTCATCTTGAAGGAAGCTTGGATGTCAGTAGGCGTGATCTGAAAAACTACAAAACCAGAAAGAAGTTGAATGTATCTGTCGTCACTTCGATCTAAAGCCCAAGGATCTTCAGAACCTTCGTTATCTTGCACTAAGGCGTCGAGAAAATCTAGAACCTCGTCTTGAGAATCGATGATCTTGATGTCTCCAGTCACAGACACGGCACTGTAGTTCCATGTAGGAACGTTGAACTCGGACTCATAGTACTTCGGTGAGATGTATGAGTGCGGTCCTGAGAATACTACTTTAACTTTTGAGTTTTGAGTCCAGCTCTTCCATTGCGGGTTTGCTCGCGCAATGTGACCATAGATAGTCCCGTCAGCTTTTAGGTGAAGAGGAGTTTGTGTGTCGTGAATCACGTCACCATCCGTGGAGATGAGTAAACCAAATGCGTTCTCCTTAATGAAGGAGTTGATGGTGTTTTGGTCTTCAACTTTGAATCTAGGAGGAACGTACATAATTTAGCCGAACGTAAAGCACACCAACCACGAACTTCGCCGTGAAACTATGCTGTGGATTTAAAGTGAGAATTACCAGAGAGGGGAGCGGAACTCAACCACGGTGAGTGGTTGGGTGCAGCGTCTTGTTCTGCAGAGGCAATTTATAGGTTGTCTGCATAATAGTGTAGACTGTGTTCTTCTCCTTCAGACAAGAACCTCAAAACCTTGTTAATAGGCATATTCATAGCGGTACCGTTATCAGAGGATAATAAAGTTCTGGTCGTAAAACTATGAGGGATCTTTTCTTTATATTCAGGATTGCGATCCATGTACGATTCGTACGACTCCCAGAATAAGTTTGCGTCTGTGTTTCGCTTGATAACCTCTCCAGTGTAAGCGCCGCCCCATAATATGGTGTTTTCTAGTTCCTTATCTGCGTAATCAGATCTGTTTGTAAAGACGTGTAGGAGGTATTGATCTACGACTTGGAGACTGTCTTTGCTAAAGTCGAGCTTCTGTCGATCTAACATAGCTGCTGCTGCAATGTCTGTACCATTACTGATAGCCCCAATGAAAAGACCAGAGAATGAATGAAAAATGCTATTTAGTTCTTCATCAAAAGTGATTGTGATTTCTTTTGGAGTTGTAGCTTCTTGAGGAGCTTCTTCTTGATTCTCTGATTTACCAAAAAGGGAGCGAAGTTTGTTTATGCGTTTTTTCATGATTGTTGTATTTAGCAGAACGTAAAGCACACCAACCACGAACTTTACGTGGAAACTGTGCCTTGGGTTTAATGTGAGAATTACCAGAGCGGGGAGCGGAACTCAACCACGGTGAGTGGTTGGGTGCAGCGTCTTGTTCGGCAGAGGCAATTTTTCTTGGCGCTTAATTTTGTAGTTTGAATCGTAGTAGTCCTTGTAGATAAAGTCTTGGTCCTGATAAATGTGGTCGACTTCGATGTTCCTGATAACCTTGTTAATAGAGTTCCATGGCATAGTGCGTATCAGAAACCGGTTCTCGTCACCTTTAGTCTGAATCCCAGCTATAGCTGAGTACGTAATGCTAGAGAGTGAGTTCGTCGCTTGATCGGAAGCCGATGTAACTTTTAAAGGGGTTTTGGGGTTTGAATAGAAACCTGAGATAAAACCTTCGTCTTCAGACCCTATGGAATAAATCGAAATTCTACCGTCCTGGACTCTCACATAATGGTCGCTATCGTCTAAACTCTGAATCATGGAACCAGCGTGATAAATTCCTTCTACGTTCGATGGAATGAATAGCACTGAAGTACCGCAAAAAGCTATGATGGTAGCGATGAAATAGATCCTGCGTTTTTTATGAAGCGTGGACATTTTAGCCGAACGTAAAGCACACCAACCGCGACTATTGTGGGCCAGTGTGAGATTTTGGGTGAAAGATGGAATTATCAGAAATGGAGCGGAACTCAACCGCGGTGAGCGGTTGGGTGCAGCGTCTTGTTCTACAAAGGCGATTTTAAGGTGAGTGGTGAGGTGCTGCGAGTTACGGAAAGCTGTTTCATCGTGCTGGAGGATTCATCTGAAACGATCGACCTCAGAAAGCAACATGTTAAGCCTGATTCTGAAAAATCATCGTTCATTTAGTTAGCAATGTGTTGAGACGAACTTAGGAAAAGCTGAGCATTCAGAAATCGCTTATCTGCAATTCGCGAATGTAGAGAAAATGTCTTAGGACAAGAGAATGAGTGAAATCTAAAGGACCGCGCAACAATCAGAAATAAAAGGGCTGAATGTACTAAACGTGTGTGATTTAGCAAAAACAGCTCAAATTTAGTAGAACGTAAAGCACACCAACCACGAACTTTACGTGGAATCTGCACTGTGGGTTTAAAGTTAGAATTATCAGAGAGGAGAGCAGCGCGCAACCGCGGTCAGTGGTTGGGTGCAGCGTCTTGTTCGGCAAAGTCAATTTCTACGAGCTCCGTATGAAGGTCTCCTCTTGTCATGCCTGATCACAGTAATTCGAATGTAATCAGGAAACACTTTGAACAAAAAATGAATAGGGAAGTCTTTGAGGTTGGACCTCCTTAAACCTGCACCAATTAGGTCAAAATGGTGTCTCTCTGGATGACGACGAGCATATTCTAATGCCGCTGTCAGATCAGTCCAAAAACGATCACCTAAGCTAGGTGAAATATCCTCGTAATATGCAAGAAGCTCGCGAGCCTCTGAAGGAACACGAGGATGGTAGTTGAGGTCTCTCATGTTAACTGCGCCCGACTTGCTTCAGGAACTCTTCATGGGATAGAAGATCTACAGCGCCAGTGTTCATTTCTTCTTCTCTCCGAATGACTTCATCATCATCTGGACCTAATGGATGATGAGGGAGTTCATGAATAAGAAACGCCAAAAGGCCTTCTTTTTCCTCAAAGGTTAAGGAAGCAGCTTGTTTCTGAACATCTAGGAGGCTAACCATGGTTGAATTCTACTCGAAGCTTTGATTTACGCAAGAACTCCTTTATTTAGCCGAACGTAAAGCACACCAACCGCGACCGTTGGAGGCAAGTGTGAGATTTTGAGTGAAAGGTAGAATTACCAGAAATGGAGCGGAACTCAACCGCGGTAAGCGGTTGGGTGCAGCGTCTTGTTAGCTAGGGCGGTCCCTGTGGCCATAGTCGGTGTTATTTATCATATACATTGCCGTGACTAAGGGGTTTCAATAGACTCGCTGAGAACTGAGTATGAATGCTCGTCCATTTCAGCCCTGACTACAGAACAGTCATCTAGACCACTCTTTTTAAGAGCAATCTTCACGTATTCTTCTTCCAGAGGGCATCTGTAGCCCAATATGATGCGTTTAAGGAAGTCTTCTGGAATATCTAGGAAATAGTGGCCACCAGAGATTGTGCATGATGACAAATCGACATGTACTCTATATTCTTGTTCGTATGACCAACCTGTTGACTTCTGGTGAATCATTGCGTCTACAATGGGTCGCATATATACATCATCGTTGAGTTTATTAGTGTTAATGATAGGCCTGTTGTTTGTATATCTTATTTCTTTAACAGTATCATTAAGAATGTGATCGAACTCCAGTGCGACTCCATAATGATTGTTTGCATAGTGTGACCATAATACAGGTTCTTTGGCAGACTCACTCATGCAAATAATACCAAACTGACTATTTAAACTGTTAATGATTGAATCCATGATATGTGTGGCAATCTGACGATATTGAGGCATGACACCCTCGATGCCCGGTCGCCATTCGAATGGATCATTAAATTCAGTAATTCTACCAACACGGAGCTTACCAGACTCTATAGTCTTTAGTGCAGCGTCGGCTGTTAGATAACGATATAAGAGTTTTGAAGAGGGTGTCATTTTTTAGCTAACGTAAAGCACACCAACCGCGACCGTTGGAGGCCAGTGTGAGATTTTGGGTTGAAGGTTGAATTACCAGAAATGGAGCGGAACTCAACCGCGGTGAGCGGTTGGGTGCAGCGTCTTGTTCTGTAAGGCAATTTAGAGAAGCTGCAGCTTTGAATATTGTGATGATGCCGTGAACCAAATTTGAGGAATGATCGAGAAATCTGTAAATTTCGAAGGCCAAATGGCATAAATGGTCGAAACTGAAATCGGTAAATTTAACCAACAGGAACAATCAAATAAGTGCTTTGAAATCTAAAATCTGGAGAATTAGACACTGTGTTTTCACAGCCAACCAAAAGAGATCTTCGCGAGTGATTATACGTCAACGGAGAATTGAGATGAGCGACGAGCGGTGTTTCCTATGCTGCGATCAGAATAGTTTTACGAATGGATATCGAATCTGAAAGAAGCGTACAATTTAACAGAACGTAAAGCACACCAACCACGAACCTTGCCGAGGAACTGCGCTATGGGTTTAAAGTGAGAATTATCAGAGAGAGATGCGGAACTCAACCACGGTGAGTGGTTGGGTGCAGCGTCTTGTTAGGCAAAGGCAGTTTAACAATGGATGGAGTTGGGAGAGGAGCAGCTAAAGATTGTATGGTTGAATAGAATTAAGGAATACTGAAAAGTTTGTGAAGGCTTCGGTGAACTCCATGTATCCGCCATCCCATCTATATATCGGATCTTCTGCCTTACAGCCATCTTTGAAAACAAGATAGCCGAACCCTGAAGAAGCAAACGGATAATGACCATGATTGTGCATCTCTGAAATGAAGAATGGGTAATCATCAGCTACTGATTGCCAGCTAGGCAGTGGCAAAAAAATGTGCTCTTCGGGCCATTCTACATCAGGAACATCTGCTAAAAAAAATAAACCTGATATAGCGTGTTCCTTTAGAATTTGAGCATACCAAGAAGGGCAATGGATCAACTTATCGTTCTCATCCCAGTTTTCATCAATGACGGTAATATTGTAGTTTTCAGCATGTTGAATGCTCCCTCTATGTTCATCAGACATGAGTTTTTGAATGGTAGCCGTTATTTCTAGATTTATGTGTTCTGACATTTTTTATTTAGCCTAACGTAAAGCACACCAACCGCGAACTTTACGTGGAAACTGTGCTGTGGGTTTAAAGTTAGAATTACCAGAAAGGAAAGCGGAACTCAACCGCGGTGAGCGGTTGGGTGCAGCGTCTTGTTCTACAAAGGCGATTTTAAGGTGAGTGGTGAGGTGCTGCGAGTTACGGAAAGCTGTTTCATCGTGCTGGAGGATTCACATGAAACGGTCGACCTCAGAAAGCAACATGCTAAGCCTGATTCTGAAAAATTATCGCTCATTTAGTTAGCAATGTGCTGAGACGAACTTAGGAAAATCTGAGCATTCAGAAACCGCTTATCTGCAATTCGCGACTGTAGAGAAAATGTCTTAGGAAAAGAGAATGAGTGAAATCCAAAGGACCGCGCAACAATCAGAAATAAAAGGGCTGAATGTACTAAACGTGTGTGATTTAGCAAAAACAGCTCAAATTTAGTAGAACGTAAAGCACACCAACCGCGACCGTTGTGGGCCAGTGTGATATTTTGGGTGAAAGATAGAATTACCAGAAAGGAAAGCGGAACTCAACCGCGGTGAGCGGTTGGGTGCAGCGTCTTGTTAGACAAAGGCAATTTAGAGAAGTTGGTGTTGGGCAATAGACTTAAGCAACTCAGCAGATCCCACTGAATCGACAGTCTTATGAATCTCAATGTATGTAGATTCTTTAAAATCCTTAGAGACAGAAACATTGTGAATCATGTGTAATCTACTCAGAATATTGTCGATCCAGCGCCAATCATCATCAGTAATAGGATCAGGAGCTCCTGCGCGGGCAAAACCGTCAATATCCCCCCTGAATCTCTGATAGATCTTGATTTTCTCTACTGTGATCATTTCGACTGTTCTGGGATTGGAGGAAAGGTCTCTTTGTACACTTCTTCGTAAAACTCTGGAGCCATAAAAGACATGCAGCTAGCTTGAGTGAATATGATCAAGCTGGTGATGGTGATATATAGAGAGATCTTCATGAAAGTGGAACTAAGTGCAAACTCTGTGTTATTTAGTCTAGGCCGTGTGGACAAATTGATTAATCGTTGATTTATCAATGAAATCCGGCATTCTGCCGCTGGAAAATGAATAAATTTGCGACAGCGATGCCGGACGTGCTCAAAGAGCACCTAAAAAAATTAACTTAAATCTCAGCAGAGAAAATCTAACAGTTCAGGAAAAGGCAGAAAACCTGCTAATTTTGACCGAACTCTGAACGGAATCTGGTGGATACTGGTAACAGGAGCCCAGTGGAATCAGCTTCCTGAGCGCTACGGAAAGTGGAATAGTGTCTATCGATTTCATCTGCGTTGGTCTAAAAAAGGAGTCTTCAAGGAGTTACTAGAGGCCTCAGCTAAACTCAAAAACGAGGATCAATTCAAAATCATTGATGGGTCTCACATTAAAGTTCACCAAGATGCTTGCTATCAATGTGACACCTCTAAAGATCAATGCTTTGGGAAAACAAAGGGTGGTCGAAACAGTAAGCTACATGCGATGACAAATAGTAATGGAAATTTGCTAGATCTAATCCTTCGTCCAGGCAATGAAGCTGAAATAAAAACAGCTGAAGAGCTATTAGGTGAACTTGCCGACTGTATTGTACTTGCTGACAAAGGTTACGATTCAGACGCCTTGAGAGAGCATATTGAAAAGCTCGGAGGCGTGGCACTCATACCAGGGCGAAAAAATCGAAAGAAGAAGCCTTTTTATATCAAAGAAGTCGGTAAAAGGCGTCATGTAGTAGAGAACTACTTTGCTAGAATTAAGCGCTATAGAAGAATAGGCACTCGCTACGATAGATTGAGCGAGACTTTCGTATCCTTCATATGTCTTGCATCCATAATGGATTGGATTAGATAGTCAATTTGTCCACACGGCCTAACGTAAAGCACACCAACCACGAACTTTGCCGTGGAACTGCGCTGTGGGTTTAAAGTGAGAATTATCAGAGAGGAGAGCGGAACTCAACCGCGGTGAGCGGTTGGGTGCAGCGTCTTGTTAGCCAAAGTCAGTTTTGTTTGGTAGGGCCTACATCCATGCCGTCATAGCTGCTAATATTATGCTTGTGAGCTAATTTGTAGAGTTCGTCATTACGCGCATCCAACGATGATGGAGAGTGTGTTTCAATCTTCTCTACGTGCAGATACCAGAGAGGGTTTTCATCTTCGCTATCTCTATCAGCTTGGTAAATATCGACAAATGTATAGCCTTGAGACTCCAGATCAGTCTTGATGTTCATGAATGATTCCGGATTAGAGTCAGTGAAAAAGTATCCCCACAACATGGTGTTATCCATATCCCATTTTGAGGTCTTGCTGATATTCGTGAACATTGACTCTAGAGAATCAAGTGTGATGACTTTACCTGGAACTTCTGTCTTCATCTGCTGGTTGGATTGATTCGTATAGGATTCCTTACAAGATAGTAATGATAAAAAGCTGAGGATTACTATGCGCTTCATAATTTAGGCTAACGTAAAGCACACCAACCACGAACTATGCCGTGAACCTGTGCTGTGGGTTTAATGATAATTATCAGAGAGGAGAGCGGAACTCAACCACGGTGAGTGGTTGGGTGCAGCGTCTTGTTAGGCAAGTCAGTTTTTGAGTGATTCGGCAGCTCCTTCGGCGAGTTCTGAATAGTTAGCCTTGTATTCGTAAGAAACGTCTAATTCTTCTGATATCTTTTGGAATTCTCTGGAGACATCATCGTAACGTCCAGCTTGAAGAGCTTCCGCAGAGGTGTCGACTAGCTGCTTTGTGGCTCCACCGAAGTCGCTGTTATATTGTAACTTGGTGACGAATTCTGCCAAAAGAAACATGAGACATGCCCAAGCAAAAGTTAACACACCGAAAATGATCCTGAGCGATCGCTTTTTGAGCCAAGCTGTAGAGAATGTAAAAATTGCGAGTACTACGAAAAATAGAGCTATGATTATGTATGACATGTGTAATTTAGCCTAACGTAAAGCACACCAACCGCGACCGTTGGAGGCCAGTGTGAGATTTTGGGTGAAAGATGAAATTACCAGAAATGAAGCGGAACTCAACTGCGGTAAGCGGTTGGGTGCAGCGTCTTGTTCTCCAGAGACAATTTATGAGTTCGTTCTTTGGGAGTTTTTCCGCTGCTTATTGAAAGAAGCTTGCTCTTTTCTGAATCTCTTTAAAGCTAGTTTTTCATCGGCTTTGGCATAACCGAGAGCCTCAGATTCGAGTCTCTTAATATGAGGTAAATTTATGATCGACTGTATATGTTCCATAGGAGGTAGTTCAGAAAGCTTCTCATTCATAAACGCTTTCGATTCAGCATCTCCGTATATCCAGAGGCATATAGGGAATTCAGCTGAGTATTCAGCAATCGCAATAAGTTCTTCGATAGTAGTCGTAAGCTCTACTTGAGCTTCTGGTTCTTCTTCAGAAAGGGTGTTAAAGTGCCGGTAGAGCATCGATGCTAAATTATAGATATGAGATCTCAGTGTAGCAGAGTTCTCAGTGCATACTGCATCACGGCAATTGAAGAACCTGTAATGGAGCCAGAACCACGAATCCTCGAATAACAATCTTATGTCATCATTCTCGATCGCTTGGTCTAGGTGCATTGAGATGCCCTTAAACTCTCTGTACATGAAATGGAGTTTCGTCATTTTAGGAGAACGTAAAGCACACCAACCGCGACCGTTGTAGGCCAGTGTGAGATTTTGGGTTAAAGACAGAATTACCAGAAATGGAGCGGAACTCAACCGCGGTAAGCGGTTGGGTGCAGCGTCTTGTTATGCAGAGGCTATTTTAGTGCAGCTTTGATAGTGTCCAACGTATGAATCGATGACCAATAGACCTTATGATCATGATTATCATCTTTGACATGCTCTCCAATGTACCAAATACCTTCTGTATTATGGGCTGAATTAGGAATATGAGGGCACATAGAACCAGCTAGATCAGACCAGTTAAACTCTATCAGTTGCTGGGCGGAGGAGCCTTTCAGAATGTGGCTACTTGAAAAAGATACATGAAACTTTGCGACTATGCTCGGATATGGCTTACCATCTTTGATTGTAGCATGCAGAAAAAGATTCCGAGCCTCTTCTTCTGTAATTTCTTTACCGTCGTTGAAGTACTTCACAGAGTATTTAGAGGGTTTTCCAACGAGTACGAGAGAGGAAGCTGAAATAGCGTCAGTGAGATTTTGTGAATTCGGAGGGAGTGCAGGAACACCCGAGAATAGGCTGGGTGTCAGAGAGACTGTTAGTAGTAGAGAGAGGAATATTTTTAGCATAACGTAAAGCACACCAATCGCGACCGTTGGAGGCCAGTGTGAGATTTTGGGTGAAAGATAGAATTACCAGAAATGGAGCGGAACTCAACCGCGGTAAGCGGTTGGGTGCAGCGTCTTGTTCTCCAAAGTCAATTTAGTGTGAGTTCTGTGACTTAGTAAGATCCTTACTGAGAAAATGACGAAATGAAGGGAAAGCATAATACATAAGAGCAATGAGAAGAATGCCAGGAAACAAGACGCAAATAAAAACTGATGAAACAGTGTAGTTCCATCCAATGACTTCAAACCAGAGAAGAAAGTCGACTGAGCGATCGAATAGCCAATCTGAAAAGACTCTGAAATCGGGTATGAAAACAAGAGATGTACCAACAAGGACTAAAAATATGATCTTGAGTATGTGTTTACCTAAAATCTTATCAATTAGAGAAATGTAGACAAGTGGTGCGATGATGTAATACGCAATGATGTTGATTTCGTTGTAGGAAAAACCTGTGAGATCAGAGAGTGACTTCAGTATTTCGTATACAGCTTGAAAGACGCTATGCATTATTTAGGAGAACGTAAAGCACACCAACCGCGACCGTTGGAGGCCAGTGTGAGATTTTGGGTGAAAGGTAGAATTATCAGAAATGGAGTGGAACTCAACCGCGGTGAGCGGTTGGGTGCAGCGTCTTGTTATGCAAAGGCAATTTAGGTCATCTCAGAGGTCTCATAATTGATATGCCTTGAGACACCCTCGACATCTGGATATATGAAGTGTTCGGTAATGCCGTAGTCTGATAGTTGAAGTCTGATCTCACTCTTTAAACTGCTTGGAATGTGTAATTCGCAGAGATTTTTAATATCTGGAATATTCTCGTCTATCTGAGCTTCGATAGTCTCGTTTGGGGGAGAGTGTACTGTAAAAAGTCCTTTCTGATTCAGCATACGACCATCTAGAGCCTTTGTTATCAGTGCACATCCGTGAAGGTTTGATTGGTTGAGTTTAGCTGTGTCAATATCGACTACTTTTTTGGGGCTGTAGCAATATATAATTCCATTAGATTCTGGCTCTGCAGAAACTGCAAAATATGCTGCGACGAGAGGGTTAGCAGTCCAATCAAGTAGTCTTGTAGCAAGGCCGTGGTGTTGTGCATATGCTAGAGCTTCCCACTTGTTGTCAGTCTGAATTGATATATAGGGGAACGCCTCATCTTGCCATGCGTTAAAGCGCCCAAGGTCTTTATCTTCTGGTAGATAGAAATCAGTTCTTCCTGCTTTTGGTAAAAGTTTCCACTCTTCATTAGCTTGTCCGCGAAACCAATAACCAATGCCATTATGGTGACGTGTATATCTTAGAATTTTGTGAAAATGCTCTAAACTTTCTATGATGTATTTGTCGGGTTTCATTTTTAGCATAACGTAAAGCACACCAGCCACGAACTCTGCCGAGGAACTGTGCTATGGTTTTAAAGTTAAAATTATCAGAGAGGGGAGCGGAACTCAACCACGGTGAGTGGTTGGGTGCAGCGTCTTGTTCGCTAGAGACGTTTTTGACGAGCGAGATAGAGATATGAAAAAGGTATCTCGGTATATAGAAGTTTTATCGCGTCTTCTGAAAATGGGTTACAGCGAAATGGATGCTAAAAAGATTGCGAAGATTGAGTGTTTTCCCAAATGAGAATGCTTTGATCTGAAAGTTCTTCACCTCTAATGTCCTGCCATGATTTTGCCGCATTAATCCATGCCGTTCTGTTTGGCTCAATCTCAGGGATTTTGGAGTTAATTTCAGTTCTGGCATCCTTATCAAAATTAGATGAATCCACAATGGAGAGATGGAAATTGGTAATTTCTTCCCACTTTTTATCAGACGTCATCTCACTGAGTATATAGTCGATGAGTGATCTCATTGATAGCGCTCTTCCCACATGTTTTAGGTAGTGTAAATCTTCTGTTAGGTATTCATGAAGTTTAACATTAGAGCTGATGGATACATTATGAAGTCCAAGTTTAAGCATAATGTTGAGTGCCATGTTTGATTTAGCTGGTTCATTTACCGTGAACCACCAGTGGTGAATTATGTCTAAGGGGGTTGATTGACTTTTCATATTTAAGCGAACGTAAAGCACACCAACCACGAACCTTGCCGAGAAACTGTGCTAAGGGTTTAAAGTGAGAATTATCAGAGAGGAGAGCGGAACTCAACCACGGTGAGTGGTTGGGTGCAGCGTCTTGTTCTGCAAAGGCAGTTTAAAAGGAGAGACTATGATAAATCAGAAGTCTTTGAGCCATGACCTTGGCTTCCTGTGCTGATGAAATACAGAGAGAATTACTATCTCATCATCTTCAACACTGTAAAATATGGAATAGGGGAAGCGTCTTAGAAGAAACCTGCGAATCTCCAAATCAACAGGACTCCAGGCTTGTGGCATCTCTAGTATAAGGTCAATAGCTCGATCGAACTCATCTAGAAATGTTGTGCCGAGACGTGAAGTATAGTCTTCATAAAACGCAACGGCCTCAGCGAGCTCAACAGCAGCTGATTCGATCAGGCGGTATTTATCCACTAGGAAAGGCTATTACGAAGTGAAGCTACAAATGAGGCGCCGTCAAATGAGCGCGTCTTACCAGATCTATATGCAGCAAGCCTATCTTTGGCTTCAGTAACATGCTCATCGAGATAAGAAATCTTCTTTGAGCTAAGGCTAGCTTGAAGATGATCAACGAGAACTGCGCGATCTGATTCAGATAGCTTCAGTGCTTGAGATTCGATTTGAGCTATATCCATGTATGCAACTTAGTGTTCACTTGAGTATGACGCAAGGTGAAAGCTTCGCTTTTTTAGCAGAACGTAAAGCACACCAAACACGAACTTTGCCGAGGAACTGTGCTATGGGTTGAAAGTGAGAATTACCAGAAAGGAGAGCGGAACTCAACCGCGGTGAGTGGTTGGGTGCAGCGTCTTGTTCGCTAGAGTTAATTTTTGGGGTTATGTAATGCTTTGGTGTATGGATTATTGCCATTTTTAAAACGGTCACTTTCTAAAAATTTACGGTCTTCATCAGAAATAGGGAAGATGTTGGCCAATAAGTCTAACATACCTGAGTTTGTGCTAATATGACAGGTGTCATCAGGTATAACTATAATGAAGTTTTTATTTATGGGACATAATGTTCCATAATAAATGGGTTCTTCGTCTTTAATTATTTCAATTCCGTATACAGGAATGTAGTCACTTTGGGCGTTTTTCTCTATTTGTTCTTCAGAAAGTTGTTCTATAAATTCTTTCAGAAACTCTTTTTTTTGTTCCTTCGGAAGCTGAACAGAATCAGAAATTGGATATAAGTCCTTAACTATAAGATCTAGAAATACTTCATTCGGTTTTTCGACAACATCCATGAAGTTATGAGCAATGGGATTTTTATAGTCTAGTGAATGTAAGATAACCTTGTCTGCAGTGTTTATGAGTGTAATGAGTGACTTAAAATATGTATCCAATGCTACTGATCTATCAACTTTAGCTTGTTCCCTGAAAGAATGCGTTAGAGGAACCAGAACTCCATTAGGTTCCATAGGGTGGTGTTTATTCAAATCTGTAGCAATGATGTCTTCAGACTTATGTTCTTTATAGATTTGATTTGATTGAGCAGAAACTATCTCTGTCAAACAGATAGCTGTCACCAATGCGGTAGTTATTGATTTCATATTTAAGCGAACGTAAAGCACACCAGCCGCGACCGTTGGAGGCCAGTGTGAGATTTTGAGTTAATGTTAGAATTACCAGAAATGGAGCGGAACTCAACCGCGGTAAGCGGTTGGGTGCAGCGTCTTGTTAGGCAAGTCAGTTTTGTAAGGTGCGAGTCTCTACAAAGTTCCGAATTAGTTTAGTTTCATCTCTCTTCATCCAGAAAGCCAACAGTCCGAAAAGAGTGAATAAGACAACATTCTTAATGACAACTGATTCAGGGTTGATTCGTTCAAAAATTGAAAGAGTGACAGCGTAAACAGCACCGAAAGCTAAACACTGAAAAAGGACTTTTAAAGTGGCCCGTAAATCAAATTTAGGAAAATGGTCGATGTAGGATTCAGCCAATGAATAAGCGGAGTTTGAGTCTATCTCAGGAAACTCTTTGAGGATTCTTTTGTGCACGTTACTTATACGAGATGATCTGAACATGTTTTTATTTAGCCTAACGTAAAGCACACCAACCGCGACCGTTGGAGGCCAGTGTGAGATTTTGGATTAATGATGGAATTACCAGAAATGGAGCGAAACTCAACCGCGGTGAGCGGTTGGGTGCAGCGTCTTGTTAGCCAAGGGCAGTTTTGGTGGGTCGTGAAGGATGAGTATGTGGATAAAGATCTAATTCACTTTGAGGAACCTTATGGTGAATATGCCACTCTCATAATCGCTCATATCAATGTTCGAACCTCTTTTAGATAGCGGATCTTGGATGATGTAACCTTCGGAGTTTTTGCCGGTAATGAGCACCCAATGAAATATTACGTTCTTGTAGAGAACTTTAGCTATTACCGGATTACCTAGCTTTAGCTGCTGATCTATATCTTCATGTGAAGGGCTATCTTCTACTATGACGGAAAACTTTCCATCTGTTACTGATGAAATGGCACTCCATATTAAGAGGGCGTTTTCAGTGAAGCCTTGATGGGAAATTAGCTCATTATTTAGTTCCAAAGGTGTTATTTTATAGCCGTGGGCACTAAGTGACATAGCTGTGGAACAAACAGTGCAGCCATGCGAGGAGATGGTGTCATCAGTTCCTCCGAGACTTGTTGTCGCCCATAAATCATCATGTTGTCGATATAAGGGAGTCTCTATGAGTACATCAAAGACATCGCCTCCTGTAGTCGAAAGGCCTGTTTTCGTGTCTGGTGTAGAACTATATTTCACGATGTTTAGAGTGATGACTACAGAGAGTATCGCCAATAGGATTAGTAACCTCCATAGAGATGTTTTGCTCATTACTTTTTAGGCTAACGTAAAGCACACCAGCCACGAACTCTGCCGTGAACCTGTGCTGTGGGTTTAAAGTGAGAATTATCAGAAGGGTGAGCGGAACTCAACCACGGTGAGTGGTTGGGTGCAGCGTCTTGTTAGCTAAGGCAGTTTTGTGAGGTTCGCGATATAGTTTGCATCGTCGGTCGACTTAATAAAATCAGTGATCTTATCGAAATCGCTTTGTTCAAAGCCACGATAACCTAGAGCATAGTTTATTTTGGATGAACGGAGGTCTTCGTCAAATATGACAAATGATCTATACATGTTGATGCTGTACTCAGTGTACGTCTCAGTACAAATGCGTCCACAGGATTTACATTTAAAGTGGCGTATTGAATCTCCATGTCTCTGAATACCTTCGTCCATGGGAACGAAATCACCGTCACGTATCACATGTTGAATCAAAATCTCAGCGTCCCATAAAAGAGTTGGGGAAATACCGTAGTCTTCAAAGTTGAAGCTGATAATTTTCTGGAATCCTGGAACAGCGCATCTGCATTCGTTCTTAATCTCTTGGATTACTTCTTCAATGTAACGAGCTGGAGTAAAGGCTGACATATTTAAGCTAACGTAAAGCACACCAACCGCGAACTTTACGTGGAAACTGTGCTATGGGTTTAAAGTGAGAATTACCAGAAAGGAAAGCGGAACTCAATCGCGGTGAGCGGTTGGGTGCAGCGTCTTGTTAGTCAAGAGCAGTGAATCCGATATGCTTGTGTAACTCGTCCTTATCTAAATCCTTATCTAGTTTCTTGTAATACTTGGAATTGCGCTTCTGTCCTCGGTCAATGTACTCATCAAAAGAAACAGCTAAATAGTAGTATGGGTTGTCTTTGTACCCATTTTCAAGATTGTATTCTAAGACGACTGGATCTTCGTGAACTCTGTAATCAAGTACGAGATAGTCTCCGTTCCCTTCATGAGCAATAGGAATAACTTTCGGGTCTTTATCTCGAAAGGCTAAATCGTAGATTTCTAGAATGGTTGAAGAGATATATTCTATGTGACCTTCTTTAAGAGCTAAGAAGTCAAAACCAGATGGGCCCGAGTATGAATTCTCAACAAAGATTGAAGCTTCTTCTTCCATCGCCCATATTCGCTTAAGAGTATCGGGAAACTTGATGGATAAATTTTCTTCTAAGTCTTCTACGACCTTTGATTGTTCAGGGGTAAATCCTTCAAATGAAATCACCTTTTTGATGTCTTTATCCGTTATATTTATCTGGCGCTTGTTCATTTTAGACTAACGTAAAGCACACCAACCGCGACCGTTGTGGGCCAGTGTGAGATTTTGGGTTAAAGATAGAATTATCAGAAATGGAGCGGAACTCAACCGCGGTAAGCGGTTGGGTGCAGCGTCTTGTTCTGTAAGGCAATTTAGGGAAGTTGCAGCTTTGAATATTGTGATGATGTCGTGAAAGCAAATTCGAGAAATGATCGAGAACTCTGTAAATTTCGAAGGCCAAATGGCAGAAATGGTCGAAACTGAAATCGGTAAATTTAACCAACAGGAACAATCAAATAAGTGCTTTGAAATCTAAAATCTGGGGAATTAGACACTGTGTTTTCACAGCTGACCAAAAGAGATCTTCACGAGTGATTACGCGTCAACGGAGAATAGAGATGAGCAACGAGTGGTGTTTCCTATGCTGCGATCAGAATAGCTTTACGAATGGAGATCGAATCTGAAAGAAGCGTACAATTTAACAGAACGTAAAGCACACCAACCACTGACTTCCACCAGTGAATCTGTGCTATGGGTTTTAAAGTTTGAATAATCTGAGAGGAGAGCAGCGCGCAACCGCGGTCAGTGGTTGGGTGCAGCGTCTTGTTAGACCATTGGTGACGTTAGGAGTTTTTGTTAAGTCTTTAATAATCTTGTCAAGCCATCCCAAGAACCAATTTTCATCTCTCTAGTCATCGGGTCTGACATTCCCATCTCCTCAAGAGTGTTTTCCATTCGTCCACAATTACATGGCTGACAGGCGACAACCATATTATTTGGATAGCTGCTTCCACCTCTTGAATGTGGAAGAACGTGATCAAAAACCATATCCATTGCGAGTAATGCCGTATGACGATCTTTGTTAGCAGGTCCCCATCGCATTGCTTCGGGATATAATTCAACTAGAAACTTGCAGACCTCTCTCGGAATCACTGGAATACCACAGAATCGACAATAATACCCATCACGTTCAATTATCTCTCGCTTATGTGCAGCTCTAGGCATTCTCGGCTTGAGTCGTTCTTCTTTGGGGATAATTGGTAGTGGTTCATCTAATTCATAATGACGTCGGAAACTGTTTTTCCCCCATAGTCTCTCAGTCCAGTCATAGATTTCAGGGTAGTCTGCCAACTTTAGGAGATTATTAGCAGTGCGGGGATCTCCGCCAATATGTGCATCAACAGCTTTGCTAAGTAGCTCAGCAGCCTTGAATATCTCAGGAATTGGCTTTTCTAAGTAGTCTCGAAATATGGGGTGCTTTGACATGGTTGTCTATTTTAGTCTAACGTAAAGCACACCAGCCGCGAACTAACCGAGGAAACTGCGCTGTGGGTTTAAAGTAGGAATTATCAGTAATGTTAGTGGAACTCAACCGCGGTGAGCGGTTGGGTGCAGCGTCTTGTTCGACAAGAGCAGTTTTTAAGGTGTGCACAGGTAATTATCTACTAGCTCTTTTGGGTAGTATGGATGATCTCGGTAGATAGTATCGTCGATGTCAGTGACAGCGCTGACAGCAGCGGCTTCAAATGCCCAAGTGCCGAAATAAAAGTACTTTCCGTTATCCCAGCTCTTTGGGTAGGAAGACCATGCATGTTCTTTCGAGTTAGCAATATACCGATCCAGATACGATAGGATTTGTTTCTCTTCTGTATTGGCCTGACCCCGCGCTTTGGACAGATCTAAACTGTAGATTCAGTGAAGATGTTGTTTCTTATTAGGTTAGGGATTAGTTCGCGTACAGACGGAGTGGAGGGCGTAGCCCGTAACGGAGTCTGTACGCTGCGCGCGAACTCATTGGGTGTGAGATAAGCCAACGAGCTATGGATGCGTTCATCGTTATACTCTTTTCGCCATCCTTCTAGCAAAATTTTAGCTTCTGCTAGAGAGTAGAAGATTTCACGATTCAGGAACTCATCGCGTAGCTTGTCGTGAAAGCTCTCGATGTAGCACTGCTCCCATGGTGAACCTAGTGTAATGTAGTGTGTTTGGATGCCTTGCTCTTTGAGCCAGTCTCGAATTTTGTAGGCTATAAACTCTGGACCATTATCACTACGAATGAACCGAGGAGGCCCATGCTCAACAATGAGCTCTTCTAGAACTTCAATTACGTCTTCGGCTCGGTAGCTATGACGAGGATTCAAGCTATGACATTGACGAGTGTATTCATCTAACACGCTTAAAATGCGGAAGCTCGACCCATGCTCTGTTTGATCGTAAACAAAGTCCCAGCTCCAGACTTCATTTTTTGCACTGGCGCGGAGTCGTTTGGGTTCATTTTCATTTACTCGTCTACTCTTGCGCTGCTTCTTGCGTACTTGTAGGCCGTGACGGCGACGTATCGCCTGTACACGCTTAGAGTTGATTTTATGGCCTTCTCGGCGCATCAAAGCGGTAATGCGCCTGTAGCCATAACGAGGGTTATCCTTGCTGAGCCTCAGAACCTCTCGCTCAAGCTCTATACTCTCAGGGCTACGTTGACTAACCCAATAAAAGCTAGATCGCTGTAAGCCTATCGCTCTACACACTTCACTTACTTTCGCAAACCCAGACTCTACTAGTGTGCGAACCACCGTCTTCTTGGCTGCCACACTTACCACTTTTTTGAGTTCACTTCCTTGAGTATGTCGATCTGCATCGCCTGATCAGCTATGATGCGCTTCATCCGCGCATTTTCCTCTTCTAAGGCTTTAAGCTTTCGAGCCTCGTTTACATCCATATCCCCATATTTACTCTTCCATAGGGAAATTGTTTGAGGACTCACATTATGCTCGGCACAGATTTCTTTACGACTCTTACCAGCTCGCAATTCTTGCAGGATTCTGACTTTTTGCTCTTCGCTAAAACGGCTTCTTTTCATGTTTTTCGATTTGGTTATATCACCAAATCTACATTTATGAACTGCACAGTTCTACGGGGTCAGGCCAAATCCAACCATCATGATTGGAAATACAAGCTGTGATCTTCGCTTAATCTTCTGATGTGATGGAGACCTTTGATAAAATCGCTCACTAAAGTTGAGACAGTCTTTATCAGTGAGTGTGAAGTGAAGTTTCATTTAGGAGAACGTAAAGCACACCAACCACGAACTTTGCCGAGGAACTGTGCTGTGGGTTTAAAGTGAGAATTATCAGAAAGGTGAGCGGAACTCAACCACGGTGAGTGGTTGGGTGCAGCGTCTTGTTAGGCAAGTCAGTTTTGTTTGGTAGAAGGGTAAGGCTGTGGTGGAATAGGTGGTCTAACAGGAGATGATTCAAATTTCCCGACTTGTTTAGTAGTTACCGATTTAAGAACGCCATCTTTGAAGGTATAAATATCGACGAGTGGTGGCATGTATAAGTTTTGTCCTCTCCCGTACCTTCTATTCAAAACACCTGAAAACCATGAAGCAAAAAGCCTAGATTTTTCACCTAGAGGAATTGAAATGAGTTTGAGGTCACGAGTTCTCGTATCAAGAACTTCAAGCTTTGTTATATAGAGCTTTTTGTCTACAACCTCGAATTCAGCATAGAAACCATCCTTGTTGGCTGTAGAACCACCTCCTTGTGTATAGTGGTCTACCTGACTTTTTAGTTCGTCGTTGAGTTTGAAGTCTAAAACGTAGATAGTTTTTCCGTTGATTTTCAAAGGGTCAGCAATTTGCTTCGAACCATATGATGGGCATGGAAGACTAAATATTAGTATGATGAGGGGGATTTTCATTACGCAGTGTATTTTTAGCCTAACGTAAAGCACACCAACCGCGAACATTGCCGAGGAACTGCGCTATGGGTTTAGAGTGTGAATTACCAGAGAAAGACGCGGAACTCAACCGCGGTGAGCGGTTGGGTGCAGCGTCTTGTTCTACAGAGGCAATTTAGCGTGGTCGAGCTATTGCCCACTGGCCATTCTTCTTCTCGAAAAGAGTAGGAGCGGGAGTAACAAATGCAATAAGCTCATCTTTAGAATGCACCGAGACTGTTGTCGGCGTAATGTGCATCATGGATGTAACTTTTAGGTTGGAATAGCGCTTCGTGAAAATGTCTTCAATTGCCTTAGCATCTGCTGAGCTGACTTGTTTGCTAGCAGGTATCTTCATGCCACTGATTGTTTTGTAGGGAGATGAAGATGTAGTTTGTGAAGAGCATGAGCTCATGAATAGAGCAACAGGAATTGCTGTTAGTAGTATGTGTTTGTTCATAGAAGTGTGTAAATTTAGTAGAACGTAAAGCACACCAACTACGAACTCTGCCGTGAAACTGTGCTGTGGGTTTAAAGTGAGAATTACCAGAGAGGGGAGCGGAACTTAACCACGATGAGTGGTTGGGTGCAGCGTCTTGTTCGTCAAGTCAGTTTACGAGCTTCGATGTCTTCAAGACGTAGTAGCTTCTCAAATCTCATAACGTACACAATGTAAACAGTGTCGCTTTCAACTCTGTAAAATATGCGCAAAGGACTCACAATAAGGTGACGATATTCAGTGTCACTTAAATCGTGAGGTACAGGACACATCTCAGGAAAGGTCTCGAGTAAGCTAGCCTTCTCAAAAACTAGTTTAATGAGTTCTTTTGCGGCACGTTCATTATCCAGAGCTATGTGATCTGCAATTTGCTCTAGATCTTGGAGTGCAGGCTCAGCCCAAACTAATCTAGCCATCTGGACATTCTTTTTGACGCTTCATCATGTGGAACGACTCGACCATCTTTGATCGCCTTTTCTCCTTTGGCGATACCTTCAAGAAGGTGGATTCTAGCTTCCATAGATTCGTAGGTCTCTACATCAACTAAGTATGCGGCAGGTAATCCATGTTGAGTAATGAGTACAGGCTCATGCTCTTCAGATATCTGCGCAATGATGTCAGTAGCTTTTCTTTTTAAAGTGGTTACAAGTTCAGCTCTCATGTGGTGACACTAAAGTAGCACTTTTTGTTCTGCAAGTGGTAATTTAGACGAACGTAAAGCACACCAACCGCGAACTAACCGAGGAAACTGTGCTGTGGGTTTAAAGTTAGAATTACCAGAAAGGAAAGAGGAACTCAACCGCGGTGAGCGGTTGGGTGCAGCGTCTTGTTCGGCAAAGGCAATTTATGAGATTAACCGGTCGTAATCTGCATGACTGCCAATCCAGAACCAAGTCATGGAACCATCAACTCTGACACCTAGTGCTCGATACTTAATACCTGCACGGACAGACCAAAAGCGACCGACTTTCTTAAAATGCAATGAAGGGTGGAATGGATCTTTCTTCAATAACCCGAAGTTTTCATCGGCTACACTTTGAACCTTAGCTGGAAGCTTTTCGTATGCATTCCAGAACTTACTAGTAGCGTAATGATCCACTAGACTATAGCTTGCGTGTTTTTCCTGAACGGAATTCTGCAATAGCCTCATCGGCTAAACTATCTAATTTTCCACTACTAAGATCACGTTCAATTTGAGCGTCCCATTCAGCGGCTTCAAAGGTATGAAACCACTCACGGAATGCTGCCAAATCGTGTTTTCCAAGCTGTTCTACAGCCTCTTCAATAGCTTCAACTGTGCTCATACCAGAAAGCTACAATATTTACCTAGAACGTCAATATTTAGCCGAACGTAAAGCACACCAACCGCGAACTAACCGAGGAAACTGTACTGTGGGTTTAAAGTAGGAATTATCAGAAATGTTAGCGGAGCTCAACCGCGGTGAGCGGTTGGGTGCAGCGTCTTGTTCTGCAAGACTAATTCAGATGTTCTTACCGCACTTTGGACAGAACTTGTAGTCTTCTTTCAGTGAGGTTCCACAGTATGGACAAAAAGAGGTTCTATTAGCAGGTGGTACTCCAGAGCTGGTTCTTTTGGGTGATAATGGATCGGGTTCATCATTAGAGCGAGTGACCTCAAACGTGCTAAACCGATTTTTTGATGTAGCGTTGTAAAAATTAAAAATAGCGGAACCAATAGCAGCCATTATAAATATTACCCCGAAAGCTGTAAACATACTGGGAGCTCCCATTGATGTAGCTCCGATTGTCCAGAAGACTCCGAAGATAGCTGCAAAAATACTCATGAATCCGCCACCCATTGACGGGCCTCTACCTGGTTTAATGTTGTACATAGTTTTATTTAGCAGAACGTAAAGCACACCAGCCGCGACCGTTGGAGGCCAGTGTGAGATTTTGGTTATAAGGTAGAACTACCAGTAATGGAGCGGAACTCAACCGCGGTAAGCGGTTGGGTGCAGCGTCTTGTTCTGCAGAGTCAATTTATTAACGGGTCGATTTCTTCTAATCTTTTAGTTTTCTTCTTTAGATCGTATGCTCTGCGTTTCTCTCCAACTGGGCTTAACTGAATCTCAGATACTGCAGGACTATGAATTAAGAGAGAACCTGATTCAGTTACTCCGCAAGGCATAGCTCCATCTCTGTAGATGTCTAAAACATCTTTCCAAAAACCAGTTACTTCTCCGTGTTTGGCTTCGGATTTAATAATGGAAGATAAGTCCCAAAGTATTTGGTCAATGAAATCTCCGTAAGATCTATAATCCCATATATAACGCCAGATATCTATGAGTTCACTAGCGTGTTGATAGATGTAGTAGTCTGCAGCCTCAGATGGTTCTACATAAAGTTTGGAACACTGCATCTCGAAGAAGTCGTTATAAACCTGATAAGGAGATTCCACTAATTGTGATGACTGTAACTCTTCGGCTAGACTAGCATCTGTGACGACTTCAAAATCTGAATGTAGGTATTTATCTGATGAGAAAAGCGTTTGATCATGGAGGAATGACCGTATTTCTTCTAAGGCTTTCATAATTTAGCAGAACGTAAAGCACACCAGCCACGAACTTTACCGTGAACCTGTGCTGAGTGTTTAAAGTGAGAATTACCCGAGAGGTGAGCGGAACTCAACCACGGTGAGTGGTTGGGTGCAGCGTCTTGTTCTACCAAGGCGATTTAAGGAGCTTAGATTGATGTTAGAGTAGGTTTAGATCGTGGAATGTTTTGTTGAAATCCCTACTTTGTTTTTGACTGTCGGGTGAGTCGTACTCCGCTTGCCAAAGTACATCTCTCCAGTCTTTACGAGCTTGTTGAATGTAGAGTTCGAGTTTTTTGAAATCGCCATCAGCTAAATAGATTATAGATCTAAGCAACCGATTAGAAATCAGACCTTTAGTTTGAGCGTCGAGTTCCTTTAGTCGTTCATGAACGGTCGGGGCATCGGATTTAAAGTCATGTTCAATTTTCTGAAATACGTCTAGAGGCATGATTAATTTAGTAGAACGTAAAGCACACCAACCACGAACTTTGCCGAGGAACTGTGCTGTGGGTTTAAAGTGAGAATTACCAGAGAGGGGAGCGGAACTCAACCACGGTGAGTGGTTGGGTGCAGCGTCTTGTTAGGCAAGTCAGTTTTAGGGCTTAGTGTCTTAGTAATCGAGAATGGTTACAAACTCACGGCGAAGTTCCAGAGTGTGAGTTTCATATAGTTTGTTATCTAGGTAAATGTTGAGAGTGTAATCTGTAGATTTGAGGTTCTTGGGTTTGGTCGATACTAATACGCTTTTATAGCTCTTGCTTGGGTCGACTGTCGGATAGGGCGGAAAGCTATCAAGTACACTAATTGCTTCAGCAGAACGTTTGTGGAGTAACTCAAAGCTCAGCTGAGAAATTGGTGTATTCTGTAGGTCTTCGGGAAGTGTTACTGACAGCTCGTTCTTTCGTGATGCCATCACTGAACTGCTGGACTCACCGTTCTTATTAGACAATGTGAACGTGGCATATTCGCATGAACTAATGAGTAATAGCTGTAGAATGACTAAAATTCTAATCATTGGCTTAACGATGGGTGGGATATTCATATTTAGCCTAACGTAAAGCACACCAACCGCGACCGTTGGAGGCCAGTGTGAGGTTTTGAGTTAAAGATAGAATTACCAGAAATGGAGCGGAACTCAACCGCGGTAAGCGGTTGGGTGCAGCGTCTTGTTCTGCAGAGGCAATTTTATGGGGTGGAGATAGGATTTGAGGAATGTCTAATCATGAAAGTAGCATGACCAGCATCTTCAAGCTCTATAAAGCCCATTCTTGTGTAGAGGTTTCGTGCGGGGTTGGACTTTAGGACTCTGAGTCTAACAGGAATGCTTTGTTCATCAGCTTCCGCAAGTACATTGGCGATTAGTGAACTTCCAATGCCCATATTCTGGAACTCCTGTGAAATCTGAATGTCGCCTAGATAAATGTGATCTGTATGATGCTGGACTTTGAGCATGCCGATGTCCTGATCTTCAAATGTGATAATCTCAACTTCATGAGGATCAAAATGCTTTCTGAACACAGTGCGATCCCACTTCATGGAGACTTCGTAATATGGGCGCATCAAGTTTTCATAGAATGGCTCTAACCAATCTAAGTCAGATAACGTGGCTGGTCTCGTGGAGGTGTTCATATTTAGCAGAACGTAAAGCACACCAACCGCGAACTAACCGAGGAAACTGTGCTGTGGATTTAAAGTAGGAATTATCAGAAATGTTAGCGGAACTCAACCGCGGTAAGCGGTTGGGTGCAGCGTCTTGTTCTGTAAGGCAATTTAGGGAAGTTGCAGTTTTGAATATTGTGATGATACCGTGAAAGCAAATTCGAGAAATGATCGAGAAACCTGTAATCTTTGAAGGCCAAATGGCAGAAATGTTCGAAACTGAAATCGGTAACTTCAACCAATCGAAACAATCAAAAAAGTGCTTTAAAATCTGAAATTGTGGGAATGAGAAACCGTGTTTAGCAGCTAACTAAAAGAGATCTTCACGAGTGATTACGCGTCAACGGAGAATTGAGATGAGCGACGAGCGGTGCATTCTATGCTGCGATCAGAATAGTTTTACGAATGGAGATCGAATCTGAAAGAAGCGGACAATTTAACAGAACGTAAAGCACACCAACCGCGAACTCTGCCGAGGAACTGTGCTATGGGTTTAAAGTGAGAATTATCAGAGAGGAGAGCGGAACTCAACCACGGTGAGTGGTTGGGTGCAGCGTCTTGTTCTACAGAGTCAATTTATGGAGTTCTGGTTTGGTGCTGCGTCAAGTAATTCCATCATCTGGAGACGAACTAGGTGAAGCCCTGAATTCTGAATATGGTCATCTGCGAAGCACTGAGACGAAATCAGCTAGAACTATTAATTAAGAAAGCGAAGTACTGCGATTCGCGAATGTACAAAAACTATCTGAGGCGTTTGGAAGTTCGAAGCTGATGTCCAATCGCCTGTTGATATGATGATTAATTTATCTAGCAACATTCCAATTACCAAAGGAACGACCTAATTTAGTAGAACGTAAAGCACACCAACCGCGACTGTTGGAGGCCAGTGTGAGATTTTGGGTGAAAGGTGGAATTATCAGAAATAGAGCGGAACTCAACCGCGGTAAGCGGTTGGGTGCAGCGTCTTGTTCGATAAGGTCAGTTTAGGGTATCTCCAATGAGGTCTGATGCGTATTCTATGATATCTTCATCGCTACAGTCTTTGAGAATGGTACGTAGCTGTTCGGTCCAGAATACTTTAATCGAATCATCTTCAGTAGTATTGATGATTCCCTCAACGATACAGATCATAGAAATATTTGGTGATCTTCGTAATGAGTCTAATATTACCGCAGATTCTAGTTTTGCATCCCATGCAATGTGAATGAGAGACTGGTCTTCATGGTCTGGGAAGCGTTCGAAAAATCTAATAATTGCAGGAACTATAAGATGTGAACCTTCTGAGTCTTCATCAAAGCCTTCAAGAGCTTCGAACACCTGACCTTCGATAGTTAAATGTTTATCGTCACATGAGGCGGAATCAAGTGCCTCTATAACTTGCTGAACTGTCTTTTGCGATACTGGTGGAGAAGGTGTGGTTAAGAACGAGTAGCCAATTCTGTAGCAATCTAGATTAGGAAGCCAAACTAGTTCTAAAGAGAGCTTCTTTGTTTGGTTAGTTGTATCTACTACCCCTGAAACTTTGAATCTTGGCGGCTCTAATAGGGTTATCTCTAAATCGAATGATGATACGTGTTCAATGCCTTGATCGATAAGGTATTCTGATATCTTTATGATCGCCTTTTTGTATGACGGAGCTTCATCTGACCATAGAGCAATAAATTGTTCGCGAGGCAGAGTTTTTTCTAAAAGCGTTATCATTTTAATCGAACGTAAAGCACACCAACCGCGACCGTTGGAGGCCAGTGTGAGATTTTAAGTGAGAGGTAGAATTACCAGAAATGGAGCGGAACTCAACCGCGATAAGCGGTTGGGTGCAGCGTCTTGTTCTGCCAGACGGTGAAAACCAGAGAACCTTGTTTGTGAGTGAAGTGTAAAGTGCCAAAACCCTGTGCTTCAATAGCGGAAGGATGAAAGCTCTGAATGTCTGCCAAATAGAAAAAATCTGTGATGCCCATATGCTAGAAGTACCAGAAATATCCGAGTAGAGATGTATGCTAGTAATGACGAGAACCTACTAATCAGCATCACACTACACGACAATTTTTTTGGGAAAAGCTCCATTATCAATCCATCCTAAAAACTGATTCCACAGTTGCTCTAAGCGTTTGGGGTGATTGAGCATTTCAATCACATGCTCGAGGCCAGCCCTGAAGTAACTCTTGCGTTTTATATAAGCAGGCAGGGTTTTGTTATGCTTCAAAATGACTCCCCAACTAAAACAGAAGAAGAAGCTTAGGGTGACCACGGCTACTAGTGTGTCGACTCTTTTTGCTTCCCTTAGATGAGTGTCTTCTATGTTGAGCCCTTTCTTTTTGAAGTGACCAAAGAGTACTTCAATACCCCAGCGACGCTGATAGGCGTTCAGAGCTTTCTTACTTTTGAAACGGTTACTCACGACGTAAAGCGTTTGGGTACGTTGTGTTCGAACTTCTTTTTTACCAAAATAGAGATTCATTCCCCAGATACTTTGGCGTTCTACCCGCGAGCGTTTACACTCCATAGCGAGTAGATCACCAACAATGGTATTTGCTTTGATTCGCAACACAAAAGTAACTTCCTTCTTGTCTAACCAAGCAAGCCACCTCTTCCCGTGGAATTCGCGATCCATAGCAATGAAGTAAATGTCCTTGGCAGGCAGAACTTCGAGAAGTTTACTCATTAGCCCAATGCGTAGCTTTGTGTTGGAGTTCCCTCGTTTGGAAGTCTGTGGTAAGGTTTGCCAAACGAGAGGAACAGCTATTTTTCCCACAATCACTCCGATAGTTAGGATGTTGATGTGAGTTTTACCGAACTGCCAATTGGTTCGATCAATACTCAAAATATAGCCATCCTTAGGTTTAGGGATTTTTCCCAAAATGAGTTGCGTGATAGCGAGCATGGGCAGTTCCCATGTGGCAAAGAACCTTTGGAACCGACGGTAACGACTACTTTGTGAGCACTCCATTTGGCTATCCGTGGCCAGCTTCACCAAATTGACAGATCGAGACTTTGTGATCGCAAAAATAATGTCAGCGAGACACTTGAGACGTGAAAGATTCCCTCCAACCTGCTGTCTCAGAGTTGTTAGTATAGAAATGTGTAAAGACATGCCTATTTTGCGGCATGGCACTTGTAGTCAAGGTTTTATCTAACAAGCAGTTGTGATTTTTTGTCGTGTAGTGTGAATCAGCATAATCCAAAGAGGATGAATAACTACTCCAATACGCTTATCCACAGCAGTCAGCGAGAAAGAGTGATGTTTCTGTTCCAGGCATAGAAACTGAGATAATGTCTCTGGATTTAGGGGAATAATCAAAAAACAGCGTAATCAGAAATAATGTCTATCAGATCTAAAAACTGAATTTTTAGCAGAACGTAAAGCACACCAACCGCGACCGTTGTGGGCCAGTGTGAGATTTTGGGTGAAAGGTGGAATTATCAGAAATGGAGCGGAACTCAACCGCGGTAAGCGGTTGGGTGCAGCGTCTTGTTATGCAAGGCGATTTTTTAGGTTAAGGATTGCATCAGAAGGATAATCCCATGACCAATTTATCTGGTCTTGATCGAGATCAAAGAAGGGTTTGATAGTAATGATAGCCTCTATGATTGACCGAATCAATTTATCTGTAGGGGCATCCAATGAAGCTAGTAATGTGTCATTGTGATCCGTGATAATTAGAGTACAATTTGATGTGTTATTAGTGAATTTCCATACCAGATAATTAGGCTCTAAAGACCAGTCTACAGAAGCATCTATAGATCCTGATAGTATGGAATTTAGAGCTTTGCATAATCCGTAAAGCGAATCACAAGGAACATCTGATGCATCGAATCTAAATTCATCCACAGTAATGGTCATCCAACCATGTGAAGGTTGACCAAATATGATACGGGGTGGATCTGATTTATTTAGCATAACGTAAAGCACACCAACCGCGAACTAAACGAGGAAACTGTGCTGTGGGTTTAAAGTGAGAATTACCAGAAAGGAAAGCGGAACTCAACCGCGGTGAGCGGTTGGGTGCAGCGTCTTGTTCTGTAAGGCAATTTAGGGAAGTTGCAGCTTTGAATATTGTGATGATGTCGTGAAACCAAATTCGAGAAATGATCGAGAACTCTGTAAACTTCGAAGGCCAAATGGCAGAAATGTTCGAAACTGAAATCGGTAACTTCAACCAACAGGAACAATCAAATAAGTGCTTTGAAATCTAAAATCTGGGGAATTAGACACTGTGTTTTCACAGCCAACCAAAAGAGATCTTCACGAGTGATTACGCTTCAACTGAGAATTGAGATGAGCGATGAGCGGTGTTTTCTATGCTGCGATCAGAATAGCTATACGAATGGAGATCGAATCTGAAAGAAGCGCACAATTTAACAGAACGTAAAGCACACCAACCGCGACCGTTGGAGGCCAGTGTGAGATTTTGGGTTAAAGATAGAAGTATCAAAAATGGAGCGGAACTCAACCGCGGTAAGCGGTTGGGTGCAGCGTCTTGTTAGGCAAGTCAATTTCATAGCGCTAGTTCCAGTCGAGAAGCCACCTAAATGGAGATCTACCAACTGTCGAAATAAGTACGAGTGAGATTACAGTTAGACCAACCCAGAGAGAAAGTACTCTTGTGATGTGTTGAGAGCCTGTGAGTGAATATCGGAAATACCAAAAGGATGAGAGGTTTATTATGGATACGATGAGAGCTGTGGATACAGGCAGTATGGAGAACATCATAAACGCTAAGAAGAAAGATAATGCTACTAGTAAGAATATCTCTAGAATGAGAATTCGCCATTTAAGTAGCGGTATGTATTCGTCGTTCATGTGGGAGTGAGCGTGTATATTTAGCCTAACGCAAAGCACACCAACCACTCACTCAACCTGTGAATGTGTGGTGCGCGTAAATAGAAAGAAATTATATGAAACTAATTGGAAACGTAACAGCGGTGAGTGGTTGGGTGCAGCGTCTTGTTCTGCAAGGTGATTTTATGGAGTGGTTTAGATGGCAGCCATTTATTGTGGGTTTCCTCACTACATTCATCCTTATTCGGATGTTGCTATTTATTAGCCGCCCCCAACCTCGCGCCGCGAAGCCATTCCAGTATTCCGGATATTATTCTCGCGGCGTTGCATATCCTTATCGTGAGCTTTCTGAGCAGCGAAAAGATTCATCTCGTGCTTCCTCTGCTTCTCATTTTCTTTCGCGGTCTTGTATTGCTGGTACCACGCAACTCCAAAAGCGCCAAGTAGAGCGATAACGGCGCCAATGAATCCAGATAGTAAGTTATTTATGTCTATAGTCATCTTTAATTTGGTAGAACGTAAAGCACACCAACCACGAACTTTACGTGGAAACTGTGCTGTGGGTTTAAAGTAAGAATTACCAGAAAGGAGAGCGGAACTCAACCGCGGTGAGTGGTTGGGTGCAGCGTCTTGTTCTGCAATTTTATTTACGCTAGAAGTCAGAAGTTTGCTTGAGACGAAGATGGCGAACTATTGGAGTCTTCTAGGTGTTCTCCGTTTCTTTTTTTGTGGTTTACGACTTCAGCAGTAATGAACCAAGTAATCCCACCGAGAATGGTAGCCAACACAAAGTGGCGGACAGTGATGTCAGTGGCTTTACTGGTGCCAATAAATTCGACTTTTCCTAACCTTCTAGCCCAATGAAAGAGTATGTGCATAAATTTACTTATTGGATATGAAGCAATCAGGAGACCAATACCTAGATAATGTAAAAAAAACCACTCTTCAACGGGACTCATTTCGATGTGTTAGTTTGAGGTGAATAATTAATGCAGGTTTCATTTAGGAGAACGTAAAGCACACCAACCGCGAACTATACGAGGAATGTGTGCTATGGGTTTAAAGTGAGAATTATCAGAAAGGAAAGCGGAACTCAACCGCGGTGAGCGGTTGGGTGCAGCGTCTTGTTCTGCAAGGCGATCCCTGCGGAAATGATAGAGTGACCAGTGAAGAAGGAAAGTCGTGATGTTTCGTGCAACCTGCTGGAGGAGTAACCGAGAATGTTCGAACTCAGAAAGCAACATGCTGAGCCTGATTTTGAGAAACCATCGTTCATTTAGCAAGCGACGTGCTGAGACGAAGTGAGTGAAATCTGAGCATTCATAAAACGTGAGTCTGCGATTCGCGAATGTAGAGAAAATGTCTTCGAGAACTGAACGATCTGAGAAAGGGAAAGTAGCTGACTGAAGTGTAGTAAATTCTCTGGATGTTCTGAAAATGAGCGATTTATCATAAACTGCGCAAATTTAGCAGAACGTGAAGCACACCAACCACGAACTTTACGTGGAAACTGTGCTGTGGGTTTAAAGTGAGAATTATCAGAAAGGTGAGCGGAACTCAACCGCGGTGAGTGGTTGGGTGCAGCGTCTTGTTCTGCAGAGTCAATTTTTTAACGGATCGTTGATGGGACTGCTTACGTATAGCTTCATTAGATCTTCGTTCCACTTGTGAAGAAATAGTTCCTGTTTACCCGCTTCATCCACATAGAGTATTTGTTTTTTAGATAGATGTTTTGTGCTGTAGATTAGACCAACAGAATTACCATTTGAGTTAGTTATGAAATTTGTATCGGGCTCACTTAAAGTGTAGTGCAGGCAAATCTCGATGATGTCGTCTTTTTCTGAAACTTTGGCATCTGATAGCCATGTAGCGCTGTCTCCTGTGAATACTTCTATGTAGAGATTAGTGTCGTCTTTTTGGTAGGCTTTGATGATAGAGAAGTCTTCATATTTGTAAGTGGGTTTGAGCCATGTACCACACCCTACGATAGAGAGAATGCATAGTAGTATGAGGAAACGTTTCATATTTAGCAGAACGTAAAGCACACCAACCGCGAACTAACCGAGGAACCTGTGCTGTGGGTTTAAAGTGTGAATTATCAGAAAGGAAAGCGGAACTCAACCGCGGTGAGCGGTTGGGTGCAGCGTCTTGTTATGCAAAGGCAGTTTTATTCGGTGCGCATCGATTTTTCATGAGCTTTCATGTCGACAACAACGATCGTGACAAGGCTCTCATGTACTGATCCGTGAAGTTCTACTTTGTCAGAGTTAGTGAAGATTGTCGCCCCAATGGTAAAGTCAGGAAGATCTGGATGAGAAAAGGCAATAATATGATTAATGTCTGGGTTGTTATTTATGATCTTCTGTTGTTCGACTTGCTCAATAGCTGCGTTCTCGAGTGGCCACCCATCACCAAGAAACTTTGTTAGATCTGTAATGAGTTTATCCAGTGTTTTATTTGTATGATAGTGGTAATTAGTGACGATCTTCCCGCCAGATTTAGCTTCAAAGGTGTCATTGGGTAATGCTTTGGAGAAGTCAGGAAGTGACTTGTCATTAGCAAAAAGAAATGAGTATGATGCCCAGAGTAGGAGTGTCGTTTTTTTTAGCATAACGTAAAGCACACCAACCGCGAACTAAACGAGGAAACTGCGCTATGGGTTTAAAGTGAGAATTACCAGAGAGAGACGCGGAACTCAACCGCGGTGAGCGGTTGGGTGCAGCGTCTTGTTCTGTAAGGCAATTTAGGGAAGTTGCAGCTTTGAATATTGTAATGATGCCGTGAAAGCAAATTCGAGAAATGATCGAGAAATCTGTAAATTTCGAAGGCCAAATGGCAGAAATGTTCGAAACTGAAATCGGTAACTTCAACCAATAGGAACAATCAAAAAAGTGCTTTAAAATCTGAAACCGTGGGAATGAGAAACCGTGTTTAGCAGCCGACCAAAAGAGATCTTCACAAGTGATTACGCTTCAACGGAGAATTGAGATGAGCGACGAGCGGTGTTTTCTATGCTGCGATCAGAATAGCTATACGAATGGAGATCGAATCTGAAAGAAGCGCATAATTTAACAGAACGTAAAGCACACCAACCACGAACTTTGCCGAGGAACTGTGCTATGGGTTTAAAGTAAGAATTACCAGAAAGGAGAGCGGAACTCAACCGCGGTGAGTGGTTGGGTGCAGCGTCTTGTTCTGCAAGGCGATCCCTGCGGAAATGATAGAGTGACCAGTGAAGAATGAAAGCCGTGATGTTTCGTGTAACTTGCTGGAGGAGTAACCGAGAATGTTCGAACTCAGAAAGCAACAGGCTGAGCCTGATTCTGAGAAACCATCGCTCATTTAGCAAGCGACGTGCTGAGACGAAGTGAGTGAAATCTGAGAATTCAGAAAACGTGAGTCTGCGATTCGCGAATGTAGAGAAGATGTCTTCGAGAAATGAATGATCGAAGAAAGAGAAGACATCTAACCGAAGAGTAATAAAAGCATCGGATGTACTGAAAATGAGCGATTTATCATAAACTGCGCAAATTTAGCAGAACGTAAAGCACACCAACCACGAACTTTACGTGGAAACTGCGCTGTGGGTTTAAAGTTAGAATTAGCAGAGAGGAAAGCGGAACTCAACCACGGTGAGTGGTTGGGTGCAGCGTCTTGTTCGCTAAGGCAGTTTTTGAGTGATGAGGATGGATTAGCCTTTAGTTAATTCAATGGAAGAGACTACACCATCTTTGAATTGGATATACCAGTTAGAGTTTCCTATCCAATAGAGTTCTGAGGTGTCTGACTTCAAGTAGTCTCTGTACATTTGCTGAGCATCATTGGACTCTTCATAAGGTCTTGGCCTGACCCCGTAGAACTGTGCAGTTCATAAATGTAGATTTGGTGATATAACCAAATCGAAAAACATGAAAAGAAGCCGTTTTAGCGAAGAGCAAAAAGTCAGAATCCTGCAAGAATTGCGAGCTGGTAAGAGTCGTAAAGAAATCTGTGCCGAGCATAATGTGAGTCCTCAAACAATTTCCCTATGGAAGAGTAAATATGGGGATATGGATGTAAACGAGGCTCGAAAGCTTAAAGCCTTAGAAGAGGAAAATGCGCGGATGAAGCGCATCATAGCTGATCAGGCGATGCAGATCGACATACTCAAGGAAGTGAACTCAAAAAAGTGGTAAGTGTGGCAGCCAAGAAGACGGTGGTTCGCACACTAGTAGAGTCTGGGTTTGCGAAAGTAAGTGAAGTGTGTAGAGCGATAGGCTTACAGCGATCTAGCTTTTATTGGGTTAGTCAACGTAGCCCTGAGAGTATAGAGCTTGAGCGAGAGGTTCTGAGGCTCAGCAAGGATAACCCTCGTTATGGCTACAGGCGCATTACCGCTTTGATGCGCCGAGAAGGCCATAAAATCAACTCTAAGCGTGTACAGGCGATACGTCGCCGTCACGGCCTACAAGTACGCAAGAAGCAGCGCAAGAGTAGACGAGTAAATGAAAATGAACCCAAACGACTCCGCGCCAGTGCAAAAAATGAAGTCTGGAGCTGGGACTTTGTTTACGATCAAACAGAGCATGGGTCGAGCTTCCGCATTTTAAGCGTGTTAGATGAATACACTCGTCAATGTCATAGCTTGAATCCTCGTCATAGCTACCGAGCCGAAGACGTAATTGAAGTTCTAGAAGAGCTCATTGTTGAGCATGGGCCTCCTCGGTTCATTCGTAGTGATAATGGTCCAGAGTTTATAGCCTACAAAATTCGAGACTGGCTCAAAGAGCAAGGCATCCAAACACACTACATTACACTAGGTTCACCATGGGAGCAGTGCTACATCGAGAGCTTTCACGACAAGCTACGCGATGAGTTCCTGAATCGTGAAATCTTCTACTCTCTAGCAGAAGCTAAAATTTTGCTAGAAGGATGGCGAAAAGAGTATAACGATGAACGCATCCATAGCTCGTTGGCTTATCTCACACCCAATGAGTTCGCGCGCAGCGTACAGACTCCGTTACGGGCTACGCCCTCCACTCCGTCTGTACGCGAACTAATCCCTAACCTAATAAGAAACAACATCTTCACTGAATCTACAGTTTAGATCTGTCCAAAGCGCGGGGTCAGGCCAGTCTTAGATCAGGAAAAAGTGTGCTAACTTCGTCAAAGGTCATACCAAGGAGGTCTGATCTTAGGTCGACATCTACGTTCAAAAACACAACGTAATTTGGATCATAGTGGGATAACCCGTGTTTCCATAGATTGTATTTTATATTGAAGTGATGGCTATCTTCAGCCTTAAACCAAAGAAAGAAGGTGGGGCATAACAGGATACTCAGTAGGATGGCTGAAAGTACAAATGTCTTCTTTTTTCTAGAAGCTGTCATATTTAAGCGAACGTAAAGCACACCAACCGCGAACTATACGAGGAATGTGTGCTATGGGTTTAAAGATTGAATTATCAGAAAGGAAAGCGGAACTCAACCGCGGTGAGCGGTTGGGTGCAGCGTCTTGTTCTCCAAAGTCGATTAATTGGACCCAGTTAGTGTGTTTGTAATTGATTTGATTAGGCTGTCTTCAATATCGCCAACCTTAACAGTCGCTCCATACATGCCACCCCAGGCAAAAGTTTTATTTACTAGGAATGCTCCAGTGTTCCCTAGGTTATCCATATGGGTTACTTTTGATTTAATCTTGATTTGACCTAATCCAGCTAACATAGATCTAGCGAATGCGTTACCTTTATCGAACTCAGTGATCTGGACGGTTGTCTTGAAGGATTTTGGGTCTCTATTAGTTGGGTATTTGGATTTCTGCTTATTGAGTTGGTGTTCAAGTTTATCCGTAAATCTATTCTTGTCATAGTTAAGCAATTCAACGTCAGATGCAGTTGTGATTTTAATATCTACTGTATCTTTTTTTGTAACTAGTAGGACTGGTTCTAATTTATCTGTAACCTTGGCACTAGGAGTAGTTCCTGCGCAACTAATTAAGGAGCCTGAGATGGCCTGACCCCGCGCTTTGGACAGATCTAAACTGTAGATTCAGTGAAGATGTTGTTTCTTATTAGGTTAGGGATTAGTTCGCGTACAGACGGAGTGGAGGGCGTAGCCCGTAACGGAGTCTGTACGCTGCGCGCGAACTCATTGGGTGTGAGATAAGCCAACGAGCTATGGATGCGTTCATCGTTATACTCTTTTCGCCATCCTTCTAGCAAAATTTTAGCTTCTGCTAGAGAGTAGAAGATTTCACGATTCAGGAACTCATCGCGTAGCTTGTCGTGAAAGCTCTCGATGTAGCACTGCTCCATGGTGAACCTAGTGTAATGTAGTGTGTTTGGATGCCTTGCTCTTTGAGCCAGTCTCGAATTTTGTAGGCTATAAACTCTGGACCATTATCACTACGAATGAACCGAGGAGGCCCATGCTCAACAATGAGCTCTTCTAGAACTTCAATTACGTCTTCGGCTCGGTAGCTATGACGAGGATTCAAGCTATGACATTGACGAGTGTATTCATCTAACACGCTTAAATGCGGAAGCTCGACCCATGCTCTGTTTGATCGTAAACAAAGTCCCAGCTCCAGACTTCATTTTTTGCACTGGCGCGGAGTCGTTTGGGTTCATTTTCATTTACTCGTCTACTCTTGCGCTGCTTCTTGCGTACTTGTAGGCCGTGACGGCGACGTATCGCCTGTACACGCTTAGAGTTGATTTTATGGCCTTCTCGGCGCATCAAAGCGTAATGCGCCTGTAGCCATAACGAGGGTTATCCTTGCTGAGCCTCAGAACCTCTCGCTCAAGCTCTATACTCTCAGGGCTACGTTGACTAACCCAATAAAAGCTAGATCGCTGTAAGCCTATCGCTCTACACACTTCACTTACTTTCGCAAACCCAGACTCTACTAGTGTGCGAACCACCGTCTTCTTGGCTGCCACACTTACCACTTTTTTGAGTTCACTTCCTTGAGTATGTCGATCTGCATCGCCTGATCAGCTATGATGCGCTTCATCCGCGCATTTTCCTCTTCTAAGGCTTTAAGCTTTCGAGCCTCGTTTACATCCATATCCCCATATTTACTCTTCCATAGGGAAATTGTTTGAGGACTCACATTATGCTCGGCACAGATTTCTTTACGACTCTTACCAGCTCGCAATTCTTGCAGGATTCTGACTTTTTGCTCTTCGCTAAAACGGCTTCTTTTCATGTTTTTCGATTTGGTTATATCACCAAATCTACATTTATGAACTGCACAGTTCTACGGGGTCAGGCCAAGTACATCAAAGACATCGCCTCCTGTAGTCGAAAGGCCTGTTTTCGTGTCTGGTGTAGAACTATATTTCACGATGTTTAGAGTGATGACTACAGAGAGTATCGCCAATAGGATTAGTAACCTCCATAGAGATGTTTTGCTCATTACTTTTTAGGCTAACGTAAAGCACACCAATCACCGAACTCTCAGCGTGCTTTAGTTTTGGGTTGATGTTCGAATGTTGAATATAGCTCGCTACTCGACGGTGAGGGGATTGGGTGCAGCGTCTTGTTCTACAGAATCGATTTTGTATTTGAACCATACGGATTGATGTCTTGTGGTTCCTGAGGAATCTTTAAATAACTGTAAGCTGACGAGCTCAAATCCATCACGGATATATTTAATGCCGAGACTTTTGAAGTCGTCAGCGTTGCGTCCACTACGAACCCAATATCTAGCAACATCATCTGGCTTTTTTCGTATAGCGTACCTGTACTGGGATAAACCTTTGAAATCGCGACCTTCTGATCGGTAAATCCAGTTTTTTGAGTGATCGAAATCGTCCATGAACTTCTGTATTTCAGGGAAATTCATCCATTCGGTGTATTCACTATCAGAAAAATCACCATATTTGCTCTCAGAGTAATATTGATCGTTAGCATCAACCTTGCAGCAAGATTGGGCTTCGTCTGTTGAACAGCAGTTATGTGCTGTAGTAGGGGATTCAGGCTTCTCGCAAGATGTGATTACGGCTGTTAGTCCCGAGGCTATAAGAAGGTTTTGTAGTAGTTTCATTTAGTAGAACGTAAAGCACACCAGCCACGAACTCTACGTGGAAACTGTGCTGTGGGTTTAAAGTGAGAATTACCAGAAAGGGGAGCGAAACTCAACCGCGGTGAGTGGTTGGGTGCAGCGTCTTGTTCGGCAAGGTCAATGCTGAGTTCGTGGTTTGGTGTTGCGACTTGAGTTTCATCATCTGGAGACGAACTATGTGAAGCATCGTAATCTTATAACGCTGATCTGCGAAGCACTGAGACGAACTATGAGAAAGCGTGTAATTTAGAAAACGGAAATCTGCGAAGGATGGAGACGAACTATCTGAAAGCGCCGAATCCAGAACCGCGATTCGCGAATGTACTAGAATGATCTGAGTAGTTTGAAGCTCGAAGCTGATGTATGATCGACGCCGAAATTAACGACTGTTGATTTTCTGAAGCTTAGTGGCTTAGAAGGCAAATGGCTAATTTAGCCGAACGTAAAGCACACCAACCACGAACTTTGCCGTGAAACTGTGCTGTGGGTTTAAAGTGAGAATTACCAGAAAGGGGAGCGGACTCAACCGCGGTGAGTGGTTGGGTGCAGCGTCTTGTTCTGCAAGTCGATCCCTGCGGATATGATAGAGTGACCAGTGAAGAATGAAAGCCGTGATGTTTCGTGTAACTTGCTGGAGGAGTAACCGAGAATGTTCGAACTCAGAAAGCAACATGCTGAGCCTGATTCTGAAAAACCATCGCTCATTTAGCAAGCGAGGTGTTGAGACGAACTAAGGGAAAGCTGAGCATTTAGAAAACGTGAGTCTGCGATTCGCGAATGTAGAGAAAATGTCTTCGAGAAATGAATGGTTGGAGAAAGGAAAAGTAGCTGACCGAAGTGTAGTGAATTATCTGGATGTACTGAAAATGAGCGATTTATCATAAACTTCTCAAATTTAGCCGAACGTAAAGCACACCAACCACGAACTTTGCCGTGAAACTGTGCTGTGGGTTTAAAGTGAGAATTACCAGAAAGGGGAGCGGAACTCAACCGCGGTGAGTGGTTGAGTGCAGCGTCTTGTTCTGCAAGTCGATCCCTGCGGATATGATAGAGTGACCAGTGAAGAATGAAAGCCGTGATGTTTCGTGTAACTTGCTGGAGGAGTAACCGAGAATGTTCGAACTCAGAAAGCAACATGCTGAGCCTGATTCTGAAAAACCATCGCTCATTTAGCAAGCGAGGTGTTGAGACGAACTAAGGGAAAGCTGAGCATTTAGAAAACGTGAGTCTGCGATTCGCGAATGTAGAGAAAATGTCTTCGAGAAATGAATGGTTGGAGAAGGAAAAGTAGCTGACCGAAGTGTAGTGAATTATCTGGATGTACTGAAATGAGCGATTTATCATAAACTTCTCAAATTTAGCCGAACGTAAAGCCACACCAACCACGAACTTTGCCGTGAAACTGTGCTGTGGGTTTAAAGTGAGAATTACCAGAAAGGGGAGCGGAACTCAACCGCGGTGAGTGGTTGGGTGCAGCGTCTTGTTCTGCAAGTCGATCCCTGCGGATATGATAGAGTGACCAGTGAAGAATGAAAGCCGTGATGTTTCGTGTAACTTGCTGGAGGAGTAACCGAGAATGTTCGAACTCAGAAAGCAACATGCTGAGCCTGATTCTGAAAAACCATCGCTCATTTAGCAAGCGAGGTGTTGAGACGAACTAAGGGAAAGCTGAGCATTTAGAAAACGTGAGTCTGCGATTCGCGAATGTAGAGAAATGTCTTCGAGAAATGAATGGTTGGAGAAAGGAAAAGTAGCTGACCGAAGTGTAGTGAATTATCTGGATGTACTGAAAATGAGCGATTTATCATAAACTTCTCAAATTTAGCAGAACGTAAAGCACACCAACCACGAACTTTACGTGGAACTGCGCTGTGGGTTTAATGTGAGAATTATCAGAGAGAGAGAGCGGAACTCAACCACGGTGAGTGGTTGGGTGCAGCGTCTTGTTCTCCAGAGCCAATTTAGACGAATACCATTAATGGTAGTATCTGAATAGCAGGCCCTTGAACTTCGACATCACCAAACTGCATATTCATGTTATTGGATGTTCTATGTCACGAAAATATCTCTGAAAGGTTAGAGGGCTCCATCATAGAGAGACCGTAATTCTCAAAAGGGCTCATCGTTTGTTCAGCATCTATAGATCTAGTGATCTTCCCAATAACTCTGACTGTATTATTGTGAAGCTCACTTAGTGTAAGATCTCGGAGATTCTCACTCCTTAGGGTGACTACAGCCGTCAAGTCTTCAGGTGTGCTGCAGTTGCAGAATCACGTTGATAATGGGTTCTACTACGGTCATCAAGTAAAGCTTTACGTATATCACCAACATCCTTCTTGGTCTGATTGAGACTGAGTCTTAACAGCCATCGAGCTCATGTTTATAATTGCGTCAATCGCATCAATCATAGCATCAATGGCGTTTTACTTAGCTGTCCTGAAAGCTCAACTAGAGAACCATGTTCAATGTCCTTTAAATCAGATGTTGATGTTGGCTTAACAAGTGAGCCTCGTTTCTGGTCAACGCGTCATAGAGCAGAATTGCTATTGATGATTCGGTGTGGGCTCTTTGTTCTCTACGTGTTTCGTTCAATGCGGATTCTTTATTTGAATCAGCTTGGGCTTCGATACTGGCATCAAATAGTGACTCGAATAATGAGCTGAGTCCAAACGTCCCTTTGATGGTAGACTTTGAGGATTTCTTAGCATCTTCTGTCTTGGTGACTTCTGTATCGAATGCAATACCACCTTCAATAGCAGCTGCGAAAGACACCTCATCGGAAACGTCTAGGTAAATAGGGTGGATGAGTTTCATTTTTAGGAGAACGTAAAGCACACCAACCACGAACTTTATGTGGAACTGCGCTGTGGGTTTAAAGTGAGAATTATCAGAGAGGAGAGCGGAAACTCAACACGGTGAGTGTTGGGTGCAGCGTCTTGTTCTACAGAGTCAATTTAGAGTGAGTGGAGAGGTGCTGCGAGTTACGGAAAGCTGTTTCATCGTGCTGGAGGATTCATCTGAAACGATCGACCTCAGAAAGCAACAAGCTGAGCCTGATTCTGAAAAAATTATCGCTCATTTAGTTAGCAATGTGTTGAGACGAACTTAGGAAAAGCTGAGCATTTAGAAACCGCTTATCTGCAATTCGCGACTGTAGAGAAATGTCTTAGGAAAAGAGAATGAGTGAAATCCAAAGGACACGCGCAACAATCAGAAATAAAAGAGCTGAATATACTGAACGTGTGTGATTTAGCAAAAACAGCTCAAATTTAGTAGAACGTAAAGCACACCAACCGCGACTATTGTGGGCCAGTGTGAGATTTTGGTGTGAAAGATGGAATTATCAGAAATGGAGCGGAACTCAACGCGGGTGAGCGGTTGGGTGCAGCGTCTTGTTCTACAAAGGCGATTTTAAGGTGAGTGGTGAGGTGCTGCGAGTTACGGAAAGCTGTTTCATCGTGCTGGAGGATTCATCTGAAACGATCGACCTCAGAAAGCAACATGTTAAGCCTGATTCTGAAAAATCATCGTTCATTTAGTTAGCAATGTGTTGAGACGAACTTAGGAAAAGCTGAGCATTCAGAAATCGCTTATCTGCAATTCGCGAATGTAGAGAAAATGTCTTAGGACAAGAGAATGAGTGAAATCTAAAGGACCGCGCAACAATTCAGAAATAAAAGCGCTGAAATGTACTAAACGTGTGTGATTTAGCAAAACAGCTCAAATTAGTAGAACGTAAAGCACACCAACCACGAACTTTGCCGAGGAACTACGCTATGTGTTTAAAGTGAGAATTATCGGAGAGGAGAGCGGAACTCAACGCGGTGAGTGGTTGGGTGCAGCGTCTTGTTATACAAAGGCAGTTTATGGAGTGTGATCAAGCGTGTTGATGAACTGTTGAAGAACCTCATAGGGATACTAACAACAAAATAGTGTACCCAGTGTAACAACCACAGAATTAACAAGGAATACGATCTTTTGACGTAATGAATACTTGGATCCAGAGAGAAATACACTGATAGCTAAACCAACAATAATTAGTAGTGAAGTAGTAGAAAGGTATACACCAACAGAAGGAATCCAGGGGGACATACTCCAATCAAATATTCTTTCACCACCATTCCAATACGAGACGGCAAAAATGCATTCCAAAGAATCTGTGAAACACCGCTGAGATAACCACCATCATAAGCCCCACGTTTTCAGTAATAGGCTCAATTCTGGAGTAGCTGGCGAAGAAAAGTATCTGAACGTCGTAATCCACAAAGTAAGTGAACTAGTGAATCTACGAAGTCGCTCATATTTAGTATTAACGTAAAGCACACCAGCCGCGAACTCGACCAGAAAGCTTTTGTGTGGGTTTAAAGTTTGAATTATCAGAGAGGAAAGCGGAACTCAACGCGGTGAGCGGTTGGGTGCAGCGTCTTGTTAGGCAAGTCGATCTCTTAATCTGTTTGGTCATAAACCGTTGTTGTTATCGATACCAGACGACTGTAATACCATGGATGCTTGAGTGGAATGTTTGAATCTGAACTATTTCAATCTGAGAATTTTGATTAATCCAAGCTTCAGTTTGCATGTGACTTTTCGATCAAACCATAATCGAAGTTGACGTTGCCTAATCTTATTTTCATAGCCTCCTTGAAAACCGCACGCTGTATAGGTTTGCAGGGTTGAGTTATGTTCTGAGGTAGAGGTGGCGGAGTCTTCATGAAGTAAGAATGATCGCCCAAAGATAAAACTTACATTACAAAATTTGAGCTGTTTTATTTAGCCTAACGTAAAGCACACCAACCACGAACTTTACGTGATTAATGTGCTGTGAGTTTAAAGTGAGAATTATCAGAGAGAGACGCGGAACTCAACCGCGGTGAGCGGTTTGGGTGCAGCGTCTTGTTCTGTAAGGCAATTTAGGGAAGTTGCCAGCTATGAATGTTGTGATGATGCTGTGAAATCAAATTCGAGAAATGATCGAGAAATCTGTAAATTTCGAAGGCCAAATGGCAGAAATGTTCGAAACTGAAATTGGTAACTTCAATCAACCGGAACAATCAAAGAAGTGCTTTAAAATCTAAAACTTTGGGAATGAGACACTGTGTTTTCACAGCCGACCAAAGAGATCTTCACGAGTGATTACGCGTCAACGGAGAATTGAGATGAGCGACGAGTGGTGTTTCCTATGCTGCGATCAGAATTGCTTTACGAATGGAGATCGAATCTGAAAGAAGCGTACAATTTAACAGAACGTAAAGCACACCAACCGCGAACTGAACGAGGTTTGTGCGCTATGGGTTAAAGTTGGAATTACCAGAGAAGACGCGGAACTCAACCGCGGTGAGCGGTTGGGTGCAGCGTCTTGTTCGGCAAAGGCAATTTATGAGATTAACCGGTCGTAATCTGCATGACTGCCAATCCAGAACCAAGTCATGGAACCATCAACTCTGACACCTAGTGCTCGATACTTAATACCTGCACGGACAGACCAAAGCGACCGACTTTCTTAAAATGCAATGAAGGGTGGAACGGATCTTTCTTCAATAACTCGAAGTTTTCATCGGCTACACTTTGAACTTAGCTGGAAGCTTTTCGTATGCATTCCAGAACTTACTAGTAGCGTAATGATCCACTAGACTATAGCTGGCGTGTTTTTCCTGAACGGAATTCTGCAATAGCTCATCGGCTAAACTATCTAATTTTCCACTACTAAGATCACGTTCAATTTGAGCGTCCCATTCAGCGGCTTCAAAGGTATGAAACCACTCACGGAATGCTGCCAAATCGTGTTTTCCAAGCTGTTCTACAGCCTCTTCAATAGCTTCAACTGTGTCATACCAGAAAGCTACAATATTTACCTAGAACGTCAATATTTAGCCGAACGTAAAGCACACAACCGCGACCGTTGGAGGCCAGTGTGAGATTTTGGGTGAAAGATGAAATTACCAGAAATGAAGCGGAACTCAACTGCGGTAAGCGGTTGGGTGCAGCGTCTTGTTCTCCAGAGACAATTTATGAGTTCGTTCTTTGGGAGTTTTTCCGCTGCTTATTGAAAGAAGCTTGTCTTTTTCTGAATCTCTTTAAAGCTAGTTTTTCATCGGCTTTGGCATAACCGAGAGCCTCAGATTCGAGTCTCTTATATATGAGGTAAATTTATGATCGACTGTATATGTTCCATAGGAGGTAGTTCAGAAAGCTTCTCATCATAAACGCTTTCGATTCAGCATCTCCGTATATCCAGAGGCATATAGGGAATTCAGCTGAGTATTCAGCATCGCAATAAGTTCTTCGATAGTAGTCGTAAGCTCTACTTGAGCTTCTGGTTCTTCTTCAGAAAGGGTGTTAAAGTGCCGGTAGAGCATCGATGCTAAATTATAGATATGAGATCTCAGTGTAGCAGAGTTCTCAGTGCATACTGCATCACGGCAATTGAAGAACCTGTAATGGAGCCAGACCACGAATCCTCGAATACAAATCTTATGTCATCATTCTCGATCGCTTGGTCTAGGTGCATTGAGATGCCCTTAAACTCTCTGTACATGAAATGGAGTTTCGTCATTTTGAGAGAACGTAAAGCACACCAACCACGAACTTTGCCGTGAAACTGTGCTATGAGTTTAAAGTGAGAATTATCAGAAAGGAGGCGGAATCAACCACGGTGAGTGGTTGGGTGCAGCGTCTTGTTCTGCAAGGCGATCCCTGCGGAAATGATAGAGTGACAGTGAAGAATGAAAGCCGTGATGTTTCGTGCAACTTGCTGGAGGAGTAACCGAGAATGTTCGCACTCAGAAAGCAACAGGCTGAGCTGATTCTGGGAAACCAGCGCTCATTTAGCAAGCGACAGTGCTGAGACGAAATGAGTGAGTGAATCTGAGAATTCAGAAACCGCTCATCTGCGATTCGCGAATGTAGAGAAGATGTCCTCGATAATGAACGATTGAAGAAAGGGAAGGCATCTAACCGAGAGTAATAAGGCATCGGATGTACTGAAAATGAGCGATTTATCATAAACTGCGCAATTTTAGCAGAACGTTAAAGCACACCAACCGCGAACTTAGCCGAGGAACTGCGCTATGGGTTTAATGTTTGAATTACAGAGAAAGACGCGGAACTCAACCGCGGTGAGCGTTGGGTGCAGCGTCTTGTTCTGTAGGCAATTTAGGGAAGTTGCAGTTTTGAATATTGTGATGATACCGTGAAAGCAAAATTCGAGAAATGATCGAGAAACTGTAATCTTTGAAGGCCAAATGGCAGAAATGTTCGAAACTGAAATCGGTAACTTCAACCAATTGGAGCAATCAAAAAGTGCTTTAAAATCTGAAACGTGGGAATGAGAAACCGTGTTTAGCAGCCGACCAAAGAGATCTTCACGAGTGATTACGCTTCAACGGAGAATTGAGATGAGCGACGAGCGGTGTTTCCTATGCTGCGATCAGAATAGCTATACGAATGGAGATCGAATCTGAAAGAAGCGCACAATTTAACAGAACGTAAAGCACACAACCGCGAACTAATCGAGGAAACTGTGCTGTGGGTTTTAAGTAGGAATTATCAGAATGTTAGCGGAACTCAACCGCGCGTGAGCGGTTGGGTTGCAGCGTCTTGTTCTGTAAGGCAATTTAGGGAAGTTGCAGCTTTGAATATTGTGATGATGCCGTGAAAGCAAATTCGAGAAATGATCGAGAACTCTGTAAATTTCGAGGCCAAATGACAGAAATGTTCGAAACTGAAATCGGCAAATTAAACCAACAGGAACAATCAAAGAAGTGCTTTGAATCTAAATCTGTGGGAATTTGAGACTGTGTTTTTACAGCAACCAAAAGAGATCTTCACGAGTGATTACGCTTCAACGGAGAATAGAGATGAGCGACGAGCGGTGTTCCTATGCTGCGATCAGAATAGCTTTACGAATGAGATCGAATCTGCAAAAGCGCACAATTTAACAGAACGTAAAGCACACCAACACGAACGTTACGTGAATACTGTGCTATGAGTTTGAAGTGAGAATTACCAGAGAGGAGAGGCGGAACTCAACCACGGTGAGTGGTTGGGTGCAGCCGTCTTGTTAGCAAGTCAGTTTTGAGAGCTGTCGGATTGTTCATTGAGCTTAAGTTCGATGGTTTGACCTCCTGGTGTTCTCATCTCGATCGTATCACCTAAAGGCTCGGATGTTAGTTCATCGTAAGCAAACGGAATCACCACAACGAGAAGAAGATAGATACCAACAACTTTGAGGGCTGCTTTAAGAGAGAATCTGCAATACTTGATCAGACAAAGAATAATGATCGGTATGTCTATATGAGCAGCCAATCACCAATCAGAAAGTGTGCGACCAGAGATAGAATCGTAGCTCCCAAGCAAATGAAGAGGATCTTGTAGATGTCATCATCACCTTCGTGTTTAAAAAATATGCGGATAATTGCCATAGAATGAGACCGCTTATTGCTGCTCCTATAATGTGTGATATGTGGTTTTATTTAGGCTAACGTAAAGCACACCAACCGCGAACTTTACGTGGAAACTGTGCTGTGGGTTTAAAGTAGGAATTATCAGAAATGTAAGCGGAACTCAACCGCGGTGAGCGGTTGGGTGCAGCGTCTTGTTAGACAAGGCCAATAAGTAATATCTGAGTGATGGGGAATGAATGAAAAGCTGCGAAATTAGTGTCTGTGAATCTATGTCAAGTTACTGCATGAGAGCTAATTAAAGTGTGAGACTCAACAGTCGAAGCCTGAAAATCTGTGAAGTAGAGAAATCTCTGTAACCTTTGTGCGCTCTGCATTAAAATGACGCGAACGACTTCGACATCTAAATAAATCATCTCGAATTTTATGAGAGCGAAGTTCTTGAGGCAACGAGCATCATCGAAAACAAAAGCGTGGAAGTCGAGAAAGCCAAACGATCGTAAAAAAGAAAGAGTAAGTAGAAATTTAGAATTCAGAAAGGGCGTCGCAATTTAGTCTAACGTAAAGCCACACCAACACGAACTCTGCCGTGAAACTGCGCTATGGATTTAAAGCGAGAATTACCAGAGAGGAGAGTCGCACGCAATCACGGTGAGTGGTTGGGTGCAGCGTCTTGTTCTGCAGAGGCAATTTCTGGGTGGAGAAGCTGTCTAACTTGCAATCATGTTCTGAACCTAAATCACACATCTCACTTACCCACGAACTAAGGTTAGGGCCTGATAATTCTATTGGAGTACTCTTGCCTTTAACTAAAAAGAGGTCAGATCCTTCTAGTATGCCAAACTCACTGTCATAGTCTAATGCTATCAAAGATTCAGATAATTCATGGGCTTGTAAATCTGTGTTAGTTAGAAAAAAGTATTCTAGTTCAACAGATTCCCCTATGTGATAACCGTGACTTTTTAGGGTTGGTATTGAGTTTGCCGCCGTAGCTGTGATTGTGGCTTTATGGCTCAAATGTTCCTCTTGGGTAAGAAATATAGTTGGAGGGACAGTCTTATGCTCGGTCTCTCTATTTGGAGGTACTTCATTGAGCTTTTTTCCAAAAATGGATGCAAAGAAATTCATTAGGATCGTGTTAATTTAGCAGAACGTAAAGCACACCAACGCGAACTAAACGGGAAACTGCGCTATGGGTTTAAAGTGAGAATTACCAGAGAGAGACG